>NZ_CP014475.1:0-2674822 GCF_001583415.1 Mycolicibacterium phlei
TTGACAGCGGACCCCGACCCACCTTTCGTGGCCGTCTGGAACACTGTCGTAGCCGAACTCAACGGCGGCCCCGGCGCCGGACCCAACGGCGAACCAACCGGTCCCGTCCTCACACCGCAGCAGCGGGCGTGGCTCAAACTCGTCAAGCCCCTCGTCATCACCGAGGGGTTTGCTCTGCTGTCGGTTCCGAGCCCGTTCGTCCAGAACGAGATCGAACGCCACCTGCGTGAGCCGATCATCGCCGCGTTGAGCCGTCAGCTCGGCCAGCGCGTCGAACTAGGTGTGCGCATCGATGAACCCGATCCCGACGACTCCGCTGCCCCGACGCTGAGCGCCGTCGCCGAACCCGACGAGGTCGACGAGGACTCCGAGGCCCGGGCCAGCGCCGCCGAGACCTGGCCGCGGTACTACAGCAGCCGGCCGACCAGCGCCCCCACCGACGACGGCAGCACGTCGGTCAACCTGAACCGGCGCTACACGTTCGACACGTTCGTCATCGGCGCGTCGAACCGGTTCGCGCACGCCGCCACCCTCGCCATCGCCGAGGCGCCGGCGCGGGCGTACAACCCGCTCTTCATCTGGGGTGAGTCCGGTCTGGGTAAGACCCACCTGCTGCACGCCGCCGGTAACTACGCGCTCAAGCTGTTCCCGGGGATGCGGGTCAAGTACGTCTCGACCGAGGAATTCACCAACGACTTCATCAACTCGCTGCGCGACGACCGCAAGGCGTCGTTCAAGCGCAGTTACCGCGACATCGATGTGCTGCTGGTCGATGACATCCAGTTCATCGAGGGCAAGGAAGGCATCCAGGAGGAGTTCTTCCACACCTTCAACACGCTGCACAACGCCAACAAGCAGATCGTGATCTCCTCGGACCGGCCGCCGAAACAGCTGGCCACCCTGGAGGACCGGCTCCGCACACGGTTCGAGTGGGGACTGATCACCGATGTGCAGCCACCCGAACTGGAGACCCGTATCGCGATTCTGCGCAAGAAGGCGCAGATGGACCGGCTCGACGTGCCCGATGACGTGCTGGAACTCATCGCCAGCAGCATCGAGCGCAACATCCGCGAGCTCGAGGGCGCGTTGATCCGGGTGACGGCGTTCGCCTCGCTGAACAAGACCCCGATCGACCGGTCGCTCGCCGAGATCGTGCTGCGGGATCTGATCTCCGATGCGAGCACCCAGCAGATCAGCACGGCGGCGATCATGGCCGCCACCGCCGAGTACTTCGAGACGACGGTCGAGGAGCTGCGCGGGCCGGGTAAGACGCGGGCACTGGCTCAGTCGCGCCAGATCGCGATGTATCTGTGCCGAGAGCTGACCGACCTCTCGCTGCCCAAGATCGGCCAGGCGTTCGGCCGCGACCACACCACGGTGATGTACGCGGAGAAGAAGATCCGCGGCGAAATGGCCGAGCGCCGTGAGGTTTTCGATCACGTCAAGGAACTCACCACCCGGATCCGGCAGCGCGCCAAGCGCTGAACCGAGCCGCCTTCTCACCACGCACCCCGACACGCCGCCGGTGTGTCGCGGCGCTGTCACACCCGCGGTCTGTCATGCCCGCGAGATCACAATCCGAGCCCGACGCGCGGCCGTCGCGCGCCCGTTTTCGCCCCGGCCGGGTGGAAAATTTCAAAAAATCTTCTGCACCGTCCGTCACACCAGTCACAGATCCGGGTTGTGCACACAGCTGTGGAAAACCTGGGATTAACCCTCGGATTACCTGCCGACTACTTCACAGCCGCCGAGCTCTCCACAACCGTCCCGCACCGATCTACATCCCATCCACAGCCCATTCACACCGCCGCCGGCCCCCGAACTGCACGAATGCCCGGTTATCCCCAGGTTCCACAGCCCCTAATACTGTTGCTTTGTAATTCCTGAAGGCTTTCTCTTCGAAGCAGGGCGTTGGGGAAACACCGCCGGACCGGCCCGCGAGGTGGTCCCGCGGACGGTCCTGTCGGCCCGATCGATTAGCTTTCAAGTTCGGACGGAAAGCTCTACGGTGATTCATCGACAGCCGTTACGGTCGTCGCGACGCAACCGGTCAGGCGCGTGGTGAGACACCGGGAAACCGCTGGTAGTGCTTGTTGTGGTGTTGATCGAAGGGACTCTATAGACGTGGCGACGACAACTGTTGGTGTCACCGATCTCAAGTTCCGTCTCGTCCGTGAGGACTTCGCCGACGCGGTCGCCTGGGTGGCCCGTAATCTGCCCACCCGCCCCGCGGTTCCCGTCCTCGCCGGTGTGCTGCTCACCGGCTCCGACGAGGGACTGACCATCTCGGGGTTCGACTACGAGGTCTCCGCCGAAGTCCAGGTGCCCGCCGAGATCGCCTCCCCCGGCAGTGTTCTGGTGTCCGGGCGGCTGCTGTCCGACATCACCCGGGCGTTGCCCGCCAAGCCGATCGACGTGACGGTCGAGGGCACCCGCGTCTCGCTGACCTGCGGCAGCGCCAGGTTCTCGCTGCCGACGATGGCGGTCGAGGACTATCCCACGCTGCCTGCCCTGCCCGACGAGACCGGTGTGGTGTCCTCGGACGTGTTCGCCGAGGCGATCAGCCAGGTCGCCGTGGCGGCCGGCCGCGACGACACGCTGCCGATGCTGACCGGCATCCGCGTCGAAATCACCGGTGAGAAGGTGGTTTTGGCCGCGACGGACCGGTTCCGGCTGGCGGTGCGCGAGTTCACCTGGTCCGCGGCCACTCCCGGTGTGGAGGCGGCGGTGCTGGTCCCGGCCAAGACCTTGTCGGAGGCGGCCAAGGCCAGCGCCGACGGCGGCGAGGTGCACCTGGCGCTCGGTTCCGGTCCGACCGTCGGCAAGGAGGGCCTGCTCGGCATCAGCAGCGGTGGCAAGCGCAGCACCACCCGCCTGCTGGACGCGGAGTTCCCGAAGTTCCGCCAGCTGCTGCCCACCGAGCACACCGCGATGGCGACCATCGGTGTCGCCGAGCTCACCGAGGCGATCAAGCGTGTCGCGCTGGTCGCCGACCGGGGGGCGCAGGTCCGGATGGAGTTCGCCGACGGTGTGCTGCACCTGTCCGCCGGCGCCGACGACGTCGGGCGTGCCGAGGAGGATCTGCCGGTGTCGTTCGTCGGCGATCCGCTGACCATCGCCTTCAACCCGAACTACCTGACCGACGGGTTGAGCTCGCTGCGCTCCGAGCGGGTGACGTTCGGCTTCACCACGCCCAGTCGTCCGGCGGTGTTGCGTCCGGCAGGAGAGGATGATGAGAGTCTCAGCGGTCCGGGACCCTTCCCCGCCGTCGAGACCGATTACGTCTACCTGTTGATGCCGGTACGGCTTCCCGGCTGACCGGCCTCCGACGCCGGAAAGGGGCGTACATGCAACTCGGACTGGTCGGCTTGGGCAAAATGGGCTTCAACATGCGCGAGCGCCTCCGGCGCGGCGGGCATGAGGTCATCGGCTACGACCCGCGGCCGGAGGTCACCGACGTTCCCAGCCTCGCCGAACTCGCGGCCGGGCTCGACGCTCCCCGTGTCGTGTGGGTGATGGTCCCGTCGGGCAGCATCACCCACACCACGATCGTCGAACTCGCCGACGTGCTCAGCGAGGGTGACCTCGTCATCGACGGCGGCAACTCCCGTTACACGGAGGACGGCCCGCACGCGGAATTGTTGGGCGAGAAGGGGATTTCGTTCGTCGACGCCGGCGTCTCCGGTGGTGTGTGGGGCCTGGAGGAGGGCTACGGCCTGATGGTCGGCGGCAGCGACGCCGATATCGAGCGGCTGATGCCGATCTTCGACACGCTGCGCCCGCCGGGTCCGCGTGAGGACGGATTCGTGCACGCCGGACCGGTCGGTGCCGGCCACTACGCCAAGATGGTGCACAACGGCATCGAGTACGGCCTGATGATGGCCTACGCGGAGGGTTACGAACTGCTCGCCGCCGAGGAGCTCATCACCGACACCCAGGCGGTCATCCAGGCCTGGACCAACGGCACCGTGGTGCGGTCCTGGCTGCAGCAGCTGCTCGCCAGGGCACTCAAGGAGGATCCGGACTTCATCGAAATCAGCGGCTACACCGAGGATTCCGGGGAAGGTCGGTGGACCGTCGAGGAGGCGATCCGGCACCGGGTGCCGATGCCGGTGATCGCGGCGTCGCTGTTCGCCCGGTTCGCGTCGCGGCAGGAGGACTCGCCGGCGATGAAGGCCGTCTCGGCACTGCGCAACCAGTTCGGCGGGCACGCCGTCAAACGGATCAGCGAGTCCGGGTAGGTGCTGCGCGCGTGTACGTCCGCCGACTGGCGCTGACAGATTTCCGGTCCTGGCCGCGTTTCGAACTCGACCTCGAGCCGGGGCGCACCGTCTTCGTCGGCCGCAACGGCTTCGGAAAGACGAATATCATTGAGGCACTGTGGTATTCGTCCACCCTCGGCTCGCATCGGGTGTCCACCGACGCACCGTTGATCCGGGCCGGTGCCGAACGGGCGGTGGTGTCGACGATCGTCGTCAACGACGGCCGTGAGCTGGCGGTCGATCTGGAGGTCACCAGCGGCCGGGCCAACAAGGCGCGGCTGAACCGCTCCCCCGTGCGCAGCGCGCGGGAGGTGCTCGGGGTGCTGCGCGCGGTGTTGTTCGCCCCGGAGGATCTGGCCCTGGTACGCGGTGATCCCGGGGACCGGCGCCGGTTCCTCGACGAACTGGCCACCACCCGTCGTCCTCAGATCGCGGCCATCCGGTCGGACTACGACAAGGTGTTGCGGCAGCGGACCGCGCTGCTCAAGACGGCCTCCGGGGCCAGATTCCGCAGTGACCGAAGCGTTTTCGACACCCTCGACGTCTGGGACGGACATCTGGCCGCGACCGGCGCCAAGCTGATCGCGGCGCGGGTGGACCTCGTCACCCAGCTGGCGCCGGAGGTGGAGAAGGCCTACCAATTGCTGGCTCCGGCGTCGCGGCCCGCCGCGATCCGCTACCGCAGCGGGGTGGAGGCCATCGAGGAGGAGGCCGCCGCGGGAGGGGGTTCGGCCGAGCTGTTCGAGGCCGCCCTGCTGGACGCATTGGCCCGCCGCCGCGACGCGGAACTGGAGCGCGGCGTGTGCCTGGTCGGCCCGCACCGCGACGACCTCGAACTGCGGCTGGGCGATCAACCGGCCAAAGGCTTTGCCAGCCACGGTGAATCGTGGTCGATGGCGTTGTCGCTGCGGTTGGCGGCGTACGAACTGCTGCGCGCGGAGGGCACCGAGCCGGTGCTGCTCCTCGACGATGTGTTCGCCGAACTCGACACCGCGCGCCGGCAGGCACTGGCCGCGGTGGCGGCGTCGGCCGAGCAGGTGCTGGTGACCGCCGCGGTGCCCGAGGACATTCCGGCGGACTGGGACGCCCGCCGGGTCGGGGTGACCATGCGCGACGACGATTCCGGCCGGATCTCGGTGCTGGACGAGGATCTCGGGCTGGAAGAGGAATGACGTGACCGACGAGACCGAATCACCGGAGCCGGTGGGGCCGCCGGACCACCTGGCCAACCTGGCCGGGATGGATCTGGTGCGGCGCACCCTGGAGGAGGCCCGCAACGCGGCGCGCAGCCAGGGCCGCGACGTCGGGCGGGGTAGGCAGCGGGCACCGCGGCGCATCGCGGGCAGCAGCCGGCGGCGCTGGTCGGGGCCGGGACCGGATGCGCGCGATCCGCAGCCCCTCGGGGCGGCCGCCACCGAGCTGGCGCGCAGCCGGGGCTGGTCCACCCGGGTCGCCGAGGGTGCGGTGTTCGGGCGGTGGCGGTCGGTGGTCGGCGAGGGCATCGCCGCGCACGCCAGCCCGACATCGCTGAAGGACGGGGTGCTGACCATCACGGCCGAGTCCACGGCCTGGGCCACCGAACTGCGGATGGTGCAGGCCCAGGTGCTGGCCAAGATCGCCGACGCGGTCGGTGACGGGGTGGTCACGTCGCTGCGGATAGTCGGTCCGGCCGCACCGTCGTGGCGCAAGGGCCGGTACCACATCTCCGGGCGCGGCCCCCGCGACACGTACGGCTGAGACGGGCCTCGCGGGGGTTGGCTCAAAGCCGCCAGAACGCGTCGATGCTGGTTCCCGAGCGTCCTGACGCACCCTTATGCGAGAAATTCCTCAGGAGACGCAAATAGGTGCGTGGAAACGCGGCCTCAGAATCGGTCCTAGCGCTGACTGACGGTAGGATGGAGGCAAGATCCTCAGGCGGCTGTTGAACGCCTGGCAAGCCGATCGCGGCAAGAGACCAAGGAGACGCGTCCAACGTGGCTGCCCAGAAGAAGAATGCTCCGGACGAATACGGCGCCGATGCCATCAAGGTGCTCGAGGGTCTGGAGGCAGTCCGCAAGCGTCCCGGCATGTACATCGGCTCCACTGGTGAGCGCGGTCTGCACCACCTTATCTGGGAGGTCGTCGACAACTCCGTCGACGAGGCGATGGCCGGGTACGCGACCAAGGTCGACGTCCGCCTGCTGGCGGACGGCGGTGTGCAGGTGTCCGACGACGGCCGCGGCATCCCGGTGGAGATGCACGCCACCGGCGTCCCGACCGTCGACGTGGTGATGACGGTGCTGCACGCCGGCGGCAAGTTCGAGGAGGGCGCCTACCAGGTCTCCGGCGGTCTGCACGGTGTGGGTGTGTCGGTGGTGAACGCGCTGTCCACCCGGCTCGAGGCCGACATCCGGCGCGACGGCTACGAGTGGTTCCAGACCTACGACCGCTCGGTGCCGGGCACCCTCAAGCAGGGTGAGAAGACCAACGAGACCGGCACCACGATCCGGTTCTGGCCGGACCCGGACATCTTCGAGACCACCACCTTCGACTTCGAGACCATCTCGCGCCGGCTGCAGGAGATGGCGTTCCTGAACAAGGGTCTGACCATCGAGCTCACCGACGAGCGGGTGTCGGCCGAGGACGTCGTCGACGAGGTGGTCAGCGAGACCGCCGAGGCCCCCAAGTCCGCCGAGGAGAAGGCCGCCGAGAGCGCCACCCCGCAGCAGCGGGTCAAGCACCGCGTCTTCCACTACCCCGGTGGTCTGGTCGACTTCGTCAAGCACATCAACCGGACGAAGAACCCGATCCACCCCAGCATCATCGACTTCGAGGGCAAGGGTGAGGGCCACGAGGTCGAGATCGCGATGCAGTGGAACGCCGGCTACTCGGAGTCGGTGCACACCTTCGCCAACACCATCAACACCCATGAGGGCGGCACCCACGAGGAGGGTTTCCGTGCGGCGCTGACCTCGGTGGTCAACAAGTACGCCAAGGACAAGAAGCTCCTCAAGGACAAGGACCCCAACCTCACCGGCGACGATATCCGCGAGGGCCTGGCCGCGGTGATCTCGGTGAAGGTGTCCCAGCCGCAGTTCGAGGGTCAGACCAAGACCAAGCTCGGCAACACCGAGGTCAAGTCGTTCGTCCAGAAGATCTGCAACGAACAGCTCAGCCACTGGTTCGAGGCCAACCCAGCTGAGGCTAAAACCGTTGTGAACAAGGCGGTTTCATCGGCGCAGGCCCGGATCGCGGCGCGTAAGGCGCGCGAGCTGGTGCGCCGCAAGAGCGCCACCGACATCGGTGGTCTGCCCGGCAAGCTGGCCGACTGCCGGTCGACGGATCCGAGCAAGTGCGAGCTGTACGTGGTGGAGGGTGACTCCGCGGGCGGTTCAGCCAAGAGCGGCCGCGACTCGATGTTCCAGGCGATCCTGCCGCTGCGCGGCAAGATCATCAACGTCGAGAAGGCCCGCATCGACCGCGTGCTGAAGAACACCGAGGTCCAGGCCATCATCACCGCGCTGGGCACCGGCATCCACGACGAGTTCGACATCTCCAAGCTGCGGTACCACAAGATCATCCTGATGGCCGACGCCGACGTCGACGGCCAGCACATCTCGACGCTGTTGCTGACGCTGCTGTTCCGGTTCATGAAGCCGCTGATCGAGAACGGTCACGTGTTCCTCGCGCAGCCGCCGCTGTACAAGCTGAAATGGCAACGCTCCGAACCGGAGTTCGCCTACTCCGACCGGGAACGTGACGGGCTGCTCGAGGCCGGCCGCGCGGCGGGTAAGAAGATCAACCCCGACGACGGTATCCAGCGGTACAAGGGTCTGGGCGAGATGGACGCCAAGGAACTGTGGGAGACCACCATGGACCCGGCCGTCCGGGTGCTGCGCCAGGTCACCCTCGACGACGCGGCCGCCGCGGACGAGCTGTTCTCGATCCTGATGGGCGAGGATGTCGAGGCACGCCGCAGCTTCATCACGCGAAACGCCAAAGACGTTCGGTTCCTTGACGTTTGATCGATGCTTTAACCGAAATCCGCCAATTTCAAAGGTTGAAAACCGATGACTGATACCACGCTGCCGCCCGGCGACGAAGCAGGCGACCGCATCGAACCTGTTGACATTCAACAGGAGATGCAGCGCAGCTACATCGATTACGCGATGAGCGTGATCGTCGGCCGTGCGCTGCCCGAGGTGCGCGACGGTCTCAAGCCGGTGCACCGGCGCGTGCTCTACGCGATGTTCGACTCGGGCTTCCGGCCTGACCGCTCACACGCGAAATCCGCGCGCTCCGTTGCCGAAACGATGGGCAACTACCACCCGCACGGTGACGCGTCGATCTACGACACGCTGGTACGCATGGCCCAGCCGTGGTCGCTGCGCTACCCGCTGGTCGACGGTCAGGGCAACTTCGGCTCGCCGGGCAACGACCCGCCGGCCGCCATGCGTTACACGGAAGCCCGTCTCACGCCGCTGGCGATGGAGATGCTGCGTGAAATCGACGAGGAGACAGTCGATTTCATTCCGAACTATGACGGCCGGGTGCAGGAGCCGACGGTTCTGCCGAGCCGGTTCCCGAACCTGCTGGCCAACGGCTCCGGCGGTATCGCGGTCGGTATGGCGACCAACATCCCGCCGCACAACCTGCGCGAGCTGGCCGAGGCCGTCTACTGGTGCCTGGAGAACTACGACGCCGACGAGGAGGCCACCCTCGCCGCGGTCATGGAGCGGGTCAAGGGCCCGGACTTCCCGACCAGCGGCCTGATCGTCGGCACCCAGGGCATCGAGGACACCTACAAGACCGGGCGCGGTTCGATCAAGATGCGCGGTGTCACCGAGATCGAAGAGGACAGCCGCGGTCGCACCAGCATCGTCATCACCGAGCTGCCGTACCAGGTCAACCACGACAACTTCATCCAGTCGATCGCCGAGCAGGTCCGCGACGGCAAGCTCACCGGCATCTCCAACATCGAGGACCAGTCCAGCGACCGGGTGGGTCTGCGGATCGTCATCGAGCTCAAGCGCGATGCCGTGGCGAAGGTGGTGCTGAACAACCTCTACAAGCACACCCAGCTGCAGACCAGCTTCGGCGCGAACATGCTGGCCATCGTCGACGGGGTACCGCGCACGCTGCGGCTGGATCAGCTGATCCGGCACTACGTCAACCACCAGTTGGACGTCATCGTCCGGCGCACCCGCTACCGGCTGCGTAAGGCCAACGAGCGGGCCCACATCCTGCGTGGTCTGGTCAAGGCCCTCGACGCGCTGGATGAGGTCATCGCGCTGATCCGGGCGTCGCAGACCGTCGACATCGCCCGGGCGGGCCTGATCGAGCTGCTCGATATCGACGAGATCCAGGCGCAGGCCATCCTCGATATGCAGCTGCGCCGGCTGGCCGCCCTGGAACGGCAGAAGATCATCGACGATCTGGCCAAGATCGAGGCCGAGATCGCCGACCTCGAGGACATCCTCGCCAAGCCGGAGCGCCAGCGCGCCATCGTCCGCGACGAGCTCGCCGAGATCGTCGAGCGGCACGGCGACGACCGTCGCACCCGGATCGTCGCCGCCGACGGCGACGTCACCGACGAGGATCTGATCGCCCGCGAGGACGTGGTGGTCACCATCACCGAGACCGGCTACGCCAAGCGCACCAAGACCGACCTGTACCGCAGCCAGAAGCGCGGCGGTAAAGGCGTGCAGGGGGCGGGGCTCAAGCAGGACGACATCGTCAACCACTTCTTCGTCTGCTCGACGCACGACTGGATCCTGTTCTTCACCTCGCAGGGCCGCGTGTACCGGGCCAAGGCCTACGAGTTGCCGGAGGCGTCGCGCACGGCGCGCGGTCAGCACGTGGCTAACCTGCTGGCGTTCCAACCCGAGGAACGCATCGCCCAGGTGATCCAGATCCGAAGCTACGAGGACGCCCCGTACCTGGTGCTTGCCACCGCCAACGGTCTGGTCAAGAAGTCGCGGCTGGCTGACTTCGACTCCAACCGGTCCGGCGGCATCGTCGCGATCAACCTGCGCGAGGGCGACGAGCTGGTCGGTGCGGTGCTGTGCTCCGCCGAGGACGACCTGCTGCTGGTGTCGGCGAAGGGCCAGTCCATCCGCTTCCACGCCACCGACGAGGCACTGCGGCCGATGGGTCGTGCCACCTCCGGTGTGCAGGGCATGCGGTTCAATGCCGACGACCGGCTGCTGTCCATCAACGTGGTCCGGCCCGACACGTACCTGCTGGTGGCGACGTCAGGCGGGTACGCCAAGCGCACCGCGATCGACGAGTACCCGGTGCAGGGCCGCGGCGGCAAGGGCGTGCTGACGGTCCAGTTCGACAAACGACGTGGCAGTCTTGTCGGAGCGTTGGTTGTCGATGACGACACCGAGCTGTATGCCATCACCTCCGGCGGCGGTGTCATCCGCACCGCGGCCCGCCAGGTCCGTAAGGCCGGGCGGCAGACCAAGGGTGTGCGGTTGATGAACCTGGGTGAAGGCGACACCCTGGTCGCCATCGCCCGCAACGCGGAGGAAGGCGACAGCACCGACGAGGTCAACACCGACCCCGGCGCCGAGACCGACGTCGCGACCAGTGAGGAGCCCTAGGTGAGCTCACCGAACGAGCCGGGACATCCGCGCGCGGGCGAGGCCCCCGGCACCGCCACCGGTGCCGCAGGCAGTCACGAGCAGCCTGCCGGCCCGAGGTCGGGAGCATCGGAGACCGCCGACGTGCCGCCGCCGTGGCAGCGCGGTCAGGCGGCCCGGCAGGGCCAGCCGGCCACCCCGCCCAAGGAGGGCGCGCCGCGACGGCCGGCCGCCCCCCGCCCGGAGCCCGCGCAGGCCGACGCCGGCGACGAGCCGGCCCGCGGCCAGACCCCGCACGTGGGTGCGCGGCTGGACCGGCTCATCGCCGGCACCGCGGCACCGGGTGGTGCTGCTCAGCCGGCCGGTGGGCAACCGACCAAGGAAATGCCCGCCGGGGAGCGTGCCGACGGCACGCGTCCGGAGGCCTACCCCAGCGAGCTGCCCGATCTGTCCGGTCCGCCGCCGCGCCCGCCGCAGCAGCGCAAGCCGCAGCAGCGCCCGACCGAGGGCCCGGTCCGCCCCGCGGCAGGCCCCCGGGTCCAGGTGGGCACCCGGCACAAGGGCCCGGTGCGGGCCAGCATGCAGATCCGGCGGGTCGACCCGTGGAGCGTGCTGAAAGTCTCGCTGCTGTTATCCGTCTCACTGTTCTTCGTCTGGATGATCGCGGTGGCGTTCCTCTACCTCGTGCTCGGCGGCATGGGTGTGTGGAGCAAGCTCAACAGCAACGTGGGCGATCTGCTCACCAGCGCAGGCGGCGGCGCCGGGGGCGAATTAGTCTCTGCCGGAACGATTTTCGGCGGCGCCACGCTCGTCGGGCTGGTGAACATCGTGCTGCTGTCGGCGATGGCCACGATCGGCGCGTTCATCTACAACCTGACCACGGATCTGGTCGGAGGCGTCGAGGTCACGCTGGCCGATCGGGACTGACGGACCGCGGTTTGGGTGCGAGCCACCGCGTACGGTAATCTCGTCACTCGGCCGCAGCGGTCACGGGGCTATAGCTCAGGCGGTTAGAGCGCTTCGCTGATAACGAAGAGGTCGGAGGTTCGAGTCCTCCTAGCCCCACGGAAAGGGACACACCATGAGGCTGGTGGCGCTGCTCGCGTTGGCCGTCGTCGCGGCCGTCGGTGTTGCAGTCTGGCGGTCCCACCACGGCCTCGAGGTGTGGCACGCGGCGCCTGACGCGTCTTCCTGAACACCAGGGGCCTTAGCTCAGTTGGTAGAGCGCTACCTTTGCAAGGTAGATGTCAGGGGTTCGATTCCCCTAGGCTCCACTTCCCTTCACCGATCACCGCGCATGCGCGCGAATCCACCGGTCATTCCCGCGATCTCGTCACGGCATTGCGCGCCCCGGTTGTCGGCCAACACATTTCACCGCGCGCTACGGCTGCGGTGAGACCTCCACGCTCGGCGGGCGCACCGGCGGCTCCTCCGGACGCGACGAGCGCCGGATCAGGAAGAACGCCAGCCCCCCGGCGGCCAACACCGCGGCGCCGGCAGCGGCCAGCAGCAGCGGACGGCGCCGACCCCGCGTCCGTACCTTCTCCAGCGCCTCGGGAAGGTTCGCGACGGCCTCCTGCGCGGCCTCCTGAGCCGCCTCCAACCTCTCGCTCAGCTCGCGACGCTGCCGGTACCGCTCCCCCGCCCACGCCGCCGTCGACCGCACCCCCGACAGCCCCACGCCGAGCAGCCCCTGCGCCAGGTAAACCGGGCCGGCCGCGGTGTATTTCACACCGCGTCCCAGTCGCTGTCCCGGCGTCAGGCGAGTGTCGATGCTCGAACTCATGGTCCACCTCTCTCGTGCGCACAACCGCGTCACGACCAGCCTGCCATCTCGCCGTACCCGACGGTGGCCGTTGGGCCGCTGACCGGGCGTGGCAGACTGACAATCCGTGACGAGCCCTATTCAGACCGCGACCGCGACCCTGCACACCAACCGCGGTGACATCAAGATCGCCCTCTTCGGTAACCACGCGCCCAAGACCGTCGCCAACTTCGTCGGCCTGGCGCAGGGCACCAAGGAGTACAGCGGCGAGAACGCCTCCGGCGGCACGTCCGGTCCGTTCTACGACGGCGCGATCTTCCACCGGGTCATCGCCGGGTTCATGATCCAGGGCGGCGATCCGACCGGCACCGGCCGCGGCGGGCCCGGCTACCGCTTCGAGGACGAGTTCCACCCCGAGCTGTCGTTCGACCGGCCCTACCTGCTGGCGATGGCCAACGCAGGCCCGGGCACCAACGGTTCGCAGTTCTTCATCACCGTCGACAAGACCCCGCACCTGAACCGGCGGCACACCATCTTCGGCGAGGTCGTCGACCCCGAGTCGCAGAAGGTCGTCGACGCGATCGCCAACACCGAGACCGACCGCAACGACCGCCCCACCGAACCGGTCGTCATCGACTCGATCACGATCTCCTGATCGACCACCTCTGACGCGCTATCGACCGGCGCCGGTATAGCCGGCGCCGGTCAGTGCGTCGAGCACATTCAGTGGTTCGGTTCCCAGGTCCCATCGGCTGAACACCAGCAGCCTGTCGTCGGCGGTGTCGATCTCCAGCAGCCGCACTTTGCGGGCGAGCCGGCGGAACTCCGTGATCCGGATATGGGCGATGTCTTTGCGGGCGAGGGTCTGCGTGCGGAACCAACCGCGGGTGACGAGGCCGTCGTTTGTGATTGCCAGCTTCGGCCGAGCGCGCAGCGACATCATTGCAAACACCAATAACCCGCCGCCGGCAATACCCAGAAGTATCCGCCCGGGCGCGTCTGTGACCAGCGTCACAGCGGTGATAGCCAAGATAAGTCCGGCTACGGCGCAGGCCAGCACGACGCCGGTCGACGGGCCCCATTCAGTTTGCTGCATGGGTTTTCCACACCCCTCTACCGCGCCTTTTGCGGTTATCCACAGGTGCTATCCACAATGGGGATGAATAACAACCGTGTGAGTAGGTTGCGATCACGTTGCTGATCAGATAACGGACCGTGTCGCGGATGTATTCATCCCGGACGGATCAGGGCCTCAGCGCCAGCGCATTGTGAGCAACAGGCCGGTGATCATGAAAGCAAACGCGATCGCGTAGTTCCACGGACCGAGATCGGCCATGAACGGGATCGCCGACGACGCCAGCTGGAACACCAGCAACCACAGCAGGCCGATCAGCATCAGCCCGATGAACAGCACCACGAACCAGGTGCTCGACGGGCCGGCCTTCACCTTCACCGGTGTGCGGCTCACCGAGCTGACAGCGAAGTCGTTCTTCTTGCGAACCTTGGACTTGGGCATGGGTACCTTCAGGACAGCTGGATGCGACGATGTTCCTACGAGCCTATCTCAGCCCCAACCCGCCGAACCCCCAGGAAGCAGCCGAGGTACCACCCGATGCAGCAGCCCCGACGTGAGCAGGGCCCCTGGCGCTACGGCGTACCGGTGGTCTGTCTGCTCGCCGGCCTGCTGCTGGCCACCACCCACGACGTCGCCGGCGGTGACGAGATCCGCCGCAGCGACGCGCCCCGCCTGGTCGACCTGGTCCGCGAGACCCAGCAGACGGTGGACCGGCTCAGCGTCCAGCGTGACTCCCTCGCCGCCGAGCTGGAGTCCCACCACGGCGGCAGCCCCGGCGCGGCCGCCGCGCTCAAGGCGATCACGGCCCGGGCGGACGCACTCGCCGTGGAGGCCGGGCTCACCCCCCTGCGCGGACCCGGCCTGGTCGTCACCCTCAACGACGCCCAGCGCGATGCACAGGGCCGTTTCCCCCGCGACGCCACACCGGACGACCTGGTCGTGCACCAGCAGGACATCGACGCCGTGCTCAACGCGCTGTGGAGCGCGGGCGCCGAGGGCATCCAGATGCAGGACCAGCGGATCATCGGCACCTCGGCCCCCGCTGCGTCGGCAACACCCTGCTGCTCAACGGCCGCACCTACAGCCCGCCGTACGTGATCTCCGCGATCGGCGACGCCGACGCCATGCGCAAGGCGCTGGCCGACGCCCCGATGGTCAAGCTGTACCGGCAGTACGTGGTGCGGTTCGGGCTCGGCTACTCCGAGGAGCCGCGGCAGAGCATCGACCTGGTCGGTCACACCGAGCCGGTGCGGATGCGGTTCGCCAAACCCGCGGGCCCGATCGGCTACTGAGGGCAAGTAACCTGGACTGATGCAGGTCTTGGTCGTCGACAACTACGACAGCTTCGTGTTCAACCTCGTCCAGTATCTGGGCCAGCTCGGGGTGCACGCGGAGGTCTGGCGCAACGACGACGACCGGCTGGCCACCGACGCCGACGTCGCCGCGGCGGCCGAGCGGTTCGACGGGGTGCTGCTGTCCCCCGGTCCGGGAACCCCCGAGCGGGCAGGCGCGACGATCCCGCTCGTCAAGGCGTGCGCCGCCACCAGGACGCCGCTGCTCGGCGTGTGCCTGGGTCACCAGGCGATCGGTGTGGCGTTCGGCGGCACCGTCGACCGCGCGCCGGAACTGCTGCACGGCAAGACCAGCCTGGTGCATCACACGAATAAGGGTGTGCTGCAAGGACTTCCGAATCCGTTCACCGCGACCCGGTATCACTCGCTGACGATCCTGCCGGAGACCGTGCCCGACGAGCTGGAGGTCATCGCCCGCACCGAGGGCGGCGTGATCATGGGCGTGCGCCACGTCGAGCTGCCGATCCACGGTGTGCAGTTCCACCCCGAGTCGATCCTGACCCAGGGCGGGCACCGGATGCTCGCCAACTGGCTGGGCTACTGCGGCGCGGCCCCGGCCGAGTCGCTGGTGCGCCGACTCGAGGACGAGGTCGCGGGCGCCGTCGCCGCGGCTACTGCGCGAAGCTCAGCGTGATCGACGAGCCGAAGTTGATCGGGGTGCCCGGCGACGGGTCCTGAGTCACCACCCCGTTCGTCGGCACCCCGCTGTTCTGCGCGTTCGGCAGCTTGATCAACGAACCCGTCCAGCCCAGGCTGCGCAGGTAGGGTTCGGCCTCCGACCAGAACATGCCGCGCAGGTTGGGCATCGTGAACTGGTTGCCGCGCGACACCTGGATCTGGATCAGGGTGTCCACCGGGACGTCCTGACCGGCGGCCGGGCTGGTGCCCACCACCTGACCGGCGGGCCGCGTGTTGTCGACCTGCACGTCGGGGGTGTTGGTGAACCCGGCCTCGACCAGGATCCGCCGGCAGTCCTCCGCGGTCAGCCCGACGCAGTCCGGCACCAGCCTGCTGTCTGGGCCGGAGCCCACGATGATCGTGATCTCGTTGGTCACCGCCGTGGTCTGGTTGGCAGGCGGGTTGGTGCCGATCACCTTGTCCTTGAGCTCCGGCGTCGACGGCGACTGCGACTGCCTGACCTTGTCGAACCCGGCCGCGGTGAGCCGCCGCGCGGCTTCGGCGAACGACAGGTTCTTCACGTCGGGGACCTCACGCTGCTCGGGACCCACCGACACGTTGACGGTGATCTCCTCGCCGGCGCTGACCTCGGTGTCGGCGTCGGGCTCGGTGCTGATCACCCGGTCCGGCGGCACCTCGGAGTCGGTCTGCTTCTGGGTGCGCACCTTGAAGCCGTGGTTCTGCAGCTCGGCGATCGCGTCGGCCGACGCCTGCCCGCGCACATCGGGCACCTGCACGGCGCGGGTGCCGCCGCCGAACATGTTGATCGCCAGGGTCACCACGACGGTCAGCACCGCCAGCACCGCCACCGCGACCAGCCACCGGGCCACCGAGCCGCGCCGGTCCCGGTCGCCGTAGTCGGGCGCCACCGGTCGCGACACCGCCTCGATGGGCTCGGTGCGCTGATGCGCCGGCGGCGTCGACAGCAGCGAGTTGCGCTCGGCGTCGGTGAACACCTTCGGCGCGTCCGGCTGCTGACCGCTGTGCACCCGCACCAGGTCGTTCCGCATCTCCGCGGCGGTCTGGTACCGGTTGTCCGGGTTCTTCGCCAGCGACTTGAGCACCACGGCGTCCAGTTCGGGGCTCACCGCCGGGTTGCGCTGCGACGGCGGCACCGGATCCTCCCGGACATGCTGGTAGGCCACCGCCACCGGGGAATCGCCGACGAACGGCGGCTCACCGGTGAGGATCTCGTAGAGCACACAGCCCAGCGAGTAGACGTCGGAGCGGGCGTCGACCTTCTCCCCGCGCGCCTGCTCGGGCGACAGGTACTGCGCGGTGCCGATCACCGCGGCGGTCTGGGTGACGCTGTTGGCGTCGGCCAGCGCGCGGGCGATGCCGAAGTCCATCACCTTCACCGCACCGGTCTTGCTGATCATGATGTTGGCCGGTTTGACGTCGCGGTGGATGATGCCGTGCTGGTGGCTGAAGTTCAGCGCCTGGCAGGCATCGGCGATCACCTCGATGGCCCGCCGCGGCTCCATCGGCCCGTCGGTGTGCACGATGTCGCGCAGCGTCACACCCTCGACGTACTCCATCACGATGTAGGGCAGCGGGCCGGACGGCGTCTCGGCCTCCCCGGTGTCGTACACCGCGACGATCGCCGGGTGGTTCAGCGCGGCCGCGTTCTGCGCCTCGCGGCGGAACCTCAGGTAGAAGCTCGGGTCGCGTGCGAGGTCGGCGCGCAGCACCTTGATCGCGACGTCGCGGTGCAGCCGCAGGTCGCGGGCGAGGTGGACTTCGGACATGCCGCCGAAGCCGAGGATCTCGCCCAGCTCATACCGGTCGGAGAGGTGTTGCGGGGTGGTCATTGCGCTGTCTGTTCTGAGGGAAGTCGCAGGTCGCCCGGCGGTACCGGCGCCGAAAGCAGCGGGATCATCGTTGCCGGTGAGGCGATCAGCTGCGGTGTGGTTACCCCTGATTGTCCCTCACCACCCGCGGGTGCCCCCGCTTCGGTGCCCGGTGTCCACGCCGGTAGCGCGGCGGGTGTCTCGATCGGGACGGGCTCGGTGACCGTGTCGGTGACCGTCGGGCGGGTCGGCGTCTGGTCCTTGCGGTCCTGGGCGTTGAGCACGATCAGGATCGCGATGATGATCGCCAGCGCACCGAAGACACCCGCCGCCCACAGCAGCGCGCGCTGCCCCGAGGAGAACGTACGCCGCGGTGGCGGGGGCCGGTGGCTGCCGGCGGTCGGGCGGGGACGGGCGGCCGCGGCAGGTGCGGCGGGCCGGGCCTGGGTGGCCGGCGCCACCGCGGTGGGCGCGGCCCGTCCGATCGACGGGGCGGCATTGGGTCGTGGGGGCCGGCGCCCTGCGCGCACCGCCGCGACGGCGTCCGCGAACTGCCCGCCGTTGCGGTAGCGCATGCCCGGGTTCTTGGCCAGCGCGATCTCGATCAGCTCGCGCACGTTGGGCGGCAGGTCGGCGGGCAGCGGCGGCGGGGTCTCCTTGATGTGCTTCATCGCCACGGTCAGCGCACCGTCGCCGGTGAACGGCCGCTTACCGGAGACCGCCTCGTAGCCGACGACCCCGAGCGAGTACACGTCGCTGGCCGCGGTGGCGTCGTGGCCCAGCGCCTGCTCGGGGGCGATGTACTGAGCGGTGCCCATCACCATGCCGGTCTGGGTGACCGGGGCTGCGTCCACCGCCTTGGCGATGCCGAAGTCGGTCAGCTTGACCTGCCCGGTGGGTGTGATCAGGATGTTGCCCGGTTTGACGTCGCGGTGCACCAGCCCCGCGGTGTGGGCCACCTGCAGGGCCCGTCCGGTCTGCTCGAGCATGTCCAGCGCGTGCCGCAGCGACAGCCGGCCGGTGCGCTTGAGCACCGAGTTCAACGGTTCACCGTTGACCAGTTCCATCACCAGGTACGCGGTGCGGCCCTCGCCGTCCATGTCGGTCTCGCCGTAGTCGTATACCCCGGCGATGCCGGGATGCACGGCCAGCATGGCCACGGTGCGGGCCTCGGCGCGGAACCGTTCGACGAACTCGGGGTCGGTGGAGTACTCGGCCTTGAGCACCTTGATGGCCACCCGCCGGCCCAGCCGGGAGTCGACGCCCTCCCACACCTGGCCCATGCCGCCGGTGGCGATGAGACGCTGCAGCCGGTAGCGGCCCGACAGCGTCACCCCGACCCGCGCTGTCATGTGCCCTCCCGGAGTGCGGCGGCGATGGTGGCCCGCCCGATCGGGGCGGCCAGCTCGCCGCCGGTCGCCGACAGCCGGTTACCGCCGTTCTCGACGACGACGGCGACCGCCACCTTGGGGGCCTGCGCCGGGGCGAAGGCGATGTACCAGGCGTGCGGGGGCGTGTTTCGCGGGTCGGTGCCGTGCTCCGCTGTCCCGGTCTTGGATGCGATCTGCACGCCGGCGATGGCTCCCTTCTGCTGCGTCACCTGCTCGGCGGCGACCATCAAATCTGTAAGTGTATCCGCGACCTGCTCGGACACCGCCCGCCGCTCTTCCTGCGGAGCCGTCGACGCGATGTTGGCGAGATCCGGTCCCTTCAGGCTATCCACCAGATACGGCCGCATCGCCACCCCTTTGTTCGCGATGGTGGCGGCGACCATGGCGTTCTGCAGCGGCGTCACCGCCACGTCGCGCTGCCCGATGCTGGACATACCCAGCGCCGCGGCGTCGGCGATCGGCCCGACCTGCGACTCGGCGACCTGCAGCGGGATCATCGGGGCCGGGGTGTCGAATCCGAACGCCGCCGCCGTCGAGCGCAGCGCGTTGGCGCCGGTGTCCAGCCCGAGCTCGACGAACGCGGTGTTGCAGGAGCGGGCGAACGCCTCCCGCAGCGAGGTGGTGGGCCCGGATCCGCACGGGGCGCCACCGAAGTTCTGCAGCGTCGCGGTGCTGTTCGGCAGCGGGATCCTGGGCTGGGCGGTCAGCTGGGTGTCCGGGGTGGCGCCGCGCTGCAGGGCCGCGGCGGTGGTGATCACCTTGAACGTCGACCCCGGCGGGTAGGTCTCGGAGATCGCCCGGTTCAGCAGCGGGGACTCCGGGTCGTCGCGCAGCCGCTGCCAGGCCTCGGTCTGCGCGGTCAGGTCGTGGGTGGCCAGCAGGTTCGGGTCGTACGACGGTGACGACACCAGCGCCAGGATCTTGCCGGTCGACGGTTCGATCGCGACCACCGCGCCCTTGCACGGTCCGTCGCAGCCGTCGGCCATCGCGTCCCACGCCGCCTGCTGCACCTCGGGCCGGATCGTGGTGTCGACGGTGCCGCCGCGCGGGTCGCGGCCGGTGAAGAAGTCGGCCAGCCGCCGGGCGAACAGCCGCTGGTCGGAGCCGTTGAGCACGCTGTCCTCGGCGCGTTCCAGCCCGGTGCTGGAGTACAGCAGCGAGTAGAACCCGGTCACCGGCGCGTACACCAGCGGGTCGGGGTAGACGCGCAGGAACCGGAACCGGCCCCCGGTCGACACCGAGTAGGCCAGCAGCTGGCCGCCCGCCGAGATCTGGCCGCGCTGGCGGGAGTACTCGTCGAGCAGCACCCGCTGGTTGCGCGGGTCCGAGCGCAGCCCGTCGGCGGTGAACACCTGTGTGAGGGTGGCGTTGGCAAGCAGCAGCACGACCAGGGCCATGATCGTGACGGCGACGCGACGCAGCGAGGTGTTCATACCTTCTCGATCACCTCGGTACTGGCGGCCGCGATCGGGGTCGGCGGCGTCTGCGGATTGGCGACGATCGGGCGGCGCGCGATGTGCGAGATGCGGACCAGGATGGCCAGCAGCGCGTAGTTGGCCAGCAGCGAGGACCCGCCGTAGGACATCCACGGGGTGGTCAGGCCGGTCAGCGGAATCAGCTTGGTGACACCGCCGACGACGATGAACAGCTGCAACGCCAGTGTGGAGGCCAGCCCGGCGGCCAGCAGCTTGCCGAAGCTGTCGCGGACCGCGATCGCGGTGCGCAGCCCGCGCATGATCAGGATCGTGTACAGCATCAGCACCGCCGCCAGGCCGACCAGACCGAGCTCCTCGCCGACGGCGGCGATGATGAAGTCGGTCGACGCGGCGGGCACGGTGCCTGGCTGACCGTTACCCAGCCCGGTGCCGAAGATGCCGCCGGTGGCGAAGCTGAACAGCGACTGCACCATCTGGTAGCCGGCGCCGTCGGGGTCGGCGAACGGGTCCAGCCAGTTGTGCACCCGCACCTTGACGTGGTCGAAGATGTAGTACGCCGCAACGCTTCCCGCCGCGAACAGGGCCAGCCCGATGACCACCCAGCTGAGCCGGTCGGTGGCCACGTACACCAGCACCAGAAACGACGCGTACAGCAGCAGCGAGGTGCCGAGGTCCTTCTCGAACACCATCACGCCGACCGACGCGATCCACGCGGCCAGCAGCGGCGCCAGGTCGCGCGGCCGCGGCAGGTCCATGCCGAGCACGTGCTTGCCGGCGCTGGTGAACAGGTCGCGCTTGGACACCAGCACCGCGGCGAAGAAGATCAGCAGCAGGATCTTGGAGAACTCGGCGGGCTGAATCGAGAAGCCCGGGAACTGAATCCAGATCTTGGCGCCGTTCTGCTCCGACATCGACCGCGGCAGCACCGCCGGGATCGCCAGCAGGATCAGGCCGACGAGCCCGCAGGTGTAGCCGTAGCGGGCGAGCAGTCGGTGGTCGCGCAGCAGGATCACGATCAGTGAGAAGCCGATCACCCCGACCAGCGTCCACAGCATCTGCTGGTTGGCGGTGCCGCCGAGGCCGTCCTGGGTGGCCTCCCCCGCCGCCAGGTCGAGCCGGTGAATCATCACCAGCCCCAACCCGTTCAGCAGCGCGACCAGCGGCAGCAGCAGCGGGTCGGCGTACGGGGCGAACCGGCGGATGGCCAGGTGGGCGCCGGCGAACAGCGCCAGATACGCGACGGTGTACTGCGCCAGATCCCAGCGCAGCCCCTGCTCCTGGTTGGCCTCGACGAGCAGCAGCGCGACCGTGGTGAGCACGGTCGCGAATCCCAGCAGCAGCAGTTCGGCGTTGCGCCGGTTGGGAAGTGGCGGTGCGGAGGCGACCGCGGACTGCGGGGCCGTGGTCATCGCCGGGCCCTCGCCCGCGATCGGGATGCGGCCGTCATGACACTTCCCGGCAGTTGACCCCCGGCTCGGGCTCCGGAGGAGGCAGCGCGGTGACGGTCGGCGGCGGTGGCGGCTTGGGCGATTCCGACGGTGACTCCGATGCCGGTGCGGCGGCACCGGTTCCGGGTGCGGGCGGCTGCGCGCTCGGGGTCGCCGTCACCGTGCGCGGGGTCTCGGGCGCCGGCGTCGGCTCGGCCCGCGGCGTTTCCCGCGGCGTCGGCGGAACATTCGGCACGCCAGGCGAATTCGTCGGCGCGGGGCTGTGCTGCGTACGGGGCGCGGCGGGTTGCGGTTTGGGGCAGACCGGCAGCAGCGAATCGCGCGCCAGCTGGTTGATCTGGCCGATGGCCTCGTCCTCGGACCCGGTCGGCAGGCCCGCCATGACCTGACGCTGCTCGGAGGGTTTGAGGTCGTCCACCCGGAACAGCTCGCAGTCGCGCGGGGTCTGGCCCGGGCTGATCAGCGTCAGGCCGTTGCGACCGGTCAGGCAGCCGTGCCGATACGGTTCCTGCAGCGAGTAGCCCAGGATCGAACCCGGGATGCCCCGCATGATCGACACCGTGTTGTCGTGCGCGGCAACGTAGTAGTTGTTCCGGATGATCTGCCTGCCGACGGCCAGCCCCGCCAGCGCGAGCAGCACCACCAGCGCCGCCGCTATGTACATTCGGCGCCGCGACTTGGGCGGTCGCGGCTCGTCCTCCGGTTCCGGCAGCGTGCGTTTGGGCTCGTTGCGGCGCGGATTGAACGCCGAAGCACGGCCGGCCGCGGTGTTGGGCGGCGGGCTGTC
Source organism: Mycolicibacterium phlei (assembly GCF_001583415.1). Next base: position 22,551 of record NZ_CP014475.1, read on the forward strand.
GTCGTCCCCGGAGACGGCACCGGCGAGGATCGGCTGGGTCTGCCCGTAGTCGTAGGAGCTGTTGTCGACGACATCGGCCACCACGACGGTGACGTTGTCGGGACCGCCGCCGCGCAGCGCCAGCTCGATGAGCCGGTCCGCGCTCTCGGCCACATCGGGGATCTGCAGGGCCTCCAGGATGGTCTCGTGGCTCACCGGGTCGGACAGCCCGTCGGAGCACAGCAGGTAGCGGTCGCCGGCGCGGGCCTCCCGCATGATCAGCGTGGGCTCGACCTCGTGTCCGGTCAGCGCCCGCATGATCAGCGACCGCTGCGGATGGCTGTGCGCCTCCTCGGCGGTGATGCGGCCCTCGTCGACGAGGGTCTGGACGAACGTGTCGTCCTTGGTGATCTGGGTCAGCTCGCCGTCGCGCAGCAGGTAGCCGCGCGAGTCGCCGATGTGCACCAGCCCGAGCCGGTTACCCGCGAACAGGATCGCGGTCAGGGTGGTGCCCATGCCCTCGAGTTCGGGGTCGGCCTCGACGTGGGCGGCGATCGCCGAGTTGCCCTCACGCACCGCCTGGTCGAGCTGGGACAGCAGGTCGCCCCGCGGCTCGTCGTCGTCGAGATGGGCCAGCGCCGCGATCACCAGCTGGGACGCCACCTCGCCTGCGGCGTGCCCACCCATCCCGTCGGCGAGCGCGAGCAGACGCGCGCCGGCGTAGACGGAGTCCTCGTTGTTGGCGCGAACCAGGCCGCGGTCACTGCGCGCGGCGTATCTGAGAACGAGTGTCACGGGCGCAGCTCGATTACCGTCTTGCCGATACGAACCGGCGTGCCCAAGGGAACCCGTACCGCCGTCGTCACCTTTGCCCTGTCAAGGTATGTGCCGTTGGTCGATCCTAGGTCCTCCACGTACCACTCGGAGCCGCGCGGAGACAGCCGGGCGTGCCGCGTCGAGGCGTAGTCATCGGTGAGCACCAGCGTCGAGTCGTCGGCCCGGCCGATCAGCACCGGCTGGGTGCCCAGCGTGATCTTCGTGCCCGCCAGCGCGCCCTCGGTCACCACCAGGTAGCGCGCCACGTTGCGGCGGCCGCCCCGCGGCAGCAACGACGCGCGCAACGGAAGGCCGCGGCGGACCATCACCGTGCCGGTGGGCGCGTACAGGTCGGTGCGCAGGATCCGCAGCACGGCCCAGATGAACAGCCACAGCAGCAGCAGGAATCCGACGCGCGTCAGTTGCAGCACCAACCCCTGCATCTGACGTCCTCTCCGTCTCCATCCGTTCTCGTCGCGTCGGCACCACAGCCAGCCTCGGCACCGTCACGATACTTGGACAGGTGCCGAAAGGAGCGGCAAGCAGGCCGCTTGCCGCTCCGGCGCGGCGCTCAGTGAACGCGGACGATGATCTCGGAGTGGCCCAGCCGGATGACATCGCCGTCGGCGAGCTGCCACTCCTGGACCGGCGCGTTGTTCACCGTGGTGCCGTTGGTCGAGTTCAGATCCGACAGCAGGGCGACCTGGCCGTCCCACCGGATCTCCAGGTGGCGCCGCGACACCCCGGTGTCGGGCAGCCGGAACTGGGCGTCCTGGCCGCGGCCGATCACGTTGCTGCCCTCGCGCAGCTGGTAGGTGCGCCCGCTGCCGTCGTCGAGCTGCAGGGTGACGGTCGTGCCGGTGGTGGCCGGCGGGTAGTCGCCCTGGCCGGCGTAGCCGCCGCCGTACCCGGCCGGCTGACCGTAGTCCTGCTGGCCGTAATCCTGTTGGCCGTAGTCGTACCCGGCGCCGGCAGGCTCACCGTAGCCCGGCTCGGCGTAGCCCGCGGGGGCCTCGCCGTACCCGGCGGGCGCCGGAGCCTCGTAGCGGCCGTACTCCTGCTGGCCGTAGTCCGGCTGCGCGTAGCCCTGGCCCTGACCCTGACCGTAGGGCTGGCCGTAGCCACCCTGGTCGGGATAGCCACCCTGGTCGGGGTAGCCGGGCGCGGGACGCCCGTAGCCGGGCTCCTCGTGGCGCGGGGCCGGCGGGCGGCCGTAGTCGTAGTCGGGGGCCGGGGCGCCGCCGCCGTAGCCGGGCTGACCACCCGGCGGCGGGCCGTAGCCGGCCGGAGCCTGCCGGTACCCCTGGTCGGGGTAGCCGCCCTGCGGCGGCGGGCCGTACCCGGCGGGCGGACGCTGCTCGTAGGACGGCGGCGGATAGGCGCCCTGATCGGGGTAACCACCCTGGTCGGGGTAACCGCCCTGCTCCGGGTAGCCGGCCTGGCGCGGCGGGTAGCCGTGATCGGCCGGCGGGTAACCACCCTGGTCCTGCGGCGGGTACTGGCCGCGGTCCTCCTGGCGGCCGTACCGCTCGTCGTAGTATTCGTCGGCGGGCCGACCCGGTCCCTGGCCGCCGCCGCGATAGCTCGGGTTGTCGCTCATCGGTGGTACTCCTGATTCTGCGCTGGACGCACGTTCTCGGGGTGATGGGGCCGGGCCGCTGGTGGAGTCCGGATTGACCGCTCCACGCGCGCGAAACTGTCCGGTGTGCAGGTGGGGCGATTGCTCGAACCTGACGACAACATCACCATAGGTTTGCCATCCCTGCTCACGGATGTACCCCTCCAAATGCTTGGCGAAAGTCACAGACGTGAGGTCTGGGTCGGCGCTCACCTTCTGATAGTCAGGCACACTGAGGGTAATGACGTACTCGTTGGGGGCCAAAACCTGACCGTCGAGCACTTCACGAGCCCCGGTGTCGGCTTCGCGGCGCAGCAGCAGCTCGACTTCCTGCGGGACGATCGACCCACCGAAGACCCGGGCGAACGCGTCACCGACCGTCGACTCGAGCTTGCGCTCGATGCGGTCGACTAGCCCCATGTACCGCCCCGCCTTTTCCATCGGTCATCTGTCCTGCTCATCTGCGCAGGAAGCCAGCGTGTCGCCTGGCCACAATGCTTACCTGCATGGTATCGGCCCGGCACGGTCAAGCGGGACCAACGAAATTCTGAGAATCGGCCCGGCGGCCGCCCCCGGCCCGAAAAGCAGAGGTCAGCGGCCCGGCCTTTACCGAACTGGGACCTCGGATGCGAGCCGCCGGAGGTATTCGGTACGGTTTGGTAAGCCAGGGAGTGAGCGTGATAGGCTCCCTCGGTCGTCGGGGCGAGTGGCGGAATGGCAGACGCGCTGGCTTCAGGTGCCAGTGTCCTTCGGGACGTGGGGGTTCAAGTCCCCCTTCGCCCACAGCGACAGAGGCCACGAACTCGAAAAGGGTTCGTGGCCTCTGCTTTTTCCTGAGGTTTCTCATGGTTTCTCATGAGGCCGCCCGCACGAGCCATCGCCTCCGCGATTCTGCGCACAGGTAGTTTTTGAGCATGCGGCACGGACTCCTTGCGCTCATCTCTGCCATCGCACTGCTGACAGCGGCGTGCGGGACGACGGTCGAGGGCACGGCGGTCAAGGGCACCGGCGGCCCGGCGGCGCCCACGCTGGACTTCAACCGGCTCGACGCCGGCCGCTACCCCACCACCCCCCGCGACCCGCTGGGCGTCGCCGGCGATGTGCGCCGCGGCGTGGTGCTCGAGGCCCAGCGGATGGCCAACCACGTCATCGGGGCGTGGGAGGTTGACCCGGCGCTGACGGGGTCGTTCGGCTTCGGCGCGCTGGTGCTGCCGAAGGCCGAGATGCTCGCGCTGATCGGTCCCGCCAACCTGGCGGCCGCCGCCGCCCGGCACGACTACGTCAACGGTTTCGCCGCCGCCCGCACCGAGAAGGACAAGCGGGTGCTGCTCAACGCGGTGCTGCGGTTCGCCGACGAGGAGGCCGCCAAGGCCGCCGCCGACGACATGGGTCAGGCGGCGCTGGCGCAGCGCACCCCCGAGCCGACCGAGAAGTTCGAGGTGCCCGGCCACCCGGAGGCGCAGGCGGTCAGCTACACCGGCTCCCACCGCGCCGGCGGGAAGTTCGGTGCGGTGCGCGCGTTCACCGCACACGGGCCGTACGTGCTCATGCAGCTGGCCGAGGCGACCGGCGGCGTCGAGGACGCCGCGCAGCTGGTGGCCAAGGCGATCGACCTGCAGGGCCCGGAGATCGACCGCTTCCGCGCCACCGACATCAGCGAGTTCCCCGACATCTCGATCGACCCCACCGGTCTGCTGGCCCGCACCATCCCGCTGGAGGCTCCCGACCCCACGCTGACCAAGAACACCACCTACGAGCAGCGCGGCGCACTGCACTTCCAGTCCGATCCGGCGCGCACGTCGAAACTGTTCTCCGACACCGGCGTTGAGACCGTCTCGATGGCCGGCACCAACGTGTACCAGACCCGCGACCACGACGGGGCGAAGAAGATCGTCGAGGACTTCTTCGCGGAGGTGACGGCCTCGGGCAAGCCCGCCAACCCGGTGCCCAACATGCCCGACAGCCGCTGCGTTGGGCTGGGCGACGGCGGGTTCTACTGCCTGGCCGCCGCCGACGCCTACGCGATCGAGACCACCGCGCCGAACCTGCTGGCCGCCCAGCAGATGGCGGCGGCGCAGTACATCATGCTGATGAGCTAGACCCGGATGGACCGGCCAGCACGCCGCGCAGGATCAGCGCGCACAGTTCGTCGGCCGCGGCGTCGAGGTCCTTGACCCGGCGCACGCACACCGCGTACCAGGCGCCACCGGCGATCGCGTCCATGATCGTGTCGGCGCTGATCCCGGTGCGCGCGACACCGGCGCTCACCGCGGCGCCGAGTTGTTCGCTGAGCTGGCTGCGCGCCCGCGCCTCCAGCCGGTCGCTGAGCACGCGGCGCATCGACCGGTCGGCGCGCAGATCGTTGAGCAGGCCCGGAATCGCTTCGGCCACAGCAGGATCGGCGTACATCGCCAGCGCGCCCCGACACAGCCGGGTGATCTCGGCGGCGAAGTCGTCGGCGGGCTGCTCGGGGCCGAGGTCCGGGAACAACGCCTCGTGCACCAGGTGCGCCTTGGACCGCCAGCGCCGGTACACCGCAGGCCTGCTGACCCGCGCGGTCGTCGCGATCAGGTCGATCGACGTGTTGGCGTAGCCGCGCTCGATCAGCAGCCGGCGCGTCGCGGCCAGCACGTCGGCGTCGATCGACGGGTCCCGCCGCGACCCGTGCCGTCGCCGTGGCGTGCGCGCGATCTCGGCCATTTCGCCCTCCGCTCGGCCAATTGTCGTTACAGTCTGTCACAACAAACTGATCCCCGTGCCGCCGGTGGAGGAGGAATCCGTGACCGTCGAACACAGCCCGGACATCGCGGGGGTGGGGCAGGACGGCCGCCACCTGTACACCTGCCCGCTGTGTGAAGCCATGTGCGGGTTGGAGATCCAGGTGCACAACGGCCGCGTGGCGAGCATCCGCGGCAACCGCGACGACACCTGGAGCCGCGGCCACATCTGCCCGAAGGGCGCCACCCTCGGCGCCGTCCACGAGGACCCCGACCGGATCCGCAGACCGATGATCAAGGTCGACGGCCGGTGGCAGGAGGTCAGCTGGGACACCGCGTTCCGCCGCTGCACCGAACTGCTCACCCCGGTGATCGAGAAGTACGGCATCGGCGCGGTCACCTGCTACACCGGAAACCCGCTGGCGCACTCGTTCTCGCTGGGCCGCTACACCGGGGTGCTGCTGGGCATGTCCGGTATCCCGCTGAGCTACTCGCCGGGCACCGTCGACCAGTGGCCGAAAAACCTGTCGTCGCACCTGATGTACGGCGGCTGGTGGACGTTCTCGGTGCCCGACGTCGAACGCACCGACCTGCTGGTGGTGATGGGCGCCAACCCCGCCGCGTCGCAGGGATCGCTGCTGGCCGCCCCCGACGTGATGGGGCTGATCGACGGAATCCGCAAGCGCGGCAGGGTGATCGTTATCGACCCGGTGCGCACCGCCACCGCCGCGCGCGCCGACGAGTGGTTGCCGATCACCCCCGGAACCGACGCGGCGCTGCTGCTGGCCGTCGTGCACACCCTGTTCGACGAGGACCTGGTGTCGCTGGGTGTGGTCGGCCCCTACGTCGACGGTGTGGACCGCATGCGCGACGTCGCCGCCGACTGGCCGCCCGAGCGGGTGGCCGCGGCCACCGGTATCCCCGCCGAACGCATCCGCACCCTGGCCCGCGAACTGGCCGGCACCGAACGTGCGGTGGTGTACGGCCGAATCGGGTTGTGCAACCAGGAGTTCGGCAGCCTGGCCAGCTGGCTCGTCGACGTCGTGAACATCCTCACCGGGCACTTCGACGTTCCCGGCGGGGCGATGTTCCCGAAGCCGGCGGCGTGGTCGATCACCGTGCAGCCGATTCCCGGCCTCGAGGACGGTGCGCCGACGTTCGGCCGGTTCCGCACCCGGGTGCGCGGCGCCAAGGAGGTTCTCGGGCAGGTGCCGGTGTCGTGTCTGGCCGAGGAGATCGCCACGCCGGGGGAGGGCCAGATCAAGGCGCTGATCACGGTCGCGGGCAACCCGGTGCTGTCCACCCCGGCCGGACACAAGCTCGACGAGGCGCTGCCCATGCTCGACGCGATGATCTCGGTCGACATGTGGCTCAACGAGACCACCCGGCACGCCGACGTGTTCCTGCCCGCGCCGTCACCGCTGGAACAACCCCACCACGACGACCTGATCCTCAACTTCGCGATCAACAGCATCGCCAACTACTCGCCGCCGGTGTTCGCACCCGAGGACCCGGACCGCCCGCAGGAGTGGGAGATCCTGATCCGGCTGACCGGACTGTGCACCGGCACCACCGCCGAGGACGTCGACGTCGCCGCCATCGACGACGGGTTCTTCGACTACCTGGCGTTCACCCAGGGCTTCGACGGCGCCGAGCTGCGCAAACACTACACCCACGGCGGGCCCGAGCGCATCCTGGACCTGACGCTGCGCACCGGGCCGTTCGGCGACCGCTACGGCGAGAACCCCGACGGGCTGACCCTGGAGAAGCTCAAGGCCCATCCCAACGGGATCAACTTCGGGCCGATGGTGCCCCGGGTGCCCGAGGTGCTCGGCACCGCCGACAAGAAGATCCGGCTGGCCCCGCAGTACCTGCTCGACGATCTGCCCCGGCTGGCGGCGCGGATGCAGCGCCCGCCCGAGGAGCTGGTCCTGGTCAGCCGCAGGCACTTACGGTCCAACAACTCGTGGCTGCACAACGTGGCGCCGCTGATGCGCGGCCGCGACCTGGCGCACGGGAGGAGCGGAGGTAACCGCTGCACTCTGCTGATGCACACCGACGACGCCGCCGAGCGCGGGGTCAGCACCGGCGACCGGGTCACCCTGACGTCCTCGGCCGGGCAGATCGAGGTGCCCGTGGAGGTCACCGACGCGATCAAACCCGGCGTCGTCTCGATGCCGCACGGGTGGGGCCACGGCCTGCCGGGCACCCGGTTGTCGGTGGCCAACCAGACGCCCGGGGTCAACACCAACATCCTGTCGCCGCCGGACTTCCTCGACGAACCGTCGGGCAACGGCGCGCTCAACGGCATCCCGGTGAGTGTGGCGCGCGCCACCACCTGACAGTATTCGTGCCGTGGGCAAGAACGAACGCGCGAAGATCGTCATGACCGATGACGAGATCGCCGAATTCATCGAACGCAGCCGGACCGCGACCCTGGCGACCGTGCTGCCCGACGGACGGCCGCACCTAGTGGCCATGTGGTACGCGGTGCTCGACGGGGAGATCTGGTTCGAGACCAAGGCCAAGTCGCAGAAGGCGGTCAACCTGCGCCGCGACCCGCGGGTGACCGTGATGATCGAGGACGGGCTGACCTACGACAAGCTGCGCGGCGTGTCCATCGACGGCACCGCAGAGATCGTCGACGACCCGGAAACCGTTCTGCGCGTTGGCATCAGCGTGTGGGAGCGCTACACCGGGCCCTACACCGACGAGATGCGCCCGTTCGTCGACCAGATGATGCACAACCGCATCTGCGTGCGCGTCATCCCGCACCGCACCCGCAGCTGGGACCACCGCAAGCTCGGCATGCCCGAGATGCCGCTCGGCGGCACCACCGCCCAGTACCTGACCGAAGGCTGATTCATGGACCCGAACAACAAACCCAAGCAGCTGAATTCGCCGGTCGTCACCAAGGTGATGAAGTACGCCGGCAGAGCGCACGTGTGGGTGTACCGCGTCTCCGGCGGGCGCATCGGCAGCAAGTGGCGCATCGGCGCCGGGTTCAAGAAGCCGGTGCCGACCCTGCTGCTCGAACACATCGGCCGCAAGACCGGCCGGCGGCTGGTCACCCCGCTGGTGTACATCCACGACGGCGACAACATCGTCGTGGTGGCCTCGCAGGGCGGTCGCGACACCGACCCGCAGTGGTACCGCAACCTGGTCGCCAACCCGGACGCGTACGTCGAGATCGGCACCGAGCGCCGCCCGGTGCGCGCGGTGACCGCGACGCCGGAGGAGAAGGCGCGGCTGTGGCCCAAGCTGGTCGAGGCCTACGCCGACTTCGACACCTACCAGGCGTGGGCCGACCGCGAGATCCCGGTCGTCATCCTGCAACCGCGCTAGTCAGACCCTGCTGCGACCCATCTCACAGTCGCGGCACGTTCCGTCGCCCCCACCCGTCGGGTAGCCAACCGGCAGGTGCACCCCAGCGCCGACCGAATCCGTCAACGCTTTAGGGGCGATTTACATGACTAGAACCGAAACCACCCTGCTCGCGCAGCTGCGCACGCTGCTCGACCTGACCCACACCGAGATCCAGGTCGCCGAGACCCGCATCGCGCAGGCCCGTACCGAGGCCGTGCGCCGCGAGCTCACCGAGAACGCCGAGAACGGCCGCATCCGCGCCGAGGCGATCAAGAAGGCGATCCGCGACCTCGGCGGTTTCCCCGACACCGTGGGACCGTTCCTGGGCCGCGCCGCCGCCGCGGTGAAGGCGCTCACCGAGCAGGCGCAGCCGTTCGACGAGGCGCTGCTGGGCGATCTGGCGCTCGAGGACCAGCTGCTCGACCGGGCCCGCTACGTCAAGGCGCTGGCCGTCGCGGCCAAACGCCAGGACATCCAGGAGCTGGCCGACCGCCTGATCACCGCGCACGCCGCGACCGTGACCTGGCTGACCACCGTGCTGGCCGAGGACGCGCTCGGCGGTCCGGCCGCGCTGCGGCGCACCCCGCTGCAGGCCGCCGCGGGCACCGCGGTGAAGCTGGTCAACATGCCGGGGCAGTGGTCGGCGCAGTCGGTGGAGCGGTTCGCGGAGCTGCTGCGCTCGGCGGGCCCGGCCGTCGACGAGCTGCGCGACCGCGCACAGCGGGCCGGCGAGATCACGCTCAAGGCGCTCGGCGCCTCCCGTGACGGGGCGCTGCGCAGCGCCGAGCAGGTGGTGCGCCGGGAGGGCGCCGGCGACGCCGCCGACGCGCTGCACCAGGCCCGCGCCAACGGCGGTGTCGTCGACGCCGACGAGCTGCCGATCGCCGACTACGACGAACTGAACCAGACCGACGCCGTCGCCGCGGTCAAGGACCTCGACGACCCGTCGGACATCCGCACGGTCATCGCCTATGAGGAGATGCACAAGAACCGCCAGCGACTGGTGTCGGCCGCGCAGACGCGGCTGGCCGAGATCGCCAAGGAGGTCGTCGGCATCAGCTGACCGGTAGCGGGATAGCCCGCGAATTCGACGCCAGGGCTGTGGTTTTCGACAAACCGCAGCCCTGGTGTCGATCTCGGCGCTTTACATCCGGGGCGGGGGAGCGAACCCCGGGTTGGCCAGCGCACTGGCCTGACCGCTGCCGATCGGGCCGAGCCGGTCGACGACCGTCGCGCTGCCGGTGGCCACCCCGGCGTCGCTGAAGTGCGCGGTGGCCGCCATCCCGATCAGAGGGCCGTCGGGCAGCCGGGACAGCGACAGCGTGTAGTCGGCGTTGATCCACTGCAGACCGCTGGGCCCGAAGTTGGCCAGCGAGCTGACGATGTCGCCGGCCAGCGCCGCCCGGACGAACGGGGTCAGTTCGGTGCCGGCGACCACCGGGCGGAAGTCGTGGATCCAGACGTGTTTGGGGCCGCTGTGCTCCCAGGCGGTCAGCCCGGCCCCCGGCGTCGGGATGTGGTCCTCGCGGCCGTACGTCCACACCACCGTGGCCAGCTTGTCGGGAATCGGGTCGGGGATCTCCGGCATCGCGGGCATGCTGACCGGCGCGGTGTAGACCTCGTCGGCGGGCTGCTCCCCGCGGCGCAGGAACAGGGTGGTGGAGCGGGCGGCGAACGCACCGTCCTGGGTGAGCACCGCGTCGACCAGATTCAGTCGGCGGCTCTCCCGCAGCACGGTGGTGTGCACGCGTACCGGGACGTCGAGACCGACGGGGCGGCACAGGTCGACGGTGAACCGGGCCGGGACGAACTCCGGGTCGCCGGCCGCCGCCTCGGTCGCGTGACCCAGCAGGCCCCCGACGAAGGTGCCACTGATCGTCCGCCCCCACGGGCCGCGTGCCACCGGGTGCGGGACGAACAGGTCCCCGTCAGGGGTGAAGAACGCCGTCTGCGCAGTGACCACGCGACGACGATAGTGGGTTAGCCCGACTAACGATCAGCCAGCCAGCGTTCGACGTCGGCGTCCACCGGGTCGACGACGTCGCGGTACTCGTCGTGTTTGTCGAGGTACCCCGCGACCATCGAGCAGACCGGCACGATGCGCAGTCCCGCGTCGCGGGTGTGCTGCAGCGCCTCGGCGATCAGGATCGTCGCCAGGCCGCGGCCGCCGAACGCGCTGTCGATCTCGGTGTGGGTGAACACCCGCCGGCCGTCGCGGTCGGCGAACTCGACGTGGCCGACGGCCTGGCCGTCCACGGCGATGGTGTATCGGTCGGCCTCGGCGGACACCTCGGTGGGCGCGCCGGTCTTGTCGGTCGTCATGGTCTCTCTATACCCCGGGATTGGCCCGCGGACGCAGCTTCCCGCCCGGTAGGGGAGGAGCGGGCAGCCGCGACAGCGCGCCGCGATACCCGGACACGGAGCCGAACCGGGCGTCGCCGTCCTCCCACAGGCGCCGGTAGGCGGCGATCTCGTCGTGGCTGCGGCCGACGAAGTTCCACCACATCACCAGCTGTTCGCGAAACGGCGTCCCGCCGAGCACGACGACGCGGGCGGGTTCGGCACCGCGGTTGGCCACCCGCAGCCCGGTGCATCCGACCGGGTGGAACGACAGCTCGCCCACGGCGAGCGCGGTGCCGGCGACCGCCACGTCGCCGCGGTCGACGAGTACCCCGTGCTCGAACGCCGGGTCGAGCTCGAGCGTCACCCCGGCGGCCGGATCCAGGTCGAGCTGCGCGCCCAGCAGCGGGGTGAACGTCGGCACCGGGGAGCGCGCCCCGGCGAGCTCGCCGAGGAACACCCGCAGCGTCGCCCCGTCCAGCCGGCGGGGGATCGGCGCGAAGTGCGCGAAGTCGCGGCCGGTGTCGCGGGCGTCGTCGGGCAGCGCCACCCACAGCTGAACCCCGTGCAGCACACGGGTGTTCGGGGTCGACACCTCGGAGTGGCAGATGCCGGCGCCCGCGGTCATCAGGTTGAGCTCGCCGGGACGCACCAGGGCGTGCACGCCGCCGCTGTCGCGGTGTTCGACCTCGCCGCTGAACAGCCACGTCACGGTCTGCAGCCCGGTGTGCGGATGCGGCGGCACGTCCATCCCGCCGCCGGCGCGCACATCGTGCGGACCGTAGTGGTCGGCGAAACACCACGCCCCGATCAGCGACCGCTCCCGCTGCGGCAGTGTCCGCCGCACCCGGATCGCGCGCGGGCCACCGAGCGGCACGTCGCGGGGTTGCAGTACCCCCACGAACGGCGAAGCCCGGCAGGTGACTTCGTCCGGTGTCGCGTCGGTGTTGCTCATCGGGTCAGCGTAGGCCGACCGGCGCGTTGTCACCCGGTCATCGCCGCGCGGATCACCTCGAGATCGTCGTCGCCGATCCGGAACAGCCCGAAGCGGAACCGGTAGCCCCACCGCTTCTTGTCCTCGATGAAACTCAGCTGGTCGAGCAGCGGGCGGATCGGTGTCTCGACACAGTCGAGGAAGTCGACGTTGCGCCGCCACGGCGCGTCCTGCTCACCCGGCCGGTCCTGGTAGGGCTCGTCGTCGGCGATCCGCCCGATCGCGGTGAACGCCTGCAGCGGAGCGCCGTCGGGGTGCTCGGTGCGCGGGGAGTAGAAGACGATCCAGTCACCGCGCGCCATCCGGCGCAGCATCGTGGCCTTGCCGTGGCCGGCCTGCGTGAATCGGCCGCGCACACCGAGTTCGACGTGGTCGCGGCTGATGGTGTTGATCCAGTTGGTCATACCCGCACGGTAGGAACGGACGCCGACAATCCGGCCGGTCGGTGAGCCGGCGCTGTGGATAACTGCGGACGGCATCCGGATAGCATCGGTCGCCGTGGGTGACGAGCCGCTGCGCGACGACCTGACCGAGCTGCTGCATCGCCGTGCGCTGACCGAGGACGCGGCCCGCCCCGACGCGGTGGCCAGACGTCACGCCGCCGGCGGCAGGACCGCCCGCGAGAACCTCGCCGACCTCGTCGACGAGGGCTCGTTCGTCGAGTACGGGCGCTTCGCGATCGCCGCGCAGCGGGCCCGCCGCGAGCTGGCCGACCTGATCGCGCGCACCCCGGCCGACGGGCTGATCGCCGGAACCGCCCGCATCAACGGCGACCTGTTCGGTGCCGAGGCCAGTACCTGCGCGGTGCTGTCCTACGACTACACCGTGCTGGCCGGAACCCAGGGCGCGCTCGGGCACCGCAAGAAGGACCGGCTGTTCGAGCTGATCGAGCGGTTGCGGCTGCCGACGGTGTTCTTCGCCGAGGGCGGCGGCGGGCGCCCCGGCGACACCGACTACCCGGCGGTGTCGCTGCTGGAGACGCGGGCGTTCAAGCTGTGGGCGCGGCTGTCGGGGTTGGTGCCGCGCATCGCGATCGTCAAGGGCCGCTGCTTCGCGGGCAACGCGGTGATCGCGGGCGCGTCGGATCTGATCGTGGCGACCGAGGACACCACGATCGGGATGGGCGGACCGGCGATGATCGCAGGCGGCGGCCTCGGCGATGTCGCCCCCGAGGACGTCGGCCCGATCAGGGTGCAGGCGCCCAACGGCGTCGTCGACGTCGTCGTCGCCGACGAGGCGGAGGCGGTCGCGGTGACCAAACGCCTGCTCGGCTACTTCCAGGGACCGACCGCACCGGGGCCGGTCGCCGATCAAACCGCTTTGCGCACAATGGTTCCGGAGCGGGCTCGACGCGCCTATCCGGTGGCGCCGATCATCGACACTCTCGCCGACACGGGCTCGGTGACCTACCTGCGGCCGAAGTTCGCACCGGAGATGGTGACCGCCCTGGCGCGGATCGCCGGCCGGCCGGTCGGGATCATCGCCAACAACACGATGGCGATGGCCGGTGCCATCACCGCCGCCGCGTCCGACAAGGCCGCGCGGTTCCTGCAGCTGTGCGACACGTTCGACTTCCCGGTGGTGTCGCTGGTCGACTGCCCGGGCTTCATGGTCGGGCCCGCCGCCGAGGCCGAGGCCCTGGTGCGCCGCGGATCGCGGATGCTGGTGGCGGGGGCGGCGATCGAGGTGCCGATGGTCGCGGTGATCCTGCGCCGCGGCTACGGTCTGGGCGCCCAGGCGATGACCGGCGGCAGCCTGCACGAACCGGTGCTGACGGTGGCCTGGCCGGGTGCGCATCTGGGGCCGATGGGGCTTGAGGGCGCGGTCCGGCTCGGCATGCGCAGGGAACTCGAGGCGATCGCCGACCCGGAGGAGCGTGAGCAGCGGGTGCGGGAGGCGACGGCGGCCGCGCAGGAGAACGCCAAGGCGCTCAACGCCGCCGCGCTGTTCGAGATCGACGACGTGATCGACCCGGCGGAGACCCGCGACGTCATCATCAACACTCTGGCCGCCGCCACCGCGCACGCGCAGCGCACCCGGGCGCGCCGGTTCGTCGACACCTGGTGACGGTGCACCCGCCCGCCGCCGATCCCCCGATCCGGCGGCGGGCGGGGCCTCGGTCAGGCGGTCTCGGCGTAGTAGTAGTGGCGACGCTCGCGCACGGGGTAGCCGTTCTGCTCGGCCAGGGACTTGAGCTGGCGCAGAGCAAACGTGCGACCGCGGCCGCCCTCGGGGACGTAGATGCCCGCCCACAGGCCCTCGGCCCGCGGCGACTCACACGCCTCGCGGGCGCACAGCCAGCGCCGGGGGCAGGCCCGGCAGATCGCCTTGGCCTCGCTGTCGGCCGCCGTGGTCCAACGGTCGGGCTCCCGGGTGCACGCGCCGAGGGGGGTGTCGTCCCAGCTGTTCGTCTGCATTGCGCTTACTCCTTCCGGCCTGCTGCGGCGGCTACGGCCGCGATGCGGATAACGTAGCGAAAGAACCGTAGCGTTGCAACAGTTTGACTGGACTGAAGCGAAGCACATACTTGTAGTTACAGCGATAGATACAGGTCACGGCGCAGACAACCGTAGCGATGCACCGCTAGGACCGCGGTGGAAACCGTAGTGACGGTGCACTTGTACCGAAGCGAATCGACAACCAAGCTGTAGCACCACGAATAATCAGGGTTACGATGGCCGGGTTGATCCGTCCGCTCCGACGCCGAGGACCTTCCCCGCGATGACCCACTCAGAGTCGACTCAGGAGGCAACTCCGGTGTCGGCCGAGGAGCTCGATCCGGGCATGGTGCGCGCGGGTGCGGCGGCCGCGGCGCGCCGCCGGGAGCTCAACATCAGCCAGCGCCGGCTGGCCGCCGAGGGCATCATCAACGCCGGTGCGCTCATCGCGTTCGAGAAGGGTCGCAGCTGGCCCCGCGAGCGCACCCGAGCAAAGCTCGAGGAGGTGCTGCGGTGGCCGCCCGGCACGATCGCCCGGCTCCGCCGCGGCGAGCCCGTCGCCGGGGTCGACGGGTATGACGGCCGTGCCGCCGAACCGCCCGCACCACCCGCCGCCGACGAGGTGCCGCTGATCGCGCAGGCGGTCAGCACCGCGGTGAGCACCTTCGACGTCGCCATCGACGCGTTGCCGTCGGCGGATGATCCCGCGTTCCCCGCGAAGGTGTCGACCATCCTGGCCGACCTGCGGCAGCTGGAGGCGGTCGCCGCCCGTGCCGCCCGGCTCGGCCGGGTCACCCCGGCACTGATCAAGGCGCTGAGCGCGGTGCGCACCCGCTACGACGAGCTGATGCTGCGGGCGGCGAACTCACCGCACCCCACATTGGGGCAGCGGCTCTACGCCGCCCGACGCGGTGCGAACCTCACCATCGGCGAAACCGCCCAGGCCGCAGGGGTTTCCGAAGAGGACGTGGCTCGGACCGAGGCCGAAGAGCCGATCCCGCCGGCGGCCGCCGACGCGCTCGAGGCGTTCCTCGCCGAACTGGCCTAGTAACGGCGGTCGTCCTGGTTGGGGAAGTACTCGGCCAGCGCGGCGGCGATCTCGATGAACCGTTGGCGTGTCGCCGGGGTCATGTCGGCCGTTCCGTTGATGACGCCGCCCGGGCGCAGGTTCCCGTCGAAGGGCACCTCGATGACTCGTTGGCCGTGGCTTGAAAACTGTTGCGCCAGAATGGAACGCGTGCGTTTGTCGGCGTGGCCGTCGGAGTCGTTGAGCACGATGACGGTGCGCTGCAGCAGCGACGTCAGTCCGTGTGCGGCCAACCAGTCCAGCGTCTGACCGGCCACGGCGGCACCGTCGACCCACGGCGAGGACACCACCACCAGCGCATCGAGATCCCGCAGCACCTCCTGTGTGACGGGGCTGTCCATCGTCGAACTGCAGTCGATGACCGAGATCGTGAAGTGGCGGTCCAGCCGCGTGGTGGCCTCGCGGTAGATGGCCGGATCCAGCACACGACGACGTGCCGGTGTCGCCTCACCGGCGAGCACGAACAGCCCGGCGGCGTTGTTGCCCACCCGGCTGCGGACATCGGCGAAGGTCTCCAGATGCTGATCGGCCGCCAGTTCCCAGTACGAGCCGGGGGCGCGTGGGTCGATGCGGCTGCCCAGCTTGCCGAACGAGGTGTCGGCGTCGATGGCGACCACCCGATCGTCCTGGCGCAGTTCGGCGAAGACCGAGCCGAGGCTGGCGGACACCGTGGTCTTGCCGACGCCGCCCTTGCCCATCACCCCGACCTTGAAGTGGCCGCGCAGCGGCGCCCGGACCCGCGCGATCAACTGCGCCTCGCGGACCTCGTCGGGCCCGGGCCCGAGGTTGATCAGCCCGAAGGTGGCGCGATACAGCGCCCGTCGCCAGCCACGGGTGGGCGGCACCCGGCGCGCCGGCACCAGGTCATCGGGACGGATCCGGTCGGCATAGGAGCCGGGCACCTGGGCGCCGGGCACCTGCGCACCGGGCGGCTGGGCCCCGGCGGGTCCGAATCCGCCGCCCTGCCAGGCACCCGGCGGTGGGGGCGGTCCGGGGTGCCCGGGGCCGTGCCCCGGTGGCGGGACCGGGCGACCGGGCTGCGGGGGCCAGGGCTCGGGGCGCCCGACGGGTGGTGGGCCGTACCGGGCGGGCGGTGGTCCGAAGACCGTGGTCTCGTCCTGTCGCGCGGAGCGGTCGAACGCGGGTCGGGGCGGCGCCGGGGGACGCGGCGGTTCCGCGGTGGTGTCAGCGCCGTCGCCCGCGGGGCTCTCGTCGGGGCCCGTCCAGCCGAGTTCTCTGCGCAACGCGTCGTCGCGGTCGCTCACTGCGTTCTCCTCTGAAGTCGTGGCCGCCCTCGTCAAGTATCAACTACACCGGATATTTCTTCCGCACGCGCTGTCCCGTGCGCCACACCCGTTCCAGCAAACACATCGGTAGCAGGATTATCCGCCTTCAGACAATTTTGACGAGCACGTCGAAATGGCATTCGGCCGATGGTCGATTCAAACACCGGTGGTTGCGGAATTGAGCGCCGAAAGCGAACGACACCAACTGCCATTTGTTAGCTGAGCATCTGCTCAGAGGAACTTAAACAGCGCTCTCAGAACTATGAGAAATAACTGAGAACCGGTTGTCCGGCGGTGTCCGACCACTGTCGCAGGCGCTGAATTTCTGTCACGACCACCCCCGAACCGCTGGTACGCTCTTTTTCGGCGAAGGGGTAAAACGAATTGGTTCAGTGGGGTGGCCGCACCGCCTGCGGCAAAGTTTCACCGGGCATCCGGCGTGAGGCGACCGCGGTCACCTCGGCCCGGCTCGGCGCCGCTGGGCGGATTGGGGCCGCCCGATGATCCAGGACGCGACCGCCATCGATGACGTCGTCGCCGTCGAGGTGACCATCGACGGGATGCTGGTGATCGCCGACCGGCTGGGGCTGGTGGAATTCCCGCCGTCGCTCGGTATCCGGCAGAACATCCCCCAGCCGGAGCTGCGTGACCTGGTGTGGGAACAGGTCGCCCGGGACCTGACCGAACAGGGCGTGCTGACCGCGTTCGGCGAGCCGCACGCGGAGGTGGCGGCGATGGTCGACACGCTGGCCCGTGCGGACCGCACGCTGGAAGGCCGCTGGTGGCGTCCGGACGCCGGCGGCAAGATGATCCGGTTCGCCGTCTGCCGGAAGGGCAACCGGCACGTCGTCGCCGCCCGCGACGGGGACCTGATCGTCGTGCAGCGGGTGGCGCCGCAGGTCGGCCTCGCCGGGATGGTGACGGCGGTGATCGGTCCGGCCACACCCGCCGACGTCGAGCCGCTGACCGGTGTGGTGAGCAAGCTCGCCCAATGCCGCAGCGCAAACCAGATCGCCGCCTACGGGGTGTCGCAGGCGTCGGCCCGGCTCTACGCGGACCTCATCGCGGAACCCGAGAGCTGGGTGGAGATCACCGCGACCGAACGTCATCCGGGGGGCACCTTCACCCAGGCCGACGTCGCCGCGGGTGTGCTCGACTCGCGGCACGGACGCATCGTGTCGATTCCGCGCCGGGTCAACGGCGAGCTGTTCGGCAGCTTCCTGCCCGGCAGCGACGAGAACCTGCAGCGCGCACTGGACGACCTGGTCGGTTTTCTGCCGTCGGGCACGTGGTTCGACCACAACGCCACCGAGCCCGAGGCGTTCTATGGTCGGTGACGCGTATCCGCAGGACTACGAGGACGAGCGCGACGATCTGGCCGCGCTCGACTTCTTCGCACCCGAACCCGAAGGCCGCGAACAGGATTCGGTGCTCGACGTACTCGACGTGTACGCCGCGACTGACGACGGGAGTTCCGAAACCGAGGACCGGACAGGGCTCTTCGTCGTCACCAACCCGCCGGGAACCGTCACGGTGTGCGCACTGCCCGACGGCCGGGTGCAGCACGTCGAGCTGTCGGCCAAGGCCCGCGAGCTGACCGAGCGCGACCTCGCCGACGAGGTGGTGGTGCTGGCGCGACTGGCCGCCACGGACGCGAAATCCGCGCAGTACACCGCGATGTTGGAGGGCATGCGCCAGCAGGGCCACGACGACGCCGCCACCCGTGACTTCCTGACCCGCGACCTCGACCTCCCCACCCCGGAACAGGCCCGCGACGAACGGGCCCGGGTGTTCGCACAACGATACGGCGGTGACCATGACTGACCACCTCGCCGGCCTGTTCGGTAGCGCCGTCGGCATGCTGCCGACCGCGCCGGCCCGGGCGTTCGAGATCTTCACCGAGATCACCACCATCGACGAATCCGCCTGCGATGCCTGGGTGGGCCGGATCCGTTGCGGTGACACCGACCGGGTGACGCTGTTCCGCGCGTGGTACTCGCGGGCCAACTTCGGTCAGCTGGCCGGCGCCGCCGAGGTGTCGATGAACAGTCTGGGCGCACGCATCCCGATCGGCGGGTTGTTCGGCGACATCACGTATCCGGTCAACTCGCCGCTGGCGATCACGATGGGGTTCGCCGCCAATGAGGCCACGGTCGGCAACCACGCCGATGCGATGGAGGCGCTCGACGACGTGCCCAGCGCCGGCGCCGAGCACCTGGTGTCCTGGCTCAGGGCGGTGGTGTACGCCGCAGCCGAACGCTGGACAGACGTCATCGACGAGGTGCGCGCCGCCGCCGGCTGGCCCGACAAGTTCCTCGCCGCCGCCGCCGGCGTCGCACACGGGGTCGCGGCGGCGAATCTCGGCCTGTTCACCGAGGCGGAACGCCGGCTGACCGAGGCCAACTCGTCACCGGCCGGGGAGGCGTGCGCCCCCGCGATCGCCTGGTACCTGGCGATGACGCGCCGCGGCCAGGGCAACGAAGAGGGCGCGGTGGCACTGCTGGAATGGCTGCAGGCCACCCATCCGGAACCGAAAGTCGCTGAGGCACTGCGAGATCCGTCCTACCGGTTGGCGACGACGTCGGCGGAGAAGATCGCCGCCCGCCGCGATCCGTGGGATCCGGGCAGCGTCCAGGCCGACACGTCGCAGCGCGACCGGTTGCTCGCCGAGGCGCAGGCCGAACTCGACCGCCAGATCGGTTTGACCCGGGTCAAGGAGCAGATCGAGGCGTACCGCGCGGCCACCCAGATGGCCAGGGTGCGGGCGGCGCGCGGAATGAAGGTCGCGCAGACCTCCAAGCACATGATCTTCGCCGGCCCGCCCGGTACCGGTAAGACCACGATCGCCCGGGTGGTGGCCAACATCCTTGCCGGGCTCGGCGTCATCACCGAACCCAAGTTGGTGGAGACCTCCCGCAAGGACTTCGTCGCCGAGTACGAGGGCCAGTCCGCGGTCAAGACCGCCCGCACCATCGACCGCGCGCTCGGCGGCGTGCTGTTCATCGACGAGGCCTACACGTTGGTGCAGGAGCGCGACGGCCGTGCCGACCCGTTCGGCACCGAGGCGCTGGACACGCTACTGGCGCGGATGGAGAACGACCGTGACCGGCTGGTGGTGATCATCGCCGGCTACAGCAACGACATCGACCGGCTGCTGGAGACCAACGACGGTCTGCGGTCCCGCTTCGCGACGCGGATCGAGTTCGACTCCTACTCACCCGACGAGATCGTCGAGATCGCGAAGGTGTTGGCGCAGGGCAATGATTCGTCGCTGTCCGACGAGGCCGCCAAGCGGGTGCTGGAGGCGGCGACCCTGCTGAGCGAGCGCACCCTCAACGGCAAGCCGGCGCTCGACATCGCGGGCAACGGCCGTTACGCACGGCAGCTCGTCGAGGCGGGGGAGCAGAACCGCGATATGCGGCTGGCCCGTTCCCTGGACTTCGACAGCCTCGGCGTCGACGAGCTCAGCGAGATCAACGGTGACGACATGGCGGCGGCGATCACCTCGGTGCATGCCCGGCTGAACATCGGCGAGTAACGGCATGGCGGGTTTTCGGCTCACAACCAAGGTGCAGGTCAGCGGGTGGCGCTTCCTGCTGCGCCGCGTCGAGCACGCGATCGTGCGCCGCGACACCCGGATGTTCGACGACCCACTGCAGTTCTACAGCCGTTCGGTCATGGCGGGCGTCGTCATCGCGGTGCTGATCTGCCTGGGCGCCGCGCTGCTGGCGTACTTCAAACCGCTCGGTAAGCGCGGCGGCGACCAGCTGCTGGTGGACCGCACCACCAACCAGCTCTACGTGGTGCTGCCCGGCACCGACCAGCTGCGCCCGGTGTACAACCTGACCTCGGCGCGTCTGGTGCTCGGCAACGCCGGAACCCCGTCGGCGGTGAAATCCGAAGAGCTCAACCGGATGCCGAAGGGTCAGCCGATCGGTATTCCCGGCGCGCCGTACGCCACCCCGGTCGGCCCGGTCAGCTCGACGTGGACGCTGTGCGACACCGTCACCAAGCCGGAGAGCGTGCGGCCGGGACTGGAGACGTCGGTCATCATCCGGCCGCTGCAGACCGACGCCTCGGTGGGAGCGCTCAAGCCCAACCAGGCCATGCTGGTCTCCTACGAGGACGACAACTGGTTGGTCACCGAGACCGGTAGGCACGACATCGACATGTCCGACCGAGCGGTCACCTCGGCGGTCGGGATCCCGGTGACGGCCAAGGCGACCCCGATCTCGGAGGGACTGTTCAACGCCCTGCCCAACGCCGGGCCGTGGCGGCTGCCGGAGATCCCGGCGGCCGGCCAGCCCAACACCGTCGGGCTGCCGCCGAACCTGGTGATCGGGGCGGTGTTCAAGGCGCTCACCGAGGACGGCGAACAGCACTTCGTGGTGCTGCCCGACGGGATCGCGCGGGTCAACGGCACCACCGCCGCGGCGATCCGCGCCACCAACTCCTACGGTCTGGTCACCCCGCCGACCGTGGAGGCCAGCGTGGTGGCCAAGATCCGCGAGCACGTGTTCGTCTCGCCGCTGCCCGACGAACCGCTGGACATCCTGCTGCGGGACGAGATTCCGACCCTGTGCTGGGCGTGGCAGCGCGAACCGGGCGATCAGGCGCCGAAGACGACCGTGCTCGCCGGCAGGCACCTGCCGATCCCGGCCGCCGTGATGAACACCGGTATCCGCCAGATCGGCGGTGACGCAACGGTGTACATCGAGGGCGGCCAGTACATCCGGTTGCAGTCACCGGACCCGCGCTACGGCGAGAGCCTCTACTACATCGATCCGCAGGGTGTGCGCTACGGCCTGCCCAACGAGGACACCGGCGGGACGCTCGGCCTCAGCGGCCCGGTCACCGCGCCGTGGCAGGTGGTCGGGCTGCTGGTCGACGGGCCCGTACTGTCCAAGGAGGCGGCGCTCATCGAACACGACACGCTGCCGCCGAACCCCAACCCGCGCAAGGTCGCTGACAGCAGACCAGCCGCGGCGCCGATCGGTGGTGGCGGATGACCACACGCAAGTTCACCCCGACGATCAAGCGCGGACCACGGCTGACGCCGGGCGAGATCACCGTCACGCCACCGGAGGACCTCGGTGTCGAGATCCCGCCGTCGGGGATCCAGAAGGCGCTGCCGTGGGTGATGGGCGGCGGCATGCTCGGGATGATCGCGATCATGATCTTCACCGGCATCCGGCAGCTCTCGCCGTACATGCTGATGATGCCGCTGATGATGATCATGGCCACTGTCGGCTTCATGGCCGGTGGTGGGCCGGGCGGCAAGCGGGTGCCGGAGATCAACGCCGACCGCAAGGAATACCTGCGGTACCTGTCCGGACTGCGGACCCGGGTGACGTCGTCGGCGGCGGCGCAGGTGACGTTCTTCAACTACCACGCACCGCATCCGGAGGATCTGCTGTCCATCGTCGGCACCCACCGGCAGTGGTCGCGGCAGAGCAACGCGGACTTCTACGCCGCCACCCGGATCGGTCTCGGTGCCGAACCTGCGGTCGACCGGCTGCTCAAACCGTCGGTCGGCGGGGAGCTGGCCGGCCCGCAGGGTGCCCCGCAGCCGCACCTCGAGCCGGTCAGCCACATGTGGGTGACGAAGTTCCTGCGCACCCACGGTCTGATCCATGACTGCCCGAAACTGGTTCAGCTGCGCAGCTTCCCGACGATCGCGGTCGGAGGAGACCCGCAGGGCGCGGCGGGCCTGCTGACCGCGATGATCTGCCACCTCGCGGTGTTCCACCCGCCGGATCTGCTGCAGCTGCGGGTGCTCGTCGACGATCCGGAGGATCCGGACTGGGCGTGGCTGAAATGGCTGCCGCACGTGCAGCACCAGACCGACACCGATGCGGCGGGCCCCACCCGGATGATCTTCACCCGTCCCGACGGGCTCGGTGATCTGACCGCCCGCGGCCCGCACGCCGCCGACGCGGTGCCGACCGGACCGTATGTCGTGGTCGTCGATCTCACCGGTGGCCGTGCGGGTTTCCCGGTCGACGGGCGCGCCGGCGTCACCGTGATCACGCTGGGCAACCACCGCGGATCGGTGTACCGGATCCGGGTCGCGGCCGACGGCACCGCCGACGACCGCCTGCCGAACCAGTCGTTCCGGCTGGTCACCAACAAGGTGGACCACATGACACCGGGCCAGGCCGGACGCCTCGCGCGCAAGCTGGCCGGCTGGTCGATCACCGGGACGATCATCGAAAAGGGCGGCCCCCGACTGCAGAAGAAGGTCGCCACCGAATGGCACCAGCTGGTCGGCGCGCAGACGGTCGAGGAGGTGACCCCGGCACGCTGGCGGATGTTCGCCGACACCGACCGCGACCGGTTGCGGATACCGTTCGGCCACGAGCTCAAGACCGGCGACATCATGTACCTCGACATCAAGGAGGGTGCGGAGTTCGGCGCCGGACCGCACGGAATGCTGATCGGCACAACAGGTTCCGGTAAGTCCGAGTTCCTGCGCACGCTGATCCTCTCGCTGGCCGCCACCCACCACCCGGACCAGGTGAACCTGCTGCTCACCGACTTCAAGGGCGGTTCGACGTTCCTCGGCATGGAGAAGCTGCCGCACACCGCGGCCGTCGTCACCAACATGGAGGAGGAGGCCGAGCTGGTCAGCCGCATGGCCGAGGTGCTCAGCGGCGAACTGGACCGCAGGCAGTCGATCCTGCGCCAGGCCGGTATGCGGGTCGGAGCCGCGGGCGCGCTGTCCGGCGTCGCCGAATACGAGCGACACCGGGAACGCGGCGCCGACCTTCCGCCGCTGCCCACGCTTTTCGTCGTCGTCGACGAGTTCGCGGAGCTGCTGCAGAACCATCCCGACTTCATCACCCTGTTCGACCGGATCTGCCGCGTCGGCCGGTCGCTGCGCGTGCACCTGCTGCTGGCCACCCAGTCGCTGAACACCGGCGGGGTGCGCATCGACAAGCTCGAACCGAACCTGACCTACCGGATCGCCCTGCGCACCACCAGCTCGGCGGAGTCCAAAGCGGTGATCGGAACGCCCGAGGCGCAGTACATCACGAACAAGGAGAGCGGTGTCGGCTTCCTGCGCGTGGGCATGGAGGACCCGGTGAAGTTCCAGACCGCCTACACC
The DNA here is from genome assembly GCF_001583415.1 of Mycolicibacterium phlei. The sequence goes on from NZ_CP014475.1 coordinate 46,300, forward strand.
GGCAACCCCTACGTGCCCACCACGCACACGCCGGAGACCGGGGAGGCGAAGCCGAAGACCAATGGGCAGAGCAGGCTGCGGATCCACCAGTTCACCGCGGCCCCGATCCGAGACACGGCGGTGCGGTGATGACGACGGACACCGAACCCCGGGTGCTGCGCGAGGTGGTGCTTGAACAGCTCACCACCGGCGAGACACGGGCGTATCGAATGTGGTTGCCGCCGTTGGCCGATCCGACTCCGGTCAACGAGCTCATCGCCAACGACGAGCAGCGCAAGTCGCTGCGGTTCGGCCTGGGCATCATGGACGAGCCCCGCAGGCACCGGCAGGGCGTGTGGGGCATCGACGTGTCCTCGGCCAGCGGCAACATCGCCGTCGGCGGGGCACCGCAGACCGGCAAGTCCACCTTCCTGCAGACGCTGGTGTTGTCGGCGGCGGCGTCGCACACGCCCCGTCAGGTCCAGTTCTACTGCGTCGACCTCGGCGGCGGTGGCCTGATGTACCTCGAGGACCTGCCGCACGTCGGCGGTGTCGCGACGCGGTCGGAGCCGGACCGGATCAACCGGATCATCGCTGAGATGAAAGCCGTTCTGCGGCAACGGGAAGCGCTGTTCAAGCAGTACCGGGTCGGCTCGATGGAGCACTACCGGCAGCTGCGCGAGGACCCGTCGCACCCGCTGGCGGCCGACCCGTTCGGCGACGTGTTCCTGGTCATCGACGGGTGGCCGGCGTTCGTCGCCGAGTTCCCCGATCTGGAGGCGGTGGTGCAGGACCTCGCCGGGCAGGGTCTGCAGTTCGGGGTGCACACGGTGATCTCGACGCCCCGCTGGACCGAGCTGAAGTCCCGGGTGCGCGACTATCTGGGCACCAAGGTGGAGTTCCGGCTCGGTGACGTCAACGAGACCCAGATCGACCGCATCACCCGCGAGATCCCGGCCAACCGCCCGGGCCGGGCGATCTCGATGGAGAAGCACCACCTGATGATCGGTGTCCCGCGTCTCGACGGGGTGCACAGCGCGGACAACCTGGTGGCCGCGATGACGGAGGCTGTGCAGATCATCCGCGCCCGCCACACCGACGAGGCGCCCAAGGTGCGGGTGCTGCCGGACCGGATCTACCTGCACGAGCTGGACCCGAACCCGCCCGGACCGGAATCGGATTACCGCACCCGGTGGACCATTCCGGTGGGCCTGCGCGAGTCGGACATGCAGGTGGCCTACAACCACATGTACCTCACGCCCCACCTGCTCATCTTCGGCGCACCCAAATCGGGCAAGACCCGCATCGCGCACGCGGTGGCCCAGGCGATCTGCGCGCGCAACAGCCCGCAGCAGGTGCGCTTCATGCTGGCCGACTACCGCTCCGGTCTGCTCGACGCGGTGCCGCAGTCCCATCTGCTGCTCGCCGGCGCGGTGAACCGCAACAACGCCGCCCTGGAGGAGTCGATCAAGGCGTTGGCGATCAACCTCCAGAAGCGGCTTCCACCACCGGATTTGACGACCGCACAGTTGCGGTCGCGGTCCTGGTGGGAGGGACCCGATGTGGTCCTGCTGGTCGACGACTGGCACATGGTCGTCGCCGCCAGCGGCATGATGTCGCCGATGACGCCGCTGTTCCCGCTGCTTCCGGCGGCGGCGGACATCGGATTGCACCTCATCGTCACGTGTCAGATGAGCCAGGCTCATCGCGCGACGATGGACAAGTTCGTGGGGGCCGCCTACGGAGCCGGCTCACCGACGATGTTCCTATCCGGAGAGAAACAGGAGTTCCCATCCAGCGAAGTCAAACTCAAGCGTAGGTCGCCCGGTCAGGCCCTTCTCGTGTCGCCGGACGGCAAGGACGTCATCCAGGCGCCCTATGTGGATCCACCAGAGGATCCAGTGGAAAAAGAAGTGCAGTCGGCACCCGCGGACCGCGGTTAGACTGCTAAACAACGACATCAGCAAATCTGGTGGCGCTCCACCAGTAAAGCGGTCGGGAAACGATTCCCGTGTTATCGGCTGCCGCGTGATTTCGCGGTGCACAAATTCATAGACACGCGAAACCGCGCGAATCCAGCGTTAAAAGCACCGTATTCGAAGGTCGTCGAGAGGATTTTGCCATGCAACCGTTGACGCACAACCCTGCCGCCATCGGCATGGGCGCCCAGGTCCTTGCGAACGGAACGAGGGGTCTTGCGGTGGGCACCGCCGCGGGTTCCACCGTCACCGCGCTCGTGCCCGCGGGTGCCGACGAGGTTTCGGCGATGGCCGCCGCGGCGTTCGCCGCCGAGGGCGTGGAGGTGCTGGGAATGAACGCCTTCGCGCAGGAGGAGCTGGCGAGGTTGGGCGCAGCGATCATGGAGATCGCCGGCATCTACGCGGCCGTCGACGGCGCCACCGCCGCCACCTTCTGACCGCCTGTCCCTGATTACGCGACAGCCTGACTCGAAACCAGAAGGCAGACCGAGACGATGATCTGGCACGCTATGCCGCCAGAGTTCAACACCGCGCGGCTCATGGCCGGCGCGGGCGCGGAGCCGATGCTCCAGGCCGCGGCCGGCTGGGAGACGTTCGCCATCGAGCTCGAGACGCAGGCCGATGAACTCGCCGCGAGTCTGGTGTCGCTGCAGTCGGTTTGGACGGGGGCCGCGTGCGACAGGCTGGTCGCCTCGACGATGCCGATGGTCGTGTGGCTGCGGACCGTGTCGGCGCAGGCGCACAAGCGATCCGCGCAGGCGCTGGCGCAGGCGAGCTCCTACACCCAGGCGATGGCGACCACACCGCCGCTTCCGGAGATCGCGCAGAACCATGTCACACGTCAGGTGCTGCACGCGACGAACTTCTTCGGCGTCAACACGATCCCGATCGGGATCAACGAGTTCGACTATTTCGTGCGGATGTGGAACCAGGCTGCCGGTGCGATGGACGTCTACCAGGCGGAGACGGCGCTGAACCTGCTGTTCGAGCCGATCATGCCGGCGAAGCCGATCGTCATCCCGGGGGTCGGCGAAGTGGCGCTCGGAGCGGCGCTCGGCAGGGCCGCTGCCGGGGTGCCCGCCGCGATGGTGCGTAACGCCGTCATCGAGATGGTCGGCGCGCAGGCCACCCTCGAATCCGGAAAGCTGCACGCAGGCCGTGCGTTCGGCATTGGCGACCAGCTGGCCGAGCAGTCCCAGGCACAGGCCCAGCGCGCGCAGAACGCGCAGACGATGATGCCGCAGCAGGGCGTTCAGCAGGGTGCGCAGATGGGCATGCAACTCGGGGCGCAGCTTGGATCGACGCTGGCGCAGGGACCGCAGCAGGCCGTGCAGATGGTGTCGCAGCCGATGCAGCAGTTGGCGCAACCGCTGCAGCAGGTGTCGTCGCTGTTCGGTCAGCTGGGCGGCAACCTGGGAGACAAGGTCCAGGTCGGTCTGCTCGGCACCAGTCCGCTGTCCAACCACCCGCTCGTCGGTGGCAGCGGACCCGCCACGGGCGCGGGGCTGGTGCGTGCGGCGTCGTTGCCCGGCGCTGCCGGATCGCTGGCGCGCACCCCGCTGATGGCCGGTCTGATCGGGTCGACGACAACGAGCGTGCCCGCCACCGGGGCGGCGGCGGGCTCGTCGGGCGCGGGCACGGCACCGGTCGGAGGGCCCGGGGGGATGGGCCCGGCGGGGCTGGGCCAGCGGGGCACCAGCGGCGGCAGCAAGCAGGGTTTGAAGGCGCCCCAGGTTCTTCCGCAGGACCTCGGCGAAGACGAGGACGACGATTGGTGACCGCCCCTCAAGACTTCTCGGCCGCCCGGCCGAAAGACTCGCCATTCGCAAGTGGTGAGGACACACGAAGAGAGAAAGAGTAATCAGCATGGCAGGAATGCATACCGATGCTGCTGTCCTCGCCCAGGAGGCAGCGAACTTCGAGCGGATCTCGGGTGAGCTTCGGGGCGTGATCGCACACGTCGAGTCCACGGCGGCCGCGCTCCAACCGAACTGGCAGGGCGCGTCGGCCGTCGCGGCCCAGGCGGCCCTGGTGCGGTTCCACGAGGCGGCCATGCGCCAGGTGCAGGAGCTGAACGACATCTCCGCCAACATCCAGGCGTCGGGGATCCAGTACGACACGAGCGATGAGAACGAGGCATCGACGATCGCCAGCGCGATGCTGCCCTGAGCCCTGACCTTCGAGAGAAACGGAAAACATCAATGAGTGAACAGATTTGGAATTTCGGTGCTATCCAGGCGCTGGTCGCCGAGATCCACGGCGACGTCGGCACCACCGCCGGTCTGCTCGATGAGGGCAAGGGCTCCCTCGCCACCCTCGCCTCGGTGTGGGGCGGCATCGGCTCGGAGTCCTATCAGGCGGTCCAGATGCGCTGGGACACCACATCGTTGGAACTGAACAACGCCCTTCAGAACCTCGCCCACACGATGGACGAGGCGACCGCGGTGATGATGACCACCGAGAAGACCGTGACGGGGTACTTCGGCTGACGGACCTCGCGCTCGGTGGGCGGACCGCATCCCTAGGCGGGCCGCCCACCGAGTGTGCCAACCAACTCCAACAATGAGAGGTAACGATGTCGGCAGACTATGACCGGCTTTTCCACGCCACGGGAGACGCTGTCCAGACAGCCGACGATGCGGCGGTTGGCCACCAATCCCCGGAGGCTGTGGCCGGCCCGGCGACACCCGCGCCGACGATGACCTCACCGGCACCGCCGGTCGGGGAGAGTGCGACGGCCCCTGTGCCGCCGCCGCGGCAGGCTGAGATCACCACGCAGCTGCCGCCCGCCCGCGCGAGCGCCCCTGCCGCTCAGCCCAACTCGATGCTGCGCACGCCGCAGGCGCAGCCGGCGGGAGCGCGCTTCGAACAGCCGAGGCCCGCGCCGACCCCGGCGCCGCGGCCCGCACCGGCCCCTGCCCCGAGCGCCCACTTCGCCGAACCGAGCGCCGAGACGAGCGGCCCGTTCGCCGCCCAGGCCGCTGCGACGTCGGCCGCGACGATCGGCAACCACCGCGCGATCGACGCCCTGTCGCACGTGGGGGTGAAGTCCGCGGTGAAGATGCCGTCGCAGCGCGGCTGGCGGCACATCCTGTACGTGCTGACCCGGATCAACCTGGGCCTGTCACCCGACGAGCTCTACGAGATGGAGTTGCACAGCCGGATTCGGCGCAATGCGCGCGACTCGTACCAGATCGGCGTCTTCGGGCTCAAGGGCGGCGTCGGTAAGACCGCCGTCACCGTGGCGCTGGGATCGGCGCTGAGCAAGGTGCGCGGCGACCGGATCCTGGCGGTGGACGCCGACCCTGACGGCGGCAACCTCGCCGATCGTGCGGGCCGCCAGTCCGCGGCCACCATCGCCGACCTGCTGGCCGACAAGGAACTCAAGCGGTACAACGACATTCGCGCGTACACCAGCATGAACGCGTCGAACCTCGAGGTGCTGGCCGGCGAGGAGTACAGCGGTGCGCGCCGCGAGTTCAACGACGAGGACTGGAAGGGCGTGACCAACATCGTGTCGCGGTACTACAACCTCGTGCTCGCCGACTGCGGCGCCGGACTGTTCCAGCCCGCCGCTCGCGCGGTGCTGTCGTCGGTGTCGGGCCTGGTGATCGTCGCCAGCGCGTCGATCGACGGCGCCCGCCAGGCGGCGATGACGATGGACTGGTTGCGGCAGAACGGCTATCAGGATCTGCTCGGCCGGTCCTGTGTGGTGATCAACCACGTCGTGCCGGGTAAGCCGAACATCGACGTGGACGACCTGGTCGCCCAGTTCGAACGGCACGTGCCTCCGGGCCGGGTCATCGTGCTGCCGTTCGACAAGCACATCGCGGCCGGCACCGAGATCCAGCTGGACTTGTTGTCCAAGACATTCCAGCGCCGGATCGTCGAGCTGGCGGCGGCACTGTCCGACGACTTCGACAGGCTCGAACGGCGTTGACGTCCACCGCGGCTGCCGCCTCCCCGTCCAGCGTCACTCCCGGCCGGCCGGCGACCACACGCGTCACGGTCCTCACCGGTAAGCGGATGACCGACCTGGTGCTGCCCGCTGCGGCGCCGATCGAGAGCTACATCGACGAGACCGTGGCCGTGCTGGCGGAGCTGCTCGAGGACACCCCCAAGGACGTTCTCGCCGGGTTCGACTTCAAGGCCCAGGGGGTCTGGTCCTTCGCGCGGCCGGGTGCCCCGCCGTTGCGGGGTAGCGAGTCCCTCGACGAGGCCGGTGTGGTCGACGGAACGCTGCTGACGCTGGTGTCGGTGAGTCGCACCGAGCGGTACCGCCCGCTGGTCGAGGACGTCATCGACGCGATCGCGGTGCTCGACGAGTCACCCGAGTTCGACCGATCCGCGCTGAATCGGTTTGTCGGCGTGATGATCCCGGTGATCGCGCTGATCCTCACGGTGATGGTGCTGGTCGGCTGGACCAGGGCCGGCCACCAGTGGTGGTGGGCCGTCGGTCTCGGTGTGCTCGGACTGGGCGCGCTGGGCGGCAGCCTGCTGGCCACCAACCGCTACCAGAACCTGGACATGGCGGAGAGCCTGCTGGCGGCGGCCCTGCCTGCGCTCGCGGGCGCGGCCGCGTTGACGGTGCCGCTACCGCGCGGGGTGGACGGGCTGGGCGCCCCGCAAGTGGCCGGGGCCGCGGCGGTGGTGCTGCTGCTGACGCTGGCGACCCGCGGTGGTCCCCGCCGGCGGTTCGAGTTGGCGTCGTTCCTGTCGGTTACCGCGGTCGCGGTGACCGGTGCGGCGATCGCGTACGGCTACGGCGCCCAGTACTGGGTGCCGGCCGGTGCGATCGCGTTCGGGCTCATCGTCGTCACCAACGCCGCGAAGCTGACGGTCGCGGTCGCGCGGATCGCGTTGCCGCCCATTCCCGCCCCGGGCGAGACCGTCTCCAACGACGAGCTGCTCGACCCGGTCGAGACCTCCGGGGCGGACGAGGAGACGCCGACCTGGCAGGCGATCATCGCGTCGGTGCCGGACTCGGCGGCCCGGCTGCATGAACGCAGCGAGCTGGCCAAGCGGCTGCTGATCGGCTTCGTCGCCGCTGGGGCGCTGGTGCTGTCCGCGGGTGCGATCACCGTTGTGGTGCAGGGGCATTTCTTCGTCCACTCGATGATCGTGGCCGGCCTGGTCACGTCGATCTGCGCGTTCCGCTCCCGGCTGTACGCCGAACGGTGGTGCGCCTGGGCGCTGTTGGCCGCCGTGGTCGCCGTCCCGACCGGTGTCGCGGTCCGGTTGTGCCTGTGGTACCCGGAGCGGGCGTGGCTGGTGCTCCTAATTTACGTGGGCGTAGGGATTCTCGCGTTGATCATCATCGGCGCGACGTCGGGTGTGCGGCGCGTGTCGCCGGTCACCAAGCGCATCCTCGAACTACTCGACGGCGCCACGATCGCCGCGGTGATCCCCATGTTGTTGTGGATCGCCAGCGTCTACGACCTGCTGCGCAATCTGCGCTTCTAACCTGCGGGTTCGGCCACCGACCGGATCAGGGTGAGCGCACGAGGCGATCGCAGGCGCACTGTCATGCCACACTTGTCCCGGGTCCGGTGCCTCGGATCGGTGGTTCCGGTCAACGCAGTCGTCGAGCGTGGGAGGGGAGTCGTGCGGCGTCCAGCGAAGCGGTTAGTCGCGGCGCTCATAGCCCTCGCGAGTGTGGCCGCCGGATGCACTTCGACAACCGCCGGTGATCCCACCCGAGCCGCCGGTGCCGCAGGCGCAGGCGGGGTTGACGTGGCGGCGCTTGACACCGGGCCGTATCCGACGGCGCCGGGCAGGCTGTTCGGCGTCGCGGGTGCCGATCAGCGGGACCAGAGCGTGCTGGAGTCGCACCGTCTCGCCGAGTTCACAACCGGGCCGTGGCAGGTTGACCAGGAGATCCGCGACCTGCCCGGCGACCTCTCACTCGGAATGATCGGACCTGCGTCGACCCCGAAGATGTTGCAGGACAACGACGTCCTGCCGGCTCCGGCACCCGACATCGCAGCCAGGCACAGCCTGATCACGGCATTCTCGTCGATGCGCGCCACGGCGGCAGAGGTGAGCCAGCCGCGCTCGCTGCAAAACGTCGTGATGTTGTTCCCGGATGCGGCGGCCGCCGCGGCCGCGGCCGCCGAGATGACGGCGCACGCCAGGCCGTCGGACGAGGATCTCGCACCGGGGAGACCGACACCACTTCCGAATTCGCCCGAGGTGACCGCGACAACCTATGAGACGCCGGCCGGGGGAGAGCGCGTCGACGTTTTCACCGGACACGGACCGTATGTCTTCTTCAACTCGGCTCGTACCGACGCGGCCTTCCTGGGCGCAGACGCAGTGACTCTTGTCGACGCGGCGGTGCTCCATCAGAAGCGAGGCATCGAGCGGTTCGTGCCGACTCCCACCGACGACCTCACGAATCTGCCGGTCGATCCGACCGGGCAGCTGCTGGCGCGAACGCTGACGGCTCCGGACGACAGGATGCCGTACATGGCCGGGGTGTGGCCGACGAAGGGCTGGCTGCATTTCGAGCTCAACCCGGTCGCCGCGGCAGCGCTGTTCGACACCGCTGGTGTTGACGCGGTGGCCCAGCGGTTGACGACCGTGTACCAGGCGGCCAATCCCCAGGGCGCGGAGCGCGTCGCCGACTACCTGGCCGAGGAGACCGGCGGCATCGGCTCGGTGCGCCCGGTTGACGGCGTGCCGGGGTTGGATGCCGCACGGTGTTTCGAGCGGACCAGTGGTTCGCTCCCCGCGACCGCGCCGATGACATGGCAGCGGGTCAGCTGGCGCTTCAAATGCGTGTCCAGCGTTGACCGCTATGCCTTCACCGCGTTCTCGGCGGACGGCACCGATGTCCGCCAGCAGATGGCGGCGCAGTACCGCATCCTGGCGGGCCGGTGAACGGGGACCTGCGATGGTGCTGAGCGTCGGGTCGGTGATCGCCGGTTACCGCATCGAGGAGGTGCTGGGCGCAGGTGGAATGGGCACCGTCTACCGGGCCCGGCATCCGTCGCTGCCGCGCAGCGACGCACTCAAGGTGCTCTCCGAACAGCTGTCGCAGGACCCGCAGTTCCGCGCGCGGTTCGCGCGGGAGGCCGAACTCGCGGCCACCCTCGATCACCCCAACGTCGTGACCGTCTACAACCGCGGCGAGACCGACGGCCAGCTGTGGATCGCCATGCAGTACGTGGCGGGCAGCGACGCGGACAAGGAGATCACCCAGGGCCGGATGACGCCGGCGCGGGCGGTGTACATCGTCGGTGAGGTGGCCAAGGCGCTCGACTATGCCCACCGGCGCCACCTGCTGCACCGCGACGTGAAACCGGCCAACTTCCTGTTGTCCCACGACGACGAGCGGGTGTTTCTCGCCGATTTCGGCATCGCGCGGGCACTCGACGAGACCGTCGGCCTGACCCAGACCGGCATGGTGATGGCCAGCGTTGCCTACGCCGCGCCCGAGGGGCTGGCCGGAGAGAACATCGACCATCGCGCAGACGTCTACTCGCTGGGCTGTTCGCTGTACCGGATGCTCACCGGCACTTCACCGTTCGCGCGCAGCGGGGGAATGGCCGCGGTCGCGGCTGCACACCTCACGGAGGCGCCACCCCGCCCCACCACGAAGGTGCCCGGCCTGCCGGTGGCGTTCGATGCCGTGATCGCCAAGGCGATGGCCAAGAATCCGAACGACCGCTACCGGAGCGCCGGCGAGTTGGCCGCCGCCGCGGCGCACGCGCTCAACGACACCACCGGCGCCGTCAACGCGATGTCGAGACCCGTTAGTGTGACCGCACCCTGGCCCAGCTCACCCACGCCGCCGCAGCCGGTGTATCCACCGCCGATCACCGTGCAGCCGATCGCGCCGCCGCGCAGATGGCTGCCTGTCGCGATCGTCGCCGCCGTCGCCCTCGTCGCCGCTGTCATCGTGGGAATCGTTGTCTGGAAGGGAGATTCGACTCCCATTTACGCGGCGCAGACCCTGGTACACCAGCACGGTGAAACCGAGCTGACCGCCGAGCCGCGCGCTGTGGCCGCACTGGGGCCCGGTGACGGTGACGCGGTGCTGTCGCTGGGCGTGCAGCCGGTCGCCGTCGTCGCGCCGGGCGGGGTGATGCCCACCTGGGAGCGCCAGATGATCACCGGCGACGTGCGCACCCTGGCCGACGCCGAGGCGGCCGTGGTGGCCGCGTCGAAACCGGATCTGATCATCGACACCGGCGATATCGACGACGCCGAGTACCGAGCGCTGTCGGCGGTCGCGCCGACCGTGGCGCGGATGCAGAACACCGCCGAGTGGACCTGGCAGAACCAACTCGAATGGGTCGCAAGGATTCTGGGCCGCACGGACAAGGCCAAGGAGCTGCTGGATCAGGCCGCCGCCGAGCAGACCGAGATCCGGGCCGCTCACCCGGCGTTCGATGGAAAGAGCGTCGTGGTGGTCTTCGTCGCCGACGAGGGGATCGAGGTCGCGACGCCGGACTCACCGGTCGGCCGCTACCTGCGCGGCCTCGGCTTCCGGTACCCGCAGGACTCCGACCCGACCGCCACCGGTCCCACCCGGGCCGTGGCCGACCCCGCGGAACTCAACGCCACCCCGACCGATGTGCGGATCGTCGTGCGCACCGACAAGGGAGCCGGTAACGGCAGCTACAACGGTCTGCCGCAGCCGTTTTCGGCCTACCGTGGCGCCACGGTCATCATCGACGATCCGCAGGTGATCGCCGCGATGACGACGCAGGGTTATGCGGCGACCAGATTCCTCAACGCTGAACTGGTCGACGCGCTCGCCCGGTACGTGCGCTGATCGGACGAAACCCCAGCGCGGCAGCCGAATTGATAGCATGGGCGATCTACCGATCAGCGGGCGCGGGCCCGCGGGAGGTCATATGCAGGAGGGTTCGCGCGGCGACGTGGTGACGCTGACGGTCGCCGTCGCCGGTAACGCCTACACCGCACACCCCGCCGACGGCGCCGTGACGATCGGTCGCGAGCTGCCCGCGCAGATCCGCCTCGACGAACCCGCGATCTCGCGCACGCATGTGCGGCTCGAACCCGCCGGTGACCACTGGATCCTCACCGACGCCGGTAGCCGCAACGGCACCTACTTCGAGGGCCGCCGCATCGAATCCCTGGTCGTCGACCGCGAACTGAGCGTGCATCTCGGCGATCCGCAGGGCTTGCCGGTGCGGTTGTCGCCCACGGTCACCCGGGTCTTCGACCACGCCGACCAGGCCCACGACGCCGAGAACGCCGCGGCCGACGTGGATGACGACGAGGAGTCGACCGAGGCCATCACGCCGACCGTGCAGGCGGCGATCGCCGTGGACGCGGCCGAGATCGCGATCCGCGGACTCTATGCCCGGATGGCCACGCTGCCGGTCACCGACGACCCGCGCTTCGGTGCCGAGGTCGCGGTTCTGCTCGCCGACCTGCGGCGTCTGGAGTCCACGCTCACCGGCGCCGCCGAACGGGCCACCGGGCGGCCCGAACTCGCGATCACTCTCGGCGAGGTCCGGCAGGCTTACTCCGACCTCATGCGTCGTGCCGCCCGCGCGCCGTCGGCGACACTCGGCCAGCGCCTCTACGCGGCGCGCCACCGACTGCAGCTGAGCGTGCAGGAGGCCGCCAACGCCGCGGGCGTCAACGTCAGCGATGTCTCCGACGCCGAGGCCGGCCTGCCGGTGCAGAACCCGGTCGCGGCCACCCTGCGACGCTTCGTCGATATCGTCGACGAAGCGGCGCAGGGTGGCACGAGGAACGCGCAGCACTGACATGGAATGCCTGACATGGAGTGCTCGGAATGCGACAAGCCCCCGGATGCCGGGGGGAAGCATCACGGGGGCTTGTCTTATGTGGGGGGCTTGTTACCGGGGTCGGCCTACTTCACGTCGACGTAGACCGTCTGGCCGAACACCCGCGTCTTGAGGCTGCCGCCGCCCATGCTGTCGGTGGTGCTGAAGGTCTGGCCCGGCCGGACCGCCACCACGTTGGCCTGCTCCAGCGGGGCGTTCCCGATGCGGTTGACGATGACGTGGTAGCCCTGCTTCTGCAGTCGCTCGATGGTCTGCAGTGCGTTACCCGGCCCGGATGGCGCGGCCTGCGCCGGCACGGCCAGCCCGATCAGCCCAGCGGCCATGGCGCTAGCGGCGAGGGTGGCGATCCCATACTTCTTCATGTCGAGCTTTCTTCTACGAGGGGATTTGTTGACTTGTTCCTCCGGAGTAGCTGCAGCTGATCTTGGAAACCGCGAGGTCAGAGGGTTTAATTTCCACTGGCAGGAATTGATTGCTGATTGGCAGGAATTGTGCTGTCGGACCGGCGATCGACCGTGTCCGACCTGGTGACGTCCCACCTGATTGGTCACGCGCACCGGCGCCGACGGCGACACTGGAGGCGATGAAGCTCGCCGGCCTGCGACTACGCCAGCGCGACGGGGTCACCTGCGGACCGACCGTCGCCGTCGTCGCCGGCGCGATCCTGGACCCCCGGCGCCGGACCGCGCTGACTGACCCGGTGTGGTTCTCCGACGAACAGGTGCGGGTGCACGCCGACATCAACCGGGTGTGGCCGCGCCGGTGGGGCACCACGCCGTGGGGCATGGTTCGCGCGCTGAACATCCACGGGGTGCGCTACCGGTGGCGGGTGGCCCGCGGCCGCCGCGACGCACTGGCCGACGTGTGGGGCGCGGTCGCGGCGGGCCGTCCGGTCGCCGTGCTCGTCGGCCGGACCATCCCCCGCCACTGGGTGCTGATCGTCGGCTGCCGGGGTGTCACCTTCGACTTCTACGAACCGACCTCGGGTCAGGTGCGCACGATCCGGATCGACGCCGTCCGGCGCGGCGAGATGTCCGGGGTCGGGTTTCCGTGGCCGTTCGCCTACGCCCTGCCCAAGGAGTGTGACTGACCTTCAGCAACCCCTTCCTTCGAACGTATGATCGAACATGTGGGCGAGCTGAAGGGCATCGGGTACAACGGCCAGCCCGTCCAGCAGGTGTTCCGCCGGGTCGACCCGCCGGTCACCGTGCTCGTCGACCTGGCCGCGGTGTTCCCCCGCGAACCGCACGCGGTCGGCGGCTACCAGCCGGCCGGGCTGCAGATGCACAGCGTCGTCGAGGGCCGCCTGACCTGCTGGGGTCTGTGCGAACAGGGGTACTGGTGGGGGCTGGTCACCTATGAGATCGCCTACGGCGCCCGGCGCCGGCCCGTCACGCACTGGATCCCGGCGTGGACGCTCAAGCCCAAGCACACCTGATCACCGGCCGCTCATGAGGCCGCCCGGCCGAGCCGGCGCTGCGCCTCCCCGGGGGAGATCCGCAACCGCCGGGCCACCTGCTGTGGGGAGGAGCCCGGATCCGACAGCAGCCGGCCGAACAGCCGCTGGTCGAGCGCGGCGAGCTGGTTCTGCACCCGGTCCAGATGCTCGATCAGGGCGTAGAGCTCCGTGCGCGACAGCCCGTCGAGCCGCAGCCCCGCGATGTCCTTATTGATCGACTCGAGTCCGGTGAGGACGTCGACCACCTTGTTGGAACGCATGTTCGAACGGTAGCGCGGGGCACCGACAGGGCGGGGAATGTTCCGGACCGCAGTCCGGTTAAATGGGGCATGCCTGCCATCACCGCTGACACCCTGACCCTGCCCCGCATCGCGGCGGCCACCCCGTCGCAGACCCAGCGCCCCGTCCGCTCCATCACGTCCGGCCCCCGCGGCTACGAGGGGAGGGCTTCCCGGTGGTGCGCGCATTCGCCGGCGTCTCCCTCGCCGACCTCGACCCGTTCGTCCATATGGACCAGATGGGTGAGGTGGAGTACGAGCCCGGCGAGCCCAAGGGCACCGACTGGCATCCGCACCGCGGGTTCGAGACGGTCACCTACATGATCGACGGGCGCTTCGCGCACCAGGACTCGCACGGTGGCGGCGGGCTGATCACCGACGGCGCCACCCAGTGGATGACCGCCGGATCCGGCATCCTGCACATCGAGACCCCGCCCGCCGAGCTCGTCGAGAGCGGCGGGCTGTTCCACGGCATCCAGCTGTGGGTGAACCTGCCCCGCAGCGACAAGTTCACCGCACCGCGGTACCAGGCCATCGAGGGTGAGGCGGTGCGGCTGCTGTCCTCCGACGACGGCGGCGCGCTGCTGCGGATCATCGCCGGCGAGGTCGACGGCCACGCCGGACCCGGTGCGACACACACGCCGATCACCCTGGCGCACGCCACCATTCAGCCCGGCGCTCGACTTGACCTGCCGTGGAACCGCGACTTCAACGCCCTGGTCTACATCCTGTCGGGCCGCGGCAGGGTCGGCCCGGTCGGCCACCCGATCCAGCAGGGTCAGCTGGCCGTACTCGGCCCCGGCGACCGCATCACCGTTGCGGCCGAGGCCAGTCAGGACGCCAACCGGCCAGCCCTGGAGGTGCTGCTGCTCGGCGGGCGGCCGATCCGCGAACCGGTGTTCCAGTACGGCCCGTTCGTCATGAACAGCAAGTCCGAGGTGGTCCAGGCGTTCGAGGACTACCAGGCCGGCCGGTTCGGGTCGATCCCGCCGGACGCGCTCATGCCGCACCGGCCGCGGTCTTCCTGACCGCCTTCGGGTAGAGCAGTTCCAGCGCACCGAGCAGTGCCGCGACCGTCACCAGCGGCAGTGCCGCCGACACCGCGAGCTCGTAGCCGGTCGCCTCGGCCCGCAGCGCCAGCACGAAGTCGTCGCTGATCGGCGCCGGGGCGGCCGCCGAGCCGGAGGTGGCCTGCGCGCAGATCGCCTCGGCGTGCCGTTCCAGCACCGCCCGCGTCCGCGGGTACACACCCAGCGGGGGCGGCGTGACATCGGCGATCAGTTCCGCGGCGGCGCGCAACCGGACCGCGCGGTTGGCGGCGCGCACCGCCGGGGCGCGCACGTCGGTGGGGCCGCTGCTCTCCGAAAGAAACTGGCGCACAGCGTCATCGACAGTCCGGCTGGCGCTCAGCGCGGCCTGGCTCAACGCGGTGACCCGGTCGGTGGCCTCCTCCGAGTCGCCCCGGGTCACCCGCTGCACCGCGGCGGCCAGAAACCGTGCGCCGACGTCGAAGGCCTCGTCGATCGCGCGCGACACCCGGGTGCGGGCGCCCCGCGGCCACAGCAGCAGCGACACCACCACGCCGACGAGCGCACCGACGGCGACGTCCTCGACGCGGATCAGCCCGACGCTCCACCCGGTCGGGGCGATCAGGTTGAAGATGATCAGCACCATCATGGTGAACGCCGCCTGACCGGCGATGAACGACGCCACCTCCGGCACGAACGCCGAACCGAACGCGACCACCGGCAGCATCGCCCACATCACCACCGGGTCGACGCCGAGCAGCTCGATCAGCGCGACACCGATCAGGAACCCGATCGCGGTGCCCGCCACGGCGCGCAGCATCCGGGTCCCGGTCGTCAGCGCGCTGCTGCGCAGCACCGACATCGCGCCCAGCACCACCCAGAAGCCGTGCTGCACCGGGAACACGTGGGTCACCGTGACCGCCGCCGCCAGCCCCAGGCCGGTGCGAATGCTGTTGCGTAACACCACCGCTCGCGTCGTCAGATAGCCACGGGTGAGCGCCGCCACCGCCGTCGTCTCCGGGATCACCCACTCCGCCGCGCCCGTCTGCGGCAGCCCGCGCCCGAGCACCCGGGCCCACACCGGGCGCGCGTCGGCCGCCGCGGCGTTGCGGATGACACGCCCGGTCACGCCGACCGTCGCCGAGAATGTGCGGCGCTGCAACAGGTTTCGACCGACAGCGACCGCATCGGCGTCGTCGGGGGAGGCCAGGATCTCCTCGATGTCCTCGCGGTAACGGCCCTGGGCGATCTCACGCAGCTCGTCCAGCGCCGCGGCCAGGTCACGGCTGCGCGCCCGCCGCTGCGCACGGTCGGAGAGCCGCAGCACCGCCGCCGAGTCGCGCAGCACCCGGATCAGCGGGTGCCGCATCTCGTCGAGCAGACTCCCGGTGTTGTCGGTGACCCGGTCGGCGAGCCATCCGAGATCGTCGACCACCCGGATCAGCGCGCGGCTGCCCGCGGTGAGTGCGACGGGCCGGAAATCCGCGTTCAGGAACGTCGCCCACAGCTGGTTCATCGCGCGGGTGACGTTGCGCGCGCTCGTCGCGCCCTCCAGGCAGTCCGCCAGCCGGTTGCACACCCGGGCGGCGTGCTCACGCAACTCGTCGTGGTGGCGCGGCGGCAACACGAACAGCGCCGCGGGCACACACACCGCCACCGCGATACCCCACCCCAGCAGCTGCTCCGGGATCGAACCCACCGGGGTGCACGCCGGCAGCACGAACGTCATCAACGTCGCGCGCTGACCGGCGGCGATCACCTCGCTGAGCACCCCGGAGAACGTCACCACGAAGCCGAGCGCGAACATCAGCGCGACGCTGATCGCCGGATACGGCGCCACCAGCGTCCCGAGCGTGATCAGCACCGTGCCGATGACCGCCAGACCGCTGTAGGCCAGCGCGCGGGCCGCACGGTTGCCCGGGAAGTCGACGAGGATCAGCAGGGACACCGATCCGAAGATCGTGAACATCGGCGCCTGCGAGCCGCCCGCGACAGAGAAGCTGATCGCGGCGGCGATCGGCAGCACCACCGCGGCCCGCACGGCTCGGCGCAGCGCGTCGAACTCGGGATCGCGGCGCCGGATCCGGTCTGCGACGCGGTGCCACACCTCACCGGCGATCGCTGACGCGGCCAACGCCCTAATCGTCCTCGGGAACCGTCGCGAACGCCCCCGAGTGCAGGGCGGCGATCAACTGACTGGCGATCCAGCGCAGCGCCGCGGTGTCGCGGGGCAGGGTGGACTGCTCGAAGCCGACGAACATGTACACCGCCCACGCCGCGAACACCTGCGCCTGCCGCTGGTGCTGCAGCACCTCGAACGCCGATTCGTAGAGGATGTCGAAGCGTTGCTGATCGACCGCCTCCTGGATGGCGCGCACGTGCGGGTCGATGGCACCCCACACCCGGATGGCCGCCTCCGCGCTGTGCGGCAGGCCCAGACCGGTCTGGATCAGCGTGTCGATCCGCCGGCGCGGGTCGGGTTCGGCGCGGACCGCCTCGATCACCCGCACCGTGCGCACCTGCGTCCAGTGCGCGAGCAGCTCCCTGGTGTAGGCGGACCAGTTTGGGAAGTAGTGATAGAACGAACCGGTCGTGACGCCGAGCCGCTGACACACCTCGGCGAGTTTCAGCCCGCCGTAGCCACGCTCGGACAGGATGTCGAGACCGGCCTCGAAGTACGCATCCCGCGACACGATGCTCGCCATGCGCGCGACACTAGTTCCTCGGCGCGCGATTTGCGTGCCGTTAACACCGGCTCGAACCCGCGGATCATTTGCTGAAACGACATGCCAGGACGTCTGTCTGACGCTAGTGCCGGTTAACCCCGGTGACGTGTGGCACAATTTGACCGTGGCGCATACGGCGAGCAGAGGTCCGGGTCGCCCTCCCGCAGCCAAGGCTGCCGAGACCAGGGAGCGCATCATCCGGGCAGCTCGCGAAGTCTTCAGTGAACTCGGATACGACGCTGCCACTTTTCAGGCCATCGCAATCCGCGCCGATCTGACCCGCCCGGCGATCAATCACTACTTCTCCAGCAAGCACGTGCTGTGGCGGGAGGTGGTCGCTCAGACCAACGCCACCATGGTGCAGTCGGGCCGTCAGCGCGCCGAGGCGGAGACCTCCCTGCTGGGCCGGCTGTCGGCGTTCCTCGGCGCCGCGATGCAGGCGGACGCCGAAGATCGTTCCGCCGCAGCATTTCTGGTCACGTCGGTGCTGGAGTCGCAGCGGCACCCCGAACTCTCCGGCGATGACCAGGACGCACTGCAGCACTCCCGCGAGTTCGTGCGGTGGGCGGTCACCGAGGCCATCGCCAACGGCGAACTGACCACCGACACCGACGTCGACTCGCTGGTCGAGATGCTCGTCGCGGTGATGTGGGGCATGGGCTTCTACGCCGGATTCGTCGGCAACCACGACGAGCTCGCCGCCGTCGTGCAGCAACTGCAACTGCTGCTGACCAACAAGCTCTGGCAGCTGCACGGCTGACGAGCGAATCGGCGTTGAACTGCGCCTTTTCCGGAAAGCGCCGAAAATAGGCCGCCTAACTTTTTCGGTACCATGGCGGTCGCCATGAGTTCTCTGCGCACAGACGACGACACCTGGGACATCGCCACCAGCGTCGGCACCACCGCCGTGATGGTGGCGGCCGCCCGCGCCCGCGAGACCGAACGCGACGATGCTCTGATCCGCGACCCCTACGCCAAGATCCTCGTCGCCGGGGCGGGCACCGGGGTGTGGGAACGCATGCTCGACCCCGAGGTCGGCGCCCGGATCGCCGAGGTCGACGACGAGATCGCGGCGATCTTCGAGCACATGGGCAACTACCAGGCGGTGCGCACGCGGTTCTTCGACCAGTTCTTCACCGACGCCGCCGCAGCGGGCATCCGCCAGATCGTGATCCTGGCGTCGGGCCTGGACTCGCGTGCCTACCGGCTGCCCTGGCCGGACGGCACCGTCGTCTACGAGATCGACCAGCCCAAGGTGCTCGAGTACAAGGCCGACCGCCTGGCCGAACACGGCGTGCAGCCGTCGGCGCGCCGCGTCGAGGTGGCCGTCGATCTGCGCTATGACTGGCCGAAAGCATTGCGCGAAGCCGGTTTTGACGCCACCCAGCCGACCGCGTGGCTGGCCGAGGGCCTGCTGATGTATCTGCCCGCGGCCGCGCAGGACCGGCTGTTCGAACTGGTCACCGAGCTCAGCGCGCCCGGCAGCCGGCTGTCGGTGGAGACCGTCGGCACGCGGGCTGAGGAACGCCGCGAGAAGATGCGCGAGCGGTTCGAACGCATCCGCGAACTGTTCGGGTTCGAGGACACCGTCGACGTGGCCGAGCTGATGTACGACGACCCCGACCGCGCCGACGTCGCCGAGTGGCTCACCGCGCACGGCTGGTCGGCGACCGCGGTCACCTCCGAGGCGGAGATGCGCCGGTGCAACCGCTGGGTACTGCCCGATGCGCTGTACACCGACGGCGGCTTCTCCCAGTTCGTGACCGCCCAGAAGTAGGGCTTCTGGCTAGCCAACCGGTTGGTTAGGATCGGGATCACTCTCCCAGGGTCAGGAAGGACTCCCACCATGACCACCGATATCGCCGCGCCCGCTCAGTCCGCCACCGACGACATCCCGGGCCTCGTGCGTCGGCTCCGCGAGACGTACAAGACCGGTAAGACCCGGGACCTGGCCTGGCGCAAGCAGCAGCTGCTGGCGCTGGAGCGCCTCGTCACCGAGAACGAGGAGGCCATCAGCGCCGCGCTCGCCGAGGACCTCGGCCGCAACCGCTTCGAGGCGTGGCTGGCCGACATCGCCAGCACCGTCAGCGAGGCCAAGGACGCCGCCAAGAACGTCCGCAAGTGGGCCCGTCGCCGCTACAAGCTGCTGGAGATGTCGCAGCTGCCCGGCCGCGGCTGGGTCGAGTACGAGCCCTACGGCACCGTGCTGGTCATCGGCGCGTGGAACTTCCCGTTCGTGCTGACGCTGGGCCCGGCGGTCGGCGCGATCGCCGCGGGCAACACCGTCGTGCTCAAGCCGTCGGAGATCTGCCCGGCCAGCTCCAAGCTGATGGCCGACCTGGTGCCGCGTTACCTCGACAACGACGCGATCGCGGTGGTCGAGGGCGACGGCGCGGTCAGCCAGGAACTCATCGCCCAGGGCTTCGACCACATCTGCTTCACCGGCGGCACCGAGATCGGCCGCCGGGTGTACGAGGCGGCCGCACCGCACCTGACGCCGGTCACCCTCGAGCTCGGCGGCAAGAGCCCGGTGATCGTGGCCGCCGACGCCGACATCGAGGTCGCCGCCAAGCGCATCGCCTGGACCAAGCTGATCAACTCGGGCCAGATCTGCATCGCGCCCGACTACGTGCTGGCCGACGCCAAGATCCGCGACCAGCTCGTCGACAAGATCCGCGACGCGATGACGACGTTCGAGGCGCAGAACCCCGACGGTAAGCGCATCGTCAACGAGCGCCACTTCAACCGGCTCACCTCGGCGCTGGCCGCGACCAAGGGCAAGATCGCCGTCGGCGGCGGCTCCAACCCCGACAAGATCAGCATCCAGCCGACCGTGGTCGTCGACCCCGATCCGGCCGAGCCGCTGATGACCGACGAGATCTTCGGTCCGATCCTGCCCGTGCTGTCGGTCGGATCCATCGACGAGGCAATCGATTTCGTCAACTCGCGGCCCAAGCCGCTGGCGGCCTACCTGTTCACCAAGTCCAAGGCGATCCGGGAACGGGTGATCAGGGAGGTGCCGGCGGGCGGCATGGTGGTCAACCACCTGCTGTTCCACTTCGCGACCAACAAGCTGCCGTTCGGCGGTGTCGGCCCGTCGGGCATGGGCGCCTACCACGGCAAGTACGGTTTCGAGCAGTTCAGCCACAAGAAGACCGTGATGACCAAGCCGACCCGGCCCGACGCGGGTTCCTTCATCTACCCGCCGTACACCGAGAAGGCGCTTAAGCTCGCCAAACGACTGTTCTAGCGACACGTCTGTTCTTCGCGACACCGACGTCGCAGACCGAGAAAGGAAGCACATGCCAGGAGTGCAGGACCGCGTCATCGTCGTCACCGGGGCCGGCGGTGGTCTCGGGCGCGAGTATGCGCTGACCCTCGCCAAGGAGGGCGCCGCCGTCGTCGTCAACGACCTCGGTGGTGCGCGTGACGGCACCGGTTCCGGGTCGGCCATGGCCGACCAGGTCGTCGCCGAGATCAAGGAGGCGGGCGGCCGCGCTGTCGCGAACTACGACAGCGTCGCCGAGCCGGAGGGCGCCGAGAACATCATCAAGACCGCGCTCGACGAGTTCGGCAAGATCGACGGCGTCGTCTCCAACGCGGGCATCCTGCGCGACGGCACCTTCCACAAGATGACGTACGAGAACTGGGACGCCGTGCTGAAGGTGCACCTCTACGGCGGCTACAACGTCATCCGGGCCGCGTGGCCGCACTTCCGCGAGCAGAGCTTCGGCCGGGTCGTGGTGGCCACCTCCACCAGCGGTCTGTTCGGCAACTTCGGTCAGGCCAACTACGGCGCCGCCAAGCTCGGCCTGGTCGGTCTGATCAACACGCTGGCCCAGGAAGGCGCCAAGTACAACATCAAGACCAACGCGATCGCGCCGATCGCGGCGACCCGGATGACGCAGGACATCCTGCCGCCGGACGTCTTCGCCAAGCTGACCCCGGAGTACGTGGCACCGGTGGTGGGTTACCTGATGACCGAAGAGGTCTCCGACACCGCGTCGGTGTTCATCGTCGGCGGCGGCAAGGTGCAGCAGGTCGCGCTGTTCCAGAACGAGGGTGTGACGTTCACCGAGGTCCCGACCATCGATGACATCGCGGGCAAGTGGGGCGAGATCACCGATCTGTCGGCGGCGCAGCGGGCCACCTTCAGCCTCGGTTAGACCTGAATGAAAGCGCTTGTCGCGCAGGAACTCTCCGGGCCCGACGGGCTGATCTACACCGACGTTCCCGACGTCGGCGGTGACGACAAGGTCATCGTCGACGTCGGGGCGGCGGGGGTGAGCTTCCCCGAGCTGCTGATGTTGCGCGGGGAGTACCAGATGCGGCTCGAGCCGCCGTTCACCCCCGGCATGGAGATCGCGGGCACGGTGCGCTCGGCGCCGTACGAGTCGGAGTTCAAACCCGGTCAGCGGGTGACCGCGCTGACGATGCTCGGCGGCTGGGCCGAGCGGGTGGCGGTGACCGCCGACCAGCTGCGGCCCACGCCCGACGAGTTGGACGACGCGCAAGCCGTTGCGCTGCTGGGCAACTACCAGACCATGTACTTCGCGCTGGCCAAACGCGGTGCGCTGCGGCCGGGCGAGACGGTGCTGGTGCTGGGGTCGGCGGGCGGTGTCGGCACCGCGGCCATCCAGATCGCCAAGGCGTTGGGCGCCAACGTGATCGCGCTGGTGCACCGGCCCACGGCGATGGACTACGTGAAGTCGCTGGGGGCCGACGTGGTGCTGCCGCTGACCGATGGATGGCTGCAGGCGGTCAAGGACGCCACCGACGGCACCGGGGTGGACCTCGTCGTCGACCCGGTCGGCGGGGAGGCGTTCGACGACGCGATCCGCGCGCTGGCCGTCGAGGGCAGGCTGCTGGTCCTCGGATTCGCCTCCGGCGGCGGCATTCCCACCGTCAAGGTGAACCGGTTGCTGCTGCGCAACGTGGCGGTGATCGGCGTCGGCTACGGCGAGTACCTCAACCGCAAGCCGGGCTCGCAGTCGCTGTTCGAGTTCGGGGTGGGCGAACTGGTGAAGGCCGGACTGCGGCCTCCGCCGCCGGTGCGCTACCCGCTGGAGAAGGGCGCCGACGCGCTGCGCGCGCTGGCCGACGGGGAGATCCTCGGCAAGCTCGTCCTGGTGCCGTAGATGGCGGTGCGTGCGCTGGCGTTCGACACCTTCGGCACCGTCGTCGACTGGCGGTCCAGTGTCATCGCCGAGCTCGAGGCGTTCGGGCGAAGCCTTGGCGTGCAACGGGACTGGGCGGCATTCGCCGACGACTGGCGTGCCGGCTATCCGCCCGCGATGGACCGGGTGCGGCGCGGCGAGCTGCCGTGGACCAAGCTCGACGGGCTGCACCGGATGATCCTGGTCGACCTGCTCGCCGAGGCGGGTCTCGAGGGCGTGCCCGATGCGGCCGTCGACCACCTCAACCGGGCGTGGCACCGCCTCGACCCGTGGCCGGACGCCGCCGCCGGGCTGACCCGGCTCAAGGCCAGGTTCGTCATCACCACGCTGTCCAACGGCAACGTCTCGCTGCTGACCAACATGGCCAAACGGGCGGCCCTGCCCTGGGACTGCGTGATCTCCGCCGAACTGTTCGGCCACTACAAGCCCGACCCGGAGGTCTATCTCGGGTGCGCGGACCTGCTCGACGTCGCCCCGGACGAGTTGATGCTGGTGGCCGCCCACCCCAGCGATCTGCGCGGCGCCCGGCGGGCCGGGCTGCTGACCGCCTACGTCGACCGTCCCCTGGAGTACGGCCAGAGCCGTCCGCCGCGCAAGATCACCGACGGCGAATTCGACGTGATGGCGCGCGATTTCCTGGACCTGGCCGACCAACTGGGCGCCTAACCCCGCGATTTGGGCGTGAAAACGATCGCTGAGCGAACGGAATCACGCCCAAGTCGCCTGACGCGTAGATTCGGGGCATGAGCACCGGCGGCATCGTGCTGGTCGCGCTGGCGATCGCGATCGGCATCGCCGGCATCATCGTGCCGCTGCTGCCGGGCACCCTGCTGGTGTTCGCGGCGATCGCGGTGTGGGCGTTCGTGGAGAACACCACCACGGCGTGGATCACGCTGGCGGTGATCGCCGCCCTGCTCGGCATCACCGCGCTGATCAAGTACACCTGGCCGGTGCGGCGCATGCGCGACGCCGACGTGCGCACCTGGATCCTGGCCGTCGGCGCCGCCGTCGGCGTGGTCGGCTTCTTCGTGATCCCGGTCCTCGGCCTGCCAATCGGTTTCGTGCTCGGCATCTATCTCGCCGAACTCGCCAGCCGCAAGGACCAGCGCATCGCGTGGGCGTCGACCAAGCACGCGGTCAAGGGTGTGGCGCTGTCGGTCGGGGTGGAACTGACCGGTGCGCTACTGGCAACCGTCATTTGGGCCATCGGGGTGTACCTGACGCAGTAACTTGCAGGCATGGCCCGACTGCGCTTCGGATACTTCATCGCCCCGTTCCACCGTGCCGGCACCAACCCGACGCTGGCCCTGCAGCGCGACCTGGAGTTCGTCGAACACCTCGACGCGCTCGGCTACGACGAGGCGTGGATCGGCGAACACCACTCGGCGGGCAGCGAGATCATCAGCTCACCGGAGGTGTTCATCGCCGCGGCGGCCGAGCGGGCCAAGCGGATCCGGTTCGGCACCGGCGTGATCTCGCTGTCCTACCACAACCCGCTGTGGGTGGCCGACCGGCTGATGCTGCTCGACCACCTGACGCACGGGCGCATCATCGGCGGGATGGGCCCGGGATCGCTGCCCACCGACTCGGCGATGATCGGCCTGACCCCCACCGACTGCCGCGAACTGCTGGAGACCAACCTCGATATCGTGGTCCGGCTGCTGCGCGGTGAGACGGTGTCCGCCAAGACCGCGACCCACGAACTGTTCGACGCGCGACTGCAGTTGGCGCCCTACTCGGAGGACGGCATCCCGCTCGCCGTGGCCGCGGTGGCCTCACCGACGGGCGCCCGGCTGGCAGGCAGGCACGGCATCGGGCTGCTGTCGATCGGCGCGACGATCGTCGTCGAGGGTTTCGACGCGCTGGCCCACCACTGGGGCATCGCCGAGGAACGCGCGGCCGCGTTCGGCACCACCGTTGACCGGCGCAACTGGACGTTGGTGTGCCCCATGCACATCGCCGAGACCGAGGAGCAGGCCCGCGCCGACGTGCGGTTCGGTATCGAGCACTGGTACCGCTACTTCCAGAAGGTCGCGGCCTTCCCGCAGATGGAGGTGCCCGGCGAGAACATCGACGAGGTCATCGACGTCATCAACGGGGCGGGCGCCGGGGTGATCGGCACCCCCGAGCAGGCCCGTGCTCAGGTGCAGCGGCTGTGGGACCAGTCCGGCGGCTTCGGCTGCATGCTGCAGATGGGCCACGAGTGGGCCAACCCCGCCGCCACCAAACGCTCTGCGGAACTGTTTGCCGCCGAGGTGATTCCGCACTTCCAGGGCCAGGCGCAACCCACGCTCGACGCCGCGGCGCGCGCCGCCGAGGTGCGCGGCGACCTGGCGCAGAGTCAGCTGGCCGCCATCGACCACATGACCCGCAAGTACGAGTCCGAGAGATCCGAGACCTAGGTGATCGACCAGAACTCAAGCAGGGTGCGCAGGCTGGCCACCAGCGGCAGCGGCTGATCCAGCATCGGGTGGTGACCGGCGTCCGGCAACTCGATGAACGGCCCGCGCAGCTGCAGGATGTCGCGGATGGTCTCGGCCATCTCCGGTGGGACCAACCCGTTCTCGCAGCGCAGATACCCGATGCGACAAGGCATCTGGTTCATCATCGCTTCCATCAGCTCTTCCTCGCCGGGGGTCTGCTCGATGAGGTGTCCGCCGAAGATCGCCGGGTCGAACTTCCACACCCAGCCCTTGAGCGTGCGCCGCACCGACTCCTCGGCGATGTGGGCGGCGACGAAGGGCAGCACCCCGTCCTGGGCGGGCACCGGGCGGAACCGGCCGAGGATCTCCTCCTTGGACCGGTAGGCCTTGCCCTTGCCGCCGCGGGCACGCAGATCGCGTTCCTCGGGTGCGCGGTCGCGCAGCGGGGAGTCGACGACCAGGATGCTGTTGATGTCGTCGCCGAACAGGCTGGCCGCGGTGGCGGTGACCCAGCCGCCCAGGCTGTGCCCGACGATCGTCGGACGACCCGTGGAGACCGCATGCGCGGCGGCCATCACCTCCCGGGCCCATTGGCGCATGTCGTAGGTGTCGCGGGTACCGCTGTCGCCGTGCCCGGACAGGTCCGGCGCGATGACGCGATGGGTGGCCGACAGCAGCGGCGCGATGTGGTCCCACCAACCCGAATGTGCGGCCCCGCCGTGCACCAGCACCAGCGGCGGGTTGTCCGCGGAACCCCAGACACGCAGATGGATCCGGCAGCCCTCGACGTCGACGTGGGTGCGGTCGGGCTTCTGGGCGAGTGCGGCCGCGAACCACGCGGGAGCGTCGGGGTCTGCGTGGGGTCGGGACCGCGAGAACATCCGGCTGCTAACCGAGGAGGGCCGCGCGTAGCCGGGCAACGTCGTCGTCGGTGACACCGGATGCCTCCAGGAAGCCGCGCAGCGAACCGAAGTTGTCGGCGATCGACCGGCGGGCGGCGACCAGGTAGTCCTCGCGCACCCCCAGCACCGCCTCGGTCAGCCGGGCCTCGACGAACGTGACTTCCTCTGCGGTGTCGATCCGTTCGCGCACCGACGCGAGGATCTGCTCGCGCAGCTGCGGCACCGCCTCGTTGCTGCGCAGGAAATCGGCCATGACGGCGTCGGCCTCGACACCGACGGCGTCGAGCACCGTCGCCACGGTGAACCCGGTGCGGTCCTTACCGGCGAAGCAGTGCGCGATCAGCGACCGCCCGTCGGCGAGCAGCGAAACCACCTGCCGGATCGCGCGTTGCGCGCCGGGCAGCGTCGGGAACCGGGTGTACTCCTCGGTCATGAACCGGCTGGCCGCGGCGGCGATGTCCTCGTCGTCGGGCTTCTCGCCCATCATCTTGCGAAACGCGCTCTCGTGCGGCGCTTCCCCGTCGTTGCTCGCGGTGACCTCGTGGAAGTGCAACAGGTGCACCTGGACACCGTCGGGCACCGCGCCTGCGCCGTGGCGTTCGACCTCCCGCGCCGAACGCAGGTCGGCGACATCGCTGATGGACAGGCGCAGCAGCGCCTCCCGGCCGGCGTCGTCGAGCCGGCTCAGCTCACTGGACCGGTAGAACCGGCCCGGGCGAATCCCCGTCTCCTGGGTGATGTCGCGGAAGTTCCACGCGCCCGGCAGGG
Source organism: Mycolicibacterium phlei (assembly GCF_001583415.1). Next base: position 72,810 of record NZ_CP014475.1, read on the forward strand.
CGTCGACCGTCCCGGTCATGATTGGCGCTTCACCGCCGCCGCGGCGAGCGGGCTCTTCTCCTTGCCCAGTTCCGCCCGGGCGATGGTGCGCAGGTGCACCTCATCCGGACCGTCGAACAGCCGCATCGCGCGGTGCCAGCCGTACATCCGGGCCAACGGGAAGTCGTCGCAGACGCCGGCGCCGCCGTGCACCTGAATGGCACGGTCGATCACGTTGCAGGCCATCTGCGGGGCCACCGACTTGATCTGGGCCACCAGTACCTGGGATTCCTTGGCCCGGTTGCCCAGCTGGTCGATGGTCCACGCCGCCTTGTGGCACAGCAGCCGGGCCTGCTCGAGTTCGTTGCGGGACTTGGCGATCGCCTCCTGCACCATGCCCTGCTCGGCCAGCGGCTTACCGAACGCGACGCGCGTCTGCACCCGGTCGATCATCAACGCCAGCGCCCGCTCGGCGGCGCCGATCGCGCGCATGCAGTGGTGGATCCGGCCCGGGCCGAGGCGCGCCTGGGCGATCTCGAAGCCGGCGCCCTCCTCGTGCAGCAGGTTCTCGGCGGGCACCCGCACGTTGTCGAACACGATCTCGCAGTGGCCGTGCTGGTCCTGCCAGCCGAACACCGGCAGCGAGCGCTGGATGTCGACGCCGGGGGTGTCGGTCGGCACCAGGATCATCGACTGCTGCCGGTGGGCCGACGCCTCCGGGTTGGTGCGGCCCATCACGATGAGGATCTTGCAGCGCGGGTCGGCGGCACCGGTGATCCACCACTTGCGGCCGTTGATGACGTAGTCGTCGCCGTCCCGGTACATCGTGGTCTCGATGTTGCGGGCGTCGCTGGAGGCCACCGCCGGCTCCGTCATCGCGAACGCGCTGCGGATCTCCCCGTTGAGCAGCGGTTCGAGCCACTGCTTGCGCTGCTCCTCGTTGGCGAACAGGTGCAGCGTCTCCATGTTGCCGGTGTCGGGGGCCTGGCAGTTGGTGGCCTCGGGCGCGATCTCGAGGCTCCAGCCGGTCAGCTCGGCGAGGTGGGCGTACTCGAGGTTGGACAGGCCGGAGATCGACGGCAGGAACAGGTTCCACAGCCCCCGCTCCTTGGCGATCTTCTTGAGCTCCTCGACGACCGGCGGGACCGTGTGGTCCTTGGGGCCCTTCTCCTCGCGGTACCGGTGGTACTCGGCCTCCGCCGGGAACACGTGCTCAACCATGAACTCGGTGAGACGGTTGTGGTAGTCCTGAGCTTTGGCCGACATCGCGAAGTCCATGTCAGCCACGATATGACACCCGCTCAGCCGGGATTATGCGGCGTCGGACTCTGCGCCGACCCCCACTTGGCCTCCAGGGCGCGGGTGACCCGGGCGCCCGCCGGGTAACGCACCTGGAACGTCTGCGCGTCGGCGGCTTCGAACGTCAGCAGGAAGCCGCCGTCGACATCCTCTTTGTGCACGACTTTCGCCGGTCCGGCGGTGCCGTCACGGTCGACGGTCACGATGTCGCCGGGGGCGACGTCGTCGATGCGGTCGTTTTGGGAGATGTTCGACATCCCACACCCTAGCAAGAGTCGAAGGTCACTTGTGAAAGTGGCTGAGGGCCAGAATATTTCGATCACACCGCGACGCGGCTCAGCGCTGCGGTGCCAGCTGCTGGGCGTAGACCAGGCCGTGGTGGTGCGTGCCGGCCGCCATCTCCGGGGCGGGGTGCGCCTTGACGTTCGGGCCGACGACGAGGCCCGGCCGCGGCGTCATGTCCTGCGTGTAGGTGCCGGCGGAGGCCGCACCGGCGAAGCCCAGCGCCCCGGCGGCGATGCCTGCGGCGACCGCGGGCAGGGCGATGAAGCGGGCGATGCGGGCGGTGGTCTTGGTGGCCATGATGTTCTCCTTGTGTGAGTGGGTTTTTCGGTTCTGCGCCGGGCTGTTCCGGCGATGACTCAACAATGCGGCAGCGCGGGCCCGACGTCTGTCCGGTGACCGGCCGATGCAGCGGTGGAATCGCGTGTCCCCCGATCGGAGGAACCGCCGTTGTGCCAAGCTGAGCGGCGTGGGCAACGGTGCAGGTGAGAGGGTGCGCGTCGTGGTCGGCGACGACCACCCGCTGTTTCGCGACGGCGTGGTGCGCGCCCTGACGTCGAGCGGCCAGATCGAGGTGGTGGCCGAGGCGGACGACGGTCCGGCCGCGCTCGAGGCGATCCGCGAACACCATCCTCAGGTCGCGCTGCTGGACTACCGCATGCCCGGGATGGACGGCTCTGAGGTGGCCGCGGCGGTCACCCGCGACGGCCTGCCCACCCGGGTGCTGCTGATCTCCGCGCACGACGAGTCGGCGATCGTCTACCAGGCGCTGCAGAACGGCGCCGCCGGGTTCGTGCCCAAGGAGCTCGGCCGCTCCGAACTGGTCAACGCCGTGCTCGACTGCGCCAAGGGCCGCGACGTCGTCGCACCCAGCCTGGCCGCCGGGTTGGCCGGGGAGATCCGTAAGCGCGCCGAACCGGAGGGGCCGGTGCTCAGCCCGCGCGAACGCGAGGTGCTGCGGCTGATCGCCGACGGGATCAGCATCCCGGCGATGGCCAAACAGCTGTTCCTGGCGCCGTCCACGGTCAAGACCCACGTGCAGCGGCTCTACGAGAAGCTCGGCGTCAACGACCGCGGCGCCGCCGTCGCCGAGGCCATGCGCCGCAAGCTGCTGGACTGACATGGCGACGCTCGCTGATCGCCTCACCCGCCTGTTCGCCGCCGAACCGGTGCGGGTCACCGCCGTGCTGCGGCTGCCGCTGATCATGCTGGTCGCGATCCTGGTGTGGATCTGGGAGGTCGACCACTGGCTGCCTGAGGTGTACGTCGTGGTGCTGGGCACCTGGGCAGTCGCCGCGGTGATCTGGCTGGTGCTGGTGTCGCGCAGCCCCACCCTGCCGCGCTGGGCGGACTGGGCGTCGACGGGCATCGACGTGCTGGTGGTCGCGGTGCTGTGCCTGGTCTCGGGCGGGGCGACCGCGGCCCTGCTGCCGGTGTTCTTCCTGCTGCCGATCGCGGTGGCGTTCCAGGACCGTCCGGTGCTGACAGCGGTGCTCGGCGTGGGCACCGCGGTCACCTACCTGGCGGTGTGGATCGTGTACTCCAAACGCGACGACAACGTCGGGTTGCCCAACGTGGTCTACACCCAGTTCGGGTTCCTGCTGTGGTCGGCGGTGGCGATGACCGCCCTGTGCGTGGTGCTGGTGCGACGGCAGGCGCGCGTGCTGGCGCTGCAGGAGTTGCGCCGCCAGTTGGTGTCGGAGGCGATGCAGGCCGACGAGCGGCACAACCGCGAGGTGGCCGAGCATCTGCACGACGGGCCGCTGCAGACGCTGCTAGCGGCCCGCCTGGACCTCGACGAGGTCCGCGAACGTGTCGACGACCCTGCGCTGGAGGCCGCCCGCGATGCGCTGCAGCAGACCGCGGCGGCGCTGCGCTCGACGGTGACCGAGCTGCACCCGCAGGTGCTGGCCCAGCTCGGTCTGACCCCGGCGGTGCGAGAACTGTTGCGGCAGTTCGAGTCCCGTGGCCGGTACATGGTCGAGGCGGAGCTGGAGGAGGTCGGCAAACCCGAGTCGCAGCAGCTGCTGTACCGGGCCGCGCGGGAACTGCTGAACAACATCCACAAGCACGCCGGCGCGACCACCGTGCGGGTCACGCTGTCGCGGGTGGCCGACCGGATTCTGCTCACCGTCGCCGACGACGGCCGTGGCTTCGACCCGGCGGTCATCGGGAGCTACGTCGCCGACGGGCACATCGGGCTCGGCTCGCTGCTGGCCCGGTTCGAGGCGATGGGCGGGTCGATGCAGGTGCAGTCCACCGCGGGGAAGGGCACCACGGTCATCGCCACCTCCCCGCCCGAGCCCTAGCACCGCGAGCCCTAGCGCCGCGAGCAGACAGAGAATCGCACTGTCGGCGGCTGAACCGTGCGATTCTGCGTCTGCTCGCGGGGGAGAGGGGGAGAGGGGGAGAGGGCTATTTGGTGGTGAGGCCGCGGGCGATCACCAGGCGCTGAATCTGGTTGGTGCCCTCGAAGATCTGCATGATCTTGGCCTCGCGCATGTAGCGCTCGACGCGGTAGTCGCGGGTGTAGCCGGCCCCGCCGAACACCTGCACCGCATCGGTGGTGACCTTCATCGCGGCGTCAGTGGCGACCATCTTGGCGATGCTGGCCTGCTGCGAGTACGGCCGGCCCAGATCGCGACGGCGAGCGGCGTCCAGATAGGTGGCCCGCGCCGTCGCCACCGCGGCCGCCATGTCGGCGAGCAGGAAGCCCAGCCCCTGGTGGTCGATGATCTTGCGGCCGAACGTCGTTCGCTCGTTGGCGTAGCGCACCGCCTCGTCCAGCGCGGCCTGCGCCAGGCCCGTCGCCACCGCGGCGATCCCCAGCCGCCCGGAATCCAGTGCGCTGAACGCGATCTGCAGGCCCTGACCCTCCGCGCCGATCAGCCGGTCGGCGTCGATGGCGGCGTTGTCGTAGAACGCCGACGTCGTCGGCACCGCGTGCAGGCCCATCTTCTCCTCGGGCTTGCCGAAGCTCAGGCCGGGCAGGCCCTTGGGCACCAGGAAGCACGACACACCCTTGGAGCCCTCGCCGGTGCGGGCGAACAGCGTGTAGAAGTCGGCGCGGCCGCCGTGGGTGATCCACGCCTTCGACCCGTTGAGCACGTACCCGTCGTCGGTCCTGGTCGCCCGGCACTGCAGCGCGGCGGCATCGGAGCCGGCCTGCGGCTCGGACAGGCTGTAGGCGCCGATCTGCTCGCCGGACAGCATGCCGGGCAGCCAGCGCCGCTTCTGCTCGTCGGTGCCGAACGCCAGCAGTGGATGCGACGACAGGCTGTGCACGCTGACCGCGACGGCCACCGCAGCCCAGCGCGCCGCGATCTCCTCGAGGACCTGCAGGTACACCTCGAACGGCTGACCGCCACCGCCCCACTCCTCGGGCTGCGGCAGGCTCAGCAGCCCGGCCGCGCCCAGCTGCGGGAACACCCCCTCGGGGTAGGTCTCGCTGCGTTCGTGCTCGTCGACGATCGGGTCGAGCACCTTGTCGGCAATCTCGCGGGTCAGCGCGATCAGCTCGGCGGCTTCATCGGACGGCAGCAGGCGGTCAACGGCCACGGGCGGTCACCTCTCGACAATCAGTACTGACAGCGGTCGTGCAGTACTCACTGAGAGTACTGTAGCTACCGCTGCAGTACTATTGCGGCGTGTCCGACCTGGTAGACAGCGCATTCGCCACGCGCAGACGCACCAGGTTGTTCGACGAACTTCTCGAGCTGTTCCTGGCCGAGGGCTTCAGCCGCTTCACCCTCGACGAACTCGCCGCCCGGCTGCGCTGCTCGAAGTCCACGCTCTACACGCTGGCCGCCAGCAAGGACGAGCTGGTCCGGCGGGTCACCGTGCACTTCTTCAAGCGCGCCACCGCCGCCGTCGAGGCCACCCTGGCCCGGACCACCGACCCGCGGGCCCGCGTGACCGCCTACCTCACCGCCGTCGGCGACGAACTGGCGGTGGCCTCCGAGGTGTTCATGGCCGACCTCAACGCGTTCGCCCCGGCCCGCGAGGTGTACGAGGCCAACACCCACGCCGCCGCCACCCGGGTCCGCCAGCTGATCGAGGAGGGGGTGGCGGCAGGCGTCTTCCGGGCGGTGAACGCCGCCTTCGCCGCCGATCTGATCGCCACCACGATGGTGCGCATCCAGCAGCGCGAGGTCGCCGCGGCCACCGGGCTGTCCGACGCCGCCGCCTACGTCGAGCTGGCGACGCTGCTGACCGAGGGGCTGCGGGCCTGACCTAGGACCCGACCAAGGGCCCGGCGCAGGGCCCGGCCAAGACCTGTGAACACTCCTCGTCAGTGTGTCTACTCGGCTGAGCCGTGCGCACAGTCCCGCCACGTGGAACCCGAAGCCTTTTCGCTGATCAGCCCCGCGCGCGGGGGATTTCGATCTCCACCGAACGGGGGAAACGGCCCACTCAGGCTGCCGCGATGAATTCGTGACCCTCTATGGTGTCGAGCACAACGCAGTCCGCGCGCAGCGCGCGGGTAAAGACAGAAGCCAGGGGTCATGACAGAGATCCAGACGAATGCCGACGTCGGCGGGCAGAGGCCGACGATCGGGGTGGTGCGCGAGTCCGGCGCCGACGAACGCCGCGTCGCGCTGGTACCGAAGGCGGCCGCCTCGCTGGTGAAGAGCGGGCTGCCCGTGGTGGTCGAGTCCGGCGCCGGGGTGCGGGCGCTGCTGCCCGACGAGCTCTACGTCGAGGCCGGCGCCACGATCGGCGACGCCTGGGCCGCCGACGTGATCCTCAAGGTGGCGCCGCCCACCGACGAGGAGGTCGCCCGGCTGCGTGAGGGCCAGACACTGATCGGCTTCCTGGCGCCCCGCAACGCCGACAACCAGATCGCCGCGCTGAAGGCCAAGGGTGTGCAGGCCTTCGCGGTCGAGGCGATCCCGCGGATCTCCCGCGCCCAGGTGATGGATGCGCTGTCGTCGCAGGCCAACGTCGCCGGCTACAAGGCCGTGCTGCTGGCCGCCTGGGAGTCGACGCGGTTCTTCCCGATGCTGACCACCGCCGCGGGCACGGTGAAACCCGCGACCGTGCTGGTCCTCGGCGTCGGCGTGGCCGGCCTGCAGGCGCTGGCGACCGCCAAGCGTCTGGGTGCCCGCACCACCGGGTACGACGTGCGTCCCGAGGTGGCCGACCAGGTGCGCTCGGTCGGCGCGCAGTGGCTCGACCTCGGCATCGAGGCGGCCGGCGAGGGCGGCTACGCCCGCGAACTGTCCGAGGCGGAACGCGCCGAGCAGCAGAAGCGGCTCGAGGAGGCGATCACCGGCTTCGACGTCGTGATCACCACCGCGCTGGTGCCCGGACGGCCCGCACCGCGGCTGGTGACCGCCGCCGCCGTGCAGGGCATGAAACCCGGCAGCGTCGTCGTCGACCTGGCCGGCGAGACCGGCGGCAACTGCGAGCTGACCGAACCCGGTCGCACCGTCATCAAGCACGGGGTGACGATCTCGGCGCCGCTGAACCTGGCGGCCACCATGCCCGAACACGCCAGCGAGCTGTACTCCAAGAACCTGACCTCGCTGCTGGACCTGTTGATCAAGGACGGCGTGCTCGCCCCCGACTTCGACGACGAGATCGTGGCGGCCTCCTGCGTCACCCGAGGAGAGAACTGATGTACGACCAGTTACTGGCCAACCTCGCGATCCTGGTGCTCGCCGGGTTCGTCGGGTTCGCGGTGATCTCCAAGGTGCCCAACACCTTGCACACACCGCTGATGTCGGGCACCAACGCCATCCACGGCATCGTCGTGCTGGGCGCGCTGATCGTGCTCGGCGACCTGCCCGCCGACGCGCACTGGGGTGTGCGCGCCATCGCGTTCGTCGCGCTGGTGTTCGGCACGCTCAACGTGATCGGCGGCTTCCTGGTCACCGACCGCATGCTGGGCATGTTCAAGACCCGCAAGCCCGAGGCGAAATCCGTTGAGGTGGGCGACAAGTGAACCATCTCGTCACCGTCCTCTACATCGTCTCGTTCGCACTGTTCATCTTCGGTCTGTCCGGTCTGACCGGGCCGAAGACCGCGGTGCGCGGCAACTGGATCGCCGCCACCGGTATGGCGCTCGCCGTCGTCGCCACCCTGATCAAGGTGCGCGACACCGCGTCGATCAACTGGATCCTGATCGCCGTCGGCCTGGCGCTCGGCGTGATTCTCGGTGTGCCACCGGCGAAGAAGACCAAGATGACCGCGATGCCGCAGCTGGTCGCGCTGTTCAACGGCGTCGGCGGCGGCACCGTCGCGCTGATCGCGTGGGCGGAGTTCATCGAGACCGGTGGCTTCGCGCACTTCACCGAGGACCAGCATCCGACGGTCGCGCTGGTGGCCGGTTCGCTGTTCGCCGCGATCATCGGCTCGGTGTCGTTCTGGGGTTCGCTGGTGGCGTTCCTCAAGCTGCAGGAGTCCATCCCGAAGAACGTCGAGAAGCGACTTGTCGCCTCCGCCAAGCTGTTCCAGGCCGCCAACATCGTGCTGCTGCTCGGCGCGACCGCCGCGGCGATCTACATCGGGGTCAACGCGGGCACCGGCAGCCCCGCCTGGACCATCCTGGTGGTGCTCGGCCTGGCCGGTCTGATGGGCCTGTTCGTGGTGTTCCCGATCGGCGGCGCCGACATGCCGGTGGTCATCTCGCTGCTCAACGCGCTGACCGGGTTGTCCGCCGCGGCAGCGGGTCTGGCGCTGAACAACACCGCGATGATCGTCGCGGGCATGATCGTCGGCGCCTCGGGTTCGATCCTGACCAACCTGATGGCCGTCGCCATGAACCGGTCCATCCCGGCAATCGTGTTCGGCTCGTTCGGCGGCGGCGCCGCCGCGGCCGCCGGCCCGGGCGGCACCCAGGGCACCGTCAAGGCCACCTCGGCCGCCGACGCCGCGATCCAGATGGCCTACGCCAACCAGGTCATCGTCGTCCCCGGCTACGGGCTGGCCGTCGCGCAGGCGCAGCACACCGTCAAGGAGATGGCCGACATCCTGGAGAGCAAGGGCGTGGAGGTCAAGTACGCCATCCACCCGGTGGCCGGCCGCATGCCCGGCCACATGAACGTGCTGCTGGCCGAGGCCGACGTCGAGTACGACGCCATGAAGGAGATGGACGAGATCAACGGCGAGTTCGCCCGGACCGACGTCACCCTCGTCATCGGCGCCAACGACGTCACCAACCCGGCGGCGCGCAACGACCCGAGTTCGCCGATCCACGGCATGCCGATCCTCAACGTCGACGAGTCACGTTCGGTCATCGTGCTCAAGCGGTCGATGAACGCCGGCTACGCGGGCATCGAGAACCCCCTGTTCTTCCTGGACCAGACCTCGATGCTGTTCGGCGACGCCAAGAAGTCGGTCAGCGAGGTCATCGAGGAGCTCAAGGCGCTGTAACGGCTACCGGCTAGCCGGTAGGCCGGCGCTGGTGCCAGCGGCATTGGCCCGTCGTCGCCGCCGCGGTGAGATCGAAGCATCACCACTGAGGAGGCGACGATGGGTTTCAAGGGTCTGGCCGGTGCGGCCGCGACGATGGTCACCGCCGGGGTGCTGGGATTTGCGGCCCCGGCGGTGGCTGAGGACGGGACGTGCGCCGACGTCGACGTCGTGTTCGCCCGCGGCACCAACGAGCCCGCCGGGCTGGGCCGCGAGGGCGAGGCGTTCGTCGACGCGTTGCGCGCCGACCTGCCCGGCACGACGGTGTCGGCGTACGCGGTCAACTACCCCGCCTCGTTCGACTTCCTCAAGGCCACCGACGGCGCCACCGACGCCAGCGGCCACCTGCAGGCCGTCGCCGCGGCCTGCCCCGACACCCGCTTCGTGCTCGGCGGCTACTCGCAGGGCGCCGCGGTGATCGACATCCTCGCCGCCGCCCCGGGCCCGGTGCTCGACTTCACCGCCCCGCTGCCACCCGCCCTCGCCGACCGGGTCGCCGCCGGCTGAACTCGGCGCAGCCGGTCACCGCCACCTGAGCGCGCCCGCACAAGGTTCGCGCGTCGCGCAGGGTTTTGCTCACCGTGAGCGCAGATGTTTACCAGCGTGTCAACGGCCGGTAGCAATACCCGGGTGAGCTTGACACTGCCTGCCTGCTGCTGCCGTCGCTGAGCAGCGCAATTCCCCAGCAGTCAGTGAGAGAAAGCCGTCCATGTCCGTATTCGTTGACATCACGCCCGATGAGCATGCCGTCGCGGCGCCCGAGGTCTCGCCCGCACGGGCGTGGCGGGGGCGGCTGACCCGGCTCGCGCTGCCGCTGCTGTCGGTGCTGGTCTTCCTGGCGGCCTGGCAGCTCGCCGCCGCCAGCGGGATCTGGAACAAGACGTTCGTGCCGTACCCGAGCGCGGTGTGGCAGGCGTTCATCGACATCTCCACCACCCACGACGGCGTCCGCGGCTACGCGGGCTACCTGCTGTGGGAGCACCTCTACATGACGCTGCGCCGGGTGTTCGCCGGTGTGCTCATCGGCGTCACCGTCGGCGTGCTGCTGGGCCTGGTGATGGGCTCGATCAGCTGGGTGCGCAGTGTGCTGGAACCCTGGCTGACCTTCCTGCGGGCGTTGCCGCCGCTGGCCTACTTCTTCCTGCTGGTGATCTGGCTGGGCATCGACGAGGCCCCCAAGATCACGCTGCTGGCGCTGGCCGCACTGCCGCCCGCCGCGGTCGCCACCACCACCGCCGTCGTCGCGGCCCCGGTGGGCCTGCAGGAGGCCGCCCGCGCGCTGGGCGCCACCCGCGCGCAGGTGCTGCGCGACGTCGTGGTGCCGTCCGCCCTGCCCGAGACGTTCACCGGCATCCGGCTGGCCGTCGGCATGGCGTACTCCTCGGTGGTGGCCGCCGAGCTGTTCAACGGCATCCCCGGCGTGGGCGGCCTGGTCAAAGACGCGAGCAACTACAACAACACCCCCGTCGTGCTGGTCGGCATCTTCGCCATCGGGTTCTCCGGTCTGGTGATCGACGGTCTGCTTCGCGCCCTGGAGAGGCGTGCAGTTCCCTGGAGAGGAAAGATATGAAATTCAAATCGCTGGTTGCCGCCGTCGCCGCGAGCGCGCTCGCCGTGGCGGGACTTTCGGCGTGCTCGGTGGACAAGTCGGAGCAGTCCGCCGACAAACCGACGATTCGCATCGCCTACCAGGCGCTGATCAGTGGCGACCTGATCGTCAAGAACAACACGTGGCTCGAAGAGGCGCTGCCGGACTACAACATCAAGTGGACGAAGTTCGACTCCGGCGCCGACGTCAACACCGCGTTCATCGCCGACGAGCTCGACTTCGGCACGCTGGGCTCCAGCCCCGTGGCGCGCGGTCTGTCCGAGCCGCTGAACATCCCGTACAAGGTCGCGTTCGTGCTCGGCGTCGCCGGTGAGAACGAGGCCCTGGTGGCCCGCGACGGCACCGGCATCAACACCGTCGCCGACCTGAAGGGCAAGCGCATCGCGACCCCGTTCGCGTCGACCGCGCACTACAGCCTGCTGGCCGCGCTCGAGCAGGCCGGCCTGACCCCCAACGACGTCCAGCTGATCGACCTGCAGCCGCAGGCCATCCTGGCCGGCTGGGAGCGCGGCGACATCGACGCCGCCTACTCGTGGCTGCCCACCCTCGACGAGCTGCGCAAGACCGGCAAGGACCTGATCTCCAGCCGCCAGCTCGCCGAGGCCGGTAAGCCGACCATGGACCTGGCCACGGTGTCCGACGCGTTCGCCGAGGCGCACCCCGACGTCGTCGACGTGTGGCGCAAGCAGGAGGCCCGCGCGCTGGACGTGATCCACAACGATCCGGAGGCCGCCGCCAAGGCCATCGCCGCCGAGATCGGCCTGACCCCCGAGGAGGTCGCCGGCCAGATCAAGCAGACCGTGTTCCTGACCCCCGCCGAGGAGGCCTCCGCGGAGTGGCTCGGGACCGACGGTAAGCCGGGCAACATCGCGGTGAACCTGCAGAGCGCGTCGCAGTTCCTGGCCGACCAGAACCAGATTCCGGAGGCCGCGCCGCTGAAGGTGTTCCAGGATGCGATCTACACCAAGGGACTGCCGGGTGCCCTCACCGAGTGACTCGGACGGGACCCTGCGCATCAACAGCGTCGAGCACCGCTACGGCGATGTGACGGCGCTGGGTCCCGTCGACCTCGAGGTGGAGCCGGGCGCGTTCCTCGTGCTGGTGGGCGCGTCCGGCTGCGGCAAGAGCACGCTGCTGCGGCTGATCGCCGGCTTCGAGACCCCCACCTCGGGGGAGGTGAAGGTCGCCGGTCAGGCGCCGACGCCCGGCGTCACCGCGGGCGTGGTGTTCCAGCAGCCGCGGCTGTTCCCGTGGCGCACGGTCGGCGGCAACGTCGAGCTGGCGCTCAAGTACGCCGGGGTGCCGCGGGAGCGGCGCGCCGACCGCCGCGACGAGCTGCTGGCCCGCGTCGGTCTGGAGGGCACTGCCAAGCGCAAGATCTGGGAGATCAGCGGCGGGCAGCAGCAGCGGGTGGCGATCGCGCGGGCGCTGGCCGCCGAGACCCCGCTGTTCCTGCTCGACGAGCCGTTCGCGGCGCTGGACGCGCTCACCCGCGAGCTGCTGCAGGAGGACGTCCGGCAGGTCAGTGCGGAGACCGGGCGTACGACGGTGTTCGTCACGCACAGCGCCGACGAGGCCGCGTTTCTCGGGTCGCGGATCGTGGTGCTGACCCGGCGGCCGGGCAAGGTGGCACTCGACATCCCGGTCGATCTGCCGCGCACCGGCGTCGACGCCGACGAGCTGCGCCGCTCCCCGGAGTACGCGCAGCTGCGGGCGGAGGTGGGCCGCGCGGTCAAGGCCGCAGCCGCCTGATACCCCCTGAAAACCGCGAACAGACACAGAATCGCGCGCCGAGCAGCTCGGGCGCGCGATTCTGTGTCTGTTCGCGGTCTACGGGTTAGACCGGCGGATACGCCGGGGGCGGGTACACCCCGCGCAGAATCCAGGCGAACCAGTTGACGCCGTACTCCAGCTCGTCGCTGGCGTCATAATCCGGATTCGGATCCATGTGGTCCACCTCTCACGTGCGGCAGTGATGGATCGGAGTTTAGCCCCCGGAGTCGGGCCGGCGACAGCCCCAACAACTAAACTGGCCAACCAGTTGATTGACGCCCGCCCGCGCCCGGGCCCTGCCTATAGTGAGTTCGCCATGCCGCCTTCAGAACCCTCGTCGGACACCCGAAGCAACGGGCAGTCACGTCGCGAGGAGCTGCTGGCCGTCGCGACCAAGCTGTTCGCCGCGCGCGGGTACCACGGCACCCGGATGGACGACGTGGCCGACGCGGTCGGGCTGAACAAGGCGACGGTCTACCACTACTACGCCAGCAAGTCGCTGATCCTCTACGACATCTACAAGCAGGCCGCCGACTTCACCGTCGACGCGCTGCACGACGACCCGTCGGCGTCGGCGCGCGAGACCATCTACCACTTCACCCACCGGCTGCTGGAGGGCATCGCCAACGACATCGAGCGCGCCGCGGTGTACTTCCAGGAGGGCCCCTACATCACAGAGTGGTTCACCGAGGAGCAGGTGGCCTACATCCGGGAACGCGAGGCCCAGGTCTACGAGCACGTGCGCGACGTGATCGACCGCGGCATCGCCAGCGGCGAGTTCTACGAGTGCGACTCACACGTGCTCGCCCTCGGCTACATCGGCATGACGCTGGGCGCCTACCGCTGGCTGCGCCCGCACGGCAGGCGCACCGCCCAGGAGATCGCCGTCGAGTTCTCCACCGCGCTGCTGCGCGGCCTGATCCGCGACGAGCAGGTCCGCCTCGAGTCGCCGCTGGGCGTGAACGTCACCAAGTCCGACCCCGCCACGGCGGGCTGAGCGGCGGGCAAGATGGGGGCGTGAAGTCCCTGCTGCTGTCCCGGCGCGACCTCGACTTCCTGCTCTACGAGTGGTTGCGGGTCGACGAGCTCACCTCCCGCGACCGGTTCGCCGACCACTCCCGGGAGACCTTCGACGCGGTGCTCGAGTTGTCCGAGCAGTTGGCGACCCGGTACTTCGCCAACCACAACAAGCTCAACGACGCCAACGAGCCCACCTTCGACGGCGAGAAGGTCACGCTGATCCCCGAGGTCAAACAGGCGTGGGACGCGTTCGCGCAGGCCGACCTGCTCGCCATGTCGATGCCGCAGCGGTTCGGCGGCGCCCAGCTTCCGGTCACCGTGGCGCAGGCGGCCACCGCGTGGTTCTTCGCGGCCAACGTCGCCACGACGGGCTACATCATGTTGACCGCGGCCAACGCGAACCTGCTGAGCAGGTTCGGCACCGACGAGCAGATCGAGGCGTTCCTCAAACCGATGCTGGCCGGGCGGTTCTCCGGCACCATGGCGCTGTCGGAGACCCAGGCCGGGTCGTCGCTGGCCGACATCCTCACCCGCGCCGAACCCCAGGACGACGGCACCTACCGGCTGTTCGGATCCAAGATGTGGATCTCGGCCGCCGAACACGAGCTCACCGACAACATCGTCAACCTGGTGCTGGCCAAGATCCCGGGCGGTCCGCCGGGCACCAAGGGCATCTCGCTGTTCATCGTGCCGAAGTACCTGCCGGGCGCCGACGGAGCCGTCGGCGAGCGCAACGACGTGGTGCTGGCCGGGCTCAACCACAAGATGGGCCAGCGGGGTATCACCAACACGGTGCTCAACTTCGGCGAGGGTGTCCACACCCCGGGCGGAAAGCCCGGCGCCGTGGGCTATCTCGTCGGCGAACCGCACCGCGGGCTGTCGTACATGTTCACGATGATGAACGAGGCGCGCCTGGGCGTCGGGATGAGCGCGGTGGCCCTCGGCTACACCGGCTACCTCAAGGCGCTGCAGTACGCGCGGGAACGTCCGCAGGGCAGGCCGATCACCGCCAAGGATCCGACCACCCCGCAGGTGCCGATCATCGAGCACGCCGACGTCAAGCGGATGTTGTTGGCGCAGAAGGCCTATGTGGAGGGCGGGCTGGGGCTGCTGCTGTACTGCAGCAGGCTGGTCGACGTGCAGGAGAGTGCCGGCTCCGCCGAGGAGCGCGACGCCGCGACAGTGCTGCTCGACATGCTCACCCCGGTCGGCAAGAGCTGGCCCGCGCAGTGGTGCCTGGCGGCCAACGACCTGGCGATCCAGGTGCACGGCGGCTACGGCTACACCCGCGAGTACGACGTCGAACAGCACTACCGCGACAACCGGCTCAACCCCATCCACGAGGGCACCCACGGCATCCAGAGCCTGGACCTGCTGGGCCGCAAGGTGCCCGCCCGCGGCGGTGCGGGGATGGCCGCGCTCGGTGCGGAGATCGGCCGCACGATCGCCGACGCGGCCGCGCTGGGCGGTGAGATCGCCTCGCAGGCAGCGCAACTCGACGCCACCTGGCAGCGGCTGGTGGCCGTCACCGGCGAGATGTTCACCTCCGGTGACCTCGAGGCCGCGATGGCCAACAGCGCGGTCTACCTCGAGGCGTTCGGGCACATCGTGGTCGCGTGGATCTGGCTGCAGCAGGCGCTGGCCGCGCACGGCCGCGACGGCGACTTCTACGACGGCAAGCGTCAGGCCGCCCGTTACTTCTTCCGCTACGAACTGCCCAGGACCGGACCGCAACTGGATCTGCTGGCCAGCCTGGACCGCACCACGCTGGAGATGCGCGACGGCTGGTTCTGACTAGTCGAAGGAGATCACCTGGCGGACCGCCCGGCCGTCGGCGAGCTGGTCCATCGCCGTGTTGATCTCGTCGAGCGTGATGGTCGAGGAGACCAGGGACTCCACCGGCAGCCGGCCGGCGCGCCACAGGTCGACGAAGTGCGGGATGTCGCGGGCGGGCACCGCCGAGCCGAGGTAGCTGCCGATCAGCGAGCGGCCCTCGGCGACGAACCCCAACGGCGACAACGTGACCCGGGCGTCGGGCCGGGGCAGTCCGACCGACACCGTGCGCCCGCCGGGAGCGGTGAGGTCGACGGCGGCCTCCAGCGCCGCCGGGTGGCCCGCGGCCTCGATCACGACGGCCGCCTTCAGCCCGCGGTCCCGCGCCGCCTCCGGGGTCGCGGTGTCGTGCGCGCCGAGTTCGCGTGCGCGGTCCAGCTTCTCGGGCAGCTGGTCGATCCCGACGACGTGCACCTCGTCGGCGGCCAGCGCGGTGAGCACCGCGGCCATCCCCACCCCGCCGAGGCCGACCACCGCGACGGTGTCCCCGGGCCGCGGCCGGCCCGCGTTGAGCACCGCGCCGCCACCGGTGAGCACCGCGCACCCCAGCAGCGAGGCCACCACCGCGGGCACGTCGGCGGGCACCGGCACCACCGAGCGGCGGTCGACGACCGCGTGGTCGGCGAACCCCGACACCCCGAGGTGGTGGTGCACCGGCTGCCCGTCGCGCGACAGCCGCCGCCCACCGGTCATCAGCGTGCCCGCGCCGTTGGCGGCGCTGCCCGGCTCGCACGGGGTCAGCCCGTCCGTCGCGCAGGCCGCGCACCGGCCGCAGCGCGGCAGGAACGTCATCACCACCCGGGTGCCCGGCGCCAGGTCGGAGCCGCCCGGCCCGGTGTCGACGACGACGCCCGCGGCCTCGTGGCCGAGCAGCATCGGCACCGGGCGCACCCGGTTGCCGTCGACGACCGACAGGTCGGAGTGGCACAGCCCGGCCGCCTCGATCCGCACCAGCAGCTCGCCGGGACCGGGCGGGTCCAGCTCGAGGTCGCCGACCGTCAACGGTCGCGACTGTGCGTACGGCCGTGCGCGGCCGATCTCCTCCAGGACGGCGCCGCGGATCCTCATGCCCACCAGCCTGCCCGCACTGCCAGACTGCTGCCATGCCCGCACGTGACGACGTCCCGGCCGTGACCGACTTCCCGGTGCACTGGCCGGTCACCACACGGTGGACCGACAACGACATGTTCGGCCACCTCAACAACGCCGTGTACTACGGGCTGTTCGACACCGCGATCAACGCCTGGATCGACACCACGCTGGGCATCGACCCGCTGACCGCGCCGTGGCTGGGTGTGGTCGCCGAATCGGGCTGCCGCTACCTGGCCGAACTGCGGTTCCCCGACCCGCTGATCGTCGGGCTGGCGGTGACCCGGCTCGGCACCAGCAGCGTCACCTACCGGCTGGGGCTGTGGGCGGCCGACGGCCCGGTCGCGGCCGTCGGGCACTGGGTGCACGTCTACGTCGACCGGGACAGCCGGCGCCCGGTGCCGATCCCGGAACCGATCCGCGACCTGCTCGCGCGGGCGGTCACCGGCTAGTGGATATGCTCGTCGAATGCCTCTCGTGAGTAAGACCGTCGAGGTCGCGGCCTCCGCCGAAGCGATCATGGCGATCGTCGCCGACTTCGAGGCGTACCCGCAGTGGAACGAGGAGATCAAGGGCTGCTGGGTGCTGGCCCGGTACAACGACGGCCGGCCCAGCCAGTTGCGGCTCGACGTCGTCGTGCAGGGACAGGCGGGCACCTTCATCACGGCGGTGTACTACCCGGCGGAGAACCAGATCTACACCGTGCTGCAGCAGGGGGATCACTTCGAGAAGCAGGAGCAGCGGTTCTCGGTCGTGCCGATGGGCCCGTCGTCGCTGCTGACCGTCGACCTCGACGTCGAGGTCAAGCTGCCGATCCCCAAGCAGATGGTGAAGAAGGCGATCGGCGACACGCTGGACTACCTCGCCGACAACCTCAAGGCCCGCGCCGAACAGCTCGCCGCCAAGTAGCTCATCCGCGCTCAGCGCCAGACGCCGGACTCGGTGAGCCGCGAGATCAGCCGCCGGGCGCCGTCGCCGAACTCCCCGGCGGCCACCTCCACCACGGTGTCGACGTCGCGGCCGCGCAGCGCCGCGATCAGCGTGCGGTGGTTCTGCACCGCCGACGTGCCCCACTGCGGGTCGGTCGCGTAGACCTGCCCGGGCAGGTAGCGGGCCACGTGCAGCAGAAACCACGCCAGCTTGATCCGGCCGGTGGACCGGTTGAACGCGCGGTGGAACGCGAACTCGGTGGCGGCGATCTCGTCGACGGCCTGGCGTGCGACCGCGGCGGCCAGCTCGTCGTTGAGCCGCTCGAGCTCGTCGATCCCGGCGTCGGAGATGTGCGCGACGGCGCTGGCGGCCAGCTCCCTGGCGATGGTGGCCTGCAGCCAGAAGATGTCCTCGACATCGGTGCGCGACAGCGGCATCACCACATGTCCGCGGTGCGGTTCGAGCTGCACCATGCCCTCCCCGCGCAGGGTCCGCAGCGCCTCGCGCACCGGCGTGATGCTCACCCCGAGCGCCGCGGCGGTCTCGTCGAGCCGGATGAAGGTTCCCGGTCGCAGCACACCGGTCACGATGTCGAGCCGCAGCCGCGCGGCGACCTCGTCGGACAGCTGTTCGCGCCGGACCGCGCGGCGGGGAGTGCCGCCGGCTGCCAGGGGCGCGTTCACCGTGCTCTCCGGTCCTTTCGTGGGACGTGGCGGGGGTCGGGAGAGGGTCGAGAGAGGGTCGGGAGAGGGGGTTGTTCCCGCAACGCCGAGGCCATTAATGTGACCGGGGCGACACCATATTTGATCAAATATCAGCCAGCCGCAACACCGATGTAGATGGAGCAGCCGCAGTTGACCGAGCCGGATCCCACCTCGCAGCCGTATCTCGCCCGGCGCCAGAACTGGTGCAACCAGCTGGCCCGGCACGCGCTGATGCAACCCGGCGCGACGGCGCTGCGTCACCTCGGCAAGACCACCACGTGGGGTGAGCTCGACCAGCGGGTCAGCGCCCTGGCCAACGCGCTGCACCGACGCGGGGTGACCTCCGGTGACCGGGTGCTGATCCTGATGCTCAACCGCAACGAGTTCATCGAGTCGTTCCTGGCGATCAACAAGCTCGGGGCGATCGCGGTGCCGGTGAACTTCCGGATGACCCCCGCCGAGATCGCCTACCTGGTCAGCGACTGCCAGGCCCGGATCGTCATCACCGAGGCCGTGCTCGCCGGGGTGGCCACCGCGGTGCGCGACATCGACCCGACGCTGACCACGGTGATCGTCGCCGGCGGCGCCACCGAGCAGGGGGTGCTCGGCTACGACGACCTGCTCGCCGAGACCGGCGAGCAGGCGCCGCTGGTCGACATACCCAACGACTCACCCGCGCTGATCATGTACACCTCGGGCACCACCGGAAAGCCCAAGGGCGCGGTGCTCACCCACACCAACATCTACGGCCAGGCGATGACGATGATGTTCACGTCCGGCGCCGACATCAACAACGACGTCGGCTTCATCGGCGTCCCGCTGTTCCACATCGCCGGGATCGGCAACATGATCCCCGGCCTGCTGCTGGGCCGTCCGACCGTGGTCTACCCGCTGGGTGCCTTCGACCCCGACGAGCTGCTCGACGTGCTCGAGGCCGAGGGGGTCACCGGCATCTTCCTGGTACCCGCCCAGTGGCAGGCGGTGTGCATCGCGCAGAAGGCGCGGCCGCGCAACCTCAAGCTGCGCACACTGTCCTGGGGTGCGGCCCCGGCGTCGGACACCCTGCTGCGGGAGATGGCCGAGACCTTCCCGGGCAGCCAGATCCTGGCCGCGTTCGGCCAGACCGAGATGTCGCCGGTGACGTGCATGCTGCTCGGCGACGACGCGATCCGCAAACTCGGCTCGGTCGGCAAGGTCATCCCGACGGTGTCGGCCCGCATCGTCGACGAGGACATGAACGACGTGCCGGTCGGCGAGGTCGGCGAGATCGTGTACCGCGCGCCGACGCTGATGGCCGGCTACTGGAACAACCCGAAGGCCACCGCTGAGGCGTTCGAGGGCGGCTGGTTCCACTCCGGCGACCTGGTCCGCCAGGACGAGGAGGGCTACATCTGGGTCGTCGACCGCAAGAAGGACATGATCATCTCCGGCGGCGAGAACATCTACTGCGCCGAGGTGGAGAACGCCCTGGCCGCGCATCCGGCCATCGCCGAGGTCGCCGTCATCGGCCGCCGGCACGAGAAGTGGGGTGAGGTGCCGGTCGCCGTCGTGGCACTGGACCCCACCCAGAAAACCGATCTTGACCTGGCTGAACTCGACGGCTTCCTCAATGAGCGGCTGGCGCGGTACAAGCACCCCAAGGCACTCGAGATCGTCGACGCGCTGCCCCGCAACCCGGCGGGCAAGGTGCTCAAGACCGAACTGCGCGAGCGCTTCGGGGCGGGATAGGAGTGAAAGCACCACGGGGTCAACGCTTTCTACGGGTGCGTAAGAGCTTTACAGGACGGGAGCGCGGTTGCTAACGGTTGAACGTTCAATCTCCCCGATGCCATGCAAGGCGCGGACCGATTCGGGTATGGTCCTGTGGTCCGTCTTACTACTCACCAGTAGGGAGACACCGGTCACTACCAACGGGTCGGGGCAAGGAGGGGTCGTGCGACAGGGGCTGCCGTTGCACCGCGACAGTCGCCGTTGCGCCGCAGGAGCACTCTGGTGACGGCGTCGCCCGGCGTTGTCGGCTACGTCCGCGACCAGGTCCGCCCGGGGCTGGAGGCGGTCGGCGGCTTCGTCCGCATGTGCGTCCTGGTCGGCAAGGCCCTGTTCAAACCGCCGTTCCAGTGGCGCGAGTTCATCCTGCAGAGCTGGTTTTTGATGCGGGTGGCGTTCCTGCCGACGCTGGCGGTGTCGATCCCGCTGACCGTGCTGCTGATCTTCACGCTCAACATCCTTCTGGCCGAGTTCGGTGCGGCCGACGTCTCCGGCGCGGGCGCGGCTATCGGCGCGGTCACCCAGCTGGGCCCGCTGGTCACGGTGTTGGTGGTCGCCGGCGCCGGCTCGACCGCGATCTGCGCCGACCTCGGCGCGCGCACCATCCGCGAGGAGATCGACGCGCTCGAGGTGCTCGGCATCGACCCGATCCACCGCCTGGTGGTGCCCCGCGTGGTGGCGTCGACGTTCGTCGCGGTGCTGCTCAACGGCGCGGTGATCACCGTCGGCCTGGTGGGCGGCTTCATCTTCGGCGTGTACCTGCAGAACGTGTCGGCGGGCGCCTACGTCTCGACGCTGACCCTGATCACGGGTCTGCCCGAGGTCGTCATCTCGATCGTCAAGGCCGGCACCTTCGGCCTGATCGCCGGACTGGTCGGCTGCTACCGCGGCCTGACCGTCGCCGGCGGCGCCAAGGGCGTGGGCACCGCGGTCAACGAGACCCTGGTGCTCTGCGTCATCGCGTTGTTCGCGGTCAACGTGGTCCTGACCACCATCGGTGTCCGGTTCGGAACGGGGAGCTGAGGTGTCGACGACAACAGTTCTGCGTTCCCGCTTCCCGCGGGGCTACTCGCGCGCACAGCACCTGGTCGGCGCGCCCGGCCGGTTCCTCGACAGCGTCGGCCACGTCGCCTGGTTCGTCATCAACGCGGTCGGCTCGATCGGCCACGCCCTGCGCCACTACCGCCGCGAGACGCTGCGGCTGATCGCCGAGATCGGCATGGGCACAGGCGCGATGGCGGTGATCGGCGGCACCGTGGCGATCGTCGGCTTCGTGACGCTGTCCGGTTCGTCGCTGGTGGCCATCCAGGGTTTCGCCTCGCTGGGCAACATCGGCGTCGAGGCGTTCACCGGCTTCTTCGCCGCGATGATCAACGTGCGCATCGCCGCGCCGGTGGTCGCGGGTCAGGCGCTGGCGGCGACCGTCGGCGCCGGTGCCACCGCCGAACTGGGCGCCATGCGGATCAGCGAGGAAATCGACGCGCTGGAGGTGATGGGCATCAAGTCCATCTCGTATCTGGTGTCGACGCGGATCATGGCCGGATTCGTGGTGATCATCCCGCTGTACGCGATGGCGATCATCATGAGCTTCCTGTCCGCACAGGTGACCACGACGTTCTTCTACGGCCAGTCGATCGGCACCTACGAGCACTACTTCCGGACGTTCCTGCGACCCGATGACGTCTTCTGGTCCTTCATCCAGGCGGTGATCATCTCGGTGATCGTGATGCTGAACCACTGCTACTACGGCTATTACGCCAGCGGCGGCCCGGTCGGCGTCGGTGAGGCCGTCGGCCGGTCGATGCGCGCCTCGCTGGTCGCGATCGTGTGTGTGGTCCTGTTCGCGTCGTTGGCGCTCTACGGCGTCGACCCGAACTTCAACCTGACGGTGTAGCGATGACGGCTCCGCTGAACAACCCGCGCACCCCGCCCTACAAGCTGGCGGGGCTGGTGATGACGCTGTTGGCGCTGTTAGCGCTGGTGTTCGTGTATCTGCAGTTCCGCGGCAACGTCCCGTGGATGCCGCACGAGAAGCTCACGCTGTCGGCGGCACGCTCGGGCCTGTCGATGGACCCGGGCGCGAAGGTGACGTTCAACGGCGTGGAGATCGGCCGCGTCATCGACGTCTCCGAGTACAGCGTCAGCGGTGAGCCGCGGGCCAGGATCACCGTCGACGTCAATCCCAAGTACCTCAAGCTGATTCCGCGCAACGTCGACGCCACCATCGACGCCACCACGGTCTTCGGCAACAAGTACGTCAACTTCCGCTCACCCAAAGACCCGTCGCCGCAGCGGATCACGCCGGCGGACACCATCGAGGTGTCGTCGGTGACCACCGAGTTCAACACCCTGTTCGAGACGGTGGTGTCGATCTCGCAGCAGGTGGACCCGATCAAGCTGAACCAGACCCTGGCCGCGACGGCCGAGGCGCTCGACGGGCTCGGTGACCGGTTCGGGCAGTCGATCATCCACGGCAACGAGATCCTCGACGACGTCAACCCGAAGATGCCGCAGATCCGCCGGGACAACCAGCTGCTCGCCGACCTGGGCGAGACCTACGCCAACGCCGCACCGGATCTGTTCGACGGGCTGCAGAACGCGGTCACCACCGCCGCGACGCTGAACGCCAACCAGGACAACATCGATCAGGCGCTGATGGCCGCGATCGGCTTCGGCAACAGCGGCGGCGACGTCTTCGAACGGGGCGGGCCGTACCTGCAGCGCGGCGCCAAGGATCTGATCCGGCCGTCGGAGGTGCTCGACGAGCAGAGCCCGGCGCTGTTCTGCACCGTCCGCAACTACCACGACGCCGAGCCGAAAGTGGCTGCCTCGCTTGGTGGTAACGGCTACTCGCTGCGCACCCTGTCAGAGCTGATGGGTGCCGCCAACCCGTACGTCTACCCGGACAACCTGCCCCGCGTGAACGCCCGCGGTGGGCCGGAGGGCCGGGCCGGCTGCTGGCAGCAGATCACCCGTGACCTGTGGCCGGCGCCCTATCTGGTGATGGACACCGGTGCGTCGATCGCGCCGTACAACCACTTCGAGCTCGGCCAGCCGATCCTGATCGAGTACGTCTGGGGCCGTCAGATCGGGGAGAACACGATCAACCCATGAAAATCACCGGAACCGCAATCAAACTGGGCGCATTCTCGCTGGTGCTGCTCATGTTCACCGCGATCATCATCGTGGTGTTCGGTCAGATGCGATTCGACCGCACGACCGGGTATTCGGCGATCTTCTCCAGCGCCAGCGGCCTTCGTGAAGGCCAGTTCGTCCGCGCGTCCGGCGTGGAGGTCGGCAAGGTCGAAAAGATCCAGCTGATCAACGGCGGCACGCAGGTGAAGGTCGACTTCAACGTCGACCGGTCGCTGCCCCTGTTCGAGGGCACCACCGCCTCGATCCGCTACCTGAACCTGATCGGCGACCGCTACATGGAGCTCAAGCGCGGCGACAGCGACCGCCGGCTGCCCGGCGGCGCGACCATCCCGATCGAGCGCACCCAGCCCGCGCTCGACCTCGACGCGCTGATCGGCGGCTTCCGCCCGGTGTTCCGCGCGCTGGATCCGGACAAGGTCAACGAGATCGCCCAGTCGATCATCACGGTGTTCCAGGGGCAGGGCGGCACCATCAACGACATCCTCGACCAGACCGCGTCGCTGACCGAGGCGCTGGCCGACCGCGACCGCGCCATCGGCGAGGTGATCACCAACCTGAACACGGTGCTCGACACCTCGGTCCGCCACCAGCAGCAGTTCGACGAGACCGTGCAGAACTTCGAGAAGCTGGTCACCGGGCTGAAGAACCGGGCCGACCCGATTGCCACCTCGGTCGCCGAGATCAGCGACGCGGCAGGCACGGTCGCCGACCTGCTCGCCGACAACCGGCCGTTGCTGCAGTCCACCATCGGCCACCTCGAGACCGCTCAGCAGCCGCTGATCGACCAGCGCGAGCAGCTCAACGACATCCTCGTCCGGCTGCCCACCGCCTTCAAGATCATCGGGCGCGCCGGCGGTATCTACGGCGACTTCTTCAACTTCTACGCCTGCGATATCTCGGTGCGCATGAACGGTCTACAGCCGGGCGGCCCGGTGCGCACGGTCAAGCTGTTCAGCCAGCCGTCGGGTAGGTGCACACCGCAATGAGAACGCTCGAGGGTTCGAACCGGGTTCGAAACGGGTTGATGGGCATCATCCTGCTCGTCGTCGCGATCGGGGTGGGTCAGAGTTTCGCCAGTGTGCCGATGCTGTTCGCGCAGCCGACGTACTACGCGCAGTTCTCCGACACCGGCGGCCTCAACGAGGGCGACAAGGTGCGCATCGCCGGTGTCGACGTCGGGCTGGTGCGCAGCATGGAGATCGACGGCGACAAGGTGAAGATCGGCTTCACGCTGGGCGGCACCCAGATCGGGACCGACAGCCGCGCCGCCATCCGCACCGACACGATCCTCGGCAGGCGCAACATCGAGATCGAGCCGCGCGGCTCGGAACCGCTGCGCGCCAACGGGATGCTGCCGCTGGGCCAGACCACCACGCCGTACCAGATCTACGACGCGTTCTTCGACGTGACCAAGGCTGCCTCGGAGTGGGACACCCGCACCGTCAAGGAATCGCTGAACGTGTTGTCGGAGACCATCGATCAGACCTCACCGCACCTGAGCGCCGCGCTCGAGGGGGTGGCCCGGTTCTCCGACACCGTCGGCAAGCGCGACGAGGACATCAAGAAGCTGCTCAAGAACGCCAACGCGATCGCGGGCATCCTGGGCAGCCGCAGCGAGCAGATCAACAAGCTGCTGGTCAACGCGCAGTCGCTGCTCGCGGCGATCAACGAGCGCAACTACGCGGTCAGCATGCTGCTGGAGCGGGTCGACAAGTTCTCCGCCCAGGTCAAGGGCCTCATCGACGACAACCCGAACCTGAACCGGGTGCTCGAGCAGCTGCGCGAGGTCAGCGACGTGCTGCGCGACCGCCGCTTCGACCTGATGGACACCCTCACCACGGTCGCCAACTTCGTGGCCTCGCTGGGTGAGGCCGTGGCGTCGGGCCCGTACTTCAAGGTCATGCTCGTCAACCTGCTGCCGGGCCAGATCCTGCAGCCGTTCATCGACGCGGCGTTCAAGAAGCGCGGTATCGACCCCGAGAAGTTCTGGCGCGACGCGGGTCTGCCCGCCTGGCAGTGGCCGGACCCGAACGGGCAGGGCTTCGACAACGGTGCGCCGCCACCGCCGCCCGCCGCGATCGAGGGCACCCCGGAGCATCCGGGACCCGCCGTGCTGAAGGGCTCGCCGTGTTCGTACACCCCGCCGGCCGACGGGCTGCCGCGGCCGGAGAATCCGCTGCCGTGCGCCGGCCTGTCGGTGGGGCCGTTCGGCGGCCCGGCCTACGGCCCGCCGAACGTGGCGACCTCCGACCCGAACGCGCACGGCCCGCAGCCGTCGCCGGGTGTGCCCGCCGCGGCGATCCCGGGTCAGCTGCCGCCGAATGTGCCCGGCGCGCACGGCCAGTTGCCGCCCGCCCCGCCGGGTGCGCGCACCGTGCCCGTCCCGGCGGACGCGTCGCAGCCGCCGCAACCGCCGGACTTCACGCCCGGCATCGCGCCGCTGGCGCCCGCCCTGCCCGCCCCGGCGGTGCCTGGACCGGGCCAGCAGGTCGCCCCCGCCGGGCAGCCGCCGCTACCGGGCAACCCGCCGTTCCTCCCGCCGGGTTCACAGGGTTAGGGGGACAGGACTGATGTCAACGATCTTCGACCTCCGAAGCCTGAAGCTGCCCAAGCTTTCCCGTGCCACGATCATCGTCAGCACGCTGATCGTGGTGCTGGCGCTGGTCGCCGCGTTCATCGGCTACAACCTGTACAAGCGGTTGACCACCAACACCGTGGTCGCCTACTTCGCCGACACCCTGGCGCTGTATCCCGGCGACAAGGTGCAGATCATGGGTGTGAAGGTGGGCGCGATCGACAAGATCGAACCCGACGGCGACAAGATGAAGGTCACCTTCCACTACGACAACAAGTACAAGGTGCCCGCCAACGCCACCGCGTCGATCCTGAACCCGAGCCTGGTGGCGTCGCGCACGATCCAGCTGGCCCCGCCGTACACCGGCGGCCCGGTGCTTGAGAACAACGCGGTGATCCCGCTGGAACGCACCCAGGTGCCCGTCGAGTACGACCAGTTGCGGGACTCGATCGCCCGGATCCTGACCGACCTCGGTCCGACGCCCGAACAGCCCAAGGGCCCGTTCGGCGACATCATCGAGTCGGCCGCCGACGGGTTCGCCGGAAAGGGCAAGCAGCTCAACGAGACCCTCAACAACCTGTCGGAGGCGCTGTACGCGCTCAACGAGGGTCGCGACGACTTCTTCAGCGTGGTCAAGAGCCTGGCGCTGTTCGTCAACGCGCTGCACCAGAGCGACCGGCAGTTCGTGGCGCTCAACAACGATCTGGCGCAGTTCACCAACGCGTTCACCAACACCGACCGCGAGGTGTCCAACGCGCTGCGCGACCTCAACGAGCTGCTGTCCACGACCCGCAACTTCCTCGACGAGAACTCCGAGGTGCTGGTCCACGACGTCAACAACCTCGCGGACGTGACGAACGCGATCATGCAGGAGGATCCGCGCAACGGTCTGGAGACCGCGCTGCACGTGTTCCCGACGTTGGGCGCCAACCTGATGAACATCATCTCGCCGAACACCGGTGGCGTGATGGGCATCCCGGTGATCAACAACTTCGCCAACCCGCTGCAGTTCGTGTGCAGCGGTATCCAGGCGGCCAGCCGGCTGGGCTACCAGGAGTCGGCGGAGCTGTGCGCCCAGTACCTGGCGCCGATCCTCGACGCGATCAAGTTCAACTTCCCGCCGTTCGGTGTCAACCAGTTCACCTCGGCGCTGACGCTGCCCAAGCAGATCGCCTACTCCGAGCCGCGGCTGCAGCCGCCGCCGGGCTACAAGGACACCACCGTGCCGGGCATCTTCTCCCGCGACACCCTGTTCTCGCACGGCAACCACGAGCCCGGCTGGGTCGCCGCGCCCGGCATGCAGGGCGTCGAGGTGCAGCCGTTCACCGCGAACATGATGACCCCGGAGTGCCTGGCCGAGCTGCTCGGTGGACCGAACTGCGTGATCCCGCCCGCACCACCGGCTTTCGGCACCACACGGGGCGGCAACCTGCCCGGCCCGCCGAACGCGTTCGACGAGAACAACCCGCTGCCGCCGCCGTGGTATCCGCAGCCGGGTCCGCCGCCGGCGCCCGGACCGGGCGTGATCCCCGGTGACCCGGGTGGTGCGGCGATGGCCGGACCGGTGCCTGCGCCCTACGTCGGCCCGGCGGCACCCGCACCGGCGGGCCCGCCGCTTCCCGCGGAGGCCGGCCGATGAGAGCCCGTGCGAACAGGTCAGAAGGACAGCCCATGGCGCGCAGGTGGACGACGATCGCCAGGCGGGTCGTCGCGTTGTCGGCGATCGCGCTGATGCTGAGCTCGTGCGGTTCGTGGCGCGGTATCGCCAACGTGCCGCTGCCCGGTGGCCCGGGCACCGGCCGCGACGCGATGACGATCTACGTGCAGATGCCGGACACGTTGGCGCTCAACGTCAACAGCCGGGTCCGCGTCGCCGACGTCTACGTCGGCCGGGTACGCGCCATCGAGCTGAAGAACTGGGTGGCGACGCTGACGCTGAACCTGGAGCCGGGCATCAAGCTGCCGAAGAACGTGCAGGCGCGCATCGGCCAGACCAGCCTGCTGGGGTCCCAGCACGTCGAGCTGAACGTGCCGGAGGACCCGTCGCCGGAACCGCTGCGCAACGGTGACACCATTCCGCTGGCCAACGCCGAGGCCTACCCGTCCACCGAGCGGGTGCTGGCCAGCATCGCCACCATCCTCAGCGGCGGCGGGGTGCAGAACCTCGAGGTCATCCAGACCGAGATCTACAACGTGCTCAACGGTCGCGCCGACCAGATCCGCGACTTCCTCACCAAGCTCGACACCTTCACCGACGAGCTCAACCAGCAGCGCGCCGACATCACCCGCGCGATCGACGCCACCGACCGGCTGCTGTCGATCGTCGCGCAGCGCAACGACACGCTGGACCGGGTGCTGACCGAGTTCCCGCCGCTGATCGAGCATTTCGCGGAGACGCGGGATCTGTTCGCCGACGCCGTCGAGGCGCTGGGCCGGATCAGCAAGGCCACCGACGACCACCTGGCCCCGGCCAGCGACGACCTGCGCACGAACCTGCAGAATCTGCAGCGTCCGCTCAAGCAGATCGGCCGGGCCGCGCCGTATACCATCGGCGCGCTGAAGCTGATGCTGACCGCGCCGTTCTCCATCGAGAACGTGCCGAAGGTGGTGCGCGGCGACTACCTCAACGTGTCGCTGACGGTCGACCTGACGCTGTCGGCCATCGACAACGGCATCCTGAGCGGCACCGGTGTCTCGGGCATGCTGCGCGCACTCGAACAGGCCTGGGGCCGTGATCCGGCGACGATGATCCCGGATGTGCGGTTCACCCCCAACCCGCACGACGCTCCCGGCGGTCCGCTGGTGGAAAGGGGTGAGTGAGCTGTGCTGACGAGGTTCATCAAGATCCAGCTGGTGCTGTTCACCATCCTGACCGTGATCGCGCTGGTGGTGCTCGGCTGGTACTACCTGCGGATCCCGACCCTGGTCGGTATCGGCCAGTACGAGCTCAAGGCGCAGCTGCCGCGCTCGGGCGGGCTGTACGCGACGGCCAACGTCACCTACCGGGGCACCCAGATCGGCAAGGTCAAGTCGGTGGAGCCCACCGAGACCGGTGCGCTGGCGGTGATGAGCATCGACAACCGCTACAAGATCCCGATCGACGCGACCGCCAACGTGCACTCGGTGTCGGCGATCGGTGAGCAGTACCTCGACCTGGTGTCGACCGGTAACCCGGGCGAGTACTTCGAGCCGGGCGCGACGATCACCGACAGCACCGTGCCCAGCGAGGTGGGGCCCGCGCTGGACGCCGCCAACGAGGGGCTGGCGGTGCTGCCGAAGGAGAAGATCGACGCGCTGCTGACCGAGACGTCGGACGCCGTCGGCGGGCTGGGGCCGGCCCTGCAGCGGCTGGTGGACTCGACGACCAACATCGCGCAGGGCTTCCAGGAGAACCTGCCGCAGGTCAACGACCTGATCCTGAACTCGACGCCGATCCTGCAGAGCCAGGCCGACTCCGGCGACAACATCGAGCGGTGGTCGCGCAACCTCAACGTGATCGCCTCGCAGGCCGCCGAACAGGACGCGGCGCTGCGCAGCGGTCTGCAGCAGGCGCCGCCGACCCTGGATCAGGTCAGCGAGGTGTTCGGCGATGTCCGCGAATCGCTGCCGCAGACACTGGCCAACCTGTCGATCGTCATCGACATGCTCAACCGGTATCACAAGGGCCTGCAGCAGACGCTGGTGGTGCTGGCGCAGGGCTCGTCGGCGACGCAGGCGGGCACGCTGTTCGAGGACGTCGGGCAGCTGCCGCTGGCGCTGGGCATCAACCAGCCGCCGCCGTGCCTGACCGGCTTCCTGCCTGCCTCGGAGTGGCGTTCGCCCGCCGACACCAGCATGGCGCCGCTGCCGAAGGGCACCTACTGCAAGATCCCGAAGGACTACCAGGGCAACGTCGTGCGCGGTGCGCGCAACTATCCGTGCGTCGACGTCCCGGGTAAGCGGGCGGCCACCCCGATGGAGTGCCGCAGCCCCGAGCCGTACGTCCCGCTGGGCACCAACCCGTGGTACGGCGACCCGAACCAGATCCTGTCCTGCCCGGCCCCCGGCGCGCGCTGCGATCAGGGCGTCAACCCCGGCCGCGGGGTGATCCCGGCACCGTCGGTCAACAACGGGCGCAATCCGCTGCCCGCCGACGAGCTGCCGTCACCGCTGTCGACGGCGCCGGTCAGCGACCCGCTGAGCCCGCCGGGACAGGGCACGGTGAGCTGTAGTGGACAACAGCCCAACCCCTGCATCTACACTCCGGCACCAGGGCCTCCCGGCGCCACGGCGGTGTACAGCCCGTCCAGCGGCCAGGTGGTCGGACCTGACGGCGTGACGTACAACGTCAGCAACTCGAGCAACCCAGGAGACGACGGATGGAAGGAGATGCTGGCTCCAGCCAGCTGAACCCCACCGATGCTGATGAGACGCCGTTAGCCTCGCCGGAAACCGACACGCAGGAAACCACCGAACAGACCTCCACCGAACAGACCTCCACCGAACAGCCCGACAACACCGCCGACGACCGTCGCCCGACGCGGATCGGGCGCGGCATCGCCGTCGCCGTGTGCGCCGCGCTGCTGGTCCTGGCCGTCGCCGGCGGGGTGCTCGGTTACGTCCTTCTGAACGCCGACCGGCACAACGCGGAGGTCGCGGCCGCCGAGGCGGCGGCGCTGCAGGCCGCCAAGGACTGCGTGTCGGCCACCCACGCGCCCGACGTGGAGGCGATGACCGCGGCGCAGTCGAAGATCATCGAGTGTTCGACCGGTGACTTCGCCGTGCAGTCCTCGCTGTACGCCGGTGTG
Organism: Mycolicibacterium phlei; assembly: GCF_001583415.1. The sequence goes on from NZ_CP014475.1 coordinate 103,029, forward strand.
CTCGTCGACGCCTATCAGGCCGCCAACGTCCGGGTGCAGGTGTCGGACATGCGGGCCGCGGTCGAGAAGCACAACGACGACGGGTCGTTCGACGTCCTAGTCGCGGTGCGGGTGAAGGTGACCAACTCCGACACCGCCGACCAGGAGCAGGGTTACCGGCTCCGGGTGAAGATGGCTCCCGACGAGGGCACCTTCAAGATCGCCAGACTGGATCAGGTCGCCTCGTGACCACCTCCGCCGTGCTCGAGAGCGTGCCCGCCGAACCGCCGGCGGCCGCGCCGGTCGCGTTGTGGCGGGCGCGGGTGGGGGCGTTCGCGATCGACGTGATCGCCGGGCTCGCGGTGGTGGTGACACTGGCGCTGGTGGCGCTGGCGGCCCCGCCGTACAGCCCGCTGTGGTGGACCTACACCGTCGCCGCTGCGCTGGTGGTCGTCGCGGTGGTGGTCAACCGTGTGGTGCTGCCGGCCCTGACGGGCTTCTCGGTCGGCCGCGCGGTGTTCGGCCTCGAGGTGGTCACCCGCGACGGGGGCGCGGCGGGCATGTGGCGGCTGCTGGTGCGGGACATTGCCCATCTGCTCGACACCGCACCCCTGTTCGTCGGCTGGTTGTGGCCGCTGTGGGACCGGCGCCGACGCACGTTCGCGGATCTGTTGCTGCGCACCGAGGTTCGGCCCGCGTCGCGCCGCTGGGACGATGCGCGCCGCGTCGCGGCGGGCTGGTTGATCGCGGCGACGGTGATCTGCCTGGCCGCGGTGGCGTCGTCCTATCAGGTGGTGTACCGGCACGAACGCGCGGTGGAGACCGCCCGCGAGCAGATCGCCGAGGAGGGCCCGCGCATCGTCGAGCAGTTGTTGAGCTACCGCAAAGACACACTGCAGGAAGACTTCTCACGCGCCCAGGGCCTGGTCACCGACTCCTACCGGCCGCAGTTGGAGGCCCAGCAGAACGCGGTGCGCGGCGCTGAGCTGACCGACAACGAGTACTGGGCGGTCAGCAGCGCGGTGCTCGCCGCGTCGCCGACGACCGCCGAGATGCTGCTGGCGATGCAGGGCCAGCGGGGCAGCGATCCGCAGACCCTGAAGTTCATCACCGCGACGGTGCGGGTGGAGTTCGAGAAGTCCGGTGACGGGCAGTGGCGCGTCGCCAACCTGACCGTGTTGAAGAAACCACAGATGAATGCGCAGGGGCAATGAGTCCGCGTCGCAGGATCGATCCCGACGAACCGCAGTACTTCGCGGCACCGGCCGCACCGGCGCCGCGGCGCTGGGGCTTCCGCGTGGTCGCGACGGTGGCGGCGCTGCTCATGGTCGCGGCCCTCACGCTGGGCACGTTGATGCTGATCTACCACGAGTCCAACCGCCGGACCGTGGTCCGTGACGTCGCCGCGCTGGGCTACGTCACCGAGTTCATGACCCAGTACACGACGCTGGATCCGTTCAACGCCAACGACTACGTGGAACGGATCATGGCGCAGGGCACCGGCGAGTTCGCCAAGGCGTTCAAGGAGAGGCAGAACGAGATCCTGATCCAGGTGGCCCGGGCCGAGCCGACGCAGGGCACCGTGCTGGCGGCGGGCGTGCAGCGCTGGAACGACGACGGCAGCGCCGACATCCTCGTCGCGACCAAGATCTCCACCAAGACGCCGGACGGCAAGTCCACGATCGAGAGTGGAAACCGTTGGATCGCAACGGCTATCAAGGAAGGGCAGCAGTGGAAGATCAGCCAGCTGATCCAGGTGATCTGACCACCGGGGACCAGGCGGGCGAGCAGGCCGGCCGTCGCCGGTGGTGGCGCCGCCGGCCCAAAGCCGCTGCCGCCGAACCCGAGTCGCGCCCGGAGGAGCCGGCCGGCGAGGTCAAGAAGCCGGTCGGCAAGCGGCGCCGCACGGCCAGGACTCAGGCCGAGCCGCAGGCCGAGACGCCCCAGTCCGAGCAGGAGCAGCCCGAGCAGGAGCAGGCCGGGCAGGAGAGCACCGCCGAGGATGCTCCGGCCGAGGAGCAGGTCGACCCGGCGACGCTGGTGGCGCACCGGCCTGCGGGCCGGCGCCTGCTGGCCGCGATGCTGGTCTGTGCGGCGCTGTTCGTCGGCGCGGCGGGCTTCGCAGGCGCCAACCTGTGGCCGTACGTCGCCAAACGCGCGGAGGTCGACACCAAGCTCCAGATCGCCCGCACGGCGGCCACCGCGATCGCCACGCTGTGGACGTACACGCCGGAGAACATGGAGCAGTTGCCGGACCGCGCCGAGGGCTACCTCGGCGGCGACTTCGCCTACGAGTACCGCAAGTACATCGACGCGATCGTCGCTTCCAACAAGCAGGCGCAGGTCACCAACACGACACAGGTGCTCGGCGCCGCGGTCGAGACGCTCACCCCGACCGAGGCCACCGCGATCGTCTACACCAACTCGGTGGCCACCAGCCCGCTGACCAAGAACATCCCCTCCCTGCGGTATCTGTCCTACCGGCTGACCCTGCAGCGCGACGGCAGCAAGTGGCTGATCACCCGGATGTCGACCATCACGTCGCTGGACCTGACCCCGCAGCTGTAGGTCGTCGTGGCCGTCGAATCACCCGTCTCCCAACGGTTGACGGTGTTGAGCCTGCTGTTGCTGACGTTCGCGACCGGGCTGGTCGACGCGGTCAGCGTGCTGGTCCTCGGGCATGTGTTCGTCGCGAACATGACCGGCAACGTGATCTTTCTGGGGTTCTGGTTCGTCCCGCACTCCGGGGTCGACATGACGGCCGCGCTGGTGGCGTTCGTCGCCTTCGTCGGCGGCGCGATCCTGGGCGGGCGGTTGGCCCGTCACCTCGACCACGATGTGCGCACCTGGCTGGGCATCACCCTCGGCGCGGAGACCGTCGCGCTGCTGGCCCTGGCGATCCTGGGCGGCACCGGGGTGCTGGACTATCAGGACGACACGAAACTGCTGCTGATCGCCGGGCTGGCAGTGGTTTTCGGCGTGCAGAACGTCACCGCCCGCCAGTTCGGGGTGCAGGAGCTGTCGACGACGGTGCTCACCTCGACCATCTCCGGACTGGGTTTCGACAGCCGGCTGGCCGGCGGCAGCGGGGAACGCGAGAAGCTGCGCTACACCGTGGTGCTGACCATGTGCGGCGGCGCCGCCGTGGGGGCGACGATGACGCGGTTCACCGTGGCGCCGGTGATCGCGATCGCGGCCGGCTTCGTCGCCGCCGCGTGCGCGATCTTCTGGTTCGGCGGTCGTCGCCGGCACCGCGATTAGAGTTTCGCCATGCCATCCGTACTCATCACCGGGGCGTCCCGCGGGATCGGACGCGCGGCCGCCGAGCACATGGCCGCGCGCGGCTGGGACGTCATCGCCGGGGTGCGCAGCGACCGCGACGCCGCCGAGGTCGGGGCCCTGCCCCGGGTGACGGCGGTGCGACTCGACGTGACCGACGACGACGCGGTCGCCGCGCTGCCCGCGGCGCTGCCGGAACGGCTGGACGCGGTGGTCAACAACGCCGGGATCGTCGTCGCCGGGCCGCTGGAGACCGTCAGCAGCGAACAGTTGCGCCGCCAGCTCGACGTCAACGTCACCGGTCAGCTCGCGGTGACCCGCGCGGTGCTGCCGAAGCTGCGCGCCTCGCGGGGCCGGATCGTGTTCATCTCCAGCGTCAACGGCAGGGTGTCGATGCCGATGATCGGCGCCTATGCGGCCAGCAAGTTCGCGCTGGAGGCGGCCGCGGACGCGTTACGGATGGAGTTGCGGCCGTGGCGGATTCGGGTCAGCGTCATCGAGCCCGCGCAGACCGACACCGATATGTGGCGCACCGCCGACACCATGGTCGCCGACGTCGAGGCGGCACTGTCCGCCGAGCACCGCGCCCTGTACGCCAAGCACATCACCGGGATGAAGGCCGCGGTTCCGGTGGCGCAGCGGATGGCGGTGCCCACCGAGCAGGTGACCGCGGTCATCGAGAAGGCGTTGACCGCGCGCTGCCCGCGCGCCCGCTATCCCGTCGGCGCCGGGCCCGCGCTGCAGATGGCCGTGCTGACCAGGCTGCCCGCCGTCGTCCGCGACGTCATCCTGCGCAGGGTGTTCGGTCAGCCGTAGCGATGGACGGGTTCGTCAAGCGCAACCCCGCCGCGCCAGCGGGCTTCTTCGCGTGCGAAGCCGCTGGGCTGCAATGGCTTTCGGCGGTCGACGACGGGGTGCCGTGCGCCCGCGTGCTCGGCTACGACCGGACCAGCCTGACCCTGGCGCGGTTGCGGACCGTCGCGCCCACCCGTGCGGCGGCCGCCGAGTTCGGGGCCCGGCTGGCCCGCACCCACGACGCCGGCGCGGCCGCGTTCGGCGCCGGCCCGGACGGCTGGGACGGACCGGGGTTCTTCGGGCCGCTGCACCACCCGCTGCCGATGTCGCTGACCGGACACGACCGCTGGGGCGTCTTCTACGCGCGGGAGCGGCTGCGGCCGATGGCGCGGCACGCACCGCTCGATCCGGACACCCGCGCGGCGGTCGAGGCGGTGGCGGCGCGCTGCGAGGCCGGCGACTTCGACGACGACGATCCACCGGCGCGGCTGCACGGCGACCTGTGGAGCGGCAACGTGATGTGGACACCCGACGGGGTGGTGCTGATCGACCCCGCCGCGCACGGCGGCCACCGCGAGACCGATCTGGCGATGCTGGCGCTGTTCGGCTGCCCGCATCTGGACGCGATCCTCGACGCGTATCAGCAGGTCAGGCCGCTGCGCGCCGGCTGGCGCAACCGGGTCGGGCTGCACCAGCTCTACCCGCTGCTGGCCCACGTCGCGCTGTTCGGGTCGGGCTTTGCCGCCCAGGCGGCGGCCGCGGCGCGCAGCGCGCTGCGGGTGTGACCGGCCGGTTCTTTGCCTGGGGACCACGCTGTCGCCGCCACCGTGATCTTTGATAGTTCAGACAATTTGCGTGATCGGTGCCATACCGAAAAGGACGTGATGTTACGGTTCCGTCAAAAGGTTTTTGCCTGTGGAAAGGATTAGGACGTGGCGGGACGGCACGTGAAGAAGCGCAGGCGCAACCAGCGCGTCACCACCATCGCCAAGAAGGCCACGCAGAAGGCGACGGCCATCGGGGCCGCGACCGCCACGGCCACCGTGCTGATCGGCGCCGCCCCGCCGCCGGACGACAAGGCCGCGGACTTCGAGCTGCGCACCTCCGACACCAACCTGCTGGCCGCGGTCAACCCGTGGCCTCGGCCCGACCAGTTCCCGGACATCACCGGCGGGCTGGGCACCATGGGCTACAACTTCACGCAGGATCTGCTGGAGTTCGTGTCGCGAGCCGTCGTCGAGAACCTCAACCTCGCCGCTCTCACCCAGGCGGCCGGTCTCGACCTCAACAGCGTGCTCGAGAGCCTGCTCGGCAATCCCGACTTCCTCGTTGACGGCGTCCTCGGCCCCGTCCTGGGCGCCGTGCCCATCGGGTTGGGGCCGATTCTCGTCGACGTCATCAGCCTGGTGCTCGGCGACGTGCTCGCGGAACTCGTCGTCGACACCGTTGTCGTTCCGGCCCTGAATCTGCTCGGGTTCACCGACGCCAACGGGGTCACCGACCTGTTGCGCATCCTGAACCTGGTCGGGCTGGACCTCAGCGATCCTCTCAACCTGGCGAAGCTTGACATCCCGGGCCTGAACGTCATCACGGCCAGCCCGGTCTTCAGCGCGCTGAAGCTGCTGGGGGTGGACCTCGGCTGGGTCCCGTCGCTGCCGAACGCGGTCGCCAGGGACATCAACGGCACCGAGTACCTCGAGCTCGGCGTCGTCGGCCTGCTCGAACTGTTGACCGAGCGCCTGGCGAACTCCGGGCTGGATCCGCTGAATTTGATCAGCGGGCTCAATGACCTCATCGGTGATCTGCTGGGCCCGGTCCTGCCCGATCTCGTCCACCTCCGGGTGCCCGTGACGGTGGGCATCGGCATGGGCGCGTTCGCGATCGCGACCGGCTACGACCAGGTCCTCGCCGAACTGGCCAAGCAGCCCGGCGGCTCCAACTACTCGGGCACCGACCCGGTACTCGGCAGCATCACGATCCTGCCGATGCTGCTGGCGCTGAACCCGGCGCGGCCCAACGGCGGCCTGTTCTCCCGCTTCTACCCGCTGGCCAGCCTGCTCGGCATCAACACCGTCAACCCGGAGACCCAGGTGGAGAGCGACGGAGGACTTCCGTTGCTGCCGTTCGGACTCTCGCTCGGCGGGGCGAACCTGCTGCCGATCCTGCTCGACGTCGGCGTGCAGTACCACCCGCTGAACGACCTGGCGGCCTGGCCGAACCCGTTCTCGCTGGCCAACAACCTGGCCGCGGCGCTGCTGCCGACCTACATCCTGCGCGGCCTGAGCCTTGAGGGCGTCACCGACGACCTGCTGGACCAGGTGACCGACGCGCTGGGCGGCGCTCTCGGCGGGAACAACCTGGCGCTCAACCTGTACCTGACGCTGGGGGCGCGCACCCAGCCGATCCTCGAGCCGCTGTACCTGCTCTCCGACGTCATCAGCCTGATGACCTTCGGGGTGCTGGCGACCAACCCGATCGGCGGGCTGGCCAACGCGCTGGCCCCGGCGCTGCAGGCGCTGAACAACCTGGGCTACACCGACGTGGTCCGCAACCCCGACGGCACCTACACCCGCACGCTGGACGAGGCCGGCATTCCGACGCCGTTCTTCTCCTTCCCGTCGGGCATCAACCCGATCCAGGCGGCCGTCGACGTGATGAACCTGCTGGTCCGCGGGTTCTACAAGGAGTTCTTCAGCGGCAACCCGACCGGGCCGACGCCGAACGTGATCAGCAACCTCCTCCGGATCCTCAGCGGGGACATCCTCGGCGGTCTGCTCGGCGACGGTGTCGTCGGCGGCGGGGGTGGCCTGGGCAGCCTGCCGGGTCTCGGCGGTCTGCTGGGCGGCGGTCTGCTGGGCGGCATCACCGACGCCCTCAACGACGTCGTCGGCGGTCTGCTGGGCGGTCTGCTGGGCGGTGGACTGCTCGGCGGCGGCCTGATCGGCGGCGGGGCCACCGGCGGCATCGGCGGTGGCATCGGCAGCGGCGGCGGTCTGCTGGGCGGCGTCACCGATGCCCTCAACGACGTCGTCGGCGGTCTGCTGGGTGGCTTGTTCGGCGGTCTGTTCGGTGCGGCCCAGACGGCTTCGCCGCTGGCCCTGCGTACCGGCCTGTCCGAGGAGTCCGACGGCGACCTCAAGCTGTTCGCGGCCGACTTCACGGCCGGGGACGCCGACGCCCAGACCGGCGAGGGCGGCAAGCAGCCGTCCGCCGAAGAGGGCACCGGTGCCGGCACTGAGGAGGGCACCGAGAAGTCCGAGGAGCCGGAGGCCCCGAAGGAGGAGTCGGGCAAGGCGGGCTCTGACGAAGAGGGCGCTGAGGCCGAGCCGGCTGAGAACGACATCGACGAGACCGACGTCGAGAAGGACGTCAAGAAGGATCTCGACAAGGACCTCGAGAAGGACGTCGAGAAGGACGTCGAGAAGGATCTCGACAAGGACCTGGAGAAGGATCTCGACAAGGACCTGGAGAAGGACCTCGAGAAGGATCTCGAGAAGGACGTCAAGGACGCCGATAAGGATGACGCCGACGGCGAGACCAAGTCGGGGCCCAAGCACGCCAAGGCGGACAACGACGACGCGCCCGCGCCGGTCACGAAGTTCTCGCCGCGGCACGCTAAGGCGGGTAACGACGCCGGTGCCAAGTCCGGTGCTTCCACCAATGACGGTGGCGCCGGCAGTGACAACGAATCCGGCAGCGCCGCTGCGTAATTCGGCTGAAGGGCGGGCCCGGCTGGCTAGTTGAAGGCCAGCCAGCTGGGCAGCGCGCGCTCCCGCGAGTCGCACAGCACCTGACGGGTGTCGCACGATCCGCGGGGCACCCCCGCGCCTGCCCACATGCCGCCGGTGTCGCGGCGCAGCACAATCGCCGACGAGCCGCCGCCGTCGAGCAGGATCGCGGTGTCGCTGCCCAGGCCGCGGAACAGGTCCTGGATCTGGTCGGGGGTGTAGCTGCCGCCCTGGAAGACGTACATCTCGTCCTTGTCGCGGGAGTACGCCAGCGCGGTGCGCGCCGCGCTCGGGCCGCCGTCGTTGAGCTGGCCCGTGTCGCCCGGTGCGAGCAGACCCAGGCCGGCCACCGCGACGAACCGCACGCCCTTGTTCACCAGGTCGTTGATCACCGGGGACGCCGCGTCGTAGTCGGTCTTGCTCTTCGGCGACACCACATACGGGGCTCCGCCGACCGGCAGGATCATCGTCGACAGCGCGGTCCAGTGCTCGTCGCCGCCGGACAGCGCCTGCTTGCCCGCGTAGGCGATCTTGCCCGTCACCGGCACGTTGGCCTTGCCCTGGCCGCGGGTGTTGTCGACGTAGGTGCCCAGCGGGGAGCTGCACCCGGTCGTCTTCCAGGACCCGCCCTTCTGCCCGCGCACGTCGAAGAAGTTGGCGTTGATCGCGATCGTCGGGGCGCCGAGTGCCTGCCAGGCCTGCAGCGGGGTGTACACCTCGGCGGACTGCATCAGTCCCTCCGAGGTGCGGGCCCGCGGATCACGTTCGCAGCGGGCCTGAAAACCCCTGTGCGAGTCCACAAGCAGCCGCGGTGCCAGCCGGGTGGAGGCCGCCTTGATGATCATCAGCCGTCCGCCGCTGGTCATCTCGTACCAGTTGCCCGCGGCGTTGAGCATCGGCGCGGGGTAACCGCTGCCGAAGTTGTAGACAAGGTAGGACCCGCGGGTGGTGGCGATCGCGGTGGCGAGCTGCTCGCGGGCGCTGGCCGCTTTCGACACGGCCGCCCCGGAGGTCATCGACGCCGCGGCGCACATCAGCACAGCCGCGGCCGATGCCGCGAACCGCCGGATGTTTGCGGTTGTCGATGCCACGCTCGTTCCTCCCGGTGCGCCGATGAGACAGAAGCACCATCAATCACACCTTGAACACTGTCAACTTGCGTCACAGAGCGATCACGATTCAATTTCGACCGCTCAACGTGGCGTGGATCTACCGTTAACGGGTAACCCCGCAGCGACGGACAACAGACAGAGGAGCAGAAATGATCGGAACCATCCTCAGCGCGCTCGTCGTAGGTCTGATCGTCGGTGCGCTGGCGCGCCTGATCATGCCGGGCAAGCAGAACATCGGCGTGCTCATGACGATCGTCCTGGGCGCGCTCGGCTCGCTCATCGGCAGCTGGCTGATCTACCAGTTCGGCTACTCGAACTCCAACGGAGGCTTCGAGATCATTCCGTTCCTGGTGGGCATCGTGGTGGCGATCGTGCTGATCGCGATCTACATCGCCGTCACCGGCAAGAAGACGGGCACCCCCACCCGCTGACCGGTCAGCGGCCCGGTGGGGCCAGCCGGTACACCGCGTCGGCGTAGTCGTCGGTGACGTAGACCGCGCCGTCGGGCCCGACCACCGCGGCCACCGGCCGGCCCCACCGCGAGCCGTCCTCGGCCTGGAACCCGCCGACGAGCGTCCGCCCGTCGGCGAGTTCGCCGTTGTGCCAAGGGAAGAACACCACCTCCGGCGCGCGTGGCGGCTGCCGGTTCCACGACCCGTGCACGCCGACGAGCGCACCGGTGCGGTACGGCTCGGGCAGCACGCCGTCGGTGAAGCTCATCCCCAGCGGGGCCGAGTGGGCGCCGAGGCTCTGCTCGATCGGCGGCAGTGCCGCACAGTCCATCTCGGCGCCGTCGGGGTTGGTCTGCACATCGCGCACCAACGCCAGGTTCGCCGGACCCTGCTCGGACAGCTCCGGATTGCAGTAGGGCCAGCCCAGTTCGCGTCCGGGCGTCAGGCGGGCCACCGACTCCGGTGGATGGTCGTTGACGTATTCGGGGTACACCTCGCCGGTCTGCGGGTCGGCGATGTTGTCCCGGTTGTTCACCGCCGTCCACAGCGACCCGTCGGGGGCGAACGCCAGTCCGGTCCCGTTGCGCACGCCGGTCGCGAACGGCTCCGCCGGCCCGCCACCGGGCGGAATCCGCATGATCGTGGCGCGCGGCGGGGTGGCGTCGCGGTCGGCCGCCGAGATGTTGCCGGTCGAGCCGATCGAGAAGTAGACCGCGCCGTCGGGTCCGACCGCCACCGACTTCAGCGCATGCGCGTAGGCGCCCCGCAGGTCCGGGCTCTTCGCGTCGGGCAGGCCCGCGGCCAGTGTGCGCCGATTGGTCGCGGTGCCGTCCGCGTAGTCGTAGGCGTCGATCTGGTCGCTCTCGGCGACGTAGAGGGTGTCGCCGACGAACACCAGGCCGTGGGGCTGGTCGAGCCCGTCGAGCAGGGTGCTCTGCCGCGGCACCGGGTCGTCGGGCTGCAGTCGCAGCACGGCGCCGGTGCTCGGCTGGGAGACCAGCAGTGTGCCGTCGGGCGCCCACGCGGCCAGTCGCGCCCGCGGCACCCGTGCCCACACCGAGATCGTCCAGTCCGGCGGGATCAGGGCCTCGCGGGGCGTGTCGAACGGCTCCCGGGCCAGCTCGGCGGGGACCTGCACCGGGGTGGACACCAGGGACGCCGCCTGCGGCGATGCCGACGACGACGGGCCCGGTGGCGCGGTGTCAGGCGGGGTGGGGCCGGGGGCGGACGAACAGGCGGCCAGCGCGGCCGCCAGCGTGCACACGCCGATCCGCTTACACCTCAGCCAGACTCGCATGCATCTCCCACACCAGGATCTCGGCGGCCGAGGTGGCGGTAACCCGCTGGCCGCCGGTGGCGGTGAAGCGCACAGCGTCGCCCTCCCGCAGCGGTCCGGCGTCCTCGAGGGTGACCTCGCCGCGGGCGACAAACAGGTGCAGGTACCGCGCGTGCGGCAGCTCGACGCTGTCGCCGGGCTGCAGGCGGGCGCCGTGCAGGGCGGCGTGCCGGTTGCGGATCACGATGGCGGTCTGGTCGCGGTGGGCGGGCATCCCGCTGGCGATGGTGACCAGGCCGCCGCGCAGCAGCTCGTCGTCGATCTCGAGCTGCTGATAGCCGGGGTCGATCCCGCTCTCGTCGGGCGCCACCCACATCTGGATGAAATGCACCGGCTCGCTGTGGGACTGCTCGCCGGTCAAGGTCCAGGAGTCGTTCTTCTCCGAGTGCAGGATGCCGCGGCCGGCCGACATGCGTTGCGCCAGACCGGGATAGATCACCCCGGAGTGGCCGGTGGAGTCCTGGTGCACCAGCGAGCCCCGCAGCACCCAGGTGACGATCTCCATGTCCCGGTGCGGGTGGGTGTCGAACCCGGTGCCCGCCTTGACGATGTCGTCGTTGTTGACCAGCAGCAGCCCGTGGTGGGTGTTGGTCGGGTCGTAGTGGTCGTTGAACGAGAACGAGTGCTTGGAGTCCAGCCAGGAGATCGTCGTCCTGGCGCGGTCGGCGGCCCGCCGGATGTCGACGGTCGGGACGGTCATCGGGTACCTCGCTCGGGTCAGAGGTGGGCGGGCAGGCCGAACGGCTCGAACGTCGTCACATGGAACGCGACCACGTGGGTGATGCCCTCGGCGCCGACGGCCAGGACGTGCATCTGGAACGGTTCGTGGCGGCCGGTGTCGCGGTTGAGCATGTACAGCGCCGCGGCGGGCTGACCGTTGGCGGTGGTGCGGATGAACCGCATATCGCCCGGGCCCTCGGCGGGGCAGTGCGTCTTCGACAGCAGCACGATGTCGTGCGGCCCCCGGTACCAGCCGTCGAACGGCGGCATCTCCCAGACGGCGTCGTCGGTGAACAGTTCGACCAGCTGGTCGACGTCGTAGCTCTCGAACGCCGCGATGTAGCGGGTCAGCAGGTCCTGCGCCTCGGGGGAGTCCGGCGGGCGCAGCTCGTCGTCCTCGCTCAGCCCGACCGCGTCGAGCTGGGCGCGGGCCCGCTGCAGCAGGCTGTTGACGGCCGCGGTGGAGCAGCCGACCGCCTCGGCCACCTCAGCCGCCTTCCACTGCAGCACCTCCCGCAACACCAGCACCGCGCGCTGGCGGGGCGACAGGTGCTGCAGCGCGGCGACGAACGCCAGCCGCACCGACTCGCGGGAGCCGACGATGGTCGACGGGTCCGCCGCGTCGTCGGGCAGCGGCTCCAGCCACGGCACCTCGTGGCGGGCCACGATGTCGTCGGTCGGATCCGAGCTGGGCGTCCCGAGCCCCGACGGCAGCGGCCGGCGTTGCCTGCTCTCCAGCGCCGTCAGCGCGGTGTTGGTGGCGATCCGGTACAGCCAGGTGCGCACCGACGATTTGCCCTCGAAGCCCTTATACGACTTCCACGCCCGCAGGTAGGTTTCCTGCACCAGGTCCTCGGCGTCGTGCAGTGAGCCGGTCATCCGGTAGCAGTGCGCCAGCAGTTCGCGCCGGTACCGCTGGGCCTCGGCGAGGAAGGCGTCCTCGGCGCTGCCGCCGTCGACGTCACGAGCCAGGACAGTCATATCGCCGAGCGTAACCACACCCGCCGACATTCGGGCGTCGTCGCCGGGGCCGGATCGCGGCCGCCCGTTAGTCTCGCTGGGTGGCCACTACCCGCAGCGAACGCAATTTCGACGGTGTCGGCGGTGTGCGCATCGTCTACGACGTGTGGACCCCGGACGCGCAACCGCGCGGGGTGGTCGTGCTGTGCCACGGCTACGCCGAGCACGCGCGCCGCTACGACCACGTCGCGCAGCGCTTCGGCGAGGCCGGCCTGATCACCTACGCGCTCGATCAGCGTGGGCACGGCCGCTCCGGCGGTAAGCGCGTCTATCTGCGCGACATCTCCGAGTACACCGGCGACTTCCACACCCTGGTCGGCATCGCCGCCGCCGAGCATCCGCAGCTGCCGCGCATCGTCGTCGGCCACAGCATGGGCGGCGGCGTGGTGTTCAGCTACGGCGTCGAGCACCCCGACGACTACACCGCGATGGTGCTGTCCGGGCCCGCCGTCTACGCGCAGGAGGGGGTCGCGCCGGTGATGATCACCGTCGCCAAGATCCTCGGCGGCCTGCTGCCCGGCCTGCCCGTGGAGAAGCTGCCCACCGAGGCGGTGTCCCGCGATCCCGAGGTGGTGGCCGCCTACATGGCCGACCCACTGGTGCACAAGGGCAAGCTGCCCGCCGGGATCGCCAAGGCGCTCATCCAGGTCGGCGAGACCATGCCGCGCCGCGCCGGCGCGCTCACCGCTCCGCTGCTGGTGGTGCACGGCGAGCAGGACAAGCTGATCCCGGTGTCCGGCAGCAGGCACCTGATCGAGTGCGTCGGCTCCGACGACGCCCATCTGAAGGTCTACCCCGAGCTCTACCACGAGGTGTTCAACGAGCCCGAGCGCGACCTGGTGCTCGACGACGTCGTCTCGTGGATCGAGGCGAAGCTGTGAGACGCGCGAAAGTCGGTGTCGCGCTGGCGGTTTCGCTGTCGGTGGCGCTGAGCGCGTGCTCGTCGACGGCGGAGCGGGAACCGGAGTGGACCGAGGAGGAGGTGTCGTTCGTCGCCGACGGGCTCACGCTCTACGGCACCTACCGGCACCGCGAGGACGAGCAGGCTGGACCGGCGGCGCTGCTGATCTCGGAGAGCGGCGCCACCGACCGCAACGGCGACAACCAGGTCGCCGGGCCGGTCGGCAACATGCGTCAGCTGGCCGAACTACTCTCCGAGCACGACGTCGCCAGCCTGCGCTACGACAAGGTGGGCACCGGCAAGACCGGGCTGGGCCCGTACGCGCAGCGGCCCACCGAGGTGGTCAGCGCCGTCTACACCGCCGGGGCCAAGGCGGCGGTGCGCTACCTGGCCGAGCAGCCCCGCACCGACGACGACCGGATCTCGGTGTACGCGCTGGGGGAGGGCGCGGTGCATGCGATGGCGCTGGCGACCGACACCACCGCCGGTGCGCCGAAGATCCACTCGCTCGGGCTGTTTCAGCCGATGTCCGGGCGCTACCTCGACATCATCACCAACCGGGTGCGGGCCAGCGCCAGCCCCGAGGCGCTGGCGACGTGGGAGGCCGCCGTCGAGCAGGTCCGCACCACCGGCACCGTGCCGGAGAACCTGCCCGAGGGGCTCGGCGCGCTGCTCAACCCCGGCAACGTCAACGCGGTGGTGGAGGCCGACAGGATCGACCCGCTGGCGCTGGCGGCGAAGATCCCCGCCGGCACCCCGGTCCTGCTGACGTGCTCGGACTCCGACGGGCAGGCCAGCTGCGACGCGGTCCGACCGCTGGCCGAGGCGCTGCGCCACACCGACCTGACGCTGGTCGAGCTGGCGGGCGTCAACCACGTGCTGCGCGACGACCCGACCGACAACGTCGCCAACTACGCCGAGCAGAAACCACTTTCTCCACAGGTGGTCGAAGCGCTGGATGAGTTTGTCGGGAAGTAGATCTACTGTTGCGGGCATGACGGTTCAGCGGGAAGCGAAGTGGATCGCGCATGATGGTTCAGCGAGAAACGAAGTGGATCGCGCATGACGGTTCAGCGAGAAACGAAGTGGATCGCGCATGACTGACGACAAGATGCTCGCGCGGATAGCCGCGCTGCTGCGTCAGGCTGAGGGCACCGACAATCCGCACGAGGCAGACGCTTTCATGGCGGCGGCGCAGCGGTTGGCGACGGCGACGTCGATCGATCTGGCCGTCGCGCGGGCGCATTCGGAGAAACGCACCAAGGCGCAGATGCCGGTGCAGCGCACCATCACCATCGGCGCCGCGGGCACCAAGGGCCTGCGCACCTACGTGCAGCTGTTCACGGTGATCGCACACGCCAACGACGTCAAGTGCGATGTCGCGTCGAACTCGACGTTCGTGTACGCCTACGGGTTTCCCGAGGACATCGACGCCAGCCACGCGCTGTACGCCAGCCTGGTGACCCAGATGGTCAGGGCCTCGGAGGCCTACATCGCCTCGGGTGCGCACCGGCCAACGCCGACGATCACCGCGCGGATCAACTTCCAGCTGGCGTTCGGCGCGCGGATCGGCAAGCGACTGGCCGAGGCCCGGGAGCAGGCCCGGCGGGAGGCCACCGAGAGCTCCGACTCGCGGCCCGGCACCGCTCTCGCGTTGCGGGACAAGGATCTTGAGCTACGTGACTTCTACCGGCAGACGTCGCAGGCGCGGGGGACGTGGCGGCCCACCAGCGCGTCGGCGGGCTACTCGTCGGCGGCGCGGCGCGCCGGTGACCGGGCCGGCAGGCAGGCCCGGCTCGGACCCAGCCCGGAGCTGGCCAGCGCCCGCACCGCGTTGGAGAAGTGACGACGCGCGACACCCAGCGGGCGAAGGTGTATGCGGCCGAGGCCTTCGTCCGCACCCTGTTCGATCGCGCCGAGGAGCACGGCAACCGCGTCATCGACTTCTTCGGCACCTCACTGACCCTGCCGCCGGAGGCGCGGTTCGCGTCGGTGGAGTCCGTGCGGCGCTACGTCGACGACGTGCTGGCGATGCCCGCGGTCCGGCAGCGGTGGCCGGACGCGGGTCCGCTGGCGGTGCGCGCCCGGCGCGGGAACACCGCGGCGCATTACGAATCCGGTCCCGGCGGGCCGGTGATCGCGGTGCCCGACGCGCGGACTCGGTGGGCGTTACGCGAACTGGTGGTGCTGCACGAGGTGGCGCACCACCTGTGCGATGCGGTGCAGCCGCACGGGCCGCGGTTCGTCGCGACGTTCGGCGAGTTGGCGGAGATCGTGATGGGGCCGGAGGTGGCCCACGTGCTGCGCGTGGTGTACGCGAAAGAAGGTGTGCGCTAAGAGTTTTCGCCGGTGATCTGGACGATCGCAGCGTCCATGCGTTCGCGGTCGGCCTCCAGCGCGGCCGCCGCGGCGGCGGTGGCGTTCTGGATGGCCTCGTTGATCCGCTGCTCGACGACGTCGACGCCGAGACGCAGCAGGCCGTCCTCGATGTGCGCGCCGGTGAGCAGGTGATGCCCGTTGAGGGTCACCTCGACGGTCTCGTCGGCGTCGGTGCCCGTGAAGGTCTGGGTGTTCATCCGATGGAGCTGGTCGTCCATGACGGACTGCAGCCGCTGCGCCTTCTGGAGCACCGCGGCCACTTCGGGGTGCATCTCTTCGGTCACTTGTTCTCGGTACCTTCAGACTTGCCGGCGCTGCTTCGCCGGCGGTTTCCGATGACCGCCTCGGTCCACGGCCGGTCCTCAATGTAGAGGTCCTCGTCGGGCGCCAGCCGCGGATCGCGCTTTTTCTCCTTCCCCTGTGCGCCGGCGCCGGCGCCATGGGCCATCGGGGCCATGCCTCCGCCCATCATGCCGCCCGTGCCGGCCTGTGTGGGGGCCGGGGCACTGACCGGTGTGGTGGACGTGGGTGCGGGGGCGACGGTCTCGGCGGCCACCGGAGCCGACATCGGGGTGGCCGGCATGCCGCCCCCACCGCCGCCGGCGCCACCACCTCCGGCACCCCCGCCACCCGCGGAGGCCGCCGCGGGACGCAGCGGCGGATCAGTCGGCAGTTCCGAACCCGGTGTGCCGGTTGGCATCCCGGCGGGCACGCCGCCCGCGGGTGCCGCCCCACCGGTCGGGGCCTCGCCACCCGCGGGTGCGCCGCCGCTGCCGTCGCCCTGCGGGGTCGGCCCGCCGAGGGAGTCGCCCATCCTGTCGGCGAGGTTCCTGGCGTCACCGCCACCGTCCTGCTCGCCGCTGCCGGGTCTGCCATCTGCGGAACCGCCACCGGACCTGCCGGAGCCGCCGGAGGCGGACCCGGTGCCCGATCGCGTGGTGGGCATGTCCGGCCGGACAGGTGAGAAGGTCGCATCGCGGGCGTAGCCCTCGCGGATCCCGTCGGACTCCTTCTGCAGCTCCTCCATCCGCTGGTGGATTCGGCGCTGCTCCTTCATCACCCACTCGTAGTTGCCCGGCGTGATGCGTTGCGGGAGCGCCTTCAGCTGCTCCTCGAGCTGCTCGTACTCCTCGGCGACGGGGGTGTGCGCCGACTGCGCCTGCTCGTGTGCCTGCCGGATCTTGTCGGCGGCCTGCGCGAGCTCGCGCCAGCCCTCGGAGAGCTGCACGAGTTGTTCGTTGAACCGGTGCAGGCGCTGCTGCGCGGCGTCGGCGGCCTCGCCTTCCCAGTTGCGCAGGTCCGGTTCGACCTGCGCGTCGTCGGCCAGCCGCGAGGCGTGACTCCATTGAAACCACGCGTCGCGCAGCGAGGCGCCGTCGTCGCCCTGCTGCAGGGCTTTCTCGGTCTCCGGAACGATGTAGTACTCCACCGCCGCCGGGGTCTCCTGCGCACCGACGGGCACCGGCGGGGGCGGGTACTCCACCTGCGGCGGCACCACCTGGATCTGCTCGACCGCCGCGGCGCGGCCGGGCGCCTCGAGCGCCTTACCGCAGGCGGCGTCGACCGCCTCGTAGGCGGTCGCGGTGTTGGCGAACAGCTGGGCGAGGTAGTCGTTCTCCGCCTCGATCCACCGCTGGAAGCCCAGCATGGCCTTGGCGTTGGCGGACAGATTCTGCACCGCGGCCTGCGAGCACTTCAGTCCGTCGGGGGCCTGCACATCCACCCGCATCTGGGTGATCCAGCCGTTGCCGCCGAGGGCTGCCGCCATGGCGCGAAGGTCGGCCGGCTCGACCCGAACCACCTGCTCCGACATCGTCTACACCCCCGCCCGGATCATCGCTGGCCCTCGAGCACCATCTGGTAGCGGCTCTCCTCGCGCGGGTTGATCAGCCGGATCGGCAGCTGCCGGTGCCGCGGGGTGTCGATGAAGTTGTGCCGCAACACCACCCGGCCGACACCGGCGTGCGGGCCGAGGTAGGTCGTGGCGTTCGGCCACACCACCTTGGCCACCTCGCCGATCCGGGCGTTGACCTGGGTGGCGAACTCGGCGAACTGCGGCGGCAGCGTGATGTGCGCGCCGGAGGCGGCCGAGCGCACGATGAACTGGGTGAACATCCGCGCGTCACCGAGGTTGACGCTGGTGTCGACGTCGTCGAACGGCATGTACACCGGGTACCGGTCGGCGGTCTCGCCGACCAGCACGCCCGCCGAGCCGATCGGCAGCTCGTAGTGCCGGTCGTTGACCGGGCAGATGCCGTGCAGCGCCGCCCGCTGACCGCCGTACAGGCGCGAGAACCCGCGGGGCGTCGTGGGATTCGCCAGCGTGGTCAGCAGCACCGTCGACGTCGGCGCCGCGTCCGGACGGATCCGCACCCGGGTGATGGTGTGGTCCGCGCGTGCCGACCACCACACGTCGGGACCGCCCGCCGCCGTGTAGGCCGCGGTGAACGTGCTGCGCCCCTTGATCGACGACCAGGTCTCCCGCTCGAAGCTGATCTCGGTGGCCCGGTCCAGAGCCTCGAAACTACGCAGCGGTCGCGCGTCGATCCCGTTGCCCGCCAACTGATCCGCGATCCGCGTCGCGGACGCGACCAGGTACCGGGCCAGCCCCGCCACCCCGGCGTCGCGGCGCTGCGCCGACTTGCGGGTGGTCTCCGGGTCGGCGCGCAGCACGATCCAGGTCCGCCGGTTGGCCGGCGCCGGATACGGGCCGACCACCTGCTCGTACAGCGAAACCAGCGTCGCCGGAGCGGTTTTGCCCACCCGGTAGCCCGCCGAGACGACGTCGGCCTGGAGGTCCGGGCAGTGCGCGGCCAGCAGCTGCTGCACCATGCGGGTGTCGACGACGTCGTCGGTGAACGCCTCCCCGTTGACGATGACCGTCGGCGTGAACGGCCGCGGCACCAGCTCGATCCCGGCGACCAGATGGTCGTCGTGCCAGCGCACCGCCACATGGTCGGCGGGCATCACCGTCGCGCCCACCGCCGGCTCGGACGGTCGGGCGGGCGCCTCGCGGTGCCGGCGCCGCCACGCGAACAGCGCCGCCATCCAACCGGTGATCCGGCGGCTGCGGAACGTCAGCACCGCACCCACCCCGATCAGCACCGCCAGCGTGATGCCCAGCCACAGCAGGTCGAGCCCGGCGAACACCAGGATGCAGGCGGGGATCAGCACCGCCGCCCAGATCGCGTGCCCCGTCGTGAAACGCAGCCCGAACAGAGAGAAGAACCGCTTCATCGGCGCCTCAACGCCCGTCGCGCCAGCGCGCCGACACCCAGCACCGCGGCCAGCGTGACCACGGTGATAACCACCGCGGTGATCGGCCCGCGGTCCGGAGGCGGGATGTACACCGGCGGCGGGATCTCCTTGATCCGGTAGGGCGCCCGCTCCGGTCCGGCCGGCACGTCCCACGTCAGCGCCGCGACCGGGTCGACGACCCCGGCGCCCACGTAGTTGTCGACGCCGCCGCCGGGATGCCGCGCCGTCGCGGTGATCCGGTTGATGATCTGCGCCGGGGTCAGCGTCGGGAACCGCTGTTTGAGCAGCGCCGCCAACCCCGAGACGTACGCGGCGGCGAACGACGTGCCGCTGATCGGGATCGGCCCGTCCTCCCCGTTCAGCGCGTTGACCGGGGCGCCGTTGTAGCCGAGTGCCACCAGGTTCTCCGCCGGCGCGGCCGCGCCGACCCACGGGCCCGACATCGAGAACGCGCTGGGCTGGCCGTTGGGGGCGACCCCGCCGACGGTGAGCACCAGCGGCGAGTACCAGGCGGGGCTGACGACCGTCTGCACCTCCTCCCAGCCGCGGGGATCGGCGGGCACTGCGGGGTCCGGCGGCGGGTTCTGGTTGCAGTCCTGGCCGGTGTTGCCGGCGGCGACGATGATCACCGCACCCTTCTCGTGGACGGCGTAGTTGATCGCCGCGCCCAGGGTGCGTTCGTCGATGGGGCGGGTGACCTTGTAGCAGGCCGCCTCGCTGATGTTGATGACCTGCGCGCCGAGGTTGGCCGCGTGCACGACGGCGCGTGCCAGGCTGCGCAGCGACCCGGCGGTCTGGGTGGCGTTCGGGTTGTTCGGGTCCTGGCGGACGCCGACGACGCGGTACACCTCGGAGGTCTGCCGCAGCGACAGGATGCGGGCCTGCGGCGCCATCCCGACGAACCCGTCGCCCGGTGCGGGCCGGCCCGCGATCAGCGATGCGGTGAGCGTGCCGTGGGCGTCGCAGTCCGACAGCCCGTCGCCGGCCCGGTCGACGAAGTCGCCGCCCGGCTCGGCCGGGACCCGCGGCGAGGCGTTGACCCCGGTGTCGATCACCGCGACCGTCACGCCGGCGCCGGTGGCGAACTTGTGTGCCTCGGGGATACGCAGGTAGTCGCTGGCCCACGGCCGGTCGGCGAAGTTGGAGTCCGGGAACACCGTCGGCTCCGAGCACATCCGCTGCAGCTCCATCGGCTGGTCGGGGCCGGTCTCGTCCGGCGGCACCGCCCCGGGGTCGATGGCCGGGGGTTCCACGGCCGCCGCGGGCGGGGCCGTGGCCAGAGCCAGCAGCAGGGCAGCAAGCAGCCCACCGATGCGCCGCACGCCTCAGCCACCTCCCCGGTTGGTCCCCCTGCGCGCGTCGGCGCACAGCAAACTCTCAGTCGCCCGCTGAGCGCCACATACGGGAATGCCAGGCAAATCGGGCGACTGCACGCAGCCAATCTTAGGTGCGATTCAGGGGGTGTCGTTCCGCATTCTTTGCGGCCGCGACCACCTCGGCGCGGGTTCTCCCAGCTCACACGGCCGGGCCCGGGTCCGGGGGTGCTCCGGCGCACGTCCTCCGCCGCTGTGTTCGCAAAGGGCTGGAAAAGGGACCAAATGCCCTGGACACCGCGGGTGTGGTAGTCAGAGCAGGATGGCCCGCGTTGCGTCTGATAGCACGTCAAACTATAGTCTGGACACATGTCCAGAGGGTGCGGAGTCGTTGCGTGACACCATTTGTCCAGCCCACCGGACCCGGATTCAACCGTCGTTGCGCATGGTGAGTTGAACATGCGCATCGCCCTGTTGTCGTACCGAAGCAAGACCCACTGCGGTGGTCAGGGGGTCTACGTTCGCTATCTCAGCCGCGGTCTGGTCGAGTTGGGCCACGACGTGGAGGTGTTCTCCGGTCAGCCCTACCCGGAGGGGCTGGATCCGCGGGTGAAGCTGACCAAGGTGCCGAGCCTGGACCTCTACCGCGAGCCGGATCCGTTCCGGGTTCCGCGGCCCAGCGAGATCAAGACCTCGATCGACCTGCTCGAGCTGCTGACCACCTGGACGGCGGGCTTCCCCGAGCCGCGCACCTTCAGCCTGCGCGCCGCACGGGTGCTGGCCGAGCGCCGCGACGAGTTCGACGTCGTGCACGACAACCAGTGCCTGGGCACCGGCCTGCGCCGGATCGCCGCGCTGGGGCTGCCGCTGGTGGCGACGGTGCACCACCCCATCACCCGCGACAAGGTGGTCGACGTCGCCGCGGCCAAGTGGTGGCGCAAACCGTTGGTGCGGCGGTGGTACGGCTTTGCCGAGATGCAGAAGCGGGTCGCCCGCGAGATCCCGGAACTGCTGACCGTGTCCTCGACGTCGGCGGCCGACATCGCCGAGGACTTCGGGGTGTCGCCGTCGCAGCTGCACGTGGTGCCGCTGGGTGTGGACACCGAGACGTTCAAACCCGCCGCGACGCGGGTGCGCAACCGGATCATCGCGATCGCCAGCGCCGACGTCCCGCTCAAGGGGGTCAGCCATCTGCTCAACGCGGTCGCCCGGCTGCGGGTGTCGCGTGACGTCGAGCTTCAGCTGGTCGCCAAGCTCGAGCCCAACGGTCCGACCGAGAAGCTGATCGCCGAGCTCGGCATCTCCGACATCGTGCACATCTCCAGCGGGCTGTCCGACCAGGAACTCGCCGACCTGCTGGCCTCGGCTGAGATCGCCTGCATCCCTTCGCTGTACGAGGGCTTCTCGCTGCCCGCGGTGGAGGCGATGGCCAGCGGCACGCCGATCGTGGCCAGCCGCGCCGGCGCGCTGCCGGAGGTCGTCGGACCGGACGGCGAGTGCGCACGGCTGGTGCGCCCCGCCGACGTCGACGAACTGACCGCCGTGCTGGGCGAACTGCTCGACTCACCACGTGAACTGGCCCGGCTGGGCGCGAACGGACGCAAACGCGCCGTCGAGGTCTTCAGCTGGGAATCCGTTGCCGCACAGACGGTTGCGGTGTACGAACGAGCCTGCAAGAGGGTGGCAGCATGCTGACCGTGGACTTCGACCGGCTCGGCGTCGGACCGGGCACCAAGGTCATCGACGTCGGCTGCGGGCAGGGCCGGCACAGCTTCGAGGCCTACCGGCGCGGCGCGGACGTGGTCGCGTTCGACCAGAGCGCCTCCGACCTCAACGACGTCGACGAGATCTTCACCGCCATGCGGGAAGCCGGCGAGGTTCCGCTGTCGGCGCGGGCCGAGGTGGTCAAGGGCGACGCGCTGGCGCTGCCGTACGACGACGGCACCTTCGACTGCGTGATCGCCTCGGAGATCCTCGAGCACATCCCCGAGGACGACAAGGCCATCGCCGAACTGGTCCGTGTGGTTAAACCCGGTGGCACGCTGGCGATCACGGTGCCGCGCTGGCTGCCGGAGAAGGTCTGCTGGCTGCTCTCCGACGAGTACCACGCCAACGAGGGCGGCCACGTGCGCATCTATCACGCGGACCGGTTGCGCGACAAGGTGCTCGCGCACGGCTTGCGGTTGACCCACACCCATCATGCGCACGCCCTGCACTCGCCGTACTGGTGGCTCAAGTGCGCCGTCGGCACCGAGAACGAGGGCAACCCGGCGGTGAAGGCCTATCACCAGCTGCTGGTGTGGGACATGATGAGTCGTCCGTGGCTGACTCGGACGGCCGAGTCCCTGCTGAACCCGCTGATCGGTAAGAGCGTCGCGCTGTACTTCGAGAAGCCGGTGGATGTCGGTGGCGAATCCTGAGCGCATTCCGGGCATCCCCGGCGTACTGACCCCGCAGGAGTGCCGTCAGACGGCCGAATCCATTGCTGCGGTGCAGGAGTCGTCGGGTGCCATCCCGTGGTTCGAGGGCGGGCACACCGACCCGTGGGACCACATCGAGAATGCGATGGCGCTGACCGTCGCCGGTCTGCTGGAACCGGCGCGCGCGGCGTTCGAGTGGTCGCGCAGCACCCAGCGGCCCGACGGGTCCTGGCCGATCCAGTTGCGCGGCGGCGTGATCGAGGACGCCAACAGCGACAGCAACTTCTGCGCCTACATCGCCACCGGCGTGTGGCACCACGTGTTGGTCACCGGCGACCGCAAGTTCGCCGAGACGATGTGGCCGGTGGTCACCAAGGCCATCGACTTCGTCATCGACATGCAACTGCCAGGCGGTGAGATCGCCTGGGCGCGTAGCGCAAACGGGTTGGAGCAGGAGGCGCTGCTGACCGGTTGCGCGAGCATCTACCACAGCATCCGCTGCGCGCTGGCGCTGGCCGACTACTTCGACGACCCGCAGCCCGAGTGGGAGGTCGCCGTCGGCAGGCTGGGCCACGCGATCGCCCACCACCCGGAGTTGTTCGTCACCAAGGACCGGTGGTCGATGGAGTGGTACTACCCGGTGCTCGGCGGCGCCGTGCGCGGCCCGGCGGCACAGGCGCGCATCGACGAACGCTGGGACGAGTTCGTGGTTCCGGGCCTGGGCATCCGGTGCGTGCACGACCGGCCCTGGGTGACCGGCGCCGAGACCTGCGAGCTGGTGATGGCGCTCGACGCGATTGGTGAAACCGCCCGCGCCCGTGAGCAGTTCGCCGCGATGCACCATCTGCGGGAGGGTGACGGCTCCTACTGGACGGGCCTGGTGTTCGCCGACGGCAAGCGCTGGCCCGAGGAGCGCACCACCTGGACCGGCGCGGCGATGATCCTGGCCGCCGACGCGTTGTCGGAGACCACGCCGGCGTGCGGGATCTTCCGCGCGCACGATCTGCCCCGCGGTCTGGAGGACTCCTTCGACTGCGAGTGCGCCGCCAGCGAGCGCTGATTACAGCGGCGCGCCGACCGTCCCGCCGGTGCGCTCCAGCACCCGCATCGAGCCCGTCGCCGATACCTCGCGAAACTCGTTGGTGTCCAACGCCCGCCGGTAGACGTGGTACGGCGCCTGACCGCCGTCCTCCGGGTTGGGGAACACGTCGTGGATGACCAGCGCACCGCCGACCTCCACCCACTTGGCCCAGCCCTCGAAGTCGCGCTGGGCGGCCTCTTCGGTGTGGCCACCGTCAATGAACAACAGCCGCAACGGGGTTCGCCAGCCACGGGCCACCACCGGTGAGCGCCCGACCACCGCGACGACATGGTCGTCGAGTTCGGCCGCGTCCAGCGTGTGGCGCGCCTTGGGCAGCGTGTCGAACAGACCGGTCACCGGATCGACCAGTGACGCGTCGTGGTACTCCCAGCCCGGCTGGTGCTCCTCGGAGCCGTGGTGGTGGTCGATGGTGAACAGCAGTCCGCCGGTCTGCTGGGCGGCCGCGCCCAACATCACCGTCGACTTGCCACAGTAGGTGCCGATCTCGACACCGACCCCGTCGCCGAGGTATTTCACGGCCGCGTCGAACAGCGCGCGGCCCTCGTCGGCGGGCATGAATCCGGTGACCTTCTCGGCCAGGGCGAAGAGTTCCTCGGTGGTGTGCATCGGGGTCCAACTTACTGCTCCCGCCCGGTGTTGATCGTTGCTGGCCCCCGGTCGTTGTAGTAGCGTCCGGACATGTGTCCGAAACGGCCATGGAGTCGACTCGGCGCCGATTGACCGCCAAACAGGCAGACACCGTCGATCGCCTGGGACGCGCGGCGGTCGAACTCCTCCGCCGCGAAGGGTTCGCCGGGCTGACGGTCCGCCGGGTCGCCGCGGAGGCCGGAGTGGGGGCGGCCACCGCCTATACCTATTTCTCCTCGAAGGAACACCTGGTTGCCGAGGTGTTCTGGCGCCGGTTGGCGTCGTCGCCGGCGGCCGAGCACACCTCCTCGGATCCGGCGACCCGCGTCGTCGAGGTGCTGCGCCACATCGCGCTGCTGGTCGCCGACGAACCGGAGTTCGCCGGTGCGGTGACCACCGCGCTGCTGGGCCGTGACCCCGACGTCGAGGTGCTGCGCGCCCGCATCGGCCTGGACATCCGGGCCCGGCTGGCCAGCGCGCTGGGACCCGACGTCGACGAGGACGTGATCGACGCGCTGGAACTGCTCAACGCCGGCGCCCTGGTGCGCGCGGGCATGGGGTCGGCGTCCTACGCCGAGATCGCCGAGCGGCTGGAGAAGGCGGCCCGCCAGATCCTGGGCTGACTAACTGACCGACAGGATCGCCGTCGCCGCGGTGATGGCCGGTTCGACGAGCTCGTGCAGATCGCGGTCGTCCTCCATCAGCAGCGCGGTGAGCTCACGCAGACCGCCCAGGATGATCAGGGCCAGCGGCCTGCTGACGGGTCCGAGCTCGGCGCGGCGGAATCCGGGGTTCTCGGACAGCCCGACGAGCATGTCGGTCAGCCGTTCCATCGCGGCGCGGTGCAGCGGGTGCGCGGCGTCGCCGAGCGCGGGGGCCTCCCGGATCCAGGTCAGCGTGATCTCGGGGCGGGCGGTGATGTGGTCGACGTAGGCGGTGACCGCCTGCCGGATCTGGTCCTGCCAGTCGGCCTCCGGGTCGACGGCCGCGACGATACCGGCGATCAGATCGTCGTTGTTGCGGCGCATCAACTCGATCAGGCACTCCTCCTTGGAGGCGAACTGCTCGTAGAAGGTGCGCTTGGAGGTGCGGGCGTGCCGCACGATGTCGGCGACCGTGGTGTCGCGGTAGCCCCGTTCGACGAGACAGGTCGCCAGGCCGTCGAGCAGCCGGTCGCGGAACGGGTCGGCGGGGGCCGCGGGCGCGCCGTTGTCCAGCGCTGTGGTCATCTCGCCCCCTTAACCTCTTGCGCGCAACTGGTACCACCCGGTACCGTACTACACAAACCCGCGGTACATCGTAGTACCAGCCTGGCTGAGGAGAAGCCGATGACCGACGTCGCCGTTGCTGACCCGAGCACCACCGCCCCGGCCGCCCTGCCGCCCGCGGTGCCGCTGCCCAAACCCGTGCAGATGGTGCTGATGGCCGGCTTCCGCCGCCCCTTCCTGCGTCGCGCGGCCAAGCGCTACGGAAAGGTGTTCAGCCTCAACGTGCCGTTCTTCGGGCGCAGCGTCGTCGTCAGCGACCCCGCCCTGGCCCGGCAGGTGTTCCTGGCCAGCACCGACGACCTGATCAACGTGCAGCCCAACCTGAGCCGGGTGTTCGGCCCGGGTTCGGTGTTCGCGCTCGACGGCGGTGAGCACCGCAGGCGCCGCAAGCTGCTCGCGCCGCCCTTCCACGGCCAGAGCATCAAGAACTACGAGGCGATCATCGAAGAGGAGACGCTGCGCGAGACCGCGACGTGGCCCGACGGTGGCGAGTTCCGGTCGCTGGAGCCGATGAACCGGATCACGCTCAACGTCATCCTGCGCACCGTGTTCGGCGCCGACGGAGCCGAACTCGACTACCTGCGCGAGATCATCCCGCCGTGGGTGGAACTCGGCTCGCGGATGGCCACGCTGCCCGAACCGCCGTTCCCCACCGGCCGGCACAGCCCGTGGGGGCGGATGGCCGAGTTCCGCCGCAACTTCGACCGCACCGTGTTCGCGCTGATCGACAAGGCGCAGGCCGACCCGAAGTTCGAGGAGCGCACCGACATCCTGGCGCTGCTGCTGCGCAGCACCTACGAGGACGGCACACCGATGTCGCGCCAGGACGTCTCCGACGAACTGCTGACCCTGCTGGGCGCCGGCCACGAGACGACGGCGTCGACGCTGGCGTGGGCGTTCGAGCGGCTGCGCCGCCACCCCCAGGTGCTGGCCCGGCTGGTAGAGGAGAACGACGCGGGCCAGACCAACGAGTACCGGCAGGCGTTCATCCAAGAACTGCAGCGCAATCGGACCGTCATCGACTTCGCGGGCCGGCACGTGCTGGCGCCGCACTTCGATCTCGGTCCATGGCGAATTCCCAAGGGCTACACGGTGATGGTCGCGATCGCCAACATCCACGCCGACCCGCAGGTGTTCCCGAACCCCGAGCGGCTGGACCCGGAGCGGTTCCTCAACACCCGCACCCCGACGGCGTGGATCCCGTTCGGCGGCGGCACCCGCCGCTGCATCGGCGCGGCGTTCGCCAACGTCGAGATGGACGTCGTGCTGCGAACGATCCTGCGCGACTTCACGATTCAGACTGACACCGCGCCCGACGAGAAGGTGCACTTCCGCGGGGTGGCGTTCACCCCGAAGGCCGGCGGGAAGGTCACCGTTCGTCGGAGGTAGGCGCCGAGAGAGCCGCTACGCCTCGGCGGTCTGGCGCTTGGGCAGCTTCCAGTTCGGCCGCGGGAAGTGGCAGGTGTAGCCGTTCGGGAAGCGCTCCAGATAGTCCTGGTGCTCGGGCTCGGCCTCCCAGAACGTGCCAGCCGGGGTCACCTCGGTGACCACCTTGCCCGGCCACAGCCCCGAGGCGTCGACGTCGGCGATGGTGTCCTCGGCGATGCGCTTCTGCTCCTCGTCGAGGTAGAAGATCGCCGAGCGATAGCTGCTGCCGATGTCGTTGCCCTGCCGGTCCTTCGTGGTCGGATCGTGAATCTGGAAGAAGAACTCCAGCAGATCGCGGTAGGTGGTCTGGGCCGGGTCGTAGACGATCTCGACCGCCTCGGCGTGACCCGGATGGTTGCGGTAGGTCGGGTGGTCGTTCTCGCCGCCGGTGTAGCCGACGCGGGTGGACACCACGCCCGGTTGCTTGCGGATCAGGTCCTGCATCCCCCAGAAGCACCCGCCCGCCAGGATCGCCGTCTTGTACTCGCTCACGCTTGTGCCTCCTTCGTCTGAACCCAGCGAAGCCGAGTTCCGGCCGCGGCGCAACCACCGCGGTGTGCCGCACGTACAACCGCCGGCGAAACGCCGGTGTTCCGTCCGGCGATAACCGGTACATGAGCCGTGTGCCGACCGCCGCCGTCCTGCTGACCGCCGCCCTGTGGACGGCCCCGACCGCCGTCGCCGAGACAGCGGTGCTGCCCGAACAACCCGGCGACGGCCGCGCCCTGTTCACCGACAATCCGGCCATCGTCGACGCCCACCCGCTGCGCGCCGAGTCGTTCAACCGGCTGCCCGACGACCGCGCGATCGCCGTGCACTTCACCACCGGTACCCCGCAGTGCTACGGCGTGCACGCCACCGCCACCGAGACGCCCGAGACCGTGACCGTCGCGCTGACGAGCGGCGCCCTTCCCGAGGCCGCCGGCCGGGCCTGCATCGAGATCGCGGTGTTCGGCGCCGTCGAGGTTGCGCTGGCCGAACCCCTCGGCGACCGGGTGGTGCTCACCGAGTTCTGACCCTCTCGACAAACTCGGATAGAACGTGTTCTAGTTCTGGTGTGACGAGCAGCACCTTCAGCCGTGAGGAACTCGCCGCGGCGTTCCAGCAGTTCGAAGCCACCGTCGACCGCGCGGCCCAGACCCGCGACTGGGACCAGTGGGTCGACCAGTACACGCCCGACGTGCTCTACATCGAGCACGCCGCGGGCACCATGCGCGGCCGCGAGGAGGTCCGGCCCTGGATCTGGCGGACCATGGAGTCGTTCCCGGGCAACCACATGGTCGCGTTCCCGTCGCTGTGGTCGGTGATCGACGAGGCCACCGGACGGATCATCTGCGAGCTGGACAACCCGATGCGCGATCCCGGCGACGGCACCGTCATCAGCGCCACCAACATCTCGATCCTCACCTACGCCGGCGACGGGCTGTGGAAGCAGCAGGAGGACATCTACAACCCGCTGCGCTTCGCCAGGGCCGCGCTCAAGTGGTGCCGCAAGGCCGCCGAGCTCGGGACGCTGACGCCGGAGGCTGAGGAGTGGATGAAGAAGTACGGCGCGGGGGTCGCCAAGTGAAGAAGCTGGTGATCGGGGCCAACGGGTTCCTCGGCTCGCACGTCACCCGCCAACTGGTCGCCGACGGGCACGACGTGCGGGTGATGGTGCGGCCGACCGCCAAGACCATCGGCATCGACGACCTCGACGTTGAACGGTTCCACGGCGACATCTGGGACGACGACACCCTGCGCGCCGCGATGGCCGGGGTCGACGACCTGTACTACTGCGTCGTCGACACCCGCGGCTGGCTCAAGGACCCCGCGCCGCTGTTCCGCACCAACGTCGACGGCACCCGCAACGTGCTGGAGATCGCCAAAGACGCCAACCTGCGCAGGTTCGTCTACACCAGCAGCTACGTCACCGTCTGGCGCCGGCGCGGCCACGTGGCCACCGAGAACGACGTCATCCCCGACGAGAACGCCCTCACCCCGTACGTGCGCTCGCGCGTGCAGGCCGAACGGCTGGTGCTGAGGTACGCCCGCGACCACGGGCTGCCCGCGGTCGCGATGTGCGTGTCGACCACCTACGGCGCCGGCGACTGGGGCCGCACCCCGCACGGCGCGATCATCGCCGGCGCGGCGTTCGGCAAGCTGCCGTTCGTGATGAGCGGGATCGAGCTGGAGGCCGTCGGTGTCGAGGACGCCGCTCGCGCAATGCTTCTCGCCGCCGAGCGCGGCCGTGTCGGCGAGCGTTACCTGATCTCGGAGAAGATGATCACCAACGCCGAGGTGGTGCGCATCGCCGCCGAAGCCGCCGGTATGCCGGCGCCGACGCGGGCCATCCCGCTGCCGGTCTCCTACGCGATGGCGGCGCTGGGCAGCCTCAAGGCGCGGCTGACGGGCAGCGACGAGCGGTTGTCGCTGGAGTCGCTGCGGCTGATGCGCGCCGAGGCGCCGCTGGACCACAGCAAGGCGGTCCGCGAACTCGGCTGGCAGCCCCGACCCGTCGAGGAGTCGATCCGCGAGGCCGCCCGATTCTGGGCCGGTCTGCGAGACGCCCGCAGCCGCAGCAAGGCCGGCTGAGCCACGCCGCCCGTCACAGCGGTGCGGCTGACAGAATCGTGCCGTGTCCACCACCAACGGCCACGTCTCGCACTGGCTCGCCAAGCTGCCGTCGCCGCGGCCCGCGCTGCCCGGTGACCGCGACGCCGACGTCTGCATCGTCGGCGCCGGCTACACCGGGCTGTGGACGGCCTACTACCTGAAGAAGGCCGACCCGGCGCTGCGAATCACCGTGCTGGAAGCCCGGTTCGCCGGGTTCGGCGCGTCCGGCCGCAACGGCGGCTGGCTGTCCGGGCTGGTGCCCGGCGACCGGCACCGGATGGCCGCCCGCTACGGCCGCGACAAGGTGCTGGCCTGGCAGCGGGCCCTCAACGAGGCCGTCGACGAGGTCATCGCGGTGGCGGACGCCGAGGGGATCGACGCCGGCATCGTCAAGGGCGGCACCCTGCAGATCGCCCGCAACGCCGCCCAGGCCGCCCGGCTGACCGCCGAGGCCGACGAGGAACAGGCCTGGCAGAACGACGGCATCGTCCGGTTGTCGAAAGACGAAGTCCTCCAACGGGTTCGGCTCAACGGGGTGGTGTCGGGCTATCACACCCCGCACTGTGCGCGGATCCAGCCCGCCTGGCTGGCGCGCGGGCTGGCCGACGTCGTCGAGCGCCTCGGCGTCGACATCTACGAGATGACCCGGGCGCAGACCATCGAGTCCGGGCGGGTGACCACGGACCGCGGCGTGGTGCGCGCCCCCGTCGTGCTGCGCGCCACCGAGGGCTTCACCCCGCACCTGCCCGGGCTGCGGCGCCGGTGGCTGCCGATGAACAGTTCGATGATCGCCACCGAGCCGCTGCCCGCCGACCTGTGGGATGAGATCGGCTGGCAGGACCGCGCCACGATGGGCGACACCGCGCACGGCTTCTTCTACGCCCAGCGCACCGTCGACGACCGGATCGCGATCGGCGGCCGCAGCGTGCCGTACCGCTTCGGCTCCCGCACCGACGTCGACGGCAAGGTGCCCACCCGCACCATCAAGCACCTGACCCGGGTGCTGCACTCGATCCTGCCGCAGGTGCGCCACATCCCGATCGCGCACGGCTGGTGCGGTGTGCTCGCCGTCCCACGCGACTGGGAGTCGACCGTAACCTTCGACCGCGCAACGGGTTTGGGTTACGCCGGCGGCTACGTCGGGCACGGGGTGACGGCGACCAACCTGGCCGCGCGCACGCTGACCGATCTGGTGCTCGACCGCGGCGGCCCGCTGGTCGAGCTGCCCTGGGTCGGGCACCGGTCCCGCGACTGGGAGCCCGAACCGCTGCGCTGGCTCGGTGTGCGCGGCATGTACCTGGCCTACAAGGCCGCCGACTGGCACGAGTCCCGCGGCCGCGCGACGACGTCGCCGATCGCGGTGGTGGCCGACAAGATCGCCGGCCGGCCCCACTAACCTGCTTCGGCGCGCTGCTTGAGCCGCTCCAGCGTGGCCCGGATGTGCTTGTCGTTGGCGCCGGTGCGGTCCGAGACGCCGGTGAGCAGGCCGCCCGCGACCTTCAGCCAGCCGGGGCGGTGATCCCAGGTGCTCTCGGTGACCCGGCAGCCGGTGCCGGTGGGTTCGATCTCGTAGCGCCAGTGCGCGGCGCGCACCGGCCCGCCATGCACGTCGAACGCGAAGGCCCGCCCCGGCTCGGCGGCGGTGACGGTGCAGCGGGTGGTCCACTTGCGCGACCCGTTGCGGTTGCGGCCCTTGAACACCGCGCCCGGCCGGGCGGAGTCACCCTTGACCCACTGCATCGCGTAGGCCTCGTCGGCCAACTGCGCCATCGTCGCCAGATCGGTGATCAACCGGTACACGGTGTCCGGATCGGCGTTGATCTCGATGTCCGCGGAGACGGTCGGGGGCCCGGATTCAGTCATGCGGCGATCGTAGCCACCGGGAATCACCGATAGCGGTAGCGTCGTTGCCACCACCATGAGCGATCGACCGGTATGGCAGCCCAGCGATGAACACCCCATCACCGTGGCGCCGACGGGCGCCCACGTGACCGTCCGCGTCGGCGGTGACGTCGTCGCCGAGACCGACCGGGCGCTGACCCTGCGGGAGGCGTCGTATCCGCCCGTGCAGTACATCCCGCTCGCCGACGTCGACGCAGCGCGGCTGCGGCCCAGCGACACCCACACGTACTGCCCGTACAAGGGCGACGCCGGCTACTACCACGTCGTCACCTCGGCAGGCGCCACCGTCGAGGACGCCATCTGGACCTATGCGGAGCCGTATCCGGCCGTCGCCGACATCGCCGGTCACGTCGCCTTCTACCCGGACAAGGCGGAGATCGTCGTCGCCCGGGCATAGCCTGGGCCCGTGCCCACGGTCAGCGTCGTCTTCGACGGCCCGGTCAGCCCCGCGCTGACGCTGGTACCGCTGCGCCGTGGCCGCGCCGACCCCTGCTACCACGACGCCCCCGACGGCGCGATCTGGCGCACCAGCCTGATGCGCAGCGGACCGGTCACCGCGCGCATCACCACGTCCGGCCCCCGCACCGTCGACTGCGAGGCCTGGGGTGCGGGGGCGCGGGAGTTCGTCGAGACGCTGCCCGCGCTGCTGGGCGCCTACGACGACGCCGCCGGTTTCGCGCCCTCCGAACCGACGATCGCCGCGGCCCGGCGGCGGGTTCGCCACCTGCGGCTGGGGCGCACCGACCGGGTGCTCGAGGCGCTCATCCCCGCGGTGCTCGAACAACGCGTGCACGGCAGAAGCGCCCGCCGCGCCTGGAAGCTGCTCGTCACGAAGTACGGGGCGCACGCGCCCGGCCCGGCGCCCGCCCACATGCGCGTGCCGCCGCCTGCCGAGGTGTGGCGGCGCATCCCGTCGTGGGAGTTCCACCGCGCCAACGTCGATCCGCGCCGCGCCCGCACCATCGTCGTCTGCGCCGAACGCGCGGATGCGCTGGAACGGCTCGGCGCCCGCTCACCCGAGGCCGCCCGTGCCGCCATGACCTCGCTGCCGGGCGTTGGGGAGTGGACGGCCGCCGAGACCGCCCAGCGCGCCTTCGGTGACGCCGACGCGCTGTCGGTCGGCGACTACCACCTGTCCACCGTGGTCGGCTGGAGCCTGCTCGGTCACCCGATCGACGATGCGGAGATGGTCGAGCTGCTCGAACCGCTGCGGCCGCACCGGCACCGCGCGGTGCGGCTGCTGGAGGCCAGCGGGCTGGCCGTGCTGCCGCGCTTCGGACCGCGCACCGCGATCACCGACATCGCCGAGATCTGACCGGGCTCCGCCCCGCGACACCACACCCCGTCGGTGCCGCGCACCGTGTCGCTGATTACTACCGGGCCGCTGATTACCACCGGCCGGTAATGGGTAGATGCCGCACGAGACACCACGTGCGAAGGAGCCCACATGTCGCAATTCACCGTCCCCGGCATGACCGACAAGGACGCGGCCAAGATGGCCGAACTGCTGCAGAAGCAGTTGAGCCGGTACAACGACCTACACCTGACGCTTAAGCACATTCACTGGAATGTGGTGGGGCCCAACTTCATCGGCGTCCACGAGATGATCGACCCGCAGGTCGAGCTGGTGCGCGGCTACGCCGATGAGGTCGCCGAGCGCATCGCCACCCTGGGTTACGCACCCAAGGGCACGCCCGGCGCCATCATCGAGGACCGCTCCTGGGACGACTACTCGCTGGAGCGCGACACCGTGCAGGCCCATCTGGCCGCCCTGGACCTCGTGTACGACGGCGTCATCGAGGACACCCGCAAGAACATCGAGGAGGCCGGCGACGCCGACCCGATCACCGAGGACATGCTGATCGGGCAGGCGGCAGAGATGGAGAAGTTCCAGTGGTTCGTCCGCGCCCATCTCGAGAACGCCGGCGGCCAGCTGGCCAACCAGGGAGCGTCCACCGAGAAGGGCGCGGCGAACCGGGCCAAGAAGAAGTCCGGCTAGCGGCGAGCCTCGAGGGCGTCGTCGCGCACCGGCCGTTCGGCCAGTTCCTCTTTACGGCCGAACAGGTACGGGTAGGCGACGCCCGCGATGGCGGCCCCGACCAGCGGCGCCAACCAGAACGCCCACAGCTGGGCCGGGGCGCCGTCACCGTTGAAGAACGCGACACCGGTCGAGCGCGCCGGGTTGACCGAGGTGTTCGAGATCGGGATCGAGATCAGGTGGATCAGCGTCAGCGTGAGGCCGATCGACAGGCCCGCGAAACCCTTCGGGGCACGGTCATCCGTCGAGCCAAGGATGACCAGCAGGAAGATGCCGGTCAGCACGACCTCGGCGATGAGT
Organism: Mycolicibacterium phlei; assembly: GCF_001583415.1. The sequence goes on from NZ_CP014475.1 coordinate 136,981, forward strand.
ACCGCCGCCAGTGAGTACCCGCCGGGGGAGTGCGCGCCGTAGCCGTTAGCCGCCATGTTGCCGGTGGCGCTCCAGCCGTCCTGGCCCTTGGCGACGATGTAGATGACCAGGCCGGCGACGAGGCCGCCGATCACCTGCGTGATCCAGTAGGGCACCACCGCCTTCCACTCGACGCGCTTGGCCAGCGCGGCCCCGAGCGTGACCGCCGGGTTGAAGTGGCCGCCGGAGATCGTGCCGAACGCATAGACGCCGGTGAGCACGGTCAAACCGAAAGCCAGTGAGACACCGAGGAATCCGATTCCCAACTGGGTGCCGTCGCCGGCGGCGAACTTGGCGGCGAAGACGGCGCTGCCGCAGCCGCCGAGCACCAACCAGAACGTACCTATGAACTCAGCCGCCAGTCGGTGCAGCATCGTGGGTTCGTCCACCTCACTCCTCCTTTGCAATGACTCCTTTGCGGGTGACGATGTGCTGTGAGCGTGGCAGGTGTTTGCCACGCGGACTCTGCTTTGTTCCTCAATCGTTCTCGAACAGAAATCAACGCGGGCCCAAAAGGGGCCGGGACGTTTGCCGTCCCGGCCCCCTCCTGGTGTTTCTGGGCGGCTAGTCGTCGTTGCCGTCGTTGCCGCTGCTGCCGCCGCTGCCGGAACCACCGGCGCCGCCGGAGCCGTTCGGGCTGCCGCCGTCACCGCCGTCGCCGCCCTTGCCGAGGCCGACACCGGAGACACCGTCGCCGCCGTTGCCACCGTTGCCGCCGCTGCTGAGCAGGCCGCCCGCGTCGCCGCCGTCACCGCCGTCGCCGCCGCTGGTGGAGGCGGTACCGCCGACGGCGAAGCCGCCGTCGCCGCCCTTACCGCCGCCGCCGAGCAGGCCGCCGCCCTGGCCGCCGTCGCCGCCGTCACCGGCCTCGGCATCGATGTCCGGATCGACCGTGCCGGTGCCGGTGCCCGCGGCGCCGCCGTCACCGCCGATGCCGCCGCCGCCGATCACACCGGCGTCGCCACCGTCACCGCCGTCGCCGCCGTCGGAGACGCCGATCCCGACCGCGCCCGTGCCGCCGTCGCCGCCGGTACCGCCGTTGCTGATCAGGCCGTTGCTGTCGCCGCCGTCGCCACCGTCACCGCCGGTGCCGGTGCCGACCGCCGCCGTGCCGTTGCCGCCACCGCCGCCGGTGCCGCCGTCGCCGAGGACGCCGCCGCCACCGCCGCCGGTGCCGCCGTCACCACCGGTGCCGTTGCCGATACCGGTGCCGTTGTCGATCGTGATCACCTCGCCGTCGCCGCCGTCGCCACCGGTTCCGCCGCCGCCGACCAGGCCGCCCTCACCGCCGTTGCCGCCGTCGCCGCCGGTCGCGTTGCCGAGCAGGGTCGCGGCGTCACCGCCGGCGCCACCCGCCCCGCCGGCGCCGATCAGGCCGCCGTTGCCGCCGTCACCGCCTTCACCACCGGTCGCGTTGCCGACCAGGACACCCGCGCCGCCACCGGCGCCACCCGCGCCGCCGTCGCCGAGCAGGATGCCGCCGTGGCCGCCGTCGCCACCCGCCGTCCCGGCCACGTCGCCGGCCCCGGCGATCGGCGGGGTGTACCCGTCACCGCCGGCGCCACCGGTACCGATCAGGCCCGCGCTGCCGCCGTTGCCGCCGGTCTGCGAGCTGTTCTCCGCCGCCCCGCCGGCGCCGCCGTTACCCAGCAGCAGACCGCCGTTACCGCCGCTCTCGCCCGGGGCACCCGCCGCGCCGCTGCCGATCAGCAGGCCGCCGTTCTCGCCGGGTTCGTCACCGTTGCTGATCAGCGCGTGGACCAGGCCGCCGAGCAGGTTGCTCACCGGGTCGGCCGGTGGCGGCGGCGTGTTGGGCGCGAGGATCTGGAACAACAGCCCGAACAGCGTCAGCTGCACGTCGTGCTCCTGAACGCTGGGCTGGTCCTGATGGACGATCAGCGGGTTCGGCTTGGCGACCGGCTCCGCTGGGGCGTCGACGAGATAGCCGGTGGCCGCCGCCGCGGCCAGAGCTCCCATGGCGAGTGTTGCCGTTGCAACAGACTTCTGCTTGGCAATCTTCATTGCCGGATCCTTTCCTGGCGGTGGCCCCTGTGAAAACCTTCGCTAGCCGCAGCATTTAACGAAGCAATAGCAACATTGTTAGCACAGTTGTCGAATGTCAGATAGCTAATCCACATAACTGGCTTATTAACCTAAGCGAAAGTAAAAAGCAGAGGTAAAAAGGCATTTCAGTTGGCAACGGAATGCGAGACGGGAGGCGATTGCAAATCGAATAGTTCACACATGGCAACGATTTTGCGAATAATGCAAGAGGGTTGATGAATTGACTGAGAAGTCGATTAACCGAAAGTGCAGTACCGCTGGTAGCAAATAAGTGAGAGCTATGGGGTCGAGAGCTACGGGGTGGAGTGCTCGCGGTCCAGTCGCTGCGCGGAGTAGATCGACACGTCGGTGCGCGAGATGACCATGTAGGCGATGCCGACGGCGACCATCGCGCAGGGGACGACCGCGAAGGATCCCGTCATCTCCGCGACCATGATCACCACCGCCAGCGGAGCGTGCGCGACGCTGCCGAAACAGGCCATCATCCCGACGACGACGAACACCGCCGGGGTCTCCGGAATGCCGGGCAGCCCGGCCAGATCGCCGAGCCGCCAGACCGCGGCGCCGACGAACGCGCCGATCACCACACCGGGTCCGAAGATGCCGCCCGATCCGCCGGTCCCGATCGACAGCGACGTCGCGACGATCTTGGCCAGCGGCAGCACCAGCACGATCCACAACGGGATGGTCAGCAGCGACTCCAGTGTGGTCGTCTTCTGGGCCCAGCCGTAGCCGCTGGCCAGCACCTGGGGAATCAGCAGGGCCAGCAGACCCACCGCCAGGCCGCCGAGGGCGGGCTTGAGCACCGGGCCGCCCGGCAACCGCTTCGATATCGCGACCGTGGCGTAGAAGATCCGCGCGTACAGGTAGCCCACCCCCGCCGCGATCAGTCCCAGCACCGCGAACCACCCGAGCTCGCCGGGGTGGCTGAACCGGTAGTCGGCGACGACGTAGCCGAACAGCGGGTCGAAGCCGAGGATCGAACCCAGCACCGCATACGCCGTGGCCGAGGTGATGAAGCCGGGAATCAGCGCCCTGTAGTCGAAGTCGCGCCGGTAGACGATCGAGGCCGCCAGCACGGCGCCGCCCAGCGGAGCGCCGAAGATCGCGCCGATACCCGAGCCGATGCCCAGCGACACCGCGATCCGGCCGTCCTCGTCGGACAGGTCCAGCCGGCGGGTGAGCAGCGACCCGAAGCCCGCGGAGATCTGCGCCGCCGGGCCCTCCCGGCCGCCGGACCCGCCGGAACCGATGGTCAGGGCGCTGGCGATGGTCTTGACGACGATCGCCCGGACGCGGATGGCGCGCGGATCGGTGTGCACCGCCTCGATCGCGCTGTCGGTGCCGTGCCCTTCGGCCTCCGGGGCGAACCGGGCCACCAGGAACGCCGACACCAGCGCGCCGCCGAACGTCACCAGGGGGATGGCCCAGGGCCGGTCGAAGCCCGGCGAGCCGGGATCACCGCCGTCGCCGATCGGCTTGGGGATGTCGTAACCGGCGAGGTAGCCGAGCAGAAACCGGCCTGCGTAGTCCAGGGCGAGGTAGAACACCACCGCGCCCAGGCCGGCGATCACACCGATCGCGATCCCGAGGATCAGCCATTTGCGGATGTACCCGGATCGCCGTATGAAGTCACCGACTCCGCGGGTGTCCGGCATGGATGCCGATGCTAGACGGGAATTCAGCGGTACGCAGTCAGACGAGCGCTGATCGCCACGGTGCCGTCCGGTCCGACGGCCTGCGCCTCGGCGACACCGGTGCTGCGACCCACGCGCAAAGCCGTTCCGACATAACGGGATTCGGCGCCACAGTGGAACGGGCGCAGGAAGTTGACCCGCAGTGAACCGGTCCGCAGCGGGGCGCCGTCGGCCCGCTGGGTCACCGCGTGATTCACGGCGGCCGAGCCCACCAGCTCCAGAGCCATCGCCGACACCCCGCCGTGCACGATGCCGATCATGTTGTTCAGCACCGGGTCCTCGTCCTGCAGCAGCACCGCGGCGCCGCCGCCCTCGGCGACGCGCACCGACATCCGTTCGGCGAGCGTGCCCGCCGGCGGTGGACCGGTCGGGCCCTCCGGGAACGGCGCGACGTCCTCCGGGGTGGGGATGTAGAAGGAGCGCACGGTCGCGGTGGCCACCACGGTGTCGCGGTGGGTGAGCTCGCAGACCCCGATCGCGACGCGGGTCTTGCGGCCGACCGGGCGCGCGGTGGCGACGACGGGCTCGTCGGGCGCGCCGGCCACGATGTCGGCGGCGTCGGGGTCGACCTCCAGGGACAGCTCGCTGGACACCGTCCACTCGTCGGGCGCGCGGCGCTCATGGTTGGCCAGTCCGCAGATGTGGTCGACGAGCATCGCCATCGGGGCGATCGTCGGCGCACCGGTCAGCGGGTTGACCAGCCCGGCGACCGGGATCGAGGCGACATAGCGCTGCGGTGAGCTGGAGACGGCGACAACGCCGAACCGGCCGAGCGGGGAGGTCAGCGGATAATGCATCGGGTCCAGAGTGACGACCCGCACGGCGGCGATATACCCCCTGGGGGTACGCGACCGGGTACGGAGCGCCGATGCGAGTCGAAAAGCCTTGGCGCACCGAGAGATCTGATCCGGGTAACGTGCGCGACCCGGACACCGGACGCGGCGCCGGCCGCGACGGCCGGTGTAGCAGCACCGCATCGGGCCGGCCGCGGGCGGCAGACCGGGTGCACGCGGATTCTTAAGAATCTGACTAGGGATTGCGCAAAGTTGCCGCAGCGCGGTTATCCCAGCTCCGACGCATTTGTCGCGACAACAGCAAAGAAGTTGCGGGGACGGTCAAAAATGTGATCAATGTCGCCTCGCGCGCCGACGGGCGCGAATCGCGTCAAATGTCTACAGTGGCAAGGGAATTCACAAGCGCCTTATCGCGGGGCGTGCGATGTACGTCCAGGCGAGCCTACGCCAACTTAGGCTCGCCTAAGTTGGCGTGTGACCCAATCTTTGTCATATCGTTTTCTCCACTTGAGGCAAGTGGAATAAAGGCCGGCGTTCGATGCTGCACGAAGGCACTCCATAGCCGGAATGGCCGGATCGGCGAGCAGCCGCGGTCCTCGGCTGTCAGGCAGAAGCCTCCTAGACGTGTGAAAAAGGGTAGGTGGGAATGACGCCCAGAACTCAAGGGCTGTACAACCCCGCGTTCGAGCACGATGCGTGCGGCGTGGCCATGGTGGCTGATATGCACGGCCGCCGGAGCCGGGACATCGTCGACAAGGCCATCACCGCGCTGGTGAACCTGGAGCACCGCGGCGCCCAGGGCGCCGAGCCCAACACCGGCGACGGGGCGGGCATCCTCATCCAGGTTCCCGACGAGTTCCTGCGCGCCGTTGTGGACTTCGACCTGCCCGAGGCGGGCAGCTACGCCACCGGCATCGCGTTCCTGCCGCAGTCGTCCAAGGACGCCGCGGCCGCGTGCGAGGCGGTCGAGAAGATCGCCGAGGCCGAGGGCCTGGAGGTGCTCGGCTGGCGCGACGTCCCGATCGACGACTCGGCGATCGGCGCGCTGGCCCGCGACGCCATGCCGACCTTCCGGCAGCTGTTCCTCGGCGGCGCCTCGGGGATGGACCTCGAGCGTCGCGCCTACGTGGTGCGCAAGCGCGCCGAACACGAGCTCGGCACCAAGGGCCCGGGCCAGGACGGGCCGGGTCGCGAGACTGTCTACTTCCCAAGCCTTTCCGGTCAGACCTTCGTCTACAAGGGCATGCTGACCACCCCGCAGCTCAAGGCGTTCTACCTCGACCTGCAGGACGACCGGCTCAAGAGCGCGCTTGGCATCGTGCACTCGCGGTTCTCGACCAACACGTTCCCGTCATGGCCGCTGGCGCATCCGTTCCGGCGCATCGCGCACAACGGTGAGATCAACACCGTCACCGGCAACGAGAACTGGATGCGCGCGCGTGAGGCGCTGATCAAGACCGACCTGTTCGGCGGCACCGACCTGGAGAAGGTCACGCCGATCTGCACGCCCGGCGCGTCGGACACCGCCCGCTTCGACGAGGTGCTGGAACTGCTGCACCTGGGCGGGCGCAGCCTGCCGCACGCGGTGCTGATGATGATTCCCGAGGCGTGGGAGCGCAACGAGAACATGGACCCCGCCCGGCGGGCGTTCTACCAGTACCACGCCTCGCTGATGGAGCCGTGGGACGGCCCGGCGTCGATGACGTTCACCGACGGCACCGTGATCGGCGCGGTGCTCGACCGCAACGGCCTGCGCCCGTCGCGGATCTGGGTCACCAAGGACGGCCTGGTCGTGATGGCGTCGGAGGCCGGCGTGCTCGACCTCGACCCGTCGACCGTCGTCAAGCGGATGCGTCTGCAGCCGGGCCGCATGTTCCTGGTCGACACGTCCAAGGGCCGCATCGTCGAGGACGAGGAGATCAAGGCCGAGCTGGCCGCCGCGCACCCCTACCAGGAGTGGCTGGACCAGGGCCTGTTCCAACTCGACGAACTGCCGCCGGGTGACTACGTGCGGATGCCGCACCACCGCGTGGTGCTGCGCCAGCAGATCTTCGGCTACACCTCCGAGGAGCTCAACCTGCTGGTCGCGCCGATGGCGCGCACCGGTGCCGAGCCGATCGGCTCGATGGGCACCGACACCCCGATCGCGGTGCTCTCGCAGCGTCCGCGGATGCTCTACGACTACTTCCAGCAGCTGTTCGCGCAGGTGACCAACCCGCCGCTGGACGCCATCCGCGAAGAGGTGGTGACCAGCCTGCAGGGCACCGTCGGCCCCGAGGGCGACCTACTCAACCCGGGTCCGGACTCGTGCCGCCAGATCGTGCTGCCGCAGCCGATCCTGCGGAACGCCGAGCTGTCCAAGCTGATCTGCGTCGACCCCGACCACGAGATCCGCGGCCACAAGCACGGGATGCGCGCCGCGGTCATCCGCTGCCTGTTCCCGGTCAACCGCGGCGGCCAGGGTCTCAAGGAGGCCCTCGACAACGTGCGGGCCAAGGTGTCGGAGGCCATCCGCGACGGCGCCCGCATCATCGTGCTGTCCGACCGCGAGTCCAACGAGTCGCTGGCGCCGATCCCGTCGCTGCTGTCGGTGGCGGCCGTGCACCACCACCTCGTGCGCGAGCGCACCCGCACCAAGGTGGGGCTGGTCGTCGAGACCGGCGACGCCCGCGAGGTGCACCACATGGCCTGCCTCGTCGGCTTCGGTGCCGCCGCGATCAACCCGTACATGGCGTTCGAGTCGATCGAGGACATGGTCGACCGCGGCATCATCACCGGCATCACGAGCGACCAGGCCAAGGCCAACTACGTCAAGGCCGCGGGCAAGGGCGTGCTGAAGGTGATGTCGAAGATGGGCATCTCCACGCTGGCGTCCTACACCGGTGCCCAGCTGTTCCAGGCAATCGGCATCGACCAGCACGTCCTCGACGAGTACTTCACCGGGCTGACCTGCCCGGTGGGTGGCATCGACCTCGACGACATCGCCAGCGACGTCGCGGCCCGCCACTCGCTGGCCTACCTGGACCGGCCCGAGGAGTGGGCGCACCGCGAACTTCCGGTCGGCGGTGAGTACCAGTGGCGCCGTGAGGGTGAGTACCACCTGTTCAACCCGGACACGGTGTTCAAGCTGCAGCACTCCACCCGCACCGGGCAGTACGAGATCTTCAAGGAGTACACCCGCCTGGTCGACGACCAGAGCGAGCGGATGGCGTCGCTGCGCGGCCTGCTGAAGTTCAAAGAGGGTGTGCGCCCGCCGGTTCCGATCGAAGAGGTGGAGCCGGCCAGCGAGATCGTCAAGCGCTTCTCCACCGGTGCGATGAGCTACGGCTCGATCTCCGCCGAGGCGCACGAGACGCTGGCGATCGCGATGAACCGCCTTGGCGCCCGGTCGAACTCGGGCGAGGGTGGCGAGCACGTCAGCCGCTTCGAGCCCGACGAGAACGGCGACTGGCGGCGCAGCGCGATCAAGCAGGTGGCGTCCGGCCGCTTCGGTGTCACCAGCCACTACCTGACCAACTGCACCGACATCCAGATCAAGATGGCCCAGGGTGCGAAACCCGGTGAGGGCGGCCAGCTTCCGGGCGGCAAGGTCTACCCGTGGGTGGCCGAGGTGCGGCACTCGACGCCGGGTGTCGGCCTGATCTCGCCGCCGCCGCACCACGACATCTACTCGATCGAGGATCTGGCGCAGCTGATCCACGACCTGAAGAACGCCAACCCGCAGGCCCGGATCCACGTCAAGCTGGTGTCGGAGAACGGTGTCGGCACCGTCGCCGCCGGCGTCTCCAAGGCGCACGCCGACGTGGTGCTGATCTCCGGCCACGACGGCGGCACCGGCGCCTCGCCGCTGACGTCGCTCAAGCACGCGGGCGCACCGTGGGAGCTCGGCCTGGCCGAGACGCAGCAGACGCTGCTGCTCAACGGTCTTCGCGACCGCATCGTGGTCCAGGTCGACGGCCAGCTCAAGACCGGCCGCGACGTGGTGATCGCCGCGCTGCTGGGCGCCGAGGAGTTCGGCTTCGCGACCGCCCCGCTGGTGGTGTCGGGCTGCATCATGATGCGGGTCTGCCACCTCGACACCTGCCCGGTGGGTGTGGCGACGCAGAACCCCGAGCTGCGCAAGCGGTTCGCCGGCAAGCCGGAGTTCGTGGAGAACTTCTTCATGTTCATCGCCGAAGAGGTCCGCGAGTACATGGCCAAGCTCGGCTTCCGCACCGTCAACGAGATGGTCGGCCAGGTCGGCGCGCTGGACACCACGCAGGCCGCCGAGCACTGGAAGGCCCACAAGCTGGATCTGGCGCCGGTGCTGCACGAGCCCGACTCGGCGTTCATGAACCAGGACCTGTACTGCAGCTCCCGGCAGGACCACGGGCTGGACAAGGCCCTGGACCAGCAGCTGATCGCGCAGTGCCGCGAGGCGCTCGACCACGGCACCCCGGTCCGGTTCACCACGACGATCACCAACGTCAACCGCACCGTCGGCACGATGCTCGGCCACGAGGTCACCAAAGCCTATGGCGGCCAGGGACTTCCGGACGGCACCATCGACATCACGTTCGACGGTTCGGCCGGGAACAGCTTCGGAGCGTTCGTGCCCCGCGGTATCACGCTGCGGGTGTACGGCGACGCGAACGACTATGTCGGCAAGGGTCTGTCGGGCGGCCGCATCGTGGTGCGCCCGTCGGACAACGCACCCGCCGACTACGTCGCCGAGGACAACATCATCGCCGGCAACGTGATCCTGTTCGGTGCGACCAGCGGTGAGGCGTTCATCCGCGGTCAGGTCGGCGAACGCTTCGCGGTCCGCAACTCCGGCGCCCATGCGGTGGTCGAGGGTGTCGGCGACCACGGTTGCGAGTACATGACCGGCGGCCGGGTGGTCATCCTCGGGCCGACGGGACGCAACTTCGCCGCGGGCATGTCCGGCGGTATCGCGTATGTCTACGACCCGGCGGGCGCGCTGCCGGGCAACCTCAACGACGAGATGGTGGAACTCGAAGCCCTCAGCGATGAGGACACCGAGTGGCTGCGTGGCATGATTGCTGCCCACGTGGACGCCACTGATTCCGCTGTCGGACAGCGGATCCTGAATGAGTGGGACAACAACGTGAAGCACTTCACCAAGGTGATGCCCCGCGACTACAAGCGGGTGCTGGAGGCGATCGCGGAGGCCGAACAGCGCGGTGCCGACGAAAAGGGAATTGCCGAGGCGATCATGGCGGCCGCCGGTGGCTGATCCCCGCGGTTTCCTCAAGCACACCAAGCGCGAGACCCCGCAGCGGCGGCCGGTCCCCCTGCGCTTGAAGGACTGGAAAGAGGTCTACGAGGACTTCTCCCACGACACGCTGCAGGTCCAGGCCACCCGGTGCATGGACTGCGGGATCCCGTTCTGCCACAACGGTTGTCCGCTGGGCAACCTGATCCCGGAGTGGAACGACCTGGTCCGCACCGGCCGCTGGCGCGACGCCATCGAGCGGCTGCACGCGACCAACAACTTCCCGGAGTTCACCGGCCGGCTGTGCCCCGCCCCGTGTGAGGGCTCCTGCGTGCTCGGCATCAACCAGGATCCGGTCACCATCAAGCAGGTCGAGGTCGAGATCATCGACAACGCCTTCGCCGAGGGCTGGGTGGTGCCCAAGCCGCCGACGGTCAAGACCGGCAAGAAGGTCGCCGTCGTCGGGTCCGGCCCCGCCGGGCTGGCCGCCGCGCAGCAGCTGACCCGCGCCGGGCACACGGTGACGGTGTTCGAGCGCGACGACCGCATCGGCGGCCTGCTGCGCTACGGCATCCCCGAGTTCAAGATGGAGAAGCGCCACATCGACCGTCGCCTCGAGCAGATGGCGGCCGAGGGCACCGAGTTCCGCACCGGCGTGAACGTCGGCGTCGACATCACCGCGCGCCAGCTGCGGCAGGACTTCGACGCGGTGGTGCTGGCCGGCGGCGCGACCGTGCGTCGTGACCTGCCGATCCCGGGCCGCGAACTCGACGGCATCCACCAGGCGATGGAGTACCTGCCGCTGGCCAACCGGGTGCAGCTCGGCGACCCGATCACCGACGCGGACGGTCAGCCGCCGATCACGGCCAAGGGCAAGAAGGTCGTCATCATCGGCGGTGGCGACACCGGCGCCGACTGCCTGGGCACCGCGCACCGCCAGGGCGCGGTCAGCGTGCACCAGTTCGAGATCATGCCGCGCCCGCCGGAGACCCGCGCCGAGTCCACCCCGTGGCCGGTGTACCCGCTGATGTACCGGGTCACCTCCGCACACGAGGAGGGCGGCGAACGCGTCTACTCGGTCAACACCGAGGAGTTCATCGGCCGCGACGGCAAGGTCGTCGGGTTGCGGGCCCACGAGGTCCGGATGAACAACGGCAAGTTCGAGAAGGTCGAGGGTTCGGACTTCGAGATGGAGGCGGACCTGGTGCTGCTCGCGATGGGCTTCACCGGCGCGCAGCGTGAGGGCCTGCTGACCGACCTGGCCGTCGAGATCAACGAGCGCGGAAACGTCGCCCGCGACGCGGACTTCCAGACCACGGTGCCCGGCGTGTTCGTCGCCGGCGACATGGGCCGCGGCCAGTCGCTGATCGTGTGGGCCATCGCCGAGGGCCGCGCCGCGGCCGCCGGTGTGGACCGCTACCTGATGGGCCGCTCGGCGCTGCCCGCGCCGATCAAGCCGACGGCGGTTCCGCAGCGCTGAACCCGGCCTGGATCGCGTCCAGCGCCGCGTTCTGCCGGGCCCGGACCGCCGCGGCGGCGTCGCGTCCGCCGGTGCGTCGCGCCTGCCTGCGCAGCGCCCGGCGGGTCCTGCGGGTGGGCAGCGAGTCCAGCACGTCGGCGTAGGCCGCCAACGTGCCCCCGCGTGCGGCCTCGCCGATCCGCTCGGCCACCCACCGGCGTTCGGTGCGCAGCAGCAGGAGCGCCGGCACCAGGAACACCGCCAGGTTCACCAGCACCTTGAGCAGCAGCAGTGCCGCGGCGGCCTCGTTCCCCGGAACCGGGGCGTCCCAGAGGAAGTGCATGAACCAGGCGGCGACGACCAGGGCGGCGGCGGTCGCCCAGCGGCGCGATCGGGACCACTCGCCGGCGAACGACGGCAGCACCAGCAGCACCGCGACGCCCGCCAGCCCCGTGTAGGCCCAGTGCGCCGGAACCGCGGTGAGAATACGGACGATCAGGTTCGCGCCGGCGCCGACGACGTCGGAGTCCAGGCTGTCGAGCGCCTCACCGCTGGCGTACGCGAGATCCTCGACGATGTCGAAACCGAACCCGACGAACATGCCGACCAGCAGGGCGTGCGACACCCGGGTGCACACCGTCGCGCACAACACCAGCACGACCGCGGCGCACGCCGCCTTGGCCGACTCCTCGATGACCGGCGCGGTGAGTGCGGCCTGCCACCGCGCGAGCACGTCGGGCGGCAGGACACGCGCCCACACCTCACCGAGCGCGGCATTGCCCGCCATGGCCAGTGCCACCGCCGCGGTGCCTCCCAGAGCCGTTGCGGCGACAAGGATCTGAGGGTGGCGGCGCATGCTGCGATAGGGATCGAAGCGCAGCATCAGCCACACCAGGAACGTGGCGAACGCCAGCCACGCCGGCGCGAGTGCGATCTGCGCGGACAGCGACTCGTGGAAGACGGTGCCGTCGGCCGACAGCAGGAACGCGGTGCCCAGGGCCACCGCGCCGACGTACACCCAGAACACCGCCGACCCGGGTCGGTACACCACCGCGGGAGGCGTTGCGAGGACCGGCTTTTCGATTGTCGTGCTCATCGCTGGTCCCGGGTGATCGGCTCGACCAGCTTGGCGATCGGCAGCGCCGGGTCATCGGGGCTGCCCAGCGCCAGCACCGACACGACGACGTCGTCGTCGGCGAGGAAAGCGCAACTGCCGGTGACGTTCTCGCTGACCGCCACGCAGGTGGTGCCGGACAGGGCGCCGTCGGCGGTGCTGATCGTGCCGCCGTCGAGTGCGGTGCTGATCCCGCGGACGCGGTCGGCGCGCATGAGTCGCTGGGCCACCGCCTGCGGGTCACGGTCGCCGCGGTCGAAGATCCGGACCAGCACGACGCTGTCGCCGTCGCGCAGCACCGCCTGGTTGCCGCGGTCGGAGATCCGCCAGCCGGCCGGCGGCCGGAGCACGATCGCGTTGCCTGCGTCGGTGGCGATGTCGACGACGTCGGTGGCGCCGGCGTTGTCCCGTTGCGGTTCGGGCAGCACCGCGTTCGCGACGGTGGGCAGGCCGGGGACCGCCAGCAGGGCGAGGGTCAACGCCGCTGCGGCCCGGCGTTGAGTCAACGCCCGCAGTATCTTCATTCGCGTCAATATAGAGGTACCGCTTTGCCTCTGGTGATCGAGGGCGCGTAGCCGCGGCGTGTCGCCGTCGCATCGTCGTGGTTCGGTCACACACTGTTGGCTACTTTGCTGCCGCGTTCACGAAGTCAGCTGCGCCAATCCGCCGTGGGGTCCGGGGTGACCCGACGGCAGTTCGTCGTGGCCCTGTCGGTGGTGACGGCGGCCGCGATCGGGGTCAGCCGCTGGGGTGGGGACGACCGGCCCGAGGTGGCCGAGGTGGCGGCCGAGGTGCCCGAGCCGGCGTCGTCGCCCGGGCTGCTGCCGCCGCCCCCGCGGTCGGCGCGGATCCCGGTGCCCGGCGGTGTGCTCAGCAGTCTGCCGGGCGAGGATCTGCTGGCGCTGACCGTGGATGACGGGGTGGACAGCGAGGTGGTGCGGGCCTACACCCAACTTGCCAAGGACACCGGCCTGCGGCTGACCTACTTCGTCAACGGCATCTACCGCTCCTGGACCGATCACACCGACCTGTTGCGACCTCTGGTCGACGACGGGCAGATCCAGCTGGCCAACCACACGTGGTCGCATCCGGACCTGACCCGGCTGCCGCTGGCCGACGTCGCCGAGGAGTTCCGCCGCAACCACGAATTCCTGTGGAAGACATACGGAGTCGACGCCCGGCCGTACTACCGGCCGCCGTACGGCGCACACAACGAGCACGTCGACAAGCTGGCGGGCGAGCTCGGCTACACCACCACCACGCTGTGGTCGGGTGACCTGCAGGACCATCTGAGGATCTCCGCCGAGGAGGTCGCCCGCAACGCCGAGCGCTACTTCACCGCGCAGACGATCGTGATCGGTCACCTCAACCACGACCCGGTCACGCACGTCTACGGCTACCTGGTCGAGTTGATCCGCGAACGCGGGCTGCGCACCGTCACGCTCGACGACGTGTACCTGCGGCCCTGATCCCGTTTGTGAAACCGCCGACGCGAAACGGCCGCAAACCGTCGTCAGATGCACAAATGGGCCAAGTCAGGAACCTCATCTGTCACTCTAGTAACAGTAAAAACATCTGATTATTTTCCGGCGCGTCGCCTGAAGTTTGCCTGGCGACGGGTGTGTAATGACTTCACCAGGGGTGCTGCGGTAACGTGGGCCCACGGTCAGCAATCGGAAACGACGCAGGAGTTAGTTCCGTGTACCTCAACCTGCTCTCACGGTCACGGGTGAGCCGAATCGCCTGGTCACTGTTCCGCCATCCGATCAAGAGCCGCGAATTCCCGGCCCGGGCCGAACGTCTCGTCACGCCGGCCGACCTTCGGTTGTACGGCATCTAGCGAATAACTGGCAGGCCGCGACGCGTTTCCGGTCGCGGATTCGCTACGTGGCGCGGGTGATGGCCTTCGCGAGCGGCTCCAGCACCGCCGGGTCGTGCGGCGGCGGCAGATAGAAGATCGCCAGATCGAGCCCCTGCTCGCCGAGCGCCAGCGCCTCGTCGACGGCCTTGGCGTAATCCAGTTCCTCGTCCAGCCGCACGTGCGCGGACAGCATGATCTCCTTGGGATCGCGGCCGATGTCGGCGCAGTGCGCGGCCAGCACATCACGCTTCCGCGCGAACTCCTCGGGTGTGCCGCCGACGAAGTTCCAGTGCTGGGCGTACTTCGCGGTGATCCGCAGGGTGCGCTTCTCCCCGCTGCCGCCGATGCAGATCGGCGGGTGCGGCTGCTGCGGTCCCTTCGGCTCGTTGCGGGCGTCGGTGAGTTGGTAGTACTTGCCCTGGAAGGTGGTGGTCTCCTGGCTCAACAGGCTGGTGAGCACCTCGCAGGCCTCCTCGAAGCGGTCGAAACGCTCCTTGATCGAACCCAACTCGATGCCGTAGGCGCCCGACTCCTCCTCGTTCCAGCCCGCCCCGATCCCCAGCTCGAGCCGGCCGTTGGAGACGATGTCCAGCGCCGAGGCCATGTTGGCCAGCACCGCCGGGTGCCGGTAGTGGATGCCGGTGACCAGCACGCCGACCCGTAGCCGTTTGGTCGCCTGGGCCAGCGCGGTCAGCGTCACCCAGCCCTCCAGGCACGGGCCGGTCGGGTCGGAGAAGATCGGGTAGAAATGGTCGAACGTCCAGCCGGACTCGAAGACCTCGATCTCGTCGGCGGCCTGCCAGACGGCCAGCATGTCCGACCACGTCGTGTTCTGCGGTGATGTCTTGAAGGCGAATCTCACTGCCCCGAGGCTAGTCCGAAAACCTGGACATGCACTGTGAGCGAAGAACCAGTCGGCCCCGCCCGGTCCATTCGGCTTCGCCGGCCCCGGTTGTCTATTCGGCTTCGCCGGCCCCGGTTGTCTATTCGGCTTCGCCGAATTCGTCGAACCAGTAGGCGAGTTTGCCCTTGCGGCTCACCGCCCGCAGCCGTCGCTCCGCCTCGGCGCGGGTCTTGGCGGTGGTGACGATCAACAGCTCGTCGCCGATCGCGATGCGGGTGTCCGGTTGCGGGACGAACGTGCGGCCGTCGCGGATGATCAGCGTGATCACGCTCGGATCCGGCAGCCGCAGCTCGAGCACCGTCACGTTGTGCAGCTTCGACGGCTCCTGCACCGTCATCGTCAGCAGTTCGGCGTCCAGCACATCCAACGGCGCGGACTCCACCTGGATCTCCCGGGTGGCCTCCTTCGGGATCAGCCCGAGCAGCCCGGCCAACGGCAGCAGGCTGGGCCCCTGGATCAGCGTGAACACCACCACCAGGATGAACACGATGTTGAGCAGGTAGACGCTGTCGGGTACGCCGCCGACGATCGGGAACGTCGCCAGCACGATCGGCACCGCACCGCGCAGCCCCGCCCCCGACAGGAAGAGCTGTTCGCGCCACGGCACCTTGAAGCCGAGTAGCGACACCGCCACCGACACCGGCCGGGCGACCAGCAGCAGCACCAGCCCGGTGACGACACCCGGCAGGATCGCCGCACCCAGTTCGCTCGGGTCGACCAGCAGACCGAGCAGCACGAACAGCCCGATCTGGGCCAGCCAGCCCAGCCCCTCGGCGAACGAACGGGTCGCCGAGCGGTGTGGCAGCCCGCTGTTGGCCAGCACCACCGCGGCCAGATAGCAGGCGAGGAAGCCGCTGGCGTGCGCGGAGCCGCCCGCGGCGAACGCCACCATCCCGATGCCGAACGTCGCCAGCGGGTACAGCCCCGACGCCGGCAGCGCGATACGCCGCAGCGCGAACGCGCCGAGGAAACCGCACGCCAACCCGATCGCGGCGCCCGCCGCCAGCTCGTAGACCAGCTCCACGAACGCGTGCACCGGCGAGATCTCCAGCGGCGTCACCGAGAACATCAGCACGAAGATGACCGCGGGCGCGTCGTTGAAGCCGGACTCGGCCTCCAGCAGGCCGGCCACCCGGCGCGGCAGCGGCACCACGCGCAGCACCGAGAACACCGCCGCCGCGTCCGTCACCGACACCACCGCGCCGAGCAGCAGCGACAGCTGCCAGTCCAACCCCAGCAGAAGATGCGCCCCGGCCGCGGTGATGAGCATGCTGACCACGACGCCGACGGTGGCCAGCATGCCCGCCGGTGCCAACACCTTGCGGATGTCGGAGAACCGCGTGGTCAGACCGCCCTCGATGAGGATCATCGCCAGCGCCACCGTGCCGAGGTGGTCGGCGAGCAGGTAGTTGTCGAACTGCAGGCCCAGCCCGTCCTCGCCGACGATCACCCCGACGCCGAGGAACAGCAGCAGGCTGGGCAGACCCACCCGCGACGCGGCCCGGGTGGCGACGATGCTGGCCAGCAGGATGAGCCCGGCGAGCAGCACGGTCAGGTAGAGCTGCTCGAGGGTCATCTGCCAGCCGTTCGGGATCTGCGGGGTCGGGTCACTAAAACACCTATCACGGGTGACGGGGGCGTGCGGGTGTGCGGTGAACGCGCACCGCCGCAGCCCGATGCGTCACTATGTGTGCGTGGTGCGGTTGTGGAAACGCTCATCGAAGGCCCCGTCGCGGGTCGATGAGCGGCCCGTGATGCGGGTGGGCATCGCCGGTGCCGGCGCGGTCGGCCGGTCGGTGGCCCGGGAGCTGATCGGTTACGGGCACCGGGTGCTGCTGATCGAACAGAACCCGCGCCACTTCGAACCGCACACCGTGCCGCAGGCTGAGTGGCTGCTGGCCGACGCGTGCGAGGTGTCCGCGCTCGAGGAGTCCGGACTGCACATGTGCGACGTGGTGATCGCCACCACCGGCGACGACAAGGTCAACCTCACCGCCTCGCTGCTGGCCAAGACCGAGTTCGGCGTCGGCCGGGTGGTCGCCCGGGTCAACGACGTCCGCAACGAGTGGCTGTTCACCGAGGCGTGGGGTGTCGACGTCGCGGTGTCGGCGCCCAGCGCGCTGGTCGCCGCGATCGAGGGTGCTATCGACGTCGGGCACGTGGTGCGGCTGATGGAGCTGCGTCACGGTCAGGTCAGCCTGGCGAAACTGACGCTGCCCGAAGGGGATTCGCTGGTCGGCAAGCGGATCAGCGAGGTGCCGCTGCTGGAGAACACGATGCTGGCCATCGTGATCCGCGAGTCGGGCATCGTGCTGCCCAAGTCCGACGATGTGCTGGCCGCCGGTGACGAGCTGCTGTTCCTGACCGGCGGCGGCGGGGACGGTGAGGTGCCGAGCCTGGTGCGCGGCGCGCTGGGGGCACTGCCGCGGCGATGACTTCCGCCGCCGGCGCCGGTCAGTACCGACATGATCGATATGAGCGCGGCCTGTGCCCGCACCGCCGACGTGCTGGTGCGTGTGACCGATGACCAACTGAGCGCCGCCACCCCCTGCCGGGAGCTGCGGCTGGACGCGCTGATCGCGCACGTGGGCGGGCTGGCCCTGGCCTTCACCGCCGCCGCCCTCAAGGACTTCGGGCCGCTGACCGACACCCCGCCGTCGTTCGACGCCCCGCTCGACGGCGACTGGCGTCAGCGCTACCCGGCCCGGCTGGCCGGGCTGGCGCAGGCGTTCGCCGACGCCGCCGCCTGGCAGGGCATGACCCGGGCGGGCACGGTGGACTTCCCCGCCGAGGTGGCCGGGCTGGTGGCGCTGACCGAGGTGGTGGTGCACGGCTGGGACATCGCCCGCGCCAGCAGCCAGCCCTACGACGTCGACGCGGCCACCGCCGCGGCGATCCTGCCGCACGTCACCGCGATCGCCGCCGAGGGGCCGACGGAGGGCCTGTTCGGTCCCGCGGTGCCGGTCGCCGACGACGCGCCGGTGCTGGACCGGATCATTGCGATGACCGGCCGCGCCCCGGACTGGACGCCGTGACCGCCTAGGCGGCGTGTTCGGCCACATGGGACCGGGCGTGCTCGATGGCCTCCTCGAGCGAATCCATCAGGTGGTTCTCGTGCCGAAGCGATTCGAACACACCGACATTGGTGAGCAGATCCATGTGCTCGGGGCGAACGCCCTTGATGATCACCGTGATTCCGCGGGCCTCCAGTTCGGAGGCGATCTGGGCCAGTGTGTGCGCCCCGGTGGCGTCGAGCATGCCCAGCTGCGACAACCGGATGATCACCACCTCGACGTTCGGATGGTCGGGGTCGGTGATCGTATTCGAAATCCGTTCGGCCACACCGAAGAACATCGCACCGTCCAGGCGCAGCAGGGCGATCCGGTCGTCACCGGGCTGCGGCGGGCCGGGCAGCTCCTCGCGGGTGACGCTGCTGCGGCGCGCGACCGAGCGCAGCACGAAGAACGCCGCGACCAGCATGCCGATGATGACCGCCTCGATCAGGTCGAAGCAGATGGTCACCGCCGCGGTGAGCACGAACGTCACCGCGTCCGAGCGGGTCGAGCGCAGGATCTTGCGCACCGTGGACGCCGAGATCATCCGGAACGACGTCACCATCAGCACCCCGGCCAGCGCCGACAGCGGGATCGTCGACACCGGGCCGGTGGCCAGGTACACCACCGCCAGCAGCACCAGTGAGTGCACGATCGCCGCGAGCCGGGTGCGCGCCCCGGACCGGACGTTGACCGCGGTGCGGGCGATCGCGCCGGTGGCGGGCATACCGCCGAACAGGCCCGAGGCCACCGAGGCCACACCCTGGCCGACCAGTTCGCGGTCGGGGTCATACGGGCCGGTCGGCGCCATCGTCGCCGCCACCCGCGCCGACAACAGGGACTCGATCGCGGCCAGCGCGGCGATGGCCAGTGCGGCGCCGACGACGGTGCGCAGCGCGGTGAGGTCGGCGTGCGGCAGCACCGGCGCGGGCAGGTGCGACGGCAGCTCACCGATGTCGGCGACCGGCAGCTTGGCCAGTACGACGATCACCGTCGCGACGATGACCGCGGTCAGCGATTCCGGGATACCTCGGTGCAGCCGGGGCAGGCCCACCATGAGGATCGCGACGACGGCGACGATGCTCAGCGGGTAGATCGCCGTCGTCCAGTCGGCGTTGGCGACGACCTGGATCGCGGCCGCCAGGGTGCGCCCGCCCGGCGGGGTCTCCTGGCCGAGGGCGGCGGGCACCTGCTGCAGGAAGATGATCGCGGCGATGCCGAGGGTGAAGCCCTCGATGACCGGCCACGGGATGAAGGTGACGGCGCGGCCCAGCCCGGTGACGCCGGCGGCCAGCACCATCAGCCCGGCCAGGATGGTGACCAGCGCGATGCTGCCCAGGCCGTGCTGGGCGACGACGGGGGCCAGCACCACCGCCATCGCGCCCGTCGGCCCGGACACCTGCACGTGCGAGCCGCCGAACACCGCGGCCAGCAGACCGGCGACCACCGCGGTGATCAGACCGGCGGCGGCGCCCACCCCGGAACTGATGCCGAACGCCAGCGCCAGCGGCAGCGCCACCACACCGACCGTGATGCCGGCCAGGATGTCGCGGCGCCAGGATCGGGGCAGCTCCTCGTAGTCGCGGCGGCTGGGCAGCAGACGGGCCAGGTTGGCCCCGGCGGCGCGGATCACTTGCGCCTCCCCAGCGGCGGCAGGGACTTCAGTGCCTCGTACTGATCACGTTGGGAATCAAGGACATCGGCGAGGAAGGTGCGGGCGATCACGAGCAGCTCGGAGATCTTCGGGTGGGCCAGTTGGTAGTAGACGGCGTTGCCGACCCGCTGGCCGGTGACCACCCGGTGGCGCTTGAGCACCGCGAGATGCTGCGACAGCAGCGTCGGCTCCAGATCGGTTTCGGCGAGGATCTCGCTGACCGGGGTGGCGTCGCGGTTGGACGACAGGATCTCGAGGATCCGGATCCGGGCGGGATGCGCCAGCGCCTTGAACAGGTTCGCCTTGATCTCGTAGAGCGGCTGCTCGGGGTTGCCGGGAAATGGGTTCGGCATATGCACCGTTTTCGGAATTGATGGATTGAACGAAATCGCAATCCACGGTACGCGCGGGACGGGTGCCCGGCCAAATCGCGGCGGTGCGTTCTTGCTCACATACCGAAGTGGCGGGTTGGGCACACTGGAGGCATGGACCCCGTCGTCGCCCTGCGGCAGATCGCCTACTACAAGGACCGCGCGCGCGAGGATCCCCGGCGGGTGATGGCCTACCGCAAGGCCGCCGATGTCGTCGAGGCGCTCACCGACGCCGAACGCGAACGGCACGGCGCCGCCAACAGCTGGCAGTCGCTGCCCGGCGTCGGACCCAAGACCGCGAAGGTCATCGCCCAGGCCTGGGCCGGCCAGGAACCCGATGTCCTCGTCGAATTACGCTCGTCGGCACCGGATCTCGGCGGCGGGGAGGTGCGCGCGGCGCTGCGCGGCGATCTGCACGTGCACTCCAACTGGTCGGACGGGTCCGCGCCGATCGAGGAGATGATGCAGGCCGCACGGGAACTCGGCCACGAGTACTGCGCGCTGACCGACCACTCGCCACGGCTGCGCATCGCCAACGGGCTGTCCGCGGACCGGCTGCGCCGCCAGCTCGACGTCATCGACGAGATCCGCGAGCGTGTGGCACCGATGCGGATCCTCACCGGCATCGAGGTCGACATCCTCGAGGACGGGTCGCTGGACCAGCAGGAGGATCTGCTGGAGCGCCTCGACATCGTGGTGGCCAGCGTGCACTCGAAACTGGCGATGGACGCCGCCGCGATGACGCGGCGCATGCTGCGCGCGATCGCCAACCCGCACACCGACGTGCTCGGTCACTGCACCGGCCGCCTGGTGACCGGCGGGCGGGGGATGCGGCCGGAGTCGAAGTTCGACGCGGAGAAGGTGTTCACCGCCTGCCGCGACCACGGGGTGGCCGTCGAGATCAACTCCCGGCCCGAGCGCCGGGATCCGCCCACCCGGCTCCTCAACCTCGCGCGCGACATCGGCTGTCTGTTCTCGATCGACACCGACTCGCACGCGCCCGGGCAGCTGGAGTTCCTCGGCTACGGCGCCCAGCGGGCGCTGGACAACGAGGTGCCGGTGGAGCGGATCATCAACACCTGGTCCGCCGAGGAGCTGCTGGAGTGGACCACCTCCTAGTCGGGCAGGTGCGGCACCTCCAGGCCCGGGTCGCGTCCCACCAGCACCCCGCGGGTGACGGCGGCGTTGCCGTAGCGCTGCCGCACCCGGTCGACGGCGGCGTCGACGGCGGTCGGGTCGCCCCGGTCGTCGAACGGCAGCTCCAGCTGCTGGGCCCCGTCGCGGTCGATGTTGGACACCGCGAAACCGAGCAGCGTCAAACCCTTTTCGGCGATCAGCGGGGCCGCGGCGGCGACCAGGGACCGGGCGGCCGCCAGGATCGGCTCGGTCGAGGCGGTCGCGCGCGGCATGGTGTGCGAGCGGGTGGCGCGGCTGTAGTCGTCGAAGCGCAACCGCAGCACCACCGTGCGCCCGGTGCGGCCCGCGGCGCGCATCCGGCGGGTGATGCGGTCGACCAGATTGACCACGACGGCGTCGATCTCATTGTGCGACATGGTGTTTCCGCGTCTTCCCAGTGCGCGCTGCGCACCGACCGAGTGCCTGCGCACCCCGGTGGTCACCCGGCGGCGGTCGATGTTGCGGGACAGGGCGAACAGCCGGCTGCCCATCGCGTGGCCGACCAGTGAGCACAGCGTCGACTCGCTGAGTTCGGCGACGTCGGCGACGGTCTCGATGCCGAAGTCGTGCAGTCTCTCGGCGGTCTTGGCGCCGACGCCCCACAACCGGCGCACCGGAAGCGGGTGCAGGAACGCCAGTTCCCGGTCCGGCGGCACCAGCAGCAGCCCGTCGGGTTTGGCCTCCTGGCTGGCGACCTTGGCCAGGAACTTGGTGCGCGCGATGCCGACGGTGATCGGCAGCCCGACCCGCTCGCGCACCTGTTCGCGCAGCCGCGCGCCGATCTGCACCGGCGTGCCCGACACCCGCCACAACCCGGACACGTCGAGGAACGCCTCGTCCACCGACAGCGGTTCGACCACCGGCGTGATGTCGTGGAACACCTCGAACACCGCCTTGGAGGCCTGCGAGTAGGCCGACATCCGCGGTGGTACGACGACCGCGTGCGGGCACAGCCGTCTGGCCTCGCGCCCGCTCATCGCGGTGCGCACCCCGAAGGCCTTGGCCTCGTAGCTGGCGGCGAGCACCACCCCGCCGCCGACGATCACCGGACGGCCCCGCAGGGACGGGTCGTCGCGCTGTTCGACCGAGGCGTAGAACGAGTCGAGATCGGCGTGCAGGATGCTCGCCGACGACGGCCGCGGATCGCTCGACACGAACATATGTTCGCATCGAGGGCCGACGGATGGCGAGCGGTCTAGTGGCGGGTGGTGCCGTAGATGCTGGTGACCCAGATGTGGGCCAGCGTGTTGACCAGCTGGGACGGGTCGACGGCCGGCTGCTCACCGGCGAACGCGGCCAGCATGGTGCGCTCGTTCATCAGGTTCAGCGAGGTGGCCAGGTCGTGGGCCGGAATCGTGGTGGGCGCGGCGCCGCGGTCGCGCTCGGCCTGGATCGAGGTGGTGGTGTAGTCGATCCACTTCTGCATGAAGCGTGACCACCGCGCGCGCAGCTCGGGGTTGTGCGGGCGGGCCGCGGCGCCGGCCAGCGTCACCGCCCGGTGCGCACCGAACGTCTCGAACAGGGCGTTGATCGCCTTCCACACCCCGGTCGGGTCGACCGCGGCGTCCAACCCGCCCATCGCCGCGTCGGCGTTGCGGTCGGCCTCGTTGATCACGTGCTCGACGAGCGCGAGCAGCACCGCGTCCTTGGACGGGAAATAGAAGTAGAACGTCGGCCGGGACAGCCCCGCGCCCTTGGCGAGGTCGTCGACGGAGATGTCGGCCAGCGTGCGGCCCTCGGTCAGCAGACGCTCCAGGGTCGCGAGAATCGCCTGCTCACGCTCGTCGCCGGACGGGCGGGCGGGTCCTCGGGCGCGGGAACGGCGCCGCTGGCTAACGCTGGTCACAGCCGCTCACTTTACATGGTGTTGAGTGTGCTCAACACACCGTTGACGACTCAACACACCGTTGATACGCTCCAGTACCATGACCGATCACCTGGACGTCGTCATCGTGGGAGCCGGCATCTCCGGCATCAGTGCGGCCTGGCATCTGCAGGACCGCTGCCCCGGTAAGAGCTACGCGATCCTGGAGCGCCGCGAGAACCTCGGCGGCACCTGGGACCTGTTCAAGTACCCGGGCATCCGCTCGGACTCCGACATGTTCACCCTCGGCTTCCGGTTCAAGCCGTGGACCTCAGAGAAGTCGATCGCCGACGGCCCGTCGATCAAGGCCTACCTGGAGGAGACGGCCCGGGAGTTCGGCATCGACAAGCACATCCGCTACCGGCACCGGGTGCTGTCCGCCGACTGGTCCGACGCCGACAACCGCTGGACGCTCAAGGTCGACTGCGACGGCGAGGAGATCGAGCTCACCGCGTCGTTCCTGTTCGCCGCCAGCGGCTACTACAACTACGACGAGGGCTACACCCCCGAGTTCGTTGGTCGCGACGACTTCGAGGGCACCATCGTGCACCCGCAGCACTGGCCCGAGGACCTGGACTACCAGGGCAAGCGGATCGTCGTCATCGGCAGCGGCGCCACCGCGGTCACGCTGCTGCCCGCGCTGGCTAACTCCGGCGCAGGCCACGTCACGATGCTGCAGCGCTCGCCGACCTACATCGGTGCGCTGCCCGACGTCGACCCGTTCGCCGCGCGCACCAAGAAGGCGCTGCCCGAGAAGGCGGCCTACGTGGTGAACCGGTGGAAGAGCATCGTCTTCCAGTCCGCGCAGTACCAGATCAGCCGCAGGTTCCCGAAGTTCATGCGCAAGCAGCTGATGACGATGGCGCAGCGCCGGCTGCCCGAGGGCTTCGACGTGCAGAAGCACTTCGGGCCGCGGTACAACCCGTGGGACGAGCGACTCTGCCTGGCGCCCAACGGCGATCTGTTCAAGGTGATCCGCCAGGGCAAGGCCGACGTCGTCACCGACACCATCGAGCGGTTCACCAAGACCGGCATCAAGCTCACCTCCGGTGCCGAGCTGCCCGCCGACATCATCGTCACCGCAACGGGTTTGAACCTGCAGCTGTTCGGCGGGGCGCAGATCATGCGCAACGGCGTGCCGATCAACCTGCACGACACCATGGCCTACAAGGGCATGATGCTCACCGACATGCCCAACATGGCGTTCACCGTCGGCTACACCAACGCCTCATGGACGCTCAAGGCCGACCTGGTCTCGGAGTTCTTCTGCCGGGTGCTCAACCACATGGACGCCCACGGCTACACCACCTTCGAGCCCGAGCATCCCGGTAACAAGGTCGAGGAGCGTCCGCTGCTGGACTTCACCCCCGGCTACGTGCTGCGCGCGCTGGACTACCTGCCCAAGGCCGGCCACGTCACCCCGTGGCGGCTCAAGCAGAACTACTTCCTCGACCTGCGGCTGATCCGGCACGGCAAGGTCGACGACGAGGGCCTGACGTTCAGCCGCAAGCTCACCCCCGTCAAGGCCTAGTTTCTGCCACCGCGAGCAGACACAGAATCGCCCGGAAGCACCCGATCCGGTGCGATTCTGTGTCTGCTCGCGAGTGAGACTCAGGGTTCGATGACGACGATGCCGTCCTCGTCGCTGTGCACGATGTGGCCCGGCACGAACATCACACCGCCGAACTCGACCGCGACGTCGCGCTGACCCTCGCCGGTCTTGGTGCTCTTGCGCGGGTTGGTGCCCAGCGCCTTGATGCCGATGTCGAGGGTGCGCAGCGTGGCCGCGTCGCGGACCGCGCCGTTGACGATGATCCCGGCCCAGCCGTTGGTCACACCGAGGCCGGCGATCACGTCGCCGACGAGCGCGGTGTGCAGCGACCCGTCGCCGTCGATCACCAGGACTCCGCCGTTACCTGGTTGGGAGAGAACCGATTTCAGCAGTGCGTTGTCCTGGAAACACTTGACCGTGGTGATGGGCCCGGCGAACTGCGTGCGGGCGCCGAACTGGCGGAACTGAAGGTCACAGCTGCGGACGTCGGGACCGATCTCGTCGACCAGATCCGCGGTGGGGCGGGGCTCGATACTCACCGGTCGATGGTAGCCACGACGATGTCGTGCACGAACCGGGCCAGCCCCGGCTCGGCGTCGTCGTAGTAGCGGGTGAACCGCTCGTCGGCCAGATACATCTCCACCAGGCACCGGTGCATGGCGTCGTCGCAGTCGTAGAACCGCTCGATCGCCGCCCGGTGCCTGGCGGCCAGCGCGTCGGCCTCCGCCGAGCCCGGTGCCACACCGCGACGTTTCGCGTCGGCCAGCGCGGCCAGCAGCGCGTCGTTCTCGGCCTTGATCGCGACCCAGTCCTGCCTGCCCAGCCGGGCGGCCCGCTCCCGCGACTGTGCCCAGGCGTCGGTGTGGCCCCAGCGCGCCGCGGCCTCGTCGGCGTACTCCTCGCCGAACACCGTCGTCCCGAAGATCTCCACCTGCTCCTCGGCGGTCAGCCGGATCCCGCTGCGGTGCGCGCTCATGAGTTCCTTCACTGCCTTGATCGTGTGCTGTAGCCGGTCGGCCTGCTCCAGCAACAGCGCGTGCTGTCGCTTCAGGTGCCCGAGCACATCGGGGTCGCCGTCGAGGATCGTGCGGATCCGCTCGAGCGGCAGGCCGGCCGATCGGTACACCAGCACCAGGTGCAGCCGTTCGATATCGGCGTCGGTGTAGCCGCGGTAGCCCGCGGGGGTGCGGACGCTGGGCACCACCAGACCGATGTGGTCGTAGTGGTGCAGCGTGCGCACCGACACCCCGGTCAGGGCGGCCACCGCGCCGACGGTCCTGGCGTCCATACCGCCACTATCGACCCTGACGCGGCGTGAGGGTCAAGCGATTTGTGCCGAGACCGACGTCAGTCGTGGTCGCGGCGCCGCACGAACAGCACCACCAGGATTGCCAGCACGCCGACGGCCACCGCGGCAGCTACCGGCAGCCGCGACGCCTCCGGACCCACCGGCGGGACCGGTTCCGGGCCGGACACCGGGTTGGGGGCGCTGGCCACCGCGGCCTTGGCCTGAGCTGCGGCTACCTTGGCCGCCTCGACCACCTTCTCGTCGACCGCGGGCACCGGTGCGGGGGCCGGCGCCTGCTCCGGAGCCTTCTTCGCGGGGGCCTTCTTGACCGCCTTTTTTGCCGGCGCCGCCTTCTTCACCGCCTTCTTGGCGGGGGCCTTTTTCACGGCCTTCTTTGCCGGGGCCTTCTTGGCGGGCGCCTTCTTGGCGGGCGCCTTCTTCGCGGGCGCCTGCCCGGCGGCGGATGCGCCCTCGGCAGGCGCGGCAGACTGTGGGGTCGACTCGTCCGCCGGGGTGCTGCCTTGCGGCTGGTCGTCGGGTCGGCCCTGCTGGTCTGCCATGGGCTGCTCCTTCGCAGTCTCGCGTCCGCGCCGGTTACGGCTCTGAGTCGGGTCCATCATGCCAGGCGGATCCCACCGCTAGCCGGTGACGGCCAGTCCCGCGGCCAGCACCAGCACGACGATCATCAGCCCGGTCTCCACCCGGGCCCGCGTCCGAGACACCACCGCGGACGCCCGGTGCGACCGCGCCGCCGGCACCCACACCGATCGGTTACGCCAGCCCAGCACCACCAGCACCACGGTCAGCGCGACCTTGGCCGACAGCAGCCGCCCGTACCCGGTGTTGAACAGCCCGGCGGGCAGGTCCTCGACCGCCCCGAGGGCGCCGACCACACCGCCGGCCAGCAGCACGACCACGCACCCCAGCGCGAGCTGGGAGAACCGCGGCAGCAGCCGCGCCCACTGACCGCGGTGCTCGACGGTCAGCACCAGCCCCGCCAGCACCCCGCACCACAGCGCGGCCGCCAGCGTGTGCAGCGTGACCGCCAGCCCGCCGCTGGTGCTGGCCGAGAAATGCCCGGTCAGCTGGCGCGCGGCGACGCCCACCGCGGCGGCACCGGCCAGCGCGACGGTGACCGCGGGGGTGCGGGGTGCGACGAGCGCGGTCGCGCACACCACGGCCGCGACGACGACGGCGAGCGCGCCGGCCCGCCCCGGCGCGGTGGCGGTCGCGAACTCCACGGCCGTGCCCACGTCGAGCGCCCCCAACGACGACGCGGCGGCCTGCGCCGCCGACATCAGCAGCCGCAGCAGCTCCGCCAGCAGCCACACCGCCGACGCCGCCGCCAGCGGCGCGCGGGTGCGGGCCACCAGTTCGTCGCGGTGGCGCGAGTCGTCGAGCAGCGGGACCACCGCCAGGCCGAGCGTGAGGACGGCCGCGCCGTCGGCGACGACGCGGATGCCGGTCTGCCCGGCCGAGCCGTCCGGGTACGCCAGCGCCCACGTCAGCACCACCGCGGCGGCGGCCACCAGCGCACCGGGCAACGCGGTGGAGCGCAGGTTCATCCGCGCCGCCGCACCGCCCACACCGCGGCCGCCGCGACCACGACGACGGCGCCGACGTAGAACGGCCACACCGGGATCCCGTCCCCGGCGGCGTCGGTGGCCGGTGCCGCGGGGCTCTCGGCGGGCGCGTCGTCGGGCGCCGCCGTCACCGCGGGACCGGGGCTGCCGCCGCCGGGCACCGTCATCCGGAACGACCACGACCCGTTGAGAACGTGCCCGTCGGCCGAGGTGACCCGGTAGTTGACGGTGTAGTCGCCGGCCGGGCCGAGCTGCCGCACCGCGACGCTGAGCACGGGGCCGTCGACCAGCACCTCACCGGTCTGCCACAGGTTGCCGTCGGGACCCACCACGGTCATCGCGGCGAACTCCTTCTGCAGCGGTTCGTTGAAGGTGGCCGACACCCGCGCCGGGCTTTCGGTCAGCTCGCTGCTCTCCGCCGGGTCCTCGCTGATGCGCGTCGCGTGCGCGCCCGCCGGGCCGGCGCCGGCGATCGCGCCGGTCAGCAGAACCAGAGTCGAGACAGCGCTCAGGACAAGGGTTTTGAAAAACAGGGTTTGGAAAAACAGATGGGCGCGTGACGGCACCCGCAGAACAGTGGTCATCGAAGTCTTTCTCGAATCGGTCGGAAACG
Organism: Mycolicibacterium phlei; assembly: GCF_001583415.1. The sequence goes on from NZ_CP014475.1 coordinate 165,282, forward strand.
GTCAGGCGACGGCGACGGCCGGGGGACCGCGATGTGAGACCGACGAGGCGAGCAACAGCGCCGAGCGCAGCGGATGACGGGCGGGCGGCGCCAGGCGGGCCGGGCCCGCCGGGACGGGTGCGCACACCACCCGCACCGCGGCGCGCACCGCGCGGGTCACCGCCCGGCACAACCGGTCACCGGCCGCGATCAGCGTCGCACCCAGCAGGATCGCGGTCAGGTGCGCGAGCAGCACGACCTCGGGACTCGGCGTGCCCGCGTGCACATGACCGGCGCTGAGCAGGAGGTGCCCGGCGAGCTGCCCCGCCGCCAGCAGCCCGAGCAGGGCCGGAAGTTCACCCGCGCGGGGCAGGGTGGCGCCGACCGCCCCGACACCCGTCGCGAGCACGGCCAGCAGGGCCAGCGCGGCGCCGCTCGGCAGGCCCGCACCGTGCGCGGCCAGGGTCAGGGTGGCCGTCAGCAGCCCCGTGGCCGCACCGCGGAGGCGGGCTGCGGGGCGCGACGGTGTCATGTCAGCTCGGTCTCAGCTCAGGCCGAGACGGGCCATCAGGTCGGCGTCGATGGCGTCGAGTTCGCGTTCGATGGCGGAGTGCGCGGACCGGCGCCGCGACGGCGGCATGTGCTCGGCGGCGGTCACGGCGGCCGACAGCTCGCCGAGCCGGTCGGTCATCGCCGCGACGAACTGCTTGGTCTCGGCGTCCTTGGGCTTCTTCTCGGTCACCACGCGCAGCGACTGCTCGAGCCCGGCGATGCGCGCCGACAGCGCCCCGCCGTAGCCGTTGTACTGGCCCAGCTGGCTCAGCGGCACACCCAGCTGATCGGCGCGGCGCTGGTCGAGATACCCGCGCGCCGACATCGCGGCGCGGTAGGCGACCGGGACGACCACCGGGGCCAGCAGCCGGGTCACGGTGAGCGCCCGGCGAATGCGGGTGGGGGACAACAGCTTCCCGTCGCGGGCCGCCTTCAGCTGGGTCTGGGCCACCTTCAGGGCCGCCTTGTCGCTCTCGCGCTGGGCCCGCAGCTGCGCCTTGAGCGCCCTGGCCTCGGCACGTTCGGTCGACTTGATGCGCCGAGCCTCGTTCTTGGCGGCGAGCTTGGCCTCCATCTTCGCCTTCGCCTTGAGGGCGCGGGCTTCGGCCCGACGGGTGGCACGGGTCTTGCGTGGCTTGAACAAGCTCATCCCGGCTGCCTCCCGGTCTCTCTCTTCATCGCTGACGTCATGGTTTTGCAGCACAACACTAGCGGGAGGTTTGGATCGGGACTGATCGGGTGACTGCCTCTGTATGAAATTCCGCCCGGGTGGTGGGGTGGCCGGCGAGCCGGGTTCCGCGCCGTCGTCGGCAAACCCGGCGCGCGTGCCGCCGAACGTGTTCGGCAATGCCCGGCCGGTTTGCGCCCGGCCCGGGATTGCGCAGCTTGCCGGGGTGGCGCCAGCCGCGGCGGCGGGCCTGCCGGGACCGGCCGCAGCCGGCGTTGCGGTGGGGTCCCGGCAAGCCGAAGCGGGGCGCGGGGTGCACACTATCGGCACGCGGTTCGTGAAGTGACAACGAAACTGCCCGCTCGCCCGGCGGACAGCGCATAGTGGACTTTGGTCGAAAGGGGACACACATGCCAGCCAGCCGCCGCGTCACCCGCGCGGTCGGTGCCGTGCTCGACCTGGCACCGCGGCACGGGGAGGTATCGCTGACCCGGCTCGTCGAAGCCGTCAGCGAGGATCGCAACCGTCCTATCGAACTGAAGATGGCCGACCTGCCGCCCGGCGTGTGCGGGCAGTGGCGCCAGTACGCCGACCGGGACGTGTTCGTCATCCAGAAGGGACTGCCGGCCTGGGACCGCACCCTGGCCCACGAGCTCGGCCATCTGGTGCTCGGCCACGAGGGCATGCCGGTGGTGCAGGCCGCCCTGGAGAGCACCGAGTTCGCCAGCTCGGACCTGATCGGCTACATGCTCAACCAGCGCACCGGCTGCATGGGCCCGGCCGGTGAGGACGCCGAACAGGAGGCCGAGGACTTCGCGGCCCTGCTGCTCTACCGGCTCGGCCGGTTGCCGTCGGACCGGTCGTCGATCGTGCAGGTCCGGCTCGGAGAGGCGTTTGGTTGATCGTCTGGGTCATCGCCGGTCTGCTCGGACTGGCGACCGGCCTGCGGATCGGGTGGGCCCTCGTCAACAAGCAGTCCCTGGTGAGCACCGCGATGATCGTCGCGCTGGGCAGCCTGGGCCTGGTCGCCGCGCTGAACTGGCACCCGCTGACGCTGCTGCTCGACAACCTGCTGCGGTACCCCAACATCTCGATGGCGTTCACCCAGCTGGCGCTGGTCGGCTGCGCCGCGGGCAGCTGCGTGATGATCACCGCCGTCTCCTCGGTTCGCAAGCCGGCCACCATCCGCAAGATCGCGATCGCGCAGTACAGCGTTGCCGGGGCCATCGCGGTGATCAGCATGGTCGCGTTCTTCACCGCCGAGCGGCTACCGGAGATGACGCCCGAGGAGTACCTGCGCCGCACGCTCAACAACAGCGGTAACACGCTGCCCTGGCTGCTGCCGCTGCTCTACATCCTGCTGGCGCTGTCGCTGGTGTCCTGGGCGGGGCTGCGGTACTCCAACCGCAGCCGCCGGGGCCGGGCGCTGTTCGTGTTCACGATCGGCATCACGCTGATCGCCGCCGTGCTGGCGGCGTTCCTGCTGCGCGCGGTGGGCACCCAGGGGCCGGTGACGGTGGGCGCCGCCGCCACGCTGCTGGGCTGTGCGATGGCGGTCGTCGCGCTCGGCTCGCTGCTGCCCAGCATCGAGGACTACTTCGGGGCGCGCCGGGAGATGCGGATCATTCAGCCGATCCTCGACGAGCTGGGCCGCCGCCATCCCGACATCGGGATCGGGGTGCGCCCGCGCGGCCCGCTGGTGTTCCGGGTGGCCGAGCGGATGTCGCTGATCTCCGACGCACTGTTCCTGGAGGCGACCGCCGCGAAACTGCGGGTCAACCACGTCGGGTCCGGCGAGGAGGAACTCGAGGACCTGGACGGGACCGAACTGGAGGCTCCGCCGGTACCGCCCCGGGAACAGGCCCGCGCCATCGCCGAGTGGATCTACGGGGGCTCGGACTCCGCTCCGGAGACCCTCGCGGCGGAGTTCCCGGGCGTGAACTGGTTGCGCCAGCCCAGCGGCTACTCGGACCGGGAGTGGATCCTGGAGATCGCCGACCAGTACCGACGACTGGCCCGCCGCGAAGTCGCGACGGGCCAGTCGGTCTAGATCAGATTTTCAGGACGCTGCTGCACACCGGTATTGCAGACCGGCACCGCCTGAATCCGGCCCGACTTCGCCGGGGCGGCGGCGCGGGCCGGGTCAGGCGAACGTGCTAGTCGTCGAGGTTCTCGCGACGACGCAGCTCCTCGGCCTTCTCGACCAGATCCTGCTGCGCCTCCGGCGACAGGCCGATGGTGCGGGCCGCAATGCGACGCACGCCCTCGTCCCGCATGCTCGCGAGGAACGTGAGCTCCTTGTCGAGCTTCTCGTAGTACTCGTCGTCGGTGAAGTAGGCCGGCTTGATCCGGAAGAAGTTGGCAAGAGCGGCCATGGTCGCCGCCGACGGGTTGGTGCGGTTGCCTGAGCGCAGCTGCGACAGGTACGGAGCCGACATGGTGATGCCCTCGGCCTTCAGCGCGGCGATCACCTCGGCAGAGGTGTGCGGTCCGCGGCCGGGCGGGTAGACCGTCTCAAACAGCCGGTTCAGGCGATCGGCGAACGTCGTGCTCATCGTGTTGACCTCCACATGCATGGACGAGCGGATAATTGGCGGCGTATTTGCTGATCATCGTAGCGAGACTTGTGGCCACAACCAAGTGCAAACGACGGAAAAGTTAACCCGCCTTTTCCGTTGTCTCCACCGCAGGTGGCGGCAGCGATGCCCGTGACGTGGCGCTCAGCCGCACTCCGAGGTGAGGCCGGGCAAATAATAACGGCAGCGTCGAGCACATTTTCCCGACGCACCGGGCACCCGCGCCACAGTAGTCACGCGAGACGTCGTTGGCAACGTTGATCTTGTGCGTGTTTTCTGAATTCATAGTTTGCCGCTTACCGAACGTAACGTCGCGGAACGAAATAACTGGGGAATTCGCCACGATCTACCGGAAGGTATGTCGGCGGTTTTTGTCGCGGTATTCGGCGACGACCCTCGGATAGCGGACAGGTGTCAAGAATGTTGCGACGACGGTTCGGTCTCGGCCGAGCCGGCCCGTCGCGAGCGCCTGCGCAACAGCGCCGTCGCGACAGCGGGGATCACCACCGCGGCGGTGACCCCGATCGCGACCGCGCGCAGGCCGAGAACGCCGTCGAACAGCATCCACAGGCCGAACAGCAGGAACAGCACACTGGCCAGGCTGTGCAGGAAGCGCTCGGGCAACTGCTTGTGCAGCAGTCGGCCGGCGGCGATGGCCACCCCGTCGGCGGCCACCATGCCGATCGTGGCGCCGATCCACACGCCCGCCCAGTTGCGGTCGCTGGCCAGCGCGACGGTGGCCAGCATGGTCTTGTCGCCGAGTTCGGCCAGCACGAACGACGACACGATCGCCGGGATGATGAACCGGGGTTCGGCGACCCTGACCTCTTCGTCGCCGTCACCGCCGCGCTCGCGCCAGGTCCAGACCGCGAACAGCAGGAAGGCGATCGCCGCGGCGAACGCGATCGGCCGCTCGGGCAGTGTGAGCCCGAGGAAGTAGCCGATGGCCACGGACAGACCGTGCACCAGCATCGCCGCGATGCCGACACCGGTCAGCACCACCCACCACCGGTGGCGCAACGAGTAGGTCATGGTGATCAGCTGCGACTTGTCACCGAGCTCGGCGACGAAGACGACCGCGAGGCTGACGAGGATGGCTGCGAGCACGGAGACGACCTTTCGACGCGTCGCCGACGGGTCATGCTCACGGCCCGACGGCTTCGGTCGAAGGTCTCGCCCACCGTCCTCCGATGAGGTCCGGTCCGCCGGCCGGGCGCGCACCGCGAGGTGCGGCGCCAGTATGTCGACACGACGATTGGGGGCTACTCCCCTTCGCTTACGAAGTCGACCCTAACTTAGCCGCCGCGGGATCGCCACCGCGGGACGAGATTTCGGGTGTCCGAATCCAGTGTTCAGGCGGCCGAACGTAAGGGTTCGAGAACCCTTACGCGGCAAGCAGCATCGCCAGGATCGCGGTGTCCGGGTGGCTGATCGGGTCGACGCCGACGCGGCTCACCATCGAGGTGACCGTGCCGTCGGCCTCGGCCTCCACCCACGCCGCACGGTGTTCCAGGCCGAGGTGGGGCAGCCCGGGCAGCAGCACGCACCCGGATGCCGCGCCCGCGCACTCCGGCAGGCTCGGCGTGGTCTCCGACGGCGGATGCAGCATCATCAGCGCCGGCGGCTGGTGCTCCGCGAAATGCCCTGGCGGAACCGCTGATTCGCCGACAACCGGACCTTCGGCGACGACGAGCCCGACGGTGTCCGGTTCGGGGTTGTCGGGCAGCTCCTCGCGTACCCCGAAAATCGTTGTGGTGGAGAGCAACCCGGGCAGCGACGCGACCCGGACCGCCACCATCAGCAGTTGTGCCCACTCTTTGGTGGAGTCCGGCCAGCGGCCCGAGATGACGAATCCCTTCAGTGAACCGCCGGAATGAAACGGTGCGACCTCGATAGGTCGGCCACCGGATTGCCTTTCCATATCGCCTCCGCGCCTTGGGTGGTGGAGCCGGCCCGCGCCGGCTGTTACCAGACACGTCAATGGGTCGATGAGCACAGGATGCGGCAAAGATCAGCTGGCAGACAAGTGGACGAGACTGCTAATCAGGGGATTTCGCGCGCACGGTCCACACGACGCGGTACGAGCCGGCCGCCGGGACCCAGCCGAACTCGTGGGAGTCGGCCGCACCCGGTGCGCGCGGATTGTCCGACCGGGCTTCGAAGATCGTGCCCGCGTCGCCGCGGTAGACCTCGCCGACCCGTTTGATGAGCCAGCGCGTCGACCGGCGCGGGTCCGGGAACACCCGCAACTGGCCGGTCCGCACGGCGCCGCCGCGCAGCGCGACCAGCCCGTCGCCGGGGCGCAGCGCCGGGCGCATCGAGTCGTCGACCACCCGGAACAGGCGCAGCGCCCCATGTAACGGTGTCTGGTTCAGGCGCACAGGCAGAGGGTAAGTTAATCCGCATGCTGCATCGACTGTTCAACAACGCGACCGAAGCTCACGCGCACTGCGATCTGTACTGCGGCGTCTATGACCCCGCCCAGGCCAAGATCGAGGCGCTCTCCTGCCTGAAGACGATTCAGAAGTACCACGACTCCGACGATGAGCACTTCAAGACCCGCGCCATCATCATCAAGGAGCGCCAGGCCGAAGAGGTCAAGCATCACCTGATGGTGCTGTGGGCCGACTTCTTCACCAAGGAGCACTTCGAGCAGTTCCCGAACCTGCACCAGCTCTTCTGGGACGCCATCCACGGCGCCGGCGACGTCAAGAAGTCGCTCGACGTGGCGGTCGCCGAGAAGCTGATCAAGACGATCGACGAGATCGCCGACATCTTCTGGCAGACCGACAAGGGCAAGCAGATGGGTGTCTACCCGCCCGCCTGATCCCCTCCGACACGAAGAGCCGCCGAGTCGACAGACCGGCGGCTCTTGTCGTTGCTGGGGTGACCAGCGATCGTGACGAGAACTCGGGGACGGCGTCGGAAACCGACGGCGTCAGAACAGGACGATAGCAGCCAGGATGGCCAGCAGCACCAGAGCGATGACACCGGCGCGCAGACAGGCCATCAGCTGCGACCGGGTGTACACCGGGGCCGAGGTCTGCCACTCCGACGGCGGCACGGCCGGTCCCGATCCCATCGACGTCGTCATCCACCCTCCTGACCAGCGACTTCTGCGCAGTGAAATCTGTCACACGGTCGTGTTGTGACGCCGATCATAGCCCTTGGTGTTCCAGTCAGGGAAATCGAACTGGCGAAGTCGGGAATATGCAGGTAGAGGGGCGTTGTTGAGGGCTGAGGTCAGAGGTTGATGGATGTCGACGATGCACGCGCACCGCGTCCCGGCTGCGATTAGTTGGACTAGCTATTTCGCTCAGTGGCCGACGGGCTGTTGATCGCCGCGCCGTTGAGGCGCCTGCTTATCCACAGATGCTCTGACGATCTCCCCGATTGAGCGGCTCACGCCCGGTTCGCGTCCCCACAGCCTGTGGATAGACCTGTGGAAATTGTGGATAGCCGTAAATTGCTGCCGTCGGGTGCCGCGGGTGAGTGCGCGGCGGCATGCCAGCATGGAGCCATGGATCACGCTGAGGTGCCCCAGGCCGACATCGCCGACGTCCCGACCTCGTTCGACGACTCGGTGGTGCTGCTCGACGTGCGCGAGGACGACGAGTGGGCCCGCGGCCACGCCCCGGGTGCCCGCCACATCCCGATGGGTGAGGTGCCGGCCCGGCTGGCCGAGATCGACGCCGGTGCCCGGCTCTACGTCATCTGCCAGGCCGGCGGCCGGTCGCAGCGCGTCGCGCAGTACCTGGCGGACAACGGCTACGCGCCCATCAACGTCAGCGGCGGGATGCTGGCGTGGGCCGGTGCCGGGCGTCCCGTCGTCACCGACGCCGGCGGAGCGGGCACTGTCTGAAGGCTCGGCCTGAAAACAGTCCCGAGAAACCGTCGCTACGCTGGTCGCCATGATTCAGGTGTGTTCCCAGTGCGGAACACGGTGGAACGTGCGCGACCGGCAGCGGTCGTGGTGTCCCCGGTGTAACGGCAGCCTGCTGCCGCCGGGCGCGCCGGTGCCCGACGCCCGGTGGAGCGCCCAGTCCGCGTCGGCCCCCACCGCGGGCCCGACGGGCACCCCGCCGCGACTGCCACCCGGCTACCGGTGGATCGCGGTGCGGCCCGGCACCCCGCCACCGCCGCGGCGCCCCCGCCGCGACCTCGGTCCCACACCGCGCTACGCGACGATCCCCCGGTGGGGGCTCGTCGAACAGTTCGACCAGGCCGAGCACGAGCAGCAGGCGGCGCCGCAGGCCGGGCCGTCGCCGATGCTGCTGCGGGGCGTCACCACGCTGACCATGGCGGTGCTCGGCGCGGCCGCGCTGATCCACCTGGTCCGGTACGTGCTGCTGATCGTCAACCGCACCGTGCTGCTCAACCCGTGGATCGCCGCGGGCGCGACGTGGTTCGGCGTGGCGCTGAGCGTCGTCGCCGCGTTCATGCTGCTGGCCAGCGTGGTCGTGCTGACCAACTGGCTGATCGCGCGGCGCGCGGCCGCCTACGCGCACCTGGGCGCCACCGACCCGCGGCCGGCCTGGCAGCTGCGGCTGTGCTGCCTGGCGCCGTTCGTGAACCTGCTGTGGGCGCCGGTGTTCGTGCTGGAACTGGCCGGACTCGAGGAGCGGCTCACCTGGCTGCGCCGCCCGATCGTAGTGTGGTGGCTGGCCTGGGTGGTCAGCTACGCGCTGTCGATCTGGTCGATCGCGACCAGCTTCACCACCGACGCTCAGGGCATCGCCGACAACACGGTCACCACGATGGTGGCCTACCTGGCGGCGCTGGCCACCCTGCTGCTCGCCACCAAGGTGGTGTTCGGATTCGAACGCCAGCCCGTCGAACGGCCGAGCAAACGCTGGGTGGTCGTGCCCCTCGATGCGGGTGAGGTCGGGTCCGATGGCGCCGACGACCGGCCCGCCGAATCGGATACCGAGGCTCCGGTTGAGTCTGAAGGGCAGAACCCGGCAGCATAGGAGCCATGACCCCGGGCGACTCCGAAGCCGCCGACGCGGCTTCTGGGCCCGCGATCGGCGGTCACCCGTTTGTGGTGGCGCACCGGGGGGCCTCCGCCGACCGTCCCGAACACACCGTCGCCGCCTACGAACTGGCCCTCAAGGAGGGCGCCGACGGCGTCGAGTGCGATGTGCGGCTGACCCGCGACGGCCACCTGGTGTGCGTGCACGACCGCCGCGTGGACCGGACGTCGAACGGGACCGGGCTGGTCAGCGAGATGACGCTCGGCGAGCTGCGCGAACTGGACTACGGCGGCTGGCACCCCAGCCGCCAGAACGGCACCGGCGAGTCGGAGACCGGGCTGCTCACCCTCGACGCGCTGGTGTCGCTGGTGCTCGACTTCAACCGGCCGGTCAAGCTGTTCATCGAGACCAAACACCCGGTGCGCTACGGCGCGCTGGTGGAGAGCAAGCTGCTGGCGCTGCTGCACCGCTACGGCATCGCCGGGCCGCCGTCGGCCGACCGCTCACGCGCGGTGGTGATGTCGTTCTCGGCGTCGGCGATGTGGCGGATCCGTCGCTCGGCGCCGATGCTGCCGACCGTGCTGCTCGGCGGCACGTCGCGGTACCTGGGCGGCAGCGCCGCCACGACCGTCGGCGCCACCGCGGTCGGACCGTCCATCGCCACCCTGCGCAACCACCCGCAACTGGTGGACCGGGCGGCGGCACAGGGCCGCGCGCTGTACTGCTGGACCGTCGATCACTACCAGGACGTGCGGTACTGCCGCGACGTCGGGGTGGCGTGGGTGGCCACCAACCACCCGGGCCGCACCAAGGCGTGGCTGCAGAACGGGCTGGCCGACACCGGCCGGACCTAGCGGGTCAGGTGCGTCAGAGGGTGCCGCCGGCGGCCTTCGGCGCGTTCGCGTCGGTGCCGGCCCCCGCGAGCTCGCGGGCGACGAAGTCCTCGATGTGGAACAGGTTGGCGCCGGCCCGGTCGGCGATCCGCACCAGGGTCGTCATCGTCGCGACCTCCTCGACCTGCTCGCCGAGGAACCACTGCATGAACTGCTCGCCGAGGTAGTCGCGCTCGTCGCGGGCGGCACTGGCCAGCTGGCTGATCTGCTCGGTCACGGTGCGTTCCAGGTCCAGCGCGAGCTGCAGCGCGTCGCGCGGCTTCTCGAACCGGTTGCGCACCGGGTCCACGCCCGGGATCTCCACCTCGATGTCGCGGTCCAGCAGGTACTGCACCAGCATCATCGCGTGGTTACGCTCCTCGACGGCCTGACGGTAGAAGTGCTGCGCCAGCTGCGGAAGGTCCTCGCCGTCGAAATAAACGGCGATCGCCAGGTATTGCTGAGCGGCACCGAATTCGTTGCGGATCTGCTCCTGCAGAAGGGCGTGGAATTTGGTGTCCGGCGCATCTACCATCGTCATGATCGACACAATAGAGCAGGTCAGAGGGTATTGTCAGCGAAGGTCGACCTAACGCAGGACAGCTTTGCCTAACTAAGTAGACCCTTTGTGAGCGCGCTTACAGTGTGCGACTTTGATTTTGCTGTTCCTTGTTTTCAGGGCTGGGCGTCGAGCACGTCGCCAGGCAGGGGCGCATCCGTGCGCAGCGCCTCGAACAGCTGATTCGCCAGCCCGTCGGCCCAGATGACCACCGAGCCCGCGCCGGTGGTGGCGTATTCGCCGATCGGCACGGTCACCGTCACGATGTCGCCGCGCATCGCCCAGCCCAGCCGCGCGAGATCCCAGATGTGGTCACCGGTGTTGACGGTTAGGGTGCGTGTCGCCGCCCGCGCCATCGGATATAAGCGCAACGGGTTGAGCAGTACGGTCGGGCTGCTGGCGCGGTGCAGCAGCGCGGACATGAACTCGCGCTGGTGCACCATGCGGTCCAGGTCGGCGCGCGGGGTGGCGCGGGTGCGGACGAAGCCGAGCGCACTGCGCCCGTCGAGTTCCTGGCATCCGGCCGGCAGGTCGATGCCGGCCAGTGGGTCGACGATCGGTTCGGCCGGGCACATCTGCACCCCGCCGACCGCGTCCACCAGCGCGGCGAACCCGCCGAATCCGATCTCCGCGTAGTGGTCGATCCGCAGCCCGGTGACCTGTTCGACGGTCTGCACCAAGAGCGGCGCACCGCCGTACACCGAGGCGGCGTTGATCTTGTCGCTGCCGTGCCCCGGGATCTCCACGTAGGAGTCGCGCGGGATCGACACCAGCGTCGCGGGAGTGTCCGACAGCAGACCCGGCAGGTGCACCAGAAGGATGGTGTCGGTGCGGCCGTCGCCGAGGTCGCCGCCGGTGGCCAACTGCGCCTGCTGTTCGGGGGTGAGATCGCGGCGGCTGTCGGAGCCGACCAGCAGCCACGTGGTGCCCGCCCCCGCGGCCGGTCGCCCCGGATAGTCGGCCAGCGCGGGGGTGCGCTGCAGCGACGAGTCGATCCACAGCCCGCCCGCCACCACCGCGACCACCAGCAGCAGGACCAGCGCGGCCAGGATTCGGCCCCAATGTCGTTTGCGCCGTGGAGGTTTCGGGGGCTTCGGGGGCTTCGGGGGGTGGGCGGCGCCTGGGGCGGCCGGGGTGGCGCGGGCTGCCGGGCCGCCGGTCGGGGTGGGCGCCTCGACGGTGGTGATGGCGGTGGCGGTGGTGCCGGCCGACGCACCGGAGGCGGGGGAGGCGGTGGCGGTGGCGGCGGGCCCGGCCGCTGCGGCGTGGGCGGATTGGGCGGCCACTGTGGTGGCGGGCGGAAGTTCGGGTCGCGGCGGATCACCTGCGACGGCTCCCGGCGAAACCGGGGATCGGGCCCCGGCCGGCGCGGTTGCCGTTCGTCGTTCACAGATAGGAATGTACGGGTCGCGCCGCTGTGGTCAGCGCAACCAGCCCAGATGCCCGGCCAGCAGGGCGTAGCCGACGAACGCCACCGCGTCGATCAGCGCGTGCGCGACGATGAGCGGCCACAGCCGGCCGGTGCGCACGTAGACGTAGCCGAACACCAGGCCCATCGCCAGGTTGCCCAGCCCCGCACCGAACCCCTGGTACAGGTGATACAGCCCGCGCAGCACGCTGGTCACCACGATCGCGGCGGCCGGGCCCATCCGCAGCTGGCGCAGCCGGGTGAGCAGGAAGCCGACGACGATCACCTCCTCGGCCCAGCCGTTGGCGAACGCGGTCAGCAGCAGCACCGGGATCCGCCACCAGGTGTCGTACAGCTCGGCGGGTTCGACGTCGGCGTTGAGCCCCAGCAGCCGCGCGAGCTGGTAGAAGGCCAGCCCGGGCAGGCCGATCAGCGCGGCCAGGCCCAGCCCGCCGAGCAGATCCGGCCGCCACCGCGGCCGGCCCAGGCCGATCGCTGAGGGCCCGAATCCACTGCGCCACAACAGGTACAGGCCAAGTGCGCCCCACGCCAGCAGCTGGAACACCCATGCCAGGTTGAGGCCCAGATCGATCAGGGCGAACGGGGATCGGCGCGGGTTGAGCGTGACGACCTGACCGGACAGACCCAGCAGCACCGCCTCGACGAGGCGCAGCAGCGCGCTGTAGGCCGACAGCCCGAACGTGACCGCCAGGACGACGACGATCTCGATGCGCAGGGTGCGCCGGCGTGCGTCGTCGAGATCGTCGGGGGCGGCGCTCACCGGAGCTACGGTAGCGCCGTCAGATTCGGCGTGCGCGCAGGCCGTTGAGGAACGGGCAGCCCATCAGGATGCGGATCGCGCGGCTGAGCCCGGGCACGTCGTCGACCGGTTGGGTGAACGGCAGTCGCACGTCGTGGTCGCCGTCCTCGGCCTCGACCCGCAGCCGGACGCCGTAGCGGTCCAGGCCCAGCGGGCGGACCCGGCCGCGGCGCAGGGCGGCGGGCAGCCGGGTGGCCAGCCGGTCGATCACGTCGCGGTGCGCGGACTCCAGATGCTGCAGCCAGCCGGACTCCATCGCGCAGAACGGATCCGGCTGCGCGCTCAGCAGCGCGCCGACACCGACGGACTCGGCGCCGGTGGAGTCGGCGACCACCACCGACTCGATCTCCAGGCGCAGCAGCGTGTGCGGGTCGTCGCCGTCGTGCTCGGATGAATTGACCTCCAGCAGCGCGGGATTGGGGTCCTCGGAGGCGACCAGGTCCAGCAGGGCGGGCACCTCGTCGTCGGGAACGGCGTGCAGTCGGCCGCGGATCCACACCAGCGAGCGGACCGGTTCACGCAGCGGCAGCGGCGCGTAGTCGGTCAGCTCGAGCACCGCCTGGGCTCCGGTGACCCCGGCGGCCGCGGCGGTGGCCGCCACCGGGCTGTCCGCGCGCACGGTGACGGCGAAGGAGCCGTCGTCGAGCAGGTGGTGCACGGGCGAGACCGTCGGCTCCACCCCGTCGACGGCGAGCATGGCGTCGCCGCCCTTCGCGCACGCGCTGCGGATCCGCTCGGCGGTCGTCGGTGCCGTGATCGCTGCTGTCATGCCAACCTCCCGCTTACTAAGGTGAGCCTAACTTAACTTCACGATCCGGCGGCCGCAAGGCTTTCGTCCGCAGCGGAACGGGATTACCACGCTCAGCGGATAGGGTTGGGGCGTGCCGCGCATCGCCTACCTGGGCCCAGAGGGAACGTTCACCGAGGCGGCGCTGCGCAAGATGGTGGCCGCCGGGTTCGTCCCGGGGGCGTCCGGAGCCGCCGACGTGACCGCGCTGGGCTGCGACAGCACCCCCGACGCGATGGCCGCCGTGCGCCGCGGCGACGCCGACTACGCCTGCGTGCCCATCGAGAACTCCATCGAGGGCTCGGTGCTGCCCACCCTCGACAGCCTGGCCGTCGGCACACCGCTGCAGATCTTCGCCGAACTGACCCTTGACGTGGCGTTCACGATCGTGGTGCGCGAGGGCACCGCCCCCGCCGACGTCACCACCGTCGCCGCCTTCCCGGTCGCCGCCGCCCAGGTGCGCGCCTGGCTCGCCGAGCACCTGCCGTCGGCGCGCGTCGTACCCGCCACCTCCAACGCCGCGGCGGCCGCCGACGTCGCCGAGGGCCGCGCCGACGCCGGCGTCAGCACCGCGCTGGCCGCCCAGCGGTACGGGCTGGCGGCGCTGGCCAGCGACGTCGTCGACGAGGCCAGCGCATGCACCCGGTTCGTGCTCGTCGGTCCGCCCGCCCCGCCGCCGCCGCGCACCGGAGCCGACCGCACCTCGGTGGTGCTGCGGCTGGCCAACGTGCCCGGCGCGCTGGTCAGCGCGATGACCGAGTTCGCGATCCGCGACATCGACCTGACCCGCATCGAATCCCGGCCCACCCGAACCGAGTTGGGCACCTACATCTTCTTCCTGGACTGCGTCGGTCACATCGACGACGACGCGGTCGCCGAGGCACTCAAAGCGCTGTACCGACGTTGTTCGGATGTGAGATTCCTGGGTTCCTGGCCGACCGGTACGGCCGCGGGCGCGGTGCCGCCCGCACTCGACGACGCATCGGAGTGGGTGACGCGGCTGCGGGAGGGCCGGCCGTGAGCGGGCGGCTGGTGTTGCTGCGGCACGGTCAGTCGCTGGCCAACGTCGAACGCCGGCTCGACACCCGGCCGCCGGGCGCCCCGCTCAGCGATCTGGGCCGCAACCAGGCCCGCGCCTTCGCCCGCGAGCTCCCCCGGCCGCCGGCGCTGCTGGCGCACTCGATCGCCCACCGGGCCCGCCAGACCGCCGAGGAGATCGCCGGCACCGTGCGGGTGGAACCGCTTGAGGTCGACGGGATCCACGAGGTGCAGGTCGGCGAGCTGGAGGACCGCAGCGACGACGACGCGGTCGCGGAGTTCGAGGCCGTCTACAAACGCTGGCACCTGGGCGAACTCGACATCGCGATGCCCAACGGCGAGACCGGACGCGAGGTGCTGGACCGCTACGTGCCCACCATCGCCGAACTGCGGGCCCGCCACCTCGACGACGACTCCTGGCGCGGCGACATCGTCGTGGTCAGCCACGGCGCGGCGATCCGCCTGGTCAGCTCGGTGCTGGCCGGCGTCGACCCCACCTTCGCGCTGGGCAACCACCTGAGCAACACCGAGGCCGTCGTGTTGGCGCCGATCACCGACGGACGCTGGAGCTGTCTGCAGTGGGGCTCGCTGACCCCGCCGTTCCACCCCGACCCCGGGGTGCGCCCGATCGAGGACGCGGTGAACTCAGCCGACCCGATGGGCTGACACCGACACCGAGACCGCGCAGCGGCAGCCGACCGTCTCACAGTCGATCGCGAAGGTGTGCACGTCCTCGGGCGTGACACAGTCCGGATCGGTGCACTCCGAGCGCATCGCCGCGTGGTGGATGACGGTGCCGTGGCAGTGGGCAAGACCCGACAGGCAGGCTCGGCACTCGGTCATGGCCTCTTGATAGCACCGCGCGCCGACATCGCGGGGTTGCCGCGCGGGCGCGGACCCTGTGAATCAGGCCCGGAAATCAGGCCCAGCCCAGTTCGTGCAGCCGGTCGTCGTCGATGCCGAAGTGGTGGGCGATCTCGTGGATGACGGTGACCGCCACCTCCTCGACCAGTTCCTCCTCGGACTCGCACATCTCCAGCAGCGCGTCCCGGTAGATCGTGATGGTGTCCGGCAGCGACCCGGCGTACCAGGAGTCGCGTTCGGTCAGCGCCACCCCCTGATACAGCCCCAGCAGGTCGGGTTCCTCCTCGTTGCGCGCCTCGACCAGCACCACGACGTTGTCGAGCGCCTCGGCCAGCTTCGGCGGGATCAGATCCAGCGCCTCGGAGACGAGTTCCTCGAACCGTTGCGGGCTCATCCGCACGGCCACGACGGCTATGGCCCCGGCGGAAGCGGCGCGTCCGGCGGCGGCACCGGCGCGGGTTCGGGCGCTGGCGCGGGCGCGGGGGGCAGGCCGGGCGGCGGCAGCGGCGCACCCGGCGGCGGGGGCAGGTCACCGGCGGGCGGCGGACCGACACCCGGTGGCGGCGGCGGACCGTTGAGGAACGTGTTGCCCGCCGGGGGCTGCTCCTCGTTCGGCTCCTCAGCCGGCGTCTGCGGCTGCTGCGGCCCGTGCTGCGTCTCCTGCTGGGAGCTGCTGCTACTGCTGCTCGAGCCGCTCGAACCGCTGCTGCTGGTGCCCGAGTACTGGCTGCCGCCGCTGCTCGACGGCGGCGAGATGTCGCTGATGTCGATCGGCGGGAAGTTCAGCCGCTCCTCGGGGATATCCGGCGGCGGGACCGGCGGCTGCCCGTTGATCATCAACGGGCCCTTCGCGCTGTTGAGCAGCGTCGACCAGCCGCCGTTGCCGAGGGTGGAGCCGATGCTGCACGCCACCTGGCGGCTGCCCGCCGACCAGCTCGGCAACGAGATCGTGCTGTAGATCAGGGTCAGCGTCGTGCTGCGCAGCTGGATGGGCGCCAGGTACTCGTCGGTCAGCCGGGTGCAGGTGTCCTTGATGTAGGTGTCCTGCTCGGGCTCCGGCGGCAGCCCGCCCGGGAACTTCTCGGCCAGGTTGACCGAGCCGGTGACCTCCATCGAGTGCGGCGCCGCGCAGTCGACCGGGATGTCGGTCGGCTGGTTGGTGGCCGGGTCGATGCCCAGGCAGGTCCCGGGCGGCCACACCTTGGACTGGTCGAGTTCGGCGACCTTGCCGGCGAACGGCAGCTGCTGGTTGTTCGGTCCGGGCAGCTGCAGACCGCACAGCATCCGGCGCTCCCCGGACTGTTTCCAGGCCTTGTCGCCGGACCACAGCATGCTGATCATGAAGCGGCTGTTCGGGTCGTAGCGCGCGCCCAGATAGCGCTTCACCGCTGCGGTGCACTGCTCCTGGCTGATCTGCTGGATGCGGGCGTCCGAGGGCGGCGGCGCCTCCGGGCCGTACTCGCTGCCCGGGAACGCCCGCATGTCGACGGTCTGGGCCACCTCGAAGCGGTGCTCCTGGCTGCAGTCGACGATCTCGGCGGCGTCGGGGGTGCGGTCCGGCCAGTTCAGGCAGTCACCGGCCTTGGCGTGCGAGAAGGTCTCGTTGCCGCGCGGGCCCAGCGAGATGGTGCTGGCGGTCAGCCCGCTGTTGGGGTCCGACCCCGGCAGCACGGTGATCACGCCGGCGATGAGAATCCCGCCCAGCGCGATCAACAACAGCGCGCGGCTGGTCGCTGTCGCGCGCAGGTCCCTCCACCACGCCGCCCGTTCCGTCGGCTGGTCGTCTGCTGCCTCCGGATCGGGCGCATCAGCGCCGATCGGGCGGTCGGGTGCATCCAACATCCGCTCCATTGTGACAGGCGTGTCACACGCTGTGACAAGTGATGCGGTTGTAAAGTTATGCGGTTGTGCTTGACGGGTCCCCCGCCCGATAGGGTTGCGCCGTGATCGACCTCAAGCTGCTGCGTGAAAATCCCGACGCGGTCCGTGCCTCGCAACGTGCCCGCGGTGAAGACCCCAGCCTCGTCGACAAGCTGCTCGACGCCGACGCCGCCCGCCGCGCGGCGGTCTCGGCCGCCGACAACCTGCGCGCCGAACAGAAGGCCGCCAGCAAGAAGGTGGGCAAGGCCGCCCCCGAGGAGCGGCCGGCGCTGCTCGAGCAGGCCAAGGCGCTCGCCGAGAAGGTCAGGGCCGCCGAGGCCGACCAGGCCGAGGCGGAGAAGGCGTTCACCGCCGCCCACATGGCGATCTCCAACGTGATCATCGACGGCGTGCCCGCCGGCGGCGAGGACGACTTCGTGGTGCTCGACACCGTCGGCGAACCGCCGCGCATCGACAACCCCAAGGACCACGTCGAACTCGGCGAGTCGCTGGGCCTGATCGATCTCGAACGCGGCGCCAAGGTGTCCGGCGCCCGGTTCTACTTCCTCACCGGCGCGGGCGCGCTGCTGCAGCTGGGCCTGATGCAACTGGCCGCCCGGCTCGCCACCGACAACGGGTTCACCCTGCTGATCCCGCCGGTGCTGGTGCGCCCGGAGGTCATGTCGGGCACCGGTTTCCTCGGCGCCCACGCCGAGGAGGTGTACCGGCTGGAGGCCGACGACATGTACCTCGTCGGCACCTCCGAGGTGCCGCTGGCCGGCTACCACGCCGACGAGATCATCGACCTGTCCGACGGCCCGCGCCGCTACGCCGGCTGGTCGTCGTGCTTCCGCCGCGAGGCGGGCAGCCACGGCAAGGACACCCGCGGCATCATCCGCGTGCACCAGTTCGACAAGGTCGAGGGTTTCGTGTTCTGCAAGCCCGAGGAGGCCGAGGCCGAACACGAACGGCTGCTGAACCTGCAGCGCGAGATGCTGGCCAAGATCGAGGTGCCCTACCGTGTGATCGACATCGCCGCAGGCGATCTCGGCTCGTCGGCGGCCCGCAAGTACGACTGCGAGGCGTGGATCCCCACCCAGCAGACCTACCGCGAGCTGACCTCGACGTCGAACTGCACGACGTTCCAGGCGCGCCGGCTGTCCACGCGCTACCGCGACGAGAACGGCAAGCCGCAGATCGCCGCGACGCTCAACGGGACGCTGGCCACCACGCGCTGGCTGGTGGCGATCCTGGAGAACCACCAGCAGCCCGACGGCAGCGTGCGGGTGCCCGCGGCGCTGGTGCCGTTCGTCGGCGCCGAGGTGCTCTCCCCGAAGAAATGACCTGAGGTTTCCCGGCTCCTGCTCGGGGTAATGCGTGACGCATCTAACCCGAGGAGGCGCCGTGAAGGCGATGGTGTACCGCGGCCCGTACAAGATACGGGTCGAGGACAAGGACATTCCGCGCATCGAACATCCCAACGATACGATCGTGCGGGTCGCGCTGGCCGCGATCTGCGGATCGGATCTGCACCTGTACCACGGGATGATGCCCGACACCCGGGTCGGGATGACGTTCGGCCACGAGTTCATCGGCGTCGTCGACCAGGTGGGCCCGTCGGTGCGCAACCTCAAACCCGGGGACCGGGTGATGGTGCCGTTCAACATCTACTGCGGCTCCTGCTACTTCTGCGCGCGCGGGCTGTACTCCAACTGTCACAACGTCAACCCGAACGCGACCGCCGTCGGCGGCATCTACGGCTACTCGCACACCTGCGGCGGGTACGACGGCGGGCAGGCGGAGTTCGTCCGGGTGCCGTTCGCCGACGTGGGCCCGGCGCTGATCCCGGACTGGATGTCCGACGAGGACGCGCTGATGTGCACCGACGCGCTGGCCACCGGCTACTTCGGCGCGCAGCTCGGCGACATCGTCGAAGGTGACGTCGTCGCGGTGTTCGGGGCCGGGCCGGTCGGGCTGTACGCGGCGAAGTCCGCGTGGTTGATGGGCGCCGGGCGCGTCATCGTCGTCGACCACCTCGAGTACCGGTTGGAGAAGGCGCGCACCTTCGCGCAGGCGGAGACGCTCAACTTCGCGGAGTACGACGACATCGTCGTCGAGATGAAGAAGACCACCGGCTATCTGGGGGCCGACGTCGCGATCGACGCCGTCGGCGCCGAGGCCGACGGTAACCTGCTGCAGCACGTCACCTCCGCCAAGTTCAAGATGCAGGGCGGCTCACCGATCGCGCTGAACTGGGCCATCGACTCGGTGCGCAAGGGCGGCACGGTCTCGGTGATGGGCGCCTACGGCCCGATGTTCTCCGCGGTGAAGTTCGGTGACGCGCTGAACAAGGGGCTGACGCTGCGGATGAACCAGTTCCCGGTCAAACGGCAGTGGCCGCGGCTGTTCTCCCACATCCGCAACGGCTACCTCAAACCGAATGACCTTGTCACCCACCGGATTCCACTGGAGCACATCGCGGAGGCGTACCACATCTTCTCTGCCAAGCTCGACGACTGCATCAAGCCGGTGATCGTCGCCGGCGCCGCCTGAGGAGGCCTGATGACCTACACCGCCGACCATCCGCCCGTGCCTTCGTCGCAGGATCTGCGTGCCCGGATCCCCGGCTGGGGCGTCGATCTCGATCCCGCCGACCGCCCGGCGGTACCCAAACTGCAGGCCCTCGACACCGGGGCGCACTGGGAGTTCCCGGAGCGCCAGCCCGAGAACCGGCCGCGGGAACGCTCGATCGAGCACCAGTTCCTCACCCCGGTGTTCGGCACCTCAACGCCGCCGCGCGGACTGTCCGGGGTGCTCCGGCGTTACTCGTACCGCACCTACAGCGAGGGCCGGGCCGCGCACTGGCTGCTGCTGCTTCTCGCCGACCGGGTCGACGCCGCCGAGGCGCACGCGCAGGCGCTGCTGCGGCTGCGGCTGGACGTTCCCGCGACGGGGATCCGGGCCGAGTTCACCACCAACGGGCTCGCCGCGCGCACCCTCGAAAAGCACGGAAAGCGCGCCGACACCAACCACATGTGGCTGGATCCGCTGCTGGTCGGCGCGCCGTGGCTGGCCACCGCCGGTGCGGCCGCGCTGCTCAGCCGAGCAGTTCTTCGAGTCTGGCGACGAACCGGTCCGGGTCGGCCGGCGTGAACGCGGGTCGCCACCGGTTGCCGTCGACGTCGAGCGTGACCAGCGTGCGCTTCAGCGGCCTGCTCACGTCCAGCGGCAGCCAACGGCGCAGGTCCGAACTGCCCCAGATCCGGAACCGGTGCAGCAGGTCCAGCGGTCTGGCGTCGTAGCCGCGGATGGACCGCAGCGGGATCACCTTCGATGTGCCCGACGGAAAGTGGTAGCGGCGCAAGGTGATCGCCTCGCGGTCGAGCTGGATCATGCCGTCGTCGTACAGCTGCGGGGGCGCCACCATGTCGGTCACTTCCGTTCGCAGCGCAGCTCGTGGCCCTTGGTGGTCAGGCAGCGGCCGTTCTCCAGGTTCCACTGCCAGCCGTGCAGGTTGCAGGTCAGCGTCGAGCCCTCCACCACGCCGAACTTCGACAGGTCGGCCTTCAGGTGCGGGCAGCGGCGCTGAATCTCCCAGCCGTCCAGGGTGATCGACGCGGAGTCGTCGTGCGCCTCGGCGAACCAGCCGTCGGCGTAGGCGATCCGCTCGTCGGTCAGGCACTTGAAGAACGTGTACAGGTACTCGTTGTAGCCGCCCACCCGCCAGGCCCGGAACCGGGTGGACAGGAAGATGGTGTTCACCCAGTCCGGCTCGTTGTCGCGCAGCACGGTGCGCACCAACTCCGGCGCGATCGCGAAGCCGTACCGGAACTTCTCATCCGGGATCGGTTCGCGCACAACCCGTTTCGGGAAGTCCAGCACGACCGTCTCCTGGTGGCCGGCACCGTTGAGCCGTAACTCGACCGGATAGCCGATGCCGTCGCAGATCTGGTCGCTCTGCACCATGATCGGCTCGAACAGCGCGCGCAGCGGTTCCAGCAGCGGTTCGCCCGCCGCGGGTGCCCAGCGGGCCTTCTCGGCCGCGATCACCGGGGCCATCCGCTCGGCGTAGTCGGCGATGTAGGCCGCCTTGCCGGTCGTGAAGATCGCCTCCACCTCATCCTGCGGAATCGGGTGGGTCAGCGAATTCAGTTGCGAGCCGGTGAAATCGGCGACCGAGCCGGGGATCATCAGCAGGCCGCCGTCGTGGCCGTGCTGTTTCATCTGGTCCAGGAACACCATCTGGTCCGGGAAGATGTTCGCCGGGTCGCCGTGGTCGTCGTTGAGGAAGCGAAGCTCGTCGTCGAGGAAGCACGGCGGGCCCGCCGAGGGGATCACCCAGGTGGCGCCGATCTGTGCGATGTACTGGCGGCAGCGGTCCATCTGCCGCTGCCGCTTCTGGATGCCGAACGCCTCCTTGGCGCGTTCGGGCATGTCGTAGACCATCGGGTACCAGATCGCGCCCGAGTACTGCAGCATGTGCACGTCGACATGGCCGAAGTCGGCATGCACCACATCCAGATCCACCGGGCGGGCGTCGTTCATGTTGAACACCACGGTCTCGCCGTCGTCGACGACCAGACCAGAGTCGCCGATCGGGCCGTCGGCAGGGGCGCGCAGCGCGATGATCATCACACCCAGCTCGCCCTTGGGACCGGACACGGTGTGGCGCACCGAGTTGGTGGTCTCGAAGAACTCGTGGAAGCCCAGCTTCTCCAGCTCACGGCGCAGATCCGGCACCGGGTAGTCCGGCAGCAGCACCACCGCGTCCTTGTTGACGTGCTCACGCAGCAGCCGGGCGTCGAAGTGGTCGAGGTGAAGGTGGGAGACGTACAGGTAGTCGCAGTCGCCGAGCGCGTCCCAGTCCAGGCCGCTGTTGTCGGGGAACGGGAACCACGACGCGAAGTACGCCGGGTTCACCCACGGGTCACACAGGATGCTCCCGGCCGCGGTGTCGATGCGGAACCCCGCATGCCCGATGCTTGTGACCTGCACAAATACCCCTCACTGCGATACGACTGCCCGTCGCGAGTCTAGCCCTCCACCGGGCCCGGCCCGTCTCACGCGCAGGTCGGCACGGGTTCGGCCGGTACGGTCACGCGACTAGGCTGCCTGATGTGGAACCCGTATACGGCACCGTCATTCAGCTGGCGCGCCTGATCTGGCGCGTCCAGGGGCTGAAGTTCACCGTCACCGGGGTGGAGAACCTGCCCACCAGCGGTGGTGCGGTCATCGCGATCAACCACACCAGCTACTTCGACTTCACCTTCGCGGGCCTGCCCGCCTACCGGCAGGGTCTCGGCCGCAAGGTCCGGTTCATGGCTAAGAAGGAGGTCTTCGACCACAAGATCACCGGGCCGATCATGCGCAAGCTGCGCCACATCGAGGTGGACCGCGACAGCGGCGCCGACTCGTTCGAGCAGGCCTGCCGCAAGCTCAAGGAGGGTGAGCTGGTCGGCGTGTACCCGGAGGCCACGATCAGCCGCAGCTTCGAGATCAAGGAACTCAAGTCCGGCGCGGCCCGGATGGCGATCGCCGCCGACGTGCCGATCATCCCGCACATCGTGTGGGGTGCCCAGCGCATCTGGACCAAGGGCCACCCGAAGAACATGTGGCGCCCGAAGGTGCCGATCTCGGTGGCCGTCGGCGAGCCGATCCAGCCGACGCTGCCCGCCCAGGAGTTGACCGATCTGCTGCGCACCCGGATGCAGCAGCTGCTCGAGCAGGTGCAGGCCGACTACGGGCCGCACCCGCCGGGCGAGTTCTGGGTGCCCGCGCGCCTCGGCGGCGGCGCGCCGACGCTGGAGGAGGCCAACCGGATGGACGCCGAGGAGGCCGCCGAGAAGGCCGCCCGCAAGGCGCAGCGCCAGGATCCGAGCGGAGCGTCGGGATAGTGCCGGCCGAACCCGTCTTCGCGTCACTCGAGGTGCTCGTCAAGGCGGCCGTTCGGGTCAACGGCATCGACATCTCCTACCGCGGCCTCGAGCACATCCCCGCCGAGGGGGGCGGGGTGATCGCGATCAACCACACCAGCTACGTCGACTGGCTGCCCGCCGCGCTGGCGGTGCACTACCGGGGGCGCCGGCTGCGGTTCATGATCAAGCAGGAGATGCAGGAAGTCCCGGTGATCAACTTCCTGATCAACCGCACCGGCACGATCCCGGTGGACCGCAGCGCCGGCGCCGGCGCCTACGCGGTGGCCGTCGAGCGGCTCAAGGCCGGGGAACTCGTCGGCGTCTACCCGGAGGCCACGATCAGCCGCGCCTTCGAGCTCAAGGAGTTCAAGACCGGGGCCGCGCGGATGGCCGCGGAGGCCGACGTGCCGATCATCCCGGTCATCGTGTGGGGTTCACAGCGGATCTGGACCAAGGACCACCCCCGCCGGCTCGGCCGCAGCAAGATCCCGATCATCGTCGAGGTGGGCGCCCCGATGCGGGCCGCTGACACGATGGAGCAGACCCTGGTAGCCCTGCGCACCGCGATGGACGAGCTGCTGCACCGGGTGCAGGAGGAATATCCGCACCCGTCGGGTGCGTTCTGGGTGCCGCGCCGGCTGGGCGGCGGCGCGCCGACACTGGAGGAGGCCAAGGTGCTCGACGAGGCCGAGCTGGCCGAACGCGCGCTGCGGGCCCAGCGCAAGGGCGCCCGCAGGCGAGTCAAGAGCCGCAAGTGACGCCGCGACTGATCGCCTCCGACGTCGACGGCACGCTGCTCAACGACGACGAGAAGGTCTCCGCCCGCACCAGGGCGGTGCTCAACGCCGCCGTGCGCGACGGCGCGACGTTCGTCATCGCCACCGGCCGCCCGCCGCGCTGGGTGCCGCCGGTTGTCGACGCCCTCGGGTTCGCGCCGATCGCGGTCTGCGCCAACGGATCGGTGATCTACGACCCGGCCACCGACCGGATCCTGTCGGCCCACACGCTCAGCACCGAGGTGCTCAGGGAACTGGCCGACATCGCCACCCGGGTGATCCCCGGTGCGGGGCTGGCCGTCGAGCGCGTCGGCAACAGCGCCCACGACGCCGCCACCCCGCAGTTCGTCAGCTCACCGGGCTACGAGCACGCGTGGCTCAACCCCGACAACACCGAGGTGTCGCTGGAGGACCTGCTCAGCCAGCCGGCGATCAAACTGCTGATCCGCAAGGCCGGCGCCCGCAGCGACGACATGGCCGCCGCACTGGCGCCCCATGTCAGCCCGCACGGCGACATCACGTTCTCCACCGACAACGGGCTCATCGAGGTGATGCCGGTCGGCGTGAGCAAGGCCAGCGGAATCGAGCAGGTCGCGGGCCCGCTCGGCCTCACCGCCGAGGAGGCCGTCACGTTCGGCGACATGCCCAACGACGTGCCGATGCTGCGCTGGGCCGGGCTCGGCGTGGCGATGGCCCACGGTCACCCCGAGGCGCTGGCCGCCGCCGACGAGATCACCACCACCAACAACGACGACGGTGTGGCCCGGGTGCTGGAACGCTGGTGGGGCTGAGTCGGTTCGCGGTCAGTTCGCGCTGATCGGCGGTGTGAACCGCTCCAGCTGCACCGGTTCGGTGGCCACCGCGGACGGCGGCAGCTCCATCGCCACACCGTCGGCGACCCGCCACACCGTGCCGTTCTCCCGGTCGAAGTTCAGCGTGCCGTGCTGGAAGTTCTGCACGATCCACAGCGGTTCGTGGATCTCCGCGCTGGTCGGCAGGCCGAGCGCGCCGCGCTCGAAACCCAGTGAGCCCCAAGCCTTGTAGATCTCCCCGGTGACCGGCTGGGCGCCGGTCTCCGGCGACCAGTACATGGCACCGTGCTCGAACGTCACGTAGCGCGCCGCACCGTCGCCCGCAGCCTCCAGCGACGTCGGCCTGCCCAGGATGCTGTTCATCCCGCCCATCTGTTCCCAGCGCGCGAAAATGGCTCCGCCGCGCAGGGATTCGGCGAGATCGTCGGGTCCCGGGGGTTGGTTGAACCGGGCGGCGATGTCGCGGATGTGGTCCATCAGCGCGTAGGCCGCGTTGCCGGGGCACTCGGTGGGGCCGACGTCGCGGTGGGTGAAGATCGCAGGCAGGGTGGGGGTGGCGCCCGCGGGGAACTTGGAGAAGGACCCGCCCGCCGAGGCCAGCACCACGCGGCCGCGCGGATCGATGCGGTCCAGCCCGAGCCGCCAGCCCAGCAGCCGACCGGTGTTGCGCAGCTGGATCGGGGTGGGCGGCTCGATGTCGAAGCTGCCCATCATCGCCACTCCCCAGGTGGAGCGGTTGAACCCGCCGGTGTGCGCGCCCTCGACGGGTTTGTCCATCCCGCCCGCGCGGCCCTCGAACACCTGGCCGTACCTGTCGACCAGCGCGTTGTAGGCGATGTCGCACCAGCCCAGCGTGCGGGTGTGGTACTCGAAGATCGACCGCACGATGCCCGCGGAGTCCTCCGGCGCGTACTCGTTGCTGCCGGCGGTGTGGTGCACGATGCCCGCGCGGATTCCCGCGTCGTACTCCGGATTGCAGCGGATCGCCTCGTCGGCGCCCCACTGGGCGCGGCTGATGATGGTCGGCGGTACGCCGGGCGCGTTCACCGCCGACGGCACCGGCAGCGTGTCCACCGGCGCCTCCGGCGGGCTGATCAGCACGGCGTTGAGGTTCTGGCCGACGGGTTGTTCGACGTTGGCCGGGACGTAGTCGTCGCGCGGCGGTGCGGCCGGGCGGTCCGGGGTCGACGGGGCGTCGGCGGGCCGGGTGATCGCGATCTGCACCGTCGTGGTGCGCCCGACGAACACCGGTTCGGTCCCGGTGGGGCCGGCCGCCGGCGTGTCGGGGCCGACGCCGGTCATGGGCTCCACCTCGTACCAGGGCCCCCAGGTGCCGTCGGCCTTCTTGGCGCGGACCCGGGCGGTGGTTCCGGTGAAGTCCTGCGCGGTGAGCGCGACCATCGAGAACGGGGTGTCCTGGTGGATCTCCCGGATGGTCTCGCCGCCGCCGAGGCCGGTGAGCGGTTCCTCGATCAGGCGTGCTTCGGCCCGCGGCCGGTCGGCGGAGTCGTCGCCGGGGATCCCGTAGATGGCCATCGGCAGCATCACCACGGTGGCCGCGAGCGCGGTGAACAGCAGCGATGGCGCTGGACGACGGGTCGGCACGCACCGATGTTACGTATGTGTCAGATGTTACTTGTGGTGCGACACGGTCAAATGAGGTGTCAATAACCTGAGAGATCCGAAAAAGCAACGGCACCGCAGAGCCGGGGGATGCTTCTGCGGTGCCGTTGGGTATCAGGTCTCAGGCGCCGGGAACCGGAGCCGGCCCGGGGCCGGGAACCGGTGGCACGGCGGGGGCCGGCGGCTTGACCGCCTGCATGATCGCGGGCATCACCATGCCCTTGAGCAGGTCGATCGCCTGACCCGCGCCGAGTTCGTCGGCCATGCCGGCCAGCTCGCCGATGATCCCCTTGCTGCCGGTCGTGGTGGCCGGCATCGCCAGCGACGGATCGCCGAGGATCGGGTAGGTGCCCAGCGCCGGGTCCAGGCCGATCGGCGTGGAGATCGGGATCTCGCTGGGGGCGGGCAGCCCGGCCGACGCCGACACCGGCAGGGTGGCCAGCGCGGGATCGGTCAGCGCGGGCGGGGTCGACAGCCCGGGGGCGGTCAGGTCCACGCCGGCGCTGGCGCTCGGGGTGGTCAGGCCGGGGGCGGTCAGCGCGGGGTTGGTGAGGTCGACGCTGGCGCTGGCGCTGGGAGCGGTCAGGCCCGGGCTGGTCAGGCTGGGATCGAGCAGCGACGGATCGGTCAGCGACGGCGTCGTCAGACCGGGAGAGGTCAAACCAGGAGTCGTGAGGCTCGGCGACGTCACGCCGGGCGTGGTCAGACCGGGCGTGGTCAGACCCGGATCCGTCAGGCCCGGCGTGGTCAGGCCCGGGCTGGTCAGGCCGGGGTTGGTGAGCGTGGTCGTGGTGCCCGAGCCACCGAGGATGCCGGTCGGCATGGGCGGGATGTTGATGCCGAACTGCGACAGCCCCTGGGACAGTGCCGAGATCAGCTCGCCGGGCAGGTCGGTGATCGAGGCCGCCTGCACGAACTCGCGGTGGGTGGGTGCTGGCTTGATGCTGTCGGCCAACTCGCTCACGGCCACTACAGCGGCGGGGCTGGCGACGGCCAGAGCCAGGACTGCGCTGGTGGCGGTCGACAGCCTGCGTCGACGTCGGTTCGGCACGGAAGTCTCCTCAATACATGGACTACGGCGACAAGAGGTCCTTGCGCTGTCGGCGCGGTGAGCCAACGAGATCGACGGTACTGATGTGACTAGTGAGACTGAAGTGACGATATGGAATCGTGAGCCGATCGAAACCTTCGGCTTCTGTCGGATTCGGGGCGCCCGCGCGCAGTCCGATACCCTTGCTGCCGATGACAGCACGCTTTGACCTCATTGTCGTCGGCTCCGGATTCTTCGGCCTGACGGTTGCCGAGCGCGTGGCAACACAGCTGGACAAACGCGTGCTCGTGGTGGAGAAACGCCCGCACATCGGCGGTAACGCCTACTCGGAGCCGGAACCGCAGACCGGCATCGAGGTGCACAAGTACGGCGCTCATCTGTTCCACACCTCCAACAAGCGGGTGTGGGACTACGTGCGCCAGTTCACCGACTTCACCAACTACCAGCACCGGGTGTTCGCCCTGCACAACGGGCAGGTCTACCCCCTGCCGATGGGCCTGGCGCTGGTCTCGCAGTTCTTCGGCCGCTACTACTCGCCCGACGAGGCCCGCAAGCTGATTGCCGAGCAGGCCGCCGAGATCGACACCGCGGGCGCGCAGAACCTCGAGGAGAAGGCCATCTCGCTGATCGGCCGGCCGCTGTACGAGGCGTTCATCAAGAACTACACCGCCAAGCAGTGGCAGACCGACCCCAAGGAGCTGCCCGCCTCGACCATCACCCGGCTGCCGGTGCGCTACACGTTCGACACCCGCTACTTCAACGACACCTATGAGGGGCTGCCGGTCGACGGCTACACCCGGTGGCTGGAGAACATGGCCGCCGACGACCGCATCGAGGTGCGGCTGAACACCGACTGGTTCGAGGTGCGCGACGAGCTGCGGGCGGCCAACCCGGACGCCCCGGTCGTCTACACCGGCCCACTGGACCGCTACTTCGACTACGCCGAGGGTCGATTGGGCTGGCGGACACTCGATTTCGAGATGGAGGTGCTCGACACCGGCGACTTCCAGGGTGCGCCGGTGATGAACTACAGCGACCTGGACGCGCCGTACACCCGCATCCACGAGTTCCGGCACTTCCACCCCGAGCGCGCGTATCCGACCGACAAGACGGTCATCATGCGCGAGTTCTCCCGGTTCGCCGACGCCGACGACGAGCCCTACTACCCGATCAACACCGAGACCGACCGCGCGCTGCTGGCCGCGTACCGGGCCCGAGCCAAAGCCGAAACCGCCTCGGCCGGAGTGCTTTTCGGTGGCCGACTGGGCACCTACCAGTACCTGGACATGCACATGGCCATCGCCAGCGCCCTGAACATGTTCGACAACACGCTCGTGCCGCACCTGCGCGACGGTGCGCCGCTGAGCGACAACACAGAAAGCGACAGCGCATGAGTGACATCCCGTCCGGCGCGCTGGACGCCGGGGAATCGAAAGCGGTCTACCCACTCGCGCGGATCATCCTGCCGCGGCCGGGTGAACCGCTCGACGTCCGCAAGCTCTACATCGAGGAATCGGTCACCAACGCCCGGCGCGCGCATGCGCCGACGCGCACCACGCTGGAGATCGGTGCCGAATCCGAGGTGTCGTTCGCGACCTACTTCAACGCGTTCCCGGCCAGCTACTGGCGCCGGTGGTCGACGCTGGAGACGGTGGTGCTGCGCGTCGAACTCACCGGCACGGCGCGCGTCGACGTCTACCGGTCCAAGGCCACCGGGGCCCGGATCACCGTCGGCGGCGCCCCCGTGTCGTCCGGCGACTCCGACGAACCCGCGGTGGTGGAGTTCGAACTCGACCTGACCCCGTTCGAGGACGGCGGCTGGATCTGGTTCGACATCACCACCAACACCCGGGTGACCCTGCACCACGCCGCCTGGTACGCGCCCGTCGAGGCGCCCGGCCGGGCCAACGTCGCCGTCGGCATCCCGACCTTCAACCGGCCCGCCGACTGCGTCAACGCGCTGGCGGCGCTGACGTCGGATCCGTTGGTGGACCAGGTGATCGGCGCGGTCATCGTCTCCGACCAGGGCACCAGCAAGGTCAAGGACCACCCCGGCTTCGAGGAGGCCGCGGCGCGGCTGGGGGACCGGCTGTCGATCCACGACCAGCCCAACCTCGGCGGCTCCGGCGGCTACAGCCGGGTCATGTACGAGGCGCTGAAGAACACCGACTGCGAACAGATCCTGTTCATGGACGACGACATCCGCATCGAGCCGGACTCGATCCTGCGGGCGCTGGCCATGAACCGGTTCGCCAAGAGCCCGATCCTGGTCGGCGGCCAGATGCTCAACCTGCAGGAGCCGTCGCACCTGCACGTCATGGGCGAGATGGTCGACATGAGCAACTTCATGTGGACCAACGCCGTCAACGCCGAGTACGACCACAACTTCGCCAAGCACCCGCTCAACGACGAAGAGGACGAGCGCAGCAAGCTGCTGCACCGCCGCATCGACGTCGACTACAACGGCTGGTGGATGTGCATGATCCCGCGGCAGGTCGCCGAGGAACTAGGCCAGCCGCTGCCGTTGTTCATCAAGTGGGACGACGCCGACTACGGCCTGCGCGCCGGTGAGCACGGGTACCCGACCGTGACCCTGCCGGGTGCGGCGATCTGGCACATGGCCTGGAGCGACAAGGACGACGCCATCGACTGGCAGGCGTACTTCCACCTGCGTAACCGGTTGGTGGTCGCCGCCCTGCACTGGGACGGCAACGTGCGCGGCCTGGTCGCCAGCCACTTCAAGGCGACGTGCAAACACCTTCTGTGCCTTGAGTATTCGACCGTCGCCATCCAGAACAAGGCGATGGACGACTTCCTGGCCGGGCCGGAGAACCTGTTCAACATCCTGGAGTCGGCGCTGCCGGAGGTGCGCGCCATGCGCCAGCAGTACCCGGACGCGGTGGTGCTGCCGAGCGCGACGGCGCTGCCGCCGCCGTCGGACAAGCGGTGGCGCAAGAAGGTCAAGATCCCCACCACCAAGCCGGCCATCGCGATGCGGCTGGCCCGCGGCGTGTTCCACCAACTGCGCCCGCACAACCCGGAACACCATGTGCGCCCGCAGATCAACGTCGCGACCCAGGACGCGCGCTGGTTCTCGCTGTGCCGGGTCGACGGGGTCACCGTCACCACCGCCGACGGCCGCGGTGTGGTGTACCGGCAGCGCGACCGCGAGAAGATGCTGCACCTGTTCCGCGAGTCGCTGCGCCGTCAGCTGCTGATCTGGCGCCGCTTCAACCACATGCGCAAGGTGTACCGCGAGGCGCTGCCGATGCTGTCGAGCACGCAGAAGTGGGAGTCAGTGCTGCTGGAGCCCGCTACCAATGGCTGACCATCTCTCGGCGCCGCAGGACGGCGCGTCGCCTCCGCGCGGTGAGGACGCCGCCCTGGTCGCTGTGCAAGCCGCGCTTGCGGGCAGGCCGGGCGTGCTGCCCGCCGCGCGTGCGCTGTCGCACTTCGGGGAACACAGCCTGGGCTGGCTGGCCGTCGCGGCGCTCGGCGCCCTGCTCTCACCCGCGCGGCGACGCGCCTGGGTCACCGCCGGGGTGGGCACGTTCCTGGCGCACGCCGCGGCCGTGGTGATCAAGCGGGTGGTGCGCCGGGAGCGGCCGCACCATCCGGCGATCGCGGTCAACGTCGGCACCCCGAGCCGGCTGAGCTTCCCGTCGGCGCACGCCACCTCCACCACCGCGGCGGCGCTGCTTCTGGGCAAGGCCACCGGGCTGCCGCTGCCGGCGCTGCTGGTCCCGCCGATGGCCCTGTCGCGCCTGGTACTCGGCGTGCACTACCCGAGCGACGTCGCCACCGGCGTCGTCGTCGGGGCGGCCGTCGCGAAGGTGGTCGGCACGCTCGCCGACCGCACCGAAGGGAACCGATGACCGCCTCGAGTGACAGCAGCGCAGGAAGCGTACGGCCAATGAGTGAAAAACCGGAGCAGCCGGTCAAAGGGCCCCCGGGCAACGTCGTGACCGGGCTGATCAAGGCGATGCGGCCGCGGCAGTGGGTGAAGAACCTGCTGGTGCTGGCCGCCCCGGTCGCGGCCCTGGGCGGCGACGTCGAGTTCGACAAGGGC
Organism: Mycolicibacterium phlei; assembly: GCF_001583415.1. Next base: position 196,483 of record NZ_CP014475.1, read on the forward strand.
GCGGTGGCGGTCAAGATCGCCATCGCGTTCGTGGCGTTCTCCCTGGCGGCGTCGTCGATCTACCTCGTCAACGACGCCCGCGACGTGGAGGCCGACCGCCAGCACCCCACCAAGCGGTTCCGTCCGATCGCCGCAGGCGTGGTGCCGCCGTGGCTGGCCTACGCCACCTCGGTGGTGCTGATCATCGCGGCGCTGGCCATCTCGCTGCTGGCCTCGCCGAACCTGGCGCTGGTGATCGCGGTCTACATCGCGATGCAGCTGGCCTACTGCTTCGGCCTCAAACATCAAGCGGTGCTGGACATCTGCATCGTCTCCTCGGCGTACCTGATCCGGGCCATCGCCGGCGGAGCGGCCGCCGACATCCCGCTGTCGCAGTGGTTCCTGCTGGTGATGACGTTCGGGTCGCTGTTCATGGTGGCCGGTAAGCGCTACGCCGAACTGCAGCTCGCCGAGCGCACCGGCGCCAAGATCCGCAAGTCGCTGGAGAGCTACACGGCGTCGTATCTGCGCTTCGTGTGGACGCTTTCGGCCACCGCGATGGTGCTCTGCTACGCACTGTGGGCCTTCCAGCGCGACAACCTCTCGGTCGCGGGCACCTCGGTCGGCAGCACCGCGGGCTGGTACGCGGTCACCATCGTGCCGATCACCATCGCGATCCTGCGCTACGCGGTCGACGTCGACGGCGGGATGGCCGGCGAGCCGGAGGAGATCGCACTCAAGGACCGGGTACTGCAGCTGTTGCTGCTGGCGTGGATCGGAACCATCTGTGCCGCCGTCTTCCTCAGCTGACGTCAAACCGCCGTCGGCGGGGTGGATCGCAGGGATCGGGCAGCGGCTGGAGCGGCTGCCCGCCTTCCGCTATGACGTCACCGTCCGGGCGAGCCTGTGGGTCAGCGTCGTCGTGGTGGCGGTGCTGTTCGGCTGGGGCGCCTGGCAGCGCCGCTGGATCGCCGACGACGGCCTGATCGTGCTGCGCACCGTGCGAAACCTGTTGGCGGGCAACGGCCCGGTGTTCAACGCCGGGGAGCGGGTGGAGGCCAACACCTCGACGGTGTGGACGTATCTGGTGTATCTCGGCGCGCTGGTCGGCGGTTCGGTGCGGCTGGAGTACGTGGTGCTGGTGCTGGCGCTGGCGCTCAGCGTGCTCGGTGTCGCGCTGGCGATGCTGGGCACCGGCCGGCTGTACGCCCCGAGCCTGCAGGGCCGTCGTGCGTTGATCCTGCCCGCCGGTGCGCTGGTCTACATCGCGGTGCCGCCCGCGCGCGACTTCGCCACCTCCGGCCTGGAGAACGGGCTGGTGCTGGCCTATCTCGGTCTGCTGTGGTGGATGATGGTGTGCTGGTCGCAGCGCCGCCCCGACACCACCGAGCGCACCACCGGAACCTTCGACGCCGCACTGGCTTTCGTCGCCGGGCTGAGTGTGCTGGTGCGCCCGGAACTGGCGCTGGTCGGGGTGCTGGCGTTGGTGATGATGCTGATCGCCACGCGCAGCTGGCGTCGCCGCGTGCTGATCGTCGTCGCGGGCGGGCTGCTGCCCGTCGGCTACCAGATCTTCCGGATGGGCTACTACGGCCTGCTGGTGCCCAACACCGCGATCGCCAAGGACGCCACCGGATCCAAGTGGTCGCAGGGACTGCTGTATCTGGCCAACTTCAACCAGCCCTACCTGCTGTGGGCGCCCGCGGTGCTGCTGATCGGGCTGGCCGCGGTGGTGTGGGTGAGCCGGGGCCGGCCCCGCCCGCGCCGCGTCGTCGTCACCGAACAGGGCTGGCTGGCGCGGATGGTGCAGAGCCCCGCCGCGGTGGTGGCGTTCATCGTGGTCAGCGGCCTGCTGCAGGCGGTGTACTGGGTGCGCCAGGGCGGGGACTTCATGCACGGCCGGGTGCTTTTGGCCCCGCTGTTCATGCTGCTGATGCCGGTCGCGGTGATCCCGGTGGTGCCGCCCGACGGCACCCGAATGGCCCGCGGCGCAGGCTATCTCTTCGTCGGCGCCACCGTGCTGCTGTGGGCGGCGGTGGCCGGTTGGTCGCTGTGGGCGGCCAACTCCAAGGGCATGGGCGCCGACGCCACCCGCGTCACCGCCAGCGGCATCGTCGACGAGCGCCGCTTCTACGCGCAGGCCACCGGGCACGCGCACCCGCTGACCGCGGCCGACTACCTGGACTATCCGCGCATGCGGGCGATCCTGCGGACCATCGACAACACCCCCGACGGTGCGCTGCTGCTGCCGTCGGGCAACTACGACCAGTGGGACGTGGTGCCCGCGTTGCCGCCGCCGCCCGACGCCGGCCCCGGCTACCGCGGCCCGCACACCGTGTTCTTCACCAACCTGGGCATGACCGGTATGAACCTCGGCCTCGACGTGCGGGTCATCGACCAGATCGGGCTGGCCAACCCGCTGGCCGCGCACACCGCCCGCATCGAGGACGGCCGCATCGGCCACGACAAGAACCTGTTCCCGGACTGGGCGATCGCCGAGGGCCCGTTCCTCAAGGAACGCCCGTTCATCCCCGGCTACATCGACGAGGAGTGGGTGCGGCAGGCCCAGGAGGCGCTGACGTGCCCGGCCACCGACGCGATGCTCAACGCGGTGCGCGCACCGATGGGGCCGCGCCGGTTCCTGTCGAACCTGGTGCACTCCTATCAGCTCACCAAGTACCGCATCGACCGGGTGCCGCTGTACGACCTGATCCGGTGTGGGCTGCCGGTGCCGGAGCCGAAAGAGGCGCCGTACACCGGGATGCCGGCCACCGGACCGTAACGCGGACCCCCGGTCACGCCGATAGATCGGACAAGCAAGTCGCAACTCTCGCTGATCCGCGCGAGAAAGAAATGGAGTCAAGCTGTGCGAACCTGGCTTCGCCGCGCGCTCGCGGCGCTAGTCGCGACGGTGGCCCTGTCCGGCGCCGCCGCCGTCACCTCACCCGATGCCACCGCCTTCTCCCGTGAGGGCCTGCCCGTCGAGTACCTCGACGTGTACTCGGCCGCGATGGGCCGCAACATCCGGGTGCAGTTCCAGCCCGCCGCCGGTGCACCGGCCGGCGCGAGGGCCGTCTACCTGCTCGACGGGATGCGGGCCCGCGACGACTACAACGGCTGGGACATCGAGACCCAGGCGTTCGAGTGGTTCGTCGACACCCCGGTCGCGGTGGTGATGCCCGTCGGCGGGCAGTCCAGCTTCTACACCGACTGGTACTCGCCGTCGAGCTTCAATAACCAGACTTATACATATAAGTGGGAAACGTTCCTCACCAGTGAGCTGCCGACCTGGCTGGCCGCCAACCGCGGCATCTCCCCGGTCGGCAACGGCGTCGTCGGGCTGTCGATGTCGGGCGGCTCGGCCCTGATCCTGGCCGCCTACCACCCGGCCCAGTTCATCTACGCGGCGTCGCTGTCGGGCTACCTCAACCCGTCGGCGCTGTTCATGCAGTCGGCCATCCGGGTCGCCATGCTCGACGCCGGCGGCTACAACGTCGACAACATGTGGGGCCCGCCGTGGGACCAGGCGTGGAAGCGCAACGACCCGATCAAGCAGGTCGGCAAGCTGGTGGCCAACCGCACCCGGCTGTGGATCTACTGCGCGCCCGGCGGCACCACCCCGCTGGACGTCAACGCCGACCCGAACCTCGCCTTCAGCGCGAACAGCCTGGAATCGATGGCGCTGAAGAGCAACAAGGACTTCCAGAAGGCCTACTACGGGGCCGGCGGAAACAACGCCACGTTCGACTTCCCACCTGCGGGAAATCACTCGTGGCCGTACTGGGCCGCGCAGCTGCAGGCCCTCAAACCGGACCTGATCGCGACCCTCACCGGCGCGGGCGCGTGACCAGGAACGACACACTCAGAATGGGAAGATCGCGACAAGGTGTGGTTGACTGCACGGGTTACGCGGCAGGCCCGACGACGGGCTGTTCCGCGAGCGGCATACGACAGATGGGATAGAAGAAGCATGAAGTTCGTTGGCAAGATCCGGGGTGCCTGGGTCCGCCGGCTGGCCGGAGCGGCGATGATCGCCGCCGTGCTGCCGGGCTTGGTCAGCGCCATCGGAGGCTCGGCGACTGCGGGGGCTTTCTCTCGTCCGGGTCTGCCGGTGGAGTACCTGATGGTGCCGTCCGCGGGTATGGGCCGGGATATCAAGGTCCAGTTCCAGAACGGTGGCCCGAACGCACCGGGTGTGTACCTGCTCGACGGTCTGCGCGCCCGTGACGATTTCAACGGTTGGGACATCGAGACCGCGGCCTTCGAGTGGTACCTCGACTCGGGCCTCGCGGTGATCATGCCCGTCGGTGGGCAGTCCAGCTTCTACGCCGACTGGTACAAGCCGGCGTGCGGCAAGAACGGCTGCCAGACCTACAAGTGGGAGACCTTCCTGACCCAGGAGCTGCCCGCCTACCTCGCCGCCAACAAGAGCGTCGACCCCAACCGCAACGCGGCCGTGGGTCTGTCGATGGCCGGTTCGGCCGCGCTGACGCTGGCGATCCACTACCCGCAGCAGTTCCAGTACGCCGCCTCGCTGTCGGGCTTTCTGAACCTGTCCGAGGGCTGGTGGCCCATGCTGGTCGGCCTGTCCATGGGTGACGCCGGCGGCTACAAGGCCGAGGACATGTGGGGTCCGTCGAGCGACCCGGCGTGGAAGCGCAACGACCCGATGGTCAACATCGACCGGCTGGTCGCCAACAACACCCGCATCTGGATCTTCTGCGGCAACGGCAAGCCCGCCGAGATCAACGGCCGGGTGGCTGGTGACAACTTCAACGCGAAGTTCCTGGAGAGCTTCACGCTGCGCACCAACGAGACGTTCCAGAAGGAGTACCTGGCCGCGGGCGGCAAGAACGGCGTGTTCAACTTCCCGCAGGGCGGTACCCACGACTGGCCGTACTGGGGTCAGCAGCTGCAGCAGATGAAGCCGGACATCCAGCGCGTGCTGGGTGCGGTTCCGCAGCCCCACACCCCGGTGGCTGAGGAAGGCGCCGCGAGCGGCAACTGACCGCTTCGGTAACAGCAACGTCGGTGACGGCGGTGGTCCGCAAGGATCACCGCCGTCACCCTTTTGTGACCCGCGTCGCTCGGCATGTGATTGACTACCTCGCGCGGGGACACACGACCGAACTCGAAGGTGGGCAGTCGATGCAGATTCTCTTCCGGGCGATCCTGACCATCGCGCTGGCGGCCGGACTGTGGACCGCGGGCACGACGGTCGCGCCGTCGGCCAGGGCAGACGTCGAGATGCTGATGGTGCCGTCGGCGGCGATGGGCCGCGACATCCCGGTGGCCTTCCAGGCCGGTGGCCCGCACGCGGTGGTGCTGCTGGACGCGTTCAACGCCGCCCCCGACGTGAGCAACTGGGTCACCGCGGGCAACGCGATGAACACGCTCGCCGGCAAGGGCATCTCCGTCGTCGCACCCGCGGGCGGCGCCTGGAGCATGTACACCAACTGGGAGGCCGACGGCAGCAAGCAGTGGGAGACCTTCCTGGCCGACGAGCTGCCCAACTGGCTGGCCGCCAACAAGGGCCTGGCCCCCGGCGGGCACGGTATCGTCGGCGCCGCCCAGGGCGGCTACGGGGCGATGGCGATGGCCACCTTCCACCCGGACCGCTACCGGTTCGCCGGCTCACTGTCGGGCTTCCTGGCGCCGGAGCGCACCGGCGTCGACGGCGCGATCACCGCGGGGCTGGCCCAGTACGGCGGCGTGGACACCCGCAACATGTGGGGACTGCCACAGCTGGGCCGCTGGAAGTGGCACTCGCCCAACGTGCACGTGCAGTTGCTGGCCGACAACAACACCCGGCTGTGGGTCTGGAGCGCCCCGGCGGGTGGCTGCACCGACCCGGCCGCGATGATCGGCTACTGCGACATCGCCCAGGGCACGAATCGCGAGTTCTATCAGCACTATCGCGGCGTCGGCGGGCACAACGGGCACTTCGACTTCCCGACCAGCGGCACCCACGACTGGGGTTCGTGGAGCGCCCAACTGGCCGCGATGGCCGGGGAACTGGCCGCCACCATCCGGTAGCCAGCTAACTAGGCGCACTCACCTTTCTCTCAGGTTCGTCCCGGTACCGTGGAGGAGTGCAACGCTCGGTACCAACCACGGCGGCGGCGTCGCTGCTGATCGCATCCGCCGCGTTGCTGACCGGTTGTTCGGGTGCGGACGTGATGGCGACGATCGGGATGCCCACCTCGGAGACGTCGCCGGCACACGGTGCGGTGGCCGGCGCCCTGCCCGGCCCGCCGCCCGCCGAGGGGCATTCCAACGCACTGGTGCTGACCGACCGGCAGCGGAACTTCCTCGACGGGCTGGCCGCGGCCGGTGTGCACCCGTCCAGTGATCTGCACGCCCTGTCCATCGGGTCGTACGTGTGCCAGGCCCGCGCCGCCGGACACGACGACCAGGCGGTGTGGGACGCGGTGTATCCGCGGGTGCGCAGCGATCTGGAGGATGTGCGCGACGGGGTCGCCGGCCTGGCGCCGTCGGTGCAGGACGTCACCACGGCAACGGCCGACTACATTCGCATCGCAACCGAACGACTCTGCTAGCAGGAGCCTGTCGCACCAATGGCCAGCACCAAACGGCGGAAACGCCGCCTGATTCTCGCGCTCATCGCCGCGGCCGCGATGGCGCTCGTGGTCGTGCTGATCGTCATCGCGGTGGTGGTCATCCTGCGCAAGCCGGCCTCGCCGCCGACCGCGGTGCCCCCGACGGCGGTGCCCCCGACCTCCGTCACCCCCGGTAAGAAGCCGCGGCCGGAGTACCAGGACGCCAGCTGCCCGGATGTGCAGCTGGTCGCGGTGCCGGGCACCTGGGAGTCGTCGCCGGTGCTGGATCCGTTCAACCCGACGCAGTTCCCGATAGCGCTACTGCTCAACGTCACCAACCCGATCCGGGCGCAGTTCGACAACTCCCGGCTCGAGGTCTACACCGTTCCCTACACCGCGCAGTTCCACAATCCGTTCGCCCGCGACGGCCAGATGTCCTACAACGACAGCCGTGCCGAGGGCACCCGCGCGACCATCCAGGCGATCACCGACATGAACAACCGGTGCCCGCTGACCAGCTACGTGCTGATCGGGTTCTCGCAGGGCGCGGTGATCGCCGGCGACATCGCCAGCGACATCGGCAACGGCCGCGGCCCGGTCGACGAGGACCTGGTGCTGGGTGTGACGCTGATCGCCGACGGGCGCCGCCAGGAGGGGGTCGGCCGTGACGTCGGTCCCAACCCGCCGGGGCAGGGCGCGGAGATCACGTTGCGCGACGTGCCGATGCTCGATGGGATGGGCCTGGCGATGACGGGACCGCGCCCCGGCGGGTTCGGTGCGCTCAACGACCGCGTCAACCAGATCTGCGCACCGGGCGACCTGATCTGCGCGGCGCCGCCGGAGGCGTTCAACATCATGAACCTGCCCAAGACCATCGAGATCCTGCTCGGCGGCGCGGGTCAGCCGGTGCACGCGATGTACGCCACCCCGCAGTTCTGGCAGGTGGACGGGGCGCCGGCGACGCAGTGGACGCTGGGCTGGGCGCAGGCCCTGATCGATAACGCCCCGCGCCCGAAACATGGCTGACCTGTGACCGGGTCAGATTTGGACTCGACTGGGCAGTCACCTAACATTAAGAAAAAACTAAGAGCAGCAGGCTTGTAACCGACCGGTAGGATCGCCGGGTCCGGTGAGGCGGCTCGCGGACCGTGTGCGAATCGGCATCCAGAGCGTGAGTGCCATTGACAGGAGAGTGCGATGGGGTTCCATAACCCGTTCATCAAGGACGGACTGATCAAGTTTCCCGACAACGGGAGCCTGGTCAAGCACGTCGAACGATGGGCCAAGGTACGTGGAGACAAGCTTGCCTACCGCTTCCTGGACTTCTCCACCGAGCGCGACGGGGTGGCCCGCGACCTGCTGTGGGCCGACTTCGGCGCCCGCAACCGCGCCGTCGGCGCGCGGCTGCAGCAGGTGACCCAGCCCGGTGACCGCGTCGCGATCCTGTGCCCGCAGAACCTCGACTACCTGGTCGCGTTCTTCGGCACCCTGTACTCCGGCCGCATCGCGGTGCCGCTGTTCGACCCGAACGAGCCCGGCCACGTCGGCCGCCTGCACGCGGTGCTCGACGACTGCGAGCCGTCGGCGATCCTGACCACCACCGAGGCCGCCGAGGGTGTGCGCAAGTTCTTCCGCACCCGCCCGGCCAACCAGCGTCCGCGCGTCATCGCCGTCGACGCGGTACCCGACGAGGTCGGCGCCACCTGGGTGCCCGTCGACGTCGACCACGACACCATCGCCTACCTGCAGTACACCTCGGGTTCGACCCGCATCCCGACCGGTGTGCAGATCACCCACCTCAACCTGGCCACCAACGTGGTGCAGGTGATCGAGGCGCTGCAGGGTGAGGAGGGCGACCGCGGTGTGTCGTGGCTGCCGTTCTTCCACGACATGGGCCTGATCACGGTGCTGCTGTCGCCGATGATCGGCCACTACGTGACGTTCATGACGCCCGCGGCGTTCGTCCGCCGGCCCAGCCGCTGGATCCGCGAGCTGGCCCGCAAGGAGGGCGAGACCGGCGGCACCTACTCCGTGGCCCCGAACTTCGCGTTCGACCACGCCGCCGCCCGCGGTGTGCCCAAGGACGGCGAGCCGCCGCTGGACCTGTCCAACGTCAAGGCCATCCTCAACGGCTCCGAGCCGATCTCGGCGGCCACCGTGCGCCGCTTCAACGAGGCGTTCGGCCCGTTCGGCTTCAAGCCGCAGGCCATCAAGCCGTCCTACGGCCTGGCCGAGGCCACGCTGTTCGTGTCCACCACCCCGATCGACGCCGAGCCGCGGATCACCTACGTCGACCGCGACGAGCTGAACCAGGGCCGGTTCGTCCCGGTGGACGAGGACTCGCCGAAGGCGGTGCCGCAGGCCGGCGCCGGCAAGATCGGCGTCGCCGAGTGGGCCGTCATCGTCGACCACGAGACCGCCACCGAGCTGCCCGACGGCCAGATCGGCGAGATCTGGATCAGCGGCCAGAACATGGGCACCGGCTACTGGGGCAAGCCCGAGCAGACCCGCGAGACGTTCCAGAACATCCTCAAGTCGCGGACCACGCCGTCGCACGCCGAGGGCGCACCCGACGACGCCACCTGGGTCCGCACCGGCGACCTGGGCGCCTACTACGACGGCGAGCTCTACATCACCGGCCGCGTCAAGGACCTGGTCATCATCGACGGCCGCAACCACTACCCGCAGGACCTGGAGTACTCGGCGCAGGAGGCCACCAAGGCGCTGCGCACCGGGTTCGTCGCGGCGTTCTCGGTGCCGGCCAACCAGCTGCCCGACGAGGTGTTCGAGGACGCCCACTCCGGCCTCAAGCGCGATCCGGAGGACACCTCCGAGCAGCTGGTCATCGTCGGTGAGCGCGCGCCCGGTGCGCACAAGCTCGACGTCGGCCCGATCATCGACGACATCCGCGCGGCGATCGCGGTGCGCCACGGCGTCACCGTCCGCGACGTGCTCCTGACCCCCGCGGGCGCGATCCCCCGGACCTCGAGCGGCAAGATCGGCCGCCGGGCCTGCCGCGCGGCCTACCTCGACGGCACCCTGCGCGCCGGGAAGATCGCGAACGCGTTCCCCGACGAGACGGACTGAGAACTCACCTGAATATGCCTGATACACAAGACGATCCGCAGCGCCCCGGCGACGAGATCCAGCCGGCCTCCGACAACAAGGCTGTGCGGGAGTCGGATGTCGCCGCCAAGCCGGCTCCGAAAACGGACATGACCGTCGCGGAGATGCGCGAGTGGCTGCGCAACTGGATCGGCAACGCCACCGGGCAGAATCCCGACTCGATCAACGAGACGGCCCCGATGGTGGAGCTCGGCCTGTCCTCGCGGGACGCGGTGGCCATGGCCAGCGACATCGAGGACCTCACCGGGGTCACGCTGACCGCCACCGTCGCGTTCCGCCACCCGACCATCGAGTCGCTGGCCCAGGTGATCATCGAGGGCGAGCCCGAACTCGAGGAGGGTGACGGCGAGGACGAGGACTGGTCGCGCCCCGACGGTGTCGAGGACATCGCGATCGTCGGTATCGCCACCCGCTTCCCGGGCGAGATGAACACCGCCGAGGAGACCTGGCAGGCGCTGCTGGAGGGCCGCGACGCCATCACCGATCTGCCCGAGGGCCGGTGGGAGGAGTTCCTCGCCGAGCCGCGGATCGCCGAGCGGGTCGCCAAGGCCGCCACCCGCGGCGGCTACCTGAGCGACATCAAGGGCTTCGACGCCGAGTTCTTCGCGCTGTCGAAGATGGAGGCCGACAACATCGATCCGCAGCAGCGGATGGCGCTGGAGCTGACCTGGGAGGCGCTGGAGGACGCGCGGATCCCGGCGTCGAGCCTGCGCGGCGAGAAGGTCGGCGTCTACATCGGCGCGTCGAACAACGACTACCAGTTCCTGGCCGTGTCGGACCCGACGGTCGCCCACCCGTACGCGATCACCGGCACCAGCTCGTCGATCATCGCCAACCGGGTGTCGTACTTCTACGACTTCCGCGGGCCGTCGATGTGCATCGACACCGCGTGCTCGAGCTCGCTGGTCGCCACGCACCAGGGTGTGCAGGCGCTGCGCAGCGGGGAGGCCGACGTCGCCGTGGTCGGCGGTGTCAACGCGATGATCACCCCGCTGGTCACCATCGGGTTCGACGAGGTCGGCGGCGTGCTCGCGCCGGACGGCCGGATCAAGTCGTTCTCCCAGGACGCCAACGGCTACGCCCGTTCCGAGGGCGCCGGCATGCTGGTGCTCAAGCGGCTGTCGGACGCCCGCCGCGACGGTGACGAGATCTACGCCGTCATCGCCGGTTCCGCGGTCAACCACGACGGCCGCTCCAACGGCATGCTCGCGCCGAACCCGGACGCGCAGGCCGAGGTGCTGCGCGCCGCCTACAAGGACGCCGGCATCAACCCGCGCGTCGTCGACTACATCGAGGCGCACGGCACCGGCACCATTCTCGGTGACCCGATCGAGGCCGACGCGCTGGGCCGCGTCGTCGGGCGCGGCCGTCCGGTGGACAAGCCCGCGCTGCTGGGTGCGGTGAAATCCAATGTGGGACACCTGGAGTCGGCCGCCGGTGCGGCGAGCCTGGCCAAGGTGGCGCTGGCGCTCAAGCACAACAAGATTCCGCCGTCGATCAACTACACCGGGCCCAACCCGTACATCGACTTCGAGGCGCAGCGGCTGAAGGTCGCCGACACCGTCACCGACTGGCCGCGCTACAGCGGCGTCGCGATCAGCGGTGTCTCCGGCTTCGGCTTCGGCGGCGCCAACGCCCACGTCGTGCTGCGTGAGGTGCTGCCCACCGACTACATCGAGCCCGAGCCGAAGGCCGAGCCCGAGGCGGAGAAGTCCTCGGCCGCCGACGCCAACGCCGTCTACATCGGCGGGGTGCGGATGGACGAGTACGGCGAGTTCGTCGATGAGCCGCTTGCGCGAAGAGAATCTGGCTTCGATGAGGAGGACGACGGGCTGGATCGGCCCGCGCAGGCGGTCGACGACGAGCCCGAACTGCCCGGCATGACCGAGCGGGCCAAGGAGCTGCTCGAGGCTGCCCGCACCGAGCTGGAGGCCAAGGAGGAGGCCGGCGAGCTGCCGAAGCCGCTTGTGCCGCTGGCGATCTCGGGCTTCCTGACGTCACGCAAGAAGGCAGCCGCCGCCGAGCTGGCCGACTGGATGGACAGCCCCGAAGGGCGTGCGGCCTCGCTGGAGTCGATCGGCCGGTCGCTGTCGCGGCGCAACCACGGCCGCTCGCGTGCGGTGGTGCTGGCCCGCGACCACGACGAGGCCATCAAGGGTCTGCGCGCGATCGCCGAGGGCAAGCAGAACCCCAACGTCTACAGCGCCGACGGCCCCGTCACCAACGGGCCGGTGTGGGTGCTGGCCGGTTTCGGTGCCCAGCACCGCAAGATGGCCAAGGGCCTGTACCTGCGCAACGACGTGTTCGCCGAGTGGATCAACAAGGTCGACTCGCTGATCCAGGACGAGCGCGGCTACTCGATCCTCGAGCTGGTCCTCGACGACGCCGTCGACTACACCGACGAGACCTGCCAGTACCCGATCGAGGTTGTGCAGCTGGTCATCTACGCGATCCAGATCGCGCTCGGTGAGCTGCTCAAGCACCACGGCGCCAAGCCCGCCGCGGTGATCGGCCAGTCGCTCGGCGAGGCCGCCGCGGCGTACTTCGCAGGCGGTCTGTCGCTGGAGGACGCCACCCGCACCATCTGCTCGCGCGCTCACCTGATGGGTGAAGGCGAGGCGATGCTGTTCGGCGAGTGGATCCGGCTGATGGCGCTGGTCGAGTACTCGCCCGACGAGATCGAGACGGTGTTCGCCGACTTCAAGGACCTCGAGGTGTGTGTGTACGCCGCCCCGAGCCAGACCGTGATCGGCGGTCCGCCGGACCAGATCGACGCGATCATCGCCCGCGCGGAGTCGGAGGGCAAGTTCGCCCGCAAGTTCCAGACCAAGGGCGCCAGCCACACCTCGCAGATGGATCCGCTGCTCGGCGAGCTGGCCGCCGAACTCGTGGGCATCCAGGCGCATCCGATCGAGATCAACTACTACTCGACGGTGCACGAGGGTCGCCTGGTGCGGCCCGGCGAGACCATCCACGATGTGGACTACTGGAAGAAGGGGCTGCGGCACAGCGTCTACTTCACCCAGGGCATCCGCAACGCCGTCGACAACGGCCACACCACGTTCCTGGAGCTGGCACCGAACCCGGTGGCGCTCATGCAGGTCGGGCTGACCACCGCCGCGGCGGGGCTGCACGACGCGCAGCTGATCGGCACGCTGGCGCGCAAGCAGGACGAGGTCGAGTCGATGACCCACGCGATGGCGCAGCTGTACGTGCACGGTCACGACCTCGACTTCCGGACCCTGTTCGGCAGGGGCGAGTTCGCGAACATCCCGCGCACCAAGTTCAAGCGCAAGCCGCACTGGCTCGAGGCGCGGTTCACCGGCGACAGCTCGCTGCTGATGCCGGGCAACCACGTCGCCATGCCGGACGGCAGGCACGTGTGGGAGTACTCGCCGAAGGGCACGACGGATCTGGCGGCGCTGGTGAAAGCCGCTGCCGCGCAGGTGCTTCCGGACGCCAAGCTGGTGGCCTCCGAACAGCGCGCGGTGCCCGGCGAGGGCGCCCGGCTGGTCACGACGCTGACCCGGCATCCCGGTGGTGCCAGCGTGCAGGTGCACGCCCGCATCGACGAGTCGTTCACCCTGGTCTACGACGCGATCGTGGCCCGCGACGGCGCCGTCGGCGCGCTGCCGGTGGCGGTGGCGACCGGAATCGGTGTGGCCGAACAGGTTTCGATCACCTCCGAGCCGGAGGCCGACGAGCCCGATGCGGAGATCCTGCAGGACAACCTGACCGCGGGTGCGGGCATGGGCGCCGATTTCGCCAAGTGGTCGCCGGACTCGGGTGAGACCATCCACGACCGGCTCGGCAAGATCGTCGGCACCGCAATGGGATACGAGCCCGAGGACCTGCCGTGGGAGGTCCCGCTGATCGAGCTGGGCCTGGACTCGCTGATGGCGGTGCGGATCAAGAACCGCGTCGAGTACGACTTCGACCTGCCGCCGATCCAGCTGACCGCGGTGCGCGACGCGAACCTGTACGCGGTGGAGAAGCTGATCGAGTACGCGATCGAGCACCGCGACGAGGTCGAGCAGATCGCCGAGCACCAGAAGTCGAAGACGGCCGAGGAGATCGCCGCCGAGCAGGCCGAACTGCTGGGCGGTGCGTCCACGGTGGCCGAGCTCGAGCAGGTGCTGCAGGAGAAGGCAGGCGATCTGGCGCCCAAGCTGACCAGCGCGGGCACCGCGACGGCCGAGGATCTTCCGGCCGGTGCGATTCCGCCGCCGCCGACCGATCCGAGCGGACCGGTTCCACCCGCGCCGACGGATCCGTCCGGCCCCGCCGGCGCTGTCCCGCCGCCGCCGACCGATCCGAGCGGCCCCGAGGTGCCCGGGGTGTCGAAGGCGACCGCCGCCGCGGCCGCGGCCAAGGTGCTGACCCAGGAGGCGGTCACCGAGGCGCTGGGCGCCGACGTGCCGCCGCGCGACGCCGCCGAGCGGGTCACGTTCGCGACCTGGGCGATCGTCACCGGCAAGTCCCCGGGCGGCATCTTCAACGAGCTGCCCAAGGTCGACGAGGCGACCGCCAAGAAGATGGCCGACCGGCTGTCCGAGCGCGCCGACGGCACCATCACGGTCGAGGACGTGCTGGCCGCCAAGACCATCGAGGAGCTCGCCACCACGGTGCGTGAGCAGCTCGAGGAGGGCGTCGTCGACGGGTTCGTGCGCACGCTGCGCCCGCCGAAGGAGGGCTCACGGGCGGTGCCGCTGTTCGTGTTCCACCCCGCCGGTGGCTCGACGGTGGTCTACGAGCCGCTGATGAAGCGGCTGCCCGCCGACATTCCGGTGTACGGCTTCGAGCGGGTCGAGGGCTCCATCGAGGAGCGCGCCGCCGAATACGTGCCGAAGCTGCTGGAGATGCACAACGGCCCGTTCGTGCTGGCCGGCTGGTCGCTGGGTGGCGCCCTGGCCTACGCCTGCGCCATCGGCCTCAAGCAGCACGGCGCCGACGTGCGGTTCGTCGGCCTCATCGACACCGTGCTGCCGGGTGAGCCGATCGACCAGAGCAAGGAGGGCATGCGGGCCCGCTGGGACCGCTACGCCCGCTTCGCCGAGCGCACCTTCAACGTCGAGATCCCGGAAATCCCGTACGAGGAGCTGGAGAAGCTCGACGACGAGGGCCAGGTGAAGTTCGTCCTCGACGTCGTCAAGGAGAGCGGCGTCCAGATCCCCGGCGGCATCATCGAGCACCAGCGCACGTCGTACCTGGACAACCGCGCGCTCGACACCGTTGAGATCAAGCCGTACGACGGGCACGTGACCCTGTACATGGCCGACCGCTACCACGACGACGCGATCGTGTTCGAGCCCGCGTACGCCACCCGCAAGCCCGACGGCGGCTGGGGCCCGTACGTGTCGGATCTGGAGGTCGTCCACATCGGGGGCGAGCACATCCAGGCGATCGACGAGCCGTACATTGCGAAGGTCGGCGCCCACATGAGCGAATGGCTCAACCGGATCGAGTCGGAGGAGACCCAGGCGAAGTGACGGAAGCAACTCCCGCTCCGATCAAGACGAAGACCACCGCCGAGCTCCTCGCCGAACTCCGCGAGAAGCTGGAGCTGGCCAAGGAACCCGGCGGCGAGAAGGCCGTCGCCAAGCGGGAGAAGAAGGGCATCCCGAGCGCCCGCGCCCGCATCCACGCGCTGGTCGACCCGGGCTCCTTCCTCGAGATCGGTGCGCTGTGCAAGACGCCGGGCGACCCCAACGCCCTCTACGGCGACGGTGTGGTGACCGGGCACGCCCGCATCAACGGCCGCCCGGTCGGCGTGTTCAGCCACGACCAGACCGTGTTCCAGGGCTCGGTCGGCGAGATGTTCGGACGCAAGGTGGCCAAGCTGATGGAGTGGTGCGCCACGGTCGGGTGCCCGATCGTCGGCATCAACGACTCCGCGGGCGCCCGTATCCAGGACGCGGTCACGTCGCTGGCGTGGTACGCCGAGCTGGGCCGCCGCCACGAGCTGCTGCGTGGCCTGGTGCCGGAGATCTCGATCATCCTGGGCAAGTGCGCCGGTGGTGCGGTGTACTCGCCGATCCAGACCGACCTGGTGGTCGCGGTGCGCGACCAGGGCTACATGTTCGTCACCGGCCCCGACGTCATCAAGGACGTCACCGGTGAGGACGTCTCGCTCGACGAGCTCGGCGGCGCCGACGCGCAGGCCCGCTACGGCAACATCCACCAGGTGGTGGAGAGCGAGGCCGCGGCGTTCCAGTACGTGCGCGACTACCTGAGCTTCCTGCCGCAGAACACGTTCGACGATCCGCCGATCGTGAACCCGGGCCTGGAGCCGGAGCTCACCCCGCACGACTTCGAGCTGGACTCGATCGTGCCGGACAACGACAACACCGCCTACGACATGTTCGAGATCCTGCTGCGGATCTTCGACGACGGCGACGTCTTCGAGGTGGCCGAGCAGCAGGGTCCGGCGATCATCACCGCGTTCGCGCGGGTCGACGGCCGGCCGGTGGGCGTCATCGCCAACCAGCCGATGTACATGTCGGGCGCCATCGACAACGAGGCCTCCGACAAGGCCGCCCGGTTCATCCGGTTCTGCGACTCCTACAACCTGCCACTGGTTTTCGTGGTCGACACCCCGGGCTTCATGCCGGGTGTGGAGCAGGAGAAGGGCGGCATCATCAAGCGCGGCGGCCGGTTCCTCAACGCCGTCGTCGAGGCCGACGTGCCGAAGGTGACGATCACGATCCGCAAGTCCTACGGCGGCGCGTACGCGGTGATGGGCTCCAAGCAGCTGACCGCGGACCTGAACTTTGCCTGGCCGACGGCGCGCATCGCGGTGATCGGTGCCGAGGGAGCGGCGCAGCTGCTGGTGAAGCGGTTCCCGGATCCCACCGCCCCCGAGGTGCAGAAGATTCGCCAGGACTTCATCGAGGGTTACAACCTCAACATGGCGACGCCGTGGATCGCCGCCGAGCGCGGGTTCATCGACGCGGTCATCGAGCCGCACGAGACTCGTTTGCTTCTGCGTAAATCGCTGAAGCTGCTGCGTGACAAGCAGATCAGCCGCGTGCAGCGCAAGCACGGCCTGACGCCGATCTAATCCCTCCGCGAGCGTGCGTGTTTGCACACGACACGCCGCGGATTTACCGCAGTTTGCGCACGCTCGCGGGCATCTTCACCCGGCACGGCGGCCGCTTCGCGGTTTACACTGCGGAAATGCCGCTAGCTGAGGGTGATCAGATCGCGGGCTACACCATCGTGCGATCCCTGGGCGCCGGCGGAATGGGCGAGGTCTATCTGGCCCAGCACCCACGACTGCCGCGTCAGGACGCACTCAAGGTGTTGTCGGCGACAGTGTGTGCGGATCCCGAATACCGCGCGCGGTTCAACCGCGAGGCCGAGATCGCCGCGTCGCTGTGGCACCCGCACATCGTCGAGGTGCACGACCGCGGCGAGGTCGACGGTCAACTGTGGATCGCGATGGACTACGTCGAGGGCATCGACGCCGCGCAGTTGGCCACCCAGCGGTATCCCGACGGCATGCCCGCCGAGGAGGTCGTCCGCATCGTCACGGCCGTCGCCGAGGCGCTCGACTACGCCCACCAGCGCAACCTGACCCACCGCGATGTCAAACCGGCCAACATCCTGATCGCCAACCCGGGTACGCCTGATCAGCGAATCCTGTTGGCCGACTTCGGAGTTGCCCGCCGCGACGACGACGCCAGCGGGCTGACCGGGACGAACATGACCGTCGGCACCGTCGCCTACGCGGCGCCCGAGCAGCTCAAGGGGGAGCAGGTCGACGGCCGCGCCGATCAGTATGCGTTGGCCGCCACCGCCTTTCAGCTGTTGACCGGTAAGCCGCCGTTCCACCACTCCAACCCCGCGGTGGTGATCAGCCAGCACTTGACGGCGGAGCCGCCGCCGATCGGTTCGCGGCGCCCGGAGCTGTCCAGCCTGGGCGCGGTGTTCGAGAAGGCGCTGGCGAAGAACCCGCGCGACCGCTACGTACGCTGCATCGACTTCGCGCGGGCACTCGGGCAGCGCCTCGGGGTGTCCCCGCAACAGCTCGATCCGTTGGAGCCCACGATGCTGGCCCCGGCCGCGAAGCTGGCGCCGACGGGGCCGCGGCATTCCCGGCGGCGCAGGCAGAGGTCACGCCGGGTGGTGCTGCTGTCGGTGGGGGCGGTACTGGCGGTGATCGGCGTCGCCGCAGCGGCTTTCGTCGTGGGGGAGCGGTTCCGCGACCGTTCCGAGGAAAGGGCGCCGGAGTCGTTGACGCTGCCGGTGGTGGTGATCGGCGCGGACTGCAGCACGCTGGGCGCCGCCGGCATCACCGCGGAGGGTCACCCCGCCTACTGCGCGAAGCTGTCGACGACCGGTGAGAGCCTCTGGTCGACGTACCCCGGGGAGATCTCGTCGCCGACCTCCAGCGCGCCGCCAGACGACCATCCGGTGCTGGTGTGCATGGAGCAGACCGGTAAGTCGCATCTGGACTGCCAGAACGACATCCTGCAGAGCAACACCTCCGGCTAGCGTCCCCGTCTCGGGCCGCGAGCGTGCGTGTCTGATGACGACACGCCGCAGATTCTCGACAGTTTGCGCACGTTCGCGGCCGCCGAGAAGTGCTCTCAGGTGCGGATTTTCGGCTTAACCCGTTAAGCGGGGATCGACGACGCAAGCCCGCCGAAACTGCGGTTGTTGACGAAAATCGGCGGAAATCCGTCAACTTCCGTAGTCTCGCGCGGCGCGCCGAGAGAACCAGCCGCGGCGAGCGTGCGCAAACTGCCGTAGAACCGCGGCGTGTCGTGTGCAGACACGCACGCTCGCGGACAAGGGGGAGGGGGGTCAGGGCTTGATGCGGATCTCGCCCGGGCTGTACAGGCCGCTGTGGGTGTGGGTGCCGAGGTCCAGCGTCGCCGGGACCGCGTCGCGGGCGTCCGGGGTCGGCTCGAACTTGCGCAGCGAACCCCAGTCGCGGCCCCAGTCGTTCGACAGGTACGTCGCCATCACGTGCGCCCGCAGCAGCAGGTCTGAGATGCCCAGCAGGCCGCCGTTGATCCCGTCCTGCCAGGTGTCGGTGTCCTTGCGCTTGGCGTTGTAGTCCGGTGTGATCCGGAACTTCGGGATGTCGGTGACGCCGTTGGCGTGCAGCATCGGCTGCTGACACGGGAACGCCAGGCCGACGGCCCAGTCCATCAGCACCGGCTGCTCGGAGCCGACGTACTCCTGCACCGACCGCAGCTCGGGCACCCGCGGCGGGGTCACCGCCACCCAGTCCCCCGGGGTCAGCGAACGGTCCTCCACCACAAGGCGAACCGCGACGGCGTCATCGGGGATCTCCGACCGCGGGAACCGCAGGTTGCGCCATGACGGGATCGGGCCCAGGTCGTAGGGCACCAGCCGCCCGCCCGGCGCGGGTGTGCCGTCGGGACCGGGCACCCCGTACTCCAGCTCGACCGTCTGGCCCTCGGTCAGCCCGTTGAACACGCTCTTGCCGGTGATCGTGCCCGCGGCGGTGACCACCACCAGCGGGTGCGCGTCGTCGCGGGCAGGCAGCGAGTACCACGCCGACGTCAGCGTGCTCTCCTGCTGCGGACCCTCGACGTAGCTGCCCGCCACCGGAACCCGCGCCGGGTCCAGCCCGTACGGCAGCGGCACCCGCGACCCGTTCACGCCCGGCCGCGACAACCGGATCGGCTGGTCCCAGTCGTAGTCGGTGCCCGGCAGCGGCAGGTTAACCCGGATCGCCTCGGCGACAATCTTTTCCGGCACACCGTCGGGGGCGAAGCCGATCGGGTCGACGCCGCCGAGCGGGCCGAGCGGGCCGTAGTCGCCGGGCAGCGGCGTCATGAAGCCCTCGTTGGGGTCCGGCTCGACGAGCACGTCGTCGGCCAGCGCGCAGCCGCCGGCCAGCGCCCGGATGTTGGCCCAGCCGTTGGAGTAGGTCGGGTACTGGCGCACCACGCCGATCGCCATCGACGCGATGAACACCAACACCATGAACCCGGCGGCGACCGGCACCGGCGCGGCCGTCAGCAGGCGCGCGATCCGGCCCTCACCGCGGTCCGGGGGCGCGAAGTGCAGCCAGGCCGCCCACACCGCGGCGATCGCGAACAACACGAAGAACACTGTGCTGACGGTGATCCCGCCGATGGCCGGCTTGTCGTTGTTGAACGGCACACCGAAGCTGGCGACGTACCACCAGCCGTTGGTGGTGGCGAAACACAACGCCAGCAGGAACAGGATCGCCGCCAGGAACGCCATGCGGTTGCGTGACCACTTCAGCACCGCCGGCGACACCAGCACCGTCACCAGCGCGGCCATCGCGGCGCCCACCGCGGCGAACAACCCGAAGTGATGCACCCACTTGGTCGGGGTGAACATCAGGAAGAACATCGTCGCGAAGATGATGCCGATCAGCCGCCAGGCCGGGCCGCGGGCCACACCGGGAACCCGCTTGCGCCGCAACATGATGAACATCGCCACGAACAGCGACAGCGCGGTGATCAGGAACCCGAACCGGCGCGACAGCGACCCGTCCACCGTCGGCAGGATCAGGTAGTAGTAGCGCAGGTTCTCGGTGTACCACTCCTGGTTCGGCCCGATGTCGGTGCGAATCCTGGTGGCCTCCAACACCGTGGCGATGGTCTGGTCGAAGAAGACGACGGTGAGGATGACGGTGCCCGCCGCCAGCAGCGGCAGCAGCAGCGGCCACAACCCGACGACTCGGCTGCGCCGCACCAGGATTCGCAGCAGCGGCCGGCCGCCGGCGACCAGCGCGGCCACCGCGATCAGGCCGGTGGGCTGGATGCCGAGCGTGAACGCCGCGGTGATGATCGCGAACGCCGCCGGGGTGAGTCGGCCCGAGCTGATGGCCCGCTCGATCAGCACGTAGGTGATCAGCGCGCCGGTGGCGATCTGCCCCTCCGGGCGCAGGCCGTTGTTGAACGGCATCCACGCGGCCAACAGCACCATGCCCGCGGCCCACAGCGCGGGCCTGCTCGCGGCCACCGTCGGGCCCAGCCGGGGCAGCACCTCGCGGGACAGCAACAGCCAGCAGATGATTCCGCAGATCAGGTCGGGCAGGCGCATCCAGATGCTGGCGTCGCTGACGGCGGTCATCATCGCCAGCACGTTGTAGAACCAGCCGAACGGGTCCTCGGGGACACCGAACCAGCGGAAGTAGTTCGACATGTAGCCGGCGTGCCCGGCGACCCGGGCCATGCCGAGGATGTAGCCGTCGTCGGAGGAGTTCGCCCCGATCACATGCCAGATCACGAACCCGCTGATCACCGCGGCGTCGACCTTGGTGAAGGTGCGCCACCGCTGCGGGATCAACTTGTGCATCCGGCGGCCGTCCAGGCGGTCCAGCCGCCACAGCGCGCCCAGCGCGATCGCCGTCGACAGGATCGCCAGCAGCATCGCGGTCAGCTTCAGCGCGGTCGGCTTGGTGGTGAACCGGGTGTCGATCTCGGCGGACAGGCTCAGCCCCTCCGGCGCCGGACCGCTCAGGTCGGTGAAGACGCCGACGATGGCTGGCCGCAGGTTGGGGTCCGGGAAGCCGCTGCGCTGCGGGGTGCCGTCGGCCTTGGTCAGGCCGACGAACGTCGCGAACGTGCCCTCCTCCGAGGACGTGATCTCGATGCGCTCACAGTCCGGGCCGGCCACCTTGGCGCGCGGCACGCTGGCGATCACGACGTTGCGGTCGGTGATGTCGACGCGGTCGCGGGTGACGTTGACGAACAGGCTCTGCAGCGCGGCCTGCTTGCCGTCCTTGGGGGCGGTGCCCAGCACCAGGCCGCCGCTGGGCGGCATCGAGCGGATCACCTCGCACGGCACCGTCACCGTCATCTGCACGGGGGTCTGGGTGATCAGCGGTGCGGTGACGCTGTTCAGCTGCCCCTGCTGCGGCCAGTTCAGCGTGGCGGTGGTCTGCACGACGGGCAGCAGCGGGGTGGCCACCGACAGCACGAAGCCGAGCAGACCGGCGATGATCGCCACCCAGCGCGCGATCCGGACGTCCTTGCTCAGGGTGTCGCTCCCATTCGTGACTACAGGGCTCATGGCAGCGCCCTGATCGGTCCGTTACGGCTCCAGCCGAACACCCGGGCCGTGCCCTGCTCGATGACGGCGTTCGGCGCCTCCTCCGGCGGGACGAGGCGGTGGTAGGCCTCGATGGAGCCCCAGTCGCGGTACCAGTCGCCGTTGAGATAGCTGGGGATGGTCGACGTGGTCAGCAGCGCCTGGATGAACAGGAACGGTCCACCGTCCTGGGCGGACTGCCACTGGTTCGACGACACCACCACCTGCTTGAGGTTGGGCAGGATCCGGTACTCGGGCAGTTCGGCGACGCCGAGGTGCTCGGCGAACGGCCGCTGGCACGGGAAGTTCTGGGCGGTCGCGATGTCCATCAGCACCGGGGTCTGCGAGCCGAGGAACTCCTGGGCGGTCTTCAGCACCGGCACCCGCGGCGGGGTGAACGCGAACCACTGGTCGTCGGAGAGGTTCGGGTCGTCGGCGACGATGCGCGCGACGTTGGCCTCCGGTGGCGCCCACTCCAGCGGGAAACGCAGGTTGCGCCAAGCCTTCTGGGCGCCGGGGCCGACGTCGATCGGCTGCACCTCGGCCAGCTCCTCGAAGCTGCCGTCGGGCCGGTGCACGCCCCACTGCAGTTTCAGCGACTGGCCGTAGTTGAACGAGCCGTCCTCCTCGTAGTACCAGATCGCACCCGCGGCGGCGACCACCACCAGCGGGCGGTCCGGGGTGCGTGGCGGCAGCTGGTACCAGGCCGAGGTGGCCTTGGCCGCGACGGTGTTCTCGTCGTAGCTGCCCATCACCGGGACCCGTTGCGGGTCAAGACCGAACGGCAGGAACACCCGCGACCCGTTGACGCCCTCGGGGCCGTACCCGCCGCCGGTGCCCGCGGCGTAGCCGATCCCGACGTTGGGTTCGTTGGGGGAGCCGTCGGAGTTCACGGTGCCGGGGTTGGCGGTGATCGGTTCGGGCGGTTCGAGGGTGTCGCTGACCCCGTTGGGGTTGAAGCCGATCGGGTCCTCACCGCCGAGCGGCCCGTACTCGCCCCAGCGTTGGCCCGGAGCCGGTTCGAGCAGGCCGGCGTTGGTGTCGGGTTCGACGAGCACGTCGTCGGCCATCGCGCAGCTGTCCTTGGACAGCCCGGAGGTCAGCGCCGCAGCGTTGGCCTTGGCGGTGGTGTAGGCGGGGTAGCGCTGCACCGCGCCCTTGGCCATCGAGCCGACCTCGAGGATCACCATGATCACCGCGACCACCAGCAGCGGCGTCGACGCCAGCGCCCGGTTGCGCCCGGTGTTGGCCACCTCGGTGTGCCCGGCGTAGTCGATGCGGAAGTGCAGCCAGCCGGCCAGCAGACCGGTCGCGATGGCCAGCACCAGGAAGATGCCCGTGACCGGGATGCCGGCGATCACCGGCTGCTTGTCGAACCACGGCACCCCGTAGTTGCCGACGTAGAACCAGCCGTTGATGCCTGAGGTCGCCCACGCCAGCACGAACAGCAGCGCGGTGACATACAGCGCCAGGTTGCGTCGGCTGTGCAGCCCCACGCGGGCGAACGCGTACGCAGTCACCGCGCCCAGCGCGCCGGCCAGCGCGGCGAACGCACCGAACTGCACCGCCCACTTCGTCGGCGTGAAGTGCAGCAGCAGCAGGCCGATCGCCGTCGCGCCGATCAGCCGCCACACCGGGCCGCGCGCCATGCCGGGCACGCCGCCGCGGCGCAGCAGCACCGCCAGCATCCCGAACAGGCACAGCAGCAGCACCAGCACCGCGAACCGGCGGGTCAGCGACGAGTCGACGCTGTCCTCGACGGTCAGGAAGTAGTACCGCAGGAACTCCTGGTACCAGGCGATGGTCGGGCCGACGCGGTACTTGATGCGCGCGGACTCGGCGACGGTGGCCAGCGTCTGGTCGCGGAACACCACGACGAAGATCAGCGCCGCCGACGCCAGCAGCGTGGCGACCGGGGCGAGCACCCCGTCGGTGCCGCGCCGGGCCCGGATGTTGCCGACGATCGCCTTCGCCCCGACCAGCAGCGGCGCGATCGCGACCAGGCCCTGCGGCGCCAGGGTCACGCTGAACACCGCGACGACGACCGCCAGCGCGGCCGGCAGCAGACGGCGGGTGGCGATGGCGTACTCGACCAGCGCCCACACGGCGATGGCGCCGAACGCGATCAGCGGCTCGGGGCGCAGGCCGTTGTTGAACGGCAGCCACGCGGCCAGGAACACCGCACCGGCGGTCAGCACGGCGATCCGGTTGGCGGCCAGCCGGCGGCCCAGCCGCGGCAGCACGCAGCGCGACAGGATCAGCCAGGCGCCGATCGCGGCGGCCGTGGCGGGCACCCGCATCCACACGCCGGCGGTGCTGACCGAGGCGAACCAGCCGAGCACGGACTGGTACCAGTCGAACGGGGCCTCGGTGGCGCCGAAGAAGCGGTAGTAGTTGGTGGTGTAGCCGGCCTCGGCGGACACCCGGGCGATGGTGAGGTTGTACCCGTCGTCGGACGACAGCGGGCCGATCAGGTGCCACAGCAGCAGGGTGCCGACGACGCCGATATCGGTCAGCCAGTGCCAGAAGCCGACCCGCCACAGCCGTCGCCAGGTGTGCCGCACGTGCCGGCCGCCGCGGCGGTCCAGCACCGCCAGCGCGACCAGCGACGCCGCGATGCAGGCCACGCCGAGCACCATCGCCGCGAGCTTGAGCGTGGTGGGCGTGCTGATGAAGCGGGTGTCGATGTCGATGCGCGCCCACAGGCCGTCCTGCGGCGGCACCTGCAGCTCGGTGAAGACGCCGGTGACCTGCGGCTTCTTGTCAGGCTCCAGGGTGCCGGCGGCGTCGGGGAGGCCGACGAAGTCCGCGCCGACGGCGCCCGGGTCGGCCCAGATGTGCAGGGTGCTGCAGCCGCCGTTCTCGACCGCGGGCCGCGGGGCGACGGCGGCCACCGTGTCGCGGAACGCGACGACGACGGCGTCGTCGGTGGCGCGCACGAACAGGCCGTTGCGGGTGGCGTCGATGCCGTTGGGCGGGTTGGTGGACAGCACCAGCCCGCCCTCGTCGGGCAGCGAGCCGACGGCGGCGCAGGGGATGGAGATGTCGAGGGCCAGCGGGGCGCCGGACACCAGCGGGGCGGTGATGTCGCCGACGAACCCGTCGGGTCCGGGGGCTTGCGGCCATCCGATGGTGGCGGTGGTCTGCTGCACCGGCAGCAGCGGCACCAGCCCACACAGCAGTACTCCGGCGATTCCCGCGACGACGGCGATCAGTCGCGCGACCCGGCGCGTTCGCTCAACCTCGTCGCGTGGCACGAGAAGCGATCGTAGGCGACGACGATGTGTGCGCCGCCGATACGTGGCCGACCTGCGTCGGAGTCGTCAGGACAACCGCAGCGGAGCCGGGCTCCACCACCCGCTGCGGGTGGCGGTGCCGACGTCTAGCCGGGCCGTCTCGGCGTCCTGATACCAGCGGGTGAGCTGCTGCAGCGAGCCCCAGTCGCGGAACCAGTCGTCCTTGAGGTACGTCGGCAGCGTGGTGGCCCGGACCAGCAGCTCGGTGATGCCCAGCGGCCCGCCGCCCAGGTAGTCCATCACCGGCGAGTTGGCCTCCGCGCCGAACCGGTCGGGCAGAATCCGCCACTTGGGCACCTCGATGACGCCGTAGCGGTGGTCGAACGGCCGCTGGCAGGGGAACGCCAGGCCGACCAGCCAGTCCAGCATCACCGGATCCTCGGAGCCGACCACCTGCTGCAGGGTGCGCAGCTGCGGGATCCGCGGCGGGGTGAGCGCGATCCAGTGGTTCGGGTCGAGGTCCTGGTCGCTGGCCACCAACCGGATCTGGGTGGCCTCCTCGGGCAGCCAGGACAGCGGCGCGCGCAGGTCCCGCCACGCGGGCGCCGCGCCGACGTCGCGTACGCCGATCGAGCCGCCCGCCTCGTCGTCGGCGGCCTGCTCGTCGGTGGCCCACTCCACCTTGACCTCGTCGGTGTTGAACCGGCCCGCCGCGGCGATCGCCAGCAGCGGTCCGGCCGCGTCGCGGTCCTCGGGCAGCCGGTACCACGCGGAGCGCAGTTCGGCCGGCTGCTGCACCCCCGGACTCCAGCTGCCCATCACCGGGGTGGTCGCCGGGTTGAGCTTGAACGGCAGCCGGGCCCGGGAACCGTTGACGCCCGCGGCCGCGGTGGTGCCGCCCTCGGTGCCGCCGTTGCCGGTCGGGCTGGCGTCGTCGCTGTCGGAGTCGGCGAAGTTGGTCGATGTGCTCGTCCCGCCCATCGCCTGGTCGGCGGAGACGTCGGCGGGAATCCCGTTGGGGCCGAAGCCGCGAACCGTACCGGCGTTGAGCCCCTCACCGGCGGGGACACCGACCGGGGTGAGCATGCCGGCGTTCGGATCCTCCTCGACCAGCACGTCCTCGGCCAGCCCGCACGTCTTACCGGTCAGCGCCTGCAGGTTCGACCGCCCGACGGTCCACGCCGGGTACTGGCCGATCATCGCCAGCGTCAGCGAGGCCACCTCGAACACCACCAGCACCCAGGTGGCAATCGCCAACGGCGCCTGCGCGATTCGCTGCCACCACCGCTGCGGCCCCGGCGGCGACGAGTCGCGGCCGGAGAAGTGGAACCAGGCCGCGGCCAGCAGCGCCAGCACCGACAGGCCCAGCAGGTAGGTGGAGAAGCCGAACTTCCACGCCGGCATCGCATTCGACCACGGCACACCGAAATTCGAGACGTACCACCAGCCGTTGGCGGTCGCGAACGACAGCGCCATGGCGAACAGCACCGCGGCGGCGAACACCGAGCGATTGCGCCGCGACCGCATCGCGGCGGCCGTCACCGCCACCGCGGCCAGCGCGCCGAGCGAACCGGCCAGCCCGGCGAACACCCCGAAGTGGTGCGTCCACTTGGTCGGGGTGAACATCAGCGACAGGAACGAGATGACCGTGATGCCGACGATGCGCCGGCTCGGGCCCAGCGCGGTGCCCGGGATCCGGAACTTGCGCAGCGCCATCGCGATCGACACCGCCAGCGCCAGCAGCAGTGTCAGCACCGCGAACCGGCGCGCCACCGAACCGTCGGGGCTGAACGTGAACAGCCGCGAATAGCGGATGTGCTCGTCGAACCAGGCCAGGCTGGGGCCCACCTCGCTCTTGAACGAGTTGGCCTGCAGTTCGGCGGCCAGCGTCTGGTCGCGGAAGATCAGGATGATCGTCACCGTCGCCGCGGCCAGGATCGGCGCCAGCAGCGCCAGGTAGCCGAAGCGCGAGACGTGCGCTGTGACAATCGTTTTCAGCGGCCCGACGGCGACCAGCAGGGCGCCCATCGCGGCGATGCCGGTCGGCCCGGAGAACAGGGTGAGCGCACCGATGATCAGCGCGATCGCCACCGGCAGCAGCCGGCTGGTCGCCACGCCCCGCTCCACCGAGCACCAGGTCAGCAGGATGCCCAGCGCGATGATCGGCTCGGGCCGCAGGCCGTTGTTCAGCGGCAGCCAGAACGCCAGGAACAGGCCCGCCGCCGTCCACGCCGCCGCCGGGGTGGTCTTGACCGCGTGGCCCAGCCGCGGGATCACCTCGCGGCTGATCAGCCACCAGCAGACCAGCGCCATCAGCAGCGTGGGCAGCCGCATCCAGATGCTGGCCGTCGACACGTGCGACCACAACGCCAGCAGGTCGTAGTACCAGCCGAACGGCGACTCCGGCGTGCCGAACCAGCGGTAGTAGTTGGCCATGTAGCCGGCGTGTTCGGACACCCGGGCCATGGTCAGGATGTAGCCGTCGTCGGCGGTGTTGGCGCCGACGAAGTGCCACCACACCAGCACCGCGGTGACCACCCCGTCCAGCGGGGTCAGCGACCACCAGCGCGGCGGCAGGAAGCGTTTGACACTGCGGCCGTCGGCGATGTCCAGCGCGTGCAGGGCGGCCAGCGCGACGACCGTCATCGCCACCCCGATGACCATCGCCAGGGTCTTGAGCAGGGTGGGGGTGCTGCTGTAGCGCGAGTCCAGGGTCGCCGAGAACTCCAGTCCCGGCGGCGCGGGCCCGCTCAGATCGGTGTAGACGCCGATGATCTGGGGTCGGAAGTCGTAGCCGCCGCGCTCCCCGTACAGCGGCTCACCCGGTTCGTCGCTGGGCAGCGTGCGCTGGGTCTGGGTCAGCCCGACGAACTCGCCGGTGACCTTGTCGGCGTGCGCGGTGAACGTCAGCCGCTCACACCGCGGGCTGAGCACGTCGGCCAGTGGGGCGCTGACCACCGGGGTGTTGCGCACGATCACCAGCAGGTCGTCGTTGACCCGTTCGATCAGCAGGCCGCGGTCGATCGCCTTGGGCGCCTGCTTGGGCACCGTGGACAGCAGCACCGTGCGGCCGCGCATGTCCGGGGCGGCCAGCGGCGCCGCCGCGCTGCACGGGATGCTGATCTCCAGGTCGGTGGGCACGTAGCCGATCAGCGGCGCGTCGACGCTCTTGAGCACACCGTCCTGCGGCCAGTTCAGCTGTGCGGTGGTCTGGACGACCGGCAGGAACGGGGTCGCGATCGCCAGCGCCGCGCCGAGCAGGCCGGCGATGATGGCGATGAGCCGTACAGTCCGATGATTGGACCCGACGCCGGCTGCTTTGACCACGGGGTTCGATCCTAATTGTGGGTGCGGATGGCCAGTACGAACGGGCCGATGGTGGACACGTCGAAGCGCGGGTCGTCGAACAGCGCCTCGTCGAGCGCGACGTGGTAACGACGCACGTTGGGCTGGTTGGGGTAGACGTCGGCGGCCAGCCGCAGGGTGTAGGTGTCGTCGGCGCCGCGGCGCATCAGAAACACCGTCGGCGGCTCCCACGGCAGGTTGTCGAGCGCCTCGATGAACCGGTCGGCGTCGGTCAGAGCCGCCCAGTTCTCGATCGCCTCGGCGCGCTGCTCGAACTGCGCGAGCGGGTTGGCGTAGTGCGACGTCAGCCCCTGGAAACCCCAGTAGGGGTAGTACGACAGGAAGCTGTAGTCGGCGGTGAGCACGATCGTCTCGTCGCGGGGGCGCCCGGTCACCTCGAGGATGCGGCCGTCGATCTCGCGGTAGAAGCGCTCGGCACCGGGCGGTCGGCGGTCGGCGCGCTGGCCGTTGCCGTCGGTGTCGGTGTAGGCGACGACGATGTCGTTGCGCAGCACATCGGGGATGTCCTGGCTGTAGGTCACCGCGCCGACGGCACCGAGGGTGGCGGCGACGGCGACGACACGTTTGGCGTTCTCCGGCCTGACCCGGGCCGCCCACGCGCGGGTGACCTCCAGGAAGCCGAACGCGCCCGCCGCGGTGAGCAGCACCGTCAGCGTCGGGTTCAGCCGGAACGACAGCAGTGTGGTGCCGGCCAGCGTGGTCAGCATCGACAGCAGTGACCAGGCGTAGACCGCGACCACACCGACCGCCAGCGCCCCGGCCCGCGTCGAGGTGGTGGCCCGCCACACCAGCCACACGGTGCCGAGCATGCACAGCGCGCCCAGCAGCGTCGGGTGCAGCATCGGGAACTCCAGCTGCGCCCCGTCGCGCGGCAGGTAGTGCTGGGCGGTGCCGCTCTCGGCCGGTTCACCGCGGGCGGCGGCCAGCAGGTACGGCCCCCAGCCGATCAGCGCGAGCGCCCCGGAGATCACCGCGATCACCGCCAGCCGCAGCAGCGGGTTGATGCTGCGTCGCGCCACGGCCAGCAGGAAGCCCATGATCGCCAGCGTGAACGCCGCATAGGCGAACAGCAGCGTGTAGAACAGCGCGGCGACACCGAGGAACAGCCCGGTGCCGACGACGGCGGCCCAGCCGCCGTTTCGGGAACCCGCCTTCAGCCCGCTCCACGCCAGCACAAACACCGGCGCCAGCATCACGCAGATGATCGCCGCGTACGGTTCGGCCGGGGAGTAGGACAGCGCGGCCGCCGTCGTCGCGGTCGTCACGACGAGCGCGTACTCGAAGCGGATCATCGCCGCCCACAACACGAATGCCGCCGCGATGGCCGCGGTGATCGAGATGATCGCCCACGGTTTGAACATCTCCCAGGCGGGTGTGCCGGTCAGCGCGGCCAGCCGCCCGCCGATCCAGAACCAGCCCGGCGGATAGAACGGCGGCAACCCGAAGTACGTCATGTCGCGCAGCTCGGGGCTGTCGGCGAACCGGGTCAGGTACTCGGTACGGAACTGCTGGTCCACCGAGATGCCGAACAGGTACAGCTTCGTCGCACCCAGCGGCATCGCCAGCGTCACCACCGAGAACGCCGACAGGAACACCGTCGCCGCCGCCTTGGCCAGCCATCGTCTGCCCCGCCGGTACAGCAGGCCGCTGACGAGAAGCCCTGCCAGGCAGCCGAACTGGCCGACGGTGGTCAGCGCGTGCAGTTGGTTCGACGAGTTGTAGGCGGGCCACTCGACGCGGGCGATCGCGGCCAGCGAGACCACCGCCACGACCACCGCGACGGCGACCGCCGCGGCCATCTGGCCGACGACCTTCATCGGCTGGGCCAGGGCGGTGCGCATCAGATGGGGAGCTTGCGGAAGATGGGGCGCGGAATGTGGCGCAGCACCATCATCACGTACCGGAACACCCCGGGTGCCCACACCAGTTCCTTGCCTTTGGCCGCCGCCGTCACCGCGAGTTCGGCGACGTCCTCCTTGTCGACGGTGAGCGGCGCCTCCTTGGCGCCGGTCGCCTTCCAGTGCTCGATCGTGGTGGTGGTGCGGACCTGGCCGGGACGGATGACCAGCACCCGAACCCCGTACTCGCGCAACGCTTCTCCCAGCCCGAGGTAGAAGCCGTCCAGCCCGGCCTTGGTGGAGCCGTAGACGAAGTTGGAGCGGCGCACCCGCTCGCCAGCGGCCGAGCTCATCGCGATGATCCGGCCGAAGCCCTGGGCGCGCATCTTCTCGCCCAGCAGCACACCGACCGAGACCGCCGCGGTGTAGTTGATGGAGGCGATCTGCACCGCCTTGCGCTGGTTCTGCCACAGTTCCTCGGCGTTGCCGAGGATGCCGAACGCGACGATCGCGACGTCGACGTCACCGTGGGCGAACGCCTTGTCCACCACCGCGGGATGGCTGTCGGTGTCGGTGCCGTCGAAGTCGAGCCACTCGACCTCCTTGGCGCCGGCCTTCTCCATCGCGGCGATGGCCTCGGCCTTGCGCGGATGATCGGGCAGGTCGGCGAGGATCACCCGGGCGCGTGCGTTGCGCAGGTAGCGCTCGCAGATCGCCAGGCCGATCTCCGAGGTGCCGCCGAACAGCAGGATCGTCTGGGGGTTACCCACGGCGTCGAACACCATCTACTGCAGCTCCAAACGTCGGGCCATGTCGGACATGAAGACCCCGTCGGGATCGACACTGCGGCGCACCTTGATCCATTCGTCGATGCGCGGGTACATGGCGTGGAAGGTCTCGGGGGTGGTGCGGGAGTCCTTGGCGGTGTACAGCCGGCCGCCGAATTCCAATACGCGGCGGTCGAGTTCGCGGACGAACTCGTTGAGACCGGCCTTGATCGGGAAGTCGACGCAGATGTTCCAGCCCTGCATCGGGAAGCTCAGCGGTGCCTTGTTACCGGGCCCGAAGAGCTTGAACACGTTGAGAAACGAGTAGTGCCCGGAGCGCTGGATGTCGCCGATGATCGACTTGAACTCGTCGACGGCCTCGGTGGGCACCACGAACTGGTACTGCAGGAAACCCGCTGAGCCGTAGGCACGGTTCCACTCCCCGAACATGTCCAGCGGGTGGTAGAACTGCGTCAGGTTCTGCACCTTGTTGCGGTACGTGCCCGACTTTCGGTACCAGAGCTCCCCGATGGGGCCGAACGTGTACTTGTTGGCCAGCCCGTTGGGGAAGATGTCCGGGAACGTGAGCAGTTGCGGCGCATCGAATTTCAGCGGGTTCTTGGCCAGCTTCGGCGGCAGTTGGTCCAGCCGGGCCAGCGAGCCGCGGGAGATCGCGGCGCGGCCCAGCTTGGGCGGGGCGCTGATCGCGTCGAACCACGCGCTGGAGTAGGTGTAGTTGGCCTCGCTGCCGTCGCTGTGCAGTTCGATCGTCTCGTCGAGGCTGCGGGTGACGTCACCGTCGGCGATGAAGTAGGCCGTCTCGGTGCGCGTCATCTCGATGGTGGCCCGCAGGATGATGCCGGTCAGCCCGTTGCCGCCGACGGTGGCCCAGAAGATGTCGGCGTGCTCGCCCTCGGGGGTCAGGTGCAGGACCTCTCCGGAGGCGGTCAGCAGCTCCATCGACCGCACGTGGTTGCCGAAGCTGCCCGCGCTGTGGTGGTTCTTGCCGTGGATGTCGCAGCCGATGGCGCCGCCGACGGTCACCTGGCGGGTGCCGGGCAGGACGGGCACCCACAGCCCGAACGGCAGCGCGGCCTTCATGAGCTGGTCGAGGTTGACGCCGGCGTCCACGTCGACCATGGCGGTGTCGGCGTCGATCGAGTGGATGCGGTTCAGCGCGGTCATGTCGATGACCAGGCCGCCGCCGTTCTGCGCGTTGTCACCGTAGGAGCGGCCCATCCCGCGGGCGATGACGCCGCGCGTGCCGGACTCGGCCGCCTTGACGACCGCGTCGGCGATCTCCGCGGGATCAGGGGTGGACAGCACCTGCGCGACCGAGGGAGCGGTGCGCCCCCAGCCCGTCAGGCGCCGTGTAGTGACGGTAGACATCGCAGGCAAGGGTACCGCGCGTCGACGTCGGCCCCGGTTTTCAGCTAAGTCGGAAGATGACTGTGCGCTGCACCACGAAGTTGATGACGGTCGCGGTGCCCTGGGCGATGACGAACGCGACCACCACCGCGGTTCGGGTGTAGTCCAGCAGATCCAGGAACAGGTGGTTCAGCCCGACCTGCGCGACGAACGTGGTGATGTAGAGCACCCACACCGCCGCCAGCCGGGCCCGGCTCGGCGGCGCCTGGAAGGTCCAGCGCCGGTTGAGCATGTACGCCGTGGTGGTGCCCGCGACCCAGCCCAGCGCCTTGGCCAGGTCGGGGTGCATCCCGCCGAAGCGGTAGAGCAGCACGTACAGACCGAAGTCGACGACGGCCGAGAAGCCGCCGGTGACGATGAACCGCCACAGCTGGGTGCCCAGGCTCAGGCGGGGCGTCAGGGGAGGCTCGGCCACCCGGGCAGCTTAGCGAGCCAGCCCGCTGGCGGTCAGGACGGCGCACAGTGCCTCGACCGCGGCGTCGAACGCGTGCTCGGCGGGGGTGCCGAAGCCGACGACCAGCCCATCGGGCCGGGGCACCTCGGGACCGGCCAGCGGGTGCCGCATGATGGCCAGGCCGTGCAGGGAGATACCGGCCTCACCGGCGCGCTGCAGCACCTCCGGTTCGGCGCCGTCGGGCAGCGTCAGCAGCATGTTCAGCCCGGCGTTGAGGCCGCCGATGCCGATGTCGAAGTGGCGCAACGCCTCCACCAGCCGGTCGCGGCGCCGCCGGTAGCGCAGCCGCATCCGCCGGATGTGCCTGTCGTAGCGGCCGCTGGTGATGAAGTCGGCCATGGTGAGCTGGTCGATCGCGTTGACGTAGAACTGATCCCAGCCTGCGGCGTGCAGCACCGGTTCGACCAGATCGGGCGGCAGCACCATCCAGCCCAGCCGCAGCGCCGGGGACAGGCTCTTGCTCGCCGACCCCAGGTAGACCACCCGGTCGGGGTCCAGGGCCTGCAGGGCGCCGATCGGCTGGCGGTCGTAGCGGAACTCGCCGTCGTAGTCGTCGTCGACGATGTAGGCCCCGGTGCGCTGCGCCCAGTCGACGACGGCGGTGCGGCGCGCCGGATGCAGCGACATGCCGAGCGGGCTGTGGTGCGCGGGTGTGAGCAGCACCGCGGGCACGTCGAGGTGGTCCAGGTCGCCGATCACCGCGCCGTGGTCGTCGACGCCGATCGGCACCGTGGACATGCCGAGGTTGGCGATCAGATCGCGGAAGATGAAGAGCCCGTAGGCCTCTACCGCTATCGGGCGGTCGCCGGCGAAGGTGCGGCTCAGCAGTTCGACCCCGTGGCGGGCGCCTGCGCAGACGACGATCGACTCCGGGGAGGTGCGCACGCCGCGGACCCGGGCCAGGTATTCGGCGAGGGCCTCGCGCAGTTCGGGGCGGCCGCGCGGGTCGCCCAAGCGCAGCGCCTCGGTGGGCGCGTTGGTCAGTGCGCGCCGGGTGGAGGCGATCCAGTCGGCGCGCGGGAACTCGGCGACGTCGGGGGAGCCGGGCATCAGGTTGTGCCGGGGTGTGGCGCGCAGCCCCCGGGACCGTGCCGGGGTGGCGGGTCGGCAGGTGTTGACGACCCAGGTGCCTGCGCCCTGCCGGGAGGCCAGCCAGCCCTCGGCGACGAGTTCGGCGTACGCCTCGGCGACGGTGTTGCGGGCCAGCCCGAGGTCGGCGGCCAGGGTGCGCGACGGCGGCAGCACGGTCCCGGCGGCCAGCCGGCCGCTGCGCACGGCGTCGCGCAGGGCGGTGATCAGCAGGTCCCGCACACCGCGGGTGCCCGGGGTGATCCGGTCCCGCAGATCCAGGTGGAGGTCACGGGCACCAGTATTGGCCCATGAAGTCATGCCCTGATTGAACCATGAATGTGGCCTTTTGCGGACCTAGCGTCGAGGACATGACAGAGACACTCGAATCCCGCAGGGCCGCCGCCCGACTGCAGATCTACAAGACCTCGCCGGAACTGCTCGACGCGATGCTGTCGCTGAGCAACGTCGCCAGCAAGGACATCGACGTCGAGCTCGGGGAGCTGATCAAGATCCGCGCCTCGCAGATCAACCACTGCGCGTTCTGCCTCGACATGCACATGCGCGACGCCCGCAAGCACGGGGTCAGCGAGCAGAAGCTGGACCTGCTGGCCGCCTGGCAGGAGGCCGGAGACCTCTACAGCGAGCGTGAGCAGGCCGCGCTGGCGCTCACCGAGGCGATCACCGAACTGAACAATGGCCACGTACCCGACGACGTGTACAACAGGGCCGCAGCGGCTTTCACCCCGCGTGAGCTCGGCCAGGTGATCGCGATGGCGGTGACCATCAACGCCTGGAACCGCATCAACGTCGCGACCCGGCAGCCTCCGCGGGCCGCGCTGACCTGATCGCGTCGGCGCCGGGCAGGGGCTACACCCAGTACGGCACCCGGGCGCGGTACTGGCGCATCGCGAAGGCGGCGCACAGCCAGCCGACCACGGTCAGCACGATGACCACCAGCCAGTGCCGCAGCTCCTGCTCGGCGCCCAGCAGCGGTGCGCGCACGATGTCCAGATAGTGCAGCAGCGGGTTGAGTTCGACGACCCGCGCGTAATCGGCGGCGCCCTGCTGCTGCAGCGTCGACTCGTTCCAGATGATCGGCGTCATGAAGAACAGCAGCTGCACCAGGCTGACCAGCAGCGGGCTGATGTCGCGGTAGCGGGTGGCCAGGATGCCGAAGCACAGCGACACCCACACCATGTTCAGCATCAGCAGCCCCAGCGCCGGGATCACCGACAGGTCGGCCCACGACCACGGCTTGGGATAGATGATCGCGATGATCACGAAGATGATGATGTTGTGCGCGAACAGCAGCGTCTGCCGCCACACCAGCCGGTAGACGTGCACCGACAGCGGGGTCGGAAGCTGTTTGATCAGGCCCTCGTTGGCGACGAAGACGTCGGCGCCCTCCAGGATCGAGGCGTTGATCAGGTTCCAGACGATCAACCCGAGCGTGACGTAGGGCAGGTGCTCCTCGAGCGGCAGCTTGAACAGCTTCGAGTACAGCAGGCCCATCGCGATGGCGGTCGCACCGGTGGCGATCGTGATCCAGAACGGGCCGAGCACCGAGCGGCGGTACCGCTGCTTGATGTCCTGCCAGCCCAGGTGCAGCCACAGTTCGCGCTTGGCGAACCCGTCGACCAGGTCACCCCAGGCGCGGCTCATCGTGCGTGACTGCGCGGCGGCGTCGGTGAACGTCACTGTGCAGGCCTCCCGAACCTCTCCTTACGGCCCATGCGCCGCAATCGAATCCACTCCATCAGCCCCGCGGGGTCCCGCCGCGAGATCAGGAAGAACCAGCCGAACCGGGCCCACTCCTGGAACTGCAGCCGGCGCAGGCCGGGCTGTGCCAGCAGGTAGCCGCGGTTGCGGTAGGTGAAGAAGCGCTTCCGCTCGTCGTCGGGGTACTGCGTGTGCATCCGCCCGCCGAGGATCGGTTTGAACTCGTCGCCGCCCTGCGGGTGCAGGTACACCGCGTCCAGGCAGGTGCCGAACGGCAGGCCCGAGCGCACCAGACGGCGGTGCAGCTCGGTCTCGTCGCCGCGCACGAACAGCCGTAGATCCGGAACGCCGACGGCGTCCAGCGTCGACGCGGCGAACAGCGCGCCGTTGAACAGCGACGCGATCCCCGGCAACAGATCCTGACCTGCGTCCGTGCGGAGCTCGGATACCTTTCTGCGCCAGGCGATCCCGCGACGCAGCGGGAAGGCCAACCGGTCCGGGTCGGTCATGTCGCAGACCATCGGCGATACCTCGGCCAGCCCGTGCCGTGTCGCGCAGGACAGCAGGGTGGCGAGCACCTCGGAGTCGGCGGGCCTGCCGTCGTCGTCGGCCAGCCACACCCAGTCCGCGCCCAGCGCCAGCGCGTGCAGCATGCCGAGGGCGAAACCGCCTGCGCCGCCGAGGTTGCGGCGCGATCCCAGGTATGTGGTGGGAATCGGCTGGCCGGCCACCAGCTCGGCGACCCGCGGATCGTTGTCGTTGTCGACGACCACCAGGTGGTCCGGCGGGCGGCTCTGCGCCGACACCGCGTCCAGCGACTTGGCCAGCTCGTCGCGGCGCCGGTGGGTGACCACCACCGCGCAGATCATCTGCTGCTCCCGCGAACCCGCCCGGTCCGCCGTCCCGCTCACGCGGACCGCGTCTCTTCGAGCACTTCCCGGACGTGGCGGGCGGCGTCCTCGCCCTCGTAGGCGCGGACGACGTCCTCGATGCCGCCGGACATCCGGACGGTGCCGTGGTCGATCCACATCGCGGTGTTGCACAGCCGGGCCAGGAACTCGTTGGAGTGACTGGCGAACACCAGGATTCCGGACCGCTTCACCAGGTCCTGCAGCCGGCCCTGCGCCTTCTTGAGGAACTCGGCGTCCACCGCGCCGATGCCCTCGTCGAGCAGCAGGATCTCCGGGTCGATGCTGGTGACCACCCCCATCGCCAGGCGCACCCGCATACCCGTGGAGTAGGTCCGCAGCGGCATCTTCAGGTAGTCGCCGAGCTCGGTGAACTCGGCGATCTCGTCGACCTTGGCCAGCATCTGCCTGCGGGTCTGCCCGAGGAACAGCCCGCGGATGATGATGTTCTCGAAGCCGGAGATCTCGGGGTCCATGCCGACGCCCAGGTCGAACACCGGCGCGACCCGGCCGGTCACCTTGGCGACACCGCGGGTGGGCTCGTAGATACCCGAAAGCAGCCGCAGCAGAGTGGATTTGCCGGCCCCGTTGTGGCCGACCAGCCCGACGCGGTCGCCGAGTTCCAGCGACATCGTGATGTCGCGCAGTGCCTCGATAACCACGACGTTGGAGGCGTTGCGGCCGATCGCGCCGCCGGCTTTACCCAAGAACGCCTTTTTCAGGGAGCGCGACTTGGCGTCGAAGATCGGGAACTCCACCCACGCGTTGCGCGTCTCGATACGCGGCGTCACCTAGCGGTCTCCTCGTGACTTACAGGTACTGCCCGGTGCCGTGCTGGGCACCGCCGCGCACCGCGACCCCGGGCGGCAGAGCCTGTCCGCGCATCTGCTCGAGCTGTTGGCGGGCGGCCATCTGCTGGGCGAACAGCGCGGTCTGGATGCCGTGGAACAGCCCCTCCAGCCAACCCACCAGCTGTGCCTGGGCGATCCGTAGCTCGGCGTCGGACGGCACGTCCTCCTCGGTGAACGGCAGGGTGATCCGCTCGAGCTCCTCGCGCAGCTCCGGGGCCAGGCCCTCCTCGAGCTCGGTGATGCTGGTGCGGTGGATCTCGCGCAGCCGGGTCCGGCTGGCGTCATCGAGGGGAGCCGCCCGCACCTCCTCGAGCAGCTGCTTGATCATGGTGCCGATCCGCATCACCTTGGCGGGCTGCTCGACCAGGTCGGTCAGCGACCGGCTCTCGTTCTCGTCGTCCCGCTCGCCGCCGCCGTCGCTGCGGCTGATGATCTCGATGTTGTCGTCGTCGGTCATATGCTCGGTGTTCCCTCTGTGTTCAATCAAACCCCGCCGTCCAATCAAACCCCGCCGTTCAATTCACCCCGCCGTGCTCTGCGGTGGGCGTCGTCTAGCGACACTAGTCGGTGTCGCTAGACGGACCGGCGAATGACCGGTCGGGTCACGATACGGCCGTACCAGCGTCGTTGCCGGCGTGTACGCCAGCAACGACGGGGCGATTGGCACTCCGAACCCGAAGCCCACTGGACTAGTATGGCTGCCCAGCGGACCCAGCCAGGCATGGCGGGTCGGGCCGGGAATCGGCCAGAATCGAAGCGGTTTGTGCTTTTCCGGATGCTCGAAGGTGGGCTGACATGGCGTACGACGTCGCCCGGGTGCGGGGCTTGCACCCGGCCCTGGGCGACGGCTGGGTGCGCTTTGACGCCCAGCACGGCATGCTGCTGCCCGACACCGTCGGCCGGGCGGTGTCGACGGCGTTCCGCGGTTCCATGCCCACCCCCGTCGGCCCGCACCCGTCGGCGCGGCGCAGCGCCGCGGTGCTGGAGGCCGCGCGGCTGGCGGTGGCCGACCTGGTCAACGCCGACCCGCGCGGGGTGGTGCTCGGCGCCGACCGCACGATCCTGCTGACGTCGCTGGCCGACGCGTCGTCGTCGCGGGTCGGGCTGGGTTACGAGGTGGTCGTCACCCGGCTCGACGACGAGGCCAACATCGCGCCGTGGCTGCGCGCGGCCAACCGCTACGGCGCCAAGGTGAAGTGGGCCGAGGTCGACATCGAGACCGGCGAGCTGCCGAGCTGGCAGTGGGAGAGCCTGGTCACCCCGTCGACCCGGCTGGTCGCGATCGCGTCGGCGTCCTCGACGCTGGGCACGGTGACCGACCTGCGCGCGGTGACCAAGCTCGCGCACGACCAGGGCGCGCTGGTGGTCGTCGACCATTCGGCGGCCGCGCCGTACCGGCTGCTCGACATCGAGGAGTCCGAGGCCGACATCGTGGCGATCAACGCGCTGGCCTGGGGTGGCCCGCCGATCGGCGCGCTGGTCTTCCGGGACCCGGCGCTGCTGAACACGCTCGGGTCGGTGTCGCTGGACCCGCACGCCACCGGCCCGGCGCGGCTGGAGGCCGGTGCGCACCAGTTCGGCCTGCTCGCCGGCGTGGTGGCCAGCATCGAGTACCTGGCCACGCTGGACGAGACGGCGCGCGGCACCCGCCGCGAACGGCTCGCCGTGTCAATGGAATCGGCGAACCTGTACATGAACAGGCTGTTCGACTACCTGCTGATGTCGCTGCGGTCGCTGTCGGCGGTGACGGTGATCGGCAGCCCCGAGGTGCGGATCCCGGCGCTGAGCTTCGTGGTCAACGACGTGCCCGCCGACCGGGTGGTGCAGCGGCTGGCCGACAACGGGATCCTGGCGATCGGCAACGCCCAGTCGCGGGTGCTCGACGTGATCGGCGTCAACGACATCGGCGGGGCGGTGACCATCGGGTTGGCGCACTACACCACCGCCGCGGAGGTCGACCAGCTGGTCCGCGTGCTGGCCTCGCTGGGCTGACCGGCGACCCTTTACCTGTCAGGCGATCTATCCCGAGACGCGCAGCAGAACCTTGCCGGACACCTCGCCGGACTGCAGCAGCTCGTGCGCGGCTACGGCCTCCTGCACCGGGTACTCCGCGCCGATGATCGGGCGCACCTGACCGCTCTCGACCATCGGCCAGACGTGCTCGCGCACGGCGTCGACGATCTCACTCTTGCCGCCCCGGCCGCTCACCGGGCGCGAGCGCAGCGCGGTGGCGATGACCCCGCCGCGCTTGTTGAGCAGTTTGCCGATGTTCAGCTCGGCCTTGACGCCGCCCTGCATCCCGATGATCACCAGCCGGCCGTCGGGGGCGAGCGCGTCGACGTTGCGGTCCAGGTACTTGGCCCCGATGATGTCGAGGATCACGTCGGCGCCGCCCTCCGCCCGGACGCGTTCGACGAAGTCGTCCTCGCGGTAGTTGATGAGGATCTCGGCGCCCAACTCGGCGCACAGGTCGAGCTTCTGCCGCGTGCCGGCGGTGACGGCGACGCGGGCGCCCAGCGCGCGGGCCACCTGGATGGCGTGGGTGCCGATGCCGCTGCCGCCGCCGTGCACCAGGAGCAGCCGGTCGGCGGTCAGCCCCGCTGTCATCACGACGTTGGACCACACGGTGCAGGCGACCTCCGGCAGGGCGGCCGCCTCGTGCAGGCTCACCGAGGCGGGCACCGGAAGCACCTGGGCGGCGGGGACGGCCACGTACTCGGCGTAGCCGCCGCCTGCGAGCAAAGCGCACACCTGTTGCCCGACGGTCCAGCCCGGTACCTCGTCGCCGACCGCGGCGATGGTCCCGGAGACCTCGAGCCCGAGGATCTCGCTGGCGCCCGGCGGCGGCGGGTACTTGCCCGCCGCCTGCAGCAGGTCCGCCCGGTTCACCCCCGCGGTGGCCACCTCGATCAGAACCTCGCCAGCGCCGGGACTGGGGTCGGGAACCTGCTGCCAGGTAAGCCCACCCTCACTGCTGGCCACAATCGCTTGCATTCAAATAACGCTACTACCCTGCGAAAAGAGCGCGACCAATCCCCTGTCAGCAATGGAATCGACGTTTACTATGACGCCATGGAGGGGACAATCGCGGGGCGTACCGCAAGTAACATGCCGGGGCTGGACATCGCTGAGGAGAGGTCCTGGCAAAATTTCCTGGACTCAGCCCTGCGGATGTATGCGACCCTGAACCGGTCGCTTGTGGACGCGCATCATCTGACACTCAACGACGTTCGGCTGCTCGACATCCTGGACAAATCGGCTACCGGCTCGGCGCGTATGGGGGATCTCGCCGAAGCCCTGATGTCGCTGCCCAGCAGGGTGACCCGGCAAATCCGGCGTCTGGAACTGCAGGGGCTGGTGCGTCGCGGCGCCAGCCCGGACGACGGGCGCGGGGTGCTGGCCATCATCACCGATGAGGGTCGCGCCCTGGTGCGCGAGGCCATGGTCACCTACGGCGAGGGCGTGCGTGCGCACTACCTCGGCCGGCTGACCCGCCCGCAGGTGGCGGCGATGGGTGAGAACTGCCGCCGGATCAGCGCCGGGCTCAAGAACGGCGCCAACAACGCCAAGCTCGGCCGCGTCTGACGCGGCCGCCGCCGCCCCGTACTCTTATCGGCGGTGGCGTGGCAGAGCGGCCTAATGCACTCGCCTTGAAAGCGAGAGACGGCTAACACCGTCCGGGGGTTCAAATCCCTCCGCCACCGCAGGTCAGGAGGGGTTTCGGCGTCAAGCCAGGCGCCAGTCACCTCCGAAAATTGACACTTTTTGACACAACCGCCGGGGAATGAGTCCGGCGCTGTATCGGCGTGTCGTCCCGCGCAACTGGTCCTTTTCGGATCACGCGATGGGATTTCACACATGGCACGACTCCCCAGCTACATCACCCGCTGCGAAGGCAAGCGCGGCCCGACCTACGAGGCGCGCGTCAGCTACGTAGCGCCCGACGGCACCCGCGTGCAACCGAAGCGCAGGTTCAAGACCGTCGACGAGGCGAAGGACTGGCACTCCTCTACGACCGCCGACCTTGCGGCCGGCACGCACACCCCGCCGTCGGACCTCACGGTGCGCGAGGCAGTCGAGGCGTGGCTCGCCGCGAAGGCCGCACGGGTGAAGCCGACAACCGCCGACGCGTACACCGCCGCGCTGGCCCCGGTGGTGGACCGCTACGGCGACACCAAGGTGCAGGCGATCACCAAGCACGATGTCGAGGCGTTGATCACCGAGCTGCGCACCGGGACGATTGACCGCGGCGTCTGGAAGCGCACCAGCATCAACCCCATGCTCGCCCGGTGGAAGAAGGTCTGGGCAGACCTCCACGCGCAAGGCATCCTCGCCCGCAACGTCGTGGCGCTCGTGGAGCCGCTCCGGAAACCGTCTGGCGAACTCGACTTGAAGATCGACGACTCGCTCAGCGAGGACGAGGTCGACCAGCTCTGCGCGGCGCACGGCGAGGGTTCCGACGAGTATGCACGCAGACGCGAACTCTTCGTGCATCTGGCGCTGCTTGGACTCCGCCGCGCGGAGCTCGCCGGGTTGCGCTGGAGCGCCGTCGATCTCACCGCCGAGATGCCCACGATCACCGTGCAGGCGACCCGGGTATCGACTGGGTCCGGCATCATCACGCAGGATGACGCGAAGACGATCAGCTCCCGGCGGACGCTCCCGATCCCGCCGCACCTGTTGCCGATCCTGCGTCGCGTACGGCACGAGCAGGTGCACGCGAAGGTGCGGCTCGGGGTGCGGTGGGAAGGCAGTGAGGACTGGCATCTGTTCTGCCACGACTTCGGCAAGGCGCTCTCGCCGCGCACGTTGAACGCGTGGTGGACGAAGTCGTTGAGCGATGCCGGACTCGACCACCGACGCCTCCACGCCAGCCGCCACACCGCAGCTTCGCTGCTCGCGCTGCGTGGGTGCCCCGTGCAGATCATCGCGGCGTGGTTGGGCCACGCCGACGGAGGCGTGCTGGCGATGCGCGTCTACGTTCACACGCCGGGGGAGGCGCTCGGCGGTGCGGCCGCGTTGCTGAGTAAGGGGAACGGAGGGTGACCGGCTGAGCGCCTCCCCCGGTGTAGCTCAAGATGTTTCGGCGGTGATCGTCTCCGCGACTCGAACACGAAACAGCCCCGCTCTCCAAGGAGAAGCGGGGCTGTTCGGGTCCTGGTCAACGGCCGGTACGAGTGGCCGTGCCGGCAGCCGGAGTCGGCCGGCACTCCGCGGCGTTGCGATCCACGTCGGCGGCGTCGACGCGGTGCAGCCGACCATCACGACTCCCCGGGGCGAGCGCCCACACGGTGTCGTCGAAACCGGTGACGATCCGTGCGCAGTACCCGCCGACGCGTGCGGTGCCGATCTCAGCTGGCGGCCCGGCGACGTTGCCGCGCGGCGGGCTCAGCCAGAGCGCCCCGCCGGCTGCGACTGCGACGAGCACGGTGGCCAACATGGTGACGGGGCTGCGGATCCAGTCGCGCAGGGCGGCGGTGACGGCGCTCATCGGGCACCTCCCGGCCGCACGCGATCGCCGCATGCGTACTGATCGCGATCCCGTGCCAGTGCCACGCCCTCGGTCGGGGCGGCACCGGAGCGGTTCATCACCCACACCTCACCGGACGGGAGCAGCAGCCCGGTGTGGCAGGCGGCGACACCGCCGCTCGGCGCGGCGAACATGAACGGCATTCCGTTGCGCATCGCGGCCTGTGCCGTGCCGCGCCACACCTCGGTGGAGAGCCACACCAGGTCAGGCACCGCGGGGCCATCCGCGCTCGGCGGGATCTCCATGCCGGCGCTGTTCGGCTTCACGACGCCGTTGCCGACGCACGGCATCAACTTGCCGGCGCGGTTCATCACCGCGCCCACGGTCGGGGCGGGAGCGGCGGACACGAACCAGGGCCGCGCGTCTCCGGGGACCTTCTGACGGCGAGCGAAAACGCCGGCGGACACCTCATCGAGCGCCACGTCGGCCAAACTTTCGACGACCTCTCCGCGCGCCTGGACACAACGCGACTTCAGACGGTTTCAACGTTCACAACAGCTGACGAAGCGGCCTCCGCTGTCAGCACCGCACTCCAACACAATCAGCAACTCCTCAACGATTGGGTCGCAAACGGAGCGCCACGCAAACTCGAGCTCGATGCGCCCTTCACCGGCGGGACAGTACTGGAACGTGGCGCCGCTGAAGCGGTAACGGGTACCAGCGTTAAAGTGGTGCTCAAAGGTGACGGAAACGGTGGATGGTACGTGTTGACAGGATTCCCCAAGCCATGAACGACGGCTCGATCTCCACGGACTTGTACCAATTCCTAGCTACGAACTTCCATCAAGACTGGGATCTGGAAGCCGACGACTGGGAAGGCATCGTCGACAACTATGTCAACGAAGATCCCGTCGCCGAGCCCCTACGGACCCTGGCTCAGGAGATCGATGACTTGCGCGAGGCCCGTGCGGAAGCGGACCTGAAACAATTCCTGGTGCGCAAAGTCGGCGTCGACTACGGACCCGACCCGCTGACCTACAAGGAGTGGCTGGGCCAGATCGCGGATCGGTTACGCGATCGGGCTGCCGGGATCGACAGTAACGGCGCGTCCTAGCGTTGAGCACCTGCAGAACCCTCTGGAGCGGCACAGCCTGGATGGGCTCCGCGTTCGTGAACGCGTTCTGGGTCGCGACCTCGGAGACCCCCGAGTGGATCGCTGCCCGTACCGACGCACTGCGGACCCAGCTGGGTGAGATCCTGGGCGTCACGCACTGGGCCACCGCCCGCGGCGATCGCTGGCAGGGTGACCTGGAGGCGCTGGTCGGCATAGTCCGCCGACACCAGATGCGCGAGCACGTCGCCGAAGGCGTCGAAGGCGACAGCCTCCCCGGCGAGGGATACTCC
The DNA here is from genome assembly GCF_001583415.1 of Mycolicibacterium phlei. The sequence continues at coordinate 240,705 of NZ_CP014475.1, forward strand.
ATGGTCCTGCTGGGGGCGGGGTCATCGGTCCGTGTGAACGTCTCGGTCCATGCCGGATCCGTCAGCCTCGGCGGGAGGATCCCCAGCCATGACCTTCATATCGAACTCCGGGAGACCTCGCCCGGCGGCCTCACCAGTGACGTGGGCGACGCGGTGTGCGCGGCCGTCGCGTCCGCCTGGCGACCTGCGACGCTGACACTGACCGACACCGCGACCAATCGCCTTGCACGCCGCGGCGGTTGGAAGATCGGAGCCGGCTACCGCACCTGGATCAGCTCCGAGGTGGGAACCATCGGTCGGGTCGCGGACGGGCTCACGGCGACGGAACTGGCCGGAGGAACGCTGATCTCGGCTCCGGACGACTGGTCGGCCGAACAGGTGGTCGCCGCGATGACGGAGACACTCGCCGCGAACGGTCTCGACGAAGTACCGCACTGAGCGCGACGAGGGGGATGACCATGGCCGCCTTGATGGGACAGCTGCTGTTCTTCGCGATGGTCGCAGCGGTGGTCGGCGGCGTGATCTGGGCGGTGTCGGTGATGCGCAAGCCGCGCCCGCCGCTCGAAGAGCACGACGAAGACGAGTGGTGACCCGGTTCTCCACGGCAACGTCACGGGAGCGAGACATCCACTAGCACAGGCGGATCAGGGGGACGGGTGATGGTTGAGTACGTGCTCGCCGAAGGCGGTGGCACGCCGTGGGTCGGCCCCGCGATCCGCGCGGTCTTGTTCATCGCCGCGGGTGGGGCGCTGGTCGTAGTCGGTGTTCGCCGACGTGTCGCCCGCGCTCGCTGGAACCGCGAAGATGAGCTTCGCCTGCTGCATCCGGACGGGTCGGCGCGATCGGACGTCCACCGCACATCGAACCCGCACTCCGGCGGAATCTGGCCCATCGCAGTCGGTGCTGTGATCCTGATCCTCGGGCTCCTGCACATCCTCGACCTCGTTGCGACCCTCCACGTGTCGGGAGTGATCTGACGACTTCGGGCAGCTGGGGCAGGTTCAGGCCCTCGGGGTACAGATCCCTCACCAGCCCATCGTCGCACCGAAATCGGTGCCGAACCCGCACCGCATCCGGGCCGCCCCCACGTCGAACGCGCGGTCAACCCTCCGCTTCGTTCGGGAGCTCATCGAGAGCCCAGAACACGCCGGCAAGGAATGCCTTCAGGCGAGCGTCGTAGTCGTTGCGAAGTTGGTGGTCGTCGTCGGGAATCTCATCGAGCGGGTTTAGGCCGAGTGCTTCGTAGACGTACGAATGAGCCTTGGCTTGAGCCGCGGCTGTGTGGTCGAGGTAGCTCACAGGGATGCTCCTTACGTGTGCGATCGCATGACGCATTATTCAGCGTGCGAGCAGCTGAGTTCGGACACAGGGGTAAGCGTGGAGGCAGAGCGCTACGCCACGCGGCGCTGCACATCCTCGGCGCGGATCAGCCACGCCCCCGGCGTCGGGGTGTCGGCGCCGGCCCGCACCGCGGTCTGCGTCCCGCGAGTGATCCGCACCTGCAGTGCCTGTCGGGTGATCCCGAGCTCGGCTGCGGCTTCGGCCACCGACAGGTACCCGTGCTCGCGGCGCCACTCCGCGGCGGCCTTGCGGCTGCGGGGCACCGCGTCGATCCACTCGCGCCTCGTCACCCAGCGGTGCTCGTAGCGGACCGCCTGCAGGCGGCTGTCGCCGATCATTCTGATCACGGTGTCGCGGTGCACGTCGAGCAGTTCGACGGCATCGGCGATGGTCAGGTAGCCCTCGGCGTGCAGGGCCGCTTCTTCGCGACGGAAGCGCGCGCGGAGTCCTTCGGCCGCGCGGTCGTAGGCGGTCATGCGACGTCCTCCTCGGCCTCGGCCAGTGCGCGGTACACGGTCGCGCGACTGCACTTCAAGGTGCGTGCCACCTCGTCGACTGGTACGCCGCCCGCGCGGAGCAGCACGGCGTGCCGCTTCTCCTCCGCGGTGAGCTTCGCCGGCCGGCCACCGTAGCGTCCCTTGGCGCGCGCCGCGGCCAGACCGGCGCGGGTCCGCTCCTGCAGCAGGTCCCGCTCCATCGCCGCGAGAGCCGCGAGCATCACGAACCAGAACCGCCCCATCGCCGTGCTCGTGTCGATCGACTCGGTGACCGAGTGCAGCTGCACACCCGTCTGCTCGAACCTCTCACCGAGTTCGACGAGGTGCTTCATGCCACGACTCAACCGGGACAGGGAGTAGACGACCACGGTGTCGCCGGGGCGGAGGTCGGCGAGCATCGCATCGAATCGCGGCCGGGAGATCGCGGCGCCCGAGACCCCGTGGTCGACGTAGAGTGCGTCGATCCCGGCGCGGTCGAGAGCGGCGACTTGGAGAGCTTCGTCCTGTTCGTCCGTCGAGACGCGCGCGTAGCCGAGACGGCGGCCGGCGGGAGCGGAGACGGTGCTGTCGGTGTCCATGCGCCCGGTTTAGCAGAACCACCCGACAAATCGAGTTGTGGAACGCGTTGCGGGGCTTGAGTTCTGCAACAGGTTTCTGCGACGGGAAGTGCTGCGGAGACGGTGTCGGTCTCAGATCATGCGCAAGTGACCGTTTTTGAAATCGGGTCTGAGTGGTCGTCGCGCCGGCACCCGGACTCCGCACGCGAGGGTCGCGCCGCGCGCACCATCTCGGCGGTGCTGCCGACATGGTGTCCGCATGACCGAGCAGCGCACCCCGTTCCAGCACGCAGTAGCCAACCCCAGCGTCCGCAAGGACATCGCCGCCGCCGTGCGCGACGGAATCCCGGTTGAGCAGTTGGCGGAGGCGTTCAACATCAGCGAGTCGACTGTGCGGTCCTACGCCGCGGAATGGCGAGGGGCACACCGAAAAGTGCAGCTGCTCACCGACTGGGAGAAGTCCGCGATCATCGAGGGTTGCGCCCGCGGTGCGCGACGGCGATGGGAACGCACGTACTCGCCTGAGGTCGTGCGCCAGGTGCTCGGCGAGGTCTGAGCAAACGAAGGTGCACCTGGCAGGTGCACCCTAAAGGTGTTGCGTGACTCCAGGATGACACGTGGCTTGTCATGCTGGAGGCATGAACCAGCAAACTCAGAAGATGCCCGGGAAGTTCTTCCCCCACGCCATCGAAGACGAACAGACACGCATCCGAATCGCGGAGCGGGCGCAGGCCGGTGAGTCCGTCTCAGCCCTCGCCGAGGAGTACGGCGTGAGCACCCGCACGGTGATGCGGTACCGCGACGCCCTCGAAGGCGGTGAGTGACGTGGCGACCGTGAGCACTGAAGATCTGCAGTGGAGCCGCGGAGGGCTGGGCAACGGCGGCGGACTCGGAGGTCGACGGCAGCAGCCTGCGTCCGAGCCGAAGTCGGAACCGAAGGCCGCACCGGCAGCGGATGCGCCGAAGCCCGACACCGACAGCTCGAAGACCGAGCCCGACAAGGCATCTCCGAGTCCCGACGCGTCGAAGCCCGCCGACACTAAGCCTGCCTCGGACGTGAAGAAGTTCAACCCCACCGTCGGAAAAGCCATGACGAAGATGGGCGTGCCGCCCAGCGCCGTCCGGGCGATCAAGGGATCCGTGCCATCCCGGCCGCGCCTGCGACACAGCACAATCCGAACAGCGGGATGCGTTTGACGTCCGGTCGCAGCCCGAGTCGCGAGGCGATCCGGGCGTCGATCGTCGGCACGGCCACCCCGGTGCTGGACACCGTCACGATGGTGTCGACCTCGTGCGGCGCCAGGTGCGCGGCCTGCAGGGCCACACGCACCGCCCGCTCGCCGAGGCGACGGCGGTGCCCGCGATGCGGGGCGCTCCGATCCGTGGTGCGGCGCGGTGAGTGGAGGAGGCGTAGTGCGTTGTATCTGTCATGAAGGGGGCACGACGCCGCCTTCGACCGCGTTCACCAAGGTGACGCAGCACACACGAGAACGCCGAAACCTATTGTCGTAGAACAGATTTCCGTTACACGGCGGTTCTGGCAACCGCCCGTGACGCCGGTGGGAGACTGCTGGGAGTTACTCGCCCCTGAAGTTCGGCGGGCGCTTCTCGAACAGTGCGGTGACCGCCTCGCCCAGGTCCTTCGACGGCAGGAACGCGGAGTTCCAGGCGGCCACGTAGCGCAGGCTCTCCGACACGCGGGCGATGCGCTGCTGGTCGAGCACGTCCTTGACGCCGTGCACCGTCAGCGGCGGGTTGGCGGCGATCTCGGCGGCGGTGGCGTGCGCGGCGGCCAGCGAGGCCTCGGCGTCGTCGAACACGTCGTTGACCAGGCCGATCTTCTCGGCGCGGGCGGCGTCGATGTCCTTACCGGTCAGCGCCAGCTCACGCAGGTGCCCGTCGGACAGGATCAGCGGCAGCCGGGCCAGCGAGCCCACGTCGGCGACGATGGCCAGCTTGACCTCGCGCACCGAGAACTTGGCGTCGGCGCTGGCGTAGCGGATGTCCACGGCGCTGATCAGGTCGACGCCGCCGCCGATGCACCAGCCGTGCACCGAGGCGATGGTCGGGGTGCGGCAGTCGGCGACCGCGTTGATCGCGCCCTGCATCTTGAGGATGGTCTGGTGGAACTCGTGACGGCGCTTGGCGCCGGCGTCCAGGCCGGGCATGGCGCCGGCCATCGCGGGTACGTCCAGTCCGTAGCTGAAGTTCTTGCCCGACCCGGTCAGCACGATCGCGCGGACCTCCGGGTCGGCGTCGAGGGTGCCGAACACCTCGGGCATCTCGGCCCAGAAGGCGGGGCCCATGGCGTTGCCCTTACCCGGGCCGATCAACGTCACCCGCGCGACGTGGTCGGAGATCTCAACGGTGACGGATTCGTAGGACTGACCCATGGGGTAACACGCTAGCGCGCAGCCCGGGGTCAGCGCGGCGGGGTTCCGCCGAGAAGAATCTCGTTGACGCTCGCGCCCGGCAGGAACTGGCACGCGGTCTTCACCAGGATCTCGCCGATGCCCTCACCGTCGGGACCGAGCGGGTTGCTCTCCTGTTTGAGGATCTCGCGGATCACCGCCAGCCGGGTTGGGTCGTCGAGGGCGATGAACTCCCGGCACGACATCGTCAGCGCGTTCGGCGGCGCCGGGACCTCGGGCACGTCGGTCTTGCGGGTCGGCAGCGGCAGGTTGGGGATCTGGATGTCGGGCAGCCCCGGGATCTGGATGTTCGGCAGCCCGGGGATACCGGACGGTGCGCGGGTGGGGGAGTTGATCGGCGGGCCGGGCTCGGTCGTCAGCGCGACGGCGCCCTCAGTGGTCTTGGAGCAGCCGGCCAGGCCGAGGGCCAACAGCGCCACCGCCGCCGCCCGCAGGTACATCTTCACCTCGGCAACGATATGCGCATCGGCGCCCGAGCGCCGCTGCCCTTGCTGAACTACTGCCGGATCCAGCGCTCGGCGAACTCGAGGAACGCGTCGTTCTCGTGCACCGCGGCCACGGTGACGCGCACCCCGTCGTCGCCGTAGGGACGCACGATGATGCGGTTGTCGGCCGACGCCTCGGCGAACTCCTGGGCCCGCCCGGGCAGCACCAGCCAGACGAAGTTGGCCTGGGAGTCGGGCACGGTGTAACCGAAATCACGCAGCGCGGCGGTGACCCGGGCGCGCTCGGCGACGACGGCGTCGGTGCGCTCGAGCAGCTCGGCGCTGGCGTCCAGGGAGGCGATCGCGGCGGCCTGCGACACCGTCGTCGCGGTGAACGGCACGTACACCTTGCCCAGCGCGGTGATGATCTCCGGATCACCCACCGCGTAGCCGACCCGCAGGCCGGCCAGCCCGTAGGCCTTCGAGAAGGTACGCAGCACAACGACGTTGGGATGAGCCCGGACCAGGCCGAAGCTGTCCGGCACCTGCGGCGCGCGCACGTACTCGATGTAGGCCTCGTCCAGCGCGATCAGGATGTGCGGCGGCACCGCGGCCACGAACCGGGCCAGCGCGTCGGGGTCGACGACGGTGCTGGTCGGGTTGTTCGGGTTGCACACGAAGATCAGCCGGGTGCGGTCGGTGATCGCGGCCAGCATGGCGTCCAGGTCGTGGGTGTGGTCCTTGAGCGGGACCGGCACCGGGGTGGCGCCGGCCGTGCGCACCTGCAGCGGGTAGATCTCGAAGCTGCGCCAGGCGAACAGCACCTCGTCGCCGACGGACGAGGTGATCTGGATCAACTGCTGGCACAGGCTGACCGAGCCGCAGCCCACCGAGATGTTCTCCGGCGCGAAATCGACGTGCTTGGCCAGCCGCTCCCGCAGCTCGACGTACCCGTTGTCGGGGTAGCGGTTGATGGTCTCGGTGGCCTTCGCGACGGCCTCCCGCACGCTCGGCAGCGGACCGTGCACGGTCTCGTTGCTGGCGATCTTGATCGCGCCGGGCACGTTGCGCCCCGGGGTATAGGCGGGGAGGTCGGCCATTTCGGGACGCAGACGCACACTCACCGCCTCAGTTTAGGAGTCGGGGGGCACCGCTTTGCCTACCGCCCGGGGGGATGTGTACGCTGTCGGATCGGCGGTACACCGTCGAAGGAGGCGTGCCAGAGCGGCCGAATGGGGCTCACTGCTAATGAGTTGTCGCCCTAACAGGCGACCGGAGGTTCAAATCCTCTCGCCTCCGCCGCGGCTGTCCTCAGCCGACAACTGAACAACGGCCATGCGCCCGTAGCTCAACGGATAGAGCATCTGACTACGGATCAGAAGGTTGGGAGTTCGAGTCTCTCCGGGCGCGCTCTTCACTCATGCGTGACGGAAGCGCCCGCGAGAGAATAACTCGCGGGCGTTGCTGTTTTTTCAACCCTCACGTTGACTCAGGGCGGGCACGGCGCCTAGGCGCCGGCCTCGAGCACTCGGCTGATGACCCCCGCCGCGCCCAGCAGGCGGTCGTCCTCGTGCTCCGGCAGCGACGCCAGCAGGCCCACTGTCGGCCTGCCGTTGCGCCCGCGCAGCGGCAGGCTCACCCCGCACATGCCGAGGTAGCTCAACACCATCGTGGTTCGCAGCGTGCTCGCGTTGCACGCGTCGTAGCGGGCGGGCGAGGCGAGCAGGTCGTCGATGCGCGGCGGTTCGTGCCGCACCGTCGGGCACAGCAGCACCGCACCGGCGAGCTCCAGCCTCAGCTGCCTGCGCAGCGGGAGCATCGCCGAGCGCACCGCGCCGATCGTGCGCCCGGTGCCGACGTTGGCCGCCAGCCGTCGCCGGGTCGCCGGCTCCAGGGCGGCCGACGACGCGAGCAGCCGCCCGTAGCGCGCGTACGCCTCGGCGCCGACGATCGTGCCGAAGCGGTCCATCAGCCGCTGGGCCCGGTCCAGTGTGGTCAGCCGGACGATGTCGATCCGGACGTGCCCGCCCAGTGCGGCCAGCGCGCGCTCGAACGCGTGTCGGACTCCCGGCGTGCAGTCGTCGATCCACTCCCCGGCCGGGACCACCGCCCGCAGCACCCCGGTCGGCGCGGGGACCGGCGGCCGGTGCACGGCGAGCACCCGGTCGAGCGCCACGATGTCGTCGAGGGTGGCGGCCAGCAGTCCGACGCTGTCCAGCGTCGGCGACAGTGGCGCGAAATCGTGTGGGCCGTAGCGGTGTCGGCTGGCGCGGAAGCCGACGCACCCGCAGAACGCCGCGGGCACCCGCACCGATCCCGACGTGTCCGTCCCGACCGCGAGCGGTGCGACGCCCGCGGCGACGGCGACGGCCGCACCGGACGACGATCCGCCGGGCACCAGCGCCGCATCGTTCGGATTGACCGGTGTCCCGAAGATCCGGTTGACGCCCAGGCCGGAGAACGCCAGCTCGCTCATGTTCGTCTTGCCGACGGTGACCAGACCGGACTGCTGTGCGCGCCGCACAAGGAAACTGTCCCGGCCGGCCGGCGGGTGGGCAGACCTGGCGCGTGAGCCCGCCGTGGTGACGGTACCCGCCACTTCGAAGACATCCTTGAATGTGATTGGTACGCCGTCGAGTTCACTTCGCCGCCGACCCTGAAGCCGGCGCTCGTCGCTGCGCCTGGCCTCGCGCTGCGCCCGGGCATCGGTGGTGACGATCAGCGCGCTGCGCACCTCCGGATCACGGGCACGCTGCAACGCCTCCTCGCACCGGGCGAGGGCGGTGCCCTGATCGAGGGCCTGGTCGACGCGCATGATGCCCATGGACTGCGGATGCTAGGAGCCGACCGCACACCCCAGGGATATGCGAACCTCCGATCAAGGCCGCGCTTCGTTGTATGAACGTCCATTGGCGGGGGTGGTGCGCGCGGATTGAATGGCGGCCATGGATTCGAGCAGCACTGTCGAACGCACCGTCGTGCCCCCCGGCGGGTGCCGCGCGGTCGACCTGGCCAGGGGACAACGCGTCCGCATCGTCGACGTCGAGGGCGGGCAGGTCGGCGACCTGTTCGCGTTCTCGGCGCACGACGTGGGTGAGTACCTGAGCGCCTCGCACACCCGCACCGGCGTGGGGAAGCTGTTCCCGGGTATCGGTGAACCGTTCGTGACGACGCTGCGGCGCCCGATCCTGACCCTGGTGGACGACACCTCCCCGGGTTGGCACGACATGCTGATCGCGGCCTGTGACCCCGAGCGCTACCGGGCACTCGGCGCGCCCGACCACGCCTCGTGCGCGGAGAACCTGCGTGGCGTGATGTCGCAGCGGGGACTGCCGCTGCCCGTGGTGCCGCAACCGGTGAACGTCTTCATGCGCATCCCGGTGGACGACGGAGGCACTCTGCGCTGGCTCCCCGCCATCAGCGGCGCCGGGGACGCCATCGAGTTCGTCGCCGAGATGGACTGCCTGGTCGTCGTGTCGGCCTGCCCGATGGACCTGAACGGCATCAACGGAGACGGCCCGACCGCGCTGGCCATCGAAGTCCTGTCACCCGCACCCGCCGAAATGGAGTCGACGAAATGACCGAAACCGTGAATACCACCACCGCACACTCGCATCCGTCCCTGCAACCGGCCCGGATAGCGAACCTGGAGTTGCATAACCGCCTGGCGGTCGCCCCGATGACCCGGGTGTCGGCAACCGCCGACGGCGTACCCACACCCGAAATGGTGGACTACTACGCCGAATTCGGTCGAGGTGGCTTCGGCCTCATCATCACCGAGGGGATCTACCCCGACACCCTGCACAGCCAGGGCTACCTCAACCAGCCCGGACTGGCCACCGACCGGCACGTCGACGGCTGGCGACGGGTCACGGACGCGGTTCACGCCACCGGCACACCGATCGTCGCCCAGCTCATGCACGCCGGCGCGTTGTCGCAGGGCAACGCCTACGGCCTGCCCACCATCGCACCGTCGGCGATACCGCCGCGGGGCGCCATGATGGAAGAGTACGGCGGCTCAGGACCCTGGCCCACCCCGCGCGAAATGACGGAACAGGACCTCGATCTCGTCGTCGAAGGGTTCGCCGCCGCCGCGCTGCGGGCGAAGCAGGCCGGCTTCGACGGTGTCGAGGTGCACGCGGCCAACGGATACCTTCTGGACCAGTTCCTGACCACGTACACCAACGAGCGCACCGACGCCTACGGGGGTGGAGTCGAGAACCGGATCCGGCTGACCAGCCGGGTCGTGGCCGCGATCCGGCTCGCGGTCGAGTCGGCGATGGTGCTCGGTGTGCGGCTGTCCCAGACCAAGGTCAACGACACCACCTACCGCTGGCCCGGCGGCGCCGACGACGCGGTCGCCATCTTCACCGCCATGCGCGACGCGGAAGCCGACTACATCCATATCGCCAGTGAGGGAAGGGATTTCATGGAGACCGCGAAGTTCCCCGACGGCCGAACGATCACCGCGGTGGCCCGGCAGGTGACCGGACTGCCCGTCATCGCCAACGGGGGCATGCACGATGCGCGGCAGGCGGCCGACGTGCTCGACGGCGGCCACGCCGACCTGCTCTCGATCGGCCGCGGCGCGCTGGCCAACCCGGATCTGCCGAACCGGCTCAGGGGCGGCGCCGAGCTGGAGCGGTTCGACCACGCGATGCTCTCGCCGATGGCCACCATCTCCAACGCGCAGGCGTGGCGCGCAGGCACACGGGGCCGATGATGGCCGCGTGGCATCACGGCGCCGCCGCCGTGGCGACCCTGACCTTCGACGTCGACGCCGAGACGCCGATCCTCGCTCAGGGCCGCCACTTTGCCGGGCACGTCTCGACGATGTCGCATCAGTCTTACGGGCCGGATGTCGGGGTGCCCCGGATCCTCGACATGCTCGACGAATTAGATGTACCGGCAACGTTCTTCATCCCGGGATGGGTCGCCGAACACCGGCCCGGTCTGGCGAAGACGATCGCCGATCGCGGCCACGAGGTGGCGCACCACTCCTACAGCCACCGCTCACCGGTGACGATGACACCGCAGGAGGAGCGCGTCGACTTCCTGCGCGCGATGGATATCTTCGCGGCCCAGGGCATCGAGATCAGGGGCCATCGGGCCGCGCTCTGGGGCGCGAGCAGGCAGACGCCGGACCTCGTCGCCGAATGCGGTCTGCTCTACGACTCGTCGCTGATGGGCGACGACCGCCCCTACCGGATCCCGACCGACCGCAGCCCGGTCGTGGAACTCCCGGTGCACTGGTCACTCGACGACTGGGAGCAGTACGCGTACCTGCCCGACCCGCACATCGGATCGGTCATCGAGTCCCCGGCCAAGGTGGTCGAGATGTGGCGCGCCGAACTGAACGGCATGCGCCGCTACCGCTGCCTGTTCAACCTGTGCATGCACCCGTTCCTGTCGGGCCGGCCCGGACGGATCATGGCGCTGCGCAGCCTGATCGAATACGCCAAGGAGTGCGGCGACGTGCACTTCGCGCGGTGCCGTGACGTCGCGGAGGCCGCCGCGGCGGACCCGGCGACCGAACCGCGGGCACTGCCGTGCCCGACACCGGACCCCGACGTCTACCCCGCCTGAATCAGGCCAGGGCGTCGGCCTCCAGCGCCAGGAACAGGTCGACCCTGTCCTCCAGCCGGGTGACATCGCGGCGGGTCAGCTCGTTGATCCGGGCGATGCGGTTACGCAACGTGTTGACGTGGATGAACAGCTCGGACGCGGTTGTCGACCAGTGTCCGTCGTTGCCGAGGAACCGGCGCAGCGTCCGCTCCAGCTCGGCGCCGTTCTGCTCGTCGTAGGTGCGCAGCGGGCCGAGGATGTCGTCGGCGAAGCGGCGCAGCACCTCCCGGTCGTGCAGCCCCAGCAGCATGCGGTGGGTGCCGACATCGGCGAACGTGGCGACCTGGGAACCGGTCGCGCGGCGGCGCAGCACATGGCACGCCTCGCGGGAGCGGATCAGCGGCTCGCGCAGCCCGGCCGAGTTGGCGGCCAGCTCCCCGATCCCGATCACTGTGCGGTCGTCGGGGAAGCGGCTCGTGATCGCGGTGACCAGATCCTGTGCGAGCGTGACGAGTTCGCCCGCGTCGGCATTCCACGGGAACACCGCGACGGTGTCGCGGCTGCCGGGCACGATCACCGCGGGGATCGCCCGCTCGGCGAAGAACTGTTCGACCTCGTCGGTGGACCCCGCCGGGCGGATCGGCCGGTCCCCGACCACCAGCGTGAAGACCGCCAGGGGCCCGGACGGGTCGATCCCGAAGGCGCGCAACCGCTCTGACACCTCGCCCGCTCGGGCCGCACCGGACAGGACCATCTCGAGCAGCTCGCTGGAGAACCGGGATTCGATCGCGTGCAGTGCCTGTTGTTTGGTGACCTCCAGGCTGAGGAACCGCGCGGCCTGATCGAGCGCGTCGCGTTCCTCGGGCCGCAACTCGGTCATCGGCCGCAGGCAGAACAGTCCAGCGTCGACATCGCCCATCGCGCCTTCGACCAGAAACAGCGATGCGGGGCCGTCGACCAGCTCCACCTCCAGCGGCGGCGGCCGGCGGGACAGTGCCGCCGCGGCGACCCGGATCTGGTCGTCGCCCACGCCGTCGACGGTGGTGGCGAGCCGGTGCCCCAGCCGGTCCACCACCAGCAGAGGCAGGTCGTGGTCGCGGCGAAGCACCTCGAGTACGCCTTCGGCGCCGCCGCCGCGGGAGATCGAGGCGGCCAGCGCGTTGCCGCGCCGCACCAGTCCCATCAGGGCGTCCTGTCGGGCCTCGCTCTGGATGCGGGCGGCGGCCTGGGTGATGGCGGTGAACGGGACCTCGATCGACACCGTGGCCAGCGGGAGGTCGGCCGCGGCGCACGCGTCCACGAGATCATCTGGCGCACTGGGGGTCTCGGTGGTCAGACCGAAGATCACGCCGCTGGCCCTGGCGCGTACCAGCGCGTCGACGAACGCCTGCGCCGACACCGCGGAGCGCCACAGGCCGTTCGTCAGCACCAGCTCGGTTTCCCTGATGTAGGGCGACGGGTCGGGCAGCTCGGTGTTGTGCAACCACAGCACCTCGCGGTCGAGCGCCCCCGCGGGTCCCGGCACCAGCAGGGTTAGCTCCAGTGACTCGTCGCTGAGCAGCGCATTCAGATTCAGCATCGTTGTAGGTCTATCCAATCGAAGCCGCCAATAGTGGATGTTTATACACTCGTTCGCCGCGGGGTGGCGCTGCTTCGATGAGCTGAGTCACATTCAGCGAGGAGATGCCATGCCCACAAGCCCGCATGAGTCGCCGGTGAAACCGTTCACCGCGGAACCCGCCCCCGCCGCTGTGCCGTTCGACGCGCACGGAATCGAGGTCATCCCCGACCGCAGCCGCGACTGCTCACCCTGGGAGCTGTTCTGGATCTGGTCGGGAGCCAACATCGCGCCGATCAACTGGGTGCTCGGGGCGCTGGGCATCACCCTCGGCCTCAGCCTGGTCGAGACGCTGGTGGTGGTGGTTCTCGGAAACATCATCGGGTGCACGGTGTTCGGCGTGTTCAACGTGATCGGTCACCGCACGGCGGTCAACCAGATGGTGCTCGCGCGTGCCCCGTTCGGGATCCGGGGAGCCGCGGTGCCCGGACTGGTCCAGTTCCTGCTGGCGATGGGATGGGTCGGCGTCAACACCTGGGTGGTGCTCGATCTGGTGCTGGCGCTGCTGGCGGAGTTCGGTGTGACCGGCGGGACCTGGCTGGAGTTCACCGTCGCCGGGACCATCATGGTGATCCAGCTCGGCCTGGCGCTGTACGGGTTCTACGCGATCCGCAGTTTCGAGAAATACACCGTTCCCGCAACAGTTTTGGTGATGGCGGCCATGACGGTGCTGGCGATGCTCACCGCCGACGTGCACTGGAGCGCGGCAGGAACCGCGCAGGGCGGCGAGAAGTTCACCGCGATCACGCAGTTGCTGACGGCGATCGGAATCGGTTGGGGCATCACGTGGATTCCGTACGCCTCGGACTACAGCCGGTTCGTCCGGGTCAACGTGTCGTCGCGGGCGGTGTTCTGGTCGTCGGCGCTGGGCATGTACGTTCCCACCGTCTGGCTGGCCGCCCTGGGCGCCTGCCTGGCCAGCGCGGGCACCGGCGGCGACCCCTCGGCGCTGGTGGTCAGCACGTTCGGCGTGATGGCGGTGCCGGTTCTGCTGCTGCTGGTGCACGGTCCGATCGCCACCAACATCCTCAACCTGTACTCCTGCTCGCTGGCCGCGCTGACGGTCGGAATCCGGGCGGCCCGCTGGAAGATCACGCTGCTGGCCGGACTGGTCGCCTCGTGCGTGCTGGCGGTGTTCGTCACGGCCGACAGCTTCGCCCACGCGTTCGACAACTGGATGGTGTCGATCCTCGTCTGGATCAGCCCGTGGGCGTCGATCATGCTGGTCGACTACTTCGTGGTGCGGCGCGGACGGCTCGACGTCAGCGCGCTGTATCAGCCCGCCGACGCGTCGCCGCAGCGCACGGTCAACGTCGGTGCGCTGGTCAGCCTCGCGGCGGGGGTGGGCGCCGGCTGGTCCTGGCAGTACGGGCTGGTCCCGGTGATGCAGGGCCCGGTGGCCACCGCGCTGGGTAACACGGACTTCTCCTGGCTGTCGGGCAGCCTCGTCGCGGGTGGCCTCTACTACCTGCTGAACCGGCGCCGATAGCGGCTCACCAGGGCGTCACTGTCCGGATGATGTCCGGGCAGTACGCCTTGGCGGCCTCGCCGGCGAACGTCGTCACGACCTGACGCGGAATCCCGCCCGTCACCAGGCCGGACATCGCCCACGCGACGTTCTTCGTCGACTTCTTCACCTGCTTGCAGAAGCCCTTCGCCATGGCCTTGGCCATATCGGAGTTCTCGAACTGCACGCCCGCGGCCTGCAGTGCCGCGACGAACGCGTCGTCCACGGCGTCGGCGCGGGCCGGGGCGGCGTTCATCGGCGCCACCGCGATCATCAGGCCGACGGCCGCCGCCGTCAGCATCCGAACCGGCGAGATTCGAGAGAGCTGCATTCGCCCCACTGTGCCCTGCGCCGCGATCGATGTCCAAATTTCGGAGATCTTGAAATCCGCCGCAGCGAACGCCGATCTTGATCTCGTTTGTGAAACCAGCGACGCCCTAACGCGGAAAAGCGTCGTCAGATTCACAATCCGGCCGCGCGGCACCGCGCCCGACCCGGACGGCTTGTCTAGATTGGGACGGGTGCGGCTGTTGTTGATCGCCGATACCCACATCCCCAAACGCGCCAGAGATCTGCCCCCGCGCGTCTGGGAGGAGGTGGCCACCGCCGACGTCGTCATCCATGCCGGCGACTGGATCGAACCTCAACTGCTCGACACCCTCGAGCGTCGCGCCCACCGACTCGTCGCCTGCTGGGGCAACAACGACGGCGCCGAACTGCGCAGGCGCCTGCCCGAACGCGCCGACGCCACCCTCGGCGGCCTGCGCTTCACCGTCGTGCACGAGACCGGCGCCGCCACCGGCCGCGAGGCCCGGATGGCCAAGGCCTACCCCGACACCGACGTCCTGGTCTTCGGCCACAGCCACATCCCGTGGGACAGCACCGCCAGGACCGGACTGCGGCTGCTCAACCCCGGCTCACCCACCGACCGGCGCCGCCAGCCATACTGCACCTACATGACCGCCCGGGTCCACAACGCCACGCTGACCGACGTCACCCTGCACGAGTTGCGTTAGTCCGCCGCGCAGATCAGGTCGATGTGCTTCTCGGCCCACTCGCCGAGCGGGTTGAGCGCCTCGAGCAGCTCCACCCCGGCCAGGGTCATCGAGTACTCCACCCTCGTCAACGTCGTCGACCACGACGCCGTCGACGCGATCCTCGAGTCCGCCGGCGCCGCGCTGGACGGATGCACCGTGATCGGGCTCAGCTCCGACACCCCGGACCGGGCGCGCCGGACCGCCAAACTCGTCGACCACCACGGCGGCCGGTACCTCGACGGCGCGATCATGACGCCCACCGACACCATCGGCACCCGCGACGCCAGCATCCTGTTCGCCGGCCCGCGGCCCCTGTTCGACACCCACCGCCCGGTCCTCGACGCGCTCGCCACCACGACCTGGGTCGGCGACGACCCCGGCCGCGCCGCCGCCTTCGACATGGCGCTGCTCGACCTGTTCTGGACCTCGGTCGCCGGGTTCGAGCACGCGCTGATGGTCGCGCGCGCCAACGGGATAGCCCCGGCCGAACTCATGCCGCACGCACGCGGCATCGTCGACATCCTGTCGCCGGTCTTCACCGAGATCGCCGACCGTGTCGCCGACGACCGGCACGGCGACAGCAGTGCCCCGGTGTCGTCGGTCGCGGCCTCGGTGCGCCACCTGATCGCGGCGTCCCGCGACGCCGGGGTCGATACCGGGGCGCTGGAGGCGTTCCGCGGTTACGTCGACGCCGCCGTCGGCGCCGGCCACGGCGCCGACGAGATCAGCCGCATCGCCGCGGCGATGCTCACCGCCTGAGGGTTCAGCGCGGGCGCGTGACGTTCGCGTGTTCGGCGCCGCAGAGGAACACCGCCATCCTCGCCGGGGTGTCGCCCGGGTTGCGCCAGCGGTGCCGGGTGCCGTTCTGCACGACGGTGTCGCCGGGTTTGAGCGTGACCTCCGCGCCGTCGTCGAGTTCGAGCACGATCGTGCCCTCCAGCACCACCTCGAAGTCGATCGTGTCGGTGGTGTGCATACCCGGGTCGGAGTAGTCCATGTACCCGAGCATCCCGGGCAGCTTCTCCTCCATCTCGGCCATCGCCGCGTCCAGGTCGGCGGGTGGGGCCGCGGGTGCGTTCGACGGCGGCAGCGTCAGGATCGCGAAGCGGAACCCGCCGATCGGCGGAAAGTAGCTGTGCCACCGCGGCATTGACCCGTCGTCCGGAAACTTCGGCGGCTCGTCGCCGCCCCACAGCAGCACGTTCTGAAACCCCGGCATCAGCTGAGTCTCGACGGCTGCGACGGTCTCGTCGCTGACGAACACGGACTTGCCGGACGCGTCGTGTCCGGTGACCACACGGCGAACTGACATGACGACAGTCAACCAGCCCCGAGTCGACCCCGCGGATGCATATCGTGGCCGTCATGGAGCAGAAGCCGCCGACCGCCGTCATCGAGGCCGCCCACCGCGCCCACCTCGCGAACCTGCCGTGGGAGGACACCGCGGACTTCGCCGACGCCGACCGCGGCTTCATCGCCGCCCTGGAGCCGTGCGTGATCACCGCCGCCGACGGCCGGGTGGTGTGGGACAACGACGCGTATGCGTTCCTCGACGGGGACGCCCCGACGAGCGTGCACCCCAGCCTGTGGCGGCAGAGCCGGCTGTGCGCGAAACAGGGACTCTACGAGGTCGTCCCGGGGATCTATCAGGTGCGTGGCCTGGACCTGTCGAACATCACGTTCGTCGAGGGCGACACCGGGATCATCGTCATCGACCCGCTGGTCTCCACCGAGACCGCCGCCGCGGCGCTACAGCTGTACCGCACCCATCGGGGCGACCGCCCCGTCACCGCGGTCATCTACACGCACTCCCACGTCGACCACTTCGGCGGCGTCCTCGGCGTCACCACCCAGGCCGACGTCGACGCAGGGCGGGTCGTGGTGATCGCCCCCGAGCACTTCACCGAACACGCCGTGCAGGAGAACGTCTACGCGGGCACCGCGATGGCCCGCCGCGCCGGCTACATGTACGGCGCCGCGCTGGCCCGCGGACCGCGCGGTCAGGTGGGGTGCGGGCTCGGCCAGGTGGCGTCGACGGGCGAGGTGGCGCTGATCGTGCCGACCCTCGACATCACCGAAACGGGCGAGACCCACACCATCGACGGTGTCGAGATCGAGTTCCAGATGGCGCCCGGTACCGAGGCGCCCGCCGAGATGCACTTCTACTTCCCGAGGTTCCGGGCGCTGTGCATGGCCGAGAACGCCACCCACAACCTGCACAACCTGCTGACGCTGCGCGGTGCGCTGGTCCGCGACCCGCACGGCTGGGCCGGCTACCTGACCGAGGCCATCGACCGGTTCGCCGACCGCGTCGATGTCGCCTTCGCCTCCCATCACTGGCCGACCTGGGGTCGCGACCGCATCGTGGAATACCTGTCGCTGCAACGGGATCTGTACGCCTACCTGCACGACCAGACGCTGCGCCTGCTCAACCAGGGCTACACCGGAATCGAGATCGCGGAGAACTTCGCGATGCCGCCCGCCCTGGAGCGGGCCTGGCACACTCACGGCTACTACGGGTCGGTCAGCCACAACGTCAAGGCGGTCTACCAGCGCTACATGGGCTGGTTCGACGGCAACCCGGGCCGGCTGTGGCAGCACCCGCCGGAGGCCGTCGGCCCGCGCTACGTCGCGGCGATGGGCGGCATCGACCGGGTCGTCGAAGTCGCCCGCGAGGCCTTCGACGAAGGCGACTTCCGCTGGGCGGCAACTCTTCTGGACCATGCGGTGTTCACCGACGAGAACCACGTGCAGGCCCGCGAACTGTACGCCGACACCCTCGAGCAGCTCGCCTACGGCGCCGAGAACGCCGTCTGGCGCAACTTCTTCCTGTCCGGGGCCACCGAACTGCGCGACGGTCCCTTCGGCACCCCCACCGCCACCGGTGCGTCGGCGACGATCCTCGGCCAACTCACCCCCGAGCAGATCTTCGACGCGCTGGCCATCAACGTGAACGGGCCGCGCGCCTGGGATCTCGACATCGCCGTCGACATCACGTTCGCCGACACCGCCACCAACTACCGGCTCACCCTGCGCAACGGTGTGCTCGTGCACCGGCGTGTGCCCGCCGACCCGGCCACCGCGCAGGCCACCGTCACCGTCGCCAGCAGGACCCGCCTGCTCACCCTCGCCGCGGGCGACACCACCTCCGACGGGCTGGACATCACCGGTGACGTCGGTGTGCTGCAGTCACTGATCGCGGTGCTCGACCGCCCCGACCCGGGGTTCAACATCATCACGCCGTAACACGGGCGACTGTGAGGACGTGTTTTCCGCCACGCAATACGCCGAAATCGCCGACGCAAAGAGTCGCGGCTGTACTCGGGCCCATGACAACGATTTACGACCAGATCGGTGGACACGAAGCGCTCGAGGTCGTCGTCGACGACTTCTATCGACGGGTTCTCCACGACCCCGAACTCGCCGGGTTCTTCACCGGCACCAACATGTCCCGGCTCAAGGGCAGGCAGGTGGAGTTCTTCGCCGCCGCGCTCGGCGGGCCCGAACCCTACACCGGTGCGCCGATGCGACAGGTGCACCAGGGCCGCGGCATCACCATGCACCACTTCAACCTCGTGGCCGGCCATCTCAGCGACAGCCTCACCGCGGCCGGTGTGCCCGGCGAGATCGTCGAGCAGATCCTGGCCGCCGTCGCACCGCTGAGCGCCGACATCGCCAGCAGCGTCGCCTGACTACGGCATCCCGCCGTCGACGCGGATGATCGAGCCCGACGTGTAACTCGACGCGTCCGACATCAGATACAGTGCGGCGCCGACGATCTCGGGCGGCTCGCCGATCCGCTTGAGCGCGAAGTGCGACACCCCGGACTGCATGGCGTCCATATCCCAGGCCTTGCTCACATCGGTGCGGAACGGTCCGGGCATCAGCGTGTTCACCCGCACCGTCGGACCGAACGCCAGCGCGAAGCCCTCCGTCAGCGCGTTGAGCCCGGCCTTGGACGCCGCGTACGGCAGCATGTGCCCGTCGGGCCGGCGCGACCCGCTGGTGCTGACGTTGATGATCGACCCGCCGCCGTCGCGCACCATGCGCTCGCCGACCAGTGCGGTCAGCCGGAACGGGCCCTTGAAGTTCAGGTTCATCACCGCGTCGAACAGCTTCTCGGTGACCGAGCTCAGTGACTCGTACAGCGGCGACATCCCGGCGTTGTTCACCAGCACGTCGACCCTGCCGAACCGCTCGTACGCCGCGTCCACCAGCCCGTCGAGCTCGTCCCAGCGTCCGACGTGCACGCCGTAGGGCATCGCCGCGCGGCCCGTCTCGGCGGTGATCTCCTCCGCGGTGGCCACACAGTTCTCGTACTTGCGGCTGGCGATGATGACGTCGGCGCCGCACCGCGCCGCGGCGAAGGCCATCTCCCGGCCCAGCCCGCGGCTGCCCCCGGTGATCAACACCACGCGGTCGGTGAGGTCGAACAGCTGGTCGGCGTATCCGTTGCCCGAGGCCATGGCCCTATGGTGACACGGTGCAGTTCCTTCTCATCCGACACGCTCTGCCGTTGCGCAGCGAGCCCGGCCAGGGATCCGATCCGGATCTGTCCGAGGAGGGCTGGCAGCAGGCCAAACGGCTGCCTGATGCGCTGGCGCGGTTCCCGATCAAACGGCTGATCAGCAGCCCGCAGAAGCGTGCGTTCCAGACCGCCGAGCCGGTCGCCGACGCGCTGGGCCTGCCGATCGAGATCGACGAGCGGCTCGCCGAGTACGACCGCGGAAAGTCGCACTACACGCCGGTCGAGGAGCTCACCGGAGAGGACATCGAGCGCCTCGCCAACGGCGAGTTGCCGCGCGGCATCGACCGGGACGAGTTCCTGGCGCGGGTCGACGCCGCCATCGACGACATCAAGGCCTCGGCCGACCGCACCGACACCGTGGCGGTGTTCAGCCACGGTGGCGTGATCAACGCGACACTGCACCGCGTCATGAAGACCGAAAAGCTGATTTGCGCTCAGATCGACTACACCGGCATCACCCGAATCCTGTGGTCGTCGTCGCGCGAGCAGTTCTACGTGGCGGGGGTCAACAGCGTCGAGCACGTATGGGACCTGCTGCCGCGTAACCGGCAATGGTAGGAAAGTCCCCGTGACTTCCACCTCGCTCGAAGGGCTCGACCTCACCGCGCTGGACCGGCATCTGCGTGCCGAGGGCATCCCGCGGTCCGGTGAGCTGCGCGCCGAGTTGATCTCCGGCGGCCAGTCGAACCTGACCTTCCTGGTGTTCGACGACGCCTCGAAGTGGGTGCTGCGCCGACCGCCGCTGCGCGGTCTGACGCCGTCGGCGCACGACATGGCGCGCGAGTACCGGGTGATGTCGGCGCTGGCCGGCACCGCGGTCCCGGTGCCGCCCGCGGTCACCATGCGCAACGACGACTCCGTGCTGGGCGCTCCGTTCCAGATGGTGGAGTACGTGCCGGGCCGGGTGATCCGCTACACCGCCCAGCTCGAGGAGCTCGGCGACAAGGCCACCATCGACGCCTGCGTCGACTCGCTGATCAAGGTGCTGGCGGATCTGCACGCCATCGACCCGGAGTCGGTCGGACTCGGTGACTTCGGCAAGCCCACCGGCTACCTGGAGCGGCAGGTGCGCCGCTGGGGCGGGCAGTGGGAGCACGTGCGCCACGAGGACGACCCGCGCGACGGCGACGTCGCGCGCCTGCGTAAAGCGCTGGCCGAACGCATTCCGCCGCAGAGCCGCAGCGCGATCGTGCACGGCGACTACCGCATCGACAACACGATGATCGACAACGACGACCCGACCAGGATCGTCGCGGTGCTGGACTGGGAGATGTCCACGCTGGGTGACCCGGTCAGCGACGCCGCGCTGATGTGCGTCTACCGGCACCCGCTGTTCAACCACGTGCACAACGACGCGGCCTGGGCGTCGCCGCTGATCCCGTCGGCCGACGAACTCGCCCAGCGGTATTCGGTGGCGGCCGGCCACTCGCTGGACCACTGGGACTTCTACATGGCGCTGGCGTACTTCAAGCTGGCGATCATCGCGGCGGGCATCGGCTTCCGTGGCCGGGTCGGTGGCGGGGTCTCCGACAACGCCGTCAAGGTCGACGAGGCCGTCGCGCCGCTGATCGCCGCCGGCCTGGCCGAACTCAAACTCGGCTGATCACCCCAGCGCGGCCTTGTAGTTCTTCTTGGCCGCGCGGCGCAGCTGAATGATCCGCACCATCCCGGCCAGCGCGGTGATCAGCCCGCCGCCCACGGCGGCACCCAGGATCGCCACCCCCAGCGGCAGGTTCCAGCGCCAGCCGAGGAACGCGAACTCCGTCGACGCGGTGTTCTGCGCGATGAAGATCAGCAGGACCACCAGCACCAGGAAACCGGCGATCACCGCCGCCCACAGTGCCGCGGCCCGGGTGAAGCGGACCTTGTCGACGTCCGGCTGACCGGCGTGCTCGTCACCCGGTGGGTTCGGCGGCACGGGGATCGGATCCAGCGGGCCCGGCTGACTCCCCGGGTGCGGGTCGGTACTCATACCCCCATCTTGACCGCTCCGGTGTGCCGGCGAACCGGATTGGCTTTCTCGCGGCGCGTCACGCTGAGTAAAACCCGACCGGAGCTGCGGCGATCTCGGTACGGTCGGAGCATGACGCCCCCACAGGCGAGGTCGCGGCCCGGCCTCGCCGCGGTAGCAGCGGTCCTGATCGCCCTTCTGCTCGCGGGATGCGGCAGCTCCAACCCGCTCGGCGGCGGCGAGGTCTCCGGTGATCTGAAGACCATCGCGGTCGGCTCGGCGGACTTCACCGAGTCCAAGATCATCGCCGAGATCTACGCCCAGACGCTGGAGGCCAACGGCTTCACCGTGCGCCGCCAGTTCGGTATCGGCAGCCGCGAGACCTACATCCCCGCCGTGCAGGACCACTCGATCGACCTGATCCCGGAGTACACCGGCAACCTGCTGCAGTACTTCGACCCGGAGGCGACGGCGACGACGCCCGACGCGGTGCTGCTCGCCCTACTGCGGGCGCTGCCGGGAGACCTGTCGATCCTGTACCCGTCGCCCGCTGAGGACAAGGACACCCTCGCGGTCACCGAGGCCACCGCACAGCGGTGGAACCTCACGACCATCGCCGATCTGGCCGCGCACTCCGCGGAGGTGAAAATCGGTGCGCCGTCGGAGTTCGCGACCCGCACCACCGGGCTGGTCGGCCTGAAGGACAAGTACGGTCTGGACATCTCGCCCGGCAACTTCGTCGCGATCAGCGACGGCGGCGGCCCGGCCACCGTGCAGGCGCTGGAGAGCGGTGCGATCACCGCGGCCAACATCTTCAGCACCTCACCGGCGATCGAGAAGAACCGGCTGGTGGTGCTCGAGGACCCGCAGAACGTGTTCCTGGCCGCCAACGTCGTCCCGCTGGTGGCCTCGCAGAAGATGTCGACCGACCTGAAGTCGGTGCTGGACGCGGTCAGCGCCAAGCTCACCACCGAGGCGCTGATCGAGCTGAACACCTCCGTCGAGGGCAACCAGGGCGTCGACCCCGACGAGGCGGCCCGAAAGTGGGTCACCGACAACGGATTCGATCAACCACTGGGGCAGAAGTGATCGACTTCGACCACGTCAGCAAGCGTTTCCCGGACGGCACCGTCGCTGTCGACGACCTCACCCTGGAGATCCCCGAGGGCACGCTCGCGGTGTTCGTCGGCCCGTCGGGCTGCGGCAAGACCACCTCGATGCGGATGATCAACCGGATGATCGAGCCCACCTCGGGCACGCTGACCGTCGACGGCCGCGACGTCACCACGGTCGACCCGGTCAAGCTGCGGCTGGGCATCGGCTACGTCATTCAGAGCGCCGGGCTGATGCCGCACCTGCGCGTCGTCGACAACGTCGCCACCGTGCCGGTGCTGCGCGGCGAATCCCGGCGCAGCGCACGCAGAGCCGCGCTGGAGGTGATGGAGCGGGTGGGCCTGGACCCCCGGCTCGCCGACCGTTACCCGGCCCAGCTGTCCGGTGGGCAGCAGCAGCGGGTCGGGGTGGCGCGGGCGCTGGCCGGCGACCCGCCGATCCTGCTGATGGACGAGCCGTTCAGCGCCGTGGACCCCGTGGTCCGCGAGGAGCTGCAGACCGAGATCCTGCGTCTGCACGCCGAACTGCGCAAGACCATCGTCTTTGTCACCCATGACATCGACGAGGCGGTGAAGCTCGGCGAGAAGGTCGCGGTGTTCGGCCGCGGCGGGGTGCTGCAGCAGTACGCCGAACCGGCGTTCCTGCTGTCCAACCCGGCCAACGAGATGGTGGCGGGATTCGTCGGCGCCGACCGCGGCTACCGCGGGCTGCAGTTCTTCCACGCCAGCGGCCTGCCGCTGCACGAGATCCGCACCGTCGACGAAAACGCGGTCGACACACTGCAACTCGCGCCCGGCGAGTGGCGGCTGGTGACCAAGGGCGCCAAACCGTACGCGTGGATCAACGCCGAGGGGGTCGAGGTCTACCGTGCGGGCCGTTCGCTGTACGACAGCACGATCGGCGGCGGCTCGCTGTTCAAACCGGGCGGCAGCCTGCGCACCGCGCTGGACGCGGCGCTGTCGTCGCCCAGCGGCCTGGGCGTCGCGGTCGACGAGGACGGCAGGCTGACCGGCGGGGTACGCGCCGACGACGTGCTCGCCGCGCTGGCAGCCCAGCGTCGCGTGCCGGAGCTGGGCTAGCGATGCGCTACCTGGTCACCCACCTCGACACGCTGTGGGCGCTGACCGTGATCCACCTGCGGCTGTCGCTGATCCCGATCGTGCTGGGGTTGCTCATCGCGGTGCCGCTGGGCGCCCTGGTGCAGCGGCGGCCCACCCTGCGCCGGCTCACCACGGTCACCGCCAGCATCGTGTTCACGATCCCGTCGCTGGCGCTGTTCGTGGTGCTGCCGCTGCTGATCCCGACCCGCATCCTCGACGAGGCCAACGTCATCGTCGCGCTCACCCTCTACACCGTCGCGCTGCTGGTGCGCGCGGTGCCCGAGGCGCTGGACGCGGTGTCGTCGACGGTGCTCGACGCCGCCACCGCCGTCGGCTACCGCCCGCTCACCCGGATGCTGAAAGTTGAACTGCCGCTGGCGGTTCCGGTGCTGATCGCGAGCCTGCGTGTGGTCGCGGTGACCAACATCTCGATGGTGTCGGTGGGCTCGGTGATCGGGATCGGCGGGCTGGGCACCTGGTTCACCGAGGGCTACCAGGCCAACAAGAGCGACCAGATCGTCGCCGGCATCATCGCGATCTTCGTGCTCGCGATCATCATCGACACCCTGATCATGTTCGCCGGCCGGGCGCTGACGCCGTGGGCGCGCACCCCGAAGGCCAAGGCGGTGACCGGATGACACCGCTGGACTTCCTGCAGCAGGCGTTGTCGTACATCTTCACCGCGGCCAACTGGGGCGGCCCGGCCGGGCTGACCACCCGCATCCTCGAGCACCTGCAGTACACCGTTGTGGCCGTGTTCTTCTCGGCGCTGGTCGCGATCCCGCTCGGCATGCTGATCGGGCACACCGGCCGCGGCACGTTCCTCGTCGTCACCGGGGTCAACGCGCTGCGCGCCCTGCCCACCCTCGGTGTGCTGCTGCTCGGGGTGCTGCTGTGGGGGCTGGGCCTGGTGCCGCCGACGGTGGCGCTGATGCTGCTGGGCATCCCGCCGCTGCTGGCGGGCACCTACGCCGGCGTCGCCAACGTCGACCCCGCCGTCGTGGACGCCGCCCGCGCGATGGGCATGACCGAACGCCGCGTGCTGCTCAAGGTGGAGACGCCGATCGCGGCGCCGCTGATCCTCGGCGGGCTGCGCACCGCGACCCTGCAGATCGTGGCCACCGCCACCGTCGCCGCCTACGCCAGCCTGGGCGGGCTGGGCCGCTACCTGATCGACGGCATCAAGGTGCGTCAGTTTCACCTGGCGCTGGTCGGCGCGCTGATGGTGACGCTGCTGGCGTTGTTGCTGGACGCGTTGCTGGCGTTCGCGGTGTGGGCGTCGGTGCCCGGAAACGGCCGGCTCAAGCGGGCCGGGATGCCGCAGCCGCTGCTGAGTGACGAGATCGCCGTGGAGGCGCGACCGCGCCCGACATCACAGCGGGCGGGACCGGGTGGGCCGGGCGGCCGTTACGAACGCGGCGATCCTTCGCCTACGGTAGAGGGGTGAGTGAAGCAGCTGGCTCCTCCAATACCTGGCCCGCGATCCTGACCTGGCGGGCGCACGACGTGCCGCGCATGGAGTCGGTGCGGGTGCATCTGTCGGGTAACCGCATCAAGGCGTACGGCCGGATCGTCGCGGCCGCCACCGCCACGCATCCGGCGTTCTCCGCGTCCTACGACCTGGTCACCGACGAGGCCGGTGCGACCAAGCGGCTGTCGATGACGGTCACGCTGGCCGAACGGGAACGCCAGCTGTCCATCGCCCGCGACGAAGAGAACATGTGGCTGGTGCAGCAGCAGAACGGCGAGACCCGGCGGGCCGCCTATGACGGTGCGCTCGACGTCGACGTGATCTTCAGCCCGTTCTTCAACGCCCTGCCGATCCGGCGCACCGGCCTGTACGAGCACAGCGACTCGATCAGCTGCCCGGTGGTCTACGTGCGGCTGCCGGACCTGACGGTGGAGACCGCGGTGATCAGCTACAGCAGCGCGCCCGACGGCATCAAGCTGCACTCGCCGGTCGCCGAGACCACGATCACCGTCGACGCCGACGGTTTCATTCTCGAGTACCCAGGACTGGCAGAGCGGATCTGATCACCCCGCCGGCCCGACCGGCGGCGGCGAGTTCCTCCCGCCACCCGGGCGCGCCGACGACCGTGGTGACGATGTCGGGCCGGGTGAAGCTGTCGTAGCGGACCCGCGCGGCGTGCCCCTGATCCACGAAATCGGTCAGCGGCTGGTGCCCGGCCAGCAGCTCGCGGGCGTGGTGCAGCCGCTCGAGCGCCTGATCCAGCACGGGCAGCAACTGGTCGGCGTTGGCCTCGCACATGGCGCGCACCAGGTCGGGTGCGGTGGCGGCGACGCGGGTGCCGTCCCGGAACGACCCGGCGGCCAGCGCGAACGCCAGCGGCACCTCACCGGCGGTCGCGGCGAGCGCCTCGGCCAGCAGGTGCGGCAGGTGCGAGATGGTGGCGGCGGCGGTGTCGTGTTCGTCGGAGCGGGCGGGGACGACGACGGCGCCGCAGTCCAGCGCGAGCAGGCTGACCTGGACCCAGACGTCGGGGTCGACGTGGTCGTCGACGCTGACCACCCAGGGTGCGCCGACGAACAGCTGCGCGTCGCCGGCCTCCCAGCCGCTGTGCGCGGTCCCGGCCATCGGGTGGCCGCCGACGAACCGGTCCAGCAGCCCGAACGACCGGACCTCCTGCAGCACAGCACCTTTGACGCTGGTCACGTCGGTCAGCGAGCAGTCCGGCGCGGTCCGGCGGATGTGGTCGAGCATCAGGGGCAGCGCGGGGACCGGCACCGCCAGCACGATCAGCGCGCGCTCGTCGGACGCGCGGCGCAGCGCGTCGTCGAGGTTCTCGGTGGCGTCGAACCCGTCGGCCGTGGCGGCCTGGACGGATTCCACGGACCGGTTGTAGCCGAAGACCTCGCGGCCGGCCGCGGCCGCGGCGCGCATCACCGATCCGCCGATCAGCCCCAGTCCGATCACACAGATCGGTGTCCTCGTCACGGTTCAAGGTTGGCACACCGCGCCCGGCGCGGCGGAGCCGGCTGGCCTGTGGATTTCTGGTCAAGTACCAGGTCGGCGACTACCGTAGGCCGACATGGGAGCACAGCGTGCACCGGCGCAGCAGCAGTCCGTCGACACCCCCGACGGTTTCGGTGTTGCCGTGGTCCGCGAGGACGGCAAATGGCGGTGCGCACCGATGCGTCGGGCGGCGTTGACCAGCCTTGCCGCCGCCGAGAAAGAGCTATGTGAGATTCGCAGTGCCGGAGCGGTTTTCGGTCTGCTCGATATCGACGACGAGTTCTTCGTGATCCTGCGGCCCGCGCCGGCGGGTACCCGGCTGTTGTTGTCGGACGCCACCGCCGCGCTGGACTACGACATCGCCGCGGAGGCGCTGGAGAAGCTCGACGCCGAGATCGACGAGGAGGAGCTGGAGGACTCCGACCCGTTCGAGGAGGGCGATCTCGGCCTGCTGTCGGATATCGGGCTGCCGGAGGCGGTGCTCGGCGTGATCCTCGACGAGGACGACCTCTACGCCGACGAGCAGCTCGGCCGGATCGCCCGCGAGATGGGGTTCGCCGACGAGCTCGCCGCTGTCCTGGAGAAACTGGGGCGGTGAACCGCCCAATGGACTCCCGCCGGTGAGCCTTTCCGACGACGAGGCGCTGATCCGGTCGGCGCTGGCGGCGGCCCGCTTGGCGGGGCCTGACGATGTACCGATCGGTGCGGTCGTCGTCGCCGCCGACGGCACCGAACTGGCCCGCGCCGCCAACGCCCGCGAGGCGCTGGGCGATCCCACCGCGCACGCCGAGATCCTGGCGATCCGCGAGGCCGCCACCGAGCTGGGCGACGGCTGGCGCCTGGAGGGCGCCACACTGGCCGTCACCGTCGAACCGTGCACGATGTGCGCGGGTGCGCTGGTGATGGCCCGGATCGCGCGCGTGGTGTTCGGCGCGTGGGAGCCCAAGACCGGTGCCGTCGGCTCGCTGTGGGACGTGGTGCGCGACCGGCGGCTCACCCACCGGCCCGAGGTGCGCGGCGGGGTGCTGGCCGACGAGTGCGCAGCACCGCTGGAGGAGTTCTTCGCCCGCCACCGCGCCGTCGACGGGTAGGGGGCGATTGGAATTCAGCGGCCCGGTCCCGGTAAGCTGCCACACGGTGGCGTGTCCGAGCGGCCTAAGGAGCACGCCTCGAAAGCGTGTGTGGGGTAACCCCCCACCGAGGGTTCAAATCCCTCCGCCACCGCCATACTTTTCAGCGACCCCCGCATAATGCGGGCGAGGCGCTGTTGTCCGCTATTGTCGGATAGTTACTAAAGAAGTTGTCACTAAAGAAGGGTCGAGCGACCGGGGTGACCAAGTGAAAGAATTGGTTGCCTATGCGTGCGCTCCCTGAACAAGGTCGTCCATCGGCTTCGGGCCCGCTGCCCCTGGCCGGGGCTTCCGCGGGGCGCCCGTTCTCCGTGCTGCTCGTCGAGGACGACCGCGGTGACGCCGTACTCGTCGAGGAGCTGATCGCCGACGCCGATCCCAGCGTCGAGGTCATCTGGGCGGCGACCATGCGCGAGGCGCAGCAGCAGCTGCAGCGCGCCCGCCCGGACTGCGTGCTGCTGGACCTGAACCTGCCCGACGCCGAGGGCATCAAGGCGCTCGATCAGATCGCCCACCGCGACGCGACCATGCCGATCGTCGTGCTCACCGGCCTCAACGACGAGCACTTCGGCATCTCCGCCGTCGCCGCCGGCGCCCAGGACTACCTGGTCAAGGGCCGCGTCGAACCCGAGACGCTGCGCCGCGCGCTGCTGTACGCGGTGGAGCGCAAACGCGCCGAGCTCACCGCCGTCGAACTGCACGCCAGCGAGCTGCGCGCCCGGGAGAACGCCCGGCTGGAACGCGGCCTGCTGCCGTCGCCGCTGCTGCTGGACCCGCCGGGGGTCGACATCGTCGCCGAGTACCGGCCGTCGCGCCAGCACGCCCTACTCGGCGGCGACTTCTACGACTTCGTGCAGACCCCGGACCGCACCGTGCACGTCATGGTCGGCGACGTCGCCGGGCACGGTCCCGACGCGGCCGCGCTCGGGGTGGCGCTGCGCATCGGCTGGCGCGCGCTGACGTTCGCCGGGCTGCGCGGCAACGAGCGCATGCGGCAGATGGAGCGGATCCTGAGCACCGAGCGGCCCGGGTCCAGCATCTTCGCCACCGTGATCAGCATCGCGCTGCACCCCGACACGCTGAGCTTCAACGTGGTGTCCGCCGGGCATCCCGGCATGCTGCTGCACGGTCCCGGCACCGTCGAGTGGATCGAACCGCGGAACGGCCCCGCGCTGGGCCTGTCCGGCCGCGAATGGCCGCTCAACCTTCTGGACCTGCCGCCCGGGCACGGCCTGGTGCTGCTTACCGACGGGCTGTTCGAGGGCCGTTCCGGCAAGGGCACCGAACGGCTCGGCGAGGACGGACTGCTCGAGGTCGCGCGCGGCTACGCGCACCTGCCGGGGGCGGAGTTCGTCAACGCGGTCATCGACGACGTCGAACGCCGCGCCCAGTCGGTCGGCGGGATCAGCGACGACATCGCGGTGGTCCGGGTGCAACGAACGGCGACCGCATGAGATGGCGCCTGACGGTCCAGGGGTGGCAGAACCTGGTGCTGTCGATGATGGGGGCCGTCGTGCTGGCCGGTGCGATCGCCGGGGCGTTGCTGCTCAACCGCACCGACGCGGTGGCCCGCGAGCTCAACCAGCACATCCAGCCCGCCCGCGTCGCGGCCTACCAGCTGCAGGCGGCGCTGCGCGACCAGGAGACCGCGGTGCGCGGCTACGCCATCTCCGCCGACGAACAGTTCCTCGAGCCGTACTACGCGGGCATCGAGGTGGAGCGCCGGGCCGAGCAGGAGATCCGCGAGTGGCTCGCCCACCGGGAACCGATGCTCGACGACGTCGACGCCATCGAGGCGGCGGCCACCACCTGGCGGCAGACCTACGCCGATCCGCTGATCGCCTCGGTCACCCCCGGCGAGCCGTCGGTGATCGACCCCGTCATCGCCGAGCGGGGTAAGGCGGGGTTCGACGCGCTGCGCGCGCTGTTCGACGACCAGAACCTCGATCTGACAACCGCCCGCGAGGAGGCCGTCGCCGACCTGGCCCGCGTCCAGACGTGGCGCAACATCGTGCTCAGCGGCATCGTCGTGGCCTTCTTCGTCGCCGCGCTGCTGCTGGCGGTGCTGGTGCGCAACGCGGTCACCCGCCCGCTGGAGGCACTGGCCGCGGCGTGCCGGCGGATCACCCAGGGCAGCTTCACCGAGAGGATCTCGGTGCAGGGGCCGCGCGACATCCGGTCCATCGCCGCCGACGTGGAGGACATGCGCCAGCGCATCGTCGACGAACTCGAGGCCTCCCGCTCGGCCCGCGAACAGCTCGCCGACCAGGCGCTCGAACTGCAGCGGTCCAACGCCGAACTCGAGCAGTTCGCCTACGTCGCCTCCCACGACCTGCAGGAGCCGCTGCGCAAGGTGGCGTCGTTCTGCCAGCTGCTGGAGAAGCGCTACGGCGACCAGCTCGACGAACGCGGCGCCGAGTACATCGGCTTCGCCGTCGACGGCGCCAAACGCATGCAGGTGCTGATCAACGATCTGCTCACGTTCTCCCGCGTCGGCCGGCTCAACGCCACCGAGTCCGACGTCGACCTCGGCGCGGCGCTGGACACCGCGCTCAACAACCTGTCCACCACCATCGAGGAGGCCGGCGCCGAGGTGGTGCGCGCCGGCGATCCGCTGCCGGTGCTCAAGGGCGACCCGACGCTGCTGACGATGCTGTGGCAGAACCTGATCGGCAACGCGGTGAAGTTCCGCCGCGACGGGGTGCCGCCGCGGGTGGTCGTCGAGTGCGCCGCGCCGCGCGACCCCGCCGACCCGTCCTGGGCGTTCAGCGTCACCGACAACGGCATCGGCATCCCGCAGGAGTTCAAGGACAAGGTGTTCGTGATCTTCCAGCGCCTGCACGGCCGCGACGCCTACACCGGCACCGGCATCGGGCTGGCGCTGTGCAAGAAGATCGTCGAACACCACGGCGGCAGCATCTGGATCGATACCGACTACACCGACGGCACCCGGTTCTGCTTCACCATCCCGGCGACCATCCCGGCCGACATCCCGGCCGACGTCCCGGCGGGGCCCGAACAGACTTCTATGGAAGGAAAACCATGACACCCGAACCGCGTCCCATCGACGTGCTACTCATCGAGGACGATCCGGGCGACGAGCTGATCACCCGAGAAGCGTTCGAGCACAACAAGATCAAGAACACGCTGCACGTCGCGCACGACGGCGAGGAGGGGCTGGACTTCCTGTACCGGCGGGGCCGGTTCGGTGACGCGCCGCGGCCCGACCTGATCCTGCTGGACCTCAACCTGCCGAAGTACGACGGCCGCCAGCTGCTGGAGACCGTCAAGTCCGATGAGGCGTTGGCGCACATCCCGGTCGTCGTGCTGACCACGTCATCGGCCGAGGAGGACATCCTGCGCAGCTACAAGCTGCACGCCAACGCCTACGTGACCAAGCCGGTGGATCTGGACCAGTTCATGAACGCGGTCCGCCAGATCGACGAGTTCTTCGTCCAGGTGGTGCGGCTGCCTCACATCTGAGGCGCGCCGATGTCGAAGGTGATCCGCACCGTGGTGCCGGTCGCCGACCGGCTGACGTCGACTCCGGCGCCCACCGCGCGCATGATCAGCAGCCCGCGACCGCGGGTGGTCGGCCCGTCGCTGGGCGCCTGCCAGGAGCCGTGGTCGGCGACGCTGATCACCAGACGCTGCTGATCGATGGTGGCCTCCACGACGACGGTGCCGTGGTCGATGTCGCGGTAGGCGTGCTCGACGCAGTTGGTGGCCGCCTCGTTGACGGCCAGCACGATGTCGGCGACGGTGGCTTCGGGGACGCCGATCGGCTCCAGCCAGGCGACCAGAAGGTGGCGGATCTCAGCTAACCGGTCTGCCGTCGCCGGAACCTCGATCCGCAGCGGGTCCGCCGGCAGCAGACGCACGTCGATCACCACTCGGTGGTTGTACCCCGTACCTACCGGTTTTCACGCGTCGCCACGCGCGGTCGCTCAGGTGAAGTCGCCGAAGATGGTGGTGTAGTCCGGTGACCAGGCGCCTTCCCGGCAGCTGAGCGGGATGCCGTCGGGGGTCTGCGCCACCCCGGTCTCGTCGCCGCACGGCAGCCGGTTGGTGCGGATGCCGACCAGCGGCGCCGACGCCACCCATACCCGGTCACCGCTGCACGCCAGGGTGTTGCCCGCCGCGTCGAGCCCGAAGTTGTACCGGGTCTTGGGGGTGCACGGGCCGCCCGCGACCGCCGAGCGGTCGAGGTAGGGGATGCACGCCGCGCCGTCGCAGTACCCGGGCGACGCGGGCGCGGTGGCGGCGGTGACCATCGGTGCGGCGACGAACCCGCATGCGAGCGCAGCAGCAGCCAAAAGCCTCATGCGGGTTAGCGTAGGGCCCTGTCGCCCGCGGTGGGCAGCGAATAAGCTCATCGACCATGAAGCGCGCCATTGTTGCTGCCGTCGCGGCCACCGCCGGGGCGGCAGCGGTCTCGTTCGCCCCGCCCGCCAGTGCCGACGTCGTCGCCTATTTGGTCAACGTGACGGTGCGGCCGGGCTACAACTTCCCGAACGCGGACGCGGCGATCGCCTACGGCAACACGGTGTGTGACCGGGTGCGCGGCGGCGTG
The DNA here is from genome assembly GCF_001583415.1 of Mycolicibacterium phlei. The sequence continues at coordinate 273,053 of NZ_CP014475.1, forward strand.
CCGTACGCGGACCTGGTCAACCAGGTCACCGCCGATTTCCACACCCAGGACAAGTATCAGGGCGCGTATCTGATCAACCAGGCGGTCAACGAGTTGTGCCCGGCGCAGATCTGGCAGCTCCGCAATTCCGCAGCCGGTTACACCGGCTAATCGAGCACAGCCGGTTACACCGGCTCACGCGAACGGCGGCGCCCCACCGGGACGCCGCCGCCGAAGTGCCCGTGCTTACGGGCAGGAGACCTCGATCTCGAACGGTTTGTTGACCGGCTGCATCGGGTTGGCCATGTCGACGCCCGTCGCGGTGCCGCTGATCTTGTAGGTGCTGCCGTCCTTGTCGGCCTTCGCCTCGCCCTGCCCGGTGCCGTTCTGATAGCCGAGCGACACCCCGTTGACGTTGCCCAGGCCGACGGACTCCACGACGATGTCGTCGCCGGGGGTCAGCACAATGCCGATGCCGGTGGTGGCGTCGCCGATCGCGATGTTCGTCTTCCCGCCCGCCTCGGTGCACGCGACGGTGCCCTCCACCGCCTGATCCTCGCCGTCGATGGTGACGGTGGCCGTGCCCTCCGCCGCGGCGGCGGTCGACGTCTCGCCTGTGGTCTCGGACTTCTTGTCACCCGACCCGCAGCCGGACAAGCCGGCGATCACGATCGCTGCGCCGCCAACGGCGACCAGGAATTCACGCTTCACGCTCCACTCCTTTGTGTTCGTGACCCGTCAAGATCGGGCCCTCAAGGGCAGTATCGTGCGCGGATCGCGCGTGAACAGCGGATTCGGCAAACCCGGGTCAGCAGGCCACCTTGATGGTGAACGTCGCGGGCACCCGGAAACTGGGCTCGTCAGTGCTGAAGCCGTCGGCGGTGCCGGAGATCTGGTAGGTCCGTCCGGCCATCGCGATCTCCGCTTCGCCGCCGGTGGGGCCGACGTCGGCGGTGTAGGTGCCGGTGAACCCGCCCAGGTTGTTGATCGACACCGTCTCGACGGCCAGGTCGTCCCGGTTAGACACCAGCGCGTTGATACCGGCGGTCTGGTCGCCGGTGCTGATCGTGGTCAGCCACTCGGTGGTGTTGCACTGCACGGCGCCGGTGGTGCCCGCGTCCTGACCGTTGATGCTGATCTGCGCGGTGCCGGCCGGCAGCTCGCCGTCCGACGGCGTGTACTCCGGCGGGCTCGATGAACAGCCCGACGCCAGCAGTGCCGCCGCCGCGGCGCAGTTGCCTATGACCCACAGATTTCTCACAGTGCAGAATCTACGACGTGCCAGCGCCGTATTTCTCCGTCACCGCCGAACTGCCCGGACGGCTGGGGCGTACCGGGGTGATCCGAACCCCGCACGGTGAGATCCGGACGCCGGCGTTCATCCCGGTCGGAACCCAGGCGACCGTCAAGGCGGTGCTGCCGGAGACGATGAAAGAACTTGGCGCCCAGGCGATCCTGGCCAACGCCTATCACCTGTACCTGCAGCCGGGACCGGACATCGTCGACGAGGCCGGCGGGCTGGGCGCGTTCATGAACTGGCCTGGGCCCACGTTCACCGACAGCGGTGGCTTCCAGGTGCTCTCGCTGGGCGCCGGGTTCCGCAAGGTGCTGGCGATGGACGCCAACCGGGTGCAGGCCGACGACGTCATCGCCGAGGGCAAGGAGCGGCTGGCCGCGGTCGACGACGACGGGGTGACGTTCCGGTCGCATCTGGACGGCTCGACGCACCGGTTCACCCCGGAGGTGTCGATCGGTATCCAGCACAAGCTCGGCGCGGACATCATCTTCGCGTTCGACGAGCTCACCACGCTGGTCAACACCCGCGGCTACCAGGAGCGCTCGGTGCAGCGCACCCACGAGTGGGCGGTGCGCTGCCTGGCCGAACACCGCAGGCTGACCGCGGCGCGGCCGGACAAGCCGAAGCAGGCGCTGTTCGGGGTGGTGCAGGGCGCCCAGTACGAGGACCTGCGCCGTCAGGCCACCCGCGGGCTGCTGACGATCGTCGACGAGAACGGTGAGGGCTTCGACGGCTACGGCATCGGCGGCGCGCTGGAGAAGCAGAACCTGGCCACCATCGTCGGCTGGGTGTGCGAGGAACTGCCGCGCGACAAACCGCGTCACCTGCTGGGCATCAGCGAACCCGACGACCTGTTCGCCGCGGTGGCCGCGGGCGCGGACACCTTCGACTGTGTGTCGCCGTCGCGGGTGGCGCGCAACGCCGCGGTGTACACCACCTACGGCCGGGTGAACATCACCAACTCCCGGTTCCGCCGTGATTTCACCCCGATCGACGAGAACTGCGACTGCTACACCTGCACGCACTACACCCGCGCGTACCTGCACCACCTGTTCAAGGCCAAGGAGATCCTGTCGAAGACGCTGGCCACCATCCACAACGAGCGGTTCATCGTGCGGCTGGTGGACCGGATCCGCGACGCGATCGAGGCCGGTGACTTCGACGAGCTGCGCGACGACGTACTCGGCCGCTACTACTCGGCGCGTGGACAATAGGCGGGGTGAGTGCTGACGCGCGGTCGCTGTTGATGCGGCTGCTGGACCCGTCGACGCGGGCCGACCCGTATCCCATCTACGCCGAGATCCGCGCCCACGGGCCGCTGCAGTTGCCGGACATGAACCTCGTGGTGTTCTCGTCGGCCGAGGACTGCGACGAGGTGCTGCGCCACCCGGACTCCGCCGCGGACCGGTCGAAATCGACTGCGTTCCAACGGCGCTACGCCCAGACCGGGAATCCTCGCGAGGATCCCGACGCCGACCCGCCGAGCTTTCTGTTCCTCGACCCGCCCGACCACACCCGGTTGCGGCGGCTGGTCAGTAAGGCGTTCGCGCCCAAGGTGGTCCGCGCGCTGGAGCCCGACATCGAGGCGCTGGTCGACGGGCTCCTCGACGCGGCGGCGGCGAAGGGGTCGATGGACGTCGTCGACGATCTGGCCTATCCGCTGCCGGTCGCGGTGATCTGCCGGCTGCTCGGCGTTCCGGTGGAGGACGAACCCGAATTCGGCCGGGCGTCGGCGATTCTCGCGCAGGCGCTGGACCCGGTGTTCACGTTCACCGGGCAGGCGCCTGCGAGCTTCGACGAGATGATGGCCGCCGCGGTGTGGCTGCGCACCTACCTGCGCAGGCTGATCGCCCAGCGGCGCGCCGACCCGGGCGAGGATCTGATGTCGGCGCTGATCTCCGTCGAGGAGTCCGGCGACCAGCTCACCGAACCCGAGATCGTCTCGACGTGCAACCTGCTGCTGATCGCCGGGCACGAGACGACGGTCAATTTGATCGCCAACGCCGCGCTGGCGATGCTGCGCAGCCCGGACCGGTGGAAGGCGCTGGCGGCGGATGCGTCGCGGGCGGCCGCCGTCGTGGAGGAGACGCTGCGCTACGACCCGCCGGTGCAGCTCGTGAGCCGCGTCGCCGAGCAGGACATGACCGTCGGCGGAGTGACCGTCCCCAGGGGCGACATCATGGCGCTGCTGCTCGCCGCCGCCAACCGCGACCCGGCGGCCGTCGACCGGCCCGACGAGTTCGATCCGGACCGCGAGACCATCCGGCACCTGGGCTTCGGCAAGGGCCCGCACTTCTGCCTGGGCGCGCCGCTGGCCCGGCTGGAGGCGACGGTGGCGCTGTCGAAGCTCACCGCGCGGTTCCCGGCTGCCCGGCTGGCGGCCGAGCCGACCTACAAACCAAACCTCACGCTGCGCGGCCTGGCGACGCTTTCCATTGATCTCGCGTGATCCCGATACGTAATCAGTCGTCTAGCGACTGTTTGAGCACCGAATCCGTCGCCCATCGTCTAAGTTAGGCCCATGCGGATCCTTCTGGTCGGCGCCGGCGGGGTCGGAGCGGCGTTCTGCTCCATCGCGGTGCGGCGCGACTTCTTCGAAACGGTCGTGGTCGCCGACTACGACGAGACCCGGGCCCGGCAGGCGGCCGAGGCGGCCGCCGACCCGCGGTTCGTCGCCGCGCAGGTCGACGCCGGCTCGGCCGACGCGGTCGCCGAACTGGTGCGCACGCACCGAATCACCCACGTGATGAACGCCGTCGACCCGCGGTTCGTGATGCCGATCTTCAACGGGGCGTTCGCCGGCGGCGCGGACTACCTCGACATGGCGATGAGCCTGTCGCAGCGTCACCCGGAGAAGCCCTACGAGCTGCCCGGCGTCAAGCTCGGCGACGAGCAGTTCGCCGTCGAGGACCAGTGGCAGGCCGCCGGCCGGCTGGCGCTGGTCGGCATCGGGGTGGAGCCCGGGCTGTCGGACGTGTTCGCCCGGTACGCCGCCGACCACCTGTTCTCCGACATCGACGAACTGGGCACCCGCGACGGGTCCAACCTGACCGTCGACGGCTACGAGTTCGCCCCGTCGTTCTCGATCTGGACCACGATCGAGGAATGTCTCAACCCGCCGGTGATCTGGGAGGCCGACCGTGGCTGGTACACCACCGAGCCGTTCAGCGAGCCGGAGGTGTTCGACTTTCCGGAGGGTATCGGCCCCGTCGAGTGCGTCAACGTCGAGCACGAGGAAGTGCTGCTGATGCCGCGCTGGGTCAAGTGCAAGCGCGCGACGTTCAAGTACGGGCTCGGCGAGGAGTTCATCGGAGTGCTCAAGACGCTGCACAAACTCGGCCTGGACCGCACCGGGAAGGTGAAGGTCGGCTCTGTGGAGGTCAGCCCGCGCGACGTGGTGGCCGCCTGCCTGCCCAACCCGGCGACGCTGGGCCCGAAGATGCGCGGTAAGACCTGCGCCGGGCTGTGGGTGACCGGCACCGGCAAGGACGGCAAACCCCGGTCGACGTACCTGTACCACGTCGTCGACAACGAGTGGTCGATGACCGAGTACGGCCACCAGTGCGTGGTGTGGCAGACCGCGATCAATCCCGTTGTCGCGCTGGAACTTCTGGCCCGCGGCACGTGGAGCGGGGCCGGTGTGCTGGGCCCGGAGGCGTTCGACGCGGTGCCGTTCCTGGACCTGCTCAACGAGTACGGCTCACCCTGGGGCAGCAAGGAGTTGTCCTAGTCCCGGGGCGGCGGCAGGTAGGTTCTGCCCATGCCGATCGAACTGTCCGCCGAGCAGGCCGCCGCGCGACTGAACCCCGCCGACACGCTGGGCATCCCGCTGGGCCCCGGTCAGCCGCCAGCGCTGTTGCGGGCCCTCGGTGAGCGCGACGACTGGACCGACCTGCGGGTGTACGGCGCGCTGCTGGCCGCGGGCACCGACCTGTTCACCCGGCCCGGGGTGCGTTACTTCTCCGGATTCTTCGGCCCGCTGGAGCGCGCACTGATCGCCGAGGGTGCCCGCATCGAGTTCGTGCCCTCCGACTTCCGGCGCTTCGGCCCGCTGCTGCGGGCACAGAACCCGCGGGTGATGACGACCGTCGCCACCCCACCCGACGCCGACGGCTGGTGCTCGTTGTCCCTGCACTCCGGCGGGACCGTCGACGAGATCCACCGTGCCGGAGCCGATCCCGACCGCCTCCTGATCGTCGAGGCCGCGCAGAAGTTCCCCCGCACCCACGGCTGGGGCGAGCACCGCCACGCCGTGCACGTCGACGAGATCGACATCCTGGTGCACTCCGACGAGGCCCCGCTGGCGCTGCCCGGCGCCGACACCCCGCCGTCGGACGTGGACCGGGCGATCGCCGAGCACGCCGTCGGCTACATCCCGTCGGGCGCCACGTTGCAGACGGGCATCGGGTCGATCCCGAACCAGATCGCCACCCTGCTCGCCGACGGCGACAAAGGCGAATTCGGTTTGCACAGCGAGATGTTCACCGACGGTTGCATGAGGCTGCACCGCGCGGGCAAGGTCACCAACACCGGCAAGGGGCAGTACCACGGGACCAGCGTGACGACGTTCGCGATGGGCTCGGCTGAGCTCTACACCTGGCTGGACGGCAATCCCGACGTGGCGTTCCTGCCGGTGGGCATCGTCAACGCCCCCGACGTGATCGCCGCCAACAACACGATGATCTCGATCAACGGCGCGCTCACCGTCGACGCGTACGGTCAGGTCGTCGCCGACACCATCGACGGCCGCCAGTTCAGCGGGATCGGCGGTGCGGAGGATTTCGTGGCCGGCGCCGGGCTGGAGCTGTCGGACCGGTCGCTGATCTGTCTGCCGTCGACGGTGGAGAAGAACGGTGTGCTGCGCTCGCGGATCGTGGCCCGGCTGGACGCCGGCGCCGTCGTCACCACGCCCCGCCATCAGGTGGACATCGTCATCACCGAATACGGCGCCGCCGAGCTGGAGGGTAAGACGGTCCGCGAGCGCGCCGAGGCCCTCGCCGCGATCGCCCACCCGCAGTTCCGCGACGAGATCCTCGCCGCCCCCGCCCCCTCCTGACCGCGAGCGTGCGTGTTTGTACACGACACGCCGCGGAATCTCAGCAGTTTGCGCACGCTCGCGACGGTCGGACGGCGGCCGGGTGTGCCACTCGCCGAGTTCTACACCTGGGCCGCGATCCGACGAAAATCACTGCCCTGGCGTCGATCTCGCTGCAGCGGGCCTGAAGTCACCCCTCTCACTGGCCGTGAGCGTGCGCAAATGTCGGAAAAAGCCCGGCGTGTCGTGTGCAAACACGCACGCTCGCGGAAAAATATGGGGGAGGGCCCTACAGCGGGTTGAGGATGCGTTCCAGGAACTGGCGGGTGCGCTCCTCCTTCGGGTTGCCGATCACCTCGGCGGGCGGACCCTTCTCCAGGATCACGCCGCGGTCGGTGAACAACACCTGATCGGAAACCTGTCGGGCGAACTGGATCTCGTGGGTGACGATCACCAGCGTCCAGCCCTCGACGGCCAGATCCCGGATGACGCCGAGCACCTCGCCGACCAGCTCCGGGTCCAGCGCCGACGTCGGCTCGTCGAACAGAACCACCTTCGGCCGCAGCGCCAGCGCCCGCGCGATGCCGACCCGCTGCTGCTGCCCGCCGGACAGCTGGAACGGGTAGTGGTCCCTGCGGTCGGCCAGCCCGACCTTCTCCAGCAGCTCGAGCGCCTCCGCCTCGGCCTCCGCGCGCGGTTTGCGCTGCGCGACGATCGGACCCTCGGTGACGTTCTCCAGCACCGTCTTGTGCGGAAACAGGTTGTGGGCCTGGAACACGAACCCGCTCTGCGCCCGGTACTTACGCAGCGTGTCCTTGGAAACCGGCTTGCTGAAATCGATTTCGACGTCGCCGACGCGAATCACCCCGGCGTCCGGGATGTCGAGCGCGTTGAGCGCCCGCAGCAGTGTCGTCTTCCCGGAGCCCGACGGCCCGATGATCGTGGTCACCGTGCCCTTCTCGACGTCGAACGACACTCCCTTGAGAACCTCGAGGTCGCCGAACGCCTTGCGCACGTTCTCGGCGCGGACGCGATACTCGGTCATCGGGCCACATACCTTTCCAGTCGACGCTCGAATCGGCTCTGGCCGAACGACAGCACCAGGCAGATGATCCAGTAGTACAGGGCGGCGGTGCCGTACAGCGCGAAGAACTCGAACGTCGGCGCCGCGACGTTCTGCGCGGTGCGGAACAGTTCGGTCACCAGGATCGTCGACGCCAGCGACGTGTCCTTCACCAGCGAGATCAACGTGTTCGACAGCGGCGGCACCGCCACCCGGGTGGCCTGCGGCAGGATGATCCGCCGGTAGGTGTCGACGTAGTTCAGCCCGATCGTCTGGGCCGCCTCCCACTGGCCCTTCGGGATCGACAGGATCGCCGACCGGATGATCTCGGCCGCGTACCCGCCGACGTTGAGGCTGAACGCGATCACCGCCGCCGGGAACGGGTCGATGCGCACCCCGATCTGCGGCAGCGCGTAGAACACCAGAAACAGCTGCACCAGCAGCGGGGTGCCGCGGATCAGCGAGATGTAGATCCGCGCCAGACCGGACAGCAGCACGTTCGACGACAGCCGCGCCAGCGCCACCACCAGTGCGATCACCAGGCCGATGACGAAGCTGATGATCGTCAGCGGGATCGTCTTCTCGATCGCGGCACGGGCCAGCGGCCACAGGTTGTCCAGGATCAGCTGCACCGTGCTGCGCGGCGCCGACCGCGACAGGTCGGTGTCGAGGTACTTGTGCGAGATCTCCGACAGGGTGCCGTCGGCGCGCAGTTCCTCGAGCGCCCGGTTCAGCTCCGGCAGCAGCCCGCTGGCCTTGCGGGCGGCGAACGCCTGCTCGCTCTGTTCCCCGGTGGTGCCTGCCACCCGGATCGACGCGTCCGGGTGTTCGGCCTGGTATGCCAGCACCGACAGGCTGTCGTTGACGACGGCATCGACGCGGCCGTCGTTGAGCACGCTGATCGCCTGCGCGAACCCGTCCACCGACACGATCTCCGCACCCGCGTCGCGGGCCACCGTCGCCCAGTTACTCGTCGGGCTCTGCGCGGCGCGTTTGCCCTTCAGGTCGGTCAGCGATTTGATGGAGTCGTCGTCGGCGCGGGTGACGATCACCCCCTCGGCGATCGAATACGGTTCGGACAGATCGTATTTCGCTTTGCGCTCGTCGGTGATCGTCACCTCGTTGGCAACGATGTCGAAGCGGTCGGCTTCCAGCGCGGCGAAGATCGAGTCCCACGACGTCTCGACGAACTCGACCCGTACGCCCAGCTTGTCGGCGACGGCGCGCGCCACGTCGACGTCGTAGCCGGCCAGCTGGCCGCCCTGCGCCGGATCGTGGAAGGAGTACGGCGGATAGACACCCTCGGTGCCGACCCGCAGCACCCCGGCGGCCTTGATCGGATCGGTGCCGGCGTCCTTCGAGGTGCCGCAGCCGGCCACCCCCGCGATCACCGTCACGAGCAGAAGGAGAGCGGGTAGCACCCGCCGGAGGTTTCGGTGCACCGGCGGAAGGTACTAAACCCGCCGGGGGTTGCGGAAGCGTTCTGCTCAGTCGGGCTGATAAATCCACGGCTGTCGCGGCAGCCGCTGCGGATCGAACTCGGCGAGCATGCCCTCGACGTCGGTGGCCCGGTAGTCCAGCGACTCGGCGATCTGGCGCAGCGCGCGCTGCACCCCGATCTCGGCGAGGGTGACCGCGCCGTCGCGTTTGGCCAGCCGCGCCCCGTCGGCGTTGAGCACCAGCGGCACGTGCGCGTACGTCGGCTCCGGGTGACCCAGCAGCCGCGCCAAATAGGCCTGCCGCGGCGAGGACGGCAGCAAATCGTCGCCGCGCACCACCTGGTCCACTCCGGACGCGGCGTCGTCGACCACCACCGCGAGGTTGTAGGCCGGTACCCCGTCACCTCGGCGGACCACGAAATCGTCCACCAGGCCGGTGTATTCGCCGTGCAGCAGATCGGTCACGGTGTAGCTGAACGTGTCGGTGCGCAGCCGCAGCGCCGGTGGCCTGCCGATCTCGGCGCGACGACGCTGCCGTTCGGTGTCGGTGAGGTCGCGGCAGGTGCCCGGGTAGGCGCCCTCCGGTGCGTGCGGCGCCCGCGGTGCCTGCAGGATGTCCTTTCTGCTGCAATAGCATTCGTAGACCATGTCGGCCTCGATGAGCTGGTCGATGACCTGCTCGTAGCGGTCCCGGTGGGCGGACTGCCACTGCACCGGCTCGTCGGAGGTCACCCCGATCGCGGCCAGGTCGGCGATCTGCCGCTGCCCGATCTCGGGGAAGGTGCGGTCGTCGAGGTCCTCCACGCGCAGCAGGAACCGGCGGCCCGTCGAGCGGGCGAACAACCACGCCAGTACCGCGGTGCGGAGATTGCCGATGTGCAGATCGGCCGACGGGCTCGGAGCGAACCGGCCAGCGGACATGTCACAAACTTAGCGATTCATAGGCATACTCCGCGGTATGGCTGGGTATCCCGGCGGCGCATTGTGCGTCCGACGAGGAGGAACCAGTCTTGGAGCAGCGCGAACAGGACCCCGCAGTCGTGAAGAAGGCGATCGCCGCGTCGGCGGTCGGTAACTTCACCGAGTGGTTCGACTACGGGCTCTACGCGTACGGGGTCAGCTACATCGCGGTTGCGATCTTCCCAGGTGAGGGCGCTACGAAGACGTTGCTGGCGCTGGTGACGTTCGCGGTGTCGTTCCTGTTCCGTCCGCTCGGTGGCTTCGTGTGGGGCCCGCTCGGGGACCGGCTGGGGCGGCGCCGGGTGCTGGCGATCACGATCCTGCTGATGGCGTGCGCGACGCTGTGCGTCGGCCTGGTGCCCAGTTACGCCGCGATCGGGCTGTGGGCGCCGGCGCTGATGGTGCTGCTGCGCATCGTCCAGGGCTTCTCCACCGGCGGCGAGTACGGCGGCGCCGCGACGTTCATGGCCGAGTACGCGCCCGCCCGCCGGCGCGGCATCCTGGGCAGCTTCCTGGAGTTCGGCACCCTGGCGGGGTTCTCGGCGGGCGCGCTGATGATGCTGGTGTTCTCGGTGGCGCTCAGCGACGACCAGATGCACACCTGGGGCTGGCGGGTGCCGTTCCTGCTCGCCGCGCCGCTGGGCCTGGTCGGGCTGTACCTGCGGTCGCGGCTCGACGAGACGCCGGCGTTCAAGGAGCTCGAGGAGTCCGGGGAGCGCGAGGACGCCGTCGGCGGCGAGTTCCGCGATCTGATCCGCGAGTACTGGGCACCGATCCTGCGCCTGGGCGGGCTGGTCATCGCGCTCAACGTGGTCAACTACACGCTGCTGAGCTACATGCCGACCTATCTGGAGACCGCGATCGGGCTGTCCACCGACATGTCGCTGGTGGTGCCGATCATCGGGATGCTGTCGATGATGGTGTTCCTGCCGTTCGCGGGGCTGCTGTCCGACCGGATCGGGCGCAAACCGGTGTGGTGGATCTCGCTGGTCGGGTTGTTCGTCGCGGGTGTGCCGATGTTCATGCTGATGTCGGTCAACGTGGTCGGCGCGATCATCGGGTTCGCGGTGCTGGGCCTGCTGTATGTGCCGCAGCTCGCGACGATCTCGGCGACGTTCCCGGCGATGTTCCCGACGCAGGTGCGGTTCGCGGGGTTCGCGATCGCCTACAACGTGGCCACCGCGCTGTTCGGCGGTACCGCGCCCGCGCTCAACGACTGGCTGGTCGGCCTGACAGGCAACAACCTGGTGCCGGCGTTCTACATGATGCTGGCCTGCGTCGTCGGTGCGATCGCGCTGATCGGGCTGCCGGAGACGGCGCGGTGCCCGATCAACAGCACCGAGATCCCCGGCACACCGGAGGCGCCCGCGCCGCTGGAGTACGCGGTCAGCCGCGGCTAACCGGCCTTGACCTCCATCCCCTGACGCTGCAGGGACACCGAGGCGGTGTCGGCGGGTTTGGCGGCAGCCACCCCGCGGCCCTGGGCGGTGACGGCCAGGCAGGTCCGGTCGCCGCGGAACAGGTCGCGGGAGAACTCGTAGGGCCGGTCGTCCTGGTCGTAGGTGACCCGGGTGATCAGCAGCAGCGCGGAGTCCGGCTCGATGTCGAGCAGCGAGGCCTCCTCGGCGGTGGCGTTGACCGCCTCGATGCGTTCGTCGGCACGCGCCGCGGCCAGCCCGTACTGGCTTTCCAGCAGCTCGTAGAGCGACCCGCCGAGCTGCTGCTCGAGCAGCCCCGGAAACCGGTCGGCGGGGAACTGGGCCAGTTCCAACGAGATCGGCGAACCGTCGGCCAGCCGGACCCGCTGGATCTCGACCACCAGCGCGTCGGGTTCCAGCTGCAGCACCGAGCGGGTGCGCTGGTCGGCGGTGGTGATCTTGGTCGACAGCACCCGGGTACCCGCGGCGTAGCCCTGCCGGGCCAGGAACGCCGGCACCCCGATCACGTCGGTCAGGCTGCGCTCCACCTGGGTGTGGCTGATGAAGATGCCGCCGGCGCGGCCGATCACCCGGTGGATGAGGCCCGCCTCCTCCAGCGCCGCGAGCGCCTGGCGCAGGCTGGACCGGCTGGTGCCGTACCGTTCGGCGAGTTCACGCTCGCTGCCGAGCTTGGTGCCCGGAACCCCGGCGTTGACATCGGCGACGATCCGACGCCTCAGTTCCTCGCTCTGTCTCGGCACCGCCCCTCCAGGTATTTTGGTACTACCAAAAGATCCTATCGGTGCGACGGCCCTGGGCGGTGGACCCTCGTCAGTCCTGGTAGAGCTCAGCGATGGCCTCCGGGGACTCCGGCAGTACCTGTCCGCCGTCGACGACCAGCGTCTGGCCGGTGATGTAGCCGGCCTCGTCGGTGGCGAAGAACAGTGCGGCATTGCCGATGTCGGCGACGGACCCGAGCCGGCGGGTGGGGATGGCGGCGGCCATCCGGTTCATGTACTCCTCGCCCATCTCGATCAGGCCCTCGGTCTTGATGTTGCCCGGCAGCACCGCGTTGACGGTGATGTTCTTGGGCGCCAACTCCATCGCCGCGGTGCGCATGAAGCCGAGCTGGGCGGCCTTGGAGGCGCCGTAGTGGGTCCAGCCCGGGTAGCCGGTGATCGGCCCGGTGATCGACGAGGTGATGATGACCCGGCCGTGGCCGCTGGCGGTCAGCGCGTCCAGCGCGGCCTGGATGATGTAGACGGTGCCCTTGAAGTTCACCCCCATCACCTGCTCGATGTCGTCGGGGGAGAGCTCCTCGATCCGACCGGCCGGGAAGATCCCGGCGTTGGCGCACACGATGTCCAGCCCGCCGAACTGTTCGACGGCGGCGGCCACCGCCTTGCGGCTGTCCTGCGGGTCGGTGACGTCGGCGACGAGCGCGCTGACCCGGCCCTTGCGGCCGGACAGATCGCCGACCGTCTTGTCCAGGTCGGACTGGGTGCGGCCGGTGATGAGCACGTTGACGCCGGCATTGACGAAGACCTCGGCGATGCCGCGGCCGATGCCCTTGCTGCCGCCGGTGACGATGGCCGAGCGGCCCTCGAGTGAACCGAACATGGATGGTGCCTCCGGGATGTGTCGGGACGGGTGTCAGGTCAGCCGTTGACCGTTGGTGCTCAGGTATGTCTCGGCCAGCTTGCAGCTGCCCTCGGCGTAGGTGATCGCCTTCGTCTGGGATTCCTTGGAGTGGCTGTGCGAGCCCATCCAGGCCAGCAGCAGCAGCCGCCGGTACAGCACGAACGACGGCAGCATGGCCTCGTCGGCGGCGCCCAGCTCGCGGTAGCTGCGATAGCCCTGCACCCACGAGTCCTGCCAGTCCGGCAGCGCCGGGTCGTGCTCGATGAAGGACACGGCGGTACCGAAATCGTAGAAGTACCAGCCGAATCCGCAGTCGTCGAAGTCGATGACGGTGATGGTGTCGCCGTCGACGAGCAGGTTGGCCAGCCGCAGGTCGGCGTGGATCAGCCCGTAAGTGTCCGGGCCGGAACCGTATTCGAGAAGTTTGTCGTGCAGCAGCTGCTCGGCGCGGCCGAGCACCTCGCACTCGGCTTGGCCCACCCCGACGGCGTCCTGCCAGCGGCCCCACCGCGGGTGCGCGCCGAAGCTGTGCTCCCAGTCCCACGCGAAGCGGGCGAACCCGGCGGGCCGCTGCCACTCGCGGGCGTGGGTGTGCAGCGCCGCGGTGATGCGCCCGAGGGTGTGGAAGTCGGTGGTGGTCAGCGACTGTTCGTCCGGTTCCGCACCCGGCACCATCTCGAAATGCACGACGTAGCGGGTGGTTCCGTCCGCGTCGACACCGACCACCCGGCGCCCGTCGCGGGCCGGGATCACCCTCGGCACCCGCACGTCGCTGTCGGCCTGCAGCGCGGCCAGCCAGTCCAGCTCGGACTCGATCTCGTGCGGTTCGTGGTAGTTCAGCCGGTGCACCCGCAGGATCGAGCGGGTCTGCGATGCCGGATCGTGCACCGCGTAGGTGGCGTTCTCCGACAGGTTCAGCAGATGCAGCTCGGCATCCGGGCCGACGTCGTAGGCGGCCAGTGCGCGCCGCGCGATCGTGACGTCGTCGGTGATCACCCCGTTGTCGCTCATCAGTGGTCCCGTCCCTCGATCCCGTTCAGCACCTCGGTGATCCGGTCCCGGGCGCTGGTGACATCGCTCGTGCTACCGGCGATGTAGAGCCTGCCAGCGGCGCCGATCATCTGCACGTCGACGACGGTCAGCCCGGGAGCCACCCGCTCGGCCTCGTTGGCCGCCACCGCCGCGAACAGAGCCGGGGTCATCTCGTAGACCAGCAGCGACTGGCCCGGCAGCACCATCGAGGCCTGACGGTTGCGGTTGAGGATCACCGCGTGCTGGTCGGTGATGTCTTCGATGATGTCGTGGAACAGCACCCGCGGCCGCAGCTGGTCGGCCGCCGAGGCCCCGGTGCCGCGCAGGATCGCCTCGCCGGCGCGCTGCACGTCGGCCAGCTCGGACGAGTGGATCTCCAGCACCCCGAACTGCCGCTCCACGTAGAGGATTCCGGGCTGGATGCCGGGCACCTCCCGCAGCGCCAGGTCGATGACCCGCTCGATCGCCAGGGCTGGGGACACCTCGACGATCAGCGCGTGCTCGCCGGCGTACGGCGGGTACCCGCGGGCCCGGGTGGGGGTCCCCAGGTAGGCGGCGAACTGCGGCTGCAGATCCTGCACCAACAGGTAGACGCGGATCTCGGTGCGCGTCGCGATATCGGTCGCGGCCATCAGGCTCCTCAGGGTCGAATTACGCGATGGTGGCGCCGGCGCCGGTTACTGCGCGGACACCGAGAAGTGCGCACCGAGCTCGCTGTGCGGGCGCGGGATGACGTGCACGCTCACCAGTTCGCCGACCTGCGAGGCGGTCTCCGCGCCCGCCTCGGTCGCGGCCTTGACCGCGCCCACCTCGCCGGTGACGATCACCGCCACCAGCCCGTCACCGACCTGCTGGCGGTCGGTGATGGTCACGTTGGCGGCCTTGACCATCGCGTCGGCGGCTGCCAGGGCGGCGACGTAGCCCTTGGTCTCGATCATTCCGATCGCGTTGCTGGCCATGTTGTTTCTCCTTGTCTGAGAGGATTTTTCGGTTGGGTTGGAAACTGTTGGTTACTCGGACGGATCGGGGTCGATCGAGCCGATGATCAATGCGTCGACCGGCGGTGGGGGCCCGGTGAACCAGCCGGCGGCGACCGAGCCCTGCGCGATCAGAACCCGTTCACCGACACCGCTGCCGAGCACGTCGAACGCGACCAGCCTGGCGCCGGACCCGTCGGCCTCGACCTCGAGGAACGCGCCGGCGGGCAGGCCGTCGATGCGCCGGGTCGCCCAGACCTGACCGGTCACAACTCCGGTAATCATGTTCTTCCTTTCGGCCGAGCCGTCACTTGCGCTCCTTCTCGATCTTGATCCCCAGCGCCCGAGCCTTCTCCCGGGCCAGCGGCGTCACCACCGCCCTGCGGCCGAGAATCAATGTGCCGCCGCCGGATTCGGCGATGTCGGCGATGTGCCGTTCGGTCACCGCGCCGCTGTCGATGCGGTGGGTGCGGTCCCCGGTGCTGGTCGCACCGCCTGCCAGCCGGAACTTCAGCCGGCCGGCCCGCAGATCCGCACGCGTCTTGGGGTTCTCGAACAGTTTGAGCATGGTGCGCACGAACGCGTCCAGATCGGCGTCGTTGGCGATGCGGATCGTGTCCGTGCGGGTCTTGTCGTCGGCGGCCAGCGGTCCGGTGGGCTGCAGCCCGAACTGCTCGGCCACCGTGCGCGGCGCCGGCGGCGGGGGAGGTGGTGCGGGCGGTGGGGGGACCGCCGCGGCCGTGGGGGGTGCGGCCAGATCGGCGACCGCCTCGCGCACCACCTCCCGAACCAGTTGGCGCAGTGCCGCCGGGTCGACAACGCTCATGTGGCACTCCGAGCCAGTGCGTCCTCGGCCGCCTCGGCCGCCTGACGGACGTCGGCTTCGGTGCCGGACAGGTACACCCGGCCGGTCGCACCGATCATCCGGTAGTCGACGACCTTGATGTCGGCGGCCTTCTCCGCCTCGTTGGTGGCCAGGATGGCGTAGGAGGCGGGCTGCATCTCGAGCACGTACAGCGATTCGCCGGCCAGCACCATCGACCCGATCTTGTTGCGGTTGATCAGGAATGCGTGCTGGCGGTCGATGCTGGTGATGAGCTTGGAGGCCAGGATCTGCGGCCGCACCGCGTCGGTGGCGTCCTTGTCCAGCTCGGCAAGTGCGGCGTCGGCGGCGGCCTTGACCGCACCGGTCTCGCCGTGGAACTCCAGATAGCCGAACTGCCGCTCGACGACCAGGATTCCGGCGTTCACCTCGGCGTGCTTGAGCGCCACGTCGGTCACGCCCTCGATGTCCAGGCCGGGGGCGACCTCGATGATCTGGGCGGCCATGTCGGCGCGGGGCAGTGTGCCCTTGATCCAGGTGCCCAGATACGACAGCGTCTGCGGCTGCAGCCGGTCGATGAAGATGAAGGAACGCAGTTCAGCCACGACTACCTCTTGATCAGTTGGGCGAGTTCTTCGACGACCAGCTTGCGCAGTTCGGCGCGCAGCGCATCCAGCGTCGGATCGAGCGGGCGGGAGCCACCGGCGACGGTGCCGCTGCGCACCGGCGCGACCGGTTGGCCGGCGGCCGGGTCGTTGGACGCCCGCGGGTATACGGGCACCGGTCCGGCCGGGGTGCGCCACGGCGAGATGCCGCCGAACTCCGGCATCGTCACCGCCGGGTCGCTGTTGTAGGCGATGCGGGTCCAGTTCAGCAGGTGGTGCGGGCGCAGGTTCTCGCCGATCGAGCTGCGGCCGACGAACCCGGTGCCGATCGTCATCGACGGGTCCAGGTTGGTCTCCAGCCCGGCGCTGCCGGTGCTGTTGCCGACGTTGACCGACACCCGCAGCACCGGCACCTGGGCCGCGTACTCGGTGATCACGTGCGGGTTCTCGCTGTGGATCGCCGCGGAGTGACCGGCGCCGCCGATTCGCACCACCGCGCGGGCGGCGCGGATACCGCGCTGGGCGTCGGCGACGGTGGTGAATCCGAGGACCGGGGAGAGCTTTTCGTGGGCCAGCACCTCCTCGGTGATGACCGTGTCGAACGGTGCGACGAGCACCCGGGTCTTGGGGGTCACCCGCAGCCCGGCCTGCCCGGCGATCCACGACGCGTCCCGGCCCACCACGTCGGTGTTGAGGTGGCCGTCGGGGAACATGAAGGCGCGCAACCGCTGTGCCTCGTCGTCGCTGAGCACGTAGGCCCCGGCCCGGGTCAGCGCCGAGCGCAGCGAGTCGGCGATGGACTCCTCGGCGATCAGCACACTCTCGTTGGTGCACAGCACCGAGTTGTCGAACGCCTTGCTGTCGACGATGCGGCGGGCCGCGGCGGTGATGTCGGCGGTGGCGTCGACCAGCACCGGCACGTTGCCCGGCCCCACGCCGAGGGCGGGGTTGCCCGACGAGTACGCGGCGCGCACCACCCCGGTGCCGCCGGTGGCGACGATGACGTCGGTGCGCTCGTCGGCCATCAGCGCCTCGAGCAGCGGGATGGTCGGCTCGTCGACCACCTGCACGATGCCGTCGGGCGCGCCGGCGGCCACCGCCGCGCCGGCGAGCACCCGGGCCGCGTCGGCCGAGCACTGCTTGGCCCTCGGGTGCGGGCAGACCACCACCGCGTTGCGGGTCATCAGCGCCAGCAGCGTCTTGAAGTACACGGTGGCAACGGGATTGGTGGTCGGGGTCAGCGCGAGCACCACCCCGGCGGGGCGCGGCACCTCGACGATCTTGCGGGCGGGGTCGATGCGCGGGGTGACGAAGTCCTCTCCGCGGTAGTGCTCGACGATGCCGCGCGAACAGGCCTGGTTCTTGACCACCTTGTGGGCGGCCACCCCCATCTGGGTCTCGGCGACGGCCGCGGCGGCGAACCGTTCGGCCTCGGCGTAGCCGGCCTCGGCGACCGCGGACACGATCGCCTCGACGGTGGCGCGGTCGTAGTCGGCGTACGCGCGGGCCGCCCACCGCGCCCGCTCCAGCATGTGCCCGGCCTGGGCAATGGTGGTCATCAGCTCCTCCGTCCGAATGCCGCCGCCCGGGCGCGGCCCACCGCGACCTCGAGCCGGTCAAGCACGTCCTCGCACAGGTCGGGCTCCAGCAGGATGCCCGGTTTGAACTGCAGCACACGGGGATCCAGCGTGGAGAAGATCGCCCACACCCCGTTGGCGTACAGCTCGCGCATGACGAACTTGGCGCCCTCGGGGTGGTCGAACTCCAGCCCGATCACCACGCCGTTCTGCCGGATGCCGACGAACCAGTCCGGGTAGTCGGCCTGGATGCGGCGCAGTCCGGTGGTGAACACGTCGGAGATGTAGTGCACCATCGAGCGCACCTCCGGCCGGGTGGTGATCTCCAGCGTCTTGAGCGCCGCCACGCAGCCCAGCTCCGCACCGCCGAAGGTGGACATGTGGGCGAAACCGTCCACGTCCAGCCAGCTGGCGGCGCGGTCGCCCAGCAGCACCGCGCTGATCGGGTACATGCCGCCGGACAGGCCCTTGCCGGTGACGAGGATGTCCGGGTCGATGCCGTGTTTGGTGATGCCCCACAGCTCGCCGGTGCGCATCAGCCCGGTCTGCACCTCGTCGGCGATGTAGAGGGTGCCGAACCGTTCGGTGAGCTGTTTGACCGCCTCGAGGTAACCCGGTGGCGGAAGCGGGAATCCGTACGTCGCGGGGATGGTCTCCATGATCACCGCGGCCACGTCGTTGCCGGCCAGCGCGCGCTCCATGGCGTCGACGTCGCCGAACGGGACCTGGATGAACTCGTCGGGGTGATCGGACAGGAACAGCTTGGAGAACCGGTCGTCACCGGTGGCGACGGCCAGGCCGGTGTGGCCGTGGTAGGCCTTGATGACCGAGACGATCTTGCGGCGGCCGGTGGCGTGCCGGGCGCTCTTGAGCGCGATGTCGATGGCCTCGCCGCCGCCGGACCCGAACGCCACCTTCTTGATCGACGGCGGAGCGGTCTCGACGAGGCGCTGGGCCAGCGCCGTACGGGCCACCGACGGGAAGTGGTGGTTGCCGATGTCGAAGTGCTCCATGCCCTCCTTGATCGCCTGCATCACCTCGGGGTTGCGGTGGCCGAGGTTGTAGGTGCCGCCGTTGAGGTGCACGTCGATGAGGCGACGGCCGGTCATGTCCCACAGGAAGTAGCCCTCGCGCCGGTCGATGACGAGGTCGACACCGGAGTCGGTCCAGAACTGAGTCTTGTCCGGGTTCCAGAACGTCTTCGCCCGGTCCAGGACTTCGGTCTTGGACTCGAACGAGAACGCGCCGTAGTCGTACATGCGGCTCCTCACTGCGCGGGCGCGGTGTGAACGGGACCACCCGGCGCCCTGAACACCACAGACCTTAAAAAGGCCGAACCATTTCTGTCAATGGTTCGCGAAAGTGGTTGCGGTCCGGAATTGGTAGTGCCAATATACGCACGTTCGCCTGTGGCGTGGACCACAGACGTGCTCCTGTCAAATCCCTGGAAGGTAATCCCGTAGATGGCTGATCAAGTCATATCGCGGAGCCAAACCCGTTCAAACGACGGGGTTCAGCGGCTCAAGCGCGATGCTGTGGGCACAGTGGGCGTGATCTTCATGGCGGTGGCGACCGCCGCCCCGATCACGGCAATGGTCGGCAACGTGCCGATCGCGGTTGGCTTCGGAAATGGTTCACACGCACCGGCCGGCTACTTCGTCGCAACGGTGGTGCTCGGCCTGTTCGCCATCGGCTACGCCACGATGGCCAAGCACATCACCGCCACCGGCGCCTTCTACGGCTACATCTCGCACGGGTTGGGCCGTATCCCCGGCATGGCCGCCGGCACCATCATCACGATGGCCTACATCGTCTTCGAGGCCTCGCTGATCGGCATCTTCGCGTTCTTCACGCAGAACCTGCTGGAGAACTTCTTCGGGTGGCACGTGCACTGGATCGTGCCTGCACTCGGAATGCTGATCCTCAACGCGATCCTGACCTACTTCGACGTCAACCTCACCGCCAAGGTGCTGGGTGCCTTCCTGATCACCGAGATCGTCATGCTGCTGCTCGGCGCGCTGGCGGTGCTGTTCCGCGGTGGCGGCCCGGAGGGTTTCGCGGCCGCCGACATCGTCAACCCGATCGGCGCCTTCCAGGCCGCCCCGGTCGCCGGCGCCAGCGCCGGGCTGGGCCTGTTCTTCGCGTTCTGGTCCTGGGTCGGCTTCGAGTCGACCGCCATGTACGGCGAGGAGTCACGCAACCCGAAGCGCATCATCCCGCGGGCGACCATGATCGCCGTGCTCGGCGTCGGCCTGTTCTACGTGTTCATCTCCTGGATGGCGATCGCGGGCACCGGCCCCGACAAGGCCGTCGAGCTGGCCCAGGACGCCGACACCGCAGGCGAGATCTTCTTCGCCCCAGTGCGTGAGACCTACGGCCAGTGGGCCATCGTGCTGTTCGAGATCCTGCTGGTCACCGGTTCGTACGCCTGCGGCATGGCGTTCCACAACTGCGCCTCGCGCTACCTGTACGCGTTCGGCCGGGAGGGCCTGTCCAAGACCGCACAGCGCACCCTGGGCGCGACCCACCCGGTGCACGGCTCGCCCTACATCGCGTCGTTCGTGCAGAGCGGTATCGCGCTGGTCATCATCCTGGCCTTCCTGGCCAACGGGATGAGCCCGTACGAGCACATGTACGCGCTGCTGGCGATCCTGGGCACGATGGCGATCCTGATCGTGCAGTCGCTGTGCGCGTTCTCGGTGATCAGCTACTTCCACATCCGCAAGCAGAACCCGGAGAGCAAGCACTGGTTCAAGACGCTCCTCGCCCCGCTGCTGGGCGGCCTGGGCATGCTCTACGTCGTCACCCTGCTGTGGGAGCACCGCGAGACCGCCGCTGGCACCGCGTCGGGCACGCTGCTGTTCAAGCTCACCCCGTGGATCGTGATCGGGCTGTTCGTGCTCGGCGGCGCGGTTGCGGCCTGGTGCAAGTACCGCGACCCGCGGCGCTACGAGCTGATCGGGCGCATCGTGTACGACGACTCCGAGGTCCGCAGGTAGTCAGACCCGGATGCCGGCGTCCCGCGTGGGGCGCCGGCATCCGGGTTTCTAGGCCGGGTGCAGGCTGATCGGCTGTTCCATGTGGGCGGGCTCGGGATTACCGCAGGCCCCGGGCCGGGAGGTCGCGCTGAGCGTGCCGGCCAGTGTCACCGGATCGAAGGTGTAGGTCTGGTCGCCGGGGGCGGTGCTGCCGTCCGGGCAGATCCAGCCGTTGGGGACGTCGTGCCGGCTGACGGTCCACGGTCCGTCGGCGGTCCGGCCGATGTGCGCGATCACCCCCGTCGAGGTGGTGACCGTTCCCGCGCAGACGCCCTCGGGGTTGCACTGCGAGGTGATGTACCACTGGTTGGTGGTGGGGCCGTTGACGAAGGTGAAGGCACCGTCGAGCCGGCCCTGGGCGGTCGCCGGTGCGGCGGTGGCGGCGGCGACGGCCGTGAACGCGACCGCCGTCGCGCAGACGTGCAGTGACCTCATACCCGCAGCATCACACGGCGGGAGGCGTCGTGGTCACCGGTTTGGGTGAAAGTCGTGAGTTGTCCCACCACGTGAGCACCCGCTCCGCCGACAGGGTCAGCCATTTCGACGGTTCGCCTTCCGGGGCGTCGACCTCGAACCAGGTCTCGCCCTTCTGCGGCTGTCCCTGCAGAACGGTGCCGTCCGGCCGGCGGGCGGCGCGGATCAGTTCCGCGGCCTCGGACAGGCGCGGATCGGCGACGTCGGCCTCCCGGAAGTATTCGGCGGCGTTGAGCAGGTTGTAGGCCCACCGCCACGGGTAGGTCAGGTTGAACACCCAAGGCCCGACCGGGTCTCCGGTGGACAACCGACGAATCAGGCTGCGCTGCAACAGGTATTCCTCACCTCGCCGGCGAGCGGCGCGGGTCTCCCCGGTGCCGCCGGTGGCCTTGTCGTAGGCGAGAAGACCCTTCAGGGAGTTCAGCGTCGAGTGGAAGGACGACCGCGTGGCGCCGTCGACCCATTCGCAGTTCCAACCGCCGTCCTCGAGTTGATGCTCGAGAAACCAGTCCTTGATGCCGGTGACGTCGACGCCGAGCCACAGTCCGTTGGCGAGGGTCCATGCGTTGATGCAGCAGTCCACCTCGCCGTCCCAGTACGGCAGGTTCTCGTAGTCCCAGCGGCAGTTCTCGGCGATGCGCTCCGGGGTCCGGTTGGCCCGAAGTATCTCCGCGTCGACGCCCCACTCCCGCAACGCCGTCAGCGACCAGGTGGTGGCGGTGTAGGGCTGGCCCGCCGAGGGGTCGGCATGCTCGAAGTCAAACCCGCCGGGGAAGAACGCGCCACCGGCCCACTGGCCGTCGGGGTCCTGCAGAGCGAGTAGTCGGCTGCCGAATCCCTCGGTGGCGGTGCGCGCCCGGGTCCGCATCCACACCTCGGGTGGTGCGCCGATGATGTCGCGTTCGACCTGCCAGCGCAGCGTCGGGTCGGAGTCCAGCAGCCAGGTGGTCACCGACTCCGCGAGCATGGCTCGAATCTAGCCGCCGAGACCCGGAATGATCTCGTCAAGCTGGAAAGTCACGGGTTGGTCGAGTTGGGCGAAGGTGCAGGAGCGGGGGTCGCGGTCGGGTCGCCAGCGGTTGAACTGCGCGGTGTGGCGGAAGCGCGTACCTTCCATGTGGTCGTAGCGGACCTCGACGACGCGCTCGGGCCGCAGCGGTACGAAGGACAGGTCCTTGCCGGCGTTCCACCGGGAGCCGCCGCCGTAGCGACGCACTACGTCGGGGTCGGCGTGGGCGGCCCAGTTCCACGGGTGTTCGTCGAAAGTGGTTACCAGTGGCTGCAGTTCGGTGAACAGCTCACGACGCTTGGCCATCGGGAACGCGCCGATGACGCCGACGGAGGCCAGGCTGCCGTCGTCGGCGTAGAGACCGAGCAGCAGGGAGCCGACGGCGTCGGGGCCGGACTTGTGCAGGCGGTAACCGGCGACGACGCAGTCCGCGGTGCGCCGGTGCTTGATCTTGAACATCACTCGTTTGTCGGGCTGGTAGGTCAGGTCGAGGGGTTTGGCGATGACGCCGTCGAGGCCCGCGCCCTCGAACTCGTCGAACCAGCGTTGCGCGGTGGCGAGATCGGTGGTGGCGGGGGTGAGATGGAACCGCTCGGTGCCGGTCGTGAAGATGCTCTCGAGGACGGCGCGGCGCTCGCCGAAAGGCCGTTGGGTGTAGTCGGTTTCGTCGAGGGCGAGAAGATCGAACGCGATGAACGACGCCGGCGTCTGGGCGGCCAGCATGGCGACCCGGGATGCGGCGGGATGCAGGCGCAGCTGCAGCGCCTCGAAGTCGAGGCCGTTGCCCGCGGCGATGACGATCTCGCCGTCGATGACGCAGCGGTTCGGCAGTTCGTGTCTGGCGGCGTCGACGAGCTCGGGAAAATAACGGGTCAGCGGCCTTTCGTTGCGGCTGCCGAACTCGATGTCGTCACCGTCGCGGAAGCATATCGAGCGGAAGCCGTCCCACTTCGGTTCGTAGAACATCTCCGGTGGGATCGTCGTCACCGACTTGGCCAGCATCGGCGACACCGGCGGCCGGATCAGATCTTCTCCCCGGGCAGTCGGCTGGCCTGGTCGATCCAGGAGCGCATCAGGTCCTCGTCGAGGTCGTCGTCCTCGCGGATCTCGAAGTACCGCACCCGGGGGTGCTTGGAGGCCTTCGGTGGCACCGGATCGAGGTCCACCCCGTCGAAGAAGGTCACCTGCACGTAGCGGGTGAAGCACCGAAACGAGGTGAACCACACGTGGTCCGGGCTGCCGTAGAACGGCTGGTTCCACTTCACGGCCTTGAACACGTCGGGCACCGTCTCGACGATGAGCCTGTCGAGACGGCGGCCGACGTCACGCTTCCAGCCCGGCATCGCGGCGATGTAGGCCTGCACCGGTCCGTCGCCCTCGCCCTTCGGGATCTGGGGGTTGCCGCCGGATAGCAGCTTTGGCGTGTCCGTCATCAGGCGGCCGCCCAGACGAAACCGTCCGGATCGGTGAAATCCCCTGCCGGACTGTTGATGACGATGCGGTGGGCGCCGTCGCCGTCAGGGGAGACCCTGGCGTTCTTGGCCAGGGCGCGTCGCTTGAGCAGCGCGAGGGTGATCGGGCTGTCGCCGTTGGCGAACTGAACGTACTTGCGGCCGAAGCTCTTCGCGACCGGAAGGCCGCGGTCGACATAGAAGGCCTTGCTGGCCGCGACGTCGGACACACCGATCTGCAGGACGAACTGCCTGTCTTTCTTGCCTGAGGACGCCACCGTCCAGATCGAGCCGTCGGGTCCGCTCACGCTGCCACCGTAACCCCACAGCGACTTCCTGGGGGGCTGAACCGGTGTCCCTCCGGCGTGAAGCGCTGTGTCGATGACCGCGTCGACGTCGGACGGTTGCGGCACCACCAGTGACAGCGTGAACCCGCGGAAACCGCTGGTCGGCGCGTCGCCGGTGCGGACACGGATCGGCAGGTCCGGGGCGACGGCCCGGGTGAAGGCCGCCAGGGTTTCGGGTTCGGGTGTCTCGAGGGTTACGGATTCGATGTGTGTCATGGTTTCCTCCGATTGGCGAATTGAGAGTATAACTCTCAATTTGAGAGTTATAGACTCGCGGCGTGAGTTCGGCAAGGCCCAGTCAGGCGCGGACCCGGCTGGCCCGCGCGGCGGTCATCGATGCCGCGCGGACGCTGTTTCTGGAGCGGGGCTACGGCGCGACGACGATCGAGGCCATCAGCGCCGCCTCGGATGTGCCGCCGGCGACCGTGTACCGGCTGTTCTCCTCGAAGCGGGGGATTCTCAAGGCGATTCTCGACGTGTCGATCGCGGGTGACGACGAACCCGTCGCAGTGTCCGACCGGCCGCAAGTGCAGGCTGCGGTCGCCGACGCCGATCCGCGGGGGCAGGTGGCCGGCTTCGTCGCGACCGCGGCGGACATCAACGCGCGCAGCGCACCGGTGTACCGGATTCTGGTCGGCGCGGCCAGCTCGGATCCCGACGCTGCCGCGCTGCTCGAGGAGTTGAACCAGCAGCGACGGTCCGGTCAGGGGCAGCTGGCGCGGGCCCTGGCGCAGCGCGGCGCGCTGCGGACCGATCTGCGTCAGCGCGACGCCGTCGACATCATCTACACGCTGATGTCCCCAGAGGTGTACCGGCTGCTCGTCGTGGACCGGAAGTGGACGCCGCAGCGATATCAGCGGTGGTTGACCGAGACGTTGAGCGCGTCACTGCTGGCGTAGATCGCCCCAGAAATTTCTTCTGCCACTTTGATTTCAGTGGTCACATGGCGGGCGTTTTTTGTCGGTGGTGGCCTCTAGCGTGAAAGCGTGGGGTTCGAACGTTTGAGCGATCAGCTGGCGGTGGCCGAGGATGCCGTTGCCGCGTTGGTCGCCGAGCCTCTCGACGGTCTGAGTACGAATGAACTTCTGCAACTGACCGCGGAGTGGGAGCAGTTCACGCGCGCGTCGGCGATGGTGGGGCATCGGTTGGTGGCGCAGTTGGGGCGGGTGCCGGTGGTGGAGTTGGGGGAGCCCACTGTTGCTAAGACGTTGGTGACGTTGTTGCGGGTTTCGCCGGGTGAGGCGCGGCGGCGGGTCAAGGATGCCGCGGTGTTGGTGGAGCGGGCGGCGATCACTGGTGAGGTGTTGGCGCCGGTGTGGCAGCGTGCCGCGGCGTTGGTGGCTCGTGGGGTGTTGGGTGCGGGTCATGTCGCGGTGTTGCACCGGTTTTTCGATCATCAGTGTCCGCGTTCGGTGCCGTTCGATGTGCGTGAGGAGGCCGAAAAGCAGCTCGCCGAACTGGGTGCGACCTTGAATCCCAGTCAGTTGGGTAAGGCTGCTGAGCGGTTGGGTCAGTATCTGGATCAGGACGGGGAGTTCAGCGAGCCGGTTGAGCAGAAGTGCTGGTTGCGGTTGGGTCGGCAGCGCAGTGATGGCACCAGCACGATCAGCGGGGTGATCAGTGCCCGGATGCGGGTGTTTCTGGAGGCCGGGCTGGCGATCTATGACCGGGTGCACGCCAACCAGCCCGATACCGTGGAGCCGATCCCGGCCCTGGGCCCTGATCGGGCACAGCAGCCGCCCGCTGATGTCGAACCTGCCGACGACCCCGAGTTGGACCTCGACCCCGAGCCTGAGCCGGAACCCGAACCGTCGGTTGAGGTGGTGGATACCCGCAGTGCGGGGCAGCGGCGTCATGATGCGGTGCTGGCGATGCTGCGTGATTTGTTGGCGTTGCGTCCGCGTGGGGTGGTCAACGGGTTTCCGGCCACGGTGGTGGTTACCGCGACGTTGCAGGATCTGACCGCTGGGGCGGGGGTGGCGGTCAGTGCGGGTGGGACGGTGCTGCCGA
The DNA here is from genome assembly GCF_001583415.1 of Mycolicibacterium phlei. Next base: position 299,228 of record NZ_CP014475.1, read on the forward strand.
TGGGGGAGTTGATCGCGATGGCCGCGCAGGCGCACCCGTACTTAGCGGTGTTCGATAAGCACACCAACGAACCGCTGTACCTGGGTCGGGCCAGACGGTGTGCGAGTACGTCGCAGCGGTTGATGTTGTTTGCGATGGAGCGTGGCTGCACCAAACCGGGTTGCACTGTGCCGGCGTATTACACGCAGGTTCATCACGCGGTCGCCGACTGGGCCGCTGACGGGCAAACCGATATCACCGATCTGACGTTGGCGTGTGGGCCGGACAACCGGATCGTCGGACCCGGCGGGTATCGGACCCGTAAACGCAAGGATGGGCGCACCGAGTGGTTACCGCCCCCACAGCTGGATACCGGGCAGGCCCGGGTCAACAACTACCACCATCCCGAGCGCTACCTCATCCCCGACGAACACACCGACACCGATGCAAGCGGTGACGGGGACGGGGACGACTGTTGCAACCCACCCGGCGACAACGACCGCGACGCCAGCTGACACCACGACACCCCCGCACGGCCGCGATGACATTCCGCGATGCCGACGGTCTGCACCGGCATGACGGCAATAATGGGCGGGATGGACCTCCCGGTGCTCCCGCCGCTCGAACCGATGCTGGCCAAGGCGCAGACCAGGGTGCCGCCCGAGGCCGGGGTGTGGTCCTACGAGCCCAAATGGGACGGCTTTCGTGCCCTGGTGTTCCGCGACCACGACGAGGTCGTGCTGCTGTCGCGCAGCGGCAAAGACCTCGGTCGCTACTTCCCGGAGGTCACCGAGGCCGTCCGCGACGAACTCGCACCCCGCTGCGTGCTCGACGGCGAGATCGTCGTCCCCCGCGAGATCGACGGCCGCACCCGGCTGGACTGGGAGTCGCTGAGCCAGCGCATCCACCCCGCCGCCAGTCGCATCAAGCTGCTGTCCGAGGAGACCCCCGCCCACTTCATCGGCTTCGACGCCCTGGCCCTCGGCGACCGCTCGCTGCTCAAGGAACCGTTCCGGACACGACGCGACGCGCTCAAAGACGCCGTCAGCGAGAAACAGTGGTGCCACGTCACCCGCACCACCGAAAACCCGGACCTCGGCGCGCAGTGGCTCGAGGAGTTCGAGGGCGCCGGCCTCGACGGCGTCATCGCCAAACGCCTCGACGGCCCCTACCTCCCCGGTAAACGGGAGATGGTCAAGGTCAAGCACGCCCGCGATGCCGACTGCGTGGCCATGGGCTACCGCATCCACAAGAGTGGCGAGGGCATCGGCTCGATTCTGCTCGGCCTCTACCGCGGCGACGAACTCTACATGGTCGGCGGCGCAACCTCTTTCACCGCCAAGGACCGCGTCAAACTCCTCACCGAACTCGAGCCCCTGCGCATCGGCGACGAGATGCGCGACGGCGACCCCAGCCGCTGGAACTCCGCCGCCGACAAACGGTGGGTACCCATCCGCCCGGAGAAGGTCTGCGAGGTCGCCTACGACCAGATGGAAGGCAACCGCGGCGCTCAACGCTTCCGCCACGCCGTGAAGTTCCGCCGCTGGCGCCCCGACCGCGACCCCCGCAGCTGCACCTTCGACCAGCTCGACGTCCCGCTGCACTACGACCTCAACGACGTCCTGGAGTCCTGAAATGCCCACCCCCGCAGAGGAAATCGACGTCGACGGCGTCAAGGTCAGGCTGACCAACCGAGACAAGGTGTTCTGGCCGAAACTCGGCAAGGACGGCACTAAAGGCAAGCTCTTCGACTACTACCTGTCGGTGGCCGAGCCGATGGTCGCGCTGCTGCGCGACCGCCCCGTGCACCTGCAGCGGTTCCCCGACGGCATCGAGGGTGAGGAGATCTACCAGAAACGGGTGCCGCAGAAGCACCCCGACTACCTCGAAACCTGCACCGTCACTTTCCCGTCCGGCCGCACCGCCGACGCCCTCAAGATCACCCACCCGTCGGCGATCGCTTGGGCCGTCCAGATGGGCACCGTCACCCTGCACCCGTGGCAGGTGCGCTGCCCCGACACCGAGCACCCCGACGAACTGCGCATCGACCTCGACCCGCAGCCCGGCACCGCCTTCAAGGAGGCCCGCCACGTCGCCGTCGACATCCTCAAACCCCTGCTCGACGAACTCGGGCTCGTCGGGTACCCGAAGACCTCCGGCGGCCGCGGTATCCACGTCTTCCTGCGCATCAAGCCCGACTGGGACTTCATCGCCGTGCGCCGCGCCGGCATCGCGCTGGCCCGAGAAGTGGAACGCCGCGACCCCGACGCCGTCACCACCTCCTGGTGGAAGGAGGAACGCGGCCAACGCATCTTCATCGACTACAACCAGAACGCCCGCGACCGCACCTTCGCCTCGGCCTACTCCGCCCGCAAGACCCCGATCGCCACCGTCTCCATGCCGCTGACGTGGGACGAGCTGCGCGACGCCGACCCCGACGACTACACCATCCGGACGGTCCCCGACATCGTCGCCAACCGAGACGACCCGTGGGCCGACATCGACGGGAAGCCGCAGAGCCTCGACAAGCTACTCGAGATGTACAAGGCCGACGAGGAGGAACGCGGCCTCGGCGACCTGCCGTACCCGCCGAACTATCCGAAGATGCCCGGCGAACCGCCGCGTGTGCAGCCCAGCAAGAAGGTCGCCGAACACTGGGACGAGCACGGCAACCCGGTCAAGTAGTCCTAACCGGCGCGCACCGGCACATGCTTCCAGCCGAACACGTTCGGCATCTTCACCCGCTCCAGCCCGGCGGGGTCGACCTCGTACTCCGGGATCAGGTCCAGCAGGACGTCCAGCGCGATGCGGCCCTCCATTCGCGCCAGGGCCGCACCCAGGCAGCTGTGGATGCCGTAGCCGAAGCCCAGGTTGTGGCCCGACGGCGGACGCGTGATGTCGAACCGGTCGGGATCCTCGAACGCGCGCTCGTCGCGGGTCGCCGACCCGTTGATCAGCATCACCGCACTGTCTTTCGGGATCGTCACCCCGTGCAGTTCGACGTCGACGTTGCTCCACCGGATGTTGTACTGCGACGGGCCCTCGTAGCGGAGCAGTTCCTCGAACGCCGACGGCAGCAGGCTGCGGTCCTCGCGCAGCAGCCGCCACTGATCCGGGTGCTTGGCGAACAGCACCACCGCGCTGCCGATCAGCTTCGCGACCGTCTCCGCGCCCGCACCGCCCAGAAGCGAGGCGAACGCCGAGATCTCGAAGTCGCTGAGCCGGGTCGCGGTGCCGTCCTCGCGCTCGACCTCCACCTCGGTCAGCCGGCTGATCATGTCGTCACCCGGGTGGAGCCGCTTGTGCTGCACCAACTCGTAGTAGTAGCCCCACATCGTGACCGCCGCGTCGCGACTGGCCTGGGTGCTCAAAGCGGTACCCGGCTCGCGCTCCAGCAGCCCGTCCACCCAGTGCCGGATCTGCTGGCGGCCCTCCGGCGGCACCCCGAGCATCGTGGTGATGATCTCGACGGGGAACAGCGCCGAGAACTCCTCCACCGCGTCGAACGACTTCGGATCGACCTGCGCCGCGAACCCGGTGATGATGTCGCGGATCGTGCCCTCCAGCTTGGCGATCGCCCGCGGCGTGAACACCTTGTTGACCAGTGAGCGCATCCGGGTGTGCTGGGGCGGATCCATCATGATGATCACGTCGCGCGGGATCAGCGCGTTCGGATCGATGTAGTGGTCCAGTGTCACGCCGTGCGCCGACGAGTACGTCTGGTGGTCCTTCATCGCCGGGGCCACGTCCTCGTACCGCGACAACGCCCAGAAGTTGTACTTATCGTTGCGGTACACCGGCGCGTGATCCCGCAGCAGCCGGTACTTGTCGAACGGGTCGTTGAAGAACTCGTCCGAGAACGGGTCGAACTCGATGCTCTCCGCCAGCGTCACCATAATGAGAGTAGACGTTACCGCATTCGAGAATGTATGTTTCCGGCGAGGAGGTGGCCATGTCGTACACCGTGGTCCACGCCGGCACCGGCATCACCGGGCGTGAGGCGCTGCGCGGGCTCATCGACGACCCGGATATCGAGCTGGCCGGTGTCCTGGTGTCCTCACCGGACAAGGTCGGCAAGGACGCCGGCAGCCTGTGCGGCCGCCCCGACACCGGTGTGCTGGCCCACGACGACTTCGACGCGGTGCTGCGCCAGCGGCCCGACTGCTTCTGCTACTGCTCGACCGCCGTCGGCCGCGAGGAGGACGCCTACCAGGAGATCGCCCGGCTGCTGCGGGCCGGGATCAACGTCGTCACCATCTCCACCATCCCGATGGTGTACCCGCCCGCCGCGCCGGAGAAATGGCGCCAACTCCTCGAATCGGCCTGCCGCGAAGGCAATTCCACGTTCTACGCGTCGGGCTGCGAGCCGGGCATCGTCAGCCTCAACCTGCCGGTCGCGCTGATGGCCGGTGCCGGTCAGGTCGACAGCTACCGGATGGACGAGTACGCGATCGACCTCGATCTCGTCTACCCGATCTGGGAGGTGCTGCACGAGTCGATGGGCTTCGGCAAGCCCGACGGCCACGTCCCCGCCCGGATTGCCTCCGGGAAGGTGCGCGACGACTGGGAGTCCGTCGTCCGCTACACCGCCGACGCGCTGGGCGTCACGCTCGACGAGGTCGCCCTCGACTGGGAGACGCTGCTGGCGCCCGAGGATCTGACCACCGCGCTCGGACCGCTGCCGAAGGGCACGATTTGCGGCCACCGCTGGCGGCTCGCCGGGATGCGCGGTGGCGAAGCCGCCGTCGCCGTGCAGTACTTCGCCACGGTCTCGTCGACGCCGTGGCCGGACAGCTGGCCCAAACCCGAGGGCGGCGCCGGAATGGTGCACCGCATCGAGGGCCGGCCCAGCATGCGACTGCACATGTCGTTCCAGCCCGGGCCGGGCGAGCGCGCCATGCCCTCGCTGGCCTTCACCGGTCAGGCCATCGTGAACGCGATCCCGCACGTCGTCGACAGCCCGGCCGGTCTGCTGGAGCCCGTGCTGGGCCGCTCGGTGGTCACCCGCCAGGCCCGGCGTTGAGCGGGTTCCTGTAACAGCCGACACCACCGTGACGCAAGATGGGGGAGTGACGCGGTGGGTCGGTTAGGCAGGGGGTCGCGCGGTGCTGTCGGTGGACTTCGGTACGTCGGGTACGACGGCGGCTTTCCGCGACACCAACGGGCGCATCCACGACGTGCCGCTGGGCTCCGGCGGCGGGCCGATGCCGTCGGCCGTGCTGGGCTCTCCCGGCCGCATCCTGTCGGCGGGTGAGGCGGCCGTCCAGTCCGCGCTGACCGACCCGACGGCCTACGAACCCAACCCCAAACTGCGCGTCGACCAACTCGAGGTCAACCTCGGCGGTCTGTTCCTGCCCACCGCGGACCTGATCGCCGCCGTCGTCGCCGAGGCGCTCACCCGGGCGGCCCAGACCACCGGTGAACAACCCGGCGAGGTCGTGCTCACCTATCCGCGGCAGTGGGAGGACCGGCTGGTCGCCCGGCTGGCCACCGGCGGTGAGATCGCCGGCATCGATCAGCACCGCATGCGGGTCGTCGACGAGGCCACCGCCGTGGCGGCCTACTACAGCGCCTGGCCGTCCGCTGACCGCATCGTGGTGGTCGACCTCGGCGCCGCCAACTGCAGCGCGGTCGTTCTCGACCGCGGCGACGGCGGCTACGACGTCACCGCCGCCGACGGCTTCAACCAGCTCGGCGGCCTGGACTTCGACGCCCGGATCCGGGGCTGGGTCATCCAGCAGTTGCAGGAGCGCAATCCGGCGCTGGCCGCCGAGGCCGCCGACACCTCCGACATCGCGGCTCAGCTGCGGCTCGCCGACGCCGTGCGCTCCGCGAAGGAGGCCCTGTCCGCCGACCAATCCGCCCCGGTGACGTTCACCGGCGCCACCGGCACCGAGACCGTGGAGCTGTCCCGCACCCAGTTCGAGGCCCTGATCGCCGCCGACGTCGACCGCGCCGTTCGGCTCACCGAGGCCCTGGTCTTCCACGCGAACGCGCTGCGGCCCCAGAGCGGATCCGTCGCCGTGCACCTGATGGGCGGATCGTCGCGCATCCCGCTGATCCAGTCCCGTTTCGCGGCCGTCGGCCCCGTCGAGGTCGCCGACCCGAGGGCGGCCCTCGTGCACGGCGCCCTGATGGCCGCGCCCACACCGGAACAGCAGCGGTTCAACAAGATTCCCGAGCCGCTACCCGCGCCGGTGCGCAACCCGATCAAACGACGTCTGCGGCGCCGCGCCGCGGCGAAGGCGGCCGCCGCGCGTCAGCCCCGCCGCAAGCTCATCACCGCGACGACCCGCAAATGGCTTGCCGCCATTGCGCTTCTGGCGATCGTCGGCAGCGGTATCGGGGTGGCCGCGGTGGTGATCTACGGCAGCCTCACCGCGCCCGATCAGGTGCCGCAGGCGGCCAGTCCGCCGCCGCTGCCGACGCTGACCCCGCGGGTGCCGACGCCGATGGACTTCACCGTCGACGTGGTGGTCACCGAGCAGCAGTGCCCGCCCGAGGCGCCGACCTGCGTGTACAAGTACACGATCGAGCCGAAATTCGTTGGTCTGCACCCGCTTCCGGAGACGCCGTTCACCGTGTTCTACGAGGTGGTCGGCGGTAACGAGCCGCAGAAGGGTGAGTTCACCGTGGAGAAGGACCAGGCCAGGATCCTCAAGGACGTCGTCCTGGAGGGCCCGCCCGGCGCCCAGCTGCGGGCCAACGTGCTGCAGGTGGCCGGCTAACCGGCCACGCCGCGGGCCTGCGGCAGCGGCAGGTCGTTGTAGGTCGCGATGCCCGGCGCGGCCGCCACCACCGCGGGAATCGCGTGGATGGGCGGCATCGCGGTCATGATGTGGCCGAGCACGAAGAAGTCCTCGATCGACTTCGCGTTCTCGATCATGTCCTGCGGCGGCAGGAAACCCACCTGCATGTTGACCGTCGGCCGGCCCTCGATGGTGATCTTCCAACCGTCGCCGTCGATCTGCCAGTCCGGGTCCAGCGTCTGGCCCTTCTTCCAGCGGACGTTGACGTCGACGACGGTGCGGCCGTTGGCGATGCCCTGCCAGCTGGCGTACACGCCGGCCACGTGGCCCTTCGGGATGGTCCACGACGCCATCACCAGATCCTCTGTGGTCTGGGCGTATTCGGCGACGCACTTGATCTCGTCGAGTTCGACGCCGATCGCGTCGGCGACCAGCCGCACGGCCTCGGCGAACACCGCGGTGCCCTTGGCGGCCATCGGCTCCAGGTTCGGGTCGTCGATCGCGGTGCCGAACCCGACGGGACGCTCGGTGTCGGGGGAGTCGTAGAGGGTGGTGTCGGCCGACTCGGAGATCGTCACCTTGTCGATCCGGTCGCAGGCCGTCGCCGCGACGATCGCCAGCAGCTCGGCGAAGCCCGGGCTGACTCCGGAGCCGAACAGCGTCGACCCGCCCTTGCGGCAGGCCTCCTCCAGCCGGTCGCGGTCGTCACCCAGGTTGTGGCCGGTGATGAACGACGCCGAGGCGACGACGTTGACTCCGGCCTCCAGGATGCGGACCAGCTCGTCGATGTTGATCCACATCGGGTTGTAGACCACGACGTCGGGCTTGAGCGCGAGCAGCTCGTCGACGTCGTTGGTGGCGCTGACACCGAGTGGCTCGATGCCCGCGAGCTCGCCGGCATCCTTGCCGACCTTGTCCGGTGACCACGCGTAGAGTCCGACGAGCTCGTAGAGCGGATTGCGCGCGATCGCCGCGACCGAGCTCTTTCCGACGTTTCCGGTGGTCCACTGCACGACGCGATACGGGGTGTTTGGCACCCGCTCAGCATAGGGAGCCGGGGAACATTTTTTCGCCGATCGGTAAAAAATGTTGGTCGACCGGTACGCTGATCCGATGACTGGCCGGACCCGGGGACGTCCGCCGCGGCTCAGCCGGGACCGGATCGTCGCGGCGGCACGCGACGTGGCGAGTGCCGACCTCACCATGCAGGCCGTCGCCGACCGTCTCGGCGTCAGCCGCAAATCCCTGCACTACTACGTCGGCGACCGTGAGGGACTGCTGTCGCTGGTGCTGGTGGACCGCTTCGAACGCGAGATCGGCGACATCGAGCTACCCGCCGACGGCGACTGGCGAAAAGTGCTGCGCGCGTACGCGGTCGCGTTCCGCGACGGCCTCATCCAGGTCGGCACCGCGACGGACTTCAACCGGCTGCGCGGTCTCGGCGCCGCCGCCGCGCTGTCGATGGCCGACCGGGTGCTCGGCGTCCTGCTCACCGCCGGGTTCGACCCGGACACCGCCCGGCGCGCCCTGACCGCGGCGTCGAACATCGCCCAGTCCGCCGCGCACGACAGCGCCGCCGAGACCGACGGCGTGCACCCGCACCGCGCGGAGACCGCCGCGGCGCTGGACCGCGAACCGGCCGAGGCGTATCCCGCGCTGCGGCGGGTGCTGGCGTCGGCGCAGGCGCAGCGCCACGACGCCGAGCGCCAGTTCGACTTCGAACTCGACCTGCTGATCAGCGGGTTGGAGTCGGCGCTAGAACGCTGACGTCAGCGTCGCCTTGCCGGTGCGCTGCACGCCCGCGAGGTCGATCCAGGTGAGGTCGACGACGTCACCCGGATAGTGCCGGTCCAGCACATAGGTCAGCGTCGTCGCCGAGTCCAGGGGAACACCGTCGACCGACATCAGCAGGTCGCCGTCGGCCAGGCCGGCGCGCTCGGCGGCACCGCCGCGCAGCACCTCGACGATCTGCACACCCGGACCGCGGCGGGTCGAGCGCACCCCGACGCCGAGCAGCACCGGCGGGCCGATGTGCACCTCGTCGGACGGGCTGCCCGACCGGATCTGGTTGGCGATGGTCATCGCGTCGTTGATCGGAATCGCGTAGCCCTCGCCGCCTGGCCCGAACCGGTAGTTCACCGACGCGGCCGTCGTCACCCCGACCACCTGACCGGCCGAGTTGACCACCGGACCGCCCGAGTCGCCCGCCACCACCGGCGCCGCGAACTCGAACAGACCCGACAGCTCGTCCTTGCTGCCGGTCAACGAGTCCTCCGCGAACACCGACTGGTTGAACGCGGTCACCGTGCCGACCTCGCGGGTCAGCGGACCGTTGGTGCCGTTGGCGTTGCCCAGCGCGACGACGGGTTCCCCGGGCGCCAGGGCCGACGAGTCGCCGATCGGGGCGACCGGCAGCCCGGTGGCGCCGATCAGCTGCAGCACCGCGATGTCGCGGCGCCGGTTGTAGCCGACCAGCTCGGCCGGATACGACCGGCCGCCGATCGACGCGGTGATCCGGTCCGCGCCGCCGACGACGTGGAAGTTGGTGAGGACCTGGCCGTTGGGATCCAGGACGAACCCCGCGCCGTTCCCGTACGCGCGCTGATAGTCGATCTCGGTGTCGATGCGCACCACGGCCGGTTCGACCTGCGCCGCTGCGACGAGCGGGTCGGCGGGGGCCGCGTAGGCCGGCGCCATCGGCGCGACCAGCGCCAGAATCGCGGCCAGAGCGATCAGCAGCGTCGCAAACGGACGCCGTACCGGGAATTTGCCCATGTGCCCATATTGCCCGAACTCGGGCGGTCTAACCGCCGACGGTGGTCGTCGTCGGCGCTAGTCGTCGACGGCCACGCCGCTGCGCAGACGCCGGCGGCGACGGTTGCGCAGTTTGCCGCCCTCGTTCTCGGCGGGCTTGTCCTCGGACGGCTCGTCCTCGGTGGTGTCCTCGGACGGCTCGTCGTCGGCGCTGGTCGTCTCCTCGACGTCCTCGGCGCTTTCCCCGGTGGGTTCCTCGGTGCTTTCCCCGGAGCTTTCCTCGGAGTTTTCCTCGGGGCCCTTGCGGCCGCGCCTGCGCTGCCTGCCCGACTTCGGCTTCACCGGCTTCGGCGGAGGCGGCGGCGCCTCGGCCACCCAGGCCAGGTAGAACGCGAAGATCCCGAGCAGCGCGATCGCGGCCGCCGCGGCGTAGATGCCGAACAGCCAACGGCCCGCGTCGTCCAGCGACACCCAGATCTCGGTGATCGCGGTGCCCAGGACCAGCACCGCGGCCAGCACGTGCAGGCCGATGGACCAGGCGCGCAGGTTCAGCGCCAGCTGCGGGGTGCGGAACTCCGGCCTGCGGGTGCGCAACAGTGTGAACAGCACCGGAAGGGCGGCCTGCCCGATCAGCACCGCGACCACGATCCGCAACACCGTGCCCAGCGAGTGCGGGGTCTGCCCCATCAGCTCGGGCCAGCGCGGAAGAACGAAGAAGAAGTACAGGACACCTGCGACGACGCAGGACGACGCATGCCAGACCACCGCAACGGTGCGGCTCATACTCCTCCTAGACGCTCGCGCAGACCTCGACTCGAGCGCTCATCGCTGTGATTAGGCGGGGGTGCGACCCAGCAGGTCGCACCCCCGGCCGAGTGCGGAGGATGCGGGATTTGAACCCGCGAGGGCTATTAACCCAACCCGCGTTCCAGGCGAGCGCCATAGGCCACTAGGCGAATCCTCCGTGGGCAATGTTAGCGGAAGGATCCGAGGCGACGTCCAGATGCACCCGGGGAAGTACTAGACTCGCCGTGGACCCCGCGCGGCGTCCATCCTGTGAACTCCCCCAGGGCCGGAAGGCAGCAAGGGTCAACGGGCTCTGGCGGGTGCGCGGGGTCCCCTTACTTTCCAGGGCTTTCACATCTCGAGAGGCTTCCAGTGTCCTTTCTGTCGCTCGGACGAGATGAACTCTCCGCTCACCACGAGCAGCAGAAACGCAACTACGAGGAGCTCAAGGCCAAGGGCCTCAAACTCGACCTGACCCGCGGTAAGCCCTCCCCGGAGCAGCTGGACCTGTCCAACAGGCTGCTCGAACTGCCCGGCCCCGACGACTACCGCGACGCCGACGGCACCGACGTCCGCAACTACGGCGGGCTGCACGGCCTGCCGGAACTGCGGGCCATCTTCGGCGAGCTGCTCGGCATCCCGGTGCAGAACCTGATCGCAGGCAACAACGCCAGCCTGGAGCTGATGCACGACGTGATCGTGTTCTCGATGCTGCACGGCGGGCCGGACTCACCGCGGCCGTGGAGTCGGGAGCCGGCGCTGAAGTTCCTGTGCCCGGCGCCCGGTTACGACCGGCACTTCGCGATCACCGAGAGCCTCGGCATCGAGATGATCACCGTGCCGATGCGGGAGGACGGCCCCGACGTCGACCTGATCGAGGAGCTCGTCGCCGCCGACCCCGCCATCAAGGGCATCTGGTGCGTGCCGGTGTACTCGAACCCGACGGGCACCACCTACTCGTGGGAGGTCGTCCGCCGGCTGGTTCAGATGCAAACGGCGGCAACGGATTTCCGCATCATGTGGGACAACGCCTATGCGGTGCACACGCTTACCCACGAGTTCGTGCGCAACGTCGACATCCTCGGGCTGGCCGAGGCGGCGGGGCATCCGAACCGGCCGCTGGTGTTCGCGTCGACCAGCAAGATCACCTTCGCCGGCGCCGGTGTCAGCTTCCTGGGCGCCTCGCTGGGCAACATCGCCTGGTACCTGCAGCACGCGGGCAAGAAGTCGATCGGCCCGGACAAGGTCAACCAGCTGCGGCATCTGCGGTTCTTCCGCGACGCCGACGGGGTGCGGCTGCACATGCAGCGTCACCAGCAACTGCTGGCGCCGAAGTTCGCCGCGGTCCAGGAGATCCTGGAGGACCGGCTGGGCGACTCCAAGATCGCGTCGTGGACCGAGCCCAAGGGCGGATACTTCGTCAGCCTCGACGTGCTGCCCGGCACCGCCAAGCGCACCATCGCGCTGGCCAAGGACGCCGGAATCGCGGTGACAGAGGCCGGTGCCACCTTCCCGTACCGAAAAGATCCGGAGGACAAGAACATCCGGATCGCGCCGTCGTTCCCGGCCGAAGCCGAGCTGCGCGCGGCGATCGACGGGCTGGCCACCTGCGCCCTGCTGTCGGCGACCGAGAAGCTGCTGGCCGAATAGCCCGTTTGTGAATCCGGCGACGCTTTCAGCGCCGGAACTGTCGCCAGATTCACAACCGAAGGCCGCGGGACCGTAGCGCGTCCTCGACCCGGACCACGTAGGTTGTGCGCCGGTAGCGCAGCAGGTCCCGGCTGGCCCGGATCACGATCCAGTCGAGTTCGTTCAGCGTGAACATCTTGTCGATGTCGCGTTGGCGCACCGCGGGATCGGTCCAGTGCTGCGGCCCGTCGTATTCGATCCCGACCCGGTACTCCGGATACGCCATATCCAGACGCGCCACGAACTGGCCGTAGCCGTCGACCACCCGGAACTGCGTCACCGGTGCGGGCAGGCCCGCGTCGATGAGCGCCAGCCGGGCGACGGTCTCCTGCGGCGACTCCGCCCCGCCGTCCATCAGTGGCAGCACACCGCGCAACCGAGGCAGGCCGCGAGCGCCCGGATGGGCGGCCATCACCTCCGCCACGTCGACGTCCTTGAGCCCCGTCGCGTTGGCCAGCGCGTCCAGGCGTTGCACCGCGACCGTCCGCGGAAGCCGGCGGCCCAGGTCGAACGCGGTGCGCGCCGGGGTCGTCACGCGCATCCCGCCGACCACGGCCAGCTCGGCGGGCAGCGTGCACTCGGTGCGGACGACCAGACCCTGCGGCGGTCGTCGATTGTCGTGCAGCAACTCCGCGGGTTCGTCGGCGTCGATCCATCGGGCGCCGTGCAGTGCCGCCGCCGACAGTCCCGCCACGACGCCCCGTCGCTTCGACCACAGCCACGCGGCGCGGGCCCGCTCAGGTGCGGTCACCGCCGCATCACGCGGGACGTAGACATTCGGGTACAGCGGCCGGAACCGGCGGCGCAGTGTCCGCTCAGAGAGGGCGCCGCTCGCCACCACCTCGGTGCCGACGAACGGCCACGGAAGCTCGGTCATGGTTGTACCGTGCTCGCGCGCACCGACGGATCGGATCCGCCATCCACAGGCCCGCCGTCGTTTGTGAATCTGACGACGCTTTCGGCGCCGGAACTGTCGCCAGATTCACAAACCAGCGAGGGTGGGCTGGCCCGCTCACCCGTCACCCCGCGCCGGTAGCCTGCTGATCGTGGCGCTCTACCGCAAGTACCGGCCTGCGACCTTCGCCGAAGTCATCGGACAGGAACATGTCACCGAGCCGTTGTCGACGGCGCTGACGTCCGGCCGGATCAACCACGCGTACCTGTTCTCCGGTCCGCGCGGCTGCGGCAAGACGTCGTCGGCCCGCATCCTGGCGCGCTCGCTGAACTGCGCGGAGGGCCCGACCGCCACCCCGTGTGGGGTGTGCGACTCGTGCGTGGCGCTGGCGCCCAACGGCCCGGGCAACGTCGACGTCGTCGAGCTCGACGCGGCCAGCCACGGCGGCGTCGACGACACCCGCGAGCTGCGCGACCGCGCCTTCTACGCGCCCGCCCAGTCGCGGTACCGCATCTTCATCGTCGACGAGGCGCACATGGTCACCACGGCCGGCTTCAACGCGCTGCTCAAGATCGTCGAGGAACCGCCGGAGCACCTGATCTTCGTGTTCGCCACCACCGAACCGGAGAAGGTGCTGCCGACCATCCGCTCGCGCACCCACCACTACCCGTTCCGGCTGCTGGCGCCGCGGACCATGCGGCAGCTGCTGGAGCGGATCTGCGCCCAGGAGAGCGTGACGGTCGACGAGGCGGTGTACCCGCTGGTGATCCGCGCCGGCGGCGGCTCACCGCGCGACACGTTGTCGGTGCTCGACCAGCTGCTGGCCGGCGCGGAGGGCAACCACGTCACCTACCAGCGGGCGTTGGCGCTGCTGGGTGCGACGGACGTCGCGCTGATCGACGACGCGATCGAGGCGCTGGCCGCCGCCGACGCCGCCTCGCTGTTCGGCGTGGTCGAGGCGGTGGTCGACGCCGGCCATGATCCGCGCCGGTTCGCCACCGACCTGCTGGAGCGGTTCCGCGACCTGATCGTGCTGCAGTCGGTGCCCGACGCCGCCGCCCGCGGGGTCGTCGACGGACCCGAGGACGTGCTCGAGCGGATGCGTGACCAGGCCACCCGGCTCGGCACCGCGACGCTGACCCGCTACGCCGAGGTGGTGCACGCCGGGCTGGGCGAGATGCGGGGTGCGACGGCGCCGCGGCTGCTGCTGGAGGTGGTGTGCGCGCGGCTGCTGCTGCCGTCGGCGCACGACACCGAGTCGGCGCTGCTGCAGCGCATCGAGCGCATCGAGAAACGGCTGGACATGTCGATCCCGGCGGGTGAGGCCGCCGCGTCGGCGCCACCCGCCCCGGTCAAGCAGTACGCGCGCCGCAGCCAGACCCAGGCGGCCCCGCCGCAGGAGCAGGCGGCACCGCCGGCCCAGCCGGCGCCTCAGGCCGCCCAGCCTGCGGCCCAGGCCGCGCCGCGCCCGGAGCCGACGCCGCCATCACGCCCGGAGCCGCCACGGCCCGAACCGACCGCGCCGGCCCGCCCGGAGCCGCGGGTGGAGCGCCCGGCGCCCGAGCGCCCGGCGCCCGAGCCCGCGCGCCCCGAACCCGCCCCCGCGTCCCCGCCGCCGGTGCGTCAGCCGTCGGACCCGGCCGTGCAGGCCCCGCCCGCGGGCACCGGGGAGCCGAACGTCGCCGCGGTGCGCAGCATGTGGACGACGGTGCGTGAGAAGGTCCGCGAGCGCAGCCGCACCACCGAGGTGATGCTGTCGGGTGCGATCGTGCGCGCTCTGGAGGGCGACACGCTGCTGCTCACCCACGACTCCGCGCCGCTGGCCAAGCGGCTCAACGACCAGCGCAACGCCGACGTCATCCGCGAAGCGCTCAAGGACGCCCTCGGGGTGAACTGGAAGATCCGCTGCGAGCCCGGCACCGGGGCGCCGCCGCCCGCGGTCGCCGAACCGGCGCCCGCCGAGGCGCCGCCCCCGCCGGAGCGCGACGAGGAGGAGGAGATGCTCGCCGAGGCGAGCAACGACACCGAGCAGGCGCCCCGGCGCGACCCCGAGGAGGTCGCGCTGGAGCTGCTGCAGAACGAGCTCGGCGCGCGGCCGATCGACCGCGGCTGACCGCCGCTAGGGCGTCCACCACGGGCGCAACGGCAGCCCGCCGTCGCCGCCCCTGCGGTCCAGCTTGACCGCCAGCACCTGGTGCAGCTGCACGATGTTCGTCTCGAAGCCGAGCCGGGAGCCGGCCATGTACAGGCCCCAGATCTTGGCGCGTTCCAGGCCGACCTCGGCGACCGCCTCGTCCCAGTGCTCGACGAGGTTGCGGCACCAGTCGCGCAGCGTCATCGCGTAGTGCTGGCGCAGGTTCTCCTCGTGCACCACCTCGAGGCCGACGTCCTGGGCCGCGGCGATGATGCGGCCGGACCCGGTGAGCTCCCCGTCGGGGAACACGTAGCGGTCGATGAACCCGCCCGCGCTGGCCTGCGACTTGTTGTCCGGCCGGGTGATGCAGTGGTTGAGCAGCAGCCCGCCGACACGCAGCTTGGACTGCAGGAACCGGAAGTACGACGGGTAGTTGGCCACGCCGATGTGCTCGGTCAGCCCGATCGAGGACACCGCGTCGAACCCGGACTCGCGAATGTCGCGGTAGTCGCCGTGGCGGACCTCGGCCAGATCGCTGAGCCCCTGCTCGGCGATCGCCTTCTGCGCCCACGTCGCCTGCTCCCGAGACAGCGTGACGCCGATGGCCTTGACCCCGTGCTGGGCGGCGTAGCGCACCATGCCGCCCCAGCCGCAGCCCACGTCGAGCAGCCGGTCGCCCGGCTTCAGGCGCAGCTTCTCGAACACCAGGCGGTACTTGTTCTCCTGCGCCTGCTCCAGGGTTGCGTCGACGTCCGGGTAGCACGCGCAGGTGTAGGTCATCGACGGGCCGAGCACCCACTCGTAGAACGTGTTGGACACGTCGTAGTGGTGGTGGATCGCCTCGGCGTCGCGAGTCTTGCTGTGCCGCAACCCTTCCGCGATCCGGCGCCAGCGCGGCTGCGCCTCCTGCGGCGGCGGTGCGATCGGCTTGAGGTGCTCGATACCGATGGAGCGCACGATGTTGGCCAGCACCTTCGCGGGCGGCCGCTTGAACTCCATCTTCTCCGACAGGGCCTTGAGCAGCTCGTACGGATCGCCCGGATGCACGCCGTGCGGCTGCAGGTCACCGGCGATGTAGGCGCGTGCCAGCCCGAGATCGCCCGGGGCGGTGGCCAGATAGGTGGTGCCGCGCGGGGTCAGCAGCTCCAGGCCGAGCGGGGAGTCCGCCGGGCCCGCCGAGCTGCCGTCGTAGGCCGTGAAACGCACCGGGAGTTCGCCCCCGGCAAGGATTTCCAGAATCTCGGCCAGGGACAGCTTCCTGGCCGAAGTCAGGACCGGGTTCTCTTTGATCGCCGTCATCGATCCCCTCCGTTCGTTAGACAGGCGCTCACTGGCGCTGCACCGCCTTCGCGTACAGGTCGAGCAGTCGTGAATCTGGATCGTAGGCCTTTTTAACGGTTTTGTAGATTTCGCCGCCGTAGAGCTGGTCGAACTCGTCGCGCGAGTAGTACGCGTCCGAGTACAGCGACTTGTGCCCGTCGAGCTCGCTGACCTTGCGCTCGATCAGCCGGTTCGTGTGCCCCTCGGTGGGCCCCACCGGCACCGAGGACCAGAACCCCACGTTGACGTAGGTGTGCTGCGCCCGGATCGGGTACAGCGGCCAGCCGGCGTCGTCGCGAAGACGCAACGGGCACAGCCAGATCGGCTCGATCGGCACGTTGTCGAGGAACCAGCCCAAAAACTCGGCGACCCGCTCGATCGGCACCTCGATGTCCTGCACGACGCGCTCGCGGGGCGGGCGGCCGTTGTGCATCTCGATGCGATCGGCGATGTTGAACTTGCGGTCGTAGGCGACCAGCTTCCAGTAGAAGCTGCTGCGCTTGAGCCGGCGCGGCCAGAACCGGCGGATCGTCGGGTTCTGCACGCCGAACGCCCGCGAGCACCAGAACCAGTCGGTGTCCCAGCGCCAGAAGTAGTCGTGGATCGTCAGCCGGTCGTCCTTGACGCCGTCCTCGTGCTGGATCGAGCGGTAGTAGATCTGCTGGCCGGTGTAGTCGCTGACCGGGCCCGGGGTGGCGGTCTGGAAGCCCAGCGTCAGGTAGCTCTCGCGGGCCGAGAACACCACACCGTCGAGATAGTCGACCGGGGTGCCGTCGTAGCCGCCGGTCTCGACAATGCGGTCCATCTCGGCGACCAGGTCCTCGATGTCGTGGAACCGCAGGTGACGGACCGCGACGAACGGTTTGACGGTCTCCAACTCGATCTTCAGCCGCACCGAATAGCCCAGCGTGCCATAGGAGTTCGGGAACGCCCGGAACAGGTCGGTGTGCTGGTCGCGGGAGGCGGTGAGGATCTCGCCCGATCCGGTGAGGATGTCCATCTCCAGCACCGACTCGTGCGGCAGGCCGTTACGGAACGACGCCGACTCGATGCCCAGACCCGTCACGGCGCCGCCGAGGGTGATGGTCTTGAGCTGCGGCACCACCAGCGGTGACAGCCCGTACGGCAGCGTCGCGGCGACCAGGTCCTCGTAGGTGCACATCCCGGCCACCTCAGCGGTGCGCTCGTCGGGGTCGACGGAGATCACATGGGTCAGGCCCGAGACATCGAGACCCTTGACCGAGGTCTTGGCGCGCGCCCGGAACAGGTTCGAGGTGGGTTTGGCCAGCCGGACGGTGGCCTCGGGCGGGATCGCGCGGTAGCTCTCCAGCAGCTTGTGCACGCCCGCGGCCTGAACAACACGTGCGTCGGTTCGGGGTTCAGACACGGATATACGCTAGTCCGCGGTGGCAGCCAATGCGACTGCACCAACCCCCTTCAACCGAGGAGCTTGCACCGATGGGACAGGTCAGCGCGTCCAGCACCGTCTTGATCGACGCGACGCCGGAGACCGTGTTGGCGGCCGTCGCGGACTACCAGACCGTGCGTCCCAAGATTCTGTCGCCGCAGTACAGCGAGTACAGGGTGCTCGAGGGCGGGCAGGGCGCGGGCACCGTGGTCAGCTGGAAGCTGCAGGCGACGAAGTCGCGTGTGCGCGACGTCAAGGCCAGCGTCGACGTGGCGGGGCACACGGTCATCGAGAAGGACGCCAACTCGTCGATGATCATCAACTGGACCGTCGCACCCGCCGGCGAGACGAGCTCGACGGTGACGCTGAAGACCACCTGGCAGGGCGCCGGCGGGGTCAAGGGCTTCTTCGAGAAGACGTTCGCGCCGCTGGGGCTGAGCAAGATCCAGGACGAGGTGCTGGCCAACCTCAAGAAGCACGTCGAGTCGGCCGGCTGAGAAGGCTACGAGGTAGCCAGGAACCCCGCGATCCCGCGGACGACGGCGTCGGCGTACTTCTGCCTGCCCTCCGGGGTCTTCATCAGCGCCGAGTCCACCGGGTTCTTCATGTTGCCCAGCTCGACGAGGATCGCCGGGTACTGCGCCAGGTTGAGCCCGGCGATGTCGGAGCGCGGGTTGAGCCCGTTGGTGCCGATGTAGGTCGACGGGACGAAGCCGGAGGCCTGCAGCTGGTCACGCATGATCGCGGCCAGCCGTTGCGCCGGCCCGGCCTGCGCCTGGTTCAGCGGCGGTGACGAGTACAGCACGTGGAACCCGCGCCCGGTCGGTGGTCCGCCGTCGGCGTGGATGGACACGATCGCGTGCGGCTGCAGCGAGTTGGCGATCGCGGCGCGCTCGTCCACACACGGGCCCACGCCGTCGTCGTTGCCGCGCGACATCGCGGTGCGCACCCCCAGGTTGTGCAGCGCCCGGCGGATCCGCAGCGTGGTGTCCCAGGCGAAGGTGTGCTCGGGGTAGCCGTCGTCGGTGGCGGTGCCGCTGGCCTGGCAGTCCTTGGTGCCGCCGCGGCCGGTGGGTACCTGGCGGCTGATCGAGGCGTCGTTCTTACCGTTGTGGCCGGGGTCGAGGAACACGATCTTGCCCGCGATGGGGCTCGGGGCGGCCTCGGCGACGGACGCGGGTCCGACGACGGTCGAGGCGGCGACGAGCAGACTCACGGCCAGGAGCTGGCCGACACGCAGACGGGCGGGCACGGGCGTCACCGTAACGGTGATCGCGACTAGGCTGAAGACCCAAACGGCCTGGCGAAACCAAGTCGAGACCGGACCGCAACGATTACGCAAGGGGACCAGTGATGCAACCCGGAGGCCAACCCGATATGTCGGCACTGCTCGCCCAGGCTCAGCAGGTGCAGCAGCAGTTGATGGAGGCGCAGGAGGCGCTGGCCAACTCCGAGGTGCACGGCCAGGCCGGGGGCGGACTGGTCCAGGTCACCATGAAGGGCAGCGGCGAGGTGACCGCGGTGGCGATCGACCCCAAGGTCGTCGACCCCGAGGACGTCGAGACGCTGCAGGACCTGATCGTCGGCGCCATCGCCGACGCCGCCAAGCAGGTGACCATCCTCGCTCACGACCGGCTCGGGCCGCTGGCCAGCGGCATGGGCAACCTCGGCCTTCCGGGAATGTAATTGTTCGAAGGACCCGTTCAGGATCTGATCGACGAGCTCGGGAAGCTGCCCGGAATCGGGCCGAAGAGCGCGCAGCGGATCGCCTTTCACCTGCTGTCGGTCGAGCCCCCGGACATCGACCGGCTCACCGCCGTGCTCAACCGGGTGCGCGACGGGGTGAAGTTCTGCCAGGTGTGCGGCAACGTCTCCGAGGAGGACCGCTGCCGCATCTGCAGCGACCCGCGCCGGGACGCCTCGGTGGTCTGCGTCGTCGAGGAACCCAAGGACGTGCAGGCCGTCGAACGCACCCGCGAGTTCCGCGGCCGCTACCACGTGCTGGGCGGGGCGCTGGACCCGTTGTCCGGGGTGGGCCCGGATCAGCTGCGGATCCGTGAGCTGCTCAACCGGATCGGGGAGCGGGTCGACGGCGTCGAGGTCACCGAGGTGATCATCGCGACCGACCCGAACACCGAGGGGGAGGCCACCGCGACGTACCTGGTGCGGATGCTGCGCGACATCCCGGGGCTGACCGTGACGCGGATCGCCTCGGGCCTGCCGATGGGCGGGGATCTGGAATTCGCCGATGAACTGACGCTGGGCCGTGCGCTAGCAGGCCGGCGCGCGATGGCTTAGGAGAGGCCGGATGGTTGACGAGATCAAGGGCGCCGAGGAGTTCAAGGTGGACGTCGAGCTCGGCACACCCGAGCACCACCTGTCGTTCTGGGAGCGGCTGCGCACCCTCGACGTCGACGACGACGCCCGCAAGCGGCTCGGTGCGCGGGTCACCGTCACCCGCGACGGGGACCGCATCCTGCTGTACACGCACTCGCTGGCCGATGCGCAGGAGGCCGAGCGCACCGTGCGTGCGCTGCTGGCCGAGGACCGCATCGAGGCGCGGTTCACGGTGAGCCGGTGGGATTCCGCGGCGCAGGAGTGGGTGGATCCCGACAGCGGCGCGCAGGTGCCCGACGACGCCCCCGAGGTCGCACCGCCGGCCCCGCAGTACGTGTTCCTGGAGGCCTACAAGCCGGAGTTCCTGCGCGACCTCGGTCTGTGAGAGACCCGGGTCTGTGAGTTATCCACAGGCCGCTCGCCGACACCGGTGAGATGTCGGTGCCCGCGGGCAGGATGGCCGCATGGTTGAGGTCATCATCGGCGGTGAGGCCGTCGCAGCGGGGTACGTCACTGCCAGGGAACTGAAAAACGCCTACCGCAGGGTTTTTCGCGGTGTGTACGCGAGCGGGACGGGTGAGTTGACGCTGCGGCAGCGCGCGGGCGCGGCGTGGTTGGCGACGCGACGCAGGGGTGTGATCGCCGGGGTGACCGCGGCGGCACTGCACGGGGCGGCGTGGCTGGAACCCGGCCAGCCGATCGAGGTGGCGAACGTGAACTGTTGTGCGCAACCGGGTTTGGCGCCACGGCGGGAACGCGTCGCCGACGACGAGGTCGTGCGTCTGGGCGGACTGCCGGTGACCACCGGGGCGCGCACCGCGTTCGACGTCGGACGCCACCTCGACCGCGCCGACGCGCTGGTCCGACTGGACGCGATGATGTGGGCGCGGCCGTTTCCGCTGAGCGGTGTGCGGGAACTGATGGAGCGCTACCCGCGTGCGGTCGGCAATGAGCAACTGCGCGAACTGCTTCCGCTCGTCGACGGCGGTGCGGCCACCCCGTGGCAGAGTCGTGCCCGGTTGTGTCTGGTCGACGCCGGATGCCCGCGGCCGCAGACGCAGGTGCCGGTGCTGGTCGGTTCGCGGCCGGTGGCGTATCTGGAGATCGGGTGGCCGGAGTATCAGGTGGGTCTGACGTCGCGCCCGTACGACGCCGCCGAGCAGCGGATGCTGGAGAGCCTGGGCTGGATCGTGATCTGGGTTCCGGAGTCAGAGCCGGTCGAAAACTGTTTGGAGAAGGTCGAACTCGCACTGGCTCGGCGCGGTTGCCTGGTCGAGCTCGCGGCGTGAGCTAGACCCGACGGGGTGCGGCCAGTCGCTCCTTGCGCAGCAGGTCGACCTCGTCCATCTGCAGCGGCGCCAGCTCGCCGACGACCTTGCTGAGCAGATAGTCGGCCAGCTGCGGGTTGCGGGCCAGGCACGGGCCGTGCAGGTAGGTGGCGACGACGCTGCCCTGCACCGCGCCGTCGTACCCGTCGCCCGCCCGGTTGCCCGCACCGCTGATCACCCGCGCCAGCGGAGCCGCGTCGGCGCCGAGAGTGGTTCCGCCGCGGTGGTTCTCGAATCCGGTGAGCCGCTCGGTGAGCCCGGGCAGCAGCGGTTCGGAGACCACCTCGCCGATGGTGCGTTCGGCCTGCGGGGTGGTGGTGACGTCGAGCAGCCCGACGCCTTCGACGCGTTCGCCCGCGGACGTCTCGTACCAGTGGCCGAGCACCTGGATCGCCGCGCAGATGGCCAGCACCGGCGCGCCGCGGCTGACCGCCTGCTGTAGGCCCGGATAGCGCAGCAGATGTTTGGTGGCCAACCGCTGTGCGTAGTCCTCGGCGCCGCCGAGGGTGTACAGGTCCAGTTCGGCGGGCACCGGGTCGTCGAGCGTGATCTCGACGATCTCGGCGTCGAATCCCCGCAGCCGCAGCCGCTGTCGCAGCACCACCGAGTTGCCGCCGTCACCGTAGGTGCCCATCACGTCGGGCAGTACCAGCCCGATGCGGACCGTCGACTCAGCCATGACGGCCCCGTTCCCGGCGCTCCAGCGCCCGGTTCAACTGCAGGAACGCGGTGTAGTTCGCGATCACCTCGACGTGGCCGGGCGGACACGACGCGATCGCGGCGAGGGTGTCGTGCACCAGCGTGTGCTCCACACCCGCGTAGCCCAGGCGCACCGCCAGGTCGGTGCCGCGCTCACCGGCGGCCACCACCTGGGTGTCCTCGAAGTGTTCGAACCGCACATCCCACAGCCACGACAGGTCCTCGCCGTCGGGCACCTGGCCGTTGACCGAGATCACCACGCCCGCACCGTGTTTGTCGACCATCGACAGGGCCTCCTGCCAGCCGGCGGGGTTCTTGGCCAGCAGGATCCGCACGGTGTGCGCCCCGACCCGCACGGTGCGGTAGCGGCCTGCCACCTCGTCGACGGCCTCCACCGCGGCCACCGCGGCGGCCGGGTCGGCGCCCATCGTCACTGCGGCGGCGACGGCCTGGGTGGCGTTGCCGCGGTTCACCGCGCCCGGCAGTTTCAGGGTCATCGGCAGCGACAGTCCGTCGGGCCCGTAGATGTTCGTCTCGTCGAACCACCACTGTGGGCTGGGCCGCTTGAAATCGGTTCCGGTGGAACGCCAGTCGGCGCCGTCGCGCACGATGATCTCCCCGGACCGCGGGCAGCTCACCGAGTCGTTGGACCAGCTGCCGCCTGCGGCCACCCACACCACGTGCGGGCAGTCGTAGGCGGCGGAGGTCATCAGCACGTCGTCGCAGTTGGCGATCACCACCGCCGAGGGGTGCCGGGCCAGCCCGGCGCGCAGCGTGCGTTCGATGTGGTTGATCTCGCCCACCCGGTCGAGCTGGTCACGCGAGAGGTTGAGCAGCACGAGCACCTGCGGGTCGACGGCGTCGGAGACGTGCGGCACGTGCATCTCGTCGACCTCCAGCGCCGCCAGCGGGGCGTCGCGGCCCGCGGCCAGCGCGGCGACCAGGCCGGCGTCCATGTTGGCGCCGGTGTCGTTGGTGGCGACCGGCGCGACGGTGCGCAGCGCGGCGGCCAGCATGCGGGTGGTGGTGGACTTGCCGTTGGTCCCGGTGACGATCGCGGTGCGCCGACCCGCGCCGAGCTGGCGCAACAGCGACTTGTCCAGGGTCAGCGCGACCAGCCCGCCGATCATCGCGCCCGCGCCGCGACCGGTGACCCGCGACGCCCAGCGCGCCGCGGAGCCGGCTGCCAGGGCGACCCGTCCGCGAGTGGTGACCACCCAGGCAGTTTAGGTAGCCGACACGCGGGCGGTCGATTCGGTGAGGTACCGGCTTTGTCACACCACCGTGGGATTCTGATGTGGTGAGCCAAACGAGCCCCTGGGGCCGCCCGGCGGATGTCACCGGGTCGGGCTGGGCGGTGGTCGACGTCGAGACGTCGGGCCTCCGTCCGGGGCAGGCGCGCATCGTCAGCATCGCCGCGCTGGCCCTGGGGGACGACGGCAACGTCGAGCAGAGCCTCTACAGCCTGCTCAACCCGGGTGTCGACCCCGGTCCCACCCACGTGCACGGGCTCACCGCCGAGATGCTGGAGGGCCAGCCCACGTTCGCCGACATCGTCGACCACCTGGTCGACCTGCTCGCCGGGCGCACGCTGGTGGCGCACAACGTCGGTTTCGACTACTCGTTTTTGGCCGCCGAGGCCGAGATGGTGGGCCGTGAGCTGCCCACCGACACGGTGATGTGCACGGTCGAACTGGCCCGCCGGCTCGACCTGGGCACCGAGAACCTGCGGCTGGAGACGCTGGCCCGGCACTGGGGCATCGACCAGATGAAACCGCACGACGCGCTGGACGACGCGCTGGTGCTGGCGCAGATCCTCAAACCGGTGCTGTTGCGGGCGCGGGAGCGCAAGGTGTGGCTGCCGGTGCACCCGGTGACGCGGCGCACCTGGCCCAACGGCTCGGTCACCCACGACGAGCTGCGCCCGCTCAAGGCGGTGGCCGCGCGGATGCCGTGCCCCTACCAGAACCCGGGCCGCTTCCTGCCCGACCGGCCGCTGGTGCAGGGCATGCGGGTCGCGCTGTCGTCGGAGGTCAAGCGCACCCACGAGGAGCTCATCGAGCGGATACTGCACGCCGGACTGGCCTACACCGACGCCGTCGACCCGGAGACCTCGCTGGTGATCTGCAACGACCCGAACCCCGAGCAGGGCAAGGGATATCAGGCGCGGGACCTCGGGGTGCCGCTGGTCAGCGATGAGGACTTCCTGAGCCGGATCGACGGTGTCGTCGGCGGCATCGGCGTCGAGGAGTTCGTCGACACCGCCACCGCCGACGGCCAGCTCATCTTGTTCTGAGAGTCAGTTCAGATTCATCGCGATGATCTTCTCGCGCACGTCGTTTCGCTCCCATTCGGCCTTCCTGCCGTCCGGTCCGCACGCGATCACACTGACCCAGGTCTGGTGCGCCGCGACCGGCACGCAGACCACGGTGACGATCAGGTTCGAGCCTTTCGGACGGCCGATGATCTGGTAGTCGTTGTCGGTGCCTGGGTCGAACACGTCGTAGGGCACCGGCCGGTTCCTCCGCAGCATGCCGTCGATGTACTTCAGGGCGTTCCAGTGCGGCGTGTCCAGCGTGAATGTGCCCCAATGCGCAGCGGTCATCTTTCTTCCTTCCCCCGCGACGGGCCGGCGTTTCCGGCCCCACAGGGGAAGCTATGCAGCGACCTGCGTGGGCACACGCGTAGTCGACTACGTGCGTTCGGAAATAGAACTACTTGCCAACTAATTGCCACAGCAAGCACATGCCGACCGCCGTGGTGACGCCGGCGGGGTACAGGCCGCAGGCGTCACCACGGGGTCGGTGAGGTCAGACGGAATCGGCAGGCTGCGCGAGCAGGGGTGTGTCGGCATCCTCGTCCGGCGCGGGGCGCACGGACACCGCCGGTCTTGTGGACCGGGTGCCGGCCGTCGTCCTCGCTTCTAGCGGGCGGCGCGGTTGACTGCCGATACCACGGCGCGCAGCGACGCGGTGGTGATCGACGGCGCGATTCCCACGCCCCACACCGTCTTTCCGCCGACCGAGGCTTCGACGTAGGCCGCGGCCTGCGCCTCTTCGCCCGCCGACATGGCGTGTTCGGAGTAGTCCAGAACGGAGATGTCGTAGCCGATGGTGCCCAGCGCGTCGACGAACGCGGCGAGCGGGCCGTTGCCCTGGCCGGTGATCGTGCGCTCCTCGCCGTCGACCTTCACCACCGCCTCGATGGTGTCGGTGCCGCCGTCGACCTCGGACGCGGTGACCTTCTGCCGGATCCGCTCCAGCGGCCGGATCGGCTTCAGGTACTCGTCGTAGAAGACGTCCCACATCTCCTTCGGCGAGACCTCGCCGCCCTCGCCGTCGGTGATCCGCTGGATCGCCTGGCTGAACTCGATCTGCAGCCGGCGCGGCAGCACCAGACCGTGGTCGGCCTTCATGATGTAGGCGACGCCGCCCTTGCCGGACTGCGAGTTCACCCGGATCACGGCCTCGTAGGTACGGCCGACGTCCTTCGGGTCGATGGGCAGGTACGGCACCTGCCACAGGATGTCGTCGACATCCTTGTCCACGGCGTCCGCGTCGAACTTCATCTGGTCCAGGCCCTTGTTGATGGCGTCCTGGTGGCTGCCGGAGAACGCGGTGTAGACCAGATCGCCGCCGTACGGGTGGCGCTCGTGCACCGGCAGCTGGTTGCAGTACTCGACGGTGCGCCGGATCTCGTCGATGTTGGAGAAGTCGATCTGCGGGTCCACGCCACGGGAGAACAGGTTCAGGCCCAGCGTGACCAGGCAGACGTTGCCGGTGCGCTCACCGTTGCCGAACAGGCAGCCCTCGATGCGGTCGGCGCCGGCCTGGTAGCCCAGCTCCGCGGCGGCCACGGCGGTGCCGCGGTCGTTGTGCGGGTGCAGGCTCAGGATGATGCTGTCGCGCGGCGTCAGGTGCCGGCTCATCCACTCGATCGAGTCGGCGTAGACGTTCGGCGTGGCCATCTCGACGGTGGCGGGCAGGTTCACGATCAGCGGCCACTCCGGGGTGGGCTTGATGATCTCGGCCACCGCGTTGCACACCTCGACGGCGTACTCCAGCTCGGTGCCGGTGTAGGACTCCGGCGAGTACTCGTAACGCCACAGCGTGCCCGGGTACTTCTGCTGCTCCTCCAGGCACTTGCGGGCACCGTTCAGCGCGATCTGCTTGACCTCTTCGCGGTCGGCGCGGAACACCACCCGACGCTGCAGGATCGACGTCGAGTTGTAGAAGTGCACGATGACGCGGGGCGCGCCCTGGCAGGCCTCGAAGGTCCGCTCGATCAGCTCGGGGCGGCACTGCGTCAGCACCTGGATGGTGACGTCCTCGGGGATGGCGCCGTCCTCGATGATGTCGCGGACGAAGTCGTAGTCGGTCTGCGACGCCGACGGGAAGCCGACCTCGATCTCCTTGTAGCCCATGCGGACCAGCAGGTCGAACATGCGGCGCTTACGGGCCGGGCTCATCGGGTCGATCAGCGCCTGGTTGCCGTCGCGCAGGTCCACCGCGCACCACAGCGGGGCGCGGTCGATGACCTTGTCCGGCCAGGTGCGGTCAAACGGAACGGGCACCGGCCCCAACGCCGGGCTGCCACCCGGCACCTCTTGGGCGAACGGACGGTAGCGGTGGATCGGCATCGCCGAGCCACGCTGGGTGTTCCACGCGGGCTGTCCGGGGTTCGGCGGGCCGGCGGGCTTGGTGATCTGGCGTACGCCGCTGCTCCAGTTGAAAGCGTCAGGCGAATCGGGCGAGGTCTTCGAGAAGGTGGTCACGGTGTTGCTCCGGCAGTTTGGGGGGACTCGACCGGCGCATCGCGAAAACCCGCGACGGGAGGCCGGTCTGGATCAGACCCCGTCGCGGCTGCCGAGAAGGAGCACCCGCTGCACGCAGGCAACTGTACTCCGCGTCGCCCGTCATCCCAAACGGCCGCCCGGTCGGCGGTGGTCGGCGGACCCCCGAAAGCGGCGTCAAAGGGGGCCCGGAACCCGCTCAGCCTGCTCGTCAGGGCATTGGTCGCGCCGGACCGAATCCGCTTCAGACCTGCGAGTCCGGGAACGCGATCACCGACAGGAACCGGATCGGCAACTCGATCAGATCGGCCGGGCCGTGTGCGCCCTCCCCGTCGAACTGCAGCGAGTCACCCGGATGCAGCCGGTACACCGAGCGGCTGTGGCTGTAGTCCATGACGCCCTCGAGCATGTAGATGAACTCGGTGCCCGGATGCTGGAACAGCGGATAGGTCTGGCTCTTCTCCGACAGCGTGACCTCGAGGCACTCCAGCCGCTTGTGCTCCCCGCGCAGCGAGCCCAGCAGCTGGTACTCGTGGCCTTCGCGGGTGCCCTCCCGCACGATCCGGGCACCCGCGCCGGCCTTCGTGAACGCCGCGGGCCGCTCCACGTCCGCGCCGCGGAACAGACTGGTCACCGGCACATCGAACCCCTTGGCCAGCAGCGCCAGCGTGCTCAGGCTGCACGAGGTCTGGGCATTCTCGATCTTGCTCATCATCGCCTTCGAGATGCCCACCCGCGCCGCCATCTCGGCGACGGTCAGGCCGTGCTGCAGCCGCAGCTGCCGCACGTTGCGCCCGATCGCCGCCTCGATCTCGAGTTCCTCGACCGGCTCCTGCGGGTCGCGTTCCCGGGCGGTGCCGGACTGGTTTCGGAGCAGATGGATGTCAGTCATGTTTCCTGAGAGGAATCATCGCATCTGTCCGGCCCCGACATACGGGAACGGGCTGGTGAGCAGGTCGCCCTCGGTGAACCGGGACAGCCGGAAGTCGGTCTCCGGGATTCGCGGGTCGCTGCTGCGGCCGTCGACGACCAGGTCGGCGACCAGCTTTCCGACCGCGGGGGCGATCTTGAACCCGTGGCCGCTGAACCCGGCCGCGACGATCAGGCCGTCGATCCCGGTCCTGGAGATCACCGGGTTCCAGTCCGGGGTGGCGTCGTAGCAGCCGGCGTAGCTGCTGGTGATCGCCGCGTCCGGGAAGCCGGGGAACCGGGTGCCGACCCGGTCGACGGTCAGGTCGATGAACGCCTCGTCGGCCCGGTTGAGGTAGTTGTCCGGATCGTCGACCTTGGCGTCGGACAGGTCGCTGTTGCCGAACAGGATCTCTCCGCCGACTTCGGGCCGGATGTACTGCAGCGACACCAGATCGGAGAACACCGGCACCTTGCCGATCTCCACACCCGGGTCGATCAGCACGATCTGCTCGCGCACCACCCGGATCGGCACGTCGATCCCGTACGGCGCCAGGAACGGCTGCGTCCACACCCCGGTGGCCACGATGACGGTGTCCGCCGACACCGTCTCCCCGTCGGTGGTCCGCACCCCGGTGACGCGGTCGCCGTCGAGCACCAGCCCGGCTGCGGGTGTGCCCTGGCGGATCCGCACCCCGGCCGAGCGCGCGGCCGCCGCGAACGCCTGCGCGGTCTGGTAGGCGTCGCCGTAGCCGCCGCGGGCCTCCCAGCCGAACGCCGCGAACGGGCTCAGGTCCGCCCAGGGCCACATCCTGGCCACCTCGGACTTGTCGATCTCCTCGGTCTGAACACCGACTTCCCGTTGCGCGGCAAGGCTTTTGCGCAGCGACTCGACATTGGGTTCGCCGACTCCGACGACGTAACCGGTCTGCCGGAAGCCGATGTCGGTGCCGAAGATCTCCTCGGCCTTCTCGAACACCTCCAGCCCGACGGTGGCCATCGCCGCCAGCGAGCTGACCCCGTAGTGGCAGCGCACGATGCCGCTGGACTTGCCGGTCATCCCGGAGCCGACGGTACCGCGTTCCAGCACAACGACATCGGTGATGCCGCGCTGGCTAAGCGCCCACGCCGCCGCGGCGCCCTCCAGGCCGCCGCCGACGATCACCACATCCGCGGTGCTCATGCCCGTCCTCCGTTCGTCCAGCCCGGGATCCAGTCGGTGCCCGCCAGCGGGACGCGCGCCATCGCGGCGGCCTCGATGGTCACCGCGACCAGGTCCTCCGGCTCGAGGTGGCAGACGTGCGACTTACCGCACGCCCGGGCGATGGTCTGCGCCTCCATCGTCAGCACCCGCAGGTAGTTGGCCAGCCGGCGCCCGGCATCGACCGGGTCCAGTCGCGCCGCCAGTTCCGGATCCTGCGTGCTAATACCCGCCGGATCCTTACCGTCCTGGAAGTCGTCGAAGAAGCCCGCCGCGCTGCCGATCTTCTCGTAGTCGGCGGCATAGCGGGGATGGTTGTCGCCCAACGCGATCAGCGCCGCGGTCCCGATCGCCACCGCGTCGGCGCCCAGCGCCAGCGCCTTGGCCACGTCGGCGCCGGTGCGGATGCCGCCCGAGACGATCAGCTGCACCCCCTTCTCTCCGCTCGTCCCGCCCCGGTGCACGCCCAGCTCCTGCAGCGCCTGCACGGCCTGCGGGATCGCCGCCAGCGTCGGGATGCCGACGTGCTCGATGAACACCTCCTGGGTGGCCGCCGTGCCGCCCTGCATGCCGTCGACCACGACGACGTCGGCGCCGGCGTGCACCGCCAGCTTCACGTCGTAGTAGGTGCGGCTGGCGCCCACCTTGACGTAGATCGGCTTCTCCCAGTCGGTGATCTCACGCAGCTCGTTGATCTTGATGGTCAGGTCGTCGGGCCCGGTCCAGTCCGGGTGCCGGCAGGCCGAGCGCTGGTCGATGCCCTCCGGCAGTGTGCGCATCTGCGCGACGCGCGGAGAGATCTTCTGCCCCAGCAGCATTCCGCCGCCGCCCGGCTTGGCGCCCTGGCCGAGCACCACCTCGATGGCGTCGGCCTTACGCAGGTCGTCGGGGTTCATGCCGTAGCGCGACGGCAGGTACTGGTACACCAGGTACTTGCTCTGCCCGCGCTCCTCGGGCGTCATACCGCCGTCGCCGGTGGTGGTCGAGGTGCCGACCTCGCTGGCGCCGCGGCCCAGTGCCTCCTTGGCGGGCCCGGACAGCGCGCCGAAGCTCATCCCCGCGATGGTGACCGGAATATCCAGGTGCAGCGGGTGTTTGGCGTAGCGGGTACCCAGCACCACGTCGGTGTCACAGCGCTCGCGGTACCCCTCCAGCGGGTAGCGCGACATCGACGCGCCCAGGAACAGCAGGTCGTCGAAGTGGGGGAGTGCTCGCTTGGCGCCCCAGCCGCGGATGTCGTAGATCCCGGTGTCGGCGGCGCGTTGGATGCCGGCGATGGTGTGCCGGTCGAAGGTCGCGGATTCGCGAAGTGCCCAGTTGTTCATCAGTAGCTCGCTGCGTTGTCGACGTGGAAGTGGTACAGGTTGCGGGCCGAGCCGTAGCGGGTGTAGTCGGCGGTGTCGTCGTCGCCGAAACCGGCCGCGTTCAACAGCTCCCGCAGCTCACGGTGGTGTTCCTCGCGCATCGGTTTGGCGATGCAGTCCGCGCCGAGCGAGGCGACGTCGCCGCGGACGTAGATCCGGGCCTCGTAGATCGAGTCGCCGAGTGCCTCACCGGCGTTGCCGCGCACCACCAGCCGGCCGGCCTGCGCCATGAACGCGCTCATGTGGCCGATGTTGCCGCCGACGACGATGTCGACACCCTTCATCGAGATCCCGCACCGGGCAGCGGCATTGCCCTCGATCACGAGCAGGCCGCCGTGGGCGGTGGCGCCCGCGGACTGCGAGGCGTCGCCCTTGACCCACACGGTGCCGCTCATCATGTTCTCGGCGACACCGGTGCCGGCGTTGCCGTTGATGGTGACCTCGGCCAGCTGGTTCATCCCGGCCGCGTAGTAGCCGACGTGGCCCTCGACCGTCACCCGCACCGGGGCGTTCAGGCCGACCGCCACATTGTGTGCGCCTGCGGGATTGGCGATGACGAAGTCGCCGGAGACCCCGGGCTCGTGCAGGGCGGCGTTGACCTCACGCAGCGGCGTGGTGGTGAGGTCGAATGCGGTTAGCGTGTCCATGCGTAGACCACCTCCGGTTCGGGCTCCCAGATCTTGGCCGCCTCGACGCCGGGGAGCCCGGCGAGCGCGCGGTATTCGGATGCCATCGCCACCCAGTCGCCGGTCTCGGCGATGACGGCGGGCTTGCACGCGATCGCGTCGCGCACCACCGCGAACGAGTCGCGGTTGGACACCAGCAGCGTGTAGAACCCGTCGAACACCGCGCACAGTTCCTTGAGTGCGGTCTCGACGTCGCGGCCGGCGGCCAGCTGCTGCGCGATGAACCGCGCCCCCACCTCGGTGTCGTTCTCGGAGTCGAAACGCACTCCGGCGGCGCGCAGTTCACGCCGGATGGTGGCGTGGTTGGCGAACGACCCGTTGTGCACCATGCACTGCTCGGGGCCGACAGCGTAGGGGTGGCAGCCGGCCGGGGTGACCGCCGACTCGGTGGCCATCCGGGTGTGGCCGACGCCCTGCCAGCCCTGCGCCTTGGCCAGCCCCCAGTTCTCGGTGAGCACCTGGGGGTGGCCGACGCCCTTGAGCACCGCCATGTCCGCGCCGAAACCGGCGATCAGCGCGTCCGGGTACGCGGCGCGCACCGCGTCGTGCAGAACCTGTGAATCGACCTCGCCGGTAACCAGATACGTCTCGTCGTAGCGGCTCACCCGCACGTCGAGGCCGATCTCCTCGGCGGTCGGCTCGACCTCGAGCACGGACACGCAGCCCTGCCCGGGCGGTGTCATGGTGGGGTCGCCGTACACCGCGACCCCGGCGGAATCCGAACCGCGGTCCCCCATTTCGCAGAGCATGCCGGTGAGCAGCTCGCCGAGGCGGGGATACAGGTCGGGGTTTCGCAGGTGCAGACCCACGATGCCACACATCGTTGGCGATCCTTTCGTCAGAAGGCGGTCAGGTAGTTGTCGATCTCCCAGGGGGTGACCGCGCTGTGGTAGGTGAAGAACTCGTCGCGCTTGATGCTCGCGAAGTACTTGGCGACGCCCTCGCCGACGGCGTCGAGCACTCCGCAGACCACCGGGTCGGCCTCCAGCGCGTCCACCGCGTGCAGCAGCGTCGGCGGCAGCGGGGTGCGGTGCTGGGAGCCGATGGCGCCCGGGTCGGTGCTGCGCTTGATGCCGTCGAGCCCGGCCCCGAGCGCCGCGGCCACCGCGAGGTACGGATTGGCCGACCCGTCGCCGCCGCGCATCTCGATGCGCTGCGGGTCGGGCACCCGGATGTAGTGGGTGCGGTCGTTGCCGCCGTAGCTCGGGGTGTTCGGCGACCAGGCCGCACCCGAGGCCGTCGCGGTGGCGCGGGTCCGCTTGTAGGAGTTGACCGTCGGCGCCACCACGGCCTGCAGCGCGCAGGCGTGCTCGAGGATGCCGCCGAGGAACGAGTACGCGGTGTCGGACAGGCCCAGCCCGCGTTCGTCGGTGTCGGACGGGAACACCGGGGTGCCGCCGCTGGTCAGCGACATGTGCAGGTGCAGGCCGCTGCCGGTGCGATCGGAGAACGGCTTGGGCATGAAGGTGGCCACCATGCCGCGCTCGGCGGCGATCGTGGACAGCAGGTAGCGCAGCGTGATCACGCGGTCGGCGGTGGTCAGCGCGTCGGCGAACTGGAAGTTCTGCTCGAACTGGCCGTTGCCGTCCTCGTGGTCGTTGGCGTAGTTCGACCAGCCCAGCGCGTTCATCGCCGACGAGATCGCGGTCAGGTGGTCATACATCCGGGTGACGCCGCGCGCGTCGTAGCAGGGCTGGGAGGCCGTGTCGTGGACGTCGGCGGTGGCGATGCCACCGTCGGGGGTGCGGCGCAGTAGGAAGTACTCGACCTCGGCGCCGACCCACGGTTCGTAGCCGGCGTCGGCGGCCTGCTGGATCAGGGCCTTGAGGATCACCCGCGGCGCGAACGGCCAGGGCTTGCCCTCGACGTGCGGGTCGCAGTGCACGAGCGCCAGACCCTCTTTGATGAACGGGATCGGGGTGAACGACGCCGGATCCGGGATCGCCATCATGTCGGGGTCCTTGGGCTCCTGGCCGATGGCGCCGACGGCGTAGCCGGCGAATCCGACGCCCTCGGTGGCCAGCAGCTCGACCGCCTCGACGGGGACGAGTTTGGCGCACGGTTTGCCGCGCAGATCGACGAAAAGCGCGAGGATGAACTTCGTGCCTGACGCCTCGGCCAGGCTCGCGAGGTCAGCGGTCATCTTCAAACACCTGTCTGTGAGGGAAGTGGCGTGGGGCGGCCTCCTTTCGGCCGTTAACTGTGAGTAGACGTTGTTTCTGTTACGGAGACTAGTTTCGCATGTTGCGTGCTCGTTACAAGTGCGTCTCTGGCTAGAGTTCGAGCGGTGAGGAGCCTCGACTGGCGGTGGTGGGTGGCGATCGGCGTCGTCGTGATCGCGCTGATCGCCCTGATCTACTCGCGGCTGACCGCACCGCCCGAGGAGTGCAAACCGGTGCTCGAGTTGCTCGAGTACAACAGCTCCCAGGGCCAGTTGATCCGGGAGAAGACCGCCGACGAGGAGGGGGTGCCGACCGCGGCCGATGAGATCGCCTACCAGGCCTGGGCCGACGGCCTGGCCGAGCGGGCCCGCAACGTCGATGAACCGTCGTTGCGGTTCACCGCGATCGAGGTGGCCGACCTGGCGGCGACGTTCGTCCGCACGATGCCGGAGGTGCGTGCCGCCGCGGAGTCCCGGGTGCCCGGCGCACCGACCCCGGCGGTGGTGTTCGAACAGGCGGCACGCAGCGACCAGATCCAGCGCAAATTAGCTGAACTCGCCGACGCGTGTAAGACCTGACGGCGACGTAAGTCAAATAAGGTGGCCCACGTGTGTACCCGTGTTGTGTATCTAGGGCCCAATGACCGAATCGTCACCGGTCGGTCGATGGACTGGAAAACCGAGATCGGCACCAACCTGTGGGTCTTGCCCCGCGGGGTGCACCGCACCGGCCAGGGTGGCGCCAACTCCGCCGAGTGGACGTCGAAGTACGGCAGCGTGGTGGCCAGCGGCTACGACATCTCCACCGTGGATGGACTTAACGAGGCCGGGCTGGCCGTGAACCTGCTGTGGTTGGTCGAGTCGGTGTACCCGGACGCCACCGCCGGCGGCCCCGCCGTTTCGCTGGCGCTGTGGGGCCAGTACGTGCTGGACAACTTCGCGACCGTCGCCGAGGCCGTCAAGGAGTTGACCGCCACCCCGCTGCGCGTCGCTACCGCCGAGGTCCCCGGCGAGGGCCGGATGGCAACGCTGCACCTCGCGATGTCCGACGCCACCGGCGACAGCGCGATCATCGAGTACATCGACGGCAAGCAGGTCATCCATCACAGCCGCGACTACCAGGTGATGACCAACTCGCCGACCTTCGACAAACAGCTCGCCATCACCCAGTACTGGGAGGAGATCGGCGGGACGGTGATGCTGCCCGGCACCAACCGGGCCGCCGACCGGTTCGTGCGGGCGTCGTTCTACATCAACGCGGTGCCCAAGGTCGACGACCCGGTGCTGGCCCCCGCCACGGTGTTCAGCGTCGTGCGCAACGCGTCGGTGCCCTACGGCATCTCCACCCCGGACCAGCCGAACATCTCGTCGACCCGGTGGCGGACCGTCATCGACCACAAGTCGCTGCGGTACTTCTTCGAGTCGGCGCTGTCGCCGAACACGTTCTGGGTGGACCTGCACAAGCTCGATTTCAGCGAGGGCGCGCCGACGCGACGGCTGACGCTGGGCGAGGGCGAGAAGGCGATCTTCGCAGGCGACACCAGCTCACAGTTCGAGCAGGCCGAGCCGTTCACGTTCCTCGGCCTGCCCTGAATCCGGGGCTGAACAGGGTCCCTGCCACGGGCGGGAAAAATCGGGTGCGCGCAGCCCTTATCCTTGTTGGGATCCTCCCCGCAGTTGAAAGGCTTGTTCCGTGGCGCTCGTCGTGCAGAAGTACGGCGGATCCTCGCTCTCCGACGCTGAGCGGATCCGCCGCGTCGCCGAGCGGATCGTCGAAACGAAGAAGCAGGGCAATGACGTCGTCGTGGTCTGCTCGGCGATGGGTGACACCACCGATGACCTGCTGGATCTCGCCAAGCAGGTGAGTCCCGCGCCGCCGCCGCGCGAGATGGACATGCTGCTGACCGCGGGCGAGCGGATCTCCAACGCCCTGGTCGCGATGGCCATCGACTCGCTCGGTGCGCAGGCGATGTCGTTCACCGGGTCGCAGGCCGGTGTCATCACCACCGGCACCCACGGCAACGCCAAGATCATCGACGTCACCCCGGGCCGGCTGCGCGACGCGCTCGACGAGGGCCTGATCGTGCTGGTCGCCGGGTTCCAGGGCGTCAGCCAGGACAGCAAGGACGTCACCACGCTGGGCCGCGGCGGCTCGGACACCACCGCCGTCGCACTGGCCGCGGCGCTCAAGGCCGACGTCTGCGAGATCTACACCGACGTCGACGGCATCTTCACCGCCGACCCGCGCATCGTGCCCAACGCCCGCCACCTCGACAACGTCACCTTCGAGGAGATGCTCGAGATGGCGGCGGCCGGCGCGAAGGTGCTGATGCTGCGGTGCGTGGAATACGCCCGCCGCTACAACGTTCCCATCCATGTCCGGTCGTCGTACTCGGACAAACCCGGCACGCTGGTGGCCGGCTCGATAGAGGACATTCCCATGGAAGACGCCATCCTGACCGGGGTCGCCCACGACCGCAGCGAGGCCAAGGTCACCGTCGTCGGCATCCCGGACCTGCCGGGCTACGCCGCCAAGGTGTTCCGTGTCGTCGCCGACGCCGATGTGAACATCGACATGGTGCTGCAGAACATCTCCAAGGTGGAGGACGGCAAGACCGACATCACCTTCACCTGCTCGCGTGAGCACGGCCCGCGCGCGGTCGAGAAGCTCACCGAGGCGCAGAACGAGATCGGCTTCACCAAGGTGCTCTACGACGACCTCATCGGCAAGGTGTCGCTGATCGGTGCCGGCATGCGCAGCCACCCGGGTGTGACCGCGCGGTTCTGTGAGGCGCTGGCCGAGGTGGGCGTCAACATCGACCTGATCTCCACCTCCGAGATCCGCATCTCGGTGCTGATCAAGGACACCGAGGTCGACGCCGCGGTGCGCGCGCTGCACGAGGCGTTCGGCCTCGGCGGCGACGAGGAAGCGGTCGTGTACGCGGGAACGGGGCGCTAGTCATGCGGACGCGAGGAGCATAAAGGTCATGGTCAACATCGGTGTGGTCGGCGCTACCGGTCAGGTCGGCCAGGTGATGCGAACCCTGTTGGAGGAGCGCAACTTTCCCGCCACCTCGGTGCGGTTCTTCGCGTCCCCACGCTCGGAGGGCAAGAAGCTGACCTTCCGCGGGCAGGAGATCGAGGTCGAGAACGCCGAGACCGCCGACCCGTCGGGTCTGGACATCGCGCTGTTTTCCGCCGGTGCGACGATGTCGCGGGTGCAGGCGCCGCGGTTCGCCGCCGCCGGCGTCACCGTGATCGACAACTCGTCGGCGTGGCGCAAGGACCCCGATGTGCCGCTGGTGGTCAGCGAGGTCAACTTCGACCGCGACGTGCGCGGTAAGAAGCTGCCGAAGGGCATCATCGCCAACCCGAACTGCACGACGATGGCCGCGATGCCGGTGCTCAAGCCGCTGCACGACGAGGCCGGGCTGCAGCGCCTGATCGTGTCCAGCTACCAGGCGGTTTCGGGCAGCGGGATCGCCGGAGTGGAGGAGCTGGCGTCGCAGGCGCGGGCGGTGATCGACGGGGCCGAGAAGCTGGTGCACGACGGTCGCGCGGTCGAGTTCCCGGCGCCGAACAAGTACGTGGCGCCGATCGCGTTCAACGTCGTGCCGCTGGCCGGGTCCTACGTCGACGACGGCTCCGGTGAGACCGACGAGGACCAGAAGCTGCGCAACGAGAGCCGCAAGATCCTCGGCATCCCCGAGCTCGCGGTGAGCGGCACCTGCGTGCGGGTGCCGGTGTTCACCGGGCACTCGCTGTCGATCAACGCCGAGTTCGCCCAGCCGATCTCGGTGGAGCGGGCCCGCGAGCTGCTCGGGTCGGCGGCCGGTGTGAAGCTGGTCGACGTGCCGACGCCGCTGGACGCCGCCGGCGTGGACGAGTCGCTGGTGGGCCGCATCCGCCAGGATCCGGGCGTGCCGGACGGTCGCGGGCTGGCGCTGTTCGTCTCGGGCGACAATCTGCGGAAGGGCGCGGCGCTCAACACGATTCAGATCGCGGAACTGCTGGCCCAGAACTAGCTTTGCGCCGGAACTGGATTCCCGCAGGCCTTCTCTCGATCGTTCTCTGCTGGAGTGCAGTCTCGGCCGTCGCGCATGCGCAGCCCGAGCCGGCGCCGGATTCGGTGCTGCCGCCGCTGGCTCCCGGACAGGTGCTGCGTATCGGCGTGACCGCCGGAACCGGAACGCAGACACGCGATTACGGCATCGGCGGCACCGACCTGTGCGAGTTCATGGAGTTCCCCAGCGGCATCCTGCAGGTGTGCGGGGACAGCTTCGCCGGTGAGGGCGTGGGTTACGGCGGGTGGTACTCGCCGATCGCGCTGCACGTGGAGCCGGCCTCGATCAACGACCCGGGCGGCCTGCGCTACGACGGGGTGATGGGCACCCGCGAGCGGCTGCTGGCCGATCCGACACCGCCGGGGATGTCGCAGCTGCCCGCGGGAGTGGTGCAGATCAACCGGCAGAACTGGATGCTGGTCACCACGGTGCGCGACCTGCGGCCGCAGACCTCAAAGTTGGTGAAAGCCGAACCAGCACAGGCGAACTGGCAGACCGTTCCGGGTACGGAACGGGACGCGGCGTACGCCGAGGGCAGGCAGTCGCAGATCAGCGGGTACTACGACCCGATCCCGCGGCCGGACTCCGAACGCGGCTGGGTGTACATCGTGGCCGACAACTTCGACCGCAGCCAGCCGCTGGTGCTCTACCGGGTGAGACCGCAGGACTTCACCGACCGGGCGGCGTGGGAGGGCTGGTCGGCCGTCGAGGGGTGGGGGCATCCGCCGACGCCGTTGTGGCCGGAGCAGATCGGGGAGATGAGCATCCGGCAGATTGACGGCAAGACCGTGCTGTCGTATTTCAACGCCACCACCGGCAACATGGAGATACGGGTGGCCGACGACCCGACGCAGCTGGGCGCCGCGCCGGTGACGACGGTGGTGGTGGCGTCGGACTGGCCGGATCCGGTGGATCATCTCGGGCCGCCGGACAACAACCGGCTGGCCCAACCGTACGGCGGCTACATCTCGCCGGGTTCCACGCTCGACGAGGTGCGGGTGTTCGTCAGCCAGTGGAACACCGGCCCGCGCGGCGGCTGGCCGTACCGGGTGATCCAGTTCGCGGTGAACCCGTACAAGCCGTAAGTCCGTCAGCGGCAGCAGTCCGGGTCGAGCACAGTGCACAGTGCGCCCAGGGCCTCGGGCGCGGGACGGTGAAAGACGTTCATTCCCCGGCGATCTGACACGACGAACCCGGCGCGCCTCAACTGGGTCAGGTGGTGGCTGACCGTCGACTCGCTCAACCCCAGAGCTGCCGACAGATCGCCGCTGTTCTCCTCGCCTGCCGGGGAACTGAACAGCATCGACATGATCCTGACCCGCGCAGGGTCAGCGAGCGCCTTCAGCCGCAACGCCACCTGAAGGGCGTCGTCCTCGCTCATCGGACCTGCCGCCACCGGGGCGCAGCACACCGGGGTGGACATGTCGATGATCGGCAGGGCTTTGGGCATGAGTCCAGTCTGCCACTAGATTGACATTTATCAAAAAGGTGGCATTCTGATGGTCATCATTTCGATATATGTCACACAGGTCTGGAGATTTGATGTCCCGCATGCAACTCGCCCTCAACGTCGATGACCTCGACGAGGCGATCACGTTCTACTCGAAACTCTTCAACACCGCCCCCGCCAAGGTGAAGCCCGGCTACGCGAACTTCGCCGTCGCCGACCCGCCGCTGAAACTCGTCCTGCTGGAGAACCCTGGCAAGGGCGGGACGATCAACCACCTCGGCGTCGAGGTCGAGTCCAGCGAGACCGTGCACGCCGAGATCGCGCGACTGGCCGGCGAAGGACTGTTCACCGAGGAGGAGATCAACACCACCTGCTGCTTCGCCACACAGGACAAGGTGTGGGTGACGGGGCCCGGCGGCGAGAAATGGGAGGTCTACACCGTGCTCGCCGACTCCGAGACGTTCGGCGCCAGCCCACGGCATCTCGACGACCCCGGCGACAGTGTGGGCGGCGCGTGTTGCGGGGGTTCGGCCTCCGAGTCCGCCCAGGCTGAGTCTGCCGACACCTGCTGCTGACGGTGCCGGGGCGGGTAGTTCAGGCGACGTGGCTGACGTGCTCGGCGGACTCGCCGATGGTGGCGCCGTCGTCGCCGATGATGGTGCGCATCAGCGCCCGGTGCTCGCGTTCGCCGCGGGCGGTCGCGCGCTCGATGCCGCCGGGCAGCGTCACCGCCGCCGCACTGCGCACCAGGTTCACCGGCAGCCGCAGCACCGGATACCACGGCAGGTGCGGTTTGAGGCCCAGCGCCCGCATGGTCTTGGGCCCGAGGAACCCGCTGGTGATCGACAGATGCTGGGCGCGGGCCAGCCGCCGGCGGAACCCGGGCAGCGAGTCGTAGTGCCAGATCAGCGGATCGTCGGCCATCGGCATCGCCAGTTGCCGCGACGACTCGTCGGGCTCGGCCAGCGCGGACAGCGTGTGGTACAGCACCCGGATGCTGTCGCGGAGCCCGCGCGGCAGCCACTCGTCCTCCACGCCCATCAGCCAGCCGACGTACCGGGTCAGGTGGGCGACCGCGTCATAGTCCTTGGGCCGCAACACAACACCCATACCGGCGGACCCGATCGCGGGTGCCACCAGCGCGCCGATCAGCGTCGCCGCCATATCGGTCTGGTTGATCGGCACACCCCAGTCGTCGGCGCGCCAGTCCGGCATCGCCGCGACGTGCTTACGCACCAGGCCGTGGATCAGCCGTACTCGCAACGTCGAGCGGTAGCCCGAACCGAACTTCTCCAGTCCGCCCTCGGCGATGACGTCCATCGCCCACTGCATCGTCTCGGCGAACCGCTTGTTGGAGCCCTTCTCCAGCGCCCCGGTGCGCAGCAGCGTCTTGTTGAAGCCGGAGAACTGGTAGCCGCCCAGCAGCGACACGTCGCGCGCGACGTACATGCCGTCGGCGCCGCCGCGGCGCAGCGCCCGCTGACCTCGGCGCAGCTTGGCCGGATCGACCCAGCCAGGCGTCGCCTCGACCAGGTCGAAGAACTCGCGCAGCGGGGCCGGTGCGTCCGGGATCGCGTCGATGCCCTCGGCCAGTGCCCGGTCGAACAGCGGCCGGGTCTCCTTCACGCCGACGCTGGTCATCCACTCGACCAGCCGGTCCACCGGCTCGTCGCCGACGGTCAGACGCTCGCCGAGCCGCCGCCACTGCTGTGCGTTGGGCGGCTTGATGCCCAGCCCGCGGGCCATCACGTGGATGGCCACCGGCACCGGGCGCGGACTGTCCGGATGGCGGGTCGGGATGAGCCGCTCCATAGCTGTACCTCCCGCTGTTGACAACGTCTGTAGTCAGATTATGCCGGGCGGCCGGGGAGAGTCAACGGCGGGGCTCATAGCGGGTTCATAGGTTATTCATGCCCAGCACATGAGAAGGAGGCGCACTATGGCGGCATGAGCGAAACCCCTGTGAATGAGACGTCCTCGTCCGAACCCCCGACCACCCCGGTGCAGGCGCAGC
The DNA here is from genome assembly GCF_001583415.1 of Mycolicibacterium phlei. Next base: position 339,947 of record NZ_CP014475.1, read on the forward strand.
CACCCGTCGTCGCCGCCGCCCGGCCGTCGCGCCTCGGGGCCGTCGCCGCCTGGGTCGGGATCGTCGCGGGCATCGTCTTCATCGTCGCGGTGATCTTCTTCTCCGGGTTCATCCTCGGTAAGCAGTCCGGCGGCTACCACCGCGGTCATCACGGCGGGCACGACGGGCCGGCGATGATCTTCCGTAAAGGCCCGCCCCCGATGATGGGCCCCATGGGTCCGATGGGGCCGCACGGTCAGTTCCACCGCCCGGATGCGCCGGACGTGCCGCAGCCCCCGACCAGTACGCCCGCGCGGCCGTAACGCGTTCACCCGCCTTACGGGGTTGATCGCTCGCACATGGTGCGGGTGATCAACCCCTTAAGTGTTCTGCGGGACATGTTTGGGATCGATCCAATCCTGGAACCCCCGGTAGGAGGCGGCCCGGCCCGGATGCCGTCTGATCCGAGGAGGCGAGCGACGTGACCGACCGGCACACGACCAACGACGCAGGCAACCCGATCCCGAGCGTGGAGCACTCGCTCACCGTCGGCCCCGACGGCCCGATCGTGCTGCACGATCACTACCTCATCGAGCAGATGGCCAACTTCAACCGGGAGCGCATCCCGGAGCGGCAGCCGCACGCGAAGGGCGGCGGCGCCTTCGGGCACTTCGAGGTCACCGCCGACGTGAGCGGATACACCAGAGCCGCGGTGTTCCAGCCCGGCACCCGCACCGAGACGCTGATCCGGTTCTCCACCGTCGCCGGTGAGCGCGGCAGCCCCGACACCTGGCGCGACCCCCGCGGCTTCGCGCTGAAGTTCTACACCAGCGAAGGCATCTTCGACATGGTCGGCAACAACACCCCGGTGTTCTTCGTGCGCGACCCGATGAAGTTCCAGAACTTCATCCGAAGCCAGAAACGGTTGCAGGCAAACAATCTTCGCGACCACCACATGCAGTGGGACTTCTGGACGCTGTCCCCGGAATCCGCCCACCAGGTCACCTGGCTGATGGGAGACCGCGGGATCCCGAAGACCTGGCGGCACATGAACGGCTACTCCAGCCACACCTACAGCTGGCTCAACAGCGCCGACGAACTGTTCTGGGTCAAGTACCACTTCAAGACCGACCAGGGCATCGAGTTCCTCACCCAGGAGGAGGGCGACCGCCTCGCCGGTGAGGACGGTGACTACCACCAGCGCGACCTCTACGAGGCGATTCAGCGAGGCGACTTCCCGAGCTGGACGCTGTACGTGCAGATCATGCCCTTCGACGACGCCAAGACCTACCGCTTCAACCCGTTCGATCTGACCAAGGTATGGCCGCACGGCGACTATCCGCTGCACGAGGTCGGACGACTCACGCTGGACCGCAACGTGACCGACTATCACACCGAGATGGAGCAGGCCGCGTTCGAGCCGAACAACATCGTGCCGGGAACGGGTCTGAGCCCGGACAAGATGCTGCTGGCCCGCGGCTTCTCCTACTCCGACGCGCACCGCGCTCGGCTCGGCGTGAACTACAAGCAGATCCCGGTGAACGAGCCCAAGAGCCCGGTGAACGCCTACTCCAAGGACGGTGCGATGCGCATCCGCAACGTCACCGATCCCGTCTACACACCGAACTCGATGGGCGGCCCGGAGGCCGATCCGCGCCGCGCCGCCGAGGTGCACTGGGCCTCCGACGGTGACCTGGTGCGCGCGGCCTATACCCCGCGCCGTGACGACGACGACTGGGGACAGGCCGGGACGCTGGTGCGCGAGGTGCTCGACGACGCCGCGCGACAACGCCTGATCGACAACGTGGTCGGCCACGTCAGCAAAGGTGTGCGGGAACCGGTGCTGTCGCGTGTCTTCGAGTACTGGCGCAACATCGACCCCGAGGTCGGCAAGGCCATCGAGGAGGGAGTGCGGACCGGCGTCAGTCCGGAGCGGCGACCAGTGTGAGTCCGTGCCGGCTCGCGAACGCCTCGGCGTCGGCGATCGCCGTGGCGCCCGCGGATATCCGGTAGCGGTCGACGTCGGCCAGCACCGCTCCACTGGAGCGGGGCAAGGCGGCGTCGGTGAGTGCGAGCGCGATCTCCGCGGGCGTGCCCCCTGCGTGAGTGACGTCGGCGACCTCGGCAGGGAGGTTCACCGGGTCCGCGTTATCCAAGTGGATGGCGATTCTCGGCCGGCCGGCGCTGTAGCGGGCGATGAACGCCATCTGTGTGGTCGTCGTCGTGTCCGCACACCCCACGAGCACGATGTGCTGTCCGTGATGCAGCACGATCAGCTCGCCGCGCGCCAGAGCGGCCGCGCCCGCCGCGATCGACCACCACGGCATATTCCGCAGTGCGGCACGCGAATACACGGTTGTCACGGCCATGTTGGGTTCTCTCCAAGTCGCTGACACTTGCAGTCATCACCCTATGAGCGACGTCACAGACGAGAATCCGTACAACCACCGAGCCGCCCGGGCGTCAGTCGGCTGCGCGTTCGAGTCGGCGTTGCGCTGAACGCAATCCCGTAGAACTACCGAGGCGCCGCGGGTCCGTCGTCCCTACCGTCTGAGGACGTGACATCAACGGTCTCGGAAACGGACGTGGCGAACACAGTCGCGGCCCATCGCCGGAAGCTGCGGACGTGGATCGCCGCCACACAGGATGAGCTCAGCGCCCACCGGTCCGACCACCACCGCACCGCCGAGGAGGCGTTGGCCGCGGGCAGTCGGTTCATGCGGTTCCTCTACGACAGCGGCTGGGGCCGGTGGGGTTGGCCGGAGGACGCCGGCGGGCGGGGAGGCCCGCCGGTGCTGCGGTCCGTGCTCTACGACGAGCTGGAGTACGCCGGCTATCCGGTGCCGCTGCAGTACGAACTGCTGGAGACGATGGCGCCCGCGGTCCTGCACTTCGCCCCGGACCTGGCGGCCCGCATCCTTCCCGGCGCGTTGACCGGCGAAAAAGTCTGGGCACAGGGCTTTTCCGAACCCGAAGCGGGCAGCGACCTGGCGGCCCTGCGCTGCCGTGCCCGCCGCGACGGCGACCACTACGTGGTGTCGGGGCAGAAGACATGGACCAGCCAGGGCGTGGGGGCGTCGCGCATCGCGACCCTGGTGCGCACCGGAACCCCGGAGAGCCGGCACCGCGGCCTGTCGATGCTGATGATCGACCTCGACACCCCGGGGGTCGAGCTGCGGCCGCTGCGGTTCGCCAACGGCCACAACGAACTCGCCGAGGTGTTCTTCGACGACGTCCGTGTGCCCGCCGACCGGCTGATCGGCGGCGAGGGACAGGGCTGGGCGGTCGCCATGTACCTGCTGCAGTACGAGCGTGGGAACTACGCGTGGGTGCGGCAGGCGCACATCGCGCGGATGCTCGACAAACTGGTGCGCCAGACCGGTATCGGCGACGTGACCGCGGTCGAGCGGCTCGGCGAGCTGTGGCTGGCGCTGCAGGCGCTGCGGTTGCGGACCGGGCACACCACACTGCGCCTGGCCGCCGGGGAGACCCTGGGGCCGGAGATCTCCATCGACAAGGTACTGCTGGGCAGCACCGATCAGCAGGTGTGCGACGCCGCGTTGTCCATGCGCCGCCGCGATTTCCTGTTCTCCGATGAACCCCTCGACGAGACATGGCGGGCGCAGTGGTTCTACACCCGCGCCTCGACCATCTTCGGCGGCGCCGCGGAGATCCAACGCAGCATCATCGCCGACCGGGTGCTGGGCCTGCCGAAAGAAGGAGCCTGACAGTCGATGGACGCCACAGAGAAAGCCGAACTCCGGGACAGCCTGCGGGCGTTGTTCGCGGCCGCGCGCACCGAGACCGGGGCGGTGGCCGCAGAGCTGCGCGACCTGGGCTGGGACGAGGTGGTCGCGGAGGACCCGAGCGCGGTGGCACTACTGTTCGAGGAACAGGGCAGGGCACTCGTCACCTCCACGCTGCTCGATGAAACCGTGGCGGGGACACTGGGATTGGAGCGGACGGACACGGCAGTCGCATACCCGCTGGAGGTGGGCGACCTGTGGGCGCCGTGCCCGGCCGCGGCGGACGTGACCGGGGGCCTCGGCCCGGTCGTGCGCACCGGGGGACGTCAACCCGAGCGGATCGTGCTGCCCCTCGGCCCCACCGAGATCCGCGTGGTACCCGGTTCCGAGGTCGACCTGCGTCCGGTCGCCGGACTCGATCCGGACGGCGGATGGGCGCGGCTGGACTCCATCCCGGCCGCGGCCGCCGGAACCGTACTGGCCGCCTCCTGGACCGATGCGGTCGCCGTCGCGCGCCGTGCCCTGGCCGCGGAGTCGGTCGGGTTGGCGCGTGCGGCACTCGCGCTGGCCACCGCGCACGTCACCGAACGGCGCCAGTTCGGCCGGTCCATCGGCAGCTTCCAGGCCGTGCGGTTCCGCCTGGCCGACGCGCAGATCGCGATCGAATCGGCCGCCGAGGCGGTTCGGGTCGCGTTCGCCACGGATTCGGGGCTGGCCGCGGTGGCCGCCAAGGCGATCGCCGCCCGCGCGGTCGACTCGGCGGTCAGGACCGCCGCGCAGGTGTGCGGGGCGATGGGCATGACGTGGGAGTTCGGACTGCACCGCGTCATCCGCAGGGGGTTGGTGCTCGACCAACTGCTCGGTGACAGCGGAGCCGTCTCGACGGCGCTGGGGCGACACCTCGTGGAATCGGCGGTGGAATCGGCGACTTTGCCGTTGCTCGATCCCCTGTCGATTCCGCTGACCCGGTGACCCCGAGGGCGGCGTCTCGCCCTTGCCGTTCGCAGCCCTGATCGCAAGGATCGGGTCATGAGTATCGACGTGGTTTTCACCATGGAGTCCACCGCCACCGGCGGCGGGCGCGAAGGACACGTGAAGTCGTCGACCGGTCGCATCGACCTCGACACCAACCATCCCAAGGAGATGGGCGGCAGCGGTGTGGGAACCAACCCAGAGGAACTGTTCTCCGCCGGCTACGCGGCCTGCTTCCTCGGCGCGCTGCGCCTGGTCGCGCGCAACGAGAAGATCGACCTCGACGACGCCACCGGGATCACCGCCCGGATCGGCTTCGGCAAGGACCCGTCGGACGGCGGATTCGGTCTCACCGCCCACCTCATCGGCTACCTGCCCGGACTCGAGCAGGGCGCGGCCGAGGAGCTGATGAACAAGGCGCACCAGGTGTGCCCGTACTCCAAGGCCACCCGCGGCAACATCGACGTCAAACTGTCCGCGAAGGTCTGACCGGTGCCGACCTGGACGCTCTGTCATCGGGGAGGTCGCCGGGGAGCAGCCGTGATCGCCGCAGTGGCCGTCGGCCTGGCGCTGGCGGCGCCGGCGGGCGCGCGTCCATCCGACCCCGGCGTGGTGAACTACGCGGTGCTGCCCAAGGGGTCGGTGAGCAATATCGTCGGTGCCACACTGCGTTTCGAGTGGACCTTCACCGACCCGGTGCAGAACTTCTACGTCGACAACCCGGCGTGCAACAACTGGGCCGACATCGGCCTGCCGGACGTGTACGCCGATCCGGACCTGGCGTCGTTCCGCGGCGCGGTGACCCAGGAGTCGCCCACCGACGCCAGGCATCTGGTCAAACAGGCCGTCGGCGTGTTCGCCACCAACGACGCCGCCGAACGGGCGTTCCACCGCGTCGTCGACCGCACCACCGGCTGCGCCGGGCAGACCACCGCGATGCACCTCGACAACCTCACCACCCAGGTGTGGTCGTTCACCGCGGGCCCGACCACCGGCACCGACGCCGACTGGGTCAAACAGGAGGCCGGCACCGACCGCCGGTGCTTCACCACCACCCGGCTGCGGGAGAACGTGCTGCTGCAGGCCAAGGTCTGCCAATCCGGCAACGGCGGACCCGCGGTGAACGTGCTGGCCGGTGCCATGCAGAACACGCTCGGGCAATGACCGGCAGCGCCGGCGCCCGAAAAACCGCGCGACTTTGTCGGTGTCATCTGGAAGATGTGTGAAGGGGCGATCGGTCCACACCCGGAAGGGGATGGTTGGGATGACCTTCACCATCACGCCCACGGCGACTGACGCGCGCGCGCCGGACCTGACCAGCGCCCGGGACGCGGCCGCCCACATCGCGCGGAACTGCCTGCACGACGGACCCGCAGGCCGGGTCGGCCTGGAGATCGAGGCGCACTGCTTCGACCTCACCGACCCCGCGCGCCGGCCCGGCTGGGACGAACTGACCCGCGTCATCGCCGACCTCCCGCCCCTGCCCGGCGGCAGCCGCGTGACCGTCGAACCCGGCGGCGCCGTCGAACTGTCCGGTCCGCCGCTGCCGGGACCGCTGCCCGCCATCGCCGCGATGACCGCCGACCGCGCGGTGCTGCGCACCGCGTTCCACCGGCGGGGGCTCGGGCTGGTGCTGCTCGGCGCCGACCCGCTGCGCCCGCCGCACCGGGTCAACCCCGGCGACCGCTACCGCGCCATGGAGACGTTCTTTACCGCCAGCGGCACCCGCAGCGCCGGGGCGGCGATGATGACGTCGACGGCGTCGATCCAGCTCAACGTCGACGCGGGCCCGCGCGACGGGTGGGCCGACCGGGTCCGCCTCGCCCACGCGCTCGGCCCCACGATGATCGCCGTCGCCGCCAACTCGCCCCTGCTGCACGGTGAGTTCACCGGCTGGCAGTCGGCCCGCCAGTGGGTGTGGGGCCGGCTGGACTCCGCGCGGTGCGGACCGGTGCTGGGGGAGAGCGGGGACGATCCGGCCAGCGACTGGGCCCGCTATGCACTCAAGGCCCCGGTGATGCTGGTCAACACCGGCGACGGCGCCGAGGCCGTCACCGAATGGGCGCCGTTCGCCGACTGGGCCGACGGGCGGCTGCGGCTGGGCGGGCGCCGTCCCACCACCGCGGACCTGGACTATCACCTGACCACGCTGTTCCCCCCGGTGCGGCCACGCCGCTGGCTGGAGATCCGCTACCTCGACAGCGTGCCCGACGCGCTGTGGCCGGCGCTGGTGTACACCGTCGTCACCCTGCTCGACGACCCCGCCGCCGCGGCCGTCGCCGCCGAGGCCACCGCCCCCGTCGCCACCGCGTGGGACCGCGCCGCCCAACTCGGCCTTGGTGACCGGCACCTGCGGGCGGCCGCGCAGCGCTGCGTCGCCGCCGTCGCCGACCGGGCGCCTACCGAGATCCAGGAATCGATGCGACAGTTGACGCGTTTGGTCGAGCAGGGCCGGTCCCCGGCCGACGACTTCAGCGACCGGGTCGTCGCGCACGGTCTCGCGCCCGCACTCACCCAACTGGCACTCACCCAACCGGCACAAGGGGAGCTGTGACAACTCGCGAAACGATCGCGCGCGAACTGACCCGGGCCCGGGAACGCACGCTGCGGCTCGTTGACTTCGACGACGCCGAGCTGCAACGCCAGTACAACCCGCTGATGAGCCCGCTGGTGTGGGACCTCGCCCACATCGGGCAGCAGGAGGAGCTGTGGCTGCTGCGTGACGGCGACCCGAACCGGCCCGGAATGCTGCGCCCCGACGTCGAACAGCTCTACGACGCGTTCGTCAACCCCCGCGCCACCCGGGCGAAGCTGCCGCTGCTGCCGCCCACCGACGCCCGCGCCTACTGCGCCACCGTGCGCGACAAGGTGCTCGACACCCTCGACAAGCTCCCCGACGACGACCCGGGCTTCACCTTCGGCATGGTCATCAGCCACGAGAACCAGCACGACGAGACCATGCTGCAGGCACTGAACCTGCGTGAGGGCCCGCCGCTGCTCGGACCCGGTGATCCGTTGCCCGCCGGCCGCCCCGGCGTCGCGGGCACCTCGGTGCTGGTGCCCGGCGGTGAGTTCGTGCTCGGCGTGGACGCGGTGACCGAACCGCACTCGCTGGACAACGAACGGCCGGCGCACGTCGTCGACGTCCCGGCGTTCCGCATCGGCCGCGTCCCGGTCACCAACGCCGAGTGGCGCGGCTTCATCGACGACGGCGGCTACGACAACCCGCGCTGGTGGTCGCCGCGCGGCTGGGCCTACCGGCAGGAGGCCGGTCTGCGCGCCCCGCAGTTCTGGAACGACGGCGACCTCGCGGGCACCCGCACCCGGTTCGGCCACGTCGAACCGATCCCCGACGACGAACCGGTGCAGCACATCACCTACTTCGAGGCAGAGGCGTACGCGGCGTGGGCGGGTGCGCGGCTGCCCACCGAGATCGAATGGGAGAAGGCCTGCGCGTGGGACCCCGCCGCCGGTACCCGACGTCGATTCCCCTGGGGCAGTTCGGAACCCACCGCACACCTGGCCAACCTCGGGGGCGACGCGCTGCGGCCCGCACCGGTCGGTGCGTACCCGGCCGGGGCGTCGGCGTACGGCGCCGAACAGATGCTCGGCGACGTGTGGGAGTGGACGACGTCGCCGCTGCGGCCGTGGCCGGGATTCACCCCGATGGTCTACGAGCGCTACTCACAGCCGTTCTTCGAAGGTTCGGGGGCCGGGGACTACAAGGTGCTGCGCGGCGGCTCCTGGGCGGTGGCCCCGGGCATCCTGCGGCCCAGCTTCCGCAACTGGGATCACCCGATCCGGCGGCAGATCTTCGCCGGCGTCCGGCTGGCCTGGGACGTCTGATGTGCAGGCACCTCGGGTGGCTCGGCGCCCCGGTCTCGGTGGCGTCGCTGGTCCTGGATCCGCCCAACGGCCTTCTGGTGCAGTCCTATTCGCCGCGCCGCCAGAAGCACGGGCTGATGAACGCCGACGGTTGGGGTGTCGGCTTCTTCGACGGGCAGACCCCGCGGCGCTGGCGCAGCGCGTCCCCGATCTGGGGCGACGCGTCACTGGCCTCGGTGGCACCCGCACTGCGCAGCGGGTGCGTGGTGGCCGCGGTGCGCTCGGCCAGCGTCGGCATGCCGATCGAGGCGTCGGCCGCGGCGCCGTTCACCGACGGGCGATGGCTGTTGTCGCACAACGGCCTCGTCGACCGGGCGGTGCTGCCGCCGTCGACGACGGCGGAGTCGACCAACGACAGCGCCCTGCTCGCCGCGCTGATCTTCGAGCGGGGTCTCGACGCGCTCGCCGACACCGTCGTCGAGGTCGGCGAGGCCGACCCCGACGCACGCCTGAACATCCTGGCCGCCGACGGAACCCGGATGCTCGCCACCACCTGGGGGGACACGCTGTCGGTGCTGCGCCGCGCCGACGGGGTGGTGCTGGCCAGCGAACCCTACGACGACGACCCGGCCTGGCGGGACATCCCCGACCGGCATCTCGTCGAGGTCGCCGGTGCGAACGTCGCACTGACCCCGCTGAAAGGATCGTCATGACCCTCACGTTGTCGAACCACCTGGCGGCGGACTCCGCGACGGCCGCACTGCGCCGCGACGTCCGGGACGGGCTGACCCGAACCCCGAAGTCGTTGCCGCCCAAATGGTTCTACGACTCCATCGGCAGCGACCTGTTCGACCAGATCACCCGGCTTGCGGAGTACTACCCGACCCGCACCGAGGCGCTGATCCTGCGGGAGCGTTCGGCGGAGATCGCGGCGGCCTCCGGCGCCGACACGCTGGTCGAGTTGGGCAGCGGCACCTCCGAGAAGACCCGGATGCTGCTCGCCGCGCTGCACGACCGCGGCGCGCTGCGGCGGTTCATCCCGTTCGACGTCGACGCCACCGTGCTGACCGCGGCGGGCTCGGCGATCGCCGCGGAGTATCCGGGCATCGAGATCGACGCGGTCTGCGGCGATTTCGAGGAGCACCTCGGCAAGATCCCACGGGTGGGCCGACGGCTGGTCGCGTTCCTGGGCTCGACGATCGGCAACCTGACCCCCGGCCCGCGCGCGGACTTCCTGGCCGCGCTGTCGGACACCCTGCAGCCCGGCGACAGCCTGCTGCTGGGCACCGACCTGGTCAAGGACACCGACCGGCTGGTGCGCGCCTACGACGACAGCGCGGGCGTCACCGCGCGGTTCAACCGCAATGTGCTGGCGGTGGTCAACCGCGAACTCGACGCCGACTTCGACCTCGCCGCCTTCGAGCACGTCGCGAAATGGAATGCGGCCGAGGAGCGTATCGAGATGTGGCTGCGCGCAACCGCACCGCAGCGGGTGCGGGTGCGCGATCTCGGGCTGATCGTCGAGTTCGCCGCAGGGGAGGAGATGCTGACCGAGGTGTCGTGCAAGTTCCGGCGCGAGGGCGTCACCGCCGAACTCGCCGCGGCGGGGCTGCGGTGTACGCACTGGTGGACGGACCCGGTGGGCGACTTCGCCCTGTCGCTGTCGGTGAAATGAGCCTCGCGGAGGTCTGGCGCGCGGCACGGCCCGCCGTCGCCGGCGTACACCTCGACAGCGCGGCCTGCTCCCGGCAGAGCTACGCCGTGATGGAGGCCGCCGCGCAGCACGCCCAGCACGAGGCCGAGGTCGGCGGGTACGTCGCCGCCGAGGCGGCCACCCCGACACTGGACGCGGGGCGCGCCGCGATCGGCGCGCTGACCGGGCAGCGCGACGTCGTCTTCACCACGGGCTCCAACAACGCGCTCGACCTGCTGCTGTCGAGTTGGCCCGGGGAGCGCACGCTGGCCTGCCTGCCCGGCGAGTATGGACCGAACCTGGCGATCATGGCGGCCAACGGTTTCGCGGTCCGCGCACTGCCCGCCGACGGTGACGGCCGCCTCGATGTCGACGCGGCGCGGCGGGCGCTGGCCGCCGATCCGCCGGCGCTGGTGCACCTCACGGCACTGGGCAGCCACCGCGGGCTCGCGCAGCCGGTGGCCGAGCTGGCGGCCGTCTGCGCCGAGCTCGGGCTGCCGCTGGTGGTCGACGCCGCCCAGGCGCTCGGGCATCTGGACTGCGCGGTCGCGCCCGCGGCCGTCTACGGGTCGTCACGCAAGTGGATCGCCGGGCCGCGGGGCGTCGGGTTCCTGGCGCTCGACGCGGATCTGGTGCGGCGGCTGCGTCCCCGGATCCCGCCGCCGGAGTGGAATCTGCCGATGAGTGTGCCGGAGCGGCTGGAGCACGGCGAGACGAACCTCGCTGCCCGGCTGGGCTTCTCGGTCGCACTGGGTGAGCACCTGGCCGCGGGGCCGGAACAGGTGCGGGCACGGCTCGCCGAGGTGGGCGCGATGACCCGCGACGCCGTCGCCGACATCGACGGGTGGCGGGTCATCGAGGCGCGCGACGAGCCGACCGCCATCACCACGCTCGCGCCGACGGGCGGCGCGGACCCGAAGACGGTGCGGCAGTGGCTGATCGACGAGCGGGGGATCGTCACCACGGTCGCCGAACGGCAGCGCGCCCCGTTCGAGATGACGACACCGGTGCTGCGGCTCTCCCCGCACGTCGACGTCACCGCCGACGAACTGGAGTTGTTCGTGCGGGCGCTGGCCGACGCCACCCGGGCGTGATCACTGCGGCCGCGTCACCAGCAGCGTGGCCCGGTAGTCCGACAGCCCGGGCGCGTCCTGCGGGGTGGTCGGGTAGGGGTCGAGCGCCTGCAGCGTGATCGCGTAGGCGCCGCTGTGGATCCGCTGCCGGTTCTTTTCGGGCGCGGGATTGGTGTTGAACTCCATGACGATGGTGCGGCCGTCGTCGACGACCACCGAGATCCGCGCCTGCCCGGTCCACGCGCACTCGACCAGCGTCGGGCAGCGGGAGTCCTCGAGCACCTCGGCGAACCGCAGCCGCAGCGGGGTGTCGGCGACGACCGCCTGCTGGCCGCCGGCCAGCACGAACGGCTCGCCGAGATGCGCGTCGACGGTGTCGGCCCGGGCCTGTTGGCCGGACTGACAGCCGACGACGGCGGCGAGCACCAGAGCCGTGGGCAACCAGCGGTGAACCCCGCGCAAGACAGCCATCGCTCCAACGCTAGATCCCGGTCCACGGGAATTGCGTTTTTCGGACAAGACTTTTCGCAAGAATGCATACCGGTTTGCCGCTAACCGTCAGAAATACGCCATAAACCAGCGCCAAGTGTCGTTACTTTAGCAAACGATTTTGCTGTCGCCGCGAAATGCGCTGCTCTGCGAAGACTTTGAGGTATGGAAACGCCCGGTCGGGACCAAAGTCCATACCGCTAGCGCTCCAACTCGTGCATATTTGCCTTACGTGTGGGTAAATTTCCTGCTCACGGCGTGCGGGCATACCGACACGGATATTCCCTCCGATATGTCCCAGCAAATAGATCTTGAATTGAGGCAGAAATGGGATACAGCACATACGTCGGACGGGTCGGTGCGCTGGCCGTCGCGCTTGGAGTGGGATTCGCGGTGGCCTCGCCGACCGGTGTGGCCCTGGCCGACACCGAGACGTCGTCCACCGGGGCCGACGCCGGCGACTCCGTCGGCGCGGCGTCCGAGGCGGACGTAGCGAAGAGCTCAGAGCAGGGCCCAGAGCAGGGCCCCGAGAAGGGCCCCGAGCAGGTCAATGCTGCCACCGTCGGCGGCGGAGACGAGGGGAGCGCCGCCGGTTCCGACGACGGTGGCCCCGAGCCATCGGCCACCTCGCCCACCGCGAATCAGGTCGAGGTGGCGCCGGGCGTGGTCATCTCCAGTTCGGGTGGCGCGAACCACGACGACGAGGACGGGGACGACTGGGCAGTCGAGGATCTCAAGGAGTCCGAGGAGTCCGAGGAGTCCGGCAAGAACGACACGGCGGCCGAGCCGGCCGCAAAGTCTGACAAACCTGAGAAGTCGGGTACCGCAACCGAAACCGAACCGCTCACCAAACCCGCCCCGCGAGAGACCGTGGCACCGGGGCCGAAGGTCAAGGCCGCCAACGTCACCGCGCAGGTGACGGCCGCCGCCGCAGTCGCCGAGCCGGTGGTCGAGAAGGCCGCCGAGGTCGTCGCCCCCGTCGCGTTGCGCGCGACCGTCGAGGAGCCCGCCGCGCCCGTCGTGGCCGCCCGGCCGGTGAACATCGTCGAGGCGCTCGTCAAGGCGGTTGTCTCCCCGATCATCTCGACCATCCTGGCCGCGATCCCGGGGGACCCGGCCAGTAACCCGCTGGGCTGGCTGCTGCTGGCCGCCGCCCGCCGCGAGATCGGTGAGCCGGCCGCCCCGACGGTCTCGGCGGAGACGACGGAGACGACAGAGACCGTGGCCCGGATGGCCCTGGCCGCCGTGGCCGCCCAGAGCGCCACCGGCACCGACATCGCGGCCGCCGACGCCTACAAGGTCGTCGTCAACGGCAACCGCGCCTACGTCACCAACAAGACCGCGGGTACCGTCACCATCGTCGACACCGCGACCAACAACATCGTGAAAACCGTTGCCGCCGGGACCAACCCGGACGGCATCGCGGTCAGCCCGGACGGCTCCCAGATCTATGTGACGAGCTCGCTGAACAACACGATCACCGTCGTGAACACCGCGACGGGCGCCAAGACCAGGACCGTCACGATCAACAACCCGACCGCGATCGGCATCAGCCCCAGCGGTCAGACGCTGTACGTCACCAGCGGTAAAGACGGCACCCTGGTGAAGATCACCACGGTGTTCTGGAACTCGGCGGCGATCAAGCTGCCCGCCGGATCCACCCCGACCGGGCTTGTCGTCAGCCCCGACATCTCCAACATCTACGTGATCAGCACCACCGCCACCGGCGGCAACATCTCCTCGGTGGGTGCGGCCGCCTACACCTCCACGCTGATCGCGTCGTTCACCAGCGCACCGACCTCGGTGGCGATCAGCCCGAACAGCCAGCGGCTCTACGTCACCACCGCCGACAGCACGCTGCGCGTCATCAACACCGCGACCAGGGCCGTAATCGCCACCCACACGGTCAGCGGTGCGCCGGCCAGCGTCAGCGTCAGCCCGGACGGCGCCAAGGTGTACGTCACCGACACCATGGGCGTGGTGTCCGCGCTCGACGCGACGACCGGTGCGCTGCTCAACACGTTCACCAGCCGGACCGCGACCACCCCGATGACCTCGCCCGTCTCTACCGCGGTGAGCGCCGACGGGACCAAGCTCTACGTCACCGACTACGACGCCGACGTCGTGCACGTCGTGTCGCTGGTGGCCACCAACACCGTGCCCGCCATCGGCACCGTCACCGTGGGCGCCCCGAACGGCGGCACCGGTGTGGTGACCGGGAAGGTGAACGCCACCGACCCCGACGGAGATCCGTTGCAGTACACGGTGACCGGTGGGCCGGCGAAGGGCAGTGTGACGCTGGCCGGTGACGGTACGTTCACATACACGCCGACGGCGACGGCGCGGCACGCGGCCGCCCAGGTCGGTGCCCCGGCGGCCGCCAAGATCGACACCTTCACCGTATCGGTGGCCGACGGCCGCGGTGGCGTGGTCACCACGACCGTCACCGTCAGCATCGCCCCGAGCAACGCGGTCCCGACCGCGCCGACGGTGACATCCTCGGTGGATCCGGCCACCGGTGTGGTGACGGGCAGCGTGTCGTTCACCGACGCCGACAACGACACGCTCACCTACACCGCGGGCCCCGCGGGCAAGGGTGTGCTGGACCTGCGGTCCGACGGCACGTTCACCTACACGCCGAGCGACGCGGCCCGCGAGGCCGCCGCGGCGCCGGGCGCCGGGCCCGACGCGCTGGTCGACACGGTCACCGTCACCGTCACCGACGGATACGGCGGTTCGGCCACGGTGACGCTGACTCTGACTGTCACACCGGCGGTTTCGGCTCCGACGGCCGGATTCGAGGCCGACGACCCGACCCTGGCCATCGGCGCGGTGCTCGGCCGGGTGACACCCGCCGACCCGACCGCCACCGGGCTGACCTACACCGTCACCACCGGTCCGACCAAGGGACAGGTGCGCCTGGACGCGGCCACCGGAACCTTCACCTACGTGCCCAACGTCGACGCCCGCTACGCCGCGGCGGCCACCCCGGGACCCGACACCGACACCTTCACCGTCAGCATCACCGACGGCACGGGTGCGACCTCGACCGTCACGGTCACCGTGCAGGTCGCGCCGCCGCTGGAGTCGGCGATGGACCAGCGCTCCACCACGATCGCGGTGACGGTGCAGGAGATGTACTTCTTCACCCAGGCCGAGACCGACCTGGCGCTGGACATGCTCAAGGCCGCCGGGGTCACCAACATCCGAATCCTGCTGCCCTGGATGGGTGTTGAACCGCTCGACGACGCCTGGAGCTGGGCCGCGGTGGACCGGATGGTCAACGGCGCCTACAGCCGCGACATCGAGATCCTTGCGGTGCTGAACTCGCCGCCGGTGTGGGCGTCGGTGCCCGACGTGCCGCTGCTGGCCGGCAGGCCCGCCAGCGTCGCCGAGTTCGCGGAGTTCGCCTCGATGGTCGCGACCCGGTACGCGGGCAAGATCTCGGCGTACGAGATCTGGAACGAGCAGAACTACTGGGGCTTCTGGGCGCCCGGCCCGAACGCCGCGCAGTACACCGAACTGCTCAAGGCCGCCTACCCGGCGATCAAGGCCGCCGACCCGGACGCGGTGGTGCTCGTCGGCGGACTGGCCTCGGTGCTCGACTTCTTCGTCATCACCGCCAACCCGGTGCGGTTCGTGGAGGAGATGTACGCCGCAGGCGCCGCAGGGTATTTCGACGCCATCGCCTTCCACCCGTACCTGTACGGCATGAAGTTCTCGGCCGGGGCGAACACCGCGCAGGCGCCGCTGTGGCAGCTCAATCAGATCTACGCGCTGATGGTCGCCAACGGCGACGGCAACAAGAAGATCTGGGCCACCGAGTACGGTCAGCCGTCGCATCTGGTGTCGGAGGAGAGCCAGGCCGACTACATCGCCGACTTCCTGCGCACCTGGCGGACGCTGTCCTATGCGGGCCCGGCGTTCATCCAGACCATCAAGGACAACGCCGAGACCGACGAGAACGCCGCGAACATGGGCCTGCTGCGGGCGGACTGGACGCCGAAGCCGGCGTGGGGCGTGGTCTCCGACATCATCGAGGAGAACCGGGCCCTGCTGACGTAGGGCCCGTGGGGCCGGGGCTCAGTCGAAGTCCCAGGTGTGCACCGGTTCGTTGCTGTGCATCCGCTCGGAGTAGCGGCGCAGCATCTCGGCCAGCGCTGCGGGCCGCGCCATCCCGCGGTCCTGCAGCGCGTGCACCGTCGCCACCTGCCACGCCGAACCGTTGCGGCCGGACTTCACCCGTCCCTCGATCACCCCGAGGTAGCGGTCGCGGACCTCGGGGGCGACCTCCCAGCGGCGCAGTCCCTCGTCGGCCAGCGGCAGCAGCTGGCGCAGCACCAGCTCGTCGGGGGTGACCTCGCCGAGGCCGGGCCAGTACATCCTGGCCTCCATCCCGTGCTGGGCGGCCTCGACGAAATTGTGTTGGGCCGCAGCGAAACTCATCTTCGTCCACAGCGGCCTGTCCTCCTCGGACAATGTGCGCAGCGCACCGTAGTAGAACGCGGCGTTGGCCATCATGTCCACCACCGTCGGGCCCGCGGGCAGCACCCGGTTCTCCACCCGCAGGTGCGGGCGGCCGTTCACCACGTCGTACACCGGCCGGTTCCACCGGTAGATGGTGCCGTTGTGCAGCCGCAGCTCGGCCAGCTTCGGGATGCGGCCCTCGGCGAGCTCACGCGCCGGGTCCTCGTCGGTCATCTCCGGCAGCAGCGACGGGAAGTAGCGGACGTTCTCCTCGAACAGGTCGAAGATCGAGGTGATCCAGCGTTCCCCGAACCACACCCGCGGCCGCACCCCCTGCGCCTTGAGCTCCTCCGGGCGGGTGTCGGTGGCCTGGGCGAACAGCTCGACGCGGGTCTCGGCCCACAGCTCGTGGCCGAAGAAGTACGGCGAGTTCGCGCCGACCGCCAGCTGCGGACCGGCCAGCACCTGCGCGGCGTTCCAGTTCTGCGCGAACTCCGCAGGCGACACCTGCAGGTGCAGCTGCATGCTGGTGCACGCCGACTCCGGCGCGATCGTCGCGGTCTGCAGGCTCAGCGGCTCCGGTCCGGGGATGTCGATCTGGATGTCCTCGCCGCGGGCGGTGAAGATCGAGTCGTTGAGCGCCTGGTAGCGCACCGACTCGCTCATCCACCGCCCCGACAGGTGCTCGGGCATCAGCGTCGGCAGGATCCCGATCATCACGATGTGCGCGTCGTGGCGGCTGGCCTTGGCCTCGGCGGCGTTCAGGCTGGCCCGCACCTCGGCCTCCAGATCCAGCGCGGCCCGGCCCGGCAACCGTCGCGGCGGAACGTTGAATTCGATGTTGTAGGCGCCTAATTCGGTCTGATACGCCGGATCGGCGATCGCCTGGAGCACCTCCTGGTTGGTCATCGCCGGCTGGTACGCCGAGTCGACCAGATTGCACTCGATCTCCATGCCGGTCAGCGGACGCTCGAAGTCGAAACTCGACTGCGCCAGCATCGTCTCGAACACGTCGAGGCACTGCTGCACCTTGCGCCGGTACTCACGCCGGTGCGCGCCGCTGTACTCGGCCGACTTCACTTCCTCGCCCACGCCCTCATTGTTGACCGCCGAAACTGCGGAAGATGACGAAAATCGGGCGAAAGCCGTCAATTTCCGTAGTCTCGGCGCGTCGGGGGAGATCAGCGGCGGGTGGCGACGACGATCTGCGGGCCCAGCAGCCCGCCGCGCAGCTCCACGTCGACCCCGGCGTGCCCGGCCAGCGCGCGCAACGCCGACGGACTGTAGGCGCGCACCGAGCTGACCAGCCCGTCGTGTACGGGCGCGAGCACCGGAGCCAGCGGCAGCAGCGTCGCCAGACGCAGCAGATGCAGCGGCGCCGGCGGCCGCGGCAGGTCGATGACCAGCAGCTTGTCCGCCACCCGGGCGCCCTCGGCGAGCACCCGCGCGGCCCGCTCGGGCGACAGGTGATGCAGCCCGAGCACCAGCACCGCCAGGTCGAACTGTCCGTCGGCGAACTCCGCCACCGAGTCCACGTCGGCGGTGGTCAGCCGCACGGTCGGATGCCAGTCCCGCAGCGTGCGCGACAGTTCGTCGTCGCCGCCGAGTTCCAGGATGCGCGGGTCGGCCACCTCGGCCACCTCGGCCAGCACGATCTCGGCGAACTGCCGGGTGCTGCCGAAGACGCCGCCGGTCCACCCCAGCATCCGAAGCACGGCGTCCGGGTCGACCTCACCGCGGTCGTCGAACCGGTCCAGCAGCCGGTCCAGGCAGGAGGCGTCGGGCCCGCCGCGGGGCATGCGGGTGAGGTCGACGCTCGAGGTGGCCATGCCGACCATGATGACCGCCTTTCGCCGAACACGTCCGATCGGGTAGTCCATGATGGACGGCGGACCGCAGGGCGAGAGGGGAGAACGTTGGCCGACTTTGTCGCCGCGATCGATCAGGGCACGACGAGCACCCGCTGCATGATCTTCGACCACTCCGGTACCGAGGTCGGGCGGCACCAGCTCGAGCACGAGCAGATCCTGCCGAAGGCCGGCTGGGTCGAGCACAACCCGATCGAGATCTGGGAGCGCACCGCGGCGGTGATCATGTCGGCGCTCAACAAGACGAACCTGACGGCCGCCGATCTGGCCGCGCTCGGGATCACCAACCAGCGTGAGACGTCGCTGGTGTGGAACCGCAAGACCGGGCGGCCCTACTACAACGCGATCGTCTGGCAGGACACCCGCACCGACCGGATCGCCTCCGCGCTGGACCGCGACGGCCGCGGCGACGTGATCCGGCAGAAGGCCGGGCTGCCGCCCGCCACCTACTTCTCCGGCGGCAAGCTGCAGTGGATGCTGGAGAACGTCGACGGGCTGCGCCGCGACGCCGAGAACGGCGACGCGATCTTCGGCACCCCCGACACCTGGGTGCTGTGGAACCTCACCGGCGGCAGCCGCGGCGGTGTGCACGTCACCGACGTCACCAACGCCAGCCGCACCATGCTGATGAACCTGGAGACCCTGGACTGGGACGACGAACTGTTGTCGTTCTTCGGGATTCCGCGCCAGATGCTGCCCGAGATCAAACCCTCGTCGTACCCGCAGGCGTACGGGACAACGCGCGTCGACGGACCGCTGGCCGGCGAGGTGCCCATCACCGGCATCCTCGGCGACCAGCAGGCCGCCATGGTCGGCCAGGTCTGTCTGAACGCCGGTGAGGCCAAGAACACCTACGGCACAGGCAATTTCCTGCTCCTCAACACCGGTGAGAAGATCGTGCGCTCCAGCAACGGGCTGCTCACCACCGTCTGCTACCAGTTCGCCTCCGACGACGGTCCAGCGAAACCCGTTTACGCGCTTGAGGGTTCGATCGCCGTCACCGGGTCGGCCGTGCAGTGGCTGCGCGACCAGCTCGGCATCATCAGCGGGGCGTCGCAGAGCGAGGCGCTGGCCCGTCAGGTCGAGGACAACGGCGGGGTGTACTTCGTGCCGGCGTTCTCGGGGCTCTTTGCGCCCTACTGGCGTTCGGACGCGCGCGGGGTGATCGTCGGGTTGTCCCGGTACAACACCAACGCGCACCTGGCCCGCGCGACGCTCGAGGCGATCTGCTACCAGAGCCGCGACGTCGTCGACGCGATGGCCGCCGACTCCGGGGTGCCCATGGAGGTGCTCAAGGTCGACGGCGGGATCACCGCCAACGACCTGTGCATGCAGATCCAGGCCGACGTGCTCGGTGTCGACGTGGTCAAACCGGTGGTGGCCGAGACGACGGCGCTCGGTGCCGCGTACTCCGCGGGCCTGGCGAACGGCTTCTGGGCCAACACCGATGACCTGCGCGCCAACTGGCACGAGGACAAACGCTGGACCCCGCAGTGGAGCGAGGAGCAGCGCGAGCGCGGCTACGCCGGCTGGCGCAAGGCCGTCGAACGCACCCTCAACTGGGTCGACGTCGATTAACTCAAGCGGTGCCTAACTCAAGCGGTGTCTAACTCAAGCGGTGCCTAACTCAAGCGGCGGCGTCGAGTTCGCGTTTGACGTCCTCGCTGAGCTCGATGTCGGCGACCGCGGTGTTCTCCTCGAGGTGCCGCAGCGACGACGTACCCGGAATCAGCAGCACGTTCGGCGCCACCGACAGCGTCCACGCCAACGCGATCTGCGCCGGCGTGCGGCCCTGCCGTTCGGCCTCGCGCTGCACCGCGGGATGGTTGAGCACCGGGCTGTCGGCCACGAACGCCGACCCAAGCGGGAAGAACGGCACGAACGCGATGTCGTGCTCGATGCAGGCGTCCAGCACGGGCTGTGAACTGCGGTCGACGAGGTTGTACTGGTTCTGCACGCACACGATCTCGGTCTGGTCCAACGCGATCCGCAGATGTTCGGGGCCGATGTTGGACAACCCGATTCCGCCGATCAGCCCCTCGTCGCGGGCCTTGACCATGGTGGCGAGCTGACGCTCGAACAGGTCGCGGTCCTCCACCTCGGGCACCGCGTCGTGGCCGAAGACGCGCAGGTTGACCGCCGCGAGCCGGTCGGTCTCGAGGGTGCTGAGGTTCTCCTCGATGCCCGCGCGCAGCTCGTCGGGTTCCTGCGCGGGCAGCCAGTCGCCGGCTTCGTCGCGGCGCGCCCCGACCTTGCTGACCAGCGCCAGGTTCTCCGGATACGGGTGCAGCGCTTCGTGAATCAACTCGTTGGCCACATTCGGCCCGTAGAACTGCGAGGTGTCGATGTGGTTGATGCCGAGTTCGACGACCCGGTGCAGCACCGCGATCGCCTCGGCGTGGTCCCGGGGCGGGCCCATCACCCCGGGGCCAGGCAGCTGCATGGCGCCGAACCCGACGCGACCGACATGGAAGGAACCGAGTGGGAAGGTTTGCATACCCAATCCGTACAACGGTCCCGCCGGGGCTATTCCGGATTCAGATGGAATTCTCAGATTCGCCGAGGATGCCATAGATCTCGCGGCGGGCGTTGTTGAGGATGTCGACGATTCGCTGCCGCTGCTCCTCGGAGGCGGCGAACGCGGACTGCGCGACGGCGCCCATCAACTGTCCGGCGGCGGTGCGCAGGCCCGGATCCTCGTCCTTGAGGTCCTCGGTGATCTGCTCCCACGGCGGGGTCTCGATCCGCTCCGCCGCGGCGCGGCCCTCCTCGGTGAGCTCGAAAAGCTTTTTGCTGCCCTCGGTTTCGGTGCTCACCGCCAGTCCCTCGTCGACCAGCAGCTGCAGGGTGGGGTAGACCGAGCCGGGGCTCGGCCGCCACACGTTCTGGGTGCGTTCGGCGATCTCCTGGATCATCTCGTAGCCGTGCATCGGCCGTTCGGCGAGCAGTGCCAGCAGGGCCGCACGCACGTCGCCGCGACGTCCCCGGCCGCGTCCGCCCCGCCGGTGCCCGCGCGGACCGCCGGGACCGAACCCGAAGCCCGGGCCGAAACCGGGACCGAATCCTGGGCCGAAGCCGAACTCGAAACCGCCGCCGTGCCGGAAACCGGGCCCGGGGGCCTGCTGACGGAGCTGTTCACGCAGTGCGTGGCGCATCTCGCGGCGGGCGCGCGGGTGGAACCTGGACCCGAAACCGGGCTGGGGTGGGAAGCCGGGCGGGAAGTGCGGGGGTGGGAAGTGCGGGGGTGGAAAGAAACCTGTCATGGCCGGATTCCCTTTCGTTGGAGAACACGTGCTGTGTTTACGATACGTTGACGATATATCGGAAACTATCGCGATGCAACGACAAGGGTGTGGCGGCCGCGGTGGGAACGCGACCGCCACGCCGGGGTGGTGGTCAGTAGATGGGCGTGAAGTAGTCGACGCCGCCGACCTCGCACTCCACCTTCGCCTTCCAGGTGGTGCCGGTCTGCACGCCCGGAAACCACAGCTTGTGGGTCTGGTTGGCCTGCAGGTAGAACGGGACGCCGTACACCGGCAGCGGTTTGACCGTCTGCCAGCCGAACCACGGCTCGGCGGTGTAGCGGCAAAGCCCATGGCTGCCAGTCGAGTTCACCTCGACGGTGATGCCCAGCGCGTCGCTGGCGGTGTTCAGTGTGGTCGCCGCCTGGGCGGAATCGGCGCCGACCATCAACATCGCGGGTGCCGCGACGGCGGCGACGGCGGTGCTGACAACGGTGCGGACGGACTTCCTGGTGGTGCGCATGTCGTGCTCCTTGGGTGTGCTCGCGGCTCCGGTTGAGCCGCTCTGTGGGTAGGAGCGCGCACCCACCGCGGTTCTTACACTTTTTCGGGCGGCGATTTGCTCCGCCGGGCGTCCAGGCTGTCGATCACGGACCGGGCCCACTCGGCTTCCATCGCGTTCATCCGCAGCCCGTAGTCGAGCGCGGCCAGGCCGTAGAAGAGTTCATCGCTGCCGTCGTCCCCGATCTCGGTGCGTAGTGCCCGCAGCCGGGCGACCTCGGCGTCGGCGGTCTCGGCGATGTCGGCGAGGTGTGCGCGCGCCTGCTCCGGCGAGACCTCCCCGAGCAGGAACACCCGCAGCAGTCGCGCGCTGCGAAACGGCGGGTCGTCGTCCGGGTTGAGCACCCATCGCCGCAGTTCGGCCCGGCCCTCGTCGGTGATCCGATACTCCTTGCGGCCGCGGGCGCCGATCGCCGACACCTCGATCAGGCCGGCGTCGGCCAGCTTGTTCAGCTCGCTGTAGAGCTGGCTCTGGGTGGCCGGCCACACGTTGGCCAGGGATTTCTCGAAGTATCGGAGCAGGTCGTAACCGCTGCCCGGCTGCTGCGCGAGCAGGCCCAACGCGGCGATTCGCAAACTCACCCGCCGAGTTTAACTCCACTATTGACATGTCAACTGTGACATGTCAGCGTTGGACCATCGATCGTCTGAGGGAGTTTCAATGAGCGAAACCACCGACTCGACCCTGTTCGGCACCGACGATTTCTTCCGCCGCGGCAACTACGCGCCGGTGCCCGACGAACTCACCGAATACGACCTGCCCGTCGACGGTGCGATCCCGCCCGAACTCGACGGCTGGTACCTGCGCAACGGGCCGAACCCGCGGCAGGCCACCGCCCACTGGTTCACCGGCGACGGCATGATCCACGGCGCGCGCATCGAGGGTGGCCGCGCCAAGTGGTACCGCAACCGGTGGGTGCGCACCGAGAGCTTCGTCGAACCCTTCCCGGTCTACAACGCCGACGGCACCCGCAACCTGCGCTCCAGCGTCGCCAACACTCACGTCGTCAACCACGCGGGCAGGACCCTGGCGCTGGTGGAGTCATCGCTGCCCTACGAGATCACCAACGACCTCGAGACCGTCGGCGTCTACGACTTCGGCGGCAAGCTCGTCGACGCGATGACCGCGCACCCGAAGATCTGCCCCACCACCGGAGAACTGCACTTCTTCGGCTACGGCAACATCTTCGAACCGCACGTGACCTACCACCGCGCCGACGCCGACGGCGAACTCACCGTCAACCGCGGCCTCGACGTGCCCGCGCTGACGATGATGCACGACTTCGCACTGACCGCCTCGTACGCGATCTTCATGGACCTGCCCATCGTGTTCAACCTCGAGGTCGCGATGCGCGGCGACGGGGACATGCCCTACCGCTGGGACGACGACTACGGCGCGCGGCTCGGGCTGCTGCGCCGCGACGACCCGTTCGGCGAGGTCCGCTGGTTCGACATCGACCCGTGCTACGTGTTCCACGTCGTCAACGCCTACGACGTCGGGGATTCCGTTGTGCTGCAAGCGGTCCGCTATCCCGAGCTGTGGCGCGGAAACGCCGGCTTCGAAGCCGACGGGGTGCTGTGGAGCTGGACCATCAACCTCACCACCGGCACGGTCACCGAACGCCAGCTCGACGACCGGCCCGTCGAGTTCCCCCGCATCGACGACCGGCTGACCACGCTGCCCGCCCGGTACTCGGTGGCCGTCGGCGACAATCGGCTGCTGCGCTACGACCTGACCAGCGGCACCGCGGTCGAGCACGCGTTCGGCACCGCCGACTCACCGGGCGGACCGGGCGAGGCGGTGTTCGTGCCGTCGGCGTCGTCGGCGGACGAGAGCGCAGGCTGGTACCTCGTCTACGTCTACGACCCGGCCCGCGACGGCAGCGACCTGGTCATCCTCGACGCCACCGACTTCGCGGGCCCGCCCGTCGCGAGAATCCAGCTGCCGCAACGCGTTCCCTACGGCTTCCACGGCAACTGGATCGCGGCCTGAGCCGCTCAGCCGGGTGGCGCGAAGCCGCCCTCCGGCGCCCGCGGTGACGTCGGTGCGCCGGGCCCGGGCGGCGTCGGCCCCTGCAGCCGCGCCAGCTCCCGGCGGTGCCGCTCGGCGAGCACCGCGGCCAGCACGAGGTGCGGCGGGACACCCGGCGGTGGCGGCGGGGAGATCTGCGCGACGACGCCCGCGGCGATCCGGTACGCCATGTCCTCGCGCACCGCGGGGTGCAACTGCGTTGCCCGAGCGAGGAACTGGCGAGCCAGCTCGGCCTGCTCGGCGCGCAGCCCGGACAGTTGCAGCGACGACGCCCACCAGGCCAGCTCGGGCGGCATCGGCGGCGGGGGTGGTGTCCGGGGAGCGCGCTCGCTGATCACCACGGTGCCCGCGAAGATGTCGCCGAGGCGTTTTCCCTTGGCGGACACCAGACTGCAGATCACCGCGGGCCCGCCGGTGAGCAGATAGATCTCCACCACACCGGTGAGGGCGCGAATGAAGGCCTGCCGGAACCGTTCCGGACCGCCGTCGTCGGACACCACCCGCAGACCCAGCGCCATCTTGCCCAGCGACCGGCCCCTGGTCACCGACTCGATCGCGACCGGATACCCCAACAGGCACAACGCGGTGAACACCGTGAGGATCCCGGCCGAGAGCGCCGGATCGAACTGGCGCAGGGTCAGCGCGTACAGCAGCACGCCGCAGACGTAGAGCAGCAGCACCACCGTCACGTCGATCAGTGCGGCCAGCGCGCGCACCGGCAGTTGGGCGATCTGGATGTCCAGCACCACCGCGTCGCCGGTCACCATCGGCTCTTGCTGGCCAACCATAACCGCCAACGCTACTAGCATGCGACGCGTGGATGTCGACGCGTTCGTGCTGACGCACCGGCCGACCTGGGACCGGCTCGAGGAGCTGATCAAGCGGCGCGACAAGCTGACCGGCCCCGAGATCGACGAACTCGTCGACCTCTACCAGCGGGCGTCGACCCACCTGTCGATCGTGCGCAGCGCCTCCACCGACGCGGCGCTCATCGGGCGGCTGTCCGGTCTGGTGGCCCAGGCGCGTTCGGCGGTGACCGCCGCGCCCGCCCCGCTGTGGCGGGAGTTCGCACGGTTCTGGACGGTGTCCTTCCCGGTGGTGGTCTACCGGGCCCGCGGCTGGTGGCTAAGCACGGGCCTGGTGTTCCTGCTGGTGTCGGCGGTGATCGCGGTGTGGGTAGCGGGCAGCCCGGAGGTCAAGGCCACCATCGGGTCCGACGAGGACATCGCCCAACTGGTCAACAACGACTTCGCGAACTACTACAGCGAGCACCCGGCGGCGTCGTTCGCGTTTCAGGTGTGGACCAACAACGCGTGGGTTTCGTTGCTGTGCCTGGCTTTCGCCGTCCTGCTCGGCCTGCCGATCCCCTACATCCTGCTGCAGAACGCCGCCAACCTCGGCGTCAACGCCGGGCTGATGTTCGGGGCGGGCAAGGGCGACGTGTTCCTGGGCCTGATCACCCCGCACGGTCTGCTGGAACTGACGGCGGTGTTCGTCGCCGCCGGGGCCGGTATGCGGCTGGGCTGGATGGTGATCTCCCCGGGGGACCGGCCGCGCGGGCAGGTGCTGGCCGAACAGGGCCGTGCCATCGCCGCGGTGGCGGGCGGCCTGGTGCTGATGCTGCTGGTGGCCGGCCTGATCGAGGCGCTGGTGACCCCGTCGCCGTTGCCCACCGCGGCCCGCGTCGGCATCGGGGCGGCCGCCGAGGCCGTGTTCCTGGTCTACGTGTTCCACTTCGGCCGCAAGGGGGTGCGCGCCGGGGAGACCGGCGACGTCGAGAACGCCCCCGACGTGGTGCCCACCCGCTGACGGGTCAGAGCCGGCCCGCCGCCTTGAGCGCCAGGTAGTGGTCGGCCAGCGCCGGCGCCAGATCCTCGGGTACGGCGTCGACGACGTCGACCCCGCGGCGGCGCAGCCGGGCGGCGATCTCCCCGCGCTCGTTGCGGGCCCGCTCGGCCGCCGCCGCGTCGTACACCTGCGCAGCGTCGGAACGGCCCGCGGCCAGCGCCGCCACCCGCGGGTCGGACACCGCCGCGATCAGCACGGTGTGCCGCGACGTCAGCCGTGGCAGCACCGGCAGCAGACCCTCGTCCAGCGCCGAGGCGTTGAGGTCGGTCAGCAGCACCACCAGCGCGTGCCTGCGCACCCGGCGCTGGATCGCGGCGATCATCGCGGTCGCGTCCGACTCCACCAGCGCCGGCTCGACCGGGGCCATCACGTCGACGAGCTGGGTGAGCAGGCCGCTGCGCGACGCGTTGAACAACCCCGCCCGCTGCACCTGGTCGAACGCCAGGAAGTCGACGCGGTCGCCGGCGCGCGCCGCCAGCGCGGCCAGCAGCAGCGCGGCGTCCATCGACCAGTCCAGCCGCGGCCATCCGGTGGGATCGCCGCTGGTGGGGTCGACACCGACCCGGCCCGCCGAGGTACGGCCGGTGTCCAGGACGATGACCACCCGCTGATCGCGCTCCGGGCGCCACGTGCGCACCACCACATCGGCCCGCCGCGCGGTGGCCCGCCAGTCGATCGAGCGTACGTCGTCGCCGACGACGTACTCGCGCAGCGAGTCGAACTCGGTGCCCTGGCCGCGGATCAGCACCGGCGTATTGCCTTCCAGCTCACGCAGTTTCGCCAGCCGCGCGGGCAGATGCCGACGGGACAGGAACGGCGGCAGGATCCGCACCCGCCACGGCACCCGGTGCGAGCGCTGCCGCCCGGCCAGCCCCAGCGGACCGATCGAGCGCACCGTGATCAGCGCCGACTCCTGATCACCCCGCCGCACCGGGTGCAGCGTGGTGGTCAGGTGGACGCGGTGACCCGCGGGGATCGCCACCGGGTGCAGCCGCGGCCCGGCGCAGGCGCTCGGCGGCCACGCGTCGCGTACCACGCCGGTGATGCGCCGGTTGCCGGTGTTCTCGACGACCAGCCGCACCTCGGCCTGCTGGCCGAGCCGGGCGGCGCTGTCGCCGCTGCGGGTGAACGCGACGTGGCGCACGCTGCCCGCCAGCGCGGCGTCCAGGCCGACCACCGCCGCCAGCGCCGCCAGCAGCGCCGCGAATGTCGCTGCCGGCCATGGCGATACCGCGATCGGCAGGACGCACACCAGTGCGACCAGCGCGGTTCGACCGGTGAGGACCACTAGCGGGGTACCGGGACCGAGGCCAGGATGCCGTCGAGCACGCCGTCGGGGGTGGCGCCCTCGAGTTCGGCCTCCGGGCGCAGGTGGATGCGGTGCCGCCACGTCGGCCGCGCCATCGCCTTGACGTCGTCGGGGGTCACGTAGTTGCGCCCCGACAGCCACGCCCACGTCCTGGCGGTGGCCAGCAGCGCGGTCGTACCGCGCGGTGACACCCCCAACGCCAGGGATGCCGAATTGCGGGTCGCCGCAGCGATATCCACGATGTAGCCGAGTACCTCGTCGGACACCAGCACCCGCTGCACCGCAGCGCGCCCGGCCGCCAGTTCCTCGGGTCCGGCGACCGGCTGCACACCGGACAGGTCGCGCGGATCGAAGCCGTGCGCGTGCCGGGACAGGATCGCGACCTCCTGGTCACGCTGCGGCAGCGGGACGTGCAGCTTGAGCAGGAACCGGTCCAGCTGCGCCTCGGGCAGCTGATAGGTGCCCTCGTACTCGATCGGGTTCTGGGTGGCCGCGACGATGAACGGGTCCGGCAGCGGGCGGGCCTCACCCTCCACGCTGACCTGCCGTTCCTCCATCGCCTCCAACAGCGCCGCCTGGGTTTTCGGCGGGGTGCGGTTGATCTCGTCGGCCAGAAGCAGGTTGGTGAACACCGGCCCGGAGCGGAACTCGAACTCGGCGGTGCGTGCGTCGTAGATCAGCGAGCCGGTGACGTCGCCGGGCATCAGGTCGGGGGTGAACTGCACCCGCTTGAAGTCCAGTCGCAGCGCCGCCGCCAGCGTGCGCACCAGCAGCGTCTTGGCGACACCGGGCACCCCCTCCAACAGCACATGGCCGCGGCACAGCAGTGCGATCACCAGCCCGCTGACCACCGCGTCCTGCCCGACGACCGCCTTGCCGATCTCGTCGCGCAGCGCCAGCAGCGCGGTGCGCGCCGCCTCCTCGGCAGGGTCCGCGACCGGCTCGTCCTCGGTGGGAATGTCGTCGACCGGCAACGCCTCGGTGGGAATGTCCTCGGCGGGAATCTCCTCGGTGCCGTTCTCCTCTGGGGCGCCGGGGTCCTGCTCGTCTGCGTTCTCGGGGTCCGTCACGACTGGGCGACCTGCCTTTCGATGTTGTCGAGTTCACGTGCGAGAGCGACGAGTTCGGCGTCGTCGGCGGGAGCCGGGCCGAACAGCGCGCGGGTCACGGTCTGCGGGTCCAGGCCGCTGCGGGCGCAGACCACGGCGACCGTCGAATCGGTGTCGGCGTCCGGGGTGATCCCGATCCGTGGCGCCATCCGCTGCAGTGCGGCGGTACGCAGCGCCGCGGCCGCACTGTCGCGGGCCCGGCGCGACCGGTACAGCCGGCCCCTGCCCTCCACCGTCTCCGAGGCCCGCACCACCACGGGCAGACGTTCGGCCACCAGGGGGCCGACGCGGCGCGCCCGCCACAGCGCCAGCAGCGCCACCACGACCACGAACTGCCACAGCAGCCAGCTGACCCGGTCCGGCACCAGATCCAGAAGCGTTGCCGCGCCGTCCGATTCGCCCTCGGTGTGCTGCGGTGCGTACCAGATCAGCCGCGGCGCGGCGCCGGCCAGATTCATCGCCAACGCGGCGTTGCCCTCCTTGAGCAGTCCGCCGTTGGCCATGAACTCCGAGCTGCCGACCACCGTGGTGGTGCGCCCGTCACGCGAGAACCGCACCAGCGCACCGTCGTAGCAGCGGGCCACCGGGACGTCGCCGGACGCCTCGTAGGTGTCGGTGGCGCCGAACTGCACCGTCCCGGCGCGGTTGGCCTCACGCAGGTCGCAGTCGGGACGCAGCCCGACACCGAACGCCAGTCCGTGACCGCGTTTGAGCTGCGGCGCCAACGCCTCCCGGGTGCGTGACGTCGGCTTGACCAGCAGCCGGTCGCCCGGCAGCGCGGCGAGCCGGCCCACCACCTGCGGGTCGACGAGGTGATACGTCTGGACCACCGCCAGCAGGGTGTCCGGCCGCGCCGCCGCCTCCACCGCGGCGATGTCGGCGGCCTCGATCACCTCGACGCCGTGCTCGCGCAGCAGCGACATCAGCGCCCGCGCCCCGCCCGGCGCCGTCGACGCCGGATCCATGTGTCCGCCCGGCCGCGGCGCGGTGAGGTACGCGGTCAGCGCGCCCAGCCCGACCACCACCACCGCCAGCAGCGGCACCCAGCGGTTGCGCCGCCAGCGCTGCCGCAGCGTCGGGCCCACCGCCGTCGTCGTCATCGCACCTCCGCCCAGCCGTCGGCAGCGGGCACCGGCGCGGCGTCGTCGGCCTCACCGGGGCGCACCCGGGCGATCAGGTGGGTGTCGAGGTCGACGATCAGCGAGTAGGTGTCCTCGTCGCCGGGCTGCTCCCCGTAGGTGACGTCGTTGAAAGCCGTTGCGGTCACCCGGAGTTCGTCGGCCAGATGCGGCAGCTCGGCGGCCGCGTCGCGGGCCAGCTCGGTCGCGGTCCGGCCCGGCATCACCGCCAGGATGCCGGTCTCCTCCAACTGCCGCGCGACCGCGCGTACCCGGTGCCGGATCGCGCCCGCCCAGTCGCCGGCCGCGGCGGCGTCCTCGGCGGCCCGCCGGTGCTGCGCGGCGGTCAGCTCGTGGCTGTCGAACAGCACCGGGTCCTCGTCGCGGCCGGACCGCAGCGCGCGGCGCGCCAGGTGGACGACGGCGATCAGCACCGCCACCAGCACGATCGCCAGCACCGTGACCGTGAGCCAGCCGCCCGGCACCGAGGCGCTCTGCGCGGCCAGCCGGTACAGCAGATCCTCGATCCAGCCGATGAGCTGGTCGGTCAGCGACTCCTTGGGGTAGATCGGCTTGGCGAGTTCGCGCTGCGCGGCCTCATGGGCGGCATCGCTGTCGATATCTATGGTCGGCACGTCAGTTCGAACGGGTCAGCCAGAGGTGGTCGGTGGAGTCGGGCGGGGCGGTCGGCCCGTGGGCCGCACCCGTCTGCAATACCAGATCGAACGCCTCGCCGCGGATCCGGCCGTCGGTGTACTGCAGCACCACCACCCCGGCGGCGAACGGCGCGGTGATGATCTGGCCGAGCGCACCGCCCACGGCCAGCAGCACCAGCGCCAGCATCGCCACCGCCGTCGACGACGCCGCCAGCAGCATCAGTTGCCCGCCCACGCTGAACGGGATCGCCACCGCGCTGGCCACCAGCTGCGCCACGATGACCGCCAGCAGCCGGATCCCCAGCACCCGCCAGAAGTCCCGTTTGATCAGCGCGAACGACCGGCTGACCGCCGAGATCATGTCGAGCCGCTCCAGCACGATGATCGCGGGCACGTACGTCAGCATCGTGCCCAGATAGATCAGCGCCGCCAGCACCGCGACGGCCAACGGGATGCCGATCACCACGGCCGCGACGGCACCGGCCGCGAACCCGATCCACACCACGACACCGACCGCGATCGCGACCAACAGCACCGCGCCGGTCACCTCGAGCAGCGAGAAACCCAGCAGCGTCCACAGCGGCCGCCCCCGAAGCCGTTGCCACGCTTCGCCGATCGTGATGCCCGCGCCGAACACGGCGCGCCCGACCACGACGGTGAGCAACCCGCTCAGCACGATCGCGCCCAGCCCGGTGGCCAGCGAGGCGCCCAGGCTCGACACCATCGTGCTGATCAGCGCCCCCGTCGACACCTGCTCACCGACCAACGCCGGGGTCAGCTCACCGCTGGTGGCCAGCGGCCCCAGCGACAACACCAGCGCGATCAGCTGGGTGATCACCACGACGACCGTCGTCAACCCGAGCGTGGCCTTCGGGTTCGCCCGGATGCAGGCGACCGCGCCGTTGAACATCTCCGACATCGTCAGCGGGCGCAGCGGGATGATCCCGGGCTTCAGCGCCGGCGGCCGCCACGCCGGCGGCGGCGGATACGCCCCGTACCCGGGCGGGGGAGCCCAGTAGCCCGGTGGCGGCGCCGGATAGCCGGCGGGCGGATAGTTGTAGCCCGGCGGCGGGTACGGCGGATACCCGGGAGGTGGGCCCGGCGGCGGGCCCACAGGACCGGACCCGCCGGCGTCGGTGCTCATGGCCACCATCCTGTCGAGGACGCCGCGAATTGACAACGTCGGCGCCAGTCGGCGTTTCCTCACGGTTTTCCCGCAGGCGGCCCGCGGGTACCCCGCACCCATGACGCGGTTCGGCTACACCCTGATGACCGAGCAGAGCGGACCTAAAGAGCTTGTCCGCTATGCCGTTTCGGCGGAACAGGTCGGATTCGACTTCGAAGTTTCCTCCGACCACTACTTTCCGTGGCTGTCCGCCCAGGGGCACGCCCCCTACGCGTGGTCGGTGCTGGGTGCCGTCGCGCACGCCACCGAGCGCGTCGAGCTGTTCACCTACATGACCTGCCCGACCATGCGCTACCACCCCGCCGTCGTCGCGCAGAAGGCCGCCACCCTGCAGATCCTCGCCGACGGCCGCTTCACGCTGGGCCTGGGCAGTGGGGAGAACCTCAACGAGCACGTCGTCGGGAAACGCTGGCCGACCGTCGCGCGGCGCCAGGAGATGCTGCGCGAGGCGATCCAGATCATCCGCGAACTGTTCACCGGCGAGCTGGTCGACTGGAAGGGCGAGCACTTCGAGGTGGACTCCGCGCGGCTGTGGGACGTGCCGCAGACCCCGGTCGCCATCGCCACCGCGGTGTCGGGGGAGCGGTCGGTCGAGACCTTCGCGCCGCTGTCGGACCACCTGATCGCCGTCGAACCGGACAAGGGCCTCGTCGACGCCTGGCATGAGGCCCGCCGCGCCACCGGCCTGCCCGGACACGCCCGGGTCATCGGGCAGATCCCGATCTGCTGGGACCCCGACCGCGACGCCGCGGTCCACCGCGCGCACGACCAGTTCCGCTGGTTCTCCGGCGGCTGGGCGGTCAACTCGGACCTGCCCACCACCGCCGGGTTCGACGGCGCCACGCAGTACGTGCGGCCGGAGGATGTCGCCGAGTCGATCCCGTGCGGACCCGACCTCGACGCGATCGTCGACGCCGTCAGCGCGTACTGGGAGGCCGGGTTCACCGACATCGCGCTGATTCAGATCGGTGACGAGAGCCAGGAGCAGTTCCTCACCGAGGCGGCGGCACCGCTGCTGGACCGGCTGCGCGAAGCAGCGAACTAGAAATCCACGAGGAGACGGGTATGCCCACAGGTAAAGGCATCTACGACGACGACAGCGCCGACGAACGCGCCAAGCAGAAGGCGCAGCGCACCGGTCCGAAGGACGAGGGCGGCGAGGGTGGCATGGCCACCCGTGAACTGGCTCCCGACGTGGCCGAACCCGGCAGCGAACCGACCGCCTAGCCGCCGTTGCGGCCCTCGCGGCTGCGCCGGTAGGCCGCGCGGCGGAAGTCGCCCAGCCAGCGCGGCGCCAGCTCGACCTCCGGGTCGCTGTGCAGGGCGGGGTCGAACGCGATGTCGTCGGCGCTGGGGTCGACGTGGCGCAGCGTCAGCCGGGCCAGCGGGCGGAACCCGCCGGTGGCGGGTGCCTGCTCGACGGTGAAGGTGATCCCGGTGCGCTCGATCTGCTCGGCGACCGCGGCCAGCGCCAGCCCGGGTGACCCGACCGGCGTGTCCAGCCGGGCGCGCACCCACCACAGCGCGTCGTGGTGGCGCAGCGGCATCAGGCTCGAGAACGTCGTCCCCGTCCAGGACAGTGCCGGCGCCAACCCGGCCCGCGACCCGGCCACCGTCGACGCCAGCAGCACATCCCACGGGCTGCACGACCGCAGGTCCGGCGGGGGCGGGATCCGCCACGCCAGCCCCGCCACGTCCGGTGCGGCGCCCGGCAGCCCGACGCCCTTGGAGACGCGCGCGATGACGTCGCAGCCGTGCATCGGCAGCCCTTCACCCTCCGGCGCGGTGCGTTCGAGGGTGCCGTTGGCCATCACCCCGTCGGGATGGAAGAGCCGGCGGTGGCGCAGCGCGGCGCCGAAGCGGACGGGCAAAGCGGCGATATCGGAGACATGCACGCCGATGGGGTGCCCGCCGGGTGGACCGGCAAAACGATTCCGACGTTTATCGCGGCTGATCTTGGGCATTAACAGGGCAGCGCTACATCGCAGCAGCACTGAAGTTTTGTCGAAAGGCCGATGTGACAACCGCATTTACCGATGTCCGCGATCCGGTGATCGCCGACCAGGGTGTTTACGCCCCTCAAGAAGATTCGCGACTGCTCATCGATGTGATGGACCAGGCCGGGATCGCCGACGGCAGACATGTCGTCGACCTGTGCACCGGCAGCGGCGTCGTCGCTATCGGCGCAGCAGGTGCCAACGCCGCCTCGGTGACCGCACTCGATATCTGCCCGCGTGCCGTGCGCTGCGCGCGGACCAACGCCCTGACCGCCGGCGTCGATGTCGACGTCCGCCTCGGATCATGGGCGCGGGCAATCGAATTCGGTCCGTTCGAGGTGGTGCTGTGCAACCCGCCGTACGTGCCGCACGATCCGAGCGCCGACGTCGACCCGCTGCCGTCCCACGTCGGCCCGTCGCGGGCCTGGGACGCCGGCTACGACGGGCGCATGGTGCTCGACCCGCTGTGCGCGGCGATGCCCGACATCCTCGGCCACGGCGGCACGATGCTGCTGGTGCAGTCGGAGTTCTCCGGCCCGCGCGAGACGCTGCGCGCGTTGGCCAGCCGCGGTCTGGACGCCGAAATCATTGCCCGCCAGTGGATTCCCTTCGGTCCGGTGCTGACCTCACGCGCCGAGTGGCTCGAGGAGACCGGACGTCTGGAACCGGGCCGCCGCGAAGAGGAACTGCTGGTGATCCGGGCGGACAAGCCGTGAGCGACGGCGACGCCCGCACGGTGCGGGTGGTGCCGAACGGCCCGCTGATGGTTCAGGGGCCGGTGCGGATCGAGATGCCCGACGGGCAGGTGGTCAGCTCGGACCGGTTCATGGTCGCGATCTGCACCTGCCGGCGCAGCAAGGACTTCCCGATGTGCGACACCAGCCACCGCTGCAAGACGCGAGCGGCCAAGCGCGACAAGGCTGTTGAGACCAAGGCTGTTCAGACCAAGGCCTGATTGAGGCCTGTTCCTTTCCCCGAAAAGGGCCCGGCTCGTGAACACGAGCCGGGCCCTTTTCGGGTGCGCTCAGTCCAGCGGTTTGCGCAGCGACGGCCGGTTGTCGCTCCAGCAGTCCATCAGCAGATCGGCGAGCCGGTCCTCGACGACGTCGCGGGCGCGGATCCCGAACACCACATCGCGGTCCAGATGCGGCTCCCGGGCCACCAGGTCGCCGACGACGTCGGTGCGCACGATCTGCTCGTGAACGGCGTCGGCCACCACGTGCTCGTGGTAGAACGCCACACAGGCGTCGGGGGCACCCATCCGGTGCAGTGCCTCAACGAGTCGCCGCGATCCCGGCGACGACGTGATCTCCGTCGACGCGAAATGCCCGATGGAGGCACCGCGAAGGTCGCGGTGCAGACCGAACAGCGACATCAGGTTGACCGATGCCAGCGCCTCGGCGGGCACGTGGTCGAGGTAGCCGAGGTAGGTGGAGTCCAGCCCGGCGGCGTCCATCAGCTCGGCGTAGAGGTGCTGGTGCACGTGATCGCCACGGCCGCCGCCGAACTCGTCGAACTCGACGGCGACGAACGCCGCCTTCGAGTGTCCGCTCAGCCGCGGGATGGTGAACGCGTGCGGGTCGCCCTCCTTGAGGTGGTACACCGACCGGTGCACGAAGTACTCGCGCATCTGCTCGAAGGTGCCCTTGTCCCTCAGGAAGTACGACGGGCCCGCACCGTCGGCGGGTTCGATTGACAGCTTGTCCATCTCGGCCGCGGCGGTCTCGTTGCGCCGGATCGGACCGACATCCTGGCGGACCGCGTCGAGGAAGGCGTCCTCCATGCGTCCCCGCAACTGCAGCAGCGCCGGGTTCCACTCCCAGCGTGAGTTCACCCCGGCGAAACCGCGGTAGTGCAGTTCGTAGCAGCTGTAGAGCGCGAGCTGGAGGTCGAGACCGTACGGGTCGCTCTCCAGCAGGGGCACGTCGATGGGTCGCATGGGCAGCGACGGACGACCCCGTGTGAGGAGGTCGACGACGATGGCCGACAGCGGCCCGACGGGCTTCGGCAGGGCGGGTTCGACGAGGGTCGACGACGGAACAGTCACGTCTATCCGATACCCGTCTGTGGGCAGGACAAACACCGCAGAACGCGTTTGGATTTAAACTCGATCGGGTAGTCGACCTGCACCAATGAGGGTCAGGGGGTAGCGATGACCGACCTGGAGGTCGTTCTCGGTCTGTATCTCTGCGGTTGGCTCGCGGTCTCCCTCGGGTTGTACCTCGCGGGACGGCGGTTCACCGATCGCGCCGCCCCCGCCTCGCACCCGCTGCTCGTCAGCGTCGCCGGTGGCGCGCTGTGGCCGGTGGTGCTCATCGGAGTCGTCGAGATGGGCTCGGTGATGCTCTACACCAGGCTGAGCAGACCCGGCCCCGGCATCCTGAGCTGATCGCCGCGCCGGTGTGACCGCCGCCACCCACGGGTCGTGAAATTTCCTGTGCTGTAGGCAATCTCACACGAAACTTTTTTGCGTTACACAGCGTTAACAAGCAGGATGGAGGACGTGGCAGGGCGTCGGGCGATCCTCGACCCCTGCCGCATAAACCAACCTTCCCCGTGATCCGGGGCCTTATAGGAGTGATAGTCATGTCCTTCGCGCAGTTCCGCGAGAAGAAGAAGCGCGAAATGGGACGTCGGCGTCTGTACGCCCGCATCAACGCCCTGCCGCATTCGACGGTCCGTGAGGAGTTGATCGCGATCGCGCAGCGCTACGAGCGCGAGAGCGCCAACGCCTAACAG
Organism: Mycolicibacterium phlei; assembly: GCF_001583415.1. The sequence goes on from NZ_CP014475.1 coordinate 375,856, forward strand.
GCGTCCCCATTCAGAGCCGGCAACCCACGAGGGTGCCGGCTCTGTTGTTTTTCGGGGTCAGCCGTGGGATGAGCGCCGGCGGCCGAGTAGCAGGTACGCCGCCGGTGCGGCACCGAAGCTGCTGAGCAGGCCGAGCGCGCCGCGCCACACCCACTTGGGGCCCCTGACGTCGGCGGGCCGACGGCTGGCGAGGTCGCGCAGCGCCCAGGCGCGCAGACCGGCGTCGAGGCCGGCGCCCACCACGATGACCACCTTCGCCTGCGGGGACAGATCACTCCAGCGCTTCACGGCCTTACCTGCCACGTGCTGCCTTTCGTTCGCTCCGATGCGGACGGTTCCACCCTATCGACGCGGCGGTGACGCACCCGTAAGCGGCCCGGCCCCTGAAAAGCGAAGTGCCCGTCCAGCACGAGCCGGACGGGCACCTCTTCACCTGTCGGGGTGGCGGGATTTGAACCCACGACCTCTTCGTCCCGAACGAAGCGCGCTACCAAGCTGCGCCACACCCCGGTGAAGCCACGACAGCCTATCGCACCGGCGGGGCAAGAATCCAAACGCCCTCCCCCTCGTCCAGCGGGTTAGCCGCGCCGTGAGGTCCAGATCACGCCGGCGCGGGATGCAATGCCGTGTCGGTGGCGTTGTGCACCATGAAGGCAATCGACGAAGCGAGGTTGAGATGACCGGGCTGGGCGCATCGATCTACTTGGGTTTCTTCCTGCTGGCGGCGGTCTGGCTGTTCCTGACCGCCGACGGTCCGCTCACCAAGGACGGCGATCAGGGCCAGCGCCCCGAGCGCTCGAACCCGGCCAGAACCGGGGCGAACTCCGACGGGTCCAGTCCCTGGCTGGTCAGCCACTCCGCGCAGAAGTAGGTGTCGCTGTACCGGTCGCCGCTGTCGGCCAGCAGCGTGACCACCGACCCGCGTCGCCCCGCCGCCTTCATCTCCGCGAGCAACCCGAACGCACCCCACAGGTTCGTGCCCGTCGACGGGCCCACCCGCCGGCCCAGCACCTCGCTGGCGTGCCACGCCGCCGCCACCGACGCCGAGTCCGGCACCGCCACCATCCGGTCCACCACGCCGGGCAGGAACGACGGCTCCACCCGCGGCCTGCCGATCCCCTCGATGCGGGACGAGCGGCCCGTCACCACGTCGCGACCCTGCACGTATGACGGGTAGAAGGCCGAGTTCTCCGGATCCACCACGCACAGCCTGGTGGCGTAGCGCCGGTACCGGATGTAGCGGCCGATCGTCGCACTGGTCCCGCCGGTGCCCGCGCCCACCACGATCCACTCCGGCACCGGATGGGACTCCTCACGCATCTGCGTGAAGATCGACTCGGCGATGTTGTTGTTGCCGCGCCAGTCCGTGGCCCGCTCGGCGTTGGTGAACTGGTCGAGGTAGTGCCCGCCGGTCTCGGCCGCCAGCCGTTCCGCCTCCGCGTACACCTGGCTGGACTCGTCGACGAAGTGGCACCGCCCGCCCTGGGCCTCGATCAGCGCGATCTTGCTCTGGCTCGTCGACGACGTCATCACCGCGATGAACGGCAGGCCCAGCAGCGCCGCGAAGTACGCCTCCGACACCGCCGTCGACCCCGACGACGCCTCGATGATCGTGGTGTTCTCCTGGATCCAGCCGTTGCACAACCCGTAGAGGAACAGCGACCGCGCCAGCCGGTGCTTGAGGCTGCCGGTGATGTGGGTGGTCTCGTCCTTCAGATACAACTGCAGGTCGCAGTCGTCCGCCCACGCCGGGAGGGGATAGCGCAGCAGGTGGGTGTCGGCGCTGCGGCGCGCGTCGGCCTCGATCAACCGGATGGCGTTGTTCACCCAGTCCCGGGGCTGGCTACGGCTGGCGGACCCAGCCGCGCCCGTCACCGCACCGAGACGCTCGGGTGGGACTTACCCGCCCGGGTGTCGGCGTCACGGCCGCCGATCGGTGCGGCGACCAGGGTCAGCAGTGTGGCCTCCGGGCGGCAGCAGAACCGGAACGGCGCGTACGGCGACGTCCCGATACCCGCCGACACGTGCAGCTGGGTGTGTGCACCCCACCGCGACGGGCCCTTCACCCGGGAGCGATCCAGTTCGCAGTTGGTGACGATCGCGCCGTAGAACGGCACGCACAGCTGGCCACCGTGGGTGTGCCCGGCCATCACCAGCTGGTAGCCGTCGGCGGCGAACCGGTCCAGCACCCGCGGCTCGGGCGAATGGGTCAGCCCCAGCGTCAGATTGGCCGCCTGGTTGGGCTGGCCCGCGATCGTGTCGTAGCGGTCGCGCGTCAGGTGCGGATCGTCGACGCCGGCCACCGCGATGAGCTGGCCGCGCACCTCGATCTCGCGACGGGTGTGGGTCATGTCCAGCCAGCCCCGCTCGGTGAACGCCGCGCGCAGGTCCTGCCACGGCAGCGGCTCCCCGTGCACGCGGTGCCCGGGCCGGGTGATGTAGTTCAGCGGGTTCTTCGGCGTCGGGCCGAAATAGTCGTTGCTGCCGAACACGAACACGCCCGGCACCGACATCAGCTCCGACAGCGACTGCACCACCGCGGGCACCGCCTTCGGGTGCGCCAGGTTGTCACCGGTGTTGACCACCAGGTCGGGCTCCAGGCTGGCCAGGTCGCGCAACCACGCCTGCTTGCGGCGCTGCCCCGGCCGCATGTGGATGTCGCTGATGTGCAGCACCTTCAGCGGTGACGATCCAGGGGAGAGCACGGGCATCGTCAGCTCGCGCAGTACGAACGCGTTGCGCTCGATCACCGTCGCATAGCCGATGCCGGCGGCCAACGCACCCGCGGCCCCGGCCGCGGACTTCTTCAGGATCGTCGAACGGGCAGACATGCCCCGACTCTACTGCCAGAGCCCCGGACTCACCCGATTCCGCCCGCGCAGCGTGGGAAACCGCACACCGATCACGGTGGTGGCGGTGGCGGCGGCGCCGGTGGTGGCGGCGGGCCCAGCACCGGGACCGTGATCGGCGGCAGCCCCGGAATCTGCACGACGGTCTGGCCCACCGGAGCGGGCAGGCCCGGAATCGGCGGCGGCACCCCCTCGGGCGGTGGCGGCGGCGCCGGCGGGATGCCGTTGGACACCTGGATCGTGATGATCGAACCCGGCACCGTCTGACCGCTCGGCGAGGTTCCGACCACCGAACCCTTGGGCGCCGAACTGTTCACCGGTGTCGCCTCGTCGGCCACCTGGAAGCCCGCGTCCCGCAGCCGCTGGCGTGCGGTGTCGATGTTCAGACCCGCCACGCTGGGCACCTTCGAACCCGGTCCGCCGTCGACGTAGCGCGGATCGGTGGGCGGCATGACCACCTCGCCGTAGTTCAGCGCGATCGGCTTCATCGCCGCGAACCAGGTGCGGGCCGGCTCGTTGCCGCCGTACAGGTCGCCGTTGCCGCACTTGCGCAGCGGGAACGAGCACAGCTCGCCGGGGGAGGTGGAGTCGTCGTAGATGTAGACACCCGCGGCCAGCTGGTTGGTGAACCCGAGGAACGCCGACGACCGGTGCGCCTCGGTGGTCCCCGTCTTCCCGGACATCGGCAGATCCCAGCCCACCGAGCCGGCGGCCGCCGCCGCGGTGCCCGCACCCTTGTCGTCCTTGCTCATCGCGTTGGCCAGCGTGTTGGCCAGGCCCTCCGGCACCACCCGCTCACAGGTCTCGGTGGTCACCGAGACCTCCTCGCCGTGCCGGTCCACGACCTGCTCGATCGGGCTGGGCGGACACCACACGCCGCCGGACGCGATCGTCGCACCCACGTTGGAGAACTCCAGCGCGTTGATCTCGAACGGTCCCAGCGTGAACGAGCCGATGTTCTGGCGCTTGATGAAGTCGGCCAGGCTCTCGTTGCTGTCCGGGTCGTAGTCGCGGGCGGTGCCCGGCAGCGCATAGGACCGCAGACCCAGCCGGACCGCCATGTCGACCGCCCGCTGCACCCCGACCTGCGAGATCAGCTTGGCGAACGCGGTGTTCGGGGAGGTGGCCAGGGCGTCGGTGATGTTCATCGACCCGCGGTAGCCGCCGGCGTTCTTCACACACCACGTCGCCGGTGGGCAGCCCGGGGTGTCGCTGCTGCCCAGACCCTTGGCCTGGAACTGCGCGGGCACGTCGAGCTGGGCGTTGATGCCCATGCCCATCTCCATGGCCGCGGCCACCGTGAAGAGCTTGAACGTCGACCCGGCGCCGTCACCGACGAGCGAGAACGGCTGCGGCTGCATGGTCTCGTTGGCGTCCTGGTCGAGGCCGTAGGTGCGGCTGCTGACCATCGCCAGCACCGGGTGGGACTCCTTGCCCGGCCGGATCACGCTCATCACGCTGGCCACACCGTTGGCGTCGGCGGCCGCGTACTGGTTGACCGCGGACTTCGCCGCCGCCTGCACATCCGGGTCCAGCGTCGTGCGGATCAGGTACCCGCCGCGCGCCACCTGCTCCTTGCTGATGCCCGCGCGCGCCAGGTACTCCAGCACGTAGTCGCAGAAGAACGCCCGGTCGCCGGCGGCGATGCAGCCGCGCGGCAGCTCCTTGGGCTGCGGCAGGATGCCCAGCGGCTCCTCCTTGGCGGCCCGCAGCTCGTCGGCGTACTGCGGGATGTTCTCGATCATGGTGTCCAGCACCAGGTTCCGCCGCGCCAGCGCGCCCTCGGGGTTGGTGTAGGGGTTCAGCGCGGTGGTCGACTGCACCAGGCCGGCCAGCAGCGCCGCCTGCTGCCAGTTCAGCTCCGAGGCGTTGACACCGAAGTAGGTCTGGGCGGCGTCCTGGATCCCGAACGCCCCGTTGCCGAACGACACCAGGTTCAGGTAGCGGGTGAGGATCTCGGGCTTGGTGAACGTCTTGTCCAGCGTCAGCGCCATCCGGATCTCGCGCAGCTTGCGCGCCGGGGTGGTCTCGATGGCCGCACGCTTCTCGGCGTCGGTCTGCGCGATCACCAGCAGCTGGTAGTTCTTCACGTACTGCTGCTCGATCGTCGAACCGCCGCGGGTGTCGAGGTTGCCCGACAGATAGCCCGACAGGCCGGTCAGCGTGCCCTGCCAGTCGACGCCGTTGTGCTCGGCGAACCGTTTGTCCTCGATCGAGACGATCGCCAGCTTCATGGTGTCGGCGATCTGGTCGCTGGGCACCTCGAACCGGCGCTGTGAGTACAGCCAGGCGATGACGTTGCCCTTGGAGTCGACCATCGTCGACACCTGCGGGACCTCACCCTCGACGAGCTGTGCGGAACCGTTGGCGACGACGTCGGAGGCGCGGTTGGACATCAGCCCGATGCCGCCCACCACCGGGAACATCAACGCGGCGGCGATCACGGCGGCCAGCAGAATGCACCAGGCGAGCTTGATGACCGTGACCGTCGGCGGAGGCGCGCTGGACGGTCGCGGCGGCTGGCTCTCCGGCATGCCTACAGACTAACGACGTCGCAAAATCCCAGCTATGGACGGATCTGGATACCGCCCCTAACGGCACGAACGTCAATTTCCCGCCACTGACGGCACGGTCGTCCCAAAAAAGTGGCTTCGTACGTATTGCGCAAACCGTCCTTGACCATCTAATTTGATCGGACAATGCGATGCAGGTCACACCGACCCCACGCAATGTGGCGCAGATCGCAGCAGTGGTCTCCGTCGAGGCAGCACGCCGAGCCGGACGCCCGGGGGGCCGGGTGGAACGAAGGGAATGCTGGTGTCAGCTACTAGGACAGCCACACGCAGGACCGCGACTTCGGCGGCTAACACCGCCGCCCACGGGGCAGACCCGGAAGCCCGCATCGCCTGGGTCTCCCAGGCCCGGTGCCGTCAAACCGATCCTGACGAGCTGTTTGTCCGCGGCGCCGCCCAGCGTAAGGCGGCGGTCATCTGCCGGCACTGCCCGGTGATCCTCGAGTGCGGCGCCGACGCCCTCGACAACCGGGTGGAGTTCGGCGTCTGGGGCGGCATGACCGAACGGCAGCGCCGCGCCCTGCTCAAGCAGCACCCCGAGGTGGTGTCCTGGGCCGATTTCTTCGCCGCCCAGCGCAAGCACCGCAACGCGGTCTGATTTCGTTTTCTGAACCTCCCGCGACGGGCGTCGCGGGAGGTTTTCTGTGCACTCCTAGGCGGCGGGGTCGGCCTCGCGGGTGATCTGGTCGGCGATCGCGCGCAGCGCCTCCAGGTCGGACACGTCGAACGGCAACGACGGCACCCCGACGATCGCCACGTGCGGATTGGCCCCGGTGAACCGCGACAGCAGCCGGATCTCGCGCTTGGCCGTCATCGCCCGGTCCGCGTGGATCCGCAGCACCGCTGCGGCCAGTGAGTCGGGATCCTTCTTCTCCAGCTGCTCGGCGGCCTCAAGCGCCCGCTCGGCGTTGAGCTCCGACAGCATCGGGTGGGTGCGGTTGAGGATCAGCCCGGCCAGCGGCATGTTCTCCTCCGACAGCCGGTCGACGAAGAACGACGCCTCGCGCAGCGCGTCCGGCTCGGCGGCCGACACCACGACGAACTGGGTGCCGCGCCGCTTGAGCAGGTCGTAGGTGCGGTCGGCCTTCTCCCGGAAGCCGCCGAACGTCGAGTCCAGTGACTGCACGAAAGACGCTGCGTCCGAGAGCATCTGCGAACCCAGCACCGTCGACAGCGCCTTCATCGCCAGGCCCATCGCCCCGGTCACCAGCCGGCCGATGCCGCGGCCCGGGCCCAGCAGCAGCTTCCACAGCCTGCTGTCCATGAAGCCGCCCAACCGTTTCGGCGCGTCCAGGAAGTCCAGCGCGTTACGCGACGGCGGGGTGTCGACGACGATCAGGTCCCAGCGGTCCTCGGCGAGAAGCTGACCGAGCTTCTCCATCGCCATGTACTCCTGCGTGCCCGCCAGCGACGTGGCCACCGTCTGATAGAACTGGTTGTCCAGAATCTCTTGTGCGCGTTGCGGTCCCGAGTACTGGATGACCATCTCGTCGAACGTGCGGCGCATGTCGAGCATCATCGCGTGCAGCTCGCCGGGGACCTCGGGTGCCAACGGCACCCGCTGCGGGGTGTTGCCGAGGTCCTTGATGCCCAACGCCTGCGCGAGGCGGCGGGCCGGGTCGATGGTCAGCACCACCACGGTGCGACCGTACTCGGCGGCGCGCAGCGCCATCGAGGCGGCGGTGGTGGTCTTGCCGACGCCACCGGCGCCGCAGCACACCACCACCCGGTTCGAGGTGTCCTTGAGGATCGAGGCCATGTCGAGGGCCGGCGGGGTGGCGCTCATCTATCGGACCCCCTGACGTTCGAGTTCTTCGGCGAGTTCGTACAGGCTGCCCAGGTCCACGCCGTCGGCGATCTGCGGCAGCTCCAGCCGCGCCACGTCGAGCGCGTCGAGCTGCTCGGCGCTCTCGGCGCGCGCCCTGATCCGGGTGGCGTGTTGGATCGCCTCGGTCAGCAGACCCGCGAAATCCTTGTCCGGCAGCGTGATTCCCGCCTCGGCCAGCCCGCTGCGGACCGCGTCGGCGTCGATGTCGCCCTCGGCGGCCTTGGCCAGCGCGTCGGCGGGCAGGTACGCGGGGATGTTGCGGTTGACGATCACGCTGCCGATCGGCAGGTCGAGCTCACGCAGCTCCTCGATGGCCTCCAGCGTCTCCTGGATCGGCAGCGCCTCCAGCAGCGTGACCAGGTGGATCGCGGTCATCTCCGAGTGCAGCACCTTGACCACGCTCTCGGCCTGCCCGTGCACCGGTCCGCCCTTGGCCAGCTGGGACACCGCCTTGGTGACGTCGAGGAACCGGGAGATCCGGCCGGTGGGCGGCGAGTCGACCACGACGGCGTCGTAGACGGGCTGCTTACCCTTCTCGGCGCGGGTGACGATCTCGCGGATCTTGCCGGTCAGCAGCACGTCGCGCAGGCCCGGCGCGATCGTGGTGGCGAACTCCACGGCCCCGATCCGGCGCATCGCGCGCCCGGCCAGGCCGAGGTTGTAGAACATGTCGAGGTATTCCAGGAACGCGGCCTCGGTGTCGATCGCCAGCGCGTTGACCTGGCCGCCGCCCTCGGCGGTGGCGATCTTGACTTCCTCGTACGGCAGCGGCGGCACGTCGAAGAGCTGGGCAATGCCTTGGCGCCCTTCGACTTCCACCAGCAGCACCTTGCGGCCACCGGCGGCCAGCGCCAGCGCCAGCGCCGCCGCGATGGTCGATTTACCGGTGCCGCCCTTGCCGGTGACGAAATGCAGGCGGGCTTTGCTCAGCCGATCCGGCCAGCCGACGGATCTACCGCCATTGGTAGTGGAAGCCACCCGTGCATGCTAACCAACGCGTTTACTGGATGTTCGCGTCAGCGCTCGGGTTCGCGGCCGCCAGATAAGCTCACCGCATGACCGTGACCAAATGGGAGTACGCGACCGTCCCGCTGCTGACGCATGCGACCAAGCAGATCCTCGACCAGTGGGGTGAGGACGGTTGGGAGCTGGTGTCGGTGCTGCCGGGCCCGACGGGCGAACAGCACGTCGCGTACCTGAAGAGGCCGAAGTGAGCGTCTCGGCGCGGCTGGCCGAGCTCGGCATCGAGCTGCCCGCGGTGGTGCCGCCGGTGGCCGCCTACGTGCCCGCGGTGCGCACCGGCAACCTGGTCTACACCTCCGGTCAGCTGCCGATGGTCGACGGCAAGCTGCCCGCCACCGGCAAGGTGGGCGCGGAGGTCACCGCCGAGCAGGCCTACGGGCTAGCGCGCACCTGCGGCCTGAACGCGCTGGCCGCCGTGCACGCGCTGGTCGGCATCGACAACGTCGTGCGGGTGGTCAAGGTCGTCGGGTTCGTCGCCTCGGCCCCCGGGTTCGGCGGCCAGCCCGGCGTCGTCAACGGCGCCTCCGAACTGTTCGGGGAGATCTTCGGCGACGCCGGGGCGCACGCCCGCTCGGCCGTCGGCGTGTCCGAGCTGCCGCTCAACGCGCCGGTCGAGGTCGAGATCGTCGTCGAGGTCGTGTAGCGGGCCGCGTGAGCGCGCACCATCCCGCCTACGGCCGGCTGCGACCGGTCACCGAGACCGCGTCGGTGCTGCTGTGCAACAACCCCGGGCTGATGACGCTCGAGGGCACCAACACGTGGGTGCTGCGCGGACCGGGCAGCGACGAGATGGTCGTCGTCGACCCCGGCCCCGACGACGACGAGCACATCGCCCGCCTCGCCGAACTCGGCCGTATCCCGCTGGTGCTGATCAGCCACAAACACGAGGACCACACCGGCGCCATCGACAAGATCGTCGACGCCACCGCCGCGGTGGTGCGCTCGGTGGGCAGCGGCTACCTGCGCGGGCTGGGCGGACCGCTCACCGACGGGGAGGTCATCGAGGCGGCCGGGCTGCGCATCACGGTGATGGCGACCCCCGGGCACACCGTCGACTCGCTGTCGTTCGTGCTCGACGACGCGGTGCTGACCGCCGACACCGTGCTGGGCCGCGGCACCACCGTCATCGACAAGGAGGACGGCAGCCTCGCCGCGTACCTGGACTCGCTGCACCGGCTGCGCGGGCTGGGCCGGCGCCGGGTGCTGCCCGGCCACGGCCCCGAACTCGACGACCTCGAGGCGGTCAGCGACATGTACCTGGCGCACCGCCAGCAGCGGCTCGACCAGGTGCGTGCGGCGCTACGCGAACTTGGCGAGGACGCCACCACCCGCCAGGTCGTCGAACACGTCTACACCGACGTCGACGAGAAGCTGTGGGACGTCGCCGAATGGAGCGTCCAGGCCCAGCTGGACTACCTGCGCCGTTAGCGGGCGCGCCTCGCGAGACGCTCGCTGTCGCTGATCAGCACGCTCTTGCCCTCCAGCCGGATCCAGCCGCGGTGGGCGAAGTCGGCCAGCGCCTTGTTCACCGTCTCCCGGGAGGCGCCGACCAGCTGGGCGATCTCCTCCTGGGTCAGGTCGTGGGTGACGCGCAGCGCGCCGCCCTCCTGGGTGCCGAACCGCTGCGCCAGCTGCAGCAGTTGCTTGGCGACACGGCCGGGCACGTCGGTGAAGATCAGGTCGGCCAGGTTGTTGTTGGTGCGACGCAGCCGGCGGGCGAGCACCCGCAGCAGCTGCTCGGCGATCTCGGGGCGGTCCTTGATCCAGGAGCGCAGGGCGTCGCGGTCCATCGACACGGCGCGGACCTCAGTGATGGTCGTGGCGCTCGACGTCCGCGGGCCGGGGTCGAAGATCGACAGCTCACCGAACATGTCCGACGGACCCATGATCGTGAGCAGGTTCTCGCGCCCGTCCGGGGACCGGCGGCCGATCTTCACCTTGCCCGAGATGATGATGTACAGCCGATCACCGGGCTCACCCTCGGCGAAGACGGTGTGTCCGCGGGGAAAGTCGACAGGCTGCAACTGCTTGGTCAGCGCGGCGACGGCGCTGGGTTCGACCCCCTGGAAGATTCCGGCCCTCGCCAGGATCTCGTCCACGTTGCCCCTCTTTATTAAGCGATTAGTTGAAGCCGACCCTCGTCGGCCAGCGAGATAAGTCTAGAGGTACACGGAAATGTGACCAGCGCCACGCTACACATGATCGGCATGTCGGGTCGACCGAAACTCCGATTTGACCCCGTCGGGTGTGTACATCCGGGTGGGCAAACCGGTGCCGGCGTCCATGACGGCACTGACCACCGGGCTGGTCCGGACCGGTGGGCGGTGCCCCATCCCGGCCAGCGCGTCACCCATTCCGTCACGCGCCAGTCGGCGCACGTCAGACGGCTGCGCATGCTTGAGGAACCTGGCCACATCGAGCGCCGAGACGGTCTCGCGGTCGAGCCCGGCCTCCACGCGCTGCAGCCCGAACGTCGCCGCCATCAGCAACCCCGGAATCAGGCCGACCAGCAACCAAGACACAAGCCAGAAGTAAACCCGGGCAAGGTCTCAGCGGGATCACGAATTGCCACCGGTCCATGTAGCGATGTCGGCGTGTCTGCGTAGGCTGGCTGCGTGACTGCGGGTGAGACGGCGGCAAAAAAGCCTGCTGCCCCCAAGAAGGCCGCGAAAAAGGCCGCGAAACAGGCCGCCAGGTCCGGCGCCAACCGGTCCCACGCCAGGAAGTTCGAGAACGAGAGCCCGCTCGCGCTGAAGCGGCGCGCCAGGCGGATGAACCGCAAGCTCGCCGAGGCCTTCCCGCACGTGTACTGCGAGCTGGACTTCACCAACCCGCTGGAGCTGACCGTCGCGACCATCCTGTCGGCGCAGAGCACCGACAAGAGGGTCAACCTCACCACGCCCGCGCTGTTCAAGAAGTACCGGACCGCGCTGGACTACGCGCAGGCCGACCGCACCGAGCTCGAGGAGCTCATCCGGCCCACGGGCTTCTACCGCAACAAGGCCAACTCGCTGATCCGGCTCGGCCAGGAACTGGTCGAACGGTTCGACGGGGAGGTACCCCGAACCCTCGAGGAGCTGGTGACCCTGCCCGGCGTCGGCCGCAAGACCGCCAACGTCATCCTCGGCAACGCGTTCGGCATCCCCGGCATCACCGTCGACACCCACTTCGGCCGCCTGGTGCGGCGCTGGCGCTGGACCGACCTGGAGGACCCGGTCAAGGTCGAGTTCGCCGTCGCCGAGCTCATCGAGCGCAAGGAGTGGACCGACCTGAGCCACCGGGTGATCTTCCACGGCCGGCGTGTCTGCCACGCCCGTAAACCGGCCTGCGGGGTCTGCGTGCTCGCCGACGACTGCCCGTCGTACGGCATCGGCCCCACCGACCCCCTGCAGGCCGCGCCGCTGGTCAAGGGCCCCGAACGCGACCACCTGCTGGCCCTGGCCGGGCTGTAGCCCACCACCGCCGTGCGCAGCTCCACCCGCTGGACCGTCGTCGTCCTCGTCATCCTGATGGCGCTGGGCTGGGCGCTGTGGGCCGAACTCGAGGCCGACGACCCCGCCCCCGACACCGGCAGGCAGACCACCGCGCGGGACCGCCGCGACGCCGACACCCCCGAGGCGCTGGCCGGGCCCCGCGCCCGCGCCGACCTCGCCCCCTGCCCCGGCCCCGGCGCCGGACCCGGACCGGAGTCGCTGCGCGGCATCACCCTCGAATGCGTCGGCGACGGCGCCCTCGTCGACGTCGCCGAGGCGCTGGCCGGGCGTGCCGTGGTGCTCAACCTGTGGGCCTACTGGTGCGGGCCGTGCACCGAGGAACTGCCCGCGATGGCGGAGTATCAGCGCCGTGTCGGGCCCGCCGTCACGGTGCTGACCGTGCATCAGGACGAGAATGAAACCGCGGCCCTGCTGCGGCTTGCGGAGCTGGGCGTGCGGCTGCCGACACTGCAGGACGGCAGGCGGCGCATCGCCGCGGCGCTGCGGGTACCCAACGTCATGCCCGCAACCGTGGTGCTGCGCGCGGACGGTACCGTGGCCGACATCCTGCCGCGGCCGTTCACCAGTGCCGATGAGATCGCCGCGGCGGTGAACCCGCAGATAGGAGTGACCGGGTGAGTTGGGTCAGCGAGGGCAGCGGGCTGCGGCCCGAGGCCGCCCCGACGTGGCTCAAACCGCTGCTCGACAACGCCGGCGACGTCCAGCGGGCCTACCGCAGGCGGGTGCCGCCCGAGTTGTACGCGATGGTCACCGCGGAGCGCAGGCAACTCGGCGCGCCGCCGCCCGGCCGCGACGCGGCGGTGCTGGTGCTGTTCTCCGGACCGCCCGACTCGCCGTCCGGCGGGGTGCCCGACGACGTCGACCTGCTGGTCACCGTCCGCGCCTCCACCCTGCGCCACCACGCGGGCCAGGCCGCGTTCCCGGGCGGGCGGGCCGATCCGGGCGACCACAGCCCGGTGCAGACCGCGCTGCGCGAGGCCAACGAGGAGACCGGCGTCGACGTCGACCGGCTGCACCCGTTGGCCACGCTGGAGCGGCTGTTCATCCCGCCGTCGGGATTCCACGTCGTGCCCGTGCTGGCGTACTCCCCGGACCCCGGCTCGGTGGCCGTCGTCGACGAGGCCGAGACCGCGATCGTCGCGCGGGTCCCGCTGCGCGCGTTCATCAACCCGGAGAACCGGATCATGGTGTACCGCAACGGCGCCGGACGGCGCTACGCCGGCCCGGCGTTCCTGCTCAACGAGATGCTGGTGTGGGGGTTCACCGGCCAGGTGATCTCGGCGTTGCTCGACGTCGCGGGCTGGGCGCAGCCGTGGAACACCGACGACGTGCGCGAACTCGAACAGGCAATGGCGCTCGTCGGCCACGAAGACGGCTACGGTGAAGTCCGATCATGACTTCCTCGCAGTGGGTGGACCTCGTCGTCCTCGGGATAGCGTTCGTCGCCGGCATCTCCGGCTGGCGGTCGGGCGCGCTCGGGTCGATGCTGTCGTTTCTGGGTGTGGTGCTCGGCGCGGTCGCGGGCGTGCTGCTGGCGCCGCACATCGTCACCCACATCGACGGGCCACGCACCAAGCTGTTCGTGACGCTGTTTCTGATCCTGGCGCTGGTGGTGGTCGGCGAGATCGCCGGCGTGGTGCTCGGCCGCGCGGTACGCAGCGCGATCCGCAACCGTGGCCTGCGGGCGGTGGACTCGCTGGTCGGAGTGGCGATCCAGATGGTCGCGGTGCTGGTGGCGGCCTGGATGCTGACCTACCCGCTGCAGTCGTCGGACCAGCCGAACCTGGCCGCCGCGGTGCGCGGCTCCAAGGTGCTCAAAGAGGTCGACGGGGTGGCTCCGGAGTGGCTGCGCTCGGTGCCCAACCGGCTGTCGGCACTGCTGGACACCTCCGGGCTGCCCGACGTGCTGCAGCCGTTCGGCCGCACCCCGATCGTGGCGGTCGATGCCCCCGACGCCGCGCTGGCCTCCGACCCGGTCGTCGAGGCGACGCGGCCCAGCGTCGTGAAGATCCGCGGTGTCGCGCCCGGCTGCCAGAAGGTGCTGGAGGGCACCGGTTTCGTCGCCGCACCTAACCGGGTGATGTCCAACGCGCACGTGGTGGCCGGCTCGGAGAGCGTCACCGTCGACATCGACGGGCAGACCTACGACGCCTACGTGGTGTCCTACGACCCGCAGGCCGACATCTCGATCCTCGACGTGCCGGACCTGCCCGCCGCCCCGCTGCAGTTCGCCGAGACCCCGGCGACCACCGGCACCGACGCCGTCGTGATGGGCTTCCCGGGCGGCGGCAACTTCGTGGCCACCCCGGCGCGGGTGCGCGAGATCATCGAGCTCTCCGGCCCCGACATCTACCGCACCGGCACCGTCGAGCGTGAGGTGTACACGATCAGGGGCACCGTGCGCCAAGGCAACTCGGGCGGGCCGATGATCGACCGCGAGGGCCGGGTGCTGGGCGTGGTGTTCGGCGCGGCCGTCGACGACGCCGACACCGGTTTCGTGCTGACCGCCAACGAGGTGTCGCAGCAGCTGGCCAAGCTCGGCGCCACCCAGCGCGTCGCCACCGGCGCCTGCGTGCCCTAGCCGTACACCTGGCCGAGGAACCGGGTCAGCTGCTCGGTGACCGCCGCCGGCTCCTCCTCGTGGGCGAAATGACCGGCGCCGTCGATGGATACGTAGCGGCCGTGCGGCGCGTACTGCTGGGTCCGGTACACCGGGTCGGCCAGCACGTACGGGTCGCGGTCGCCGCGCAGGTGCAGCACCGGCAGGTTGATCGGCCGCTGCATCAGCCGCATGAACCGGCGGCCCTCGGCGCGCAGCTGACTGCGCACCGCCCAGCGCTGGTACTCCAGTGCCGAGTGCGCCGCGCCGGGGATCTGGATGGCCCGGCGCATGTGCCCGATGGTCTCCGAGAAGTCGTCAGTGGCAAGCCATTTGGCGCCGGCACGGCTGCGTACCAGCTGCTCGAGCGCCGCCGCGTTGTGCCGGGTGAGCGCCCGCTCCGGCCACATCGGCACCTGATAGCGCAGCAGCGACGGCAGCAACGCCCGGCCCTGGTCACGACGGCGCAGCACCGAGGCCCGCAGCGCCGCCGGGTGTGGGGAGCTGACCACCGCGATGGAGCGCACCACGCGCCGGTGCAGCACCGCCGTCGCCCAGCACACCAGGCCGCCGTCGGCGTGACCGACCAGCGTCGCGGACTTGTGCCCCAGCGCACGCACCAGGCCCGCGGTGTCACCGGCCAGCGTCCAGCCGTCGTAGCCGCGTGGCGGCTTGTCGCTGCCGCCGTAGCCGCGCAGGTCCACCGCCACCACCCGGGCGCCGGTCAGGCCGCGCAGCTGATGGCGCCACGACCACCAGAACGAGCCGAAGCCGTGCAGCAGGATGACCAGCGGCCGGTCCGGGTCATGGGTGTCCGCCTCGCCGGAATCCGCCTTGACGGGGTTTGCCTCAACAGGGTTTGCCTCAACGGGGTTTGCCTCAACAGGGTTTGCTTCAACCACATGGAAGCGAATTCCGTTGGCGTGCACCTCCAGATGACGCCAAGGTCCGTCGATGCGGACAACCGACGGAGCGGGTGGGGGCATTTACCAGCCCGACGGATCGGACGTCGACGCCGGTTTGCCGTCCGTCGTCGCCAGATCCCTGCCCTTGTCGCCGCCCGGGGTCAGCGCCTCGGGCAGTTCGCGGACCGACTCGATGGTCTTCTGCGGCCCGCGGATTCGTCGCACCTTGAGGAAGCCGAGCAGGGCGAACACGCCGGTGGTGACCACCATCAGCCCGAACACGATCAGGTAGGCCGCCCACTTGACCAGCCACAGGTCCAGCAGCTCGCCGAGGAAGAAGAAGAAAAAGAACGTCGAGTAGAACAGCACGACCAGCGCCAGGATGAAGTAGACGCTGCCGGTGAGCCCCTTCTTGACGTCGCGGGTGATCTCGGCCTTGGCCAGCTCCACCTCGGCGCGCACCAGCGTGGACACCTGGGCGGTCGCGTCCTTGACGAGGTCTCCGATCGAGGGATCGGCCTTCGGGGCGTGCGGGTCCACCAGTGGTATCGATGTCACGGTGGTCGGCACGCCATTCCTGCGATCGCTCACGGACAATTCCTCCACATCAGATGTCGTCGCGGTTCATGTTGCCATGTGGCGTGCGCGGAAACGATCCCGGCCGACGATAGACTGGTCTGGTAGATGGCAAGTCAGGTCGGGCTTGGCGATAGGGGTATTGCTCAGGTGAGGTCCAACCGACGCCGCCTCGTGTTCATCTCCGCCGTTCTCGCCCTCCTGACAGGGCTGTCGACCGTCCCCGCACAGGCCCAGGAGCAGGTCACGCTCGGCGGTGGATCCGGGCTGGTCGTCAACGGCGAGACGCTGTGCACCCTGACCGCGATCGGGCACGACGCCCGTGGCGCGCTGGTCGGGTTCACCTCGGCGCATTGCGGCGGCCCCGGCGCCACCGTGGCGGCCGAGGGTGCGGAGGCCGCCGGGGTGCTGGGCACGATGGTCGCAGGAAACGACGCCCTGGACTACGCGGTCATCGAGTTCGACCCGGCCAAGGTCCGGCCCACCAACAACGTCAACGGCTTCCAGATCGACGGGCTCGGCCCCGACCCGGTCACCGGTGAGATCGCCTGCAAGCTGGGCCGCACCACCGGCCACTCCTGCGGGGTGACGTGGGGTCCCGGACCGGAGCCCGGCACGATCGTCAGCCAGGTGTGCGGTCAACCCGGCGACTCCGGCGCCCCGGTGACCGTCAACAACCGGCTGGTCGGCATGATCCACGGCGCGTTCTCCGAGAAGCTGCCGACCTGCATCATCAAGTACATCCCGCTGCACACGCCGGCGGTGACGATGTCGTTCAACGCCCAGCTGGCCGACATCACAGCGAAGAACCGACCGGGCACGGGGTTCGTGCCGGTCGGTTCCACCGCGTGATCTGCCGGCCTACTTGCCGGCCCTGATCGCCTCGAACACGCTCGGGTCCACCAGGGTCGAGGTGTCGCCGAGCTCGCGGCCCTCGGCGACGTCACGCAGCAGCCGCCGCATGATCTTGCCGCTGCGGGTCTTGGGCAGCTCGGGAACGACGTGAATCTCCCTGGGCCGGGCGATCTTTCCGATCTCCTTGGCGACCTGCTCGCGCAGCTCCTCGATCATCTGCTCGCCCTTGTCCTTGGCGTGCGACTCGAGGATGACGAACGCGCAGATGCCCTGGCCGGTGGTCTCGTCGCTGGCGCCCACCACCGCGGCCTCGGCGACCCCGGAGTGGCCGACCAGCGCGGACTCCACCTCGGTGGTCGAGATGCGGTGCCCGGACACGTTCATCACGTCGTCGATGCGGCCGAGCAGCCAGATCGCGCCGTCGGAGTCCACCCGGGCGCCGTCGCCGGCGAAGTACCAGCCCCGGTCGGCGTAGCGCGACCAGTAGGTGTCCTTGTAGCGCTCCGGGTCGCCCCAGACGCCGCGCAGCATCGACGGCCACGGCTGGTCGAGCACCAGATAGCCGGTGACGTGCTCATCCTCGTCGGCGCCGGGGATCAGCTCCTCGCCCTCCTCGTCGACGATCCGCGCCGAGATGCCGGGCAGCGGGCGCATCGCCGAGCCGGGCTTGCAGGCGGTGATGCCGGGCAGCGGGGAGATCATGATCGCGCCGGTCTCGGTCTGCCACCAGGTGTCCACCACCGGGGTCCGGTTGCCGCCGATGACCTCGCGGTACCACCGCCAGGCCTCCGGGTTGATCGGCTCACCCACCGAACCGAGCAGCCGCAGGCTGGACAGATCGTGGGCGTCGGGGATCTCGCGGCCCCACTTCATGAACGTGCGGATCAGCGTCGGCGCCGTGTAGTAGATCGTGACGCCGTACTTCTCGATGATCTCGAAGTGTCGGTGCTCGTTGGGGGTGTTCGGGGTGCCCTCGTAGACCACCTGGGTGCAGCCGTTCGACAGCGGCCCGTACACGATGTAGGAGTGCCCGGTCACCCAGCCGATGTCGGCGGTGCACCAGAACACGTCGGTCTCCGGCTTGATGTCGAAGACGTAGTAGTGGGTGTAGGACGCCTGGGTCAGGTAGCCGCCCGAGGTGTGCACGATGCCCTTGGGCTTACCGGTGGTGCCCGAGGTGTAGAGCAGGAACAGCGGGTGCTCGGAGTCGAACGCCTGCGGGGTGTGCTCGGGCGAGGCCTTCTCCACGGTGTCGTGCCACCACACGTCGCGGCCCTCGGTCCACGGGGTGTCGATTCCGGTGCGGCGCACCACGAGAACGTGCTCGACGGACTGCTGATCCGCGCACGCCTCGTCCACGGACTCCTTCAGCGACGCCGCCTGTCCGCGCCGGTACTGGCCGTCGGCGGTGATGACGAGCTTGGCCTCGGCGTCCTCGATGCGCGCCCGCAGCGCCGAGGCCGAGAAGCCGGCGAACACCACCGAGTGCAGCACCCCGAGCCGGGCGCACGCCAGCATCGAGACGATCGCCTCCGGAATCATCGGCATGTAGATCGCCACCCGGTCGCCGGCGGTCAGGCCGAGCTCGGTGAACGCATTCGCGGCCTTGGACACCTCGGCGAGCAGCTCGGCGTAGGTGATGTCGCGGCTGTCGCCGGGCTCGCCCTCCCAGCGGATCGCGACCCGGTCGCCGTTGCCGGCCTCGACGTGGCGGTCCACGCAGTTGTAGGCCACGTTGAGCTTGCCGCCGACGAACCACTTGGCGAACGGCGCCTCCGACCAGTCCAGCACCTCGGTGAACGGGGTGTCCCAGGTCAGCCGGTTGGCCTGCTCGGCCCAGAACGCCAAGCGGTCCTTCTCGGCGAGGCGGTACAGGTCCTCGGTGGCGTTCGCGTTGGCCGTGAACTCCGGGGACGGGGCAAAGACGGACGGACCATGGGTATCGAGCGCCGTAGTGTCAGTCATAGCTGTGAGCGTAGTCACCACGGGTGCGGAACACATCGCCCCGTCACAGCTGACTCCGTCGGCGGTCACTCCGCAGCGATGAGCGTGATGAACGGCGAGCCTAACGGTCGGCTAGCGTGGCCACCGTGACCGGTGGTTTCGCGAAAGACCCGCTGGCGCCGCTGGCCGAGCTGCCCGGTGTCGCCGAGGCGGCCGAGGAGGCTCGTGAGGCCCTCGGCAAAGCCCACCGGCACCGCTCCAACCTGCGTGGATGGCCGGCCAACGCCGCCGAGGCCGCGCTGCGGGCGGCGCGGGCGTCGTCGGTGCTCGACGAGGGTGCGCTGCAATTGGCCGAGGACGGTACCCCCGACCCGGTGCTGGCCGGGGCGCTGCGCGTCGCCGAGGCGGTCGAGGGCGGTGAGACCGCGCTGGTCGGGGTGTGGCAGCGGGCGCCGCTGCAGGCGCTGGCCCGGCTGCACACGCTGGCGGCCGCCGATCTCGCCGACGAGGACCGGCTCGGGCGGCCCCGCGTGCACCCCGAGATCGGGCAGCGGCTGGCGCTGCTGGCCGACATCGTCACCGGCGGCACCAGGGTGCCGGCGCCGGTGCTGGCGGGCGTCGTGCACGGTGAACTGCTCACGCTCGCACCGTTCGGCACCGCCGACGGGGTGGTCGCCCGGGCCGCCGCCCGGTTGGTGACGATCACCACCGGCCTGGACCCGCACGGGCTCGGCGTGCCCGAGGTCTACTGGATGCGGCAGTCGGGCGACTATCGCGCCGCCGCGCGGGGCTTCGCGTCGGGCACCCCCGACGGGCTCACCGCGTGGTTGCTGCTGACATGCCGTGCACTGCACGCGGGGGCGCGTGAGGCGTTGTCGATCGCGACCAACGCCACGTCGAAGTAGCTTTCCAGCAACGCAAAGCGGGCGGCGCCCCGAAACGAGTTCGGTTCGCCGCCCGCTAGCACGGACGCCGGTTACCAAGCGTGCTCACGTGGGTTGCGTGGGCGGCCTCGGCGTCTTGTCGATGCGCTGCGACTGCAACCCCGCCCAAGGGGCCGTCGATGTCGTCCGCTTTTCGCAAATACGCAGGCCCGCAACACTTCTGCCTATTCCGCGGCATGTGCTCCGCGTGGGTGCCGGGATCCGTGCTGGGAAGCCGGGATCGGGAGTCCGAGTCTTCTCTTCCGACTCGGGCTTGGCCTCACCAAGCTTCCGTGACTCCTTTGTACCCCGTGACCGCGATCACATCAAGGGTCAAATCGCGGCGTGTGCGGATCGTTACGCACGGGGCGTCAGCTAAGTGGAAGCCAGGTGGCGCCGAAGGCGAACGACCAGGCTAGAAAGCGAAGCGGCGCAACAGTGAATACGTCAGCGCACCGGCCGCCAGCGCGCTGAAGCCGA
Source organism: Mycolicibacterium phlei (assembly GCF_001583415.1). The sequence goes on from NZ_CP014475.1 coordinate 395,905, forward strand.
CCGCCGCAGTAGTGGCGACCGCCGCTCCCGACGGCGCCGGAATGCGGTCGCGCAGTGACACCGGCCGGGAGAAGTTCAGCACCGGCCAGCCGCGCGCGAGCGCCTCTTTGCGCAGTGCGCGGTCTGGATTTACCACGGCCGGGTGACCGACCGCCTCGAGCATCGGCAGGTCGGTGATCGAGTCCGAGTACGCGTAGCAGTGCTCCAGTGCGTACCCCTCGCGGGCGGCGAGCTCGCGGATCGCCGCGACCTTGCCCTCGCCGTAGCAGTAGAACTCGATCTCGCCGGTGTACTTGCCGTCCTCGACGACCATCCGGGTGGCCATCGCATGGGTGGCGCCCAGCGCACGCGCGATCGGCGCGACGATCTCCTCGCCCGACGCCGAAACGACGACGACATCACGGCCGCAGAGCTTGTGGTCGGCGATCAGCTCGGCGGCCTCGGCGAACACGAGGGGACTGACGATCTCGTGCAGCGTCTCGCCGACGATCGACTTCACCTGTTCGACGTCCCAGCCGGCGCACATATTCGTCAAATACGTGCGCATCCGGTCCATCTGGTCGTGGTCGGCTCCCGACATCAGGAACAGGAACTGTGCGTAGGAAGACTTCAGTACCGCCCGCCGATTGATTAGCCCCTGATCGAAGAACGGTTTGCTGAACGCCAATGTGCTCGATTTGGCGATCACCGTTTTATCGAGGTCGAAGAAGGCGGCCGTGCGCACGGGTTGCGAGGGCGCCGGACTACTTCCCTCGGCAATCGGCCCGTCGGCCGGTGGCTCGGATGCGGTCACGTCGCCAGCATAGAAGCCGCCGAGTGACAATTCCCGACAGTCTGTACAAATTGGCAGGTTATGACACGTGACGCAGACCGCAAACATTTGAAAACTGTGGTGGTTTCGTAAGCAATCAGCACTTGCGTGAAGGCCCTCAGGCGTGTGTATAGTGGGCCTTACCCGGCTGACGCCGGGGGTGCATCAGCCCGACCCCCCGGGGCTGATACACGACGACCTCCGCCTCCTCCCCCCCTGGCGGGGGTCGTCCTCTTTTTGGGGACGTTTTCGCAACCGGGATAGAAGCCGCCATTTCAATTGGTTGCGGAATACTATTTTCGCCGCGTTGGCGGGTTGCGTTCATCCACAATCGCGAGTTCATCCACAGATTCACGCTCGCCCGTAGCCAATTTGTTGTCACCGCCCACAACCTGAGGTGGTGACACCACCAGTCGGACACCTCGCCGCCATTTCCGATCCGCTGTTGCGCGACGACGTCGACAGGGTCTGCGCCGCCGCGGGCATCCCGGTGGTGCACGCGGCCGAGCCGTCCAACCGCACGGTGTGGTCGGCCGCGGCGGCCGTCGTCGTCGACACCGAGGCCGCCCGGCGCTGCGCCGCGCGTGCCCTGCCGCGGCGGCCCCGCGTGTTTCTCGTCACCCGCACCGAACCCGACGCGGCCGCCTGGCAGACGGCGGTCGCCATCGGCGCGGCGCGGGTGCTGACCCTGCCCGCCGGGGAGGACGCGCTGATGGCCGAGCTGGCCGAGGCCGCCGACGCCTCGGGTGCGGGGCGCGGCGCGGTGGCCGCGGTGATCGGCAGCCGCGGGGGAGCGGGTGCGACGGTGTTCGCGGCCGCGCTGGCCCGCACCGCGTCCGAGGCCCTGCTCATCGACGCCGACGCGCTGGGCGGCGGCATCGACCTGGTGATGGGCACTGAGGCCGACGCCGGGCTGCGGTGGCCGGACCTGCGGCTGCGTAGCGGCCGGATCAGCTTCCCGGCGCTGCGCGAGGCGCTGCCGCGCGTCGACGGGATCACCGTGCTGTCGGCGGGCCGGGCGGGCACCGACGGCGAGGTCCCCGCCGGACCGCTGGGCGCGGTGATCGACGCGGGCAGCCGCGGCGGCGTGACCGTGGTGTGCGACGTGCCGCGCCGCCCCGGCGACTGCGCCGAGACCGCGCTGGCGGCCGCCGACCTGGTGGCGTTAGTGACGCCGGCCGACGTGCGGTCGTGCGCCGCGGGCGGCGTCGTGGCGAAGTGGGTGACCGCCCTCAACCCGAACGCCGGGGTCGTGGTGCGCGGCCCCGCCCCGGGCGGGCTGCGGTCCCGGGAGGTCGCCGACATCGTCGGGCTGCCGCTGCTGGCGGCGATGCGGCCCGAACCCCGCGTGCAGCTGGCCCTGGAACGCGGCGGACTACGGCTGGCGCGGCGCTCCCCGCTGTCGGCCGCGGCCCGCAGGGTGCTCACGGTGCTGCGGCACCATCCGGCGGTGAGCGGCCGATGAGCTCCTCGCTGATCGATCGGGTACGCGAACGGCTGGCCGCGGAATCGGCGCCGCTGCGGCCGACGGTGGTGGCCGACGCGATCCGCGCCGAGTCCGGCGGGCTGATCGGCGACCGCGACGTGCTGACCGGGCTGCGGCTGCTGCAGACCGAACTGACCGGCGCGGGACCCCTCGAACCGCTGCTGTGCGCCGACGGCACCACCGACGTGCTGGTCACCGCCCCGGACGCGGTGTGGGTCGACGACGGCACCGGCCTGCGGCGCACCGCCGTGCGGTTCCCGGACGAGGATGCGGTGCGGCGGCTGGCGCAGCGGCTGGCGCTGGCCGCGGGCCGCCGCCTCGACGACGCCCAACCCTGGGTCGACGGGCAGCTCACCGGGGTGGGCGCCGGCGCGTTCACCGTGCGCCTGCACGCGGTGCTGCCGCCGGTGGCGCCCGCCGGGACCTGCCTGTCGCTGCGGGTGCTGCGGCCCGCGACGCAGGACCTCGCCGCGCTCACCGCCGCCGGCGCGATCGACCCGGCGGCCGCCGCGCTGCTCGCCGACATCGTGGCCGCCCGGCTGGCGTTCCTGGTCTCCGGCGGCACCGGCGCGGGCAAGACCACCCTGCTCGCCGGGCTGCTCGGCGCGGTCGCGCCCGGGGAGCGCATCGTCTGCGTCGAGGACGCACCCGAACTCAGCCCCGCCCACCCGCATCTGGTGAAGCTGGTCGCCCGCGGCGCCAACGTCGAGGGCGTCGGTGAGGTCACGGTGCGCGATCTGGTCCGGCAGGCGCTACGGATGCGCCCGGACCGCATCGTCGTCGGCGAGGTGCGCGGCGCGGAGGTCGTCGACCTGCTGACCGCGCTCAACACCGGCCACGACGGCGGTGCGGGCACCGTGCACGCCAACAGCCCCGCCGAGGTGCCGGCCCGCCTGGAGGCGCTGGCCGCGCTCGGCGGACTCGACCGTGCCGCGCTGCACAGCCAGCTCGCCGCCGCGGTGCAGGTGCTCATCCACGTCGGCCGGGATCCGGCCGGCCGACGCGGGGTGCGCGAGATCGCCGTGCTGGCACCCGGCGACGACGGCCGGGTGCAGACCCGCACCGCATGGCACCGGGAGCGAGGGTTCGACCGCGGCGCGGACCTGCTGCGGGCGCTGGTGCGGGACCGGAGCCGGCGATGACCGCGGCGGCGCTCGCTCTGGCGCTGGCGCTGCTGGTGGCACCCGGACCGCCGCGGCGCCGGCTGAGCCCGCGGCGCACCCGCCGGCACATCCGGGTACCCGTCGAGGTTGTGCTCGCGGCCGTGGTGCTGGGCCTTGCGGTCGCCGCGCCGACCGGTGTCACCGTCGCGGCGGGGCTCCTCGCGGTGACGCTGGCCGTGCGCCGGCGGCGACGCCTGCGGGCCCGCGCGGTGGCCGCCGAAGCGGCCGCGCTGCAAGGGGCGCTGGAGGTGCTGGTCGGCGAGCTGCGCATCGGCGCCCACCCGGTCGCGGCGTTCGACACCGCCGCCGACGAGGTCGGGGGAGCGGTCGCGGCGGCGCTGCGCACGGTCGCCGCCCGGGCTCGGATGGGCGCCGACGTGGTCGCCGGTCTGCGCGGCGTGGCACGCGACTCGGTGCTGTGCGGGTACTGGGAACGGCTGGCGGTGTGCTGGCAGCTGGCCGAGACGCACGGACTTGCGATCGCCACGCTGATGCACACCGCCTACCAGGACATCGTTGCCCGGGAACGCTTTTCGGCTCAGGTCGCGGCGGGGATGGCCGGTGCCCGCACCACCGCCGTGATCCTGACGGGGCTGCCGCTGCTCGGGGTGGGACTCGGTGAGCTCATCGGCGCCGACCCGCTGCGGTTCCTGACCGGCCCCGGCCAGTGGCTGCTGGTCGCCGGCGTGGGGCTGTGCTGTGCCGGGTTGTGGTGGTCGGATCGCATCACGGCGGGGGTCGAGCCGTGAGCACCGCGGCCCTGCTGCTGGCGGCGGCGCTACTGCTGGGCGGCCGACCGTCGCGGATTCGGTTGGCGGACAAGGCCGTCGGTGCCTCGGCGCGGTACACGGCGCCCCGCGAGCGCGACCCGCTGGCGTTCGCCGCCACGCTCGACCTACTGGCGGCGTGCCTGCACTCGGGCATGGCGGTGCCGACGGCCGCCGCCGCGGCCGCGCCGTCGGCACCGCCGAAGCTGGCCGCGGTGCTGGGGCGGGCCGCGGACATGCTGGCGCTCGGTTCCGCCGCGGCCGCGGCATGGTCGGCCCCGCCGGACACCGACCGGCACACCGATGCGCTGCTGCGGCTGGCGCGGCGCTCGGCGGCGTCGGGAACGGCGCTGGCACAGGGGCTCAGCGACCTGGCCGCCCGGTCTCGCGACGACGCGGCCGCAGCGGCGCGGGCCCGGGCCGAACGGGCGTCGGTGCTCATCGCCGCGCCCCTGGGCCTGTGTTATCTGCCCGCCTTCGTCTGCCTGGGCATCGTGCCGGTGGTGGCGGGGTTGGCCGGTGAGGTTCTGCAGTCGGGAGTTCTGTGAACAGTGAGGGAGAAAAATGGGTGTTACCAACCGGATTCGCGCCATCCAGGCACGGCTGACGCTGCTGATGGTGCAGGAGGACGGCATGAGCACCGTCGAATACGCTCTCGGCACCGTGGCCGCGGCCGCGTTCGGCGCGATCCTGTACACGGTCGTGACCGGCGACTCGGTGGTCAGCGCGCTCACGCGGATCATCGGTCGCGCGTTGAGCACCAGCGTCTGACCGGTGACCGGGGCGGGGTCACCGTCGAGGCCGCGCTGGCGACCGCGGCGTTGGCGGTGGTGCTGGCGTTGTGCGTCGCCGGCGTCGCCGCCGTCTCGACCCATGTCCGGTGCGTGGACGCGGCCCGGGAGGCGGCCCGGCTGGCCGCCCGCGGCGACGACGGGACCACGGTGGCGCGCAGCCTCTCCCCCGACGGTGCCGGGGTGCAGATCCGCTACGACGGCGACTTCGTCGTCGCTACCGTCACCGCACGCTCCCTGCTGCCGGGGCTCACCGTCGCGGGCCGGGCGGTGGCCGCGCGGGAACCGGGCACGCGCTGACGACGGCGTCGCGACGGTGCTCGCGGCGACGATGATCGCCGCGCTGCTCGCGGTCACGGTCGGTGCGGTGTATCTCGGTGCGGCCGTGGCGGCCCGGCACCGCGCGCAGGCCGCCGCGGATCTGGGCGCGCTGGCCGCGGCGGGTCAGCTCGCGGCCGGGCACACCGCGGCGTGCACACGGGCGGCCGCCGTCGCCACCGCGATGGGCGCGGTGCTGGCCCGCTGCGAGGCGGTCGACCTCGATGTCGTTGTGGCCGTTGAGGTGACGATTCCGATCGGGCGGTTCGCGGTGGGGCCGGCGCGCGCCGTCGCCCGGGCCGGGCCCGCCTAGAGCTCCTCGGCCGCCGGCCGGCGCAGCGTGGCCAGCCCGGCGTACACCCCGTCGTCGAGCTCGACCCGGTTGACGGTCACGTGTACCGGTGTCCACTCGGCGCCGTCGACGCCGGCCAGCCGCAGCACCGCCGTCACCGGTCCGGCGCTGAACTCCCGTGCGATGCGCTTCATCTCTGGCCGATCGGCGGGGTGGATCAACCGGTCGCCAGCCATGCTGGAGCGCCAGTCGAAGAACGTCGCCGGCTCGTCGAGCCACTTGAGCACCGTCCACGTCGCCGGATCGACGAGCGCGCGGTGCACGCCGGGCTGCGCCAGGCCGGCGAGGATCCGCTGCGCCAGATGGTCCTCCCGGGCCGCCGCCGGGTCCGGTGCGCTGCGCCAGTTCATCGCCCGGCACAGCAGCCGGGTGGGGCCGTCCTCCTGCCGCTCGCGCACCACCCGGGTCACGAACCCGATCTGCAGCGGCTCACCGTCGGCGCCGGTGAGCTCCCAGGTGTCGCAGATCGTCGTCCCGGGCCTGCGGGTGATCGCCATGCACAGCACCTTGGCTTCGCTGGGGATCAGGTCACGGACCGGAAGGTCGTCGGCCAGCGTGCGGTTGTGCAGCGTCTTGGCCGTCGGGTCCCAGCCGGAGTTGCGCAAAGACTCCGGCGTACCCACCGCGGTACCCCGGTCCAGGTCCCACACCAGCGGCCCGACCTCCGGGCGCTCCGTCGGCTCCATGTCCGGCGGCCCGATCCAGACCTGCACGCCGTGGATCCGTCCGTCGGTCATCTGCACCACCTCGGTGCGGATCACGCGGTCGTTCTTCGGGGTGATGCTGCTGAGCCCCTGCCTGGCCTGCACCGTCTCGGCGATCGCGGTCTGCACCGCCATGAGGTGGGGACTGCGCCGTAACAGCGTGGTCAGCGCCACCAGGTTGACGGTCTGGCGCCCCTGCGCGACGACGACGGGTGTACCGCCCAGCGTCTCCACCAGGAGCCAGTCGTGGATCATCCCCGCATCCTAGCGACGGGGCCACCGGCGTCGGGGCTGCGAAATCCGTTGGCACCGGCCGCAGCAGGGCTACGTTAAATAGTGTGAACTCTGTTGCGCGCGACCTGTCTACGAGGTAGTTTTCAGCTAGCCCGGCAGGCTGGGCGAGAATACGGATCGAGTTGGCCGCCCATTCGACAAGTCCTATTCGGTTCCCGCGTCGCCGGCCTGTTCCTTCGGGCTCGGGGCGATCGTCGAGGGGTCGGTCGCCCCTGCTCCCTGCGAATCAGAACCCCTGCCCAGCAATCTCTTTGAGCACCAGCCGCAAAACCCGGACGGCCCCCGCCTTGTCCAGCGGATCGTTGCCATTTCCGCACTTCGGCGACTGAACACACGACGGGCAGCCCGCCGGGCATTCGCACGCCTCGATCGCGTCCGCTGTTGCTGACCACCAGGTATCGAGTTTGCGGTACCCGCGGTCGGCGATCCCGGCGCCACCGGGATAGCCGTCGTAGACGAAAATCGTTGGCAGACCGTCCACCGGGCCCACCGCCGTCGACACCCCGCCGATGTCGCCACGGTCGCAGCTGGCGACCAGTGGCAGCAGCCCGATCGCCGCGTGTTCAGCGGCGTGCAGTGCGCCGGGCAGGTGGAGCAAATCGATACCGTTGTGCTCCAACGCCTCTGGGGTGATTGTGCACATCACCGCCATGGTGTCCAGCGTGCGGGTCGGCATGTCGAGCTCGACGAAGTCGATCACCTCGCCGCTGAGCTGACGCCGCAGATATCCGATGACGGTGTTGGTGACCGACACCGGGACCAGGCCCACCGTCACCGGTCCGAACGTTCTGCGTTCCCCCTCGCCGGTGACCGCGATATCGGTCAGCTCCCTTGCTGAGGTGGTGTATCCCGGGTCGGCTTCGTGCACGAACGCCACGCCGTCCTCGAAATCCAGCGAATCGACCAGGTAGGTCTCGCCCTGGTGCAGGTACACCGCGCCCGGATGCACCGAGGACGGTGCCTGACCGGCACCGGTGCTGCCCAGCATGCGGCCGGTGCCGGCCTCCAGGATCGCGATCTGCCCGCCCGAGGCGCCCCGGATGTCGACGGCCGGGTGCGGATCCAGTCCCGGACTCGGGAAGTACCCGGCGGGCCTGCGCCGCAGCAGGCCGTCGTCGACGAGCTCGTCGGCCACCGCCTCGGCGTTCCACATCCGCACCTCGGCGTCGGTCAGCGGCAGCTCGGCGGCCGCGCAGAGCAGCTGCGGGCCAAGCACATACGGGTTCGTCGGGTCGATCACCACCCGCTCGATCGGGCCGTCCAGCAGCGCGGCCGGATGGTGCACCAGGTAGGTGTCGAGCGGGTCGTCGCGGGCGATCAGCACGATCAGCGCGCTCTGTCCCCGCCGGCCGCAGCGGCCGGCCTGCTGCCAGAACGAGGTGACCGTTCCCGGGAACCCGGCCAGCACCACCGCGTCCAGCCCGGCGATGTCGACGCCCAGCTCCAGCGCGTTCGTCGTCGCCAGCCCGCGCAGCTCCCCGTCGACCAGGGCGCGTTCCAGCTCCCGGCGGTCCTCGGCCAGATACCCGGCGCGATAGGACGCCACCTTGTTCGCCAGCTCCGGGGCGATCTCCTCCAGCCGGGCCCGTGCGGCCAGCGCGGTCAGCTCCGCCCCGCGGCGCGACCGCACGAACGTCAGCATCCGGGCGCCCTCGGCGACCAGATCGGCCATCACCCCGGCGGCCTCGGCACCCGCCGACCGCCGCACCGGGGCGCCGTTCTCGCCGACCAGTTCGTCGAGCAGCGGCGGCTCCCACAGCGCCACCGTGCGGGCGCCCTGCGGGGACCCGTCCTCGGTCACCTCGACCACCGTCTGGCCGATCAGCTCCGAGGCGGTCTCGGCAGGCGACGCCGTCGTCGCGCTGGCGAAGATCACCGTCGGCATGCCCGCCGTCGGCGAGTACCGCGCGCACAGCCGCAGCAGCCTGCGCAGCACCATCGCCACGTTGGAGCCGAAAATCCCTCGGTAGTAGTGGCATTCGTCGACGACGACGTAGCGCAGGTTGCGCAGGAACACCGCCCAGCGGGCGTGGTTGCGCAACAGCGACAGGTGAATCATGTCCGGGTTGGAGAAGATCCACCGCGACCGCTCCCGGGCGAACCGGCGCACATCGGTGGGGCTGTCGCCGTCGTAGGCGCACGGCGCGACGTCGGGCAACGGCACGGCCTCGGTGAGCGCCACCGCATTCCGCAGTTGGTCGTGCCCGAGCGCCTTGGTCGGCGACAGGTACAGCACGCGGGCCCGCGAATCGGACTTCAATGCCGTCAATATCGGTAACTGGTAGGCCAGCGACTTGCCCGAGGCGGTGCCGGTGCTGACCACCACGTGCCTGCCGCTGTGCGCCAGCTCGGCCGCCTCCAGCTGATGCGACCAGGGTGCCTCGATGCCCCGATCAAGGAACGCCCGCACCACATCTGGATCGGCCCACCGCGGCCAGCTACCGGGCCGGCCGGGGCGCGGCGGCAGGTCCGCTACGTGACGCAGCGGATCGGGTCCGCCCCGCCCGGTGCCCTCGACCGCGCACGCGAGCAGTTCGCGGCCGAAATCAGCCATGAAAAGTCCTCCTGAAGCCCTCGTCAGGGGGAATTGTTCCCCACTTGTCCGCGGACGACTGTCGCCGCAGCGTGGAACGTGATTGACTTAGCGCGGTCGCAGCTTCTGTGTTCGTGTACTAGCACTCGCAGGATCGACGTTGCGATCGCGGTTCCTGCGAGGGTTGTAGGTCGGGTCGAGTTCCGGGCTTCCACGAAGGAGAGCGGTCGGAACGGGCCCGGTGTACCGAAACACGGTGGACCGCACCCGGTGAATAAGAGAAGGAAACAACAGGAATGCCACAGGGAACTGTGAAGTGGTTCAACGCGGAGAAGGGCTTCGGCTTCATTGCCCCGGAGGACGGCTCTGCGGATGTCTTCGTCCACTACACGGAAATTCAGGGGTCGGGCTTCCGCACCCTGGAGGAGAACCAGAAGGTTGAGTTCGAGGTTGGCCAGAGCCCCAAGGGGCCGCAGGCCACGGGTGTCCGGGCCCTCTAGCTAGACCCTTCGACCAAGGCAACACCCCGCGCGCGTCCACCAACCGGCCGCCGCGGGGTGTTCGCGTATTCGGACGCTCCCGGCCCGCCCGCCGCGGAAATCGCCGGGCCTGGCTTACTGTCGTTGCGTGAGCCAGCTGTCCTTCTTCTCGGCTGAGTCGGTGCCGCCCGCGGTCGCCGACCTCACCGGGCTGCTCGCCGGACCCGGCCAGGTGGTGCTGGTCGGCTCGGGCGCCCAGCAGGGGGCGCGGCTGTCGGTGGTCGTCGACGCCCTGTGGCGGGCCGAGGGGCTGGCCGAGATGATCGTCGAGGCCGGTCTGGAACCGGAGATCACCCGCACCGAGGAGAACACGCCGCTGGTGCGCACGGCGGTGGACCCCCGCCTGGTCCCGATCGCCACCGAGTGGACCCGTGGGGCGGTCAAGACGGTGCCGCCGCAGTGGCTGCCCGGGCCGCGCCAGTTGCGGGCCTGGACGCTGGCCGCCGGGACGCCGGAGGCCGACCGCTACCTCCTTCTGTTGGACCCGCATGCGCCCGACACCCATTCCCCGCTGGCGTCGGCCATGATGAGGGTGGGTATCGCACCGACGTTGATCGGCACCCGCGGGGCCCGGCCGGCCCTTCGGATCAGTGGTCGACGACGGCTGTTACGCCTGGTAGAGAACGTGGGGGAACCGCCGGACGGAGAAGAAGCGTTGCAGCATTGGCCGCGGATCTGACGGTCGCGGACAGGGGGGTCGGTTTGCGTCGGGTCGCCCGGGGTGCCAAATTGTGGGGTGCCGACCGGGTCGACCCGGGGCCGTGGCTGGTGACAATCGGCGACAATCGGGCACAGTCGGCAAGCTGAAGAAGTGGAGCGTACGCACAGGTGGCAGACGAGGACGGCGGGAGTGGCCGTAACGGAAGCGTGCGGCGGCTCGTCATAGTCGAGTCGCCGACCAAGGCGCGCAAGATCGCGGGCTACCTGGGCTCGAACTACATCGTCGAATCGTCGCGCGGGCACATCCGTGACCTGCCGCGCAACGCCGCCGACGTGCCCGCGAAGTACAAGTCCGAGCCGTGGGCGCGCCTGGGTGTGGACGTCGACCACAACTTCGAACCGCTCTACATCATCAGCCCGGAGAAGAAGAGCACGGTCGCCGAGCTCAAGGACCTGCTCAAGAACGTCGACGAGCTGTATCTGGCCACCGACGGTGACCGCGAGGGCGAGGCCATCGCCTGGCATCTGCTCGAGACCCTCAAGCCGCGCATCCCGGTCAAGCGGATGGTGTTCCACGAGATCACCGAGCCGGCCATCCGCGCGGCCGCCGAGCATCCGCGGGAACTGGACAACGCCCTGGTCGACGCGCAGGAGACGCGCCGCATCCTGGACCGGCTGTACGGCTACGAGGTCAGCCCGGTGCTGTGGAAGAAGGTCGCGCCGAAGCTGTCGGCGGGCCGGGTGCAGTCGGTGGCCACGCGCATCATCGTGCAGCGCGAACGCGAGCGTATGGCGTTCCGCAGCGCCGGCTACTGGGACGTCACCGCCGAGCTCGACGCCAGCGTCTCCGACCCGCAGGCCGCGCCGCCCACGTTCACCGCCAAGCTCAACACCGTCGACGGCCGCCGGGTGGCCACCGGCCGTGACTTCGACTCGCTGGGCCAGGTCAAAAAGCCCGACGAGGTGCTGGTCCTCGACGAGGACGCCGCCACCGCGCTGGCCGCCGGTCTGCGCGGCGCCCAGCTGACGGTCACCTCCGTCGAGCAGAAGCCGTACACCCGCAAGCCGTACGCGCCGTTCATGACGTCGACGCTGCAGCAGGAGGCCGGCCGCAAGCTGCGGTTCTCCTCGGAGCGCACGATGACCATCGCGCAGCGGCTCTACGAGAACGGCTACATCACCTATATGCGTACCGACTCCACGACGCTGTCGGAGTCGGCGATCAACGCCGCGCGCAACCAGGCCCGCCAGCTCTACGGCGAGGAGTACCTGCACCCGACGCCGCGTCAGTACACCCGCAAGGTGAAGAACGCGCAGGAGGCGCACGAGGCCATCCGGCCCGCCGGTGACGTCTTCCAGACCCCGGGCCAGCTGCACGGCCAGCTCGACGCCGACGAGTTCCGGCTCTACGAGCTGATCTGGCAGCGCACCGTCGCCTCGCAGATGGCCGACGCCCGCGGCACCACGCTGAGCCTGCGGATCTCCGGGCAGGCCGCCGACGGCCGCCAGGTGGTGTTCAACGCCTCCGGCCGCACCATCACGTTCCCGGGCTTCATGAAGGCCTACGTCGAGAGCATCGACGAGCTGGCCGGCGGCGAGTCCGACGACGCCGAGCGGCGGCTGCCGAACCTGACCCAGGGCCAGCGTGTCGACGCCAAGGCGCTGACCGCCGACGGGCACACCACCTCGCCGCCGCCGCGCTACACCGAGGCGTCGCTGATCAAGGCGCTCGAGGATCTGGGCATCGGCCGGCCGTCGACATACTCGTCGATCATCAAGACCATCCAGGACCGCGGCTACGTCCACAAGAAGGGCAGCGCGCTGGTGCCGTCGTGGGTGGCGTTCGCGGTGATCGGGCTGCTCGAACAGCATTTCAGCCGGCTGGTGGACTACGACTTCACCGCGGCGATGGAGGACGACCTCGACGAGATCGCCGCAGGCAACGAGCAGCGCACCAACTGGCTCAAGAAGTTCTACTTCGGCGGTGAGGACGGCGTCGGGGACTCGATCGCGCGGGCGGGCGGGCTCAAGAAGCTCGTCGGCGTCAATCTCGAGGGCATCGACGCGCGAGAAGTCAACTCCATCAAGCTCTTCGACGACGATCAGGGCCGTCCCATCTATGTGCGGGTGGGCAAGAACGGCCCGTACCTCGAGCGGATGGTGCCCGACGAGGACGGCGAGCCGGGTGCGCTCAAACCGCAGCGCGCCAACCTCAAAGAGGACCTGACGCCCGACGAGCTCACCCTCGAGCTGGCCGAAAAGCTTTTCGCCACACCGCAAGAGGGCCGGGTGCTGGGTGTCGACCCGGCGACCGGACACGAGATCGTGGCCAAGGACGGCCGGTACGGCCCGTACGTCACCGAGGTGCTGCCCGAACCGGAGGCCGGCGACGACGACGGCGGTGCCGGTTCGGCGGCGAAGAAGGGTAAGAAGCCGACGGGCCCCAAGCCGCGCACGGCGTCGCTGCTGCGGTCGATGGACCTGGAGACGGTGACGCTCGACGACGCGCTCAAGCTGCTCTCGCTGCCCCGGGTGGTGGGCGTGGATCCCAACACCGGTGAGGAGATCACCGCGCAGAACGGCCGCTACGGCCCGTACCTCAAGCGCGGCAACGACTCCCGGTCGCTGGCCACCGAAGAGCAGATGTTCGACATCACGCTCGAGGAAGCGCTGAAGATCTACGCCGAGCCGAAACGCCGTGGCGGGCAGCGTGCTTCGGCCCCGCCGCTGCGCGAGCTGGGCAACGACCCGGCGACCGGCAAGCCGATGGTGATCAAGGACGGCCGGTTCGGCCCCTACGTCACCGACGGCGAGACCAACGCCAGCCTGCGCAAGGGCGACGACGTGCTGACCATCACCGACGAGCGCGCCGCCGAGCTGCTGGCCGAGCGGCGTGCCAAGGGGCCGGTCAAGCGCGCCAAGAAGACCGCCGCGAAGAAGACCGCCGCGAAGAAGGCCCCGGCGAAGAAGGCCGCGAAGAAGGCCTAGCCCGACGGGCTGACGTCGCTGGGAACGTGCCCGACGGTGGTGGCCCCGTCCGTGGAGTGGTCGGCTGCCTGAGCTCTACCGGGGTCTTCCGGTGACAGCAGCCGCTTGGGCCGGGCCAGCTGCGTCGGCGCTGTGCGGCCGCGCAGTTCGACGGTCTCGCCGACGTCCCAGCACAGCGCCTCGGAGTCCAGCGCGCCGCTGACCGCGATCGCCGAGGCCAGCACGTGGCCCTCCTCCAGCTTGGCCAGCTCGGTGAGCCGGGCCGCCTCGTTGACCGGATCGCCGATCACGGTGTACTCGAAGCGGGCCTGAGCGCCGATGTGCCCGGCGATCGCCCGCCCGGCGGACACCCCGATGCCGAACTCGGTCTGACCCAGCACCTCGATCAGCTCGTCGTGCAGCTCGCGGGCGGCCGCCAGCGCCGCCCCGCACGCGTCGGGATGCTCGATCGGCGCCCCGAAGATCGCCAGCGCGGCGTCGCCCTGGAACTTGTTGACGAACCCGCCGTGCCGGTTGACCGTGTCGACGACGACGCGGAAGAAGTCGTTGAGCAGGTTGACCACCTCAGCGGCCGGGATCGTCGACGCCAGCCGGGTGGAGCCGACCAGGTCGACGAACAGCACCGCCACATCGCGCTCCTGGCCGCCGAGCTCGGTGCCGCGCTCCAACGCCCGGCGGGCCACGTCCTCGCCGACGTAGCGGCCGAACAGGTCACGCAGCCGCTGCCGCTCGGCCAGATCGCGCACCATGTCGTTGAAGCCGGCCTGCAGCAGGCCCAGCTCGCTGGCGTCGTAGATCTGCATGTGCGCGTTGTAGTTGCCGCGCTGCACCTCACCGAGCGCCCAGCGCAGCTGCCGCAGCGGGTCGGCGATCGACATGGCCACCAGCACGGTGCCGGCCAGCCCGACCACCAGCGCGGTGATCGCCAGGATCAGGATCGGGGTGATCAGCCGGTCGGTGGGGGCGGTGAGCACCTCGAACTTGCTGGCCACCAGCGCCAGCACGATCGCGATGATCGGCACCGCGGTGGACAGCACCCACGTCAGCACCTGACGGGCGATCACCCCGGGCGCCCGGAAGCTCTCCGGCACCCCGCCGCGCAGCGCGGCGACGGCCACGGGACGCAGCACCCGCTCGGACTGCAGATAGCCGATGATCGCCGTGGTGGTGGCGCCCAGGGCGGTGGCCACCGCGATGATCGGCGCCGACTTATGTGCCACCGGCCAGCTGGCCACGATGAACACGATCGAGCCCAGCGCCCAGTTCACGACGTTGATCACCGACCGGTAGAACGGCATCTTCAACGCGCGGGTGCGGGCGACCTCGGTGTCCTCGGGGTCGCGGTCGCCGAGCAGCATCTCGCGGCGCTGCCAGCGCATCACCGGAATCAGCAGCCGCAGGCTCCAGTAGGCCGCGATGGTGAACGACACGAACAGGAAGCCCAGGAACACCACCAGGTTGAAGACCGGCAGATCCTGCAGCTGGATACGGTCCTCGGGCGGCAGGCCGAACCGCAGGAAGCTCAGCACCAGCAGCGCGCCGATGATGTCGGCCTGGACCATGCCGAGGGTGAAGACCGGCCATGGGGTACGCGCCGCCCACCGGACGAATGCGGCGATTCGCCCGATCGGTCTGGTGTCCTCCACAGCCACGTCGTCAACCGTATCGGGCGGCGGCGGCCTGCTGGGGTGGTGTGGGACTGCCGTGTCGGTTCGCAGCACTAATGTTATCTGCGATGTCCGGGGTTTTCGCACGGTTGGTCGGCCAGGAAGCGGTCGAGGCCGAGCTCGTCGCCGCCGCGCGGGCGGCACGGGGTGATTCAGCTCACAACGGCGCCGCCGTCGGGACCATGACACATGCGTGGCTGATCACCGGCCCACCAGGCTCGGGCCGGTCGGTGGCGGCGCTGTGCTTCGCGGCGGCGCTGCAGTGCACCTCGGAGGGCACCCCGGGCTGCGGGGAGTGCCGGGCCTGCACGACGACGATGGCGGGCACGCACGCCGATGTGCGGCGGATCATCCCCGAAGGGTTGTCCATCGGCGTCGACGAGATGCGCACGATCGTGCAGATCGCGTCGCGGCGACCGGGCACCGGCCGCTGGCAGGTCGTGGTGATCGAGGACGCCGACCGGCTGACCGAGGGCGCGGCGAACGCGCTGCTGAAGGTGGTCGAGGAGCCGCCGCCGTCGACGGTGTTCCTGCTGTGCGCGCCGTCGGTGGACCCGGAGGACATCGCGATCACGCTGCGGTCGCGCTGCCGGCATGTGGCACTGGTGGAACCCACGGTCGACGCCATCGCCGACGTGCTGATCAGCGGCGACGGGCTGCCGGAGGACGTGGCGCGGTGGGCTGCCGCGGTCAGCGGCGGGCACGTGGGCCGGGCGCGGCGGCTGGCCACCGACGAGCAGGCCCGGGAGCGCCGCAAGCGGGCGCTGAGCCTGGTGCGCGACGCGGCGACGCCGGCGCGGGCCTACGCGGCCGCCGAGGAGCTGGTGCGGGCGGCCGAGGAGGAGGCCGTCGCGCTGACCGAGGACCGCAACGAGGCCGAGACCGAGGAGCTGCGCACCGCACTGGGGGCGGGTGGCACCGGTAAGGGTGCCGCGGGTGCGCTGCGGGGCGCGGCCGGGGCGCTCAACGCGCTCGAGAAGCGGCAGAAGTCGCGGCGGACCCGGGCATCGCGGGACTCGCTGGACCGGGCGCTGATCGACCTGGCGACCTACTTCCGCGACGCGCTGCTGGTCGCCTCCGGGGCCGATGACGTGCGGTTGAACCATCCGGACATGCGCGACGAGGTGGCCCGCATCGCCGCGCACGTGGCGCCGGAGCACCTGCTGCGCTGCATCGAGGCGGTGCTGGAGTGCCGCGAGGCGCTGGCGATGAACGTCAAGCCGAAGTTCGCGGTCGACGCGATGGTGGCCACCGTCGGCCAGGCGCTGCGGGACTGACTTGGGTCCGCGGCGGGGCCTGCCGTAGACTCGTCCCGCCCGCGTCGCGAGACAGTGCGGCAGGGCACGCCACCTTAGCTCAGTCGGCAGAGCGGCTCACTCGTAATGAGCAGGTCAGGAGTTCGATTCTCCTAGGTGGCTCTCATCAGGCGTTGTCGTCACCGGGGCTCAGCACCTGCTTGGCGACCTCCAGCGCCGCGTTCGCGGCGGGAAAGCCCGCATACGCGGTGCAGTGGTAGATGACCTCGGCGATCTCGGCGTCGGTCAGGCCGTTGTTGCGGGCGATGCGGAAGTGCGCCGCCAGTTCCCCCTCGGCGCGCAGCGCGATGAGGGCGCCGAGCGTGACGAGGCTGCGCTCTCGGCGGCTGAGCCCGTCGCGGGTCCACAGCCGGCCGAACACGTTGTCGAGGGCCAGCGCGAACATCTCCCCGCCGAAGCCGGGCGCCGGGACCGGCACCTCACCGTCGGGCAGCACGCCGGGCAGCAGTTCACGGAACACCTGAAGACCCTGATCACGCACGTCAGTCATGCCGACAGCGTGACACAGCGGCCTTTCCCGCGATGACGGCGCTCACCGTGATTCGGCAGGCCACCCGGGTGAGGCAGGCAGGGTGGGGAAGTCCGATCTCGGATGCTCACCGTCGATGAGGAACGCGCGGCGGTCCGGCGGGTCGGGGGCCTTGTCAACGCAGGCGGCGACGTCAGCGTGCAGGGTGGGCCACTCGCGGACGAGATCGCCGTCGAAGTAGGCGAAGGAGTTCAGTGCGCCGACGATCCGCCAGTCGCCGAACACGTCGGCGGTGGGGGCGGCCTCGGGGCCCTTCTGCGGCGGTAGCCCGCCACCCGAGCTCAGTTCCGGGGCAAGCATTTTCACCCAGTACGCGAACACTCCCGGCTCATACCCCCTGACCTTGCGGGCCTGGCTGACGAACCGACCGTCGACGGCTTCCTCTGCCGCGGTGTAGGTGTAGAAGCACAGCACCGACGTCACATCCCGTCCGGACACGTCGACGAACAGGATGTGTGACTTGAGAGTTCCGACGAGCGGCTGCTTCTGCGGGGTGGCCAGGCTGGGCCACAGGCTCCAGGCGCTGAGCTTGCGGCTGTCAGGTTCGTCGGGCGCCACGGCCCGGTCGAATCCGGGGTAGACGTATTGCTGGTCACCCATGAGTTCTGCGAGTTCGATCGACTCCCGGTAGGCACGAACGACCACGGCCGCCCCACTGACCAAGTCGATTCCCGGTTCCGCGGTCCACGTCATCCGCAGGTCGCTGACTTGCCCGCTCCAACGCTGAACCGGCTCCGCATCGGGGGTGGGAGAAGCCTCCCGGGGGGTAGGCGAACACGCGGTGGTGCACAGCAACAGCGCCACGGCCGCAATGGAGTGAAGGATTAGTGACAGGCGGTGGTTGATCACGGGTTCGGCTTCTTGATGAGATCTTCGTAGTGTTGCGCGATGTCGTCGACCGGATTCGCCGCGGGGCCGACGGTGTATGTCGCCGCGTTGGGGATCGTGGTCTCCCAGGTGCAACCGTCCGTCGGAGTCGAAGAAGGCCGGAAGGCATCGATCTCGGTCACCGCTCGATTATCTCGGCCCTCCGGCCACCCCTACGTCACGAATTCGCGGCGCTACCTCGGTGCGACGAATCCGACCGGACCCGCGGCCACGCACACCGACAGCGCCGCCGTGTTGGCCCGCACCGTGATCGCGTCCCCGGCCCCCGGCAGCCGCACGAACACCCGGTTCAGCCCCGGATGCACCGGCACCTTCACGTCCGGCCCCTCCGACAGCGCCATCGTCATCGACCCGTCGCTGTTGGCCAGATAGTTGATCTCGGCTGTCCAGTCCGCGGGCAGCAGCGGCCCGTCCAGCGGCATCCGCGCCGGCTCGTCCGGCTGCACCAGGTACCCGCAGCCGTCCACCGGGCCCGGCACGATGCTGCGCACCCATGTCACCTTCGCGTCGACCACCCGGCCCGTGTTGTCCAGCATCCGCAGATACGGTGTCGCCGAAGCGAATTCGGGCCGCGGCGACACCAGCGCGAACATGTGGCCGATCCGGTTCTCCGGTCCCACCACCCGCTGCAGGATCATCGGGTCGACCTCCTGGTCGAGCATCGGCGCGTCCGAGGCCTGCGCCGCCGCCCGCAACCCGGCCACCGCGTTGCGCAGATACGGCCGCGCCGGGTCGTCCCGCCAGCTGGTGTAGAACGTCGCGGTCGAATACAGGCTGCTCGCCGCGTACGCGCCGACCGCCGCGACCACCACCACGGTGCGCCGCGGCGACGCGTCCAGCCACCGCGACCCCTCCCGGTTCGGCGCCGTCAGCCCCACCGCCGCGAGCAGCGTCAACACCACCACCAGATCCGGCAGGTACCGCAGCGTCTGCGCCAACTCCAGCGCGGTGAACTGCGAGGCCCGCATCAGATAGATCGGCACCTGACAGCCCACCGCGTAGCCCAGCGCCACCAGCCACACCGGGCCGAGTCGACGCTTGCGCAGCATCGTCACCGCCACGACGAGCGCCAACGCCACCCAGCCCAGCACCATCACCGTCACCGGGGGCACGCCCCACGGCGACGCCGGCGCCCAGCGCTGCCACACCCACGGCCCGCCGGCCAGCGCGGGCACGATCCCGTGTGTGAAAGACCGGGCCAGCAGGTCCCACGTCATCGCCGGATCCAGCGTCCAGCGCTGCTGATCGACGACGACCACGTACACCACGCCCCACACCGCAGTGACCGCCAGCGCCGGCGCCCACAGCCGAATCCCGCTGCGCCACACCGCAGCCACACAGGCGGGTCCCGACACCCCGGAGACATAGCCCAGCAGCGCCACCACCGCGAACGCCACGAACGGGATCACCGCGGCCTTCTCGAAGAACATCAGGCCGCCCACGTACACCAGCAGGCCGGTCACCGCGTAGCGCTGATTGCCGGTGCGGTGCAACAGGATCGCGTCCCCGCACACCCAGGCCATCGCCGCCAGCATCGGCAGCGAGTTCAATGCCGCCGCCCACCAGGCGAATCCGGGCACCGTCATCGGCGTGAACAACGCGAACGTCAGCGGCACCAGCAGCACCGGCCTCCACCCGAGGATCAGGTGCAGCGTGCGCAGCAGCGCCAGCGACGCCAACGCCTGCAGCACAAGCAGACTCAGCGCGGGCAGCGCCCAGTTCAGCGGCGCCACCCGGGTGATCACCCACGCCACCAGGAACGCCGCAGGCATCACGTGCCCGTCGTGGTCGTCGAACAGATAACCCGGCGACAGCAGGTCCTGGGTGCCCGCGCGGCCGACGAGGATCAGGTCGTCCCAGTAGAAGTAGCCACCGAACGCCAACACCGCCCGGATCGCCAGCTGCACGACGATCAGGGCGACAGCGGTGCGAGCGACCCAGCCGCGCAGCAACTTACCGCGGATACGCATCCCCTGCTTTTTGCCGCGCGATCCACGCCGAGCGCACCATGTCGGTCAGCGAGTGCCGCATCTCCCAGTCCAGGTCGCGCGCCGCCAGCTCGCCGGACGCCACGATCCGGGCCGGGTCGCCGGGCCGGCGCGGGCCGACGACCGGCTCGAAGTCGTAGCCGGTGACCTCGCGGATCGTCGTCATGATCTCGCGCACCGACGTGCCGCTGCCGCTGCCGAGGTTGTACACCGGCTCCAGCGGTTCACCGGCGTCCAGCCGCCGCGCCGCGGCCACGTGGGCCAGCGCCAGATCGGAGACGTGGATGTAGTCGCGCACGCAGGTGCCGTCCGGGGTGGGGTAGTCGTCGCCGTTGATCCGCGGCGTGTCCCCGCGCATCAGCATGTCGAACACCACCGGGAACAGGTTGTGCGGGCTGACGTCGAACAGCTCGTCGGACCCGGAGCCGACCACGTTGAAGTACCGCAGGCTGGTGTGCCGCAGCCCCGAGGCCCGGGCGGCGTCGCGGATCATCCACTCGCCGACCAGCTTGCTCACCCCGTACGGGGACTCGGGGGCCGTCGGCGTTTGCTCGGTGACGAGGTCGACGTCGGGGGTGCCGTAGGTCGCCGCGCTCGACGAGAACACCAGCTTGTCCACCCCGGCGTCGTCCATCGCCTTGAGCAGCGTGACCATCGCCGAGATGTTCTGCTCGTAGGTGTGCAGCGGCCGCTGCACCGACACGCCCGCGTACTTGAAGCCGGCGACGTGGATGACGCCGGTGACGTCGTGCTCGGCCAGCGTGCGGGCGACCAGGCCGGCGTCGAGCAGCGTGCCGCGCACCAACGGCACCGAGCCCGGTACGAAGCGCTCCAGCCCGGTGGACAGGTCGTCGATGATCACCACCGGCATCCCGGCGTCCGCCAGCGCCCGGACCACATGCGACCCGATGTATCCGGCGCCGCCCGTCACCAACCAACTCATGCGGTTCTCCTCGCCCTCGATCGGGGGCCAGCATACGGACCGGTCAGCGCGGCCAGGTGCACGACGATGCCGACCACGGGCCCGCACAGCAACGCGATCACCGTGCGCGTCGACAGCTCCACCGGCAACAACAGCAGCAGCGTCGACACCACGGTCGCCGCGATCCAGCCCAGCGCGTACGCCCGGTGCAGCGCGGCGGCCACCGCCGCCGCCCCGGTCAGCGTCAGCAGTGCCATCACGGTCCCGGCGCCGGTCAGCCAGGCCAGCAAATCCCCGTCAGCGTTGTACTCCGCCCCGAACGCCACCCGCAACAGCCACGGCCCGATCGCCCACGCCGCTGCCACCCCGACCGCGCCCACCGCCGTCACCACCGCCATCGGCAGCGCCAGCGCCCGGATCCGGTGCGCGCGCTGATCCACGAAGTGGGCGATCAGGTTGCCCTGCATCGCGGTCAGCGGCACCAGCAGCGGTGCGCGGGTCAGCGTGACCGCCAGGATGATCACCCCGCCCTGTGCGCCCAGCTCCCCCGCGGTGGCCTGCAGCAGTACCGGGAAACCCATCACCAGGATGGCGCTGGCCCCGGCCGCGGCGATCGAGTGCGACGCCCCGCGCAGGAACGTGCGCGCCTCGACCGGGGTGACGATCGTCGCGGCGTGCCGCGCGGCGGGGGAGACGACGACCATGATCAGCCAGGCCACGGCCCCGACCACCGTGGCCCACAGGTAGCCCGCCAGGCCCCAGCCGATCACGAACGCCGTGGCGGCCACCGCCACCCGCATCGCCGCGTCGGTCACCATCAGCGACCCGTACGCCGTCCACCGGTCCAGCCCGGCCAGCACCCCCAGCAGCGCCGAATGCAGACAGAACCCGGCCAGCCCGGCAGCCAGCAGCAGCACCGACAGCCACCGCGCCTCCACGAAGACCCGCCCCGACCACAGCGGGGCCGTCACCGCGATCGCCGCGGCCGCCGCCAACCCGACCAGCGCCGCCACCTGAAGTGGACGGGTGCGCGGACCCCCGTCGGCCGGACGGCGGTACGCCATCGAGCGCACCTCGCGGGTGGACTCCTGCAGCAGCCCGAACGCCGCCCCGGTCACCAACCCGAACGCCCCCCAGAACACCGCGAACACCGAGAAGCCGGCCGGTTCGAGATCCCGTGCCGCCAGATACATCACCGCGTACCCGCACAGCGCCGACAACGCCGTGGCCACGCCCACCCGCGCGACACTGCCCCGCGCGACCGGCCCGGCCAGTGGCGTCGCGCCGGCGCCGACGGGGTCCAACGGCGTCGCGTCGGTCACGACGGGTCCAGCGGTGGCAGCGCGGTCGAATACAGCCACGCCTCCCACAGCGGCCGCAGCGACTCGTCGGAGTAGTGGGACGCCAGCCCGGTGAAGTCGTCGGTCACCACCGTGGCGTGTCGGTAGCGGTCGGTCCAATTACGCAGCAGCGCAAAGAAGCTCTCGTCGCCGATCTTTCGGCGCAGCACATGCAGGGTGAGCGCACCGCGCTTGTACACCCGGTCGTCGAACATGTCGGCGGGCCCCGGATCGGCGAGCACCAGATCCTGCGGCGCCTGCGCCAACCGCTGGTGGTAGTGCCGCGCCCACTGGTCGGCGCTGCGCCCGCCGGAGTTCTCCGACCACAACCACTCGGCGTAGCAGGCGAAACCCTCGTGCAGCCAGATGTGCCGCCACCGCTGCGCGGTCACCGAGTTGCCGAACCACTGGTGCGCCAGTTCGTGGGCGATCAACCGCTCGCAGCTGCGCTCCCCGTCGCAGTGGTTGGCGCCGAAGATCGAGATCCCTTGTGCCTCAAGGGGGATCTCCAGGTCGTCGTCGGTGACGACGACGGTGTAGCCGCTGGCGATCGGGTACTCGCCGAACAGTTTGACGAACAGCTTCATCATCAGCGGCTGGCGGGCGAAGTCGTATTCGAACTTCTCCCGCAGCCGGTCCGGCAGCACCGCGTGCATCGGCACACCGTTCTTGCTCATCCGGTGCCTGCCGTACATCCCGATCTGCAGCGTCACCAGATACGTCGACGTCGGTTCGGGCAGCTCGTAGACCCACGTCGTCATCCCGGCCCGCGCCCGCCGGGACACCAACTCACCGTTGGCCACCACCCGGTACGGGCTCTCCGCGGTGACCTGGATGCGGTAGCTCGCCTTGGCGGCGGGGTGGTCGTCGCACGGGAACCACGACATCGCCCCGTTGGGCTGGCCCGCGACCAGCACTCCCTCGGTGAGCTCCTCAAACCCGACGTCACCCCACAGCGACCGGATCGGCCGCGGGGTGCCGCCGTAGCGCACCACGATGGTCATCGCGGCACCGGCGGGCAGCGTGTCGCGCAGCGTGATGTGCAGTTTGTCTCCGGCGGTGCGGAACTGGTGCGGGCGCGCCCCGTTGACGGTCACCTTGGACACCGACAACGCGTCGGACAGATCCAGGGTGAAGCTGCGCAGCGCCGCCAGCGTCACCGCGGTGATGGTCGCGGTGCCGGTCAGCCGGTTGATCGTGACTTTGTACTGCAGCTCGAGCTCGTAGCGCGACACCCGGTACCCAAAATTGCCGACGGCGGGCAGGTAGGGGTCGATGACCGGAGCGGACTTCTTCTTCACCTTGGTCACGCGGCGGGTTCTTCGGTCGACGGGGCCTGGTCACGGCGCCGCTTGCGGCGCGGGGTGGGCCACGGTGCGATCGGGTTGCCCTGCCAGCGCGTCGACGGCGGCACCTCGTCGCCGCGCATCACCAGCGACGCCGGGCCGACGGTGGCGGCCGCCCCGATCCGCGCCGCCGGCAGCGCCACACAGTGCGGACCCAGTGTCGCGCCGTCCTCCAGCACGACGGTGTCCATCCGCATGATGCGGTCGTGGAACAGGTGCGTCTGCACCACGCAGCCCCGGTTGACGGTCGCGCCCCTGCCGAGGGTCACCAGGTCGGCCTCGGGCAGCCAGTACGTCTCGCACCACACGCCGCGGCCGATGCGGGCGCCCAGCCCGCGCAGCCACAGGTTCATCACCGGCGTCCCGGTGGCGGCGCGGGCGAACCACGGTGCGGCGACGGTCTCGACGAAGGTGTCCGACACCTCGTTGCGCCACACGAACGACGACCACAGCGGATGCTCGCCGGGCCGGATCCGGCCCACCACAACCCATTTCGCGATCACCGCGACCAGTCCCGCGGCGGCGCCCGCGGCCAGCAGCACCAGACCGCCCGCGGCCGCCGCCCACCCCCATCCGGTCTCGACGGCCAGCCACTGCAGGGTCAGCAGCACCGCCACCCCGATCGCGAACGTCACGATCAGCGGGGTGATCCGGCACGTCTCGACCAGCCCGCGCAGCAGCTTCAGCCGGCCCGACGGATGGAAGGTGCGCAGCGCGTCGGCCGCGGTCGGCTTGCGGCGCAACCGGACCGGCGGGCTGCCCAGCCACGACGAGCCGCGCTTGGCCTTGTGCGGCGCCGCCGACAGCACCGCGACCAGCCCGTCGTCGGGCACCCGGCGGCCCGGCTGGGTGATCCCGGAGTTGCCGAGGAACGCCCGCTTGCCGATGGTGGCCTTCGCGACGTGGATCCAGCCGCCGCCGAGCTCGTAGGAGGCGACCATGGTGTCGTCGGCCAGAAACGCGCCGTCCTCCACCACGGTGAACTTCGGGGTCAGCAGCGCGGTCGAGATCTCGGTTCCCCGGCCCACTTTCGCGCCGAGCGCGCGCAGCCACCACGGGGTCAGCAGGCTCGCGTAGATCGGGAACAGGTAGGTGCGGGCGGCGTCCATCAGCCGCTCGGTGGCCCAGATCTGCCAGCCGATGCGGCTGCGCACCGGGTGGTAACCCTCGCGCAGGCCCAGCGACAGCGCCCGCACCCCGAGCACCGTCAGCGCCGCGTAGGTGAGCACCGCGACCACCGTCGCCGCCGGTGTCCACAACGTGGCCGGACCGATCGCGTCGACGACTGAGGTGGTGTCGCGCACGCCGTAACCGATCACCGCCAGGCCCGCGGCCAGCGCCACCAGCGGCAGCCCGCCCAGCAGCAGGCTCGACACCCCGTACACCGCGACCCACAGCGGTGCCCGCGGCGGCCGGTGGTCGGGCCACGGGTGGCGCGCCTTGCCGGACTTCGCCGCCGGCGAGCCCTTCCAGTACTGGCGGTTCTTCACCTTGCCCACGACCGCGGAACCCGGTGCGACGTCGGCGTTCTTGCCGACCACCGCACCCGGCAGCAGCGTGGTGCGCGCCCCGATGGTGGAGTCGTTGCCGATGGTGATGGGGCCGACGTGGAACCGGTCGCCGTCGACCCAGTGCCCGCACAGGTCGACCTCGGGTTCCACCGAGCTGCGGTGCCCGAGCGTGAGCATCCCGGTCACCGGCGGCGCCGAGTGCAGGTCCACCCCCTTGCCGACCTTGTTGCCCAGCGCTCGGGCGTAGTACACCAACCACGGTGCGCCTGCGAGGTTTTCGGCGCCGCTGGCCTCGGCCAGCCGTTCGGCCAGCCACACCCGCAGGTGCACCGGACCGCCGCGCGCGTAGGTGCCTGGGCGCAGCCCGCCCAGCAGCATCCGGGCGCACAGCGCGGCGATCCCCATCCGGCCCAGCGGGGTCACGAACAGCACGAAGCCGACGGCCACCAGCCACCAGCTGACCGGTCGGGTCCACGGGATGACCGGTGCGGCAAGGTTGTTCAGCAGAGCAAGCCACACCACCCACTGCATCGCCGACAGCGTCGCCAGCGGCACCAACAGCGCGATTTGGGCGGCCTGCGTCAGCGCCGACGTGGGTTTGACCTCGCGGGTCGCCACCACCGGCGGCGGGTCGAGCTCGTCGAGGAATCCGGCCAGTGAGCCCAGGCGAGGATGGTCGTAGAGGTCGCCGACGGTCACTTGCGGATAGCGTTTGCGCAGCGCGGCGACCAGTTGCGCCGCCGACAGCGAACCGCCGCCGAGGGCGAAGAAATCGGCCTCGGGACCGTCCACCGGGGCGCCGAGCACATCGCGCCACAACCCGGCGAGCCAGCCCATCGTGCCCGGCATGTCGACCGGGTCGTCGCCGGCACCGTCGACCGGCCACGGCAGCGCGTCGCGGTCGACCTTGCCCGACGTGCGGGTGGGCAGCTCGTCGACCAGCACCAGGCGCGGCACCAGCGCCGCGGGCAACGTCTCGGCCAGGGCCTCGCGGGCCTTGGCGAGGTCGAAGGACGGGTCGGCGCTGGCGATGTAGCCGACCAGCAGCGGGGTGCCGCCGGCGGTCCGGCGCACCGCGGCCGCGCCGCCGCTGACGCCGGGCAGGTTGACCAGCGCGGTGTCCACCTCGCCGAGCTCGATGCGCCGCCCGCCGACCTTCACCTGGTCGTCGGCGCGGCCGACGAAGTACAGGCCGTCGCGTTCCAGCCGCACCAGGTCGCCGCTGCGGTAGGCCCGCGACCAGCCCAGCGTCGGCATCGGCGCGTACTTCTCGGCGTCCTTGTCGGGGTCGAGGTAGCGGGCCAGGCCGACACCGCCGATGACCAGCTCACCGACCTCGCCGTAGTCGACCGGCACGCCCGCGCTGTCGACGACCGCCAGATCCCAGCCGGGCAGCGGCAGCCCGATGCTGACCGGGCCGCGGCCGTCGAGCCGCGCTGCGCACGACACCACCGTCGCCTCGGTCGGTCCGTAGGTGTTCCACACCTCGCGGCCGTCGACGGCCAGCCGTTCGGCCAGCTCCGGGGGACAGGCCTCGCCGCCGAAGATCAGCAGCCGCACCGCCTCCAGCGCCTCGGCCGGCCAGAGTGCCGCCAGCGTCGGCACCGTCGAGACCACCGTGATGTCGCGGGAGACCAGCCACGGGCCCAGGTCCATCCCGCTGCGCACCAGCGACCGCGGCGCCGGCACCAGGCACGCGCCGTGCCGCCAGGCCAGCCACATCTCCTCGCACGAGGCGTCGAAGCCCACCGACAACCCGGCCAGCACCCGGTCACCCGGGCCAAGAGGGTTGTCCTGCAGGAACATTCGTGCCTCGGCGTCGACGAACGCGGCCGCGCTGCGGTGGGTGACCGCGACACCCTTCGGGGTGCCGGTGGAGCCGGAGGTGAAGATGATCCACGCGTCGTCGCGGCCGATCGGCGCCGAGGCGCGCCAGCCGCGGGAGGAACCCGGGCCGCGGATCATCCCGGCCTCGGTGATGATCGCGACGACGCCGGCCTCGGTGAACACCAGGTCGGCGCGCTCCTGCGGGTCGTCGGCGTCGACGGGCACGTAGGCGGCGCCGGTGGCCAGGGTGGCCAGGATCGCGACGTAGAGCGCGTAGCTGCCCGACGGCATCCGGATGCCGATGCGGTCACCGCGGCCGATACCGCGGGCGGCCAGCCAGGCCACGCTGTCCTCGATGTCGGTGATCAACTCGGCGTAGGTGAGCGCGACGGTGCCGTCGTCGATCGCGGGCGCGTCGGGGTACCGGCGGGCGGTCTCGTAGAGGATGTCGATCAGGGTGCGGGGCGGTGGCGCCTGCCCGGACAGCTGGTACTGCGGTGGAAGCTCCGGCGCGGAGCCCTGCTGCTCCGGATAAGCGCGAAACTGCCCAGTCACGGCTACAAAGTTACTCAGCCGGGGCCACCGTGGCCGGTCCGCCGCACCGCCGGCGTGCAGCAGGTTTGAGTCGTCCGGTTTCGGTCATCCGGAGATACCTGGCAGAATCGCTCGGCGGAGGGGAGTATTCCTTCGCCGCGGCGTCGTCATCACGTCGACCGTCATCGGACGACCGGTGCTGCGGGCCGACACGGCGTTCGGTGGAAGAGACCTCCGGCGTTTTGACGACCGGAGGAAATCTGTGAACGTATCCACCCTGGAATGGGCGATCACGCTCAGCGTGACGATCCTCGTGCTGCTGTTCGACGTCATCGTCATCGGGCGGCGCCCGCACGAACCGACGCGGCGCGAGACCGGCACCTACCTGACGATCTACATCACCCTGGCCATCGCCTTCGGGGTGTGGGTGTGGTTCTTCCACGGCAGCCAGTTCGGGCTGGAGTTCTTCGCCGGCTGGCTCACCGAGTACAGCCTGTCCGTGGACAACCTGTTCATCTTCCTGATCATCATGGCCAGCTTCAACGTGCCGAGGAAGTACCAGCAGGAGGCGCTGCTGGTCGGCATCATCCTGGCCCTGATCTTCCGTGGCATCTTCATCGCGCTGGGCGCGGTGGCGATCAACCAGTTCTCCTGGATCTTCTACGTCTTCGGCGCGTTCCTCGTCTACACCGCGGTCAACCTGATCCGCGACACCGACCACGACGACGACGGCGACAACTTCGTGGTGCGGTTCGCCCGCAGGCGGCTGAGCATGACCGACCGGTGGGACAAGGGCCTGAAGCTGTGGATCAAGGAGGACGGCAAGCGTCTGATGACGCCGATGTTCCTGGTGATCGTCGCGCTGGGCACCACCGACCTGCTGTTCGCTCTCGACTCGATCCCGGCGATCTACGGCCTCACCCGGGAGCCGTACCTGGTGTTCACCGCCAACGTCTTCGCGCTGATGGGGCTGCGGCAGCTGTACTTCCTGCTCGGCGACCTGCTCAAGCGGCTGGTGTACCTGTCGCAGGGCCTGGCCATCATCCTGGCGTTCATCGGTGTGAAGCTGATCCTGCACGCGCTGCACGAGAACGAGCTGCCGTTCATCAACGGCGGCGAGCATGTGCCGGTGCCCGAGGTCCCGACGCTGCTCAGCCTCGGTGTGATTGTCGTCACCCTGCTGATCACCACGGCGGCCAGCTTGTACAAGACCAGGGTGCATGACGTGCGCAAAGCCGACTCCGAGGATTCGACGGGGACGTTGGATTCGCACTGATCGCAATAATCGACACCCGTCAACGCGGGGTCTAGCGTGCTGGTTGTGCGCGTATTCGTGACCGATGCCCCGGGCGGTGCCTGGGATGAACTGACCGACGGTGGTCCGCGACGCCCGGTCCGGGTGTCCGCGGCGGACCTGCAGGAGGCACGCCGGGTACGCGCGCGGATCCGGTCCCGCGCCGACGTGGCGGTTATCCTCGACGTCACCGTGGCCACCGTGGCCACCGCCGCGGAGTTCCGTTCGGCGACCGATGCGCTGGAACCGGTCGACGGGGTGCGCTACGCGGGCACCGTGGACGGCCTGGCCGGGTTGATCTCCGACCTCAAGCTCGCCGGTGTGGCCGACGGTGTGACCCTGGTGCCCGCCGCGCCGGACCAGGACGTGCACGCGCTCGGCCGCGCCGTGCTCGACAAACTGGCCTCACGCGCCGCCGCCAAGGCCTCCTAACCGGCCACTCAACGCCCCGGCACGCCCCCTCAAGTGCGGGTCATCACACCCAGTTGTCGAAACCGCCCTCCGGCCCGAGCATCCGCTCGAGCCGGGTGCGGTTGATCTTCGCGAGCTCGTTGCGCACGATCTTGCGCTCGGTCTCCAGGTCGTTGTGCAGCCGGTCGGTCATCGTCGCGAGCACCTGTTCGGCGTTGTAGCCGTTGATGAACATGACGAAGCCGAGCCCGAAGTGGTCGAGGTAGTCCTTTGACGCGGTGGCCAGCCGCTGCATCATCTCGGGCTGGTCGCACCAGATCGCGCACTGCTCGGCCGCCGACTTCTCGCTGCCCGGCCGCCTGCCCACATCGGGGTAGGCCTGCAGGATCGTGTCGACCGACTCCTCGCTGAGGTCGAACAGCAACTGATCGGCCGCACGGAACAGTGAGTCGTGGTTCGGGAACGGACGCAGTTTGGCCAGATCGGTGGCCAGCAGCACGCTGTAGCAGCACTCGAACACCGCGTGCACGGCCTTGCGCAGGGGCATTGCGTTGAACGCTTCCAGGCCGACCCCCTGATGCATCAACACACCAGGAATGATCGGCGGCCAAGGGCACGCCGACGTTACGCGACGTTACAACGAGGAAAAATCCCCGCCGGTACGGTCAGTGACCTGCGTTTTTGAACCGCTCGATGGACGCCTGCAGCTCGGCCTCGGCCTCCGCGCGGCCCACCCAGTCGGCGGCCTTGACGTACTTGCCAGGCTCGAGGTCCTTGTAGTGCACGAAGAAGTGCTTGATCGCGTCGAGCTCGGCCTGCGGCACGTCGCCGACGTCCTGGATATGATCCCAGCGGTGGTCGCCGTCGGGCACGCACAGCACCTTGTCGTCGCCGCCGGCCTCGTCGGTCATCTTGAACATCGCCACCGGCCGCACCTCCACGATGCAGCCCGGGAACACCGACTCCGGCAGCAGCACCAGCGCGTCCAGCGGATCGCCGTCCTCGCCGAGGGTGTCCTCGAAGAACCCGTAGTCCGTCGGATAGGCCATCGGCGTGTACAGATAGCGGTCCAGCTTGACCTTGCCGGTCTCGTGGTCGACCTCGTACTTGTTGCGCGAACCCTTGGGGATTTCGATCACTACGTCGAATGACACCGGCGTGGCTCCTTGCCCTGTACTCCGATCTGGGGGTCGTCTGTCGACGACGCTGGTCAACCTTAAACGAGCGATACGCTGCTCTACGGGGGCGGTCCAGATGAGCAGGAGATTTATGCGGCCAACGCGGTGGCGCCGGACGACGCATGTGGCGGTCGGCGCGGCGGTATTGCTGCTGGTCGCCGTCGTGGTGGCGGCCGCCGCCCTGTTCACCGGATCCGGCGACGACGTCGCAGTCCCACCGGCACCCGCGCCGGCCACCGCCAACCCCGCCGTCGTCCCGGTGGAGGACGGTGCGCCCAAACCCACCCGCGCCGGGCTGGCCGCGGCGCTGGCCCCGGCGCTGGCCGACCCGGATCTCGGCGACTTCACCGGCCGCGTCAGCGACGCGCTGACCGGCGCCGAGTTGTGGTCGCAAGGCGCCGACGTGCCCATGCAGCCCGCCTCGGTGAACAAGTCGCTGACCGCCGCGGCCGCGCTGCTCACCCTGGACCGCGACGCCCGGCTGACCACCCGGGTGCTGCGCGGCGACCGGCCCGGCCTGATCGTGCTCAAGGGCGGCGGCGACCCCACGCTGTCGGCGGCCCCGCCCGGCGAGGACACCTGGTACCGCGACGCCGCCCGCATCAGCGACCTCGCCGACCAGGTGCGCGCCAGCGGCGTCCCGGTGACCCGCGTCGCCGTCGACGTCAGCGCCTACACCGGGCCGACCATGGCGCCCGGCTGGGATCCGCTGGACATCGACTACGGCGACATCGCGCCGATCGAGCCGGTGATGCTCGACGCCGGCCGCACCCAGCCGGTCAGCTACGACTCGGTGCGCTCGCACACCCCGGCGCTGGACGCCGGCCGGGCGCTGGCCGCCGCCCTGAAGGTGGATCCGGCGACGGTGACCGTGCTGCCCCGCGCCGCCACCGGCGAGGAGATCGCCGCCGTGCAGTCCCCGCCGCTGATGCAGCGGCTGCGCGACATGATGAACTTCTCCGACAACGTGATGGCCGAGACGATCGGCCGCGAGGTGGCCGCCGCGGCCGGTCGCCCGCAGAGCTTCGACGGCGCCGTGCGCGCGGTGCTCGACGCGCTGAAGGACGCCGGCATCGACACCGCCCGCGCCCGGCTGTTCGACTCCAGCGGCCTGTCGGTCGACGACCGGCTCACGGCCAACACGCTCGACAGCCTGGTGCAGGCCGCCGCAGGCAGCGGCCATCCCAGGCTGCGCCCGCTGGTCGACCTGCTGCCGGTCGCCGGCGGCAGCGGCACCCTGTCCAACCGCTACCTCGACCCCGAGCCGCTGCGTCGGGCCGCCGGCTTCCTGCGCGCCAAGACCGGCTCGCTGACCGGCACGAACACGCTGAGCGGCATCGTCACCGACGCCAGCGGGCGGGTGCTGACCTTCGCGTTGATCTCCAACAACGCGGGCCCGACCGGACGCATCGCGCTGGACAACGTCGCCGCGGTGCTGCGCTCGTGTGGGTGCGGCTCATGAGCACACAGTCGTCGCCGACGGTCGGGCGCGCCGTGGACTGGAAGTTCGCGGCGACGGTGGGGGAGAAGCTGGCCCGGCCGGGCCCGGCGGCCACCGCCTACACCCGCAACCAGGCCATCGAACAGCTCGCCGAGGCATCCAAGTCCGCGGAGCTGCCGGTGCGCGAGGTGACCGGGCTGGCCGAGGGCGGCGAGATCCCCGACGCGCGTATCGTGGACCGCCCGCAGTGGATCCGGGCGGCCGCCCGCTCGATGCGGGCGATGACCGGCGGCGACGACGAGCCCCGCGGCGCGATCACCGGCCGGATCACCGGCGCGCAGACCGGTGCGGTGCTGGCGTTCGTCTCCTCGGGCATCCTGGGCCAGTACGACCCGTTCGGCCCCGACGGCGGTGAGCTGCTGCTGGTCTACCCGAACGTGATCGCCGTGGAACGTCAACTTCGGGTGCGGCCCTACGACTTCCGGCTGTGGGTGTGCCTGCACGAGGTCACCCACCGGGTGCAGTTCCGCGCCAACCCGTGGCTGGCCGAGCACATGTCCCGCGCGCTGGCGGTGCTGACCGAGGACAACACCGACGACATCACCGCGGTGGCCTCACGGCTGGCCGACTTCGTCCGCAACCGCTCCAACAGCGCTGCGGCCGAACCGAATTCGACCGGCATGATCGGCCTGCTGCGCGCGGTGCAGTCCGAGCCGCAACGGGAGGCGCTGGACCAGCTGCTGGTGCTCGGGACGCTGCTGGAGGGCCACGCCGACCATGTGATGGACGCCGTCGGCCCTGCGGTGGTGCCGACCGTGGCCACCATCCGCCGCCGGTTCGACGAGCGCCGCAAGCACCGGCAGCCGCCGCTGCAGCGGCTGGCGCGCGCCCTGCTCGGGATCGACGCAAAACTGTTGCAGTACACCCGCGGTAAGGCGTTCGTCGACCACGTCGTCGCCACCGTCGGGATGGAGCGGTTCAACGTGATCTGGACCGGCCCCGAAACGCTGCCGCTGCCAACCGAGATCGACGAACCGCAGCGATGGATCGACCGGGTGCTCTAGCCGCCCTGCGGGCCGCGCTGACCGCGTTCGACCGCGACCACCACGTCGGCGGGCGGTGGTGCGTGGCGCTGTCCGGCGGCCCGGACTCGCTGGCGCTGACCGCGGCGGCCGCCGCGCTGAAACCCACCACCGCGCTGATCGTGGACCACCAGCTGCAGCCCGGCTCGGACGCCGTCGCCGCCACCGCACGCGATCAGGCGCTGACGCTGGGATGCGTTGCGGCACAGGTGCTCACCGTCACCGTCGGGCGCGACGGCGGGCCCGAGGCGGCCGCCCGCAGTGCGCGCTACCAGGCGCTGGAGCGCGCCCGCGACGGCGCGCCGGTGCTGCTGGGACACACCCTCGACGACCAGGCCGAGACGGTGCTGCTCGGGCTGGGCCGCGGCTCGGGGCCGCGGTCCATCGCCGGCATGCGGCCCCACGACCCGCCCTGGTGCCGCCCGCTGCTCGGCGTCCGGCGCGTCGTCACCCTCGCCGCCTGCGAGGAACTCGGCCTCACCCCGTGGCAGGACCCGCACAACAGCGACCGCCGGTTCACCCGGGTCCGGCTGCGCGAGGAGGTGCTGCCGCTGCTCGAGGACGTGCTCGGCGGCGGGGTGGCCGAGGCGCTGGCCCGCACGGCCGCCGCAGTCCGGGTCGACACCGACACCCTCGACGCGCTGGCCGAGCAGTCCCTGACCGGGCTGCGGCGCGACGGCGCGCTCGACACCGCCGGACTGGCGCTGTTACCGGAAGCATTACGGCGCAGGGTGATTCGCCGCTGGCTGCTCGACGCCGGCGCCAGCGGGCTGACCGACAAACAGATCCGCGGGGTGGACGCCCTGGTGACCGCCTGGCGCGGCCAGGGCGGCGTCGCGGTGGGGTCGTCGCTGCGCCGCCAACGGCTGATCGCCGGCCGCCGGGATGGCATGCTGACCCTGCACACCGAACCGGTGCGAGACATGAAAGGCTGTGCCCGTGCCTGAGCAATCCGCCGAACCGTATTCCGATGACATCAAGTCGGTGCTGCTGTCCGCCGAGCAGATCCAGGCCAAGATCGCCGAGCTCGGGGCGCTGATCGGCGAGGAGTACAAGGACACGTACGCCGAGACCGGCGAGGACCTGCTGCTGGTGACCGTGCTCAAGGGCGCGGTGTTCTTCGTCACCGACCTCGCCCGCGCCATCCCGCTGCCCACCCAGATGGAGTTCATGGCGGTCAGCTCCTACGGCTCGTCGACGTCGTCGTCGGGTGTGGTGCGCATCCTCAAGGACCTCGACCGCGACATCAACGGCCGCGACGTGCTGATCGTCGAGGACATCATCGACTCCGGGCTGACCCTGTCGTGGCTGCTGCGCAACCTGGCCACCCGGCACCCGCGCTCGCTGCGGGTGTGCGCGCTGCTGCGCAAGCCCGACGCCGTGCGCGCCGACCTCGAGATCGCCCACGTCGGCTTCGACATCCCCAACGAGTTCGTCGTCGGCTACGGCCTGGACTACGCCGAGCGCTACCGCGACCTGAACTTCATCGGCACCCTGGACCCGAAGGTCTACGAGAAGTCCTGACCCGCCACGCGGAGCGCCCGGCTCGGCGCAAGATGAGGGCATGAGCCAGACAGCCCTGCGCATCTGCCCGCTGTGCGAGGCCACCTGCGGTCTGACGCTGACCATCGACGACTGCCGGGTCACCGGCGCGCGCGGCGACCACGACGACGTCTTCAGCCACGGTTTCATCTGCCCGAAGGGGGCGGCCTTCGCCGAACTCGACAACGACCCCGACCGGCTGACCGCCCCGCTGGTGCGCCGCGACGGCGAGCTGCGCGAGGCGAGCTGGGACGAGGCGTTCGCCGCCGTCGCCGAGGGGCTGGGCCGCGTCATCGCCGAGCACGGCGGCGCGTCGGTCGGCGTCTACCTCGGCAACCCGAACGCCCACACCGTCGCGGGCGGGCTGTACACCCCGGTGGTGGTCAAGGCGCTGGGCACCCGGCAGGTGTACTCGGCCAGCACGCTGGACCAGATGCCCAAACACGTGTCGCTGGGCCTGATGTTCGGCAGCCCCGTCGCGTTCACCGTGCCCGACCTGGACCGCACCGACTACCTCGTCGTCATCGGCGCCAACCCGCTGGTCTCCAACGGCAGCCTGGCCACCGCGGCCGACTTCCCGGGCCGGCTGCGCGCGCTGCGCAAGCGCGGCGGCCGGCTGGTGGTGATCGACCCGGCACGCACCCGCACCGCTCAGCTCGCCGACCGTCACCTGGCCCCGCGGCCCGGCACCGACTCGGCGCTGCTGCTGGCCGTGGTGCACGTGCTGTTCGACGAGGACCTCGTCGACCTCGGCCATCTCGACGGTCAGGTCAACGGTGTCGAGGAGGTGCGGGCGCTGGCCGCCGACTTCGCCCCCGACACCGTCGCCGGGTACTGCGGGGTGGCCGCCGACGACATCCGCACGCTGGCCCGCGAACTGGCCGCCGCACCGTCGGCCGCCGTGTACGGCCGCATCGGCACTTCCACGGTCGAGTTCGGCACGCTGGGCAGCTGGCTCGTCGACGTCGTCAACATCCTCACCGGCAACCTCGACCGGCCCGGCGGCGCGATGTTCCCGTGCTCGCCGATCGCGCCGGCACCCCGCCCGGCCGGACCGGGCCGGGGCTGGTCGATCGGCCGCTGGCACAGCCGGGTGTCCGGGCACCCCGAGGTGCTCTCGGAGTTCCCGGCGGCGGCGCTGGCCGAGGAGCTCGAGACGCCCGGCGACGGTCAGATCAAGGCGATGATCACGATCGCGGGCAACCCGGTGCTGTCGGCGCCCGACGGTGACCGTCTCGACCGGGCGCTGGCGGGCGTGGAGTTCATGCTCAGCATCGACCCGTACCTCAACGAGACCACCCGGCACGCCGACGTGATCCTGCCGCCGCCACCGCCGTCGCGCAGCCCGCACTTCGACGTCGCGCTCAACGCGCTGGCGGTGCGCAACAACGCCCGCTACAGCCCGCCCGCGCTGCCGTGCGACGGCCGACCCGACGAGGTGGAGATCCTGTGCCGGCTCGCGCTGATCCTGTACGGCGTTGGGCCGCAAGGAGATCCGTCGCTGGTCGACGATCAGGTGATCGCGGCGACGCTGGCCAAGGAGGTCGCCGACCCGGCGTCGCCGGTGGCGGGCCGGCCGGTGCAGGAGCTGACCGCGATGCTGATCGACGGGCCCGGCTACGAGCGCCGGCTGGACATGATGCTGCGGCTGGGCGCCTACGGCGACGCGTTCGGCGCCAACCCCGACGGGCTGACCCTGGCGCGGCTCAAGGCCGCCCCGCACGGCATCGACCTGGGGCCGCTGCGGCCGCGGCTGCCCGAGGTGCTGCGCACCCCGTCCGGGCGCGTCGAGCTGGCGCCCCCGCAACTGGTCGCCGACGCCGCCCGGCTGCGCGAGTCGCTCGGCCGGCGCACCGACGGCTTCGTGCTCATCGGGCGGCGGCACCTGCGGTCCAACAACAGCTGGATGCACAACGTGCCCGCGCTGTCCGGCGGCACGAACCGCTGCACGCTGCGCATCCACCCCGACGACGCCGCCGAACTCGGCCTCACCGACACCGCGGTGGTCAAGGGTCCGGGCGGGGAGCTGCTGGCCCCCGTCGAGCTCAGCGCCGACCTGCGCCGCGGGGTGGTGTCGCTGCCGCACGGCTGGGGACACGACCGGCCGGGCACCGGGCAGCGGCTGGCGGCCGGTCAGCCCGGCGTCAACGTCAACCAGCTCAACGACGGCGCCACGCTGGACCCGCTGTCGGGGACGGCGGTGCTCAACGGGATCCCCGTCGACATCGCTCCCGCCGGCTGAGCCGGTTGAGCTAGCTGGTCTCCAGCTCGAAGACCACCGTCACGTTGAACCCGACGGTCTGCTGGCCGGGTTCGATGGGCACCGCGGCCATCTCGGCGGCACCGGCGCGCGGGCTCGGGCTGGTGTACGGCGCCGGCGTGGACGCCGACTCCTCGGTGATCGACACCACCTCGCCGAGGTCCATCTCGGCCAGCAGCGCGTACTGCTCGGCGCGGCTGCGGGCGTCGTTGAACGCGCGCGCCCGCGCCTCGCGGACCAGCTGCGAATCGTCCTCGATCGCGACCGTGACGTTGTTGATCCGGGTGGCGTTGCCGCCGGTCTCGGCGATCGCCCGGAACACCTGCGCCGAGCTGCCCAGGTTGCGCACCTTGATGTCGATGGTGTTGGACGCCCGGTAGCCGGTGATGTTGTCGCCGCCGCCGGGACCGTACTGCGGCTGCACGCTCACCTGCGAGGTCTGGATGTCCTTGCGGTCGACCCCGGCCTCGACCAGCGCGTCGATCACGCTGCGCTGCAACTGGCTGGTCTGGTTCAGCGCGCCCGCCGCGTCGGGGCCCGCGACCTCCATCGCGGCCTCGATCGTCATGGTGTCCGGGGCGCCGAGCACCTCGCCGTGCCCGACGACGGTCACCTGACGCGACGTGGTGTCGTCGTCGGTCGGGGTGCTCGGGGTGGCGTCACATCCGGACAGGACAGCGGTCAGCCCCAGCGCGACGGCGGCCAGGACACGGGTGGGCGCTTTGGCCCGCGCTGCGATCGGCATGGCAGGCACCATACCGTTTTCGCGAACCGTTACGGCACAGCCGGAAGCCGCCGCAGGAAGTCGATCAGCGCGGCGTTGACCGCGTCGGGCCGCTCCTGCGGAAGCCAGTGTCCGGCACCGTCGATCAGGATCTCGCGGTACTCGCCGGTGACCACCTCGCGGGCCCGGTGCCGCGGGGTGTACGCCAGCGTGGGGTCGTCGGCGCCGCCGAGGAACAGCGACGGCTCCGTGATCGTCGCCGCCGGGGTGTCGGCCAGCAGCTCCCAGTTGCGGTCGAAACAGCGGTACCAGTTCAGCGCCGGCGTGAACCCGGTGCGGGTGAACTCGGCGACGTAGACGTCGAACTCGTCGGGCCGCAGCCAGCCGGGCAGTCCCGCGGGCTCCGGGATCCGGTCCAGGAAGCCCTGCGGCCCGCCGGCCGTCATCCGCGCGTCGGTCAGCGAGCCGCCCGAGGCCGCGGCCAGCATCTTGCGCATGGTGGTCGCCGGGTCGCGGTTGAGTTCGGCGTCGGCGGGGCCCGGCTGCTGGAAGTACAGGATGTAGAAGAACCGCTCGCCGAAGATCCGGCGGAACGCCTGCGTCGTCGGCACCCGCGGCCGCGGGGTCGGCGGGGTGCTGATCCCGACCACCCCGGCGAACCGGTCCGGGTACAGCAGCGGCGCACCCCAGGCCACCACGCCGCCGAAATCGTGGCCCACGATGACCGCCCGCTGCGCGCCTGCGTCGTCGAGCAGGCCGACCACGTCGGCGCTGAGCTGGGCCACGTCGTAGGCCTCGACCGGCTCCGGCGCGTCGGAGCCGCCGTAGCCGCGCTGGTCGGGCGCCAGCACGTGGAAGCCGGCCGCGGCCAGCGCCGGGATCTGGTGGCGCCACGAGTACGCCAGTTCGGGGAACCCGTGCGCGAGCACCACCAGCGGATCGCCCCGCCGGCCGGCCTCGAGCACCCGCAGGCGCACGCCGTTGGTGCGCACCATCCGTTCGGTCACGGTCACGGTTCCATCGTCGGTGACGACGTCGGGCAAGCTGGTAGAAACCGTGGGGAACTTCGGTTCGTTGGTCTAGCGGTAGCCTGAACTATTCGAGCTGCTCACATTGGAGGGACCGACCGCTGGCGGTCGAACGACGACGGATAGTTGATGAATCGGAAAAATGTCATCCGCACGCTGACCGTGATCGCGGTCGTGCTGTTGCTGGGATGGTCGTTCTACTACTTCAGTGACGACACGCGGGGGTACAAGCCGGTCGACACGTCGGTTGCGATCGCGCAGATCAAGAGCGACAACGTCAAGAGCGCCCAGATCGACGACCGTGAACAGCAGCTGCGACTGGACCTGAAGAGCGGCAACGGCGAGACCGAGGACCGCGACAAGATCATCACCAAGTACCCCACCGGGTACGGGGCGACGCTGTTCGACGAGCTGCAGGCCAAGGGGGCGACGACGAACACCGTCGTCAACCAGGGCAGCATGCTCGGCTCGCTGCTGATCTACATGCTGCCGCTGTTGCTGCTCGTCGCGCTGTTCGTGATGTTCTCGCGGATGCAGACCGGCGGCCGGATGGGCTTCGGCTTCGGCAAGTCCCGGGCCAAGATGCTGTCCAAGGACATGCCCAAGACGACGTTCGCCGACGTGGCGGGTGTCGACGAGGCGGTCGAAGAGCTCTACGAGATCAAGGACTTCCTGCAGAACCCGGCCCGCTATCAGGCGCTGGGCGCCAAGATCCCCAAGGGTGTGCTGCTGTACGGCCCGCCCGGCACCGGTAAGACGCTGCTGGCCCGCGCCGTCGCCGGCGAGGCCGGGGTGCCGTTCTTCACGATCTCCGGCTCGGACTTCGTGGAGATGTTTGTCGGCGTCGGCGCCTCCCGGGTGCGCGACCTGTTCGAGCAGGCCAAACAGAACGCCCCGTGCATCATCTTCGTCGACGAGATCGACGCGGTCGGCCGTCAGCGCGGCGCCGGCCTGGGCGGCGGCCACGACGAACGCGAGCAGACGCTGAACCAGCTGCTCGTCGAGATGGACGGGTTCGGCGACCGCCAGGGCGTCATCCTGATCGCCGCCACCAACCGGCCCGACATCCTGGACCCGGCGCTGCTGCGGCCGGGCCGCTTCGACCGCCAGATCCCGGTGTCCAACCCCGACCTGGCCGGCCGGCGCGCGGTGCTCAAGGTGCACTCGCAGGGCAAGCCGATCGCCCCCGACGCCGACCTGGACGGGCTGGCCAAGCGCACCGTCGGCATGTCCGGCGCCGACCTGGCCAACGTGATCAACGAGGCCGCGCTGCTGACCGCCCGCGAGAACGGCACTGTCATCACCGGCGCCGCGCTGGAGGAGGCCGTCGACCGGGTCGTCGGCGGGCCGCGCCGCAAGAGCCGGCTCATCAGCGAGCAGGAGAAGAAGATCACCGCCTACCACGAGGGTGGCCACACCCTCGCCGCGTGGGCGATGCCCGACATCGAGCCGATCTACAAGGTGACGATCCTGGCGCGCGGCCGCACCGGCGGTCACGCCGTGGCGGTGCCGGAGGACGACAAGGGTCTGATGACCCGCTCGGAGATGATCGCCCGGCTGGTGTTCGCGATGGGCGGCCGCGCCGCCGAGGAGCTGGTGTTCCGCGAGCCGACCACCGGCGCGGTGTCCGACATCGAGCAGGCCACCAAGATCGCCCGCGCGATGGTCACCGAGTACGGCATGAGCAGCAAGCTGGGCGCGGTGCGGTACGGCACCGAGCACGGCGACCCGTTCCTCGGCCGCACCATGGGCACCCAGGCCGACTACAGCCACGAAGTGGCCCGTGAGATCGACGAGGAGGTGCGCAAGCTCATCGAGGCCGCGCACACCGAGGCCTGGGAGATCCTCACCGAGTACCGCGACGTGCTCGACGTGCTGGCCGGTCAGCTGCTGGAGAAGGAGACGCTGCACCGCGCCGAGCTGGAGGCCATCTTCAAGGACGTCAAGAAGCGGCCGCGGCTGACGATGTTCGACGACTTCGGTGGCCGGGTGCCGTCGGACAAGCCGCCGATCAAGACGCCGGGCGAGCTGGCGATGGAACGCGGTGAGCCGTGGCCCAAGCCGGTGCCCGAGCCCGCCTTCAAGGCGGCGATCGCCGCCGCGACCAAGGCGGCCGCCGAGGCCAACCAGGCCAACCCGAACGGCGCCAACGGCAACGGTGTCCAGGCCGGTGTCCCGGCCGGTGCGCCTGCGCCGACGCCGACGCAGCCCGACTACGGCGCCCCGGCAGGCTGGCACGCGCCGGGCTGGCCGCCGCAGCAGCAGGGCTACTGGTACCCGCCGCCGCAGCAGGGATGGCAGCAGCCCCAGCCGTATCCGCCCTATCAGCCCTACCCGCAGCAGGGAGCACAGCAACCCGGTGCTCCGAGTCCCAACGAGGATCAGGGTCAGGACCAGAACCGACGCTGACAGGTCGGTACGCGTACAGGAGGCTCCATTGGCGCAGTCGCAGCGCAACTCTGTCACCTTCCACCCGGCGAAGTTCGATCAAGCGCGCGCTGAGGCCGCGGTCCGGGAGCTGTTGATCGCGGTCGGTGAGGACCCCGACCGGCACGGGCTGGAGGACACCCCGGCGCGGGTTGCGCGGGCCTACCAGGAGCTGTTCGCGGGCCTGTACACCGATCCGGATTCGGTGCTGGACACCACCTTTGACGAACAGCACGACGAGCTGGTGCTGGTCAAGCAGATCCCGATGTACTCGACGTGCGAGCACCACCTGGTGTCGTTCCACGGGGTCGCGCACGTGGCCTACATCCCCGGCCAGGACGGCCGGGTCACCGGTCTGTCGAAGATCGCCCGGCTGGTCGACCTGTACGCCAAGCGGCCGCAGGTGCAGGAGCGGCTGACCGGCCAGATCGCCGACGCGATGATGCGCAAGCTCGACCCGCGCGGGGTGATCGTGGTGATCGAGGCCGAGCACCTGTGCATGGCGATGCGCGGGGTGCGCAAACCGGGCGCGATCACCACCACCTCGGCGGTGCGCGGTCAGTTCAAGGTCGACGCGGCCTCCCGGGCCGAGGCGCTGGAACTCATCCTGCGCAAGTGAATTCAGCCAGACCGATGGTGACGTCGACGCGTGTGATGGGGGTCGTCAACGTCACCTCCGATTCGTTCTCCGACGGTGGACGCTTCCTGGACCGTGACCGCGCGGTCGAGCACGGGCTGCGGCTGGTCGCCGAGGGCGCGGCGATCATCGACGTCGGCGGGGAGTCCACCCGGCCCGGCGCCACCCGCGTCGACGCGGAGACCGAGAAGTCGCGGGTGCTGCCGGTCATCCGGGACCTGGCCGCCCACGGCGTGACGATCAGCATCGACACCATGCACGCCGAGGTCGCCGCGGCCGCGCTGGAGAACGGCGCGCACATCGTCAACGACGTGTCCGGCGGCCGCGCCGACGCGGGCATGGCACCGCTGCTCGCGGACGCGAAAGTGCCGTGGATCCTCATGCATTGGCGGTCGGTGGACGCCGACCACCCGCACGAGGTGCCGCCCTACGGCGACGTCGTCGCCGAGGTGCGCACCGAACTGCTGCACAGCGCGGACGCCGCGGTGGCCGCCGGGGTCGACCCGGCCAACCTGATCATCGACCCGGGGCTGGGTTTCGCCAAGACCGCCGCGCACAACTGGGCGTTGCTGCACGCGCTGCCGGAGTTCATCGCCACCGGATTCCCGGTGCTGGTCGGTGCGTCGCGCAAACGGTTCCTGGGCGCGCTGCTGGCCGACGCCGACGGCACCCCGCGCCCGCCGGACGGCCGGGAGACCGCGACCGCGGTGATCTCGGCGCTGTCGGCGCGGCACGGCGCCTGGGGGGTGCGGGTGCACGACGTGCGCGCCTCCGTCGACGCGATCAAAGTGGTGGAGGCCTGGGACGGTGCGTGACCGGATCGAGTTGCGCGGCTTACGGGTTCGCGGACACCACGGTGTGTTCGAGCACGAGCGCCGCGACGGGCAGGACTTCGTCGTCGACATCACGGTGTGGCTGGACCTGGCGCCCGCGGCCGCCAGCGACGACCTCGCCGACACACTGGACTACGGCCAGCTGGCGCAGCAGGCCGCCGACATCGTGGCCGGACCGCCGCGCAACCTCATCGAGACCGTCGCCGGTGAGATCGCCGATGCGGTGATGACCGACGCGCGGGTGTCGGCGGTGGAGGTCGTCGTGCACAAGCCGTCGGCGCCGATCCCGTTGACGTTCACCGACGTCGCGGTCGTCGCCACCCGGTCGCGAGGTGACGGATGAGCGAGGTCGTGCTGTCCATCGGGTCCAACCTCGGCGACCGGCTGGCGCTGCTGCGCTCGGTGGTCGACGGGCTGGGTGCCGCGGTGCGGGCGGTCTCCGGGGTGTACGAGACCGCGCCGTGGGGCGGTGTCGAGCAGGACCCGTTCCTCAACGCCGTGGTGGTGGCCGACGACCCCGGTGCCGACGCCGCGGCGTGGCTGCGCCGGGCCCACGACTTCGAGCGGGCCGCCGAGCGGGTGCGCGACGTGCGCTGGGGTCCGCGCACCCTCGACGTCGACCTGGTCTGCTGCCGCGCCGACGGGCGTGA
This sequence comes from Mycolicibacterium phlei, assembly GCF_001583415.1. The sequence goes on from NZ_CP014475.1 coordinate 438,686, forward strand.
GGTGCTGTCCACCGAGCCGGAGCTGACGCTGCCGCATCCGCGGGCGCACGAGCGGGCGTTCGTGCTGGTGCCGTGGCTGGAGGTGGAACCGGACGCCGCGCTGACCGTCGACGGGCGGGTCCGCCGCGCCGACGAGCTGCTGGCCGCGCTGGCGCCCGCCGAACGCGACGACGTCCACCGCACGGACCTGGTGCTGCGCTGATGGGGCCGACCCGGATCCGCGACCTCGTGGGCGCGACCGTGCTCACCGGTATCGCCGCCTATCTGCTGGTGCACGTGCTGTACCGCTGGTTCCCGCCGATCACGCTGTGGTCCGGGGTGTCGCTGCTGGGCGTCGCGATCGCCGAGGCCGGCTGGGGCTACTACATCCGGATGAAGATCAACGACGGCGAGATCGGGGTGGGCCGGGGTTGGCTGGACCCGCTCGCGGTGGCGCGGTCGGTGGTCGTCGCCAAGGCCTCCGCGTGGGTCGGTGCGCTGGTCCTGGGGTGGTGGTTGGGTGTGGTCTGCTACGTGCTGCCGCGCCGGTCGACTTTGCGGGTGGCCGCCGAGGACACCGCGGGTTCGCTCGTGGCGGCGGGCTGCGCGCTGGCGCTGATCGTGGCCGCGCTGTGGCTGCAGCATTGCTGCAAGTCGCCCGGCGAACCGCCGGAGAACGCCAACGGGGCAACGGAATAGAGATTTTCGGGGCCCGCGTGTGGAATCGCCGGAGCGCCCGACACGCGGAGTGACCTGTGCCGGGTACAGTCGCCCACATGACCGATCCGACCCGCAGCGCCCGCCAGCGGCGCGGCGGCCGGCGGCCGGGCTGGATGCTGCTGACCGCGTTGCTGGTGCTGGCCATCGCGGCCAGCTGTGCGCTGGTGTTCACCAACCGGGTCGAACTGCTCAAACTCGCCGTCATCCTCGCGCTGTGGGCGGCCGTCGTCGGCGCGTTCGTGTCGGTGATTTACCGCCGCCAGGCCGACGCCGACGCCGCCAAGGTGCGCGACCTCAAGCTGGTGTACGACCTGCAGTTGGATCGGGAGATCGCCGCGCGCCGCGAGTACGAGCTGTCGCTGGAGTCGCAGCTGCGCCGGGAGCTGACCGCGGAGGTGCGCGCCCAGGCCGCCGACGAGGTGGCCGCGCTGCGCGCCGAGCTGGCGGCGCTGCGCACCAACCTGGAGATCCTGTTCGACGCCGACCTGTCGCACCGCCCGGCGCTGGAGACCGAACGCACCACGGTGCGCGCCTACAGCGACTGGGCCCGCGACTCGGAGACGACGGGCCGCGTCACCAGCAGCCGCATCGACGACTTCACGCCCGATATCGAGTTCACCCCGAAGGTCACCGACGACCGGACCGAGGAGAGCCCGATCATCGACGTGCCCGCCGAACCCACTCCGCCGGAGCCGGAGTGGACACCGCCGACCGCCGAGCCGGTTGGCGCGCACCGCCGGGCGGCCGAGGCGCAGCCCGAGCCACGCAGGCATGCCGCCGAGGACCACTCGCCCTGGCAGCCGCCGGTGCAACAGCCACCCGTACAACAGCCACCCGTACAACCACAGCAGGCACCACCGCCCCCGCCGCCGACACCACCACCGCCCGCGCCTACGCCTACGCCGACGCCCACGCCCCCACCTCCGCCGCCGCAGCCGGAGCCGGTGGTCAGCACCCCCGAACCCGCCCCGACCGGTTGGCGGCCCGCCCCCGCGGAGGGACAGTGGCTGCCGCCGGGCACCCCGGGCAGCAACTGGACGGCCCCGGCCGCGCCCGAGCGGGCGGCGGACGAGTACGTCGGCAGACGCCGGGCACCCGAACCGGAGACCATCGAACCGCCGCGCCGCGGCAGGCATTACGCCGACACCGACGAGCCGACCCCGGCCCCGACCCCGACACCGGCGCCGACACCCCGGCACGCCGGGCCGGAATCCGGCGGCGGCCGGCGCCGCCGCGCCGACGACACCGACACCGCGGGGCAGTCGGTCGCCGAACTGCTGGCCCGGCTGCAGGCCAATCCCGCGCCGGGAGGCCGTCGTCGACGCCGTGAGGAGTGAGCTAGTCTCGTAGCGGCCGTCCGGTACCCGCACCGCAGGACCGGAACGAACAGATCTGACTTCAGCGAGGTCGTTTTTCGCATGGGAACCCCCGACGGATTTCGGCCTGCGCGGCTCACGGTGGGCATCATCTCCGCAGGTCGTGTGGGTTCCGCGCTGGGTGTGGCGCTGGAGCGTGCCGAGCACGTGGTAGTGGCCTGCAGCGCGATCTCCCGCGCCTCGCGCGACCGCGCGCACCGCAGGCTGCCCGACACCGCGGTGCTGCCCGCCGACGAGGTGGCCGGCCGCGCCGAACTGCTGATCCTGGCGGTGCCCGATGCGGTGCTCGCCGACGTGGTGTCCGGGCTGGCCGCCACCAACGCCGTCCGGCCCGGCACGATCGTCGTGCACACCTCCGGCGCCAACGGCGTCGGCATCCTCGCGCCGCTGACCGCGCAGGGCTGCATCCCGCTGGCCATCCACCCGGCGATGACGTTCACCGGCTCCGACGAGGACATCGAGCGGCTGCCCGACACCTGTTTCGGCATCACCGCCGCCGACGAGGTCGGCTACGCGATCGGCCAGTCGCTGGTGCTGGAGATCGGCGGGGAGCCGTTCCGGGTCCGCGAGGACGCCCGCACGCTGTACCACTCGGCGCTGGCGCACGCCAGCAACCACCTGGTGACCGTGGTCCTCGACGCCGTCGAGGCGCTGCGCGCGGCGATGTCGGGTCAGGAACTGCTCGGCCAGGAACTCGTCCTCGACGCGCCGGGCGGTATCGCCGAACGGGTGATCGCACCGCTGGCCCGCGCGTCGCTGGAGAACGCCCTGCAGCGCGGGCAGGCCGCGCTGACCGGACCGGTCGCCCGAGGTGACGCCGCCGCGGTCGCCGCGCATCTGGAGGCCCTGACAGAGGTGAATCCCGAATTGGCACAGGCATATCGGGCGAACTCGCTGCGCACGGCGCAGCGTGCGCACGCCCCCGACGACGTGTTCGCAGTCCTGGAGAATCGATGACCACTACGCGCACCCCGCAGTTCACCGCGGGCCAACTCAACGTCTACTCACGTCCCGTCGACGTCACCACGGTCACCCGGGCGCTGCGCCGCACCGGCCGCCGGGTGATGCTGGTGCCGACGATGGGCGCACTGCATGAGGGGCACCTGAGCCTGATCCGCGCCGCCAAGCTCGTGCAGGGCGCGGTCGTGGTGGTGTCGATCTTCGTCAACCCGCTGCAGTTCGGCCCGAACGAGGACCTCGACGCCTACCCGCGCACGCTGGAGGAGGACCTGGAGAAGCTGCGCGCGGCCGGGGTCGAGATCGCGTTCACCCCGACCGCCCGCGACATGTACCCCGAGGGCCCGCGCACCTCGGTGGTGCCCGGCCCGCTGGGCTCCGAACTCGAAGGAGCGGTTCGCCCAACCCATTTCGCGGGTGTGCTGACCGTGGTGCTGAAGCTGTTCAACATTGTGCAGCCGGACCGCGCGTTCTTCGGCGAGAAGGACTACCAGCAGCTGACGCTGATCCGGCAGATGGTCGCCGACCTCAACGTCGACGTGCAGATCGTCGGGGTGCCGACCGTGCGGGAGTCCGACGGGCTGGCGCTGTCGTCGCGCAACCGGTACCTGGGCCCCGAGGAACGGGAGCACGCCAGCGCGCTGTCGGCCGCCCTGCTGGCCGGCATGTACGCGGCGGGGGAGGGCGCGCCGGCCGCCGTGGACGCCGCCCGCGCGGTGCTCGACGAGGTGCCGGCGATCGAGGTGGACTACGTCGAGGTCCGCGACCCGATGCTCGGCCCGGCACCGGAGACCGGCGCGGCGCGGATGCTGATCGCCGGCCGACTGGGCGGCACCCGGCTGCTGGACAACATCGCCATCGACATCGGGGTGCCCTCCGGGCCGGGGCCCGACGTTGCGTACGACGAACACGAACTCCCCTGGAGGAACTGATGTTGCGGACAATGCTGAAGTCCAAGATCCATCGGGCGACGGTCACCCAGGCGGACCTGCACTACGTCGGCTCGGTCACCATCGACGCCGACCTGATGGACGCCGCGGACCTGCTCGAGGGGGAGCAGGTGACGATCGTCGACATCGACAACGGCGCCCGGCTGGTCACCTACGCGATCACCGGTGAGCGCGGCAGCGGCGTCATCGGAATCAACGGCGCCGCAGCCCATCTCATCCATCCCGGGGATCTGGTCATCCTGATCGCCTACGGCACCACGGACGACGCCGAGGCGCGCGAGTACCAGCCGCGCATCGTGTTCGTCGACGCCGACAACAAGCCGATCGACCTCGGTTCCGACCCCGCGTTCGTCCCCGCGGACGCCGCCGACCTGATGTCCCCGCGGTGACGTCTGATGCTGCTGGCAATCGACGTCCGTAACACCCACACCGTGGTGGGCCTGATCTCCGGATCGGGCGACCACGCGAAAGTGGTGCAGCACTGGCGGATTCGCACCGAACCCGAGGTTACCGCCGACGAGTTGGCGCTGACCATCGACGGCCTGATCGGTGACGACGCCGAACGTCTCACCGGCGCGGTCGGGTTGTCGACGGTGCCGTCGGTGATGCACGAGGTCCGGGTCATGCTCGAGCAGTACTGGCCGTCGGTGCCGCACGTGCTGATCGAGCCCGGTGTGCGCACCGGAATCCCGCTGCTGGTCGACAACCCGAAGGAGGTCGGGGCCGACCGCATCGTCAACTGTCTTGCCGCGTACCACAAGTACGGCCGGGCCTCGATCGTCGTGGACTTCGGCTCCTCGATCTGTGTGGACGTGGTCTCGGCGAAGGGCGAGTTCCTCGGCGGCGCGATCGCGCCGGGTGTGCAGGTGTCTTCGGACGCGGCGGCCGCCCGCTCGGCGGCGCTGCGCCGCGTCGAGCTGACCAGGCCGCGGTCGGTGATCGGCAAGAACACCGTCGAGTGCATGCAGGCCGGCGCGGTGTTCGGGTTCGCCGGGCTGGTCGACGGTCTGGTCAACCGCATCCGCGAGGACGTCGACGGATTCGCCGGCGACGACGTGGCCGTGGTCGCCACCGGGCACACCGCGCCGCTGGTGCTGCCGGACGTGCACACCGTGCACGACTACGACAAGTACCTCACCCTCAACGGGCTGCGGCTGGTGTTCGAACGCAACCGCGACAACCAGCGGGGCCGGCTGAAACAGGCCCGGGCCTAGAAGAACGTCCGGATCAGGTCGACGACGCGGCCCGACTCGTCGAGCAGCGGGATCATCGGCCACTTGTCGAACACCGTGCAGGGGTGCGAGATGCCGAACCGCACCCAGTCGCCGACCGTGACCCGGTCCCCGTCACCCAGCCGCAGATAGGCGTGCTGGTCGTTGAGCTTGGTCACCCGGCTGCCCGGGAGCCGGTACGGCACGGGCAGGTCCTGGTCGAACGACACGTCGCGGCGGCCCATCGTCAGCAGCGCCAGCCCCGGCTCCGGCTGCGACATCACCTGCGCCCACACGGTCAGCGCGGGCCGCAGCGTCGCGCGCAGCGGCGAGGTCCGCCGGTAGAGCCCGTCGTCGTGGGTCAGATAGCAGCCGCTGCGCAGGATGGTGCGCCACTCGCCGGCCAGTTCCTCGGCGACCAGGTCGAAGTAGGTGCTGCCGCCTGCGGTCACCACGGCCCGGTCCGCCTCCACCAGCGGTGCCACCCGTCGTGCGGCGTCGCGCATCCGGCGCAGGTACCCGTGCACCTGCGCCACCCGGTCGGGTCCGATGTCGTGGCCGCGCGACGCCTCGTACCCGGCCACCCCGACCAGCCGCAGCCGCGGCGAGGCCGCCGCCGCGCGGGCCACCTCGTCGACGGTGTCCAGCTCGCGGCATCCGGTGCGGCCGCCCGGCTCGCCGATCTCGACGCACACGTCCAGCGGGCGCTGTTCCCCCGACCAGGCTCCCGACAGCGCTGAGGTCATCCGCTGCACTCCGGCCACCGAGTCCACCCAGCACGTCACCGTGAAGTCCGGGTCGGCGTCGAGTTCGGCGGCGAGCCAGCGCAACCCGGCCTCGTCGACCACCTCGTTGGCGATGATCACGTCGCGCACCCCGAACGCCCGGAACACCCGCACCTGGCTCACGGTGGCGACGGTGACCGCGCACGCCCCCGCCTCGAACTGGCGGGCCAGCAGCTGCGGCGACATGTGCGTCTTACCGTGCGGCGCCAGCTCCACGGCGTGCTCGGCGCACCACGACGCCATCGTCGCGAGGTTGTGCGCCAGCGCGGATTCGTCCAGCACGCACACCGGGCCGGTTGCGCCGTCGGCGAACAGATCGGGGCGCCGCCCGCGGATCTCGGCGACCGTGGCGCCCCACCAGGAGGCGGGCAGACCCTTGTATCTCCAGTCGATCCGCTCGTCGCCGAGGGCGGTCACCGCCGCTGCGCTGAAAGGGGCCGTCATGCGTTCATTTAAGCTGGCAAGACGTGACTGAACCTGACGCACGTCCCAGCGCCGCTGCGGCGACATCCGAGCCCGACATTCCGGAGCAGTACCGGATTCGGCAGGCCAAGCGCGCGCGGCTGCTCGCCGAGGGGCGTGATCCCTATCCGGTCGAGGTGCCGCGCACGCACACCCTGGCCGAGATCCGTCAGGCCTACCCTGACCTGGCGCCAGACACCGCGACCGGCGACATGGTCGGCGTCGCCGGCCGGGTCATGTTCGCCCGCAACTCCGGCAAGCTCTGCTTCGCGACGCTGCAGGAGGGGGACGGCACCCAGCTGCAGGCGATGATCAGCCTCGCCAAGGTCGGCCAGGAAGCACTGGACAAGTGGAAGGCCGACGTCGACCTCGGCGACATCGTGTTCGTGCACGGTGAGGTGATCAGTTCCAAGCGCGGCGAATTGTCTGTGCTTGCCGATTCTTGGCAAATGGCGTCGAAGGCGCTGCGGCCGCTGCCGGTGGCGCATAAGGAGATGAGTGAAGAGGCCCGCGTGCGGCAGCGCTACGTGGACCTCATCGTGCGCCCGGAGGCCAGGTCGATCGCCAGGACCCGGGTGGCGGTGGTGCGGGCGGTGCGCAACGCGCTGGAGCGCCGCGGCTTCCTCGAGGTCGAGACGCCGATGCTGCAGACGCTGCCGGGTGGCGCCGCGGCCCGGCCTTTCGTCACCCATTCGAATGCCCTCGACGCCGACCTCTATCTGCGGATCGCGCCGGAGCTGTTCCTCAAGCGCTGTCTGGTCGGTGGTTTCGAGAAGGTCTTCGAGCTCAATCGCAACTTCCGAAACGAAGGCGCCGATTCCACACATTCGCCGGAATTTGCGATGTTGGAGACATATCAGGCTTACGGCACCTACGAGGATTCCGCCATAGTTACGCGTGAGCTTATTCAAGAGGTCGCCGACGAGGCGCTCGGAACGCGTCAGGTGCCATTGCCGGATGGCAGCGTGTACGACCTCGACGGCGAATGGCAGTCCATTTCTATGTATCCCTCGCTTTCCGAGGCGCTGGGCGAGGAGATCACCCCGGAAACTCCGGCCGACGAGTTGTGGGCGATCGCCGATCGGCTTGAGCTGGAGATTCCCCGCGACCGGGGTTACGGCCACGGCAAACTTATCGAGGAACTGTGGGAGCACCTGGTCGGAGAGAAGCTGTGGGCACCCACCTTCGTCCGCGACTTCCCGGTCGAGACCACGCCGCTGACCCGCGAACACCGCAGTATCAAGGGTGTCACCGAGAAATGGGACCTCTACGTGCGGCGCTTCGAGCTCGCGACCGGCTATTCGGAGCTGATCGACCCGGTCATCCAGCGTCAACGGTTCGAGGCGCAGGCCCGCGCCGCCGCCGCCGGCGACGACGAGGCGATGCGTCTCGACGAGGATTTCCTGGCCGCCCTGGAGTATGCGATGCCGCCCACCACCGGCACCGGAATGGGTATCGACCGGTTGTTGATGGCGCTGACCGGGCTGTCGATTCGTGAGACGGTTTTGTTCCCCATCGTGAAACGGCATACCTAAACAGTCCCGTTTTTAACGGCCTAAACGTCCTAGCTAAACGCCTGAGCTAAACACCACACCTAAACGGCACTGTTGTGCGGCGCCACAACTGAAAGTCGTGTGAATACGATCTTGTTGAATGGTGTCCGTTTTTATGGCACATTGTGTGCGGGGGTTCGAGGCTTAACTCTGAACTAAGAAGCTCGTGCAGAAGGGCGTGTGAGCTAATGGCGAAGAAAGTTACTGTGACGCTGGTCGATGATTTCGACGGCGAAGGGCCGGCTGACGAGACGGTCGAATTCGGGCTCGACGGTGTGACGTACGAGATCGACCTTTCCGCCAAGAATGCCGCCAAGCTGCGCAATGATTTGAAACAGTGGGTCGAGGCAGGTCGCCGGGTCGGCGGCCGTCGCCGCGGCCGGTCCGCCGGGTCGAGCCGCGGGCGCGCGGCGCTCGACCGTGAGCAGAGCGCCGCGATCCGCGAGTGGGCGCGCCGCAACGGCCACAACGTGTCGACCCGCGGCCGGATTCCGGCCGACGTCATCGACGCGTTCCACGCCGCGACATAACCGCTGATCGCAACGCTCGGCAACATTTGCTGACGTTGCTGGAACGCGTTCGCTAGCCGCGAACCTGCCGCGGCTCGAATACGGAAACGAATCCCTGCGCTGGCACGTTGCACAGCAGTAGCGTCGGCAACTCAGCCGATATGCGAATGATGTGCGGACGATGTTCCGGTGTCGGCGCAGCCAGCGACCGGCAGGCGGGGCGTCGGGGAGCGCCGCCCATTAGAGTGGACGGCAGGTGGAGTGCGTTGCTCGAACATCTGGGGGGCGCGCGACACCGACCTATTGATGGAGAGCAGGTAACCACCGATGTTTGAGAGATTCACCGACCGTGCCCGCAGGGTCGTCGTCCTGGCTCAAGAAGAAGCCCGGATGCTCAACCACAACTACATCGGCACCGAGCACATCCTGTTGGGACTTATTCACGAGGGTGAGGGCGTAGCGGCCAAGTCGCTGGAGTCGCTGGGCATCTCGCTGGAGGGCGTGCGCAGCCAGGTCGAGGAGATCATCGGCCAGGGCCAGCAGGCGCCGTCCGGGCACATCCCGTTCACCCCGCGCGCCAAGAAGGTGCTGGAGCTGAGCCTGCGCGAGGCCCTGCAGCTCGGCCACAACTACATCGGTACCGAGCACATCCTGCTCGGCCTGATCCGCGAGGGTGAGGGCGTCGCGGCCCAGGTCCTGGTGAAGTTGGGCGCTGAGCTGACCCGGGTGCGCCAGCAGGTCATCCAGCTGCTGAGCGGCTACCAGGGCAAGGAGACGGCGGAGGCCGGCACCGGCGGACGCGGCGGCGAGGCGGGCAACCCGTCGACGTCGCTGGTGCTCGACCAGTTCGGCCGCAACCTCACCGCCGCCGCGATGGAGGGCAAGCTCGACCCGGTCATCGGCCGCGAGAAGGAAATCGAGCGGGTGATGCAGGTGCTGAGCCGGCGCACCAAGAACAACCCGGTGCTGATCGGCGAGCCCGGCGTCGGCAAGACCGCCGTCGTCGAGGGGCTGGCGCAGGCCATCGTGCACGGCGACGTGCCCGAGACGCTCAAGGACAAGCAGCTCTACACGCTGGACCTGGGCTCACTGGTGGCAGGCAGCCGCTACCGCGGTGACTTCGAGGAACGCCTGAAGAAGGTGCTCAAGGAGATCAACACCCGCGGCGACATCATCCTGTTCATCGACGAGCTGCACACGCTGGTCGGTGCGGGCGCCGCCGAGGGCGCGATCGACGCCGCGAGCATCCTCAAGCCCAAGCTGGCCCGTGGCGAGCTGCAGACCATCGGCGCCACCACGCTCGACGAGTACCGCAAGTACATCGAGAAGGACGCCGCCCTGGAGCGCCGCTTCCAGCCGGTGCAGGTGGGTGAGCCGACGGTCGAGCACACCATCGAGATCCTCAAGGGTCTGCGCGACCGCTACGAGGCCCACCACCGGGTGTCGATCACCGATTCGGCGCTGGTGGCCGCGGCCACCCTGGCCGACCGGTACATCAACGACCGGTTCCTGCCGGACAAGGCGATCGACCTGATCGACGAGGCCGGTGCCCGGATGCGCATCCGCCGGATGACCGCGCCGCCGGACCTGCGCGAGTTCGACGAGAAGATCGCCGACGCGCGCCGGGAGAAGGAGTCCGCGATCGACGCGCAGGACTTCGAGAAGGCCGCGGCCCTGCGGGACAAGGAGAAGCAGCTTGTCGCGCAGCGCGCCGAGCGGGAGAAGCAGTGGCGTTCGGGTGACCTCGACGTGGTCGCCGAGGTCGACGACGAGCAGATCGCCGAGGTGCTGGGCAACTGGACCGGCATCCCGGTGTTCAAGCTGACCGAGGCCGAGACCACGCGCCTGCTGCGCATGGAGGAGGAGCTGCACAAGCGGATCATCGGGCAAGAGGATGCGGTCCGTGCGGTGTCCAAGGCGATCCGCCGCACCCGCGCCGGCCTGAAGGATCCGAAGCGTCCGTCGGGCTCGTTCATCTTCGCCGGCCCGTCCGGTGTCGGTAAGACCGAATTGTCCAAGGCGCTGGCGAACTTCCTGTTCGGCGACGACGACGCGCTCATCCAGATCGACATGGGCGAGTTCCACGACCGCTTCACCGCCTCGCGGCTGTTCGGTGCCCCTCCGGGCTACGTCGGCTACGAGGAGGGCGGCCAGCTCACCGAGAAGGTGCGCCGCAAGCCGTTCAGCGTGGTGCTGTTCGACGAGATCGAGAAGGCCCACCAGGAGATCTACAACAGCCTCCTGCAGGTCCTCGAAGACGGCCGCCTCACCGACGGTCAGGGTCGCACGGTCGACTTCAAGAACACCGTGCTGATCTTCACCTCGAACCTCGGTACCAGCGACATCAGCAAGGCGGTCGGCCTGGGCTTCAGCCAGGGCGGCGGCGAGAACAACTACGAGCGGATGAAGCAGAAGGTTCACGACGAACTCAAGAAGCACTTCCGTCCGGAGTTCCTCAACCGCATCGACGACATCATCGTCTTCCACCAGCTGACTCAGGACGAGATCATCCAGATGGTGGACCTGATGGTGAACCGCGTCGCCACCCAGCTGAAGGCCAAGGACATGGACCTGAAGCTGACGGACAAGGCCAAGGCGCTGCTGGCCAAGCGCGGGTTCGACCCCGTGCTCGGCGCGCGGCCGCTGCGTCGCACGATCCAGCGCGAGATCGAGGACCAGCTGTCGGAGAAGATCCTCTTCGAGGAGATCGGCCCCGGCCAGCTCGTCACGGTCGACGTGGAGAACTGGGACGGCGAAGGCCAGGGCGAGGACGCCAAGTTCACCTTCAAGGGCACCAAGAAGCCCGCGAAGGTGGAGGAGGCCGACCTGGCTCAGGCCGGCACCACCAGCGCCGAGTAACCGGATACGACGACAGGCGGGCGGTCCCTTCGGGGGCCGCCCGCTTTCGTGTCCGCCCGGTATCTGCGGTACCTGACGCACCGGCGGGACCCATTGCTTAGGATGAGCGGGTAATCGGCGGGCGAAGGAATCTGGTGAGAATCCAGAACGGTCGCGCCACTGTGTCAAGTCAGACCCGACGTCCGTCGCCGTTTCTCGACCTGGGACGCGTAATCCCGGAAAGGACACCGACATGACCTCACCCGAGGCCGGTAAGAGCGCCGTACGCGCACTGGACTTCTCCGCCGCCAAGGCCGTGGCCTGGCTGACGTTCACCGCGTTCTTCGCGCTGCTCGCGCTCTACTTCGTCGGCCTGGACCAGGGTGCGACGTCGGTGTTCGGCAACAGCACCGTCGTGCACGAGTTCGTCCACGACGCCCGGCATCTGCTCGGCTTCCCCTGCCACTGAGCGGGTAGCCATGGAGAAACATCTCATCGGGCGCGGTCTTCTGGCCGGCGCACTGGCCGGGCTGCTCTCATTCGTCTTCGCCCGCATCTTCCTCGAGCCCGTCATCGAGCGGGCCATCGGCTACGAGGAGGGGGTCGGCGCCGCCCATGAGGCGCTCGACGGTCACACCCACGGCCACCATCACGACGGTGTCGAGGGATTCACCCGCGGGGTGCAGGCCAACATCGGCATGGGGTTCGGGGTGCTGATCTTCAGCGTCGCGATCGCCGCGCTGTTCGCGGTGGTGTTCGCGGTGACCTACGGCCGCGTCGGCGACATCTCGGCGCGGCTGCTGTCGGTGTACATCGCCGGCGGGATGCTGTTGAGCCTCTACATCGTTCCGTCGCTGAAGTACCCGGCCAACCCGCCTGCGGTCAGCTTCGACGAGACGATCCGCCAGCGCACGCTGCTGTACCTGCTGATGGTGGTGGCCTCGGCGGCGCTGCTGGTCGGCGCGGTGTACCTGGGCCGGCGGCTGGTGCAGCGGCTGGGCGCGTGGAACGCGACGCTGGCCGCGGCCGGCTCCTACGTGCTGGCTGTCGCCGTCCTGATGCTGGTGCTGCCCGGCATCCACGAGACCCCCGGCCCGCTGCGTGACGCCACCGGCGCCATCGTCTACGAGGGCTTCCCGGCCGACGACCTGTACGAGTTCCGGTTGTTCTCGCTGGGCACCCAGATCGTCATGTACACCACGATCGCGTTGGTGTTCGGTGCGCTGGCGGCGCGGCTGCTGGAGGGCGGACGCCGGGAGAACGCGCTGACCCGGTGAGCGAGGTCGTCCGGCTGACACTCGTGTCGCACGCCATGACCGACGCGATGTCGGCCGGACGGTTTCCCACCGACGAACCGCTCAACGCGCTCGGACACCGGCAGGCCGACGCCGCGATTGAGCTGGGCCCCGTCGACGCCGCGTTCACCGGCCCGGAGAAACGCACCCGCCAGACCGCCGAGCTGCTCGGCCTGGCCGCCGAGGTCGACGGCCGGCTGGCCGATCTGGACTGCGGCCGCTGGCGCGGGGACGTGCTGGGCGGGGTGCGGCCCGCCGATCTGGCCGTGTGGCTGACCGATCCGGCGCGCGCCCCGCACGGCGGCGAGTCGGTGGTCGACCTGATCGAGCGGGTCCGCGGCTGGCTGGACTCGGTGACCGCGCGGCGCGGCAGGCTGGTCGCGGTGACGCACCCGGCGGTGGTACGCGCGGCACTGCTGGTGGTGCTCGACGCGCCGCCGAAGTCGTTCTGGCGCATCGACATCGAGCCGGTCAGCCGCACGGTGCTGCACTACCGTGGGCACGCCTGGACGCTGCGTTCCAGCGGTCAGTGATCGGGGATCAACGCGAACGCCTGCTCGGCGATCGACAGCAGCCAGGTCGCCGCGGTCCGGCTGCGGAACGTCGGCCAGTTCAGCTGGAAGCTGACCACCCACGGCTGGCCGGTGTCGTCGACGGCGTACCAGCTGAACGACAGGTCGCCGGGCAGGTTGCCGCCCTTGGCGCCGATATAGGGCCACTTCGCCCGGTCCAGGTCGATTCCCGGTATCGCGGAGAGGATTTCGCGCACCGGTGCGGCGGGGCCGACCGCGGCCCGCTGCAGTGCCGCGTGGACACGGCAGATGTCGGCGGCGCTGCCGTACCACTCCGCGCCGTACGTGGACGCGGGGGTGTGGGTGCGTTCCGGATCCGGTTCGTACGGATGCGAACTCGCCTGCCTGAGCAGCCGGGCGCGGTCCTGCGGGCCGCCCTTCTCGACCGCCTCCCGCCACTGCTCACGCAGATCGGGCTGGCCCCAGCCGACCGCGAACAGGGCGTGCATGGTCGGGAACGGGATCATGCTGGCCGGGTCGTGGTGGCCGGCGTCGGCCAGCGCCTTCTCCACGGCCGCCGGACCCATTCGGTTGATGAGCAGGTCGGTGGTCATGTTGTCGCTTGCCGAGATCATCTCCTGGGCAGCGGTTTTCACCGTGATCATGGCGCCGACAGGCAGCTTGTCCAGGTTCGCCGAGCCGAGCGCCTTGGCCTCCCTGGTGATCGTCAGGTGCTCGTCCCAGCTCAGCGTGCCCGCCTCGACGGCCTCGGCCACCGCCAGCAGCACGTAGAGCTTGAAGATCGATGCCAGCGGCAGCGGCAGGTCAGTGTTGGCGCCGGCGACGACGTCGCAGCGCGAGTTGTCGCGAGCCACCCTCGATACCTGATATGAGTAGCGCGCACCGGATTTCGCCAGTTCGGGTTCGATGTCTGACCACTGGCTGATGGTCGGCGGCCGCAGCGAGACGTCGAACTCGTCGACCAGTGCGGCGTCGGTGGGATCGACCCGCAGCGAGATCTCCTGGGCCACGTTGTAAGACGTGAGCACGCCGAGTGTGGCTGTCCCGGCACCGATTTCGACGTCGGTGACGGTGAACGGGCGGTCCCACCAGATCGAGTCGAGGATCGCGGTGACCTCGTCGACCTTCTTCGGGACGGCGAGGGTGCTGACGCTCTGGGTGCCGATCGGCCAGTCGGAGTTGAGCATGTCCATCGTCTGCTTGGCCCGCACGCCCTGCGGCGTGTTGAGCGCGATGGGCACGCCGTAGGCCTCGTCGGTCGGCGCGGCGGTTTCGGCGGTCGGGGAGCACCCGGCCACCGCGATGACGCACGCGGCCGTCAGGGCGACGGCGCGGATACGCCTGGGACTACTTGTCAGCACCCGAGACGTCGAGGACGACCTCGAACTCCAGCAGCGACGCGCCGGTGGCGACGGGGTTGCGCTGCTCACCCTTGTGAGCCTCGATCGCCGGGCCGGTCGCCCAGGCCTGGAACGCCTCCTCGGACTCCCACTTGGTGACGACGAAGTACCGGTTCTCGCCCTTGACGGGACGCAGCAGCTGGAAGCCCAGGAAGCCCGGCTGGTTGTCGACGGCGTGCGCACGGTTGGCGAACCGCTTCTCCAGCTCCGGGCCCGCGTTCGGCGGAACCTCGATTGCGTTGATCTTCACCACGGGAGTCTGGTCAGCCATGCCGATCAGGCTACCGAACCGCCGATCGGCATGATGTTCGCATGGACGCGCAGCTGACCCATCGCGGCGGCGCGGGTCGTCCGCTGGTGCTGGTGCACGGGCTGATGGGGCGCGGCAGCACCTGGTCGCGTCAGCTGCCGTGGCTGACCCGGCTGGGCAGCGTCTACACCTACGACGCGCCGTGGCACCGGGGCCGCGAGGTCGCCGACCCGCATCCGATCAGCACCGAGCGGATGGTCGCCGACCTCGGCGACGCGGTGGCCGCGATCGGCGAGCCCGCGGTGCTGATCGGGCACTCGATGGGCGGTCTGCACTCGTGGTGTCTGGCGGCGGGCCGCCCGGAGCTGGTGAGCGCGCTCGTCGTCGAGGACATGGCCCCGGATTTCCGCGGCCGCACCACCGGGCCGTGGGAGCCGTGGGTGCACGCGCTGCCGGTGGAGTACACCGCGGCGCAACAGGTCTACGACGAGTTCGGGCCGGTGGCCGGGCAGTACTTCCTGGAGGCGTTCGACCGCACCGCGACCGGCTGGCGGCTGCACGGGCAGCCGCGGGCGTGGATCGAGATCGCCGCCGAGTGGGGCCGGCGCGACTACTGGGCCCAGTGGCGGGCGGTGCGGGTGCCGGCGCTGCTGCTGGAGGCGGGCAACTCCGTGACACCGCCCGGCCAGATGCGTGAGATGGCCGAGACCGGCCACCGGGTCACCTATGTGCACGTGCCCGGCGCCGGTCATCTGATCCACGACGACGCGCCGGAGGAATACCGCCGCGCCGTCGAGGCGTTCTTAACGTCGCTCCCCGAGCACGCCTGACGACGGCCACACCGGGTGCTTCTCGAAGCGTGTCCGGATGGCGTCGAGGTCGTGCTGCATGCGCTGCATGTCGCGGTCGTCCTCGAACAGTCGGCCGGCCATCGGTGCGGCCCAGCGGAACTGGCCGCGGTGCAGGCGCAGGGAGCCCGAGCGGTGGGCGGCCCACACGATGAGGGCGATCACCGCGAACGGAGCCGTCAGTGCGGTGAGGATGAGTGCCGTGGTCATGGCAGTAATGCTTCACCGATAAAAATCCCGCCAACAGTGGCAGGAAAGACACGATAGGATAACATGCTGCCATGTCTCTGAAGACCGTATCGACGCTGGTCCTCGACGGGATGGCGGTGTTCGAGTTCGGCGTCGTCTGCGAGGTCTTCGGGATCGACCGCTCCGCCGACGGCGTGCCGAACTTCGACTTCAAGGTCTGCGGCCCGCGGCCCGGCGAACCGCTGCGCACCTCGGTCGGCGCCACGCTGACGCCCGACCACGGCCTCGACGACCTGGCCGGGGCGGATCTGGTGGCCATCCCCGCCAACGGCATGGGGCCCTACCCGCCGGAGGTGCTGGAGGCGGTGCGCGCCGCCGCCGACGCGGGCTCGATCATCCTGACCGTCTGCTCGGGTGCGTTCCTGGCCGGCGCGGCCGGCCTGCTCGACGGGCGGCCCTGCACCACGCACTGGATGCACGCCGACGAACTGCAGCGCCGCTTCCCGACCGCCAAGGTCGACCGCAACGTGCTCTACGTCGACGACGGCAACCTGGTCACCAGCGCGGGCACCGCGGCCGGTGTCGACGCGTGCCTACACCTGGTGCGCCGGGAGCTGGGCAGCGAGGTGACCAACAAGATCGCCCGCCGGATGGTGGTGCCGCCGCACCGCGACGGAGGTCAGCGCCAGTACATCGACCAACCTGTCCCGGTGCGTTGCTCGGATCGCTTTGCCCCGCACCTGGATTGGATCCTGGCCAACCTGGACAAACCACACACCGTGGCGTCGCTGGCGGCGCGTGCGCACATGTCGGCGCGCACGTTCGCGCGCCGGTTCGTCGAGGAGACCGGACGCACCCCGATGCAGTGGGTGACCGATCAGCGGGTGCTGTACGCGCGCACGCTGCTCGAGGAGACCGACCTCGACATCGACCGCATCGCCGAGCGCAGCGGGTTCGGCACCGCGACCCTGCTGCGCCACCACTTCCGCCGCATCATCGGCGTCACCCCGTCCGACTACCGCCGCCGGTTCGCCTGCGGCGCACGACCCGGATTCGAGCAGTCCGGCGACGAGACGGAGATGGTCAGCGCCTAGGCGCGGTCAGCCCTCGCCGGCGAGCGCGAACCGGCCGTCGTCGGTCTGCTCCACCAGCCCGTCGACCAGCAGCGAGTCCAGCGCGCGGTCCCGCTGCGCGGTGTCGGTCAGCCACACCACGTCCAGTTCCGCCTTGGTGACCGGGGAATCGCTGGCGCGCAACACATCCAGCAGCCGGCCGCGCACCTGGCGGTCGGTGCCCGCGTAGCGCTGCACCCGCTTGGCGGGCCCGGTGGACGCCGGGAACCCGAGTGAACGCCACGCGCAGGTGCTCAGCGGGCACAGCCCGCAGCGCGGTGAGCGTGCGGTGCACACGACGGCGCCGAGCTCCATGAGTGCGATGGAGAACTCCGGGGCGGTCTCGTCGTCGGGCAGCAGCGCCTCGACGTCGGCGAGGTCACGCGCGGAGGCCGAGGGGGCGGCGTCGGCGCGGCCGTGCACCACCCGCGCGACCACCCGGCGCACGTTGGTGTCGACGACGGGCACCCGCCTGCCGTAGGCGAAGCAGGCAACCGCGCGTGCGGTGTACTGGCCGACGCCGGGCAGGCTCAGCAGGGTGTCCACGTCGGACGGCACCACGTCGTCGTGTTCGGTGGCGATCACCGTCGCGCACTCGTGCAGCCGTTTCGCGCGGCGCGGGTAGCCCAGCTTGCCCCACGCCCTCAGCACGTCGGCCGGGCTGGCGGCCGCGGTCGCCGACGGGGTCGGCCAGCGCTCGACCCACGCCAGCCAGACCGGTTCGACGCGCGCCACCGGCGTCTGCTGCAGCATGAACTCGCTGACCAGGATCTGCCACGGCGTCACACCCGGGCGCCGCCACGGCAGATCTCGTTGTTCCCGGCGGTACCAGTCGACCAGCTGGGGCACAATGTCGGTCATGCCTAACACCAGCCCTGTGACCGCTTGGAAAGCACTCAAAGAGGGTAACGAGCGGTTCGTCGCTGGTAAGCCCGTGCATCCGAGCCAGGGAATCGAGCACCGCGCCACCCTGACCGCCGCACAGCGACCCACCGCGGTGGTGTTCGGCTGCGGTGACAGCCGGGTGGCCGCCGAGCTCATCTTCGACCAGGGGCTCGGCGACATGTTCGTCGTCCGCACCGCCGGCCACGTCATCGACTCGGCCGTGCTCGGCTCGATCGAGTACGCGGTCACCGTGCTCAACGTGCCGCTGATCGTGGTGCTCGGCCACGACAGCTGCGGCGCGGTCAAGGCCACGCTGTCGGCGCTGGACGACGGGGTGGTGCCCAACGGCTACGTGCGCGACATCGTCGAGCGTGTGATGCCGTCGATCCTGCTGGGCCGCCGCGACGGGATGACCCGCGTCGACGAGTTCGAGGCCCGCCACGTCATCGAGACCGGCGCGCAGCTGCTGTCGCGGTCGACGGCGGTCGCCGAGAAGGTCGCCGCGGGCGGGCTGGCGATCGTCGGGGTGACCTATCACCTCAGCGACGGGCGGGTGGTTTTGCGCGATCACCTGGGTGATATCGGCGAAGGCTGACGCGACACGCCGGGCCACCTCGCCCGATTGCGCGTGACCTGGGATTACCGTGGCGGTGTGCTCGATCTGGAACCGCGTGGCCCGCTCCCGACGCAGATTTACTGGCGTCGTCGGGCGTTAGCGCTGGGCATCGCGGTCCTGGTGGTCGGCCTGATCGCGACCATCGTGCTGGTCGTGGTGAAGAACACCGGCGGTTCCGATGAGGCCGCCAACACCGCCGCGGAGGCGCCGTCCTCGGCCGCCGAGGCGCCCCCGGCCCAGCAGGCCGGCGAGGACCCCGCCGCCAAGACGCCGGTGCAGGTGCCGTCGCAGGACGCTCCGCCCCCGACTCCGACCCCGACCGCCGCCGTCGTGCCGCCGCCGATCCTGCAGGAGGGCGACGACTGCCCCGACTCGACGCTGGCGGTCAAGGGCATCACCAACCAGCCCCAGTACGTCGTCGGTGACCAGCCGAAGTTCACCATGGTCGTCACCAACATCGGCCTGGTCGCGTGCAAGCGCGACGTGGGCGCCGCCGTGCTGGCCGCCTACGTGTACTCGCTGGACAACCAGCGGCTGTGGTCCAACCTGGACTGCGCGCCCTCGAACGAGACCCTGGTCAAGACCTTCCAGCCCGGCGAGCAGGTGACTACCGAGGTCACCTGGACCGGTATGGGTTCGGCACCCGGTTGCCCCTTGCCGCGCCAACCCATCGGGCCGGGCACCTACAACCTCGTCGTGCAGCTGGGCAATCTGAGATCGGCGGCGGTGCCGTTCATCCTCGCCGCACCCGATCAGGCCCCGCCGCCCGTCGAGGGCGCACCCCCGCCGCCGGCGGGATAACTCAGGCGAGACGATCGGCGATCGTCGACTCGGCCAGCTGCGACAGCCCCTCTCGGATGTGCCGGGCCCACATCGAGCCGATGCCCTCCACCGACTGCAGATCGCCTGCGCTGGCGGCCAGGATGTCCTGCAGTGAGCCGAAGTTGCGCACCAGCAGGTCGACGTGGGCGAACTGCAGCCGCGGGATGCCTGCCATCGCGCGGTAGCCGCGCGAGCTGAGCGCCGAGTCCTGCGCCTCGATGGTCGACGGGTAGCCGAAGACCCGTGCCAGCGTGGTGAAGTCGAGCAGCTCGTTGTCCGACAGCGAGTCCAGCTCCTCCAGCGTCGCCGTCACCTGCTCGGTTGTCGGCGGGTCGGGGTTGGCGTGGTAGTCGCGCACGATCAGCTCGCGGGCGGTGTCGTTGTCGCCGACCAGCTCCTCGAGCTGCAGCTTGAGCTGGCGGCCGTCGGTGCCGAGCTCGACGACGTCGGACTCGATCTCCAGGCTGATGCGGCGCACCATCTCCAGCCGCTGCACGACGGTCATCACGTCGCGCAGCGTCACGAAGTCCTCGATCTCGGCCGTCGACAGCTGCCTGCTGACCTCGTCGAGGCGGGACTTGTACCGCTCCAGGGTGTCGATGGTCTGGTTGGCGCGCGACAGGATCGTCGCCGAATCCGGGATGACGTGCCGCTCCCCGGCCACGTACACCGTCACGATGCTCATCGAGTGGCTCACCGAGATCACCGGGTAGCCGGTCTGGATGGCGGCGCGTTCGGCGGAGCGGTGCCGGGTCCCGGACTCCTCGGTGGGGATCGACGGGTCGGGCACCAGCTGGACGTTGGCGCGCAGGATCCGGCTGCCGTCGGTGGACAGCACCACCGCGCCGTCCATCTTGGACAGCTCACGCAGCCGGGTGGGGGCGTAGCGGACGTCGAGCTCGAAGCCGCCGTCGCAGATGGCCTCGACGCTCTCGTCGTAGCCGATGACGATCAGCGCGCCGGTACGGCCGCGCAGGATGCGTTCCAGGCCGTCCCGCAGCGGGGTGCCCGGGGCCAGCCGCGCGATGGTCTCGCGCATGGTCGGCCGGGCCAGCGGCACGACGGTGCGGCCGGCTCTGGCGCCCTTGACGGCCATCGCGTCCTCCTGGGGATCGCCGGAAAACCAGAATTATCGCTGCTGATCTTTGCCGATGTCGCGCAGCAGCCGCAATGCCGACCGGATGTTGTCGACGGTGAACGCCCGCAGTCCCGAGGGCACCGACGTCACGCCCGGCGGCACCACCGCGACGGTGAAACCGAGCCGCGCCGCCTCTGCGAGCCGGCGGTCCATTCCGGTGACCCGGCGCAGGTCGCCGGCCAGCCCGACCTCGCCGATCGCGACGATGCCCGCAGGCACCGGCAGGTTCATCTGCGAGGACGCGATCGCGAACGCGACCGCCAGGTCGGCCGACGGGTCGGTCATCCGCATCCCGCCGACGGTGGACAGGTAGATGTCGTGTGAGGACACCGTCAGCCCGGCGTGCCGGTCGAGCACCGCGGTGATCATCGCCGCGCGCGAGGAGTCGATACCGCTGACCGCGCGCCGCGGGGTGCCGTTGGCCGGTGCCCCGATCAGCGCCTGCACCTCGCCGATCAGCGGGCGCTTCCCGTCGAGCGTGACGGTGATCGCGGTGCCCGGAACCGGCACCGGACGCTCGTCGCGGAACAGCCCCGATGGATCGGCGACCCCCTCGATTCCGTTGTCGTGCAACAGGAAACAGCCGACCTCGTCGGCGGCTCCGAAGCGGTTCTTGACGCCGCGGACCATCCGCAGCGACGACGTGCGGTCGCCCTCGAAGTGCAGCACGACGTCGACGAGGTGCTCCAGTGAGCGGGGCCCGGCGATCGCGCCGTCCTTGGTGACGTGGCCGACGAGGATCATCGCGACACCCGGTGCCGGGCTGGACTTCGCGTACGACGTCAGCGCGGTGGTGACGGCGCGCACCTGGGTGACGCCGCCGGTGACCCCGTCGGCGTCGGCGCACGACATGGTCTGCACCGAGTCGACGACCACCAGGCTGGGTTTGACGGCGTCGATGTGGCCGATCGCGGTGGCGAGGTCGGATTCGGCGGCCAGATACATCTCGTCGTGGGTGCAGCCGGTGCGCACGGCGCGCATCCTGATCTGGCCCGCGGATTCCTCACCGGACAGGTACAGCGCGCGCTTGCCCGCCAGCGCCCAGCGGTGCGCGACCTCCAGCAGCAGGGTTGACTTGCCGACGCCGGGATCGCCGGCCAGCAGCGTCACCGAGCCGGGCACCACGCCGCCGCCGAGCACCCGGTCCAGTTCGGTCAGGCCGGTCTGGAAGTGCCGGGTGAAACCGGGCTTGATCGAGGTGATCGGTACCGCGGGCGACGTCGGGACGACCCTGCGGCGCGCGGCCGCGCCACCGGCCGTGCCGACCACCGCGACCTCGTCGACGGTGCCCCAGGTGCCGCACTCGGGGCAGCGGCCCACCCATTTGAGCAGGACGTGCTGGCATTCCGAGCAGCGGTACTGCGTGCGGGTTCTGGTGCCGGCTTTAGCCACGAGGTGACGGTAGCCGCCGGTACCGACAGAGACGGCCCGGAAGGCGGCTCAGTGCAGGCCGTGTCGCGCTCAGTGACCGCCGCCGTGGCCGACCACGTCGGGCTCGCGGCGCGGCAGCTCGCCGGCGGAGATCGGCACCGCGACGGTGGCCTCGCCGGCCTGCTCGAACGTGAACGTGAAGTTGTAGGTCAGACCGTTGGTGATCGGCTTGGTCAGCTCGACGGTCGCCTCGGCGGCCTCGGCCGTCTCAACGCTCTCCAGCGGGGTGATCTGGCCGTCCGGCGCACCGACGGTCAGCACGCCGCCGGCGGGCAGCTCGGTGTCCCCGGTGAGGGTCACGGTGCCGACGTCGGAGGTGATGGCCAGCAGCTTGTCGTTGACGTCGGGCGAGTCGTTGGAGGCCTGGAACAGCAGTTCCACCTCGGTGCCCGGCTGGACGTAGTCGCTGACCTGGGTGGCCCGCAGGTGCACATTGCGCAGCGCAACGGTGCCGATGTTGGCGGATGTGCCGTTGACCGCGGGCTCCTGGGTTGCCGTCTGGGACACCTGCCCGGCGCCGCAGCCAACCAGCGCGAGCGCGGCGGCCAGCCCACAGGCGGCCAGTTTGAAGCGAACCACTCGTGCCTCCTGCTCGACCGAATGACGCGACCGGTACCCGGCCGCGGGTTTCGACTATGCAGAGTAGTAGGTGGCTGTTGGCGGCGGTAGCTGAGGTCCGCCGAACGTCTTCCCAGCGTCTCCCGAGTGCCTCCCGGACGGCTTCCCGTGGGCGCCGGACCGGCGCCGACGGCGTGATCCACGGCACTCGGAGGCCGCCTCCCGATCGTGCTCACCAAGCACGGATTCGCCTCTGTGTCAACCCCCTTCGCGCGCCGGAGGTGCCCCTGACCTGCACGGTTGGTGCACCCTCGGCTGGGCACCGTGCTAGCATTGACGTGTGAAAGGGGCTCGAAACTGATGATTTTTAAGGTCGGAGACACCGTTGTTTATCCCCACCACGGTGCTGCGTTAATCGAGGCGATCGAAACCCGGACCATCAAGGGCGAGCAGAAGGAATACCTCGTTCTGAAGGTCGCTCAGGGGGACCTCACGGTTCGAGTGCCCGCGGAGAACGCAGAATACGTCGGGGTTCGCGACGTCGTCGGACAGGAGGGCCTGGACAAGGTTTTCCAGGTGCTCCGCGCCCCCCATACCGAGGAGCCGACCAACTGGTCGCGGCGGTACAAGGCCAATCTCGAGAAGCTCGCTTCCGGTGACGTGAACAAGGTCGCCGAGGTGGTTCGTGACCTCTGGCGGCGCGATCAGGAGCGCGGTCTGTCCGCCGGTGAGAAGCGGATGCTCGCCAAGGCGCGTCAGATCCTCGTGGGTGAGCTCGCGCTCGCCGAGAACACCGACGACGAGAAGGCTGCGACCATTCTCGACGAGGCTCTCGCTGCCGCGTCCTGACGCGTGACGAGCCTGCCCAGGGTCGGGCTCGGCACCGACGTACACCCCATTGAGGCCGGTCGGCCGTGCTGGCTGCTGTGCCTGTTGTTCGAAGACGCCGACGGCTGCGCCGGCCACTCCGACGGTGATGTGGCCGCGCACGCCCTCTGCGACGCCCTGCTGTCCGCGGCCGGTCTCGGCGACCTCGGTGAGGTCTTCGGGACCGACCGCGACGAGTGGCGCGACGCCAGGGGCGCCGACATGCTGCGTCACGTCCGCGGTCTGCTCGCCGAGCATGGCCTGCGCGTCGCCAACGCGGCCGTGCAGGTGATCGGCAACCGGCCCAAGATCGGACCCCGGCGGGCCGAGGCCCAGCAGCTGCTGTCCGGGCTGCTGGACGCTCCGGTGTCGGTGTCGGCGACCACCACCGACGGGCTCGGGCTCACCGGGCGCGGCGAAGGTCTGGCCGCCATAGCGACCGCGCTGGTGGTCGCCGTCGAATAGGCCGGTAAGCTGGCCCGTCGTGGATGGATGGCCCACATGACCGATCTGCGGCTCTACGACACCATGACCGGTGCCGTACGTGACTTCGTTCCCGTACGCCCCGGCCACGTGTCGATCTACCTGTGCGGGGCCACCGTGCAAGGTCTGCCCCACATCGGACACGTACGCAGCGGCGTCGCCTTCGACGTGCTGCGGCGGTGGCTGCTGGCCAAGGGATACGACGTCGCGTTCATCCGCAACGTCACCGACATCGACGACAAGATCCTCAACAAGGCCGCCGACGCCGGCCGGCCGTGGTGGGAGTGGGCCGCCACCTACGAGCGCGCCTTCACCGCCGCCTACGACGCGCTGGGCGTGCTGCCGCCGTCGGCGGAGCCCCGCGCCACCGGCCACATCACCCAGATGGTCGAACTCATCGAGTGCCTGATCGAGCGCGGCCACGCCTACACCGGCGACGGCGACGTCTACTTCGACGTGCAGAGCATGCTGCCCGAGCCCGGCTACGGGAAGCTGTCCGGCCACAAGATCGACGACGTGCACCAGGGTGAGGGCGTCGCGACCGGCAAGCGCGACCAGCGCGACTTCACGCTGTGGAAGGGCGCCAAGCCCGGTGAGCCGTCGTGGCCGACGCCGTGGGGCCGCGGCAGGCCGGGCTGGCACACCGAGTGCGTCGCGATGTGCCAGACCTACCTGGGCACCGAGTTCGACATCCACGCCGGCGGCATGGATCTGATCTTCCCGCACCACGAGAACGAGATCGCCCAGGCCGAGGCGGCGGGCAACAAGTTCGCCCGGTACTGGCTGCACAACGGCTGGGTGACCATGGGCGGCGAGAAGATGAGCAAGTCGCTGGGCAACGTGCTCGCGATTCCCGCTGTGCTGGAACGGGTTCGGGCTCCCGAACTGCGCTACTACCTGGGCAGCGCGCACTACCGGTCGATGCTGGAGTTCACCGAGACCGCGCTGCAGGACGCGGCCAAGGCCTACACCGGCATCGAGGAGTTCCTGCACCGGGTGCGCAACCGGGTCGGCGCGGTGACGGTCGGCGAGTGGACGCCGAAGTTCGCCGCCGCCCTCGACGACGACCTGTCGGTGCCGATGGCGCTGGCCGAGGTGCACGCCACCCGCGCCGAGGGCAACCGCGCGCTGGACTCCGGCGACCACGAGACCGCGCTGGAGAAGGCGCGCTCGATCCGCGCGATGATGGGCATCCTGGGCGCCGATCCGCTCGACGAGCGCTGGGAGTCCAAGGATGAGACGTCGGCGGCGCTGCACGCGGTCGACGTGCTGGTCCGCGCCGAGATCCAGCGGCGCGAGGAGGCCAGGGCCCGGCGGGACTGGGCGGAGGCCGACGCGATCCGCGACCGGCTCAAGGCGGCGGGTATCGAGGTGACCGACACCGCCGACGGGCCGCAGTGGTCGCTGATCGGAGACTGACGATGGCGGGTAACAGCAAGCGTCGCGGCGCGGTCCGCAAGCCCGGCACCAAGAAGGGACCGGTGGTCGGTTCCGGCGGCCAGCGCAGGCGCGGCCTGGAGGGCCGCGGGGCGACGCCGCCCGCGCACATGCGGCCGGGTCATCCGGCGGCCAGGCGCGCCGCCAAGGCGCAGGCCCGCAAGCAGGGCCAGAAGAAGACCGACGACACCGAGATGGTGCTCGGCCGCAACCCGGTGGTGGAGTGCCTGCGCGCCGGGGTGCCCGCGACGGCGCTGTACGTGGCGCTGGGGGCCGAGGCCGACGAGCGGTTGACCGAGTCGGTGCAGCTGGCCGCCGATGCGGGCATCTCGATCCTGGAGGTGCAGCGACACGAGCTGGACCGGCTGTCGGCCAACGGGCTTCATCAGGGCGTGGCGCTTCAAGTGCCGCCGTACGACTACGCGCATCCCGACGACCTGCTGTCGGCGGCGACGGCCGACGGCTCGCCGCCGCTGCTGGTCGCGCTGGACAACATCTCCGACCCGCGCAACCTGGGCGCCATCGTGCGGTCGGTGGCCGCGTTCGGCGGTCACGGGGTGCTGATCCCGCAGCGCCGTTCGGCGTCGGTGACCGCGGTCGCGTGGCGCACCAGCGCCGGCGCCGCGGCCCGGCTTCCGGTCGCGCGTGCGACGAATCTGACTCGGGCACTGAAGAGTTGGGCCGATGCCGGTCTGCAGATCGTCGGCCTGGACGCGGGCGGAGACACCACCGTCGACGAGCTCGACGGCACCGGACCGATCGTCGTGGTGGTCGGCTCGGAGGGTAAGGGCCTGTCGCGGCTGGTCCGCGAGACCTGCGACGCGGTGGTGTCGATCCCGATGGCCGGACCGACGGAGTCGCTCAACGCATCGGTGGCCGCGGGTGTGGTGCTCGCCGAGATCGCCCGCCAGCGCCGCAGCCGGTAGTCACGCCCCGAACAGCCGCACGGTCACCCACAACCCGAGCACCGACAGCACCAGCGTCGCGGGCACCGTGCACAGCCCGATCCGGCTGAACTCCAGCGGACGTGCGGTCAGATCCGCGCGAACCACGCTGCGCCACAACAGGTTCGCCAGCGAGCCGACGTAGGTGAGGTTGGGCCCGATGTTCACCCCGATCAGCACGGCCAGCACCGCGGCCGGTCCGGACGCGGCGACCAGCGGCAGCAGCACGAGCACCGCGGGCAGGTTGTTCACCAGGTTCGACAGCACCGCCGCCACCGCCGCGATCCCCAGCAGCGCGGGCAGGCCGTCGCCGGCGGGCAGCACGTTGCGCATGATCCCGTCGAATCCGTTGACCATCACCGCGTTCACCACCACGCCCAGGCACAGCACGAACACCAGGAACGGGACGTCCACCGCCTGCACGAGATGGCGCACACTGGTTCGCCGGTCCACGAAAGCCTTGGCGCCGAGCACGATCACTCCGCCGAGCGCGGCCCAGGCCGGAGACAGCCCGAGCGCCGAGGTGACCACGAACCCGACCAGCGTCACGGCCAGCACCACGAGCGCGAACACCGGCACGTCGACCTTCGCGTGCGACTCGGTGGTCGGCGCCACGGCGAGTTCGGCGCGGAAAACCCAGCGCAGCACCACGAACTCGACCGCGATGGCCACCAGCCACGGCACCGACATCAGCGCGGTGAAGTGCAGGAACGAGATCCCCGCGGTGGTGAACGCCAGCAGGTTGGTCAGGTTCGACACCGGAAGCAGCAGCGAGGCGCTGTTGGCCAGATGCGCGGTCGCGTACGCGTGCGGGGCGGCGGGCACGCGCAGCAGCCGGGCCATCGCCACCACCACCGGGGTCAGCAGCACCACGGTCGCGTCCAGGCTCAGGATCGCGGTGGTCAGCGCGGCGATCGCGAAAACCGCTGTCAGCAGCCGACTCTGGCTGCCCCGGGCGCGGCGGGCCATCACCGCCCCCGCGGCGCGGAACACGCCCTCGTCGGCGTACAGCCGCGCCAGCACCAGCACCGCGGCCAGAAAGCCGAGCACCGGTGCCAGCCGCAGCATCTCGTCGGCGGCCTCACGCACCGAGATCACGTCGAGCCCGATCAGCAGCGCGGCGGCGGGCACCGCGACCACGGCCTCCGGCCAGCGGTGCGGCCGCACGACCGCGAACACCAGGATGACCGCCAGCGCGGCCAGCGCCAGCGTCAGCGCCACGGGTCGCTGGGCTGCCAGAGGGTGGGCAGATGCAGGGCGACACCGTCGTCGCCGGCCAGCCGCGTCAGCACCCGCATCGAGACGTCGAGGTCGTCGGCGGCGTACGGCAGCGCCCGCAGCGGCCGGTGCAGCGGGCGGAAGAAGTCGTCCCAGTGGATCAGCACGACGCGGCGCGCGCCGACGGTGCGCACGGTCTGGTCCCAGTACTCGACGAGGTAGCGCTCCGGCTGCAGCCCGAGTTGGCCCACCCCGAGGTACACCACGTCGGCGCGCTGCCCGGCCAGCGCGCCGGGGATGTAGCCGGCGCTGCCGACGATCAGCAGCCGCCGGTCCGAGGGCCGGTGGTGCACCAGCGTCGACCACGCCTCACCGCAGCGGTAGGCCGACGCGCGCACCGGCGGTACCACCGGCGCGGTGATCGGGCCGGGAAAGCGGTCGGGCGGGCAGTGGTGGCCCTCGATCAGCGTCACCGTGTACGGGCCGAGTTCGACCGGGGTGCCGGGGACGGCGACGACCGTCCGGTCGCCGGGCAGGCCGTGGCCGCGGCCCACCTGGGCGGCCGAGGATCCGCCGACCAGCCGGGCGCCGGTCCGCTCGGCCACCACCGCGCTGTCCATCGCGTGGTCGTAGTGGGTGTGCACCGGCAGCACCGCCTCGAGCCGGTCGACGCGCAGACGGGCCAGACAGCCCTCGATCCGGGGCCGCGACGGGGTCAGCCGCCGCAACCCCACCGCGGCCAGCGACGGCCGGGTGAAGAAGCCGTCGGTCATCAGCGCCGAGGTGCCGTCGTCGATGAGCAGCGTGGTCACCCCAGCCCACGTCACCGACACCGGGGTGGCCTCGGTGGCCGGCGGCGCGTCGAGGTAGCCCGCGTAGTCCGCGAGGTCGGGCCTGCCCAGCTTCAGACGCATGCGCCAACTCTAGGTGCGGCAGCCGGCGTTCAGCTGGTGTGGCAGGATCGGGCGCGATAGGCGACGGTGACCCGAGGAAGCCGGTGAGATTCCGGAGCGGTCCCGCCACTGTGATCGGCACGTCCGAGAGCCAGACACTCGACTCGTCGCCTCCTCACGACAACTGGGGCGGATCTCCCCGGCGAGGGTGGCGCACGGTGTGCCGTCGGCATACCGTGCGGTTCGCTTTCCGCGCGTCCGTCCCCTGGACAGGAGGGCATCGGATGCGCCGCTGGCTGGCACTGCTTGCCGCCGTCCTGGTCGCCGGTTGCGCGACGTCGCACACGGATACGACGAAATCCGGTGCCGCGGAGGGATTTCCGGTGACGGTGGACAACTGCGGATTCACCACGGTCTACGACGGCCCACCGCGGCGCGCGGTCGCCGTGAACCAGCACGCGGTCGAGACGATGCTGGCGCTGGGGCTGCAGGACGTCATGGTGGGCACCGCGTTCCTCGACGACGCGATCCTGCCCGAGTACCGCGACGCCTACGAGGCGGTTCCGGTTCTCGCCGAGGAGTACCCGTCCTATGAGGTGCTGCTCTCGGTTGAACCCGACTTCGTCTACGGCGGGTGGCCCAGCGCGTTCGACGACGGCGAGGGCCGCGGCCGGCAGCGGTTGTCGGACGCCGGCATCGCCACCCACCTCAACGCAGAGGGCTGCGCGACGGAACCGGTCACGATCGACACCGTCGACGCCGAAATCCGGGATATCGGACGCATCTTCGGGGTCGGTGAGCGTGCCGAGCAACTGGTCGCGGGTCAGCGCGCCGCCGTGCAGGGCGTCCGGGACCGGCTCGATGAGGTGACGCCGCTCGCCGTCGCCGTCTATGACAGCGGGGAGACCAGCGTGTTCACCTCGGGCGGGCTGGGCATCGGTGACGCGATCATCGAGGCCGCAGGCGGGGAGAACCTGTTCGCGGACGTGCCGAAGGTGTGGGCCGACGTGTCGTTCGAACAGTTCGCCGAACGGGAACCGGATGTCGTTCTCATCTACGACTACGGCGACCAGTCGGTGGCCGATAAGAAGCGGTTCCTGCTCGAGCACCCGGTGCTGCGGCAGGTGCCCGCCGTCCAGGAGCAGCGGTTCGCGGTGCTGCCCCTGTCGTCGATCACCGCCGGTGTGCGGGTCGGACAGGCGGTCGAATCGCTGGCCCGGCAACTGCATCCGGACCGGTTCTGATGGTGCGTTACCCCGTTGTCCTGACGCTGCTGGCGGTGCTGCTGGTGGCGACGGCGACGACGGGTGTGGCGGTGGGCTCGGTGGCGGTTCCGGCCGCGGAGGTGTGGCAGATCCTGCTGCATCGGGTGCTGCCGAGGGCATTCGACCAGACCTGGTCGCCGGCCCGGGCCGCCATCGTGCTCGACGCGCGGCTGCCCCGGGTGCTGCTCGCGGCGCTGGTCGGTGCGGGCCTGGCCGTGTGCGGGATGGTGCTGCAGGCGGTGGTGCGCAACCCGTTGGCGGACCCGATGCTGCTCGGGGTGTCCTCGGGAGCCTCGGTGGGGGCGGTGCTGGTGCTGGTCGCCGGGGTCGGCGCCGGTCTGGTCGCCATGCCGCTGGCGGCGTTTCTCGGTGCGCTGGGCGCACTGGTCGCGGTCTACCTGCTGGCGCGCACCGGCGGGCGGATGACCACGATCCGGCTGATCCTCGCGGGTGTCGCGGTAGCCGAGGTGCTGTCGGCCGTCGCCAGCCTGTTGATCGTCACCTCCGATGACCCGCACAAGGCGCAGTCCGCGGTGCGCTGGCTGCTCGGTGGGCTGGGCGGGGCGACCTGGTCGACGCTGTGGGTGCCGACGCTCGTCGTGCTGGTCGGAGTCGGAGTGCTGCTCGCGGTCACCCGTTCCCTGAACCTGCTGTACAGCGGGGAGGAGGCCGCCACCACCCTCGGCCTGGACGTGCACCGGTTCCGCGCCGCGATGTTCGTCGTCGTCGCCCTCATGGTCGGTGCGATGGTCGCGGTGACCGGGGCGATCGGGTTCGTGGGGCTGATCATGCCGCATGTGGTGCGCATGCTGGTCGGCGCCGACCACCGCCGGGCGTTGCCTGCCGCCGCACTACTGGGTGCGTCGTTCCTGATCGCCTGCGACATCGCGGCCCGCACCGTGGCGGCACCGGAGGAGCTGCCGGTGGGCATCCTCACCGCACTGGTCGGTGGGCCGTACTTCCTGTGGTTGATGAGGCGCAGGGCACCGGCATGAGCACGACGGTCGAGTTCGCCGCGGTCACCGTGCGGGTGGGACGCCGGGAGCTGGTGAGAGACGTCTCGCTACGGATCGAGCCCGGTGAGATGGTGGGCATCGTGGGGCCCAACGGTGCGGGTAAGACCACGCTGCTGCGCACGCTTTACCGCGCGCAACGGCCGACGTCGGGCCGGGTGCTGGTCGGCGGCGACGACGTCTGGGTGCTGCCGGGCAGGCAGGCGGCGCGACGGCTGGCCGCGGTGCTGCAGGACAGCACGGGTGACTTCGAGCTGACCGTGTACGACGTCGTCGCGATGGGGCGCACCCCGTACAAGCGGGCCTTCGAGGGCGACAACGCCGACGACCGCAGGATCGTCATGGACGCGCTGACCGCGGTCGACATGGCCGCACTCGCCGGCGAACCGTACAACCGGCTCTCCGGCGGGCAGAAGCAGCGCGTGATGATCGCGCGGGCGCTGGCCCAGCAGACCGGTGTGATCGTGCTCGATGAACCCACCAATCACCTGGATCTGCGACACCAGCACGAGGCCCTACACCTGTTGCGGCGCACCGGCGCCACCGTTGTCGCGGTGTTGCACGACCTGAATCTGGCTGCCGCGTACTGCGACCGGATCTGTGTGATGGACGCCGGCGCTGTCGTGGCGGTCGGCGAACCCGCAGAGGTGTTGACTGAACGGCTCATTGCGGAGGTCTACCAGGTGAGCGCACGCGTGATCGTCGACGACCGGGTTCGGGTGGACGTCATACCGGGGGTGCTGCGATGAGGATCGCCGACCAGCTCGCCGACGTCGGGCGGCTCGGCGGTTTCTTCGCCATCGGCCTCGGCCCGGGTTTCGACGGCTGGCGTCCGGTATCTGACTGCTACGCAGACGGTTTCGCGGATCTGATCGAGCGCACCGCGGCGCGCAACGGCGACCGCCGGGTGTCGGCGTCGCTGGTGCAGATGGGGCATGCGACGCGGTTGTGGTCACCTGCGCTGGCCTGCGCCGTGATCCACGGTGTGGCACCGGATTTCGCGGATCTGCGGTGGGCGCCGGACACCGCCGACCTGGCCGTTCCGGAGCCCACGGGCACGCCGCTGTCCTCGGACCGTGCGCAGACCCTCTACCGGGTGGTGGTGGAGCGGCACCTGGAGCCGCTGGCGGCCGCGCTGCCGGTGAGGCTGGCGTCCGGACTGCTCTACGGCAACATCACCTCGGCGATGGTCGGGGCGGCCCGCGCGCTGTACATGATCCGGCCGTCACTGCGCGACGACGCGACCCGGCTGGCCCGCGAACTGTTGGCCACCGGACGCCTGGCGGGCACCGGAACGGTGTCGGGCAACCTGGCATTTCGTCGCCGCAGCTGCTGTCTGTACTACCGCATCGCCGACGGCGCCAAGTGCGGTGACTGCGCCCTGCGTTAGACGAACGGCCGCAGCTGCACACCCTCGCCGGTCAACCGGTCCCGCACCGCCTTCGCGATCTGCACCGCACCCGGCGAATCGCCGTGCACACAAATGGATTTCACCAACACGGTGATGGTGGACCCGTCGACCGCGTCGACACGGCCGTGATGGACCATCGAGCTGACCCGGTCGGCGATCACGTCGGTGTCGTGCAGCACGGCGTTGCGCTGCCCGCGCGGCACCAGCTGCCCGTCCGGGCGGTAGGAGCGGTCGGCGAACGCCTCGGGCACCGTCGTCAGCCCAAGGGCCTCGGCCTCCCGGAAGAACGCCGACGCGGCCAGCCCGAGCACCGGCAGCGACGGGTCGACGGCGTGCACGGCCTCGGCGACCGCCCTGGCCTGCACCCGGTGGTTGACGATCGCGTTGTACAGCGCGCCATGGGGTTTGACGTAGCTGACGGTGGTCCCGGCGACCTGTGCGATGGCCTGCAACGCACCGATCTGGTAGATCACGTCGGCCCGCAGGTCCTCGGGCTCGGCGTCCAGGAAGCGCCTGCCGAAGCCGGCCAGATCGCGGTAGCTCACCTGGGCGCCGACGCGTACCCCGCGTTCGGCGGCGGCGCGGCAGGTGCGCAGCAGCATCGTCGGGTCGCCGGCGTGGAACCCGCACGCCACGTTGGCGCTGGTGATGATGTCGAGCATGGCCTCGTCGTCGCCGAGGCGCCACACCCCGAAGCCCTCGCCGAGGTCGGCGTTGAGGTCGACGGTGGTCACGTCGGCAGCTCCGCCGGTGCGGGCCAGGTGTTCTCGCTGACGAAGCCGCTCAGCGGCCGTCCCGTCGTCCACTCGTCGATCTCGAGCTGCGGGCGGTCCGGGAACTCCGGCACCGGTCCCAGGCACAGCACCGCGACGGGTTCGGCGTCGGCGGGCATGCCGAGAAGCTGGGCGAGCCTGCGCGGTTCGAAGATCGACACCCAGCCCATGCCGTAGCCCTCGGCGCGGGCGGCCAGCCACATGTTCTGGATCGCGCACGACACCGACGCCAGGTCCATCTGCGGCAGCGTCCGCCTGCCGAACACGTGCCGGTCGCGGCCCTCGCCCAACGCGACCACCAGGAGTTCGGCGCACTCGAGGACGCCCTCGACCTTCAGTGCCAGGAACTCCTCGGCGCGCGGTCCGAGCGCCTCGGCGGTGCGGTGGCGCTCCTCGTCGACGAGGCGGTGGATGTCGCGGCGCAGCTGGTCGTCGGTGATGCGGATGAACCGCCACGGCTGCATCAGCCCGACGCTGGGGGCGGCGTGCGCGGCGGCCAGGATCCGCGCCAGCGCGTCCTCGGGCATCGTGGCGCCGGGGAGGAAGCGGCGCATGTCGCGGCGTTCGGCGATGGCGCGGTAGACGGCCCGGCGCTCGGCCTCGCTGAACGCATGCTCGCTCACGCGCCCAGCTTAAGCGGCGCGAAGCGGGCGTTCCCGAAATAGGCTGCTGCTGTGCCGAGCCCGATCCGTGCGGTGGTCGTCGAGACCACCGACCCGGGACCGCTGACGCGGTTCTGGTCGCAGCTGACCGGGCTGCCGGTCACCCGCGAGCATCCGGACTACGCGTCGCTGCGGCAGCCGGCCGGGTTCTTCGTGGAGTTCGTGCGGGTCGGCGAACCGAAGACCGTCCCCAACCGGGTGCATCTGGCGCTGCGGGACCCGCCGAGGAGTACCGATCCGGAAGGCAACGAGATCGTGGCCGGCTGACCCGATGTGCGGGCTTTAATGAAAACGGTTATCGTTACCGCCATGCCTTCCCTCCGCCTCGCCTTCGCCTGCCTTGCCGCGCCGCTCGTCCTCGCCGGCTGCTCGCAGACCGCCGACCAGGCCGCGCCCGCCGGCGACTGCCCGGTGGCCCCGGTCGACGTCGTCGTCAGCGTCGACCAGTGGGGCGACCTGGTCTCCCAGCTCGGCGGGGAATGCGCCCAGGTCACCACGGTGCTGGCCAGCTCGTCGGTGGACCCGCACGAGTACGAGCCGACGCCGTCGGACGCCGCCGGGTTCGAGGGCGCCGCGCTGGTGGTGCTCAACGGCGGCCACTACGACGAGTGGGCCGCCAAACTGGCCGCCAGCACCGCCCCGGACGCACCCGTCGTCGACGCGACCGCCGTCAGCGGTACGCAGAACCCGCACGCCTGGTACAACCCCGCCGCGGTGACCGCCGTCGCCGACGCGGTCACCGGCCGGCTGCGCACGCTCGCCCCCGACGCCGCGGACTACTTCGACCAGCGCCGGGCCGCGCTGACCGAGGCGCTGGCGCCCTACGATGAGCTCATCGAGACCATCCGCGCCGGCGCGGCCGGCAAGACCTACGCGGCCACCGAGACCGTGTTCGACGACATGGCCGCGGCGGTCGGGCTGACCAACCGCACACCGCAGGGCTACCAGAACGCGGCGGCCAACGAGTCCGAACCCTCGCCCGCCGACCTCGACGCGTTCCTGCGGCTGCTCGGCGACCGCGGCGTCGACGTGCTGATCTACAACGTGCAGACCGAAGGGTCGGTGCCGCAACAGATCCGGACGGCCGCCGAACAGGCCGGGGTGCCGGTCGTCGAGGTCACCGAGACCGTGCCGCCGGACACCGACTCGTTCGAGACCTGGCAGGTGAACCAGTTGACCGCTCTGGCCGAGGCACTCGGTGTCTGAAACTGACGTTCCCGCACTGTCTTTCGAGGACGTCGCGGCGGCCCGCGGCGGCAGGCTGATCTGGTCGGAGGCGACGTTCACGGTGCCCGCGGGCGGCATCGTCGCGGTCATCGGCTCCAACGGCGCGGGCAAGACCACGCTGCTGCAGATCATGCTGGGGCTGATCCCGCCGGCCGCCGGGCACGTCAAGGTGTTCGGCGAGCCGCCCGGCGCGCTGAACAAGGCCATCGGCTACGTGCCGCAGAACTACGCCGCCGGGGTCGGCGAGGCGGTCCGCGCCCGCGACGCGGTGATGCTCGGGCTGACCGGACACCGCTGGGGGTTCGGCAGGCCCAGCCGCCAGGACAACGAACGCGTCGACGCCGCACTGGCCGCCGTGGACGCCACCGGTTTCGCCAACAAGCGGCTGTCACAGCTGTCGGGCGGGCAGCGCCAGCGGGTGGCGCTGGCCGAGGCGCTGGTGGCGCGACCGCGGATGCTGATCCTCGACGAGCCGCTGGCCGCGCTCGACATCCGCAGCCAGCGCGAGATCGTCGACGTGCTCGAGCGGGTCAACTCCACGTTCGGGGTGACGATCTTCGTCGTCGCCCACGACCTCAACCCGCTGCTGGGCGTGCTGACCAGCGCCATCTACCTGCTCGACGGGCACGCGCACTTCGACACGCTCGACGGCGTCGTCGACGAGGAACTGCTCAGCCACCTCTACGGCACCCGGGTCGAGGTCGTGCACACCCCGCAGGGCGACCTGTACATGCGGAGGACCTGATGCGCACCACGATCGTCGCCCTGGGCTACCAGGAGAACTGGTTCTCGATCCTCACCTCGGCGTTCATGCGCAACGCGCTGATCGGCGGCACCATCGTCGCGCTGGCCGCCGGGCTGATCGGCTACTTCGTCATCGTGCGCAACACGGCGTTCGCCGCGCACGCGCTGGCCCACATCGGCCTGCCGGGCGCCACGGGCGCGGTGCTGGTCGGGGTGCCGGTCGGCCTCGGCCTGGGAGTGTTCTGCATCGGCGGCGCACTGGTGATCGGGGCACTCGGGCGCCGCGCCGCCGACCGTGAGGTCGCCACCGGCACCGTGCTGGCGATGGCGACGGCGCTGGGCCTGCTGTTCAACTCGATGGCCACCAAGAGCTCCAGCACCATGACCAACGTGCTGTTCGGCAACCTGCTGGCGATCACCACCCAGCAGATCGTGACGTTCTCGGTGCTGCTGGTGGTGCTGGCCGTCGCGATCGGGTTCATCTACCGGCCGCTGCTGTTCAGCTCGGTCAACGCGCAGGTGGCCGACGCGAAGGGGGTGCCGGTGCGGGCGCTGTCGGTGGCGTTCATGGCGCTGCTCGGGCTGGCGGTGACGATGGCCGTGCAGGCCGTCGGCACGCTGCTGCTGTTCGCGCTGGTGGTCACGCCGGCCGCGGCGGCGATCATGCTGACCCCGCGCCCGGCCGCCGCGATCGGGTTGTCGACGGCGTTCAGCCTGGCGTCGGTGTGGCTGGGGCTGGGGTTGTCGGCGATGTTCAACACCCCGCCGAGCTTCGTGATCGTCACGGTGGCCTGCGGGCTGTGGGCGGTGGTGTACGCCGCCGAGCGGGGCCTGCGCCGAACCGCCGATCGGGTGCTCATCACCTGATCACACCGCACGTAGGCTACGCTGCGGGAGCATGCCCAGGAGTCCGAACCCGAGACGGCGGGCGACCCTGGCCTCACTCGCGGCCGAACTCAAGGTTTCGCGCACCACCATCTCCAACGCCTACAACCGGCCCGACCAGTTGTCCGCGGATCTGCGGGAACGGGTGCTGGAGACCGCCAAGCGGCTGGGCTATCCGGGACCGGATCCGGTGGCGCGGTCGCTGCGCACCCGCAAGGCCGGTGCGGTCGGCCTGGTGATGACCGAACCGCTCAACTACTCGTTCAGCGACCCGGCGGCACTGGACTTCGTCGGCGGGCTGGCCGAGGCGTGTGAGGAGGCCGGTCAGGGGCTGCTGCTGGTGGCGGTCGGTCCGAAACGCAGCATCAGCGACGGCACCGCCGCGGTGCTGTCCGCAGGCGTCGACGGGTTCGTGGTGTACTCCGCCTCCGACGACGACCCCTACCTGTCGGTGATCCAGGAACGCCACCTGCCGATCGTCGTGGTGGACCAGCCCAAGGACATCCCCGGGGCGTCGCGGGTCTGCATCGACGACCGTGCGGCGATGCGGCAGTTGGCCGAACACGTTCTGGGACTCGGGCACACCGAGATCGCGCTGTTGACGATGCGACTGGGCCGCGAGCATCCGTCCAGCGGCACCGGCCCGACGGTCGCCGATCCGGAGCGGTTGAAGTCGCCGCACTTCCACGTCCAGCGGGAGCGCATCGCCGGGGTGGTCGACGCGATGACGGCGGCCGGGCTGGATCCGGCGTCGCTGACGGTGGTGGAGAGCTACGAGCACCTGCCCACGTCGGGCGGGGCCGCCGCGGAGGTGGCGCTGGCCACCAACCCGCGGCTGACCGCGCTGATGTGCACGGCCGACGTGCTGGCGCTGTCGGCGATGGACCACCTGCGGGCACGGGGCATCTACGTGCCCGGGCAGATGACGGTCACCGGATTCGACGGGGTGCCGGAGGCGCTGCGCCGCGGCCTGACCACCGTCGTGCAGTCCAGCGCCGAGAAGGGCCGTCGCGCAGGGCGTCTGCTGCACAATCCGCCCCGCTCGGGGCTGCCGGTGGTCGACGTGCTGGAGACCGAGGTGGTGCGCGGGCGCACCGCGGGCCCGCCCGCCTGACTACAGACCGGTCAGCGGCGGTGCGGACCGCCACAGGTCGAGCACCGGTGCGAGCGCGTCGACGAGCATCGGCAGCTGGGGTGCCATCGCCAGCGCCGCCACCGCGCCCAGCCGGCCCGCCGCCTCGGCCATCCGCAGGACCCGCGCATCGGTCGGGCGCAGGCCCAACTGCACCGCCGTGTCGTCATAGGCGGCGACGGCGTCCGGACCGGCCATCGCCAGGTCGGACTCGACCGCGCCGACCGTCACGAGCTCGAAGTCGCTGCACAGTGCGCCGTCGGGGGTCTCGATCATGTTGTAGTACGGCGCATCCCCGTGAATGGGCTGCAGGTCCACCCCGGGAAAGGTGTCCTCGAACGCCGTGCGTGACGTCAGCACCGGGGCGAGTACTGACCATTCCCGTTGCGCTCGTGCGATATCCGCGGCCGGAAGTAGGCCGGTCAGCTGCGCCAGCCCCTCGGGGATATAGGAGCCGGCCGAGGTGAAGAACCCGAGCGGGCCGTCGTAGCCGCGCAGCGCGGCGTGCAGCCGCGCGGTCTGCACCATCCGGTCGTGCGGATCCGGCTCGCCACCGGGCAGCTCCTCGACGAACTGCCAGAACGTCATCGAAAACCCTTCGCGGCGAACGGGTTCGCGCGGCACCAGGGGGCTCGGCGGGATGACCGGGTGGCCGCGGTCGGCCAGCCAGCCGGTGACGGCCAGCTCGGCGCGCTGCTGTTCGGTCTGCAGGTGCGGTGTGGTCCGGTACGACGGCGGCAGCACCGTGGGAACCCGGGCGACGACGGGTGCGGGGGACAGGTGCACCACCACCGAGAACACGTCGTGGAGCACCCGCGGTTCGGTCACGCGCAGGCCGAGGTCCGTCGCGGCCGCGACGGCCGCCGAGACCGCCCGTGAGGTGCGGGCCGCGAGCTCGGCGTCGGTGAGCACTAGCGCCGCCTGCGCTCGTCGAGCAGGAACCGCAGCGCCTCGGCGACGTCGCCGGGGGAGTCCACCCGGTAGGCCGCCAGCGACTCACCGGGTCCTACCTTGACCCCGACATCGCCGTCGCGCAGCCGCCGGAACGCCTTCTCGTCGGTGACGTCGTCGCCGAGAAACACGACGGCGGTGGCGTTTTCGCGCTCCCGCAGGATGTCGACGGCCTCCCCCTTGTCGGTCTGGATCACCGCGAACTCCAGCACCGCCTTGCCCTCGGTGGCGTGTGCGTCCCAGCGCGCCGAGGCGGCCCTGGCGGCGGCCAGCGCGGCCGCGCCGTCCTCGGGTGAGGCGTTGCGCACGTGCAGCGCGACGCTGGCCGGTTTCGTCTCGACGGTGACTCCCGGCTTGTCCGAGGCGATCTCGCGGAGTTCGTCGGTGATGCGGTGCAGCAGGGCGGTATCGATCCGGTGGGCGAAGCCGGCGTCGAACTCCGCGCCGTGGCTGCCGACCAGATGCACCGACGGCGGCACACCCGACAGTTCGCGCAGCACCGCCAGCGCGCGACCGGAGATCAGGGCGGTCGCGGTGTCGGGCAGTTCGGCGAGCGCGGTCAGTGCCTCGGCGGCTGCGGGCAGCGGCCGGGCGTCGGCCGGGTTGTTGACGATCGGGGCGAGCGTGCCGTCGAAGTCGGAGGCGACCAGCAGTCGCGGGGTGGCGGCGACCGACGTGAGTGCGCGCGTCAGGTCGTCCGGAAGCACCCCTAGATCTTAGGGGTCTCGCCGTCGCCGATGAGCAGTCGCATGGCCAGGTCCAGTCGCTTGGACACGTCGGTCGCCGACGCGCGGCGGGTCAGCCAGGCCAGCAGGTTAGACAGCCACACGTCGGAGATGACGCGGGCGATGTGGTACTGGTCCTCGGTCGGTTCGCCGTCGGCCATGGCGCGGGCGAACATCCCGTCCATCAGCTTGCCGACGTGGTCGACCTCGCCGGCCGCCGAGGCGTCGGCGAACACGAACGCGCGGGTCATGGCCTCGGTCAGCAGCGGGTTGCGCTGCATCGCCCGGTTCAGCTTGCCGACCATGACGTTGAGCCGCTCGTACGGCGTGCTGCCGGTCAGCGAGGCGCGGTCGGTCTTGGCGTCGATGCGCTCGAACTCGCGGCCCAGCGCGGAGACCAGCAGGTGCACCTTCGACGGGAAGTAGCGGTAGAGCGTGCCGACGGCGACGTCCGCGCGTTCGGCTACCGCGCGCATCTGCACGGCCTCGTATCCGCCCTTGGACGCGATCGCCAGGGTGGCGTCGAGGATGCGCTTGCGGCGTTCCCGCTGCGCCTCGGAGCCCAGTTCCGCCTCGGACAGGACCGACACGTTCATCACCTGACGCGGACGGGAGTCCGACCCCTGGTTCGGAGTGGATGACGCCGACGGCCCAGACACTAGACAGCTCCTCACATCATGCGTTCTCGCAGGTAACGATACGCATGCCGATCGACTTTTTCCCATCCGGGCGACGGCTGCGGCACCCGGGTGGCCTGCGATGACGGCGGTCGACTTGACGCTCGATCGCTGGCACTATTAGAACACGTTCTAGTGGGGAGCACCGCCTTCTCACCCCAAACGCTTAGGAGTACCGGTGTCGCTCGCATCCCCGGAGACCATTGCCGACGACCAGCAGGAAGTGCGTGAGCTGGTCCGTGACTGGGCGACGGCCGCCAACGTCATAGCGGCCGCTCGCGCCGTCGAACAGGGCCAGCCCGACGCCTGGCGCGCCGCCTACGACGGGCTGGCTCAGCTGGGCATCTTCGGTGTCGCGCTGCCCGAGGAGCACGGTGGCGCCGACGGCACGGTCACCGACCTGTGCGCGATGGTCGACGAGGCGGCCGCCGCGCTGGTGCCCGGCCCGGTCGCCACCACCGCGCTGGCCACCCTCGTGCTCGACCAGCCGGAGCTGCTGACCGCGCTGGCCGCCGGTGAGCGGGTGGCCGGGGTGACGCTGACCGCGCAACTCGAGCTCGCCGACGGCACGGTCTCGGGCACCGCCGACTACGTGCTCGGCGCCGACGCCGGCGGGGTGCTGCTGCTGCCCGCGGGCGACCGCTTCGTCGTGGTCGACGCGGCGGGTCCGGGGGTGACGGTCGAGCCGCTGCAGGCGACGGACTTCTCCCGCCCGCTGGCCCGGGTCACGCTCGACAAGGCGCCCGCCCAGCCGGTGGCCGGCGCGGCGCAGCGCATCGTGGACGTCGCGGCGGCGGTGCTGTCCGCCGAGGCCGCCGGGGTGGCCCGCTGGGCGCTGCGGACCGCCACCGACTACGCGAAGGTGCGCGAGCAGTTCGGCAAGCCGATCGGCAGCTTCCAGGCGATCAAGCACATGTGCGCGGAGATGCTGCTGCGCTCCGAGCAGGCCGCGGTGGCGGCCTCGGATGCGGCGCGGGCGGTGTCGGAGGGCGACGACAACCAGCTGTCGATCGCGGCCGCGGTGGCCGCCGCGGTGAGCATCGACGCGGCCAAGGCCAACGCCAAGGACTGCATCCAGGTGCTCGGCGGTATCGGCATCACCTGGGAGCACGACGCGCACCTGTACCTGCGCCGCGCCTACGGCATCGCGAACTTCCTCGGCGGCGAGCAGCGCTGGCTGCGCCGGGTGTCCGCGCTCACCCAGCAGGGCGTGCGCCGCAAGCTGGGCATCGACCTGGCGTCGGTGGAGCATCTGCGGCCCGAGATCGCCGCCACGGTGGCCGAGATCGCGAAGCTGCCCGAGGATCAGCGCCAGCCCGCGCTGGCCGACGCCGGACTGCAGGCGCCGCACTGGCCGAAGCCCTACGGCCGGGGTGCCGGACCGGCCGAGCAGCTGTTGATCGACCAGGAGCTGGAGGCCGCCGGGGTGGCGCGCCCGGACCTGGTGATCGGCTGGTGGGCCGCGCCGACGATCCTCGAGCACGGCACCCCCGAGCAGATCGAGCGGTTCGTGCCGCCGACGCTGCGCGGCGAACTGCTGTGGTGCCAGCTGTTCTCCGAGCCGGGTGCGGGTTCAGACCTTGCGTCGTTGCGTACCAAGGCCGTTCGCGTCGACGGCGGCTGGAAGCTGACCGGCCAGAAGGTGTGGACGTCGGCGGCGCAGAAGGCGCAGTGGGGTGTGTGCCTGGCCCGCACCGACGCGGACGCGCCGAAGCACAAGGGCATCACGTACTTCCTGGTCGACATGAAGTCGCCGGGCATCGACATCCGCCCGCTGCGCGAGATCACCGGCGACAACCTGTTCAACGAGGTGTTCCTCGACGACGTGTTCGTGCCCGACGAGCTGGTCGTCGGCCAGGTCAACGACGGCTGGCGGCTGGCCCGCACCACGCTGGCCAACGAGCGGGTCGCGATGGCGCAGGGCACCGCGCTGGGCAACCCGATGGAGGAACTGCTCAAGCAGATCGCCACGCTGGACTTCGACGTGGCGGGCCAGGACAAGCTGGGCGCGCTGATCGTGGCGGCCCAGGTGGGTTCGCTGCTGGATCAGAAGATCGCCGAACTCGCTGTGGGAGGCCGGGATCCGGGTGCGCAGGCCAGTGCGCGCAAGCTGATCGGGGTGCGCTACCGGCAGGCGCTGGCCGAGCTGCGGATGGAGCTGTCCGAGGGCGGCGGCGCCGTCGACAACCGCACGGTGTTCGAGTTCCTCAACACCCGCTGCCTGACCATCGCGGGCGGCACCGAGCAGATCCTGCTCACCATGGCCGGTGAGCGGCTGCTGGGGCTGCCGCGCTAGCTGTTCTTCACGGGTAGGTTGTGAACGCGTAGGCGGTCGATCGGCGTCTTGCTCTTGATGCCGGTGTGGGGTCTGTGGTGATTGTAGTGATGCAGCCAGCTCTGGTAGGTCGCTGCGCGGGCTTCATCGGAGCAGTAGGTCTGGGCGTAGGCCCATTCCTGGTTGAGGGTGCGGTTGAATCGCTCGACCTTGCCGTTGGTTTGCGGGC
Source organism: Mycolicibacterium phlei (assembly GCF_001583415.1). Next base: position 480,914 of record NZ_CP014475.1, read on the forward strand.
GGTAGGGGCGGGTCTTCTTGTGGGCGATGCCAGCTCCCAGGGTCTGGGCGAACAGCTTTGACCGGTAACACGATCCGTTGTCGGTGAGCACCCTTTTGACCTCGATGCCATGCGCGTTGAAGAACGCTTTGGCGCGGACCCAAAACGCTGCCGCGGTCTCTTTGCGTTCATCGGCGAGGATCTCTGAGTAGGCCAGCCGAGAGTGGTCATCGACCGCGTGGTGCAGATAGGCGTAACCGCGGCCCTGCTTTTTGTTGTTGCGGTTACCGACCGTGCGCCCCAGCATGCGATGCCCACCCCCGTCGGGGATACGGCCGAGTTTTTTGATGTCGACATGGATCAGATCCCCCGGCGCGGGGTGTTCATACCGATGTGCCCTGGTTCGGCGCACCGGCAGGCCGCTGGCCTGGTCCAGATCCCGCAGCAGCGGCATCTGGTAGCGGCGCAGCACCGCCTCCACCGTCGAGCGTGGCAGGTGCAGGTAAGCGGCGATGCGGTGCGGACCCCAGCGGCGTGTGAAACGCACCTTAATGATCCGGCGTTCCCGACGCCGGTCGGTCCGCCGTGGACTGCGATGCGGTCGGCTGGACTTGTCGTTCATCGCCTCAGGGCCGCCGGCACGGTAGCGGTCGGCCCACTTCTTGGCTGTGGCAGGCGAGCACTGGAATCGGTCTGCGGCCCGGGCGTAGGTCCATCCGTCATCGACGACACAACGCGCCAGCCGCAACCGGCCCTTCGGAGTCAAACAGGCATTAGCGTGGACCATGAGGACCTCTCGGTGATCGATGTGCGTGTGGTAACCACACCGATACCGGAGGTCCTCACCTGTTAGCACTCACCACGCCGTTCACAACCTGTCAAGGAGCTACAGCTAGCTGAACGCGGCCTGCGCGCAGGCGTCCGGCGAGGTGATGTTCACGCCGGCGTACACGACCTGGATGTGCGAGCACACGATCAGCGGCACATCGGTGCGCGGCTGCCCGGTGCGCCAGTCGACCGGCCAGCTGTTGCCGCGGAACGTGTACTTGTCCGGCGGTCCGCCGCCGAAGTAGATCGTGGTGAACTCGACGTCGGTGACCGACTTGAACGACCGCGTGTTGGGCGCGTCGAACTGGAAGTTCAGGTAGACGCTGCGGTCCATGGTGCGCAGTGTCGTGGTCTGGCGCGCCCACAGATCGTCCGGGAACCCGAGGACGTCGGCGCCGCGGCGCAGGTTGGCCGCGGTGTTGAAGTAGCAGTTCGCCTCGGCGGCAATGCAGTTCGCCGTGACATGCATCTCCAGCAGGGTGCCGGGGTCGACGGGGATGGACGCGTCGGCGGTGTCGACCGCCGCCGTGGCCGACGGAATCGGCAGGAACGTCAACCCCATCCAGACCGCCGCGAGGACGCCGGTCAGCCGCTTGCCCATGTCATCCTTTCCGGTCGTGCGGCGAATGGTAGCCCGCGCGTTATTCGTCGTAGGTGACTTCGACGGAATCCGACACCGGCTTTGCCTGGCAGCCCAGGATCAGGCCCTCTTCGAGGTCGGACGGTTCGAGCACGTCGTTGATGGTCATCTCGACCTCGCCGCTCTTCTTGACCACCGCGCAGGCGCCGCAGTGGCCTTCGCGGCACGAGAACGGCGCCTCCAGGCCCTTGCTGAGCAGCACGTCGAGCAGGGTGGCGTTGCGCGGCCAGCTGACCTCGTGGGTCTGGCCGTCGAGCGTGACGATCGCGGTGGCCGGCCCCTCGGCGCTGTCGTCCTCCTCGATGACCACCGCGGCGAACGGATCGGAGTCCAGCGACTTGAACACCTCGATGTGCACCTTCTCGGCGGGGGTGCCCGCGCTGCGCAGTGCCTCCTCGGCGGCCGCCATGAACGGTCCCGGCCCGCAGATGAACGCCTCGTGGCCGGTGTAGGGCGCGGCCAGCGCGGCCAGCGCCGACGCCGTCGGCAGGCCCTGCACGGTCTCCAGCCAGTGCACGACGACGAGCCGGTCCGGGTACTTCGCGGCCAGTTCACGCAGTGCTGCGCCGAAGATCACCGAGTTCTCGTCGCGGTTGGCGTAGATCAGCACCACCTGACCGGTGCCCTGCGACAGCGCCGACTTGCAGATCGACATCATCGGGGTGATGCCGGAGCCGGCGGCCAGCAGCAGGAAGTCGGTGTCGAGCGTCTTGGGCACGAACGTTCCCGACGGCGCCAGCACGTGCATCTTCATCCCGGCATGGGCGTTGTCACACAGCCAGTTCGACGCGTACCCGTCGGCGGTGCGCTTGACGGTGACGGTCAGCCGGTCGTCGGTGAACGGGGAGCTGGACAGCGAGTAGCAGCGGGCGACCGAGCCGGTGCGGTCGCTGGGCACCCGCAGTGTCAGGAACTGGCCGGGCGAGTACCGCAGCCGGTCGGCCGGGATGTCGGACCCGGCGGGGACGGTGAACACCAGCGAGCGTGCGTCGGCGGTCTCGGCGATGACGTCGGCAAGTTCCAGCTCGAGCACATGGCTGCCGAGTGGCTCGTCGGTCACTTTGTCACCCTTCGTTGTCGGGTCCGGTCAAGGCCAGGAACTAGAACAGGTTACAGAAATGCATGTGTGCAGGTCCAGCCGTTTCTGAGCCGGGCTACTCGACACAAATCGTAACGTGTTCTAATCTCCTTCTAGGCGGTTGGCTCATCGCGCAAGCGCTCATACCGGTCCGTTCTCCCGGGGAGGCAAACCAGTGACGTCCATTGAACAGCGTGACGCGCAGCAGGTGTTAAGCGGCATTGACGATCTGCTGCCGTTGATCGCCAAGCGTGCGCAGGCCACCGAGGAGTTGCGCCGCATTCCCGACGAGACGATCAACGAGCTCAACGAGGTCGGCTTCTTCAAGCTGCTTCAGCCCGAACAGTGGGGTGGTCTGCAGTGCGATCCCACGCTGTTCTACGAGGCGGTGCGCCGGCTGGCCAGCGCCTGCGGCTCCACCGGCTGGGTGGCGGCCATCCTGGGCGTGCACAACTGGCATCTCGCCCAGTTCGACCAGAAAGCCCAGGAAGAGGTCTGGGGCGACGATCCGTCGGTGCGCATCTCCTCGTCGTACGCGCCGATGGGCGCGGGTGTGGTCACCGAGACCGGTGACGGCTACATCGTCAACGGCGCGTGGAACTGGTCGTCGGGCTGTGACCACGCGACGTGGACCTTCGTCGGCGGCCCGGTGATCAAGGACGGCAAGCCGGTCGACTTCGGCAGCTTCCTGATCCCGCGCACCGACTACCAGATCGATGACGTCTGGCACGTGGTCGGCCTGCGGGGCACCGGAAGCAACACGCTTCAGGTCAAGGACGTGTTCGTGCCGCGGCACCGGTTCCTGTCCTACAAGGCGATGAACGACCACACCGCGGCCGGTCTGCAGACCAACACCGCGCCGGTGTACAAGATGCCTTGGGGCACCGTGCATCCCACGACGATCTCGGCGCCGATCGTGGGCATGGCTTACGGCGCCTACGCCGCGCACGTCGAGCACCAGGGCAAGCGGGTGCGTGCGGCGTACGCCGGCGAGAAGGCCAAGGACGACCCGTTCGCCAAGATCCGCATCGCCGAGGCGGCCAGCGACATCGACGCCGCGTGGCGCCAGCTGATCGGCAACGTCGCCGACGAGTACGCGCTGCTGGTCGAGGGCAAGGAGATCCCGTTCGAGCTGCGCGCCCGCGCCCGCCGCGACCAGGTGCGTGCCACCGGCCGGGCGATCGCCTCGATCGACCGGCTGTTTGAGGCCGCCGGTGCCACCGCGCTGATGAACGACGCTCCGGTGCAACGGTTCTGGCGTGACGCGCACGCCGGCCGGGTGCACGCCGCCAACGATCCGGAGCGGGCGTACCTGATCTTCGGCAACCACGAGTTCGGGTTGCCGCCGCAGGACACGATGGTCTAACGGGAAGGCCTGATGACCTCCTTCATCCAGGAAACCGAGCAGCAGGCCGAGATCACCTTCGAGTCGACGTCGCGCTATGCGCAGGTGCGCTCGGGTGATCGCGACATCCGGCTGCACTACCACGAGGCCGGCGTCGGCCACCCCGAGACGGTGGTGTTGCTGCACGGCGGCGGACCCGGTGCGTCGAGCTGGTCGAACTTCGGCCGCAACATCGCGGTGCTGGCCAAGCACTTCCACGTCCTCGCCGTGGACCAGCCCGGTTACGGCCACTCCGACAAACACACCGAGCACGAGCAGTACAACCGCTACAGCGCCAACGCGCTGCTGGCGCTGTTCGACCACCTCGGGATCGAACGGGCCGCGCTGGTGGGCAACTCGCTCGGCGGCGGCACCGCGGTGCGGTTCGCGCTGGACAACCCCAAGCGGGCCGGCCGACTGGTGCTGATGGGCCCGGGCGGGCTGTCGGTCAACCTGTTCGCCCCGGATCCCACCGAGGGGGTCAAGCTGCTGGGCCGGTTCACCGCCGAGCCGACGCGCGAGAACCTGGAGAAGTTCCTGCGCATCATGGTCTACGACCAGAGCCTGATCACCGATGAGCTGATCGACGAGCGCTTCGCGATCGCCAGCCAGCCTGAGTCGCTGGCCGCGGCCCGCGCGATGGGCAAGTCGTTCGCGGGCCCCGATTTCGAGCTCGGGATGATGTGGCGTGAGGTCTACAAGCTGCGCCAGCCCGTGCTGCTGATCTGGGGCCGCGAGGACCGGGTCAACCCGCTCGACGGTGCGCTGGTGGCGCTCAAGCAGATTCCGCGTGTGCAGCTGCACGTGTTCGGACAGTGCGGGCACTGGGCGCAGGTGGAGAAGTTCGATGAGTTCAACAAGCTCACCATCGATTTCCTGTCGGCGAAGTCCGCCGGAAAGGGCAAGTCATGAGCATCAAATCGCTTGGCTACCTTCGCATCGAGGCCACCGATGTGGAGGCCTGGCGCGAGTACGGCCTGAAGGTTCTCGGCATGGTCGAGGGCAAGGGCCCGACCGAGGGCGCGCTGTATCTGCGGATGGACGAGTTCCCGGCCCGCCTGGTGATCGTGCCCGGCGAGCGGGACCGGCTGCTGGAGTCCGGCTGGGAGACCGCCAACGCCCTTGAGCTGCAGGACGTCCGCAACCGGCTGGAGGCCGCCGGTGTGCCGTACAAGGAGGGCACCGAGGCCGAGCTCGCCGACCGCCGGGTGGTGGAGCTGATCCGCTTTCAGGATCCGACCGGCAACACGCTCGAGGCGTTCCACACGGTGGCGCTGGAGCACCGCCGGCTGGTCAGCCCGTACGGCCACAGGTTCGTCACCGGGGAGCAGGGCCTCGGGCACGTCGTGCTGACCACCCGCGACGACGCCGAGTCGCTGCGCTTCTACCGCGACGTGCTCGGCTTCTACCTGCGCGACTCGATGCGGCTGCCCCCGCAGGTGGTGGGCAGGCCGGCCGACGGCGAGCCGGCGTGGCTGCGCTTCTTCGGCTGCAATCCGCGCCATCACAGCCTGGCGTTCATGCCGGGTGAGACGCCCAGCGGCATCGTGCACCTGATGGTCGAGGTGGAGAACTCCGACGACGTCGGGCTGTGCCTGGACCGCGCCCTGCGGCGCAACGTGAAGATGTCGGCGACGCTGGGCCGCCACGTCAACGACAAGATGCTGTCGTTCTACATGAAGACCCCCGGCGGCTTCGACGTCGAATTCGGTTGCGAGGGGCTGCAGGTCGAGGACGACAACTGGGTGGCCCGGGAGAGCACCGCGGTCAGCCTGTGGGGCCACGACTTCAGCGTCGGCTTCAAGTAACGGCGATGTCGGAGCCGTCCCAGCCGATCGACCCCCGCACCTTCCGCAATGTGCTGGGGCAGTTCTGCACCGGCATCACCGTGATCACCACGGTGCACGAGGACAAACCGGTCGGGTTCGCGTGCCAGTCGTTCGCGGCGCTGTCGCTGGATCCGCCGCTGGTGCTGTTCTGCCCGACCAAGGTGTCGCGGTCGTGGCAGGCGATCGAGGCCAGCGGGCGGTTCTGCGTCAACGTGCTGCACGAGGACCAGCAGCACGTGTCCGCGCGGTTCGGCTCGCGTGAGCCCGACAAGTTCGCGGGCATCGACTGGCACCTGTCACCGCTGGGGTCGCCGATCATCGACGGCAGCCTCGCGCACATCGACTGCACGGTGCACTCGGTGCATGACGGCGGTGACCACTTCGTCGTCTTCGGCGCGGTGCACTCGCTGTCGGACGTGCCGGAGCAGAAGGCGCGGCCGCTGCTGTTCTACCGTGGCCAGTACACCGGCATCGAGCCGGAGAAGAACACCCCCGCCACCTGGCGTGACGATCTGGAGGCGTTCCTCACCGCGACCACCGAGGACACCTGGCTCTAGCTAGATGCAGCCGGCCGCGCACGGGTCGACCGGCGGCAGGTCCTCGGGCAGCAGCGCGTTCGGGTCTGCGGGCGGCAGCTGCTGGGTGAGGTCGACGTCGTGGTCCAGCTCGGGCGCCATCGGGATGTACCGGCAAAGAAACGCCAGCGCCAGCTCGCACGGCGGCGGGCCGGGCTGGGGCTGGGCGTTCACCGGGGCCGCCGCGACCAGGGCCGCCCCACAGGCGGCGGCTGCTGCGATCGTGAACCTCTTCAACATCGCTGACGAATCTAACGTGTCGTGGGTCACGAGTCGACGGCGGGTGGGGCCGCTTATAGAGCAGATCCTGCCAGCTGTCAACCAATTCCTGCCAAGGGAAATTAATGCCCTGACCTGCCTGTTTTGACAGTCAGACCGGAACGAAAGAGATCCGGAGAGACAGAAAAAAGAGAAGAAGAAGGCAGGAACATGAAGAAGATCGGCATCGCAGCCATCATCGCCAGCGCCCTGAGTGCCCCCATCATCGCCCTGGCCGGACCGGCCCAGGCCGGTGTGGACCACCACGACTGGCTGGATCGGGTACACCCGACGGTGAACGTCCCGCAGGTCGACACCACGGTGCGCCAGAGCCGCTGAGCGAAGACCACTCAAAAGAGGCACCCCGCGAGGGGTGCCTCTTTCGTTATCTGTCAGGTCAGCGGGACCGACCGAGCAGGACGTCCTGCTGTTCGCGGACCCGCGCCTTGATGGCGTCGAGGACGGCGGCCACCTCGGGGCGGCGCAGCGTCTCGGCGCGGGTGACCAGCCAGTACGACAGCCGCACCTCCACCTGGTCGGGCAGCACCCGGACCAGGTCGTCGTGCCGGTCGGCCATGAAGCAGGGCAGCAGCCCCAGCCCGGCCTCGGCGCGGGTCGCCTCGACGTGGACGAACACGTTCGTGGAGGTGACCGACTCCCGCATCCCCGGCGGCGCGAACGCGGTGGCCGCGTCGAGGTCGTCGACGGCCAGCATCGAGTCGATGAAGTACACCAGCGGGAACCGGTCCAGGTCGGCGATGCCGGTCGGGGTGCCGTGCTCGGCCAGGTACCGCCGCGCCGCGTACAGGCCGAGGCAGTAGTCGCCGAGCCGGGTGGCCTCGGCGCGCTGCACCTTCGGTTCGCCGACGACGACCTCGGCGTCGAGCCCGGAGCGCTGCTGGCTGGCCCGGCGGGTGGTGGCGACCAGCTCGACGGTCACGTTGGGGTGCTCACGCTGCACGGCCGCGGCCGCCGGCGCGGCGATGTAGGCCGAGAAGCCGTCGGTCGCGGAGATCCGCACGACGCCCTCGAGGCTGCGGTCGCCGTTGTCGCCCGCGGCCAGGGAGCGGACCGCGGATTCGATGGTCTCGGCGGCGCCGAGCGCCTCGCGACCCAGGTCGGTGAGCTCCCAGCCGCTCGCCCCTCGGGTCAGCACCCGGCCGCCGACGGCCTCCTCGAGCGCGGCGATCCGCCGCGAGACGGTGGTGTGGTTGAGGCCGAGTTCGTCGGCCGCCGCGTTGAACCGCCCGGTGCGGCCGACGGCCAGCAGGACCAGCAGATCGTCGGCGCTCGGCAGCCTCATGTGTGCATTTTTGCAGATACAGCCTGCGGTTTTGGTTATTGCGGCGACGGGTATCTGCACGAATACTCACCCTGTTTGTGCCTGCCGTCACAGCGCGAAGGAGTTTCGATGAGCGTCACCAACGATCCGGCCACCGGCGGGGTGGCACCCACCGGGCTGAAACGGGTAGTCGTCGCCTCGATGGCGGGCACCGTCGTCGAGTGGTACGAGTTCTTCCTCTACGCCACCGCGGCGACTCTGGTCTTCAACAAGGTGTTCTTCGCCGAGGGCACCAGTGAGGCCGCCGGCCTGATCGCCGCGCTGCTGACCTACGCCGTCGGCTTCGTCGCCCGCCCACTCGGCGGCGTGGTGTTCGGCCACTTCGGCGACAAGTACGGCAGAAAGATGCTGCTGCAGTTCGCGATCCTGCTCGTCGGCGTGGTGACGTTCCTGATGGGCTGCCTGCCCACCTACGAGCAGATCGGGGTGTGGGCACCGATCCTGCTGGTGCTGCTGCGCTTCATGCAGGGCTTCGCGGTCGGCGGCGAGTGGGGCGGTGCGGTGCTGCTGGTCGCCGAGCACAGCCCGAAGGACAAGCGGGGCTTCTGGGCCAGCTGGCCGCAGGCCGCCGTGCCGGTGGGCAACATGCTCGCCACCGTGGTGCTGCTGGTGCTGACCGGCATCCTGTCCGACGCGGCGTTCCTGTCGTGGGGCTGGCGGGTGGCGTTCTGGCTGTCGGCGGTGGTCGTGCTGATCGGCTACTACATCCGCACCAAGGTCACCGACGCGCCGATCTTCGTCGCCGCCCAGGAGGAGGTGGAGCGCGTCAAGTCGGTGTCCTACGGCGTGGTGGAGGTGCTCAAGCGCTATCCGCGGGGCGTGTTCACCGCGATGGGGCTGCGCTTCGCTGAGAACATCATGTACTACCTGGTTGTCACGTTCTCGATCGTCTACCTGAAGACGTACGTCGGCGTCGACACCGGATCGATCCTCTGGTACCTGCTGGCCGCGCACTTCATCCACTTCCTGGTGGTGCCGCAGGTCGGCAGACTGGCCGACCACTACGGCCGCCGCCCGGTGTACATCGCCGGAGCGATCCTGGCGGGCACCTGGGGCTTCTTCGCCTTCCCGATGATGAACACCGGCAGCTACCTGGCGGTCATGGGCGCGGTGATCCTGGGCCTGATCATCCACGCGCTGATGTACGCGCCGCAGCCGGCGATCATGGCCGAGATGTTCCCGACCCGGATGCGCTATTCCGGTGTGTCGCTTGGCTATCAGGTGACCTCGATCGTGGCGGGCTCGCTGGCGCCGGCCATCGCGACGTGGCTGCTCGACAAGTTCGACAGCTGGGTGCCGATCGCGCTCTACCTGGCCGGCGCCGCGGCGATCACCCTGGTGGCGGCGCTGTTCAACCGCGAGACCAAGGGCATCGACCTGGCGACGCTGGACGCCGCCGACCGCGAGCAGCTCGCCAAGGCCGGACTGCTGTGAGCGACCTCGTCGGGCGTACCGCACTGGTCACCGGCGGGGCGAGCGGGATCGGTGCGGCGTGCGCGCGGGCGCTGGCACAGGCGGGTGCGACGGTCACCGTCGCCGACGTCGACGCCGACGGCGCCAAGGCCGTTGCCACCGAGATCGGCGGAAAGCACTGGGCCGCCGATCTTTCCGACGTCACCGCGCTGGAGGATCTGCGTCTGGAGATCGACATCCTGGTCAACAACGCGGGAATCCAGCACGTCAGCCCGATAGCCGAGTTCCCGCCCGAGAAGTTCCGGTTCATCCTCAAGCTGATGGTGGAGGCGCCGTTCCTGCTGATCCGTGCGGCGCTGCCGCACATGTACGAGCGGGGCTTCGGCCGGATCATCAACATCTCGTCGGTGCACGGCATCCGGGCGTCGGCCTTCAAGAGCGCCTACGTCGCGGCCAAACACGGGCTGGAGGGCCTGTCGAAGGTGACCGCGCTGGAGGGCGGGCCGCACGGCGTCACCAGCAACTGCGTCGACCCCGGGTACGTGCGCACCCCGCTGGTCTCCAAACAGATCGCCGATCAAGCCCGTACACACGGCATTCCAGAGGATAAGGTGATCGAGACCATCCTGCTGAAGGAGAGCGCGATCAAGCGGCTCGTCGAACCCGACGAGGTGGCCTCGCTGGTGGCGTGGCTGGCCTCGCCCGCGGCGGGGATGGTCACTGGAGCGTCGTACACGATGGACGGTGGATGGAGTGCGAGGTGAGCAGCGAGGCGCAGTGGACGCCCACCGACGCTGACGTCGAGGGTGCCAAGGTCACCGAGTTCGCCCGGTTCGTCTCCGGTCGCACCGGCCGCGAGTTCGGTGACTACCGGTCGCTGTGGCAGTGGTCGGTCGATGATCCGGACGCCTTCTGGGCGGCCCTGTGGGACTACTTCGAGCTGGGGGAGCGCCCGGACACGGTGCTCGCGTCGGCGCAGATGCCCGGCGCGGAGTGGTTTCCGGGGTGCGGCTGAACTACGTCGACCAGGTGCTGCGCAGCGCCCGCGACGACCGGCCCGCGATCTACCACGTCGCCGAGGGTGGTGCGGTCACCGAGGTGTCCTGGGCGCAACTGCTGGGCCGCACAGCGGCTTTCGCGCAGCGCCTGCGCGCGCTGGGTGTTGCGCCCGGCGACCGGGTCATCGGCTACCTGCCGAACATCCCGGAGGCGGTGATCGCGTTCCTGGCGACCGCCAGCATCGGCGCGGTGTGGAGCGCCTGCGGACAGGACTACTCGCCGAAGGCGGCGCTGGACCGGCTCGGTCAGCTCGAGCCGACGGTGCTGGTGACCGCCGACGGCTACACCTACGGCGGCAAGTACCACGACAAGACCGCCGACGTCGCCGCGCTGCGCGCGGGCCTGCCGGCGCTGAAGGCCACCGTGCTGGCCTCCGAGCTCGCCGAGACCAGCACCGAGCCGTTGTCCACGACGCCGGTCGACTTCGCGCACCCGCTGTGGATCCTGTTCTCCTCCGGCACCACCGGGCTGCCGAAGGGCATCATGCACGGCCACGGCGGCGTGCTGCTCGAGCATCTGAAAGCCGTTGTCCTGCAGTCCGATATCGGCCCGGACGACGTGTTCTTCTGGTACACCAGCCCGAGCTGGATGATGTGGAACTTTCAGGTGGCCGGGCTGCTGGTGGGCGCCACCATCGTCTGCTACGACGGCAGCCCCGCCGTCCCGCGTCCGGACGCGCTGTGGGAGATCGCCGCCGCGGTGAAGGCGACGGTGCTGGGCACCAGCCCGGGTTATGTCCTCGGGTGCATCAAGGCCGGTGCGGTGCCGCGCAAGGAGCACGACCTGTCCGCGCTGAAGACGGTCGGGATCACCGGGTCGTCGCTGCCGCCGTCGTCGTCACTGTGGTTGCGCGACAACGTCGGTGAGCATGTGCAGGTCGCCTCGATCAGCGGCGGCACCGATGTGGTGTCGGCGTTCATCGGCGGGGTTCGCACGGTGCCGGTGTGGCCGGGTGAGCTGTCGGCGCCGTATCTGGGTTGCGCGCTGGACTCCTGGGACGAGTCGGGTAAGCCCGTCCGTAACGAGGTCGGCGAGCTGGTGGTGACCAAGCCGATGCCGTCCATGCCGGTGGCGTTCTGGAATGACGCCGACGGATCCCGGTACCGCTCAGCGTATTTCGAGATGTTCCCGGGGGTGTGGCGGCACGGCGACTGGATCACGATCACCGACCGGGGCAGCGTGATCGTGCACGGCCGGTCGGACTCCACGCTCAACCGGCACGGCATCCGGATGGGCAGCGCCGACATCTATCAGGCCGTCGAACAGCTGCCCGAGGTGGCCGAGGCGCTGATCATCGGCGCCGAACAGCCCGACGGCGGCTACTGGATGCCGCTGTTCGTCAAACTCGCCGACGGCGCCGAACTCACCGATGCCCTGCGCGACCGGATCAAGGACACCATCCGCACCGAGGTCTCGCCGCGCCATGTGCCCGACGAGATCATCGCCGCACCGGGTGTCCCGCACACCCGCACCGGCAAGAAGCTCGAGGTGCCGATCAAGAAGCTGTTCCAGGGCGCCGATCCCGCCAAGGTCGTCGAGCGCAGCGCCGTCGACGACCCCGCACTGCTCGACTGGTACGTCACGCAGCGTCGTTGAAGGTGACGAGGTCGATGCTGAGTCGGCCTTCCATGAGGCTGAGTTTTCGGCGTACGGGTGGTCCGGGTAGTGGTGGTGCGGTGGACTGGTAGGTCGCGCCGGTGGGGGTGCTGAATTCGGCGGTGTGGACGCCGTTGGTGTCGCTGGTGTGTACGGTCCAGCCGGGTGCTTCTTTGGCGTAGTTGCAGGCTTCGCAGACGCCGAGGCCGTTGAGCGCTGATGTTTTGCCGCCGCGGCGTTTCGGGGTGGCGTGGTCGCGGTGGCGGATCTCGGCGTTGCAGTACGGGGTGCGACACGTGCGGTCGCGGATCCCGATGAACTCCGCGAGCCCTTGGGGGAAGATCCGGGCCCGCGATTCCATGGCCACCAGCTGTCCACTGGAGGGGTGGCGGTACAGCCGGCGCAGCATGGCCTTGGTCTTCTTGTCACGCACCGCATCCCCTGTCAGGCCGCGGGCGATGGCTGCCGGCAGTGGCCCGTAGCCCTGTAGCCAGGCCGGGGCGTCGTCGTCTCCCATCAGGGTGGTGTCGGCCATCACCAGGTTGACCATCACATCGGCGGGCCGGGCGGCCGGGCGGCCGGTGATGCGTTCGACCAGCGTGTCGGCCATCACCTGCCCGCGGGTGCGCCCGTCGAACGTCGTATCCGCTTGGCGTTTGAGGGTGGCGTACACGCTGACGCCCTGGGCCACCGGTAGATGCGCGGTGACATACACCATGGCATCCGGTGCCGGGCGGATCGTCAGATTACGGTCGGTCGGGGCTTTGGCGCTGCGGTCGACCACCGCCGCCACGTCCAGCTCGCAGGCGATCTGGCGGGCCTGCGCGGCGATGCGTTTGTCACCCCAGCCCGCCAGGCGGGTGATGTCGGCGCACAGGCGGGCGTCGAGGTCGCGGCGATGCTCCACGGACAGGCAGGCTGATTCGCGGACGATCAGCATCGCCCGGTACTCCGAGAGCGCCCCGCACTCCAGTGCCGCCAACGTATACGGCATCTCCTCGACCAGCGCGCGGGCCATTCCGAGATGGCGGCCACCGGCGTTGGGGGCGTCGTGGCGGGCCAGGGCGACCTCGCTGGCCAGGCCGTGGCCACGCTTGGATTTCGGGACCCCGGCGGCGGCCTCGGCGGCATGCCGCTTCTCACGCCACAAGGCGGTCACCCGCGCCTGCTGCGCGGCGATCCGCGACTTCAGCATTTCCAACTGCTCGAGCTGAACCCGCAGCTCAGCCTCACCGGCCGCCGGATCCAACTCGAACACCTGTTCCATGTGACCCACGCTACAACAAGGGTCCGACAAGTCCCGGATCAGCGAGAACAGGGGCGAACGCCAGCTCCGCGGCGCCGATGACCAGGGTGTCGGCGCCCAGCGTCGCGGGCACCACCCGCACCAGCGAGTACGGCGCCGCCATCGTGCGCCGGGACAGCTCGTCGTGCAGTACCGAACCCGCGAACGCGGGGAACACCCGCAGGAAACCGCCGAGCACGATCAGCTTCGGGTTGAGCATGTTGACCGCGTTGCCCAGCGCGATCGCCAGCGCGCGGGTCTGCCGGACCAGCACGTCACGTTCGGCGGACGTGGGGCCGGCGGGCGTCTCGGCCGAGTCCAGGTCGGCCAGCAGCCGCGCCAACGGCGGCTGCGTCACCTCCGTCTCCAGGCAGCCGACGCTGCCGCAGTGGCACCGCTCGCCGCCGCCGACATAGGTGTGCCCGAGCTCGCCCGCGTACCCCGCAACACCCTCGAGCAGCCCGCCCGCGACCACGAAACCCGCGCCGACACCGCTGGGACCGCCGTTGACGTAGATCAGGTGGTCGGCGTCGTGGTGGTTGCCGAACAGATGCTCGGCGACGGCGCCGGCGTTCGCGTCGTTGGTCGCGAACACCGTCAAACCTGTTGCTGCACTGAGCATCTGACCGATCTCGACGTCGTGCCAGTCGAGGTTGGGGGCCAGCTGTACGGCCGACTGCGGACCGTGCACCAGGCCGGGCACCGCAAGCCCCACCGCGGTCACCAGCTGATCGTCACGCAAACCCGCCTGGATCTCGGCGATCGCCTGCGCCGCGATCGTCACGGTGTCCTCCGGCGTCGGCACCCGGTCGGTGGCGTGCCGCAACACCTGCCGCACGGCTCCGCCCATCGCGACCAGGCCCACGGTGACGGCGTCGACCTCGGGCGTGACCGACACCGCGGGCACGCGGTCACCGGGACGCACGATCGGGCTCGGCCGGCCGACCTGTGGCAGCGACGGTCCCGGCGCCTCCTCGACCAGGCCGCGAGCGGCCAGTTCCTCGACGAGATCCTTCGTCGTCGACCGGGACAGCCCGGTGATCCGGGTGAGCTCGGCGCGGCTCAGCGCGCGGTGCCGGTGCACCAGGGTCAGCACGCTGGACAGATTCCGTCGCCGCACCCCGTCGGGGCTCGTTCCGATCCGCACCGATCGATGGTCCTGTGTCGCTCTCACCCCGCGCACCAGCCCCTCCCGATCAGTGTCTTGACAGTGGTGCAGACCACATCTTATGTTCGCATCTAGAACAAAACCCTAACGCATTGTTTGGAGCCGTCCCATGACCGTGCTGGAGTCCAGCCGCACCGCAGCCGACCTGACCCCGAAGCGGGAGGACAAGTTCTCGTTCGGGTTGTGGACCATCGGGTGGACGGGTATCGACCCGTTCGGCGTCGCGACCCGGCCGGCGCTCGACGCCGTGGAGGCCGTCGAGCGGCTCGCCGATCTCGGCGCCTACGGGCTGACCTTCCACGACGACGACCTGTTCGCCTTCGGCAGCACCGATGCCGAACGCCGTCGCGCCATCGACCGGTTGACCCGGGCACTCGACGCGACGGGGCTGGTCGTGCCGATGGTGACCACCAACCTGTTCTCCCCGCCGGTGTTCAAGGACGGCGGATTCACCAGCAATGACCGTCAGGTTCGCCGTTTCGCGCTGCGCAAGGTGCTGCGCAACCTGGACCTGGCCTTCGAGCTCGGCGCCCAGACCTTCGTGCTGTGGGGCGGCCGCGAGGGCAGCGAATACGACTCCGCCAAGGACGTCCGCGCCGCCCTCGAGCGCTACCGGGAGGCACTGGATGTGCTGTGCCAGTACGCGATCGACCAGGGCAGCCCGATCCGCTTCGCGATCGAACCCAAGCCCAACGAACCGCGTGGCGACATCCTGCTGCCGACCGTCGGCCATGCCCTGGCGTTCATCGAGACCCTGGCCCACCCCGAGCGCGTCGGCGTCAATCCCGAGGTCGGCCACGAGCAGATGGCGGGGCTGAACTTCATGCACGGCATCGCCCAGGCGCTCTACAGCGGCAAGCTGTTCCACATCGACCTCAACGGTCAGCGGGGCATCAAATACGACCAGGACCTGGTGTTCGGCCACGGCGACCTGATCAACGCGTTCTCGCTGGTCGACCTGCTCGAACACGGCGGACCCGACGGCACCCCCGCCTACGACGGGCCCCGCCACTTCGACTACAAGCCCAGCCGCACCGAGGACGCCGACGGGGTGTGGGCCTCGGCGGCCGCGAACATGCGGATGTACCTGCTGCTGCGCGAGCGGGCCGCCGCGTTCCGCGCCGACCCGCGCGTGCGGGAGGCGATGGCGGCGGCCAAGGTCGACGAGTTGCGCACCCCGACGCTGGCGGAGGGGGAGACCTACCGCGACCTGCTGGCCGACCGCAGCGCCTACGAGGACTTCGACGCCGACGCCTACTTCGGTGGCCGGGGCGCCGGGTTCGTGGCCCTGCACCAGCTCGCGGTCGAGCATCTCGTCGGCGCCCGCTGACGGTCAAAGCGCCAATTCGGTGACCCGGATCACGCTATATGTATAAGCAAACAACAAAAGCCGTACGCGACATCGTCGGAAGGATCTCCGTGAAGCGAACCAGCAGTCTGCTCCTGACCGCAGTCGTCGGCGTCAGCCTGACCCTGACCGCGTGCGGCACGTCCTCGGACTCGGGGTCGAGCGACGCGTCGGGAAACCAGAAGATCGGCGTCATCCTGCCGGACACCAAGTCTTCGGTGCGCTGGGAGACCAAGGACCGGCCCGCACTGGAGGAGGCGTTCACCAACGCCGGCATCGACTACACCATCCAGAATGCCGAGGGCTCCGCCGACACGATGGCCACCATCGCCGACGGCATGATCGCCGACGGGGTCACGGTGCTGGCCATCGTCAACCTCGACTCCGACAGCGGCGCCTCCATCCAGGAGAAGGCTGCCGCGCAGGGGGTGAAGACCATCGACTACGACCGGCTCACCCTGGGCGGCTCCGCCGACGTCTACGTCTCCTTCGACAACACCAAGGTCGGTGAGCTGCAGGGCCAGGGCCTCGTCGACTGCCTCGGCGACAGACCCGCAAACGTGGTGTTCCTCAACGGATCTCCGACCGACAACAACGCCACACTGTTCTCCAGTGGCGCCCACTCGGTCGTCGACGCCACCCCGTCGATCACCATCGTCGGCGAGCAGGCGGTCCCGGACTGGGACACCGACAAGGCCGTCACGATCTTCGAGCAGCTCTACACCGCCGCCGACGGCCGCGTCGACGGTGTGTACGCCGCCAACGACGGCCTCGCCGGTTCGGTGATCTCGATCCTGGAGAAGAACCGGCGCGCCGGCCAGGTTCCGGTCACCGGTCAGGACGCGACGGTCGAGGGCCTGCAGAACATCCTCGCCGGAACCCAGTGCATGACGGTCTACAAGTCGGCCACCGAGGAGGCTAACGCGTTGGCGGAGGCCGCGATCGCGCTGGCCAACGGTGAGGAGCCGAAGACCACCAGCACCTCCCGCGATGACGTCGGCGGGCGCGACGTGCCGTCGGTGCTGCTGACGCCGAAGTCGATCACCAAGGACAACGTCGACATCGTGTTCGAAGACGGCGGCCAGTCCCGCGACGAGGTGTGCGCCGGACAGTTCGCCGAGACGTGCACGGCCGCGGGAGTCTGATGGACACTCCGATCCTCGAATTACGAGGTGTCAACAAGAGTTTCGGCGTTGTGCACGTCCTGCACGACGTGGACTTCCGGGTCTACCCGGGACAGGTGACCGCGCTCGTCGGCGACAACGGCGCCGGAAAGTCCACGCTGGTCAAGGCGATCGCCGGGATCCACCCCATCGACACCGGCACCTACCTGTTCGAGGGCAACCCGGTGACGGTGCGCGGCCCCAACGACGTCTCCGCGCTGGGCGTCGAGGTGGTCTACCAGGATCTCGCGCTGTGCGACAACCTCGACATCGTCGAGAACATGTTCCTCGGCCGTGAGCTCAAGACCCGGGGCGGCATGCTCGACGAGGCGCGCATGGAGACGATGGCGCGCGAGGCGCTGACCTCCCTGTCTGTGCGCACCGTGAAATCCGT
Source organism: Mycolicibacterium phlei (assembly GCF_001583415.1). The sequence continues at coordinate 498,253 of NZ_CP014475.1, forward strand.
GCGCCAGCCGGTGTCCAGCCTCTCCGGCGGGCAGCGGCAGACCGTCGCGATCGCCAAGTCGGTGCTGTGGAACTCGAAGGTCGTGCTGCTCGACGAGCCCACCGCCGCACTCGGTGTCGCGCAGACCCGTCAGGTGCTCGAGCTGGTGCGCGGCCTCGCCGCGCGCGGTCTCGGAGTCGTGTTCATCTCGCACAACATGAACGACGTCTTCGAGGTCGCCGACCGCATCTGCGCGCTCTACCTGGGCCGGGTCGCCGCCGACGTCAAGGCCGCCGAGGTGTCACACAACCAGGTGGTGGAACTCATCACCGCCGGCCGGTCCGGCAGCCTCGGCCTGGCACCCGCGCAGGCAGCGCAGTCGATGTGACCATCCCCGTGAACGAGGACCGCGAAATGACCACCGTGCAAACCGATTCCGAGGTCACCCTGGCCGACGCCGAGTTCGCCGGGGACCTGCGTACCGACGAGACCTTCCGCGACGCGGTCCGCGGCTACCTGCAGCGGGTCCGCGGCGGCGACATGGGTTCGCTGCCCGCCGTGCTCGGCCTGCTCGTGCTGTTCGTGGTGTTCGGGCTGGCCAACGACCGCTTCCTGTCGGCGCTGAACCTGGCCAACCTGATCACCCAGGCCGGCGCGATCTGCGTGCTGGCGATGGGTCTGGTGTTCGTGCTGCTGCTCGGCGACATCGACCTGTCCGCCGGGGTGGCCGGCGGTGTGTCGGCCTGTGTGATGGCGCTGCTCATCGTCAACACCGGATGGCCGTGGTGGGCGGGACTGCTGGCCGGAATCGCCTGCGGCGCCGCCATCGGGCTCACCATCGGCCTGCTGCGCGCCAAGCTGGGCATCCCGTCGTTCGTCGTCACGCTGGCGTTCTTCCTCGGCCTGCAGGGGGTGACTCTCAAGCTGATCGGCGAGGGCGGTTCGGTGCGCGTCGACGACAAGGTGATCCGCGGGCTGACAATCAGCAACCTGCCGGTCACGGCGGGCTGGGCCATCGCGTGGATCGTCGTGATCGGGTTCGCCGCCCTGACCTTCTTCCAGCACCGCCGCCAGCGGGCGCTGAAACTCGCGCACGCCCCGACCGGCGTCGTGGTCGCCCGGGTCGCGGCCGTCGCCGCCGTCGTGCTCGGCGTCACCTATCTGCTCAGCGTCAACCGAAGCGTCAACCCCAACAACGAGATCCGCGGCGTCCCCTACGTGCTGCCGCTGGTGCTGGTGCTGCTGATCGTGCTGACCGTGGTGCTGCGGCGCACCTCCTACGGCAGGCACATCTACGCGGTCGGCGGCAACGCCGAAGCCGCCCGCCGCGCGGGCATCCCGGTCGACCGCATCCGGGTGTCGGTGTTCGTGATGTGCTCGTCGCTGGCCGCGCTGAGCGGGATCATCGCGGCGTCCTACGCGGGCAAGGTGTCGGCGTCCTCGGGTGCGGGCAACACGCTGCTCTACGCCGTCGGCGCGGCGGTGATCGGTGGCACCAGCCTGTTCGGCGGCAAGGGTCGCGCCATCGACGCGGTGATCGGCGGCGTGGTGGTCGCGACGATCGCCAACGGGCTCGGGCTGCTCAACCAGTCGTCGTACATCAACTTCCTGGTCACCGGTGGCGTGCTGCTGCTGGCCGCCAGTGTGGACGCGGTGTCGCGGCGGCGGCGCTCCTCGGCGGGCCTAGCCTAGCCATACGCCGATACGGGCTAGTGCCTCCTCGATGTCGCTCGTCGGCCCGGCGAACGACAGCCGGACGAATGACCCGCCGCGCGCCGGGTCGAAGTCCACGCCCGGCGCGATCGCAACCCCGGTGTCGTCCAACAACTTCGAGCAGAACGACAGCGAGTCGTCGGTCAGGTGCGAGACGTCGGCGTAGACGTAGAACGCGCCGTCGGTGGGGGCCAGCTTGTCGATGCCCAGCCCCCGCAGCCCGTCGAGAAGCAGCTGCCGGTTGGCGGCGTAATGGTGCAGCAGGCCTTCGCATTCGGCGATCGCCTCGGGGGTGAACGCCGCGACCGCGGCCAGCTGCGGCAGCGTGGGCGGGCAGATGGTGAAGTTGCCGGTCAGACAGTCCACCGCGCGCTGCAGCTCCTTGGGCACCAGCATCCAGCCCAGCCGCCACCCGGTCATCGCGAAGTACTTCGAGAAGCTGTTCACCACAATGGAATCGCGGGAGGTCTCCCAGGCGCAGCTGGTCTCGGGCGCACCCTCGTAGACCAGCCCGTGATACACCTCGTCGCTGATCAGCCGCACCCCGTTCGACGAGCACCACGTCGCGATCGCCGCCAGCTCGGCCGGCGCGATCACGGTGCCGGTCGGGTTGGCGGGGCTGGCGACGATCACGCCCTGCACCGGCGGGTCGAGCTCGGCGAGCATCTGCGCCGTCGGCTGGAACCGGGTCTCGGGGCCGCACGGGATCTCGACGACCTCGCAGCCCAGCGCGGTCAGGATGTTGCGGTAGCAGGGGTAGCCGGGGCTGGCGATCGCGACGCGGTCACCGGCGTCGAAGCACGCTAGAAACGCCAGCAGGAAACCACCCGACGAGCCGGTCGTGACCACCACATCGTCCGGGTCGACCTCCAGCCCGTGCCGGTCGCGGTAGGAGCCCGCGATGGCCTCGCGCAGCTCGTGGATGCCGAGCGCGACGGTGTAGCTCAGCACGGTGGTGTCCAGCGTCTTCTTGGCCGCCTCCAGCACCGGGCCGGGCGCACCCACGCTGGGCTGGCCCGCCGACAGGTTCACCAGGTCGCCGTGGCTGCGCTGGCGTTCAGCGGCCGCCAGCCAGACGTCCATCACATAGAACGGCGGGATGCCGGAGCGCAGCGAGACCTTCACACCGTCAACGCTAGAGCACTTCGGCTTCCAGCCGCCGCAGGTACTCCCGCGCAGGCCCGAGCAGCTGGGCGCTGCCGTGCGCCCGCTTGAAGTACAGCTGGATGTCGTGTTCCCAGGTGATCGCGATGCCGCCGTGCATCTGCACCGCCTCGGCCGCGACCTTGTTGAACGCCTCGGTCGCCGAGAACCGGGCCAGCGCCGCCGACGTCGGCGACGGGTTGGCGATCGCCTCGTCGACCACCGCGCGGGCGGACTGCACCGCGACGTACAGGTCGGCCATCCGGTGCTTGAGCGCCTGGAAGCTGCCGATCGGCCTGCCGAACTGCACCCGGTCCTTGGTGTACTGCACCGTCAGGTCCAGGCAGCGCGACGCGGCGCCGATCTGCTCGGCCGCCAGCAGCAGGGCCGCGGTGTCGGCCAGACCCGGGTCGGCGCCGATATCGGCGGTCTCCTCGGCCTCGACGCGGGCCAGCCGGCGGGTCAGGTCCATGGGCTTGAGCGGGGTGGCCGTGAAACGGGTCCAGCGGGTCAGCCGGTCACCGTCGGCGGCGACGACGACGTCGGCGACGTCACCGTTGACCACGAACCCCGGGTCGAACACGACCGCGCCGATGCGGCTGCCCTCGGCCAGCCCCTCCAGGGCGTCGGTGTCGGGCTCGTCGGCGGCCAGCAGCGCCAGCTCGGCCAGTGTCGTGCCCAGCAGCGGGGTCGGCACCAGCGCCTTGCCCAGCTCCTCGAGGACGACGGCCGCGTCGGCGAGCTCACCGCCCGCGCCGCCCAGCTCCTCGGGCACCACCAGCGCCGCGGCGCCGACCTGCTCGCACAGCAGCGACCACAGCGACTCGTCGTAGCCGCGTTCGGACTCCATCGCCGCACGCACCGCCGCCGGCGACGCGTGCTTCTCCACCAGCGCCGCGACCGTCTCGCGCAGCAGCTGCCGTTCTTCGCTCACAGTGCCTCCAGTACCCGTCGCCGGTGCAGACTCGGATCGCCCCACGCCGACCGCAGCGCCTGGGTGCGCAGCAGCCACAGCGACAGGTCGTGCTCCTGGGTGAAGCCGATCGCACCGTGCGTCTGCAGCGCCGAGCGGGCGGCCAGCAGCGCGGCGTCGCTGGCCGCGGCCTTGGCGGCGCTGACGTCGCGTGCGGTGTCGGGGGAGCCGTCGGCCAGCGACAGCGCCGCCCCGTAGACCAGCGGACGCGCCAGCTCGATCGCGATGTGCACGTCGGCCAGCTTGTGCTTGATGGCCTGGTAGGTGCCGATCAGCTTGCCGAACTGGCTGCGCTGCTTGGCGTATTCGACCGCCATGTCCAGCATCGCCTGGCCCGCGCCGACCAGCTGTGCCGCGGTGGCCAGCGCGCCGAACTCGTAGGCGCGCGCCACATCGGCGGGCCTGCCGTCACCGGCGGCCGAGACCTCGAACAGGCGGCGGCTGGCGTCCACCGACTCATGCTGCGCCCCGGCGGTGGCGTCGTGCACCTGACCGTCGGCGGCCAGCAGCACCAGGCCGGCGAAGTCGGCGTCGACGGCGCGCGGCACCTGCGGCGGTGCGGCCACGGTGGCGATCAGCTCACCGGCGGCCAGCGCGGCGCTGCGCTCGTCATCGGCGAGCAGGATCGGCGCCACCGCAATGGATTCCGCGACGGGACCGGGCACGCACCAGCGACCGAGCCGCTCGACGGCCACCACCATGTCGACCGGGTGGGCCTCGATGCCGTCGTACTTCTCGGGTACCAGCAGCGCGGTCACGCCCAGTTCTGCCAACTGCGACCACACCTTGCGGCCCGGTGCGGTGTCACCGGACGCCCACGCCCGGACCGCGCCGGGCAGGTCGGCGGCGCCGAGTGCGGCGTCGATGCTCGCGGCGAAATCCCGCTGCTGTTCGTCAAGCTCGAAGTTCATCTGTCTACTTTCGGGGGAGCCCCAGCAGGCGCTCGGCGATGATGTTGCGCTGAATCTCGTTGGTACCGGCGTAGATCGGGCCGCCCAGGGAGAACAGCAGCCCGTCGGTCCAGTTGTCGGTCAGTTCGGCGTCGGCGCCCTGCAGGTCCAGTGCGGTCTGGTGGATCGCGACGTCGAGGTCCGACCAGAACACCTTGGTGACGCTGGACTCCGCGCCCAGCTCACCGCCGTTGCTGACCCGGGTGACCGTGCCGAAGGTGTGCAGCCGGTAGGCCTGCGCCTTGATCCAGGCGTCGGCGACCCGGTCGGCGAAGGCCGGGTCGGGGTTCTGCTTCCACTGCGCGACAAGGCGTTCCGCCGGGGCCAGGAAGCGGGCCGGGCTGCGCAGCGACATGCCGCGCTCGTTGCTCGAGGTGCTCATCGCCGCGCGCCACCCGTCGTGCACGCCGCCGATGACGTCGCGGTCCGGCACGAACACGTTGTCCAGGAAGATCTCACCGAACCCGGTGTCGCCGCCGAGCTGCGCGATCGGGCGCACCGTCACACCCTCGGCCTTGAGGTCGAACATGAAGTAGGTCAGGCCCTTGTGCCGTTCGGCCTCCGGGTCGGAGCGGAACAGGCCGAAGGCGCGCTCGCCGAACACCGCGCGCGAGCTCCAGATCTTCTGCCCGTTGAGCAGCCAGCCGCCGTCGGTCTTGGTCGCCGTGGACCGCAGCGAGGCCAGGTCGCTGCCGGACTCCGGCTCCGACCAGGCCTGCGCCCAGATCTCCTCGCCGCTGGCCATTTTCGGCAGCACCCGGTCCAGCTGCTCCTCGGTGCCGTGGGCGAACAGCGTCGGCGCCAGCATCGAGGTGCCGTTGGCGCTCGCGCGGCCCGGCGCCCCGGCCCGGAAGTACTCCTCCTCGAACACCACCCACTGCAGCAGGCTGGCGTCGCGGCCGCCGTACTTCTTCGGCCAGGTGATCACCGACAGGCCGGCGTCGTAGAGCACCCGGTCCCACTGCCGGTGCTGCTCGAAGCCCTCGTAGGTGTCGTAGGACTTGGTGGGGAAGTGGTGCCGGTTGGCGGCCAGGAACTCCCGCACCTCGGCCCGGAAAGCCTCGGTCTCGTCGTCGAAATTCAGGTCCATCAGGAAGATTCAGCCCTCTCACGCAGCAGCGGTTTGACCACCTTGCCCCCGGGATTCCGCGGTAGCGCGTCGAGGAACTCCACCGAACGCGGAACCTTGAAGTTCGCCAGATGCTCACGGGTGTAGGCGATCACGGTCTCCTCGTCGAGCTGGGCGCCGGGCTTGCGGACCACGAACGCCTTGCCGACCTCGCCGAGCCGCTGGTCGGGCACGCCGATCACCGCGGCCTCGGCGACCCCGTCCAGCCGGGCCAGCACCTGCTCGATCTCCGCCGGGTACACGTTGAACCCGCCGCAGATGTACATGTCCTTGAGCCGGTCGGTGATGCGCAGGTTGCCGTTGGCGTCGACGGTGCCGACGTCACCGGTGTGCAGCCAGCCGTCGGCGTCGATCGCGGCGGCGGTGGCCTCGGGATCGTCGAGGTACCCCAGCATCACGTTCGGCCCGCGCAGCAGCACCTCGCCGGTACCGTCCTCACCCGGATTGTCGATGCGCAGCTCGAATCCCGCGATCGGACGGCCCGAGGTGGTGGCGACGGTCACCGCGTCGTCCTCGGGACGGCACATCGTGCCGAACCCGCTGCCCTCGGTCAGGCCGTAGGCGGTCAGCACGATGTCGATGTCGAGCTCGGTCTGCATCCGCTCGATCAGCACGACCGGGATCACGGCCGCGCCGGTGACCGCGAACCGCAGCGACGTCAGGTCGTAGTCGCCGCGCTTCGGGTGGTCGAGCAGGGTCTGGTAGATCGTCGGCGGCCCGGGCAGCACCGTGATGCGGTGCTCCTGCACGGCGGCCATCGTCTTCTCCGGATCGAACGTCAGCTGCGGGATCAGCGTCGCGCCGGTCTGCAGGCAGGCCAGGATGCCGGCCTTGTAGCCGAAGTTGTGGAAGAACGGGTTGATGCACAGGTAGCGGTCGTCGGCGGTCACCCGGCCGCACTCCGCCCACGCCGCCGACGCGTCCAGCGACTGGCGGTGCGCGCACAGCGCGCCCTTGCTGCGCCCGGTGGTGCCGGAGGTGAACAGGATGTCGGAGACGTCGTCGGGGCGCACCGCGGCCGCACGCGCGTCGGCGGCCGCCAGGTCGGTGCCGGTGGCGACGAACTCGTCCCAGTCGCCGTCGTCCTTGTCCACCGGGATCCGCACGATGCGGCGCAGCTGCGGCAGCGCGGAGCGGTCCAGGGAGGCGGCCTTGTCGGCGCCGAGGAACTCGCCCGAGGCGAACAGCAGCGGGGCGCCGGTGCGGGCCAGGATGTCGGTGGCCTCGCTGGCGGTGTAGCGGGTGTTCAGCGGGATGAGTACCCCGCCGGCGTACTGGATGCCCAGGCAGGCGACGACCCACTGCCAGGTGTTGGGCGCCCAGATCGCGATCCGGTCGCCGGGGTTGACACCGGCCGCGATCAGCGCCGCCGCGGTGCGCCGGACCTCGTCGCGCAGCTCGCCGTAGGTGAGCCGGCGGCCCTCGGTGATCAGGGCGTCGTGGTCGGCCAACCGGTCGGCGATCCGGTTCAGGACCTGCGGAGTGGTCCGCCCGTCCGACGTCATCAATGCTCCTCTGGATTGGACTGCCCGGACATGTCCCGCCGCCGGGTCGTGGACGGCGGACTTGGCGACCGGGCACCAAAGCAAGTGCTTGGTAGGTTAGCCTACAAGGGTGATTGAGGTCGAGGAGTTCCGGGCTGAGGTCCGCGAATGGCTCGCCGAGAACCTCGTCGGCGAGTACGCCGCGCTGAAGGGCCTCGGCGGTCCCGGGCGCGAACACGAGGCATTCGAGGAACGGCTGGCGTGGAACCGGAAGCTGGCCGAGGCGGGCCTGACGTGTCTGGGCTGGCCGGAGGAGCACGGCGGCCGCGGGCTGACGGTCGCGCACCGGGTGGCGTTCTACGAGGAGTACGCGATCGCCAACGCCCCGGCGAAGGTCAACCACTTCGGTGAGGAGCTGCTGGGGCCGACGCTGATCGCGTTCGGCACCCCCGAACAGCAGAAGCGGTTCCTGCCCAAGATCCTCGACGTCACCGAGCTGTGGTGCCAGGGCTACTCCGAGCCCGGCGCGGGCAGCGACCTGGCCAATGTGTCCACCACCGCCGAACTGGTCGGCGACGAGTGGGTGATCAACGGGCAGAAGGTGTGGACGTCGCTGGCGCACTGGGCGCAGTGGTGCTTCGTCGTCGCCCGCACCGAGAAGGGCTCCAAGCGCCACCAGGGGCTGTCGTACCTGCTGGTGCCGCTGGATCAGCCCGGCGTCGAGATCCGCCCGATCGTGCAGCTGACCGGCGACTCGGAGTTCAACGAGGTGTTCTTCGACGACGCCCGCACCGAGGCCTCGCTGGTGGTGGGGGAGCCAGGCGACGGCTGGCGGGTGGCGATGGGCACGCTGACGTTCGAGCGGGGTGTGTCCACGCTCGGTCAGCAGATCGAGTACGCCCGGGAGCTGTCCGGTGTCGCGGAGTTGGCGAAACGCACTGGCGCGGCGGACGATCCGCTGATCCGGGAGCGGCTGGCCCGGTCCTGGGCGGGGCTGCGCACGATGCGGTCCTACGCGCTGGCGACGATGGACCTCGGGCAGCACCGGAGCCGCCCCGGCGGCGACATGGGCGGGGGTCAAGACAACGTCTCGAAGCTGTTGTGGGCCAACTGGCATCGCGAACTCGGCGAGATCGCGATGGAGGTGCTGGGGCGCGAGGGGCTGACCCTGAGCGACGGCGACTTCGACGAATGGCAGCGGCTGTTCCTGTTCTCCCGGGCCGACACGATCTACGGCGGGTCGAACGAGGTGCAGCGCAACATCATCGCCGAGCGGGTGCTCGGTCTACCGAGGGAACCAAAAGGGTGACGAAAGATCTTTCCGTAGCTCCGAAGGAGATTGAGGGACACGGCCTGCTGACCGGCAAGGTCGTCGTCGTGACCGCGGCGGCCGGCACCGGCATCGGGTCGTCGGTGGCCCGGCGGGCGCTGGCCGAGGGTGCCGATGTGGTGGTCTCCGACCATCACGAGCGCCGGCTGAACGAGACCCGTGAGCAGCTCAGCGCGCTGGGCCAGGGGCGGGTGGAGGCCGTCGTGTGCGACGTGACGTCCACCGAGCAGGTCGACGCGCTGATCGCGTCGGCGGCCGAGAAGATGGGCCGCATCGACGTGCTGGTCAACAACGCCGGCCTGGGCGGGGAGACGCCCGTCATCGACATGACCGACGAGGAGTGGGACCGCGTCCTCAACGTCACGCTGACGTCGGTGATGCGTGCGACCCGCGCGGCGCTGCGGTACTTCCGCGGGGCCGACCACGGCGGCGTGATCGTCAACAATGCCAGCGTATTGGGTTGGCGCGCACAGCATTCGCAGTCGCACTACGCGGCGGCCAAGGCCGGCGTGATGGCCCTGACGCGGTGCAGTGCGATCGAGGCGGTCGAGTACGGCGTGCGGATCAACGCGGTCGCGCCCAGCATCGCCCGGCACAAGTTCCTGGAGAAGGTCAGCAGCGCGGACCTGCTGGACCGGCTGTCCGACCAGGAGGCGTTCGGGCGTGCCGCCGAACCGTGGGAGGTGGCGGCCACCATCGCGTTCCTGGCCAGTGACTACTCCAGCTACCTGACCGGCGAAGTCATCTCGGTGTCGAGCCAGCGGGCATGAGCGAGCAACCGGTGAGCAGGCGCGACGAGCTACTTGAGCTCGCCGCGACGATGTTCGCCGAGCGTGGCCTCAAGGCGACGACAGTCCGCGACATCGCCGACTCCGCGGGCATCCTCTCCGGCAGCCTCTACCACCACTTCTCCTCCAAGGAGCAGATGGTCGACGAGGTGCTGCGCAACTTCCTGGACTGGCTGTTCGCCCGTTACCAGGAGATCATCGACAGCGAGCCCAATCCGTTGGAACGGCTCAAGGGCCTGTTCATGACGTCGTTCGAGGCGATCGAGCACCGGCACGCCCACGTCGTCATCTACCAGGACGAGGCACAGCGGCTGTCTGGTCAGGAGCGCTTCTCCTACCTGGAGGAACGCAACCAGCAGCAGCGCAAGATGTGGATCGACCTGCTGAACCAGGGCGTCGAGGAGGGCTACTTCCGGCCCGACCTCGACGTCGATCTGGTGTACCGGTTCATCCGCGACACCACCTGGGTTTCGGTCCGCTGGTACAAACCCGGCGGACCGCTCACGGCCGAGGAAGTCGGTCGTCAGTATCTCGCTATCGTTCTCGGTGGCATCACGAGAGAGAAGGACTGAAATGGCTGAGGCCTATGTCATCGACGCCGTCCGCACCGCGGTCGGCAAGCGCAACGGATCCCTGGCCGGCGTCCACCCCGTCGACCTCGGTGCCGCCGGCTGGCGCGGCCTGTTCGACCGCAACGATGTCGATCCCGCCGCCGTAGACGACGTCATCGCCGGCTGCCTCGACACCATCGGGCCGCAGGCCGGCAACATCGGCAGGTTGTCCTGGCTGGCCGCCGGGTTCCCCGAAGAGGTTCCCGGTGTCACCGTCGACCGCCAGTGCGGCTCCAGTCAGCAGGCGATTTCCTTTGGCGCCCAGGCGATCATGGCCGGCACCGCCGACCTCATCGTCGCCGGCGGCATGCAGAACATGAGTATGATCCCGATCTCGTCGGCGATGACCGTCGCCGAGCAGTTCGGCTTCACCTCGCCCACCAACGAGTCCAAGGCGTGGCTGGCGCGTTACGGCGACCAGGAGATCTCGCAGTTCCGCGGCGCGGAGATGATCGCCGACAAGTGGAACATCTCCCGCGAGGAGATGGAGGAGTTCTCGCTGGCCAGCCATGAGCGGGCCAAGGAGGCGATCCGCTCCGGCTACTTCGAGAACGAGATCATCCCGATCGAGACCGACAACGGCACCTTCGTCGTCGACGAGGGCCCGCGCGAGACCTCGCTGGAGAAGATGGCCGCGCTGCAGCCGCTGCGTGAGGGCGGCAAGCTGACCGCCGCGATGGCCAGCCAGATCTCCGACGGCGCCAGCGCCGTGCTGCTCGCCTCGGAGAAGGCGGTCAAGGAGCACGGCCTCAAGCCGCGCGCCCGCATCCACCACATCAGCGCCCGCGGCGCCGACCCGGTGTTCATGCTGACCGGCCCGATCCCGGCGACCGAGTACGCGCTGAAGAAGACCGGCCTGTCGATCGACGACATCGACACCGTGGAGATCAACGAGGCCTTCGCGCCCGTCGTGCTCGCCTGGCTGAAGGAGGCCGGCGCCGACCCGGCCAAGGTCAACCCCAACGGCGGCGCGATCGCGCTCGGCCATCCGCTCGGCGCCACCGGGGCCAAGCTGTTCGCCACCATGCTCAACACCCTGGAGCGCACCGGCGGCCGCTACGGCCTGCAGACGATGTGTGAGGGCGGCGGCACCGCCAACGTCACCATCATCGAGCGCCTCTGACAGTGGCGGACCCGACGCCGGTGCGGCCGGCGGCCACCGCGGTACTGGCCCGCGACGGCCGCGCCGGCTTGGAGGTGCTGCTGCTCAAACGGGCGGGCACGATGTCGTTCGGCGCGGACGCCTGGGTGTTCCCGGGCGGCCGTGTCGACGACGCCGACGCCGGTGCCGACGATCTGTTCAGCATCGAGGCCGCCCGCCGCGCCGCGGTCCGCGAGACCGAGGAGGAGGCCGGCATCGCCGTCGACGGCGCCGCACTGCGCGTGCTGTCGCGGTGGGTGCCGGGACCCGAAGCGCCGAAACGGTTTCTGACGTGGCTGTTGTTCGGCCGCGCCGAGACCGACGACGTGCGGGTCGACGGATCCGAGATCGTCGACCACCGCTGGATGGCTCCGGCGGATGCGCTCGAGGAGCACGGGCAGCAGCGGATGGGTCTGCTGCCGCCGACCTGGCTCACGCTGCACCAGTTGTCGCGGCACGGATCGGTCGACGAGGCCAACGCGGCGATCGACGCGGTCGAACCGGAGTTCTACGAAAGCCATTTCGTGATGACCGAGACCCATCCGGTGATCCTCTGGCACGGCGATGCCGGCTATGAGACGCGCGACGCCGACGCGCCCGGCCCGCGGCACCGGCTGCACATGGTGAAGGGCCCCTGGCGCTACGAGCGCAGCGGCTGATCAGTTCCTGCCGTGCTGCAGGAACTTGAATCCCTTGTGGTGGTGGGCTTCCAGCGCCCAGATCAGGGCGATCACCGGTAGCGGCGCCAGCGCGACCAGCCAGGTGGCGCCGCTGGGCACCGCCTCGGCGATGGCCTGTGCGCGCGGTATCCCGTTGACCACGGCGGGCAGCCACTCCTCGAGCAGGATCACCAGCAGCCGTGACGCCTGAAACGGGCCGACCGTCGTCGCGATCACCCAGGCGCCCAGCGTGATCACCAGCGACCACGGCCACCCCAGCAGCAGCGAATGCTTGTTGATGATCTCGGCCGTACACCGGATCGCCTCGCTGAGATAGGCAAAGGCCAAGCCCGCCAACAGAACTCCGGCCTGGGCCGCGAACAGGTCGTCGAGCACCGAGTGGGCCTGGTCGTGGTCGGGCCGCTTCGGCAGACCGATCGCCACCGCGATCAGACCGGCCGACAGCGCCAGGGTGGTCAGCAGCGCGGTGGTGTTGGTGATCCGCTCGAACGACCGCACCACCGTGCCGATCACCGTCCGCGACGCCCGCGCCGCCGGAGCCCGGTAGAACACCACCAGCACCAGGCCCGACACCAGCGCGCAGATCAGCCAAGTCACGACGGTGCCGCACACCCCGGTCAGCGCCAGCGACGCCAGCAGCGGCACCAGCACCTCGTCGCTCTGCACACTGCCGCGGACCACCATCAGCGGCACCGCGCCGAACGCGATGATCGCCGACAACCGCAGCAGCAGGGGGAACGTGAACCGGGTCAGATCGGCCGGGTTGAGGTCGATCTCGCCCCGGCGGACGGCGTCGACCTCGGCGTGCAGCACCGACCGCGCCCGCGTCAGCCAGCGCACCTGGACAGGTTAACCGTCAGGAGTGGTCGTGGATGAGCACGCCCCGGATGTTGCGCCCGGCAAGCATGTCGTCGTAGCCCTGGTTGATGTCGTTGAGCTTGTACTCGGCCGTGACGGTCTCGTCGAGCAGCAGCTTGCCGTCGCGGTAGAGGTTGAGCAGTCGCGGGATGTCGGCGCGCGGGTTGGCCTCGCCGTAGAGGCTGCCCAGCAGCCGCTTCTGGAACAGCGTCATCATGCACATCGACAGGTTGGCGGTGACGTCGGCCATCGAGGCGATCGCGGTCATCACCACCGCACCGCCCTTGCGCACGATGTTGAGCGCCTCGTCGATGTGGCGGCCCTCCAGGACACCCATGGTCAGCAGCGCGGAATCGGCCATCACGCCGCGGGTCAGCTCCATGACCAGCGCCGAGGCCTCCTCCATCGAGGTGGCGAAGTGGGTGGCGCCGAAGCTGAATGCCTTGTCCCGCTTGGCTTCCACGGGTTCGACGACGACGATGTGCTCCGCGCCGGCCAACCGTGCGCCCTGCACGGCGCCACTGCCGATGCCGCCGAAACCGATGACCACCACGGTGTCGCCGGGCTTGACGTCGGCGGTGTTGACCGCCGACCCCCAGCCGGTCATCACGCCGCAGCCCAGCAGGCAGGCCCGTTCCAGCGGCAGGTCGTCGTCGATCTTGACGACCGACGCCTCGGCCAGCGTGCCGTACTGCGAGAAGCTGCCGACGCCGGAGAGGATGCCGACCTCCTTGCCCTTGACCTTGCGCCGGTAGGTGCCGTCGGCCTGCAGGCCGGTGAGGATGAGCGCACCGAGGTCGCACAGGTTCTGGTGGCCGCTGGCACACCACCGGCACCGGCCGCACGCCGGCAGGAACGATGTCACGACGTGGTCACCGGCCTTGAGGTCGCGCACGCCGGGTCCGACCTCGACGACGACGCCTGCGCCCTCGTGGCCGCCGATGATCGGCAGCGGCACACCGGCGAAGTCACCGGTGACGACGTGGTGGTCCGAATGGCACAGCCCACTGGCCTGGAACTCGATGAGCACCTCGCCCTCTTTCGGGCCGTCGAGGTCGATCTCCTCGATGCTCCACGGTTGGTTGAGTTCCCACAGAACGGCGGCGTTCGTCTTCATGGCCGCGAGTGTAGGAAACCGGTCGCCGGAATATCGGTGAATCGACTACTGGGCCAGAGCCAGACCGCCGAGTGCGACGATCCAGCTGGCGAAGCTGCCCACCAGGAAGTACTCGGTGATCTCGTCGATGCCGATTTGCCCGTTCTCCCGGGCCTTCTGGGCGTTGATCTCGGGAAACCGGATGATGCTCTTGGCGGCCAGCACGGCGCCGGCGGCCGCCAGTTGTCCGGCCAGGCCGAGGCCCAGCACCAGCACCCGCTCCATCGGCCCGAGCAGGCGGCCACCTTTGAGTCTGTCCGAGGGCTGGGGCTCCCCAACGGGTTTGACCGCGCCGACGGAGGCGAGAACCAAACGGACCAACTGGTTTCCGGTGACCAGCTGCATCAGCGTGACACCGACGATCATCAGCAGCCGGTCGCCGCTGACGTCGATGCCGGTCCATCCCGGCCAGCGCGCCACCAGGCCGCCGACGTCGGATCCGCACCCCGACAACAAGATCAGTGACGCCATGCCGGCGCCGAACACCAGCAGCGGTGCCACCTCGCCGCGGCCGGTGCGCTCCGAGCGCGCGCTGAGCAGCACCCAGCCCACACCGGCCGCCGCCGCGATGAGCAGCAGCGCGATATCGCCGACGTGCCACAGCGCGGCCAGCGCCGCGCACCCCACGACGACGACGGGCGCCAGCACCGCCGACAGCCACAGCCGGTCGGTGACCCGGCGCACGATGTCGGCGACACCGATCGCGATCAGCATCACCGCCAGCGCGCTCACGGCACGTCCCGCAGCGCCTGGGATGCGGCGACGATCAGGTCCAGGCCGTCGCGACCGGCACGCTGGGACACCGCGGAGGCGCTTATGCCCTCGGCCGCGGCGATCTGCTTCTTCGGTGTGCCCGCCAACAGTCCCTTCACAATCCGCATCGATCGGTCATCGAGCGATCCAAGCAGATGGTCCCGACACATCAGGGCGGCGTTGAGCGCGTCGGCGTCGCGCCGGGACTCGTCGTCGGTGCGGAACGCGGTGCGCACCAGCGCGAACCCGGGTTGGCGCTGCGCGTCCGCGGTCCACTCGATCGCCGCCCGGGCCGACCACCATCCCGGACCGTCCTGGATGCCGGCCTCGGGGTCGAGCACGGTCACCTCGCCCCAGCCGATGCCGAACCGCACGTCGACCTCGGGGGCGACCGCCAACCGGATGCGCAGGGCGGCGTCGATCGCCGCGCCGACGGTCGGGTAGCTGCCCTGGAACTCGTCGCCCACGGTGAAGGCGGGCGGGTCGACCGCGCCGGCGGCGACGGCGCCGAGCGCCTGGTTGAGCGCGCGGTGCACGGCGGCGCGATCGGCCACCCGGCGGGAGCCGACGACGTCGCCGATCAGCGTGGCGACCACCTGTGATGAAGCTGCACGCTTCACCGAAGACATGTGAAGATTATAGCTTCACTATGCCTGAGTTAAGCAATAAGCTTTACTGAATGTAGGCGCTGGCGGCGCGCAGGTGCTCGACCGCGTCGGCGACGATCCGCTCGATCAGTTCCTGGCACGACGGCAGGTCGTCGACGATGCCCGCGACCTGGCCCGAGGCCAGCACACCCGCGTCGGTATTGCCCTCGACCAGCCCGGCCTTGAGCAGCATCGGGGTGTTGGCCGCCATGATCACCTGCGACCAGGTCAGCTCCTTGCCGTGCCGCATCGCCAGGCCGTCGCGGATCATCGACCGCCACGTCATCCCGGACATCCTCTTGAACTTCTGGGCGTTGCGGACCGCCGCGGTGAACCCGCGTACCCGCGAGCCGCTCTCCAGCTTCTCGACCAGCCCGGTGCGCAGCACCCGGTGCGGCATCCCGTCGACGCGGGTCGAGACCACGGTGCCGTCCAGGCCCGCCTCGAGGTACCGCTGCTTGACCGCGTCGGGCACCGTCGAGTCCGACGTCAGCAGGAAGCGGGTGCCCATCGCGACACCGGCCGCGCCGTAGGACAGCGCCGCGGCCAGCCCGCGGCCGTCGAAGAAGCCGCCCGCCGCGATCACCGGCATCCCGGTGTCGGCCACGGCGTCGAGCACCGACGGCAGCAGCAGGGTGGTGGCGACCGGGCCGGTGTGACCACCGCCCTCGCCGCCCTGCACGATCACCGCGTCGGCGCCCCAGGCGGCCACCTTCTTGGCGTGCTTGGCCAGGCCGACCGACGGGATCACCACCACGCCGGCCTCCTTGAGCCGGGCGATCAGCTCGGGCTTGGGGCCAGCGCGAACGACGCCACCTTCACGCCCTCGCGGATCAGCAGCTCGATGCGTTCAGCGGCGTCGCCGGCGTCGGCGCGGATGTTGATGCCGAACGGCTTGTCGGTGGCGGCCTTGACCTTCTTGACCGCCGTGGCCAGCTCGTCGAGCGTCATCGTCGCCGACGCCAGGATGCCCAGGCCGCCGGCGTTGGACGTCGCCGATACCAGCCGCGCACCGGCCACCCAGCCCATGCCGGTCTGCACCACCGGGTGCTCGATACCGACCAGCTCGGTCAGCGGGGTCTTCAGCGCGCCCATCGTTAGACCTTGACTTCCTTGTCGCGCAACGCCTTCGGGTCGATGACCTCGCGCAACAGCCGCTGCTCCTCCTCCGAGGGCAGCCGGGTGGTCCCGGCCTGCTCGAGGCCGTGCACCTCGAACGAGGTGTTCTCGGCGACCTGGTCCGGCTCCACCCCCGGGTGCAGCGACACCGCGCGCATCTGATGGTCGGGGCCGTTGAAGTCGAACACCCCGAGGTTGGTCACCACCCGGTACACGTCGACGAAGCGGTAGGCCGGGTTGTCGGGATCGACCTTGTCCCAGCCGATTCCGGAGACGATGTCGACGGGCTCGGTGAACACCCGCGTGGAGTGGTTGCCCACCCAGTAGCTGGTGCGGTGGTTGATGGTGTTACCAGGGGCGCCGCGGACGCCGAACATCTGGCGGGTCGGGTGCTGGTGCGGACCGAACGCCGACAGGTTCTGGTTGCCGTAGCGGTCGATCTGGTTGGCGCCCATCACCACATGGCGACGGCCCCACGCCAGCGTCTCGAAGACGCGGCCGAACGGCATCCAGCCCTCGATCGCCGCGGGGGCGCCGATGGCCGGGGTGTCGGCGATCAGTCGGGCCTCGCCGTCGGTCAGCAGGATGTCCGGGGAGAACGTCAGCCGGGCCAACCGGGCGCCGATCTGCACGATCGTCGTCATCGGGCTGACCATGATCTCGCCGGCGTCGCGGAACAGTTCGGCGCACGCGACGGCGCACACCTCGGCACGGGTCACCGACATCACTGCGCCCCTTCCTCTGCAAATTTCCGCACGGCCGCTTGGTAGTCCGCCTCGCTGCCGGACAGGTACGTCTTGACGAACTCCGCCCAGGCCGCCTCGTCCTTGGCCGCCTCGGCGTAGTGACGCTGGAACTTCTCGTCGCGCCGGTAGTCCGGTTCGGCGGTGGTGAAGTGGGCACCGTTGGGCGCCTCCACGACCGCGTCGACCATCATCCGGTTGACCAGAAGAGCCTGCGGCGGAACCGATTTCACCAGCTCCTCGGTGGACACCACCTTCTCCACCGACAGCAGCCGCTTCTCGGCCGCCATCAGGTACAGGTCGTCGAAGTACGGGTCGATGCCGGTGTAGGCCGCATTGCCCTGGGCGTCACCGAGGTTCAGGTGCACCAGCGCGACGTCGAGGTTCAGCGCGGGCATCGCGATGAGCTCTTCGTAGCGGTCACTGCTGGGGTAGGGCGACTTCACGGTCTTGAGCTCGTCACCCCAGAACTTGAGCACGTCGCTGCCCAGGCCGGCGCGGATCGGCAGGAACGGTAGACGCTGGGCGGCGGCCTGCAGACCGCAGCGCAGCATGCCCTCGTCCATCTCGCGCGCCTCGATCGCGCCCGAGGTGCGCGCCTTGGCGAACCACGGGTCGTAGAACGGCGGCGAGTCCAGCGACACGAAGCCGTAGTAGACGCGCTTGACCTTGCCCGCCGAGCACAGCAGGCCCAGGTCCGGGCCGCCGTAGGTGACGACGGTCAGGTCGGTCACGTCGGTGCGCAGCAGCGCGCGGATGAACGCCATCGGCTTGCGCCGTGAGCCCCATCCGCCGATGCCGATGGTCATGCCACTTCGGATCGAGGCCACCGCCTCGTCCAAAGTTGTTCTCTTGTCCGTCACTTCGATCCCTTGTTGGTTCCGGCGAAGGCGTCGCGGTGTTCGTCGGCGACACCGGCGAGGTTGAGTTCGAACGTGAAGCCCTGCTCCATGCGGTAGCTCGAGTTGACGCGCTGCACGTCGATGAAGTTCAGCGCCTCCTTGGCGGCCCGGATCACCCGGGTGTCCTTGTTGGCGATGTCACGGGCCACCCGCAGCGCGGCCTCGTCGAGCTGCTCGCGCGGCACCACCTCGTGCACCGAGCCGAACTGGTGCAGGGTGGCGGCGTCGACGGTGGCCGCGGTGTAGAACAGCCGGCGCATCATGTGCTGCGGCACCAGCCGCGACAGGTGGGTGGCGGCGCCGAGTGCACCGCGCTCCACCTCGGGCAGACCGAATTTCGCGTCGTCGGAGGCCACGATCACGTCGGCGTTGCCGACCAGGCCGATCCCGCCGCCGACGCAGAACCCGTTCACCGCGGCGACGACGGGCACCGCGCACTCGTAGACCGCGCGGAACGCCTCGTAGCAGCCGCGGTTGGCGTCGATGAGCGCGGTGAAGCCCTCGGTGTTCTGCATCTCCTTGATGTCGACACCGGCGTTGAAGCCGCGGCCCTCGGCCCGAAGGATCACCACGTGGGTGTCCTGGTCACGGCCGGCGGCGGTGATCGCGTCGGCGAGTTCGAACCAGCCCTTCGACGGGATCGCGTTGACGGGCGGGTAGTTCACGGTCACCGAGACGATGTGCGGTTCGGTGACTGCAGAGGTGATGGTCATGGCACTTCCTGGAGGGGCAGTAGGAAAGCAAGCACTTGCTTGGTACGCTAGCACAGTGACCGACACCGAAGGCATAAACCTCGGACTCAAGGACCGGGTGGTCCTGGTGACCGGCGGGGTGCGTGGCGTCGGCGCGGGCATCAGCGCGGTGTTCGCCGACCAGGGCGCCACCGTTGTGACCTGCGCCCGCCGTCCCGTCGAGGGCCTGCCGTACGAGTTCCACTCCTGCGATGTGCGCGACGACGACGCGGTGGCCGCCATGATCGAGGCCATCGTCGCCAAGCACGGCCGGCTCGACGTCGTGGTGAACAACGCGGGCGGCTCGCCGTACGTGCGCGCCGACGAGGCGTCGGCGAAGTTCAGCCGCAAGATCATCGAGCTCAATCTGCTTGGGCCGCTGTCGGTGTCGACGCACGCCAACGCGGTGATGCAGCGCCAGCAGCGAGGCGGCTCGATCATCAACATCGCCAGCGTGAGCGGCCGTCGCCCGACGCCGGGCACCGCACCCTACGGTGCGGCCAAGGCCGGGGTGGAGAGCCTGACGTCGACGCTGGCCGTCGAGTGGGCGCCGAAGGTGCGGGTGAACTCGGTGGTGGTCGGCATGGTCGAGACCGAGCAGGCCGACCTGTTCTACGGCGACGCCGAGTCGATCGCCGCCATCTGCGAGAACGTGCCGTTGGGGCGGCTGGCCAAACCGGACGACGTCGGCTGGGCCGCCGCGTTCCTGGCCTCGGACGCCGCCGCCTACATCAGCGGGGCCTCGCTCGAGGTGCACGGCGGCGGAGAGCCGCCGCACTACCTGTCCACCACCAAAGCCGACATCAAACGTTAGAGGAGACAACGGATATGGGACTGCTCGACGGCCGTGTGGTCATCGTGACGGGCGCGGGGAACGGCATCGGCCGGGCGCACGCGCTGGCATTCGCCGCTGAGGGCGCGCGCGTCGTGGTCAACGACATCGGCGTCGGGTTGGACGGGTCGCCCGCCAGCGGTGGCAGTGCCGCGCAGGCCGTCGTCGACGAGATCAAGGCCGCCGGCGGCGAGGCGATCGCCAACGGCTCCAACGTCGCCGACTGGAAGCAGGCCGAGGAGCTGATCCAGTCCGCCGTGGACACCTTCGGTGGACTCGACGTGCTGGTGAACAACGCCGGCATCGTGCGTGACCGGATGTTCGCCAACACCAGCGAAGAGGAGTTCGACGCCGTCATCGCCGTGCACCTCAAGGGGCACTTCGCCACGATGAAGCACGCCGCCTCGTACTGGCGCGCGCAGTCCAAGGCCGGCAACACCGTCGACGCCCGCATCATCAACACCAGCTCCGGCGCTGGCCTGCAGGGCAGTGTCGGGCAGGCCAACTACTCCGCGGCCAAGGCGGGTATCGCGGCGCTGACCCTGGTCGGTGCCGCCGAGATGGGCCGCTACGGGGTGACCGTCAACGCGATCGCGCCGTCGGCGCGGACCCGGATGACCGAGAACGTGTTCGCCGAGATGATGGCCACCCAGGACAAGGAGTTCGACTCCATGGCGCCGGAGAACATCTCGCCGCTGGTGGTGTGGCTGGGCAGTGCCGAGTCCCGCGACGTGACCGGCCGGGTGTTCGAGGTCGAGGGCGGCATCATCCGGGTGGCTGAGGGCTGGAACCGCGGCGCCGAGATCGACAAGGGCGCGCGCTGGGATCCGGCCGAACTCGGCCCGGTGGTCAGCGATCTGCTGCAGAAGTCGCGGCAGCCGCTGCCGGTGTTCGGGGCCTGATCGCTACCTGCGGCACGCGCTGAGGTAGGTCTCACCTGCCTGTTCGGCGGCCTGTTCGGGGTTGAGCCAGCCGACGTCCTGGAAGTAGTAGGTGTCGTCGGGGTGATCCGGTGAGCCCGCGATCACCTCGGCGAGGTTGACGCGGGTGTCGCGGTGGTATCCGGGTCGCGCTATGAACAGCCGAACCGATTCCATGGTGCGCCAGTCGAATCCATCGGGGAGCGGCTTGTCGATCGCCATCCCCGGGGGTGCTTCGCCGAGGGTGAGATGGTCGAAGTCGACGGGTTCGGCACCGTGGGGGATGCTCACGGCGAACTCGACGTCCCTGCGCGTGGGATCCGGAGGTCGGAAGAACACGGAGACACCGTTGGTCTCGTCACACGGGGTTCCGGTCCGGATCCGCAGGGTCCCGTCGGTCACCCGCGCCCCGAAGGTCTCCGGCAGTTCGGGTTCGTCGGCGGGATCCTCGGTGCAGATCGTGAGCATCGACGTGCCGTTCTCTGCGGCGACCTGCTCGGGGTTGAGCCACCCGATGTCCTGGAAGTAGTAGGTGTCCTCGGGATGGTCGGCCGACCCGGAGATGACCTCGGCCAACTCAGCGGGCGTGCCGCCCGGGGCGTCGGTCGGCTCTACCGTCAACATCACGTTTTTTGCTGTGCGCCAATCGAAATCATCAGCGAGCGGTTCTTTGACGGTCAGCCCACCGGGGTAGGGGCCGTCCAGCGTGAGGTACTCGACCTCGGTGGCCCGGCCGGGCGGGGCGACCAGCTGCAGCCTGCCTCCCGGGCCGGGCGAGAAGCGAACTACCACCCAGTCGACGCGTTGACATGGCGTTCCGGTCCAGAAGCGGAGCTGACCGTCGGTCACCCGCACACCGAAGCCGACGGGAAGCGACGGCGGATCGGGGACAGGAGCACTCGGGACTGGGAGACAGCCCGCGACGGCGAGTATCGCGACGGCTATAAGGGAAATTCGGCGGATCACTCGTAACCTCCGTCCGACAGGCCGGCTTCCTTTTCCAACGGGTGGTCGGTGAAGAGCTCGACGAGCTTGCCGGTGAGGTAGGCGTCGATGAAGCCGAGATAGCCGAGGCGCTGCCACTGTCGAGAGTGGATCTCCTCGTGATGCAGGATGCGGTCGAGGTCCAGCCGGTTGTTGCCCGGTCGGCCTTCACCGCTTTCGGTCGGGTAGTACATCACGCCGTCGCCGATCATGTCGCGAAGCGTCTGAGCGGGGTCGCTGGGGTCGTCGATGTTGACCATGAAGATGTCGCCCCAGGTGGTGCCGCCGCCCTGACTGAACAGATCCTGGTATTCGTTGCCGCCCAACCCCATCAGCATGCCGTTCGGGGTGGTCACCAACCGTCCGCCGTTGCCGTGTACGAAGCCGACATCGCGGTTGTAGCTCCACGAGTTGGCGCTCTGACGCTCGATGATGCGGCCGACCTCGTCGGCGGAGTACGGAGGCGTGTCAGGGAATTCCCTACCCGGTGTTTCGTCGTAGTCGGTGCCGCAGTTGAGGATGTAGGTCATCAGCGCGGCCTTGCGGGCATCGTCGGCGCTGATATCCGTGGGCATCAGGAAGAACGACTTACCGTCGCGATCGGTGATCTTCTCCATCCCCTCCAGCACCTTGAAACTCTCAGGGGTGATGTTGTGGCGGCGGGCGATCTCGACCAGTGTCTCCGGCGGAACTCCCTGGCGTTCCGCGTTTTCCAGCCACTCGGCGTAGTACCCGCTGGGCTTCTCGTCCAGCAGGCCGGCGTCGCGTAACGCCCTCTCGTACTCGTTGTCCGGTTCCCTGCCGTCCTTGTCCCCGCCCCCGGCGAACTGCAGGTAGCCTTCCCGGCCGAACTTCTGCTCGCCGAGCATCCGGTACTCGTCACCCAGCCCGGCGATCCGCGCCCCGATCGCGTTCAGTTCGCCGTTGGAGGTCCGGACGACCTCGACCACCTCGCCGATGGCCTTCTGCACGATCGGCAGCAACATCCGCTCACCGGCCGCGCTCTGCGGGACGGCGGCCGCCGCGGCGCGCACCCACTGCCGGATCGCGTCGAGCCGTTCCCGGCCCGCGGCGACCACCGCCGCCGACCGGTCGATCTGCGCGCTGAGCCGCTGATCCAGGTCGGCGAGCCCGCCGAACACGCTGCGGTGTTCGGCCGCCGCGGCACCGTACGCCGACGACGCCGGCCCCGTCCAGCGGCTGTCCGGCATCGCCGACCCGAGGCTGTCCTGCATCCTGCGCAGTGCCGCGCTGCCGTCGTACCGGGAACCCGGCTGCGGCGCGCCCTGCCCGAAGGTGCCGCGCGCGTTCGACCAGGTCGACTCGAACGCCGCCAACACGATCATGGTTCGATCCTCCCACCGTCAGCGGGGGTCGACCTGCGCCAATTTCCGGCTATGCGGCGGCCGGCTCCGAGGCGCCGGCATCGTCGTCCCCGGCATCGTCGTCGCTGTCCTCGGGCCCGGGCTCGGGCTGTGCGGCCGGTTCGGCCTCCTCCTCGGTGGCCTGCTTTTCGGCAAGCGCGTCGTCGCCCTTGACCGGTTCGGTGACCTTGTCGCCCGGTACCACCTTGTTGCCGTCGCTCAGATCCGTTGCACCGTTGCGCTTCTTGTCCTTCGGCGACTCCAGCGGATCCGCATCGCCGTCGTTCTCGGAGTCGGCGCCGTCAGTGACGGTGTCGGTGCCGGTGCCGGTGCCGGTGCCGGTGACCGCCGCGACGCGGTGCACGTTCGCGACCTGGAAATCGTCCTCGAGGTCCTTCTCGAGGTCGTTCTCCACCTTCGGGGCCGGGCGGAACTCGTCGACGATGTCGCGCACCGTGTCCGGCACGAACCGCACCACCGCCGACACCACGTCGACGACGCCGTCGCGCACGGCCTGCGCCAGCGCAGCGACGTCACCGGAGGCGAACGCGCGGCCGATGTTGTACAGCGCGGTCTGCGGTGCCACCACCAGATCCCGCACGTTGACGAACAACTTGACCGGCAGTGACGGGTTCGGCGACACCGGCCGGCCCGCCCAGCTCACCAACGTCCAACCCTCATCGGGACTGCCCTCGATCACCACCTGCTCGGTGTTGTCGAGCTGATGGCTGAGCATCAACCCGAAGTCCGGGTTGTCGACGTTCATCATCACCCAGAACATGATCGTGGCGCCGTGCGAGAACACCACCGCGTTCTCGTCGCCGTTGTCGGCGATGTGCCGCAGCGCGCCGTCGACCCTGGCGTCGAACGAGTTTCCGTCCTCGCCGCCGATGACGGGCAGGAAGCGGGCGCCCAGCATCCACGTGATCGGCGCCAGCGCGTATCCGATCCGCCCGAGGCCCTCGTCCTCGGAGGAGCCATCGAAGATGCCCGCCGAGATCTCCCGCAGACCCGGCAGCGTCTCGTAGGCCGGATTGCCCAGCAGATCCAGCGTCGGCTGCGCGGTGAGCAGGGTGCGCTGCATCGACGACACGTAGAAGCCGTCGAAGCCCGCGGCGGCCAGTTCCGCGGCGATCGCCTCGGCCTGCTGCTGTCCGAGCGGGCTCAACTCGGGGCCAGGCACTTTCGTGTCGATGACACCGGCCGCGTTGGCCGCCGACTCGGCGTGCCGCACGAAGGTCACCCGCATCGCCCACGCCGGGATCGCGGTGGCCAGCACCAGCAGCACCGCCGACAGCGCGGCGATCAGAACCCTGCGAACGTGACGTGTGTGGCTGTCGTGCATCACCAACTCCGTTTCTGCCCTGCGCGTGTCGTCACGGTACGACGAGGCGCCCGCGATGGGGGCGAAAACGGCACCGATGAGGCCGATGGCCCTATCCTCAGCCCGTGCCCTCTGAGAAGCGAATCACCGACGCCGACCGCATCGCCGCGGCGGACGCCTACATCGATGCCCTGGCCAGCCACCGCGCCGACGACGTCCCGTTCGCACCGGACTGTGTGCGCATCGAACAGGGCATCAAGACCGGCTTCTCCGGCGATCACCTGCGCCGCAGCCTCAACCGTGGACCGCAGTACCGCGTCATCACCGCGACCACCGACCGGCAGTACACCGTCGACGGCGACCACGTGCACGCGACGTTCACCGTCGTCACCAAGGCCAGAATCGCCGGGCGCCGCGTCGTCGCCCCGGTGCGCGAGACGTTCCTGATTCCGGCCTCCGACGGGCTGATTCACCACATCCGCGCCCGGTTCAGCCCCACCCTGCGCCGGGACTGAACGCAGAAGTGCCCCCGATCCGCGGGACCGGGGGCACTTCGTCAGGAGTGTTCGGACGCTAGATCCGTTCGATGATCGTGCCGGTGGACAGCGCGCCGCCTGCGCACATCGTGATCAGCGCGGTGCTCTTGTCGGTGCGCTCCAACTCGTGCAGCGCGGTGGTGATCAGCCGCGCGCCGGTGCTGCCGACCGGATGGCCGAGCGCGATCGCGCCGCCGTTGACGTTGACCCGGTCCATGTCCGGCTCGTGCACCCGGGCCCACGACAGCACGACCGAGGCGAACGCCTCGTTGATCTCGACGATGTCGATGTCGCCCATCTTCATGCCGGCCTTCTGCAGCACCCGCTCGGTGGACTGCACCGGACCGTCGAGGTGGTAGTAGGGCTCGGCGCCGACGTTGGCCTGCGCCACGATCCGGGCGCGCGGTTTCAGACCCAGGGCCTTGGCCTTGTCCTCGTCCATCCACAGCACCGCGGCGGCGCCGTCGGAGATCTGCGACGCGGTGCCCGCGGTGTGGATGCCGCCCTCGATCACCGGCTTGAGCGCGGCCAGCCCCTCCAGCGTGGTCTCGCGCAGGCCCTGGTCGCGGCTGACCATGTGACGCTCGGCCGTCGGCTGCTTCTGTTCGTCGAGCACCGGCGCCTCGATCGGGCTGATCTCCCGGTCGAAGCGGCCCTCGGCCCACGCCCGCTGCGCCTTCAGTTGCGACTGCAGACCGAACTGGTCGATCTCCTCGCGGGTGATGCCGCGCCGCTTGGCGATCCGCTCGGCGGCCTCGAACTGGTTGGGCATGTCGATGTCCCAGGACGCGGCGCGGATCTTGGAGCGGTCCGGGCCGGCGTTCTCGCCCAGGCCGACGCGGCTCATCGCCTCGATGCCGCAGGCGATGCCCACGTCGATCGCGCCGGTCGCGATCAGCCCGGCGATCAGATGGTTGGCCTGCTGGGCGCTGCCGCACTGGCAGTCGATGGTGGTGGCGCCGACGTGGTCGGGCAGTCCGGCGGTCAGCCAGGCGACGCGGCTGATGTTGTTGGACTGCTCGCCGTACTGCGTGACGCAGCCGCCGATGACCTGCTCGACCTCATTGGGGTCGATGCCCGCCTTCTCGACCAGAGCCTTCTGCACCGCGCCCAGCAACTCGGTCGCGTGCAGGCCGGACAGCCAGCCGTTGCGCTTACCGATGGGACTGCGAGTGGCTTCAACGATGACAGGGTTACCCATTCCGTCAGGCTAGAACACGTTTCATTACCCTGACAAGCGAGGATGGCGACCTGCCTTTTATCTGCGCAGAAGGCATGTTTTACTGGCACTAGAACACGTTGCAATAAGGAGCGCACGGATGCCTTGTCCCAACCTGCCCAAGGGCTTCGACCCTCTCGATGCGGATCTCAATCTGAAGGGTCTGCCAGTCGCAGAACTCGCCGAGTTGCGCAAGTCCGAGCCGATTCACTGGGTTGACGTGCCGGGCGGGACCGGCGGGTTCGGCGACAAAGGCTACTGGATCGTCACCAAGCACAAGGACGTCAAAGAGGTGTCGCGGCGCAGCGACGTCTTCGGCAGCTCGCCCGACGGCGCCATCCCGGTGTGGCCGCAGAGCATGACGCGCGATGCCATCGATCTGCAGCGCAACGTGCTGCTGAACATGGACGCCCCGCAGCACACCCGGCTGCGCAAGATCATCTCCCGCGGCTTCACCCCGCGCGCCATCGGTCGGCTCGAGGACGAGCTGGCGGCCCGCGCGCAGAAGATCGCCGAGACCGCGGCCGCGCAGGAGACCGGCGACTTCGTCGAGCAGGTGGCCTGCGAGCTGCCGCTGCAGGCCATCGCCGAGCTGCTCGGTGTCCCGCAGGACGACCGCGACAAGCTGTTCCGCTGGTCCAACGAGATGACCGCCGGTGAGGACCCGGAGTACGCCGACATCGACCCGGCCATGTCGTCGGTCGAGCTGATCCAGTACGCGATGAAGATGGCCGAGGAGCGGGCCAAGAACCCGACCGAGGACATCGTCACCAAGCTGATCGAGGCCGACATCGACGGCGAGAAGCTGTCCGACGACGAGTTCGGCTTCTTCGTGGTCATGCTCGCGGTGGCCGGCAACGAGACCACCCGCAACTCCACCACGCACGGCATGATCGCGTTCGCGGAGAACCCCGACCAGTGGGAGCTGTTCAAGCGGGAGCGCCCGGAGACCGCGGTCGACGAGATCGTCCGCTGGGCCACCCCGGTGTCCGCCTTCCAGCGCACCGCGCTCGAGGACACCGAGCTGAGCGGGGTGAAGATCAAGAAGGGCGAGCGCGTCGTGATGAGCTACCGCTCGGCCAACTTCGACGAAGAGGTCTTCGAGGACCCCTACAAGTTCAACATCCTGCGCGACCCGAACCCGCACGTCGGCTTCGGCGGCACCGGGGCGCACTACTGCATCGGCGCCAACCTCGCCAAGCTGACCCTCAAGCTGATCTTCAACGCGATCGCCGACCACATGCCCGATCTGAAGCCGATCGGCGAACCCGAGCGTCTGAAGTCCGGCTGGCTCAACGGCATCAAGCACTGGCAGGTGGATTACACCGGCAAGTGCCCGGTGGCGCACTGAGCCGGTAAGCGGTCGGAACAGACGGATCGAGGAGGATTCGGGTGGACTTCAGTCCAGACGAGGGGCAGCAGGCTGTCGCCGATGTGGTGAACTCGGTGCTCGGACGCGAGAACAGCTGGGACGCCCTGGTTTCCGGTGGTGTGACCGCGCTGGCGGTGCCGGAACGGCTCGGCGGTGACGGCGTCGGGTTGCGGGAGATCGCGACGGCGCTCACCGAGATCGGCAGGCACGGGACGGTCAGCCCGGCGCTGGCCACCCTCGGGCTCGGGTTGCTGCCCCTGCTGGACCTGGCCTCCGAGGAGCAGCAGGACCGCTACCTGGCCGGCGTGCCGAAGGGTGCGGTGCTGACCGGTGCCCTCAACGAGCCCGGCGCACCGCTGCCGGACCGGCCGGCGACCACGTTCGCCGACGGCAAGCTGTCCGGCACCAAGGTCGCCGTTCCCTATGCGGGACAGGCGGATTGGCTGGTCGTCACCGCTGACAACGCGGTGGTCGTGGTCTCGCCGAAGGCCGACGGGGTGACGCTGGTCCAGACGCCGACGGCCAACCACGGCGACGAGTACACGGTGACGTTCACCGACGTCGCGGTCGACGGGGTCCTCGACGGGGCGAGCGCGCGGCGGGTGAACCAGCTGGCGCTGGCCGCCATCGGCGCGTTCGCGGCCGGCCTGGTGGCCGGTGCACTGCGGCTGACCGCCGACTACGTCGCCACCCGCGAGCAGTTCGGCAAGCCGCTGTCGACGTTCCAGACGGTGGCCGCGCAGCTGTCCGAGGTCTACATCGCCTCGCGCACACTGACTCTGGTGTCCAACTCGGTCACCTACCTGCTGTCGGAGGGCCGCGACGCCGACACCGACCTCGACATCCTCGGCTACTGGCTGGCGTCGCAGGCGCCGCCGGTGATGCAGCTCTGCCACCACATGCACGGCGGCATGGGTATGGACATCACCTACCCGATGGATCGCTACTACTCCTCTGTCAAGGATCTCGCGCGCCTGGTGGGCGGGAAGTCGCACCGGCTCGACCTGGTGGGCGCAGCGCTGGAAAGCGAGGCGAGGTAGGAATGTTCATCGAACTCACGCCTGAGCAGAAGAAGCTGCAGGCCGAACTGCGGGAGTACTTCTCGAACCTCATCTCGCCCGAAGAGCGCGAGGAGATGGAGAAGGACCGGCACGGCAAGGCCTATCGCGCGGTCATCAAGCGGATGGGCTCCGACGGCAAGCTCGGCGTCGGCTGGCCCAAGGAGTACGGCGGCCTGGGCTACGGTCCGCTCGAGCAGTCGATCTTCGTCAACGAGGCGCAGCGCGCCGACGTGCCGCTGCCCGCGGTGACGCTGCAGACCGTCGGCCCGACCCTGCAGCAGTACGGCACCGAGGAGCAGAAGAAGAAGTTCCTGCCCGCGATCCTGTCCGGTGACGTGCACTTCGCGATCGGCTACACCGAGCCGGAGGCCGGCACCGACCTGGCGTCGCTGCGTACCACGGCGGTGCGCCAGGGTGACGAGTACATCGTCAACGGGCAGAAGGTGTTCACCACCGGCGGGCATGACGCCGACTACATCTGGCTGGCATGCCGCACCGACCCGACTGCGGCCAAGCACAAGGGCATCTCGATCCTGATCGTCGACACCAAGGATCCCGGCTACTCGTGGACGCCGATGATCCTGTCCGACGGCGCCCACCACACCAACGCCACCTACTACAACGATGTGCGGGTGCCCGTCGACATGCTCGTCGGCGAGGAGAACGGCGGCTGGAAGCTGATCACCACGCAGCTCAACAACGAGCGCGTGATGCTCGGCCCGGCCGGCCGGTTCGGGGCGCTCTACGACCGGGTGTACGCATGGGCGACCACGCCCGGCAGCAACGGCGACGTGCCGATCAACCACGACGACGTCAAGCGTTCGCTCGGCGAGCTCAAGGCGATGTGGCGGATCAACGAGCTGCTCAACTGGCAGGTCGCCGCGGCGGGCGAGACCATCGACGTCGCCGACGCCGCCGCCACCAAGGTGTTCGGCACCGAGCGCATCCAGTACGCGGGCCGGCTGGCCGAGGAGATCGTCGGCAGGCACGGCAACCCGGCGGATCCCGAGACCGCCGATCTGCTGAAATGGCTTGACACGCAGACGAAGCGCAACCTGGTGATCACGTTCGGCGGAGGTGTCAACGAGGTGATGCGGGAGATGATCGCGGCTGCGGGCCTGAAGGTTCCGAGGGTTCCGCGATGAGCGCTGACCTGCAGGCCGGTATCGAGAGGCTGATAGCCGACGGCAAGAGTGCGCCGCGCACGGGCCGGGATCCCGTGAACCGGCCCATGATCCACCACTGGGTCGACGCGATCGGCGACAAGAACCCCATCTACGTCGACGAGGAGGCCGCCAAGGCCGTCGGGCATCCCGGCATCGTCGCCCCGCCGGCCATGATCCAGGTGTGGACCATGGGCGGTCTGGGCGCGGGCCGCCCCGACGACGATCCGCTGTCGAAGGCCATGAAGCTCTTCGACGACGCCGGATATGTCGGGGTGGTGGCCACCAACTGCGAGCAGACCTACCACCGCTACCTGCGGCCGGGCGAAGAGGTCACCATCCACGCCGAGATCGCCGACGTGGTGGGTCCCAAGCAGACCGCGCTGGGTGAGGGCTACTTCATCAACCAGCACATCACCTGGACCGTGCCCGGCGCCGACGGCGACGAAACCGTCGCCGAGATGGACTGGCGCATCATGAAGTTCCGGCCGCGGGAAGACAGTCAAGCCGCCGGCGGGCAGGAGCGCAGCGACCGGGGAATCAACACCGTGCCGGAGGATCTGGACCCGGACAAGCTGATGCGGCCCGCGTCGTCGCGGGACACGCAGTTCTTCTGGGACGGCGTCAAGGTCCACGAACTGCGCATCCAGCGTCGGCCCGACGGCACGCTGCAGCACCCGCCGGTGCCCGCCGTGTGGCAGGACAAAGAGGCGCCCATCGACTATGTCGTGTCCTCCGGCAACGGCACGGTGTACAGCTACGTCGTGCACCATGCGCCGAAGGTGCCCGGGCGCACGCTGCCGTTCGTCATCGCGCTCGTCGAGCTCGAGGAGGGCGTGCGCATGCTCGGCGAACTGCGCAACGTGGATCCGGAGAAGGTGGAGATCGGCATGCCGGTGCGTGTCACCTTCATCGACTTCCCGGACAGCGAGATCAGTCCGGCGTGGACGCTGTACGCATGGGAGCCGCGAGCATGACCGTGATCGAAGTGGGCACCAAGCTGCCCGAACTGTCCATCTACGGCGACCCGACCTTCATCGTGTCGACCGCGATCGCCACCCGCGACTACCAGGACGTCCACCACGACCGGGACAAGGCGCAGGCCAAGGGATCCAAGGACATCTTCGTCAACATCCTGACCGACACCGGTCTGGTGCAGCGTTACCTGACCGACTGGGCCGGGCCCGCGGCGCGGATCAAGTCGATCGGGCTGCGCCTCGGGGTGCCGTGGTACGCCTACGACACCGTGACGTTCACCGGTGAGATCACCGCCGTCGAGGGCGATCTGGTGACCGTCAAGGTGATCGGTGCCAACAGCCTGGGTAATCACGTCATCGCCACCGCGACACTGACTTTGGGAGACAAGGCATGACCGGCTTGTCGGGCAAGGCCGCCATCGCAGGTATCGGCGCCACCGACTTCTCGAAGAACTCCGGGCGCAGCGAACTGCGCCTGGCCGCGGAATGTGTGCTCGACGCTCTCGACGACGCCGGCCTGAAGCCGTCGGACGTCGACGGTCTGGTGACCTTCACGATGGACTCCAACCTGGAGACCGCCGTGGCCCGCTCCACCGGGATCGGTGAGCTGAAGTTCTTCAGCCAGATCGGCTACGGCGGTGGCGCCGCGGCCGCGACGGTGCAGCAGGCCGCGCTGGCCGTCGCCACCGGCGTCGCCGAGGTGGTGGTCGCCTACCGTGCCTTCAACGAGCGCTCCGAGTTCCGCTTCGGTCAGGTCAACGCGGGGCTGGTGACCAACGCCGACTCGCGCGGGGTTGAGTACAGCTGGTCGTATCCGCACGGCCTGTCCACGCCAGCGGCCTCGGTGGCCATGATCGCCCGCCGCTACATGCACGAATACGGCGCCACCAGCGCGGATTTCGGTGTGGTGTCGGTGGCCGACCGCAAGCACGCCGCCACCAACCCCAAGGCGCACTTCTACGGCAAGCCCATCACCATCGAGGACCACCAGAACTCCCGGTGGATCGCCGAACCGCTGCGGCTGCTGGACTGCTGCCAGGAGACCGACGGCGGCGTGGCCATCGTTGTCACCACCCCTGAGCGGGCCAAGGACCTCAAGCACCGGCCGGCGATCATCGAGGCCGCCGCGCAGGGCTCCGGCGAGGACCAGTTCACGATGTACTCGTACTACCGCGACGAACTCGGTCTGCCCGAGATGGGGCTGGTCGGTAGGCAGCTGTGGCAGCAGAGCGGCCTGTCGCCCGAGGACATCCAGACCGCGGTGATCTACGACCACTTCACGCCGTACGTGCTGCTGCAGCTCGAGGAGCTCGGCTTCTGCGGCAAGGGTGAGGCCAAGGACTTCATCGCGAACGGCGCCATCGAGATCGGCGGCCGGCTGCCCATCAACACCCACGGCGGACAGCTGGGTGAGGCCTACATCCACGGCATGAACGGCATCGCCGAGGCGGTGCGCCAGCTGCGCGGCACGTCGGTCAACCAGGTGCCGAACGTCGAGCATGTGCTGGTCACCGCGGGCACCGGGGTGCCGACGTCCGGGTTGATCCTCGGCTGAACCGGGTCTCACGCGGACGACGCCACTACCCTGTGGGGCGTGACGTCGTCGACACCGCCGGAAGGGCCCTACGAACCGCAGCCTGACGAGTCCGACACCGGCCCGATCCCCGCGGTCACGTCGCACCCGCGTGGAACTGGCGTGCAACGGGATTCAGCGTGGGACACGCCGCTGATCATCAACCCCCGCCTCGTGCGGCGACAGCGCAACGTCAATCCGGTGGCCGTCACGGCGGCGGTGCTGGCCGCGGTGGCCGTCGGTGCCGCGGTGTACGGGATGACCCGCCAGTCCGGCGAGGACGTCGAACCGGCCGTGGCCGCTCCGCCGACCACCCAGGGACCTCAGGCGTCGGCGGAGGACGAGCAGCTGCTGCAGCGGCTGCCGAAGGGCTACCGCACGGGCGCATGCGAACCCGCGGACCCGCCGGAAGGGGCGCTCGCCCAGGTGATCTGCGAACGCAACACCGACGCCGGCGGTCCGCTGTCGGGCACCTACACCCTCGTCGAGGACCGTGCGCAACTCGAGAAGACGTTCCGCGCGGTGATGGACACCGCGACACGGGTCGACTGCCCGGGCCGCATCCAGTCGCCCGTTCACTGCCCGACAGGGCGTGTCGAGGGCGTCCAAGATGTGGCATCGGTGATGATGG
The DNA here is from genome assembly GCF_001583415.1 of Mycolicibacterium phlei. The sequence goes on from NZ_CP014475.1 coordinate 531,039, forward strand.
GATCGTTGCCCGTGCGGTGAGAGGGATCCGTAATGGCTGGTAAATCTGCTGCCGGTTGGTCTCTGCACTTCTATGATTTCCAGCGCCGTTTCGTCTCGGTGGACGATGTGGTGCCCGGGTTGGGTGACATTGCGGACTGGGCGAAGCGCAATGGTGCGCGTGATGGCACACCGTTCTTTCTTGATCCGTGGGGCCGTGCGGATGCTGTGGTGAACGCCTACTGGCGCGATCCGGTGTTAAGACGGCGAGCAACGGCGACGGTGCGCCGGTACGCCTTGTCGTTGAAGGTCTGGCTGGATTTCTTGCACGCGGTGGATGTTCGGTGGGACCACGCGTCGCGATCGGAGCTTGCTGCGTTCAAGGAGTGGCGACTGTCGGCGCGGGAGAATCCCCAGTATGTGAGTGCTGCCAGCTTCTGCGTTGATCGGTCGGCGATCCGCGGGTTCTATTTGTGGGCGGCCGAGCATCAGGGAGTTGAGAACCCGGTTCGAGCACGGGCGATAGCCACGTCATGGGCGGGTGGGCAGCGTGTGACTTTGGAGAGCACCCCGTCGGGGATGCGCAGGTCAGACGTGAAATGGCTTACTCCACAAGCATTTCGACTGTGGCGCAACCTAGGTTTGCGTGGCTTCACCACGGCTGGTATGCCGCACCCTGATTGGCGGGGATCGACCGAGGATCGTGATACCGCATTCGTCGACGGCTTGTTCGGGACCGGTTTGCGCATCGGTGAGTGGTCCAGTGTGTTGACGATCGAGGTGCCGACACCGGGCTCGGAGGGCCTGACGCGTTCGCGTGTTGCGTCCGCCTGCGCCAAAGGTGGTAGCGGACGAACCTTCTGGATACGACACCGCGTCTCTCAACAGGTTGATTTCTATCTGCACGAGGGCAGTCGTACTGCGGCAGTCGCCCGTGCGCAGGCGGCGGGTCGCTACGAGCAGGTGGTGGATAGCTGGATCGCTGAACGGGTTCGCAGCGACAGACGATTGGACGTTGTCGATGATGAGGGTTCGCGGCGCGTGGTGAGTTTGGATGCGCTCGATCCGCTGTTGCGGATGAAGATGTTTCGCCGGGTGCGTGGTGGGTTGGAGCCGATGTGGTTGTGGCTCAACCATGACGGGACGCCCCGCCCGAAGCACGCGTGGTACAAGACTTTTGACAGGGCGAACGCCAGAGTCGCAGGGGCATTGACGCACGAGCACGGTGCTCCGCTGTGGTGTCGTCCCCACATGTTGAGGCATTCCTTCGCGCTGCGCTGGTACTGCATCGCGACGTTCGTGGCGTGGCGCCGCACCGGCATGTTGACCGCACAGGAGCAGCGAGACTTCCGCAATCAGCTCGGCGATGTGTGGTTCCTGCTGGCCACCTTGCTGGGGCATCGCAGCGCTGAGGTGACCCGGAATGTGTATCTGGAGCCCTTTCAAGCATTGCAGGTCGAGGAACTTGTCGCATTGATGGATGCCGATGATCGGCAATCCCTGGAGCGTCTCGTTGCCACGGTCGGCGTTGGTGAGCCGCGTGTGTTGACAGGGCATCGGTGACGGGTCGACCTGCGGCGCAGCCGGATCCAGCGTGGCGTCCCGTATCGCGGCGCCGCGGTCTGGTCGTGAGGTTTGTCAGTGAGGACGGAGGGGTGTGGAAGGATTTCGATTTCGGTCGCCTCCCGGGTAACGGCGGCGTGTGTCACGATTTTGCGGTCGCGTTCGAGGAAGCTACCGGGGTGTTGGGAGTGTCCAAGCGGGTGCGGGGCGCTGGTGCGTTGTGGCAGGCCGCCCGGCACGCGTGCTGTTGGCTGGACGAGAACCGCCCGGGGATCGAGGGACTGGCCGCGCTGTCTGTCGCTGATGCCGGGTTGCTGGCCATGTCCTGTCGGGTGCCCAGTGGGCCGGGTCCCGCGCCGGCGCTCAAGACGTTGCTGCGGTGCAGTCCTGTCGTCTCCGAGCAGGTCTGTCATGGGTTCGCGCGGGTGCGTCATCAAAGGAATCTTTCAGCGCGACAACCATATTCGGCTGACGAGTTTCGCCGGATCAATGTGGTGGCGCGGGCAATCGTTCGGCGGGCGCGAAGTCGGCTGCGGATGCATTGGGAGATGGTTGCCGATTTTCGTGGCGGTCGGTTCGATCATCTCCCCACAGCCGATCCGCGTCGCAGTCTGGCCGAAGTGCTCGATCACTGCGCCCGGGAAGGTGACTTTCCGCGCACCGCGTCGGGTGCCAGGGCGTACGTGACACGCCGGGCGGTCAGTGCTGCCGGTGGGTGTCGGTTGTTGCCGTTGCTGCATGTGACACCGGGTGAGGCGTGGGCGTTCGGTGTGCTGCTGGCCGGGCTGACCGGCCTAAACCTCTCGACGCTGGACGCACTGCCGGCCCCACACCGATCCGCGAGCAGCCCGGACGAACCCGGCATCGTCTTCGTCCACGCTGACAAAGCCCGCCGCGGCCGGCGATCGGTGATGACGGTGCCGGTGACAGCGCTGCGCCCAGAGCTTCGGCCACTCGGGGGCGACCATCAGCGCGCCGCGGTGCTCAATACGTCGCTCACGACGGCGTACGGGGTGTTCATGTTGTTGCTGGAGCTGACCGAGCCGGCTCGCGCGCTGACCGGTAGCCGGCAGGCTTTTGTCTATTACAGCGCCCAGCCCGACGCGGTGGAAGGCAAACGCTTCGGCTACGGCATCAGCAGCACCGCCAGTGGTGTCGACGCGCGGCGACGGTGGATGGCGCCGTGGCTGACCGGGGATACCGAAGGTGATCAGCTGCTGATGGGGATCAGCATGGACCGGTTACGTAAAACGTATCTGGAACGGGTCCGTATGCCGACAGCGCACACGCCAGCGACGTTAGCGGGCTATCTGGGCCGGATGGATTCGGTGCGCACCGAGGGGTTTCAGATCGTGACCGAGGCGCTCAATGCCCAGGTCGCCCAAGCATTGTACCGCCGCTCGATGACCGTACATTCCAGCATCGAGGACAACGGTTCTGGCCAGGATGCCGTTCTGGGGAGCTGTGCTGATTTCGAGCATTCCCCGGTCGACGGAAGACGCTGCCGCGCGTCGTTTCTGGCATGCCTGGACTGCAGCAACGCCCGCGCGTTTCCGCGGCACCTGCCCATTCAGCTGGTAGTCGCCGACCGGCTTCGTGACCTGCGCACCGAGATGCCGATCGCGCAGTGGATCACCGAGCATGCCGGTCCACTGGCGCAGCTGGAGGACATCTTCGCCGAGTACGAACCGGCCCAGCTGGATGCGGCGCGCGGCCAGATCGCTCAGCGCGATCACCGCACCGCAACGCTGTTGCTGTCGGGAAACTTGGAAGCACCGTGACGCGAGCGGCCAGAATTCCCGACACGGTGGCCGGTGTCCACCTCACCCCGGACACCGAGGTGCTACTCAACCGCCCGCTGTTCATCCCTGCAACCAGGTGCCGATTCGGCGACCCGGTATGGGATCTGTCCGCGGCCATCCAGGACCGCCACAGCGCCGGACAAGCTGTGCATTGGGATCGATTTCCGGAGCCGTTTCGCCAGGCCTGCAAGCTCTACCTGTTCGCTTTGCTCAACATCGTTGACAACGCGCCCCGTCTGGATGCGTCGCGTTCGCCGTACCCCCATGTCAAGACGATTCTGGGTGAGTTGGTGCCGCTGCGTCGGTTCACCAGGTGGCTCGTAGAGCGGGAGGTACTTTCCTTCAGTCACGTCAGCATCGACCACCTCGACAGCTATCTGCTCCACGTCACCGACGCACCCGGGGTCAGCGCCGGCACTCAACGCCGATCGCTGCAGGCAGTCAAGCGGCTCCACCTGTACCGGGACGTCCTTCCAACGCAATGTCGGCTTCCGGCCGCCACACTGTGGGGCAGGGCCAGCGCGCGAGGACTCGCCCAGTACGAGTCCTCCTGGGGTAAGCCGAACACCACGGCTCGCATTGATCCCGATGTCATGGAGCCACTGCTCTCGGCGGCCCTGGCCGTTAGCACCACTGTCGCCGCCGATCTGCTTCCTGCCGCACGCAACCTCCTCGCGATGCGCGCGTTGGCGCATCGCATCGCACCGGACATCCGCCGCGCTCGCACCAGCACGGTGTCGCTGCACGACACCACCACCGCACAGCTCGACAGTCTGCTGACCGCCCTGGCCCACCACGGCGACCCGCTTCCGGGTGTCAGCACCGGCGAGAGCACCTCGGTCGATCTCACGGGCCTGGCGGTGGCGGGATGGCTCAACCACACCGAACTCACACGCATGAACGACACGGCGAGCATGCTGGCCGCCCACGCACTGCCTATCGAGGCAGACATGGTCCGCACGACCACGTTCAGCACGATCGGCACGCACCGATGGCGGCACAGCCCTATCGAGGCCCCAGAAATCGTCGAACACCTTCGCTACATCACCACCGCTTGCTTTCTGGTGATCGCCTACCTGTCCGGTGTCCGGACCGGGGAAGCCCTCAACCTGCGTCGCGGATGCATCACCCGAGACCCGCAGCTGGGTTTGACGTTCATGTCCGGCCACCAGCTCAAGACAGGTGAGCGGCGTGGGGACCGATCACCGGCCACGATCCCGTGGGTGGTAACCGAGGAAACCGCCCACGCGGTCAGTGTTCTCGAACAGATCACCGCCGGCGATCTGCTCTTCCCCGGATTCCAGTGGTGCTCTCAGGAACAGTTCCTCTACGGATCCCACCGGACGAGGACACCCGGGTCGATCAACACCGACATCACCCGTTTCATCGATTGGTTCAACCGCGCCGTCGCCCCCGCCGTCGATCACCCGCTGATTCCCGACGACCCGCAGGGCGCCATTCAGGTGCCGCGCCTGCGGCGCACACTGGCCTGGCACATCGTCCGCCGACCCGGCGGAACCATCGCCGGCGCAACGCAATACGGTCACCTGCACACAGATCATCCAAGGTTACGCCGGCGGAGCAGACGCAGGATTCCTCGACGAGATCACCTTCGAACAGTTCCTGCACCGCGCCGAAACCCTCCACGATGACGCCCACCGACTCAAGCGCGGCGAACACGTCTCCGGCCCCGCAGCCGACGAATACAAGGCCCGCGTCGGCCGCGCGAACACTTTCGCCGGCCTAACTGTCACCACCACCAGCCAGGTCAACACCGCGATGGCCAACCCGGATCTGCAGATCCACCACGGCGCGCTGGTCACCTGTGTATTCCGCCCCGCCACTGCAGCGTGCCTGCCACACACCGACGACGTGACCGGACCCGTCTGGAGCCGCTGCCGTCTCGACTGCACCAACGCCGCCCGCACCGATCGCGACGTCGCGAACCTGCGCGCCCATGCCGACACGCTCACACACGACCTCAACAGCCTGACCCTGCCCGAACCGCTACGACAACGCATCCATGCACGGCTCACCGAGCACGAAAAGGCACTCGACGCACACGAATCCAGCCGACCAGCAACACCCACCCGGACAGGACACCAGCAACGATGACCGTGCCGCCGCCGCGCACCACCAGAACCGATGACGAGCGCCAGCTCGTACTGGCCGCGATGAGCCGAATCCGGGACAACACCGCCCAACACGGCAACGGCGCCCACACCGTTGTCGCGTTGGCCAGCGAATCAGGGATACCCCGACAACGACTCTACGAACACCACGCCGACCTGCTCAACGAGTTCAAAGCCGCCGCCGCAACCGGACCCGTTGCCACGAATGCCCGTGCCCTGCAACGTCAACTCGCCCACGCACGCGAGCACAATCACCAACTCGCCGCCGAAAACACAGAACTACGTGCCAAGATCCGGACACTGTCGGCAGCGATCGCAGAACTCACTCACCAAGGAGCCGAAGCCACGCATGTCATTGTCCCGATGCCGCGACGCCACCCGGGACTATCGCGTTAGCGCGATAGTCCCGGTGCTGGCGTTTCTTGACGATCTGGGGCTCGAACGTGGATGCCCCTGGGAGTGTCTGAACAACGGTGGATCTGATCTTGGTCTGACACGCCGAGTTCGACCGAGCCGGTGGTGACGGTAAGTACGGCGTGGTGCGGGTGATCCGCCCCGGCGTGTCTGGAGAGTTCTTCCGTTGGGAAGGATGGGCACGTGGGATCGAAGTCATCGAGGCGGTATCCAGACGAGCTGAAGGTGCGGGCGGTGCAGATGGTGGCCGATCTGCGCAGCGAGACAGTTTCGGAGTGGGAGGCGATGGGCCGGGTTGCTGACCTGCTGGGCGTCGGTACTGCCGAAACGGTGCGCAAATGGGTCCGCCAGGCTGAGATCGACGCCGGCTCTCGGGCGGGGCGGACCAGCGAGGAATCCGAGGTCCTGCGCAAGCTGCGCCGGGAGAATGCCGAACTCAAGCGGGCCAACGCGATCTTGAAGGCGGCCTCGGTTTTCTTCGCCGCCGAGCTCGACCGGCCCTCTCAGTAGTCGTGGAGTTCATCAGCGCCCACCAGCACATGCGGGTGGGCGTTGATGGTCTCAAGTGGGGTGTCGAGTCGATGTGCGCTGTGCTTTCCGAGTACGGCGTCACGATCGCCCCGTCGACGTATTACGCCCACCGCGCCCGTCAGGGCCCCTCGAAAGCCGACTGGGCCGATGCGCAGGTGATCGATGCGATCTGGCAGCTTCGCCAATCGCAGAGTCTGTACCGAGTCCTGGGCGCTCGTAAGACATGGATTGTATTGCGCACCAACGGTATCGACGTATCGCGCTGTGTCGTGGAACGGGTCATGCGGGAGATGGGTTGGCGGGGTGCGTGCAAGCGCCGGCGGGTGCGCACCACCGTCGCCGATCCGGCAGCGACGCGAGCCCCGGATCGGGTCCGGCGTAATTTCGTCGCCGGTGCGCCTGACCGATTGTGGGTGGCCGATTTCACCTACTGCCGGACTCGTGCCGGCTGGGCCTACACGGCGTTCGTCACCGATGTCTATGCCCGCAAGATCGTGGGTTGGAAGGTGGCTACCGAGATGACCCAGAAGCTGGTGACCGATGCGATCGACCACGCTATCGACACCAGAAAGCGTTCGGGTGCAGCATCTTTGGATTCACTTATCCACCACAGCGACGCGGGCTCGCAAGGCGGATTCAATCGGTGGTCGCAACACCGGCTTGATGAAGTGAGTGTAGGTGTTCGGCGAAGGCTTCCGCGGGAGTGCGCCAGCCGAGGGTTTTCCGCGGCCTGGTGTTGAGGGTATGGGCGATCGCTGCCACGTCCTCGGCCGACCATCTTGAGAGGTCGGTCCCTTTTGGAAAGTATTGGCGTAACAGGCCATTGGTGTTCTCATTGGTACCGCGCTGCCACGGACTCTTCGGATCAGCGAAGAACACCTTGACTCCGGAGGCGACCGAGAACTGGGCGTGCGCCGACAGTTCCTTGCCCCGGTCCCAGGTCAACGACCGACGCAGTTGCGCGGGCAACGTGGTGATCGTCTGTTCCAGAGCGTTGGCCATCGTGATGGCGCCATAGCCGGCCAACGCCGGCCCGTTCTTGGTCCGCGGAATTATCCCGTAACCAACTTCACGTGGCAGATGGACCAGCATGGTGAACCGGCTGCTGCGCTCGACCAGCGTGCCGATTGCACTGCGCTGCAAGCCAATCAGGAGATCACCCTCCCAATGTCCGGGAACAGCGCGATCATCGACCTCGGGTGGGCGTTGGCTGATCAACGTCTCAGGGGTGACATGGGCCCACGCCTTGGACCGCGTTCGTGCCCGCGGTACCCGCAGTGCCCGGCCTCGGCGCAGGCAGCTGACCAGATCCCGCTTCAGCGCACCGCGAGATTCGACGTACAGCGCTTGATAGATGGCCTCGTGGCTGATCCGCATAGTCACATCATCGGGGAAGTCCAGCGGGAGCCGTCGAGCGATCTGTTCTGGACTCCATGCCTGCACCCAGGCCCGATCACCCCGGTGCGGCTTGTTGCGTCCCTTCCACGGGGCGGCGGCGGGACCGACGATGACCTGGCCATCAGCGCCGCGAACGACGCCGGACAGTTTGTCCTGGACGTACTGACGCAGCCGGTCGTTGCTAACGAGCTTGGCGGTCTTGGGGCGGCGGGCGCGCCGCTCGGCGTGCCACTGCGCAGTGGAGGCCTTATAGTCGAGTCGATAGGTGCGGGTCGAGGCATTGCGGCGCAACTCCCGTGAGATGGTCGACGGTGCACGCTTGAGCCGCCGGGCGATCTCACGCACCCCGGCGCCCTGGGCGCGCCATAACGCGATGTTCTCACGTTCATCCGAGGACAGGTAACGTCCCGAAACTGTTTCTGGCAAGCATGGATTCACTCCACCAGCGTGACGGAACCAGCGGAACCCAACCGGCGACGACACGCCCGCTTCGGCAGCGGCGTCCTCAGTCATAGCCCCCGCAGCGATCGCCGCCCAGAACCTCACCCGATCCTGACGCCACGCCACCGACGGCCGACCCGGAGACGGAATCTGTCCCCGATACAACCGAACCGCCCGCTGCCGATCCAACACACCCATTCCACACCTCCATAATCGAGGTGTTGCGACGATCAGTTGAATCCGCCCAATACACCGCGGTCGCGTTCACCGAACGTCTGGCCGCTGAGGGGATCCTGCCTTCAGTCGGATCCGTCGGGGATAGTTTCGATAATGCTCTGGCCGAATCGGTGAACAGCAGCTACAAGACCGAACTCATCGACCGCCAGCCGCTCTATCCCGGTGCCACCGAACTGGCGCTGGGGACCGCCGAATGGGTGGCCTTCTACAACCGTCAGCGACCCAACGGCTACTGCCAGGACCTGACCCCCGATCGGGCCGAAGCGCTCTACTACCATCGCCAACGGCACCCTCATGCCGAGGAGGCACTCAGATAAGAGAACCTCCCGACATGCCGGGGCGGATCAGGGTGCCGTCGCGAACGTTGCCCGACCCCGCCGTGGGCGGGTCGGCTTCTCATAACCGAGGTGCTCGGTCATCTCCTCATTGAGCGCGGTCTCAGGGACTGTCTTGGTTAACTGCTTGCAGCCCGTCGGGTCCGGTCAGCGACAGGCCCTGTTGTTGTGCCAGTCGGACCCGCTCGACGCAGCCTGCTGCTTGGCGGACTACTCGGCCTTCTTCTTGGTCACATCTTCCAGTGTCGTCATCACGGCCCCTTTACCGCCGAGCATCGCTCGGCGTGTCAGTCCAGGAAACACCGTCAAATGCAAGGTCCGGCGAATCGCGGCAGCGGTGATCTTCTCGCGATGTAGGGCATAGCAGCTTCGGTTGTGGGCCTCCCGCACGGTCTGGTCAGCAGTAGGGCGCATCGGTCGGCTATTGTTGTGGGGCTGGTCGGCCCGACCGGCCCGATGAGTAGGTAGGAAGCCGGTGCGAATCCGGCATGGTCCCGCCACTGTGACTGGGGAGCGAACCCCACATCGACCACGGCTTGACGGCTGGAAGGTCGGGGTGAGCACTGATCCAGAAGTCAGGATACTGCTCTCATTGGCCCTCTTGCTGGGACGTGGACATCCCGGATGGAGTCGATGCAGTGATGTGCCTGTGCGTCTGGCGACGCGGCACCTTGAGCGTGCCACCCGATAGCCCTGATGCGGCCGACACCGCGGAACAGGGATCCGCTATGCCGCCCGCTGAGTCCAGGGGTGCCTGATGACTCTCAATACTGTTGCCCTGGAACTTGTCCCATCGAATCTGGACCTCGGCACGGCACATGCGCTCGCCGAGTTGCAGAAGGTGCGCAAGTTGGCAGTTGATGCCGGTCTCGATGGACGCATCCGCCACATCATGATCCCCGGGATGATCGAGGAGGATGACGGCCGTCCCGTCGAGATGAAACCAAAGCTCGACGTTCTCGACTACTGGGAGTTGGTCCAGCGCGAACTTCCCGACGTGCGTGGGCTGTGCACCCAGGTCACGTCGTTTCTCGGTGAGCGCTCGCTGCGTCGGCGGTTGACCGCGTTGATTCGGCACGGGTTCGAGGGGATCGCGTTTGTCGGGGTTCCGCGCACCATGACCGACGGTGAGGGCGCAGGAGTCGCACCGACCGACGCGCTGTCGACCTTTTCCCATCTGGTGAAACACCGCGGCGTGATCCTGATCCCGACCAGGGACGACGAACTGAGCCGATTCGGGTTCAAGTGCAAAGAGGGCGCCACCTACGGGATGACCCAGCTGCTGTACTCCGACGCGATCGTCAACTTCCTCACCGAGTTCTCGCGCAACACCGACCACCGCCCGGAGATCCTTTTGTCGTTCGGTTTCGTCCCGAAGATGGAATCCGAAGTCGGCCTGATCGACTGGCTCATCCAGGACCCCGACAACGGGGCTGTCGCGACTGAACAACAGTTCGTGCGGCGGTTGGCTGCGAGCGAGCCCGCGCAGAAGCGCGCCCAGATGCTGGACCTGTACAAGCGCGTGATCGACGGCGTAGTCGATCTCGGTTTTCCAGTCAGCCTGCATTTCGAGGCCCCCTACGGGGTCTCCGCTCCGGCGTTCGAGACCTTAGCCGCGATGCTCGACTACTGGGCACCGGACCGCTGAACCTCAGCGGATGACCAACAACAGGTCCCCGCTTTCCACCTGGGTGGTTCCCGACACGGCCAGCCGGTCGACGACCCCGCGCTTGGGTGCGGTGATGGCTGCCTCCATTTTCATCGCCTCGATGGTCGCGACGGTCTGGCCGGCGGTGACGTCGTCGCCGGGCTCGACGTTGACCGTGACCACGCCGGCGAACGGTGCGGCGATGTGGTCGGGGTTGGACCGGTCGGCCTTCTCGGCGGCCGGGATGTCGCTGGCGATACTGCGGTCGCGCACCAGCACCGGGCGCAGCTGGCCGTTGAGGATGCACATCACCGTTCGCATACCGCGTTCGTCGGGTTCGGAGATCGCCTCCAGCCCGATCAGCAGCTCGACACCGCGCTCCAGCTGGACGCGGTGTTCCTCGCCGGACCGCAGCCCGTAGAAGAACTGGTTGGCACTGAGCTGGCTGGTGTCACCGTAGGCCTCGCGGTGCTGTTCGAATTCCTTTGTCGGACTGGGGAACAGCAACCGGTTCAGCGCGGCCTGACGTTTTGGCCCGGCCTGCGCCAGCACCGCCTCGTCCTCGGCGCCGAGTTCCACCTGCGGTTTGGCGGGCGGCCTACCTGCCAGCGCCTTGCTGCGCAGCGGTTCCGGCCAGCCGCCCGGCGGGTCGCCGAGTTCACCGCGCAGGAACCCGATCACCGATTCGGGAATGTCGAAACGCGCCGGGTCCGAGGCGAACTCCTCGGCGCTCACGCCGGCGCCGACGAGGGCCAGCGCCAGGTCGCCGACGACCTTGCTCGACGGGGTCACCTTCACCAGTCTGCCCAGCACCCGGTCCGCGGCGGCGTAGCTGGCCTCGATCTCCTCGAAGCGGTCGCCCAGTCCGAGCGCGATCGCCTGCTGGCGCAGGTTCGACAGCTGGCCGCCCGGGATCTCGTGACGGTACACCCGACCCGTCGGCGCGGGCAGCCCACTCTCGAAGGGCGCGTACACCTTTCGCAGCGCCTCCCAGTACGGCTCCAGATCGCACACCGCCTGCAGCGACAGACCGGTGTCGAACTCGGTGTGCGCGGTGGCCGCGACGATCGAGCTCAGCGCGGGCTGGCTGGTGGTGCCCGCCAGCGGCGCCGAGGCACCGTCGACCGCACTGGCCCCGGCCTGCCACGCGGCCAGATAGGTGGCCAGCTGGCCTCCCGGGGTGTCGTGCGTATGGACATGCACCGGAAGGTCGAATCGACTGCGCAGCGCGGATACCAGCGTGGCGGCCGCGTGGGGACGCAGCAGCCCGGCCATGTCCTTGATCGCCAGCACGTGCGCACCGGCCTCGACGATCTGCTCGGCCAGCTTCAGGTAGTAGTCCAGGGTGTAGAGGTCCTCGGCGGGGTCGGACAAGTCGCCGGTGTAGCTCATCGCGACCTCGGCGACGGCCGTGCCGGTTTCGCGCACGGCGTCGATCGCTGGACGCATCGAGTTCACGTTGTTCAATGCGTCGAAGATCCGGAAGATGTCGATCCCGGTGCGGGAGGCCTCGTCGACGAATGCGTCGGTGACACTCGTCGGATAGGGCGTGTAACCGACGGTGTTGCGCCCGCGCAGCAGCATCTGCAGGCAGATGTTGGGCATCGCCTCACGCAGCACCGCCAACCGCTCCCACGGGTCCTCCTTCAGGAAGCGCAGCGCCACGTCGTATGTCGCGCCGCCCCAGCATTCGACCGACAGCAGCTGCGGCGTCGTGCGCGCCACGTAGGGCGCAACCATCAGCAGGCCCGATGTACGCACCCGGGTGGCCAGCAGCGACTGGTGGGCGTCGCGGAACGTCGTGTCGGTGACGCCGAGTGCGGGGCTGTCCCTCAACCACTCCGAAAAGCCCTGTGGTCCCAGCTGTTCGAGGAGCTGGCGGGTGCCCGGCGGTGGCGGTACCGACAGGTCGACATCGGGTAACTTGTCATGCGGGTACACCGCTGACGGGCGCTCGCCGTGCGGCTTGTTGACCGTGACGTCGGCCAGGTAGTTGAGGATGCGAGTGCCTCGGTCCGCGGGGGTGTGTGCGGTCAGCAGACGCGGGCGCTCGTCGATGAATGACGTGGTGATTCGGCCGGCCCGGAAGTCGGGGTCATCGAGGACCGCGAGCAGGAAGCCGATGTTGGTCGCGACTCCGCGGATCCGGAACTCGGCCAGCGCGCGTCGCGCCCGCGCTGCCGCGCCGTCGAAATCCTGTCCGCGGCAGGTTAGTTTCACCAGCATGGAGTCGAAGTGTGCGCTGATCTCGGCGCCGGTGTGGGTGCCGCCGTCGAGTCGGACACCGGCGCCGCCTGGCGACCGGTAGGCGGTGATCCTGCCGGTGTCCGGACGGAAGCCGTTGGCAGGGTCCTCGGTCGTGATGCGGCACTGCATCGCCGTGCCGCGGATACGGACGGCGTCCTGGCTCAGACCGAGATCGCCGAGCGTTTCTCCGGACGCCAGCCGCAGCTGACTCGCCACCAGGTCGACGTCGGTGATCTCCTCGGTGACGGTGTGCTCGACCTGGATACGCGGATTGCACTCGATGAACACATGATGACCGCGCTCGTCGAGAAGGAACTCCACGGTGCCGGCGCAGAAGTAGTCGATCTGCCGGGCGAAGGCGACGGCATCGGCACAGATCCGTTGGCGCTGTGTGTCGCTCAGGTTCGGCGCCGGCGCGAGCTCGATGACCTTTTGATGCCGGCGTTGCATGCTGCAGTCACGTTCGAAGAGGTGGATGATCTCGCCGGTGCGGTCGGCCAGGACCTGCACCTCGATGTGGCGTGGGTTGAGGACGGCCTGCTCGAGATAGACCATCGGATCACCGAATGCCGACTCCGCTTCGCGGCTGGCCGCCTCGATCGACTCGGCCAGCGCGGCCGGCTCGGTCACGCGCCGCATTCCCCTACCGCCGCCGCCGGAGACTGCCTTGACGAAGAGCGGGAAGTCCATCGCCTCGGCGGCAGAAACCAGTTCGGCGACGTTCGCCGACGGCGCCGATGACGCCAGTACCGGCAAGCCGGCCTCCCGCGCCGCGGTGATCGCCTTGAACTTGTTTCCCGTCAGCTCGAGAACGTGTGCACGCGGCCCGACGAACACGATGCCGGCCTGGTGACACGCCGCAGCCAGTTCAGGATTCTCCGAGAGGAATCCGTACCCCGGATAGATTGCGTCAGCACCGGAATGCTTTGCTACCCGGATTATCTCATCGACAGACAGGTATGCGCGGACCGGATGACCTGTTTCGCCGATCTGGTATGCCTCGTCCGCTTTGAGACGGTGCGGCGAATTGCGGTCCTCGTAGGCAAACACCGCGACCGTCGAGATTCCGAGCTCGTAGGCGGCCCGAAACGCGCGGATGGCGATCTCGCCGCGATTGGCGACAAGCAGTTTGGTGATCGCGCGCTCAGACAAGGGACCGCTGCGGCTGGCCCGAGTACTCACTCAGGGGACGGATCAGAGCATTGGAGGCAGCCTGTTCCATGATGTGGGCGGTCCAACCGGTGATCCGGCTCATCACGAACAGCGGGGTGAAACTCTCGATCGGGAAGTCCATCAGGTAATAGGCAGGGCCGGTGGGAAAGTCGAGGTTCGGCTTGATCCTCGTCGCTGCGAACATCGCGCTCTCCAGCGTGTTGTAGATGTCGAGCCAACGCTGTCCGTCACGCACCTGGGCAACCTGCTCCAAAGCAACCTTCATGGTCGGCACCCGGGAATCACCGTTCTTGTAGACCCGGTGGCCAAATCCCATGACCTTCTCCTTGCGGGATAGTTTGCCGTGCAACCACTCCGGAGCCTTTTCGGCCGAACCGATTTCGAGCATGTCGTGCATGACCGCTTCGTTGGCGCCGCCGTGCAGCGAACCCTTGAGAGCGCCGATCGCCGCGGTCACCGCGCTGTAGATGTCTGACTGGGTCGAGGTGACGACGCGGGCGGCGAAGGTGGAGGCGTTGAAGCTGTGCTCAGCGTAGAGCACCATCGACTGTTCGAACGCGCGCACCACGACGGGCTCCGGCACCTCACCGAAGCACATGTTCAAGAAGTTCTGCGCATAACCGAGCTGGCTGTGCGGAGGGATCGGGGTCAATCCCTGACGACGCCGGATGTCGGTGGCGACGATCGTCGGCAGCACGGCGAACATCCGCAGCGACTTGGCGTAGTTGGCCTCCGCCGTGTCGACGTCCTCTTCTGGATCCTCGGCTCCCAGATAGCTGATCGCCGTACGCACCACGTCCATGGGATGACAGTTGTCGGGCAACTTCGCCAGCAGCGCCTGCATCGACCGGTCGATCCGCCGCGACGCCCGCTCACGCTGGCTGAACAAAGCCAGCTGCTGATCGGTCGGCAGTTCGCCGTGCCACAACAGATACGCGACCTGTTCAAAGCTGCACTGGGCGGCCAGGTCCTGCACCGGGTAGCCCCGGTAGGTCAGGCTGTTGGTCTCGGGCACGACCTTCGAGATGGCGGTGGTGTCGACGACGACACCGGCAAGTCCCTTGTGAATGCGCGGAGCTTCGGATTCTGTTGCTGTGGTCATGCTCTCACCTCCTGCACGGCGAAGTTGTAGATGTCGGAGTCGAACTGGTTGTAGTCGGCGTAGCGCAGCAGTTCGTAGAGCCTGCTGCGGTGCTGCATGCTGCCCAGTAGGCCGGATTGCGTTCCAGCGTCGAAGACTTCGCGCATACCGATCTCTACGGCGTGCATGGCCAGCCGCAGCGTGGTGACGGGATAGATGACGACGTTGTAGCCGATGTCGGCCAGCTCGCGGGCATTGACCAGCTCGGACTTGCCGAACTCGGTCATATTGGCCAGCAGCGGGGTGTCGACCGCGGCGCGGAAGGCGGCGAATTCCTCCGGGGTGGACAGCGCCTCGGTGAAGATCAGGTCCGCGCCGGCGTCGGCATATGTCTTGGCCCTTTCGATCGCTGCGTCGATGCCCTCGATGCCGGCGGCGTCGGTGCGCGCACAGATGATGAAGTTCGGATCCCGGCGAGCAGCCACCGCGGCACGCAGCCGCTTGACCATGTCCTCGGCCGGTACCACGGCTTTGCCGTCGAGATGTCCGCACCGTTTGGGGTTGACCTGGTCCTCGAGGTGGCAGCCGGCCAAGCCCGCGTCTTCGAGTAGGGTGACGGTCCGGGCAGCGCTCATCGGCTCGCCGAAGCCGGTGTCGGCGTCGACGAGGGTAAACAGGTCGGTGGCCGAGGCGATCTGAGCGCTTCGGGTGACCACCTCGGTCAGGGTCGTCAACCCGATGTCGGGCAATCCGAGGTCGGCCGACAGCACCGCACCCGAGACGTAGATTCCGTCGAACCCGATGTCGGTAAGGCTCTTGGCCACCAGCGGCGAGAACGCTCCCGGCATCCGCTGCAGCCGGCCGGAGTCCAGGGCGTCCCGGAATGCCTTGCGCTTCTGGGCCGCCGAAACGGTGGAACCCATCAGCCCGCTCATTGGAAAATCCCCGAGGGGATCGTCGGCGACTTGTCCAACACCGTCTTGTCGACCCGGACGTTGAGCACGCCCAGGCCCCCCGGCTTCAGCGAGGCGAGTTCGTCGACGGCGGCCAGGAAGCGCTGCTGTTCCGCGGGATCGACGACGCCGTCGGCCAGGGTGACGAACTTGTTGCGGTACTGCTCACGCGCGAATGGGCGCGCCCCGAGCGGGTGGGCGTCGGCGACCGCGAGCTCGTCGGTGATGACCTCACCACTCTTGAGCGTGATCTCGACACGCGCGCCGAACGCCTTCTCGGCCGGGTCGGTGGCGTGATAGCGGCGCGTCCACTCCGGATCCTCGACAGTGGAGATCTTGCGCCACAGTTCGATGGTGTCCGGTCGGTGCGCCCGCTCCGGCGAATACGACGTTTCGTGGTGCCAGACGCCGTCCTGCAGCGCGACGGCAAAGATGTACATCACCGAGTGGTCCAGGGTCTCGCGGGACGCGTCGGGATCGAACTTCTGCGGGTCGTTGCTGCCTGTTCCGATCACCACGTGGGTGTGGTGGCTGGTGTGCAGCACAATCGAGGCGATCTGGTCGAGATCACCGATCCGTTCGCGCATTCTGCGAGCCAGGTCGATCGGGGCCTGACTCTGGTACTCCGCGGAATGCTCCTTGGTGTAGCTGTCCAGGATCGCGCGCTTGGATTCACCCGGCTCGGGCAGCGGAACCTGGTAGGTGTGCTCGGGGCCGGCGAGCATCCAGGCGATGACTCCGTCCTCGCCCTCCCAGATCGGTGCCGGCGATCCCTCGCCGCGCATCGCGCGGTCGACGGCCTCGATGGCGACCTTGCCCGCGTGGGCGGGCGCGTAGGCCTTCCAGCTCGAGATCAGGCCCTTGCGGGACTGCCGGGTGGCCGTCGTCAGGTGCAGAGCCTGCCCGATCGCGGCATAGATCGTTTCGGGGTCCAGCCGCAGCATGGTGCCGAGTCCAGCGGCGACCGACGGGCCCAGGTGGGCGACATGGTCGATTTTGTGCTGGTGCAGGCAGATGCCCTTGACCAGGTCGATCTGGATCTCGTACGCCGTAGCCAGGCCGCGGATCAGGTCGGCGCCACGCACGCCGAGATGCTGGGCGACGGCGACCAGCGGGGGGATGTTGTCGCCCGGGTGCGAGTAGTCCGCGGCCAGGAACGTGTCGTGGAAGTCGAGTTCGCGGACGGCGACACCATTGGCCCAGGCGGCCCACTCCGGGGAGTATCCACCGTCGATGCCGAAGACGGTCGCGCCTGCGTTGGCGCGATGTGCCTGCGCCTGCGCCCGGGCCACCGCCACGGGCCGACGGGTGACCGAGGCCGCCGACACCGCGGCGTTGTCGATGATCCGGTTGAGCACCATCTCCTCGACATCGGCGTCGACCGCGACCGGGTCGGCGGCGACCTGCGCGATCTTCCACGCGAGATGTTCGGAGCGGGGGAAGTCCTCGGCGCTGCGCCGGGTGCGGACGTCGTGAATACGCATGATCCGCACGCTACGCAGCCCCTAATGGCACGTAAAGAGCCTGTATATGCGTAGTTTTGTGTCCTGGTGGGCCAGCCTTTGCAAATCCTGTGTAAGAATCGCGGTTAGGCTGTGTGTGTGGCGAAGACGTTCATAGGCCCTCGCCTACGCAGGTTGCGGGAAGAGCACGGCCTGACTCAGGTCGCGCTGGCGCGTGCCCTCGGGCTGTCGACGAGCTACATCAACCAGTTGGAGAACGACCAGCGTCCGGTTACGGTGCCGGTCCTGTTGTCGCTGTCGGAGCGCTTCGACCTGCCGACCCACTACTTCACCCCGGACTCGGATGCCCGGCTGGTCTCCGACCTTCGCGACATCCTGGTCGACAGCGCGGCCACCCAAGCGCAGATCGAGGAACTCGTCGCCCGGATGCCCGCCGTCGGGCAGACGTTGGTGACACTGCACCGCCGATTGTTCGACGCGACCACCGAACTCGAGGCGATGCACACCCGCGCCAGCGCGGACGCGCCGGTGCCGTTGCAGCAACCGATGCCGTTCGAGGAGGTCCGCGATTTCTTCTACGACCGCAAGAACCACGTCGCTGAACTCGACCAGGCGGCGGAGGGTGTGTTCGATCGCCGCGGCCTGCGGATCGGCGGGCTCGACGCTCAGCTGGCCGAGCTGTTGTCCGACGAGTTGGGCATCAATGTCGTCATCGACGACGGACAAGTGCTAAGCGCCAACGGCAAACGCATCTACCGACCTGACCATGCGACACTGTACGTCGCCCGCTGGCTACATCCCGGTCAACGGGCCTTCCAGATTGCCACTCAGTACGCGCTACTGACCCAGGCCGAATTGATCGCCGAGCTGGTCGCCGATGCCGACGACCTCAGCACCGAGGCACGGGAAGTGGCGCGCATCGGACTCGCGAACTACTACGCGGGCGCGCTGCTGCTGCCGTACCGGATGTTCCTGGCGGCGGCCGAGGAGTTGCGCTATGACATCGACCGGCTGGCCCGTCGCTTCGAGGTCGGCTTCGAGACCGTGTGCCATCGCCTGTCGACGCTGCAGCGTCCCGACGCCCGCGGGGTTCCGTTCATCTTCGTGCGCACCGACAACGCCGGAAACATCTCGAAACGGCAGTCCGCGACTGCTTTTCACTTCTCGCGTGTCGGTGGAAACTGCCCGTTGTGGGTCGTGCACCAGGCATTCGCCCGACCTGGGCAGTTCGTCACCCAGGTCGCCCAGATGCCCGACGGACGGTCCTACTTCTGGATCGCCAGGACCACCGCACCCAGTCAGAGCAGTTATCTGGGCCCGAGCAAGAGCTTTGCGATCGGTCTCGGTTGCGATCTCACCCACGCTCACCGGCTGATCTATTCGGCGGGTATCGATCTCGCCGACGAAGCGGCCGCCGTCCCGATCGGCGCCGGATGCAAAGTCTGCGAACGTCCCGCTTGCCCCCAGCGCGCGTTTCCCTACATCGGGCGTCCGGTCAGGGTCGACCCGAACACCAGCAGCGACCTGCCTTACCCGACGGTCATCGACCCCCGCTGATCAGCGCCGCCCGGGCCAGAGTCTCCTCGGCCATCTTGACGTGTGCGGCGTCCACCAGCACGCCCTCGACCCCGACGGCGCCCCGCCCCTTGGCCTCTGCCTCCCGGTACGCGGCGACATTGCGTTCGGCACGGGCGATTTCGTCGGCGGTTGGCGCGTAGACCTCGTTGGCGATCGGCACCTGGTCGGGATGGATGGCCCACTTTCCGGTGTAACCCATCAACGAGGACCGCCGGGCGTCCCGCTCGTAGCCCTCCAGGTTCCGGTAGTCCGGATAGGGTGAGTCGATCGCGTCGATCCCCGCGATGCGGGCCGCCACCATGATCTTGTTGCGTGCATAGACCCAGAAGTCACCGGGATACTCGCCGAGCGGATCGAAATTGGTGTCCACGCGGGCGCCCTGTGACAGCGAGAAGTCCCCGACGCCGAAGATCACCGCATCCAATCGGGGACTGGCCCGCACGATGTCCTCGGCGTTGGCCAGTCCCTCGACCTCCTCGATCAGGACTTCGAGGCGGATCTTCTTGTCCAGACCGAGCTTTGCCTCCAGCTGGGTCAGCAGGACGTCGACCCACCACACATCCCGTGCCGTCTTGGCCTTCGGGATCACAATGGTGTCTAGGTGCGCTCCTGCGTGCGTGACGATCTCGATGATGTCGTCATGACACCATTCGGTGTCGAGGCCGTTGATCCGGACCGCGCGTGTGGTGCGGCCCCAATCGAGCTGGGTCAGCGCGTGAACGGCCTTGGCACGCGATTCCACCTTGAGCCCCATCGGTGTGGCGTCCTCCAGATCCAGGAACACCAGATCGGCGCCGCAGGTGACGCCCTTGTCGAACATGTGGTCGTTGCAAGCCGGCAACGCGAGCTCAGAGCGGCGCAGCAGATTGGTCACAGGTCTTCTTCCATCGGTCAGAGCACGCCGCGGGCGCGCAGTTCGTTGAGTTCGGCCGGCAACAGGCCCAACAGGTTTCCGTAGATCTCGTCGTTGTGTTCGCCCAGGGTCGGGCCGAGGTGGTCGATGCGTCCGTCGGCGCCGGAGAACCGCGGCACCGGTGCCTGCACCGTCACGCGACCCAACTGGCCGTCCTCTACCGCGACGAATACGCCGCGGTGGCGCAGCTGCTCGTCGGCAACCAGGTCCTCGATGTCGTAGACGGGGGCCGCGGCCACCTCCGCGTCGTCGAACACCGCCATCGCCTCGGCGAGGGTCTTGGTGGCCACCCACTCCGCGACGACGGCATCGACTTCTCGTGCCCGCGCCAGCCGACGCTGCGGGTCGGAGAAGTCGGCGTCGCTGACGAGGTCGGCACGCCCGATGGCTTTGAACACCCGAAGTGCCAGTGCAGGTGAGCTTCCCGACATCGCCAGCCACTTGCCGTCGGCGGTCTGGTAGGTGTTGCGCGGCGCCGAGATGTCCCAGCGGTTTCCGGCCCGCGCAGGCACCAGCCCCAATTGGTCGTAGCCCAGGAGTGTCTGCTCCAGCAGCCGGGCCAGCGGATCGATGAGATTGATGTCGATCAGCTGACCGTCGCCACCGTGCACGTCGCGGTGATACAGCGCCATCATCACGGCATACGCGGCGTTCAGCGACGCCACCCCGTCGGCCAGCATGAACGGCGGCAGGGTCGGCGGACCGTCCGCCTCACCGGTCAGATGGGCGAACCCGCTCATCGCCTCACCGAGGGTGCCGAAGCCCGGCCGCTCGGCCTTCGGACCGGACAGGCCATAGCCGGTGATGTGCAGCATGACGATCTGGTCGTTGATCCGGCGCAGGGTCTCGTAGCCCATGTTCCACCGCGCCAGTGTCTGGGGGCGGGTGTTGACGACGACCACGTCGGCATGCTCGACGAGTCGGTGAGCCAGCGCCTGGCCCTCTGCGCTGCGCAAGTCGAGAGTGATCGACTTCTTGTTCCGCGACACCGACTTCCACATCAGGCCGACCCCGTCGCGCTGACTGCCCCAGGTCCGGATCGGGTCGCCGTGATGTGGCTGCTCTACCTTGATCACCTCGGCACCGAACTCCCCAAGGTACGTTGCGGCCAGCGGGGCGGCGGCCAGCGTGGCGAAGTCCAGGACTCGGACTCCCTCAAGCATCGCGTTCGGTGTCATCTACGCGCTCAACCGGGTCGATGCGGGCCGCTCCAATCCGAGGTGCCCGCGCAGGGTCGACGCCTCGTAGGCAGTGCGGAACAGCCCGCGCCGCTGCAGCTCCGGCACCACCATGCGCACCACGTCTTCGAATGCTCCGGGCATGTGCGTGGCGGCCAGGACGAACCCGTCGCAGGCCTGCGCCTCGAACCACTCCGCCATCTGGTCGGCCACCTGGGGGCCGGTCCCGACGAAGCGGGGGCCTTGCAGCAGCGTCGCCCGATGCCCGGCGAGGTCACGTACCGTCACCGTATCCCCGCCGATGTGGTTACGGATGTTCTGCACCAGGCCCCTGATCCCCGACACCGACGCGATCAGCTCGTCGGTGACCGGATCATCCAGACCATGCGCAGCGAAGTCGTAATTCATCAGTTCTGACAGCAGCGTGAGCGACGCCATCGGGTCGACGAGGTCATGGAGGAACATCGCCTCACGTTCCTTGGCGTGCGACTCGCTCTCGCCGACCACGGCATAGGCCATCGGGCAGATGCGCACGGCCGACGGGTTGCGTCCTGCCTCGGCTATGCGAGCCTTTTGGTCGGCGTAGTGCTCTCGTGCGATCGCCAGGCCGGGATCGCCGGTGAAGATCAATTCCGCCCAGCGGGAGGCGAAGTCGCGCCCCCGTCCCGAGGACCCGGCCTGCAGGATGACCGGCCGGCCCTGCGGGGTCCGGGGTACCGTCAGCGGTCCGCGTGCCGAGAAGTATTTGCCCTGGTGCCGGAGTTCGTGCACCTTGTCGGGGTCGGCGTACATGCCACCGGCTCGGTCGTGCCGGATGGCGTCGTCGTCCCAGGTGTCCCACAATCCGGTAACCACGTCGAGAAACTCGTCTGCGCGGTCATAGCGCTCGTCGTGGTCCAGATGGGCATCGACGCCGAAATTCTGGGCTTCGCTGTCGTTGACGGAGGTCACCACATTCCATGCGGCGCGTCCGCGCGACAGGTGATCCAGGCTGGCGAACGTCCGCGCGACGTGGAACGGCTGGTAGTACGTCGTCGAATAGGTGGCGCCAAGGCCGATGTGCGATGTCGCTTGAGCGAGTACGCCGAGGATGACGCTGAGGTCGAGTTTGACCGGGCGCGCGCCGTAGCGGACCGCTTCAGCGACCGAACCGCCGTAGATGCCGGGCATGGCAAGTCGGTCGTCGAAGAACATCAGATCGAAGCAGCCTTCCTCCAGCTGCCGCCCGACTTTGGCGTAGTACGCCGCGTCGAGATAGCCGTGTTCGGTGGCGGGGTGCCGCCACGATCCGGCATACACGGAGGTGCTTCCCGCCTGCATGAAAGCCACCAGAGACATCTTGTCGGTGCGACGCTGACCCATGAACCGCAATCTAACATCTGATATATCAAATTTCAAACGCTAGATGTCCAAATTGCTAAGATCATCGGGTGGTCGGGATGGACATCGGCGGAACGGTGCGCGAACGCGCCGCCCGTGAGCTCCGCGACCGCATTCTCACCGGCGCGTTACCTGCGGGCACCCGAATCGACCTGGATGCGATTACCGCCGAGTTCGCCACCAGTCGCACGCCGGTACGCGAGGCGTTGCTCGAGCTGTCGTTCGAGGGCCTGGTTCGCGTGGCCCCGCGCAGTGGCATCACGGTGATCGGCATCAGCTCGGCCGACGTCCTCGACAGCTTCACAATCCTCGGCGTCCTCACCGGACAGGCGGCGGCCTGGGCCGCCGAACGCGTCACCGACGAAGAACTCGACCAGCTGCGGGCATTGGCGGCCGGCGTCGCCGAACACTCCGGCGACGACGCCATCGGCGAAGCGAATTGGCGTTTCCACCAAGCCATTCACCGCGCCGCCCATTCCCCAAGGCTGCTCGCTGCGATCAAGCAGGCGGCACGCGTGGTCCCCACCAACTTCCTGGTCCTGTTCCCCGAGCACGAGAAACACTCGCTGTCCGAGCACGAAGAGCTCCTCGACGCACTGGAGAAACGTGACGCCGACCACGCGCGGGTCATCGCCGAGCACCACGTCCTGGAAGCCGGCCGATCCCTGGCCGACTGGCTGGACCGCCGAAACGACCATCGGTCAGGGTCGCTGCCGACAGCCCGGTAGAGGTACGCTGCAGCCGCAGCTGGTTTGTCCGCTACAGGCGCTCGACGAACGCCCGTACCGGCCATCGAGTTCCGTGTGCTGTCACAGGTGCGGAACGAGAGGGAACCCGGTGAGAATCCGGGACTGTCCCGCAGCGGTATGCAGGAACGACCGCCGTCATCAGCACTGGCCCCGCCTAGGGGCTGGGAAGCGACGGCCAGTAGGTGTGCGTCAGCGCACGCGCCTGTGAGTCCGAAGACCTGCCAGCCGTACCGGATGCGCCGCGTCCGGTGGTTCATCGCCTCGTGGAATGGGCATTGGCCGAATCGGTAGACCTGTCGTGGTCAGCCGCGTTCGGTTCGACGTCTCAAGGCGATGGCCTTCCGCCGTACCGAAGAGGACGTCCTCATGACCGCAACACCGTTCACCGCCACCATCCTCGGATCGCCCCGTATCGGCCCGAATCGCGAACTCAAGCGCGCCGTCGAGAAGTACTGGGCCGGAAACCTTGACCGCAGCGGACTGGAGTCGGTCGCGGCCAAGATCCGCCGCGACACCTGGGAATCGCTGACCGCCGCCGGGCTGGATTCCGTTCCGGTGAACACCTTCTCCTACTACGACCACGTGCTCGACACCGCCGTTCTGGTCGGCGCTTTGCCTCCCCGCGTGGCCGGGGTAGCCGACGATCTGGACCGCTACTTCGCCGCCGCGCGAGGCGGCACCTACGACGGCACCGACATCGCTCCACTGGAGATGACCAAGTGGTTTGACACCAACTACCACTACATCGTCCCCGAACTCGGTCCCGACACCAGCTTCGCCCTCCACCCTGCCAAAGTCATCGAAGAGCTGAGAGAGGCACGGGCACTCGGTATTCCAGCACGCCCGGTCGTGGTCGGACCCATCACATTCCTGGCGCTGAGCAAGGCCGTCGGCGGGGCCGTTGCTCCGATCTCCCGACTCGGCGAGCTGGTGAGCGTGTACGGCCAACTGTTGGAGCTGCTCGCCGACGAGGGCGTGCAGTGGGTGCAGATCGACGAGCCCGTGCTGGTCACCGACATCCTCGACAACGCGGCCGAGCTGGCCGGGCAGACCTACAAGATCCTCGGCGGGCTGGCGAAGCGGCCCGCTCTGTTCGTCGCGAGCTACTTCGGTGAGCTCACCGACGCGCTGCCGGCACTGGCCCGCACGCCGGTCGAGGCGATCGGCGTCGACCTGGTGGCCGGGAGCGCCGCTGCGGTGGCCGCCGTGCCGGAACTCACGACCAAGACCGTGGTCGCCGGCGTCGTGGACGGCCGCAACATCTGGCGCACCGACCTGCAGTCGGCGTTGGGGACATTGGCGTCACTACTGGGGTCCGTCGGCAACCTCGCCGTCTCCACGTCGTGCTCGACACTGCATGTGCCCTACACCCTCGACGCCGAGTCGGAGCTCGACCCTGCACTGCGCAGCTGGCTGGCCTTCGGGTTCGAGAAGGTCACCGAGGTCGTCGCGCTGGCGCGCGGCCTCACGCAGGGACGCGAAGCCATCGCCGGTGAGATCGCCGCATCCAACGACGCGATCGCCGCACGCAAGTCCGACCCGCGACTCAACAACGATCACGTGCGGGAACGGCTCTCGTCGATCCTTGCCTCGGGCGCCCAGCGCGGCCCGGCCGCACGCCGGCGGGAGGTTCAGCAGGACCGGCTGGGCCTGCCCCCGCTCCCGACGACCACGATCGGGTCGTACCCGCAGACGTCGGCCATCCGCGTGGCCCGCGCCGAACTGCGCAACGGCACCATCGACACCGCCGAGTACGAGAGGCGGATGAAACACGAGATCGCGGGGGTGGTGAAGTTGCAGGAAGACCTGGGCCTCGACGTGCTCGTGCACGGCGAGCCGGAGCGCAACGACATGGTGCAGTATTTCGCCGAACAGCTGACGGGTTTCTTCGCGACCGAGAACGGCTGGGTGCAGTCCTACGGCTCACGGTGCGTGCGTCCGCCGATTCTGTACGGCGACGTGGCGCGCCCAGAGCCGATGACGGTGAGCTGGGCGCAGTATGCCCAGTCGCTGACCGACAAGCCGATGAAAGGCATGCTCACCGGACCGGTCACCATCCTGGCGTGGTCGTTTGTCCGCGACGACCAGCCGCTGGCCGATACCGCCGCCCAGGTCGCGCTCGCCATCCGTGACGAGACCGTCGATCTGCAGGCCGCGGGCATCGTGATCATCCAGGTCGACGAGCCCGCCTTGCGCGAACTCCTCCCGCTGCGGTCGAAAGACCAAGCGGCGTACCTGAAATGGGCCGTCGAGGCGTTCCGATTGGCGACGTCGGGGGTCGAGGACATCACCCAGATTCACACTCACCTGTGCTACTCGGAGTTCGGCGAGGTGATCGGGGCGATCGCCGATCTCGATGCCGACGTGACCTCGATCGAGGCCGCCCGCTCGCACATGGAGGTGCTCGACGACCTCAACGCCGCCGGGTTCAGCAACGGCGTCGGCCCCGGAGTCTACGACATCCACTCCCCGCGCGTTCCGACCACCGAGGAGATGGTGACCGCCTTGCGGCAGGCACTGAAAGCTGTACCCGCCGAACGCCTTTGGGTCAACCCTGATTGCGGACTGAAAACTCGCAAGACCGACGAGGTCACCGAGTCACTGCGCAACATGGTGGCTGCCGCCAGAGAAGCACGAGCGGACGCGTGATCCCTGCGGGTGGTGGCTCCGGTACGACGCCGAGGCCACCACCCGCGGAGAAGTCACTCAGGGGCGGCGCTGGAATGCGAGACCGTCATCGCGATGGTCTGGAGGATCTCCTGCCCGTCCTTGCCGATCAGCGTCTCCAGGCCCATCAACAGCAGCCCTGACAGGTTGACAAGCCCGATCGCCAACGCCGAAGCGCCCTCGGGCTCGCCCAGATAGCTCTCGATCCTGGCGCGCAGCAGGTCATCGTCGCGGTCGTCGAGCCACGCAGTCATGACGTCAATCGCCCAACGGGTTTTCTCGTCGTCGGCCATAGGTGATCGACCACTCCAGTAGGTGTGACTGCGGGCTTTCCGCGTACGCCATCGCACGAGCGGTACTTCCACAAATACATCACCAACTGTATATGTGTAAAGATGGACAGGTATTCCGAGTGTAGGTCCATCAAGCGCGAGAGGATACCCATGGCTGAGTACACCCTGCCCGAGCTCGATTACGACTATGCGGCCCTGGAACCGCATATCTCCGGACAGATCAACGAGATTCACCACAGCAAGCACCACGCCACCTACGTCAAGGGCGTCAACGACGCGATCGCCAAGCTTGAAGAAGCGCGCGCCAACGGCGATCACGGCGCGATCTTCCTGCACGAGAAGAACCTTGCGTTCCACCTCGGCGGGCACGTCAACCACACGATCTGGTGGAAGAACCTGTCCCCGCACGGTGGCGACAAGCCGACCGGGGATCTCGCGGCTGCGATCGACGACCAGTTCGGATCGTTCGACAACTTTCGCGCGCAGTTCACCGCGGCCGCCAACGGTTTGCAGGGGTCCGGCTGGGCGGTGTTGGGCTACGACACCCTCGGTGACCGGCTGCTGACCTTCCAGTTGTACGACCAGCAAGCAAATGTCCCACTGGGGATCATCCCGCTGTTGCTGGTCGACATGTGGGAACATGCGTACTACCTGCAGTACAAGAACGTCAAGGCCGACTATGTGAAGGCGATCTGGAACGTCGTCAACTGGCAAGACGTGCAGGTGCGCTTCGCCGCTGCCACCGGCAAGGGGCCGGAACCGATCGTCTGAGCGGCACAGTCGGCGCCGAGGGCAGTCTTGGTCCTATCGCTCTCGAAGTGCTCGAATCTTCAGCAGCGCCGCTGCGCGACAACGACGGGCGGCGCTTACCGCCGGATATCGCGGGTGTGGTGCTGGCTTCGTCGTGTGGTGTTGGCCTTCTCAAGGCCGCCATAGGTTCGGTCATGCTCGAGGCACGGTGCTGAACCCAAGGCTCGGGTTGCGCGGAGGGGCGCCCCGATTATCCAAATCAACTAAGCTGCAACGCTTCTTGGCGAGGAATACCTTGGACTGTGTTTGACACATTTCTGCGAATGCGCTCGGGAAGACGGCCAATTTGCAGTTGAGGCCCGAGCCAACTCGATACCAGCCCCGAACCGGGTCTCACCGCGTCTCAGTTCAGCGTGAACAGTGAATCAGGATGTCTCTCGCGCATCCTGATTATGCTAGTGTCTCCGACAACTGTCGACAGGGCCAGTGAACACCGGGCCCGTGGCGGCGCAACGCCACCCCGGACCGGATCAGCGGTCAGCTGTTCTGCGGTCTGCGCGACGGTGATCCGATGATCGCCTGGACCGACGACGTCAAGATGACGGTCAGCGCCGTGCGGTCGGGCGCCGACGGCCCGACCTTCCCCCAGCTCTACGCGTGGTGGTCGAAACACTCGTGACGGCCGGGCCGCCTCGGCGCTGACGGGTTACGGCGTGGGAGCCGGCGTGTAGGTCACCGGGGTCGGCACCTCGTCGCCCGCGGGGATCGGGGTGCCCGAGCTGCCCGCAGGCGCCGCGGTCCCCTCCTCGATCGGCGTGCCCGAGCTGCCCTCCTCGATCGGGGTGCCGGTGCTGCCCTCGGGGGCCTCGGTGCTCGTGGTCGCCGGAGTGGCCTCGGTGGCTTCAGCGTCGGTGGCCTCAGCGTCGGTGGCCTCGGCACCCTCAGCCTCGGTGGCCTCAGCGTCGGTGGCCTCGGCACCCTCAGCGGCCTCGGTGCTTTCGGTGCTCGTGGTCGGTGCCGGGGTGGCCGGGGTCTGCGCGGGATAGCTGCGGTACGACGGCGCGCTGCTCGGCGCGGGGGCCGGCGGCTCGGTCCACACCAGCAGGTCCAGCCCGCCGGCGTTGTACACCACACGGTCCGGATCGGGGCCGGTCACGTCGAAGTAGATCTTGCCGGTGGTCTGCTGGCCCTCGGCCAGGGTCGCCGGATTCACGCCCTGCGGGGTGGCTGCGCCGAACAGCACGCGGTAGTTGGTGCCGTCGGCGGCGCGGGCGTTGAGGTTGGAGATGATCGGCGTCACCGAGCCCTGAATGGCCTCGTCGGTGGCGGTGGCCTCCCACAGGGTGCCGTACACCGGGTACGGGATGGTGTCGCTGCTCGGCTTCAGGTCGGTGATGGTCCACCCCTGAATGACGTTGCCGTCAACCAGCTTTCCCTGGCTTCCGAGTGTCACGCTGTGCACGGCGGAGGACTCGCCCTCGGCGAGGGCGACGGGGGCCGCGATGAGTCCCGCCGTTGCGGCCGCAGCGAACAGACCGGTGATCCTGGTGAATTTCACGTGGTGCTCCTGACTGGTCAGACAGCGGGAAATAGTCAACACCAGAAAAATACCAGCCGAAACACGGCCGAAAGACGGCAAAAACCGGGCCCGCCCGGTCGTGGGCAGGCCCGGTTCTTGCAGAGTCGGTGTGTCTACCTGGGCAGAAGCTCCACGCCGGACAGCGCCACCGCGTCGTCGCGGCTGGGCACGGTGACGAGCGCCTGCAGCGCGTCGCCCTCCTTCCACACCCGCACCTTCAGCGTCTCACCGGGGAACACCACACCGGAGAACCGGGCGCCGTAGCTGGCGACCCGTGAGGTGTCACCGTCGAGGAACTCGTTTACGAGCGCCATCGCGGTCATCCCGTAGGTGCACAGGCCGTGCAGGATCGGCTTCGGGAACCCGGCCGCGCTGGCGAACGCGGGATCGGAGTGCAGCGGGTTGCGGTCACCGCACATGCGGTAGAGCAGCGCCTGCTGCGGGGAGACCGGGATCTCCAGTTCGGCGTCCGGGGTGCGCTGCGGCGGCTCCGAGGAGGTGGACGGGCCGCGGTCGCCGCCGAACCCGCCCTCGCCGCGGGCGAAGATCGACCGCTTCTGCGTCCACAGCAGTTCGCCCTCAGGCGATTTCACGGTCGTCTCCGACCAGATCACCGCGGCCTTGCCCTTGTCCCAGATCTCGGTGAACCGGGTGACCGCGATGCCCGTGCCCGACGACGGGATCGGGCCGGGAGCGCTGACCGCCTCGCTGGCGTGCAGCACCTTCGACAGCTCGATGTCGATCCCCGGGAACTTCACCGTCGGCGGCTCGGTCATGTGGAAGGTGGCCGCCACATTGCCGAACGTCGGCAGCACCTGCGGGGATTCGTCGGGAAGGTAGCGCAGCTGCTTGGGGTCCAGTGGATCGGAGCCCGCGCCCAGCGCGAGGTGGTAGAGCTGGACATCGCTGCTCGTCCAGGAGAATTCGACCGGATCGAGCTCGGCGCCGATGGCTTCGTCGAGATTGATGGGCATCTAGTTCTTCCCCGCTAGGTGTAGTGCTGCAAGGTAGCCGAACGTCATCGCCGGGCCGATGGTGCCGCCCGGGCCGGGATAGGTGTGCCCCATCACCGGCGAGCTGACATTACCCGCGGCGTAGAGCCCCTCGATCACCGAGCCGTCCTCGCGCAGCGCGCGGCCGTGCACGTCGGTGACGATGCCGCCCTTAGTACCCAGATCGCCGGGCACCATCTTGGCCGCGTAGTACGGCGGGTGGCTGATCTCGCCGAGGTTCGGGTTCGGCTTGTTCGTCGGGTCGCCGTAGTAGCGGTCGTAGGCGCTCTCACCGCGGTGGAAGTCCTCGTCTACGCCGGTGCGCGCGAACCCGTTGAACCGCTCGATCGTCGCCTTGAGCGCGTCGGCGGGAACCCCGGTCTTCTCGGCCAGTTCGTCGACGGTGTCAGCCTTGACGATCACCCCGGACTCCAGCCACTTCTTCGGAATCCGCTGGCCCGGTTGCAGTCCGGCGAAGATGTAGCGGTCGCGGTACTGCTGGTCGAAGATCAGCCAGGCCGGGATGTTCTCGCCCGGTCCGGGGCCCTGGCCGTACTGGCCGCCGTACATGTGGTGGCACGCCTCGACGTACGGCATCGACTCGTTCATGAACCGCTTGCCGTTCATGTTGACGATGATCGAGCCGGGGGAGTTGCGCTCCGACAGCGCGAACCACGGGGCGCCCGGCAGCGGCACCGTCGGCCCCCACCACGCGTCCTCCATGATGTCGAGCTTGGCGCCGAGCTTCTCGGCGGCCTGAATGCCGTCGCCGGTGTTGGCCGCCGCACCCACGGTCCACTCGGTGGTGATCGGCTGACGCTGGTACTTCAACCGCATCTGCTCGTTGTGCTCGAAGCCGCCGCAGCCCAGGATCACGCCGCGGCGGGCCCGGATCAGTTGTGGCTCAGATGATTCCGGTGCGTTGGTGTCACGCACATAGATGCCGCGCACGACGCCGTCCTCGACGTAGAGGTCGGTCAGCGCGGTGTTGAGCCGCACCGGAACGCCGGCCTCGCGCAGCGCGATGCGCAGCGGGGCGATCAGCGCGCGGCCCATGCCCACCAGGTTCTTGCCGGTGACCTTGCCCCACGTCGCGCGGATGCCCACCTTGAGGCTGCGCAGCACACCGCGCGGATGGCGTTTGAGCTGGTTGAGCCGGACGTAGTCCTGCTGCATGACGACCATGTTCATCGGGACCTTGCCGTACGGCGGTTCCAGTCCCGGCAGGTCGGGGCCGAGCTTGTTGGCGTCGAACGGCTTGGGCTCCACCGAGCGGCCGGTGGCCTTACCGCCCGGGGTCTCCGGGTAGTAGTCGGAGTAGCCGGGCACCCAGCACAGCCTCAGCGGCGAGTTCTTCAGCACGAACGACAGCATCTCGGGGCCGCGATCGAGATAGGTGTCGATCTTCTCCGGCGGCACCACATCGCCGACGATGGCGTGCAGATACCGCCGGGCGTCCTCCGGGTTGTCCTTGACCCCGTCTCGCTTGAGCACTTCGTTATTCGGGATCCACACGCCGCCCCCGGAGCGGGCCGTCGACCCGCCGTAGTGCGGCGCCTTTTCGACGACGATCGTCGATAATCCCTGGTGAGCTGCGGTAAGAGCGGCGACCATACCGGCCGCACCGCTCCCGACGACGACGACGTCGAACTCCTCATCCCTCATAACTAGAACACGTTATAGAATTGCCCCGTCCGAGCGCCACTGACCCCGCCTTTCCTGTCAGCGGAACGCTTAGCCCCACGTGACCCAGACCGCACTACTATTCGTGACACCGGGCCGGTTCCGCCCCGGTTACAAGTAGGGAGAAACCCGGGAATGTTGAGCGTCGAGACGCGCGAGAAACTTGCCGCTGACCTGGCCCAGGCCGAAGCCAGCCGGGTCCCGATCGCGCCGCTGACCGACGGCCACCCCGATATCGACGTCGTCGACGCCTACGAGATCCAGCTGATCAACATCCGCAAGCGGATCGAGGCGGGCGCCAAGGTCGTCGGGCACAAGGTCGGGCTGTCGTCGAAGGCGATGCAGGAGATGATGGGCGTCGACGAGCCCGACTACGGGCATCTGCTCGACGAGATGCAGGTCTTCGAGGACAAGCCGGTCAAGTCGGCCAACTACCTGTATCCCCGGGTGGAGGTGGAGGTCGGCTTCATCCTGGCCGACGACCTGCCCGGCGCCGGTTGCACCGAGGACGACGTGCTGGCCGCGACGGCGGCGTTCGCGCCGGCGATCGAGCTGATCGACACCCGCATCACCGACTGGAAGATCAAGCTCTGCGACACGATCGCCGACAACGCCTCCTCGGCGGGCTGGGTGCTCGGTGAGAACCGGGTGTCGCCCAAGGACATAGATATCACCGCGATCGACGCCGTGCTCACCCGCAACGGCGAGGTGGTGGCCAAGGGTCGCAGCGACGCCGTGCTGGGCAATCCGGTCACCGCGGTGGCCTGGCTGGCCCGCAAGGTGGACAGCTTCGGCGTCCGCCTCAAGGCCGGCGACATCGTGCTGCCGGGGTCGTGCACCAAGGCCTTCGACGCCACGCCGGGCGCCGAGTACGTGGCCGATTTCGCCGGGCTGGGCTCGGTCCGCCTGAGTTTCGAATAGTAGGGAGCAAACCAATGGGCCAGAAGGCTTCAGTTGCGATTGTGGGTTCGGGCAACATCAGCACCGACCTGCTCTACAAGCTGCTGCGTTCGGAGTGGCTGGAGCCGCGCTGGATGATCGGCATCGACCCCGAGAGCGAGGGTCTGGCGCGGGCCCGCAAGCTGGGTCTGGAGACCTCGCACGAAGGTGTGGACTGGCTTCTGGCGCAAAGTGAGAAGCCCGATCTGGTGTTCGAGGCGACCAGCGCCTACGTGCACCGCGACGCCGCGCCGAAGTACGAGGCCGCAGGCATCCGCGCCATCGACCTGACGCCGGCCGCGGTCGGCCCGGGCGTGATCCCGCCGGCCAACCTGCGCGCGCATCTCGACGCCCCCAACGTCAACATGGTCACCTGCGGCGGGCAGGCCACGATCCCGATCGTCTACGCGGTGTCGCGGGTGGTGGACGTGCCCTACGCCGAGATCGTCGCCTCGGTGTCGTCGGCCTCGGCCGGTCCCGGCACGCGCGCCAACATCGACGAGTTCACCAAGACCACCAGCAAAGGTGTGGAGACGATCGGCGGCGCCCAGCGCGGCAAGGCGATCATCATCCTCAATCCCGCTGAGCCGCCGATGATCATGCGCGACACCATCTTCTGCGCGATCCCCGAGGACGCCGACCACGACGCGATCACCCAGTCGATCAAGGACGTCGTCGCCGAGGTGCAGACCTACGTGCCCGGCTACCGGCTGCTCAACGAGCCGCAGTTCGACGAGCCGTCGGTGGTCAACGGCGGCAACCACGTCGTCACCACATTCGTCGAAGTGGAGGGTGCGGGCGACTATCTGCCGCCGTACGCTGGAAACCTCGACATCATGACCGCCGCGGCCACCAAGGTGGGCGAGGAGATCGCCAAGGAGAGTCTGCGCGCGACGGCGACGGGAGGCCAAGCATGAGCGTCATCGATGAGATCTTCTTCAACCCGGTCTGGGACGTGCGGATGACGGACACGTCGCTGCGCGACGGGTCGCACCACAAGCGGCACCAGTTCACCAAGGAGGAGGTGCGCTCGATCGTCGCCGCCCTGGACACCGCGGGCGTGCCGGTCATCGAGGTCACCCACGGTGACGGGCTGGGCGGGTCGAGCTTCAACTACGGCTTCTCGAAGGTTCCCGAACAGGAACTGATCAAGATCGCCGCCGAGACGGCCAAGGAATCCAAGATCGCGTTCCTGATGCTGCCCGGTGTGGGCACCAAGGACGACATCAAGGAGGCGCAGAACAACGGCGGCTCGATCTGCCGGATCGCCACCCACTGTACCGAGGCCGACGTGTCGATCCAGCACTTCGGGCTGGCCCGCGAACTCGGCCTGGAGACCGTCGGCTTCCTGATGATGGCGCACACGATTCCGCCGGAGAAGCTGGCAAAGCAGGCCCGGATCATGGCCGATGCCGGCTGTCAGTGCGTCTACGTCGTGGACTCGGCGGGTGCGCTGGTGCTCGAAGGGGTGCGGGACCGGGTGCAGGCGCTGGTCGCCGAGCTCGGTGACGACGCGCAGGTCGGCTTCCACGGTCACGAGAATCTCGGTCTGGGCGTTGCCAATTCGATCGAGGCGGTGCGTGCGGGCGCCAAGCAGATCGACGGCTCGTGCCGCCGGTTCGGCGCCGGTGCGGGTAACGCGCCGGTCGAGGCGCTCATCGGGGTGTTCGACAAGATCGGCGTCAAGACCGGTATCGACTTCTTCGACATCGCCGACGCCGCGGAGGAGGTCGTCGCCCCGGCGATGCCCGCCGAGTGTCTGCTCGACCGCAACGCGCTGATCATGGGCTACTCCGGCGTCTACTCGAGCTTCCTCAAGCACGCCATCCGCCAGTCCGAGCGCTACGGCGTGCCGGCGCATAAGCTGCTGCACCGTGCCGGGCAGCGCAAGCTGATCGGCGGCCAGGAGGACCAGCTCATCGACATCGCGCTGGAGATCAAGCGTGAGATGGAAGAGGAAGCGGCCAAGGCCTGAACAACAGCGGAGGGTTGACTCCGCGGTAACCACAGTGCCCCTGTGAGAGATCGCTGATCTTTCACAGGGGCACAACTCTGTTAAGGCCAGTTTGGGACGTGCGTCCCGGTGTGGTCGGGTTGTTCTCGCGCAGTTCCGTTGGTGCCCAACGGATCGTCGCTCAGCAACGTTCCCAGTGGTATGGGCCAGACATTGCATTCAGCAAATTTCGTGTAAACACCGTCAATTTTCCTCTGCGCCTGCTACCGTGCTGCCGCAGTCTCTATTTTCCGAGTCGACTGTTTCTAGAAAGGGGAGAAATGGCTGCAGCCAAGCAAGTTCGAGGTCGCTCCGTCTTGGGATGCCTGACGGGCGGTGCGGCGCTGATCGGGGGGACCGCGCTGCTGCTGGCGGGACCCGGTGGCGTCTCGGCGCTCGAAAGCAACGACGATGTGCGTCGGCCGGTGACCATCGAGTACGAGCTCGTCTCGTGTGACAGCGTTCTGCCGCTGACCTGTGGCGCCGGTGGCCTGTTCGGCGGCTCGCAGGCCCTCTCGTTCAATGCGGACTGGAACCCCGGCGGGGCGTTCCTGGGCCTGATCGGCCCGGGCGGCCTGCTGATCGGTAACGGGCTCGACGGCACGGACGCCTACGTCGACGAGAACGGCGTGTTCCACGCGGCCACCGCCGGCGGTGCCGGCGGCCTGCTGTGGGGCAACGGCGGCCGGGGCGGCAACGGCCTCAGCGCCGGTGTCTACGAGGTCTACGACCCGGACACCGACACGGTCGTCTCGAAGTGGCTTGACGCGACCGACGGCGCCAACGGCGGCCGCGGCGGCCTGCTGTTCGGCAACGGCGGCAACGGCGGCAACGGCGGCAGCGTCGGCGTGATCGGCAGCCCGGTGAGCGCCGGCCTCGCCGGCGGGGCCTCTGAGCTGGTGGCGGGCAACGGCGGCAACGGCGGCCGGGCCGGCCTGCTGTTCGGCGTCGGCGGTAACGGCGGCAACGGCGGCGAGAGCAACTCGTCGTACGCCGACGCGATCGGTGGCAACGGCGGCAACGGCGGTGGCGCCAGCCTGGGCGCCCTGCTGGGTCTGACCGGCGGTGTCAACGGCGGTAACGGCGGTAACGGCGGCCTGGCCATCGCCAACCACTGGCACGGTGTCACCCCCGGCGGTGTGCCGACCCCGGGTGACCCGAACGTGACCAGCACCAGCGCCTACGGCGGCAACGGTGGCAACGGTGCCGGCACGGGTAACGGCGGCAACGGCGGTGGCGCCGTCTCGAACGGCATGGGCGACACCGTCGGCGGCAACGGCGGCAACGGCGGGTCCGTGCTGGTCGGCAACGGCGGCAACGGCGGCAAGGGCGGCCTCGGCTGGTCGGTGAGCGTCTACGAGAACGGCCACTACGGCAACGTCGGCGACGCGACCGGCGGTAACGGCGGCAACGGCGGCTCCACGGTGTTCGGCAACGGCGGTACCGGCGGCGACGGCGGTGTGGCCGAGGCCAACGCCGACGAGCACACGGCGACCGGCGGTAATGGCGGCGCCGGCGGCGACTCCTTCACCGGCGGCAACGCCGGCAAGGGTGGCAAGGGCGGCAACGCGTCGTCCAAGCCGTGGGACCGCAGCGCCCCCGTCCCGGGCAACGAGATCCCGAAGGCCATCGACGGCGTCGCCATCGGCGGTAAGGGTGGCCGCGGCGGCAACGGTGCGATCACCAACAACGGCGGTGCCGGCGGCAACGGCGGTGACGCCGAGGCCAAGGGCACCGGTGGTACCGCGACCGGCGGCACCGGTGGCACCGGTGGCACCGGCGGTGTCGGCGGCAACTCCGGCAGCGACGGCAGCGACGGCAGCGACGGGTCGTCTGACGACTGAGTCCTCCGTTCAGGGGTAGAAACCGGTGTGGTGGCGGTCGCCTGACGGCGGCCGCCACCACTCGGTGTAAAACGATCGAAACGAAAAAGGGGAGTGATGGTGCCAGAGCCAATCGAGACCGAGCCCGCAAGCGGTGCGACACAACACGAGGGGACCGGATCCCGCGGCCGTGGGCCGGTGGTGCTCTCGGCGGCCGCGCTGGTGGTCTCGTTGGCGGCCCTGGCCGTCGCCGGACTGACCGCCCTGTCCGGCGGCCACGACAAGGACGACGACGCGGCCCAGGCCGCCGCGCCGACGTACAGCGACGAGGAGCGCGCGCATGCCAAGAAACAGCTGTGCGACGCGGTCGACATCGTCCGCAGCGGGGTGGCCTCGACGGCCAACGCCGAAGCGCCCGGCGGCCCCAACGACATCGTCGGCGGCATCGCCGTCGGCGCCAACGCGCGGCTGGCGCTGTCCGTCGGGGGCCAGTACCTGATGACCAATATCGTTGCGGCCACACCGGAGGACCTCGCCCGTCCGGCAACCGATCTGGCCCGGTCGCTGATCGAGATCGGCGCCACCGCAACGGCCGGTGTGCCCGCGACGAACGCGGATCAGCGGGCCCGCATGGAGCGGGCCGAGAAGCTGACCGCCGAGCTCGTGGCGGAGTGCGCGCGGGACTGAGGTAGCCCGGGCGGGCACGATGGTCACATGACCGCGACCCGCGCCGACGCACAGGCGATCCTCGAACAGCTGGCGGGCTCGACCGCCGTCCTGCGCGACGACCAGTGGACGGCGATCGAGGCGCTGGTGGTGCAGCGGCGGCGGGCGCTGGTCGTGCAGCGCACCGGTTGGGGCAAGTCCGCGGTCTACTTCATCGCCGCCAAGCTGCTGCGCGCCGCGGGTTACGGCCCGACGGTGATCGTCTCGCCGCTGCTGGCGCTGATGCGCAACCAGGTGGCCGCCGCCGAGCGTGCCGGTGTGCACGCCGCGACGATCAACTCCGCCAACGTCACCGAGTGGGACGACATCCACGAGCGGGTGCGCCGCGGTGAGCTCGACGTGCTGCTGGTCAGCCCGGAACGGTTGAACAACCCGGACTTTCGCGACGCCGTGCTGCCCGCACTGGCCCGCGACGCCGGGCTGGTGGTCGTCGACGAGGCGCACTGCGTGTCGGACTGGGGACACGACTTCCGGCCCGACTACCGGCGCATCCGCACCCTGATCGCCGAGCTCGGCGAGGGAATCCCGGTGCTGGCCACCACCGCGACCGCCAACGACCGGGTCGTCGAGGACGTCGCCGCCCAGCTCGGCGTCGGCGGCGGGGAGACCCTGGTGCTGCGCGGCGGACTGGACCGCGAGTCGCTGCGGCTGTCGGTGGTCAAGGCCGGCAACCCGGCGCAGCGCGCGGCTTGGCTTGCCGCACACCTGGATTCGCTGCCCGGCTCCGGGATCGTCTACACGCTCACCGTCGCGCACGCCCACGACATCGCCGCGCTGCTGCGTGAGCACGGCCACCCGGTCGCCGCCTACACCGGGGCGACCGAGGCCGCCGAACGCGAACAGCTCGAGGCCGACCTGCTGGCCAACCGGGTCAAGGCGCTGATCGCCACCTCCGCGCTGGGCATGGGCTTCGACAAACCCGACCTCGGGTTCGTCGTGCACCTCGGTGCGCCGTCGTCACCGATCGCCTACTACCAGCAGGTCGGCCGCGCGGGCCGCTCGACCGAGAGCGCCGAGGTGATCCTGCTGCCGGGCCGCGAGGACCAGGACGTGTGGCGGTACTTCGCGTCGGTGGCGTTCCCGTCGGAAGCCATGGTGCGCAACGTGATCCGGGCCCTGGATCCGGACCGGCCGCAGTCGACGGCGGCGCTGGAACCGCTGGTCGACCTCAACCGCACCCGGCTGGAGATGGTGCTCAAGGTGCTCGACGTCGACGGTGCGGTGCGCCGCGTCAAGGGCGGCTGGGTGAGCACGGGCCGGGACTGGACCTACGACGAGGAGCGGTACCGCAGGCTCGACGAGGCCCGCCGCCGCGAACAGCAGGCGATGCTGGACTACCAGGACACCGACGCCTGCCGGATGGCGTTCCTGCGCGCCCAGCTCGACGACCCGACGCTGCGCGAGGGGGAGCGCTGCGGCCGTTGCGACAACTGCATTGGCGTCCGCTACGACGCCGCGGTCGACGAGTCCGCGGTGGCCGACACCCGGCAGCGGCTCATGCGCCCGGGGGTGGAGCTGGCGCCGCGCAGGCAGTGGCCGACCGGGCTGGACAAGCTCGGGCTCGACCTCAAGGGCCGCATCAGCGACGGGCCGGAGCCCGGCCGCGCGATCGGGCGGCTGACCGACCTGGGCTGGGGTGCGCGGCTGCGCCGGCTGCTCGACGAGCCCGACGCCGAGGTGGGCGAGGACGTTCTCAAGGCCGCGGTGCAGGTGCTGGCGGCCTGGGACTGGCAGACCCGCCCGACGGCGGTGCTGGCGCTGGACTCCGACACACACCCGCTGCTGATCGGCTCGCTGGCCCGCGAGCTGGCCCGGCTGGGCCGGCTGACCGACCTCGGGGTGCTGCGGTACGCGCCGACGCGGCGGCCCGCCGTCGGGTCCAACTCCGCCTACCGCGTCGCCGCCCTGGCCGGGGCGTGGGAACCGCCCGTCCTCACCGGGGTGGACGGGCCGGTGCTGCTGGTCGACGACCTGTGGGACAGCGGTTGGACGCTGACGATGGCCGCGCGGGTGGTGCGTGCGGCCGGTGCGCCCGCGGTGCTGCCGCTGACGCTGGCCGCGGTCCGCTGACCTTTCGGTTCAGCGGCTGGGTTTCACTCCGCCGAGCTGTTTGGTCACGGCGTCGGCGGTGTCCACGACGGCTCGGGCGAGTTCGGTGATCTCGCTGTCGGTCAACGCCTTTCCGATGTGCATCGACGCGACCATGACCTGGCGCTGGTAGTGGTCGTACACCGGCGCGGAGATCACGCTGATGTCGTGGCGCCGCTCGGTGCGCTCACCGGGCAGGTACACCCGCTCGCCGATGTCGGATACCAATTCGCCCAGCAGCGCCCGCAGTTCGTCGGGCAGGTCCGTCGACATCCCCGCCATCAGCGCGTACAACCGGCGCCCCGCCGGGGACAGCCGCTCCACCAGATACCCGTCGGCGCGGCACTGCGCGATCACCCGCTCCAGGCGAGCGGAGTTGGTGCGCAACGGAATCGTCGGCTCGCGCGCCAGCCAGTCGCGTTCGGCGTCGTCGTCCCACAGCACGAACATCAGGCCGACCGGCGGCGCGAACGGATAGCTCTGGCCGACCTCCACACCCGGGCTGGCGCCGTGCGGTGCGACGAGATCGAGCACCGTGATCCGGTCGTCGACCACCCCGGACAGCGCCGCTGTGGCGCCGAAGCGCGCCGACAGCCGGCGCAACTCCTCGCGCGCCGCCGGGCTGACCCGCATCGACTCCTGCGCGCGGTGGCCGAGCGTGATCAGCGACGGGCCCAGCCGGTAGGTCTTGTCTGCCGGGTCGCGCACCAGGTAGCCGCTCTCGGACAGCGAGGTGACGATGCCCAGGCATGTCGGCTTGCTCAGCCCCACCCGGCGCGCCAGTTCGGAGAGCCCGAACCGCTGGTCAGGATGGTCGGCGAGGAAGTCAAGGATGCGCACGACGCGGTCCGTCGGCGGGGACGCGCGACCCGGTTCCGCCATGGCGGCACACCACCTCTCGTTCCATATTTCGACCGGCACGGTCGATATATTGACTCCTATTGAAACAGGTTCTAGTTTCGGCAGGGTGTATTCGCAGCCACTGACCGACGCGATCGCGGAGGCCGAGCGCCTCGTGGCCGCGGCCCCGTTCATCGAATCCGAGGCCGACCTGCTCGAGGGTCTGCAGTACCTGGCGGGCTGCATCGCGGCCTGTACGCACGTGGCGTTCGACTACGACCGCGACCACCCGTTCCTGCACTCTGGGACCGGGCCGTTCACCAAGATGGGCCTGGACAACCCCGACACGTTG
Organism: Mycolicibacterium phlei; assembly: GCF_001583415.1. The sequence continues at coordinate 570,958 of NZ_CP014475.1, forward strand.
TACTTCGGTACCCGGGTGACCCCCGGCCACGAGTACGTCGTCACCGGAAAGCGCGGCACCACAACCGATCTGTCGTTCCAACTGCTCGGCGGTGAGTACACCGACGACAACGTGCCGCCCAGCCAGGCCGCGTTCGACGACCGGGAGCTCGACATCGCCTCCGACGGCACGTTCGAGTGGCGCTTCACGCCGACCTCGCCGTCGCAGTTGGTGATCCGCGAGGTCTACAACGACTGGTCCGCCCAGCGCGGCCACCTCGCGATCGTGCGTACCGACACCGCGGGCACCGCGCCGCCGCCGCTGACCAGGGAGCTCATCGAGAAGCGTTACGCCGTCGCGGGTAAGCAGCTGGTGCAGCGGGTCAAGACCTGGCTGCAGTTCCCGCAGTGGTTCTACAACACGCTGCCGGTCAACACCATGGTCGCGCCGCGGCTGACCCCCGGTGGGCTGGCCACCCAGTACTCGTCGGTGGGGCACTACGACCTCGCGCCCGACCAGGCGATGGTCATCACGCTGCCGGTGCCCGACGCGCCGTACCTGGGCTTCCAGCTCGGCAGCCTCTGGTACATCTCGCTGGACTACATCAACCACCAGACGTCGCTGAACGGCACTCAGGCCCAAGCGGATCCGGACGGCAAGATCCGCATCGTGGTCTCCGACGCCAACCCGGGCGTCACCAACTGGTGCGAGACACTGGGCCACCGCAAGGGCTACCTGCAGTTCCGCTGGCAGCGGCTGTCCCGGGAACTGACCGAGGCCGACGGCCCGACCGTGCAGGTGGTCGACATCGACACGCTGCCGTCGGTGCTGCCGTACTACGAGTCCAACAAGATCTCCGAGGAGGCCTGGCGGGCCCGTATCGCGCTGCGCCAGCAGCAGATTCAGAACAGGATGGTGGGCTGACATGGGAACGCTGCTGCAGGACAAGGTGGTCGTGATCAGCGGGGTCGGCCCGGCACTGGGCACGACGCTGGCGCGCCGGTGCGCCGAGGAGGGCGCGGACCTGGTGCTGGCGGCCCGCACCGTCGAGCGGCTGGAGGACGTCGCCAAGCAGGTCACCGACCTGGGCCGGCGCGCGCTGTCGGTCGGCACCGACATCACCGACGAGGCGCAGGTGGCCAACCTCGTCGACGAGACGATGAAGGCCTACGGCAAGGTGGACGTGCTGATCAACAACGCGTTCCGGGTGCCGTCGATGAAGCCGTTCGCGCAGACCACCTACGAGCACATGCGCGAGGCGATCGAGCTCACGGTGTTCGGGGCCCTGCGGATGGTGCAGGGTTTCACGCCGGCGCTGGCTGAGGCGAAGGGTTCCGTCGTCAACGTGAACTCCATGGTCGTGCGGCACTCGCAGGCCAAGTACGGCGCCTACAAGATGGCGAAATCCGCGCTGCTGGCGATGTCGCAGACCCTGGCGACCGAGTTGGGGGAGCAGGGTATCCGGGTGAACTCCGTTCTGCCCGGTTACATCTGGGGCGGCACGCTGAAGAGCTACTTCGAGCACCAGGCGCAGAAGTACGGCACCAGCGTGGAGGACATCTACAACGCGGCGGCCGCGGGCTCGGACCTCAAGCGGCTGCCCACCGAGGACGAGGTGGCCTCGGCGATCCTGTTCATGGCCAGCGACCTGTCCAGCGGTATCACCGGGCAGGCGCTGGATGTCAACTGCGGGGAGTACAAGGCATGAGTCCCACACGTACTGACGTGGGAACCGTCGAGGATCTGCACGCGTCGGCCGTGAAGGCATGCGGCCTGGAGGATTTCGGCGGCGACGACGACAACTACCTCGAGGCGCTCGGCGTGCTGCTCGAGTCCTACAAGCGCGACGCCGATCTCACCGAGTTCGGCAGCAAGATGCAGCGGTTCTTCCTACGCAACGCGCTGGTCGCCCGGCTGGTGTCGGAGGCGGCGTGGAAGCAGTACCCGCAGCACGCCGACGTCGCCATCGAGAAGCCGATCTTCGTCACGGGTCTGCCCCGCACCGGCACCACCGCGATCCACCGACTGCTGGCTGCCGACCCGCGCCACCAAGGCCTGCAGCTGTGGCTGGCCGAGTACCCGCAGCCCCGCCCGCCCCGTGAAACCTGGCCGGACAACCCGGTTTTCGCGCAGCTGGACGCGCAGTTCCGCAAGGCGCACGAGGAGAACCCGGATTACACCGGCCTGCACTACATGACGCCCGACGAGGTCGAGGAGTGCTGGCAGCTGCTGCGCCAGTCGGTGCACTCGGTGTCCTACGAGACGCTGGCCCACGTGCCGACGTACTCGCAGTGGCTGGCCCGGCAGGACTGGACCAAGCCCTACCAGCGCCATCGCAGGAACCTGCAGCTGATCGGGCTCAACGAACCCGAGAAGCGTTGGGTGCTCAAGAATCCCAGCCACCTGTTCGCGCTCGACGCGCTGTTCGTCACCTACCCGGACGCGCTGGTGATCCAGTGCCACCGGCCGGTGGAGACGATCATGGCGTCGATGTGCTCGCTGTCCCAGCACACCACCGCGGGATGGTCGAACACGTTCGTCGGCGAGGTGATCGGCCGCGACTCGATGGAGACCTGGTCGCGCGGGCTGGAGCGGTTCAACGCCGAACGCGCCAAGCACGATCCGGCCCGGTTCTACGACCTGGACTACTTCCAGCTGGTCAAGGATCCGATCGGCGTGGTCGAGGAGATCTACGACCACTTCGGCATCGAGTTCACCGATGAGGCTCGCGAGGCGGTGGTCCGCACCGACGAGCTGAGCAAGCAGGGGCCGCGCGCGCCGAAACACACCTATTCGCTGGCGGACTACGGTCTGACCGCCGAGGAGGTCAAGGGGCGCTTCGCCGGCCTCTGATCAATCGCGCGGGTCAGGCGGTGGTGTTGGCCAGCGTCTCGATGCGCTCGAGCGCCTGCTCGGCCAGCGACTTCACGTCGTAGCCGTTGACGGGGCCGCACGTGGAGATCTCGATCGCGGCGTTGAAGGCCGCCACGAACGCGCTGTCGCACGCCCAGTTCGACCCGGAGAACGACCACAACACGATCTCCGGCGTGCCTGACTCCACCGGCGGCCCCATCTGGAACGCGTACTCCCGGCCCGACATGCTGGTCACCCAGAATGTGCGGTCGCGGCAGGAATCGATCGTCTTATTCGCCTGTGCCAGAGCCTCTTTGGCGTTGTAGTCGGCGCGATAGACGCCGATCATCTCCTCGATGTGCACCTCGCGGCCCGCGGTGAAGTCGGTCCAGTGGCCACCGTCGTAGGCGGCCGGGTGGAAGTCCTCGATGAACGGCGGCTCGACCTCGCGCGCCACGCCTGCGCAGTCCTCGGGTTCGACGGTGACGAACAGGTTGCCGTCGGTCTTGTCCACCTTGGGGCTGAGCAGATCACCGATCTGGCCCACCGTGATCGGCGCGACCGGCGGTTCGGCCCTGGGCTGCGGGTGATCGATCACCCGCTCGCACCCGGCGAGCGCCAGCGCCGCAGCCAACACCGCCACCGCCGAGCAGACAGAGAATCGCATCGCCACCGCCCCTTCCGTGCGATTGTGTGTCTGCTCGCGGAAAGGAACTCTACCCGTCGCCGGGGGAGGGGGCTGACGACGTTTCCTCCAGACAGCCCTCGGCGACAGCGTGTTTGATGCTGTCCACCAGCCGCGGGCACGACCGCTCACGCGCGGGGTTGCCGCCGCGTTCCCGGATCTCGGTGAAGTACGCGCAGCGGCTGGTGGCGTCGCTGTTCCACTGCACCGAGGTGTGCGTCGGGCCGAGTTTCTTCACCTCGACCGTCACATGGCAGAACCGGCAGTCGATGGGCACCAGGCCGGTGCGCAGATAGCGCTCGCGGTCGCGCTGGGTGGCCTCCCGCAGCGCCTCGGCGCGTTCGCCGGCGAAGGCCGGCGCCTTCAGCCTCGAGCCGGGCCCGCTGGTGAGCGGGTGGTCGTCGTCGTCATGAACCCCGTGCAGCAGCAACATCGCCCGGGCTAGCCGGTCTACGTCGGCGGAGCCGACAGTCCGGCCGGAGTCGGGTGCGTCGTGGGGCGGGGTCATCAGCTGCTCTGCTCGGCGCGTTCTTTCTCTTCGGCCTGCCGCTTGAGGTTCTCCTCCACCTCGACGTTCCACTTCGCGACCGCGGCGGTGGTGTCGACCTCCATCTCGAAGCGGTCGGTCATGTCGGGGGTGACGTCGGCGACGTCGACGTAGAACTGCTGATACCAGCGGCGCATCTGGTAGACCGCACCGTCCTCCTCGACCAGTAGCGGGTTCTCGATGCGGGTCTTGTGTTTCCAGATCTCGACGTCCTGCAGGAAGCCCTTGCTGACGCCTTCGACCATCACGTCGGCCAGCCGCTCGGTGGTCGCGTCGTCCAGGCCCTTGGGCTTCTCCACGATGACGCCCCACTGCAGGACGAAGGAGTTCTGCGTGACGGGGTAGTGGCAGTTGATCAGGATCGACTCGGCCTTGTAGCCGCCGTAGCTGTTGTGCAGCCAGTTGATCATGAACGACGGGCCGAAGTACGAGGCCTCCGAGTCCAGATGCGACTCACCGTAGGTGGTGCCCATGTCGGCGATGTCGGGCCGGCCCACGTTGTGCAGGTACTGGCTGGCGATGTGGCCCTCGAAGACGTTCTTGAAGTACGTCGGCAGCCCGAAGTGGATGTAGAAGAAGTGCGCCATGTCGGTGACGTTGTCGACGATCTCCCGGCAGTTGGCGTTCTCGATCAGCATCGAGTTCCACTTCCAGTCGGTCCACTCGTCGCTGTGCGCCTCGGGGATCTCGGGGATGCGCACCTCGGGCTGCGGCGGGTTGCCCTCGTGGTCGTGCCAGACGAACAGCAGGCCGCCGCGGACATCGGTGTGCCAGGCGCGGGTGCGGGCCAGTCGCGGGGTGCGCTTGGCGTAGGGCACCAGCTTGCACTTGCCGTCGCCGCCCCACCGCCAGTCGTGGAACGGGCAGGCGATCTCGTCGCCCTTGATGGTGCCCTGCGCGAGGTTGCCGCCCATATGACGGCAGTACCCGTCGAGCACCTTGATGTCACCCTTGGAGTCGGCGAAGACCACCAGCATGGTGCCGAAGATCTCGATGCCGTGCGGCTTGCCGTCGAGGAAGTTCTTCACCGGGCCCAGGCAGTGCCAGCCCCGGGCGTACCGGTCAGGCAGAGTGCCGGTGTCGATCTCGCGAATTCCCGCGGTGTCGCTGCTCACGTTAGGCCTCCCGGTTTCGGTGTCTCTAACTAGAACACGTTACAGTTTTTTCCGGCCGCCGCGCAATCCGAGCAGGTAGCGGGCCATGTCTGTAGCGTGGATTCGTGTCCGGTAGGTGGGACACCGGGCCGTCGGTAGCCGGACTCAGGACTGGCCGGGCAGCCCGTGACGCAGCGCGATGTCCTGCATCTTGCCGACGGCCAGCACGTACTCGTCGGTGGCGGAATCCCCGAGAGCGCTCTGGAACTCGAGCCGCACCAGGGCCGGGCCGTGGGTGAACAGCAGCAGGGTGGCCGACTTGGTGCCGTCGGGTGACGTGCCCCTCGCCAGAGTGCCGTCGACGCCGACCGGCACCGGCTGCGGGGTGGCGCCCGCAACCACCTGGTCGATGCTGGGCAGCGCCTCACGCAGGGTCCTCGTCGCGGTCGCGGCATCCGGGTAGATCACGATCGTGTCCGAGATCGCCCGGGTGTCGTCGTGGTTGACGAGCAGGACGCTCGCGCCCGGCAGGCCGTCCGGACCCGGGTTCGACGACTGGACGTGGAAGGTGTCGTCGGCGGTGCTGACGTCGTTCGCCTGCAGCAGCAGCGCGCTGTAGTCGACGTCCGCATCGTCGTCGGTGGTGGCCGTGGGCTTCGTCGACGACGACGTCGCCTGCGAGGTCGCGGCCGGGGGCGACGTGGTCGCGCCCAGGCCGGAGCCGGCGGCGTCGCAGGCGACCCCGGTGCTACCGATGAGCGCCGCCACCGCGAGGACGGACAGGAACCTGGAGTCTGTGAGTCGGCGCATCGCACCAACCACCGTACTGATCGGGCGTCTGTCCTGCATATGAAGCTGTGGAGGGTAGCGTGACCGCATGGCCATCGGTCAGGTCGCCGAGCTGTGGCGGTATCCGGTCAAGTCCCTCGGCGGCGAACTCGTCGACCACCTCGACATCGGGCCGCGCGGCGTCCACGGCGACCGCCTGTGGGCCGTGCGCGACCTGGAGAGCGACGTGACGGCGACCGCGCGGCGGTTGCCGGTGCTGCTCACCGCAACCGCCCGCTACGTCGGCCCGTTGACCGCCGACGCGGGCCCCGGCAACGCGCCGGAGGTCGAGATCGCCTTCCCCGACGGTGCGGTGCTGTCCAGTCGCGACGGACAGATACACGCCAAACTCTCCGAGCTCGCCGACCGTGACGTCCGGCTGACCGCGCTGCCTCCCGCCGACGACACCAGCCTGCACCGGCTGAGCAGGAACGAACGCGAGAACGCGTCGATCTCCGCGCTGCGCAAGGACTTCGGCGTCGGCGAGGACGAACCGTTCCCGGACCTGTCGGTGTTCCGGATGGTCGACCTGGCGACGCTGGCGCGCTACTCGACGCCGCCCGGGACGTTCGTCGACCTGGCGCCCGTGCACGTGATCACCCGGACGAGCCTGGCCACCATCGGAGCCGAACTCGGCGACGACGCCCTCGACGTGCGCCGGTTCCGGCCCAACGTGTTGCTGTCCACCACCGACGACGCCGACGGACTGCCCGAATCCCATTGGGGTGAAGCGGAACTCACCGTCGGCGGGGCGGTTCTGCACGTCACGATGCCGACGATCCGCTGCGTCGTGCCCAGCCGCGCGCAGCCCGGCCTGGAGGTCGACCGGCGCATCACCAAAGCGGTCGCGAACCGGGCCGGCCGCTGCCTGGGCGTGTACTGCTGGGTGGCCGCCGCCGGAGGGGTCGACGTCGGCGACGACGTCGCCCTGCGCTCCGCGGCGGCGCCGCGCCGGGCGCTCGCGGATGCGGCCCGCCGGGCGCGGCGGTTCACCCTGGGGCTGGCGACCTCGGTCGCCGACCGGTTTGCTCGCTGACGCGCCGCCACACAGACCGGCCCTGCGCGCCGACCGGAACGGGAACAGTTACCGCAGCTAGTAGCGCCCTCACACTATTTGAATTCATGATGAGCGCAACGCTGGGCGTTACCCGGCCGCGTTGCCACTATGTGGGAAGCCCTGACGGCGGTCAACGCTGCACGCCGTCTTCGCTTCGGGGGGCCGTTGCGAGCGCACAGGACCCGGCGACCTCTCTGATCCGGTCGGTCTCGAACTCGCGTGGCCCCGTCTGTGCTGTCGATCTTGGAGGCTTGCGTGTTCACCCCGTCGAACCTGTCGCCGGGCATCGGGTTTGCGCTGATGCTCGGCCTGGGTGCGTTCATGCTTGTCGTGGCCTTCACCGTGCGCACCATGGTGAAGAACACCCACGACTTCGTAATCGCCGACCGCCGAATCGGTTTCGGCTTCGGTGTGGGATCGGTCATCGCCGTGTGGACCTGGTCGATGGCCGTGATGATGTCCTCGGCGCAGGCCTTCACGTTCGGCACGTCGGGCCTGATCTGGTTCGTGGTGCCCAACGGCCTGGCCGTGATGGTGATGGTGCCGTTCGCGCTGCGGCTGCGCCGTCAGATGCCCGCCGGCTACACGATCGTCGAGTTCATCCGCGAGCGGTTCCAGAACAAGCCGGCGACGACGATCGCCCTGGTCGCGATGCTGCTCGGCCTGCTGGCGGAGATCTTCATCAACCTGTTCGGCGTCGTGCTGGTGATGGGCGTGGTGTTCGGGATCAACCCGACCGTGGTGCTGGTCATCACGCTGGCGACCGTCACCGTCTACTCGTACTTCGGCGGGCTGTGGACCTCGGCGATCACCGCGACGTTCAACACCCTGCTGATCACGGTGCCCGCCGCGATCGTCGTGCTCTACGTGCTGGCCAAGGTCGGCGGCCCGGAGCTGGTGTTCCAGAAGGTCGGCGAGGCCGGGCCGAACACCCTCAACGCGTTCGACGGTGCCGCCGCGGCGGGCTTCGGCATCTCGCTGTCGCTGGGCCTGCTGGCCTCGACGATGGCTGACCAGACGTTCTGGCAGAAGGCGTGGGCGCTCAAGCCGGCGTCGATGGGCCGCACCTTCGTGTGGGCCGGCCTGTGGTTCTACCCGATCCCGATCGTGCTGGGCCTGCTCGGACTGGTTGGCCTGGGCTTCGGCGTCACCGCCGAGGACCTCGGCAGCGCCGGCCCCGGCGGTATCGGCCCGTACGTCGTCAGCCACCTCGGCCTGCCGATCATCCTGGTCGCGCTGTACGTGCTGATCATCCTCAACGCGTGCTACTCGTCGATCGACGGCGCGTTCTCGGCGCTGTCCTCGGTGGTCGCGGTCGACATCCTCAAGCGGGCCAAGCCCGACATCGCGCAGAAGTCGCTGTTCCGCTGGACCAAGGGGTCGATCATCATCGCCGGCGTCATCGGCGGCATCGTGGTCAGCTCCGGCATCGACTACGTGGACCTCGTCAACACGGTCTACTTCCTCAAGGCCGCCCTGATCATCCCGCTGGGCCTGGCGATCTTCTGGAAGCGCATGACCGCCGTGGCGTTCGTCGCCAGCCTGGTGCTGGCCATCGCGATCGGCTACCCGGTCCGCGAAACCATCGGCGAACTACAGGGAATCATCACATTGGAGGCGATCTCGCTCGTGGCGGCAGTTGGTATCAGCCTGCTCTCCAGGCAGACGTTCGACTTCGCGAGCCTTCGCGGCCGCGGCGAGGCGCTCACCGAGAGCCCCTCGACGACAGCCGATCTCACCGCCGAGGCCGCTCCGTCGGCAGAACCGGATCCGGTCCGATGACCGCGTTCTGGATCGCCGTCGCCGCTGGCGTCGTGGTGGCCGTGGCGTACATCGCCCTCGGGGTGCAGGCCTTCCTGCGGGTGCGCCGGGACGTGCTGGCCGCCGCCGCATCCGGCCAGATCGACGACGTGAAGACCGACGGCCTCGACGAGAGCGCGGGCAACTTCACACCGAAGGCGATTGCCGCCGTCGCGGCATCCACCGCCGTGATCGCACTGCTCGGGGTCAGCGGCCTGTTCTGGTACATCCCCGCGGTGCTCGCGATCGGCTCGGCCGTCGCCGTCGTCACCGCCTTCCTCATCGACCGCAGGAGCGCCTCCGCATGAGCACCACCAAGAGGAAGGCCCACCTTCTGGGCTTCGTCCAGCACGGCGTGATGAACCACGCCTCCACCATGTGGGCGCATCCGCGCGACAAGGTCGGCTACCACTGGTCGCGGCCGGAGTACTGGCGCGATCTGGGCCGCATCATGGAGCGCGGGCTGTTCGACGCGATGTTCATCGCCGACGAGCTGGCCCCGTACACCACCTACAAGGGCAGCTCGGATCCGGTGGTCAAGTACGCGGGTCAGTGCCCGGTGCACGAGCCGGCGACGCTGGTGCCGCTGGTGGGTGCGTTCACCAGGCACCTCGGCATCGGCATCACGCTGTCGACATCCTTTGTGCCGCCGTACATGATGGCCCGGCACCTGTCGACGCTGGATCACCTCACCAACGGCCGCGTCGGCTGGAACATCGTCACGTCCTACTCCAAGAGCGAGTTCCAGGCGATGGGCAAGGAGAACCTGACCCCGCGCGACAAGCGTTACGAGGTGGTCGACGAGTACATGGAGCTGTGCTACCAGCTGTGGGACTCGTGGGACGACGACGCGATCATCTACGACCGCGAGAACGGGGTGTTCGCCGATCCGTCGAAGGTCCGCGAAATCGACTTCCAGGGCAAGTACTTCAAGTCCAAGGGCCGCCACTTCGTCGCCCCGTCGCCGCAGCGCCGCCCGGTGCTGTGGCAGGCAGGGTCCTCGGAGCAGGGCCGCCAGTTCGCGGCCAAGCACGCCGAATCGGTCTTCGGGATCTTCCCGACCCCGAAGACGATGCGCGCTTACGCCGAGGACATCCGCAGCCGCGCCGACAACGAGGGCCGCGACCCCGAATCGGTGAAGCTGATCTACGGGTTGCAGACGATCATCGACCGCGACAAGTCGCGCGCCAACGACCGGTACGCGGAGTTCGTCGAGAACATCCAGATCGAAAGCGCGCTGGGAATCCTGTCCGGGCACACCGGATTCGACTTCTCCACCCTGGATCTCGACGACAACGTCGTCGACGCCGACGTCCAGGGCATCCGCGGTCTGTTCGACGCGATCCTGGAGGCCAAGGACGGCGCCCCGGTCACAGTGCGCGAAGCCGCCCAGATCTACGGCGTCTCGATGGGCGCCCCGGTGGCCGTCGGTACCCCGTCCGATGTGGCCGACCAGATGGAGCAGTACCTCGACGAGGGTGACTGCAACGGCTTCATGATGCTGGCCACCGACACCCCGGGCTGCTTCAACGACATGACCGAACTGCTGGTGCCCGAACTGCAGCGGCGCGGCCGGTTCCGCACCCGCTACCCGGGGACCACGCTGCGAGAGAGCCTGCAGGAGTACTGATTTCCAAGCGTAAAGCGCACTTCCTGGCGTTCATGCAGCACGGCGTCAGCAGCCACTCGGTGGGCATGTGGCGCCACCCGCAGGACAAGGTCGGGTGGGACTACGCGAAACCGCCGTACTGGCAGCACCTGGCCCGCACGCTGGAGCGCGGACTGTTCGACGCGGTGTTCCTGGCCGACGAGCTTGCCCCGTACAACTCGTTCGAGGACAGCTCCGACGCCACGATCCGCTACGCGGTGCAGGCGCCGACACACGAGCCGGCGGCGCTGACCCCGATCATCACCGGGGCCACCGAGCATCTCGGCGTGGGCATCACGCTGTCGACGGCGTTCGAGCATCCGTACTCGATGGCGCGGCGGCTCTCGACGTACGACCACCTGTCCGGCGGGCGGATCGCGTGGAACATCGTCGGCTCCTACTCGCCGTCGGAGTTCGCCGCCTACGGCCAGCAGATGCCGGACCGCTCGATCCGCTACGAGCGCATCGCCGAGTACGTCGACCTGTGCTGCCGGCTGTGGGACTCGTGGCAGCCCGACGCGATCGTCGCCGACCGCGAGACCGGGATCTACGCGCACCCGGAGAAGGTCGCCGAGGTCAACTTCGAGGGCAAGTTCTTCCGCTGCCGGGCACGGCATTTCGTCGCCCCCTCGCCGCAGGGGCGCCCGGTGCTGTGGCAGGCGGGCGCCAGCGAGCCGGGACGGCAGTTCGCGGCCTCCACCGCCGAGGCGATCTTCGCGATTCAGCCGACCGTGTCGTCGATGCGGGCCTACTCCGACGACATCCGGCGCCGCGTCGAGCAGGCCGGCCGGGATCCGGGTGCGGTCAAGCTGTACTACGGCGCGCAGGTGATCGTCGGGACCACCGAGGCACAGGCGCGGGAGAAGGCCGACTACCTGCGCTCGCTGCTGCGCCCGGAGGCGACGCTGGCGATGCTGTCCGGCCAGCTGGGCGTGGACTTCTCGCAGTTCGACCCGGACACCCCACTGCAGGACATCCCGGTACCCGGCATCCAGGGTGTCAAGGACGCGCTGGTCGCGACCGGGGCGGGGGAGACGGTCACCGTCGCCGAGGCGGCCGAGATCTACTCGTTCCGGTTCTCGATGCCGCAGGTGATCGGTACCCCCGCGGCGGTGGCCGACCAGTTGGAGGTGTTCCTCGACGAGGGCGACGCCGACGGTTTCATGCTGCTGGCCACCTACACGCCCGGCTGCTTCGAGGAGTTCGTCGACCTCGTGGTGCCCGAGCTGCAGCGCCGCGGCCGTTACCGCACCCGGTATCCCGGCACCACGCTGCGCGAGAACATCCTGGCGGACTAGAGCTTTCGCGCCGTCGCGGCCGCGCGGTCGAGCTCCCAGTAGGCGCGCAGCGCGACAAGCTTGCCCTCCTCGTTCACCCGGTAGGTGAACACTCCCTCGGCGGTCACCTCGTAGCCTGCGGAGCGGATGAGGATGCTGCCGACGTTGGCCTCCTCGTTACCGCACTGGTAGGTCTCGACGAAGTTGAACTGCAGCTCGCTGGGCGCGATCGCCTTGTCGTAGAACGCCGCGATCGCCTCCTTGCCGCGGTGTCCTTTGCCCTCCGGGTCGAAGTGCGACGGGCCGATGGGATCCTCGACGATCGCGTCGTCGGCGAAGTTGTCCAGCCACGCCTGCTTGTCGTGGGCCATCGCGGCCTCGCGGGACCGCTTGCCCGCCAGGTGAACCAGCGCGTCGGAATTGGTGACGGGCATGATCAGTCCTGCCATCCCGAGTGGATATAGGTGTCGGCGAACCGCTTCATCGAATCCTTCTTCGCCTCGATCGGCGCGTCGAACCCGTGACCGTCGAACACCCACGGCACCACGATGTTGTCGGTGACGCCCGCCTCGGCGAGTTCCCGGTGCCCGTCGACACCGAACTTGTCGATGCAGACCGCCTGGAACTCGAACGGCTCGTCGGCGCGTCCGTATTCGGCCAGCAGCTTCTTGAGCTTGCCGATCGTGTCGGCGAGCTGCTCACCGGTCATCATGGCGCTGGTCCAGCCGTCGCCGACCCGCGCCGCGCGGCGCAGGGCGACGTCGGTGTGCCCGCCGACGTAGAACGGCACCGGCGCGGTGGGCGCCGGGCTCATCTGCAGCCGGTCGAAATCGTAGAACTCACCGTGGAACTCGACCATGCCGCCGGCCAGCACGAGTTTGATGATCTCGATCATCTCGTCGACCCGCTTGCCGCGCTTGGCGAACGGCTGTCCGCACCACTCGAACTCCTCGGGCGCCCAGCCGATCCCGACGCCGAACCCGAACCGGTTGTTGGTCAGGTTCGCCACCGACCCGACCTGGCGGGCCAGCAGCAGCGGGTTGCGTGACCCGAGCTTCATCACGTTGGTGTAGAAGCGCAGCGTCGACGTCACCGCCCCCATCGCACCCGCTGCGATCAGCGGGTCCACCCACGGCGTGTTCTCGTCCCACATCCGTGAGCCGTCCGGGGTGTAGGGGTAGTCCGCCGACTGCTTCTCCATGTAGAAGATCGAGTCGGGCAGTGCGATCGAGTGGAAGCCGACTTCCTCAGCGGTCCTGGCGATGTCGATGAGCTGGTCGACCGGGCACATCGCCACCGCGCAGGTGTACTTCATCATGAGCCCGGCTTGTCGGCCGCCACCACCCACATCGAGAAGTACTGCGACCCACCGCCGTAGGCGTGCCCGAGCGCCTTGCGGGCACCCGGCACCTGGTGGTCACCGGCCTTGCCCATCACCTGGATCGCCGACTCGGCGAACCGGATCATGCCCGACGCGCCGATCGGATTCGACGACAGCACGCCGCCGGACGCGTTGAACGGAATCCGTCCGCCGATCGCGGTCTCGCCGGCCTCGGTGAGCTTCCAGCCCTCACCCTCCGGGGCGAAGCCGAGGTTCTCCAGCCACATCGGCTCGAACCACGAGAACGGCACATACACCTCGGCGCAGTCGATCTCGTCGATCGGGCTCTTGATCCCGGCCGCCTTCCACAGTGCGGCGGCGGCGTCGCGGCCGGCCTGCGGGTTGACCTGGTCGCGGCCCGAGTACGCCAGCGGCTCAGTGCGCAGTGAGGTGGCATGGATCCACGCCACCGGATTGCCCTCGGCCACCCACGCGTCGGCCGTCGCCTCGTCACCGATCACCATCGCGCACGCGCCGTCGGACGACGGGCACGTCTCGTCGAACCGGATCGGGTCCCACAGCATCTGCGACGACATCACCTTCTCCAGCGTGATGTCGGGCTGATGCAGATGCGCCAGCGGGTTCTTGGCGCCGTTGAGCCGGTCCTTGACCGCCACCATCGCACCGATGTGGGTCGGTGCGCCCGAACGGCGGATGTAGGCCCGCACGTGCGGCGCGAAGTAGCCGCCGGCACCCGCGCCCACCGGCTTGGTGAACGGCACCGGAATGCTCAACGCCCACATGGCGTTCGACTCGGACTGCTTCTCCCACGCCATGGTCAGCACGCGGCGGTACTTGCCGGACTGCACCAGGCTGGCGGCCACGATCGCCGTCGACCCGCCCACCGAACCGGCGGTGTGCACCCGGATCAGCGGCTTGTTCGTCGCGCCGACCGCGTCGGCCAGGAACAGCTCCGGCATCATGACGCCCTCGAAGAAGTCGGGGGCCTTGCCCACCACGACGGCGTCGATGTCGTCCATCGTCGACCCGGAGTCCGCGAGCGCCTTGTCGATGGCCTCGCGCACCAGGCCGGCCATCGACACGTCCTGACGCTTGGCGACGTACTTCGTCTGCCCGGTGCCCAGAACGGCGGCCAGTTTCTTCGCCATCACTCGCGTCCTTCCAGAACAGCCACCAGATTCTGTTGCAGCGCAGGCCCACTCGTCGCGTGCGCCAGCACCCGCTGTGCGGAGCCGTCGAAGATGTGCCGCGCGGCGAAGCCGATGCGTTCCAGGCCGGCCGAGAACATCGGGTTGGCCGACAGCGCACCGCCGGACGGGTTGATCTTCGTCGACTCGCCCAGCCCGATCGCCTCGGCGAGGATCAGCTGCTGATGGCTGAACGGGGCGTGCAGCTCGGCCACCTCGATGGACTTGGCGTCGCCTCCGGTGGCCTCCTTCGCCGACGCCGCCGTCGACGGCGAGGTGGTCAGGTCCCGCGCGCCCAGCACTGCGGTCTCGATGCGGTGCTCGATCCCGGTGATCCACGCCGGCCGCTCCCGCAGCTCGCGGGCGCGGTCACCGGCGGCCAGCACGATCGCCGACGCGCCGTCGGTGATCGGCGCGATGTCGTGGCGGCGCAACGGATCCGCGAAGTACGGCCGGGCCAGCAGCTCGTCGATCGACTTGGCAGGCTTCTCGCTGTCGGTGCGGCCGGCGGCGGTCATCGAGTCCAGCGCCACCTGGGCCATCTGCTCGGCGGACCACTTGCCCGCGTCGATCCCGAGCCGCGCCTGCAGGCCGGCGATCGAGATCGAGTCCGGCCACAGCGGGGCGACGGTGTAGGGGTCGGTCTGCAGCGCCAGCGTGCGGCGCAGGTTGCCGGCGCTGGACTTGCCGAAGCCGTACACCAGCGCGGTGTCCACCTCGCCGGTGAGGATCTTGATGTAGGCCTCGTACAGCGCCCACGCGGCGTCCATCTCGACGTGCGACTCGTTGATCGGCGGCACAGCGCCGATCGAGTCGATCGCGGAGATGAACGAGAACGCCCGGCCTGCAAGGTAATCGGAGGAACCTGAGCACCAGAAGCCGATGTCGGTCTGCTTGATGCCGAGCTCTTCGTAGAGGGTTTGGAAACACGGCATCAACATCTCGACGCCGTTGGTGGTCCCGTCGGTGCGGCGCACATGCGGTGCGTGCGCGAACCCGACGACTGCTACTTCAGTCATGTCGGAATGCCTTTACAGGTGGTGCTTGTAGGTCTCGAAGTCGGCGTCGGGCTCACCCGTCGGCCGGAAGTGGCTGATGTTGTCGATGCCCAGGCCCCACTCCTCACGGGGGCGCCACACGGCCTGCACCCGCATGCCCATCCGCACCTCGGACGCGTCGATGTCGGTGACCAGGTGCAGGAACGGGATGTCGGCGCCGTCGAGCAGCACGTAGGCCGCCACGTACGGCGGTTTGATGCGCTGGCCGGCGAACGGGATGTTGATCACCGCGAACGTGGTGACCGTGCCCTTGTCCGGCAGCTCCACGAACTCGTCGAGTTCCAGGCCGGTGGCCGGGTCGGCCTCCTTCGGCGGGAAGTACACCGGGCCGGGCTTGCCGTCGGGGCCCTTGCTGGTGCGGGCGCCGATCAGCCGGCCCTCCTGCAGCGCCTTCAGATACACGGTCTCCGGGCGCGAGGCGCTGTGCTGGATCTCGATGTTCGACGGCGACACCTGCACGGTGACCGGGTCGCGGTCGTCGGGCTCGGCAGGGGGTTCGGGATCCTCGCCGAGCTTGAAGTAGGCGATGTCGGTGATGGCGCCGACGGGCTCGTCGACCCAGTGCGCGCTGACCCGGGCACCGGTGCTGATGGCGTCCGGCGAGCCGGCGTCGACCACATGCAGAAGCGGGGTGTCGGCGCCGTCGAGCTTGATCAGCGCGAACGCGAACGGCCGGTCCAGCGGCTGGCCCTCCAACGGCTCCGGCTGCCAGGTCCACGACACCACGGTGCCGACGCTGGCCACCGGTACGATCTCGGTCAATCCCTCGTAGGTGACCGGGTCGTACTCCGCGGGTGGCACGTGCACCCGCCCGTCCGAGCCACGCACCCCGACGATGCGTCGCTCACGCAGGGCGGTGAAGAACTGGGACAGGACTGGTCCAACTGAACGGGTGTAGTCGAATGAGAGCTTCAGCGGCGCGGAAAGCGGCGGCTCATGGGGATCGATCTGCACCGGGCTGCTTTGGCTGGTGGTCACGGCATCGAGTAGAACAGGTTCTAACAATGGTTTCAAGACACCGTAATGAGGTCTGCCGATGAAGCTCGGACTGCAGTTGGGTTACTGGGGCGCGCAGCCGCCGGAGAATCACGCCGAATTGGTCGCCGCCGCCGAGGAGGCAGGCTTCGACACGGTGTTCACCGCCGAGGCCTGGGGGTCGGACGCGTTCACCCCGCTGGCCTGGTGGGGGCGGGAAACCAAGCGGATGCGGCTGGGCACCTCGGTGGTGCAGCTGTCCGCCCGCACCCCGACCGCGTGCGCGATGGCGTCGCTGACGCTGGACCACCTGTCCGGTGGGCGGCACATCCTCGGGCTCGGCGTGTCCGGGCCGCAGGTCGTCGAGGGCTGGTACGGGCAGCGCTTCCCCAAGCCGCTGGCCCGCACCCGCGAGTACATCAACATCCTGCGGCAGGTGTGGGCCCGCGAGGCGCCGGTGCGCAGCGACGGCCCGCACTACCCGCTGCCGCTGACCGGTGAGGGCACCACCGGGCTGGGCAAGTCGCTCAAGCCGATCACCCACCCGCTGCGCAAGGACATCCCGGTGATGCTGGGTGCGGAGGGGCCGAAGAACGTCGCGCTGGCCGCCGAGATCTGCGACGGCTGGCTGCCGATCTTCTACTCACCGCGCATCGCGGGCATGTACAACGAGTGGCTCGACGAGGGCTTCGCGCGGCCGGGCGCCCGGCACACCCGTGAGACCTTCGAGATCTGCGCGACGGCGCAGGTGGTGGTCACCGACGACCGTCCCGCGATGCTAGAGCTGATGAAGCCGCACCTGGCGCTCTACATCGGCGGCATGGGCGCCGAGGACACCAACTTCCACGCCGACGTGTACCGCCGGATGGGGTACTCCGAGGTCGTCGACGACATCACCAAGCTGTTCCGCTCGGGCCGTAAGGACGAGGCCGCCAAGGCCGTGCCCGACGAGCTGGTCGACGACTCCGCGATCGTCGGCAACCTCGACTACGTGCGGGAACAGATCAAGGCGTGGGAGGCCGCCGGGGTGACCATGATGGTCGTCGGCGCCCGCTCGGTCGAGCAGATCCGCGACCTCGCCGCGCTCGTCTGAGCACGTCGGGAGACTCGAGTAGACACTTCCTTGCCAGGTGTCTACTGAGCGTCTTACATTGACGCGATGAGCCAGCACACAATCGCGGGCACGGTGCTCACCATGCCGGTCCGGGTGCGCACCGCCACCCAGCACACAGCGATGTTCGCCGTCGACGCCGATGCGGCGCAGCGGATGATCGATTACAGCGGCCTGCAGGTGTACCGGCCGGTGCCGGGCCGCGCGATCGTGACGCTGATCCTCACGCACTTCATCGACTGCGACCTCGGCGCCTACCACGAGTACAGCACCGTCGTCAGCGTGAACGCCCCCGGCGGCAAGAACAGTCCGAAGTCGCTGCAGCAGACGTTCGTGCACCACATGTTCGTCGACCAGACCTTCACCCTGGAGGCCGGCCGCAAGATCTGGGGATTCCCGAAGATCCTGGCGGATTACAACATCCGCGAGGGCAAGCGGTTCAGCTTCGACGCCAGCGTCGACGGTCAGCTGGTGATCGGGATGGAGTTCGCCCCCGGCGTGAAGCTGCCCGCCGCGGCGGCCAAGCCCCAGCAGCTGTCGTCGTACTCGTACCTCGACGGGGTGCGGCGGGAGAACCGCTTCGAGATGCTGCCCACCGGCATGCGCGTGCGGCCGGGCGGTGCGCGGGTCTGGCTCGGCGATCACCCGATCGCGAAAGAACTTGCCGCACTTGGTTTACCGAAACGCGCACTGGTTTCGAATTCTTCTGAGAACGTGGACATGACGTTCGGCGACGGCGTGGAGGTGTGACGATGACGGTGTCCGAGACCAAGGTCGCGAAACCCGATGTGGACCTGACCGACGGCGCGTTCTACGCGGGCGACTCGCGGTCGGTCTACAAGTGGATGCGGGAGAACGAACCGGTCTTCCGTGACCGCAACGGACTGGCCGCCGCCGCCACGCACGCCGCGGTGATCGAGGCCGAACGCAAGCCGGAACTGTTCTCCAACGCCGGCGGCATCCGCCCGGACCAGCCCGGTGTGGAGATGATGATCGAGATGGACGACCCGCAGCATCTGTTGCGGCGCAAGCTCGTCAACTCCGGGTTCACCCGCAAGCGGGTGCGGGACCTGCAGCCCGCGATCGAGAACCTGTGCGACACGCTGATCGACAACGTGTGTGAGCGCGGCGAGTGCGACTTCGTCTGGGATATCGCCGCGCCGCTGCCGATGGCGGTCATCGGCGACATGCTCGGCGTGCGGCCCGAGGAACGCGAGATGTTCCTCAAGTGGTCCGACGACCTGGTGGGCTTCTTAAGCAGCACCGCGGACCCGGAGAAGTTCCAGCTGACGATGGACGCGTTCGCCGCCTACAGCGAGTACATGACCGGCATGATCGCCGAGCGCAAGAAGCAGCCGACCGACGACCTGGTCAGCGTGCTGGTGCACGCCGAGGTGGAGGGCAGCAAGCTCGAGGACCACCAGATCGTCACCGAGGTCCTGCTGCTGCTGATCGGCGGCGACGAGACCACCCGCCACACCCTGTCCGGCGGCACCCGCCAGCTGCTGCTGCACCCCGACCAGCACGACCGGCTCAAGGGCGATCTGTCGTTGCTGCCCAACGCGATCGAGGAGATGCTGCGCTGGACGTCGCCGGTGAAGAACATGGCGCGCACGCTGACCGCAGACATCGATGACTTCCACGGCACCGCACTCAAAGAGGGCGAGAAGATCATCCTGCTGTTCGAGTCGGCGAACTTCGACGAGGCGGTGTTCGACGAGCCCGAGCGGTTCGATATCACCCGGTATCCGAACAACCACGTCGCGTTCGGCTTCGGCACCCACTTCTGCCTGGGCAACCAGCTGGCGCGGCTGGAGCTGTCGGTGATGCAGACCAAGCTGTTGCAGCGGCTGCCGGATCTTCGGCTGGCCACCGACGATGAACTGCCTTTGCGCCCAGCCAATTTCGTATCCGGCCTGGAGAAGATGCCGGTGAAGTTCACCCCGACGAAGAAGGTGCTCAGCTAGCGGGGCTTGCCCTCCCCCCCTTTGCCGCGAGCGTGCGTGTCTGCACAAGACACGCCGTGAAATAGCAGCATTTTGCGCACGCTCGCGGCGGGCTGGTGGGGCTGGTGGCACGCTCGTCGAAACTACGGTTGTTGACGAAAATCGGGTGAAATCGGTCAACAACCGTAGTTTCGGCGAGTCGAGAAGAGCGCTGACTCTGACGAGCGTGCGCAAACTGTCGAGAATCCGCGGCGTGTCGTGTGCAGACACGCACGCTCGCGGATGAAGGAGAAGCTACTTCATCTGGAAGTTGGGCTTGCGCTTCTCCTTGAACGCCCGCGGGCCCTCCTTGGCGTCCTCGGACAGGAACACCGGGATGCCGTTGCGGGTGTCGGGGCCGAAGGCCTCCTCCTCATGCATGCCCTCGGTCTCGCGGATGGTCTTCAGGATCGCCTGCACCGCCAGCGGGCCGTTGTTGTTGATGACCTCGGCGATCTCCAGCGCCTTGTCCAGCGCGGTGCCGTCGGGCACCACATAGCCGATCAGGCCGTACTGCAGCGCCTCGGCGGCGGTGATGTGCCGGCCGGTCAGCAGCAGGTCACACGCGATCGTGTAGGGGATCTGGCGGACCAGGCGCACCGCCGAGCCGCCCATCGGGTACAGGCTCCACTTGGCCTCCGAGATGCCGAACTTGGCGCTCTCACCCGCGATGCGGATGTCGGTGGCCTGCAGGATCTCGGTGCCGCCCGCGATCGCCGGACCCTCCACGGCCGCGATCAGCGGCTTCTTCAGCCGGCGGCCCTTGAGCAGCGCCGGGATCTTCGACGGGTCGTAGCTGCCGTCCTTGAACGAGTCGCCCGGCGGCTTCTGGCTGGCCGCCTTGAGGTCCATGCCCGAGCAGAAGTAGCCGCCCGCCCCGGTCAGGATGGCTGTCCGGATCTCGGGATCGTTGTCCACCCGGTCCCACGCCTCGACCATGATCGAGAGCATCTCGGTGGAAAGCGCGTTGCGCGCCTCGGGCCGATTCAGCGTCACGATCAGGGTGTGTCCGCGCTGCTCAACCAGGGCGTCGGGGCCCTTTTCGGGTTCGCTCACAGATGTCCGCCTTCCAGCGTCGATGCCACAGACTTGTCTGGAAATGTAACACGTTCTAGTTTAGGTTCCGTGGCCCTGAACATCGCTGATCTTGCCGAGCACACCATCGACGCTGTGCCAGACCGCGTCGCCCTGATCTGTGGGGACGACCAGCTGACCTATGCCCAGTTAGAGGACAAGGCCAACCGGCTGGCCCACTACCTCATCGCCCAAGGCGTCAAGAAGGACGACAAGGTCGGCCTCTACTGCCGCAACCGCACCGAGATCGTCATCGCGATGCTGGCCGTCGTGAAGGCCGGGGCGATCGCCGTCAACGTCAACTTCCGCTACGTCGAGAGCGAGCTGAAGTACCTCTTCGAGAACTCCGACATGGTCGCGCTGGTGCACGAGCGTCAGTACAGCGACCGGGTCGCCAACGTGCTGCCCGAGACGCCGCTGCTGAAGACCATCCTGGTGGTCGAGGACGGCAGCGACGCCGACTTCCAGCGCTACGGCGGCGTGGAGTTCTACGCCGCGCTCGAACAGCCCTCCGGCGAACGCGATTTCGGGCCGCGCAGCGCTGACGACATCTACCTGCTCTACACCGGCGGCACCACCGGCTTCCCCAAGGGCGTGATGTGGCGCCACGAGGACATCTACCGGGTCCTGTTCGGCGGCATCGACTTCGCCACCGGTGAGTACGTCAAGGACGAGTACGACCACGCCCGCCAGGCCGTGGAGAAGACGCCGATGGTGCGCTACCCGATCCCGCCGATGATCCACGGCGCCACCCAGTCGGCGACCTGGCAGGCGATCATCAACGGCGACACCGTCGTGCTGGCACCGGAGTTCGAACCCGACGAGGTGTGGGCCACCTGTGAGAAGCACAAGGTGAACCTGCTGTTCTTCACCGGCGATGCGATGGCCCGCCCGCTGCTGGACGCGCTCACCGCCCCCGGCGCCAACTACGAGCTGTCGAACCTGTTCCTGCTGGCCAGCACCGCCGCGCTGTTCTCGCCGACGCTGAAGGACCAGCTGCTGGAACTGCTGCCCAACCGCATCATCACCGACTCGATCGGCTCCTCGGAGACCGGTTTCGGCGGCACCAGCGTCGTCGCCAAGGGCCAGACCCACACCGGCGGCCCGCGCGTCACCATCGACAAGAACGTCGTGGTGCTCGACGAGAACGGTGACGAGGTCAAGCCCGGCTCGGGTGTGCGCGGCATGATCGCCAAGCGTGGCCACATCCCGCTGGGCTACTACAAGGACGAGAAGAAGACCGCCGAGACGTTCAAGACCATCAACGGCGTGCGGTACGCCATCCCGGGTGACTGGGCCACCGTCGAGGCCGACGGCACCGTGACGATGCTCGGCCGCGGTTCGCAGTCGATCAACTCCGGCGGCGAGAAGATCTACCCCGAAGAGGTCGAGGGTGCGCTCAAGGGCCACCCGGACGTGTTCGACGCGCTGGTGGTCGGTGTGCCCGACGAGCGTTTCGGCCAGTTGGTCGCCGCCGTCGTGCACCGCCGCCCCGGCACCAACCCCACCCTGGCCGACCTGGACGCGTTCGTGCGCCAGGAGATCGCCGGATACAAGGTGCCGCGCAAGATCTGGTGGGTCGACGGCATCCAGCGCACCCCGGCGGGTAAGCCGGATTACCGGTGGGCCAAGGAGGTCACCGAGTCGCGTGACGCCGACGCGGTGCACGCCAACGTCGCGGGAGCGAAGGCCTGATGATGAA
Organism: Mycolicibacterium phlei; assembly: GCF_001583415.1. The sequence goes on from NZ_CP014475.1 coordinate 593,160, forward strand.
GACAGATCTGTGCGAGCGGTTCGGGATCGAGTACCCGATCTTCGTGTTCACCCCGTCGGAGAAGGTGGCCGCGGCGGTCAGCCGGGCCGGCGGTCTCGGCGTGCTGGGCTGCGTGCGGTTCAACGACGCCGACGACCTCGACAAGGTCCTGGACTGGATGGACGAGAACACCGACGGTAAGCCGTACGGCGTCGACGTCGTCATGCCCGCCAAGGTGCCGCAGGAGGGCACGGCCGTCGACATCCAGAAGCTGATCCCGCAGACGCATCGCGACTTCGTCGACAAAACTCTTGCCGACCTCGGGGTTCCGCCGCTGTCGGAGGACAAGGAGCGCAACGAGGGCGTGCTGGGCTGGCTGCACTCGGTGGCCCGCAGCCACGTCGACGTGGCGCTCAAGCACCCGATCAAGCTGATCGCCAACGCGCTGGGCTCGCCGCCCAAGGACGTCATCGACCGGGTGCACGAGCACGGTGTGCCGGTCGCGGCGCTCGCCGGCAGCGCCAAGCACGCGCAGCGCCACGTCGACAACGGCGTGGACATCGTCGTCGCGCAGGGCCACGAGGCCGGTGGGCACACCGGTGAGATCGGCTCGGTGGTGCTGTGGCCCGAGATCGTCGACGCCGTCGGCGATCAGGTGCCGGTGCTGGCCGCCGGCGGGATCGGCACCGGCCGCCAGGTGGCGGCGGCGCTGGCGCTCGGCGCGCAGGGCGTGTGGATGGGCTCGCTGTTCCTCACTTCCGCCGAGTACGACCTCGGGCACCGCAAGCCCAGCGGCGTCTCCACCATCCAGGAGGGGCTGCTCAAGGCCACGTCGGCCGACACCGTGCGGCGCCGGATCTACACCGGCAAGCCCGCGCGGCTGCTCAAGACCAAGTGGACCGACGCGTGGGATGCCCCCGACGCGCCCGAGCCGCTGCCGATGCCGCTGCAGAACATCCTCGTCAGCGAGGCGCACCAGCGGATGAACGAGTCCGACAACCCGGACACCGTCGCGATGCCGGTGGGCCAGATCGTCGGCCGGATGAACGAGATCCGGCCGGTCGCCGACATCGTCGCCGAACTGGTCTCCGGCTTCGAGGAGACCACCCGGCGCCTCGACACCATCCGGGACGCCTAGAGGCTGATCGCTCGTCGCCTCGATGCTGTTGTGCTGGTGCTGGTTTCGTCCCTGCGGCGAAGAGCAATGCAGAAGTGAAGTTCTGGAAGCCGACTAGCTTCGCTTGTTCTCCGCAGTTTGAGCGAACTCGGTTACCCGTGCGGCGAGGTTGCCGTCGACCTCCTGCTCCCACAGCCCGCGGGCATGGCTGGTGTCGACCTCCATCTCGAAGCGCGCCGTCATCTCCGGGGTGACCTCGTCGGCGTCGACGTAGAACTGCTCGTACCACCGCCGCAGCTGGTACAGCGGGCCGTCCTCCTCGGTCAGCAGCGGGTTCTCGATGCGGCTCTTGTGCTTCCAGATCTCGACGTCCTGCAGGAAGCCCTCGCTGAAGTTGCGGTTCAACGCCGCCGCCAGCTTCCGGGCGTTCTCCTCGGGCATGCCCGGCATCTTCTGCACCGCCACCCCCCACTGCAGCACGAACGAGTTGACCGTGACCGGATAGTGGCAGTTGATCAGCACCACCTCGGCGGTGAAGTCCGGCGCCAGGTCGTTGTGCAACCAGTTGATCATGTACGCCGGCCCGAAGTACGTCGCCTCCGAACGCAGATACGTTCCTTCCCAGAGCTTTCCGGGATCATCCACGACGTCGGGCCGCGGCCGCGACTCCATGTACTGACTGGCCGTGTGCCCCTCGATGACGTTCTTGAAGTACGTCGGGAACGCGAAGTGGATGTAGAAGAAGTGCGCCATGTCGACGACGTTGTCGACGATCTCGCGACAGTTCGCCCCCTCGATCAGCACCGAGTTCCACTGCCACGGCGACCAGATGCCCTCGTCGAACCCCTCGATTCTCGGCGGGAGCAGTTCCAGTGGCGCGGCGGACCCTTCGGGGTCGTGCCAGATCAGCAGCTGCCCGTTGACCTCCTGCACCGGATAACTGCGGGTGCGGGCCAGCCGCGGGGTGCGCTTGGCGTACGGCACCAGCGCGCAGCGCCCGTCGCCGCGCCAGCGCCAGTCGTGGAACGGGCAGGCGACCGCGTCGTCCTTGATCGAGCCCCGCGACAGGTCACCGCCCATGTGCCTGCAGTAGCCGTCCAGCACGTGCAGCTGGCCAGCGGAGTCGGCGAACACCACCAGCTTGGTGCCGAACGCCTCGATGCCGTGCGGTTTTCCGTCCCGGAACGTCTCGGCCAGCCCCAGGCAGTGCCAGCCGCGGGCGTAGCGCGTCGGTGGTGCGCCGATGTCGATGTCACGTACCTGTTCAGACAAGGTGATGCCTCCCGTATCTCGCGAACTCGGCCGCCAGCGCATCCACGTCGGCGTCGGTCATCGGCCGGTAGTCCGGCCGGCCCCGGCCCACCCAGCGGTACACCGGATCCGTTGTTGACCAGCGCTCCTGCTGCAGTTGGCGTTTGAGCACCTTGTTGGACCCTGTCACGGGTAGCCGTTTCGACAGCCGCAGAAACCGCGGCACCCCCTTGCTGCCCAGATCCGGCTGGTCGAGCAGGTGGTCGACGAACGCCTCGAGGTCGAACCCGCTCGGATCGTCGACCTCCAGCGCGGCCATCACCTGATCACCCGAGCGCGGATCCGGCACCCCGTACACCGCGGCGGCCCGCACGTCGGGATGGCGGCGCAGCACCCGTTCGATCGCCAGCGCGGAGGTGTTCTCGCCGTCGACGCGGATCCAGTCCCCGCGCCGGCCCGCGAAGTACAGGAACCCGGCCTCGTCGATGTACCCCAGATCCCCGCTCCAGTACCAGCCGTTGCGGGTGCGTTCGGCGTCGGCCTCGTCGTTCTTGTAGTAGCCCTCGAACCCCGACTTGCCGCGCTTGTCGACGATCTCGCCGATCGCCTCGTCGGCGTTGAGCACCCGGCCGTGCTCGTCGAGGACCGCGCGCGGGCAGTCCCGGTCGGTGTTCGGGTCGACGATCGCCACCCCGTCGTGCGCCGGGCGGCCCAGCGCGCCCGCCGGCGCCTGCGGATCGGGTGTCGCGACCGCCCCACCCTCGCTGGAGCCGTAGCCCTCCATCAGCGTGGCGCCGAAGCGGCGGCGGAACTCCGCCTGGTCCTCGGGGGACGCCTCGGTGCCGAACCCGCGGTTGAGCGGGTTGTCCGCGTCGTCGGGGGCCTCCGGGGTGGCCAGAATGTAGCCCAGCGCCTTGCCGACGTAGGTGAAGAACGTCGCCCCGAAGTAGCGCACGTCGGGCAGGAACCGCGATGCGGAGAACGTCGGCGTCAGGCAGACCGTGGCGCCGTTGGCCAGCGCCGGCGCCCACAGCGCCATGATCGCGTTGCCGTGGAACAGCGGCATGCAGCAGTAGTCCACGTCGTCGCGGACATGGCCGAACTTGTCCGTCGCCGCGTACGCCACCGTGGCCAGCCGCCCCTGCGTGCAGCGCACCGCCTTCGACGCGCCGGTGGTGCCGGAGGTGAACAGCAGCAGGAATAGCGACGACGGCCCCACCCCGTCGGATGCCGCCGGCTCCCCTCGGGTGTCGAGCGCCTCGGCGTAGCCGGGGTCGTCGATGACCAGCAGCCGGTCCGGTGTCAGGCCCAGATCCAGTCCGCGCAGCCGCTCGACGCGCGCGCGGTCGGTGATGATCAGCTGGCAGTCGGCGTGGCGGACCTCCGCGGCCAGCTGCTCGTCGCCGTGGGTGGGGTTGATCCCGACGATCGTCGCCCCGGCCAGCGCCGCACCGCCGAGCCAGAACACGAAGTCGGGCACGTTGTCCAGCAGCACCCCGATGTGGAACGGGCCGGGGGCGCGCAGCCGGTGCGCCAGCGCGGCGCGGGCCGCGGACTCGTGCACGACGGCGTCCCAGGTCCAGTCCCGGTCGCGGGTGCGCAGGCCGAGGTGCTGATCGCCGCGGCGGGCGAGCAGCATCGAGGCGATATCTGAATGTCGGTCAGGCATGGCTCTTCTGTTTTGTGTGGTGAAGCTCAACGTATCTCTGCGGCAGGTCCGCCGGGCTCAGTTTCGTCACGCTGACCGGCCCGGTGTAGTAGGCGTCCTCGCCCAGGACCCGCCCGTCGGCGTCGATGGGCCACACCACGAGCTGACGAAACACCAGCAGGTAGTCCCCGGCCGGGTCGTCGACCTCGACGCCGAGCGCGGTCGCCGCCTCGGCCGGGTAGATCATCTTGATCCAGCCCTCGGTGACCAGGTTGTCGTCGTCGATGATCAGCCGGTCCACCTCGAATTCCAGGACGTTGGTGCCACTTTCGAGCAGGGCCGTGTAGTAGGCGCGCACCCCGTCGGTGCCCTTGGGTCCGGCGTCGGCGCCGCCGATCCAGAAGTGGTAGTCCGGCTCCGGGGCCAGGGTGGCCATCAGCCGTTCCATGTCCGGTTCGGCCTCGGCCTTCATGTGCTCGATGACGACCTCCAGCATCTGCCGGTGCCGCGGGTTGTCGGTGCGGGCCAACCGCTCCTCCAGCGGCGCCCAGGTCTTGGTGGGGTCGATGATCGCCATCGTGGTCTCCTGTCGTGACGGTTGACCCCACGATGATCGGCAGCGACGGCCCGCGGGCACATCCGACAAGAGTCGGCGGAATCCCGGTGCGGTGCCGACAGTCGTCGGATCAGCCGTCACCGAGTTCGGTGGCAGACAAGGCGACGCGCCGCACCAGGAACACCAGGGTGGCGATGAACCGGTCCATCGGATCGTCGAAGTCCCAACCCATCCGGGCCGAGACGTGCGCCAGCCGGGTCGCCACGGTGCTGTGGTGGACGTAGAGCTCCTCGGCGGTGCGGCGCAGCGACCCGTACTTGCAGAACGCCTCGACGGTGGCCACCTCCATGGCGCCCGCCGGGGTGGCGGCGATCGCGTTGATCCGCGCGACGTCGGGATTGTTGAGCACCGCGTCCACCGGCAGGTCGGCGAGCAGGTCGAGCACGCTGAGCCGTTCGAACGCGATCGCGCGCCTGCCGTAACCCGTCGACGACGCGAACCGCAACGCCCGCCGCGCCTGCTGCCACGACTGCGGTTCGGTCAGAACCGGTGTGGCAGAACCGATCCCGACCCACGGACCGCGGCCGGACCCCGGCACCGGGAACGCCGCGGCGATCGCGTCCTCGAGCGCGTCGGACAGGCTGCGCCCGTCGCGGGCACCCTGGTGCAGCACCGCGACGGTGGTGCCCATCGTCGCCGTGCGCACCCGCTCACCGCCCAGCACGCCGAGCACCGCCGACACCGCGTCCGGGGAGTCCGTCGACACCGCCAGCACCCGCAGATCACGGGACTCGTCGAACCCGAGCAGCCGGGCGGCGCGCACCCGGTCGGCCCCGTCCTGGCCGGCCGAGATGACCACCTGCACCAGGGCCGGATCGCCCAGCGTCGGCCCCAGGTTCGCCCGGCGCAGGCCGCGCCGCAACCGGTCGCACACCACCGCGTCCAGTGGATGCGCGGCGCCGGTGCGCAGCACCCGCACATCGGCGACGTCAGCCTCCGGGACGCTCTGCGGGGCCACCGCCGCGCCGGACGCGTCGAAGCACAGCAGCGTGCCGGTCGCGGTGCGGGCCGCCACCGGGCAGCCGGCCAGGCGGGCGGCGGCGCGCACCAGATCCGCTGCGCCGCAACCCTGGTCGTCGAGGGTGTCGAAATAGGTTACGACCGCAGGACCGACTCGGGATCGGAGCCCAGCCCGTCCAGCGTCATGGCCGGGGGACGGGGTACACCGGGTCGGCGCAGTCGGTGCCCTCCGCCTGCAACCGGCGTTTGATCACCTTGAAGGTCTCGGTGCGCGGCAGCGTCTCGGCCACCCGCACATACGACGGCCACTGCTTGGGCCCCAGATCGTCCTGGGCGGCCAAAAACTCGCGGAACCGTTCGACGTCGAAGGTCGCGCAGTCGGTCAGCGTCACCGCGGCCATCACCTGGTCGCCGACGTCGGGCGCCGGGATGCCGTACACCGCGACCTCGACGATGTCGGGGTGGCGCAGCAGCACCCGCTCGATCGGCGCCGAGCCGAGGTTCTCGCCGTCGACGCGCATCCAGTCGCCCAGGCGCCCGGCGAAATACGCGAAGCCGTTCTCGTCGCGGTAGGCCAGGTCGCCGCTGTGGTACACGCCGCCGCGCATGCGTTCGGCGTCGGCCTGCGGATCGTTGTAGTAGCCCTCGAACCGGCCCGCGCTGGTGGTGTTCACCAGTTCCCCGGTGACGCCGGGCGGGCAGGGCTCGCCGGTCTCGACGTCGACGATCTCGGTGCCGGGCGGCAGCGGGCCCAGCGCACCCGGCGGGGTGTCCGGGGTGCGGGCGATCGCGATACCGCCCTCGGTGGAACCGAATCCGTCCACCACAATGGTGTTGAACCGCTTGGCGAACCGCTCGATGTCGGCGGGCGCGCCCTCGTTGCCGTACACCGCGCGCAGCGGGTTGTCGCCGTCGTCGGGTCGCTCCGGGGTGGCCAGGATGTAGGACAGCGGCTTGCCGACGTAGTTGGCGTACGTCGCCCCGTAGCGGCGCACGTCCGGCAGGAACTGCGAGGCGGAGAACTTGCGGCGCAACGCCATCGACGCGCCGGCCGCCAGCGACACCGCCCAGCCCACCAGCACCGCGTTGGAGTGGAACAGCGGCATCGACACGTAGCACACGTCGCCGGGGCCGAGCTCGAACCGCTGCGCCATCGTCACACCTGCCACCGCGACCTTGCCCTGGCTGCACTTGACGGCCTTCGGGTCACCGCTGGTGCCGGAGGTGTAGATCAGCATGAACAGATCGCCCGGATCGGCGGGGGAGATGGTGACCGGGGTGCCCGCGTGGGCGGCCACCTCCTGCGCCCACTGCGCGGAGTCGACGTTGATGTGGTCGATATCGCCGACGGTCGCCAACGACGCCGAATCAGCCAGCACCAGTTGGCAGTCCGCGTGCTCGACGTCGCGCTGCAGCGCGGCCCCGCGGCGCACCGGGTTCAGCCCCACCGGCACGATGCCGGTCATCCCGGCCGCGGCCAGCACCGCCGAGAAGAACGGTGTGTTCTGCAGCAGCACCCCCACGTGCGGCGGCTTGGCCGGATCCAGGCGGGCCCGCAGCGCGGCCGCCACCGAGGCGGCGTAACGCAGATGGTCGGCCCAGGTGGTGTAGCTGTCCTCGAAGTACACGCCGCGGTCGTCGACGTCGACCAGCGGCGCCAGAAGTTGTGCGACGGTCGGAGATTCGCTCACTACACCGGATTGTCGGCCAGTTCCCGGCCGATGCGCAGAAGCTGCCCGGTGGCACTGCCGAGCGCGAACTCGTTCTGTTTGGCCGCCAGGAAGTACCGGTGCACCGGATGGTCGATGTCGATGCCGACGCCGCCGTGCACGTGCACCGTGGTGTGCGCGACCCGGTGGCCGGCCTCGGCCGCCCAGAACGCCGCGGTGTTGACGTCCACCTCGGCGGGCAGGCCCTCCGACAGCCGCCACGCCGCCTGGGTGAGCGTCAGCCGCAGCGCCTTGACGTCGATGTAGCCGTCGGCCAGCCGCGAGGACACCGCCTGGAAGCTGCCGATCGGCCGGTCGAACTGCTCGCGCTCGCGTGCGTACTGCGCGACGAGCTCCAGCGCCCGCTCGAGCACCCCGAGCTGAAACGCGCTGCGGCCCCAGGTGAATCGGGTGGTCAGCCACGCCAGCGCGTCGCCGTCACCGACCACGCGGTCGGCGCCGACCTCGACGCCCTGCAGGTCGAGGAGGCCGACGCTGCCCTTGCCGGTGGTGCTCAGCGGCGTGACCGTCGCGCCGGCGTCCGCTGCGGCGACCAGGAAGACCTTGATGCCCGAGCCGGTCTCGGCGGGGACCAGGAACGCGTCGGCGACCGGGCCCCACGGCACCTGGGTGCGGGTGCCGGTGAGCTTGAACCCGGAGCCCGCCGACTCGGCCCGCACCGGGCCGTCGCCGACCTCACCGTCGAGCGCGATGGTCAGCACCTTCTCACCCTTGACCGCCGGCACCGCCCACTGCTGCTGCAGTTCCGCGGCCCCGAACTCGGCGAGCGCGCCTGCGGCCAGCACCGCCGACTCCAGGTACGGCACCGCCGCCAGCTGCCTGCCCAGCGAGACCAGCACCGCGGTCTGCTCCAGCACACCGAATCCACCGCCGCCCAACGTTTCCGGCGCGGCCGCCGACAGCACGTCGGCCTCGATCAGCTTGCCCCACAGCTCGCGGTCGAACCGCTGCTCGAGCCCGTCGAGTTCACGCTGACGCTCCGGGGTGACCACGGAGTCGACGATGGTACGGACCAGCCCGCCGAGATCCTCGGCGGCTTCGGTTGTCTTGAAGTCCATGACTGATGTCCTTATCGGTTCACTCGGGGCAGGCCGAGCGCGACCATGCCGATGATGTCGCGCTGAATCTCGTTGGTGCCGCCGCCGAACGTCAGGATCAGGCAGCTGCGGTGCATCCGCTCGACCCGGCCGCGCAGCAGCGCGCCCTTGTCGTCGGGACGCAGCGTCGCCGCGGTGCCGAGCACCTCCATCAGCAGCCGGTAGGCCTCGGTGGCCAGCTCGGTGCCGTACACCTTCGCCGCCGACGCATCGGCGGGGGACGGGGCGGCGTCCTCGGTGGAGGCCAGCTCCCAGTTGATCAGCTTGAGCACCTCGGCCTTGGCGTGCACCCGGGCCAGGTTCAGCTGCACCCACTCGTTGTCGATCCAGCGCTTGCCGTGGTGGTCCTTGGTGTTCTGCGCCCATTCGCGAACACCGTTGAGCGCCACGAAGATCGGCTGCGCGGACACGAGCGCGACACGTTCGTGGTTGAGCTGGTTGGTGACCAGCTTCCAGCCCTGGTTCTCCTCGCCGACCAGGTTGGTCACCGGCACCCGCACGTCCTGGTAGTAGGTGGCGCTGGTGTCCACCCCGGCCATCGTGTGCACCGGCGTCCAGGAGAAGCCCTTGGCGGTGGTGGGCACGATCAGCACCGAGATGCCGCGGTGCTTCTTGGCCTCGGTGTTGGTGCGCACGGCCAGCCACACGTAGTCGGCGTAGGCGATCAGGCTGGTCCACATCTTCTGGCCGTTGATGACGTACTCGTCACCGTCGCGCACCGCGGTGGTGCGCAGCGAGGCCAGGTCGGTGCCCGCACCCGGCTCGGAGTAGCCGATCGAGAAGTGCAGATCGCCCGCCGCGATCTTGGGCAGGAAGAACTTCTTCTGCTCCTCGGTGCCGAAGTGCATGATCGTCGGCGCGACGCTGTTGATCGTCAGGAACGGCACCGGAACGTTGGCGATCGCGGCCTCGTCGTTGAAGATCAGCCCGTCCATCGGCGGACGCTCCTGGCCGCCGTACTCCTTGGGCCACGACAGCGTCAGCCAGCCGTCCTTGCCCATCTGGGCCACCGTCTCGCGGTAGACGTTGCCGCGGCCCATCTCGCCGTCGTTGGATGCCAGCGCCTCCGCCCGCTCGGGTGTCATGAGCTTGGCGAAATAGGCGCGCAGCTCCCTGCGGAGCTCCTCCTGCTCAGGGGTGTAGCCGATCCGCATCGCCGTGTCCTAACTTCTCTGTTGAGGCACCGATCTGGCACCCCGACCGAAAACGAGCTCCAGCCCGGGTTCACCCCAGGTTGTAACACGTTCTAGTCTGTGGGTCCAGACCGGTGTCACACTGGGTGCGCGAGGCAGCGCTGACCGCTAGGAGGGTGTCATGCGAGTGGAAGTCGACCTGGACCGTTGTGAGGGCAACGCGGTCTGTGTGGGAATCGCGCCGGACCTGTTCGATCTCAATGACGACGACTACGCCGTGATCAAGCTCGACCCGGTGCCGGCCGGCATGGAGGAACTGGCCGAGCAGTCCATCAACGAGTGTCCACGCGCGGCCCTGAAGCGGCTGGACTAGAGGTATTCATAAGTGACGATCGAATCGGGCACGCGAGGAGCGGCATGAGCGAGGATTTGAACGACCTTTCCGGGCGGGTGGCGGTGGTCACCGGTGCGGCTGCCGGACTGGGCCGCGCCGAGGCGATCGGCCTGGCCAAGGCGGGAGCCACCGTCGTGGTCAACGACATCGCCGCGGCGCTGGACCGCTCCGACGTGCTCGACGAGATCGCCGCCGCCGGGTCCAAGGGCGTCGCGGTGGCCGGGGACATCAGCCAGCGGTCGACGGCCGACGAGCTGGTCGCCACCGCCGACAGCCTCGGCGGGCTCGGCATCGTCGTCAACAACGCCGGCATCACCCGCGACCGCATGCTGTTCAACATGTCCGACGAGGACTTCGACGCGGTGATCGCGGTGCACCTGCGCGGGCACTTCCTGCTGACCCGCAACGCGGCGACGTACTGGCGGAACAAGGCCAAGGAAAACGAGGGCAAGGTCTACGGCCGGGTCATCAACACCTCCTCGGAGGCGGGTCTGGTGGGCCCGGTCGGGCAGGCCAACTACGGCGCCGCCAAGGCCGGTATCACCGCGCTGACGCTGTCGATGGCCCGCGCCCTGGAGCGTTACGGCGTGCGCGCCAACGCGATCGCGCCGCGCGCCCGCACTGCGATGACGGCCGACGTGTTCGGGGAGGCCCCGGAGCTGGCCGAGGGTGAGATCGATCCGTTGTCGCCCGAGCACGTCGTCAATCTGGTGCGATTCCTGGCGTCGCCGGCGGCGGAGAATGTGAACGGTCAGCTGTTCATCGTCTACGGTCCGACGGTGACGTTGGTGGCGGCGCCCACCGCGGAGGCGCAGTTCAACGCCGAGTCGAGCGCCTGGGATCCGTCCGATCTGTCGGCGACCCTGCGCGACTACTTTGCTGGGCGCGATCCGCAGAAGTGTTTCGCCGCGACCGCCCTGATGAAATAACAAGACCGACAGTCTCGGTCCGCGCGCCGTCAGGCGACTAGAACCTGTTCTAGAATGAGCTGGATCACAGCGGCTCTGACCTGCGCAAAGTAGCAACAGTTACCGCATATTGTGCTCTTTGACACTGCGAACTTGTTCTAGTTAGTATGATCCCGCTCTGTAGGAGCAAAGCTTGACAACCGGGTGGATAGGGCGCCGTGACACGGCATTTCCACTATTCGCCACGTAGCATCCAGGACGACCATCCCGACCCCCGAGAACGGAGCCAAGGTTGATCGAACAGCTCGCGGCACCGGCTCGGGCCGTGGGCGGGTTCGTGGAGATGTCCTTCGAGACGTTCGCGAAGACGTTCCGGCGGCCGTTCCAGTTCCGGGAATTCCTCGAACAGACCTGGATGATCGCGCGGGTCTCGCTGGTGCCGACGCTGCTGGTGGCGATCCCGTTCACGGTGCTGGTGGCCTTCACCCTCAACATCCTGCTGCGCGAGATCGGCGCCGCCGACCTGTCCGGCGCGGGCACCGCGTTCGGCACCATCACCCAGCTCGGCCCGGTGGTGACCGTGCTGGTGGTGGCCGGCGCGGGCGCCACCGCGATCTGCGCCGACCTCGGTGCGCGCACCATCCGCGAGGAGATCGACGCGATGCGGGTGCTGGGCATCGACCCGATCCAGCGTCTGGTGGTGCCGCGTGTGCTGGCCTCCACGCTGGTCGCCCTGCTTCTCAACGGGCTGGTCTGCCTGATCGGCCTGTCCGGCGGCTACGTGTTCTCGGTGTTCCTGCAGGGCGTCAATCCCGGTGCGTTCATCAACGGCCTGACCGTGCTGACCGGGCTGGGCGAGCTGGTGATGGCCGAGATCAAGGCGCTGCTGTTCGGCGTGATGGCCGGCCTGGTCGGCTGCTACCGCGGCCTGACCGTCAAGGGCGGCCCCAAGGGTGTCGGCGTCGCGGTCAACGAGACCGTCGTCTACGCGTTCATCTGCCTGTTCGTGATCAACGTGATCATGACGGCCGTGGGTGTGCGGGTGCTGGAGCGTTGATGAGCGTTTACGCGAAGAACGCGAAGAACGCGAAGACCGCGAAGACCGCGAAGACGAGGCCGTCATGAGCTACGACATCACGGTGCGGCTGCGCCGGTTCTTCCGCGGGGTGCCCAGGGCCGTCGACAGCTTCGGCGAGCAGGCGCTGTTCTACGGCGAGACGATGCGGTACCTGCCCAACGCGGTGACCCGGTACCGCAAGGAGACCGTGCGCAACATCGCCGAGATGACGATGGGCACCGGCGCGCTGGTGATGATCGGCGGCACCGTCGGCGTCGCGGCGTTCCTGACCCTGGCCTCCGGCGGCGTCATCGCGGTGCAGGGCTACTCCTCGCTGGGCAACATCGGCATCGAGGCCCTGACCGGGTTCCTGTCGGCGTTCCTCAACGTGCGCATCGTCGCACCGGTGATCGCCGGTATCGCGCTGGCGGCCACCATCGGCGCCGGCACCACGGCACAGCTGGGCGCGATGCGGGTGTCCGAGGAGATCGACGCCGTCGAATCGATGGCGGTGCACTCGGTGTCATACCTGGTGTCGACGCGGCTGATGGCGGGGATGGTCGCGATCATCCCGCTGTACTCGCTGTCGGTGCTCGCGGCGTTCTTCGCGGCCCGGTTCACCACGGTGTTCATCAACAAGCAGTCGTCCGGCCTGTATGACCACTACTTCAACACGTTCCTGGTCCCGACCGACCTGCTGTGGTCGTTCCTGCAGGCCATCGTGATGGCCATCGCCGTCATGCTGGTGCACACCTACTACGGCTACAACGCCTCCGGCGGTCCGGTCGGCGTCGGCATCGCCGTCGGCCAGGCGGTGCGCACCTCGCTGATCGTGGTCGTCACCATCACCCTGTTCATCTCGCTCGCCGTCTACGGCGCGTCCGGCAACTTCAACCTCTCCGGGTAGGCCGACGATGTCCGACGTTGAGAAGAAGAAGAGCCATGTGCGGATCGCCGCGGCGATCCTGGCCGGTGTGCTGGTCGCCGCGACCGTGTTCACCTACCTGTCGTACACCGCGGCGTTCACCCCCACCGACACCGTCAAGGTGACCTCGCCGCGCGCCGGTCTGGTGATGGAACGCGACGCCAAGGTGAAGTACCGCGGCGTGCAGATCGGCGAGGTGAAGGCGATCGAGTACGCGGGCAACGAAGCCCGGCTGACGCTGGCGATCAACCGCAGCGACATGAAGTACATCCCGGCCAACGCCCTGGTGCGGATCGGCAGCACCACGGTGTTCGGCGCCAAGGCCGTCGAGTTCATCCCGCCGGAGGAACCGACGGCCGAACGGCTGCGGCCCGGCGCCACGGTCGCCGCCAAGGACGTGCAGCTCGAGGTCAACACGCTGTTCCAGACGCTGACCAACGTGCTCGACAAGGTCGACCCGATCAACCTGAACGCGACGCTGAGCGCGCTCGCCGAGGGCCTGCGCGGCAACGGCGACAACCTCGGCGCCATGATGTCGGGCCTGAACACCTTCCTGCGGGACTTCAACCCGCGGCTGTCCACGCTGCAGGAGGACATCCGCAAGGCCGGGACGGTCGCCAACATCTACGGCGACGCCGGTCCGGACCTGGCCCGGGTCATCGACAACGCCCCGGCGATCAGCGAGACCGTCATCGACCAGAAGAACAACCTGAACGCGACGCTGCTGGCCGCCACCGGGCTGGCCAACAACGGCACCGCGACGCTGGAACCCGGCGCCGAGGACTACATCGCCGCGATCAACCGGCTGCGCGCGCCGCTGAGCGTGGCCGCCGAGTACTCGCCGGAATTCGGCTGCCTGTTCGAGGGCACCGCGCTCGCGGTGGACCGGTTCGCCCCGGTCATCGGCGGCATCCGGCCCGGCCTGTTCGTCGCCTCGAACTTCCTGCCCGGCTCCCCGGCCTACACCTACCCGGAGAGCCTGCCCATCGTGAACGCCTCCGGCGGCCCGAACTGCCGTGGTCTGCCGAACGTTCCGAGTAAGCAGTTCGGCGGGTCCTGGTACCGTTCGCCGTTCCTCGTCACCGACAACGCGTACGTTCCGTACCAGCCGAACACCGAGTTGCAGTTCGACGCACCGTCGACCCTGCAGTGGCTGTTCAACGGTGCGTTCGCAGAACGGGACGACTTCTAATGCGAGCCAACGCGACTCTGGTCAAGGTCAGCGTGTTCACCGTGGCGATGCTGCTGGTGGCCGCGCTGCTGGTGGTGGTGTTCGGGGAGTTCCGGTTCACCTCCGAGAAGGGCTACCACGCGACGTTCACCGACGCCTCCCGGCTCAAGGCAGGCCAGGACGTGCGCATCGCCGGTGTGCCGGTCGGAACCGTGAACTCGGTGAAGCTCAACCCGGACAACACCGTCGACGTCGCCTTCGACATCGACAAGCGCTACCAGCTCTACACCTCCACCCGCGCGGTGGTGCGCTACGAGAACCTCGTCGGCGACCGCTATCTCGAGATCACCTCGGGCCCAGGCGAACTGCGCAAGCTGGCGCCCGGGGCCACCATCCCGGTGACCAACACGCAGCCGGCACTGGATCTCGACGCGCTGCTGGGCGGGCTGCGGCCGGTGCTCAAGGGCCTCGACGGGGAAAAGGTCAACCAGGTCAGCAACGCGGTCATCGAACTGCTGCAGGGCCAAGGCGGTGCGCTGACCAACCTGCTGTCGACCACCAGCGCCTTCACCCAGAACCTCGCCGCACGCGACCAACTCATCGGCGACGTGATCAACCACCTCAACACGGTGCTGGAGACCGTCGACGAGAAGGGCACGCAGTTCAACGCCGCCGTCGACCAGTTGCAACAGCTGATCACCGGGCTGGCCGAGGGCCGCGACCCGATCGCCGGTGCGATCGTGCCGCTGGCCTCGGCGGAGAACGACCTGACCGACATGCTGGTCAAGTCGCGCCGCCCGGTGCAGGGCGTGATCGAGAACCTGCGGCCGTTCGCGCAGCGGGTCGACGAGCGCAAGGCCGACGTCAACAAGGTGATCGAGCCGCTGGCGGAGAATTACTTGCGGCTCAACGCACTTGGCGCCTACGGTTCGTTCTTCAACATCTTCTACTGCTCGACGCGGCTGAAGATCAACGGGCCGGCGGGCAGCGACATCCTGATCCCGATGGGCGGACCGCCCGATCCGTCGAAGGGGAGGTGTGCACCGAATGTCGAATAGCTCCGACGAGTCGAATCCGTTGCGCACCGGCATCTTCGGCATCTTCCTGGTGGCGTGCCTGGTGCTGGTGTCGTTCGGCTACACGGGTCTGCCGTTCTTCCCGCAGGGCAAGCCGTACGAGGCGTACTTCGCCGACGCGGGCGGCATCTTGCCCGGCAACGACGTCAACGTCTCGGGCATCACCGTCGGCAAGGTGACCGGTGTCGAACTCGACGGCGACAAGGCCAAGGTGACCTTCACCGTCGACCGCGGCATCAAGGTCGGCGACCAGACGATGGTCGCGATCAAGACCGACACCGTGCTCGGCGAGAAGTCGCTGGCGGTGACCCCGCAGGGCAGCGGTGAGGCGACGGTGATCCCGATCAGCCGCACCACAACCCCCTACACCCTGGCCACCGCGCTGCAGGACCTCGGGCAGAACGTCAGCGAGCTGGACAAGCCGCGGTTCGAGCAGGCGCTGCAGACGCTGACCGACTCGCTGCGTGACGCCACCCCGCAGCTGCGCAGCGCGCTGGACGGCGTGGCCAACCTGTCGCGCAGCCTCAACGCCCGCGACGAGGCGCTCGAACAGCTGCTCGCCCACGCCAAGCGGGTGTCCGACACGTTGGCGCAGCGCGCCGACCAGGTCAACAAGCTGATCGTCGACGGCAACCTGCTGTTCGCCGCCCTCGACGAGCGGCGTCAGGCGCTGAGCAACCTCATCGCCGGGATTGACGATGTGGCGCAACAGCTTTCAGGTTTCGTCGCCGACAACCGGCGTGAGTTCAAGCCGGCGCTGGAGAAGATGACCGCGGTGCTGGACAACCTGCTCGAACGCCGCGAGCACATCAACGAGGCGCTCAAGCGGCTGCCGCCGTACGCCACCGCGCTCGGCGAGGTCGTCGGCTCGGGTCCGGGCTTCCAGATCAACCTGTACGGTCTGCCGCCGGCCCCGATCGCCGAGGTGCTGCTCGACGCCTACTTCCAGCCGGGCAAGCTGCCGGACAGCCTCGCCGACATGCTGCGCGGTTACATCTCCGAGCGGATGATCATTAGGCCGAAGTCGCCATGACGCACACGACATCGACATCGACGACCAGTCGCTGGCTGCGGGCGGGACTGGCCGCCCTGCTGGTCCTCACGCTGACCGCAGGCGTGTACCTGGTGTGGCCGACGCGCACCGGCAACAAGCTGACCGCCTACTTCACCTCGGCGGTGGGCCTGTACCCCGGCGACGACGTGCGCATCGTGGGCGTCCCGGTGGGCACCATCGACGCGATCGAGCCGCGCGCCACCGACGTCAAGGTGACGATGTCGCTCAAGCACGGCGTGCGGGTGCCCGCCGACGCCAAGGCGCTCATCATCGCGCCGAATCTGGTGTCCGCCAGGTTCGTTCAGCTCACCCCGGCCTACACCGGCGGGGCGGCGATGGCCGACGGCGCCGAGATCGGGCTGGACCGCACCGCGGTGCCGGTGGAGTGGGACGAGGTCAAGGAACAGCTGACCGCGCTGAGCGCACAGCTGGGGCCCAAACCCGGTTCGGTGCAGGGCCCGCTGACCGCGTTCGTGAACCAGGCGGCGGACACCTTCGACGGCAACGGCGACACCTTCCGGCAGGCGCTGCGGGAACTGTCGCAGACCGCGGGCCGGCTGGGTGAGTCCAGCACCGACGTGTTCGGCACCATCCGCAACCTGCAGGTGCTCGTCGACGCGCTGTCCAACAGCAACGAGCAGATCGTGCAGTTCTCCAACCACGTCGCCTCGGTGTCGCAGGTGCTCGCCGACAGCTCCGCCGACCTGGACAACACCCTGGACACGCTGAACCAGGCGCTGGCCGACGTCCGCGGCTTCCTCAACGAGTCCAACGGCGCGCTGATCGACCAGGTCACCAAGCTGACCGATCTGACCAGCCTGCTGACCGAGCGCAGCGACGACATCGAGCAGATCCTGCACGTCACGCCCAACGGCCTGTCGAACTTCTACAACATCTACAACCCGGCGCAGGGCACGGTGGGCGGTCTGCTGACGCTGCCGAACTTCGCCAACCCGGTGCAGTTCATCTGTGGCGGCGCGTTCGAGGCCGCACCGACACCGGCGAACTACAACCGCACCGAGATCTGCCGGCAACGGATGGGCCCGGTGTTCAAGCGGATCGCGATGAACTTCCCGCCGCTGCTGTTCCACCCGATCAACAGCATCACCGCGTACAAGGGCCAGATCATCTACGACACCCCGGAGACCGAGGCCAAGGCCAAGACCCCGGTGCCGTACCTGCAGTGGATGCCCGCGCCGGGTGTGAACCCGCCGCAGGTGTCGCCCGACACCGATCTCAGCGAGCTGCTGGCGCCCAGGGAGAACGCCGAGAACGCCGCGAATGCGGCGAATGCGGCGAACACAGCGGCCGAGACGTCGCACGCGGGCGGCCCGACCGCCGAGGCGCCGCAGAGCACCGGCGGCGATCCGTTCGCGATCCCGGCGGCGTCGGCTCCGGAGCCGGGTGCGCCGGTGCCGATGGCGCCCGCGCTGCCAGGAGGAGGTGCGCCGTGATCTGCAAGGTGGTGGCTATCCCGTCGCTGGCCGTGCTGCTGGCCGGCTGCTCGTTCGGCGGGCTCAACTCGCTGAACATGCCGGGCACCGCCGGGCACGGGCCCGGCTCGTTCAAGATCACCGTCGAGCTGCCCGATGTCGCGACGCTGCCGCAGAACTCGCCGGTGATGATCGACGACGTCACGGTCGGCAGCGTGTCGGGCATCGAGGCGGTGCAGCGCTCTGACGGCACGTTCTACGCGGCCGTGCAGCTGTCCCTGGACAGCAACGTTGACCTGCCGGAGAACGCGACGGCCAAGGTGGCGCAGACCTCGCTGCTGGGTTCCCAGCACATCGAGCTGGCCCCGCCGGTCGACGGGCCCGGCGTCGGCAAGCTCAAAAACGGCTCCAAGATCGCCACCGCCGGCCGGTACCCGACCACCGAGGAGGTGCTGTCGGCGCTGGGCGTCGTGGTGAACAAGGGCAACCTCGGTGCGCTACAGGACATCACCGACGAGGTCTACAACGCGGTCGCCGGCCGGGAGGGCACCTTCGCCGACCTGATCCCGCGGCTGGCCGAACTGACCAGCTCGCTGGACCGCCAGACCGCCGACATCATCTCCGCGATGGAGGGGCTGGACCGGTTCGCCTCGATCCTGGCCAACAGCCGGGACAACCTCGGCCGCACCCTGGACCGGCTGCCCGAGGCGGTCAAGGTGCTCAACGACAACCGCGCCAACATCGTCGAGGCGTTCACCGCGCTGCGCAGCTTCGCCAGCGTCGCCGCGCACGTGCTGGAGAAGACCAAGGACGACTTCGCCGCGGACTTCAAGGACCTGTTCCCGGTGATCAAGTCGTTCAACGACAACGTCGACTTCATCATCAAGGACCTGGAGCTGTTGCCGACGTTCCCGTTCCACTACAAGTACCTGCGCAACGCGGTGCGCGGCGACTACCTGAACGTGTACACCACCTTCGACCTGACCCTGCGCCGCACCGGTGAGTCGGTGTTCACCACCTCGTGGGGGCTGGACCCGAACATGAAGCGGATGCACGAGGTCATCACCCCGCCCGACTTCATGACCGGTTCGCTGGCGAACCTGTCCGGGCAGGCGGCCGATCCGTTCAAGATCCCGCCGGGGACCGCGACTCAGCACGGGGAGGGGCCCTAGATGCTGAACCGTCTGACCCGAATCCAGCTGTCGATCTTCGCGATCGTCACGGTGCTCACCGTCGGCGCGATCACGATCTTCTACCTGCAGCTGCCCGCCGCCGTCGGCATCGGCACCTACCGGGTGAAGGCCGAGTTCACCGCCGCGGGCGGGCTCTACGAGAACGCCAACGTCACCTACCGCGGTGTCACGATCGGCCGGGTGGAGTCCGTCGGCCTGTCCGACGACGCCGTCGTCGCCAAGATGCGGCTCAACAGCGGCACCAAGGTGCCCGACAACGTCACCGCGACAGTCAAGAGCGTCTCGGCGGTCGGCGAGCAGTACGTCGACCTGGTGCCGCCGGAGAACCCGTCGTCGGGAGTGCTGCGCGACGGCGCCACCATCGGGGTGGACCGCACCGCGATCGGCCAGGACATCGCCGGGCTGCTGCAGGAGGCCGAGGATCTGGTCACCAGCGTCGGCGACAGCCGGATCCAGGACGTGCTGCGCGAGACGTTCAAGGCGTTCAACGGATCCGGCCCCGAACTGGCGCGGCTGATCCAGTCGGCGCGGATGCTCGTCGACGAGGCCAACGCCAGCTCCGGGCAGATCAACCAGCTCATCGACCAGGCCGGGCCGCTGCTGGACGCGCAGATCGCCGCCGGCGACGACATCCGGTCGCTGGCCGACGGGCTGGCCCGGTTCACCACCGAGGTGGCCAACGCCGACCCGCAGCTGCGCACCACGCTGCGCACGGTGCCGGGCACCACCGACGAGGCCAACGAGCTGTTCGCCGGTATCCGCCCGTCGTTCCCGGTACTGGCCGCGAACCTGGCCAACTTCGGGCGGATCGGCGTGATCTACCGCAAGTCGATGGAGCACGCGCTGGTGGTGTTCCCGGCGCTGATGGCGGCGCTGCTGACCGTCGGCGGCGGTCTGCCCGCCGACGAGGGCGGCAAGCTGGACTTCAAGATCGCCCTGCAGGATCCGCCGCCGTGTCTGACCGGGTTCATCCCGCCGAGCATGATGCGCTCGCCGGCCGACGAGTCGCTGCGCGATCTGCCGAAGGACCTGTACTGCAAGGTCCCGCATAACGACCCGTCCGTGGTGCGCGGTGCGCGCAACTACCCGTGCCAGGAGTTCCCGGGCAAGCGGGCGCCGACGGTGCAGCTGTGCCGCGACCCCGAGGGCTACAAGCCGATCGGCAACAACCCGTGGCGCGGGGCGCCGGTGCCGCTGGGCACGCCGATGGACCAGATCGAGGACGACACCACCGAGATCGGCCGCAACATCCTGCCGCCCAACAAGTTCCCGTACATCCCGCCGCAGGTGGACCCGGATCCCGGTCCGCCGGTGGTGCAGCTGCCGCCGGGCGTGCCGCCCGGTCCGGGCCCGGCGCCGCACGCGCCGTTCCCGCTACCGTACCCGCCGAACGAGGTGCAGCCGACGCTGCCGCCGGCCTGGCCGTTCTTCTCACCGCCCGACCACGTGGTGCCGCCGTACGGCCGCACCCCGCCGCCCCCGCCCGCGGACGCGCCGCCGGCCCCGGCGGAACCGGCCCCGGCCCCGCCGCCGCTGCCCGCCGAGGTGCCGATGGCCGCGGGCACCACCTCGGGTCCGGTGGTCGCGACCTACGACCAGAACGGCAAGTTCGTCGACCCCGAGGGCGGGATTGGCGTCTTCGCCGCCGGTACTGACAAACTGGCGCCTGCAGAGAACTGGGTCGATCTGATGTTGGCTCCGAGGCAGGCTTAATGACCGAACAGAAGGACCCGGCAAGCACCACGCCGCGGTCCGGGCGCCGGCGGGCGTTCCGCCCGGCCGGACCGGCAGGCACCGGTGTGACGGCCGAGACACCCGTCGTCGTCGAACCGCCCAAGCCGATCACGGTGAAGCTGGCCCGGCCGGCGGGACCCCCGCCGCGGCGGCCGGCCAACCGGACCCGGGTGGCGGCGGTGTTCATCGCCGCGGCCGCGGTGGCGGTGCTGGTACTGGCCGGCCTGAGCGCGCTGATGGTGCACCAGCAGCGCGAGGTCCAGGCCGTGCAGGACCGTGAGCAGCGGTTCGTCGACACCGCGGCGCAGTCGGTGGTCAACATGTTCAGCTACACGCAGGACAGCATCGACGAGAGCGTGGACCGGTTCGTCAGCAACACCAGCGGTCCGCTGCGCGCGATGATGACCGAGGGCAACAACACCGAGAACCTCAAGCTGCTGTTCCGCGACACCAACGCCAGCGCGGAGGCCGTGATCAACGGTGCGGCGCTGGAGAAGATCGACGAGGTCGCCAAGAACGCCGCGGTGCTGGTGTCGGCGCGCGTCACGGTGACCGACCTGGACGGCAACAACCAACCGTCGCAGCCGTACCGGTTGCGCGTCATCATCCACGAGGACGACAACGGGCATATGACCACCTACGACCTCAAGTACCCCGACGGTGGTAACTGATGGCCTCACCCAAGGCCACGGGGCGACTCGTCGGTGCCCTGGCGGTGCTGCTGGCGCTCGCGTTCGTCGGCGTCGCCGCGCTCGGCGGTGCGCTGTACTGGAACCGGGTCGAGCAGCGCGGTGAGCAGCAGGCCCGCGCGGAGCTGGCACCGCTTGCCGCCGAACAGATTCCGAAGGTGTTCGGCTACGACTACCAGACCGTCGAGCGGGCGCTCAACGAGGTCTACCCGATGCTCACCCCGGAGTACGCCCAGGAGTTCCGGGACCGCGCCGACAAGGACATCATCCCGCAGGCGCGGGAACGCCAGCTGGTCAGCCAGGCGCACGTGGTAGGCGTGGGTGTGCTTGACGCGCAACGGACTTCAGGTTCGGTGATGGTGTACATGAACCGCACCGTGACCGACAAGTCCAAGGAGCCGATCTACGACGGCAGCCGCCTGCGGGTCGACTACAAGAAGGTCGACGGCAAGTGGCTGATCCAGTACATCACTCCGATCTAGAACCGAGCCCGGGCCCGGGTTCCGGTGTCTCGCCGTCGGACTGCGGTGAGGCCAGCGCGTCGAGGAACGCCCGCGCCCAGCGGTCCACGTCGTGGGCCAGCACCTGCCTGCGCAGCGCGCGCATCCGGCGCCTGCCCTCCTCGGGCGTCTGCGTCAGCGCCGCCTCGATGGCGTCCTTGACGCCCTCCAGATGGTGCGGGTTGGTCAGGTAGGCCTGACGCAGTTCGTGTGCGGCACCGGTGAATTCGGACAGCACCAGTGCACCGCCCAGATCGCTGCGGCACGCCACGTACTCCTTGGCGACCAGGTTCATGCCGTCGCGCAGCGGGGTCACCAGCATGACGTCGGCGGCGACGAAGAACGCGATCAGCTCGTCGCGCGGCACCGGCCGGTGCAGGTAGTGCACGACCGGGTGCCCGACCTCGCCGTACTCGCCGTTGATGTGGCCGACCTGGCGCTCGATGTCCTCGCGCATCTCGATGTAGCTCTCGACGCGTTCCCGGCTCGGCGTCGCGAGCTGCACCAGCACGGTGTCGTGCCGGTCGGCCCGGTTCTCGGCGAGCAGTTCGTTGAACGCCCGCAACCGGACGTCGATGCCCTTGGTGTAGTCGAGCCGGTCGACGCCGAGCAGGATCTTGCGCGGATTGCCGAGCTCAGCGCGAATCTGCTTGGCGCGCTGGCGGATCTGACGCGATCGGGCCTGCTGGTCGAGGGCGGTGGAGTCGATGGAGATCGGGAAAGCGCCGACCTTCACGGTGCGGAAGCCGACGCTGACCTCGCCGAAGCGCGACCGGACACCGATCGAGGCGCGAGAGGTGTTGGCGCCCACCAGCCGTCGCGCCAGGATCAGGAAGTTCTGCGCACCACCGGGCAGGTGGAAACCCACCAGGTCGGCGCCGAGCAGCCCCTCGATGATCTCGGTGCGCCACGGCATCTGCATGAACAGCTCGACCGGCGGGAACGGGATGTGCAGGAAGAACCCGATCGTCAGATCCGGCCGCAGCATCCGCAGCATCTTGGGCACCAGCTGCAGCTGATAGTCCTGCACCCAGACCGTGGCGCCCTGCGCCGCGTACTTGGCCGTGGTCTCGGCGAAGCGCCGGTTGACCTCGACGTAACGGTCCCACCACTCGCGGTGGTAGATCGGTTTGACGATGACGTCGTGGTACAGGGGCCACAGTGTGGCGTTGGAGAACCCCTCGTAGTACTCGGCGACATCCTCAGCCGACAGGTTCACCGGGCACAGGGTCATGTCCTCCTGTGCGATCGGTTCGTCGCCGGCGTCCGGGATGCCGGGCCAGCCGATCCAGGCGCCCTGGCGACGGCGCAGCAGCGGCTCCAACGCCGTCACCAGACCGCCGGGGCTGCGCTTCCAGGTGGTACTGCCGTCGGGCAACCGCTCCATGTCGATCGGCAGCCGGTTGGCCACCACCACGAAGTCGGCACTACCGGGGTCGGTTCGCGGACCGCCCTCCGGTGCCATTACGCGTCGAGCTTCGAGGGTCCAATACCGAGCATCGACAGGAAGACCCGGCACTCCTCGGCGTCGTTGGCATAGGCGGCCACTACGCGCCGGGCCTGGCGGGCCGTGCTGTCGGCGAGCGGTTCCACGTCGCCGATATCCGCGGGATCAGATTTCGCAGGCATGCTCTCAACTCTAGGTGAAGCCGCTGTTGTGCCTGCTCGTGACCCTACGGGCTGTGGCTGAACACCGGCGCCGGGGGCGCGGTGACCGTCGACGCCTGCTGCTCCTCGGCCAGGCCGATGCACTGCCCGGTGTTGGCGCCGGTGCAGGGGATGCCCATGACCTCAGGGATGTCCGGGTTGCCGGCCGGGGTGGTGAAGATCTGGCCGCGCTTCGGCACCGTGTGCGGGATGCAGATGCCGGTGAACTGGTCCGGCTCCTCGCCATTGCTGCAGCTCTGCGCGACCGGGGCGACCTCGACGCCGGGTGCAGCGAACACGGCGACGGCCGGAGCGGCAGCCACTGCAACCGCAAAGCCACCGGCGAGAATCAGTCGTTGTGCAGGAAACCTCATGGTCGCCATCGTCACGCTTTCTGTAGTTGTAGTTATTGACCGTGTCGTCGGCATGGATTCTAGGGAAGCTGCGGCCTTTCTGCACAGCTTCAGCAGCGTTGGACGTCTGACGGCTGACTAGGGGCTACTGCTGATCGTCACGCGCGGCTGGGCCGGCGGACCCTGCGCCTCGGCCTCCTCGGCCAGGCCGATGCACTCGCCCTGGTGGTGTCCGCCGAAGCACGGGATGCCGTCGATCTCGGGCATGTCCGGGTTGGCCGCGGTGACACTGAACAGCTGCGGGCTGCGCGGCACCAGGAACGGCGTGCATGTCGTCGTGTAGACGTCCATCTCCTCTCCGGAGGAGCAGCCCTGGGCCACCGCCGGTGCGGGGTCGGGGGTGGCGATCAGGACCAGGGCGGGGGTGGCCACTGCTGCAACGAGGCCGCCGATGGACGCCACGCGCTGACATGCGGAATTGAGCATGCCGCAAATTCTAGAGCGACGAACGGGGTACGGCCCGAAGTTGCGGACACACGGCGGGCCCCACCCCGGGCCGAGGGGAGTCCCCTGATTTACAACTTTGCGAGGCAACGTAATGTGCAGTCCGTCGAACGAACTCGAGCGAGGTGGTCCGCGATGGCGACTGAAACACCGCAGCAGGTGACATACGAGACGCTGGACGACGGGCGGATCGCCCGGATCTGGCTGAACCGCCCGGAGGCGCAGAACGCCCAGTCGCGCACGTTGCTGGTGCAGTTGGACGAGGCGTTCGGCCGCGCCGAGGCCGACGACAACGTCCGCGTGGTCATCCTGGCCGCGCGCGGCAAGAACTTCTCGGCGGGCCACGACCTGGGTTCGGAGGAGGCCATCGCCGAGCGCACCCCCGGCCCCGGACAGCATCCCACCTTCCAGGGCTATGGCGGCACCGCGTCCGGCATCGTCGAGAAGACATACCTGCAGGAGTGGCACTTCTTCTTCGAGAACACCCGGCGCTGGCGCGATCTGCGCAAGATCACCATCGCCCAGGTGCAGGGCAACGCGATCTCGGCGGCCCTGATGCTGATCTGGGCGTGCGATTTGATCGTCGCCTCCGACGACGCCCGGTTCAGCGACGTGGTCGCGGTCCGGATGGGCATGCCGGGCGTGGAGTACTACGCACACCCGTGGGAGTTCGGCGCCCGCAAGGCCAAAGAGCTTCTGCTGACCGGTGATTCGATCGACGCCGACGAGGCCTACCGGCTCGGCATGGTGTCGAAGGTGTTCCCGCGCGCCGAGTTGGAGGACAAGACGCTGGACTTCGCGCGGCGCATCGCCGAACGCCCGACGATGGCGGCGCTGCTGGTCAAGGACTCGGTCAACGCCGCGGCCGACGCGATGGGCTTCACCGAGGCGCTGCGCCACGCCTTCCACATCCACGAACTCGGCCACGCGCACTGGGCGGCGGCCAACGAGAACCGCTTCCCGGTGGGCCTGCCGCCGGACGTGCCGGACTGGCGCACCCTGGGTGCCCCGAAGCCGGCCCGCCGCGACGAGCCGTGACGTATAACTGGAACTCGTTCTAGTCACGGCGAAAGGGTGTGCGGGTGGAACTGTCGTTGACGGGTCGGACGGTGCTGGTCACCGGCGGCGGAAGCGGGATCGGCAAGGGGGTGGCCGCCGCGGTCGTCGCCGCCGGCGGCAACGCCATGCTGGTCGGGCGCAACGCCGACCGGCTGGCCGCCGCGGCCGACGAGCTCGGCGCCGCGGGCGGACCGGGCGCGGTGCGCTACGAACCCGCCGACGTCACCAACGAGGACGAGGTGGCCCGCGTCGTCGAGGCCACCACCGCCTGGACCGGCCGGCTGTGGGGCGTCGTGCACTGCGCGGGCGGCAGCGAGACCATCGGCCCGATCACCCAGATCGACTCCGAACTGTGGCGGCGCACCGTCGACCTGAACATCAACGGCACCATGTACGTGCTCAAGCACTCGGCGCGGGAGATGGTGCGCGGCGGCGGGGGGTCGTTCATCG
This sequence comes from Mycolicibacterium phlei, assembly GCF_001583415.1. The sequence continues at coordinate 618,838 of NZ_CP014475.1, forward strand.
GCATCTCCTCGATCGCGGCCAGCAACACCCACCGGTGGTTCGGCGCCTACGGTGTCTCCAAGGCGGGCATCGACCACATGATGCAGCTGGCCGCCGACGAGCTCGGCCCGTCCTGGGTCCGGGTGAACTGCATCCGGCCCGGCCTGATCCGCACCGAGCTGGTGGCACCGGTGCTGGAGTCGCCGGAGCTGTCCGCCGACTACGCGGCCTGCACCCCGCTGCCCCGCGCGGGTGAGGTGGAGGACATCGCCAACGCGTCGCTGTTCCTGCTCAGCGATGCGGCCAGCTACATCACCGGTCAGGTGATCAACGTCGACGGCGGTCAGCTGGTGCGGCGCGGCCCGGACTACTCGTCGATGCTGGAGCCGTTGTTCGGCGCCGACGGGCTGCGGGGCCTGGTCAATCCCTGACGGCAACCCTCGACGGCAACCCTCAACGGCAACTCCTGACGTCCTTGTAACGTCAACCGGGTGGTGACCCTGGACCGCCTGGTCAACGTGCTCGGCAGCTACGGCGTCCGGCTGCGCTTCTGCCCGGTCCCGCGGTCCACCGAACTCGGCAGCGTCGTCGTGCACGAGGTCGCCGGCGACCGGCCGGTCACCGGCGACGTGCTGCTGGCGATCGGCGCCCGCTCGGTCGCCGAGGCGCTGCGCTGGGCCGCCGAGGCGCGCGCCGCCGTGGTGCTGGTGCGCGGCGGCGACGACGCCGACGCGTTCACCGGGCTGGGGGAGGGCGTCGCGGTGATGGTCGCCGACCCCACGGTGTCGTGGAGCGAGCTGGCCGCCGTCGTGTTCGGGCTGGTGCTGGAGGGCCGCGAGACTGAATCCGGGCGCGGCCCAACCGATCTGTTCGCCCTCGCCGACAGCCTGGCCGACACGGTCGGCGGCGCGGTCACCATCGAGGACCCGCTGTCGCGGGTGCTGGCCTACTCGTCCATGCAGGACGACGCCGACGCCGCCCGCGTCGCCACCATCATGGGCAGGCAGGCACCCGAGAAGCTGCGCGAGTTCTTCACCCGCCGAGGCGTTTTCGAACACCTCGCGGCCTCCGACGAGCCGCTGTTCGTCGAACCCGATCCCACACACGGCATGACGGGGCGAACCGTGGTCGCGGTGCGCTCCGGGCGCGAGCTGATGGGCTCGGTGTGGGTCACCTGCGCGGCGCCGCTGGCCGAACCGCAGCGCCGGGCGCTGGCCGACGGGGCCCGCACCGTCGCGCTGCACCTGCTGCGCTCCCGGGCCAGCGCCGACCTGGAACGTCAGGTCGAGTCCGAACTGGTGCTGCGCCTGCTCGACGGCGGCGCCGACGCGGCCGCCTCGGCCAGCAGGCTGGGCCTGCCCGACACCCCGATGCGGGTGATCGCGCTGCAGGCGGCCATCGGCGCCGACCGCGACGCCGCGCTGCTGCTGGCCTTCGAACGCGCCACCACCGGGTTCGGCTGGTCGCGGCCGGGCCGTAGCGCGCTGGCCGGGAACACCGTCTACACACTGCTGCCCGGTGACGAAGCGGGCCCGGCCCGCAAATGGGTCGCCGGGCTGCGCGCCGCGCTGCCCGACCGGGTGACCGTGCTGGCCGGGATCAGCAAACCGGCCACCATCGCCGAACTGCCCGCCGCCCGTCAGGAGGCCGACGAGTGCCTGGCCCTGCACAAGAGCAGGCCCGCCGCGTCGGCGCCGCCCGCCTACGACGAGTCGTGGGACGAGATCCTGCTGCACCGGCTGCGCGCCGCGGGCGGCGCGGGCCGCACCCCGGACCGCGGACCGGTGGCCGAACTGCGCCGCCACGACCGCGAACACGACACCGAGTACGCCGCCACCCTGCGGGCCTGGCTGGAGGCGCTGGGCGACCCCGCCGAGGCAGGCCGCCGGCTCGGCGTGCACGAGAACACCGTCCGTTACCGGATGCGCAAGATGGCCGAGATCACCGAGCTGCCGCTCGACGACGCCCGCAAACGGCTGGCGATGATGATCGAACTGGCCGCCACCGACCCCGACTGATTGTCGGATCCGAACAACGCCGCCGCCGGGCATTGTCCCGTCGCGGCAACGACCCGCCGCGCGGGCGCCCCCACCATGAGGTCAACACACCAACGACAGGCCCTGTGGGAGGGATTGCGACATGAGCGAACGGATCGACGGCGGACCGCGATCCGCGCTTGTCGTCGGCGCGGGCATCGTGGGGTTGTCCACCGCCTGGTTCCTGCAGGAGCGCGGCGTCGAGGTCACCGTGCTCGACCGCAACGGGGTGGCCGCGGGCGCCTCGTGGGGCAACGCCGGCTGGGTCTCGCCTGCGCTGACCATCCCGCTGAACTCACCGTCGCTGCTGCGCTACGGGCTGCGCGCGATGTTCGACCGGGCCGCGCCGCTGCACATCCCGATGACCGTCGACGGCGGCCTGTGGCGCTTCCTGGCCCTGTTCGCGGCCAACTGCCGGACCACGGCGTGGCGCAAGGCGGTCGAGGCCAATGTGCCGCTCAACGAGGAGTGCATCGAGGCGTTCGACGTGCTGGTCGCCAACGGTGTCGACGCCCCGGTGACCGACGCGCCGATCACCGCCCTGTTCCGCACCCCCGGCGACGCCGAGCACCTGATGGACGAACTGCGCGAGCTCGAACGCGCGGGGCAGAAGGTCGACGTCACCGGCCTGTCCGGTGCGGCGCTGCGCGAACAGGTGCCGCTGGCCTCGCCCGCGATCACCGCGGGCATCAGCGTCAACGGCCAGCGCTACATCGACCCCGGCCGGTTCGTGCACGCGCTGGGCCGCGCCGTCGAGGAGCGCGGCGCCAAGATCCTGCGCGACGACGTGCGCAGCGTCTGGGGGCACGGCACCGGTGTCGCCGTCGAGACACACCGCGGTGACCTGCTGCGCGCCGACGCCGCGGTCGTCGCCGCCGGCGCGTGGCTGTCGCGGCTGGCGGCCAGCCGGGTGCGGGTGCCGGTGCAGGCCGGGCGCGGCTACTCGTTCACGGTGCCGGTGGACCGTCCGGTGCCCGGACCCGTCTATCTGCCCGACGTGCGGGTGGCCTGTACGCCGTACCGGGGCGCGCTGCGGGTCGCGGGAACAATGGAGTTCCGCGCACCCCACGACCCGGTCATCCGCGACCGCGTGGACGCGATCGTCGCGTCGGCGCGCCCGCTGCTCGACGGGGTGCGCTGGGACGAGCGCAGCGACGTGTGGGTCGGCCCGCGGCCGGTCACCCCGGACGGCCGCGCGCTGATCGGCGAGATCTCCCGCAACGTGTACGTCGCCGGCGGCCACGGCATGTGGGGCCTCGCGCACGGCCCGGTGACCGGCCGGCTGCTGGCCGAACAGATCACCACCGGCAAGCAGCCCGACGCGCTGCGGCCGTTCGACCCGGTGCGTCGCACCCTCGCGTAAGACCTTCCCCTGCGAGTCGTCAGGGGCGGAGACCGACCCGGCCCGCCCCTGACGGCAATTCCTTTGAAAGGACCGAAAATGACTACAGCACAACGTGTCTGGCTCTCCCCGGAGGCGCACGAGCGGTTGCAACAGGAGCTCGCGACGCTGCGTGAGCTGTGCGCCACCGATGTCGGTGGCGACAGCGCCGACGAGAACGTCACCGCGATCCGGCGCGCCCGGCAGGCGCGCATCCAGCAGATCCACGACCTGCTCATCAACGCCATCGTCGGAGAGGATCCGCCGGACGACGGGGTCGCCGAACCGGGCATGGTCGTCACCGTCCGCTACGACGACGGGGACACCGAGACGTTCCTGCTGGGCGTGCGCGGTGCCGAGCACGGCGACATCGAGGTGTACTCCGTGCAGTCCCCGCTGGGCTCGGCGATACTGGGCGCCCGGGTCGGCGAGAAGCGCACCTATCAGCTGCCCAGCGGGGCGCAGGCGACGGTCACCGTGCTGTCCGCGGTGCCCTACGGCATGCACACCACCCAGGCCGGCTGAACCAAGGCCGGCTGACGCTCACACCCCCGGCGGCCGGGGCGCGTGCAGATCGAACCGCACGCCCACCAGCCTGATCACCAGGCACACCAGCGCCCCGGCCACCGCGGCCAGCGTGCCGTGGTAGCCGAATCCTTCGGCCACCGCGACGATCGCGGCGCCGACCAGGGCCGGGATCGCGTAGAGCTCGCTGCGCAGCACCGTCGGGATGCGCCCGATCATCATGTCGCGGATGGTGCCGCCGCCGACCGCGGTGATGGCACCGACGAGCACGGCCTGCACCGGGCCGAAGCCCAGCTCGAGGGCCTTGTAGGCGCCCAGCACCGCGAACACGCTCAGCCCGATCGCGTCGAGCACCGTGATCGCGGTGGCCAGCCGGTCCAGCCGGCGGGTGAGGATGAACGCGATCAGCCCGCCGGCCGCCGCGGTGGCCAGATACCGCCAGTCGACGAACGTCGCAGGCGGCAGCGCGTCGAGCAGGACGTCGCGGATGGTGCCGCCGCCCAGGCCGGTGAACATGCCCAGCGTGACCACCCCGATGATGTCGAGCCGCTCGGCCCGCACCGCGGTCAGCGCACCGTTGAGCGCGAACGCGAAGACGCCCAGCAGGTCCAGCACCATCCACACGGGCGACGGGCCGAGCATGGCGCCGGTCAGGACTGGGGTTGCGCGGTCTGGAACGAGGCGATGATCGCATCCACCGGGGACCGCCACGTCAGGCCCAGGTCGGCGAGGGTCTGCGAATCGTCGGTGGGGGTGGCGGCGGTGAGCAGCAGCGCCGCCTCATAGGTCAGCCCGTCGCCCAGGTCGATCACACCCGAGGCGGCCTCGGCGACCCGGCTCAGCGCGCGGAACACGCCGGGGCTGATCGGGATTCGGCGGAACCGGCGATCGGTGCCGCGCTCCAGCGCGTCGATCATCTCGTCGAACTTCAGCAGCACCCCGCCGCACACGTACCGCTTCGGTCCCCGGCCGGGCGCCATCAGCGCGGCGTGCACGTCGGCGACGTCGCGCACGTCGATCATCTGCATCCCGCCGCGCAGCCGCGGCGCCACACCCATCTTCACCAGCGGCGCCCAGCCGCGCTCGGTGACGCCGGGTGCGGTGTGGAACGCGGGCCCGACGATGCTCGACGGATAGGTGACCACCACCGGGGCGCCCTCGCTCTGCAGCCGGCGTGCCACCCGGTCGGCGTACGCCTTGGTCTTCGCGTAGGGGCTGCGGCCGGGGGCCGGCGGGGTGTCCGGGCCGATGACGCCGTTCGGCGGCGGGAACAGCGCCGAGTAGCTGCTGACCGAGACGACGGGGTCGAGCCCGGCCGCCACCGCGCGGGTCAGCACCGCCTCGGTGGCGTACGCGTTGATCTCCCACATCAGCTGGGTGCGGCGCTTGTCGGTGCCGACCACCCCGGCGCCGTGCAGCACCGCCTCGCAGCCGTCGAGCAGCGCGTCGATGGTGGTGTGGTCGCGGATGTCGCCCTCGAGGGTCTCGACCTCGCCGAGGTCGGCGAGCCGGTCGAGCACCTCGGCGCCGCGGGCGTCGGGCCCGACCAGCAGGCGGACCCGGTGCCCGTCGGAGAGCAGCGCACGGACGATGTGGGCACCGACGTATCCGGTGCCGCCGGTGACGGCGATCAGCATTCTCGGTGACTCAATTCGGTAGGTACTGCCGGCAGTAGGCGTACACGGCCAGGCCGCCGAAGTTCACGACGTCGTCCTGCGACCACTTCTTCTGTGCCTTCTGGATCATCTGCAGCGCGGCGTCGGTGGTGCCGCCGCTCTCGAGCAGCGCGCACGTCTGGTGCGCCAGGTCGAGCGCCTTGGCGTCGTCCCTGACCGGCACACCCCGCTCCCGCAGCGCGGTCAGGAACGCCTGGTCGATTTGCTCGGCGGTCTGTGCGACGGCCGGAGCGGCGAGACCCATGCCTGCTGCGGCGACGAGCAGCACCGCTGCCACGAGACGATTCGTGTTCATCCGGTTCCCTCAGTGACGGTGTCCGGCCTCAAGAACAGGCCCGGCCACCCCGAAGAGTACCGCCCTACGACATCTCCGCGGCACGATGGACGGCGTTGATGATGCCCTGGTAGCCGGTGCAGCGACAGAAGTTGCCGGACAGCCCCTCGCGGATCTCCTCGTCGGTGGGCTGAGGGTTGTCACGCAGCAGCGCGGTGATCGAGGTGACGAACCCGGGCGTGCAGAACCCGCACTGCAGCCCGTGGCACTCCCGCAGCGCGGCCTGCACCGGGGACAGCTGCCCGTCCGGTCCGCCGATGCCCTCGACGGTGGTCACCTCCATGCCCTCGGCCTGCACGGCGAAGATCAGGCAGGCGCGCACGGCGTCGCCGTTGAGCAGCACGGTGCACGCACCGCACGCGCCGTGCTCGCAGCCGAGGTGCGTGCCGGTCAGGCCGCACTTCTCCCGAAGGAAGTCGGCGAGCGTCAGCCGCGGTTCGACGACCGCGCTGAATGTGCGCCCGTTGACCGTGATCTCGACCGGCGTGTCATGCATCGCGTGCCTCCGTGGTGGCTGTGGTCCAGGCGCGGGCGACCATCACGGCCCCCACCCTGGCGCGGTAGGCCGCCGAGCCCTGCAGGTCCGACGGGATGTCCTCGAGACCGGACAGGGCGAGCCTGCCGATCTCGTCGGCGGTGATGTCGTCGACCGGGCGGCCGGTGATCGCCTCCTCGGCCGGGGTGCCGCGCAGCGGCGTCGAACCCAGGCCCAGCAGCCCGATCCCGCACCGGGTGACCCGGTCGTCGTCGTCGAGCTGTACCGCGACCGCGGCGCCGGCGATCGCGAAATCGCCGTGCCTGCGCGCGAACTCCTCGACCGCGAAGCCGGACCGGCCGCCCCACACCGGGAAGTTCACCGCGGTCAGGATCTCGTCGGGGGCCAGCGCGGTCTCCCACAGCCCGGTGAAGAAGTCCGTGGCGGCGATCTGCCGCGACCCCGTCGACGACAGCGCGTCGATCTGCGCGTCCAGTGCCAGCGCCACCGCGGCGTACTCGGCGGCCGGGTCCGCGTGCGCGATCGCGCCGCCCAGCGTGCCGCGGTTGCGGATCTGGAAGTGCCCGATCAGCGGGGTCGCCAGCGTCAGCAGCGGAACCGATTCGGCCACTTCGTCATCCATGCCGACGTAGGCGTGCGGGGTGCCCGCCGCGATGCGGACCGCACCGTCGACGAGCTCGATGTTGCGCAGCTCCTCGATGCGGGAGATGTCGATGAGGTTGTCGAAGTGCGTCAGCCGCATCGCCAGCATCGGCACCAGACTCTGGCCGCCGGCAAGGATTTTCGCGTCGTCGCCGAACTCGGCGAGCATGTCCACCGCCTCCTTCACCGAGTCGGGGCGGTGGTAGGCGAACGGCGCGGCCTTCATGAGCCCAGCAGCCGCGCCAGCACGGCCTGCAGATCGTCGGCCAGCACCGCCGCGGGCGGCTTGGTGCGGCGGCGGCCGAGCAGGAACCCGACCAGCAGCCCGCCCAGCACCGCCGCGGCGACCGGGGCGGCCCGCTTGGCCACCGGCAGCGCGACGACCTTGAGCATGTCGATCGACTCGCCGCCCGCGGCGTCGGCCTGGGGTGCCTGGGGCGCCTGGGTGTCCGAGGATGAGCCCGCCGCCGCTGGTGCGCTCTCGCCGAGCACGCTGGCCTCCAGCGACTTGGCGAACTGCCCGATCAGGTTGGACGCCACGTCGGCGAGCACCCCGCGGCCGAACTGTGCGGCCTTGCCCGAGATCGTCAGGTCGGTGTTGATGAACACCGTGGTGGCGTCGCCCTCGTCCTTGAGCTGCGCGGTGACGGTCGCGGCGGCGTTGCCGTTGCCCCTGGTCTCCTTGCCCTCGGCGCGCAGCACCACCCGCCGGGCGGCCTCGTCCTTCTCCTGGAATGCCGCAACACCCTTGTAGGACACCGTGATCGGGCCGACCTTGACCTTGACGGCGCCGGTGAACTCGTCACCGTCGACCGACAGCAGGGTGGCGCCGGGCAGGCACGGTGCGACGCGTTCGACGTCGGTCAGCACCTCCCACGTCTTGGCGGCGGGTACCGCAACCCGAAACTCGTTGTTCAGCTCCATCTTCGGTCCACTGATCCTTACTGTTGGGCTTGCTCGATCGCCTCGACGATCGCGGCAGGGCTGGCGGGCAGACGGGTGATCGTGACGCCGAGCGGGGCCAGGGCGTCGTTGATCGCGTTGATGACGGCGGGGGTCGAGCCGATCGCGCCGCCCTCGCCGACGCCCTTGTAGCCGCCGACGCCGGGGCCGGGGATCTCGACGTGGCCGTACTCGATCGGCGGCACCTCGGTGGCCGTCGGCAGCAGGTAGTCGACGAACGTGCTCGACAGCGGGTTGCCGTCGTTGTCGTAGGCCATGTCCTCCAGCAGCGCACCGCCGATGCCCTGCACGGTGCCGCCGGCGATCTGGCCCTCGACGACGTTCGGGTTGATCATCGGGCCGACGTCCTCGCTGACGATGTAGCGGGTCAGCGTCACCCGGCCGGTCTCGATGTCGACCTCGCAGGTGCAGGCGTGGGTGGCGTTGGCCCAGTGGATCGGGGCCTGCGAGGTGAACCGCGCGGTGGCCTCCAGTGTTGCGGGCACCCCCGGCGGCAGCTGCTGCGGTTCGTAGTAGGCGGTGTACGCCAGCTCGGCGAAACTCACGCTGCGGTCCGGATTTCCGCGCACCACCGCCCGCGACCCCTCGAGCTCGACCTCGGACTCGTCGACCTCCAGGCGCGGTGCGGCCATCGCGATGATCTGCTTGCGCAGCTTCGCGCCCGCCTCGGCGACCGCACCGGCGGTCATCGGGCCGCTGCGGCTGCCCTGGGTGCCCGCGCCGTACGGGGTGACCGCGGTGTCGCCCTGGATGGTGGCGACGTCGTCGATGTCGGCGCCGAGCGCGTCGGCGGTCAGCTGCACCACCGTCGTCTCGATGCTGTTACCTGCCGAGCCGCCGTTGACGTAGACGTTGACCTTGCCGGTCGGCTCGATCCGGATGGTGGCGCCCTCGGCGGCCAGATGGCCCGTCGCCGCGCCGGTGGGTTCGATGTAGGCGGCGAACCCGAGCCCGATGTAGCGGCCCTCGGCCAGCGCCTCGGCCTGCTCCTTGCGGAAGCCCTCGTGGTCGAGGATCTTGACGGCCTGCTCGAACGTGTCGGCCGGCGCGACGTGGTCGTACGGCATGCCGTTGGGGTTGAAGTACGGCATCTCGTCGCCGCGCAGGATGTTGCGCCGCCGCAGCTCCACCGGGTCGATGCCCATCTTGCGCGCGGCGATGTCCAGGAGCACCTCGCGCGCGAGGGTCTCGTACTGCCACGGGCCGCGGTAGGCGGCCAGCCCGGCGGTGTTGGAGAACACCGTGCGGTAGTTGAAGCTGGCCTTGGGCACCCGGTACGGGCCCGGGAAGAACATGCCGACGGCCGCGGTGGTCAGCACCGGGTACGGGGTCGGGTAGGCCCCGATGTCGTAGGTGAAGTCGATGTCGACCGCCTGGATCGCGCCCTGTTCGTCGAGCGCCATGCGCACCTTGCCGTCGACGTGGCGGGCCTGCCCGGCCGACATCAGGTTCTCCCGGCGGTCCTCGATCCACTTCAGCGGGGCGGGCACCTTGCGGCCGGCCAGCATGATGCACATGTCCTCGCGCATCGGCACGACCTTCTGGCCGAAGCCGCCGCCGGTGTCGCGGGTGATGACCCGCACGTTGTGCGCGGGGATGCCGAGCAGGCGGGCGCAGAAGGCGCCCAGTTCGTGCGGCGCCTGCGTCGAGGCCCACAGCGTCATCTCGCCGGTGGCCGGCGTCCACTCGACCACCAGGCCGCGGCACTCCATCGGCACCGGCGCGTAGATCTGCTGGTAGATGTCGGCCTCGGCGACGTGGGCGGCGTTGGCGAAGGTCTCCTCGTCCGGCGGCGCACCGCCCATCCCGCCCGCGACGTTGTCGGGGTAGGCGTCGTGGATGACCGGCGCGCCGGCGTCGGCGCCCCCGATCGCCTTGGTGAAGTCGGCGACCGCGGGCAGCGGGTCGTAGTCGACGTCGACGGCCTCGGCGGCGTCCTCGGCCACGTAGCGGCTGTCGGCGATGACGAGTGCGACCGGGTCGCCGACGAACTTCACCCGGCCCTCGGCCAGCGGTGGGCGCGGGGTGTCGGGGACGTCCTTGCCCGCGACGGCGTGCCAGGCCTCTTTGACGTCGGGGTTGAGGTCCTCGGCGGTGAACACCGCGTGCACGCCGGGCATGGCCAGCGCCGCCGACGTGTCGATGCCGTTGATCGTGGCGTGCGCGAACGGGCTGCGCACGAAGCAGGCGTGCAGCATGCCGGGGCGCACCACGTCGTCGACGAAGGTGCCGTGGCCCGTGAGCAGCCGATTGTCCTCGACGCGCGGGACGCGGGTTCCCGCGTAGCGGGTCGCGACCCTCTCCGCTGAAGCAGAAGTCACCGGATCACCCTTCTTCTCGCCCTGTAAAGAGTGACGTTATCGCATTCGAGAACGACATTTCCATAGTCGCTGTCTCAGCTGTTCCGGGACTCCGGTTACGCGGGGTCTAGCGGTCGTGGTGAATACGGCCCGCCGTCTCGGTGAGCGGCCGGCCGCTGCCGCCCCACCGGCGGGCGATGATCTCCGCGGCGATCGACACCGCGGTCTCCTCGGGGGTGCGCGCGCCGATGTCCAGGCCGATAGGGCTGGCCAGCGCCTTGAGTTCGGCGTCGGTCACGCCGGCCTCCCGCAGCCGCTGCAGCCGGTCGTCGTGGGTGCGCCGCGAGCCCATCACCCCGATGTAGCCGACGTCGGGCAGCCGCAGCGCCACCTCCAGCACCGGCACGTCGAACTTGGGGTCGTGGGTGAGCACGCAGATCGCGGTGCGTCCGTCGACGGCACCCTGCTCGGCCTGCGCGGCCAGGTACCGGTGCGGCCACTCCACGACCACCTCCTCGGCGGCCGGGAAGCGCGCCGGGGTGGCGAACACCGGCCGGGCGTCGCACACCGTTACGCGGTAGCCCAGTAGCGCGCCCTGCCGCGCCAGCGCGGACGCGAAGTCGATGGCGCCGAAGATGATCATCCGCGGCGGCGGCGCGTAGCTGGCGACGAACACCTCCATGCCGGTCTCCTGGCGCTGGCCGTCCGGCCCGTAGGTCAGCACCGCCGTGCGGCCGGCCGCCAGCAGGCCGCGGGCGTCGTCGGTGACCGCGGCGTCGGCGCGCGCCGAACCCAGCGAGCCGTCGACGGTGTCCGGCCCGAGCACCAGCCGCCGCCCCACCCACTGCGGATCCGGGTGCGCGATCACCGTCGCCACCGCCGTCGGGCGGTGTGCGGCGATGTCGTCGGCGACGGCCTGCAGTTGCGGAAACGTCTGCCGCGACACGGGTTCGGCGAAGATGTCGATGATGCCGCCACAGGTCAGCCCGACGGCGAACGCGTCGTCGTCGCTGATCCCGTAGCGCTGCAGCTCCGGCCGGCCGGAGGCCACCACCTCGGTGGCCAGCTCGTAGACCGCGGCCTCCACGCAGCCGCCCGACACCGACCCGGCGACCTCGCCGGACGGGGTGACGACCATCGTCGCGCCGGGCTGGCGCGGGGCCGAGCGGATCGTGCGCACGACGGTGGCCACACCCGCCGTGCCGCCCGCGCGCCACACGGCCAGCAGTTCGTCGAGCACATCGCGCACGCCCCGCAGTCTAGGCGCGGCGGTGCGGGCTAGCGTGGGGCCAGACACGGTCCACCGAGACGAAGCGAGGCGGTCGATGCGCAGAACGCTGCTGGTCCTGGGCGTGATCCTGCTCGCGGCGCCGTCCCCGGCGGCGGCCGCGCAGACCGATCTGGTCGACGTGCGCAGCGTCGTGCCCGACGCGATCCTCGACCTGCGCTACGCGACCACGAACAACTTCGTCGGCGAGGCGATGTACCCGCCCGACGCCCGCTGCCTGGTCGCCGCCTCGATGGCGCCCCGACTGGCCGCGGCCGCCGAAGCGCTCCGCCGCACCGGCGACACCCTGGTGTTCTGGGACTGCTACCGCCCGCACGCCGTGCAGGAACGCATGTACGAGGTGGTCTCCGAACCGGGCTGGGTGGCCAAGCCGGGCCCCTACGCCAAGAGCCACGAGGCCGGCCTGTCCGTCGACGTGACCCTGGCCCGCGACGGCGAACTGGTGGACATGGGCACCGATTTCGACGAGTTCACCCCGCGCGCCAACGCCTACGCCACCACGGGCGTCAGCGCCGAGGCGCAGGCCAACCGCACCCGGCTCCGCGAGGCGATGGCCGCAGGCGGGCTCAGTGTCTACAAGGGGGAGTGGTGGCATTTCGACGCGCCGGGTGCGTACGAGCCGCACCCGATCCTCGACGCGCCGGTGAACTGAATGTGTGCGAATCGCTCAGGCCGCGGTCGGATCGGCCGTCAGCTTCTGGCAGTAGGCGCACAGATCTGGCCCGAGCGTGGGATAGCCACAGCCGCCGCACACCGCGACTGCGGTCGTCTCGCTAACTTCGGCCATGTCCATGTATTTACCCTGTCGGACCGAAATCAACCAAAACGTGTGACTTGTTTGCTTAGCTTCGTTACTTAATGACTCAAGACACGGCGGCCGCGGTGCGTCCCACGGCCGATGGCACCCACAGCGCCCGCCGCGCGTGGGTGGCCGTTATTTTGCTGGCGATCGTCGGCACGCTGAATTACGCCGACCGGTTCCTGCCCGCGGTGCTGGCCGAGCCGATCAAGAACGAGCTGTCGTTGTCCGACACCGCGCTCGGGGTGATCAACGGTTTCGGGTTCCTCGCGGTCTACGCGGTGCTGGGGCTGCTGATCGCCCGGATCGCCGATCGGGGCGCGTTCGGGCTGGTGGTGTCGGCGTGCCTGACGTTGTGGGGCGCGATGACGATGCTCGGCGGTGCGGTGCAGTCCGGTTTCGCGCTGGCGCTCACCCGCGTGGGCGTCGCGATCGGCGAGGCGGGCAGCACCCCGGCCGCGCACGCCTACGTGGCGCGCAACTTCGCACCGCAGCGGCGGGCCGCTCCGCTGGCGGTGATCACGCTGGCGATCCCGCTGGCCAGTGCGGCCAGCCTGATCGGCGGCGGGCTGCTGGCCCAATCCCTGGGCTGGCGAACGGCTTTCGTGGTGATGGGCGCGATCAGCGTGGCAGTGGCACCGCTGGTGCTGGTGGTGCTCGGCCGCAGACAGTCGATGCCGTCGGCGCCGGTGGCGACCGCGGCGGGTGGTGCCAAGGCCTGGGACCTGCTGCGCAAGCCGAGCTTCGTGGTCATCGTGTTCGGCGCGGCGTGCATCTCGGTGGCCGGTTACTCGCTGACCGCGTTCGCACCCGCGTACCTGGTGCGGGCGCGCGGGATGGAACTCGGCGACGTCGGCGTGCAGTACGGGCTGGCCAGCGGTCTGACCGGCATCCTGGGCCTGCTGGTGGTGGGGCGGGTGGCCGACCGGTTGTGCGCCCGCGACCCGCGGTGGCTGCTCTGGCTGGTGGCCGCGATGACGGCGGCGATGCTGCCGTTCTCGGCACTGGCGTTCGTGGTCGGAAGCACGACGCTGTGCATCTGGTTCATCTCATTGAGCTACGTCGTCGGCACCGCCTACATGGCGCCGTCGATCGCGGCGATCCAGCGCCTGGCCCGCGCCGAACAGCGCGCCACCGCGTCGGCGATCTTCCTGTTCTTCAGCGCGATCGTCGGGTCCGCGGGGCCGTTCCTGACCGGGCTGATCAGCGATGCGCTCACCGCCGACCTCGGCCCGCTGTCCCTCGGCCGTGCGCTGTTCATCGTCCCGGTCTTCCAGATCGTCGCGATCCTCTGCTACCTCGGGGCGAGCAGGCGGTTCACCCGCGAGATCGTCGACGACTCACCTGCCGCACATAACTGAGCGCGGTGTGTTTACCCTTTCGTAGATAGCAACAGCAAAGGAGAGTTGGATGGCGCGGTTTTTGGCGCTGCAGGGTTCTGCCCATCAGACGCATCAGTCGGCGGCGTACGAACTGCAGGACGGTGTCGACATCGACGCACTCGCCGCCGAACTCGCGAGCGCGGTCACCCTGGACCGTGTCGTCCAGGTTCCCGCCGTGCTGCCGCAGTCCAAGGGCCGCCGCCAGAAGGTGACGCTGTACGTGCGTCCGGCGGCGTGGGCGCTGTGGACCTTCTACGAGCTGTCCGAAGAGGACAAGAAGGCGCTGGTGCAGGAGAACCCGTTGCTCAACGCGCTGCTGCAGGGGGTGCAGCAGCGCGGCCAGGCGGGCCAGCCCGGCCCGGTGCACAACCCGCTGTTCGGCGGGCAGTAGCCCCCCGCGCCGGGTCGACGCAAACACCACCCCGGCGGTTGCGCGATGCCGTACCTTCGGCCTCGTGGCAGAGCTGATGAACCGCCAGATTGTGTTGCGCCGCAGGCCCACTGGGCTCGTCGCACCCGATGACACCGAGCTGATCTGCACCCCGGCCCCGGAACCCGCCGAGGGGGAGGCGCTGGTGCGCACCACCTACATCGGCATCGACGCCGCCGTGCGCACGTGGCTCAACGACCAGCCGGGATACCTGCCGCCGGTGCAACTGGGCGAGGTGATCCGCGCGGCGGGCATCGGCGAGGTGGTGGCCTCGCGCTGCGACGCCTATCGGGTCGGCGACGTCGTCACCACGCTCACCGGGTTCCAGGAGTACGTGATCAGCCGCGACGACCTGTTCACCACCCCGGTGCCGGGTCCCGACGTCGATCAGCTCGCGGTGATGTCGGTGTACGGGCCGACCGGCGCGACGGCCTACTTCGGGATGATGGGCATCGGCAAACCGCAGCCCGGGGAGACCGTCGTCGTCTCCGCCGCCGCGGGTGCCACCGGATCGGTGGCCGGCCAGATCGCCAAGATCGCCGGCGCCCGGGTGGTGGGCATCGCGGGCGGACCCGAGAAGTGCCGGGCGGTGGTGGAGGACTTCGGCTTCGACGCGTGCATCGACTACCGCTCCGAGGACCTGCCGTCGGCGCTGCGGCAGCACTGCCCCAAGGGGGTCGACGTGTACTTCGACAACGTCGGCGGCGCCATCCTCGACGCGGTGCTGGGCCGGCTCGCCCACAAGGCCCGGGTGGTGCTGTGCGGCGTCATCTCCAGCTACCTCACCGGCGAGCATCCCGGACCGGCCAACTACGTCAACCTGTTGTCGAAAACCGCGCTGATGCAAGGCTTCAACGCGCTCGACGAGTGGGGCCGCTTCGACGAGGCGTTCGAATCGCTGCGCCGGTGGGTGCAGGAGGGGCGGCTGGTGCACCGGGAGACGATCTACGACGGCATCGAGTCCTGCGTGGACGCGTTGAACGGCCTGTTCACCGGCGCCAACATCGGCAAGATGTTGGTCAAGGTCAGCGAGCCCTCGACCGCCGGTGGTTGATCGCGCCATATTGGGGGTATGACGACGGCTGTTCAGCGGAACTTCAGGCTCGCGAGGAGTATGTGGATGAGCGCTCGAACTGCTCGAATCGTCGGTGCGGCCCACCTCGCCGGGGTGACGGCCCTCGGGGCGCTGGCGGGCGCCCCGCCCGCCGCGGCGCAACCCCCGGCGCCGGGATGCCCGGACGTGCAGGTGGTATTCGCACGCGGCACCGGCGAGCCGCCCGGGTTCGGCGGTGTCGGCCAGTCGTTCGTCGACGCGGTGCGCGCCCAGGCCGCGCCGCGCTCGGTGGACGTCTACCCGGTGAACTATCCGGCCAGCGCAGACTTCAACAATCGAATTCAGTTCGCGCAGACGGTCATTGACGGTATCCGCGACGCGGCCGACAAGATCGAGGCGACGGCCGCGACCTGCCCGGACACCCAGATCGTGCTGGGCGGCTACTCCCAGGGTGCGGCGGTCGCCGGGTTCGTCACCGCCGCGGAGATCCCGCCGGGGATCCCGGCCGAGTACCGGCACTACATCCCCGACCCGATGCCCACCGAGATGGCCGACCACGTCGCGGCCGTCGTGCTGTTCGGCAAGCCGTCGGCGCGGTGGCTGCAGGACGTCGGGGCACCGCCGATCGAGATCGGACCCGCGTATGCGGACAAGACCCTCGACCTGTGCGCCGACGGCGACACGATCTGCAACGGCGCGCCCGTCGGCGGACCGAACTTCGCGCACGCGTCCTACCCGTTCACCGGGCTGACCAACGAGGGTGCGGCGTACGCCGTGGCGCGGCTGGCAGCGGCGCCGGGGTCTGCAGGGGTCGCGGGGTCCTCAGAGGACGCCGAGCAGCCCGCCCCGTGGGCGGAACGGGCGCCCGCCGGCTAGAACGGGCTGGAGTTCTGCTGCCAGCGCGCCTCTTCGGGGCGCGGGCCGAAGCGGCGGACGTAGTCCTCGTGGATGTGGGCTTCCTTCTGCCGCTTGATGTAGTCCACCAGGTTTGGGTCCAGACCGTGCTGGGCCAGGCGGTGCCGGCGCCACACCTTGTTGAGCGCGATCGACATCAGGATGGCCCAGATGTAGATCGGGACCGTCATCTCGATGTGGACGTACAGCGAGGCGGGCAGCAGCCAGAACGGTGCGAGCACGAGCGCCGGCGGGATGGCCCACCGGATGAGGTGCCTGCGCAGCGCGCCCGGACCGGCCAGGTCGTCGGCCACCCACTGCTTCATGGAGTCGGGGAGCCGTCGCCCGTACGCGTAGGCGATGTACTGGAAGATGTTGGGGCGGTCGGCGGCCACGGTTCTCCTAATCGGTTGTCGCGGTATCCAGTGTGCCCGCAGCGCGCGCTGCGGTGTTGACGCGGGTCAGTACGTCGCGGAGGTGCTCGAGTTCGGCGAGGTCGACGCCGAGTCGTTCGACGACGGCGGCGGGGATCTGCAGCGCGCGCTCGCGCAGCGCGATGCCCGAGTCGGTGAGCCGCACGTCGGTGGTGCGTTCGTCGCCGGCGCGCCGGGCGCGGGTGATGTAGCCCAGCGACTCCAGGCGCTTGAGCATGGGCGACAGCGTCGCGGAGTCCAGCTGCAGGGTGGCGGCGATGTCCTTGACCGTCAGCGGCGGGGTGTCCGGGTCGGCGGTCTTGTGGTGGTCCCACAGCGTCAGCATCACCAGATACTGCGGGTGGGTCAGGCCCAGCGGCTCCAGCAGCGGCCGGTAGATCGCCAGCACCGCGCGGTTGGTGACCGCCAGCGCGAAACACACCTGCTGTTCCAGGGCGAGCGGATCGGTGTTCAGCGACGGGGAGGCCACTAACTCATTGTGGACTAATAGTTAGTGCACTAGCAATGTCGGTCCGCTCACATCTGTTTCGGCCGGCCCGGCGGTGGACATTCAACAGGACATGGGACCCACCAACGACCCGCCCGCCACCCCTGTTGACGCCACCCCTGTTGACGCGACTAAGGCCACCGACCAACAGCGTGACCTGCAGGAACTGCTCGACCACCAGCACGAGGACCCGGAGGCGCCGGGGCTCCACCAGGACCGCCACGCCGTCGCCGACGAGTACTGAGCAATGAATTTGTTTGAGCCGTTCACCGCCGGGGTATTCGGGCTTGACCAGGTTCAGATCCGCGAGCCCGAGTAGTGCCTTTTCGAGTGAACGGACATCCAGCGTGACCGAGCCCAGTGACTACGCCGACGTGAACGAGATGTTCCGTCACCTCAAGACCCTCGACGAGGGGTCCAGCGCCTACCGGCGCCAACGCGAGCTGATCTGCCAGCGATGCCTTCCGCTCGCCGAGCACATCGCGCGGCGCTACCGCAACCGCGGCGAGGCCCACGAGGATCTCGTGCAGGCCGCCCGTGTCGGTTTGGTCAACGCGCTCAACAGGTTTGACATCGACAACGGAACCGAGTTCCTGTCGTTCGCGGTGCCGACGATGATGGGCGAGGTGCGCCGCCACTTCCGCGACCACGCCTGGGCGGTCAAGGTGCCGCGCGCCGTCAAGGATCTGCAGTTGCGGGTCAACAAGGCGACGGCCAAGCTGGCCCAGCGCTACGAGCGGGCCCCCACGGCCACCGAGATCGCCGAATACCTGGAGGTTGACCGCGAGCAGGTGGTGCAGGCGGTGATCGCCGGGTCCAACTACTCGACGCTGTCCACCGACATGCCCGCCACCCGTGACGACGACTCCTCGTCGTTCGGCGACGGGATGGGCGACGAAGACGCCGGCTATGAGAAGGTGCTCGACGTCGAGACGGTGCGCCCGCTGATCGCGGCGCTGCCCGACAAGCAGCGGACGGTGCTGACGCTGCGTTTCTTCGAGGACATGACCCAGACGCAGATCGCCGAGCGGATCGGCTGCTCACAGATGCACGTGTCGCGCCTGCTGGCAAAAGCGTTGGACACCTTGCGAACTCAGGTCCGCGAGACGGATCTGGCCGCCACGGGCTAACCCGTGCGCCGCCGCTGACCGGAGTGGAGCCTCCTGTCAGGATTGAACTGACGACCGCTCGCTTACAAGGCGAGTGCTCTACCACTGAGCTAAGGAGGCCTGTCGGGCTTCCGAGTTTATCGGGTCCGCGCGGGTGCCCACCCCCGCGGGGGATCGGCGCGACGGGGCAGGAGCGAGCTACTCCTCGACGTCGATGATCCGCTGCGAGGTCACCGGACGGGTCCGGGCGCGCGGGCGCCGGCCCGGCAGCGGGATCCGGTCGGCGATGTTGCTCAGCGGGTTGACCACCTGCGCCAGCGTCACCACCGCCTCGTGCAGCGCGTCGATCGTGGGCGCCAGCGCCTCCAACCCCGGCGCCAGCCGGTTGAGCGTGTCGGCGACGTCGGCGAGCTTGAGCAGCGGCCCGTCGGGATCGGTCAGCGTGTCGAGCAGTCCGCCCTCGGCCAGCAGCCGGTCGGCCACCCCGTCCTCGCGCAGCACCCGCTCGATCAGCCCGTCGTTGGCCAGCAGCTGATCGGCCAGCCCACCCGGCGCGATCACCCGCGACAACGCGCCGTCCTCGGTGGTCAACCGGTCGGCCAGCCCGCCTTCGCCCATCAGCTGGTCCATCAGCCCACCGGGTGCCACCGCCCGCGACACCGCGCCGTTCTCCGCGGTCATCCGGTCCAGCAGCCCGCCCTCGGAGGTCAGCTGATCGATCAGCCCGCCGGGGCGCAGCAGCCGGTCCAGCGGCCCGTTGGGGGCCAGCGCCCGGCCCAGCGGGGCGTCGTCGTCCATCAGCCGCGCCAGCCGGTTGGCGCGCTCCACCGCGTCGCTGAGGCCCAGCATCTGTGCGAATGAGTTCGGCCCGGACTGCTCCGTGGAAGAGGAGTCGCCCAGCGAGCGTTGTGCAAGTTCGACCGCGCCGGAGGCCATCGAAAGCCCTGCGTCGGCGACGGCCAGCGCCGCCCGTGCGGGAGCGGTCGCGAGGTCCGTCAGGGCTTTGGCGAGGTTCATCAGCCCAGTTTATGGATCCGACGACGGGGTATCGAAGAATGCCGAACTCACAGGAAGCCCACAGGGACTCTGCAGCATGATTACAAGCAAGTCGGCGGAGAGTAGGCGAAATGGCGATGCCTGCGTTACCTGAGAACACCCCCGAAGCGAAGGTCCTTGTGGTTGACGACGAGGACAATATCGTCGAGCTACTCTCCGTCAGCCTCAAGTTCCAGGGCTTCGAGGTGCACACCGCCTCCAACGGCCCGGCCGCCCTCGACAAGGCCCGCGAGATCAGGCCCGACGCGGTGATCCTCGACGTGATGATGCCGGGTATGGACGGTTTCGGTGTGCTGCGCCGGCTGCGCGCCGACGGCATCGACGCGCCCGCCCTGTTCCTGACGGCCCGCGACTCCCTGCAGGACAAGATCGCGGGTCTCACGCTCGGCGGTGACGACTACGTGACCAAGCCGTTCAGCCTCGAGGAGGTCGTCGCGCGGCTGCGGGTGATCCTGCGCCGCACCGGCCGCGGCGCCGAGGAGCCCCGCAGTTCCCGGCTGAAGTTCGCCGACATCGAACTCGACGAGGACACCCACGAGGTGTGGAAAGCCGGTGAGCCGGTGTCGTTGTCGCCGACGGAGTTCACGCTGCTGCGCTACTTCATGATCAACGCGGGCACCGTGCTGTCCAAGCCGAAGATCCTCGACCACGTCTGGCGCTACGACTTCGGCGGCGACGTCAACGTCGTGGAGTCCTACGTGTCGTATCTGCGCCGCAAGATCGACACCGGCGAGAAGCGACTGCTGCACACCCTGCGCGGAGTCGGATATGTGCTGCGCGAACCCCGCTGACCGGGAAACCTAGGCCGGATGCGCGGACGCGGCATTCCACTGCGCATCGGGCTGGTCGCGGCCACCCTGGTGCTGGTGGCGTGCGGCCTGCTGGCATCGGGAATCGCCGTCACCACCATCCTGCGGCACACCCTGAGCAACCGCGTCGACCAGGAACTGCTCGACGCCTCGCGGGGCTGGGCCGCCCAGAGCCCCCGGGAGATGCCCGCCGCCGGCCTCGAGGGCCCCAACCCCGCCCGGCCGCCGTCGAACTTCTACGTCCGCGGGCTGCTGCCGGACGGGCGGACGTGGACGGCGGTCAACGACCGGGACGCCGAACCCGACCTGCCCGCCGACAACGACGTCGGCCCCCAACCGGTGACGATCGGCTCCGTCGACGGGTCCGCCGTCCAGTGGCGCGCCATGACGGTACGCGGCCCCGGCGGTGAGCTGATGACCGTCGCCATCGACCTGTCCGACGTGCAGACCACCGTGCGCGAGTTGACCTACGCGCAGGCCGGCATCGGGCTGGCGGTGCTCGTGGTGCTCGGCGTCGCCGGCTACGCGGTGGTGCACCGCAGCCTGCGCCCGCTCGACGAGGTGGAGCAGACCGCCGCCGCGATCGCCGCCGGCCAGCTCGACCGCCGGGTCCCGGAGCGCGACCCGAACACCGAGGTGGGCCGACTTTCGTTGGCGCTCAACGGAATGCTCGCCCAGATCCAGTCCGCGATGGCGGCCTCGGAGGCCTCGGCCGAGCAGGCGCGCAGCTCCGAGGACCGGATGCGACGGTTCATCACCGACGCCAGCCACGAACTGCGCACCCCGCTGACCACCATCCGCGGCTTCGCCGAGCTGTACCGCCAGGGCGCGGCCCGCGACATCGAGATGCTGATGAGCCGCATCGAAAGCGAATCCAGCCGGATGGGGCTGCTCGTGGAGGACCTGCTGCTGCTGGCCCGCCTCAACGCGCAGCGGCCGCTGGAACGCCACCCCGTCGACCTGCTCACCCTGGCCACCGACGCCGTGCACGACGCCCGCTCCATCGCGCCCAAGCGGGCGGTCACGATGACGGTGTTCGACGGTCCCGGCATCCCCGAGGTGCTCGGCGACGAGGCCCGGCTGCGGCAGGTGCTGAGCAACCTGATGGCCAACGCCCTGCAGCACACCCCGGAGAGCGCGCGGGTGACGGTGCGGGTGGGCACGGTCGACGACCGCGCCGTGCTCGAGGTGTGCGACGAGGGGCCGGGGATGACGACCGAGGATGCCCAGCGGGTGTTCGAGCGGTTCTACCGCGCGGACACGTCACGCACCCGCGCCAGCGGCGGCACCGGCCTGGGCCTGTCCATCGTCGACTCGCTGGTGCGCGCCCACGGCGGCACGGTCACCGTGGCCACCGCCCCGGGCCGCGGCTGCACGTTCACGGTCAGCCTGCCGCGCATCACCGAGTCGGTCGGGGCCGCGGCTCAGCCCAGCTGAGCCAGCGCCTCGCGGATCTTGGCCTGGGCCTCGTCGAGCGACTCCGGCGACGGGTTCGGATCGGCGTTGGCGAAGCCGAAGTCCGACAGGTTGCGGGCGGGGAAGACGTGCACGTGCAGGTGCGGCACCTCCAGCCCGGCGATGATCACCCCGGCCCGCTCGGTGTCGAACGCCTTGCAGACCGCCTTGCCGATCAGCTGGGACACCGACATCACCTTCGCGAACTTGGCGGGGTCGACGTCCTGCCAGTTGTCGATCTCCTCACGGGGCACCACCAGCGTGTGCCCCTGGGTGAACGGCGCGATCGTCAGGAAGGCAACGACTTCGTCGTCCTCGTAGACGAAACGGCCGGGGAGTTCTCCGTTGATGATCTTGGTGAAGACGCTGGCCATGGTTCTGAGCATTCCAAAGCGGTGCAGGTGTCGGCACGCGGGGGTGCCACCGTGACGACGCCGACGACGACGGGGCCGTTGCCGCAGGACAGCGACGCGGTGGCGTCGACGAGATAGTCGGCGACCGCCTCGCGCGCCCGCGCCGGGTCCAGCGGTTCGCACAGGAACGCCGGATTGGCGTGTGTGGCGCGGGCCAACAGGTCACGGCAGCGCGGTCCGAAGTCCGTGTCGAGGTCGGCCCCGAAATCGCGCTGGATGTAGCGGATGAACTCACCGCGGGTGTTGACGGCGTAGCCGGTGCGGTCGGCCTCCAGGGTCACCGGCCAGAACGGTGGCGCCACCCGGTAGCGGCGCGTCGTGTCGCGAGCGGTCCCACCGGGCGGCGTCCACGCCTCGAGGGCGATCTCATGGGTGCGGACCGCGAACCGGCGCATCACGTAGACGAACGCCTCGGCCGCCGCGCGTGCGCACAGCAGCGTCGGATCTCCCCCCGTCCCCACCCGGCCGAGTGTATTAGCTGATTCGGTGAAGCTGTCTCCTAGGCCGTGGACAGCGACGCGTACAGATAGGCTAAGTCTTTGCCAACGCGATCTTTTCGTGGAGCTCGGCGACGGTCCACGGCGGATCGGTGTGGTGGTCGCGGTAGGCCAGGATCGCCGGCGTCGGGCGCGCGAACTCCCCGACGAAGCCGCCGGCGGCGACGAAGATGCGGCCGGTGATGTCCTCGGCCGCGTCGCTGGCCAGATACGCGTATGTCGGTGCGACGTACTCCGGCGGCGCCGCGTCCAGCGCGCCCTGATAGCTGATCTCGTCGAGCAGGCCCCGCCGGTGCAGCTCGGCGATGTGCGCCTCGTACTCCGGGCCCGTCGACAGCCGGGTCTTCGCGCCGGGGCAGACCACGTTGGCGCGCACCCGGTGCTCCTTGAGTTCGGCGGCGATCGCCATCGTCAGCGCGTTGACGCCGCCCTTGCCCGCCGGATAGCCGGTGCCGCCGTAGTCGCCGAGGAAGGCGAACGAGCTGGTGTTGACGATCGCTCCGCCGCCCTGCTCGACCATCCGGGGCGCCGCCGCCCGGCACGTCTCGAAGACCGTGCCCAGATGCGCGTCGAGCAGATCCCGGAACTGCGCCGAGGTGATGTTCAGGATCGAGGACCCGGGCGGTTCCGCGGTGCCCGCGCAGTTGATCAGGATGTCGATGCGGCCGAACTCGCGCACGCAGGTGTCCACCAGCAGGTCGGCGGTGGCGGGCTCAGCTGGTGAGCCCGCCACGCCGACCGCGTGCGGAATCTGTTGTGCCGCTCCGGAAACCGCGTCCGGATCGCGTCCGTTGACAACGACGCGGGCGCCGAGCTCGGTGAGCAGGCGCGCCACGGCGAACCCGACACCGCGCGAGCCGCCGACGACGACCGCGCCCCGCCCGCTCAGCATCGGGCTACTTGCCCTCACCCACCTGGGCGAACTCCATGGCGTCGAGGTTCCAGTAGCCGCGCAGGTTGGTCAGCAGGCCCGCGTCGTTCGTCTTGTAGGTGAACACGCCGCGCACCGTGCTGGTCATCCCGTTCTCGAACCGGCTGCGCAGCACCAGGATGTGGGCGACCTCGTGCGGCGAGCTGGACGGGAACGTCTCCTCGCAGGTGATCCGCAGGTCGTTGGCGGCGATGTTGGCGTCATAGAACGCCGCCACCGCCTCCTTGCCCCGCACCCCGTTGCCGTCGGGGTTGGTGTAGGACTTGCCGATCGGATCCTCGATGACGATGTCGTCGGCCATCAGCGCCAGCCACCCGTCCTTGTCGTGGGCGTGCACGCACTTCCACGAGTTGTGCGAGGCAGCCAGCGCCGGCGTCGTCTCCACCTGCGACGTCATCGTGGTTACCGGTCGGCGTCGGTGTAGCGGATCACGCCGCGGATGTTGCGGCCCTCCAGCATGTCCTGGTAGCCCTCGTTGATCTGCTCCAGGCGGTACTGCCGGGTGACCATGTCGTCGAGGTTGAGACGACCGGCCTTGTACATCGACAGCAGCTGCGGGATGTCGTGGTGCGGGTTGCCGCCGCCGAAGATGGTGCCCTGCAGGCGCTTCTGCAGCAGGGTCAGCATCGACAGGTTCAGCTTCACATCGTTGGACGCCATGTTGGCGACCGCGGTGGCGACGACGGTGCCGCCCTTGGCGGTGATGTTCATGTAGTCGTCGATGTCCTCGCCCTTGAGCTCGCCGACGGTGACGATCGTCTTGTGCGCCATCCGGCCCTGGGTGACCTCGGCGACGCCGGCCATCGCGCTGTGGATGTCCGGGTAGGCGTGCGTGGCACCGAACTTCAGCGCCGCATCGCGTTTGAACTCGACGGGATCGACGACGAAGATGTTGCGCGCGCCGGCGTTGAGCGCACCCTGCAGCGCGCCGGTGCCGACACCGCCGACGCCGACGATGACCACGTCCTCACCGGGGCGGACGTCGCCGCTGCGGACCGCCGAACCGTAGCCGGTGGTGACGCCGCAGCCCACCAGGCAGGCCACCTCGAACGGGATCGACGGGTCGATCTTCACCACCGAGCTCTTGTGCACGACCATGTACGGGCTGAAGGTGCCCAGCAGGGTCATCGGGATGACGGGCTGGCCGTTCTTGACCGCGTGGATGCGGTGGGTGCCGTCGCTGACCGCCACACCGGCGAGCAGGCCGGCGCCGAGGTCGCAGAGGTTGCGCAGGCCCTCCTGACAGGCCGGACACTCACCGCAGGACGGGATGAACGACAGCACGACGTGGTCGCCGGGCTGGATGTGCTCGACACCGGGGCCCACCTCGGTGACGATGCCCGCGCCCTCGTGGCCGCCGAGCACCGGGAAGCCGGCCATCGGGATGTCGCCGGTGACCAGGTGGTGGTCAGAGTGGCACATCCCGGAGGCTTCCATCTGGATCTTGACCTCGTCCTTGACGGGGTCACCGATCTCGATCTCCTCGATCGACCACGGCTGATTGAACTCCCAGATAAGGGCGCCTTTTGTCTTCATTCGCTGGTGCCTTCCGCTAGAACAAGTGCCCACAGACTAGAGGTATTAGTTTGACAGGTGTCAAGCCCCTCCAAGCAACTGCTTGGTTACCAGAGTGGCACAGGCGCCTGGCCTAGTGGGTAATACCCCGGAAGCTTCTCCCCGGCCAGTGACCGTTCGATGCGTTTCTGCATGCCGGGCGACAGATCGCCGGACTCGATGAGCTTGGCGTAACCCTTCGCGACGTGGTTGAAGTCGAAGAAGTCGCGCTGCCACTCGATCTTGAGATCGGCATTGAGCCGGAACCAACTGCCCCCGATGCCGTAGATCTCGGCGGTGGTGCCGTCGGACTTGTGGGCGATCTGCTTCCAGAACCCGACGATCTCGCCCTGCCGGTCGTCGACGATCACCTTCTGGTACTCGTAGACCCAGTTCTCCAGGCCCTCCATCTCCAGGCCCAGGGCGATGTCGCGGATCTCATCCTTGCCGACGCACATGACGTCTTCCTTGGGTCCGATGTTCCACCCGTAGGTGGCGTCGTCGGCGTAGAACTCGGCCAGCGGCTTCCAGTCGCCGTTGCGTTCGGCTTCACGGTTGGCCTCCAGCCATTCCTCGACCCACTTGTCGAGGGCTTCGCGGGGCAGTGACGGCATTGTCTACTCTCCTATTTCTCGGACGGCCCGAGCTCTTTGATGACCAGTGCCCGGGTCGGGCACATCTCGACGGCGTTCTCGATCTCGGCGCGGGCCTCATCGGGCGGCTCGGGATCGAGGATCTCGACCTGACCGCGCTTGGGCACCCGGAAGTAGTCGGGGGCCTCGACCTCGCACATCGCGTGTCCCTGACACAGGTCGAGGTCGACTTCGATTCGGTAGGAACCCATCTGCGCCTCCTACTGGGTACGCCTGCGGTAACGGGCTTTGGCCGGCCGCTGCAGCTGCACCACCATCTTCGAGTGGTCGTTGCGGTACGTCTCCGGCGGCTGGGCCATCTCGAACTCGTACTCGCGCAACAGAACCGAGAAGATCGCCTTGATCTGCATCTGGGCGAACGCGGCGCCGACGCAGCGGTGCCTGCCCGCGCCGAACGGGATCCAGGTCCACCGGTTGACCAGATCCTCCTGGCGCGGCTTGTCGTAGCGGCTGGGATCGAACTCGTCCGGGTTCGGGAAGTCCTCCGGGATCCGGTTGCTGATCGCCGGCGACGCGGCGACGAAGTCGCCCTTGTGGATCGGGTAACCGCACACCTCGAACTCGCCCTGGGCCACCCGCATCAGGATGATCAGCGGCGGGTGCAGCCGCAGCGTCTCCTTGACGACGTTGTCCAGCAGCGGGATCTGGCGCAGCGCGTGGAAGTTCACCGCCTGACCGTCGGCGTAGAGCTCGTCGAGCTCCTTGACCACGTTGGCGTAGACGTCGGGATGGCGGATCAGCTCGATCAGCGTCCACGCCGATGTGCCGGAGCTCGTGTGGTGGCCGGCGAACATCAGCGAGATGAACATGCCGGTGATCTCGTCGGCGGAGAACCGCGGGTTGCCGTCCTCGTCCTTGATCGACACCAGCACGTCGAGCATGTCGCGGTCGGCCTTGTCCCTGGGCGGGTTGGCCAGCCGCTGGTCGATGATCTCCTGAACCAGCGCAACGAGTTTCACCCGGGCCTCGTCGCGGACCCGGAAGCTCTCGATCGGCAGGTAGGGGTCGACGTAGCACAGCGGGTCGGTGCCCCGCTCGAGCAGGTGGTAGTACTCGGCGAACCGCTTGTCGAGCTGGTTGCGGAACTTCAGGCCGATCAGGCACGCCGTGGAGGTGTAGATCGTCAGCTCGGCGAAGAAGTCGAGCAGGTCGATCTCACCCTCGTCGCCCCAGTCCGCGATCATCTTGCGGACCTCGCCCTCGATCGTGGTGGCGTGGCTCTTCATGTGGTCGCCGCGCAGCGCGGAGTTGTGCAGCATCTCCTTGCGCCGCTCGGGGCTGGCGTCGAACACCACGCCCTTGCCGAAGATCGGCGTCATGAACGGGTAGGCCTCGGCCTGGTCGAGATCCTCGTCGGCGGACCGGAAGAAGAACTCGTTGGCCTCCGCACCCGTCAGCAGGATGACGTGCTTGTCGGCCAGCTGGAACCAGCCGACGTCCCCGCACTCCTCGCGGACCCGCCTCATCAACCCGATCGGGTCGGTGCGGAACTCCTCGAGGTGTCCGTGTTCCTCCTCGCCGCCGGAGACCCGGGGCACGATCGCTGTGGTCATGAGTTCGGTACTCCCTCTTCACCGAGTGCGAGCTTCTGACGTTCCTTGACTTCGGCCAGCGGGGCCTCGGGCTGCAGCTCCATGCTCGCGATGAACCCGCCGCGCGGTGTCTCGGCGACGAACGTGATGGCGCGCGCCAGGTCCTTGGCCCGCAGGAAGTAGTCGTGGCGGGCCTGCCCCCACTTGGCCCAGTCCTCCAGCGCCGGACCGAGTTTCTCGGCGGGCAGGCTCCAGCCCATGTTCGTCTTGGTGGGGCCGGGATGCACGACCGACGCGCGCACCCCGGTGCCCTCGAGTTCCATCTGCAGGTTGGTCACCATCGCGACCAGGCCCGCCTTGGCGGCGCCGTAGGCACCCATGTGCGGGCGCTGGCGCAGTGCGACGTCGGAGCCGACGAAGATCAGGTCGCCGCGGCGGCGTTCGATCATGCCGGGCAGCACCGCGGTGGCCAGCCGGTTGGCGCCGACGAGGTGGATCTGCAGCTGCCGCTCGAAGTCCTCGGTGCTGGTCTCGGCGATCTTGCCGAAGTCGGTGTCACCGGCGCCGGCGACCAGCACCTCGATGTCGCCGAGGGCCTCGGTGGCCTGCGCGACAAAGGTTTTCACCGAGTCGGGATCGGTGACGTCGAGCCGGAACCCGACCGCCTCGCCGCCGTCGGCGTTGATCTTGCCGACGAGCTCCTCGAGCTTGTCCACGCGTCGAGCGCCGAGCGCGACCGGGAAGCCGCGCGCGGCCATCTCGATCGCCGTGGCCTCGCCGATACCGGAGGAGGCGCCGGCGACGATGACGGGTCGGCGGTCGGGCAGGGGATCAAAACGCGGCATGTGGTGACCTTCAGCGGTTCTCGACGGTGATGGGCAGGTGAGCGAATCCGCGGACATTGCTGGAGTGGACGCGGACGGCGTTGTCCTCGTCGACCTGATATCCGCGGATCCGCTTGAACAACTCGGCCAGCGCCACCCTGCCCTCCATTCGCGCCAGGTGGGCGCCCAGGCAGAAGTGTGCTCCGCTGCCGAAACTCATGAGTTTGGAGCCGATGTCGCGACCGATCAGGAAGCGGTCCGGGTCGTCGAACACCCGCTCGTCGCGATGTGCGGATCCGGGCAGGAGCAGCAGCACATCACCCTCGGGGATCCTGGTGTCGTACAGCGTGAGATCGCCGACGACGGTGCGCGCGAGGATCTGGCTGGAGGTGTCGTAGCGCAGCGTCTCCTCCACCCACTCCGGGATCCGGTCCAGATCGTCGTACAGCGGCGCGACCTGATCGGGGTTGCGATGGCCCCAGAACATGGCGTTGGCGAGAAGTTTCGTCGTGGTCTCGTTGCCCGCGATGACCATCAGGAACATGAAGCCGAGGATCTCGTCGTCGGTGAGCCGGTCACCGTCGATCTCGGCCTCCAAAAGCGCGGTGGTCAGGTCGTCGGTGGGCGTCCTGCGCCGCTCGGCGACCATGCCCTGGTAGTAGACGATCAGGTTGATCGACGCCTCCACCGCTGCGGGCGGCACGTCGGTCACCCCCTCCTCGCGGTGCATCACCGCATCGGCCCACGCCCGCAGTTGCGCGCGGTCGGGCTCGGGGACGCCCATCAGCTCGGAGATCACGTCCATTGGCAGCTTGCCGGCGAAATCGTCGACGTAGTCCACGGTTTCACCGCTGCGCGCCTTGTCCAGCATGGTGTCGAGATGCTGGTTTGCGATCTCGGTGACCCGCGGTTCGAGCTCGCGGATGCGGCGCGGGGTGAAGCCCTTCGACACCAGGGTGCGCAGCCGCAGGTGGTCGGGGTCGTCCATCGCCAAAAACGACATGGTCTTGCTGGCGTGCGGGCCGCGGGAGGCCGGATCCAGGGAGACGCCGAACTTGTTGGACAGCGTCGTGCTGTTGCGGAACCCGGCCAGCACGTCGGCGTGCCGCGACAGCGCCCAGAAGCCGAGCTCCTCGTTGCGGTACAGCGGAGCCTCGTCGCGCAGCCGCTTGTAGTAGGGGTACGGGTCCTCGTGGAAGTCGTAATCGTATGGGTCCAGCTTGATTTCGCTGAGCGTCACTGTTCCTCTCCCAGGATGAGCCCGACCACGTAGCTCAGTCGGTCGGCGATCTGGTGGTATGTGAAGGCGCCGCTGCCCGCGTTGACCAGCGCGCCGAAGAACGTCATCTCCAGTGCGGCCAGGGCCCGCGGGTCGGCGTCCGGGCCCATGGCCGAGCGGATGCGGCGATGGATCTCAGCGCCGATCTTGTCGCGCACCTTGCGCACCGCGGGGTCGTTACCGCTGAGCAGGGCGGTGGTGCAGGCCGCCGCCACCTCGGGTTCGTCGGCTACGGTCAGTGCCATCGCCCGCAGCGCCTTCTGCACGCGGGTCAACCGTGTCTCGTTGACGTCGGTGAAGTACGGCACCTGGCGCATCAGGTCCAGGTAGACCTCGGCGATCAGGTGGTTCTTCGACGAGAAGTAGGTGTAGGCGGTCGCGGGAGCCACCTTGGCGCGGGCGGCGACGGCGCGCACGGTCAGATCGGCGTAGGACGACTCGCGCAGCATCTCCATCCCGGCCGCGAGGACCTTGCGGAAGGTCTCCTCCTGGCGGCGGTTGCGCGGCGGTTCGCCGTCCGCCGCAGGCGTACCGCCTGTGGTCGCCACCACGGGTTCGCTGGACACGTGTCCAAGTTATCGGACGTCGTGAATATCGCGCAAGTACCCAGGTACTGCGGCACTGCTTGCCAGATGTGAGAACCGGCCACTAAGGTGCGGAACAAGGCAATCCAGACAAGTGTCCAGTATCGGGCGAACGGAGACGCGATGGCAGTGCTGCCGAATCGGGAGAGTCAGCTACTCATCGACGGCAAGCTGGTGGCCGGCAGCGGCGGGACCTACACCACCATCAACCCCGCGACCGAGGAGGTGCTCGGCGTCGCCGCCGACGCCACCGCCGAGGACATGGGCCGGGCCATCGAGGCGGCCAGGCGGGCGTTCGACGACACCGACTGGTCCACCAACACCGAACTGCGGGTGCGCTGCCTGCGGCAGCTGCAGACCGCGCTGAAGGACAACCTCGAGGAGTTGCGCGAGCTGACCATCGCCGAGGTCGGCGCGCCGCGGATGCTGACGTCCGGCGGCCAGCTCGAGACGCCGATCGAGGACCTGTCGGTCGCCGCCGACACCGCCGAGAACTACCAGTGGGCAACCGATCTCGGCTACGCCACCCCGCAGGGCATCCCGACCAACCGGCGCGTCGTGCGCGAGGCGGTCGGCGTCGTCGGCGCCATCACGCCGTGGAACTTCCCGCACCAGATCAACCTGGCCAAGATCGGGCCGGCGCTGGCGGCCGGAAACACGTTGGTGCTCAAGCCCGCTCCCGACACCCCGTGGTGCGCGGGCGCACTGGCCGAGCTGATCGCCGAGCACACCGACTTCCCGCCCGGTGTGGTCAACATCGTCACCTCCAGCGACCACGGGGTGGGGGCGCTGCTGAGCGAGGACCCGCGGGTGGACATGGTGTCGTTCACCGGGTCGACGGCCACCGGCCGGGCGGTGATGACCGCCGCGGCGGCCACCATCAAGAAGGTCTTCCTCGAACTGGGCGGCAAGTCGGCGTTTTTGGTGCTCGACGACGCCGATCTGGCCGGCGCCTGCTCGATGGCCGGGTTCACCGCCTCGATGCACGCCGGACAGGGCTGCGCGATCACCACCCGACTGGTGGTGCCGCGGGCACGCTACGACGAGGCCGTCGAGGCGGCCGCGGCCACCATGGGGTCGCTGAAACCCGGCGACCCCAACGATCCGCGCACGGTGTGCGGCCCGGTGATCTCGGCGCGTCAGCGCGACCGGGTGCAGGGCTACCTCGATCTGGCGGTCACCGAGGGCGGCCGGTTCGCCTGCGGCGGTGGGCGTCCCGCCGACCGCGACAAGGGCTTCTTCATCGAGCCGACGGTGGTGGCCGGGCTGACCAACGACGCCCGGGTGGCGCGCGAGGAGATCTTCGGGCCGGTGCTGACCGTGATCGCCCACGACGGCGACGACGACGCGGTGCGCATCGCCAACGACTCGCCGTACGGGTTGAGCGGCACCGTGTTCTCCGCCGACCCGGAGCGCGCCGACCGGGTGGCCGCGCGGCTGCGGGTCGGCACCGTCAACATCAACGGCGGCATCTGGTACTCCGGTGACATGCCGTTCGGCGGGTACAAGCAGTCCGGGATCGGCCGCGAGATGGGGCTGGCCGGTTTCGAGGAGTACACCGAGATCAAGGCGATTGCCACGGCGGCCAACTAGAACCTGTGCACCTGCACCACATCCGAGGAGACATACGTGGGACGTTTTGACAACAAGGTCGGCATCGTCACCGGTGCCGGCGGCGGCATCGGCCAGGCCTACGCCGAGGCGCTCGCGCGCGAGGGTGCGGCGGTGGTGGTCGCCGACATCAACCTCGAGGGCGCGCAGAAGGTCGCCGACGGCATCAAGGGCGAGGGCGGTAACGCGCTGGCGGTGCGCGTCGACGTGTCCGACCCGGAGTCGGCCAAGGAGATGGCCGCGCAGACGCTTTCGGAGTTCGGCGGCATCGACTACCTGGTCAACAACGCCGCGATCTTCGGCGGGATGAAGCTGGACTTCCTGATCACCGTCGACTGGGACTACTACAAGAAGTTCATGAGCGTGAACCTCGACGGGGCGCTGGTGTGCACCCGGGCGGTGTACAAGAAGATGGCCAAGCGCGGCGGCGGGGCGATCGTCAACCAGTCGTCGACCGCGGCGTGGCTGTACTCGAACTACTACGGCCTGGCCAAGGCGGGTGTGAACAGCCTGACCCAGCAGCTGGCCACCGAGCTCGGCGGGCAGAACATCCGCGTCAACGCCATCGCGCCGGGCCCGATCGACACCGAGGCCAACCGCACGACCACCCCCAAGGAGATGGTCGACGACATCGTCAAGCGGATCCCGTTGTCGCGCATGGGCGAACCCGAGGACCTGGTCGGCATGTGCCTGTTCCTGCTGTCCGACGAGGCCAAGTGGATCACCGGGCAGATCTTCAACGTCGACGGCGGGCAGATCATCCGATGAGTGACCTCAAGCTCGGCTACATCGGGCTCGGCAACATGGGCGCCCCGATGGCCAAGCGACTGGTGGACTGGCCCGGCGGGCTGATCGTCTTCGATGTGCGCGCCGAGGCGATGACGCCGCTGACCGACCTCGGGGCGACGGCCGCCGAGAGCGTGGCAGATGTCGCGCGCGCCGACCTGATCAGCGTGACGGTGCTCAACGACGATCAGGTCCGCACGGTGGTCGGCGAGTTGGCGGCCAACGCCAAACCGGGCACCGTCATCGCCATCCACTCCACGATCAGCCCGGAGACCGCCGTCGAGCTCGCCGAGCAGTTGCGGGCGAAGGACATTCACATCGTCGACGCGCCGGTCAGCGGTGGCGGCGGTGCGGCCGACAAGGGTGAGCTGGCGGTGATGGTCGGCGCCGAGCGAGACGTGTACGAGCGGATCAAGCCGGCGTTCAAGCGGTTCGCGTCGCTGGTGGTGCATGCCGGGGAGCCGGGAGCCGGCACGCGGATGAAGCTGGCGCGCAACATGCTGACGTTCACCAGCTACGTCGCGGCATGTGAGGCGATGAAGCTGGCGGAGGCGTCGGGTCTGAGCCTGCAGGCGCTGGGCCGCGTGGTGCGGCACAGCGACGCCCAGAGTGGCGGCCCCGGCGCGATCATCGTGCGCGAGGACATGACGGACCTGACGCCGGATCACTGGCTGTATGAGGCGTTCACCCACACCCGCGGGCTGGGGGAGAAGGACCTCAGCCTGGCGCTGGCGCTGGGCGAGCAGACCCACGTCGAGCTGCCGCTGGCCGAGATCGCGCTGAAGAACCTGGCCGCCGGTCTCGGCGTGCCGTACACGAAGGAGTGAGTGAGATGGACGAGCTGCGCCGCAAGGGCCTCGAGAAGATGAACGAGGTCTACGGCTGGGAGATGCCCAACATCGAGGGCGACCCGTACTTCGACCTCACCGTCGACCACCTCTTCGGAACCATCTGGACGCGGCCCGGGCTGTCGATGCGCGACAAGCGGATCATGACGCTGACCGCGGTGACCGCCGTCGGAAACTCCGATCTGGCCGAGATCCAGGCCAACGCGGCGCTGGCCAACGGCGAGATGACCGAGGAGGAGCTCAAGGAGATGGCGGTGTTCCTGACCCACTACCTCGGCTTCCCGCTCGGCTCCAAGCTCGACGGCGCGGTCAGCAAGGTGATCAAGAACCGGCAGAAGGGCAAGGGCCAGGACAAGAAGGCCAACGTTAACGCCGCGGTCAAGATGCACTCCGGCGGCAAGGTGCACGACGACACCAATGGCTGAATCCCGGACGAGTCGATACGCGTCGCTGACGCGCGAGCAGCTCGCGGCGCTGGTGCCGGAGCTGTTGCTGATCGGTCAACTCATCGACCGGTCCGGAATGGCCTGGGTGATCGGCAGTTTCGGCCGCGAGGCGATGCTGCAGGTCGCGATCGAGGAATGGATGGGCGCCAGCCCGATCTACACCAAGCGGATGCAGCGCGCGCTGAGGTTCGAGGGCGACGACGTCGTCACGATCTTCAAGGGCATGCAGCTCGACATCGGGGCGCCGCCGCAGTTCATGGACTTCCGCTACACCGTGCACGACAAGTGGCACGGCGAGTTCCACCTCGACCACTGTGGGGCGCTGCTCGACGTCGAGCCGATGGGCGAGGACTACGTGCGCGGCATGTGCCACGACATCGAGGACCCCACGTTCGTCGCGACGGCGGCCGCGACCAACCGTCGCGCCCAGATCCGGCCCATCCACCGCCCGCCGCGGGTGCCCGCGGACCGGCATCCGCACTGCGCGTGGACGGTCATCATCGACGACTCCTATCCGGAGGTGGCCGACCACCCGGTGCTGGAGGTCATGTGGCGCACCCGTGCGGCGCAGCTGGAACTCGACCCGATCGACGAGACCGGCGAGGGGCTGGCCGACTACTCGGGGCCGCTGGTGTCGGACTTCGACTTCGGCGCGTACTCGCACTCGGCGCTGGTGCGCATCGCCGACGAGGTGTGCCTGCAGATGCACCTGCTGAACCTGTCGTACGTGATCGCGGTTGGCAAGCTCGCGGGCGCGAACACCGAACTGGCCAAAGACATCTGCACCAAGCAGCTGATCGGTGTCGCCGGTATCGCCGCCGAGCGGATTCACCGGGCGCTGGCGCTGCCGGGCGGGATCGAGGGTGCGGTGCGCACGCTGGAACTGCATCCGCTGCTCAACCCGGCGGCCTACGTCGACGCCGAGATCGGACCGGACGTGGTGTCGGTGCGGCGCTCGCCGGCGCACGAGGACGGTGCGTGGGTGGCGCTGGTGACCCCCGACGAGGTGCGACCGCTGCAGGCGGCGGTGCGGGCGGTCGACAGCCGACTCGACGTGCAGGTCGCCGGCGGGGCCGAGGAGTGGACGGCGCGCGTCGTCGACACCGGCGCCGAGGCCAAGGAGTTCTCCGAGGTGGCGGTGGTGAAGGTCAGCGGCGGAGCGACGTGGCAGTTCGAACCGCGAAAGTCGTTGCCGCTGACCGTGGTTTAAGGGTCCGGGCGCAGCTCAGGGGGCGGCCAGCAGGACGAAGCCGCCGCCCCACCCCTGCACCGTCGCATCGGCGGGAAACGAGACCCGATGGTCCTTCCCGCGGAGGAAGTCACCGGAGATCCCGGCGGCCTTCACGGGTTCACCGTCGCGTTCGAACACCAGCAGGCTGGCCTTGGAGCCGTAGAACCGGTCCTTGATCACGGGTGCGCCGACAGTGTCCTCGATGAAGTCGCGCTCGGTGTGTTCGTTGAACAGGTGCACCTCATCCCATTCCCAGGAGGTGAACTCCCGGAGGAACGCCGACGTTCCGGTGTCCCTCACCTGTCTGAGACCGTCGATGAGCCGCTGATCGTCATAGTCGATGTCCATTGAAGGCCGCACGGCGTCGCGCACGGGACCGCAGCCGGTCGAGGTCAGGCCGAAGAGTACGGCGACCATCGCGATGAGCAGAGGGAGGGATCTCACGTCGGGTACATCTCGAGGTGGACGAATCGGACATCCGGTTCGCGCTGATTCACCAGCACGTTGCGGTAGACCCACGTGCCGTCCGCATTGAGGTAGCGGTCCTGCGCGGAGACAACCTCGGCGGACTTGGTGCCGGTCAGCGGCTCGGTGAAGTGCGACTGTTCGAGCAGGGCGGGAAGGTCGGCGGTCGGCACCTCCAGCGCCAGCTGGTATCGCTGGTCCAACCTGGCGTCCTTGTACACCTCCACCACCTCCGCGCTGGCGGGTAGCACGATGCCGCCGAACTCGGTTGCGCTGCGGATCAGTTCGGGGTCAGCCGAGCTGGTCTTGGATCCGCAGGCGATCGCGAGCAGGACAGTCGCGACTGCGACTACTGCGACCACGTGCTTCACGAGATTCAGTCTAGGTCGCCTTGGACGACCGCCGGCCGCGGTTCACCAACGTCGTCGCCGCGATCCGCCCCAGAATTGGTGCGATCCAGGGGTTCCCGGCGGCGTTAGGGTCGAAACCATGGCAGGCAGCGGACGGATCTCAGCGGCGATGGCGGTTGCGGTGACGATCGGGCTGGCGGGATGTTCAACACCGGAAGGGGAGTCGCAGAGTCCCGCGCCGTCGCCGGCGGTGCAGCAGTTCGACCTGTCGAAGCTGTCGCAGCTGGAAAGCGCGATGCCCGAAGGCTTCGTGCCGTTCCCGACGAACGTGAGCACGCTTCCCGACTCGTATGCAGCCGGTGTCGGCACAGCTCTACCGGGGTCCGAACGAGTCGAGGTCGAACCAGCGCACTGTGCTCCGCTGCTCAAACCCGTTGACGGAATCAGCGGTTCGGAGTCGGCGCGACTCCGGGCCGATGCTCCCGACAAACGAAGCATCGCGATCGCCGCGGATACGCCGGTCGACGTGCGGCTGAACTTTCCGATCTCCGGCTGTGAGCAGATGACCTACACCGTTCCCGACGCGCCGGTGCCCTACCGGGGAACAGTCGAGCGGATCGGTGCGCCGACCATCGACGGCGCCCAGACGTACGCCCTGAAGATCACCGTCGACGGGTTCCCGGATCCGGAGTACTTCTACGCGGCCATCGTCGACGACCGCCTCTTTTTCGACGTCAACGCCCGCGTGGCACCGGATTTCCCGGCGCAACAGGAGCTTTCAGAGCTGCTGGTGAGAGCCGTCGAGGCGGTTACGGGTTAGCGCGGCCGGCCCAGATACGGGTTCGGCATGATGATGCCGGAGTGCGGCCAGAGTTCGATCATGTCCGCAGGCACGAGCGCGTTGGGATCGACGAACTCGAGCTCGGCGAGGTCGACCGGCGCCTCCGGTGTGCTCGGCTTGTAGCCGGGATGGTTCGGGTCAGGAACCCAAACACCTGATCCGGGAATCAATTCCATCTCCCAGGGCTGCCCCAGCGAACCCGGCCCCCGGTACTCGATGTCATTGAGGTCCAGTGGCGCTTCCACCGGTGTCGGGCGGTAGAACCGGCTGTGTGGGTCGGGCACCCAGACTCCCGACCCGGGCACGAGCTCCATCATCCCCTGCCGCCCGAGTTCGCCCGGCTCCAGGTAGACGATGTCACGCAGATCGAGTGTGGTTTCGGGGATGTCGTCGTCGGCGTCGTCATCATCGGTGACGAAGTCCAGTGCCTCGGCGTCGCCGTCATTCTCCGGACGGTCCAATTCCCGGTATTCATAGGCGATCTCACGCATCCGGCGCGCGATCTCGCCGAGATCGTTGGTGGACCGCCGCACGGTCTGAACCACCTCGCCGATGCCCTTGTTCACGATCGGCAGCAGCATCCGCTCACCGAGTGCGGTGCGCGGCACCGTCGCCGCCGCGTCCACCACCCACTGCCGGATCGCCTCCAGGTGATTACGGCCCGCAGCGACCACGGCCGCGGACCGGTCGACCTCGGCGGCCAGCCTGCGCTCAAGGCCCGCCATCGCCCCGAGCGTGCTCGCCTGGCGCTGGTTGCGCTCGGCGTAGGAGTCCGCGGCGGCGCCCGTCCAGCCGGAACTCGGGGCAGCCGCGGTCACCTCGTTCTGCGCGGCCTGCAGCCGTGTGCTGTTGTCGAGCCCGGCGCCACCCCGCGGGACGCCCTCCCCGAACGTGGCCCGTGCCTGTGACCAGGTCGTCAGGAAGGCCTCCAACACACCCATGACCGAAGTCTATGGGCGCTCAGGCGGGGGGTTTGACGCCAATTTCCGCGGTCACCGTTGCCCCGACCCAGCGCCGCAGATACCGGCGCAACTCGGCGCCCCGGCGCGGCGGCCGGCCCGGGTCGATCACGAACGACTGGATGATGCGCAGCACGTGCTCGGCCAGCTCGTGTAGGTCGCGGTCGTCGAAACCCCAGGCCGCCCAGTCCACGTCGAACCGCCGCAGCATCGCGTCGGCGAACTGCAGCGACACATCGGAGGTGACGGTCTGGCTGAACGCACCCGCCCGGCCGGGCCCCAGCAGCAGGCCGATGTGCTTGTCCTGCGGCAGCCACTCCAGCGCGGTCGCGATGCCCTCGGCGATCGCCTCACTCGGGTCGGTGGTCCCGCGCAGGTGTTCGGCGAGCCGGTCCAGGAACCCGGTCGCGGCGCGCTGGGCCGACGCCTGCAGCAGCGCGTCGGTGCTCGGGAAGTACCGGTACACCGTCTGACGGGTGACGCCCAGCGTGCGGGCCACATCGGCGATCGAGAAGTCCCCGCCGCGCGAGTCGATCGCCCTGCCCGCGGCGTCCAGAATGCGGGCGACCGCCTCTTCGTCCGACGCCGGAGCCGCGCCGGACCAGCCGTGGGTGCGCACGCCGCGATCCTATCGGGGGTGCGCCGGTCAGCCCGTGTAGGAGACCTGCAGCTCCTTGACGCCGTTGAGCCAGCCCGACCGCAGGCGCTGCGGTTCACCGACTTTGGCGATGTCGGGAATCTGGTAGGCGATCTCGTTGAAGATCAGCTTGATCTCCATACGCGCCAGGTTCGCCCCGATGCAGTAGTGCGCCCCGTGCCCGCCGAACCCCAGATGCGGATTGGGGTCACGCAGGATGTTGAACCGGAAGGGTTCGTCGAACACCTCGTCGTCGTAGTTGGCGGAGCTGTAGAACAGCCCGGCGCGCTGGCCCTCGCGGATCGTGACACCACCGATCTCGATGTCGCGCAACGCCGTCCGCTGGAAGCAGACCACCGGGGTGGCCCACCGCACGATCTCGTCGGCCGTGGTGTCGGGCCGCTCCCGCTTGAACAGCTCCCACTGGTCGGGGTTGTCGAGGAACGCGTTCATCCCGTGCGTGATCGCGTTGCGGGTGGTCTCGTTGCCCGCGACGGCCAGCAGGATCACGAAGAACGCGAACTCCACCTCGCCCAGCGCCTCGCCGTCCACGTCGGCGTGGACCAGCCGGGTGACGATGTCGTCGGCCGGGCAGCGCCGCCGCTCCTCGGCCATGTTGTAGGCGTAGCCCATCAGCTCGGCGTTGGCCGCCGTGTAGTCGGCCTCGAAGTCCGGGTCGTCGGTGTTGATGATCGCGTTGGACAGCTCGAAGATGCGCTCCCGGTCGGCCTCGGGCACCCCGATCAGGTCCGCGATGGCCAGCAGCGGCAGCCTCATCGCGATGTCGTCGACGAAGTTGCCGCTGCCCTTCTCCCTGGCCTCGGCGACGATCGTGCGGGCCGCGACGGCGAGCTTCTCCTCCAGCGTGGCCACCGCGCGCGGGGTGAACAGCCGCGACACCAGCTTGCGCAGCCGGGTGTGCTCGGGCGCGTCGTGGTTGATCAGCAGCGCCTTGGTCAGCTCCAGCTGGTCGGGGGTGGTGCCCTCGGGCAGCCGCATCACCACGCCCTTGCGGTTGGTCGACCAGTCGTCGGAGTTCCGCGAGATCTCCTTGATGTCCTCGTGACGGCTGATCACCCAGAAGCCGCCGTCGCCGAAGACCGTCTCGGGTTGCTCGTTCCACCAGACCGGTGCGGTCCTGCGCAGTTCGGCGAACTCGCGGACCGGCACACCGCGCAGCAGGACGTCGGGATCGGTGAAGTCGAAGCCCGGGCCGAACGGGCATGTGGTCTGCGTCATACATTCGACCATACAGTGTCTTGTCAAGTGTATGGCCGCCTGCGCTGAACCCGAACGCGCGGCTGCCGTTAGGGTTGGCAGTTGTGCGAGTCCTGGTGATCGGATCCGGCGCCCGAGAGCATGCGCTGCTGCTGGCTTTGAAACGTGACCCCGAAGTGGAGGCACTGGCCGTGGCGCCCGGCAACGCCGGCACCGCGGCGATCGCCGACCAGTACGACGTCGACATCACCTCCGGTGAGGAGGTGGCCAAGCTCGCCAAGCGGATCAACGCCGACCTCGTCGTCATCGGCCCCGAGGTCCCGCTGGTGCTCGGCGTCGCCGACGCCCTGCGCGCCGCGGGCATCGCCTGCTTCGGTCCGTCCAAGGACGCCGCCCGCATCGAGGGTTCCAAGGCGTTCGCCAAGGACGTGATGACCGCGGCCGGGGTGCGCACCGCGCGCAGCGAGGTCGTCGACAACCCCGCCCACCTCGACGCCGCGCTCGACCGGTTCGGTCCACCGGCCGGCGAGCAGGCCTGGGTGGTCAAGGACGACGGCCTGGCCGCCGGCAAGGGCGTCGTCGTCACCGCCGACCGCGAGGCCGCCCGCGCCCACGCCGCCGGCCTCCTCGAGTCCGGCCACCCGGTGCTGCTCGAGTCGTTCCTCGACGGCCCCGAGGTGTCCCTGTTCTCCATCGTCGACGGCGAGACCGTCCTGCCGCTGCTGCCGGCCCAGGACTTCAAACGCGTCGGCGACAACGACAGCGGACCCAACACCGGCGGCATGGGCGCCTACGCCCCGCTGCCGTGGCTGCCCGAGTCCGTCGTCACCCAGATCGTCGAGGAGATCGTCAAACCCGTCGCCGCCGAACTCGTCAAACGCGGCAGCTCGTTCACCGGCCTGCTCTACGCCGGGCTGGCCATCACCTCGAAGGGCCCCGCGGTCGTCGAGTTCAACTGCCGCTTCGGCGATCCGGAGACGCAGTCGGTGCTGGCGCTGCTGGACACCCCGCTGGGCCAGCTGCTCTACGCCGCCGCCATCGGCGACCTCGACGGGGAACCGCCGCTGCGCTGGCGGGACGGCTCCGCGGTGACCGTCGTGCTGGCCGCCGAGAACTATCCGGGCCGGCCCCGCCTCGGCGACGTCATCACCGGGTCCGAGGCCGAAGGGGTCCTGCACGCCGGCACCGCCCGCCGCGACGACGGCGCGATCGTCTCCTCCGGCGGCCGTGTGCTCTCGATCGTCGGCACCGGGCCCGACCTGGCCGCCGCCCGTGAGGACGCCTACCGCATCCTCAAGACGATCAAGCTGCCCGGCAGCCACTACCGCAGCGACATCGCGCTGGCCGCGGCCGAGGGCCGGATCAGCGTCTAGGCCGTCAGCAGCGGCGCGATCCACGCCAGCTCGGCGGGCAACTGCGCGCTCCAGAACGCGCCGTTGTGCCCGCCGGGCGAGAAGCCGCCCGCGGGCGGATTGGGCAGCTGCGCGATGAACTGCTTGGTCGCCGAGTAGAACGGATCGCTTGTCCCGCAGTCGATCCGTATCGGGATCGACGCCAGCGCGGGCAGCCCCCACACGCTGTTGGCCGCGTAGTCCTCGGCGTCGTCGAACGCCCCCGGCGCGGCCGCACCCGGCGACGTCCACAGCGCCGGGCTGACCGCGCAGATCGCCGCGGTGCGCGCCGGGCCGAGCCGAGCGCCCAGCAGCAGCGCCCCGTAGCCGCCCATCGACCAGCCCAGGAACGCCACCCGCGAGGTGTCCAGCCCCTGCGACGCCAGCATCGGGATCAGCTCGTCGAGCACCATCGCACCCGAGTCCTCACCGGAGGCCCGCCGGTGCCAGTAGCCGCCGCCACCGTCCACCGCCACCACCGCGAACGGCGGCAGCCCCGCCGCCACCGCCTGCGCCAGGCCCTGCTCCACCCCGCCGGCCATCACCCCCGCGGCGTCCTGCCCCTTGCCGTGCAGCGCGATGACCGGGCGCAGCGGCCCCGTCTGGCCGGGCGGACGCGCGATCGCCCAGCGCGTCGTCACACCGCCGCGCGCCGCGGAGACGAACGAGCCCTCGACGTAGGTGGGGGCGGGTTCGGCCGTGCCCGCCGGCGCCCATCGCAGCGCCGCCGCACCGGCGAGCGCTCCGGCACCCAGGCGCAGCAGATGACGGCGACTCAGCTCGGGCATGGCGGCCATCATGCCAAAACCGGCCCCTGATTAGCCGAAACCCCGATCTGAGACGAGATCGGCTGGCAGCATGCTAGTCGTGACGGCAGCGGTCACTCCCAAGGGGGAACGCCGGCGGTACGCGCTGGTCAGCGCGGCTGCCGATCTCCTGTGCGAAGGCGGCTTCGACGCGGTGCGACACCGCGCCGTGGCTCGTCGTGCCGGGCTGCCGCTGGCGTCGACGACCTACTACTTCTCGTCGCTGGACGATCTGATCGCCCGCGCGGTCGAGCACGTCGGCGAGCGGGAGGCCGAACAGCTGCGGGCCCGGGTCGCGATGTTGTCCCGCCGTCGCCGCGGCGCCGAGTCCACCGCCGACATCCTCGTCGACCTGCTGGTCGAGGAGGCGGCCGGCCAGCGCGCCAGCGAGCAGCTGATCTCCCGCTACGAGCGCTACATCGCCTGCGCCCGCCACCCCATGCTGCGCGACATCCAGCGCCGGATCCTGCGCCAGCGCACCGAGGCCGTCATCGAGGTCGTCGAACGGTCGGGCCGGGCGGTGCGCCCCGAGTACGTCAACGCGTTGGTCAACGCCGTCGACGGCGCGGTGGTGGCGGCCCTGGTCTCCGACGGTGCCGGCCCCCGTGCGTCCGCCCGCGCGACGCTGATCGACGTGATAGACGTGTTGGCACCGATCGACGAGAGAGTGGCGCAGGTGTAGGGCGAAAGGGATAGATGGGCACACCGGAGGACAAGCAACCCGAACTTCGGCGTGTCATGGGTCCCGGCCTGCTGCTGCTGTTCATCGTCGGCGACATCCTCGGTACCGGCGTCTACGCGCTGACCGGCAAGGTCGCCGGTGAGGTCGGCGGCGCGGCGTGGCTGCCGTTCCTGCTGGCGTTCGGCATCGCGACCGTCACCGCGTTCTCCTACCTGGAACTGGTCACCAAATACCCGCAGGCCGCGGGCGCAGCGCTCTACGCGCACAAGGCATTCGGGATCCAGTTCGTCACCTTCCTGGTCGCGTTCGTGGTGATGTGCTCGGGCATCACCTCGGCGGCGACGGCGTCGCAGGCGTTCGCGTCCAACCTGATCAAGGGTTTCGGACTGGACTGGGGCCGGATCGGCGTCGCGGTGATCGCGCTGACGTTCATGGCGGTGCTGGCCGCGATCAACCTGCGCGGGATCAGCGAGAGCGTCAAGCTCAACGTCGGGCTGACCGTCATCGAGATCTCCGGGCTGCTGCTGGTCATCTTCGTCGGGCTGTGGGCGTTCACCCAGGGCAGCGACGCCGACTTCTCACGCGTCGTGATGTTCGAAACCGAATCGGAGCGAGGCGCGTTCGTCGCCGTCACCGCGGCCACCTCGCTGGCGTTCTTCGCGATGGTCGGCTTCGAGGACTCGGTCAACATGGCCGAGGAGACCAAGGACCCGGTGCGAATCTTCCCGAAGGTGCTGCTGACCGGGCTGAGCATCGCCGGCGTGGTCTACATCCTGGTGTCGATCATCGCGGTGGCGCTGGTGCCGATCGGGGAGCTGCAGGCCAGCAGCACCCCGCTGGTGACCGTCGTCGAGAAGGCCGCGCCCGGGCTGCCGATCGACGAGATCTTCCCGTTCATCACGATGTTCGCGGTGTCCAACACCGCGCTGATCAACATGCTGATGGCCAGCCGGCTGATCTACGGAATGGCCCGCCAGCATGTGCTGCCGCCGGCGCTGGGCCGGGTGCACCGCACCCGCCACACCCCGTGGGTGGCGATCCTGTTCACCACGGTCATCGCGTTCGGCCTGATCCTCTACGTCGGCGCCTTCGCCAGCGAGGACGCGGTGTCGGTGCTCGGCGGCACCACCTCGCTGCTGCTGCTGGCGGTGTTCGCGATGGTCAACGTCGCCGTGCTGGTGCTGCGCCGCGACATGAAGGGGATCGGCGCGCACTTCACGACGCCGACGGCGCTGCCGATCATCGGGTTCATCGCGTCGCTGTACCTGGTCACCCCGCTGGCCGGCCGGCCCGCATCGCACTACCTGGTCGCGGGCCTGCTGTTGGTGATCGGGGTGGTGCTGTTCGCGATCACCATGTCCATCAACAGAAGACTCGGCATCACCGAGACCAGTATGGACCCGGTCAAACTGTCCGAGGAGCCGGACTAATCACCGTGCGTCCGTGAGGGTTTCGCGGCGCGCCCGGGTGGCAGGCTGGGGGTGATGAGGTAGCCCGTCGCGTGGTCGCCGTAGACGGTGACGTCGTGCGGGCGGTGATGCCAGAACAGGGCGACGTAGGCGCACAGCACGGCGTCGACGGGATCCTCCTCACGGCGGAGCTCACTGGGCCGGGTCGCTGCCCGCACCCGCTGGTGCAGGGCCGCCCACGCGTCGTCGAGGCGCAGCGCGGGGGTGGCGTGTTCCAGGCCCTCGATCAACGTGATCAGCCGCAGCAGCGCGGTCCTGCGGTCGGCGAACGCGCCGCGCTTGTACTTCAGCGTCTTGTCCAGGCCGAACAGCACCACGGTCGCCGGGTGCGGGTACACCTCGGCGGCACGCCGTCGCGACGCCGAGGACGGATCGATGTCCAGATCCAGCGCGCGGGCCAACCGGGCGGCGCGCGGATCGGCGAGCTCGGGCTTGTCGGCGAACGCGGGCCGGGCGCCGGCGTGGAACCGCGCGAACACCCGG
Organism: Mycolicibacterium phlei; assembly: GCF_001583415.1. The sequence goes on from NZ_CP014475.1 coordinate 662,857, forward strand.
TTGAACTCCCGCTCCGCGGGCCGGTGGCCGGTGCGGTTGGGCACGATCAGTGGGGCGTCGATGGCGACCAGGCAGTCACCGGCGGTGAACGGCGCCAGCGCGGCGAGGATGCTCGCGTCGTCGCCGGCGGTGCCGAGGTGCCGCAGCCGCCCGTCGGCATCGAGCACCGCAACCCCGGTCGGGTTGCGCTCACCCCAGGCCAGATCCAGCCCAACGAAGTGCATCGCACCACTGTGCCCGACGCGGGTCGTAAGCTGAACGGCTGTGACGATCCCCAACGTGCTGGCCAATCGCTACGCCAGCGAGGACATGGTGGCCATCTGGTCGCCGGAGGCCAAGGTCGTCGCGGAGCGTCGGCTCTGGCTGGCGGTGCTGCGGGCGCAGGCGGAGCTCGGCGTGGATGTTCCCGCGTCGGTGATCGAGGACTACGAGCGGGTGCTGGAGGAGGTCGACCTCGAGTCGATCGCCGCGCGTGAGCGGGTGACCCGCCACGACGTCAAGGCGCGCATCGAGGAGTTCAACGCCCTGGCCGGCCACGAGCACGTGCACAAGGGCATGACCAGCCGCGACCTCACCGAGAACGTCGAGCAGATGCAGATCCGCCGCTCACTGGAGCTGGTGCACGCCCACGGGGTGGCGGTGGTGGCGCGGCTGGCCGAGCGGGCCGTGCTGTACCGCGACCTGGTGATGGCCGGGCGCTCGCACAACGTCGCCGCGCAGGCCACCACGCTGGGCAAGCGGTTCGCCTCGGCGGCCGAGGAGATGCTGGTCGCGCTGCAGCGGCTGCGCGAGCTCATCGACCGCTACCCGCTGCGCGGTATCAAGGGGCCGATGGGCACCGCCCAGGACATGCTCGACCTGTTCGGCGGCGACGCCGCCAAGCTGGCCGAGCTGGAGCGCCGGGTCGCCGAATTCCTGGGCTTCACAGAGCTTTTCACCAGCGTCGGGCAGGTGTATCCGCGGTCGCTGGACTACGACGTCATCTCGGCGTTGGTGCAGGTGGGCGCGGGCCCGTCGTCGCTGGCGCACACCATCCGGCTGATGGCCGGCCACGAACTGGTCACCGAGGGCTTCGCGCCCGGCCAGGTCGGCTCGTCGGCGATGCCGCACAAGATGAACACCCGGTCCTGCGAACGGGTCAACGGCCTGCAGGTGGTGCTACGCGGCTACGCCTCGATGGCCGCGGAGCTGGCAGGCGCGCAGTGGAACGAGGGCGACGTGTTCTGCTCGGTGGTGCGCCGGGTGGCGTTGCCCGACGCGTTCTTCGCCATCGACGGGCAGACCGAGACGTTCCTGACGGTGCTCGACGAGTTCGGCGCCTACCCCGCGGTGATCCAGCGTGAACTGGACCGCTACCTGCCGTTCCTGGCCACCACGCGGATCCTGATCGCCGCGGTGCGCGCCGGGGTCGGCCGCGAGACCGCTCACGAGGTGATCAAGGAGCACGCCGTCGCGGTGGCGCTGGCGATGCGCGAGAAGGGTCAGGAGCCCGACCTGCTCGACCGGCTGGCCGCCGACCCGCGGCTGCCGCTGGACCGGCCCGCGCTGGACGCGGCGCTGGAGGACAAACAGGCGTTCACCGGCGCGGCCGGCGACCAGGTGGACCGTGTGGTGGCCGCCGTCGACCAGCTGGTCGCCCGCTATCCCGAAGCCGCCAAGTACACCTCGGGTGCCATCTTGTGAGTCTGGCCGGCGTCGACCTCACCGACCTGGACAACTTCGCGAACGGATTCCCGCACGAGCTGTTCGCGCGGCACCGGCGCGAGGCGCCGGTGTACTGGCACGAACCGACCGAGCACACCCCCGACGGCGAGGGGTTCTGGTCGGTGGCCACCTACGCCGAAACCCTTGCGGTGTTTCGTGATCCGCAGACCTTCTCGTCGGTGACCGGCGGCTCGCGGCCGTACGGCGGCACGCTGCTGCAGGACCTGTCGATCGCGGGTCAGGTGCTCAACATGATGGACGACCCGCGGCACGCCGAGATCCGGCGGCTGGTCAGCTCCGGGTTGACACCGCGGATGATCCGTCGGGTCGAGGACGACCTGCGGGCGCGGACCCACCGCCTGCTGGACGCGGTCGAACCCGGTGAACCGTTCGACTTCCTGGTCGACGTGGCCGCCGAACTGCCGATGCAGATGATCTGCATCCTGCTGGGAGTGCCGGAGTCCGAACGGCACTGGCTGTTCGAGGCGATCGAGCCGCAGTTCGACTTCGGCGGGTCGCGCAAGGCGTCGTTGAAACAGCTGACGCCAGAAGAGGCCGGCTCGCGGATGTACTCCTACGGGATGGAACTGATCGCCGCGAAACGGGCGAACCCGACCGACGACATGCTGTCGGTGGTGGCCAACGCCTCGGATGCCGCGCTGTCGGATCTCGAGTTGTACCTGTTCTTTTCGCTGTTGTTCAGCGCGGGGGCCGAGACCACCCGCAACGCCGTGGCGGGCGGGTTGCTGGCGCTGATCGAGAATCCGGACCAGATGGCTTTGCTGCGTTCGGATTTCGAGTTGCTGCCGACCGCGGTCGAGGAGATGGTGCGGTGGACGTCGCCGTCACCGTCGAAGCGGCGCACCGCGACCCGCGATGTCGTGCTGGGCGGCTGCGAGATCCGGGCCGGCCAGAAGGTGCAGATCTGGGAGGGCTCGGCCAACCGCGATGAGACGGCGTTCACCGACCCGGACGTCTTCGACATCACCCGGAAGCCGAACCCCCACCTGGGTTTCGGGCAGGGGGTGCACTACTGCCTGGGCGCCAACCTCGCGCGACTCGAACTGCGCGTGTTGTTCGAAGAACTGCTAACCCGGTTCTCGGTTGCGCGGCTGGCCAAGCCCGTCGAGTGGACACGCAGCAACCGCCACACCGGAATTCGGCATCTCGTCGTCGAATTGGCGCCCTGAACCTGGCCGACCTGCCGGCGGTGGCGTCGAGCCCGGTGGTGACCGCGCTACGCGTTCGGCCACTCACTGCGCCGCATGCTCGGCTGACGGAATCTGCCCCGTCGCCGCGGAGATCTCGGCGATCACCCGGTCCGGATACGCGGTGAGGTCAAGCCAGGTGAACCGCAACACCTTCCAGCCGTGCAGCGCGATGATGTTCTGCCGGTTGCGGTCGACCTGGAACGCCACGGTGTCGGTGTGGTAGGCGAAGCCGTCGGCCTCGATGGCGACCTTCGCGGCGACGAACGCGACATCGACCCTGTACCCGGCGACGGGGTGGTTGGTCTTCCAGCCGGTGAACCCGGCCTCGCGCAGGATCTTGACCAGCAGGCGCTCGGCCTCCGAGCGCGCCCCGTCGGCGGCGGCGCGCAGCAGTCGGCGCGCGGCGGGGGAGCCGTGGCGGCCCTTGTTGCGCAGTTGGGCGCGCCACAGGTCGGGCAGCGCGACCTGTCGCTGCAGCGCGCGGTCCAGCAGTTGCACGCCGTCCCGCCGGCGCACCGCGGCCTCGAGGACGGTCAGCGCCAGCGCGGTCACCCGCAGCCCGTCGCGCTCGACGATGTCGCGGGGCGGCAGGTCGCGTCGCCGCAACCGGGTGCCGGGACGGCCCCGGCCGTTGCCCGATCTCGGCACCGTCACCTCGACGGTCTTGGGCGCGAACTGCGTCGTGCCGTGCCAGTACGCCGCCGCCAGCCCGCTGGCGCAGGCCCGGCTGCCGAAGCTCCACACCGCCGCGCGGATCCGCGCCGCGTCGGTGAACGGTCTGTCGTCGGCGAAGTAGACACCCGGGCCGCAGCGACGCCAGCGGCCCGCCTGTGCCCGCCGCCGGACGGACTGCTCGCTCATGCCGATCTCGCGGGCCTGGGCGAGCGTGATGACCCCGTCATGGGCCCGCAGCAGGTCTTCCAGCACGACTCATAGGACGCATGCGGCGCCCACCCGGCTCCCCACCCCGCGATTTGGGCGTGATTTCGATCAGTCAGCGAACGAAATCACGCCCAAATCGCTACTTGACGCCGGCGGCGCGCAGCTCCAGCGCGACCAGACCGCGGATGGTGTCGTGGTCGTAGGCCCGCCAGGCCCCGACAGGATCGGGTGCGATGGTGATGAGCTTCGACAGCGGCCGGTTGGCCAGCGCGCGCAGCGCCAGCAGCTGCTGACCGGCGGGGGAGCGGGCCAGCGTGATCGCCGTGTACTTGCGGCGGGCGAACTTCAGCCGCAGGTACAGCCACGGCATCCCGACGAACAGGATCGGCGCGGCGGCCACCGCCAGCGCCAGCACCCACGCCAACCAGGACGCGGTGGTGTCGAGGTTGTGACCGGCGCCGGCGATGTCAAGCGCGGCCTCGCTGGCGGCGCGCATCGGTTTGGCCAGCGCGTCGCCGATGAACGGGACGTCGTCGGTGCGGCTGCCCGCGGTGTCGAGGTTGTCGGCCACGCCCTTGCCGCCGGCCTCGATCTGACGGCCCACCTGGGCGATCGTCGACACCGCCGCGTGCACCGCCATGCCGACGGCCACCCACACCGCCGTCCAGACCACCACGACAAGGTCGCTGATCAGCTGGCCGAGCAGCCGGACCGGGGTGATGGCGTAGGGGATAAACCGCGAACTCATGGCACTAGATGCTGCCCGATAGGCTGGCCGAATGCGCCCCGCTCTGACCGACTACCAGCATCTGGCCAGCGGCAAGGTACGCGAGCTGTACCGCGTCGACGACGAGACGCTGCTGTTCGTCGCCACCGACCGCATCTCGGCCTACGACTACATCCTCGACTCCCAGATCCCCGACAAGGGCCGCATCCTGACCGCGATGAGCGTGTTCTTCTTCGATCTGGTCGACGCGCCCAACCATCTGGCGGGACCGCCCGACGACGAGCGCATCCCCGAGGAGGTGCTCGGCCGCGCGCTGGTGGTCCAGCAGTTGGAGATGCTGCCCGTCGAGGCCGTCGCCCGCGGCTACCTCACCGGCTCGGGTCTGGCCGACTACCAGAAGACCGGCAAGGTCTGCGGTATCGAGCTGCCGCCGGGCCTGGTCGAGGCCAGCCGGTTCCCGGAGCCGATCTTCACCCCCGCCACGAAAGCCGAACTGGGACAACACGACGAGAACATCTCGTTCGAACAGGTGGTGGAGCTGATCGGCGCCGACCGGGCCGAGCAGCTGCGCGAGGCCACGCTGCGCACCTACAGCCAGGGCGCCGAGCACGCGCTGAAAAAGGGCATCATCGTCGCCGACACCAAGTTCGAGTTCGGCGTCGACGCCGAGGGCAACCTGCGGCTGGCCGACGAGGTGTTCACCCCCGACTCGAGCCGCTACTGGCGCGCTGACGAATGGAAAGAAGGCGTGGTGCAGCAGAGCTTCGACAAGCAGTTCGTCCGCAACTGGCTGACCAGTCCGGAGTCCGGCTGGGACCGTAGCGGTGACACCCCGCCGCCCCCGCTGCCGCAGGACGTCGTCGAGGCCACCCGGGCCCGCTACATCGAGGCCTACGAACGCATCTCGGGCCTGAAGTTCGACGATTGGATCGGCGCGTGAAGCCGCCGGTCGCCAAACGCGTCGAGACCCGCCGCGAGCACCACGGCGACGTCTTCATCGACCCCTACGAGTGGTTGCGCGACAAGTCCGACCCCGAGGTCATCTCCTACCTCGAGGCGGAGAACGCCTACACCGAGGAGGCCACCGCGCACCTGGCCCCGCTGCGCCAGGCGATCTTCGACGAGATCAAGGCCCGCACCAAGGAGACCGACCTGTCGGTGCCCACCCGTCGCGGCCAATGGTGGTACTACGCACGCAGTTTCGAGGGCAAGCAGTACAGCGTGCACTGCCGCTGCCCGGTCGACAACCCCGACGACTGGACCCCGCCGGTGTTCGACGAGCACACCGAGATCCCCGGTGAACAGGTGCTGCTCGACGAGAACATCGAAGCCGAGGGCCACGACTTCTTCGCCCTGGGCGCCGCCTCGGTCAGCCTGGACGGCAACATCCTGGCTTACTCGGTCGACGTCAAGGGCGACGAGCGCTACACGTTGCGGTTCAAGGACTTACGCACCGGCGAACTGTACGAGGACACCATCGCGGGCATCGCCGCCGGCGTGACCTGGGCCGCCGACAACCGTACCGTGTACTACACGACCGTCGACGACGCCTGGCGTCCCGACACCGTCTGGCGGCACCGGCTGGGCTCGGGACAGGCCGCCGAGCGGGTGTACTACGAACCCGACGAGCGGTTCTGGCTCGGCGTCGGGCGCACCCGCAGCAACAAGTACGTGATCATCGCGGCGGGCAGCGCGGTCACCTCCGAGGTGCGCTACGCCGACGCCGCCGACTCGGACGCCGAGTTCACCGTGGTGTGGCCGCGGCGCGACCTCGTCGAGTACTCGGTGGAGCACGCGGTGGTCGGCGGGCAGGACCGCTTCCTGATCCTGCACAACGACGGCGCGGAGAACTTCACGCTGGTCGAGGCGCCGGTGAGCGATCCGACCGCGGTGCGCACGCTGATCGAGCACCGTGACGACGTGCGACTGGACGCCGTCGACGCGTTCGCCCGCCACCTGGTGGTCAGCTACCGCAGCAACGCGCTGCCCAAGATCGAGCTGTGGCCCATCACCGAGGACGGCCGCTACGGCCGCCCCGAGGAGTTCACGTTCGAGTCCGAGCTGACCTCGGCGGGGCTGAGCTCCAACCCGAACTGGGACGCGCCGAAGCTGCGGATCGGTGCGACGTCCTACATCACCCCGGTGCGGATCTACGACGTCGACCTGGCCACCGGCGAGCGCACCCTGCTGCGCGAGCAGCCGGTGCTCGGCGGCTACCGGCCCGAGGACTACGTGGAGCGCCGGGACTGGGCGGTGGCGCCGGACGGTGCCCGGGTGCCGATCTCGATCGTGCACAAGGCCGGGCTGGCGTACCCGGCGCCGACGCTGCTCTACGGCTACGGCGCCTACGAGATGTGCGAGGATCCGCGGTTCTCCATCGCGCGGCTGTCGCTGCTGGACCGCGGGATGGTGTTCGCCGTCGCGCACGTGCGCGGTGGCGGCGAGATGGGCAGGCACTGGTACGAGCACGGCAAGCTGCTGGAGAAGAAGAACAGCTTCACCGACTTCATCGCCGTCGCACAGCATCTCGTCGACACCGGGATCACCCGGCCGGAGAACATGGTGGCCCACGGTGGCAGCGCGGGCGGCCTGCTGGTCGGCGCCGTCGCCAACATGGCGCCGCAGTTGTTCGCCGGGGTGCTGGCGGTGGTGCCGTTCGTCGACCCGCTCACCACGATCCTGGACCCGTCGCTCCCGCTGACCGTCACCGAGTGGGACGAATGGGGAAACCCGTTGGAGAGCAAGGACGTCTACGACTACATGAAGTCCTACTCGCCGTACGAGAACGTCGAGGCCAAGGAGTATCCGGCGATCCTGGCGATGACGTCGCTCAACGACACCCGGGTCTACTACGTCGAGCCCGCGAAATGGGTTGCGGCGCTGCGGCACACCAAGACCGACGACCGGCCGGTGCTGTTGAAGACCGAGATGAACGCCGGACACGGCGGGATCAGCGGTCGCTACGAGCGCTGGAAGGAGACCGCGTTCCAGTACGCCTGGGTACTCGACGTCGCCAAGGCCGGGCAGGCCTAGGCGTCGTTCGCGGCCGTCTTCGCCTCCTCGAGTCGGCGATGGGCCTCCGGCCAGCCGGGCGGGGTGGTCGTGTCGTGCTCCCAGAAGGTGAACACCGCGTCGCTCATGCTGGTGCGGTACCGGGCCATGGTCGCCGCGTGCGGTTGCTCCCTGACCGCGGCGTCCAGGGCGGCGCGGTCGCGCCACGCCGACAGGGTGTAGAAGGTCTTGGCCGTCGGCCGCGCGATCAGGGACACGCCGACGACGCCCGGTGCGCGCAGCATCTGCCGGTGGATCCGCAGCGCGGCGAGCAGGAATCCGGGCACGTCGCGGTAGCTGTTGAGGGTGAAGCGTGACGCCATGACCAGGGCGGTGGCGGGGACGTCCGTGGTGGGCTGGGTCCAGGGCAGGGTCGGCATCAGGACCTCCAATCTTGACAGTGACTAGTTACAACGACGGTAGGTCCTCAACTAGTCACTGTCAAGATTGGCGGTAGGATGACCGCATGGCGAAGCGCTCCTACCACCACGGCGACCTGCGGGCCGTCATCCTCGCGCAGGCCGCTGAGCTGGTGGCCGAACGCGGGGCCGACGGCATCTCGCTGCGCGAGCTCGCGCGCGCGGCCGGGGTGTCGCACGCCGCGCCCGCCCATCACTTCACCGACCGGCGCGGGCTGTTCACCGCGCTGGCCGCCGAGGGCTGGCGCAAACTGGCCGCCGCGCTCGCCGACGCCCGGCCCGAGTTCATCGACGCCGCGCTGGCCTACGTGCGGTTCGCGCTCGACAACCCGGGCCACTACACGGTCATGTTCGACCGCTCCCTCGTCGACCCCGACGACCCCGAACTGCGCACCGCCCAGGACGCCGCGGGCGAGGAGCTGCGCCGCGGCGTCGGCACCCTCGACGACCCGCGCGCGGTCGAGGACCCGGGCGCCGCGGCGCTGGCGGCATGGTCTCTGGTGCACGGGTTTTCGCTGCTGTGGCTCAACCGCACGATCGACACCGACGCCGACCCGATGGAGTCTGTCCACAGAGTCGCCGGAATGCTGTTCGGAAGCAGGTAACGTGCGGGCATGACCGACACACCGCTGACCTCTATCTCGTCGATCGCTGTCACCACCCTCGACGGTCGAGCCACCACGATCGGCGAACTGGCCGACGGCGCCGTGCTCGTCGTCAACGTGGCCTCCAAGTGCGGCCTGACACCCCAGTACGCCGCGCTCGAGCAGCTGGCCAGGGACTACAGCCGGCGGGGCCTCACCGTGATCGGCGTGCCGTGCAACCAGTTCATGGGTCAGGAACCCGGCACTCCCGAGGAGATCCAGGAGTTCTGCTCGACGACCTACGGTGTGACGTTTCCGCTGCTGGCCAAGACCGACGTCAACGGGGAGAACCGGCACCCGCTGTACGCCGAGCTGACCAAGACGCCCGACGACAACGGGGAGGCCGGCGACATCCAGTGGAACTTCGAGAAGTTCCTCGTCGCCCCCGACGGCACCGTGGTGCGGCGGTTCCGCCCGCGCACCGAACCCGATGCGCCCGAGGTGATCGAGGCCATCGAAAAGGTGCTGCCCCGCTGACACCGGCTGTTCGCGTCGCGGAAACCGGTGCGCCACCTGAGGTCGCCACGCTGACGGGGTGGCTGGACGACTGCTGGTATCGATCTCCGGAATCACCGCGCACACCCTGGCCGACGTCGCGGCGTTCTGCGCCGACCTCGACGCCCGCGCCGTTCCGGTGTCGTTTCTGGTCGCCCCGCGGGCACAGGGCGGATACCGCCTCGACGACGATCCGGACACGGTCAACTGGCTGACCGACCGGCGCGCCCGCGGCGACGCCATCGTGCTGCACGGCTTCGACGAAGCCGCGACCAGACGTCGTCGCGGCGAGTTCGCCACCCTGCCCGCGCATGAGGCCAACCTGCGACTGGCCGCCGCCGACCGGGTGATGGCGCACGTGGGCCTGCGCACCCGGCTGTTCGCCGCACCGGGCTGGACCGTCTCCCCGGCCACGCGGACAGTGCTGCCGCGCAACGGGTTCCGGCTGCTCGCCGAACTCACCGCGATCCGCGACCTGGTGCGCCGCGAGACCGTGCGCGCACCGGTGCTGGGCCTCGGGGCTGGGCTGCTGGCCGAGCCCTGGTGGTGCCGCACGGTGGTGCTGTCGGCCGAACGCGTCGCCCGGCGCGGTGGGGTGGTCCGGGTGGCGGTGGCGGCCCACCATCTGCGCAGGACGGGTCCGCGGCTGGCGATGCTCGACGCCGTCGACCTCGCGCTGCTGCACGAATGTGTGCCCGACGTCTACCGGTGGCGGCCGGACCGCGCAATGGCAGCCGCGGCGTAGCGTCGGACCGCTAACGTGGCGGGCATGGCACAAGACGCTGATGTCATCGTGGTCGGGGCCGGTCTGGCCGGGCTGGTGGCGGCCTGCGAGCTGGTCGAGCGGGGCCGCCGCGTGCTGATCGTCGACCAGGAGAACGCCAACAACATCGGGGGACAGGCGTACTGGTCGTTCGGCGGGCTGTTCTTCGTCGACAGCCCCGAACAGCGCCGGCTGGGCATCCGCGACAGCTACGAGCTTGCGCTGCAGGACTGGCTCGGCTCGGCCGGGTTCGACCGCCCCGAGGACCACTGGCCGCGGCAGTGGGCGCACGCCTATGTCGACTTCGCGGCGGGGGAGAAGCGGCCGTGGCTGCGCGAGCGCGGGCTGCGGATCTTCCCGGTGGTCGGCTGGGCCGAACGCGGCGGATACGACGCACGCGGGCACGGCAATTCGGTGCCGCGCTTCCACATCACCTGGGGGACCGGGCCCGCGCTGGTGGACATCTTCGCGCGCCGCGTCGTCGGCAACCCGCTGGTGCGGTTCGCGCACCGGCACCGGGTCGACGAGCTGATCGTCGAGAACGGCGCGGTTGCCGGGGTGCGCGGGTCGGTGCTGGAACCTGACGACTCGCCGCGCGGTGTGGCCTCGTCGCGGAAAGTCGTCGGGGAGTTTGAATTCCGTGCACAGGCCGTCATCGTGGCCAGCGGCGGGATCGGCGGCAACCACGACCTGGTGCGCAAGAACTGGCCCAAGCGGATGGGCCGGGTGCCCGAGCAGCTGCTGTCCGGGGTGCCCGCCCACGTCGACGGCCGGATGCTCGGCATCAGCGAGAAGGCCGGCGCGCACGTGATCAACAGCGACCGGATGTGGCACTACACCGAGGGCATCACCAACTACGACCCGGTCTGGCCGCTGCACGGCATCCGGATCCTGCCCGGGCCGTCGTCGCTGTGGCTGGACGCCACCGGGAAACGGCTGCCGTCGCCGCTGTTTCCGGGTTTCGACACGCTCGGCACCCTGGAGCACATCGCGCGGACCGGCCAGGACTACACGTGGTTCATCCTCAACGCGCGGATCATCGCCAAGGAGTTCGCGCTCTCCGGCCAGGAGCAGAACCCGGATCTGACGAATCGCAGTGTGCGAGAAGTGCTTTCGCGGGTGCGGCCCGGCGCGCTCGCGCCGGTGCAGGCGTTCGTGGACCGCGGCGTCGACTTCGTCAGCTCGACCAACCTGCGCGACCTGGTGGCGAGGATGAACGACATTCCCGACGTGCTGCCGCTGGACTACGCGACGGTGGAGGCCGAGGTGACCGCCCGCGACCGCGAGGTGGCCAACAAGTTCACCAAGGACATGCAGATCGCGTCGATCCGGGTGGCGCGCAACTACCTCGGCGACAAGGTCAGCCGCGTCGTCGCCCCGCACCGGCTCACCGACCCAAAGGCCGGCCCGCTGATCGCGGTGAAACTGCACATCCTGACGCGAAAGTCGTTGGGCGGGTTGGAAACCGACCTCGGCTCGCGGGTGCTTCGCGCCGACGGCGAGGTGTTCGACGGGCTGTACGCCGCCGGTGAGGCCGCCGGGTTCGGCGGCGGCGGGGTGCACGGCTACCGGTCGCTGGAGGGCACCTTCGTCGGCGGGTGCATCTTCTCCGGCCGGGCCGCCGGCCGCGCCGCCGCCCGCGACACCGCCTGATTTTCCGGCTAGAAGGTGAACGCGTTCTCCGGCTCGAGCACCCGGAAGTCGGTAGTCGTCATCTCGGTGAGCCGGCCGTAGAAGATCGGGCGCGCAACGGGATCGATGATCCCCTGGTGGATCGGTACGGCGTGCGTCGGCGCCACCGCGCGCAGGTAGTCGACGGCTTCGGAGATCTTCAGCCACGGCGCGGCCGCCGGGGTGGCCAGCACGTCCACCGGTTCACCGGGCACGTGAAGCGCGTCGCCCGGATGCATCAGCCGCGCCGGGTGGGTGCCGTCGCCGACGAGATAGGAGATGTTGTCGATGTCGGGCAGCTCCGGGTGGATGACCGCGTGCCTGCCGCCGACCCCGCGCACCGTCAGGTGGCCGATCTGCAGCTTGTCGCCGACGTGCACCGGCGTCCACGGCTCGCCGAGCTGTGCGGCGGTCTGCGGGTCGGCGTACAGCTTGGCCTGCGGGTTGGCCTCGATCAGCGCGGGCAGCCGCGAGGTGTCGGCGTGGTCGGGATGCTGATGGGTGACCAGGATGGCCGACAGGCCGGTGATGCCTTCGAAACCGTGCGAGAAGATCCCCGGATCGAACAGGATCGTAGACCGTTTCCCGTCGTTTCCTGCGAAATCTGCGAGTAAGCACGAATGGCCGAAATGGGTCAATTCCATCCCTATATTGTGGCGGCGCGAGCTGCATACAGGGGGGACTTGGGGCGTGCGATTGCTGCTGGCGGTGGCGTTGACGGCGGTCGGGCTGGCGGTGGCGCCGGTGACGTCGGCCGTGCCGGGGGTGTGTCCGCCGGCGTGTGACTCGATCCCGGATTCGGCCTGGCCGGTGTCGAGCCGGTTGCCGCTGTATCCGCAGTACCGCTGGCCGGGGCTGGCGGGCCTGGCGGTCAGCCCGTCGTCGCCGCGGTTCGCCTACGAGAAGCTGTGCCGGGTCGCGCCGGTGCGCGACGACCCCCGCGAGTACGCCGTGTCCGCCCGCGCCGAGGTCGACAACGGCCCAGGTCAGTGGCGGTTGCAAGTGCAGATCCTGCACTGGCGCGGCCCCGTCTCCGACAGCGGGCCGCTGGTCACCGCGATGCTCGACACCGCGTCGTGGCAGCTGCGGCTGTGCCCGGTGCCGGGGGTGTCCCCGTCGCTGACCACCATGGACGCCGAGCGGGTGGCCGCGGTGATCAGCGTGGCCGACGACCAGGTGATGCACTACTACCTGCTGGCCGACCCCAGCAACGGGACGATCGTGGAGCTGGCGCTGTCGGCGACCCTGCCGGTCGCGGTGCCCTGGCCCACCGTCTCTGACGTGGACGTTTTCGACGCGCTGGGCGCGCCGCTGTGCCAGGCGTACCTCGGATCGTGCCGGTGAGGCGCGCCGGGTGGGCACGCCGGTACAGTTGACGCGTGGCAAGGGTGGTTGTGCACGTGATGCCGAAGGCCGAGATCCTCGACCCGCAGGGGCAGGCGATCGTCGGCGCGCTGGGCCGACTGGGGTTCACCGGGATCTCGGATGTCAGGCAGGGCAAGCGATTTGAGCTTGAGGTCGATGACAGCGTCGACGACGACACCCTCGCCGAGATCGCCGAATCCCTGCTGGCGAACACCGTGATCGAGGACTGGACCGTGACACGGGAGCCGTCGTGACCGCACGTGTGGGTGTCATCACATTCCCGGGCACCCTCGACGACGTCGACGCGGCCCGTGCGGTGCGGCTGGCCGGCGCCGAGGCCGTCTCGCTGTGGCACGCTGACGCCGACCTGAAGAACGTCGACGCGGTGATCGTGCCCGGCGGCTTCTCCTACGGCGACTACCTGCGCGCCGGGGCGATCGCGAAGTTCGCGCCCGTGATGGGCGAGGTCATCCGCGCCGCCGAGCACGGCATGCCGGTGTTGGGCATCTGCAACGGTTTTCAGGTGCTGTGCGAGTCCGGCCTGCTGCCCGGCGCGCTCACCCGCAACGCGGGGCTGCACTTCATCTGCCGCGACATCTGGTTGGAGGTCGCGTCGAATACCAGCGCCTGGACCACCCGCTATGACCAGGGCGCCGACATCCTGATCCCGCTGAAGTCCGGCGAGGGCCGGTATGTGGCCAGCGAGAAGGTGCTCGACGAGCTCGAGGGCGAGGGCCGCGTGGTGTTCCGCTACCGAGACAACCCGAACGGTTCGATGCGCGACATCGCGGGCATCAGCTCGGCCAACGGCCGCGTCGTCGGCCTGATGCCGCATCCGGAGCACGCCACCGAGCCGCTCACCGGCCCGTCCGACGACGGCCTGGGCATGTTCTACAGCGTCCTCGACGCGGTCCTGGCGAAGGTCTGACTGCCCTTTTTTGTCCGCGAGCGTGCGTGTCTGCACACGACACGCCGCGGATTTTCGACAGTTTATGCACGCTCGCGGGCGGTGCGAGTGGCCGTCAACGCGGTGCCATCGGCAAGCTCGATCCCGGCGGGCGTCAGACGAACGGCACTGGCTCCTCGCTGGTCGAGTATGTGGGCAATCGTGAAGGTGCCTATTTAAGCTCCTGCGGCACAGGCGATTAGGAAGGCCAGGTCGCTCGCCATGGGTGGGCGGATCTCGAGCGCCGTCTTCCGTCGCCGTCTTCCGTCGCGCGAGGTGCGTCCCGACCCGCTGCGGCCGTTTGCAGCGTCGCGATCACGCTGGACGGGAAGGTTGCGGCAAGGGCGGCGACCACCACGGTCAGGAACCACCGCGTGAGAGACACACCACCATGCATGCGGTGGCGGCGAGACCGACCGCACCGAGAAGCAGCGTGAGGAGAGTCACCGCTACAGACGTTCTCACCACGTCACCCTGCGGATGCTCGAGACATAGACGGAAACTAGCACCGCCGCCGCGGTGGTCGCGTCACACGATTCGCCCTGCATCCGCGCTCACTGGCGAAATTGGTGTCGGGAGGTCTGCCATCGCGGCGTTAATGTCGGATCATGCTCGTCAACCCGGAACTGCTGCGTGCATTCGCGAGCCAGGTGGAGACTGCCTCAACCGCGATCAGGAATGCGGACGTCGGTGGTAAGGCCTCGTCGGCGGCCGATGGTCTGCCTGCGTCTACAACACAGTGGGCCGCGCGCATCGTCGGTGAGCACATAACTCAGCGGGCACAGGACATCGCAACGAATGTCACGAAGATGGGTGCGGCCGTCCGAGGCGCGGGAGACAAGTATGAAGTCGAGGACGCTGCGCTGGCGGGCACGTTCGACGGATTGTTCTGAGCGTGCTGCCTTCGCGTTCACGGCTGCAGAGTTGGTCACCCGACTCGCTCGGACCAGCGGCAAAAGTGCTACAAGATGCGGGCTACTCGGTCTACACCGCGGTACGCAACCTCGATGACAGTTGCGATCGACTGCCAGAAGCGCGGGGCTGGGACGGACCGGCTCATCGGGCCGCGACCGCCATGTTCCGTCGCGCTACCGACACCAGTTCTGAGTTCAGCCACCATGCAGAAGCAGTTGCGAATGCGCTGGGGACAGGGGCAGGCACGATTGGCTACGCGCGGTCCGCATTGCTAACTCACGCAGATGAAGTCGACCGTGGCGAGCTCTCGGTCAATGAGATGTGGGTTGTATTGATCAAGCCGGCTCGGGTCTCGGCTGAGAAGGCAGCCATGTTGGAGGAGCAAGCAAAAGCGGAACAACTCGAGATCAATCGCTTGCTCACTGCAGTTGGGGATGCGGATAGTCGCACGGCCTCCCAGATCCAGTCTGCTGCGGAGAAGTACGGCCTTTCTCTGCCTGGTCCAGACGATCCTCGAAACCTGGATCCGAACTCCGGGCTTGTTCGGCCGGCAGATGAGGTGCCTGACCCAATGACGCTGAACGGTTTGATCCAGCAGGGCGTTGTGCGGGCCAGTGAAATGGCGCAGACAGTCCGAGAGAGCAAAGAGTGGGTCACAGCGGACGGGCAGGTACGTAAGACTCTACTGATGATGGACGGTAGTCGACACGAAATCTACGAATGGAACTCGTTTGCGCCGTGTGTTGAGGACGAGTATTACGACAAGAACGGGACCCTAGTGTCTAGCACCTTCTCTCAGGATAAGACCAATTACGACGGGTCGAAGTACACGTCAATCAAGTTCGCCGACGGCACTGAGATCACAATGACCCGGACCCCGGACGGCACGTGCACCGGCGGCGTTATCGCTGCTGACGGTCGGCACGGAGTTCTTCCCGACGAGTTCTTTACTCACCCGGCTCTGACAACAGTTGGTGGGGCACTAACAGGACTCGAGGAGCAAGCCAAGCGGGGTATCCCGATGCTGTCCCCCGGCTCCGTGGACAAACTCGGTTCAGTGGCCAAATACGGTGGGCCGACTCTCGGCGTCGCAACTGCGTTGTATGACACCGTGACTGCCAAGACATTCCAGGACGCCTGTGTTGCTGCAATCGCAGGTAGCGCGGCAGTCGGTGGCGGTCTCGCAACTGGCACGTTGGCAGCAGCGGGCGTCACTGCTGCGGGGAATCCGCAACTGGCTCCGATATTCGCCGCCGGAGGAGACATGCTCGGCGCGTGGACGTTCGGCTACGTCGGCGGCGTTGTCGGAAATATTGTGTGCCGATAATGAAGGCGTCGTTTGCACTTCTCTGTGGGCTTGTGTTCGGCGCCTTCGGTCTCTTCGCCTTGGCATGGACAGTGCTGTTCGTCCTCCGGGGTGAATTGCTCAATGCTGGCGTGACGGTGGGGATATCGGTGTTCTGCCTCGGGTTCATCGCACCGTTCCCGAAGGTTGTTTCGGGTAGCGTCCGCCCTGTTGCGCGCTGCGAGGGGAGCGAAGGTACCACGTTCCGTCCTGACCGGGGCGTCGATATGCCACTCCAGCTCTCGCTTCTTGGTCTCGTAACTGCCGCTGCGATATACACGATCTTCGCGCCGATTAAGCAGGTGTCGATCCCGGTGCCGGATTCGATGCGCTACGCGCTTCCTCTGGTTTGTGGACTCGTGGTGCTGCTGGGGATACCGATGCTGCTGCGTACTCTTTCGCGTGGCTGTTCGCGGTATCTGCGTCTGAGTCCCGACGGGATCGAGATCGCTGAGGGCTGGGGTGCACAGGTCTACGACTGGAAAGACGTAGCAGACATCACCGATGAAGTGCCCGGCCGACAGTCCGCTGTGCCAGGGTCCGTCACATTCGTACTGGCCGACAGCACCACCGCGGCCATCACCGCCCGTTCGATCACGCCGGACGGTAGCGCGTTGCGCGAACTCTCGCGCTTCTACTGGGAGCATCCCGAGGCACGCGTTGAGTTGACCGACGGCCGAGCCGTTGAGCGCCTCGACCGAATGCTGGCCGACATCTGAACCCCATCACCCCTCACGAGCGTGCGCAAACGCCGCAAAAACTCCGGCGTGTCGTGTGCAGACACGCACGCTCGCGGGGGTGGGGGTGGGGGGAACTCGCGGGGGGGAAGAAGGGGTTAGGGCGTCAGGGCGACCGAGGCCTCCGAGGTGTAGCACAGGAACGTGAAGGTCTCCTCGAGGTAGAGCTGCACCGTCGACGCGTCGTGCGACAGGTACCCGATGCTCACATCGGTGCCCAGCTGCAGATCGAAATCCCCACCGCGCGTGGACAACACGAACGCGCCGTCGATCGCCGGCGCCCAGATGATGTCGCCGTCGACCAGCCGGTTGAGGTGCTCGCGGATCGGATAGCCGTGCTGGGTGGTCTCGCTGACCTTGGTGTACACATCGGCCGACAGCAGCACCGAGTACGGGCCGTCCACACCCGACAACCGCAGCTCCGACAGCGCCTGCGAGATCACATCGGGGATCTCGCGGGCGTCGTCGGGCAGGGTCAGCGCCGGATTCGAACTGCACGCCCGGATGCCCTCGATCGACGCGGCGGCATAGCCCTCGAAGATCGCCCGGTCCTCGGCGAACGCCAGCTTCTTGGCGGCTTCCTTCACCGGATCCCAGTCGGAGTCCTGCGAACCGCGCTCGACGTCGTCGATCGCCTCCCGCGTCACCGTGAACGGAACCCGCAGCCGCACCAGCGGTTTGACCTCCCGCAGGTGGGCAACCACACCGTCGCCCGGAGAGTTGATGTCGCGCAGATGACCGGTGCTGACCGCCGCGACCGTCGGGCCGCCGGGCTCGCTGACGTCGACCACGCGCCGACCGGCGATGTGGCGCTTGAACGTTCGCGTCGCCTCGGTCTCGATCTCGGCCCACGCCGCCTTGGTGATCGGGGCCAGGTCGCGGTAGAGGTTGTTCATCAGGAGTTTCCTTTCAGGCTGCCGATGGCCAGCGATCCCTCGTAGTCAGTGGTCTGCGCCTCCGCCGACGCGTCGGTACCCGGCAGCGGCGGAGGATCGTTGAGGAAGTCGAGCGTCGGGGTGAAGAACAGCGTCCCCGTCAACGCGGTGGAGAAGTCGAGAATCCGGTCGGTGTTGCCGGGCGGGTCGCCGATGAACATGTTGTGCAGCATCCGCTCGGTCACCGACGGGGTGCGCGAGTAGCCGATGTAGTAGGTGCCGAACTCGCCCTTGCCGATCTCCCCGAACGGCATGTTGTGCCGCAGGATCTTCAGCTCGTTGCCGTCGTCGTCGGTGATCACATTCAGCGCCACATGCGAATTCGCCGGCTTCACGTCGTCATCGAGCTCGATGTCGTCGACCTTGGTCCGGCCGATCGCCCGCTCCTGCTCCTCGACCGTCAGCGCGTTCCACGCCGCCATGTCGTGCACGTACTTCTGCACGTGCACATAGCAGCCGCCGGTGAAATCGGGATCCTCGTCGCCGATCTGGGTGGCCGACCGGGCCAGCGCCCCGTCCGGGTTCTCGGTCCCGTCGACGAAACCCATCAGGTCGCGGTTGTCGAAGAACTTGAACCCGTGCGTCTCGTCGACGATGGTCAGCGAGCCGTCGAACGCGTCGACCAGCTTGGTGGCCAGCTCGAAGCAGACGTCCATCGTCTCGGCGCGGATGTGGAACAGCACGTCACCTTCGGTGGACGGTGCGTAGTGACGCTCGCCGCGGATCTCCGGGAAGCGGTGCAGCTCGGCGGGCCGCGGACCGGTGAACAGCCGGTCCCACGCGTCGGAGCCGATCGAGGTCACCACCGACAACCGCTTGGTCGGATCGCGGAAACCGATGGCCCGCACCAGTCCCGAGATGTCGGGCAGCGTGTCGTGCACCGTCGCCTCCCGGCCTTCGACGATTGTGGCCACCAGGAAGATGGCGGCAGGCGTCAACGGCGCGAGCACGGGTTGCGGTTGGATATCGGGCACAACACGACCCTATCGCCCCTGATCTTGACGTGACCCGTAAAGATGAAGAGATGGCAGCTAGCCCCCAGAGCCTCTGCGAGTTCATCGACGCGTCCCCGTCGCCGTTCCACGTCTGCGCGACGGCGGCGGACCGGCTGCGCGCCGCCGGTTTCCGCGAACTCTCCGAGGCCGACGCCTGGCCGTCGGACGGTGACTTCTTCGTCGTCCGCGCCGGCTCGCTGATCGCCTGGCGCTCCACCAGGGACCGGCGGCCGTTCCGCATCGTCGGCGCCCACACCGACAGCCCGAACCTGCGCGTCAAACAGCATCCCGACCGGTATGTCGCCGGCTGGCGGGTGGTGGCGCTGCAGCCCTACGGCGGCGCCTGGCTGAACTCCTGGCTGGACCGCGACCTCGGCATCAGCGGCCGGCTGTCGATCCGGCAGGGCAACACGATCGAGCACCGGCTGATCAGGATCGACGACCCGATCCTGCGCGTGCCGCAGCTGGCCATCCACCTGTCCGAGGACCGCAAGGCCGTCGAACTCAACCCGCAGCGCCACGTCAACGCCGTCTGGGGCACCGGGGGCGAGTCCCGCTCGTTCCTCGGCTACGTCGCCGAGCGGGCCGGGGTGGCCGCCGACGACATCCTCGGCGCCGACCTGATGACCCACGACCTCACCCCGTCGCGGCTCGTCGGCGCCGACCAGGAGCTGGTCAGCGCGCCGCGACTGGACAACCAGGCCACCTGCTACGCCGGGCTGGAGGCGTTTCTGGCCGCCGAACCCGGCGCCTACCTGCCGGTGCTGGTGCTGTTCGACCACGAGGAGGTCGGCTCCCAGTCCGACCACGGCGCCCAGTCCGACCTGCTGCTGACCACGCTGGAGCGCATCACCCTGGTCCAGGGCGGCGGCCGGGAGGACTTCCTGCGCCGGCTGCCCGACTCGCTGGTGGCCTCCGGTGACATGGCCCACGCCACCCACCCCAACTACCCGGACCGCCACGAGCCCGGGCACCTCATCGAGGTCAACGGCGGGCCCGTGCTCAAGGTCCAGCCCAACCTGCGCTACGCCACCGACGGGCGCACCGCGGCGGCGTTCGCGCTGGCCTGCCAGCAGGCCGGGGTGCCGCTGCAGCGCTACGAGCACCGCGCCGACCTGCCGTGCGGGTCGACCGTCGGGCCGATGACCGCCGCGGGCACCGGCATCCCGACCGTCGACGTCGGCGCCCCGCAGCTGGCGATGCACTCCGCCCGCGAGGTGATGGGAGCCCACGACGTCGCCGCCTACGCCGCCGCGCTGCAGGCGTTCCTGTCGCCGGCGTGATCTAGGGTCGGGCGCATGAGTCTCGCCGCAGTCAACATCACCTTCGACACCACCGACCCCGACCGGCTGGCCGCCTGGTGGGCCGACGCCCTCGGCGGCCAGGTGAACGCCGTGGCGCCAGGCTTTTTCGTCACAGTCACGCTGCCCAGCGGACCCGGTGTGGCGTTCCAGAAGGTCGACGACCCGACCCCGGGCAAGAACCGCATCCATCTGGACTTCGGCGCCGACGACGTCGAGGCCGAGGTCACGCGGCTCGTCGGGCTCGGCGCCACCGAGACCGGCCGGCACAGCATCGACGACTTCAGCTGGGTGGTGCTGGCCGACCCCGACGGCAACCTGTTCTGCGTGGCGGCCGCCGACCACCCCTAGACTGTCTGCGTGACGTCGCAGCCGAGCTTGAGCACAGTCGACACCGTCGAGCGGGCCGCCGCCACTCCCGATCTACCCCAGCCCTACCGCGAACTGGGCCTCAAGGACGACGAGTACCAGCGCATCCGCGAGATCCTCGGTCGCAGGCCGACGGACGCCGAGCTGGCGATGTACTCGGTGATGTGGAGCGAGCACTGCTCCTACAAGTCCTCCAAGGTGCACCTGCGCTACTTCGGGGAGACCACCACCGAGGAGATGCGCAAGACGATGCTGGCGGGCATCGGCGAGAACGCCGGCGTCGTCGACATCGGCGACGGCTGGGCGGCCACCTTCAAGGTCGAGTCGCACAACCACCCGTCCTACATCGAGCCCTACCAGGGCGCGGCCACCGGCGTCGGCGGCATCGTGCGCGACATCATGGCGATGGGCGCCCGCCCGGTCGCCGTGATGGACCAGCTGCGGTTCGGCGCGGCCGACGCCCCCGACACCCGCCGCGTGGTCGACGGGGTGGTGCGCGGCATAGGCGGCTACGGCAACTCCCTCGGCCTGCCCAACATCGGCGGCGAGACCGTGTTCGACGCCTCCTACGGCGGCAACCCGCTGGTCAACGCGCTGTGCGTCGGTGTGCTGCGCAAGGAGGACCTGCACCTGGCGTTCGCCTCGGGCACCGGCAACAAGATCATCCTGTTCGGCGCGCGCACCGGCCTGGACGGCATCGGCGGCGTCAGCGTGCTCGCCAGCGACACCTTCGGCGGCGACGAGGCCGGCGCGGCGGGCCGCAAGAAGCTGCCCAGCGTGCAGGTCGGCGACCCGTTCATGGAGAAGGTCCTCATCGAGTGCTGCCTCGAGCTGTACGCCAACAAGCTCGTGGTCGGCATCCAGGACCTCGGCGGCGCCGGATTGTCCTGCGCCACTTCGGAACTGGCTTCCGCCGGGGACGGCGGCATGGCCATCGAGCTGGACAAGGTGCCGCTGCGCGCGGCGAACATGACCCCCGCGGAGATCCTGTCTAGCGAGTCGCAGGAACGCATGTGCGCGGTCGTCAAACCCGAGAACGTGGACGCGTTCCTGGCGGTCTGCCGCAAGTGGGACGTGCTGGCCACGGTGATCGGCGAGGTCACCGACGGCGACCGGCTGCAGATCACCTGGCACGGCGAGACCGTCGTCGACGTGCCGCCGCGCACCGTCGCGCACGAGGGGCCCGTCTACCAGCGGCCCGTGCAGCGGCCCGACACCCAGGACGCGCTCAACGCCGACACCTCGGCGAAGCTGCCGCGGCCCAAGACCGGCGAGGAGCTCAAGCAGACCCTGCTGGCGCTGCTGGGCAGCCCGCACCTGTGCAGCCGCGCCTGGATCACCGAACAGTACGACCGCTACGTGCGCGGCAACACCGTGCTCGCCGAGGGCGCCGACGGCGGCGTGCTGCGCGTCGACGAGCAGACCGGCCGCGGCATCGCGATCTCCACCGACGCGTCCGGCCGCTACACCGCACTGGACCCCTACACCGGTGCGCAGCTCGCGCTGGCCGAGGCCTACCGCAACGTCGCCGTCACCGGCGCCACCCCGCTGGCGGTGACCAACTGCCTGAACTTCGGCTCCCCTGAGGACCCGGGTGTGATGTGGCAGTTCAGCCAGGCCGTCCGTGGCCTCGCCGACGGTGCTGCGGCCCTGGGCATTCCGGTGACCGGCGGCAACGTCAGCTTCTACAACCAGACCGGCAGCACCGCGATCCTGCCCACCCCGGTGGTCGGGGTGCTCGGCGTGATCGACGACGTGCGCCGCCGCATCCCCACCGCGTTCGGCAACGAGCCCGGTGAGACGCTGATGCTGCTCGGCGACACCTACGACGAGTTCGACGGCTCGATCTGGGCGCAGGTCACCGCCGACCATCTCGGCGGGCTGCCCCCGAAGGTCGACCTGGCCCGCGAGAAGCTGCTGGCCGAGGTGCTGGTCGCCGGCTCCCGCGACGGCCTGATCTCGGCCGCCCACGACCTGTCCGAGGGCGGGCTGATCCAGGCCGTCGTCGAGTCCGCGCTGCACGGCGAAACCGGTTGCCGGATCGTGCTTCCCGAGGATGCCGACCCGTTCGTGTACCTGTTCTCCGAGTCCTCGGGCCGCGTGCTGGTCGCGGTGCCGCGCACCGAGGAGAGCCGCTTCCGCGCCATGTGCGAGGCCCGCAACCTGCCGGCCACCCGCATCGGCGTCGTCGACCCGGCCAGCGACGCCGTCGAGGTGCAGGGACAGTTCACCGTGACACTGGAGGACCTGCGGAGCACGTCGGAGGGCGTGCTTCCCAGGTTGTTCGGGTGACTGCGGGCGCTCCCACTCGAAACCCGCTATACGTCTGGGCGTGGCGCCTGCTCCGGCTCGACTTCGTCGGAATCGTCTTCGCCGCGCTGTTCTTCTGTCTGTCCCTGACCCCGTCACTGCTGCCGCGTGACTGGCTGTTCGGCGGCCTGATCGGCGGCATCAACGCCGCGATCGGCTACGGCATCGGCGTTTTCATCGCAAAGATGGTGCGCCGCTTCGTATTACAGAACCGAACCTGGTGGCCGCCGCCGAAACGGGTGCTGTGGGCGCTCAAGACCGTCGCGGTGGCCGGGTCCATCGCCGCCAGCGTGCTGATGCTGATCCCGGCCGCGGCCTGGCAGCGCCAGGTGTCGGCGGTGATGGAGATGGAGGGCCCCGCCACCCTGGGTTACATGCGGACCGGCGTCGTCGCGCTGGCCGTCGCCGCGGTGTGTGTGGCAACCGCCCGGGTGCTGCTGGACCTGATCAAGACGGTGGCGCGGTACTTCATCCGGCGCTGGCGGATGGACGACGAGGTGGCGCTGTTCATCGGCACCGCGATCGTCGTGGTGCTGGCCCTCACCCTGATCAACGGTGTGCTGGTGCGCGGCTTCTTCGCCGGTGCCAACCGGGTCTTTCAACCCCAGAACGCCACCACGCGACCCGGCGTCGTGCAGCCGGTGCAGCCCGAGAGATCAGGCAGCCCGGACTCTTTCGCGCCGTGGGACACCCTCGGATATCAGGGCCGCAACTTCGTGGCGACCGGGCCGCGCGCCGATGAGCTCACCGAGATCAACGGCGCCCCCGCCAAGGAACCGATCCGGGTGTACGTCGGGCTGCAGACCGCCGACACCGACGAACAGCGGATGGCGGTGCTGCTCAGCGAACTCGAACGCACCGGCGCCTTCGACCGCGAGGTGCTGGTGATCATCCCGACCACCGGCACCGGCTGGATCAACCCGGTCGCCGCCCGCTCGATCGAATTGATGTACAACGGCGACACCGCGCTGGTCGGATCGCAGTATTCCTTTCTGCCGAGCTGGATCTCGTTCCTCGGCGACGAGGAGAAGTCGATGCGGTCCGGCCGCATGATGATCGAGGCCGTCCACGACCGCTGGCAGAAGCTCCCGCCCGAACGCCGGCCCAAGCTCATGCTCTACGGCGAGAGCCTGGGCTCGATGGCCGGCCAGGGTGCCTTCGGCTGGCTGCCCGACATCTCCCGGATGGGCTTCTCGTCGGTGCTGTGGGTCGGCCCGCCCAACGCCAGCCCGCTGTGGAAGGCCATCACCCAACGCCGCGACCCGGGCACCCCGGAGGTGGCGCCGCGCTACGACAACGGCCGCACCGTCCGGTTCTCGCAGGGCACCGACTCCGAGCAGATCCACCAGGACACCAAGGAGCCGTGGGAGGGCACCCGCGTGCTGTTCCTGCAGCACCCGTCGGACCCGATCGTGTGGTGGTCGACGGATCTGCTGTTCACCAAGCCGGACTGGCTGCGCGAACCGCCCGGCCGCGACCGCACCGCGTCCATGCGCTGGTATCCGATCATCACGTTCTGGCAGGTCGCCGCCGACATCACCAACGCCAGCTCGGTCCCGGGCGGGCACGGCCACAACTACGGCGACTACGTGCTCGACGGGTGGGCGGCCGTCGCGCCCCCGGACGGCTGGACCCGCGAGGACACCGAACGCATCCGCATCGCGCTGAAGAAGACCGAAGCCGAGGACGGGCCCGAATACTGATGGAACGCAAGAAGATCCGTGCGATCGCCATCGCCGCGGCGCTGGTGGGGTGGAGTTTCGTCGCACCCCGGGTCCGGTTCCGCCCGATCCCCAACGCGGCGCTGGGCACCGCGCTGTACGCCGCTGCCCGCCCGCGGGTGGGGCTGCGCCCGCCCGCGCTGTGGTCCGGGCTGCGTCACGGTCTGGCCGCGGGCGGTGTGCTGGCGGCCGGCGTCGTGGCGAGCGCGCTGATCCCGTCGGTGCGCGGCGGGATGGCCACCCGTGAGCTGCCCGAGCACCCGCTGCGCTGGATGCTGTTCGACATCCCGGTGGGCACCGTGTGGCCCGAGGAGGTGGCCTACCGGGCGACGCTGGGCAGTTCGGCCGAGGCCGCGTTCCCGGGCGTCGGGGGCAGGCTGCTGCAGGCGGTGGCGTTCGGGCTGTGGCACATCATGGACGCGCGCATCACCCGCAACCCGGTGCTGGGCACCGTGGTGTTCACCGGGGTCGGCGGGTGGCTGTTCGGCTGGCTGTACGCGCGCTCGGGCAGCCTGCTGGCGCCGATGCTGGCCCACCTCGCGGTCAACGAATCGGCCGCACTGGCCGCCGTGGTGGTGCAGCGCCGCCTAAAGTCCCGACCATGACCCGTGCGTATGTGGTGACCGGCGCGTCGTCGGGCATCGGGCTGGCGACCGTGCGCCGACTGCTGAACAGCGGCGGCACCGTCGTCGGCGCCGACATCGCCCCGCCGCCAGACGATCTCGGTGACCGGTTCAGCTTCGTGTCCGCCGACGTGACCGACGAGGCCGCCGTCGGCGCGGTGTTCGCCGCGGTGCCCGGCCGGCTCGACGGTGTCGTGCACTGCGCCGGGGTGGCAGGCGGCGGGCCCGTGCACCTGCTGGAGCGCACCGAGTGGGACCGGGTGATCGGGGTGAACCTCACCGGCACCTTCCTGGTCGCCAAGGCCGCGCTGGCGCGGATGATCGAACAGACCCGCGTCGACGGCGAGCGCGGGTCGATCGTGACGCTGGCCAGCGTCGAGGGACTGGAGGGCACCGCGGGCGGCAGCAGCTACAACGCCGCCAAGGGCGGGGTGGTGCTGCTGACCAAGAACATCGCGCTGGACTACGGCCCCAGCGGGATCCGCGCCAACGCGATCTGCCCCGGGTTCATCGACACCCCGATGCTCGAGAGCGTCATGGGGCTCGAGGGCATGGCCGAACCGCTGCGCTCGATCACCGCCGAGCACGCGTTGCAACGGCGGGGCCGCCCCGACGAGATCGCCGCGGTGGCAGCGTTTCTCGTCTCGGCGGACGCCTCGTTCGTGACCGGTCAGGCGATCGCGGTGGACGGCGGATACACTGCGGGCCGCGACCACGGGGTGGTCAAGATGTTCGGATTCCCCACCTGATCCCATGCCGCCAAGACGAACCGCCGACCCGCAGCAGACCCGCGCCGCCGTGCTGGCGGTCGCCGACTGGCTGCGTGACGACCAGCAACCCGAACCGGCCCGCGCCGAACTCGCCGAGGCGGTCCGGTTGACCGCGCGCACCCTGGCCGCCGTCGCACCCGGCGCCAGCGTCGAGGTCCGCATCCCGCCGTTCGCCGCCGTGCAGTGCATCGAGGGTCCCGCGCACCGCCGCGGCAACCCGCCCAACGTCGTGGAGACCGATCCGCGCACCTGGCTGCTGCTGGCCACCGGTCTGCTGACCCTCGACGACGCCGCCGACCGGGTGACGCTGTCGGGGGCGCGGGCACCCGAGATCGGGGCGTGGCTGCCACTGGTCGGCATCGATGGTTAGTTTGGCCACACCCACCCCCTGTGATTTCGGTGCACCACCGATCGCTCACCGGCCGTCACTGCATCGAAATCGCAGGTAGTAGGCGTGGGGCGGCGGTGCGGGCGGGCCGTGGCGCAGATCTCGGCACACCGCGGCAAGCATTGGGTGTACAGCCCGGTCAGTACGTAGACTGACGTCGACTACCCACCTCGCCCCGGGAGCAGCCATAACGTGACCGGCCCCGCTGAGTCCGACGCCTCTGTAGGCGACGCTTATCAAGAACCCCGCGAAGAATGTGGCGTATTCGGCGTCTGGGCGCCGGGTGAAGAGGTCGCCAAACTCACCTACTACGGCCTCTACGCACTGCAGCACCGCGGCCAGGAGGCGGCGGGTATCGCCGTCGCCGACGGATCGCAGGTGCTTGTGTTCAAGGACCTCGGTCTGGTCAGCCAGGTGTTCGACGAACAGACGCTGGCCGCGATGCAGGGCCACGTCGCCGTCGGGCATTGCCGCTACTCCACCAGCGGCTCCACCACGTGGGAGAACGCCCAGCCGGTGTTCCGCAACACCGCGGCGGGCACCGGCGTCGCGCTGGGCCACAACGGCAACCTGGTCAACGGCGCCGAGCTGGCCGGCCGCGCCCGCGAGGCCGGCCTGTTGGAGAACCACGGCGGACCGACCGCGACCACCGACTCCGACATCCTGGGCGCGCTGCTCGCCCACGGCGCGGCCGACGCGACGCTCGAGCAGGCGGCGCTGGAACTGCTGCCGACCGTGCGCGGCGCGTTCTGCCTGACCTTCATGGACGAGAACACCCTGTACGCGGCGCGCGACCCGTACGGGGTGCGGCCGCTGTCGCTGGGCCGGCTGGACCGCGGCTGGGTGGTCGCCTCGGAGACCGCCGCGCTCGACATCGTCGGCGCCTCCTTCGTCCGGGACATCGAGCCCGGCGAACTGCTGGCCATCGACGCCGACGGGGTGCGCTCCACCCGGTTCGCCAACCCGGAGCCCAAGGGCTGCGTGTTCGAGTACGTCTACCTGGCCCGGCCCGACAGCACGCTGGTCGGCCGGTCGGTGCACGCCACCCGCGTCGACATCGGCCGCAGGCTGGCCCGCGAGAAGCCCGTCGAGGCGGACCTGGTGATCGGCGTGCCCGAGTCGGGCACCCCCGCCGCCGTCGGCTACGCCCAGGAGTCCGGCATCCCGTTCGGCCAGGGCCTGATGAAGAACGCCTACGTCGGGCGCACCTTCATCCAGCCGTCGCAGACCATTCGCCAGCTCGGCATCCGGCTCAAGCTCAACCCGCTCAAGGAGGTCATCCGCGGTAAGCGGCTGATCGTCGTCGACGACTCGATCGTGCGCGGCAACACGCAGCGGGCGCTGGTGCGGATGCTGCGAGAGGCCGGCGCCGTCGAGGTGCACGTGCGCATCGCGTCGCCGCCGGTGAAGTGGCCGTGCTTCTACGGCATCGACTTCGCCACCCCGGCCGAGCTGATCGCCAACGCGGTCGACAACCCTGACGAGATGGTCGAGGCGGTGCGCCACGCCATCGGCGCGGACTCGCTGGGCTACATCTCGAAACAGGGCATGATCGCCGCCACCGAACAGCCCGCCTCGCGGCTGTGCTCGGCGTGCTTCGACGGCAACTATCCGATCGAGCTGCCGGGCGAATCGGCGTTGGGCAAGAACGTGATTGAGCACATGCTTGCTTCCGCGCACGCGAGGAGCGAGGTGGATCCCGCGGCCAAGACCGGGATCCCGGTGCAGGCCGACAACGACAACGCCTCGGCGCTGCGTCGCCCCTGACTCAACGCCCCACGTGCGCCCACTGCGGATCGCTGGGCAGCGGCCCGGTGCGCAGCGCCTCGGCCACCGCGTCGCGGTAGTTCCGCAGCCCGCCGGGCGGCGGCGCGATCACCGTGTCGACGTCGTGGTCAGCCATCACCGCGTCGCACTCCAGTGACTCCACCAGCGGCCGCGCCAGCCCCGGCGGCATCGGCGTCACCAGCCCGATCCACCAGCTCGCGATCGTCGGCGTGAGCCACGGCAGGACGACGATCGTGCGGCGGCGCAGTCCGGCCACCTGCGCGTAGATCTGCATGGCCTCGCCGTACTCGAACACGTCGGGCCCGCCGATGTCCCAGGCGCGCGACGACGGCACCGGCGCGGACGCGGCCTCGGCCAGGTAGTGCAGCGCGTCGTCGATGGCGATCGGCTGGATCCGGTTGTGCACCCACTTCGGTGTCGTCATCACCGGCAGCCGGTTGGTCAGGTGCCGGATCATCTCGAATGACGCTGAGCCCGAACCGATCACGATCCCGGCCTGCAGCACGACGGCCTCGATGCCGGAGTCGATCAGGATGTCGCCGACGGCGGCGCGCGACCGCAGGTGCGGGGACAGCTCGGTGCCCGCCGGGTGCAGGCCGCCCAGGTACACGATGCGGCGGACGCCGGCGGCGCGGGCCGCGGCCACCACGTTGCGCGCCGATGCGGCCTCCTCCGCGACGAAGTCGTCGGAGCTGCCCATCGAGTGCACCAGGTAGTAGACGACGTCGACGCCGTCGCACGCGTCGCGCAGCGACTCGGGGTCGCCGAGGTCGCCGCGGACCACCTCGACCCGGTCCCGCCACGGCACGCCGTCGAGCTTGGACGGGGTGCGGGCCAGCGCCCGCACGGCGATGCCGCGGTCGAGCAGGGCGGGGATGAGCCGGCCGCCGATGTAGCCGGTCGCCCCGGTCACCAGGCAGCGGATGGTGTCAGACACCCCCGTGGGATCGCCGGTTTACCGGTCAGGCAAACCCCGCGGCTCCGGTGGCGGTCGGCGCGGCGGGGACCGCCTCGTCGAAGACATGGTCGGCGGCGTCGAAGCGGCTCATCAGGCGGCGGTAGTCGCAGGTGTAGCGCGGCCACATCACCGAGTTACGGCCGGTGGAGTCCAGATACCAGCTGGAGCACCCGCCGGAGTTCCACACCGTGCGGTCCAGATCCGGGTCCAGCTCCGCGTTGTAGCGGTCCTGCGCCTGCTGGGTGACCTCGAACGTGCGGTGGCCCCGCAGGGTCAGCTCGGTCAGGGCGGCGCTGATGTAGTGGGCCTGCGGTTCGAGCATCAACACGATCGAGCTGTGCCCGAGGTTGGTGTTGGGGCCGTACATGAAGAACAGGTTCGGGAAACCGTGCACCTCCACACCGCGGTAGGCGCGCGGCGAGCCCGCCCACACCTGTGCCAGCGTGCGGCCGTGGCGGCCGGTCACCACCTTGGCGATGGGCGGTTCGGTGGGGGTGAACCCGGTCGCGAAGATCACCGTGTCGACGCGGTGCTCGTGGCCGTCGGCGTCGACCACCCCGTGTTCGGTGAACCGCGACAGCGCACCCGCGACCGTGACGTTGTCCCGTTGCAGGGCCGGATACCACTTGTTGCTCAACAGGATTCGCTTGCACCCGATGGTGTAGCCGGGGATCAGTCTGCGCCGCAGCTGCGGGTCGCGGACCTGCACGCGCAGCAGGGTCAGCGCCACGGCGCGGACCACCGGCAGCAGCCAGGGCATGCGGGCCATGAACACCACGAAGGACTCGCGGTGGGCCCACACCAGGCGTCGCATCAGGCGGTGCACCGCCGGGAAGCGGCGGTACACGCCGCGCTCCAGCGGGCTGATGGTGCGGTCCAGGCGCGGCAGGATCCAGGCCGGGGTGCGTTGCAGCACGGTTAGATGCTCGACCTGCCCGGCGATCTCCGGGACGATCTGGATGGCTGAGGCCCCGGTGCCCACCACGGCGACCCGCCGGCCGCGCAGGTCCTGGGTGTGGTCCCATT
Source organism: Mycolicibacterium phlei (assembly GCF_001583415.1). The sequence continues at coordinate 692,916 of NZ_CP014475.1, forward strand.
TGGCGGAGTGGAATGTGGTGCCGGTGAAGTCCTCGGCGCCGGGTACCGCGGGCACCCCCGGCTCGGACAGCGCGCCGGGCGCGGCCACCAGGAAGCGGCAGCGCAGACGCCCGCACGTCGTGTCGACCTCCCACTCGGCGGCGTCGGCGTCCCAGCGGGCGGCGGTCAGCGCACAGTTGTAGCGGATCCGGTCGGCGAACCGGGCGGCCACCGACCGCAGGTAGTCGTGGATCTCGTGCTGGCGTCCGAAGGTGTGCGACCAGTCCGGGTTGGGCGCGAACGACAGCGAGTACAGCGACGTCGGCACATCGCAGGCGGCGCCCGGGTAGTCGTTGTCGCGCCACACGCCGCCGGGTCCGTCGGCGCGCTCGATGGCCAGCGTGCGCAGCCCGGGGTGGTCGATGGTCAGCCGGTGCAGGGCGGCCAGGCCACCGAAGCCGACGCCGACGACGAGCACGTCGACGTGCGCGGGCAGGGCGGGGCTGGACTCAGGGCAGGTGTCAGTCATGGCGCATCAGGTCCTTCCAGACGGGCAGAAGTCGTTCGATGAGGGCGCGGTCGGCCTCCGGGCTGCGCAGGATGCGGGAAACCGCCAGACCGCGGGCCAGTTCGATGGACAGTTCGAGTTCGGTGGGGTGGTAGCGGTCGCCGAGCAGTTCGTTGCAGGCGACGGCCAGTGCGTCGTTGACCTTGCGCTCCAGCGGGATCAGCGCGGTGCGCAGGCTCTCGTCGGTGCGGGCGGCCACCCACAGTTCCAGTGCGGCCTCGAACAGTGGGCCGCTGAACGCCTCGACGAGGATCTCGAGATCCTCGTCGCCGGTGCGCGGGCGCGACAGGATCTCCTCGAGGCGCTGCTCGACGAGATGGCTGACGGCCGCCACCACCAGCGACTCCCGGGTGGGGAAGTGGTGCAGCAGGGCGCCGCGGGACACCCCGGCCCGGCGGTTGACCTCCTGGGTCGTGGTGGCCCGGTAGCCGAGTTCCAGCAGGGTCTCGACGGTGGCGTCGAGGATGCGTCCGCGGGTGGCCGCGGTGCGTTCGGCCTGAGTGCGCCGGCCGGTGTTCTCGGTCACAGTGACGATCGTAACATAAAAACAGTCCGGACTGCTTGTAAGTTCGCCGGGGGCGAGGCGGGCGCCGGTCCGGCTGCCGTGGTGGGGGCGTGAACGGTAGCCTTGTTCGCGATGACCGAACGCGCCGAACCAACCGGCATTTCCTACGCGTCGGCCGGGGTCGATATCGAAGCCGGTGACCGCGCAGTCGAACTTCTCAAGCCGCTCGCCAAGAAGGCCACCAGGCCCGAGGTCCGCGGGGGACTCGGCGGCTTCGCCGGCCTCTTCGCACTGCGCGGGGGGTACCGGGAGCCGCTGCTGGCCTCGTCGACGGACGGGGTGGGCACCAAGCTGGCCGTCGCCCAGGCCATGGACAAGCACGACACCGTCGGCATCGACCTGGTCGCGATGGTGGTCGACGACCTCGTGGTCTGCGGTGCCGAGCCGCTGTTCCTGCAGGACTACATCGCGGTGGGCCGCACCATCCCCGAACGGATCAGCGAGCTGGTCTCCGGCATCGCCGAGGGCTGTGTGATGGCCGGCTGCGCGCTGCTGGGCGGCGAGACCGCCGAGCATCCCGGCCTGATGGCCCCCGACCACTACGACCTGTCCGCCACCGGCGTCGGGGTGGTGGAGGCCGACGACGTGCTGGGCCCCGAGCGGGTCAAGCCGGGCGACGTGCTGATCGCGATGGCCTCGACCGGCCTGCACTCCAACGGCTACTCCCTGGCCCGCAAGGTGCTGCTGGAGATCGACCGGATGAACCTGGCCGGACACGTCGAGGAGTTCGGCCGCACGCTGGGCGAGGAGCTGCTCGAACCGACCCGCATCTACGCCAAGGACTGCCTGGCGCTGGCGGCCGAGACCCGGGTCCGCACCTTCTGCCACGTCACCGGCGGCGGGCTGGCCGGCAACCTGGAGCGCGTGATCCCGCACGGCCTGACCGCCGAGATCGACCGCGGCACCTGGACCCCGGCACCCGTGTTCGGCATGATCGCCCAGCGCGGCCGGGTCGAGCGCGTCGAGATGGAGAAGACCTTCAACATGGGCGTCGGCATGGTCGCGGTGGTGGCGCCGGAGGACACCGACCGGGCGCTGGCCATCCTGACCGCGCGCCACGTGGACTGCTGGCCGCTCGGCGTGGTGAAGAAGGGCGGCAAGGACAGCCCGCGCGCGGTGCTGGTCGGCCAGCACCCGCGGTTCTGAGGGTCACGGCTGCACGTAGAACAGCCGCTTGTTGACGAACTCCTCGATGCCCAGCGGCCCGAGTTCGCGGCCGAACCCTGACCGTTTGGTGCCGCCGAACGGGATGTCGGCGGCCTCGCTGGACGGGGTGTTGACGTTGACCATCCCGGCGTCCAGGCGGCTCGCGACCGCCTCGGCGCGGGCGCGGTCGGCGCTCCACACCGACGCCCCGAGGCCGAAGTCGACCGCGTTGGCCAGCCGGACCGCCTCGTCGTCGCTGTCCACCCGGTACACCACCGCGACGGGGCCGAAGAGCTCCTCGTGGAAGGCCCGCATCTGCGGGGTGACACCGGTCAGCACGGTCGGCTCGAAGTAGGCGCCCGGCCCGTCGAGCAGGGTGCCGCCGGCGTGCACCGTCGCACCTTTGTCGACCGCGTCGCGCACCTGGGCCAGCAGCAGCTCGGCCGCCCGCCGCGACACCATCGGCGAGTACTCGCCCGGCCCGCCCCGGCTGCCCGGCCGCCGCGGTGTCATCGCGGCCGCGCGGCGGGCCAGCGCCGCGACGAAGTCGTCGTAGACGTCGGCCATCACGATCATCCGCTTGTTGGCGTTGCAGGCCTGGCCGACGTTCTCGATGCGAAACGTCCACGCCGTCTCCGCCGCGGCGTCGGGGTCGTCGGTGTCGAGCACGATGTAGGGGTCGGAGCCGCCCAGCTCGAGCACGACCTTCTTGAGGTTGCGGCCGGCCTCGGCGGCGACCGCGGAGCCGGCCCGCTCGGAGCCGGTCAGCGAGACGCCGCGGGTGCGGCGGTCGGCGATGATCGCGGCCACCTGCTCATGGGTGGCGAACAGGTTCTCGTAGACCCCGTCGGGGACCCCGGCGTCGCGCATGATGTCGGCGATCGCCAGCGCGGACGTCGGGCAGTTCTCGGCGTGCTTGAGGACCATCGTGTTGCCGACGATCAGGTTCGGCGCGGCGAAGCGGGCCACCTGGTAGTAGGGGTAGTTCCACGGCATCACGCCGACGATCGGGCCCTGGGCCCGGTACTCGATCCGCGCGGTCGGGTGCCCGGGCACGGGGCGGGGGACGATCAGGTCCGGGCCGTGGTCGGCGTAGTAGGTGAAGATGTCGGTGCAGAACTGCGTCTCACCGAGGCCCTCGACGCGGGCCTTGCCCATCTCGGTCTCGATCAGCGCGGCCAGTTCCTCGGCGCGCTCGGTGAACAGCGCGGCGACCCGGCGGGTGATCTGCACCCGCTCCTCGATCGGACGGTCCCGCCACGGCTCGAAGGCGTCCGTCGCCCGCCGCAGGGCCGCCTCGACGTCGGCGTCGGAGGCGAAGGGATAGGTCCGCACGACCTCGCCGGTGGCGGGGTCGGTCACCTGGTACTGCGGTTGGCCCATGCTGGCTGCCTTTCACTCGGCTCACTCGGTCATAGTTGTCGACATCAGATTGTTGACAATTATGCGCATGGAGCACCCGCCCGTGACGGGCGGATGCGTTAAAGAGAGGAGCCGACGCTACGGGAGGGCTCGACGGGAGCGCGGGCGCCGACGATACCGGCCCGGGACCAGCTGAGCGGACAGCTCAGCGGCGCCAGTCGTCCTCGTCGGCCCAGTCGTCCAACGAGTCGCCGTTGCGGTCGTCGGAGGAAGAAGCGCCCGACAGCTCGCGCTGAAGCCGCTCGAAGTCGGTCTGTGGTGAGCTGTACTTGAGCTCACGAGCAACCTTGGTCTGCTTTGCCTTTGCCCGGCCGCGGCCCATGGGGGGACCCCCTCGCGCAATAACGGAGCGGCCCGATTACAGGCGGCTCCGATCTGATCTGTCTTTTATCGTCCTGCCCGACAGCTTACCGTGCCCCGGTGCGCGGCGCTGGCAGGGCCTCGTCACAGATCGTTCAACGCGCTCCGCCGCGCAGCCGTTCCACCGCGATGCGGCCGGCTCCGGCGACGTCGGGCGGCGGCAGCGTGTCGGCGTCGATGCTGGCGGGCACCCCGTCCACCGTCAGCTCGGTGTCGGCGGGCAGACCCCGCTTGAGCAGCGCAAGCGCGACCGGTCCCTCGTCGACGTGGTCGACGACGGTGCCCAGCCGGCCGACGGCGCGGCCGCCGGCGAGCACCTGGGCGCCGGGCCCGGGCCGGTCCGCGGAGCCGTCCAGATGCAGCCGGACCAGCATCCGCGGCGGTTTACCCAGGTTGTGGACGCGGGCGACGGTCTCCTGGCCCCGGTAGCAGCCCTTGTCCAGGTGCACGGCGCGGCCGATCCAGCCGACCTCGTGCGGGATGGTCCGCTCGTCGGTATCCACCCCCAGGCGCGGGCGCACGGCGGCGACGCGGTGGGCCTCGTAGGTCCACACCCCGGCGGGCCGCAGCCCGGCGTCGACGAGCCGCTGCCGCCAGCGTTCGGCCTGGTCACGGGGTACAACAAGGTCGACCTGGAGGTCGGTGCGGCGCAGGAACCCGCCGTCGGGCAGCGCCACCGCACGGTCGATCTCCGGCAGCTCGGCCACCCCCAGCGCCGCGAGCGCACCGGCCTCGGCCACCGCGGGCCCGAGCAGCGTCAGCACCGCCAGCTCGGCGGTCTCGACCGTGACGTCGGACCAGAACACCATCTTGCGCAGGTACGCGATCAGCGGTTCCCCGCGCCACGGTTCGGTGTCCAGATAAGTGACGCCGTCCAGCTCGGTCTGAATCCAGTGATCTTCCACACGTCCCTGGCCGTCGAGGCTCAGATTCTCGGTCACCGCGCCGTCGGGCAGCTCGCTGACGTGCTGAGACGTCAGGCTGTGCAGCCAGGTCCGGCGGTCGGCGCCGCGCAGCGCGATCACCGCGCGGTGCGAGCGGTCGATCACGACGGCCGCGTCGGCGGCGGCCCGCTGCTCGCCGAGCGGGTCGCCGTAGTGCCAGACGGCGCCGGCGTCGGGTCCGGTATCGGGGGCGGGAACAGCAGCTGACATAACCCAACTCTACGTTCGGGGACCGGTCGTCCCGCCGCTACGCTGTGAGCCCATGGCTGGCGAACCCGCCGTCGTGGTCACCCTCGACGGGCAGTTGCACGACCCCTCGGCGCCCCTGCTGCACGCCGACGATCTGGCGGCGGTGCGCGGGGACGGCGTCTTCGAGACGCTGCTGATCCGCGACGGGCGCCCCTGCCTGCTGGAGAGCCATCTGGCCCGGCTCACCTCCTCGGCGCGGATGACCGATCTGCCCGAGCCCGATCTGGCGCGCTGGCGCGCGGCCGTGGCGGTCGCCGTGGACGCGTGGGACGGCGGTGAGGCCGCGCTGCGCCTGGTGTACACCAGGGGCCGGGAGAGCGGTTCGGCGCCGACGGCCTACGCGACGATCGCACCGCTGCCCGCACGGGTCGCCGAGGTACGCGCCCGCGGACTGTCCGCGCTGACGCTGGCGCGCGGACTGCCCGCCGAGGGCACCGCCGAGATGCCCTGGCTGCTGGCCGGGGCCAAGACGCTGTCGTACGCGGTGAACATGGCGGCGCTGCGGCACGCCGAACGCCACGGTGCCGGCGACGTGATCTTCGTCGGCTCCGACGGCCTGGTGCTGGAGGGTCCGCGCTCGACGGTGGTGATCGCCGCCGAGACCGAGCCCGGCAGCGGCCGGCTCGGCTTCTTCGCCCCGCCGCCCTGGCTGCCGATCCTGCGCGGCACCACCCAGCAGGCACTGTTCGAGGTGGCCCGCAGCAAGGGCTACGACTGTGACTACCGCGCCCTGCGACCCGCGGACCTGTTTGCCGCCCAAGGGGTTTGGCTGGTCTCCAGCATCACGCTGGCGGCGCGGGTGCACACGCTGGACGGCAGGCCGCTGCCGCCGAGCCCGCTGGCCGACGAGTTCGCCGAGCTCGTCGACGCCGCGATCGTCAGCGACCGCTGAGGCTAAATCGGTTGTCGCCGCTGACTTCCGGGAGTACCGTCGCTCGTACACAGGGAAGGAGGTGGTCCGAAAATTGTGTGACTTATGGACTTGTGAGGTGGCTGCGAGCTAGCAGCGCCAGGGGAATGAGCTGACGCTCTTCGCGTCTGCGCGCGCTGGCGAATTCCCCGCAGCCACCCGGCCCCCGAGCCCCTGCGTCTTGTCCGCCCAGGAGTCACGGCTCGGGGGCCGCTCCACATCCGGACCCGGCCAGCATCCGCGCCTGCTGCGGGCCCGTCGCGTCCGGCCCGAGCCCGGATCGGTAGCGATCCGTTGCCTACCAGATCTTGGCGTCGGCGTGCGGGCTGAGCGATGATGCGCCCCATGTGCCTCGCCAGGACCCTCGGTGTGTTGCTGGCGGCTGCGTTCGCGCTGCCCGCGTGCGCACCCGTCGCCGCGCCGACCGCCCCGCCCCGGCTCGAGGACTGTCACAAGGACCGGCTGGCCACTCTCTACCAGGGCGTGTTCACGTTCGGCACGGACCAGCCGGTGTACCCCCCGTGGTACATCGGCGACAATCCCGCCAACGGGGAGGGTTTCGAGGCCGCGCTGGCCTACGCCGTCGCCGACCGGCTCGGCTACCAGCCCGAGGAGGTCCGCTGGGTCCGGGTGCCGTTCAGCGAGGCGCTGGTGCCCGGCCCGAAGTCGTTCGACGCCAACCTGTCCCAGTTCTCCATCACCGACCAGCGCCGGGCGGCCGTGGACTTCTCGTCGCCCTATTTCGACGTCAACCAGGCCGTGGTGACCGTGAAGTCCTCACCCGCGGCGCGGGTGCGCACCGTCGACGAGCTCAAGGCGCTGCGGCTGGGCGCGGAGGTCGGCAGCACCAGCCACACCGCGGCGGTGGCGGTGCACAGCCGCAACCCCGTCGAGGTCTACAACACCACCGGCGACGCCAAGCTGGCGCTGGCCAACGGGGAGATCGACGCGCTGGTCGCCGACCTGCCCACCGCGTTCACCGTCGCAGGCGAGCTGCGCGACGGCATGATGGTCGGCCAGCTGCCCCCCGGCGGCGACCAGGTGGAGCAGTTCGGGGTGGTGCTCGGCAAGGGCAGCCCGCTCACACCGTGCGTGTCCGCGATCATCGAGGAGCTGCGCCGCGACGGCACCCTGGAGCGGCTCGAGTCGACGTGGCTGGCCGAGGCCGGCCGGGCGCCGGTGCTGACCTAACTCGCCGGTCCTGGCGCGAACGACGCGCACGCGGCCATGGCCTCGTGCCAGGTGTCGGGGTCCACGCCAGAGGGCGGTCCGGCCGGGCCGGGTGCGGCGGGCACCCCGTGCTCGGACAGGCACTGCGCCAGCGAGCCGTGCTCCTTGGGCGCTTCGGAGGTCGACGGGGGTGCCTGCTCCGCCGTCTCAGAGGGTGACGTCTCAGACGGCGATTCGGACGGCTGCGAGGAGCAGCCCGCCAGCAGTGCGGCCGCGGCGCAGACCGCGGCGAGGAGACCGGCTCGCATCAGCCGATGTACCTCGACAGCCGGGCCGACAGGTGCGGCACCAGGCCGCCGTCGGCGTCGACGCGTTCCTCGACGTAGCCGAGGTCGCCGCCCTCGATGATGCCGTAGAGGCGCTTGGCGCCGCCGATCAGCACACCGGAGCGGCTGCGGGCCAGCGCATCGGTGACCAGCTCCCACGACGACTGGTTGAGCGGGCGTCCGTAGAACAGCTCCACGTAGCCGGTGGAGTGCGCCAGCAGCAGTTCGATGGCCTGTGTCTCCTCCGGGTCGGCGGGGTCGGAGACGAACCGCCAGTAGCCGGTCTCACGCAGCGTGTGCTCGACGTAGTTGCCGTCGTCGTCGATGCGCCACGACTGGGCCTCCCAGTTGAGGAAGTCGCCGCCGTTGTGCGAGACGATGATCTGCTGCCCGAACCGGTAGTCGCCGTCCGGGCCGCGACCCTCACCCTCACCGCGCCACACGCCGACCAGCGGGAGCAGCGCCAGCAGCGATTCGCTGAGGTCGGCGCCCTCCCTCAGATTCGCGGTGTCCGGCGGGAACGGAAGGTCGTTGAAGACAGGGATATTGCGGCCAGCCGTCTGTTTCGCACGCTCGGCGGCCGCGGCGATCGCTTCGTCGCCAGAAGTCACGACTCGTCGGTGATCAGCCGGTACAGCGCGTACAACGCGAACCAGGTAATCACGACAACGGCCGCGACCAGCAGAATCTCAAAGAAGAGGACCACGGTTCACCAGTCTAATAGGCGGCGCTGGGCCGGGCGCAGTGGCCCGGCCCAGCGTCCTGTGGATCTTGAATTAGGCGACCTTGACGTCCACCTCGTGGATCCCCGCACCCTGCGGGGTCACCACGGCGTCGCCGTTGCCGACCTTCGACAGCGCCCGCACCGTCCAGGTGCCGGGGGCTGCGAAGAACCGGAAATCGCCGGTGGCCGAGGCGACGACCTCAGCGGTGAACTCGTTGGAGCTGTCGAGCAGACGCACGAAGGCGCCGCCGACGGCCTGACCCGAGCCGTCCACCACACGGCCGGTGATCACGGTTTCCTTCTCCAGGTCGACGCTGGCGGGCAACGTCAGTCCTTGCTTCGGTGCAGAGCACATATCCCTTAACTTCCCAACTCGATCGGGGCCCCCACCAGGGAGCCGTATTCCGTCCAACTGCCGTCGTAGTTCTTGACGTTCTTGTGCCCGAGGATCTCCTGCAGCACGAACCAGGTGTGCGAGGAGCGCTCACCGATACGGCAGTACGCGATGGTCTCCTTCTCGCCGTCCAGGCCGGCCTCGGCGTACAGCTTGGCCAGCTCCTCGTCGGACTTGAAGGTGCCGTCGTCGTTGGCCGCCTTGCTCCACGGGACGTTGATGGCGCCCGGGATGTGGCCGGGACGCTGGCTCTGCTCCTGCGGCAGGTGAGCCGGAGCGAGGATCTTGCCCGAGAACTCGTCGGGGGAGCGCACGTCGACCAGGTTCTTCTTGCCGATCGCGTCGATCACCTCGTCGCGGAAGGCGCGGATCGCGTTGTTCGGCGCCTTGGCGGTGTAGGTGGTGGCCGGACGGTTCGGCACCTCCTTCACCAGCGGACGGCCGTCGAGCTCCCACTTCTTGCGGCCGCCGTCGAGAAGCTTGACGTTCTCGTGGCCGTACAGCTTGAAGTACCAGTAGGCGTAGGCGGCGAACCAGTTGTTGTTGCCGCCGTACAGGATCACGGTGTCGTCGTTGCTGATGCCCTTCTCCGACAGCAGCTTCGAGAACTGCTGCTGGTCGACGAAGTCACGCTTGACCGGGTCCTGCAGGTCGGTCTTCCAGTCGATCTTGACGGCGCCCTCGATGTGGCCGGCGTCGTAAGCGCTGGTGTCCTCGTCGACCTCGACGAACACGGTGTTCGGTGCGTTGAGATTGCTCTCGGCCCAGTCGGCTGTGACCAGGACGTCGGAGCGTGCCATGGAGTGAATCCTTTCGGTTGCTTCGGTTTTCGGGTGTTGACGTTTACGTGGTTACGCGTGCGCTCGGGCGGAGACGCACGACGAGCGGATAGATCTGACAGCCCAGGCAAATGCCGAAGGCCGCGTTGAGGAAGGCCGCCACCAGGGCGAAGCCGGTGGCGATCAGGCCGAGCAGGTCGGCGCCGGCAGCGAACCCGGCCACCCCGACGACCGCGAAGAGCAGCCCGACGAGCTGGGCGAACCGCAGCGGCGGCGTCGGCTCCTTCTCGGTCACCGGGCCCAGCCGCGGTGCGATCAGGCGGGCGAACACCAGACCGTACGGGTGCTTGCGCGGCCCCAGCCACGCGCCGATGGCGAACACCACCGCCTGCACGGCCAGCAGGACGGCCGCGGCGGCCGGGCTGACCCCGTACAGCAGCAGGGTGGCGGCGAGCACGACGGTGGTGACCCAGGCGGCGAACCGCGGGCCGCGGACGTCCACCTGGTCAGGCGTCTGGGTTTTCTGTGTCGACATGGGTGTGCTCCTGTTGTGTATGGATTTGGGCTGACTGGCGGAAAACTCGGATCGAGATCAGATCCGGTCCCGAGCGCGGCGCGAGACGGCGCGGCTACTCAGCAGCTACAACAACAACAGCAACAACCCGCAACGCGGCACAGATCGACTGCGCGGCGCTTCGTGAGCATCGGCTCAACGCGGGTGGACACGGCCGACAGCTTACCAACCGGGATACGGATCAAGCCAACAGCGGTTCCAAAGCCGAACGCAGGTCAGCGGCTTTGGGTACGCCGTGGGTGCGATAGCGCGGTGTGCCGTCGCGGTCGAACACGATCGTCGTCGGCAAAGACAGGACCGAAAGTCGCCGTGCCGCATCCGGATTGGCGTCCATGTCGATCTCCACATGGGTGACCGCCGGCAGCTCGCCGCACACCTGCTCGACCACCCGGCGCACCGCCGCGCACGGTCCGCACCACTCGGCGGTGAAGTGCACCAGCGTCGGCCCGGTCGTCGACAACCCGAGATCGCCGGCGTCGACGGGCGCGGCGTCGGCGGTGGTCTCCCGCACCGTGCCGGCGCGGCGGGTCAGCAGCCGGCCGAGCACGTAGGCCGCCGCCAGCGCGACGACGAGCACCGTCACCGCCAGCCAGGAGGAGTTCACCTAAGACATTCTGCCCTCGCCTGGGGCGGTTCGGACTCAGCGCAGGTTGAACTGGGTGAGCGCGACCGTGACGTCCTCGGCGATCGCCTCGATGATCAGGTCGGAGCCGCGGGCCCCCCACGCGGTCGGGGTCAGCCCGAACGGCACCCGCTGTCCGGGCATCACCCCCGAGAACGCGGCCAGCACCGCGTCGACCTTGTCCTCGGGCACCTCCTGGTCGGCGGTCCCCGGCCCGGTGAGCACCCCCGTCGCCGTCATCACCAGCGTCGTCTGATCGGGGCCGTCGACCTCGAGGTCCACCGACACGCTGACCCGTTCGTGGAAATCCGCCTTGCGCGGGGTGCCGGTGAACACCACACCCGTAGGACTGGAGATGCCCGACTCGGTGGTGCCGCCGGTGGAGTCGTTGCTCTCCCGGGTCGGGGCCTCCACCAGCAGGTCCGGGATGTCCATGAACCGGCCGATATAGGTGGAGTCGATGATGATGCGGCTCTCGGCCATGCCGACCGGCAGCTTCGCATCCGGTCCGATCAACCAGGACGCGTCGGCCACGTTGATGCTGTGCAGTGTGGCCTCCAACGACACCTTCTCCACGACGGGGTGATCCACGCCATTGGCCCGGATCTCGATTTCGTCGTAGTGGCGGTCGCGGGCCTGGGTGAAGAACGGGAAGCCGAGAATCGCCACCGACGGGTCGTTGTGCAGGTCCGCAGCCGTGCGCACGCTTCTGGCCAGGCGATACTCCGCGTAGATGGCCGCACCGAAGTCTGTCCCGACGGCCGCCGCGACCACCGCCGTCACCGTCGCGAGGACTCCGATCACCAGCTTGCGCACCCGGCCATTCTGGCGTACCGACGGCCCGTCGAGAGGTTCGGCAGGCCTTAGAAGCAGGTACCGCGCTATCGTATGGACACTATCGGCCGGTAACGGCCGCATGTCGTGCATGAATCTGGGAAGTCACCACCGACACTGTCGTCAAGGCGAGGTCCCAATGGCTGTTGGAGGGCCAGTTGGATCTGTTGCTACTGACCGTCGACCCCCAACCCGAAACTGTGCTGCCCTCGTTGTCGCTGCTCGCGCACACCCTGCGGACCGCGCCGACCGAGGTCTCGTCGCTGCTCGAGGCCGGTAGCGCAGACGTCGCGATCGTCGACGCACGCACGGACCTCGCCGCGGCACGGGGACTGTGCCGGCTGCTCGGCACCACGGGAACGTCGGTTCCGGTGGTCGCGGTCGTCAATGAGGGCGGCCTGGTGGCGGTGAACGTCGAGTGGGGGATCGACGAGATACTTCTGCCCAGCACCGGGCCCGCGGAGATCGACGCCCGGCTGCGGCTGCTCGTCGGCCGCCGCGGCGGGGTGGCCAATCAGGAGAACGTCGGCAAGATCAGCCTAGGTGAGCTGGTGATCGACGAGGGCACCTACACCGCCCGGCTGCGCGGCAAACCGCTCGACCTCACCTACAAGGAGTTCGAGCTGCTCAAGTACCTCGCCCAGCACGCAGGCCGGGTGTTCACCCGCGCCCAGCTGCTGCAGGAGGTGTGGGGCTACGACTTCTTCGGCGGCACCCGCACCGTCGACGTGCACGTGCGACGGCTGCGCGCCAAGCTCGGCCCCGAGTACGAGTCGCTGATCGGCACGGTGCGCAACGTCGGTTACAAGGCGGTGCGCCCGGCGCGCGGCCGTCCGCCCGCACCCGGCGCCGAGGCCGCCGAAGCCGACATCAACATGGACGGGGCCGACTACGACGACGCCGACGCGTTCAGCGACCCGTTGCGTAGTTCGTGACTGAAATCGTTTGGCGCACAGCCCTTTCCGGTGATGAACAGGGCCGCATCCGGGAGCTGATCGCCGCCGCGACCGACGCGGACGGGGTGGCTCCGGTGGGGGAGCAGGTGCTGCGGGAACTCCCGCACGACCGCACCCGGCACCTGCTCGCGCGCGCCGACGGCGAGATAGTCGGCTACCTCAACCTCACCACTGATCCGCCGATGGCCGAGCTGGTGGTGCACCCGCGGGCCCGCCGACGCGGCGTCGGATCGGCGCTGGCCCGCACCGGCCTGGCCGAGGGTGGCCCCGACGCCCGGATCTGGGCGCACGGCAACCTCGAACCCGCCCGCGCCACCGCCGCGGCCCTGGGCCTGGTCATGGTGCGCGAGCTGCTGCAGATGCGCCGGCCGCTGACCGACCTGCCCGACGTCGTCGTCCCCGACGGCGTGGTGATCCGCACCTACGCCGGCCCCGCCGACGACGCCGAGCTGCTGCGCGTCAACAACGCCGCCTTCGCCTGGCACCCGGAGCAGGGCGGCTGGACCGACGCCGAGCTCGCCGAGCGCCGCGCCGAACCGTGGTTCGACCCCGAGGGGCTGTTCCTGGCCGTCGACGCCGACGCCGGCACGCTGCTCGGCTTCCACTGGACCAAACAGCACACCGCCGACCTCGGCGAGGTCTACGTCGTCGGCGTCGACCCCGCCGCCCAGGGCCGCGGCCTGGGCTACGTGCTCACCCTCATCGGCCTGCACCACCTCGCCCAGCGCCTGGCGGCCAGCGCGGACCCGACCGTGATGCTCTACGTCGAGGCCGACAACACCGCGGCGGTGAAGACCTACCGCAACCTCGGCTTCGACGTCTACGCCAGCGACGTCGCCTACCGCGCGCCGCACCCGTCCGCTTAGACCTGTTCACCGGCCGTTCACCCGTCATCACCTGTTTGTGCACCGGGGCCGCATACGTTCGGGATCTGTGAAGCTCAACTTCGGTAGGACGCTCGGCATCTCCCTCACCGCGGCCGCGGCGCTGACCCTGGCCGCGTGCGGCAGCGACGACAACACCCCCGCCGGGGCGTCGGGGTCGGACACCCCGTCGTCGGCCGAGTGCGGCGGGAAGAACTCGATCACCGCCGAGGGCTCGACCGCCCAGCAGAACGCGATCGCCGAGTTCAACAAGGTCTGGGGCAAGCTGTGCCCCGGCAAGAACCTCGCCTACAACCCCACCGGCTCGGGCGCGGGCCGCGAGCAGTTCATCGCCGACCAGGTCGACCTGGCCGGCTCGGATTCCCCGCTCAAGGGTGATCAGGTGGCCCAGGCCGCCGAACGCTGCGACGGCAACCCGGCCTGGAACCTGCCGCTGGTGTTCGGCCCGGTCGCGCTCGCCTACAACCTGCCCGGGGTCGACACCCTGACCGTCAACGCCGACGTGCTGGCCGGGATCTTCTCCGGCGGGATCACCCGGTGGAACGACCCGGCGCTGACCGCGCTCAACCCGGACGCCGACCTGCCGGACCTCGGCATCACCCCGATCTACCGCTCCGACTCCTCGGGCACCACCGACAACTTCCAGAAGTACCTGGCCGCCGCCGCGCCGCAGAGCTGGACCAAGGGCGACGGCAGCGAGTTCCAGGGCGGCGCGGGCGAGGGCGCCCAGAAGTCCGCGGGCGTCGTGCAGGCCGTGCAGTCCACCGAGGGCGCGATCGGCTACGTGGAGAAGGGCTTCGCCGAGCAGGCCGGGGTGCCCTTCGCCCGGATCGACAGCGGTGCCGGCCCGGTCGAGCTGACCGACGAGTCCGCCAGCAAGGCGATCGACGCCGCGACGTTCGCCGCAGAGGGCAACGACCTGGTGCTCGACCTCGACTCGCTCTACGCCACCCGGGAGCCGGGCGCCTACCCGCTGGTGCTGGCGACCTACGAGATCGTGTGCTCGAAGGGCTACGACCCGCAGACCGCGGCCGCGGTCAAGTCGTTTTTGACCGTGGCGGCCAACGAGGGTCAGCAGAACCTGTCGCCCGCCGGTTACGTCCCGCTGCCGGAGCGCTTCAAGGAGCGCCTGCTCACCTCGATCGACGCGATCGCCTAGTTTCGTGGCGCACCTGCCCCGATACGGTGAGGATGGGTAGCTGGGACCGATGACCGATAGGCTCGAAGTGACAATCCCTAATCCGTCCGATTCGGGATCGGGTGAAGCGCTCGCTGCACCCTTCCCGGAGCCGACGCCGATCTCCACCGACCCGTCGCGCCACGCCAAGGAACGGCTCGGGGACCGCGTCTTCCGCGGCCTGGCGGAGGGCTCGGGCGTCGTCATCGTCGCGTTGATCGTCGCGATCGGTGTGTTCCTGCTGTGGCGGGCCATCCCGGCGCTGATGCGCAACGAGGAGAACTTCTTCCTCTACCGCGGCAACTGGGTGACCACCGACACGTCGGCGATGCACTTCGGCATCCTGGACCTGCTTCAGGTCACCGTGTTCGTCTCGGTGTTCGCGCTGATCCTGGCGATGCCGATCGCGCTGGGCATCGCGATCTACCTCACCCAGTACGCGCCCCGGCGCGTCGCCGGCCCGCTGGGCTATACGGTCGATCTGCTGGCCGCGGTGCCGTCGATCATCTACGGCGTCTGGGGCCTGTACGTGCTGGCGCCGGTGCTCAAACCGATTGCGCTGTGGCTCAACCAGAACCTGGGCTGGCTGTTTCTGTTCAAGACCGGTTCGGCGTCGGTGGCCGGCGGCGGCACGATCTTCACGGCGGGCATCGTGCTGGCGGTGATGATCCTGCCGATCATCACCGCGGTGACCCGGGAGGTGTTCGCGCAGACGCCGCGCGGCCAGATCGAGGCGGCGCTGGCGCTGGGCGCCACCCGGTGGGAGGTGGTGCGCACCACCGTGCTGCCGTTCGGCATGTCCGGTTACATCAGCGGCGCGATGCTCGGCCTGGGCCGCGCACTCGGTGAGACCATCGCGCTGCTGATCATCCTGCGCGGCACCCAGAAGGCGTTCAGCTGGTCGCTGTTCGACGGCGGCTACACCTTCGCCAGCCTGATCGCCGCCACCGCAAGCGAATTCAACGACCAGTACAAGGCGGGTGCCTACATCGCCGCGGGCCTGGTGCTGTTCATCCTGACCTTCGTGGTGAACTCGCTGGCCCGCGCCGCGGTCGCCGGAAAGGGGTCCCGATGACCTCGACACTGGACCGCCCGGTCAAGGCCACCACCTTCCAAGGGGTCTCGCTGCGGCGCAAGGTGACCAACGGTGTCGCCACCGTGCTGGTCACCCTGTCGGTGCTGGTCGCGCTGGTGCCGTTGCTGTGGGTGCTGTACTCGGTGATCACCAAGGGGTTCAAGGCGATCACCTCACCGGTGTGGTTCACCCACTCGCAGGCCGGGATGACCGCGTTCGAGGCCGGCGGCGGGGCCTACCACGCGATCGTCGGCACCGTGCTGCAGGGCCTGGTGTGCGCGGTGATCTCGATCCCGATCGGGGTGTTCGTCGCGATCTACCTCGTCGAGTACGGCGGTGGCACGCGGTTCGGCAAGCTCACCACGTTCATGGTCGACATCCTCACCGGGGTGCCGTCGATCGTGGCCGCCCTGTTCATCTACGCGCTGTGGGTCGCCACGCTGGGCTTCCCGCGCTCCGGTTTCGCGGTGTCGCTGGCGCTGGTGCTGCTGATGATCCCGGTCATCGTGCGCGCGACCGAGGAGATGCTGCGCATCGTGCCGATGGACCTGCGGGAGGCCAGTTACGCGCTGGGCGTGACGAAGTGGAAGACCATCGTGCGCATCGTGATTCCCACCGCGCTGTCGGGCATCGTCACCGGCGTCATGCTGGCGCTGGCCCGCGTGATGGGGGAGACGGCGCCGCTGCTGATCCTGGTCGGCTACGCGCAGGCGATGAACTTCGACATGTTCAGCGGGTTCATGGGGTCACTGCCCGGCATGATGTACGACCAGACCTCGGCCGGGGCGGGCGCGAATCCGATTCCCACCGACCGGCTCTGGGGCGCCGCACTCACCCTGATCCTGCTGATCGCCCTACTCAACATCGGGGCGCGGCTGCTCGCGCGGGCGTTCGCCCCGAAGAAGTTCTAGGAACTCAGATGGCTAAACGCTTGGACCTCAAGGACGTCAACATCTACTACGGCTCGTTTCACGCCGTCGCCGACGTGTCGCTGTCGGTGCCGCCGCGAAACGTGACCGCGTTCATCGGGCCGTCCGGCTGCGGCAAGTCGACGGTACTGCGCACGCTCAACCGCATGCACGAGGTGATCCCGGGTGCCCGCGTCGAGGGCTCGGTGCTGCTCGACGGTGAGGACATCTACGGGCCGGGTGTGGACCCGGTCGGGGTGCGCAAGACCATCGGGATGGTGTTCCAGCGGCCGAATCCATTCCCCACCATGTCGATTCGCGACAACGTGGTGGCCGGGCTGAAGCTGCAGGGGGTGCGCAACAAGAAGCTGCTCGACGAGGTGTGCGAGCGCTCGCTGCGCGGTGCGAACCTGTGGAACGAGGTCAAGGACCGGCTCGACAAACCGGGCGGCGGGCTGTCCGGCGGTCAGCAGCAGCGGCTGTGCATCGCACGGGCCATCGCCGTGCAGCCCGACGTGCTGCTGATGGACGAGCCGTGCTCGGCGCTGGACCCGATCTCCACGCTGGCCATCGAGGACCTGATCGCCGAACTCAAGCAGGAGTTCACGATCGTCATCGTCACCCACAACATGCAGCAGGCCGCGCGGGTGAGTGATCAGACCGCGTTCTTCAACCTCGAGGCGACCGGAAAACCGGGCCGGCTCATCGAGATCGACGACACCGAGAAGATCTTCTCCAACCCGTCGCAGAAGGCGACCGAGGACTACATCTCCGGGCGGTTCGGCTGACCCGTCAGGGGGTCACCACGGTTCGTACGCCGGGCGTCTCGGGCGCCGTCCAGGCCTGCTCGATATCGGCCAGCGGCACCGTCCTCGTCGGCAGCTGCAGCCCGCCGGCGGCCACCATCGCGAACATGCGGCTCAGGCCCTCGGATCGGGCCCGTGCCATCACGACGGGCGGGACGCTGCCGAAACCGACGCCGCGCAGCGTGATCCCGGTGCTGCGCAGCACCGCCGCGGACAGCGCGACCGTCTCACCGGCCATCGAGCCGACCTGCACGAACCGCGTCGGGTGGTAGCGGTTGACGCCCAGCGACGTCAGCGCCGTCAACGTGGTCTCCGCGGGTGGCCCCCACAGGTAGTCGATGACCGCGTCGAACGGGCGCTTGGCGTGCTCGGCGCTGACCACCTCGCCGAGCCGGTCGAGGGTGACGGCCTCGTCGGCGCCCACCGAACGCAGCCACGCCAGCCGCTCGGTGTTACGCCCGGCGACCACCACCCGGCCCGCGCCGAACACCGACTTGGCCAGCTGCGTCGCCGCGGCACCGGTCACACCGGTCGCGCCGAGGATCAGCACGTGGTCACCGGGGGACACCGCGGCGGCGTGTTCGAGTGAGACCCAGGCCGACACACCGGGATTCGGCAGCGCGGCCGCCGTCACCGAGTCGACGTCGTCGGGTACGGGCACCGCGCTCTGCGGGTTCACCGCGGCGCGTTCGGCGAACAGGCCGCTGGCGCCGAGTGCGGTCACGTAGGCGCGGCTGCCGCCGGGCAGGCGGACCACCCCGTCCACCCCGGGAATAACCGGCGGCCGCAGGCCCTTGCTGGTGTAGTGCTGTCCCATCGCCACGCTGCGGGTCAGGTTGGTCAGTGCCGAGGCCTCGACGGTGGCCAGGACGGCGCCGTTGCCCGGCCTGGGTTCGGGGTGGACCTTGTAGACCGGCGGGCGGCCCCACTCCTCGACGACAGCGGCATTCATGATCGAACTCCCTGAGTTTCTATGGAAATAGTTTCTATAGAAACCATACGCCCGGACGGCGGAAGCTGGCAAGATGGTTTCCATGAAAACCAAAGCCGCGCTGGTCGCCGAGATCGACGGGCTGGTCAGCGCGCTGAAGGAGAGGCTCGACGGCAGCGACGGTGTCGATGCCGAGCGCGAGTTCATCGGCTCACGGGTGCCCGAGCGGCTCGTGCCGGTGGCGCGGGCGCTGCCGACGCTGTCGATGCACATGCTGGCGGCCCTCGCCGAGGGCGAGGCCGACGGGGAACCGGTCAGCGTCGTCGGGTTGGCCGCCCGCACCGGCCGGCCCAAGGGCACCGTGTCCAAACACGTCCAGCGCCTGGTGGAGGCGGGCCTGGTGGAGCGCACGCCGGTGCCGGGCAACCGCAAGGAGGTGCAGCTGCACCTGACCGCCGACGGCCGGCTGGTCGCCGACGCACACGCGCAGATGCACGTGGAGATGACCCGCGGCCTGCGGGAGTTCCTGCAGCGCTACAGCTCCGCCGACCTGCAGGTGTTGACCCGGATCCTGACGGACCTGCTGGCCGCGCGCCGCGACGGCGTGCGGATAGTGCCCTGACCGACCGGGTGGCGACTCACCGTGCGGCGGGCAGGTCCTCGTCGTCGGGATGCTTGCCGGTGACCTGGAAGATCACGCGGCGGGCGACCTCCACGGCGTGGTCGGCGAAACGTTCGTAGAACCGGCCGAGCAGGGTGACGTCGACGGCCGCGGCCACCCCGTGCTTCCACTCCTTGTCCATCAGCACGGTGAACAGGTGACGGTGCAGATCGTCCATCGCATCGTCTTCCTCGTGGATGCGCGCGGCCTTCTCCGGGTCGCGGGTGACCAGCACCTCTTGCGCGCTGTTGCCCAGTTCCACTGCCAGACGGCCCATTTCGGCGAAGTAGCCGTTCACCTCCTCGGGCAGCGCGTGCTGCGGGTGGCGACGGCGGGCGATCTTGGCGACGTGCAGGGCCAGCGCCCCCATCCGGGCGACGTCGGCGACGTTCTGGATCGAGCCCACGATCGCGCGCAGATCCCCGGCGACCGGCGCCTGCAGCGCCAGCAGCACGAACGCCGACTCCTCGGCCCGTGCGCTCATCGCCGCGATCTGCTCGTGGTCGGTGATGACCTGCTCCGCCAGCACCAGGTCGGCCTGCAGCAGGGCCTGGGTCGCGCGCTCCATCGCCGCGCCGGCCAGCCCGCACATCTCGCCAAGCTGGCTGGTCAGAGCCTCCAGCTGCTCGTGGTACGCGGTACGCATAAGGCCAGCCTACGGGCTGGACCGGCGAACCCGGGTGAGCGCGCAGTGAACGACGGGTGAAAGCCGGGCGTCGAACCGGGGCTCCCGATCAGGAACAGGTCGCGTCGGCGGCGTTGGTGATCTCCAGATCCTCCGGCAGCGCCGTCGGGGTGGTGCGGGTACCGCGCACGACGTGCACCTGCACCGGCGACCCGCTCGGCTGCGGCGGGTTGATCCCGTAGTAGTCGGCGCCCAGCACCACCTGGACGATGTCGCCCTTGCCGGTCACCCGCTCGATCGTCGGGTTGGGCAGCGTCGAGGCGACCGTCGCGGCGGCCTCCTCGTTGCCCGGCGAGAAGAACACCGTCGTCGTGCTCAGCGGGTCGGGGTAGTCGTCGGGGGTGGTGACGTTGAAGCCGAGGTTCTCCAGCTCGCCGGCGGCCGACGCGGCCAAGCCCTCCTGCCCGGTGGAGTTGGACACCTGCACGGTGACGTCGCGTGGATCGGTGGTGACGGCGTCGACGAGCTCGCTGGTCGGCGCCTCGTCGTGGCTCGGCTCCGGCGTGCTGGCCAGCGACTCCGGGGTGCCCGGGACCGGGGTGTTGTCGGCGTTCTTCTCCTCGGGCAGCGGCAGGTCGTTGATGATCGCGTCGAAGATCGCGCGGGTGTCCTCCTCGCGCAGCTGCTCGTTGCCGAACTCGTCCATGTAGCCGGTGGTCGGCACGGTCAGGAACGTGATCCGGCCCGCGGAGATGCCCTGGATCGACTGGCCCAGCGTGACCAGGTCCTTGGTGTCCATGTTGTCGACGTAGCTGTCGTTGATGAACATGTTCACCACGTTGTTGAGCTTGGACAGCGAGAAGAACACTTCCTTGGAGATCAGCGAGCGCATCAGCGACGACAGGAACAGCTGCTGACGCTTGATGCGGCCGTAGTCGCCGTTGTTCTCGGTGACGACCTTGCGCGCGCGTACGTACTGCAGCGCGGTGTGGCCGTCGACGATCTGGCGTCCGGCGGTCGGCAGGATGGTGCCGAGCTCGTAGTCCTCCAGCGGCTCGGTGACGCACACCTCGACGCCGCCCAGCGCGTCGACCATCTTCTGGAAGCCCACGAAGTCGACGGCCATGAAGCGGTTGATGGACAGGCCGGACAGCTTCTGGATGACCTTGACCAGGCACTTCGGTCCGCCCACCGCGTACGCCGAGTTCAGCTTGTACTCGGTGTAGACCTCGTCCATCCCGTACATCGGCGACTCGGGATCGGTGATCGGGCCGTACTCGCCGGTCTGCGGATCCCACGGTTCGCACAGCATGGGTTCGATCTCGAGGTCCCGCGGGAACGACACCGCCACCACACGTTCCCGGCTGGCCGGGATGTTGACCAGCATGACGGTGTCCGACCGCACACCGGCGGCGTCCTCGGTGGTGCCCGCGCCGATGGCGCTGTTGGCGCCGAGCCGGCTGTCGGTGCCGACGATCAGGAAGTTCTCGTCGCCGAACTGGGCGTTGGGGTCGATGATGTCGCGGGAGTTCAGATCCAGCGCCGCGACGCGGTTGAACATGTCGTTCTTGGACGACTGCCACTGCCAGGCGCCGCCGGTCAGCACCAGCGCCGACACCGCGACCAGCGAGGCGGCCGTCCGGCCGGCCAGCATGGCGCGCCGCCGCGCCTTCTTGCTGTTCTTCCGGTCCCTGCCGGTGGTCCCGCCGACGGCGTGCGCGGCCGGGATCCGGGCCGGCCTGCGTACCAGCGACAGGTCGGGCAGCTCGGTATCGGCGGGGACGACGGGGATGACCTCGGTCTCCGGTGCATCGTCGTCGGTCCCGGCGTCGGGCACCGGCCCGGAGACGGCCCGGATGGCGCGGGTGACGTCGTTCTCAGCAGCGGCGTCCTCACCCGCGGGTGCGCGCTCGCGGCGACGGCGCAGCGGCGGCACCGGGGTGTCGCCGGACAGCTTGGCGATCAGGTCGGCGACGGTGACGCCGTGGGTGTGGTTGCCGGTGGGCGGGTCGTCACGGGCCACCGCGGGATCCGCGTGATCGGGATCCTGCTGAGCGGGTACTCGGGTTCTGCGCTCCCACGGCGCGGCTCCCGCACCCGGACGCGGGTTTCGGGTAAGCCATTGGTTGTCGGGCCCGGTGGGGTCGGCAGGGCCACGAGTGGCGTTATCGCCGTCACTCATGTCCTAGCGGCCTCCGACTCGTTTCGCGTGCAGCACAGGGGTATACGCGGTGCCGTGCGCCGTTGCAGTGCACCGGGATGGCCCCGACGGCGGAGCCCTTTACGACCGAGACCCATATCGTACTTAGACATTCTGAGAGATGTGATGTCAGAGTCGTCTCAGGACGGCGACGAAGCGGCGACAACCTGCGACTTCCCGGCGCGTCAGCTACCCCCCGGAATGCATCACCTCGGCTCCGGCGGGAACGGTGCAGTCGTCGGGGTCATCGAGCCAGCCCTCGGGCAGCGTCACCGACGCCGCCGAGCCCTGGCGCCCCCGCGGCCCGGTCGCGGCCTCGGGGAACGGCACCGTCGGGTCGAGCTGGCCGACCAGGTCTTCTAGCTCTGAAAGCGTCTTGACCAGCGCCAACGCCCGGCGCAGGTCGGCACCGGCGGGGAAGCCGTGCAGGTACCAGGCGATGTGCTTGCGCATATCGCGCATGCCCTTGTCCTCGCCGAAGTGGGCGGCGAGCAGCTGGCCGTGCCGCAGCATGATCTGGGCCACCTCGCCGAGCGTCGGCGGGGTGGGCATCGGCGCGCCGGTGAACGCGGCCGACAACTCGGCAAACAGCCAGGGCCTGCCGAGGCAGCCGCGGCCGATGACGACTCCGTCGCACCCGGTCTGCGCCATCATCGCCAGCGCGTCGGCGGCCTCGAAGATGTCGCCGTTGCCCAGCACCGGGATGTCGGTGACGTGCTGCTTGAGCTCGGCGATGCGTTCCCAGTCCGCGGCCCCGGAGTAGCGCTGCGCGGCGGTGCGGGCGTGCAGCGCGACGGCCGCGGCGCCCTCCTGCTCGGCGATGCGGCCGGCGTCCAGGAAGGTGAGGTGCTCGTCGTCGATGCCGACGCGGAACTTCACCGTGACCGGGATGTCGGTGCCCTCGGTGGCGCGCACCGCGGCCGCCACGATCTGGCCGAACAGCCGCCGCTTGTAGGGCAGCGCCGCGCCGCCGCCACGCCGGGTCACCTTGGGCACCGGGCAGCCGAAGTTCATGTCGATGTGGTCGGCCAGGTTCTCGTCGACGATCATCTTCGCCGCGGCGTAGGTGTTGGCCGGGTCGACCGAGTACAGCTGAAGCGACCGCGGGCTCTCGTCGGGCGCGAACGTCACCATGTGCATGGTGTTCGGGTGCCGTTCGACGAGCGCACGCGCGGTGACCATCTCGCAGACGTAGAGTCCGCTGACCGTACCGGCCCGGGTCAGCTCCAGCTCACGGCACAGGGTGCGGAACGCCACGTTGGTCACGCCGGCCATCGGGGCCAGCACGACCGGGCTGCGCAGCTGGATCGGACCGATCGTCAGGTCGCGCCTGCCGGCAGCGACCGTCATGGGGTGGAAGCCAGAACCCGTTTCGCGGTGAGCTTCTCGGCCTTGCGGGCCTCGCGCTCGAGGCGGCGCTGCTTGGACTCCTCGAACTTCTGCGAGGCCTCCTCGAGCTCCTCGACCAGCTTGCCGAGGTCGTCGCGCATGCGGGCGGCCTCGCCGGTGAAGTCCTCGCGCTCGAAGATGCGCCACTTCTTGAGCACCGGCATCACGACGTCGTCGAGGTGGATGCGCGGGTCGTAGACACCGCCGACGGCGATGATCACGGCCTTGCGGCGGAACTCCGGCACCGTGTACCCGGGCATCTTGAAGTTGCGCAGCACCCGGTGCAGGGAGTGCATGGCCTGGTCCGGGGCGATCTCGAAGCCGGCCTCCGAGACGTCGCGGTAGAAGATCATGTGCAGGTTCTCGTCGGCCGAGACGCGCGCGAGCAGCTGGTCGGCGATCTCCTCGTTGCACGCCTTGCCGGTGTTGCGGTGCGAGACGCGGGTGGCCAGCTCCTGGAAGGTCACGTAGATGACCGAGTCGAACAGGCTCTCGGCGAACAGGTCGCCCTGCTGGTTCTGGCCCGGCGAGAAGCCGCGGGTGACCTGCTCCAGGCGCAGCTGCTCGAGCTGCACGGGGTCGCACGCCCGGGTGACGACGAGGTAGTCGCGCAGCGCGATGCCGTGGCGGTTCTCCTCGGCGGTCCAGCGGTTGACCCACTGGCCCCAGGCGCCGTCCATGCCCAGGTTCATCGCGATCTCGCGGTGGTAGGACGGCAGGTTGTCCTCGGTCAGCAGGTTCTGCACCATCGCGACCGTGGCGACCTCGGAGAGCTGAGACTGCTCGGGATCCCAGTCCTGACCGCCGAGGGCGTAGTAGTTCTTGCCCTCTTTCCACGGGATGTAGTCGTGCGGATTCCAGTCCTTGCACATCGACAGATGTCGATTGAGGTACTTCTCGACGACCGGTTCGAGCTCGTGGAGTAGGTGCAGGTCGGTCAGGTTCTCGTGCATGTCAAGTCCTCTCGCGCAGTCGGTACCAAGCCCTCCTCGCGTACGGGGAGCCCCTCCGAATATCTGTACCCAGTGGTTGCAGTCAATATATCTGTGTACTCAGGTGACAACAAGTTCCGTCACCGTGTGTCACAGAAGCCTCAGAAGTCTCAGCTGCGGGATGTAACATCTGCGCCGGGCAAATTGATAACGCCCGTACCGAGGTGCCGAACGAGCAGGTGCCGCACGATCTGGAGGTCGGGCGTTGGGCGACGCGCGCAAACTGCTGACGGATGCCGTCCTGGTGGCGGCGACGACGATGGTCGCGGCGGGCGCCGCGCTGGCGGGTGCCGGTCAGGCGCTGGCGGTGCCCGATGTGGTGGATCGTCCCTATCGGGACGCCAAAGGGTTGATCGAGCGCACCGGCGCGCGGGCGGTGGTCGCCACCCGCACCGGCAATGGCGCCGACGACATGAACTGCCTGGTCACCAACGCCTGGGAGGCCGCGGTGCGGCGACCCGACTCGCGCGGTCGGTTGATGGAGAACCGCGAGGTCATGGTCGCGCTGAACTGCAACGGCGCGCTGGCCGGGCCCGGGTCGGCGGGCAACTCCGCGCTCAGCCCCGCGGGCCGCGATGCCAAAAGTGCGATGGACTAGCAACCGCGCACCGGGCCCGAGTCGGCACAATCCAGATATAACCCCAGATCAGCCGCCGCCCCAGCGGTAGCGGTGGAGACGGTGACGCAATAAGCTTTGGCCAGAATTTACCTGGCGGTTATCGCCCTGAAATGGAGGTCGGCGTCATCGTGAAGAAGCTGGTGTTCAGCGGACTTGCCTCAGCCGGCGCGGTTCTCGCCGGCATTCTCGGGGCGGGGACCGCCAACGCCGCGCCGGACGTCGTCGGGATGACCTATGACGACGCCGCCCAGGAGGTTCGCAACAGCGGCGGGCAGACGGTCGTGGCGACCCGTGTCGGCGACCGGATGGATCAGGGCGACTGCATCGTCACCACCGCGCTGGACCAGTCGTTCCTGCGGATCGACTCCAGCGGCAGCCACGTGAGCGTGGCACTGAACTGCGCGGGTGAGTACGCGACCGCCACCAACTCCGGCCTGTCGGTGGCTCATCCGCTCGGCCGCGAGTTCAAGGAGGCCGACGACGCCGCGGAGGCCCGCAAGCGGGCCCAGCAGCAGGCCAAGCAGGCCGAGGAGCAGGTGCTCGCCGACGTCTCCACGCCGGACTACTGAGCTGCGCCGGTTAACGCAGACTTCACATAGCCGCAACGGTTTTCACACACCGTCAATACCGGCGCAGTTCTGCGTTCACACGGCTCCGTGAGAGTTGCGTCAATCCACTCGGTAGACACTCACGGAGGCGAGCAGCCATGCGAATGATGTTGGGACTCGGTGCGGTCGTGGCCGCCGCTTCGGCGTCGGCCGTGGCTCTGTTCGGTGCGGGCGCCGCCGCCGCAGCCCCCGATGTCGTCGGTCAGCCCTACTCCGACGCGGTGGACGCCATCGAATCCGGCGGCAACTCCGCGGTGGTCGCCACGCGGGTGGGCGACAAGCTCGACGAGGGTGACTGCATCGTCGTCAACGCCTGGGACCAGTCTTTCCTGCGGATCGACTCCAGCGGCAGCCATGTCAGCGTCGCGCTGAACTGCGCCGGTGAGTACGCCACCGCCACCAATCCGGGTGCCTCGGTGGCCAGCCCGCTGGGCCGGGTCGCCAAGTCCAAGGCCGAGGAAGAGGCCTCCGACGCCGAAGAGCAGGAGCTCGCGGAGGTCTCGACGCCGGGTTACTGATCCGGCGGATCAGTGTGACGTGACGCGGTCGAGCAGCATCTCGACGCAGTAGTCGATGAACTGCTCGCGCGTCGCGGTCAGCGCACCGTTGAGATAGGCGGTGAACAGCGCGGTCAGCGCCCCGATCAGACCCGTCGCGACCATCGTCGCGCGCACCGGGTCGGTGATGCGGGTCAGCTTGTGCTGCAACAGTTCGATGAAGTTGGGCATCCAGTCGGCGCCCGACTTCGTCAGGATCGGCTCACTGGCCGGTGCCAGCAGCAGCACCCGGCCGCGGGTCGGATCGTCGACCATCATCGCGACGAACCGCTCCACGGCCTCGCGCGGTGTCTCCGCGGTCATCAGCGCCGACATCGCCCGCGAGCACACGTCGTCATAGACCGCGCGGACGAACTCGTCGCGGTCGGCGAAGCTTTCGTAGAAGTAGCGCTCGGTCAGGCCGGCCGCCCGGCACACCGCGCGCACCGTCAGTGAGGGCCCCTCCTCGGCACCGAGCAGCGCCACTCCGGCGTTGATCAGTTCCTCGCGCCGCAGCGCCTGCCGATCCTGCAGGGGTACGCCGGACCATCGGCCTCTTCGTTGACCCGAAGGCACGACCCTCCTATGCTCACTGTGACAACACCCGTAGTCAGAATTCTGCCTCAGGCCGGACGGAAGTACATCAGTGACTCAAGATACGTCTGCGACGTGCCCGGTGACCAGCGAATCCCCGGTGGCGGCGGGCTGCCCGGTGACCTCCGGCGGCTACGACGCACCCCCGGTGCCGCTCGGCCCCGACTCCCTGACGTGGCGCTACTTCGGCCAGTGGACCGGCCTGCTGCAGGGGCCCTGGGCCGGCTCGATGCAGAACATGCATCCGCAGCTGGGCGCGGCCGTCAAGGACCACTCGATCTTCTTCCTGGAGCGCATCCCCCGGCTGCTGCGCTCGATCTATCCGATCGGCGGCGTCGTCTTCGACGGCGACCGCGCGCCGCAGACCGGTGCGCAGGTGCGCGACTACCACATCGGCATCAAGGGCGTCGACGAGAAGGGCCGCCGCTACAGCGCACTCAACCCCGACGTCTTCTACTGGGCGCACGCGACGTTCTTCAAGTCGCTGCTGCTGTCGGCGGAGAAGTTCGGCGGCGGGCTGACCGAGGACCAGAAGCGGCAGCTGTTCGACGAGCACATCACCTGGTACCGCATGTACGGGATGAGCATGCGGCCGGTGCCCAAGTCCTGGGAGGAGTTCCAGGAGTACTGGGATCACATGTGCCGCAACGTCCTGGAGAACACCTGGGCGGCACGCGAAGTGATGAATCTCTCCACCATGCCCAAGCATCCGTCGCTGTCGTGGCTGCCGGACTGGCTGTGGAAGCTCAACCTCAAGGTCATGCAGCCGGTCGCGGAGTTCCTCACCGTGGCGCTCTACGACCCGCCGGTGCGCGAGCTGATGGGCTACACGTGGACACCGCGTCAGGAGTGGCTGCACCGCCGATTCTGTGAGGTCGTGACATTCGCCACCAAGGTGCTGCCGAAGCGGTGGCTGTGGCATCCGCGCAAGAAGTCGGCGATGGACCGCGCGTTCGGCCGGATCCCGGCCGACGCTCCGCTGGTGGAGACGCCGGCGCGGCACCTGCCGCCGGTGGAGTACCGCGGCCAGCCGCAGTTCTACTGCCCGAACGTCTGAAAGGTCCTGTGCCACAGCCGTTCAGGCTGGGTGATCGGGTGATCCGAGTGCCCCGATTTTTACGCGTTTGCAAATAAATTTGCTAGCTTGAACGGCATGTTCGGGCTTCGCGTCGGTGTGCTCTTCGGTGTGCGACCGGGCCTGACCGTGCTGCCGGTGCCGGGTCGCACGCCCGGCGACACCGCGCGGGAGGACTGTCTGTTCTGTCGGGCCGAGCAGGTGAACCGGCCGGCCGAGTGTGAGTGCGTGATCGACGGCGCCGGGCCGGTACCCGTCTGCGCCGAGCATTTCGAGGCCCAGCGGGCCTGTC
Source organism: Mycolicibacterium phlei (assembly GCF_001583415.1). The sequence goes on from NZ_CP014475.1 coordinate 720,810, forward strand.
GCGGGTAGCGGATTTCTGTGATGTTGCCAACGCTCGCGGCGTCGGCGACGGTGGTGCCCCCACCAGGGCTCGAACCTGGGACCTGCGGATTAAAAGTCCGTAGCTCTACCAACTGAGCTATAGGGGCGCGGGATAACAGGATAACGAATGCCCTCGCCAGGGCCACCCGCGGACCGGTTGGGGGACCCCGGTTTGAGTGTTGGGAGGGCAGTGCCCTAAGCTACGGAGGCTCCCAACGAGAGCGTTGCGAGTACCCCGGAGAGATTCGGCTGGCCCCCTTCGTCTAGCGGCCTAGGACGCCGCCCTTTCAAGGCGGTAGCGCGGGTTCGAATCCCGTAGGGGGTACACGTGACGGCCCTACGATGGGACGCACGAGCAAGGCCCTGTGGCGCAGTTGGTTAGCGCGCCGCCCTGTCACGGCGGAGGTCGCGGGTTCAAGTCCCGTCAGGGTCGCAATTGCGGCGAGGTAACTGAGCCGGCAACGGACCAGTGCCTTCCGGCCAGGTAGCTCAGTTGGTACGAGCGTCCGCCTGAAAAGCGGAAGGTCGCCGGTTCGATCCCGGCCCTGGCCACTTCAGAGAACCACCTGGTATCGGGTGTTTTTTCTCGTTTCTGGGGCAGGTGCCCGGAAGCTCGAATCTGACACATGTGACACATCGGCTTCCTTATTCTCTCCGCCGGCCCCGGAAGTGACACGGGATGTGTCACGCCACCGAGCTACTTCGCGTCCCTCTTCTTTCCCGCCGACGCCTCGGCCAACAGCTCCGGTAGCAGGGGCGTGTCCTCGTCGTCCTCTGTGTCGCCGCCGGTCCCCGCATCTCCATCGGGGGGTGTGGGCGGCAGCCCCGCCAGCAGGTACGACGCCATGCGTAGGAAGACTGCTGGGCCGAGCGCGGTCGTGGTGTCGGCCAGGTGCGCGGAGTACAGGCCCGAGATGGCGGCCATGGCGTCGGCCGGGAGATCGGGGAACGTCTCCTCCAGCAGTTGCGTGAACTGGCCGGGCTTGATCGCGGGGACGGGGATGACGACGAACCGCCGCGACAGGGCCTGTCCGAACCGGAACACCCGCTGCGCGTCCTGCGGGTTGTAGGTGCCGAACAGTCGGAAGTCTGTGCCGGCGAGGTAGCGCTGCTGGCCGTTGTCCTTGACGACGGTCGACTGCCGATCCTCACCCCAACCGATGTGGATGGCCTCGCCGCCGTGCGTCTCCGACCGCCCGACCTCAACCTCCTGGTCGGAGAGCCAGGTCAGGAGCGGCCCCATGATCTTGTCCATGTCGCCGCGGTTGGTCTCGTCGAGGATCAGCCAGCGCTTCTCGTCGATCGCGCTGAGTAGTGCCCCGGGTGTCCAGCGCAGCTTGCCCTCTGTCGGATCAGGGGCGAGGCCGCCGATCAGCTCGAAGGATGTCCAGCTCTCGTCGGGGGTTCGCCACATCGGGTCGGGGTCGAAACTCGGCTCGAATCCGAACGTCCTCCTGTCGTCGCCGCACGCCGCGTTGAATGGCTGGCTGCCGAAGTCGTGGGAGTCGTTCGGGCTGGGGAGGCTACTGGGCGAGGCCACCAAGCACCAGCTGCTGCCGCCGGATCTCATCGAGGATGTTCGGCAGGTAGCCGACGCCCGCAAGCCCTACGGGCACTGGCGCCCGGTCGTGCACGAGGAATCGCTGATGCAACGTGTCCGCGCCGAGCTCGAGCAGACCGGTAACACCGACTACGACAACCTGGTGCAGCGCTTGGTCGTTCGCGACGCGACGCACGCGATGGACACAACGATCCGGCTGTACTTCGGGAGCTACGGCCTCGGCGGGCCCTGACTTACGCCGCGTCCCCGCCCCGCCGGCGGGGGTGATCCTTCTGCGCGATGGTGCCGCCGGGCACTGCCTCCGCAGCGGTATGCCGCCCGTGGAGCAGGTCGCTCTCCGCGCTGCCGGAAGCGAGCGTGGTGGACTCCTTGTCCTTCGACGATCCAGCGCCGCCGCCGGGGCCGCCCATGCCGCCCATCGGCATCATGGGCATGCCTCCGGCGCCCATCGGCCGGGTACCCGCAGCGCTGGCGGGAGACGCGTTGGTTCCCGTACCGGTCGCCGAGGTCGTCTTGGTCTCGGGGCCTACGGAGAACGCGCCGCGCGGCTCACCCGCCCGGCCTGTGACATCGGTCGAGGTGTGGAGTCCCTGCGCCGAGGTGCCGGAAGTCACCGGTTGAGCATTGGCGGTGGAACTGGCGCTGAGACCAGTCGTGGTGGGCGCAGTCGACGCAGGTGCGCTCGGGGTGACGGTCGCGGCGGGGGTGCTGTGCGCACTGCCGCCGCCGAGGGTGAGGGGCGTGCCGAGACCCAGGGTCGCGAGGTCGCCTGTGTCGAGGATCCCGTCCGCGCTGAGGATCTTGTCCCACGGGTTGGCCTTGTCCTGCGACAGGTCCGTGTCCTTGTCCTTCTCCGGCTGCTGGGTCTGCTGCGGGGTGGCGGCCGTGGGCGTCGCCTGCGCGGTGGGCTGCTGCTGAGCGGACTGCGGCTGCTGCTGGGAGGCGAGCGCGGTGAGCAAGCCGGACAAGTCGTCGCCGCTGGTCTTGGTCTCGGTGGCGGACGGCTTCGCGGACGGGGTAGCGGCGGGAGTGGCGGACGGCTTCGCGGTACCGCCGGCGGTGGACTTGCCCGGGGCGCCGGCGGAGGGCTTGCCGGTACCGGGGGAGGGAGAGCCGGCGCCGGTTCCGGTACCGGTACCGGTAGAAGGGGTGCCGTTGCCGGTACCGGGAGCAGGTGTGCCGCGACCGTGGTCGTCGGTCTCGGCGGCGTCACCGCTGCTGGTACCGAGGGTGCCCAACTTCTCCTGCGCCTTCTTCTCCGCCGCGTCGTACGCGGCGTCGGCGTCACGGCGCTTGCGGATCAGGATGCCCAGATGATTCGAGGCTGCTTCGAGCTCGGTTCGGGCCGCGCTGGTATCGCCGCTGGCCGTCGCGGCGTCCGACAGCTTCTTCTTCGCGGCGGTGACCGACTCCCTCGCAGCGGCGAGTTCGCTGTCCTTGGGCGCATCCCTGTTCCATGCCTTGGCGGCTTCTTCCCTGATGGTCAGGGCCTCCGCCGTCACACGCAGCCGCTCGGCGTCCTTCTCCGCGGCCTGGGCCTCGGCGACCATACGGGTGCTGGCGTCGTCGGGACGCTCACCCGCCGTGGCACCGCCCGTTGAGGTGGCTTGGGCCCGCAGTGAGGTGGCGCGCGCGTACAGGCCGAGCGCTACGGTAGCGACGGCCTTGGTCCCGAGGTCGGTGGGCTTATTCTCGGACGGGATCGGTGCCATGGCTCCAGCTTGCCAGGATCTTCGCTGGTAGGGAGCCTGCGGCGCGTCAGGCGCGCAGCACCTCGTCCTCGCCCTTGCGGTCGATGCCGGTGACCTCGGTGCGGAACGCTTCGAGATCGCTGATGATCCCGGCCACGGCGGTGTCGTTCGGGCGACGTTGGCCTGAACCTTGGCGAGGATCGCGGCGACGCTCCCCGCGGTCTCCGACCCGTCCGAGGCGCCGAGCCCTTGGGAGATGCCATCGGTCTTCACGCCGCCCTTGACCGCGGTGAGGCTATCGAGCACGGCCTGGAATGCACCCGGGTCGGAGATCGAGATGTCGGTGTTCGGACTGGTCACGGGTTCTCCTGATGATTAGCCGGTCACGGCGGTGACGTCGAGATGATCGAGGGCGGCGGCCAGGATCGTTGCCTCGCCGACGGTGGGCATATCGGGATCGTGGCCACGGTGGATGCCGATGAGCGTTGCGCGGCCTTCGCGGTCGACTACGAACACGGGCCCGCCGGAGTCGCCTCCCTCGGTGCCGTGCTCGTAGCGGATCTTCTCGTCGGCGCTAATCAGGTCGGAGCAGTGGACGCCGGACCAGGCCCCGTCGACGCAGATCGGAGTACCAGCCGGGAGCTTCCGCACCTGTTCGGTGGGCATGACTTCCACAACGGGGTACTTGCCCGCGATCCGGGCCGCAGACGGGTCGGCGGCCAGGCGCAGCCGTACGACCCGGACCTCTGCGGTGAGTACGACCTGCCCCTCAACAAGCTGGTCGACGCCGCCGAACTCGCCGCCGCGCTGCGTGGGATCACGGTGCAGGGCCTCGCCCTCGCCATGGAGCTCGAGGGCGAAGATCGCGCTCTCGACGTCCACGCGGCGAAGTCGGAGTACGAGCTCGGCCTGGCGGAGGGCGAGTCCGAGGCCGACACGCTGTTCGAGACGCTCCGCCGGCGGATGACGGTCGAGGCCTACGACGCGCTGTTCGACGACCTGGACATCAACGACCCCGCTGCGGTGCTCGAACGGCTGCGCGCGGAGGTGGCTGCGCTGCCCGCGCCCGCCGCGCCGTTCACGGTCCCTCCTGCGCCGGGTGCGGCACAGGCGAGGGCCGAGGGTCCGGCTCCGGCCGTGGCGGGTTCCGCCGAGACCCCGGGACCGGACGCTCAGACCGCCGAACAGGCTGAGTCGGACGCACAGGCCGCCGCGCAGGCGAAGGCCGATGCGCACATGGCCGCGGCGGATGCACCCGAACTGCTGGACGCTGTGTTTTGCACGGACCTCCTCAAGGAGATCCGCGCTCGCGCCGCTAAGGCTCAGGTGAGCCCGATGCTGGCGCTCAGCGCGAACATCGGCGGTCTGCTGTCGGTGGTTCCGTACCAGGTGTGCCTTCCGAAACTCGTCGGCAAGCGCCGGCAACCGCTGAACCTGATCACCGTTCCGGTCGATGAGTCTGGCGGCGGCAAGGGAGGTGCCACGACCGTGGACATCGACCCGATCCCCGCGCAGCGAGGACAGCGGTTCGTCGGTCTCCCCTCGGACGCCGTGGCAGGCGCCGAGGGCGTGGAAAAGGTGCGGCGACGTGAAGGGCACGCGGGTCGAGTTCCCCGACGCGAAGACCGCCAAGATGGCTCAGCTGTTGGCCAATGCCGACCCTGCGCACCCGCTCAGCCTCGCTGAGGCGGCGAAGATGGCCGGCTTGACTCCTCCCGTTCCGGGGCAGGACCCCGGCAGCCAGGTCGCACCGGCGCAGGCCAAGCCCGGTGACCTGCTCGTGGCCGGCGACAGGTCGTACCTGCTCCTCGGCGATGGCCGCTTCTACGACCTGACCGAGTACAAGGTCGTGACTTCGGACCAGCTCCCGCAGGACGCCGGCAGCAGGGGTGGTTACTTCCACCTCAACGATCCCAGCCCGAACGGTGCACCGGGTACGCAGCCGGTCTCGGGGCAGACCCCGAACGCCGTGGACCAGCAGGTGCCGGGAGGCACTCCGCCTCCTGCTGCGCCGACCGATGCGAGCTCGCCGAAGCCTGATCCCGCTCCTGGTGCTCCGGCACCGGCCCCGCCCGCAGGTGCGGTTCCGTCGGCGGGCGCTCCCGGTGCACCGAAGCCCGCCACCGCAGGCGGACCCGACTCGGCGGAGTCCACGCAGGCCGGTGCCGGGCAGACGTCGCCGCCACCGTCGACCAGCGCGCTTGACCCGTCGGCCGTGCGCTGAGCCCAGGTACAGCAACACCCCGCAGCCGTGAAGGCTGCGGGGTGTTCTGTGTCGGTGGGGTCAGCGTCCCATCCTAGTCACGGTCGCGCTCCTCGTCGTCCCACCGCTCGCCGTCGTCGCGGACGTCTTCCGTGTCGTACACGGGCCCGGTCACGCGTTCGTCCGCTCCCGCTGCGCCGCGATGAAGGCGGGATCAGACGCGGCCACCGCAGCGGCCATCGCGTCGCGTGCCACCCGCAGCGACGTCACGGCGTGGGTGTATCCGTCGGCCGACGGGTCGAGCTGCTCGAACTCGGCGAGCAGAGCACGTACTTCGTGCAGCAGTTCCGGGGGGGGGGGGGGGCTCGTTCTCGGCGGCGGGCTGGGTCCGATTCGACTCGTTCATGGCGCGATCATGTACCCGTCGAGTCCTGCAGGGAGGTGCGCGGCGCGGACACGCAGACCGCAGAACTGCTACAGCGCGTCGCCGGGCACGTTCGTGCCGACTTGCGTGCCGCCTTCGTTGATCCCGCCGCTTCGGTACTCGCCCACATACTCCGCGTGCCACCGTGGCCAGTCGAGGTAGGCCGTCGTGGTGCCGGCTCGGTAGCGGCGGTACTGCCCGCGGGCGGTGCGCAACGAGCGGCGGGCCTGCCGGGCGGCACGTCGCGCGGCACTTCGCGCAGTCGCCTCTTGCGCGGCAGTGAGCTCGACGGGCAGGTCGCGGAAGATCTGCCGGTTGCCGAACATATGGCGGAGTGTATGTCCGAGTGGGCTCTACTGCTCCGGCAACAGCACCACGGTGTTGCCGGCCGCGTCGTGGCACCACCAGCCGGCGCCGTCCTTCGTCTTCTCCGGCAGCGCGAAGGCGCGGTCGGTCAGCCGAGTCACCGCTGCGTCGACGTCCGATCCGTAGAACTCCAGCCGCGTCGTGGTGTGCGGCCGCGACGTGGCCGGGTACAGCTCCATCACGAGACCAGTTGCGAGGCAGGTGACCGACCAATGCTCAGGCCCGTCACCGTGCTTCTCGGCGACAGGCTCCGCGTCGAGGATCGCCCCGTAGAACGCCGCGGCGCGGTCGAGGACAGGCTCGGGGCAGTAGAGGACGATCAAGCTGAGCTTCATCGGTCCGTCCCCGGCAGCCGCATCTCGGCCTGCGGAGCGATGCGGAGCTCTCCGAGTGCCTCGCGCTCCCGCAACTCCTGTTGCTTCTCCTCGGGCAGGGTGTCGACGTACTGCTGTGCTATCACCGCTGAGCCGGGAACAGCGCGCAGACCGCGGCCGGACTCGGGATGCACGTCGGGGCAGTCGGCCATGCAGCAGCCGCACTGCGTGTACTTGGAGTAGTCGACCTCGGAGTCGCCGGCCTCTTCGCTGCGGATCGACGGGAGGGTGCAGTGGCCGTCCGCGCTGTCCACGTGATCGCGGCGGGGGCAGTCGCACAGCTCGGTCGACTCGGTCATGGTCCGCAGAGTAGGTCCGGCCTACGACATGGATCGAACGGTTTTGGAGCTAGCCCCAGGCGGACACCGCAGTTACGAGCACCCCCGCCAGCCGTGGAGGTCCCGGGGTGTTCGGAGCAGAGTTACGTGTTCGGATCCGGCCCGAGCGTGCTGACGTCCAACTCGGTGGTGGCCCGCGCCCGTCTCGTTTTTCGAAAGCTGTCACTTTCCTGAAAGCCCGCTGTCGACGCTTTGGATACGGTGCGGCGTGGGCCTCTGGGGATCCGTCCAGAGGCGGTGTCGGCTGCTGGAAGGACAAGGACGATGAGATCACTGATCGCGGGGGCGGCAGCAGCCGCTGCTCTGATGTTGGGCACCGCAGGTATGGCCTCGGCAGACGACGTGATCGTCTACGACGGCGAGACGGGAATCCCGTGGAGTTGGCCTACCGAGGGTGCCTGTATCTCCGACGGTCCCGACATGCACCTGGATAACGTCGGCGAGGACAACCTCTACCAGTACTGGTACTGCCTCCAGCACGACGACGGCCTGTGGTATCTGCACAACAGCGACCAGCCGACCCACGACGAGTAGCACGCCGCGCCGGCCAGAGACGAGGGGTCCGCGGCGCCGGCAACTTCACGGTTGCGGGCGCTTCGGTGCATCGAGGTCAGCACGTGCTGGGGGATGGAAGGGGAAGTGAAGTAGTGCGCAGACTCATAACTGTTCTCAGCGGACTCGCGGCGTTGGTGCTGCTGTCGGCGTGCGGTTCCGGACCGTCGAATTCGCCCACCGGTTCGCACACGTCGGCCAAGCCCGGCACGGCGGCGAATGCACAGTACTGCGCGCAGAACCGCGACCCGAAGTGTCCGAAGGGCAGCTATCACGGCACCCACGTCGTCCTCGCGTCGAATGGGGGCTACTGGGACGCCAGCGGCACGCCGGTCAACGGTGGACCGATGGGAGCCAACGGGTCCACTAGCAACAACCTCACCCAGGAGTACTGCGCGCGCAACGAGGATCCCGGGTGCCCGATGGGCAGCTACGTTGCTCCCAACGCCATCAAGAACCCGGATGGCAGCCCCACCTACGTGGTCTGTGAAGGCAGCATCTGTACCAACCCCAACCACGGCGCCGCGGATCCAGGCGGGTTCTGGGACGCCAACGGCAATCCGATCGATGGCGGGCCGATGGGAGCCAACGGGTCCACCAGCAACAACCTCACCCAGGAGTACTGCGCGCGCAACGAGGATCCCGGGTGCCCGGTGGGCAGCTACGTCGCCCCGAACGCGATGCGAAACCCAGACGGCAGTCCCGGCTATGTCGTCTGCGAAGGCACCGTGTGCACCAACCCCAACCACGGAGCAGCGGATCCAGAGAGTGTCGCTCCTGCGCCGGACGACGAATCGGGCAGGCCTGGCAACGATCCTAACGACGCGCCTGAACCTGATACCGATCCCGGCGGTGATTCTCAGATCGATGTGCCGGCGCCGGAACAACCACCGGTGCCTGAGCAACAGCCGGATGAAGGTGGAGTCGAGGACCCGGGTTCAGTCGACGAAGGTGACTGGCCGAGTGTCGACGGAAGTGACTGGCCGAGTGTCGATGGAAGTGACTGGCCGAGTGTCGATGAACCGTGACCCCGAGGTGTTCACGTGACTAGGCATGATGACTCTGCCCCGTCACGTGACCCGGCGCCGGTACCGACGAGGCCGCGCCGGCGAGTGTTCCGCCGCTTCCTCATCGCCGGGGCAAGCATCGCCGCGGTGCTCATCGTGACGGTCGTGGCGATGGTGCTGTGGCCGAACCCCACTGTGCCGGCCGACCAACCGAACATGACGCGGGTGATGTCAGGCACCAACAACGACTGGTTGTCCTTCGATGACTACGTTCCCGGCACGGCGATCGCCGCCGACGGTCCCGACAACGACGAATACGAGTGCACGCTGGCGTTTCTCGGACGTGACGGTTCCGGCACGCCGATCGCGTTCACCGCAGGCCATTGCGACCGGCCCGGCGACGACCCACCACATTTCACCCGTAAGGCCGATGAGGACACCCCCGTCCAACTGGGCCGTTTCACCACCGTGCAGACCGCCGACACACCGGACAAGGTCGTCACGACAGGCTCGGACGGCTGGTCGGACTTCGCCGTGATTGAGATCGACCCCACACTGACCGAGGCGGCCGAAGCCAACGCGGCGATCGCGGGGGTGTACCGGGTGACCAAGGTGCTCGACTACGAGTACCTGGTGAACAACAACGTGACACTGTGCAAGTTCGGCTTCATCAGCGGCGAAACCTGCGGCAAGGTGACCGAGTTCAACAACCTTACGGTGGAAGCCGAGCTGTATTCCGCGTCGGGGGATTCGGGTTCGCCGGCGTATGTGAAGCTCGGCAACGACGAAGTCGCCGCAGTCGGCATCCTCCGAGGATCGCCGCAGGGTGAGGACAACATCACCGAGTTCTCGCTTCTCGCGCCGATACTCAAGGCGACAGGCTCAACCCTGTTTTGCGACGACCCGACATGTAGCGGGAGCTGAACGTCGCGCGGACCGGCACGCACTTACAGGCCCTTGCCCAGAGGGCGACGCGTAGCCGACGCTCTCTGCCGATCTGCGGTCACGACGGCGGCCCGCCGATACACTTTCCGGCGTGTTAGCTGAGTGCGCCGACGAGTCGGCGCGATGAGCCGCCATCGCTCGAGCCCGGCGGACGAAACACCGGCACGTATGGTCGGCATCAGAAGATTGAATCTCGGCGTTGCAGGGCACGGAATCGGTATCGCGTTCGTCAGCCAGACTTTCGCTGAGACCGTTGATTGGTCGGTCTGCGAGCCGAAGCACGAGGTGCGAGTGTGGCGCCGTGGCAAAGCGAGCTTGAAGGAGGTCGTGTTCGACCGCGGCCCCAGCGGCTACATAACCCCCGGAGTGAGCAACGTGTGGGTCATCCCTGCAGGATCGCAGTCCGCTGCATCGGCCCGGAATGTCGTCTGCGAATTCGCTCAGTTGACGTTGCCCCCCTCGCTGACCGTATCGGCGCCCCTGCGCCCAGTCGTCGGCCGTCGAGACCCGTTGTTGCATCACATGGTGGAGCGGATCGCTGACACCTTGGGGCGCACCGACCTCGTGGGGAAACTGCTACGGGACTCCCTGGCCGACTCGCTGCGCCTGCACATCCTCGACTCCTACGGGGAGCGGTCATCTACGCCGCGGCGTGCTGGCCGCGTGCTCGACCAGGCCGCACAGGGGCGTCTCGTCGACTTCCTTCGCGATGGTCTCGACGACGAGATCGATCTCCCAACGATGGCCGAGCTCACCGAGATGAAGGTGGACGCGTTCCGGCGGGCATTCATCCGGACGTTCGGCACGACGCCGTACCAGTACGTGCTCGACCTGCGCATCGAGAAGTCGAAGACCCTCTTGACCACCACTGACCAGTCGATGACTGAGATCAGCATCGCCGCCGGGTTCTCGAGTCCTAGCCACTTCGCAACTACCTTCAAACAGCGCGTCGGGGTCACACCCACCGTGTATCGCAACGGGCTGTGATCACACCGTGTCGAGGCAGGTGCCTACTCCTCGGTGGCACCCCCACCTGCAGAACAAGACGCACGAGGCCGCAGGCTGACCGTCGTACGTGAGGCAGGCACCGTGCGCCCCGCTACTCACAAGTCCCAGTCCTCAACTCGCAGCTCAAGCCGTCCCGAGCAACCGACGAGAAATTCGTCCGACCAGTCGCCGAGGCCCCTCCCACCCCCGTTTCCCCAGGCCGAAACCCCCTTTCCACCAGCCCCCGCACAGTCACTCGCGGTGGATGCGCGCGAGCCGACGAGAATTTGCATTCCCGCACATGGCAGGCCGGTGAGCTGGGGAAACGGGCGGGGAAGCGAGTGGATTCTCGATGGTTGGGGGCGATTGTCCGGGGGTCGGTACTCGCGCCCTGTACCGCCTCTGCAAGGGCGAGCCCTCAGAGACCGGTCCGGCCGACGACGGCGGGTCGACCGAATCCGCCGAGTGATCTGTCCGGGCGCCGCTTGCCTAAGCTGGTACTGCAGCGTACCGTAGCGGTCGTCGACGATCAGGAGCGATATGAGCAAGCAGCGCAGAACGATCAGCGGACGTACCGCCGTCATCACCGGCGCCGCCTCGGGCATCGGCCGGGCACTGGCCCAGCGGCTCTCCTCGTACAGCTGCCCGGTGGCCATCGCCGACATCGACGAGCAGGGCCTCAAGGACACCGAGGCCTCGCTGCGCGGACCCGCGCTCGTGAAGGTGCTCGACGTCAGCGATGCGGCCGCGCAGCGGGAGTTCGCCGCCGAGGTGCGCGAGTGGGCGCCGCAGCCGATCGGCGCGGTGTTCAACAACGCCGGCGTGGCGCTGGGCTCCACCGTGCTCGACGCCAACCCCGATGACGACAACTGGTTGTGGAACATCAACTTCCACGGCGTGGTCAACGGCACCCGGGCGTTCCTGCCGATCCTCGTCGAGCAGGACGAGGGCGTGATCGTCAACACCTCCAGCGTCTTCGGGCTGGTCGGCATGCCCGGCCAGAGCGCGTACTGCTCGGCGAAGTTCGCGGTGCGCGGGTTCACCGACTCGCTGCGGCAGGAGCTGCGCGGCACCGGCGTCTCGGCCGTCACCGTGCACCCGGGCGGCATCAACACCAACATCGTGCGCAACGGCCGGTTCCGCGAGGAGCCCGGCGGACCGAGCAAGGAACAGGTCGTCAAGGAGTTCGCGGCGATGGCGATGACGCAGCCGGACAAGGCGGCCGCGATCATCCACCGCGGCGTGGAGGCCGGCAAGTCGCGCATCCTCGTCGGCCCCGACGCCTACATGTTCGACGCGCTGGCCCGCCTCGCGCCGACCCGCTACTTCGACGTCCTCGAGCGGCTGCAGAACACGCTGCGTAGACGCGCCGGTTCCTAGGCCGATTCGCGGGCCGTTTCGCGTGCGCGGGCCAGCAGGTCGGGATCGTGCGCGCTGAACAGGAACAGATCGGGATCGCCGCGCCGATACAGCTCGGTCAGCCGGGCGTGGTTGTCGGCCACCCGTTTCCGGTCGAACGCGGCCACCTTCTCGAAGGCCGCCAGCGCCCTCGGCACGGGGGTCTGACCGTCGATGGTGCCGATCCGGTAGAACGCGTCCCCGCAGTGCAGCAGCCACCGGCTGCCGGTGTCGACGGCGACGCACGCGTGGCCGCGGGTGTGGCCGGGCAGCGAGACCAGCACGATGCCCGGGGACACCTCGGTGAGCTCCTTGGCCGCGGCGAACCCGCGCCACGCTTCGCCGTCGGGGTCGTGCTCGACGATCTTGGGGCCGTGTGCCCACTGCACGGGCCGGAACCGGAACCGCTCAGCCGGCGTGGGTGGATGCATCGCACCGAGGACTTCGGCTGCCGTGCAGTGGATCTCGGCGTCCGGGAAGTCAGAGATTCCGCCGACGTGGTCCATGTCGAGGTGGGTGAGCACGATGTGGCGCACGTCCTCGCGGCGGAACCCGAGCCGCTGCACCTGCCGCACCGCGGTCTCCTCGGGGTCGAGGTACGGGCGGAACACGTGGCGGGTCGGGCCGATCTGCGGGCCCGGGTTCGCGCAGTCGGCCAGCCCGTAGCCGCTGTCGACGAGGACCAGGCCGTTGTCGGTCTCGAGCAACAGCACGTGGCAGACCAGTTCGCCGCAGGTCCACGGACGCATCGACCCGCAGTTGAGGTGATGCACCTTCATGGCGCCGCCCCGGTCAGCAGCTCGAGACGGCCGATCTGGGCGACCAGGCTGGCCGCGTCGAAGTAGATCCGTTCGTTGACGATGCGCTCACCCTCGAAGAAGAACACCGCCACGACCGGGACCCGGAACGACCGGCCCGTCGGCGGAAGACCGTAGAACTCACCGAGATTCGTTCCGAGCAGGTCGAACTCGACGACGATCGAGTCGTCGGCGACGTGGTAGCGGACGTTGTCGTGGCGCTGGTCGGGAAACGCGGTGCGGGTGGTCCGGTAGTACTCCATCACCTCGTCGTCGCCGTCGAAGACCTGGCCGGTGGCCATGATCTCGTAGTGCGGGCGTCCGCCCGAGTCGTCCTTGAAGGTGGCCAGCGTGGCGTCGAACTCCTTGGTGACCTCGGTGTCCATGTGGGTCCGGATCACCTCGAGCCGGCGCTGCCGGAGAGCGTCAGTGATCATCCCCGCACCCTACGGCGGGGACCGGGATCACGCCGGGGACTCGGCCGGTACCGACGACAGCTGCTGGTGGTGGTGATGGCGCTCGATGGTGGCCAGGTAGAACGCCCACGCGAACGCCGAGCTCGCGAACAGCACGAACCCGAGATACAACCAGGCGTGTCGGATGCCGCGCCGGTGGCCGTCGACCAGCAGCCATGCCGGGAACAGCAGCATGGTCATGATCGTGTAGTCCTGGCTGGCCGAGCTGGCGGCGGGGTTGTCGTAGCCGAGCGTGATGAACTCCGCCCAGCTGCCCGGACCCCAGATGAAGTTGTGCAGTCCACCCGGCGGTGCGTACTCGGCAACGAACTGGTTGTTGAAGTAGTAGCCGAGGATCACCGAGACCACCCCGGCGACGAGGTAGAACGCCTCGAGGCCGGTGACCGGCGGCCCGGACCGGTAGCGCGCGAAGACGGCGGGGTTGGCCTTGACGATGACGGCCAGCGTGACGAACGCCAGCACGAGGTGGGCGATCAGCGAGACCATGCCGGGAGTGTGCCACCACCGGCGCGAAGTTTTGTCAATTTTGACGAAACTCATCTCGGCGGAACGCGATGGGTCGGGGCGGCTCCGGTATGTTCCTGCACATGCCACGACCTGCCCAGACGGCGCGCAGCGAACGCACGCGCGAGGCGCTGCGGCGGGCCGCGGTGGTGCGCTTTCTGGCCCAGGGGGTCGAGGCGACGTCGGCCGAGCAGATCGCCGCCGACGCCGGGGTGTCGCTGCGGACCTTCTACCGGCACTTCGCGTCCAAGCATGACCTGCTGTTCGCCGACTACGCGGGCCTGGACTGGTTCCGGGCCGCGCTGGCGCAGCGCGACCGCGACGAGCCGATCATCGAGGCGGTGCACGCGGCGATCATGGCCCGCCCGTACGACGACTGGGCCGTCGCGCAGACCGCGGCGCTGCGCGCCCAGGAACTCGAACCCGGCCGGGTGGCGCGGCATCTGCGCCAGGTCGAGGCCGACTTCGCCGACGCCATCGAGGCGCACCTGGCCGGCGACGACCCGCCGGCGCCCGGCACCGACGACCGGATGCGCATCACCGTCACCGCGCGCTGCATCGCCGCGGCGGTGTTCGGCGCGATGGAGGTCTGACGGCGGCGCGCCGTTCTACCGCACCTACGAGACCGCCGACGGCAAGTACATGGCCGTCGGCGCGATCGAACCGCAGTTCTTCGCCAAGCTGCTCGAGGGACTCGGTCTGGACCCCGACGAGGTCGGGCCGCAGCTGGACAAGTCCGGGTATCCGCGGATGCGGGAGCTGTTCGCCGAACGGTTCGCGAGCAAAACCCGCGACGAGTGGACAGCGATCTTCGCGGGCACCGACGCGTGTGTCACCCCGGTGCTGACGTGGTCGGAGGCCGCGGAGAGCGAGCACCTGCGGGCGCGGTCCACGCTGGTGCAGGCCAACGGTGTTGAACAGGCCGCACCCGCGCCCCGGTTCTCCCGCACCCCGGCGGGCCCGATCGCTTCGCCACCGCAGCAGACCACGCCGATCACCGAGATTGATTGGTGACGAAAATTTAGCTGGAAAGTACTCTGCAACACCGTGGCGACTTGGTTACGATTTGCCACATGGCGGTCCGTGCCTCACGGGAAGTGATCTTCGACGCGCCCAAGGACGCGATTCTCGAAGCGCTCGCCGACATCGAGGCGGCGCCGACGTGGTCGCCGGTGCACAAGTCCGCCGAGGTGCTCGACCGGCACCCCGACGGCCGCCCCCACCACGTCAAGGCCACCTTCAAGATCATGGGCGTCACCGACCGGGAACTGCTCGAATACCACTGGGGCGACGACTGGGTGGTGTGGGACGCCAAGGCGACGCTGCAGCAGCGCGGTCAGCACGGGGAGTACAACCTCACCCCGATCGGCGAGGACCGCACCCGGGTGCGGTTCGACATCATCATCGACCTGGCCGCCCCCGTTCCGTCGTTTCTGCTGCGCCGCGCCAAGAAGATGGTGCTCGACGTCGCGACGGAGCACCTGCGCCACCGGGTGATGGCGCACAGCAGATCAGCGTGAGCGAAAAGGAATAGACCTCGCACGGGCCGCCGTTGGACGCGGTATGCCCACCGGTGTCTACGTGTTTCCCCGTCCCAACGCCGCCAACGTCGTCGACGACGTGATCGCCTCCGCGCGCGCCGCCTACGACGCGGGGGTCCGCCAGATCTGGCTCGCCCAGCAGTTGGTGCCCGATGCGATCGGCCTCGCCGGCCTGATCGGCAACGCGGTACCCGGTCTCGGGGTCGGCACCTCGGTCGTGCCGATCAATCCCCGCCATCCGCTGATCATCGCCGCACAGGCACAGACCACGCAGGCCGCCGCGCACGGCCACTTCAGCCTGGGCCTCGGGCTGGGCGCGCACGCCGTGGAGACCGAGGCGTTCGGCTACGCCTGGCCGAACACCGTGCAGCGGCTGCGGGAACACCTGACCATCCTGCGCACCATCTTCGAGACCGGTGAGGTCGACTTCCACGGCGAGGAGATCAGCGCCGTCTCCAACTGGCCGGTCACGATGGCCGGCGGCACCCCGGTGCCGGTGTACGTCGCGGCCATGGGGCCCAAGGCGCTGCGGGTCACCGGGGAGCTCGCCGACGGCACCATGCCCTACCTCGCGGGCCCGCGCACCCTGCGGGAGTTCATCATCCCCACCATCACCGAGGCCGCCGAGAAGGCCGGCCGCCCCGCCCCGCGCATCATCGCCGCCGCGCCCGCGCTGGTGCACGACGACCTCGACGAGGCCCGGGCCATCGCCGCCGAGAAACTGGCCTTCTACCAAGCGATCCCGTCGTACCAGAAGGTGATCGCCCGGGAGGGCCTCGACTCGGCGGTCGAGCTGGCCGCACTCGGCAAACCCGACGCCGTGGCCGAGCGGATGCAGGAGTACCTCGACGCCGGGGCCACCGACGTCATCCTCAACCCGCTGCGCACTGAATCCGGTGATCTGGAAGCACTGTGGGAGGTCGCCCGCAACATCGACGCAACATGAGCTGCCTACCGTGGCCCCATGCGGCCCCGTCGTCGTTCGGCTCTGCTCGCGTGTCTCGTGGTCGACGCGCCCGGCCGTCCGCAGCAGGCCATCCTCGATGAACTGCGCCGGGTGATCCTCGACGGCTCCGTGCTGCCCGGCACCCCGATCCCGCTCGCGGAGGTGGCCGAGCTGTTCGGGGTCAGCCAGATCCCGGTGCGCGAGGCCCTCAAGACGCTCATCGGCGAGGGCCTGGTCACCCACCGCAGCAACTTCGGGTACGCGGTCGCCCAGCTGACCCCGCAGGAACTGCGCGAGATGTACATCGTGCGCGAGACCCTCGAGGCGGCGGCGCTGGCCGCGGCCGTGGTCAACGCCACCGACGAGGACCGCGCCGCCGTCGTCGCCGCCAACGAGGCGCTGCAGCGCGCCGTCGATGACGACGACCCGGCCGCCTACCAGCGCCACAGCCGCGAGTTCCACCTCGCGCTGGCCCGGCCGTCGCGCATGCACCGACTGCTGCGCATGCTCGAATCCGCCTGGAACGTAACCGAACCCGTCCAGTCGATGGTCCATGTGCCGTACGCCGACCGAGCCGGGCTGCACGCCGACCACGCTCAGATGGTCGAGGCGTTCCTCGCCGGTGACGCCGACCGGCTGCTCAGCCTGGCCGAATCGCACGCGCAGCGGCTCAACACCGTGATCGGCAAGGTGCCCACCGACACCGGGCTGTTCGTGTTGCCGAATATATCTTCTGCGCAATAACCGGGTAGTTCGCCCGAAACGGCGGTGCAACACCGCGCGGTTAGCGTCCGCGGAATGACCGACATCACAACCACTGGTAGGGCCGACCTGCCGCCCGGCGCGGTGGTCGGCGCGGGCGATCTCGTCGAAGCCGCCGGACATCCCGTCGGAAGCGGCAACATCAAACCGGGCTATGACCCGCGACTGACCAACGAGGACCTGGCGCCGCTGCGCAAGCAGACCTGGTCGTCGTACAACATCTTCGCCTTCTGGATGTCCGACGTGCACAGCGTCGGCGGGTACGTCACTGCCGGCAGCCTGTTCGCCCTCGGGCTGGCCAGCTGGCAGGTGCTGGTGGCGCTGCTGATCGGCATCGTCATCGTCAACATCTTCTGCAACCTGGTGGCCAAGCCGAGCCAGGCCACCGGGGTGCCCTACCCGGTGATCTGCCGCACCGTGTTCGGGGTGCTGGGCGCGAACATCCCGGCGATCATCCGCGGCCTGATCGCGGTGGCCTGGTACGGCATCCAGACCTATCTGGCCTCGGCGGCGCTGGATGTGGTGCTGCTCAAGCTGTTTCCCGGGTTGATGCCCTTCGCGCAGGTCGAACAGTACGGCTTCGCCGGGCTGTCGCTGCTGGGCTGGGGCAGCTTCATCCTGCTGTGGATCCTGCAGGCGTGCGTGTTCTGGCGTGGTATGGAGTCCATCCGCAGGTTCATCGACTTCTGCGGTCCCGCCGTGTATGTCGTGATGTTCCTGCTGTGCGGGTACCTCATCCACAAGGCCGGCTGGGGGGCGATCGACCTGAACCTCGGCGAGGTCACCTACACCGGCTTCGCGTCCGTCCCGGTGATGCTCGGCGCCATCGCGCTGGTGGTGTCGTACTTCTCCGGCCCGATGCTCAACTTCGGTGATTTCTCCCGCTACGGCAAGTCGTTCGCGGCGGTCAAGCGCGGTAACTTCCTCGGCCTGCCGGTCAACTTCCTGCTGTTCTCGATCCTGGTGGTGGTGACCGCGTCGCTGACCGTCCCGGTGTTCGGCGAGCTGATCACCGACCCGGTGGAGACCGTCGCCCGCATCGACAGCACGTTCGCGATCGTGTTGGGCGCGTTGACGTTCACCATCGCCACCATCGGCATCAACATCGTCGCGAACTTCATCAGCCCGGCGTTCGACTTCTCCAACGTCGCACCGCAGCGCATCAGCTGGCGGGCGGGCGGCATGATCGCCGCGGTGGGCTCGGTGCTGATCACCCCGTGGAACCTCTACAACAACCCGGAGGTCATCCACTACACGCTGGAGACCCTCGGCGCGTTCATCGGCCCGCTGTTCGGTGTGCTCATCGCCCACTACTACCTGGTGCACAAGCAGAAGGTGGTCGTCGACGACATGTTCACCCTCGACGAGAGCGGAACCTACTACTACACCAAGGGATACAACCCGGCGGCGGTGATCGCGACCGTGGTCGGCGCGGTGGTGGCGGTGGTGCCGGTGCTGCTCGGCGGCACGGTGCCCGGCATGGCGGCCGCCGCGCAGTACAGCTGGTTCATCGGCTGCGGACTCGGGCTGGGCGTCTACTGGCTGCTGGCCACCCGCTGCCGGTACGCGGTGCCCGCACTGCCGTGAGGACCATCTGGGTCATCAACCCCAACACCACCGAGGCGATGACGGCCACCATCGAGCAGTGCGCTCGGGCCGTCATCGCCCCGGGCACCACCGTCACCGGCGTCACCTCCGAGATCGGGCCGGCCTCGATCGAGAGCCACTACGACGAGGCGATGGCGGTGCCCGGGTTGCTGCGTGCGATCGCACGCGGGGAGGCCGAGGGCGTCGACGGTTATGTCATCGCGTGCTTCGGGGATCCGGGGCTGGACGCGGCACGGGAACTGGCCGCCGGGCCGGTCCTCGGGATCGCCGAGGCCGCCATGCACACCGCCAGCCACCTGGGCCGCGGCTTCAGCGTCGTCACCACGCTGGCGCGCACCATGGGCCGAGCCTGGGATCTGGCGAACCACTATGGGATGCAACGGTTCTGCCGCGGTGTGCACGCCTGCGACATCCCGGTGCTGAACCTGGAGACCGATCCCGACGCCCGCAAGGTGATCACCGAGGCGTGCCGGGACGCGATCGAGGAAGACGGCTCCGACGTGGTGGTGCTGGGCTGCGCGGGAATGGCGTCGATGTGCGCGCCGATCTCGGCCGAGCTCGGGGTGCCGGTGGTCGACGGCGTCACCGCCGCCACCCTGACCGTGCAGTCGCTGATCACGATGGGGCTGGGCACGTCCAAGCGGCTGGAGTTCGCCGCGCCACCGCCGAAGGACTACACGACCGGCGGGTGAACCGCGCGCCAGTGCTGCGCGATCTCGATGCGCCGGGCGATCCACACCCCCTCGTGCGACAGCACATGGTCGACGAAGCGCTCCAGCGCCGCGCTGCGCGCAGGCCGGCCCGCCAGCCGGCAGTGCAGTCCGACCGACAACATCTTCGGATGTCCTTCCAGCCCTTCGCGGTACAACACGTCGAAGGCGTCGCGCAGGTGCGCGAACCACTCGTCGCCGTTGGCGAAGCCGGCCGGTGAGGAGTAACGCATGTCGTTGGTGTCCAGGGTGTACGGCACCACCAGATGGTTCGTGCCGTGCACGTTCACCCAGTACGGCAGGTCGTCGGCGTAGGAGTCGGCGTCGTAGACGAAACCGCCGTGCTCCACCACCAGTTCGCGGGTGTTGGGCGAGTCGCGGCCGGTGTACCAGCCCAGCGGCGGGGCACCTGTCAGTTCGGTGAGAATCCGCACCGCCTCGGCCATGTGCGCACGCTCGGTGTCGCGGTCGACCAGCTGATAGGACTTCCACCGCAGGCCGTGGCAGGCGATCTCGTGGCCCAGCTCGACGAACGCCGCGACGGCTTCCGGATTGCGTTGCATCGCACGGGCGACGGCGAAGATGGTCAGCGGGATCCTGCGTCGCTCGAAGATCCGCAGCACCCGCCACAGGCCGGCGCGCGAACCGTACTCGTAGAGCGACTCCATGCTCATGTGCCGGTTCGGGAACGCCTCGGCCGGGGTCATCTCGGACAGGAACGTCTCCGAGGCCGGATCCCCGTCGAGCACGCAGTTCTCGGCGCCCTCTTCGTAATTGAGGACGAACTGCACCGCGATCGCCGCGCCGCCGGGCCACTTAGGGTCGGGCGGGGTGCGGCCGTAACCGACCATGTCGCGCGGGTAGCCGCTCATGCCAGCTCCCCGAAGAGCCGCAGCCGGGCCAGGCCGCCGTCGGGATAGATGTCCAGGCGCACCCGGTCGACGACGTCGGGGGCGTCCACCGGGAACCGGTGGCGGGTGTCGGGCAGCAGGTCGGTGCGGGGCAGCAGGGTCACCTCCCGGCCGTCGGGGCACAGCCCGGTGAGCGACGCCGCGCCCGGACTGTTGCCGATGAAGTACGACGTGTCCAGTTCCGCCAACCGGATTCGGCCGGCACCGGCCAGCCGCAGCAGCACCCAGTCGTTGCCGTCGTCGCGGCGCCGGGCCGTCTCCCAGCCGTCACCCATCACCTGAGCCAGACCCGGGAAGATGATGTTCTGCGGTGCGCTGTAGAAGCGGTTGGAGCAGTCCAGCACCAGCCCGCCGTTCTCCAGCGCGGCGAGGTCGAGCGGCATCGCCGACAGGTACCTCAGGTCGGGCCTGCCCTCGCCGTGCACCCGTAACCGCGCCACCCCGCCGTCCGGGTACATGGTCAATCGCACGTGCGTCCACCGGTTTTCGGAGCTCACCTCGAACAGGTTGCGGGTGTCGCCGTAGGCCTTGGCGCGTTCGACGATCGTCGTCCAGCCCGGGTGCGCGGCGAGCTGCTGCGCGGTCGGGTAGCCGTCGACCTCGAGCGCCTCCACCGACACCTCCGGCGGGTAGTTGCCCTTGAACCAGGCGGTGTCAACCACCACGCCGCGGATCACCCCGGGCACGCCGAGCCGCACGATCGCCTGATCGCACCCGGGTTCGCGGCGCCGCCGGGTCTCCCAGCCGTCGTAGACCTGACCCTTGTGGCCGAACGTCGCCGGCCGGTAGGCGGCCGGTCCGGGGGTGATCAGATTCTCCTTTTCGGCGAACGTCTCGTCGTTCGCCCAGATCACCGCGCCGCCGAGGGAGCGCAGCGCCAGATCGGGCAGCCAGGTGAAGTCCGGTTCGTCAGCAGCCACCCGACCATCGTCACAGATCGGGGTCATCGGCGCAGGGCTGACAGACGCCGGATGGCCTCGTCGAGGGTCTCGTCGCGTTTGCAGAATGCGAAGCGTACCAAGTGTTTCCACTGGTCGGCGTGCGGGGCGTCGGGATCGCAGAACGCCGACATCGGGATGGCGGCCACCCCGGTGCGGTGCGGCAGTTCGGCGCAGAACGCGGTGCTGTCGTCGTAGCCGAGCGGGCGTGGGTCGACGGTGAGGAAGTAGGTGCCGTGGCTGTCGAAGACGTCGAAGCCGATGTCGGCCAGCGCCGAGGCCAGCCGGTCGCGGCGGGCCTGGAACGTCGCGCACAGCTCGTCGACCCAGGCGTCCTCGGTGTTGAGCGCCTGCGCGACGGCGGGCTGGAACGGTGCCCCGCCGACATAGGACAGATACTGTTTGGCCGCGCGCACCCCGGCGATCAGATCGGCGGGACCGCACGCCCACCCGATCTTCCAGCCGGTGGCGTTGAACATCTTGCCCGCACTGCTGATGGTCACGGTGCGCTCGCGCATCCCGGGATAGTCGGCCAGCGGACGGTGCACGCGGCCGTCGAACACCAGATGTTCGTAGACCTCGTCGGTGATGACCAGCAGGTCGTGGGCCACCGCGAGCTCGGCGATACCGCGCAGCTCCTCGTCGGAGGCGATCATCCCGGTGGGGTTGTGCGGAGTGTTGACGATCAGCGCCCGCGTCGCCGGCGTGACCGCGGCGCGCAGCCCCGCCAGGTCGATCGCGAACTCCCGGCCGACCTGGCGCAGCGGCACCGCGCGGCGCAGGCAGCCGGCCATCGCGATGACGGGGGAGTAGGAGTCGTAGAACGGCTCGATGAGCAGCACCTCGGAGCTGGGTTCGACGAGGCCCAGCACCGCGGCGGCGATCGCCTCGGTGGCGCCGACGGTGACCAGCACCTCGGTGTCGGGGTCGTACTCGGTGCCGTAGCGGCGTCGGCGCTGGGCGGCGACGGCCTCACGCAGCGACGCGACCCCCAGCCCCGGCGGGTACTGGTTGACGCCCTCGGCGATGGCGTTCTCGGCGGCCTTGAGCATCGCCGGGGGCCCGTCCTCGTCCGGGAAACCCTGCCCCAGGTTGACCGCGCCGAGCCGGGTGGCCAGCGCCGACATCTCGGCGAAGATGGTCACCGCGTAGGGCCGCAGACGTTGCACCGTCACGCCTGGCAGCCTAGTGGCCGGAAGCACAGCCGCAGGTCAGGTGGTGAACAGCCGAGCGGACCGGGACTCGTGTCGCATCCCGCTGATCTCCAGCGCGGGCGCGGTGCTGTAGAGGTCCTCCAGGCTGCGCAGGCACGCGTCGTCGGCCAGCGCGACGATGTCGGCCGCCGTCGCGGCCTGGATCCGCTGGCTGTGCAGCGGGCCGAGTCTGCCGAGCCGCACCGCGGCGCTGAGCATCGACGCCATCATCGACCGGATCGAGCCGAGCACCGCGATGCGCAGCGGAACCCCGAGGGCGGCCTGCAGCGCCCCGTCGACGACGGCGCAGTGTCCGGCGGTGGTGCCGGCGATCACCGCGTCCAGATAGCCGTTCAGATAGCCATCCAGATAACCGACGTCCTTGGCCAACCCGCAGTTCCTGGCCGCCGTCGCGAGCTGCCGGCCCGAGGACTCCGAGGCGATCCTGGCGTTGTCGAACAGCTTGTAGGTCGACGTCAGCTCGTCGAGCGCGCACAGGGCGTCGTGATCCGGGGCGGCGCGCCATGCCGCCGCCGTGATGGTGGCGTCCAGCGGGGCGAAGGAATGCGCGAGATACTCCACGATCACGGTGGTGATCTCGTCGGCACCGGCGCCGGGATGCGCGGACAACCACTCCTCGATCCCGTGGCTGTGCACCATCCGTCCGGCGGGAAACGCGCTGTCGTGCACCTGCAACCAGAGGGCAAGCGCCACAGCGCCGTCAGTGGTGGTGGCCGGCATGAGCATCCGCGGAGGTTCGGGCCCAGCCGTGCCGGGCCATGGCGACCGGCCGGACGTCGCCGTCGATCTGGAGTTCGGCCAGCAGTTGTCTGGCCGCCTGCGCGCTGGTGAACAGCGGCGCGGCGACCCGGTGGCCGTCGACGTCGATCGGGGCGTGCTGGTTGCCCAGCAGATAGCCCAGCAGCAGCATCCGGCGGGCACCGTCGGGGCCGCAGTTCTCGTCGAATCGCACCGTCAGCGCGTCCTCGGGGGGTCTGCGCACCACGACGACCTGCTCGCCGTCGTCGGCCAGCACCGCGCCATCGTGTAGAAACGTGCCGCGCGGCAGCATGATTCGCACCCGCAGGCCCGAGTCGGTGACGACGACCTGCCGGTGTTTTCCGGCGTCACCCCACCCGATGTCGACGTAGTGACGGCTCCGGCCGGCGAACCGGTCCTCATCGATGTCGCCGATGACGGCCTCCACCAGCATCAGACCTGCACCTCCTTGACCAGTACGAGATCGCGTGCGGCGTCGACGAGTTGCACGCGGGTGCGGTGCAGCGCGGGCGCCTGCCGCGCCGACACCCGCACGAACACCCCCGTCGCGTCCGGCAACAGGCCCGCACCCGCACGGCAACCGGCCACGCCGTCGAGCACTGCCCGCAGCCGCTCCAGCAGCGTGTCGGCCGGCCGTCCGGGCGTGACCGCGACGAACGTCGCCAGATAGTCGTCGACGAGCGAGGCGGGCAACCCCGCCTCCCGGGGCCGGATGAGCTGCCGGTCACGTGCCACGACACGACCACCGGTGCGCACCGTGAACGCGCTGTCATAGCAGGCGTATCCGAACCGCTCACCGTGTGCGATCCGGCCCGCCGCCACCGCTTCCCAGCCGAGGTATGCCCCACCGGGTTCGACATCGATCGCCAGCCGCTGGGTGAACGTGGCCCCGCTGTGCGGGATCACGGTCTGCGGGTAGTACTCCAGCACCGCACCGGCAGCGACCGTGAACGCCAACTGGTGGTGGGCGCCGGGCCCGTCGCCGGCGAACACCTGGGTGGCCGCCTGGGTGGTCAGGTGCAGGTGGCTGCCGGGCTGGCAGCGCACCTCGGTGTGCAGGTCGTCGTCGGGAAACGTTCCGCCACTGGGGCTCTGCACGCACAGCGTCGCGGCCCCCGGGTAGTCGGGGTCGCAGTGCAGCGCGGTGGTGACGCGTTGCGGGTAGCGCTGGCGCAGCGCTGCCACGCGGGTTCGGCCCGACGCGTCGGCAACGGCGTCGACGCTCAGTTCCCCGGCGCGGATCGCCGGGGCGGTCACGGGACCGCCAGCATCGCGCCGTCCAGAAGACGCGCGGTGAGCTCGTCGAGGCCGACTCCCGAGCGCAGGTCGGTGAACACGGTCGGTTTGACCGGGCGGGCCACGGCGCAGTCGCGGCGCATCGACTCGAGGTCGGCGCCGACCAGCGGCGCGAGGTCGATCTTGTTGACCACCAACAGGTCCGCCTGCAGCAACCCGATGCCGTTCTTGCGCGGGATGTCGTCGCCGGCCGCGGTGTCGATGACGAACACCCAGTAGTCGACGAGGTCGGAGGTGAACGTCGCGGCCAGGTTGTCGCCGCCCGACTCGATCAGGATCACGTCCAGATCGGGGAAATCCCGGCAGAGCCGCTGAGCGGCAGCCAGATTCGCCGACGGATCCTCCCGGATCGCGGTGTGCGGACACGCACCGGTCTCAACCGCCACCACCCGGTCGGGGTCGATGACGCCGCTGCGCCGTACCCGCTGCGCATCCTCGTCGGTGACCAGGTCGTTGGTGATCACCGCGACGCTCAGGCCGGCATCACCGAGCCTGGGCACCAGCGTCTCCACCAGGCGTGTCTTGCCGGACCCGACGGGCCCGCCGATCCCGATCCTGACGACGTCGACCATGTTCTCCTCGCTACTTCAGCGTGTAACGGCGCCCGAGCGGCACCCGGCTCATCGGTGTGCTGACACACGGTTGCCCGTCGACCGTGACGCGGTAGGTGTCCGGGTCGATCGTGATCTCGGGCAGGTAGTCGTTGTGCAGCAGATCGGCCTTGGACAGCGCCCGGGCGCCGCGGCACGCCACCAGCGGTGTCTGCAGCCCCAACCGGTCGCCCAGGCCCGCCTCCACGGCCGCGGCCGCCACGAAGTTCACCGAGACGTCCGACGGGGTGCGGCCGTATGCCGCCCACTGCGGGCGGTAGCGCAGCGGCTCGCAGGTCATCAGCGACGCGTTGGCCTCACCCATCACCGACCATGCCGGGAACCCGCCCTTGAACACCACCTCGGGCCGGATGCCGAAGAACTTCGGTTCCCACAGCACGATGTCGGCCAGCTTGCCCGGCTCCAGCGAGCCGACCTCGTGGTCGATGCCGAACAGCCTGGCCGGGTTGATGGTCAACTTGGCGATGTAGCGCAGGATCCGGGCGTTGTCCGCGCCGGTGCCCTCGTCGGCCGGTAGCGCGCCGCGGGTGGCGCGCATGTGCGACGCCAGTTGCCATGTCCGCGCGATCGTCTCACCGATGCGGCCCATGCCCTGCGAGTCGGAGCCCATCGCCGAGATCGCGCCCAGGTCGTGCAGAACGTCCTCGGCGGCGATGGTCTCGCGGCGGATTCGTGATTCGGCGAACGCCACGTCCTCGGGGATGCGCGGGTTGAGGTGGTGGCACACCATCACCATGTCGAGGTGCTCGTCGAAGGTGTTGAGCGTGTACGGGTTCGTCGGGTTGGTCGACGACGGCAGGCAGTACGGCTCGCCGACGACACGCATGATGTCGGGTGCGTGGCCGCCACCGGCGCCCTCGGCGTGGTAGGTGTGGATCGGCCGGCCGCCGATCGCGGCCATCGTGTCCTCGAAGAACCCCGACTCGTTGAGGGTGTCGGTGTGGATCTGCACCTGCAGGTCCAGTTCGTCACCGGCGTCAAGAGAGGCGCGGATCGCCGCCGGGGTGGCCCCCCAGTCCTCGTGGATCTTGAAGCCGATCGCACCGGCCAGGCCCTGCTCGATCAGCGGTGTGGTGCTCGACGCGCTGCCGTTCCCGATGAACCCGAAGTTCATCGGGAACGCCTCGGCGGCCCGCAGCATCCGCGCCAGGTTGTTCGGCCCCGAGGAGGTGATGCCGACGGTGACCGGGCCGAGCCCGCCGCCGATCATCGTGGTGACGCCGCTGGAGATCGCCTCCTCGACCAGTCCCGCGCTGTCGAAGTGCACGTGCACGTCGATGGCGCCCGCGGTCGCGATCATGCCCTCGCCCGAGCGGATGTCGGTGCCCGCGCCGATGATCATGCCGGGGTCGACGCCGTCCATCGTCCGGGGGTTGCCCGACTTGCCGATGCCTGCGATGCGGCCGTCGCGAATACCGATGTCCGCCTTACGGATTCCGAGGACCGCGTCGATGATCAGCACGTTGGTGATGACGAAATCCAGTGCGCCCTCACCGTTGGTGATGTCGCCGTGCACGGCCATTCCCTCGCGCATGGTCTTGCCGCCGCCGAACACCGACTCGTCGCCGTACACGGTCGCGTCGTGCTCGACCTTGGCCAGCAGTTCGGTGTCGGCCAGCCGGACCCGGTCACCGGTGGTGGGTCCGTACAGTTCGGCGTAGTGCCGGCGGGAGATGCGGTGTGCCATTCACGCCTCCTTCGCGGCGTCGAGGAATCCGAGCGCGCGGATCCGGTCCAGTTGTCCGCCGGTGACCGCACCGGATGTCGCACCGTTGGTGACGTCGTTCTGGCCGACGACGATCTGTTCGCCGCCGTAGCGGGTCAAGGCGACCTCCTGTGTCTCGCCGGGTTCGAATCGGACCGCCGTTCCGGACGGGATGTCCAGGCGCATACCGAAACTCGCCGCACGGTCGAACCGCAGCGCCCGGTTCACCTCGAAGAAGTGGAAGTGCGAACCCACCTGGATCGGCCGATCCCCGGTGTTCTCCACCGTCAGCGTGACGGACGCGCGGCCGGCATTGAGCTCGAGTTCGCCGTCGGCGGGCAGGATTTCGCCTGGCACGACGTCCGGCTCGGTCGTCGTGGTGCCGGGGCGGATGGCGTCGTGCACGGTCACCAGCTTCTGCCCGTCGTCGAAGAACGCCTCGACCTGAATCGAGCCGAGAAGCGCGGCCACCCCGGGCATCACGTCGTCGTCGGTCAGGATCGACGCCCCGTGCGCGGCGGCCTCGGCGACCGTGGCGCCGGCGCGGGCGGCCTCACACACCTCGTCGGCGATGAGCGCCCGGGCCTCGGCGTAGCTCAGGGCCAGGCCGGCCGCGCGCCGCTTGCGCGCGAGCTCGGCGGCCAGGAACAACAGCAGTCGGTCCTCGTCCTTGGGAGTCAGATGCATATCAGCCCGTGATTCCCTCTGCCCACGGATAGCCCCGCAGGTACGGATCGGGTTCGATCGGCTGCGGCGACGCCCAGATCTGGTGGATCAGGCCGTCCTCACCGACCCGGCCGATGCGTGCGGTCTTGGTGACGTGATGGTTCTCGCCGTCGATGGTGACCCTGCCCTCCGGCGCGTCGACGGTCAAACCGTCGGCCGCCTCCTGGATGTCCGGCACGGCGAACGAATTCGCCTTCTCCACCGTGGCTTTCCACAGCAGCACCGCGGCGTAGGCCGACTCCATCGGATCCGAGGTCACTCGGTCGGCGCCGAACCGCTCCTTGAAGGCGGCGACGAACTCCTTGTTCTCCGGGGTGTCCAGCGTCTGGTAGTAGTTCCACGACGACAGCTGCCCGACGAGGATCGGGGCGCCGATGCTGCGCACCTCCTCGTCGCCGACGCACATCGACATCACCGGCATCTTGTCCGGGGTCAGCCCGGAGTTGCGGTACTCGCGGAAGAACGCCACCAGCGAGTCGCCCACCACGACGTTGAAGATCGCGTCGGCGTCCGCGGAGCGGATCTTGTTCATGATCGTGGAGAAGTCGGTGCTGCCGAGCGGGGTGTAGTCCTCGCCCTTGATCTCGATGCCGTTGGCCGCGGCGTAGGCCTTGACGATCGCGTTGGAGGTGCGTGGGAACACGTAGTCGCTGCCGACCAGGTACAGGGACTTGACGCCCTGTTCCTTGAGGTAGTCCAGCGCCGGGATGATCTGCTGGTTGGTGGTGGCCCCGGTGTAGAAGATGTTCGGCGAGTCCTCCAGGCCCTCGTACTGCTGGCCGTAGTACAGCAGCGCGTTCGCGTCCTCGAACACCGGCAGCATCGCCTTGCGGCTTGCCGAGGTGTAGCCGCCGAACACCACTGCGACGCAATCGGAGTGGATCAGCTTCTGCGCCTTCTCCGCGAAGACGGTCGGCTCTGAGGCACCGTCCTCGCCGATGAGCTCGAGCTGCTTGCCCAGCACGCCTCCGGACTCGTTGATCTGCTCGACCGCCAGCGTGATCGCGTCGCGGATCACCGACTCGCTGACCGCCAGGCCGCCGGACAGCGAGTTGATCGCCCCGACTTTGACGGTGTCGCCGGAGGTGTCGACGCAGCCCTCGGCGGCCGCGCCGGGACCGGCCTCACCCGCCCGGCTGCCGCAGCCGGCGATCATCAGGGAGGCGGTGAGGAGGGCGGCCGTCGCTGCGGTGAGCCGGCCGCGGGAATGTCTCGTAGACCCGAACATGGTGGTTGCCTTTGCTGTCGTGCCATCAGCGCAGGCACCGCGCTGTGCCCGTTGGTGTGGTCAGAGTAGGAAGGCGCTCCCGGGCCGGGCTATGGGGAAAATCTCCTAATTCCCGCGGCGCTGTTAGCCGGAGCGCCTCGTGCGTGAAACATGTTGGAAACACGCTCTGTTGATGATGGGGCCCGACAGTGAATCCGAATCCGAGGACATCGGAAGATGACGGGCACGTACGCACAGGTGCTGGGAAGTACCGCGAGCCTTGAGACGCGCGCGCACGAGATGCTCGAGGCGCTCGCCGCCAAGGCGGTGTCGTCGGCGTCGGCGATCTCGCTGTGGGACCCGATCACCCGCAGTCATGTGACGCTGGCCAACCACGGCTACCCCGACCAGGTGATGACCCACCTGAACACGTGGTTCATCGACCACGATCCGCTGTTCGACTCGATGCGCCGTCGCGACCTCGGAGCCCTGCGCTGGCGTGACTTTCCCAACTACCGCGACACCTACTCGGTCACCGACGTGTTCACCCCTGCGGGGTTCGACGAGGGGCTGTCGGCGCGACTGGTCACCGCCGACGGCACCTACGCGGGCACCATTCACGTCAACTGCGACAACCCGCGCTATCCCAGCGACGACGACGTCGTCGAGATCAACACGCTGCGCCGGCAGATGGCCGAACACCTGGACTTCTCGGTGCGCCCGCGGATGGTGGCCGAACTCGTCGCACCCGACGCCCAGGCGTGGGCGGTCGATCACGCCGGACGGACGCACCTGCTGCGGCTGGGCGACTTCGCCGCCCCGTGTGACGAGGCGCTCGTCGCCGACATGGCGCGGGCGGTGCTCGGACTGGGCGCGCCCCTGCGCCCGGAGGCGACCCGCTGGCACGACGGGTCCGCGTGGCTGTACGTGCGCCACATCTCCACCGCCTCGCGCTTCCGCGGCGACAGCCTCAGCGGGGTGATGCTGGTGAGTACGGCCGACCTGCCCCACGGCATCACCGCGCGTGAGCTTGACGTGCTCACCCTCGCCGCGTTCGGCCTGACGAATAACCAGATCGCGGCGAGGCTCTTCATCAGCGCCCGCACCGCGGGCCATCATGTCGAGAACGCGATGGTCAAACTCGGTGCCAGTAATCGGGCGTCCTGCGTGTCGCTGGCGATGTCGCTGGGCCTGGTCTCGGGTCGTGCGCTGCTGGACCTGCAGGTCGGCGAGGGCCGGCTGCCCGCCTGATCCGGCGATACCGGTTCCGGGCCCCAACCGCGCCCCGGGCCAACCAAGCGGTTGGGGGAGGCTGCTACGCTGCCGGACAGAGGGCGACCGTCCAGGTGGACGCGCGTCCCATAACCCCATCTGAACAGGAAATATCTTCATGTCTGAAGAAGCCTTCATTTACGAGGCCATTCGCACGCCTCGCGGTAAGAACAAGGGCGGCTCGCTGACCGAGGTCAAGCCGGTCAACCTGGTCGTCGGCCTGATCGACGAACTGCGTCGCCGCTACCCCGACCTTGACGAGAACCTGATCAGCGACCTGGTGCTGGGCTGTGTCTCGCCCGTCGGCGACCAGGGCGGCGACATCGCCCGCACCGCGACCCTGGTCGCGGGCCTGCCGGAGACCACCGGCGGTGTGCAGCTGAACCGGTTCTGCGCGTCCGGCCTGGAGGCCGTGAACATCGCCGCGCAGAAGGTGCGCTCCGGCTGGGACGACCTGGTGCTCGCCGGCGGCGTGGAGTCCATGAGCCGCGTCCCGATGGGTTCGGACGGCGGCGCCTGGGCCGGCGACCCGGAGACCAACTTCCGCGTCGGCTTCGTCCCGCAGGGCATCGGCGCCGACCTGATCGCCACCATCGAGGGCTTCTCCCGCGAGGACGTCGACGCCTACGCGCTGCGCAGCCAGCAGCGGGCCGCGGCGGCCTGGTCGGGCGGCTATTTCGCCAAGTCCGTCGTGCCGGTGCGTGACCAGAACGGTCTGGTCATCCTCGACCACGACGAGCACATGCGCCCCGACACCACGCTGGAGAGCCTGGCCAAGCTGAAGCCGGCGTTCGCCGACGTCGGCGCGATGGGCGGCTTCGACGATGTGGCGCTGCAGAAGTACCACTTCGTCGAGAAGATCAACCACGTCCACACCGGCGGCAACAGCTCGGGCATCGTCGACGGCGCCGCGCTGGTGCTGATCGGCAGCGAGAAGGCCGGCACCTCGCAGGGCCTGACCCCGCGGGCGCGCATCGTCGCCACCGCCACCTCGGGTTCGGATCCGGTCATCATGCTCACCGGCCCGACCCCGGCCACCAAGAAGGTGCTGGACCGCGCCGGCCTGACGGTCGACGACATCGACCTGTTCGAGCTGAACGAGGCCTTCGCCTCGGTGGTGCTGAAGTTCCAGAAGGACCTCAACATCCCCGACGAGAAGCTCAACGTCAACGGTGGCGCCATCGCGATGGGCCACCCGCTGGGCGCCACTGGCGCCATGATCACCGGAACCATGGTCGACGAGCTCGAGCGCCGGGGTGCCCGTCGCGCGCTGATCACGCTCTGCGTCGGCGGCGGCATGGGTGTCGCGACCATCATCGAGCGAGTCTGAGAGGCCTGAAAAACCATGGCAGAGAACACCATCAAGTGGGACAAGGATGCCGACGGCATCGTCACCCTGACGCTGGACGACCCGACCGGCTCGGCCAACGTGATGAACGAGCACTACCGCGAGTCCATGCACAACGCGGTGGAACGCCTTGCGGCCGAGAAGGATTCGATCACCGGTGTGGTGATCGCCAGCGCGAAGAAGACCTTCTTCGCCGGCGGTGACCTCAAGGGCATGATCACCGTGGGTCCCGAGGACGCCGCGGACATGTTCGCCGAGGTCGAGGCCATCAAGGCTGACCTGCGCAAGCTCGAGACCCTCGGTGTGCCCGTCGTCGCCGCCATCAACGGCGCCGCGCTCGGCGGCGGCCTGGAGATCGCGCTGGCGACCCATCACCGCATCGCCGCCGACGTCAAGGGTTCGGTCATCGGCCTGCCCGAGGTCACCCTGGGCCTGCTGCCCGGCGGTGGCGGCGTGGCCCGCACCGTGCGGATGTTCGGCATCCAGAAGGCCTTCATGGAGATCCTGAGCCAGGGCACCCGGTTCAAGCCGGCCAAGGCCCTGGAAGTTGGACTCGTCGATGAGCTCGTCGGCTCCGTCGACGAGCTGATCCCGGCCGCCAAGGCGTGGATCAAGGCCAACCCCGAGGGTGGCGTGCAGCCCTGGGACCAGAAGGGCTACAAGATGCCCGGCGGCACGCCGAGCAGCCCCGGCCTGGCCTCGATCCTGCCGTCGTTCCCGGCGCTGCTGAAGAAGCAGCTCAAGGGTGCGCCGATGCCGGCGCCGCGGGCCATCCTGTCGGCCGCGGTCGAGGGTGCGCAGGTCGACTTCGACACCGCCACCCGCATCGAGAGCCGCTACTTCGTGGAGCTGGTCACCGGCCAGACCGCGAAGAACATGATCCAGGCGTTCTTCTTCGACCTGCAAACCATCAACGGTGGCGGGTCGCGTCCGGCCGGCATCCCCAAGCACGAGATCAAGAAGATCGGCGTGCTGGGCGCGGGCATGATGGGCGCCGGTATCGCCTATGTGAGCGCCAAGGCCGGCTTCGAGGTCGTGCTCAAGGACGTCTCGCTGGAGGCGGCCGAACGCGGTAAGGGCTACTCGGAGAAGATCGAGGCCAAGGCCCTCGAGCGGGGTCGCACCACCAAGGAGAAGTCCGACGCGCTGCTGGCCCGCATCACGCCGACCGCCGACGCCGCGGACCTCAAGGGCGTCGACTTCGTGATCGAGGCCGTCTTCGAGAACCAGGAACTCAAGCACAAGGTGTTCCAGGAGATCGAGGACATCGTCGAGTCCAACGCCATCCTCGGGTCGAACACCTCCACGCTGCCGATCACCGGTCTGGCGACCGGCGTGAAGCGCCAGGAGGACTTCATCGGCATCCACTTCTTCTCCCCGGTCGACAAGATGCCGCTGGTCGAGATCATCAAGGGCGAGAAGACCTCCGACGAGGCGCTGGCCCGGGTGTTCGACTACACCCTGGCGATCGGCAAGACCCCGATCGTGGTCAACGACAGCCGTGGCTTCTACACCAGCCGCGTCATCGGCACCTTCGTCAACGAGGCGCTGGCGATGCTCGGTGAGGGTGTGCCCGCGGCCAGCATCGAGCACGCGGGCGGACAGGCCGGCTACCCGGCTCCGCCGCTGCAGCTGTCCGACGAGCTCAACCTCGAGCTGATGCAGAAGATCGCGACCGAGACCCGCAAGGCCACCGAGGCCGAGGGCAAGACCTACGAGCCGCATCCGGCCGAGCTGGTCGTCAACAAGATGATCGAGATCGGCCGCCCGTCGCGGCTCAAGGGCGCGGGCTTCTACGAGTACGTCGACGGCAAGCGCGTCGGCCTGTGGCCGGGCCTGGCCGAGACGTTCGGCGGCAACAACCTCGACATCCCGCTGCAGGACATGATCGACCGGATGCTGTTCGCCGAGGCGCTCGAGACCCAGAAGTGCATCGACGAGGGTGTGATCACCTCGACCGCCGACGCCAACATCGGCTCGATCATGGGCATCGGCTACCCGCCGTACACCGGCGGCACCGCGCAGTTCATCCAGGGCTACCAGGGTGAGCTGGGGATCGGCAAGGAGGCGTTCGTGGCGCGGGCCAAGCAGCTGGCCGAGCGCTACGGCGATCGCTTCAACCCGCCGGCGTCGCTGCTCAGCTAGCGGTTTTACGTGCAGGGCCCCCGGGATCCGCATCCCGGGGGCCTTCGCGTTGTGAGTTACGGTGACCCCGTGACGCGGGCACCGTCGGAGACTCGGCTGCGCATTCAGCAGGTGGCGCGGGAGTTGTTCGCCGAACAGGGCGTCGGCCGCACCAGCCTGCAGGACATCGCGAACCGGCTGGGCATCACCAAACCCGCCCTGTACTACCACTTCGACTCGCGCGAGGAGCTGATCCGCAGCATCCTGCAGCCGCTGGTCGACGAGGGCGAGGCGTTCGTGACCGCGCACGAGACGCTGCGCGCCGCCAAACAGGTCTCCCCGCGCGCGCTGCTGGAGGGCTACTTCGACTTCCACTACAAGCACCGCGCCGATCTGATGCTGGTGGTCTCGGAGCTGACCGCGCTGGCGGAGTTCGGCCTCGTCGACCGGATGCGGTCGTGGCGTGAGCGGTTGACCCGGCTGCTGTTCGGCGGCCGCCCGACGCTGGAGCAGTCGGCGCGGGCGACGATCGCGCTGCGCGGGCTGCAGGACTGCTGCCTGGAGTTCGCCGACGCCGACCGCGACGAACTGCGTCGCGTCACCGTCGACGGCGCGATTGCGGCCCTGGGGCTGTAGCTCTCGCCGGGCCCTTAGAACGCGCCGAGATCCGACGACAGCCAGTGCTGCGGGCGCATGAAGATGACGACGCTCTCACCGTGCTCGCGGCGGGCGTACTCGAGATAGTCGTCGACCTTCTCGGGCGGCAGGTAGCGCTTGGTCACCTCGACGAGATGGTCGTCGGTGGCGGGTTCGATGCGGGTGACCGGACCGTCGACCGACACGTAGCGCACCGTGGGTTCGAGCCGCTGCACCATCAGCGTGAACTCACCCTGGGCCTCGATGAGCCGGTGCTTGCGGGAGCCGTTGCCGGTGAGCACCCAGGCCTCACCGCCGGGTTGGTACTGGTACCAGATCGGCACGGTCAACGGCCCGCGTCGGTCGCCCGCGCTCACCGACAGGGCCGCGACGTGGGGTTCGGCGAGAAACTGTTCGCGTTCGTCCTTGGACAGGGCCATGACGCCAGGCTAGTCCCGGAGCCCGACAACGAAAGCCGATTGCGTCAGGCGCCGATGCGGGAGAAGAACGCCAGCGAGATCAGGCCGATCGCGATCGCCATCGGGGTCTGTCCCATCGAGGCGGTGGCTACGACGCCGACAACCGCCGCGACCGCGATGAGAGCAAGCAGTAGGGCGTAGAACCAGCGAACGCCGATGGCGCCGCCGGGACGCACCGAGTGCCTGTCCATCCGGGTCATCGGATCACGGGGCACGATCGCCTCCTCTGTGGCTCAGGTCACATGTTCATCGAATGTGTGAGCCACACCATACAACAGGTTCGACCGGTGGATGAAGCGGTACGGGCAACGTCGCGGGCGCCGAAATTCCAGGTCCCGTCGGGTCACCGGCGCGTCACGGCGCTGCGGAGATGACGGATTTGACGTCTGCGCAGCATACCGATCATGGTGAGTGTGGCTAAGTGATTTGCGTGCCGGTTCGAGGCCGGATCGGGTGCGGCAAACCCGGCTCGCCTCCCGAATCCGGCGTGGCGGTGGCTTAGAGTCGGAAGCCATGCGCTTCGGACTGTTCATCCCGCAGGGCTGGCGACTCGATCTCGTTGATATCCCGGTTGAAGAGCAGTGGCCCGTGATGCGCGACCTCGCGCTCTACGCCGACGCCACCGAGGCGTGGGACTCCCTGTGGGTGTACGACCACTTCCACACCGTGCCGGTGCCGACCGACGAGGCCACCCACGAGGCGTGGTCGCTGATGGCGGCCTACGCGGCGACCACCTCGCGGATCAGGCTCGGCCAGATGTGCACCGCGATGAGCTACCGCAACCCGGTCTATCTGGCGAAGGTGGCGGCGACCACCGACATCATCTCCGGCGGCCGGGTGCAGATGGGCATCGGCGCCGGCTGGTACGAGCACGAGTGGCTGGCCTACGGCTACGGCTTCCCCTCGGCGCGGGAGCGACTGGCCCGTCTCGACGAGGGCGTGCAGATCATGCGCGACGCCTGGCGCGACGGCCGGGTCACCTTCGAGGGCAGGCACTACCACGTCAACGGCGCCATCGTGCAGCCGAAACCGTTGCAGGACGGCGGGATTCCGCTCTGGATCGCCGGCGGCGGGGAGAAGGTCACGCTGCGCATCGCCGCGAGGTTCGCCCAGTACACGAACTTCACCTGCGAACCGGGCGGCTTCAAGCACAAGTCGCAGGTGCTCGCCGACCACTGCCGTGAGGTGGGCACCGACTTCGGCGCCATCGTGCGCTCGGCCAACTTCAACGCCGTCATCGGCGAGTCCGAGGCCGACGTCCGCGACCGGGTGGCGCGGCTGCGGGCCCGCCAGACCACCAAGGTCGACGCCGAGGCCGTCGACGCCATGCTCAACTCGGTCACCGCGCCCGAATCCGCAAGCGGCACACCGGAACAGGTGGTCGAGAAGCTCAAGGCCATGCGTGACCTCGGCTGCGAGTACGCGATCCTGTACTTCCCGGAGGCCGCCTACGACCGGTCCGGGATCGAACTGTTCGCGCGCGAGGTCATCCCGGCGCTGAGCTGAGCCGCCGAACACGGCCCGCGACCGGGGTCGCCGGTCCTACGATCCGGCGTATGAACAAGACCTCGCTGACCGCATTGGCGCGCCAACAACTCGAAACCGCCCGCGGTGCCAGCAGCGGCCGCAGTGCGCAGACCGTCTACGGCGGCCACGAACACTCGCTGCGCCAGACGTTGATCGCGCTGCGCGCCGGCGCCAGCCTCGACGAGCACGAGACCAACGGCGAGGCCACGCTGCAGGTGCTGCACGGCAAGGTGCGTCTCACCGACCACACCGCCAACTGGGAGGGCTCAGCGGGCGATCACATCATCGTGCCCAAGACACGGCACGGGCTGACCGCCCTGGAGGATGCCGCCGTCCTGCTGACGGTGTCCAACCCCGTCGGCCCGCACGTCTGACCGACGTCAGCCCAGCGGGCCGGCGGCCGGCATCGGCGGGGGAGGCGGGTTGTCGTACCAGCCCGGCGGCTCCGGCCCGGAGATCGGGTAGTAGCCCTCCGGCAGCGGCGGGCCGCCGCCCTCGGTGCCCGGCTGCGACGCCGGGGTCGACGACTCCGGTGCGGTGATCGAGGTGTAGCCCGGCGGCAGTGGCGGCGCGGGACCGGCCCCGGGCGGGGCGCCCGGCGCCATCGGGGGCATCCCGTCGGGGGTGCCGAACGGGTTCTTGACCTGGTTCCAGGCGTCACGCAGGAAGCCCAGCGGACCGTCCCCCGAGCCGTAGGCCTGGTTCTGCAGCTGTGGGACCGGCGGCGGGCCGGCCGGCGGCGGCGCGGGCGGCGGTGCCGGACCGTCGTCGACGATCACCACCGGCTGCCCGGGCGGCAGCGGCTCACCCGGCGGCACCGTCGGCGCCGCGGGCTGGGCGAACGCGGGGGCCGGAAGCAGCCACGCGCCCATGCCGACGGCGACGCCTGCCACAGTCAGCCGGACGGCGCGCTTGTGCTGACGTCCTGTCATGGGTGTCGAGGCTAGCTCAGATCGCGGGGCCGAGCAGGTCGTCGGCGTCCTTGATGACGTATCCGTAGCCCTGTTCGGCCAGGAACCGCTGCCGGTGTGCGGCGTACTCGGCGTCGAGGCTGTCGCGGGAGACCACCGAGTAGAACACCGCGCCGCCGCCGTCGGCCTTGGGCCGCAGCAGCCGGCCCAGCCGCTGCGCCTCCTCCTGCCGCGAGCCGAACGTCCCCGACACCTGGACGGCGACGCTGGCCTCGGGCAGGTCGATGGAGAAGTTGGCGACCTTGGACACCACCAGGGTGGAGATCTCGCCGCTGCGGAACCTGTCGAACAGCGCCTCACGCTCGGAGTTCTTCGTCGACCCCTGGATCACCGGGGCGTCGAGCTCGCGGCCCAGCTCCTCGAGCTGGTCCAGGTAGGCGCCGATCACCAGCGTCTGCTCGCCCTTGTGCCGTTCCAGGATCGACTTCACCACCGCGATCTTGGTGTGAGCCGTCGAGCACAGCTTGTAGCGCTCGTCGGGTTCGGCGGTGGCGTAGAGCATGCGCTCGTTGTCGGTCATCGTCACCCGCACCTCGATGCACTCGGCGGGGGCGATCCAGCCCTGGGCCTCGATGTCCTTCCAGGGCGCGTCGTAGCGCTTCGGGCCGATGAGGCTGAACACGTCGCCCTCGCGGCCGTCCTCGCGGATCAGCGTGGCGGTCAGCCCGAGGCGGCGGCGCGACTGCAAATCGGCCGTCATCCGGAACACCGGGGCCGGCAGCAGGTGCACCTCGTCGTAGATGATCAGGCCCCAGTCGCGGCTGTCGAACAGCTCCAGGTGCTTGTATTCGCCCTTGGTGCGGCGGGTGATCACCTGGTAGGTGGCGATGGTGACCGGGCGGATCTCCTTGCGCTCCCCGGAGTACTCGCCGATCTCGTTCTCGGTCAGCGAGGTCCGGTTGATCAGCTCGCGCTTCCACTGCCTGCCGGCGACGGTGTTGGTCACCAGGATCAGCGTGGTGGCGCTGGCCTTGGCCATCGCCGCGGCGCCGACGAGCGTCTTGCCCGCCCCGCAGGGCAGCACCACCACACCCGAGCCGCCCTCCCAGAACGAGTCGGTGGCCATCTGCTGGTAGTCGCGCAGCTGCCAGCCGTTCTGCTCCAGCGCGATGGGGTGGGCCTCGCCGTCGACGTAACCGGCGAGGTCCTCGGCCGGCCAGCCGATCTTGAGCAGCATCTGTTTGACGCGGCCGCGCTCGCTGGCGTGCACGATCACGGTGTCGTCGTCGACGCGGGCGCCCAGCATCGGCGCGATCTTCTTGTTGCGCAGCACCTCCTCGAGCACCGCGCGGTCGAGGCTGACCAGCGTCAGCCCGTGCGCCGGGTGCTTGACCAGCTGCAGGCGGCCGTAGCGGCTCATCGTGTCGACGATGTCGACCAGCAGCGGCTGCGGCACCGCGTAGCGCGAGTAGGTGACCAGCGCGTCGACGACCTGCTCGGCGTCGTGGCCGGCGGCGCGGGCGTTCCACAGCGCCAGCGGGGTGATGCGGTAGGTGTGCACGTGCTCAGGGGCGCGTTCGAGCTCGGCGAACGGGGCAATCGCGGCACGCGCGGCGCCCGCCAGTTCGTGGTCGACTTCGAGCAGCACCGTCTTATCGGACTGCACAATCAGCGGGCCGTCAGTCATTCTGTCCATTATCCGCACGCCGCCGACTACGGCTCCCGCGATCGACGCGGCTGCACGCGCAGCGCAGGTCAGGACGGCTCGGCGGAGGCGACCACCGAGGTGATGCGGTGCACCGCGAAGTCGCGGACCCGGTTGGAGGCGTGGTCGAAGGCCGTGAGCTGACCGCCGCGCACGTTGATCGGCGCCACCACCCGCTGGGTGGCCACCCCGGCGGGGTCGACGTAGCCGATAACCACCGACTCCTGCATGATCGCGGCCTCCTGCAGCAGCGCGATCGCCGCCGCCGGGTCCAGCCGCTCCCCGGACGTCGGGGAGTTGGCCACCTTGCGCAGCACCGCGACGATCGCGCCCAGCGTCTTGACGTTCGGCCGCGGGGCGGGCCGGTACACCCGCCGCTGACCCGCCGGCATCGGCACCCGGGCGCCGTGTGAGCGCAGGTCGACGATCGCGCCGGTGGAGTCCTCGGCGGCCGGGGCGAACCCGGCCCGCCGCAGCGCGGCCAGCACGTCGCCGATCGGCGCCTGCGACACCGCGACCGTCGGCGCCAGCAGTCTCATCTCGAGCCCCTCGACGGCCGGTGCGCTCACCGCCTGCGCCAGCAGCGCGGCGTCCTCGCACCGCACGAACGACGACGCCATCCCGACCCGCAGTTGACCGTGCCTGCGCGCGACGTCGTCGATCAGATAGGTAAGTCCCTGCGGCACAGGTGTTTTCGAATGCCGCTCGAAGAACGCGTGCAGGTGGCCCGCGGTGCGTCCGGTGTCGAGGGCGTGGCGGATCGACGTCTCGCTGATCCGGTACACCATCGCCGCGCCCGCGGACTCGACGGTGGCGACCTCGGCCAGCTGCTCGGCGAGCTCCCGCTCCAGCGGCCCGGGCACCACCACGGTCAGGTCGGCCTGCAGCAGAAAGTGGTCCAGCGGCGCGGGCAGCGCCTTGTCCATCGCCTTGACCACGGCGTCCTCGGGCTCGCCGGCCAGCAGCGCCCGCCCGGGGGAGCTGAGCGCGCCGCGGCCCACCAGGCCCAGCGCCGCCGCCTCGGTCAGCAGATCGCCGACGGGGCCGGGCTGCAGCCGGGCCGCCCAGCGCGGCCGGTGCCACACCAGCGCCCGCGCCACCGACGTCGCGTCCACCCCCGCGCCCGGCGGCAGCTCGGCAAGCAGCCCCAGCAGCAGCCGGCGGTCCAGCGGCGCCGCGGTGGAGAACAACGAATCCGACAGCGCCGCATACGGTTTCCCGTCGGGTCCACGGCCGCCGATCAGGCTGGGCCTGCCGTGCAGATCCAGCCAGGCCGCCGCCAGCAGATGCCACTTGACCGCGGTGGGCGCTTCCAGGAAGCGGTCCGCCGACACCGTCGGCGCCCAGTACGGGCCGTCGCCGTCCTCGGGTTCGGGATCGGGGATCCCGGAGTTGATCAGCCCGGCCGCGGCGGTGATCTCCAGGATCAACCCCAGCCGCGGCTCGGCGATGCCGGTGGACTTCGCCAGCCGCTTGAGCTCGCGCACCCCGAGCCCGCCGTTGCGCAGCTCGGGAACCGGTGTGCCGGACAGGGTCTCGATCACCACCTCGACCTCGCGCAGCAGGTCGAGCACCGCGCCGGCGGCCACCGCGTCGACGTCGGCGACCGTCGTCGTCGCCACCACCGGGTCGGGCCGGCTCAACCCGACCGGGCCGGGCAGCTCGCCGCGCATCACCTGGCCGACCAGCCGCGGCAGGATCACGGTGTCGGCGTCGAGCTGGCGCAGCAGCCCGGCGGCCAGCAGCCGCTGCACCGGCCGGTCCGGGGGTGTCCCCGGCGCGGCGTCGCGGGTGCGGCCCACCGGTGAGCCCTCCAGCAGCCGCCTGAGCAGCTCGGACTCGGCCTCGCCCAGCCCCTCCAGCCGGGCGGCGATCTCCTCGGCCGTCAGGCCGCCGTCCTCGACCGTCGCCTGCCCGGGGTACCAGGGCAGCGACGTGCCGGCCTCGGCGGCCACCCGCAGCGCCGTGTCGCCCCACACCAGCGCCCGCTCGGCCAGCGCGTCCAGCGCCGCGACGACGGCGGTCTCCGGGGCCCGCTCACCGATCAGCTCGAGCAGCTTGGCCACCGGCACCGGGGTGGTGTCGGCGTGCAGCACCACCAGCGCGTCGAGCACCGCAAGGTGCAGGAAGTCGAGGTCGTCGGTGGCGGCCTTCACCGACTGGCGGGACTGGGCGCGCGCCGCCAGGGCCGCGATCGTCCCCGGCGGGGGCTGGGTCAGGTCTGGCCGCAGCTCCAGCAGGCGGACGAGACGTTCGTCGGGGAGATCGGCCAACCAGGCGCCCAGGGGGACGCCTGGACTGTTTCCGGTCATTGCTGACCAGCGTAAAGCAGGACGGCGGTGTCGCCACCGCCCGAGCCATTTGCCACAATGTGGTCGTGGCAGACAACAAAGGGAAGAACCATTACGTCGATCCGGGCTGGCCGGCGACTGCTGACGGCGAGCATGCGGTGTCGGAGCTGGCTACCGACCGTACCGGCGCACTGTCGCCGTTCGGTGAGCTGACCTTCCCGTTGCCCGCCGACGAGCTGCCGTACCTGCACCCGGTAACGGTCGTCAACAAGTAACGGTGACCGACCAGCCCCGCCTCTCTCACCTCGACGAGACCGGGGCGGCCCACATGGTCGACGTCACCGCGAAGGACGTCACCAAGCGCACCGCCGTCGCGGCGGGCGTGCTGCACACCACCTCCGACGTCGTCGCGATGATCGCCGCCGGCGGCCTGCCCAAGGGCGATGCGCTGGCCACCGCCCGCATCGCGGGCATCCTGGCGGCCAAGCACACCAGTGATCTGATCCCGCTGTGCCACCAGCTGGCTCTCACCGGTGTCGACGTCGACTTCGAGATCGGCGAGGCCACCATCGGCATCACCGCCACCGTGCGCAGCACCGACCGCACCGGCGTCGAGATGGAGGCCCTGACCGCCGTCAGCGTGGCCGCGCTGACCGTCTACGACATGATCAAGGCCGTCGACCCCGCCGCCCGCATCGACGACATCCGGGTGCTGCGCAAGGAGGGCGGCAAGACCGGCACCTGGGTGCGCCCATGAGATCCGGCCGCGTCGTCGTCGCGTCCACCCGCGCCGCCGTAGGCGTCTACGAGGACCGCACCGGGCCGGTGATCGTCGAGTGGCTCTGCGCCCGCGGCATCAGTACGCCCGCACCCGCCGTCGTCCCCGACGGCGACCCGGTGGCCGAGGCGATCTCGGCCGCGGTGGCCGACGGCGCCGACGTCGTCATCACCTCCGGCGGCACCGGCATCTCACCGACCGACCGCACCGCCGAGGCGACCGCCGCGCTGCTGGACTACCAGATCCCCGGGCTGGCCGACGCGATCCGGCGGGCCGGGGAGGACAAGGTGCCGACAGCGGTGCTGTCGCGCGGCGTGTGCGGGGTGAAGGGCCGCACCCTGATCGTGAACCTGCCCGGATCCCCGGGCGGCGTCAAGGACGGTCTGGGCGTGCTGGACCGCGTCCTCGAGCACGCCCTTGACCAGCTCAGCGGAGGAGACCACCCGCGATGACCGCCGTCGTTCTGCGCGCGGATTTGTCCGAGCTCCCGATCGACCTCGGTGAGCACGAGGCGCTGGTCGCCGATGCCGCCGCCGGCGCGGTGGTGAGCTTCGCGGGTGTGGTGCGCAACCACGACGGCGGCCGGTCCGTCACCCGGCTGGAGTACTCCGCGCACCCCACGGCGGCGAAGACGCTGGCCGAGGTGGCCGCGGAGGTCGCGGCGCAGGCCACCGGGGTGCGCGCGATCGCGGTCAGCCACCGCATCGGTGACCTGGAGATCGGCGACGCCGCGCTGGTGGCCGCGGTGGCGGCCGATCACCGCGCGGCGGCGTTCCAGACCTGCGCGCGGCTGGTCGACGTCGTCAAGGAGCGGCTACCGGTGTGGAAGCACCAGTTCTTCGCCGACGGCACCGACGAGTGGGTGAATTCGGCTTAAGGCCGGACCGATCAGGCCGGGGGCGGCGGCAGCAGCGGATCAACCGGGGCCGGGGCGGCCGGATCAACCGGAGCCGGAGCGGCCGGAGCCGGCGCGCCAGGCAGGTTCGGAGCGGCTCCACCCGGAACGTCCGGGGTGGTCAGCGGCCGCTGCGTCAGCAGCAACAGCGCGTCCTTACCGCTGATCTCCTGCGTCTGGATCGCGTGCCAGATCTCCTTCAGGTACGAGACACCGGCGCTGTCCTGCGGAACCTGCGTCCGGTCCGCGGTGTATCCCGGCGGCAGGTTCTCCGGGCTGGCCAGGTGCGGCGTCTCAGGCGCGGCCGCCGGGTCGGCGGCGGGTGCGGCCAGCGCGTCCACGGGCGCGGCCGGGGCCGCCTCGGGGGCGGGGGCCGGCGGGACGGGTTCCGGCAGCACCGGGGCGGGCTGCAGCGGCGCGTTGGCCTGCAGCGACCACAGCTGCGGCTGCTCACCCGGCACCTCGGCAGCGACGTCCCAGTTGGCGACGGGCTGCACCTCGATCGGCGCGTCCACCGGCGCCAGCGGGTCGACGGGCGGGGGCGGTGGCGGAGCGTCGGGCAGCGGCGCCTCGAACGCGGCCGGCTGCACCTCGATCGGCGCGTCGACCGGGGCCATCGGGTCGACCGGCGGCGGGGCCAGCGGGTCTACCGGCGGGGGCGGCGGCGGAGCGTCCGGCAGCGGGGCGTCGACGGCGACGGGCTGCGCGTCGATCGGAGCGTCCACCGGGGCGGGGGCGGGCGGCGGCGCGAGGGGATCCACCGGCGGCGGGGCCAGCGGGTCGACGGGGGCGGCCAGCGCGTCGAACGGTGCCGGCGGGGGCGGCGGCGCGAACGGATCGGCAGGGGGCGGCGGCGCCATCGGGTCGGCGACCGGCTGCACCTCATCCCCGCCGTTGTCCTTGACGACGTTGCGGGGCGTCGCCGACGACAGCACGCGGCCGCAGGTGGGCCATGCGCCCTTGCCCTGCGAGGCCAGCACGCGCTCGGCGACGGCGATCTGCTCTTCCTTGGTGGCCAGGTGCGCGGCGGGTGCGAACTCACCGCCGCCGTGGCTGGTCCAGGTGCTGGGGGAGAACTGCAGGCCGCCGTGGTAGCCGTTGCCCGTGTTGATCGCCCAGTTGCCGCCCGATTCGCAGCGCGCGACCTGATCCCATTCGGCGTCCGTCGCGGCGTTGGCGTGTCCGGCCAGGGCGAGGCCCCCGGTGCCGAGCACCGCGCCGGTGAAGGCGACTTTCGCGACGTTTACGGCTGATGCAGTGGGCTTGCGGTGCCGTCCACTCATAGGCGAGCCAGTGTCCTCTCGTCGGCGCCTGCGAGGTCAGCTGTCGGGTTCGGGCGGAGAGGCTGCCCGGCCACGTCGCGGTCGACGTCGGCTTCACCCCTAGGAGCGTGCGCTCCTGGTCCGCTGCTGCACGGTGGACCGGTTGGGTCCCCCGCCTCCATCCTGTTCGTCTTCGTGGGGTTCCCGCGGCCAGCGGATGGAGCTCGGCGCTGCTGGTCGCGGCGGGCCGGTCGGTTTGCGGTCGACTGGCCTGGGACTGAACGGTAACGGGTCCGCCGGAGCCCGTCATCTTTTGGCCGTTACGGCGTTTTGTGCGGCGGCAAATTCTAAAA
This sequence comes from Mycolicibacterium phlei, assembly GCF_001583415.1. The sequence goes on from NZ_CP014475.1 coordinate 764,968, forward strand.
GGGCTCTAAACCGCCAGGATTCTCGGGCGTTTTCGCAGGACTTTTCGCCGCTCCACCCGGCCGTAGCCAGTCCGTTACCATTCTGTTATGTGATGCAAATCACTGTTATCCGCCGGCGAATGGGGGAAGAACGTCGACCGTCTGGTTGTCGCGCAGCACGGTGTCGAGGTTGCGGACGGCGACCTCGTCGACGAGAAAAGAGCAGCGCTTGAGCACTTTCGCCAGCTCCTCGCCGCGCTCGGACAGTCGGGCGACAAGATCGGCGACTGTCAACTCGCCCCGTAATTGAATCGTCTCCTCTTCGTTACCGGCGGCGGCCCGCGCGGCCGCGAAGAACCGCACGGTCACGGTCACGGTCTCGGTGATCGGCAGGGTCATCCCCGCTCATCCTCCAATCGCACTCATCGGGCGGTCGGGCTGCACGAAGTCCGGATCGTTGATGCCGTGGCCCGCGGCCTTCGCCCACATCGCCGCCCGCCAGGCCGCCTCCACGGCGGCGTCGTCGGCGCCGCCGCGCATCAGGTCCCGCAGATCGGTCTCCTGCCGGGCGAACAGGCAGTTGCGCACCTGCCCGTCGGCGGTCAGCCGGGTCCGGTCGCAGGCCGAGCAGAACGCCTGCGACACCGAGGCGATGATCCCGACGGTGCCGCCGCCCGCGACCTGCCACAGCTCGGCGGGCGCCGACCCGCGTGGCCGCGGGTCGGGGGTCAGGTCGAAGTGGCGGCGCAGCGCGGCCAGGATCTCCTCGGCGGTCAGCGCCTTGCCGCGGTCCCACTGATGACCGGCGTCCAGCGGCATCTGCTCGATGATGCGCAGCTGGTAGCCGTGCTCGAGGCAGAACCGCAGCAGCGCGACCGCGTCGTCGAGCCCGGTGGCCGGGTCGAGTACGGCGTTGACCTTCACCGGGTCCAGGCCGGCGGCCTTGGCGGCGCGCAGCCCGGCCAGCACGTCGTCGAGCCGGTCGCGGCGGGTGATCGCGGCGAACCGGTCGCGGTCGACGGTGTCGAGGGAGACGTTGATGCGGTCCAGCCCGGCCCGCTTGAGCCGCTCGGCGCGGTGGGCCAGCCCGATCCCGTTGGTGGTCAGCGTGATCTCCGGGCGCGGCTCCAGCGCGGCGGTCGCGGCGATGACGTCCTCGAGGTGGCGGGCCACCAGCGGTTCGCCGCCGGTGAACCGCACGCTGCGGATGCCCAGCCGGGTCACCGCGATGCGCAGCAGCCGGGTCAGCTCCTCGGGGCGTAGTAGTTGGTCGTTGGCCAGCCAGTCCAGGCCCTCGGCGGGCATGCAGTAGGTGCAGCGCAGGTTGCAGCGGTCGGTCAACGAGACCCGCAGATCGGTGGCGACCCGGCCGAAGGTGTCGACGAGCGGCCCGTCGGCGGGCGGGCGCCCGTCCGGCGGCGGCGGGGCGGGAAGCGGCACCCCGAGGTCGACGAGGCTCATACGGCGACCCGCCGCGCGTCGTCCACCGGCACGATCTCCTTGCCCAGCGGCATCAGCGACACCGGGATCATCTTCAGGTTGGCCAGCGCCAGCGGGATGCCGACGATGGTGATCGCCATGGCGATCGCGCTGGTGATGTGGCCGATCGCCAGCCACACCCCGCAGAAGATCACCCAGATCACGTTGCCCACCAGGGCGCCGGGCCGGGGGCCGGGTTTGTCGACGACGGTGCGGCCGAACGGCCACAGCGCGTACAGGGCGATCCGCGCCGAGGCGAACCCGAACGGAATGGTGATGATCAGCACGAAACAGATCAGTGCGGCCAGCAGATAGCCCAGCGCCAGCCACAGGCCGCCGAAGACCAACCAGATGATGTTCAGGATCAGGCGCATCTTCCCTCCAAGGGGTGGCGACCAGCCTACCGATAAGGGGGTGCTGGCGAGATCATGGTCAGAGTAGGATCGGTCTTCACGCGTCCCGCGTATTCGGGGCGCTTTCCTTATGTTCAGTTCGTTCGACAGACCAGTGACAAGCGGGTGAGACCAGTGCCGACCGGCAGGGTGAAGTGGTACGACGCCGAAAAGGGCTTCGGCTTTCTGTCGCAGGAGGACGGCGAAGACGTCTACGTCCGGTCCTCGGCGCTGCCTTCCGGTGTTGAGACCCTCAAGGCGGGGCAGCGCGTCGAGTTCGGGGTGGCCGCGGGCCGTCGTGGACCGCAGGCGCTGAGCGTGACGATCCTCGACCCGCCGCCGAGCCTGTCCCGGGCGCGCCGGGAGGCCGCCGCGGCCGCGCACAAGCATTCGCCGGACGAACTGCACGGCATGATCGAGGACATGATCGTGCTGCTGGAGAGCGCCGTGCAGCCCGAACTGCGCAAGGGCCGCTATCCGGACCGCAAGACCGCGCGCCGGGTGTCCGAGGTGGTGCGGGCGGTCGCCCGCGAGCTCGAGTCCTGACCGGGCCATTCGAGGTAAAAGTCAGCCGACTTGCGGGCATGCTGACCTGATGGCCGCGTACGTCGCCCCCGGCGGGGAGTTCACCCGGGACACCAAATACATCACCACCCGGATCACCGCCGACGGCCGGGACGGGTATCCCGTCGAGCCCGGCCGGTACCGGCTGGTCGTCGCGCGCGCATGCCCGTGGGCCAACCGCGCCATCATCGTGCGCCGGCTGCTGGGCTTGGAGGACGCGATCTCGATCGGCTTCTGCGGGCCCACCCACGACCAGGACAGCTGGACGTTCGACCTGGACCTCGGCGGCGTCGACCCGGTGCTGAAGATCCCGCGGCTCAAGGACGCCTACCTCAAGCGGTTCCCGGACTACCCGAAGGGCATCACGGTGCCGGCGATCGTCGACGTGCCGACCGGTGAGGTCGTCACCAACGACTTCGCGCAGATCACCCTGGACTTCAGCACCGAGTGGAGGACGTATCACCGCGACGGTGCCCCGGACCTGTATCCCGAGGACCGGCGCGACGAGATCGACGAGGTCGCCCAACGGATCTACACCGAGGTCAACAACGGGGTGTACCGGTGCGGCTTCGCCGGTTCCCAGGAGGCCTACGAGAAGGCCTACGACCGGCTGTTCGCCGCGCTGGACTGGCTGTCGGACCGGCTGGCCACCCAGCGCTATCTGGTGGGCGACACCATCACCGAGGCCGACGTGCGACTGTTCACCACGCTGGTCCGGTTCGATCCGGTGTACCAGGGGCACTTCAAGTGCAACCGCAACAAGCTCGCCGAGATGCCGGTGCTGTGGGCGTACGCCCGCGATCTGTTCCAGACGCCGGGGTTCGGGGACACCGTCGACTTCGTGCAGATCAAGCAGCACTACTACATCGTGCACACCGACATCAACCCGACGCGGATCGTCCCGAAGGGGCCCGACCTGGCCAACTGGCTACGGCCGCACGGCCGGGAGGAGTTGGGCGGCAGGCCCTTCGGCGACGGCACCCCGCCGGGCCCGGTGCGCGAGGGCGAACGGGTGCCGCCCGGTCACGGCCCGGGACGCTAGTCCCACACGGTGCGCACCGACCACTCGGCGTGCGGTGCGGGGATCTCCTCGCCGTCGACCTTGATCAGCGTCGGCAGGAACACCCCGATCCCGGCGAGCTTGCCGTAACGCGGGTCGACGGTCGGAATCGACACCGCCAGCCGTGAATTGGGCCGGAACTCCTCGACGATCTCGGAGTCCTCGTACTGGCGCAGCAGCACCCACGGCGCCCTGGCCACCGCCGGCGGCACCGACAACTGCACCGGACCGCGCTCGCTGACCCTGAGCTCGCCCTGCTGCTCGAACAGCTCGCACTTGGTCGGGTTGAGCACCTCGCAGTACTGGAACGGTCCGACCCGGACGGTCTTGCCGTTCGAATACGCGCTGATCTCAGGGTATTTCGGCCCGTGTTCGCCGCTCAGCCGCGCCACCAGCACCCCGGTCGCGACGCTCGCGACCACCACGACAGCCGCCAGCGCGGCGATCACCTTCTTCACTCGCGTCCCACCGTCGCATCGTCCACCCGGCCACCTTCCTGTTCGGCGAACACCGGGCGGTTGCCGCCGAACCCGGGGATCAGCGATCCGCCGCCGTAGCTGACCATGGTCTGCGCCAGACCCAGGATCAGCACCGACGTGATCGCCGTGAAGCCCACCCACAGCTCGGTGTAGACCAGCACACCGACCGCACCGCCGGTCACCCACGCCAGCTGCAGCACCGTCTCCGACCGGCCGAACGCCGACGCCCGCGACTTCTCCGGCAGGTCGTCCTGGATCGACGCGTCCAGCGAGGCCTTACCGATCGCGCTCGCACCCGACGTCAGCAGCGTCGCGACCGCGGCCACGATCAGGTTGCCGGTCAGCGCGGCGGCCAGGGCGGCCAGCGTCACCACGATCGCGCACCGCACCACCACCCGCGCCGGGTGCCCGAGCCGCAGCCGGGCGCTGGTGAAGTTGCCCGCGAAGTTGCCGATCGCGGCGGCCGCACCGATCAGCCCGAGGATCCGCAGCTGCTCCCACCCGCTGGCGTCGTGCGACTTCGCGACGAACGCCGGGTACAGGAACAGGAAGCCGACCATCACCTTGATGGTGCAGTTGCCCCACAGTGCGGTGATGGTGTTGCGCCCCATGGGCTGTCGTGCGGACTTGGGCTCCTCGTACGGGTGCGCGCCGCGGCGCAGCTCCCCGGTGCGGCCGTGGTAGGTCAGCGTCGCGGGGACCTCGCCCTCGGTGACCTCCACCCACTTGGGGATCCGCATCGCCAGCGCCGCGCCCGCGATGGTGACCGCGACGATGACGTACAGCGCGCCGGGTGCCTGGAACAGCTTGAACAGGTACTCGGCCCCGGCGGCCACCGCGCCGCCGACCATCGTGCCGCCGAGCAGGCCGAAGGTGGTCAACCGGGAGTTCACCCGTACCAGGTCGATCGACGGCGGCAGCACCCGCGGTGTGACGGCGCTGCGCAGCACCGAGAACGACTTGCTCAGCACCATCATCCCGAGCGCGCACGGGTACAGCACCCACGACGGGAAGCTGCCGGTGGCGCCGTCGTAGTTGGCGATCAGCACCAGCGCCAGCACGGTGCGCAGTGCGAACGACGTCGCCAGCGCCACCCGGCGGCCGTGCTGCAACCGGTCCAGCGCGGGCCCGATCAGCGGGGCGATCACCGCGAACGGGGCGATGGTGATCAGCAGGTACAGCGCCACCCGGCTCTTGGATTCCCCGGACGCGGCGGCGAAGAACAGTGTGTTGGCCAGCGCGACGGCCATCGCGGCGTCGACGGCGAAGTTCGCGACCACCGGCCACGTCAGCGCGGTCAGCCCGGACTTGTCCGCACCGTCGGCGGTGGCGGCCCGGTGCACCAGCCCGTACATCTTGGAGCCCATCTCGCGGCCGCGCTGCGCTGCGGCGCGGGTGACCGTGACCCGTTCACCGGCCCGCGCACCCGTTCGCGGGGGCGGCGGGGCGGAGTGGTTGGCCGAGTAACCCCGGGAGAAGTCGGTGGTGGGCTCGTCGAGCGGCGGCAGCCAGCGGTTGGCGCTGGGCGTCGGCCCGCCGCGCCGGGGACGGCGATAGCTCCCGTCGCTGGGATAGTTCGCCATGCCGGGATGTTCCCCGGCATGCGGGTCGTCCCAGGCGTCGTGGGCGGGCGGGCGCGGCGGGTAGTAGCGGGGATCACGCCGCGGTCCGGTCACGCCTTCGATTCTCCACTATCGGGACGACACCGAGCGTGCAGCCAACCGGTGTGGCTCGCGGTTGCGGGGTCAGGCACTATTAAGGCGATGGACAGCGTGACCGAGTTCGACGATCGCCCCGATCTCGAGGCGGTGCTGATGGGCGCCGTCGACGAGGCGCGCGCGGCGATCGTTGAGTTCAGCGGTGAGGAGACCGTCGGCGAGTACCTCGGCGGCACCTTCGAGGACCCGACCGCGGTCACGCACCGCTTCCTGGCCGAACTGCCCGGCTACCGCGGCTGGCAGTGGGCCGTCGTGGTGGCGGCCTGTCCGGGCGCCGACCACGCCACCATCAGCGAGGTGGTGCTGATTCCGGGCCCGACGGCGCTGCTGGCCCCGGAGTGGGTGCCCTGGCAGGAGCGGGTCCGCCCGGGCGACCTGGGGCCCGGCGACCTGCTCGCCCCGCCGCCCGACGATCCGCGGCTGGTTCCCGGCTACACCGCCACCGGCGACCCCGCCGTCGACGACGTCGCCTACGAGCTCGGCCTGGGCCGCAAGCAGCTGCTCAGCCCGTGGGGCCGGATGGAGGCCGCGCAGCGGTGGCACGACGGGGAGTACGGCCCCAACTCGGCGATGGCGCGCTCGACGCGGCGGGTGTGCCGTGACTGCGGCTTCTACCTTCCGCTGGCCGGCTCGCTGGGCCGGATGTTCGGGGTGTGCGCCAACGAGTACTCCGCCGACGGACACGTCGTCGACTCCGAATACGGTTGCGGCGCACACTCGGACACGCCGCAGCCGCCGGGCAGCGGTTCGCCGCTGTACGAGCCGTTCGACGACGGCGTGCTCGATCTGGTCGACCCGGCGGGCGACTAACGCTCGGCGGCGGCCTTGATCCGCGCCAGCGACTCGTTCATCCCCTCGACCAGTTCACGCTCGAAGCTGGGCACCCCGCCCATGGCCGCGTTGACGAGCAGTGTCGAGATCGGTTTGACTCCGTTCTCGGCGTGCCGGGTCTCCACCACCCGGGTGCCCGATTCGGTGGGCTCGAGCTCGTAGCTCCACACGGTGCCGTTCTCGTTGACCCGGAACGCCAGCTTCTTCTGCGGCACCACCTCGGTGATGCGGCAGGTGGTCGGCCAGAACAGCAGGCCGCGGCGGTTGAAGTTGATGGTGCGGGTGCCCGGCTGCAGCGGGCCGAGCAGCTTCATCCGCCGGCACTGCGGGCTCCACTTCGGCATGTTGGACAGGTCGGAGATCAGCCCCCACACCTTGTCCACCGGGGCGTTGATCTCGATATCGGCCTGCAACAGCGGCGCTGCCATCACATCCTCCTCAGCTGAGTCCGGTCTGCGCACCGCGGGATCCGCGGCGTACGGCGCGACGTTGCCACAACATGATCGACGTGCCAAGCGCCCCCACCCCCAGCCCGGCGATCGTGTACGGCCGCCACTCGTGCAGGCTGGACACCGTGAACGCGAGAATGGCGGCGATGACCCAGCCGGCCGTGATCACGCCGATGACCGGCTCCGGACGCAGCAGGCCGGGGCGCAGCGGCGGCGGTGTCGGGGCGGATTGTGTGGGCATCGCTATGAAAGGTAGTCGATTGAGGTTCCGTCCTCGCTCTCCGCTGGCTACTCTTTGCTGTGTGAAGGATGGGGATGGTCGCCTGGCCAACGACCTGTCCCTGGCTGTAATTCGACTAGCACGTCAATTACGGTTTCGGCGACCGGATTCGCCGATCTCCCTGTCGCAGCTGTCGGCGTTGACGACGTTAGCCAAAGAGGGCGCCATGACGCCCGGGGCATTAGCTGAGCGGGAGCGGGTGCGGCCGCCGTCGATGACGCGGATCATCGCCTCGCTCTCGGAGCTGGGGCTGGTCAACCGCATGGCCCATCCCGACGACGGCCGCCAGATCCTGGTCTCGGTGTCTCCCGCGGGGATCGACCTCATCGAGGACGAACGCCGCGCCACCCAGGAGTGGCTGCTGACGCGGCTGTCTCACCTCGGTGCCGAGCAGCGCGCCACGCTGCTGCAGGCCGCCGAGCTGATGACCGCACTCGTCGACGAAACAGCGTGAGCCCCGACGTAATCGACGTCGCCGATCCATCCGATCCGCGACTCGACGATTTTCGCGACCTCAACAGCGTCGACCGCAGGCCCGACCTGCCCTCCGGCAAGGGGCTGGTCATCGCCGAGGGTGTGCTGGTGGTGCAGCGGATGCTGGCGTCCCGGTTCACCCCGCGCGCGATGATGGGCACCGACCGGCGGCTGCAGGAGCTGGCCGACGACCTGCGCGACGTACCCGCCCCCTACTACCGCGTCGACGCCGACGTGATGGCCGAGGTGGTGGGCTTTCACCTCAACCGCGGGGTGCTGGCTTCGGCGTCGCGGCCCGCCGAACTGTCGGTGGCCGACGTGCTCGACGGCGCCCGCACCCTGGCGGTGCTCGAAGGGGTCAACGACCACGAGAACCTCGGCTCGATCTTCCGCAACGCCGCCGGCCTCGGGGTCGACGCGGTGGTGTTCGGCGCCGGATGCGCCGACCCGCTGTACCGCCGCGCCGTGCGGGTGTCGATGGGCCACGCGCTGCTGGTGCCCTACGCCAAGGCCACATCCTGGCCGGCGGAGCTGGAGTTGTTGCGCGACAACGGGTTCCGGATCCTGGCGATGACGCCGGCGCCGACCGCGCGCACGCTGGCCGACGCCATCGCCGAGGTCGGTGATGACAAGGTGGCGTTCGTCGTGGGCGCCGAGGGGCCCGGGCTGACCGAGCGCACGATGCGGGCCGCCGACATGCGGGTGCGCATCCCGATGTCGCGCGGCACCGACTCGCTCAACGTCGCCACCGCGGCGGCGCTGGCGTTCTACGAGCGGGTCAGGGCCGATTAGGCTCGCGGACGATGACCGACGATTCGACGCCTTGGGCGATGGGGCTGACGGTGGCGGCGTTCGTGGCCGCCATCGTCGGGGCCGCCGTCGTGGTGCTTAGCCTCGGGCTGATGCGGGTGCACCCACTGCTGGCGGTGGGGCTCAACTTCGTCGCGGTCGGCGGCCTGGCACCGACGGTGTGGGGCTGGCGTCAGCGCCCGGTGTGGCGCTGGTTCGTGCTCGGATCCGGCGTCGGGGTGGCCGTCGCCTGGCTGGTGGTGTTCGCGAGCTTTCTGAGCGGCTGACGTCGGCGCTCAGCGCTGGCCGCTGGACCGCACGCCGAGCAGCACGTCCTCCCACGCCGGCACGGCCGGGCGGGCCTTGGCCTTGCGGGCGCGCGCCGGCTTCGGCTTGGGCGCCGGCTCGGGTTCGGGCTCGGGTGCCGGCTCCGGTTCCGGTTGCGCCTGCGGCGCGGCCTGCTGCACCGGCGTCTCGATCGGCAGCGTCGGCTCGGCCTCGGCGACCGGTTCGACAGCGGGTTCAGGCTCCGGCTCGGGCAGCGCCGCGACCGGGCGCAACGGCCGGCTGAAGTTCGGGTCGAGCAGTTCGCGGGCGGCGTCGTCGAACGCGGTGACCGTGCCGCCGTGCGAGCCCGGGGTGTAGCGGAAGTGCGCGACGTTGTCGGTGTGGCCGGCCTTCCACGCCAGCTGCACCGTCCAGCGGCCGTCCTCGTTGCGCCACGCGTCCCAGCTGGTGGCGTCCGGGTCCAGGCCGCGCGCGATCATCGCCGTCGTCACCGTCTCCAGCAGCGTCAGCACCGACGGGCCGTCGGCCAGCACCGGGTGCGCGGCGGTGGCCAGCTCGGCGGCGCGGGCACGCTCCAGCAGCACCGGGTGGGCGAACCGCTCCACCCGGCCCACGTCGACGCCGGCCATCTGGGCCACCTGCTCGACGGACGCGCCTGCGCGAATCCGGGCCTGGATCTCCTTCGGGCGCAACACGTTCGGCGTCTCCGTCTCGGTGGACGGCGAGCTCGGGGCGACCTTGTCGCCGCGCACCGCGGCCCGCAGCCGGTCGTCGGGACGCAGGATGAACTTCTCGCCGGAACCGTCGGCCTCGCAGATGATTCGCCTACCGTCCACGTCGAGTCCGACGACCCTGAGTTCTCGCATGCCGACCTCCTCCGGGCTAGCGCCAAGCCCGATCACTCCGACACTAGTGCGTTATCGGCTTGTTACCTGGTAGGGACACGCGGCCGAGCTAAAGCCGCTCTGGACCCTCGGTCGCGGCTAAAGCCGCTCTGGACCCTCGGTCGCGGCTAAAGCCGCTCTGGACCCTCGGTCGCGGCTAAAGCCGCTCTGGACCCTCGGTCGCGGCTAAAGCCGCTCCACCACCCAGTCGATGCACGCCGTCAGCGCGCTCACGTCCTCCGGATCGATGGCCGGGAACATGCCGACGCGCAGCTGGTTGCGGCCGAGCTTGCGGTACGGCTCGGTGTCGACGATGCCGTTGGCGCGCAGCGTCTTGGCGACGGCGGCCGCGTCGACGTCGTCGGAGAAGTCCACGGTGCCCACCACCTGCGAACGCAGCGCCGGGTCGGCGACGAACGGCGTCGCGAACGACGCGGCCTCGGCCCAGCTGTAGAGCCGCTGCGACGAGTCCGCGGTGCGCTTGACCGCCCAGTCCAGCCCGCCGTTGCCCAGCATCCAGTCGATCTGCTCGGCGAACAGGATCAGGGTGCCGATCGCCGGGGTGTTGTAGGTCTGGTTCTTGAGGCTGTTCTCGATCGCGATCGGCAGCGACAGGAACTCCGGCACCCAGCGGCCCGACGCCTTGACGGCCTCCACCCGGGCCAGCGCGGCCGGCGACATGATCGCGATCCACAGGCCGCCGTCACTGGCGAAGTTCTTCTGCGGCGCGAAGTAGTAGACGTCGGCCTCGCGGATGTCGACGGGCAGACCGCCCGCCGCCGAGGTGGCGTCGATGGCGATCAGCGCGTCGCCGGAACCCTCCGGGCGCTGCACCGGCACCGCGACACCGGTCGAGGTCTCGTTGTGGGCCCAGCCGATCAGGTCGACCGACGGGTCCGACTGCGGTTTGGGTGCCGAGCCCGGGTCGGCCTTGATGATCACCGGGTCGCCGACGAACGGGTTCTTGGCCACCGCCGAGGCGAACTTGGAGCTGAACTCGCCGTAGGTCAGGTGCAGCGAGCGCTTGTCGACCAGGCCGAACGCCGCGGCGTCCCAGAACGCGGTGGAGCCGCCGTTGCCGAGGATCACCTCGTAGCCGTCGGGCAGCGAGAACAGCTGGCGCAGCCCGTCGCGGACCCGGCCGACCAGGTTCTTCACCGGGGCCTGGCGGTGCGAGGTGCCGAACAGGTCACCGGCGGCGGCCAGGGCGGCGAGCTGCTCGGGGCGCACCTTGGAGGGCCCGCAGCCGAAGCGGCCGTCGCGCGGTTTGAGGTCGGCAGGAATCGTCAGGTCGGCCATGCGACCAGCCTAGTGACCGGCGGAATGTGAGCTGACCGGCAGGGGGTGGCCCACTGATTGAGAAAAACATCTCAACACGCTGTGTTCTCTGCATCGATTCGATAAATTTTTCATCACGGTCGGGGGACTGTGGATGCAACCATCGAGGGGACATCGTGAATACGCGTAAGGCTGCGGTCCCGCCGATCTGTGCGGCGGCCGCGACGCTGGCTCTGCTGGGTGGCGCCACCGCCCCCGCGCACGCCGACGAGGGCTCTGACCTGCTCAATCTCATCAACGCCACCCGCGCGGCCAACGGCTGCGGTCCGCTGACGCCGAACCCGGTGCTGGCGGCGGCCGCGGCCCGGCACGCCACCGATGTCCTGGTCAACGGCGCGGTCGGACATGTCGGCACCGACGGCTCATCGATCTCACAGCGGGTACGCGACGCCGGCTACACCACCGGCGCCACGGTCGGCGAGGTGGTGTTCTGGGGCACCGGCGCGGCCAAGAACCCGGCGGCCGCGGTCGACTGGTGGATGAACAGCCCCGGCCACCGCGCGATCATCACCGACTGCAGCTTCACCGAGGCCGGCTTCTCCACCGTGAGCAACGGCCTGAAGATGACCGCCACCGGCGACTTCGCCAAACGGCGCTGACCCTTTAACAGCGAGCGCCCGTGTGACGGGCGTCACATGACCGACTGAACTGGCCTGCGGGTCACATCCGCGACAAGTGCTATTCCCGGTATGCGATACCTGCGGTACCGTGTTCGACAACGAAGGCGGATTTGTCAACCTCGCTGAGGAGGTCGGAATGGCCACTACTCGTATGGTCCGGCGCTGGCGCCGCAACATGGAGGTCACGGACGACGCCGACTACGTCGACACGCTCACCACGCTGTCCGAGGGGGCGGTGCGGCGGAACTTCAACCCGTACACCGACATCGACTGGGATTCACCGGAGTTCGCGGTGACGCCGAATGACCCGCGCTGGGTGCTGCCTGCCACCGACCCGCTCGGCGGGCACCCCTGGTACCAGGCCCAGCCGCTGGAGCGGCAGATCCAGATCGGGATGTGGCGGCAGGCCAACGTCGCGAAGGTGGGCCTGCAGTTCGAGATCATCCTCATCCGCGGGCTGACCAACTACGCGTTCTGGGTGCCCAACGGGTCCCCGGAATACCGCTACTGCCTGCACGAATCGGTCGAAGAGTGCAACCACACCATGATGTTCCAGGAGATGGTGAACCGCATCGGCGCCGACGTGCCCGGCATGCCGCGGCTGCTGCGGTGGCTGTCGCCGTTCATCCCGCTGGTCGCCGGACCCCTGCCGGTGCCGTTCTTCTTCGGCGTGCTCGCCGGTGAGGAGCCGATCGACCACACCCAGAAGAACGTGCTGCGCGAGGGCAAGGACCTGCACCCGATCATGGAGCGGGTGATGGCGATCCACGTCGCCGAGGAGGCCCGCCACATCTCGTTCGCGCACGAGTATCTGCGCAAGCGGCTGCCGAAGCTGACCCGCTGGCAGCGGTTCTGGCTGTCGCTGAACGTGCCGATCATCATGCGGGTGCTGTGCCAGGCGATCATCGTGCCGCCCAAGGCGTTCTGGCGGGAGTTCGACATCCCGCGGTCGGTGCGCAAGGAGCTGTTCTTCCGCGCGCCGAAGTCCCGCCAGTTCCTGCGCGACATGTTCGGTGACGTCCGGATGCTGTGCTACGACACCGGTCTGATGAACCCGCTCGCCAAGCTGGTGTGGCGGCTGTGCAAGATCGACGGCCCGCCCAGCCGCTACCGCAGCGAGCCGGCCCGTCAGCACGTCATCGCCGCGTAGGGGGCGTCGTGCCTCACGTCATCACCCAGTCGTGCTGCAGCGACGGGTCGTGTGTCTACGCGTGCCCGGTCAACTGCATCCACCCGACGCCGGACGAGCCGGAGTTCGCCACGGCCGAGATGCTCTACATCGACCCGGTCGCCTGCGTGGACTGTGGTGCGTGCGTGACGGCATGCCCGGTCGGCGCGATCAGCCACGACTCGAAGCTGACCCCGCAGCAGCTGCCCTTCGTCGCGCTCAACGCCGCGTACTACCCGCAGCGGGAGGGCAAGCTGCCGCCGACGTCGAAGCTGGCCCCGGTGCTCGAGGCGCCGAAGGTGTTCCCGCGCAAGGGGCATCCGCTGACCGTCGCGATCGTCGGCTCCGGGCCCGCGGCGATGTACGCGGCCGACGAGCTGCTCACCCAGAAGGGTGTGCAGGTCAACGTCTTCGAGAAGCTGCCCACCCCGTACGGGCTGGTGCGCGCCGGTGTGGCACCCGACCACCAGAGCACCAAGCGGGTGACCCGGCTGTTCGACCGGATCGCCGCGCAGCCCGGGTTCCGGTTCTTCCTCAACGTCGAGGTCGGGTCCCACCTGACCCACGAGGAGCTGATGGCGCACCACCACGCGGTGCTGTACGCCGTCGGCGCGCCCACCGACCGTCGCCTCGACATCGAGGGGATGGACCTGCCCGGCACCGGGACCGCCACCGAGGTGGTCGCCTGGTACAACGGGCATCCCGACTTCGCCTCGCTGCCGGTCGATCTCGGGCATGACCGGGCCGTCATCGTCGGCAACGGCAACGTCGCGCTCGACGTCGCGCGGATTCTGACCACCGATCCCGACGTGCTCGCCCGCACCGATATCTCCGAGGCGGCGCTGGCCGCGCTGCGGGCCTCACGGATCACCGAGGTGGTGGTGGCCGCGCGGCGCGGACCCGCGCAGTCGGCGTTCACCCTGCCCGAGCTGATCGGTCTGACGTCGACGTGCGAGGTGGTGCTGTCCGCCGAGGACCACGACGCGGTCATCCGGGCTCTCGGAACCACCCAGGATCCGTTGACGCGCAACAAGTTGCAGGTGCTCAGCAAGCTGGGTGACGCGTCCGCGCCGGTCACCCGGCCGCGGATCCGGCTGGCCTACCACCTGACACCGACCCGGGTCGCCGGCGCGGCGCGCGCCGAGGCGGTCGAGTTCACCCGCACCGGCACCGACGAGGTGGTGCGGATCGACGCCGGGCTGGTGCTGAGCTCGATCGGATACCGCGGCAAGCCGATTCCGGGTCTGCCGTTCGACGAGGAGCGGGCGGTGGTGCCCAACGACGGCGGCCGCGTCGTCGACCCGCGCACCGGGGAACGCGTCCGCGGCAGCTACGTCGCCGGGTGGATCAAACGCGGGCCGACCGGGTTCATCGGCACCAACAAGTCGTGTGCCGCGCAGACCGTGCGCAACCTGGTCGACGACTACAACGCCGGGGTACTGCGCGACCCCGCCGCCCGTCCGGCCGCGCTGGACAAGCTGGTGCGCGACAGGCGGCCCGGGGTACTGGACGCGGCGGGTTGGCACGCGATCGACGCCGCCGAGGTCGCCCGCGGCGGCGCCGACCGGCCGCGCGCCAAGTTCCTCACCGTCGCCGAGATGCTGGCCGCCGCGGCGAACGCGCCGGCACCGCCGCTCGGCCGCCGGATCCTCGCTGGGCTGCGACGCTAGGGTTCGCCGCGGTTTTCTGAGCAACTCGCGCAAACCGCCGCGCGGGGTGGCGCGGGCGTAGTAGACACCGATGGTGTGAAGGCTGCCGCATATGTAGGTCGGGTGGGCAGGCTCGCCGTAGCCCTCGGGATCGGGGCCGCGGTGATCACCGGATACGGCTGTGGGCCGGCGTGGGCTCAGGAGCAGTCGGACGACGCCCCTGCCCAGACGGCCGAGCCGTCGGACCAGACCGAGCCGACCGAGCCGACTGAGCAGACGGAACCGTCCGAGCCCGCCGAAACAGGCGACGACGACGACCCTGAAGACGACCTCGACCTCGACGACGATTTCGAGGACCTCGACGACCTCGAGGACGATATCGAGGACCTCGAGGACGACATCGCGGCCGAACCCGAACCCGTGGCGGAGGAGTCCCACGGCACGGACCTCTCCGCTCTGCAGCCCGACAACGACCCGCCGCCGGTAGCCGAACCCGACGACCCGGTCGACGAACCGCTGCCGGAACCGGAGGACCAGGCGTTCTTCCGGTTCGCCGCGCAGACCGAGGAGCCGGAAAGCACTGCCGTGCAGTCCTTCACGACGCAGGGACTGGGGACGACCGCGGTGATCACCCCGCCGAAGGTGCCGTCGCTGCGGCCCTGGCCGACGGCGTTCGACCCGGCCACCGCGATCAACTACGTGGTGGATCTGGTCACCGACTTCGTCAACATGGTGCTCAGCCCGTTCACCGCCGGGCTGCCCGCCGCGCCCAGCGGCGATCTGGCCCTGTGGACGGTGCTGGCGTGGGTGCGGCGCGAGTTCTTCAACTCCACCCCGACCATCGCCTACGACCCGACGACCAACAGCCAGACCTTCGATGAGAACGGCGACCCCGTGATCATCGGCAACATCAACGCCTCCGACGTCGACGGCGACAAGCTGACCTACACGCTGATCGGCCGGCCCCGCTACGGCGGCGTCGTCGAGATCGCCGAGGACGGCACCTTCACCTACCGGCCGATGAACGCGATGGCCGCGGTCGGCGGCTACGACGAGTTCATCGTCGTCGTCGACGACGAGGCCGCCGGCTTCCACCTCAACGGGCCGCTGGGGCTGCTGCAGTTCGTCCCGGTCATCGGCAACCTGCTGGTCCCCGGCGGCGGTCACCGGGTGGCCCGCACCATCCGCGTCGAGGTGGCCCCCGTGGAGGGTGTCGACCTGTCGTTCCCCACCGACTTCCATTGGGGCGTCGCCCATTCCGGCTTCCAGGCCGAGGGCGGACCGGGCGTGCCGATCGATACCAACTCCGACTGGTACCGGTGGGTGCACGACACGTTCAACCAGCTGTTCGGGCTGACCAACGGGGTTCCGGAGGACGGGCCGGGCGCCTACCTCAACTACGACGAGGACGCCGCGCTGGCCAGCGACGAGCTGAAGATGAACACCTTCCGCATCGGCATCGAGTGGAGCCGGATCTTCCCGAACTCCACCGCGTCGGTGGACATCCGCGACGAGGGCGGTTCCATCACCCTGGCGGACCTGCAGGCCCTCGACGCCCTGGCCAACCAGGATGAGGTGCAGCACTACCGCGACGTGCTGGCCTCGCTGCGCGCCCACGGCCTGGAGCCGATGGTGACGGTCACCCACTTCACGCTTCCTGTGTGGATCAACGATCCGTCGTCGCGGCTGCTGATCCAACTCGGGCTGCCCGTCTCGGCCGCCGGCTGGCTGTCCCCGGGCACCGCAACCGAGTTCGAGAAGTACGCCGCGTATCTGGCGTGGAAGTTCGGCGACCAGGTCGACAACTGGGCCACCCTCAACGAGCCGGTGCCGCCGGTGCTGACCCAGTACTTCGCGATCCCGGGTCTGGTGCCGTCGTGGCCGCCGGGCGTGATCCGACCGGATCTGGCGTCGACGTTCCTGGTCAACCAGGCCAAGGCACACGTCGCCGCCTACGACGCGATCCACGCCTGGGACACGGTGTCGGCCACCGACGGTCAGCCCGCGGCCTTCGTCGGGTTCACCAACAACATGCTGCCGAACCGGCCGGCCAACCCGATCAACCCGCTGGACGTCGACGCCGCCGACGCGTGGAACCGGATGTTCAACGAGTGGTTCCTCAACGCGGTGATCGACGGCTGGGTGGACGCCAACCTCGACGGGATCAAGACGCCCGACGAGATCCACCCCGAGTTCGTCGGCAAGACCGACTTCGTCGGCGTGCAGTACTACGGCTCGGAGAAGATGACCGGCATCGGGTTCGCGCCGATCCCGGGTTTCCCCTTCTTCCGCGGCATCCCGCAGCGCTGCAACCCGAGCTCACCGACGTGCAGCGACTTCAACCAGCCGATCGATCCCGGCGGCTTCCGCGAGGTGCTCGAGATCGCCGCCTCCTACGGAAAACCGTTGTGGGTCACCGAGAACGGGATCGCCGACGCCAACGACACCAAGCGGCCCGGCTACATCGCCACGCACATCGCGGTGGTGCAGGACCTGGTCGCGCACGGCACCGACATCCGCGGCTACACGTACTGGTCGTTCGTCGACAACCTGGAGTGGTCGGAGGGCTACCACCTGCAGTTCGGGCTGTACGGGTCCGACCCGACCACACCCGAACTCGAGCGCATCCCCAAACCGGCGAGCATCGGCACGATCAGCGCGATCGCCGGGTCGAACGGGTTGCCGTTGTGGATCCTCGAGCAGTACGTGCGCAACCTCTAACCGTGGATGGCCTGGCTGAGCTCCTCGTCGGACACTTCGCGCACTGGCTGGCCCATCGACCAGAGATGGCCGAACGGGTCGCGCAGCACGCCGTAGCGGTCGCCCCAGAACATGTCGGCCAGCGGCATCACCACGGTCGCGCCGGCGTCGACCGCCCGCTGGAACTTCTCGTCCACGTCGGTGACCGTGAGGTGGATGGTCACCGGTGAACCGCCCAGCGCCTGCGGCGTCGACTCCCTGCCGTCGTTCATCTCCGGATAGTCGTCGTTGAGCATCACCGTCGCCCCGTTCAGGCGCAGTGCCGCGTGGAACAGCTTCGTCCCGTCCGGGCCGGGCACCCGGCCGAGCTCCTGCGCCCCGAAGGCCCTGACATAGAAATCGATCGCGGCGGCGCCGTCGCTGACGGTTAGATGCGGCGAGACCTGGGGTTGGACGTCGATGGCCATGGGGATTCCTTTCGTCGCCGGTTCTGCGGACACAGGTACCGACCGGACGACGCGGCAGAACTCATCGGCGGGCCGACAAGTCACACGATTGAGAACGACGGCGGCAGCGGCTCCCGGCCGGTCAGCGCCATCAGCACCGGCACCCCCTGCCCGTCGGCGGCGACCTGCGCCGCCAGCACCAGCGCCTCCTCCAGCGCGTCCGGCGGTGGGGTGAACGAAAGATCAAGTGCCCGAGCGATATCGAGGCTGTGCACGACCAGCTCGAACACCCGGGTCGGCAGGTAGTTGCGCAGCCGGATGCCCTGGCCGCCGATGACCGAGATCAGCGGGTCGCCTGCCGCGGCCGCCGCCTCCAGCGTCTGCGCCACCAGGTCGTCGACCGCTGCGGCCGGATCCGCACCGAGGTCGCGGCCGGCCTGCCTGCCGCGCTCGGCGACGTCGGCCGGGTCGATGCCCAGCGCCTCCGGGGTCACCAGCCGGTAGTACTGCGCCGCGCTGGTGACGTCCTCGCGTTCGGCGCGGGTCTGCAGGTAGGTCAGCACCGTCGTCAGCGACCGGGACGCGTGCCCGACCAGCGCGCGCACATCCCATTCGCCGAGTCCCGGCCGTTCCCACGCGTCGGCGGGGATGCGGTGCACCAGCTCCGCGAATGCCCGTGCCGCCGAACCGTATGCCGTCACTGTCACCTCCGGACGACGTGCTCCCAGCCTTCGACCGACTCCGGGCTGCGCGGCTCGGGTCCGACGTAGATCGCCGACGGCCGCACCAGCTTGCCGAGCCTCTTCTGTTCGAGGATGTGCGCGCACCAGCCGGCGGTGCGCCCGCAGGTGAACATCGCGGGCATCATCTTCGTCGGCACCTGGGCGAAGTCGAGGATCACCGCGGCCCAGAACTCGACGTTGGTCTCGATGGCGCGGTCCGGGCGGCGCTCCCGCAGTTCGGCGAGCGCGGCCTGCTCGAGCGCCGCCGCCACCTCGTAGCGCGGCGCGCCGAGCCGCTGGGCGGTCGCGCGCAGCACCCGGGCGCGCGGATCCTCCGCCCGGTACACCCGGTGTCCGAAGCCCATCAGCTTCTCGCCGCGGTCGAGGATGCCCTTGACCACCGCGCGGGCGTCGCCGGTGCGCTCGGCCTCCTCGATCATCGGCAGCACCCGCGCCGGGGCGCCGCCGTGCAGCGGGCCGCTCATCGCGCCGATCGCGCCGGACAGCGCGGCCGCCACGTCGGCGCCGGTGGAGGCGATCACCCGGGCGGTGAACGTCGACGCGTTCATCCCGTGCTCGGCCGCGGTCACCCAGTACGCGTCGATCGCCTCGACGTGCCGGGGATCGGGTTCACCCTGCCAGCGGGTCATGAAACGTTCGGTGACGGTGGAACATTCGTCGATCGTGCGTTGCGGCACCGCGGGCTGGTAGATGCCGCGGGCGGACTGCGCGACGTAGGACAGCGCCATCACCGACGCCCGCGCCAGCTGTGCGCGGGCGGTCTCGTCGTCGATGTCCAGCAGCGGGGCGTACCCCCAGATCGGTGCCAGCATCGCCAGGCCGGCCTGCACGTCGACGCGGACGTCGCCGCTGTGGATCGGAAGCGGGAACGGCTCGGCCGGCGGCAGTCCGTCGCCGAACCTGCCGTCCACCAACAGCCCCCACACGTCGCCGAAGGTGACCCGGTTGGCCACCAGGTCCTCGATGTCGACGCCGCGGTACCGCAGCGCCCCACCGTCCTTGTCGGGTTCGGCGATCTCGGTGGTGAAGGCGACGACGCCCTCCAGGCCGGGTACGAAGTCTTGGGGCACCGCGCTCATGGGCCGATTCTCGCACCCCGCCCCCGGGCGCGTTAGCGTTGGTCCGTGACGGCAGCGGACGACGAACACCTGGCCCGGATGCGGGCCGAATACGGATCGGCGGAGAAGGACGGCAGCCCCGACCTCGACGCCGACTGGCTCGGCGAGGATCCGGCCACCGGCTGGGTCGACCTGCTGCGTCGCTGGCTGACCGACGCCGAGCAGGCCGGTGTCGCCGAACCCAACGCGATGGTGGTCGGCACGGTCGACGAGCACGGTCGCCCGGTGACCCGGACGGTGCTGTGCAAGAGCGTGGCCGCCGACGGCATCAGCTTCTACACCAACTACGGCTCCGCCAAGGGCACGCAGCTGGCGGCGACGCCGTACGCGTCGGCGACGTTCCCCTGGTACCTGATCGGCCGGCAGGTGCACGTGCGCGGGCGGGTGAGCAAGGTGTCGGCGGAGGAGACCGCCGACTACTGGTCCAAGCGGCCCCGCGGTTCGCAGCTGGGCGCGTGGGCGTCGGAGCAGTCCGCGCCGATCGCGTCGCGGGCCGCCCTGCTCGACAAGCTCGCCGAGGTGACCGAGCGTTTCGCGGGCCACGACACCATCCCGGTGCCGCCGAACTGGGGCGGCTACCTCATCACCCCGGAGGTGGTGGAGTTCTGGCAGGGCCGGGAGAACCGGCTGCACAACAGGATCCGGGTGACGTTCGGCGACGGTGTGACCGTCGAACGCCTCCAGCCGTAAGGCGTGCGCCGGTTCTTCGCCGACACCACACCGCTGCGGTCGCCCGACTTCCGGCGGCTGTGGCTGGCCGGGATCGTCACGGTCATCGGCGCCAACCTGACGATCTTCGCGGTGCCGGTGCAGCTGTACGCGCTGACCCAGAGTTCCGCCTACGTCGGGCTGTCCGGGTTGTTCGCGCTGGTGCCGCTGGTGGTGTTCGGGCTGTGGGGCGGCGCCTGGGCCGACGCGATGGACCGCAGGCTGCTGCTGATCATCGCCTCCTGCGGGCTGGCGCTGGCCTCGGTGCTGCTGTGGCTGCAAGCGGCGCTGGATGTCGGCAACGTGTGGCTGGTGCTGAGCCTGCTGGCGGTGCAGCAGGCGTTCTACGCGGTCAACTCGCCGACGCGGTCGGCGGCGATCCCGCGGATGATCCCGAGTGACCAACTGGCGGCGGCCAATTCGCTGAACATGACGGTCACGCAGTTCGGCGCGATCGTGGGCCCGCTGCTGGCCGGCGTGATGCTCAAGTGGGTGGACCTGTCGACGCTGTACGCGATCGACGCGCTGGCCTGCCTGGCGGGGGTGTGGGCCACGGTGCGGCTGGCGCCGATCCCGCCGAGCAACTCCGGCGGTGCCACCGGCTTCGGGCCGCGCGCGGTGCTCGACGGTTTCCGGCATCTGGCGGGCAGCCAGGTGGTGTTGATGTCGTTCGTCGTCGACCTGATCGCGATGATCTTCGGGATGCCGCGGGCGCTGTTCCCGCAGATCGCCCACGAGTCGTTCGGCGGTCCGATCGACGGCGGCACCACGATGGCGCTGCTGGCCGCGTCGATGTCGGCGGGCGCGGTGGCCGGCGGGGTGTTCTCCGGCTGGCTGCCGCGGATCCGGCGGCAGGGGCTGGCGGTGGTGGTGTCCATCGTGGTGTGGGGCGTGGCGATGGTCGGCTTCGGCCTGGCCACCGGGCTGGCGACCGGGCAGCCGGGGCTGGTGTTGTGGATCGCGGTGGCGTTCCTGGCGCTCGGCGGTGCCGCCGACATGGTGTCGGCGGCGTTCCGGTCGACGATCCTGCAGCAGGTGGCCTCCGACGACCTGCGCGGCCGGATGCAGGGGGTGTTCACCGTGGTGGTCGCCGGCGGCCCGCGGCTGGCGGATCTGACGCACGGCGGCGCGGCGGCGGTGGTGGGGACGACGGCGGCGGCGGCCGGGGGTGGTGCGCTGGTGGTGGTCGCCGTGGTGGTCGCCGCGCTGCTGGCCCCGGCGTTCATTCGCTACCGGGTGGCAGAGCCCGACAAAACATGAGGTACGTCAAGTGGCGGTGCCTGACACGTTTTAAGCCAATTCATAGATTTCGCCGATAGCATGCGGGCGTGACCAATCGGGGGGCGCCGGCGCTGGGGCTGCGCGAGCGCAAGAAGCTGCGTACCCGCGCGACTCTGATCGACGCCGCTGTGGAGTTGTGCGGTCGGCAGGGCTACGACCACACCACCGTCGAACAGATCGCCGCCGTCGCCGACGTCTCCCCGCGCACCTTCAGCCGGTACTTCCCGACCAAGGACTCCGTCGCGCTGGCGCTGGTCGACGAGATCCTCGACCACGCCGCCGTCCAGTTGGACCGCCAGCCGCCCGAGTTCAACCATCTGGAGGCGCTGCGCCGGTCCTACCTCGCGATAGCGGAGGCCGCCAAGAATCCGGGACCCGATGATCTGCCCGCCGAGCGGGTGCTGCGCATCGTGCGGATCCTGCTGTCCTCGGCGACGCTGCAGCATGTGACGCGCGACTTCCGCGGCGACTCCGTAGACGCCGCGCTGGCCCGCCGGATGGGCGTGGGTCTCGAGGACCGCAGGCTCAAGCTGGTGTCGTCGCTGTGGGCCGCGGTGATCATGACGGCGTTGGGTGAGGTCGCCGAGCAGGTCGTCGACTGGGATCAGGTCTCCGTCGACGATCTGGCCGGACGCCTGGACGCCACCTTCACCGATTTCGTGAGTCTGGTCGGCGACGTGGTGCAGGTGGTGTAAATAGTTGAGCGCCCCCGGCGGGGCGCGCTCGACGGAATGCGACTACCTTTTGTATGGCAATGTTCGACTCCCAGCAGCGACGAAGGGAACCTCGTGGCCGATAACGCGAAGAGTGGGGAAGGGCAAGTCACCCTCACGTACCCCGGTGGCACGCTCGACCTGGACATCGTCTCCGCTACCGAAGGTTCCGACGCCATCGCACTGGGCTCGCTGCTGGCGAAGACCGGGCTGACCACCTACGACGAGGGCTTCGTCAACACCTCGTCGACGAAGAGCGCCATCACCTACATCGACGGTGAGGCCGGCATCCTGCGCTACCGCGGCTATCCGATCGAGCAGCTGGCCGAGAAGTCGAACTTCATCGAGGTCAGCTACCTGCTGATCTACGGTGAGCTGCCGACCAAGGAGCAGCTGGAGGACTTCACCACCAAGATCCAGCGGCACACCATGCTGCACGAGGACCTCAAGCGGTTCTTCGACGGCTTCCCGCGCAACGCGCACCCGATGCCGGTGCTGTCCAGTGCGGTCAACGCGCTGTCGACCTACTACGAGGACTCGCTGGACCCGTTCGACCCGCGGCAGGTCGAGCTGTCGACGATCCGCCTGCTGGCCAAGCTGCCGACCATCGCGGCGTACGCCTACAAGAAGTCGGCGGGCCAGCCGTTCCTGTACCCGGACAACTCGCTGAGCCTGGTCGAGAACTTCCTGCGGATGACGTTCGGCTTCCCGGCCGAGCCCTACGAGGTCGACCCGGAGGTCGTGCGGGCGCTGGACATGCTGTTCATCCTGCACGCCGACCACGAGCAGAACTGCTCGACGTCGACGGTGCGGCTTGTCGGCTCGTCGCAGGCCAACCTGTTCACCTCGATCTCCGGCGGCATCAACGCGCTGTGGGGCCCGCTGCACGGCGGCGCCAACCAGGCGGTGCTGGAGATGCTGGAGAAGATCCGCGCCTCCGACGGCAACGTCCACGACTTCGTCAAGAAGGTCAAGAACCGCGAAGACGGCGTGAAGCTGATGGGCTTCGGCCACCGGGTCTACAAGAACTACGACCCGCGGGCGCGCATCGTCAAGGAGCAGGCCGACAAGATCCTCGGCAAGCTCGGCGGCGACGACGAGCTGCTGGACATCGCGAAGTCGCTCGAAGAGGTCGCGCTGACCGACGAGTTCTTCATCGAGCGCAAGCTGTACCCGAACGTGGACTTCTACACGGGCGTGATCTACCGCGCGATGGGCTTCCCGACCCGGATGTTCACCGTGCTGTTCGCGCTGGGCCGGCTGCCCGGCTGGATCGCGCACTGGCGTGAGATGCACGACGAGGGCAGCGGCAAGATCGGCCGCCCGCGCCAGGTGTACACCGGTTACACCGAGCGCGACTACGTCGGCCCCGACCAGCGCTAGCCGTAGGGCTTGCCACGCAACAGTTGTAGTTTCACAATTGTTGTGTGAATGAAACCGTCGCACGGTCGCTGACCGCCAGGCGCAAGGCCATCATCCTGGTGTCCTGCTGCCTGAGCCTGCTGATCGTGTCGATGGACGCCACGATCGTCAACGTCGCGATCCCCAGCATCCGCGCCGACCTGCACGCCAGCGGACCGCAGATGCAGTGGGTCGTCGACATCTACACGCTGGTGCTGGCCTCGCTGCTGCTGCTCGCGGGCGCGGCGGGCGATCGGTTCGGCCGCCGCAGCACCTTCCAGATCGGCCTCGGCCTGTTCGCGCTGGCGTCGCTGCTGTGCAGCCTGGCCCCCAACATCGAGACGCTGATCGCCGCCCGGTTCCTGCAGGCCATCGGTGGCTCGATGATGAACCCCGTCGCGATGTCGATCATCACCCAGGTGTTCACCGGCCGGGTCGAACGGGCCCGCGCGATCGGCGTGTGGGGCGGTGTCGTCGGCATCTCGATGGCCGCCGGGCCCATCGTCGGCGGCGCCCTGATCGAAGTGCTGGACTGGCGCGCGGTGTTCTGGATCAACCTGCCGATCTGCGCGCTGGCGATCCTTCTGACCGCGCTCTTCGTGCCCGAGTCGAAGTCGGCGACCATGCGCGACGTCGACCCGGTCGGCCAACTGCTCGGCATGGCCTTCCTGTTCGGCCTGGTGTTCGTGCTGATCGAGGGGCCCGTCGAGGGCTGGGACAGCCCGCGCATCATCGCCATCGCGGTCGGCGCCGCCGTCGCGTTCGCGGCCTTCCTCGGCTATGAGGCGCGCCGCCGCGACCCGTTCGTCGACCTGCGGTTCTTCCGCTCCATCCCGTTCGCGTCGGCGACGGTGATCGCGATCTCCGCGTTCGCCGGCTGGGGCGCGTTCCTGTTCATGATGTCGCTGTATCTGCAGGGGGAGCGCGGCTTCTCCCCGATGCACACCGGCCTGATCTACCTGCCGATCGCCGTCGGCGCACTGCTGTTCTCCCCGCTGTCGGGCCGTCTGGTCGGCCGGTTCGGCGCCCGCCCGTCGCTGGTCATCTCCGGGGTGCTGATCACCGCGGCGACGCTGATGCTCGCCGCGCTGAGCGCCACCACGCCGGTGTGGCAGCTGCTGGTGGTGTTCACCGTGTTCGGTATCGGCTTCTCGATGGTCAACGCCCCGGTGAC
This sequence comes from Mycolicibacterium phlei, assembly GCF_001583415.1. The sequence goes on from NZ_CP014475.1 coordinate 789,693, forward strand.
CAACGCCGCGGTCAGCGGCATGCCCACCGACCGGGCCGGTGCGGCGTCGGCGATCGCGTCGACCAGCCGCCAGGTCGGCGTGAGTATCGGTGTGGCGCTGTGCGGTTCGGTCGCCGCCGGGGCGCTGATGGGAACCGGCGCCGACTTCGCGACGGCCGCGCGCCCGCTGTGGTTCATCTGCGCCGCGCTCGGGGTGCTGATCACCGTGCTCGGCTTCTACTCGACGTCGCCGCGCGCGCTGCGCTCGGCGGACCGGCTCGCCCCGCTGGTGGCCAGTCATGTCTGAGGCTCGGGCCGACGACGTCTGGCGTGCGATGGCCGCGTTCGTCCTCGACCACCGGGACAGCTGGAAGCGCGCGGTCATCGACCGAACCGGCCTGCCGTTCAGCAGGATTCGGATCCTGCGCCGACTGGGACGCACGCCGATGACCGTCAAACAACTCGCGCACGCCGCCACCATCGACGCACCCGCCGCCACCGTCGCGGTCAACGACCTCGAGGAGCGTGGACTCGTGGTGCGTCAGGTCGATCCGAACAACCGCCGCTGCAAGGTGGTCTCGCTGACCGACGCCGGCCGCGCGCTGGTCGAGAGCATCGACGCGGTGGAGGACCCAGCCCCCGACGCGCTGGCCGCGCTGGACGCCGACGACCTCGCCGCGCTGGCGCGCATCCTCGCCAAACTGCGCGGTTAGCCGCCCAGCACCGCCATCGCGGCGTTGTGCCCGCCGATGCCCGACACCGCGCCGCCGCGACGGGATCCGGAGCCGCACAACAGGATCCGTTCGTGCTTCGTCGCCACACCCCACCGCTGCGCCGGCGTCTCCAGCGGCTCGTCGTCCTCGGCGAACGGCCACCCCAGTGCGCCGTGGAAGATGTGCCCGCCCGTCATGCCCAGCGTGTGCTCGAGGTCGACGGTCGTCTTGGTCTCGATGCACAACCGGCCCGACGCGTCCTCCATCAGCACGTCGTGAATCGGTTCGGCGAGAACGGAGTTCAGCGAGTTCAGCACCGCTGAGGTCAATGTGTCGCGCATCCGGTCCGGATCGCCTGCCGACACCAGCCGGTGCGGCGTGTGCAGCCCGAACACCGTCAGCGTCTGCGCGCCCGACGCGCGCAGCTCGTCGGACAGGATTGACGGGTCGGTCAGCGAGTGACAGTAGATCTCGCACGGCAGCGGGTCCGGCACCACACCGTGGTCGGCGCGCAGATACGCCCGGTCCAGCTGGCTGTAGGTCTCGTTGATGTGGAACGTCCCGCCGAACGCCTGCGCCGGGGTGACCGTCTCGTCGCGCAGCCGGGGCAGCCGCCGCAGCATCAGGTTCACCTTGACCTGAGCGCCGGCCGACGTCGCGGGCGCCGGTTCGCCCAGCAGCTCAGCCAGGACCGTCGGCGTCACGTTGGCCAGCACCACGTCCCCGTGCACGACGTGCTCAGCGCCGTTCTGCCGGTACCGCACCGCCCCGTCCGGGTCGATCGCGAAAACCTCGGCACCGCAGGTGATCTCGGCTCCGAACCCGGTCGCCGCCGCGGCCAGCGCCCCGGTCACCGCACCCATCCCGCCGAGCGGCACGTCCCAGTCGCCGGTTCCGCCGCCCAGTAGGTGGTAGAGGAAGCAGACGTTCTGCCGCAGCGACGGATCGTCGAGGCGGGCGAACGTGCCGATCAGCGCGTCGGTGGCCATCACCCCCCGTACCAGGTCGTTGCGCACCGTCGCGGTGATCGCGTGGCCGATCGGCTCCTCGACCATCAACCGCCAGGCGTCGTCGTCACCGATCAGCGCGCGGGCCTCGGACCGCCGCACCAGCGGTTCGACCAGTGTCGGCCACAGCTTCCGCGTCACCGCGCCGCAGCGGCGATAGAACTCCGCGAACGCGGCCTCGTCGTCGGCGGCGCCGATCGCCCCGAACGTCGACGCCTCGCCCACCAGCAGACCCGTGCGGCCCTCGGTCGAGGGGTCGGGTGTGTACGACGAGTACCGGCGCCGCAGCAGTCGCACCCGCGCCCCCAGGTCGTCGATGACGCGCCGCGGCAGCAGGCTCACCAGATACGAGTAGCGCGACAGCCGCGCGTCGACCCCGTCGAAGGCGTGCGCCGACACCGCGGCCCCGCCGACGTGGTCGAGGCGCTCCAGCACCCGCACCCGCCGGCCCGCCTTGGCCAGGTAGCCGGCCGCCACCAGGCCGTTGTGCCCGCCGCCGACGATGACGGCGTCGTACGACCTGCCCGGTTCCGTGCTCAGTTCAGGTACCCCTCCACCTCGTTCGCCGGGCGCACCTCGGCGCCGCCCGGGTCATTGCCGGTGTCGCGCAGGGCGCGGCGCTGCCGCAGCAGATCCCAGCACTGGTCGAGTTGCACCTCGATCGCGCGCAGCCGCTTGTGCTCCTCAGACGCGTCGATCTCGTGGTGCTGCAGTTTGGCGCGCAGTTCCTTCTCCTCGGCGACAAGTCGGTTGACGAGGTCGAGGATGTACTGATCCTTCGCCATCCGACCAGTCTGCCCGACTACGGTGAGTGGATGTCTGCAACGAAGCCCGAAATCGAGTTCCCCGACGGCCCCGCGCCGACGGAACTGGTGATCAAGGACCTGATCGTGGGTGACGGCCCGGAGGCGGTGCCCGGCGCCAATGTCACCGTGCACTACGTCGGTGTGGAGTACGAGACCGGCGAGGAGTTCGACAGCTCCTGGAACCGCGGCGAGTCGATCGAGTTCCCGCTGCGCGGCCTCATCCAGGGCTGGCAGGACGGCATCCCCGGCATGCGTGTCGGCGGCCGCCGTCAGCTGGTCATCCCGCCCGAGCAGGCCTACGGCCCGGCCGGCGGAGGGCACCGCCTGTCGGGCAAGACGCTCATTTTTGTCATCGACCTTCTGGCTACCCGCTAGATCGCGTCCGGGTGCCCCGGCAGCTTGAGCAGCAGCCGGGCCCCGCCCAGCGGGCTGGCCTCCAACCGCGCGGTCCCGCCGTGCAGTTCGGCCTGCTGGGCCACCAGCGCCAGGCCCAGCCCCGAACCGGAGTGCGACGCCGTCGAACCGCGGGAGAACCGCTCGAACACCCGCTCGCGTTCCTCCTCCGGCACACCGACCCCGTTGTCGTCGACGGCGATCTCCACCCCCTCGCGGGAGCTGACCGCCGACAGCTGCACCCGGGTGGCGCCGCCGTGTTTGACGGCGTTGGCGATCGCGTTGTCGACCGCCAGCCGCAGCCCGGCGGGCAGCCCGACGATGATGATCGTCGGCGCCGGCACCAGCGACACCTCCAGGTCCGGGTACACCCGCATCGCGTCGTGGGCGGCGCGGTCGAGCAACTCGGTGATGTCGACGGGCACGTGGTCCTCGGCGGTGGACAGCTCGCCCTGGGCCAGCCGCTCCAGCGCGCTCAGCGTGGCCTCGATGCGCGACTGGGTGCGGATGACGTCGCCGACCACCTCCTTACGCTGCTCCTCCGGCAGGTCCAGCGTCGACAGGATCTCCAGGTTGGTGCGCATCGCGGTCAGCGGGGTGCGCAGCTCGTGCGCCGACACCGACGCGAAGTCGCGCGCCGACGCCAGCGCCGCCTTGGTGCGCTCCTGTTCCTTCCACACCCGCTCCAGCAGGCCCTTGACCGCCTCGGCGATCTCGACGGCCTCGGTGGCGCCGCGCACCTCGACGTCGGGGTCCTCGTCGCCGGCGTCGATCTGGCGGGTCTGCTCGGCCAGGCGTTTGAGCGGGCGCACCGCCAGCGCCGCCAGCACCCAGCCGAACACGGTGGCCGCGCCGACGGCGAACACGCAGATGATGATCACCCGCCGGTGCAGGTTGTTGGTGTCGGCGATGGTGGCGTCGTAGGTGGCGCCGACGGCCACCGACATGGTGCCCGGGTAGTAGGGGATGTCGACGGTGCGGACCCGGTAGCGCACCCCGTCGACGTAGGTGTCGGCGTAGCCCGGGGCCAGCTTGGGCAGCACGACGTCGGAGTTCGAGACCACCTCGTCGTCGTGGTACACGGTGACGACGGCGTCCTGGTTGTTCGGCGACTTGGGGATCTCGTCGAGGCCGCGGGGCAGCAGCGGGATCACGAACCCGGCGGCCTCGTCGAGGCGACGGTCCAGGCGCTCCTTGCGGTCGTTGGTGATGCCGATCCACACCACGGTGCCGACGATGACGACGACGATCGCCGCGCCGATCGCGGTGGCCAGCGCCACGCGGGTGCGCAGCGACGGGGTGCGGCGGAGAACCCGCGACAGCAGCGACATCAGCGCGACACGATCACTGCGTCCGCAGCACGAAACCCACACCGCGCACGGTGTGCAGCAGCCGGGGCGCGCCGGTCGCCTCCAGCTTGCGGCGCAGGTAGCCGATGAAGACGTCGACGACGTTGGTGTCGGCGGCGAAGTCGTAACCCCACACCAGCTCGAGCAGCTGGGCCCGCGACAGCACCGCGGTCTTGTGCTCGGCGAGCACCGCGAGAAGGTCGAACTCGCGCTTGGTCAGGTCGACGTCTTGGCCGTTGACGCGGGCGCGGCGGCCGGGGATGTCGACCTCCAGCGGGCCGACCACGATGGTCTCCGACGAGGTGGTGGCGGTGGCGCCGCGGCGGCGCAGCAGCGCCTTCACCCGCGCCACCAGCTCGGCCAGCACGAACGGTTTGACCAGGTAGTCGTCGGCCCCGGCCTCCAGGCCGGCGACGCGGTCGTCGACCGAGCTGCGCGCCGACAGCACGCACACGGGCACGTCGTTGTCCATCGCCCGCAGCGCGGTGACCACGCTGACGCCGTCGAGCACCGGCATGTTGATGTCCAGGACGATCGCGTCGGGTCGGGTTTCGGTTGCGCTGCGCAGCGCCTCGGCGCCGTCGACCGCGGTGGACACGTCGAACCCGGACAGCCGCAGCCCGCGCTCGAGCGAGGCCAGCACGTCGGGGTCGTCGTCGACCACGAGCACCCGGGGCGAACCTGCAGAACTGTCCATATAGGCAATATTGCCTGATGCGCTCGGCGATCTGCGGGAGGCTAACCCCGGGTCAGCCGCCGCACCTCGTCGGCCAGTTGCCGGACCTCGGCCTGCAGCGCCTCGATGTGGGCCTCGGTGGCCGCGCGGCTGCGGCTGTCGGCCTGCCCGACCCGCTCCACGATCCACGACGCGATGGTGCCGGTGAGCGTGCCGATCAGGGCAAGCCCGCCGGCCATCAGCAGCACCCCGACCACCTTGCCCTGCGGGGTGGCCGGGACCAGGTCGCCGTAGCCGACGGTGGTGAACGTGGTGATCGACCACCACACCGCCTGCCCGAAGTCGTTGATCGGCCCGGGCCCGGACCGTTCGGCGTCGAGCACGGCCAGCGACGCGACGAAGATCAGCAGCACCGCCGCGGCGATCGCGTAGATCACGACGCGGCCCCGGATCGCGGTCCCGACGGCCTTCTGCAGGGCGCTGACCAGCACCACCAGTCGCAGCAGGCGCAGCGGGCGCAGCAGTGGCAGGGCCACGATCGCCAGGTCGAGCAGGTGGCGGACGAACCAGCGCGGCCGGTCGGTGGCCAGCGCCAGCCGGGTCAGGTAGTCGGCGAGGAACACCACGTAGGTGATCGCGGTGACGATCCCGACGACGGCCCTGACCGCGCCGTCGGGCTGGGCCAGCACGTTGACCGCGTAGGCGAGCAGGAACGCCGCGGCCACTGCGGCCAGCGGCCATTCGGCGCGTTTCTCCCATTTCTGGAGCCTGGTGTCGAGGCCGGCGGGCAGTTCCACCAGGGAAGTTTCCACCGGCGGGTCGGTGCGTGGTCGAGCGACCCGCCGGAAATGGAATTGACCTCATCCTTTGTTGAGGTCCTACGGTGAATTCATGAGCATCGAGACGGTCGCCCGGCAGACGCTGTTCCGGCAGTCCCGCGCTCAGGGTGGCGACCTGCGCTCGCTGCTCAACCGAGCGCTGCTGCGCCGCATCTGGCGCTTCTCCGCCCGCCATCACGCGCGGCTGCGGGTGTTCGTCGCGCTCAGCGTCGTCGGCGCGCTGCTGGGGGTGGCGACGCCGGTGCTGGCCGGCCGGGTGGTCGACGCGATCACCGAGGGCGGTTCGGCGCGCACCGTGGTGCTGCTGGCGGTCGTCATCGCGGCGGTCGCGCTGGCCGAGACCGCGACCGGGCTGCTGAGCCGCTGGCTGTCGGCGACGATCGGGGAGGGCCTGATCCTGGACCTGCGCACCGCGGTCTTCGACCACGTGCAGCGGATGCCGGTGGCGTTCTTCACCCGCACCCGCACCGGCGCGCTGGTGAGCCGGCTCGGCAGCGACGTGATGGGGGCGCAGCGGGCGTTCTCCAACACCCTGTCCGGGGTGGTCGCCAACCTCGTCACGCTGACGCTGACGCTGGCGGTGATGCTGTCGCTGTCCTGGCAGATCACGCTGCTGTCGCTGCTGCTGGTGCCGTTGTTCCTGGTGCCGGCCCGCCGTATCGGCGCGACGATGGCGCGGCTGTCCCGGGAGGCCGCCGCGCATAACGCGACGATGAACACCCAGATGACGGAACGCTTCTCGGCGCCGGGCGCGACGCTGGTGAAGCTGTTCGGCGACCCGGACACCGAGTCACGCGAGTTCACCAGGCGGGCGGGCCGCGTCCGCGACATCGGGGTGAGAACCGCGATGCTGCAGTCGGTGTTCATGAACTCGCTGACGCTGATGTCGGCGCTGGCGCTGGCCCTGGTGTACGGGCTGGGCGGGGTGCTGGCGATCGGCGGGCACCTGCAGGCCGGGACGATCGTGTCGCTGGCGCTGCTGCTCACCCGGCTGTACGCGCCGCTGACCGCGCTGGCCAACGCGCACGTCGAGATCGCCTCGGCGCTGGTGTCTTTCGAGCGGGTCTTCGAGGTGCTCGACCTCAAGCCGCTGATCCGGGAGAAGCCGGACGCGGTCGCGGTGCCCGAGGGCCCGGTCACCGTCGCGTTCGACGACGTGCGGTTCGCCTACCCGTCGGCGGACAAGGTGTCGCTGGCCTCGCTGGAGGAGGTCGCCGAGCTCAGCGAGACCGATGTGCGCGGCGGAGTCGAAGTGCTGCACGGGATCTCGTTCACCGCCGAACCGGGACAGATGATCGCGCTGGTCGGCTCGTCGGGGGCGGGCAAGTCGACGATCGCCTCGCTGATCGCGCGGCTGTACGACGTCGACAGCGGTGCGGTCACCCTCAACGGGGTCGACGTGCGCGACGTGTCGTTCGCGTCGCTGAAGGACGCCGTCGGCGTGGTCACCCAGGACGGGCACCTGTTCCACGAGTCGATCCGCGACAACCTGCGGCTGGGCGCCCCGGACGCCACCGACGCCCAGCTGTGGCAGGCGCTGGAACGCGCCCGGCTCGCCGACGTCGTCGCCGAACTGCCCGACGGGCTGGACACGGTGGTGGGCGAGCGCGGCTACCGGCTCTCGGGTGGGCAGCGGCAGCGCCTGACCATCGCGCGGCTGCTGCTGGGTCGTGCCCGCGTCGTCGTGCTCGACGAGGCCACCGCGTCGCTGGACTCCGAGTCGGAGGCGGCCGTGCAGCAGGCGCTCGGTGAGGCGCTGGCCGGGCGCACCTCGATCGTGATCGCGCACCGGTTGTCCACGGTGCGCGCCGCCGACCAGATCCTCGTCGTCGAGGATGGTCGCATCGTGGAACGGGGTACCCACCTCGAACTGCTCGCCCACCGCGGGCGGTACGCCGACCTGTACGAGACGCAGTTCTCTGGCCACCGCGAAGGCCACAGCGACGAAACCGAGGCCGCATGAGCGAATCGCTGCGCTCGGCGCCGGCGATCGCCCCGGCGCCGGCCCGTCCCCGGCCGAGCTCGGACCTGTGGCGGCTGCTGCCGTACCTGTTGCCGTACCGGGCCCGCTGGATCGCGATGGTCACGGTCGCGATCGCCAGCCTCGGCGCCACCGTGGGGATCCCGCTGATGACCAAGGCCGTCATCGACGGCCCGGTGCGGCACCAGGATCAGCGCGGGCTGTGGCTGCTCGGCACCGCTGCCCTCGGTCTCGGCCTGTGCGAGGCCGTGCTGTGGTTCATCCGCCGCTGGCTGGCGGCGCGGGCCACCATGGGGGTGGAGGCCGACATCCGCAAGGACCTCTACGCCCGGCTGCAGGTGCTGCCGATGTCGTTCCACGGCCGCTGGCAGTCCGGTCAGCTGCTGTCGCGGATCATGAACGACCTGGGCACGATTCGCCGGTTCCTGTCGTTCGGGCTGCTGTTTCTGCTGCTGAACACCCTGCAGATCGTCGTGGTCACCGCGATCCTGCTGGCCATGTACTGGCCGCTGGGTGTAGTGGTGGTGGCCTCGATCGTGCCGATCACGTTGACGGTGTTGCACTTTCAGCGCGAGTACACCCGGCTGTCGCGGCTGGCGCAGGACCAGTCCGGTCACGTCGCCACCCACGTCGAGGAGTCCGCGCTGGGGGTCCGGGTGGTCAAGTCGTTCGGCCGGGAGGACTACGTCTACGACCGGTTCGACGAACAGCTCACCGCGCTGTACCGCACCCAGGTGGCGCGGGTGTCGGTGTCGGCGAAGTTCTGGACGCTGCTCGAGGTGATCCCGAACCTGACGCTGATCGTGGTGCTCGGGTTCGGGGCCTACGCCGCCGGCCACGGCCACGTGACGATGGGCACGCTGGTCGCGTTCATCACGATGATGCTGTCGCTGGTGTGGCCGATCGCGTCGCTGGGCTTCCTGCTGTCGATGGCCCAGGAGTCGTTCACCGCCGCCAACCGGATCGCCGAGATCTTCGACGCGCCACGCGAGATCGTCGACGGCCCGCGCGACGAGCCGCCCACCGGCGGGCGGCTAGAGCTGGTCGACGTGGGCTTCAGGTTCCCGGACTCCGACGAGTGGGTGCTGCGCCACGTCAACCTCACCCTGGAGCCGGGGGAGACGGTCGCACTGGTGGGTGCCACCGGGTCGGGCAAGTCGGTGCTGACCGCGCTGCTGTCGCGGCTGTACGACGTCACCGAGGGTTCGATCCGCATCGACGGCACCGACATCCGAGACCTGTCGCTGTCGGCGCTGCGGCAGACGGTGGCCACCGCGTTCGAGGACCCGACGTTGTTCTCCATGTCGGTCGCCGAGAACCTGCGGCTGGGCCGTCCCGACGCCACCGACGAACAGCTGGCGCAGGCGATTGAGGTCGCGGCCGCCGACTTCGTCTACGACCTGCCGTTCGGGCTGGACACCCGCATCGGCGAACAGGGCATGAGCCTGTCCGGCGGGCAGCGGCAGCGGTTGTCGCTGGCCCGCGCCATCCTGGCCGCCCCGCGGATCCTGGTGCTCGACGACACGCTGTCGGCGCTGGACGTGCACACCGAGGCCGTCGTCGAGGAGGCGCTGTCGCGGGTGCTGCACGCGGTGACGGGAATCGTTGTGGCGCACCGGGCTTCGACGGTGCTGCTGGCCGACCGGGTGGCGCTGCTGGAGAACGGCACCATCACCCACGTCGGCACCCACGCCGAACTGCTGGCCTCGGTGCCGCAGTACCGCTACCTGCTGGCCGCCGACGACGAGCTCGACGACGGCTGCGAACGCGAGCCGGTCTGGGAGGACGACGAGGAACGCGCCCGGCTCGACCATCTCGTCGAGGAGGGCCGCCGGTGACGGCCACCGACTGGCGGGGCCGCTTCGAGCAGCCCGCCGACGAGCTGCCCATCGACGAGAGCGTGCCGCGCCGCCGGGAGGCCCGCGCCCTGCTGGGATCGCTGCTGCGGCCCTACCACGCGGTGATCGCCGTGCTGGCGGTGGTGGTGGTCGTCGAGAACGCGGCGCGACTGTCGGTGCCGATCCTGGTCAAGCGCGGTATCGACATCGGCATCCCGCCGATCCTGGCCGGCGGGCCCCCGCACGCGCTGCTGACCATCGTCGGGGTGCTCGCCGGGGTGGTGGTCGTCCAGGCCACCAGCCGGATGTTCTTCCTGCGGCGCTCCGGGCGGATCGGCCAGAAGGTGCTTCTGGAGTTGCGGCGCCGGGTGTTTCGGCACTTCCAGCGGCTCGACATCGCGTTTCACGAGCGCTACACGTCGGGCCGGGTGGTGAGCCGGTCCACCAACGACGTCGAGGCCATCCAGGACATGCTGGAGACCGGCTTCGACGGCCTGATCACCGCGGTGCTGACGCTGTTCGGCACGTCGGTTCTGCTGGTCGTGCTGGACTGGCAGCTCGGGCTGATGTGTCTGGCGGCGTTCCCGGTGCTGGTGGCGCTGGTGTGGTGGTTCCGCAACGAGTCCGCGCGCACCTACCGCCGGGTGCGGGAGAGCGCGGCGCTGGTGATCGTGCAGTTCGTCGAGACGATGACGGGTATCAAGGCCGTGCAGGCCTACCGTCGGGAACCGCGCAACCACGAGATCTTCGAGGAGATCGCCGACCGCTACAAGGACGACAACGAGCGCACCTTCCAGCTGCTGGCGATCTTCATGCCCGGCGTGAAGCTGGTCGGCAACATCACCACCGGCGTGGTGCTGCTGTACGGCGGCTACCGGGTGCTGGGCGGCCAGATGACGATCGGCACGCTGGCGGCGTTCCTGCTGTACCTGCGGATGTTCTTCGAACCGATGCAGGAGATCTCGCAGTTCTTCAACACGTTCCAGTCGGCGTCGTCGGCGCTGGAGAAACTGGCCGGGGTGCTCGCCGAGCAGCCCGGAATCCGGGAACCGGAGCGGCCCGTCGCGCTGCCCACGGTGCGCGGCGAGATCGCGTTCCGCGATGTGCGTTTCGAGTACGTGCCGGGGCGTCCGGTGCTGCCCGGGCTGACGCTGACGGTGCCCGCCGGGCAGACGGTCGCGCTGGTCGGCACCACCGGGGCGGGCAAGACCACGATCGCCAAGCTGATCGCCCGGTTCTACGATCCGACCTCCGGTGCCGTCACGCTGGACGGTGTTGACCTGCGCCGGTTTTCGCAGACCGAGCTGCGCAGGCATGTGGTGATGGTGACGCAGGAGAACTTCATGTTCGACGGCACCATCGCCGACAACATCAGGTTCGGCAGGCCCGAGGCCACCGACGCGGAGGTGATCGCCGCGGCGGCCGCGGTCGGGGTGGACCGGTTCATCGACACGCTGCCCGACGGCTACGACACCGACGTCGCCAAGCGGGGCGGCCGGTTGTCGGCGGGCCAGCGGCAGCTGATCGCGTTCGCGCGGGCGTTCCTCGCCGACCCGGCGGTACTGATCCTCGACGAGGCGACGTCCTCGCTCGACATCCCCAGCGAGCGGCTGGTGCAGCGCGCGCTGGAGACGGTGCTGGCCAACCGCACCGCGCTGGTGATCGCGCACCGGCTCTCGACGGTGCAGAGCGCCGACCGGGTGCTGGTGCTCGAGCACGGCCGCATCGTGGAGGACGGCGCCCCAACGGATCTCATCGCCCGCGACGACGGCCGCTACGCGGCGCTGCACCGCGCCTGGGTGGAGTCGCTGGCCTAGCGGCGCCCGCGCGCCAGCGCGTACATCTCGGTCACCGTGTCGAGAATCTTCGGGGTCAGCATGCCGCCCGCGTACTCGACCCAGCACCAGCTGCGCGCAGGCAGCCGTCCCGACGACGAGGCGGTCATGGGACCGAACACATGCAGCGGACTGCCGCTGGCGTCGAAATCGAAGGTGTAGGAGTCCGATCCCATGCCGACGTCCAGGGTTGCGACCCTGCCGGTGTCGCTGAACGACGGGGTGGCGACGACGTCGTCATGCACCGTGGTGACCCCGTTCTTGAGCTGGTAGCCCGGGCCGAACCGCACGCCGTCGCGGCCCTGCCAGAAGCTGCCGCCGCCGAACGAACCATCGGGGTACTCGTCCAGCCAGGACACCCACATGCCCTGCAGTTGGCGGGCGATCGGCAGTTCGGTGTAGATCCTGCCCGGCGGACCGTAGGCGAAGTCCTGGTGACCGTAGCCGGACACCTCGGTGCCGTCGACGCCGCCGGTGAGGTGGATCAGCTCGTGGCGGTAGTAGACGTCGTCGGCGATACCCGGTTGTGCGGGTACGTGGGTGAGCACGATGTCGCTGACGGTGCGACCGTGCAGCTCCCACCGATTGCCGGCGTCGTACCAGTGAAAGCCGTTGGTATCACGTTCGATCCAGCGTGGAGTACTCCGGGGAACAGGTGGTCCGCATCGCCGTCGAGGGTGTCGGGCAGCGCGCGGAACCCGCAGACCGGCGACACCACGTGGGTCATGCCGGGGATGAAGTCGTCGCAGCCGCGCACACCCCAGTAGCGGCGTCCGGCGTCGTCGCTGACCACCGCGCCGATCCAGATGCCTGCCAGCCCCAGCCCCGCAGCGGGCGTCCAGCCGCGGCGGTAGTGCTCCAGGCCGGGGGTGTGGTGGGTGACCTCGAATCTGATCTCGTTGGACACGCTGTGCTCCTGCTACCGCACCGAATCGAAGAACGTGACCACGTCGTCGACGAACAGTTCGGGCTGCTCGAACGCCGCGAAGTGCCCGCCGCGCGGCATCGTGGTCCAGTGCGTGATGTTGTAGGCGCTCTCGCACCAGCTGCGCGGTGAGCGCAGGATCTCCTTCGGGAACGACGCCACCCCGGTCGGCACCTTCACCGGCTCACCGGCGGTGAACGATCGGAAGCTCTCCCAGTACAGCCGCGCCGACGACGCCGCCGAGGCGGTCACCCAGTACAGCATCACGTTGTCGAGCAGCTCGTCGCGGTGCAGCACGTTCTCCGGATGCCCGTCGCAGTCGGTCCACGACCAGAACTTCTCGACGATCCACGCCAGCTGGCCGACCGGTGAGTCGGTCAGCCCGTAGCCCAGGGTCTGCGGCCGGGTGGACTGCTGTTTGGCGTAGGCGTTGTCCCACTTGCGGTAGTAGTCGAGGCGTTCGATCGCGGCGAGCTCCTCGGCGCTGAACTCGGTGTGTCCCTTCGGCGGTGCGCCCATCGGCATGTTCAGGTGGATCGCGACGCACCCGTCGGCGTTGCGGCCCAGCGCGGTGGTGACCGCCGAGCCCCAGTCGCCGCCCTGCGCGCCGTAGCGGTGGTAGCCGAGTCGGCGCATCAGCGTGTCCCAGGCCGCGGCGATGCGTTCCACGCCCCATCCGGTGCGGGTGGGTTTCCCGGAGAAGCCGTAGCCCGGCAGCGAGGGGCACACCACGTGGTAGCCGCGCTCGGTCAGCGGTTCGATCACCTTGTGGAACTCCACGATCGAGCCGGGCCAGCCGTGGGTGATCACCAGCGGGAACGCGTCGGGCGCCGACGAACGCTGGTGGATGAAGTGGATGTCCAGGCCGTCGATCTCGGTGGTGAAGTGGTCGAACCGGTTCAGTGCGGCTTCGCGTGCCCGCCAGTCGTATTCGTCGGCCCAGTACTCGGCGAGCTCGCGGGTGTAGGCCAGCGGGATGCCCTGGCTCCAGTCGTCGACACACTCGGCTTCGGGCCAGCGGGTGCGGTGCAGTCGCGACCGCAGATCCTCGAGGTCGGCGTCGGGCACGGCGATACGGAACTCGGTGACATCGGGGGTGGCAGAGGACATGAGCGGATCCTGTCACGCAGATGACTTCTCGGGCTGCGAGTAGTCGATATCTGTGTGACATTCAATGCTGTGATCGGACGGCGGCTGTGCGCGGTGCTGGCGGTGGGCTCGGCGGGCCTGCACGCGTCGATGCTCGGCCACGCGGGTTCGCCGGTCGCCACCGCGTTGCTGGCCGTGATGATCGCGGCGTGCCTGTACTGCGCGCGGGATCTGTGGCGCGACGGCCGGGCGCGGGCGTGGGTGGTGGTCGCGCTGATGAACCTCGCGATGATCGCGCTGCACCTGCCCGGACCGGGGCACAGCCACGGCGGCGGTGTGGTCGCGCAGCCGTCGACGCTGATGGGTGTCGCGACCGTGGTCGCGCTGATCGAGGTGGCGGTGGCCGCCGCCGTGCTCTACTTCCGCAGCCGCGGGCAGTACGCGCGGCTCACCGGTACACCAGACCGCTGAGCCGGCGCGTCACCGTGCGGGGCAGCGACGGCCGTGATTCGGTGGTCTGAACCGGCCGTTTCGGCCATCATGGAGCCATGATCTCGGCCGACGATGTGCGCGCACTGCTGCGGTCCGAGGAGAAGGACCCCGTGCTGGTCGTCGTCGAGGGACGTGTCGAGGTGATCGGCGCCGGCCGGCTGGCCGCACCCGAGTACCGCGGAGCGCTCGAGGTGGCCACCCGCGACGACCTCTTCCGGCGCATCGGCGAGTCGCCCTCGGACCGGGAGATCGAGGAGCAGGCGGCCCAACTCGACACCGCGGTCAGCGAGCTCGGCGGCTGAGCTCAGCGCAGCCCGATCCGCGCGTACCGCTCCAGCCGTGCGCTGCGCCGAGCCTCCGCGGGAACCGACCGCAGTGCGTACAGTTCGCCTGCGATCACCGACGCCAGTCGTTCGGTGAACTGCAGCGGTTCGTCGGCGGCGTCGGGATACTCCGGTACCACCACGTCGACGATCCCGTCGCGCTGCAGATCGGCCGACCGGATCCCCTGCGCCACAGCCAGTTCCGGTGCGTGGTCGACGTCGCGGTACACGATCGCGCTGGCTCCCTCCGGCGGCAGTGGGGCCAGCCAGCCGTGCAGTGCGGCCAGCACCCGGTCGGCGGGCACCATCGCCAGCGCGGGCCCGCCGCTGCCCTGACCGAGCAGCACCGACACCGTCGGCGTGTCCAGGGTGACGAGCTGGGCCAGGCACCGGGCGATCTCGCCGGCCAGCCCGCCCTGCTCGGCCTCGACGCTCAGCGCCGGCCCGGCGGTGTCGATCACCAGCACCAGCGGCAGCTGCAGGCTCTCGGCCAGCGCCATCCCGCGCCGCGCCTCGCGCAGCGCCGCCGGCCCGACCTTGCCACCCACCCTGCGCTGCTGTCCGAGCACCACCGCCGGCTGCCCGCCGAACCTGGCCAGCGCCAGCAGCGTCGTCGCCGCCTCGCCGATTCCGGTGCCCGACAACAACAGTCGGTCCGTCGCACCGTGCCGCAGCAGGTAGCCCACCCCGGGCCGGTCCGGCCGCCGCGACGCTGACACCGAATCCCACGCCGGGACGTCGGGCACCGGGCCGAGCTCGGCGGCGGCGGGCGCGGGACCCGGCGCGTCGGCCACCACCCGCAGCGCCCGGTCCAGCGTCGTGCGCAGCGCCGACAGCGGCACCACCCCGTCGATCACCCCGTGCCGCAACAGGTTCTCGGCGGTCTGGATGCCCTCCGGGAACGGCTCGCCGTAGAGGTGCTCATACACCCGGGGCCCCAGGAAGCCCACCAGCGCACCGGGTTCGGCGGCGGTCACGTGCCCGAGTGACCCCCACGACGCGAACACCCCGCCGGTCGTCGGGTGCCGCAGGTACACCAGGTACGGCAGATGCGCCCGCTTGTGCAGCTCCACCGCCGCGGCGATCTTGACCATCTGCAGGAACGCGACCGTGCCCTCCTGCATCCGGGTGCCGCCCGAACTCGGCGACGCCAGCAGCGGCAGCCGTTCGGCGGTCGCCCGGCGCACCGCCGCGGTGATGCGTTCGGCGGCGGCAACCCCGATCGAGCCGGCCAGGAAGTCGAACTCGCACAGCACCACCGCGACGCGGCGGCCGAACACCGTGCCCTCGCCGGTCACCACCGACTCGTCGAGCCCGGTGCGCGCCTGCGCCTCGGCCAGTTCGCGGCGGTAGCCGTCGGAGACGGCAAACCGCAGCGGCGGTCCGTCCCAGCTGCGGAACGAGCCCTCGTCGAGGACCGCGTCGCGGACCTCCAGGGCACCCGTGCGGCTCATTCCCCGAGGTTATCGCGGCTCCAACGGCCACAGGTGGCGCGGTGGGGGCGATCGGAGCCATAATTAGCACTCGTCGAGCGAGAGTGCTAAAGCCGCTGGGGATGAAAAGGAGGAGAGTTCAGTGGCAGGCAACGCCTTCGTTGACAGCATGGAACCGTTGCGCATCGTGCTCGTCGCACCGCCGTACTTCGACGTCCCACCCAAGGGCTACGGCGGAACCGAGGCCGTTGTCGCCGACCTGGCCAACACTCTCGTCAAGCGCGGCCACCACGTCACTCTGCTCGGCGCGGGCGAACCCGGCACCGACGCCCACTTCATACCGCTGTGGGACGGCATCCAGTCCGAGCGGCTCGGCCAGCCGTACCCGGAGATCATGCACGCGCTGCGGGTCCGCCGCACGATCGAGAAGATCGCCGAGACCGACGGCATCGACGTCATCCACGAACACACGTTCGCCGGTCCCCTCAACGCCGCGCTGTACCGCACTCTCGGGATCCCGACCGTCGTCACCGTCCACGGCCCCATCGACGACGACCTGTACCCCTACTACCGCGAGCTCGGCACCGACGTCGGCCTGATCGCGATCAGCGACCGCCAGCGCGAACTCGCGCCGGACCTGAACTGGGTTGGCCGCGTGCATAACTCGCTGCGCATCGACGAGTGGCCGTTCAACGCGGACAAGGGCGACTACGCACTGTTTCTGGGCCGCTACGCCCCGTACAAGGGTGCGCACCTGGCGCTGGAGGCCGCCCACGCCGCGGGGGTCCCGCTGGTGCTGGCAGGTAAGTGCGACGAACCCGCCGAACAGGCCTACTTCGAGCAGGAGGTCCGGCCCCGGCTGACCGCCGACGACCACGTCTTCGGCATGGCCGACGCCACCGACAAGCGCAAGCTGCTGGCCAACGCCCGCTGCCTGCTGTTCCCGATCCAGTGGGAGGAGCCGTTCGGCATGGTCATGATCGAGGCGATGGCCTGCGGCACACCGGTTGTCGCGCTGCGCGGCGGCTCGGTGCCCGAGGTCGTGGTCGACGGCGTCACCGGCGTCATCTGCGACTCGCCGGAGGAACTGCCCGCCGCCATCGACAAGGCCGCGACCCTGGAACCGGCCGCGTGCCGCCGCCACGTCGCCGCGCACTTCGCGGTCGCGCAGTTCGGCTCCGGCTACGAGCGCATCTACCGCTCCGTGGTCGGCGCACCGCGCGAGGCGATCAGCCTGCGCCGCGTGATCGGGCCGCACACCTCCGAGCGGGCCAGCGCATGACCGCGCCGGCCCCGCTCAACAGTGGCGGTGCCACCGGGGTCGGATACGGGGGCGACACGGTCACCCTGGTGGAGGGCGCCACCTTCTGCCTGTCCGACCGCTACGGCGACATCCACACCGGGCGCGCCCATGGGCTGTTCTACCGCGACGCCCGCGTGCTGTCCCGGTGGGAGCTGCGCGTCGACGGCCGCGAACCCGAGCCGCTGTCCGTCGAGACGCCCGAAGCGTTTGCCGCGCAGTTCATCTCACGGCGTACCCCGCGTAACGGGCTGGCCGACAGCACGCTGCTGGTGGTGCGGGAACGGCTGGTCGCCGACGGGATGCGCGAGACCATCTCGGTGCAGAACCTCGACACCGAGAGCACCGTGGTCACCCTGGAACTGCTCGTCGACGCGGACTTCGCCGACCTGTTCACGGTCAAGGAGGGCCGCCCCGTCGGCGGCGGCGCCGAGGCCACCGTCGTCGACGACGAGATGGTGCTGCTCGACCACGCCGACCACGTCCGCGGTGTGACCGTGCGGGCGTCCGGCGCGCCCACCACGCTGCCCGGCATGTTCACCTGGCGCATCGTGGTGCCCCCGCGGCAGCGCTGGCAGACCGAGATCCTGGTGCAGCCGACGTGGTCGAACCAGAGCGTGCAGAGCCGGTTCCGCAGCGGTGAGCACTTCGAGGCCAGCGCGCCCGCACAGAAGATGAAGGCCTGGCGCAACACCGCCACCAAGGTCGAACCGGAGCACCGCGGGCTGGCACAGGTGTTGTACCGCACCGAAACCGACCTCGGCGCGCTGCTGATCCGCGACGACAGCGACAGCGGCCGGCCCTACGTCGCCGCCGGTGCCCCCTGGTACATGACGCTGTTCGGCCGCGACAGCCTGTTCACCGCGTGGATGGCGCTGCCGCTGGACACCGGGCTGTCCGTCGGCACCCTGCACCACCTCGCGGAGATGCAGGGCCGCCGTGTGGACCCGTTCACCGACGAGCAGCCCGGCCGGATCATGCACGAGATCCGCCGCGGCCCGGCCAGCACGGCCGCGCTCGGCGGCAGCGTCTACTACGGATCCGTCGACGCCACACCGCTTTTCGTGATGCTGCTGGCCGAGTGCTGGCGGTGGGGTGCCGACGAGGCGTTCGTCCGGTCGCTGCTGCCCGCCGCCGACGCCGCGCTGGACTGGGCGGTGCGCTACGGCGACCGTGACGGCGACGGGTTCATCGAGTACCAGCGCGCCACCGACCGCGGCCTGCTCAACCAGGGCTGGAAGGACAGCTTCGACGGCATCACGTTCGCCAGCGGTCGCGCCGCGGAGCCGCCGATCGCGCTGTGCGAGGTGCAGGGCTACCAGTACGCGGCGCTGCTGGCGCGCGCCGAGCTGGCCGAGGCGTTCGGTGAGCCGGCCACCGCGGCGCGGATGCGGGACCGCGCCGAGGCGCTGCGCAAGCGGTTCCACGACGTGTTCTGGCTGGCCGACAAGGGCTGGTACGCGCTGGCGCTGGACGGCCACAAGAACCCGGTCGACTCGCTGACCAGCAATGTCGGCCACTGCTTGTGGACCGGTATCGCCTCCGACGAGCACGCCGCGACGCTCGTCGAGCGGCTGGGTTCCGAGGAGATGGACTCCGGGTTCGGGCTGCGCACCCTGGCGTCGAACATGGGCGCCTACAACCCGATGAGCTACCACAACGGGTCGGTGTGGCCGCACGACACCGCGCTCGTCGTCGCCGGCCTGATGCGCTACCGGCACATCCCGGGTGCGGTCGAGCTGGCCGAACGGCTGACCTGCGGGCTGCTCGACGCGGCGGCCGCGTTCGGCGGACGCCTGCCCGAGCTGTACTGCGGGTTCTCCCGCTCGGAGTTCCGGTCGCCGGTGCCGTACCCCACGTCGTGCTCGCCGCAGGCCTGGGCCAGCGCCGCGCCGCTGCTGCTGGTGCGCGCGTTCCTCGGGCTGGACCCGCACGTGCCCAGCAAGCGCATCGTGGTCTCGCCGCGGCTGCCGCGGGACTGGGGCCGGGTCTCGCTGACCGATCTGACCCTGGGCGACGTGACCGTGCACATCGAGGCCGAGGGCGTTTCGGTCAAGGTCCACGACGTTCCCGAGGACTGGGAGGTCGTCACCCCGGACGGCTGACCGGCGCCCGGTCGTTAGGCTGGCGGCATGATTGGTGTGACCCGCGACGGCAACGTGCTCACCCTGGAGATGCAGCGCGCCGAACGCCGTAACGCCCTGAACGTCGCCCTGGTCGACGCCCTGCGCGAGGAGGTGGAGCGCGCCGCCTCCGAGGACGTCCGGGCCATCGTGCTGACCGGGGCGGGCTCGGTGTTCAGCTCGGGCGCCGACCTGACCGACCCGTCCGGGATGGCCGAGCAGCTGCCCGAGAAGGCCAAGGACCTCAACCTCGCCATCGACCGGGCGCCGATGCCGGTGATCGGCGCGATCAACGGCCCCGCCATCGGCGCCGGCGTCATCCTCGCGATGATCTGCGACCTGCGGGTCGTCGCACCCAACGCCTACTTCCAGTTCCCGATCGCGAAATATGGTCTGGCGCTGGACAACTGGAGTATCCGCCGATTGACATCGCTGGTCGGTGCGGGGCGGGCCCGCGGCATGCTGCTGGCCGCCGAGAAGCTCACCTCCGACGTCGCGCTGCAGACCGGGATGGCCAACCGCATCGGCACGCTGGCCGACGCGCAGGCGTGGGCCGCCGAGATCGCCGGCTACGCGCCGCTGTCCCTGCAGCACAGCAAGCGGGTGCTCAACGACGACGGCGCTTACGAGGATCCGTGGCCCAACCACCAGGAGATGTTCGACCGGGCCTGGAAGAGCCAGGACGTCATCGAGGCGCAGGTCGCGCGCATCGAGAAACGACCGCCGAAGTTCAAGGGCGCCTGATGCTGCGCGGCGCGCTGCGCATCGGCTTCGGCACGGCGTCACTGCTGGCCGGGGGCTGGGTGCTGCGCGCGCTGCGAGGCACGCCCGCCGCGCTGGGGGCGACCCCGGCCGAGATCGAATCGGTGGCCCGGCACTCGCCGAACTACCGCGACGGCGTGTTCCACAACCTGGAGCCGGCGTCGGTGCTGAGCATCGAGGCCGAACAGCAGCGGGTGCTGCTGCGCGAGCTGATCGGTTCCCGCGACGTCACCCGGCCGCGTGCCCCGATCCCCGTCGTGCCCCCGGAGCCCGCCGCCGCGGGGGAGGCGTCGGTGTGCTGGTTCGGTCACTCCTCGGCGCTGATCGAGGTCGACGGCTACCGGGTGCTCGCCGACCCGGTGTGGAGCAGGCGGTGCTCACCGTCGCAGACCGTCGGGCCCGAACGCATGCACGAGGTGCCCGCCCCGCTGGAGGCGCTGGCCGCCGTCGACGCGATCGTGATCAGCCACGACCACTACGACCACCTCGACATGGACACCGTCGTCGCGCTGGCGCGCACCCAGCGGGCCCCGTTCGTGGTGCCGCTGGGCATCGGGGCGCACCTGCGCAAGTGGGGCATCCCGACGAGCCGGATCGTCGAGCTGGACTGGCACGAGGGCCACACCATCGGCGAGCTCACCCTGGTCTGCACCCCGGCCCGGCACTTCTCCGGCCGGCTGTTCACCCGCAACACCACGCTGTGGGCGTCGTGGGTGATCCTCGGTCCCCGGCACCGCGCGTACTTCGGCGGCGACACCGGCTACACCAAGAGCTTCGCCCAGATCGGCGCCGACCACGGGCCGTTCGACCTGACGCTGCTGCCGATCGGTGCCTACCACCCGGCCTGGCCCGACATCCACATGAACCCCGAGGAGGCGGTGCGGGCCCATCTCGACGTCGCCGACGCCGGCCGCGGCCTGCTGGTGCCGATCCACTGGGCCACATTCCGGCTCGCCCCGCACCCGTGGTCCGAACCCGTCGAACGGCTGCTGCGCGCCGCCGACGCGGAGAAGGTGCAGGTGACTGTGCCCAGGCCCGGCCAGCGGGTGGCACCGGACGCGCCGCCGTCCGAGCCGTGGTGGCGGCTCTGACAGGGCGGGCAGGTTACCGTTCACGTCATGAACGCACTGGTCAGACTCGTCGTCGCCGCCGGATTGCTGCTCGTCGCCGGGTGCGGCGCCGAGTCCGCGGACCCCGCACCGTCCACCAGTGCCCGGCCGGACAGTGCCGGATCGGAGGTGCCGCCGCCGCTGGTGCCCGCGATGCCGCTGCCCGACGACGCCGTCGACAGGGCGGTGGCTCAGCTCGACGGGCTGGCCGAGGACCTGATGGACAGGTCCGGTATCCCGGGCATGGCCGTGGCGGTGGTGCACGGCGGGAAGACGGTGTACGCCAAGGGGTTCGGCGTCAAAGACATCCGCACCGGGGAGCCGGTCGACGCCGACACCGTGTTCCAGCTGGCGTCGGTGTCGAAGTCGGTGACCGCCACGGTGGTGGCCCAGCAGGTGGGGGAGAAGGTCGTCGACTGGGACACCCGGATAGTCGAGAAGCTGCCGTGGTTCGCGCTGGCGGACCCGGCCGTCACCCAGATGGTCACCGTCGCCGACATGCTGTCGCACCGCTCCGGCCTGCCCGATCACGCAGGCGACACGCTCGAGGACCTCGGCTACGACCGCCGCCACGTGCTCGAGAAGCTGCGCGAGCTGCCGCTGTCGCCGTTCCGGATCACCTACGAGTACACCAACTTCGGGTTCACCGCCGGTGCTGAAGCGGTGGCCGTCGCCGCGGGTAAGCCGTGGGAGACGCTGGCCGAGGACGTGCTGTTCAAGCCGCTGGGCATGGGTGCGACGAGCTTCCGGCTGGCCGACTTCCAGGCCCGGCCCAACCGCGCCGTCGGCCACATCAACATCGACGGGCGCTACGAACCGCGGTATCTGCGCGAGCCCGACGCCCAGTCCCCGGCGGCCGGGGTCAGCTCGTCGGTGAACGACATGACGCGCTGGCTGGCGATGGTGCTGGCCGACGGCGAGCACGAGGGCCGCCGGCTGATCGACCCGGAGGCGCTGCTGCCCGCGGTGTCCCCACAGATCGTGGCCTCGAAGCCCTCGGAACCGGCGATGCGCGCCGGGTTCTACGGGTACGGCTTCAATGTCGGCGTCACCTCCGGCGCCCGCACCGAGATCAGCCACTCCGGGGCCTTCGAACTCGGCACCGGCACCAACTTCGTGATCCTGCCGTCGGCCGACGTGGCGATCATCGCGCTGACCAACGCCACCCCGTCCGGGGTGCCGGAGACGCTGACCGCGCAGTTCGCCGACCTGGTGCAGTTCGGCGAGATCCGCGAGGACTGGTACAACCTCTACCGCCCGCTGTTCGAGGAGATGGAGAAGCCGATGGGCTCGCTGGTCGGCAAGGAGCCGCCCGCCGACCCCGCACCGGCCGCACCGCTGGCGAGCTACGTCGGCACCTACGCCAACGACTACTGGGGCCCGGCCAGGGTGACCGAGCGCGACGGACAGCTGCGGCTCGCCATGGGCACGAAACTGGATGTGCCGCTGACACATTGGGACGGAAACACGTTCACGTTCGAGTTGATCACCGAGAACGCGCCCCCGGGCACGATCTCCACCGCGGTGTTCGACGGAAACCGGCTCACGCTGGAGTATTTCGACACGTTCGAGAAGGGGACGTTCGTCAAGTGACCACCACGCCGGAAACCACCGCTGCTGGCCTCAGCGACGCCGAAGTCGCCGAGCGGGTAGCGGCGGGTAAGACCAACGACGTCCCGACGCGTGCGGCGCGCAGTGTGTCGGACATCGTGCGCGCCAACGTGTTCACCCGGATCAACGCGATCCTCGGGGTGCTGTTGATCATCGTGCTATCCACCGGTTCGGTGATCAACGGCGCGTTCGGTCTGCTGATCATCGCCAACAGCGCGATCGGCATCATCCAGGAGCTGCGGGCCAAGCGGACACTGGACAAGCTGGCGATCGTCGGGCAGACGAAACCGTTGGTGCGCAGGCAGTCCGGCACCCGGGCGGTGCTGCCCAACGAGGTGGTGCTCGACGACATCATCGAGATCGGGCCGGGCGACCAGATCGTCGTCGACGGCGAGATCGTCGAGGAGGCCAACCTCGAGGTCGACGAGTCGCTGCTCACCGGTGAGGCCGATCCGATCGCGAAAGACCCCGGCGATCAGGTGATGTCGGGCAGCTTCGTGGTCGCGGGCACCGGCGCCTACCGGGCGACGAAGGTGGGCCGCGAGGCGTACGCGGCGCGGCTCGCCGAGGAGGCCAGCAAGTTCACCCTGGTCAACTCCGAACTGCGCAGCGGCATCAACAAGATCCTGCAGTTCATCACGTACCTGCTGATCCCGGCGGGGCTGCTGATCATCTACACCCAACTGTTCACCACCGACGCCGGCTGGCGCGAGTCGGTGCTGCGGATGGTCGGCGCGCTGGTGCCGATGGTGCCCGAGGGTCTGGTGCTGATGACGTCGATCGCGTTCGCGGTCGGGGTGATCCGGCTGGGCCGGCGGCAGTGTCTGGTCAACGAGCTGCCGGCGATCGAGGGGCTGGCCCGCGTCGACGTGGTGTGCGCCGACAAGACCGGCACGCTGACCGAGAACGGGATGCGGGTGAGCGACCTGATCCGGCTCGACGAGACCGCCGACGTCGTCAACGTGCTGGCCCAGCTGGCGGCCGACGATCCGCGGCCCAACGCCTCGATGCAGGCGATCGCGGAGGCCTACCGGGTGCCGCCGGGCTGGACGGCGACCGCGGTGGCACCGTTCAAGTCGGCGACCAAGTGGAGCGGGGTGTCCTACGGCGAGCACGGCAACTGGGTGATCGGCGCCCCGGATGTGTTGTGCGAACCGGGTTCTCCGATCGCCGAGCAGGCCGAGGAGATCGGCGCCAAGGGGCTGCGGGTGCTGCTGCTGGGCCGCAGCGACCTGTCGGTGGACGACGCCGCCGCGCCGGGCCGGGTGACGCCTGCGGCGCTGGTGGTGCTCGAACAGCGGATCCGGCCCGACGCCCGCGACACCCTCGAATACTTTGCCTCCCAGGACGTGTCGATCAAGGTCATCTCCGGTGACAACGCGGTGTCGGTGGGTGCGGTGGCCGGCTCGCTGGGGCTGCACGGCGAGACGATGGACGCCCGCCAGTTGCCGGACGACATCGAGAAGCTGGCCGAGACCATGGAGGAGTGCACGACGTTCGGCCGGGTGCGCCCGGACCAGAAGCGGGCGATGGTGCACGCGCTGCAGTCACACGGGCACACGGTCGCGATGACCGGTGACGGCGTCAACGATGTGCTGGCGCTCAAGGACGCCGACATCGGTGTGGCGATGGGGGCGGGCAGCTCGGCGTCGCGGGCGGTGGCGCAGATCGTGCTGCTGGACAACAAGTTCGCCACGCTGCCCTACGTGGTGGGCGAGGGCCGCCGGGTGATCGGCAACATCGAGCGGGTCTCCAACCTGTTCCTGACCAAGACGGTGTACTCGGTGCTGCTGGCGATCCTGGTCGGGCTGGCGGGCCTGGCGTCGAAGATCTTCGGCACCGACCCGCTGCTGTTCCCGTTCCAGCCGATCCACGTGACGATCGCGGCCTGGTTCACGATCGGCATCCCGGCGTTCATCCTGTCGCTGGCGCCCAACAACGAGCGCGCCAAACCCGGGTTCGTGCGCCGGGTGATGACGTCGGCGCTGCCGTCGGGCCTGGTGGTCGGGATCGCGACGTTCACCTCGTACCTGGTCGCCTACCAGGGCCGCAACGCCAGCCCGGTCGAGCAGACGCAGGCGTCGACGGCGGCGCTGATCACCCTGCTGGTGTCGGCGGTGTGGGTGCTGGCCGTGGTGGCCCGCCCGTACCAGTGGTGGCGGGTGGCGCTGGTCGCGGTCTCCGGGCTGGCCTATGTGGTGATCTTCTCGATCCCGCTGGCGCAGGAGCTGTTCATGCTGGACATCTCGAATGTGAGGACGACCACGATCGCGCTGCTGATCGGCCTGGTCGGAGCGGCCGCGATCGAGGTGCTCTGGTGGGTCGAGGGGGCGGTCCTCGGCGAACGCCGGCGGCTGTGGCGGGAGTAGGGTAAGGCCCATGTCATTCCTCGATAAGGCGAAGGACCTGCTGGCCAAGAACGCCGACAAGGTCGAGACGGTGATCGAGAAGGCCGGCGACATCGTCGACGAGAAGACCGAGGGCAAATTCGCCCAGCACGTCGACAAGGTCCAGGAAGCCGCCAAGAACGCCGCCAAGAACTACGTAGAGAACCTCGACAACACCGAGAACAACCCGCAGAGCTGACTATGGCCAAACTCTCCGTCTCCGTCGACGTCCCGCTGACGCCGGAGCAGGCGTGGGCGTCCGCCTCTGACCTCTCGCGCTACAAGGAGTGGCTGTCCATCCACCGGGTGTGGCGCAGCAAGCTGCCCGAGACGCTGGAGAAGGGCACGACCCTGGAGTCCATCGTCGAGGTCATGGGCATGCCGAACCGGATCAAGTGGACCATCGTGCACTACCGTCCGCCGGAGTCGATGACGCTCAACGGCAACGGTGTCGGCGGTGTGAAGGTCAAGCTGATCGGCAAGGTGAAACCGGCAGCCGAGGGCTCGACCGTCCAGTTCGACATCCATCTCGGCGGGCCCGCACTGTTCGGACCGATCGGGATGGTGGTCGCCGGCGCACTGCGCGGCGATATCCAGGAGTCGCTGAACCGCTTCAAGTCGGTTTTCGCTCCCGCCTAGTACTTTCGGCAGGCAGCCCCCACCCACTCAGAAGGGTGGGGGTTTGTCGTTGGTGGCGAGTTTGGCTTGGTGTTGGTGTTGTTGTTTGGTGGTGAGTTGGGCGCGTTGGCGGCGTTCGGTGCGGATGCGTTTGCGTTTTTCGTCGTCGTAGCTGCGTTTTCGGGGTGGCATGAGTGCGATGCGGTCACGCACGTCGGGTTGTGGGGCTGCCTTGATGTTGAGGTCGCCTGTTTCTTGTGCCAGGGCGGGGAACATCGCCGCGCCGTGGGGTTGGTGGATGTAGAGGTGTCCGGTGGGGGCGCGCAGTTCGAGGGTGCCGTCGGGGTGTTGGCGTTCGCTCCAGCCGCCGCGGCCGGTGAGGAAGGTTTTGACGATGTGGTGGGTCCGGCAGTAGGGCTTGGTGTTGGACGGGTGGGTGGGCCCGGCCGGCCAGGGGGTGGTGTGGTCGATATCGCAGCCCTGGGCGGGTTTGTCGCAGCCGGGCCAGCGGCAGGTCAGGTCGCGCCACTGCACGTAGGTGCGTAGTGCGGTGCTGGGCCGGTAGTTCTTCTCCGGCTTGGTGTCGGGGGTGGTGAGGGGTTTGCAGACGGCGTGTTCGGCCAGCTGTCGTACGGATTCGGCGGGCAGGACGCCGAAGCCGGGCAGGTATCCGGGTTTGTTGCTGGTGCCGTCGAGGGTGGCC
This sequence comes from Mycolicibacterium phlei, assembly GCF_001583415.1. Next base: position 815,984 of record NZ_CP014475.1, read on the forward strand.
TGTTCGGCCAGCACGGAGATGACCGCGGCGCCGGCGGCGGCCTTGGCGGCTGTGGCGGGGCAGTCGTGGCGTCGGCATTCACACCGCAGGGTGGCTTGCCCGCGGGCCAGGGGGCCGAGGGCGTCGGCGCGGCGTTGGGCTTTGGTGCGTGGGTCGTGGGCGCAGACGGTGTCGGCCAGTGCGTCCAGGGCGGCGTGGAGGGCGGCGCCGTCGGTGGCGTGCACGGCCCCGGAGATCAACGCGATTCCGGGTTCGTTGGCCGGTTCGACGTGGAGGTGGCGGTTGTCGTCGACGTGGCGTGGGACGCGCACGGCTTGGGGGTCGAGGTCGGCGACGATCATGTCGATGCGGTCGATGAGTTGTTTGTCGGACAGTTTCATCCATTTCTCGGCCCGCGCGGCCAGGGCGTGATCGAGGAGTTCGAGGTAGTGGTCGTCGACGTTTTGGGTGCGGGTGTTGATGGTGGCCACGATGCGGTAGTCGATCGCGCCGCGTCGCATCGCGGCCATCACCTGCGGTAGCCGACGGTGCAGGTCGACGGCGGTGTGCACGAGGCTGTGGGCGCGGGCGTGGCTGATGTTGTGGGCGGCGCCGACTTCGGCGGCCACCGCCACCGACACGTCGGTGTGGGTGAACCCGGCATCCAGATACTGCAGTTTGCGCAGCTCATACAGTTCGGCGACCGCCGCCAGGCGGCGGCCTTTGGCCGCGGCCTCCTCCCGGGCCTCCTCACCCATCACGGTGATCAGCTCCGCCGACCGCGGGTCATCGAACATACGTTCATACTAAAGACGGGCACCGACAAAAACCGCCCGCCGACCCTCAGGAACGCACGCGCTCGCGCAGCTCCCGCTTGAGCACCTTGCCGTAGCTGTTCTTCGGCAGCTCGTCGATGAACTCGTAGCGCTTGGGCCGCTTGAACCGGGCGATCCGCTCGAGCAGGTGCGCGTCGAGTTCCTCGGCGGTCACATCGCCGACGATGAACGCCACCACGATCTCGCCCCACTCCTCGTCGGGCGCCCCGACCACACCGGCCTCGACGACCCCCGGATGCTCGAGCAGCACCTCCTCCACCTCACGCGGGTAGATATTGCTGCCACCGCTGATCACCACGTCCTTCGACCGGTCCCGCAGCGTCAGATAGCCCCGCTCGTCGAACGACCCCATGTCGCCGGTGCGCAGCCATCCGTCCTGCAGCGTGGCCGCCGTCGCCTCCGGGTTGTTCCAGTAGCCGCTCATGACAACGTCACCGCGGCAGACGATCTCGCCGATCTCGCCGACGTCGGCGAAGCTGCCGTCGGAGCGCAGCACCGCCACATCCACCCCGGACCGCGCGTACCCGACCGAACCCAGCACCGCGTCGTCGGCGTCGATGTGGTCGGCCCGCCGCAGCCCGGTGATCGTCATCGGCGCCTCACCCTGGCCGTACAGCTGCACGAACACCGGACCGAACGCGGCCATCGCCTTCTTCAGGCTCTCCACGTACATCGGGCCGCCGCCGTACACGATCGTGCGCAGATTGCCCGGGCACGACCGGCCCGTCTGCACCAGCCGCTGCACCATCGTCGGGGCCAGGAATGCGCTCGAATTCGGATGGTGCTCACACAGATCCAGGAACTCGTCGGGTTCGAACGCCCCCGACGCCGGGATCACCTGCCGCGCCGCCCGCAGCACATACGGCGGGACGTACAGCCCCGACCCGTGCGACATCGGCGCACCGTGGATCAGGCTGCTGTTCTCATCCGGCGAGTCGAAATCCGCCAGATGCGACACCGTCATCGCCATCAGGTTGCGATGCGACAGCATCGCGCCCTTCGACTTCCCGGTGGTGCCGCTGGTGTAGAACAACCACGCCAGCGTCGCCGGATCGGTCACCGGCGGCGCCACAGCCGAAGCGGCGAACCGACTTTCGTACGCGGGCTCGCCGATGACCTCAATCGGCACCGACGTCTCCGGCGCCAGGCCGGCGGCGATCTTCGGCGACGCGAAGACCACCGACGCCCCGGAGTCGTCGAGGATCTGCACCATCTCGCGCGGATGCAGTTTGAAGTTGATCGGCACGTACACGCACTCGGCGGCCCACACGCCGAACATCAACTCGATGATCTCCGGGCGGTTCTCGCTGGCCACCGCGATGCGGGTACCGGGCGAACCCAGCGTCGACGCCAACCGCAGCGCCCGCTGACGCAGCTCACCCCACGTCAGCACCTGCCGCTCACCGTGATACACCGCGCCGCGGTCGGCGAACCGGGCGGCGGCCTGGTCCAGAAGCGCGAACAGGTTCACTGCCGGGGCACCCACTCGGACTCGAGCGCGAAGTCCGACAGGTACTTCGTCGAACTCCAGCCGCCGTCGACGACGATCGTCTGCCCGTTGATGAAACTCGCCCCGTCCGAACACAAGAACGCGACCGTGCTGGCGACGTCGTTGACCTCACCCAACCGCGGATACGGCGTCATCTCGGTGTTGATCTTGCGGAACCGCTCGTCCTCCAGCCGCGTCGCCACCATCGGCGTCAGCGTGACGCCGGGCGCGACGGCGTTGCAGCGGATCCCCAACGGCCCGTACTGGCAGGCGATGTGCTGGGTCAGCGACGTCAGCCCGCCCTTGGCCGCCGAGTACGCTCCGCCGCGCAACCCGCCGACCACCGCGAACGTCGACGTCACGTTCACGATCCCGGAGCCGGCCTTCATGTGTCCGATCACGTCGCGCGCCAACCGGAACGGCGCCCGCAGCATCAGCCCGAGGAAGTAGTCCAGCGACTCGTCGTCGGTCTCGTGCAACGGTTTCGGGCTGCCCACTCCCGCGTTGTTGACCAGGAAGTCGATGCGCCCCCACCGGTCCAGCGCCGCCTGCACGATCCGCTGCGGGGCGTCGTCGGCGGTCAGGTCGACGGCCACCGTCTGCACCCGGGACGGATCGCCGATCGCCTTCTCCAGCTCGCCGAGCCGTTCCTCGTCGCGGCCGGTGCCTAGCACCGCCATCCCCATCTCGGCCAGCTTCGTCGCGCAGCCGAACCCGATCCCGCTGCTGGCCCCCGTCACGATCGCCACCTGGGTCATGTCCGCTCCTCGCTCCCGCGGCGCGTCAGCTCCGCTCTGATCCGATGCTTCAACACTTTTCCGGCGTCGTTCTTGGGCAACGCATCCCACACCACGACCTGCTCGGGCGCCTTGAACTTCGCCACCCCTTGCGCCGCCAGCATCTCCCGCATGGCCGCTACGTCCGGCGGCGGCTCGGGGCCGGGGACGACGACGGCGCACGCCCGCTCCCCGGTGCGCTCGTCGGGCACCCCGACGATCGCGATCTCGGCGATCCCGGGATGGCCGATCAGGATGTCCTCGATCTCCTTGGGCGAGATGTTCTCCCCGTTGCGGATGATGATGTCCTTCGCGCGGCCGGTGACGACGAGGTAACCGTCGTCGACCCAGCGGCCGAGATCACCGGTGTGGAAGTACCCGTCGTCGTCGAACGCCGCCGTCTCGTCCTCAGCGTGCAGATACCCGAGCAGCATCTGCGGCCCGCGCGCGCAGATCTCCCCGTCGATCAGCTTGACGTCCGCGATGCCCGGCCTGCCGTCGGTGTCGGCGGCGTGGTCGACGTCGCCCAGCGCGCCGACCGTCGTCACCGGAACCTCGGTGGACCCGTACACCCGCGACACCGCGGCCGACTCGAAATACTCGGTGGCACTGCGGATCAGCGACGGCGGCACCGACGCTCCGCCGCAGATGAACACCTTGAGGTCCGGCAACCTGGTGCCCGCCCGCTGCGCCGCGTCCAGCAGACCGGTGAGAAACGGTGTGGCCCCGGCCATGTGGGTGACCCGCTCGGCGAGCATCAGCTGCACCGCGGTATCGGGATCCCAGCGCTGCATCAGCACCGCGGTGCTGCCCAGCAGCAGCGGGCACTCGAACGCGTAGATCGACCCGCCGATGTGCGCGATCGGCGACGGCACCAGGAACGTGTCCCCGGGTGCGACGCGCCAGTGCTCACCGATCTGGCCGATCAGTGCGTGGATCGTGTTGTGGGTGTGCAGAACGCCTTTCGCCCGCCCGGTGGTGCCCGACGTGTACATGATCATCCGCACGTCGTCGGCATCGAGGTCCGGCAGCGCTGCCTGCGCAGTGCCGGACAGGGATCCCCACGGGGTGTGCGGACCGGCGTCGCCGCGCACCACCACGACCTCCGGCGGCGACGTCAGCGCCCCGCACACCCGCGACAGCATCGCCGCGTAGTCGTGGTCGTTGAACTCCGCCGGGATGAACACCGCCCGGCAGTCGGCGTCGTCGAGGATGAACGTCAGCTCGTGGTCGCGCAGCGACGGCAGGATCGGGTTGACCGCCATCCCGGCCAGCGTCGCCCCGAGGTAGATGATCGCCGCCTCATGCCAGTTCGGCAGCATGAACGACACCACGCTGCCGGTCGGCATCCGGGCCAGCAGCGCCTGCGCCAGCCCGGTGGCCCGCTCCAGCAGCGCCGCGCAGGTGAGCCGGACGTCCCCGTCCACTACCAGAACCCGGTCCGGCGTCGACTCCGCGGCCTCGCGCAGTGCGTCAGCCAGTGTCGGGTGCATGGGCTATCCCTTCACCCGGCGCATGGTCATCGAGTGCCGGTAGCGCGACGAGGGATGGGTGTTGACCGTCACCTGGGCGATCTCCCCGTCGGAGGTGGTGTAGGTGCGACGCATCTCCATCGCCGCGCTGCCCGCGCTCACCTTGAGTTTGTCCGCGAGTTCCGGGGTGACGGTGACCGCGACGATCTCCTGGTGCACCTCGACGATGCTGACCCCGAACAGGTCCTCGATGAGCGGGAAGATCGGCCCGGTGTGGCGTTGCAGCAGCCGGCCCACCGCGGCGAACGCCCGGTTGATGTAGTACTCGGTGGTGCACACCGCGGTGTCGCTGCCGTCGGCGCGCCGCACCCCGCGCACTGCCAGCCACTGCGAGCCGGCCTGCAGCCCGGTGTGCCGGGCCAGCCTGTCGTCGACGCTGATCATCGCGTTCGACTCGATCGCCAGCTGGGCGCCCTGCGCGAACGCCAGCAGGTCGTCGATCGAAACAACATCCTGCACATAGGTGTTCGTGGTCGGTCGCGGGACCACCAGGGTGCCCGCCCGTGGCCGGGACTCGACCAGGTTGTCCTCCCGCAGCCGGCGCAGCGCCTCGCGGACCGTGTAGCGGCTGACCGCGAACCGCTCGCACAGCTGCTGTTCGGTGGGCAGCTGCGAGCCGACGGGGTACACCCCGTCGACGATCTCCTTGCGCAGTGTGCGCGCCACCTGCAGATAGCGGTGGTCGGTGGAGCTCACGGTCATGTGCGTCGCAGCGCGAGCACGCTGCCCTCACCGTCGGCCGAGACGAACAGCGTGCCGTCGGCGCCGACCGTGATGCCCGCGAACGGGCCCTGCGGACCGGAGAACGGCGGCATGCCCTTCAGCGGTTTGGGTTCCACGCCGGGCGGCGGGCCGATCGGAAGACCCGAGGCGATCACGCTGCGCGCCTTGGTGTTCAGGTCGACGGCGACGACCTCCTTGGCGCCGGCGTCGACGATGTAGAGCACCCCGTCGGCGACCGCCAGGCCCTGCGGCCGCACCAGCCCGTCGACCACGGTCTCGGTCGCACCGCCGACGGCGACCACCCGGCCCGCGCCCGACTCGGCGACCAGCGGGCGGCCGTCGGCGAACACCACGCCCACCGGGTCGGCCAGACCCGACGCCAGCACCTCGGTGGTGCCCGACCGCAGCGCGTGCACCCGGCCGGTGCCCAGCTCGGCGAACACGATGTCCGCGCCCGGGCCGATCGCCACCCCGTAGAGCTGGTCGAAACCATCGGCCAGATAGTCGGTTTCGCCGTCGGCGGGCCGGTACCGGGCGATCTGCCCGCCCGAGGTGGCGACGACGAACGCGCCGCCCGGTTCGGGGGCCAGCCCGCGCAGGAACCCGGGATAGCCGGGGGAGAACAGCATCCCGACGGTCTGCAGCGCCCCGTCGTCGGCGACGGTGTAGAAGTAGGTGCCGTCGGCGATGTAGAGCCTGCCGTCGGCGCCGATCGCCAGGTCCAGCGGCCAGTTCAGCCCGCCGGGCAGCAGCGTGGAAGTGCCGCCGCCGGGCAGGATCTCGGTGATCTCGCCGGTGAAGTTCGAGACGAACAATCGGCCGTCGACGAACGTCAGGTTGTCCAGACCCGGATTCAGCTGCGCCAGCACGGTTTTCTCGCCGCTGCGCGGATCGATGCGCAGCACCTGCCCGCTGGCCACCTGCGACGAGACGATGTAGCCGTCCTTGTCGAACTTCAGCGCGTCGGGCACGCCGAGCTCGGCGGCCACCCGTTGCGGTTCACCGCCCTCCGGAGAGATGCGCCAGATCTCGTTGGCCGTCATCAGCGGGTAGTAGAGGAACCCGTCCGGGCCGACCTCCATCGCGTTGGGCGACGGCAGGTTCTCCAGCAGGATGCGCTGCGCCCCGGTGGCCCGGTCCAGCTCCATCAGCCGGCCGCCGTCGCGGCACTCGTTGATGAACAGCCGGTTCTGGTGCACGGTGATGCCGTTGGCGCACGGCAGGTCGTCGCGCAGTACCCGGGTGCGGCCTGCGGAGTCGCGGACGCTGACCCGGCCCTCCATCACCTCGGTCGCGAACAGGTTGCCGTCCTCGTCGAACGCGACGTCGTCGGGCGAGACGATGTCGCCGCCCTTGGCGCTGACCGTGTCGATCCCCCGGTGCCGAGATTGAGGGCGCTGATCTGGCTGCCCGTCACCTGCGCGACGTAGATACGGCCGTCGGGACCGGTGCGCAGCCCGTTCGCGCCGAACAGCCGGCTGGGTGCGGTCAGTCGCTCCAGCCGCCAGCCGGTGGCGATGTCCGGGACCGACACCGGATAGCGGGATTGCTGGGTCGCGGAGGACGTCATGAACTCGCACCGTAGCAAGCCCGTGTAGTCCAGACAATAGCGTCGAAAAAGCGGAATTCGGCCCTTGACTCGTCGATTCGCGCTGCGGAATAGTGTTCTGCAATATGGAGAGCACCAATTCTTGTCCGGACAAATAGCCATGGACGACCTTCTGAGGCTGGACGGCCGCATCGTCGTCGTATCGGGGGCGGGCGGTGGTGGCATCGGCACCACGGTCACGCGGATGGCGGCCGAGGCCGGGGCGACGGTGGTCGCGGTCAGCCGATCGAGGGACAACCTCGACGAACACGTCGCACCGCTGGCCGAGCGTGGGCTCTCCGTGCTCCCGGTGTCCGCCGACGCGTCCACCGACGACGGCATCGCCACCGTGATGGAGGCGGTGCGCCGGACCGACGGCGACCTCTACGGGCTGGTCAACATCGCGGGCGGCGCCGCGCCGTCGACGTGGATGCCGTCCACCCGGGTCAGCCGCGAGGACTGGCGGGCGCTGTTCACCGCCAACCTCGAGACCGCGTTCTTCATGAGCCAGGCCGTCGCCGCCGAGATCCGCGCCACCGGCGCCCGCGGCTCGATCGTGTCGGTGTCGTCGATCAGCGGCATGAACACCGCGCCGTTCCACATCGCCTACGGCACCGCCAAGGCGGCGGTCGTCGCGATGACCCGCACCATGGCCGTCGAGCTCGCACCCGCCGACATCCGCGTCAACGCCGTCGCGCCCGGCGTCACCGAGACCGCCGCGTCGCGCACCTACGTCGACATCGACCCCGACCGGGACCGCCGCGCGATCGCGATGGGCCGCCGCGGCCGGCCCGAGGAACAGGCCGGCGCCATCCTGTTCCTGCTGTCGGACCTGTCCAGCTACATCACCGGCCAGACGATCCTGGTCGACGGCGGGCTCAACCTGCGGTGGTCGCACCTGGCCGCCGACAACACGTCGCTGTTCCTCAAGGACGAAACCTTCCGCGCAGAGATCAGTCGGTTCTAAGGAGTTTCAGATGACCGATACGCAGGACCGCGAAGTGCAAGCGCCAGAAGAGCTTTCGGAGCCGATGCTGATCCCGGTGGAGGCGTACACCTCGGAGGAGTACGCCCGCGCCGAACGGGACAGGCTGTGGCGCAAGGTGTGGCTGCAGGTCGGTCGCGTCGAGGAACTGCCCGAGGTCGGCAGCTACCTGACCTACGACATCCTCGACGACTCGATCCTCGTCGTGCGCACCGGTCCCGGCCCCAACGACTTCATGGCGCACCACAACGTGTGCATGCACCGCGGCCGCCGGCTCGTCGACACCCCCGAGGGCGCCAAGAACGCCTGCGGGCGGGCCCGCAAGTCGTTCGTCTGCGGATTCCACGGCTGGACCTACGGTCTGGACGGCGCCTGCACCCACATCCGCGAGCAGGACGACTGGAAGGGTGCGCTCACACCGCAGAACACCCGGCTCACCCCGGTCAAGGTCGACACCTGGGGCGGCTGGCTGTTCATCAACATGGACCCCGAGTCCGAGCCGCTGGCCGACTACCTGTTCCCGGCCGCCAAGATCCTCGACCCGTTCGGGCTGGAGAACATGCGCTACCGCTGGCGCAAGTGGCTGTACTTCGACTGCAACTGGAAGGTCGCGCTGGAGGCGTTCAACGAGACCTACCACGTGTTCACCACCCACCCGGAGTTCAACAAGTTCGGCGAGTTCAAGGGCTGGGCCAAGGCGCAGGGCAAGCACAGCAACATCGGCTACGACGCCCCGAAGGACCTGGAGGCCACCAAGTCCAAGATCCGGCTCGGCACCGGCGACGACCCGCGCATCTCCACCGCCGAGATGCAGATGTACACCTGGGAGCAGACCAACGCCACCACCACCGAGACGCTGGTCAACGCCGCCAAGCGGCTGGTCGACGAACTGCCCCCGGGCACCCCGCCGGACAAGGTGCTCGAGCACTGGCTGGCCTCGGCACGACGTGATGACGCGGCGCGTGGTGTCGAATGGCCCACCATCCCGCCCGACATCCTCGGCGAGGCGGGCACCGCCTGGCAGATCTTCCCGAACTTCCAGATCGGCCAGGGTCTGACCACCGCGCTGTGCTACAGCGCCCGCCCGCACCCCAGCTACGACCCGAACAAGTGCATCTTCGAGGTCGCCACGCTGGAGCTGTTCCCGAAAGGCCAAGAGCCGCAGACCGAGTGGGAGTACACCCCGAAGGACAGCCCGAAGTGGCTTTCGGTGCTGCCGCAGGACTTCTCCAACATGGCGGCGGTGCAGCAGGGCATGAAATCCCTCGGCTTCCCGGGCACCCGGCCCAACCCGTACCGCGAACGCAGCACGGTGAACCTCCACTACCAACTGTCCAAGTACATGGGCACCGGCGCACCACAGGAGCTGGACACGAATGACTGACACCCTGGACACCCGGCCGTGCGGGCCGACCGACGTGCCGGATGACATCGACATCGAGGCGCTGCGCCGCAAGTACGCCGAGGAGCGGGAGAAGCGGCTGCGCCCGGAGGGTTCCAAGCAGTACCTGGAACTCAAGGACGAGTTCGCCGAGTTCGTCGAGGTCGACCCGTACACCCCGGTGGCCCCGCGCGACCCGATCAACGCCGACCTCGAGGTCGTCGTCCTCGGCGGCGGCATCGCCGGCCTGCTGGCGGGCGCCTACCTCAAGAAGGCCGGCGTCGACGAGGTCCACATCATCGAGATGGCAGGCGATTTCGGCGGCGTCTGGTACTGGAACCGTTTCCCGGGCATCCAGTGCGACAACGACGCCTACTGCTACATCCCGCTGCTCGAAGAGCTGAACTGGATGCCGAGCAAGAAGTTCGCCGACGGCGCGGAGATCCTCGAGCACTGCCGCAACATCGGCAAGCACTTCGGGCTCTACGACGGCGCGATCTTCCACACCCAGATCAAGACCATGCGCTGGGACGACGAGATCAACCGCTGGCGGCTGCACACCAACCGCGGCGACGACATCCGCGCCCGCTTCGTCGTGATGGCCCAGGGCAACTTCAACAAGCCGAAGCTGCCGAACATCCCCGGTATCAAGGAGTTCGGCGGCCACATGTTCCACTCGGCGCGGTGGGACTACGAGTACACCGGCGGTGACGCCAGCGGCAACCTGCACAAGCTCAACGACAAGGTGGTCGCGCTGGTCGGTACCGGCGCCACCGGTGTGCAGCTGGTACCGCATCTGGGCCGCGACTCCAAGCACCTCTACGTCTTCCAGCGCACCCCGTCCTCGGTGGACCTGCGCAACAACACCCCGACGGACCCGGAGTGGGTGAAGTCCCTCAAACCGGGCTGGCAGGAGGAGCGCAAGCTCAACTTCCACCGCTGGACCCCGCTGGGTGGCGGCGTCGTCTTCGACGCCCCCGACTACGTCTGCGACTTCTGGACCGAGTTGGGCCGCAACCTGACCGCGCGCATCCTCGCCAGCGGTGACCCGGCGTCGCTCACCCCCGAGCAGATCGCCGCGATGCACGAGGAGGAGGACTACAAGGTCATGGAGCGGCTGCGGCGCCGCGTCGAGGAGATCGTCGAGGACCCGCAGACCGCCGAGGCGCTCAAGCCGTACTACCGCTTCATGTGCAAGCGGCCGTGCAGCAGCGACGAGTACCTGCCGACCTTCAACCGGCCCAACGTCACCCTGGTCGACGTCTCCGAATCCAAAGGCGTGGAACGGCTCACCCGCACGGGCATCGTCGCCAACGGCGTCGAGTACGAGGTGGACTGCGTGATCTTCGCCAGCGGGTTCGAGATCTCCACCGAGATCAGCCGCCGCTACGCGGTCGACACCATCGAGGGCCGCGGCGGGCTGTCCCTGTTCGACAACTGGCGTGACGGTTTCAAGACCCTGCACGGAATGACCAGCCGCGGATTCCCGAACCAGTTCTTCACCGGCTTCATTCAGGGCGGTGTGTCGGGTAACACCACCGCGATGTTCGAACAGCAGGCCCGCCACATCGCCTACATCATCGCCGAGGCGCAGAAGCGCGGGGCGACGGTCGTCGAGACCACCCAGGAGGCCCAGGACAACTGGGTGCAGACGATCCGCGACACCGCGGTCGACGACGGCGGGTTCCTGGCCTCGTGCACCCCGGGTTACTACAACAACGAAGGCGGCGGCGGGGGCGAGGGCATCCGCTCCGCGCTCGGCGAACCCTACTCGCCCGGCTTCTACGCGTTCGAGGACCTGCTGACCGAGTGGCGGAACAAGGGCGACCTCGACGGGCTGGAGCTGCGGTAATCGCATGGGAGAGCTCAGGTTCGACGGCCGGGTGGCGGTCGTCACCGGCGCGGGCCGCGGACTCGGCCGCGAGTACGCACTGCTGCTGGCGTCGCGTGGTGCGAAGGTCGTCGTCAACGATCCGGGCGGCAGCCTGACCGGCGAGGTCGGCGACTACGACCCGGTGCACCCGCCGTCTGAGGAGCCGGGCCCCGCCGAGACCGTCGTCGGTGAGATCACCGCGGCCGGAGGGCAAGCCGTGGTCAACACCGACTCGGTGGCCTCCCCGAAGGGCGGGAGGGCGATCATCGACACCGCGCTGGAGGCGTACGGCCGGATCGACATCCTCATCCACAACGCAGGCATCGTGCGGCGCTCCCCGCTGCGCGAGATGTCCTACGAGGACTTCGAGGCGGTGCTCGACGTGCACCTGCGCGGCGCGTTCCACGTGCTGCGGCCGGCGTTCCCGCTGATGTGCGACGCCGGCTACGGCCGGATCGTGCTGACCTCGTCGATCGGGGGACTGTACGGCAACCACGACGTCGCCAACTACGCGGTCGCCAAGGCCGGCATCCTCGGACTGTCCAACGTCGCCGCCATGGAGGGTGCCGCGCACGGTGTCGTCAGCAACGTCATCGTGCCCGCCGCGGTGACCCGGATGGCGGAGGGGCTGGACACCTCGGCGTACCCGCCGATGGGGCCCGAACTGGTGGCCCCCGCGGTGGGCTGGCTGGCCCACGAAACCTGTTCTGTCACCGGCGAAGTGCTGATCGCGCTGGCCGGCAGAATGGCGCGCGCGGTGATCGCGGAGTCGCCGGGCGTGTACCAGCCGTCCTGGTCGATCGAGGACGTCGCCGAACACATCGGGGCCATCCGCGACATGTCCCATCCGGTGGTGTTCCCGGTGGTGCCCGACGGCCACAACGACCACATCCGCTACAGCTTCGCGATGGCGGGCGGCAATGGGTAGCGGACCGCTGTCGGGGGTACGCGTCGTCGACCTCACCGCGATGGTGTTCGGGCCGTACTGCACGCAGATCATGGCCGACATGGGCGCCGACGTCATCAAGGTCGAACCGCCCCAGGGTGATGACACCCGCTACGTGTCCGTCGGACCCGCGCCAGGGCTGAGCGGGGTGTTCGTCAACGTCAACCGCGGAAAGCGCAGCGTCGTACTGAATCTGCGCTCCGAGCACGGCAAGGCGGCGATCCGTGCGCTGATCGAACGGGCCGACGTGTTCATCCACTCGATGCGGGCCAAGGCGATCGCGCGACTGGGCCTGTCCTACGACGACGTCGCCGCGATCAACCCGTCGATCGTCTACACCAACTGCTACGGCTACGGCAGGCGCGGCCCGGACCGGGACCGCCCCGCCTACGACGACACCATCCAGGCCGAGACCGGGCTGCCCGCCGTCCAGCGGATGCTGACCGGGGAGGCCGACTACGTCGGCACCATCGTCGCCGACAAGGTCGCCGGGCTGACCGCCCTCTACGCGACGACGATGGCGCTGTTCCACCGGGAACGCACCGGTGAGGGCCAGGAGGTCGAGGTCGCCATGTTCGAGACCATGGCCTCCTTCATGCTGCTCGAACATGCCAACGGCGCCATGTTCGAGCCTCCCCTCGGCCCGGCGGTGTACCCGCGCACGGTGGCGTCCAACCGCAGACCGTACGCCACCAGCGACGGCCACATCGCCGTGCTGATCTACAACGACAAACACTGGAACGCGTTCGTCGACGCGGTGCGACCGCCGTGGAACGACGAACGGTTCGCCAGCCTGGAGGGCCGCGCCCGCAACATCGACGAGGTCTACGGGCGGATCGCCGAGACACTCCGGGAGCGCACCACCGCCGAATGGCTGGAACTGTTCGGCAAGCTGGAGATCCCCGCCGCACCGGTGAACTCGCCGGGCGACCTGTTCGACAACGCGCACCTCAACGCGGTCGGGCTGTTCGAGACCGTCGACACCCCGCACGGCCCGGTCCGGATCCCGGGCGTGCCGACCTGGTTCTCCCGCACCCCGGGCAAGGTCGCCGGGCCCGCGCCGCAGCTGGGCGCCGACACCGACGACGTGCTCGCCGAGCTCGGCATCGTCGCGAAGGAGGCCGGATAGCCGTGGACTTCGAGATGGGGCCCAAGGCCACCGCGCTACGCGCCGAGCTGCGGCAGCTCGTCAAAGACCATGTGCCCGAACACTATCTGGGCGCATTCACCGACGACCCGAACGATCTGGAGATCGCGCAGCGGTTCTGCCGCATGCTCGCCGAACGCGAGCTGCTGTGTCTGGCCTGGCCGAAGGAGTTCGGCGGCGGCGGGGCGTCGGTGTGGGAGCAGACGGTGGTGCGCGAGGAGATGTGGGCGCACCACGAACCGCGCGGCGCCCAGTACATGGGCGTCAACTGGGTCGGACCGATCATCATGCGCCACGGCACCGAGGAGCAGCAGCGCAGGCACCTGCCGCCGATCGCCCGCGGCGAGGTGATCTGGTGTCAGGGCTTCTCCGAACCCGAGGCCGGCTCCGACCTGGCGTCGCTGCGCACCAGCGCCCGCCGCGACGGCGACGGGTGGCTGGTCAACGGCCAGAAGATCTGGACGTCCTACGCCACGATGGCGCAGTGGTGTTTCCTGTTGGCGCGCACATCCAAGGTGGGAGAAGGCGCAACCCAGAAGAAACAGCAGGGCCTGACGATCTTCCTGGTCCCGATGGACAGCCCGGGAATCCAGGTCCGGCCGATTCGCGCCATGTTGGGCCCGCACCACCTCAACGAGGTGTTCTTCGACGATCTGCGGGTCACCGAGGCCGACGTGCTCGGCACCGTCGATGCGGGCTGGTCGATCGTGCAGGACGTGATGGCGTTCGAACGGGTCGGCATCGCCCGCTACGCCCGCTGTGAACGACTGCTGGCCGCCGCGCCCACCGTGCTCGGCGACCGGTGGGACGACCTGCCCGCCGAGTTGCGCGGCCGCTGGATCCGGATGCTCACCCACTGCAGGCGCGCCCGGCTGATGGCCTACCGCGTGGTCGACCTGCAGAGCAGTGGACGCATCCAGCCCGGCGACGCCGCCGCCTACCGGATCGCCGTCACCAAACTCGACCAGGACAGCGCCGAGGTGCTGATGGACATCGCCGCCGAGGTCTCCCACGACGATCCCCGCGCGAAATGGTTCCTCGGCGAGGTCGAGGACCACTGGAAGTACTCGCAGGCCTCCACGGTCTCCTCGGGAAGCATTGAGATGCAACGAATCCTGCTGTCACGGGCGCTACTCGCGGGAGGGGCGCGGTGAAGCTCGATCTGTCGGACGACGCCCTGGAGTACGGGCGCGAGGCGCTGCGCGCGTTCGAGGCCGCGGGCGGCGACGAGCTCCTGCAGCAGGCCGAGGCCAAACCCGCCGACCGCGAACGGCTCGTCGGACCGGTCCTGGCGGGCCTGGGCGCGTGGGACCTCGACCCGCGCACCGACCCCGACGGCCTGGAGGCCGCCGCCGCGCTGTGCCGCAGCGCCGGCTACTGGGCGCTGCCGTACCCGGTGGCCGAACGGCTCGCCGCACCGGCCGGCCTCGACACCGACGGTCTGGTCGTCATCGCAGGACCCCGGCCCGCCGCCGCGCTCGGCGGACTCGAAACCCGCTGGACCGCAGTCACACTCGACGGGGTCCGCAGCACCGTCACCGGTATCGGCGCCACCGGTCCGGCCTTCGTCGCCGAACTGCAGACCACACCCCTCGACGACGCCGGTGCCGGCGACCTCGCGCTCGCGGTGGCGTTGCCGTGCTGGACGCTGCTCGGCATGCTGGACCGGGCGATCGAGCTGACCGTCGCCCACGTCACCCTGCGCAAGCAGTTCGGCCAGACGCTGTCGTCGTTCCAGGGGGTGCAGTTCCAGCTCACCGACGCCGAGGTGGAGCGCAGCGGCCTGGACATCCTCGCCAAGTACGCACTGTGGAGCATCGCCACCGGCAGGCCCGAGGCACTCAACGACGCGCTGGCGCTGCGGATGTCGGCGCTGGAGGCCGCCGAGGTGGTGTTCCGGGTGTGCCACCAGTTGCACGGCGCCGTCGGGTTCTGCGACGAGACCACGCTGTCCTGGCTGTCGCGCTACAGCCAGCCGCTGCGCAGGCTGCCGCTCGGCCTGTCCGCCACCCGAGACCAGCTGACCCGCCGCGCGGGTCGCGCCGGACTGACGGGGCTGTACGCATGAGCCTCGACGAGTTCCGGCACACCGTGCGGCAGTGGTGCGCCGAGCACATCCCGCCGGACTGGCGCCACACCCAGACCGGCGCCACCGACGAGGAGTTCGTCGCGTTCCAGAAGGCGTGGTTCGCCGAACTGCACAGCGCCGGATACGCGGTACCGCACTGGCCGAAAGAGTGGGGCGGTGGTATCAGCGTGGCCGAACAGGTGGTGCTGTACCAGGAACTGGCCGCCCACGACGCGCCGCGGCTGGTGCTGGCGTTCGTCGGTATCCATCACGCCGCGTCCACGCTGCTGGTGGCGGGCACCGAGGAGCAGAGGCGCCGCCACCTGCCCGCGATCCTCGACGGCGAGATCTGGTGCCAGGGTTTCTCCGAACCCGAAGCCGGCTCCGACCTGGCGAGCCTGCGCACCACGGCCCGCCGCGACGGCGACCACTACATCGTCAACGGGCAGAAGCTGTGGGCCAGCGGCGCCAAACACGCCGACTGGTGCCTGCTGCTGGCCCGCACCGACCCGGACGCCCGGAAACGTAACGGGATCTCGTACTTCCTGCTCGACATGACCACCCCCGGGGTGGAGGTGCGGCCGATCCGCAACGCCGTCGGCGACTCGCACTTCTGCGAGATCTTCCTCAACGACGTGGCGATCCCGGCCGCCAACCTGGTCGGCGAGGAGAACGCCGGCTGGCAGGTCGCACAGGCCACGCTGGGCGCCGAACGCGGGATGACCATGCTCGAACTCGCCGAACGGCTCGGCAACGCGGGCTTCCGGTGGCTGGTCGAGAGCGCCCCGGTCGACGACCCGATCGTCGCCGACCGGCTGGCCTGCTTCGAGACCGAACTCACCGGGCTGCGCGGGCTGTGCCGGAAACTGGTGGAGGACAACGAGACCGGAAAAGCCGGGCCCGCCGACGCGTCGATCGTCAAGCTCTACTACAGCGAACTGTTGCAACGCATGACCGACTTCGCCGCCGAGATCGGCGGGCTCGAGGCCCACACCCGCGTCGCCAAGCCGATGTCCAGCGGCTGGGAGTCGGGGGCGTGGGTGCTGGACTTCATCGGCTCGTGGGAGTGGACCATCCCCGGCGGCGCCAGCGAGATCCAGCGCACCATCATCGGCGAGCGGGGGCTCGGTCTGCCCCGGGAACCGAGCGCCGTCTGATGAGCGACTTCACCGAGTTCCACGACGAACTGCGCTCGATCGCTGGGGATCTGCTCGTTAAGCGCACGCGAGGAGCACAAACAGGCGGAGACGCCTCCTGGCCGGCGCTGGTCGACGCCGGCTGGGTGGGCCTCGAGGTGCCCGAGGAGCTCGGGGGAGCGGGGGCGACCTTCGCCGAGACCGCGGTGATCTGCGAGGAGATCGGCCGCGCCGCCGCCGCGACCAGCTATCTGGGCAGCGCCGTGCTGACCGTCGCAACGCTGAACGCGCTGGAGCCCAGCGACACCCGCGACCGGCTGCTCGCCGAGGTCGCCTGCGGGCAGACCCGGCTGGCCGTGGCGCTGGAGTCGCTGGACTTCGTACCCGACGCCGACGGCGCCGATGCGATCCTGTTCGTGGTCAACGGCGCCGTCGCCGTCGCCGAACTCGAGACCAGGCCGACACCCGTCGTCGACGAGACCCGCAGCCTGGCCACGGTGTCCTCGCGCGCCGACGAACCCCCGACCGTGCTGCGGTTCGCCGGTGACCCCGACACCGCGGTCCGGCGCCTGCACGACCGCGCGGCGGTCGCGATCGCCTGCGACAGCCTCGGTCTGAGCCAGGCCATGCTGGACGCGACCGTCGCCTACACCAAGGTGCGCCACCAGTTCGGCCGCGCGATCGGCTCGTTCCAGGCCGTCAAACACGCCTGCGCCGACATGCTCGTGTCCATCGCGGTGTCGCGTCAGCTGGTCCGTGACGCGGTCACCGCGATCGCCGAGGACTCATCCGAGGCCGGCGTCGCCGCGGCCATGGCCAAATCGCACACCTGCGCGGCCGCCGTCGACATCGCGGGTAAGGCCATGCAGCTGCACGGCGGCATCGGCTACACGTGGGAGAGCGGTATCCACGTCTACCTCAAGCGCGCGACCCTCAACCGCTCGCTGTTCGGCTCGCCGACGGCGCATCGTTCCCGACTCGCACACCGCTATCGCACAGCAGATCAAGGAGTTTGACGTGGGCGTACCCGTATACAAGCGGATTCTGGACCTGTTCGAGGCCGAGGGGGTCAACACCCTGTTCGGTATCCCGGACCCCAACTTCGTGCACATGTTCACCGAGGCGCACGCCCGCGGCTGGTCCGTCGTCGCCCCGCACCACGAGCTGTCGGCCGGCTTCATGGCCGAGGCGGCGTCCCGCATGACCGGGGCACCCGGACTGTGCATCGGCACGCTGGGCCCGGGCATGGCCAACATCGCAGGCGCGATCCAGTGCGCGCTGGTGGAGAACTCGCCGGTGATCTTCATGGGCGGGCAGCGGGCCCGCATCACCGAGCGCCGGGTGCGCCGCGGCCGCATCCAGTTCATCCAGCAGGAGGACCTGTTCAAGAACTCGGTGAAGTTCAGCAGCTCGATCGAGTACGCCGACCAGACCGACGAGATCATCCGCGAGGCCATCCGCCGGTCCATGTCGGGCACCCCCGGGCCGAGCTACATCGAGTTCCCGTCGCACGTCATCCTGGAGGAACTCGACGTGCCGGATCCGTTGCCGCCGAACCGGTATCGCCTCGTCAACCAGGGCGCCGGCCAGCGTGAGGTCGAGGAGGCCGTCGCGCTGATCAAGGCGGCTGAGAAGCCGATCCTGGTGGTGGGCCACGGGGTGCACACCTCCCGCACCCAGGAACCGGTGCGCGAACTGGCCGAGCTGATGGCCTGCCCGGTGGTGCAGACCTCGGGCGGCACCTCGTTCATCCCGGGTCTGGCCGACCGCACCTTCCCGTACCTGTTCTCGCCGGCGGCCAACGAGGCCGTCGAGGAGTCCGACCTGGTGCTGGCGCTGGGCACCGAACTCGGCGAGCCGATGCACTACGGCAGGACCCAGCACTGGGCGGTCAACAGCGAGAACCGCAAATGGATTCTGGTGGAACAGGATCCGACCGCGATCGGGGTGAACCGGCCGGTCGACGTGGCGCTGGTCGGTGACCTGCGTGGTGTGGTGCCGCAGCTGGTCGAGGCGCTGCGCGCCACCCCGCGCACCCCGTCGCCGAACCTGGAGAAGCTGATCAGAGACGACGCCGCCGAGATCGCCCGGGTCGCCGAGGAGGCCCCGAGCGGACGCACCCCGATCCACCCGGCGCGGTTCGTCGTCGAGGCCACCAAGGCGTTCCCCGAGGACGGCATCCTGGTCCGCGACGGCGGCGCCACCGTGATCTTCCAGTGGACCTACTCGCAGACCAAACCGCGAGACGTCATCTGGAACCAGAACTTCGGTCACCTCGGCACCGGGCTGCCGTATGCGGTGGGCGCGTCGATCGCCGAGGGCCGCAAACGCCCGGTGATGCTGCTGACCAGCGACTCGTCGTTCCTGTTCCACATCGCCGAACTGGAGACCGCCCAGCGTGAGGGCGTGCCGCTGGTGTGCGTCGTCGGCGTCGATCACCAGTGGGGCCTGGAGGTCGGCGTCTACAAGCGCACCTTCGAGCAGCCGTCGCCGCAGCCCGGTGTGCACTGGAGCAAGGACGTCCGGATGGACAAGATCGCCGAGGGCTTCGGCTGCCACGGCGAATACGTGGAGAAGGACACCGAGATCGGTCCGGCGATCCAGCGGGCGTTCGCCAGCGGCAAGGTCGGGGTGGTGCACGTCTGCATCGATCCGAAGGCCAACTCGGAGGAGATGCCGAAGTACGACCGATTCCGCACCTGGTATGCGGAAGGCACCCAATAGGCCCGCGATCTAGGGGAGAGTGGACGCGGTCGAACCGCGAATTGAGGAGACGCCATGCGTGAGTATCTGAAGCATTACATCGACGGCACGTGGGTCGACCCGGTCAAGCCCGCCGCCCTCGACGTCGACAACCCCGCCACCGAGGAGGTCACCGGCCGGATCGCGCTGGGCTCCGCCGAGGACGTCGACGTGGCGGTCACCGCGGCGCGGCGCGCGTTCGACACCTGGTCGCAGTCGACGGTGCAGGAGCGCCTCGAACTGCTCGGCGCGATCATGACCGAGTACAACAAGCGCACCGGTGACCTGGCCGAGGCCGTCACCGAGGAGATGGGCGCGCCGCCGTCGCTGGCGGCCGGGCCGCAGGTCAACCTCGGCATCGGGCATCTGGCCACCGCCATCGACGTGCTGAAGAACTTCTCCTTCGAGGAACAGCACGGCAGCACGCTGGTGAGCAAGGAGCCGATCGGGGTGTGCGGGCTGATCACCCCGTGGAACTGGCCGATCAACCAGATCGCCTGCAAGGTGTTTCCGGCGCTGGCCACCGGCAACACGATGGTGCTCAAGCCGTCGGAGGTGGCGCCGTACTCCGCGCAGATCTTCACCGAGATCCTCGACGCCGCAGGCGTTCCCGCGGGCGTGTACAACCTCGTCTACGGCGACGGCCCGGGTGTGGGCGTGCCGCTGTCGAGCCATCCCGGCATCGACATGGTGTCGTTCACCGGCTCGACCCGCGCGGGCATCGAGGTGGCCCGCAACGCCGCGCCGACGGTCAAGCGGGTGACCCAGGAGTTGGGTGGCAAGAGCCCGAACATCGTGCTCGACGACGAGGACTTCGCCAAGAGCGTCACCGCGGGTGTCAGCGTGATGATGATGAACAGCGGGCAGAGCTGCAACGCCCCGTCGCGCATGCTGGTGCCGAACTCGCGGATGGACGAGGCGATCGAGGTGGCCCGGCAGACCGCGAGCGCGGTCAAGGTCGGCGATCCCGACGACACGACCGCGATCGGCCCGGTGGCGTCCAAGGCGCAGTTCGACAAGATCCAGGGCCTGCTCCAGAAGGGCATCGACGAGGGCGCCACGGTCGTCGTCGGCGGCCCGGGCCGGCCCGACGGGATCGAGAAGGGCTACTACGTGCGCCCGACGGTGTTCGCCAACGTCACCAACGACATGACGATCGCCCGCGAGGAGATCTTCGGGCCGGTGCTGTGCATCCTCGGCTACGACGACCTCGACCAGGCGCTGGAGATCGCCAACGACACGGATTACGGTCTGGCGGGCTATGTTTCGGGTGCCGACCTGGAGAAGGCGCGCGCCGTCGCCCGCCGCATCCGGGCCGGGTCGATCGCGATCAACCACGGCTTCGACATGAACGCCCCGTTCGGCGGATACAAGCGCAGCGGCAACGGCCGCGAGTGGGGCGCGTTCGGGTTCGAGGAGTACCTCGAGGTCAAGGCCACCCTGAACTACGCACCGGAGGCCGCCACCGGCTAGCGGCGTGCGGGCGCGATGACTTTCGGCGGGGCCGACGGTCTGCATGGGTGACCATCCCTCATGCGAAGGAGCCACTCATGCCCGTCCGCCACACCGCCCCCGTCGGCGCCCCGATCTGGATCGACCTGGCGACCTCGGACCTCGACCGCGCGCAGGCCTTCTACGGCGAGGTCTGCGGGTGGACCTTCGAATCATCGGGTCCGGAGTTCGGAGGTTACGTCACCGCGTTCAAGGACGGCAGGCCGGTCGCGGGGCTGATGCACAACGACCCGCAGTGGAACAGCCCCGACGGCTGGACCACCTACTTTCACACCGCCGATGCCCAGGCCAGCGTGGACACCGCCCTGGCCCACGGCGCCGTCACCTGCGGGATGGCAGAGCCGCTGGAGATTCCGGGCCGCGGCCGGATGGGCCTGTTCTCCGATCCGGCGGGCGCGTTCGTCGGACTGTGGCAGCCCGGCGGGCACCGCGGCTTCGAGTTGGTCAACGAGCACGGTGCGCCGGTGTACTTCCAGCTCACCACCCGCGACTACCGCGGCGCGCTGAGCTTCTATCAGAGCGTGTTCGGCTGGCGGTACGAGACCGTTTCCGACGTCGACGACTTCCGGTACAGCACAGCGCTGTTCGACGGCGAGGCGCTGCTGGGCCTGATGGACGGCGCCCGCATGCTGCCCGAGGGGTGCCCTCGCAGTGGTCGTTCTATCTGGGCGCCGACGACGTCGACAAGACGGTGGAGGTGATCCGCGACCTCGGCGGCAGCGTCGTCCGCGATGCGGAGGACACCCCGTACGGCCGGCTCGCCGCGGTCGCGGATCCGACCGGTGCGATGTTCAATCTGTCGTCGCTGCGGTGATCAGGCCGTCATAAGAAAGTTGGCGCTCCCGACGTAGACCATTCCGGTCGGGTTGTCGGTGTTGACCGCGTTGACCACCGCCGCCGGGAAGTTCGTGTCGTGCAGGTCGCCGGACACCACGGTGAAGTGGACGCCGGCCCGGTGGAACTCCGGGCGCATGGTGTACAGGGCGGTCTCGTTGGCCCGCATGCTGGCCGCGACGGCGGCGTAGCCCTTCGGGACGGCCTTGGTCGGGAAGAAGTGCGCCTGATGGGTGGTGGCGAACACGATGCGGCCACCCTCGGGCATCACCGGCAGGGCGCGCAGCGCGAGCCGCCGGTCGGCGTCGCGGTCGAGACCCTGGGACACGTCGCTGCCCGCGGTCAGGATCAACGAGTCCAGGCGCCCGAAGCGGCTGTGGATGCTGTCGATCATCGCGGAGGCCTCGACCGTGGAGCCGGCCCGCACGACGTGCGTGTCGGCGTCGGCGAGGTGCTGCGCGACTTCGGCGCCGATGCCCGACGTTCCGTCGGTGACCAGGACGATTCGTGCCGGTTCCTGCTGCATGTCGGCTTCCTTCCGTCGTACCGTGCTCCCACAGTACAACAAATCCTAAGAAAAATAAGACATAGATAAGGTCACGATAAGGTTGTGGTCCGCGCCGGGCATGATGGAACGCGTGGATTCGACCCGCGTGGACCGGTGGTTGTGGTCGGTGCGGCTGGCCAAGACGCGGCCCGACGCCGCCGAGGCGTGCCGCGGCGGGCACGTGCGGGTCAACGGTCGGCCCGCCAAACCGGCGACCATGGTCTCGCCCGGTGACGAGGTGCGGGCCCGGGTCGGGCACACCACCCGGATCGTCGAGGTGGTGCGGGTGATCCACAAGCGGGTGGGCGCCGCCGACGCCGCGACCTGCTACCTGGACCGCACCCCGAAACCCGAGCTCGCCGACACCATCGCCGTCGCGGTGCGGGAGCGCGGCGCCGGCCGGCCCACCAAGAAGGACCGCCGCATGCTGGAGAAGCTGCGGACAGGCCGGATCCGCTGAGCGCTGCGATGATTGCGGTATGCCCTATGTGAAGGCCTGCATCAACGGAGCCCGCACCCCCGACCAGCACCCGGCTCTTCCGGTGACCCCCGAGCAGTTGGCGGCCGCCGCCGTCGCCGCGCACGAGGCCGGTGCCCAGGCCGTGCACATGCACCCGAAGACCGCCGAGGGCGTCGACTCGCTGCAGCCGGAGATCGTCGACGCCGCCGTCGCCGCCGTCCGCCAGGCGCTGCCCGGGCTGCCGCTCGGGGTGACCACCGGCTACTGGGCGCTGCCCGACGCGACCGAGCGGCTGCGCGCTGTCGAACGCTGGAGCGTGCTGCCCGACTTCGCGTCGGTCAACTGGCATGAACCCGGCTCTGAGGAGCTGGCCAAGCTGCTGCTCGATCGCGGTCTCGGCGTCGAGGTCGGCATCTTCCACGCCGAGGCCGCCGAATCGTGGGCGCGCTCGGACGTGGCCGGGCACTGCATGCGGGTGATGATCGAGCTGCAGGCGCACGAGGACGTCGACACCGCCGACGACCTGCTCACCCGCGTGCGCGCCGCCGGCTCCCCGGCACCGGTCCTGCTGCACGGTCTCGACGAGAGCTGCTGGCCGCTGCTGCGGCACGCCGGCCTGCGCAACGTGCAGACCCGCATCGGGATGGAGGACACGCTGCTGCTGCCGGACGGGTCGACGGCGCCGGACAACGCGGCGCTGGTGACCGCCGCGCTGCAGGAGCTCACTCGGTAGGTGCCGCCAGCGCGAAGTCGGCGAAGTCGAAGCCCGGCACCACCACGCAGCTGACCAGGGTCGGCTCGTCGTCGCGGGGCCGTGCCCGCTGCCAGTGCCCCGGCGGCACCAGGATCTGCGGCTGCTGGCCGGCCAGGATGTCGGCGCCGAGGAGGTGCTCTGTGGCCGTGTGCTGTTCGGCGCCGATCTCGAGGATCAGCGGGCTGCCCGAGTGGTACAGCCACAGCTCCGCGCTGCGCACGGTGTGCCAGGCCGACTGCTGGCCCGGCATGAGCAGGAACAGGATCGCGGTGCCTGCGCTGCGCGGCCCGGAGTAGTCCGGCGGCAGCGCGGACTGCGGCACGGTGAGGTCACTGCGCCAGGTCTCCCGGAACCAGCCGCCCTCCGGATGCGGGGACAGGTCCAGCCGGCGCGCCCATTCTGGAAGTTCGGTCATACCCGCCCTTTCGTGTCGGACACTCCACAGTAGAGACGAAACCCGGTTGTGGGCACCCGATAGGCTCAGGGCATGTCGCGATTTCGTCCCGGATGGCTTGTTGTGCTGTGCGGGGCGATCGTCTCGGTGAGCGCCTGGCTGCCGTGGCTGACCGAGGGCGCCAACCGGGTGTCCGCGATCGGCGGGATGGTCGGCGAGCTGCGGGGACCCGCGCCCGGTTTCGGTGTCGGTCAGCTGTTCGTGCTGCTGGCCTCGGCGCTGATCGTCGCGGGCGCGATGGCCGCGCAGGGCATGTATCCGCGGCTGGCATCGTCTGCGGCGCTGGCGGTTTCGGTGCTGCTGGTGGTACTGGCGGTGTGGTACTACCGGCTCTACGTGTACGCGCCGGTGTCGGCGGGCTACGGGCTGTACCTCGGTGCGGCGGTGGCGGCGGTCGCCGTGCTGTTGTCGGTGTGGACGATGGTGGCGGCGTGGGCGTCGCCGGCGCGGACGTGAGCGGGTTCGTCGAACCGGTCGAGCTGACCGGGCAGCGCTGGGTGCGGCTGGAACCGCTGCGCCGCGAACATCTTCCAGAGATCGCGGCCGCCGCGGCCGACGGCGAGCTGGGCCGGCTGTGGTTCACCGCCGCCCCCGGACCCGACGAGGTGACGGCGTGGGTCGACGGGCGGCTGGCCGCCCAGGCTCCCGACCGCGGGTTGACCTTCGTGGTGCGACGGCTCGACGGCACGCTGGTCGGCTCGTCGAGCTACATGAACGTCGACGCGAAGAACCGCCGGCTGGAGATCGGGAACACCTGGTACGTCGCGTCGGCGCGGCGCAGCGGGGTCAACGCCGAGACCAAGCTGCTGATGCTCGGCCACGCGTTCGACCAATTGGGTTGTATCGCGGTGGAATTCCGCACCCACTTCATGAACCTCACCAGCCGGGCGGCGATCGAGCGGCTGGGCGCCAAACAGGACGGGATCCTGCGCAGCCACCAGCTGATGGCCGACGGGTCGCGCCGCGACACCGTGGTGTACTCGATCCTCGATGTGGAGTGGCCGGCGGTGCGCAACAACCTGCGCTACCGGCTGGACCGGTACGCGTGAGGGTCGACGCCGGGGGTCACCCGGCGTCGACGGTGGTGGCCTCGATGGACTTCTGCTCCTGGCCGCCGCCGATGGCGACCTCGATCTTGCGCGGCTTGGCGCGTTCGGACAGCGGGATCGTCACCGACAGCACGCCGTTCTCGTAGGTGGCCGAAATCCTCGACGCGTCAATGCCTTCGCCGAGTGCGAGCTGGCGGCGGTAGGTGCCGAAGAAGCGCTCGTTGGCCAGCCACTGCACACCGTCGTCATCGGAACGGGCGGTGCGGTGAGCGGAGATGGTCAGCATCCCGTTGTCCACGCTGACGTCCACCGAACCGGGGTCGACACCGGGCAGGTCAGCGGTCAACAGGTAGTGGTCGTCGACCTTGCACAAATCCATCGGCATGAACCGAGGGGAGCGGTTTGATCCGGTCTGGGTCATGAGCAACCCTCGGGCGAGTGCATCGAGTTCGCTGAACGGATCAAAGCGGAGCACAGCAATCCACCTCCTACTTCAGACAAGGCCCGCCGCCCTGGCGGGCAGCTAATCACTGTGTCCACCTCCCAAGTTAGCACTCTGGTCAAGAGAGTGCTAACAGAATTCTCGTGCCGGTCAGCCCACCGAGACGGCCGTCCCGCGCAGCGGCCGCCGGCACTGGTCACAGGTCAGCACGGTGTCGAAGCGGTGCCCGGGGCCGACGTGGGTGAGCACCACCGCGGGCCCCTCCGGGGACGGATACCACCGCTGCGCCCACTGCAGCGCGGTCAGCAGGATCGGGAACAGCGCGCGGCCCTTCTCGGTCAACCGGTAGCGACCGCCGTCGTCGACGAGCACCCCGTTGCCGACGAAGATCGACAGCCGGTCGGCGATCGACCCGGGCGGGGCGCCCAACTGGCGCTGGAAGTCGGTGAACCGGGTCATGCCGACGAACGCGGCCACCAGCAGTGCGAACCCCCAGCGGTTGCCCATCACGCTCATGGTCTGCGGGAACAGGCCCGCCGCAGCGGATTCCGAGCGCCGGCGGGTCGACGTCGACGGCACCGACCGCTGCCACGACCCGCTGGGCCCCCACTGCGGCAGGACCTCCTCGCTGCGCACCACCTCACCGCAGGTGCGGCACGTCACCACCGGCGCGAAGTCGGCGCCGCAGTCGCGGTGCCGCATGGCGGGCAACGCGGTGGCGTGCTCGGGCACCCACCGCCGCTCCCACTCCCAGATCGACACCAGCACCGGCCACAGGCTGCTGCCGCGCGTGGTGGCGACGTACTCGAACCGCGAAGGCGCGGTGTGGTATTCACGCCGCTGCAGCAGCCCCTCGTCGGTCAGGGTGCGCAGCCGGGCGGTCAGCACCGAGTTCGAGATCGGCAGCCGTGACTTGAACTCGCCGAACCGGGTCGCCCCCAGCAGCGACTGTTGCATGACCAGCAGCGTCCACTCGTCGCCCAGCACGTCGAGCATGCGGGCGACCGCGTTCGGCTGGCTCACCCGGGGCTACAGGCCGATCGCGGCGGCCGCCGAGTCCTCGGTGCGCCAGCGGCGCAACTCGCTGCCCGCCACCCACGTCGAGTGCGTGCCGCTGGAAACCCGTTCGGGCAGAGCCAGCTTGCACATCGGGCCGTCGGCGATGCGGGCGGCGTCGAACACCAGGGCGTAGGAGGCGTCGGCGTTCATGTCGGTGGCGATGGTGACCACGTAGCCGTCGTCCTCGCCGGTCGAGCCGACCCGCGGCGCCATCGCGGTCTCGCTGCCGTAGACGCCGTCGCCCAGCGGGTAGCGCTCCTCGGCGCCGGTCTTGAGGTCGTGGCGGATCAGGCCGTTGAACAGGAACCAGCCCGGGTGACCGGTGGCGGCCCAGACGTAGCGGTAGTCACGGCCGCCGTGGGCGCCGTTGACCATGCCGAACTCGCTGATCGAGTCGCTGAGCCGCTCCTCACGGGTCTCGCCGGTCTTCAGGTTGAACCGCCAGCGGTGCAGCCGGGTCTGCAGCCGGTCCAGGGCCAGGAACCGGAACAGCTTCATGTACTTGTCGTCGGCGTCGGAGTCGGTGGGGGTGGGGTCGTCCTCGAAGAACCCGTCGAGCACGATCTCGTCGCCGTCCTCGTAGGCGTTGGTGAAGTGCAGCACGTACGTCGGCGCCGCCTCGAACCACTTGACGTCACCGGCCCCGCCGCGCCGGGGCACCACCGCGAAACGCGACGGCAGCTCGGGGCGGAAGGTCGGCAGGTGGATGTCGGCCTCCAACAGCTTGGGGTCCCAGAACATCGGGAAGTCGTTGAAGATCACGTAGTTCTCGGTGAACGCCATGTCGTGGGGCAGGCGCGGACCGGGCAGTTCGACGTCGGCGGTGTGCACCACGTCGTTGTTCTCGTCCACCACGCCCCAGCGCATGTACGGGGCCTGCTTGGAGTAGCTGAAGTACAGCAGCTCACCGGTGTGCTCGTCGACCTTGGGGTGCGCCGAAACGCCCCAGTCCGAGGGGAACCCGCCGTTGAAGTCCTCCTTGCCCAGGGTCTCGGCGGTGTACGGGTTGAGCCGGTACAGGTCGCCGCACTGCCAGAAGCTGGTGAGCGCGGTACCGCGGTGCACCACCACGTCGGTGCTGGAGGCGTCCTTCATGAGAGTCCTTGCGCCCCAGCCGTAGTCACGCTTGGCCAGCTGGACGGGCTCGGCGCAGCCCGGCCACAGCGCGCCGCCGGCCTCCTGCTCCTCGAGGAACCCGTCGGTACGCACGAACCGGTTGCGGTAGAACGCCTTTCCGTCGCGGAACCCGACCGCGTGGATCATGCCGTCGCCGTCGAACGGATGGTAGAAGGCCAGCGCGGGGTGCAGCGGGTTCTCCGTGTTGCGCAGGTAGACGCCGTCGAGGTCGGCGGGGATCTCGCCCTCGATCACCTGCAGGTCGTCGGCGTCGTACTCGGTGTTCTGCGGCCGCCACGGCCCGGTGCGGTAGGGGTGGTCGTCGTCATCGGGCAGGGTCGACAGAAACTTGCCGACGACCTCCACGTTCGCAGTACCCATTTCAGTCCTTTCCGACAACGAAGCTGACAGTGGTGGCGGTGCTGCCGCCGAAGTTCAAGGTGCCGAACGTCTTCGCGCCCTCGACCTGGTAGTCGCCTGCGGTTCCGCTGACCTGTTTGGCGGCGTCGAGCAGCATGCGCACCCCGGTGGCGCCGACGGGATGGCCGCCGCCGATCAGGCCGCCGCTGGGGTTGATCGGCAGCCGCCCGCCGATCTCGATGTCGCCGCTCTCGACCGCCTTCCAGGACTCACCCGGGTCGGTCAGGCCGATGTGGTCGATCGCGACGTACTCACTGGGGGTGAAGCAGTCGTGCACCTCGAAGCCGTCGAGGCTGTCGAGGCCCACCCCGGCGCGGGTGAACGCGTCGAGCACGGCGCCGCGCACATGCGGCAGCAGGTACGGGTTGTCGGCGTCGCGGTCCAGCTTCTGCCGCAGGCCGAGCCCGACGGTGCGGTGGCCCCACCCGGCGATGCGGGCCAGCGGCCGCGCGGTCGGGTGGTGGCGCAGGTAGTCGTCGGTGACCAGCACGACGCCGGCGCCGCCGTCGGTCATCTGGCTGCAGTCGAAGCGGCGCATCCGGCCCGCGACGACGGGGTTGTTCACGTCGTCGGCGGTGATCGGCTCGGGCACCGTCCAGCCGCGGGTCTGGGCGTTGGGGTTGTTTCGGGCGTTGGCGAAGTTGAGCTGCGCGATGGCGCTCAGGTGGGCGGGGTCGACGCCGTAGCGCGCGTCGTAGGCGTCGAGCACCTGGGAGAACATGTAGGGCCACATGTGGGTGACGCCCTGGCCCTCGTGGCCGATCCACGCGGCGGTGCCCAGGTGGGCGGCGCCGACGTCGCCGGGCACGGTGCGCTCCAGTTCGACGCCGAGCACCAGCGCGGTGCGGTAGTTGCCGGAGCGCAGATCGGCCAGCGCCGAGAGCACCGCGATGCTGCCGGACGCGCACGCGGCCTCGTGGCGGGCCGCGGGTTTGTCCCACAGGGCGTCGTGCACGGTGGCCGGCATCGCGCCGAGATGGCCCTGCCCGCCGAACAGTTCCCCGAACGCGTTGCCGACGTGGATGACCTCGATGTCGTCGGCGTCCACCTTGGCGGCGGCCAGGGTGCGGTCGACCACCTCGGCGGTCAGGTCCGCGAAGTCGCGGCCCTCCCGGGTGATGTTGCGGGAGAAGTCGCTCTGGTAGCCGCCGAGGATCCAGACGTTGGCCATGGCGCGTAGGTTACTACAACTAAGAGAGTGACTCGGGGATTGCACGAGGCGGCCCCGCCGGCTACGACTCTGAACCGACGAGACCTCCCAGAGGTCTGCCCTGGCCGGTCCGTACCCAAACGTAGGGAAACACCGGATTCCTCCGCGGGCACGATGGCTTACCGTCTAGGTGCGGCCCGGCACCTGATGACCTCCAGGTGCCGGGCCGTGGCCCGTCTGTACAGCCGTTCAGCGGGTCGGGTCGGCGCAGCCGACGGTGCCGAGCAGGTCGTCGACCGAGACGCCCTGCCGGGCCGCGTCGGCCACGGCCTGGGCGACGCACATCCCGTACCGCGTCTGCGCGGAGTTGTGGTCGACGACGAACCAGACCCCGAACACGCCGATCAGCGCGGTGATCACACCGAGCACGATGCGGTCGCGCGGGGAGAGGACGTCGTCGAAGAACTCGACGATCGCCGGTCGAGCACCCACCATCTGGTTCGCCATGGAACCCACCCCCCAAGGCAAGTTGTGTGCTGGTTCCATGCTGCGCCGAAACCACCGTCGATGACGGGAAACGGCCGAAATCAGTCCGGCAGCAGGCCGAGTTGGCGGTAGATGTCGCGGCGGACCAGCGGCGCGGCGGAGTTGATCGGCAGGCCCGAGACCGGCCAGTTGTGGAACTGGCCGCGGCCGATCACCACCGAGATCGGCGAGCCGACGTCGACCGCCCGCTCGTACAGTCGCAGGGTGGCGGGCAGGAGGATCTCCTCGCTGCCGACGTAGATCGTGGTCGGTGGCAGCGCCTGCAGCACCTCGGTCTCCATCCGCAACGGGCTGATCCGCGGGTCCTTGTCGACGACGCCGTCGAAGATGTGGCACTCTCGCGACGCGGCTGCATCCCGGTGGCAGCGTGCTGCTCGTCATGACGAGATGGGCCGAAACCGACTTGGCCGGTTATCTTCTCGACAGCGAGCCCGAAGTCTGGCGGCACACCAACATTCCCGCAGTAGCCGAGGCCGGCATCCCCGATGCGTTGGACCGCAGACCGGGTGTGGTGATGACCAGCGCGCTCGGCTACACCGCCGATCACTTCGCAGCTGCGCGGCGCACATCGGGCGAGCGCGCATGGTTCGCGCTCTACGAAGGTGTGCCCACCGCGCCCGAGGGCGGGCTGATCAAACGCGAATGGCTCGACAACTGGCGTCTGCCCGCTGCGCCGAGCGCGCCGAGCATGACCGTCGTCGGCGTCGATCCCAGCGACAGCGGCAGCGGTGACAGCTGCGGCATCGTCGCCGCGTCGCTCACCCGAGACGGCGTCGTCGCCGTGATCGCCGACGTCAGCGCGCCGATGACGAGCGATCAGTGGGCGCGCGCAGCTGTCGAGCTGGCAGTCGATGTCGGCGCATCGGAGATCGCCGTGGAGAGCTTCGCGGCGCGCGAGACGTATCAGCGTGTCGTCAAAGACGCTATGCGCCGCTACAAGCTCACTCACCCGGTGCGCGTCACTGCGTGGCCGCCGAAGGGCAGCGGTCGCGGCGGCGGTGACGCAATCGCGCGCAGCTCTGCGCTGCTGCAAGGGCTTGAGACGGGCACGACGCGCATGGCGGGGCATCTGCCCGAGCTTGAGCGGGCTGCGGTGCAATGGCAGCAAGGCCAGCATCAGCCCGACGCGCTCGCTGCGCTCGTCGTCGCACACGACGTCTTGAGTCATTCCCTCGGGCAGCAGTGGCACATCGTCAGCCCGCTCGACGTCGAGCGGCGAATCCGCGCAGGCGCGAACGTGGCTCGCCCTTTTGCGCCGAGCCCGCTCAGCCCCAACTCACCGCTGAGACGGCGCATCAACGGGCTGTAATCGCTCGCCCAGCGAGTGGCCGACGCTTGCCTGTGCTGCACACGCGCGACGAACGCGGCCAGACATCGTCGCGTCGCTTTACATGCCGCTGATGTCATGGCCCTTTGCTAGCCTCTGTCGACCAACACGACATGACCGATCAGGGCGGGGGAGCAACGATGACGAAGGCTGACGGTGAAACACGATTTTTGACCTGGAACATCCAGAGCGGAGGCGGCAGTCGGGTGCCGCAAATGATGCGAGAAGTGGACCTCTTGGCCCCCGAGATTCTCGCTTTCACCGAAGTGAAATCTAGTAATCTTGCGATGCTGACAAACGCTCTAGAAGCGAGTGGATTCGACCACATCGAAACGCCGTGCCCCGAGAAAGAAGTGAATAGTGTTCTGCTGGCATCGAAAATCCCCTTCGATGCCGTGAAAGAAGAGATAACGCACGACCAAGAGCGGTGGGCGTCCGTCTATATTCCAAGCCTCGATTTGCGCGTGTTATGTGTCCATATTCCGGGAGCACCGGATCACAAGTTCGACTCCGAGGGCCGCGGTATGTCTGGCCAGAAGCGTAAAGAACTGCTGTGGTACGAGGTCACACGATATGCCACGGCCCATAAGGACGAAAAGGTCGTGATTATGGGTGATCTCAACACGGGGCTGAATGAGATCGACAAGACTCCAAAGGGCACCCCGTTCAAGCTCTCAGAAAACATCCGCATATTGCGTATGGACGGCAAGTATATTGACACCTGGCGTCATCTGAACCCTAAGGCCAGAGATTACACATGGTTCACGACGCGCGATGGTAGAGACTTCAACGGTTTTCGCCTTGACTATATTTGGGTTTCATCTCCATTGCGGGAAAGCATCAGAAGCGCGCAGCACATTCACCATGTTCGTGGCAAGGTCTCCGACGGGAAGTTATCCGATCACGCGATAGTGGTCGCTGATCTAGCCCTATAAACCGGAAGTTGTGCGGGCAACCTACAGCGTGTCGAAGAAGTCCTCGTCCAGCCGGTAGAGAGTCACCGACTGCTCCGGCTGAACGCCGATGCCATACTGCACCAACAGCTCGGCCAGCCGTGCGCCGTCTATAAGTTCAATGCGGGCGTTGATCCGCTCGGCCTCTTCGCGGGCACCTTTCGTGAACCGCGATGTTGTGATGAACACCCCGCGGTCGCCCTGCTTGGAAAGCAAGGCCCCAGCGAAGCCGTGAATTTGTGGTCTATCGACCGGTGTGTCGGTGTACCGCTTGGCCTGAATGTAGATGCGGTCTAGCCCGAGCGGGTCCTGGCTGATGATGCCGTCGATGCCGCCATCACCGGATGGGGCGGTTCGGTGAGCTGACCCGCGCGCACGCCCGTAACCCATGCGATCGAGCAGCCGAACGACCAGTTCCTCGAAGCCGGTCGGCGACAGTTTGAGCGCAGCGGCCAATACTTCGCTTTCCACTGCTGCCCGGTTGATCCGCTCCGCGCGCTCGGCTAGATCGTTGGGCGTACTTGAGTCTTCCTCGGAGATCGACGGCTTCTCGGTTCCTTGGCCGTCGTCGGCGGGACGGTCTCGCTTGCGGTCACGGAACTCTAGATACGCCGGATACGCCTCCAGAGCCTTCATGTCGATCCGCTCGGGGTACTTGTCGAGCGCGGCGCGGCCCTCGTCGGAGATCGTCACCAGCCCGCGTCCAGGCCGCTCGATGAGTCCCGCCTGACTTAGATAGGACATCGCCCATCCGCCCCGGTTGTCGATCCGCTTTTGTCCGCTCGGCACTTTCTCGGCCCGCTCTTCGGGGGTAAGGCCGAACTGGTCGGCCATCGCCTCGATGACATCCCGCGAACGATGAACCTCGCCGTCGGCTAGGTGGGCAAGTACCGGACGCATCAGCGTCTGGAAGTCGGGGATCGTCACACAACTTCCTCCCGCTCTGATGGACGCTGATTGCTCCCGTTCGCGTCGGTCCGAACAACTTCGTAATGAACTCGACGGTGTCGGGGTGTCAGCCAAACACAATGTCACTGACAAATACCATTTATCGCCTCCTGAATCACAAGCAGTGCTCGGGTCTATGACTTCGCGACCCGTCTGAATGACCGGGTGCTGAGCGTCGGTGCGATCCTGCATACTCTCGCCCATGACAGACGCGGGGGAAGAACTGGCGTACGACAACTGGGCGAAGTATCGGTCGGCATGGTGGACGCGATACTTCACTGGCGAGCTGGCGCACTTCTGGCCGCCGCAGCTCGATCAGTCCGAACCCGATGCACGCGGCTATCGCTGGCTTTCCCGCAGCGGCGTGTTCGACATCGCGGCCACCGAGTCCGAGCACCGCGAGCTGCACACGGCAGTCGCCGCCTACGTGTGGGGCGTCGGTTTCACCGCTCGCATGTCGATAGGCCGCCTGGTCCGCGCCTTCACGGCCAACGCCGACACCGTGGAGGACAACTTGCGCCGCGCTGCTGCGGTCCTCGCTGATGATGGCCCGGTCGCGGCTTACGAGTCGTTATTGGCGGGCGGCCCGAATCAGACGAAGTTCATGGGACCGGCCTACTTCACCAAGTTCCTGTTCTTCTCGGGCTACCGCGACCCGGATGCCGAGCTGCGACCGCTGATCCTCGACAGGCGGGTGGCTATCGCATTGCGTGAGCGCGGCGTGTTCGGACCGAAGGCAGGTAACGCCGACTGGCCCAGCGAGCTTTACCGCCGGTATCTCATCTTCTGCCACGAACAGAACCCGACCGACCCTGCGGCAGTCGAGGCCGAGCTGTTCAACGCGGGTCGCGCTCCCGGTTGACGGGCGGCTGCACCGCTACGGGGCGCAGCAATTCGCGGAGACGGGCACGCTGCTCGGGCGTGAGCGGAGGGGCGGCGTCGACGATCTTCTTGATGTACTCGCGATGGTCGTCTGACGGCACCGTGGACCCCTTTATCGCCCGGAAATTGCCCGTCATCTGCGAAAACATGCGCTGAGCTGGTGCCCCCGGCAGGATTCGAACCTGCGACACCGGCTTTAGGAGAGCCGTGCTCTATCCCCTGAGCTACGAGGGCAACGGTTTGGAAGCTTACCGCCCGGCCGGCGGCCTACCGTAGCTCGGCGATCACCTTCGCGAACGCCTCGGCGTGCGGCTGCTGCACCGTGATGTAGGTGATGCCGTACTCGTCGCGGTAGCGGCGGATCGTGTCGGCCATGTCCCGCGTCGACCCGGACAGCACCGCAGGCGTCGCCAGGATCTGCTCGTCCGACAGCCCGGGCAGGAACCGCCGCGGGATCGACAGGTCGGGCCGCCCCGAGCCGGCCACCGGCATCGCGGTCACCGACAGGTTCAGCTCCAGATCCGCGAACCGCTCCCCGGCGGCGGCCCGCACGAACGCGATCCGGTCGGCCAGCGGATCGTGGTCACCGGTGATCGGCGCCCCGCCCGTCAGCCCGATGATGTCGGCCCGCTGCGCGGCCAGCGTCAGCAGCTTGTCGCCGTTGCCCGCGATCAGCACCGGCACGTCGGGCACGTGCTTGCGGATGTGCCCGGTGACGTGCCCCAGCCACGCCACCCGCCGCCCCGGCGACGGGAACGCCAGCTCGGCCTGCTCGAACTCCTCCTTCACGTAGCCCGCCCCGAGGCCCAGGTCGAGCCGTCCGCCGCTAAGGTCGCGCAGTGTCGCGGCCTCCCGCGCCAGCAGCGCAGGCCGGTAGAACCCGGCGTTGAGCACGAACGTCCCGACCCGCAGCCGCTCGGTGGCCGTCGCCATCGCGGTCATCATCGGGAACGGCGCCGGTGCGTACAGGTGATCGGGCACGTGGACGATGTCGTAGCCCATGTCCTCGACACGACGGGCCCAGTCCTGCACCGACTTCTGCCGCCGCGCCGCCTGAATCCCGACGCCGAACCGCCACGGTCTGGTCATCTGCGAATCGTATGTTTGGCACCCGCCGCGGCGGGGCAATACATGTGCCGCCGGCGTCAACGACGACGCCGCCTCGAACCTGGAAAAGACTTGCTGCCCGATCCGGCCCGTCGTGGAACGTTCCGACGGGCCGGATCAATATTTCAAGCCGGAAAGGCCGAAAGATCATGGCCACACACCCCACGCTCGGCGTCGAGGAGGAGTTCCTGCTCGTCGATCCCGCGAGCGGTGAACCGGTCGCGCGCAACGCCGCCGTCGCGCAGCAGGCCGCCGACCGAGGGGTGGAACTGCAGCTCGAGCTGACCACCTGCCAGGTCGAGACCGCCACCGAGGCCGTCGGCTCCACCGCCGACCTGCGCGCGGAGCTGAGCCGGCTGCGCCGTGTGGCCGCCGACTCCGCCACCGCGGCCGGTGCGCGACTGCTCGCCGCCGGGCTGCCGCCCACCCTGCCGCGCGAGTTCCCGCTCACCGACACCCCCCGCTATCGCGAGATCGGCGAGCGGTTCGGGATGATCGCCCACGAGCAGGGCATCTGCGGCTGCCACGTGCACGTCGCGGTGCCCAGCCGGGAGGCCGCGATCCGGGTCAGCAACCGGCTGCGGCCCTGGCTGCCGACCCTGCTGGCGCTGAGCGCCAACTCCGCCATCTACCGCAACGCCGACACCGGCCACGCCAGCTGGCGCAGCGTGTTGTGGGCGCGCTGGCCCAGCGCGGGCCCGCCGCCGCACTTCGACTCCGTCGACGAGTACGACGCCACCGTGGCGATGCTGCAGCACGCCGGCGCCATGCTCGACGACGGGATGGTCTATTGGGACGTACGCCCGTCGCGCAACTTCCCGACCGTCGAGGTCCGCGTCGCCGACGAGCCCGCCACCGTCGCCGACACCGTGCTGCTGGCCGCGCTCGTCCGCGCCGCGGTGATGACGGCGCTCGACGACGAACGCCGCCGCGAACCGGTCCCGCCGATCGCCCCGCACGCGCTGTCCGCGGCGTACTGGAAGTCCGCGCGCGACGGTGTCGACGGCGACGCGGTCGACCTGCTGGACAGCCACCAGACCATCCCCGCGCGGGACCTGCTCGACCGCTTCGTCGACCGTCTGCGGCCCGCGCTCGAGGCCGTCGGCGACTACGACCTCGTCGTCGACGAACTGCACCGCCTCGCCGAGACCGGCAACGGTGCGACCCGGCAGCGCCGGGCGTGGCAGTCCCGCCACGACGTCGGTGACGTCGTCGCCGCGGTCGCCGACGCGACGCTCGAGGGCGTCTAGGGGCAGTACAGCGCGGTGAGCACGTCGCCGCGCGGGTCGGCCGCCGGTGAGTCCGCCGCCGGCTCCTGCGTCAGCGTCATCGAGATCGCAGGACCGTCAACTGTTTTCGCGACGAAGCTGTGATAGCCGGGGATATCGCCTGCGTGCCCCCATGCCGTCACCCCGCACGGCAGCGCGATCCGGCCCAGGCCGAGCCCGTAGTCGAGGACTCCCTCGCCGTCCGGCATCGGGACCGTCCGCATCATCTCCTCCAGCAGCGCCGGCGGCACGACCTCGCCGTCGAGCAGCGCGGTGAGGAACGCGGTGGTGTCCTCGTTGGTCGACACCAGATCGCCCGACATCGCCGCGGCCGAGGCGTTGAAGTCGGTGACGTCGGTGCGCCGGCCGTCGACGAGTTCGTAGCCGCGGGCGAACGGCGCGCGCAGCCCGCGGTCCCCGGGGGCGGGGAAGTAGGTGTCGAACAGGCCCAGCGGCAGGATGATTCGCGCGGTGACCTCATCCGCCGCCGGCCTGCCCGTGACCTTCTCGATCAGCAGCCCGGCGACGACGTAGTTGGTGTTGGTGTAGCGCATCTGTGTGCCGGGTTCGAACTGCGCGGGGCGGGACAGCGCCATGTCGAGCAACCGCTCACCGGTCACCGGAAGCTGTGGGACCTCGGTGACGTCGTCGAAGTACTCGGGCAGGCCGCTCTGGTGGCGCAGCAACTGGCGCACGGTGATGCGGGAGGCGTCGATGCCCTCACCGCGGACGCGGCCGGGCAGATAGTGCTCGACGGATGCGTCGAGGTCGATCCGGCCCTCGTCGACGAGTTGCAGAACAGTCGCGGCGACAAAGGGTTTCGTGATGCTCGCGACGCGCACGTGGGTGTCCGGTGCGAATCCGGCGGCCGTCTCGACGGCCGACGGCTGCGCGTGGGCCGGTGGGGTGCGGACCGCGGTGAGGACCAGGAGGAGGGCGAGGACGGCGACGGCGGCGAGGCGCATCACGCCGAGCGTAGTTCCCAGGAGTGCGCGGCCGCCACCAAACCCTGGACCAGCGCCGACGTCGCCGGGGTGAGTCCGTCGTCGCCGGGAAGCTGGCTGCGCGGGCTGATTCCGCGGATCCTCGGGGTCAACTCGAGTTGCACTCCGCCGCGACGGGTTCGGTTGACCGGGTTGTCGGGGTGCAGGCCCCTCAGCTCGCGGGGAATCGCGTCCAGATCGGTGACGACGTGATAGCCGGGCACCTGCACGTGCCGGGCGAGGTGACGGGCCAGCTCACGGTTGCCGCCACCGGCGAGCAGCTGGGTGCTGCGGCCGATCCGGCCGTACCCGTGCAGCGACACCACCACGTCGACGTGGTCGAGGAACTCTGCCAGCCGGGCGGATTCGGCGGCCAGATACCGCGACGACGGCAGGTGGTGCGGGTAGTGGTCGGGGTGGTGCACCACGTACGCCGACGCGCCCGCGGCGTCGGCGGCGCGCAGGGCGATCACATCGGTCATCTGTTCCAGGCCGCCGCCGTGGATCGCCAAAAACCCGAACCGCGACCGCAGCGTGCAGGTCTCCACGACGCCCGGCTGGGCCAGCAGATCCGAAAGCGTCTGCGGGACAGGGATGTCCGGGTACTCGGGGCGCTGTGGCCAGTGCGCCGGGTCCCAGCGCCGCAGGAAGTCCACCCAGCGCGGCGGCAGCCCGTGGTGCAGCGCGCCGTCGATGATGCGCTCCAGGTATCCGGGCCGGGGCGGGCCGGGTTCGACGCGGTGGTCGATGTACACCCAGGCGTCGGTGGACCCGTCGTCGGTGTGCACGGTGAGCCGGTCGCGGCGGTAGCGCACCGGGACGCCCTCGGCGCTGTCGAGCACCTTGAGGTCGCGGTCGCTGAGCTGCCACACCACCCCGTGCACCACCGAGCCGTGGAACGGTTCGACGGTGGCCACACCGCGCTGGTTGATGAGCCAGTCGTGGTGGTCGAGTCGCGCGGGCGTCGGGTTGATCGCGTCCGGGCAGCGGGCCGCCATCTGTGCCACGTTGAGGTTCGACCCGTAGGCGAAGTACCGGTGCACGAAGTCAGGCTGCCATATGCCGCTCGTTTGTGAATCTGACGACGTTTCGGGCGCGCGAAGCGTCGCCAGATGCACAAACGGCGTCCGCGCTCAGCCCGCCACGGTCAGGTAGATCAGCACGACGTTCAGCGCGCTGATCAGTGCGGCGACGAGCCAGCCCAGCGCCGTCGTCACCCGGTGGTTGGTGTCCTCGCCCATCAGCGCGCGGTCCCCGGTGAGCCGGATCAGCGGGATCAGCGCGAACGGGATCCCGAACGACAGCACCACCTGCGACAGCACCAGCGCGCGGCTCGGGTCGACGCCGATCGCGAGGATGACCAGCGCGGGCAGCAGCGTGACCAGCCGTCGCACCAGCAGCGGAATGTTCTTGTGCAGCAGGCCCTGCATGATCATCGCGCCGGCGTACGCGCCCACCGACGACGACGCCAGCCCCGACGCCAGCAGCCCGATCGCGAACAGCAGCGCGACCGTCGAACCGAGCGTGTCACCGACCGCGGCGTGCGCGCCCTCGATCGACTCGGTCAGGTTCCTGCCCTGCAGGTTGGTCGCCGCGACCAGCACCATCGACAGGTTGACCGCGCCGGCGATGACCATCGCGATCCCGACGTCCCATTTGGTGACGCGCAGCAGCCGGCGCCGCGCCGGGCCCGCGTCGGGGTGCCCGTGCCGGTCGCGGACCAGCGCGGAGTGCAGGTACACCGCGTGCGGCATGACGGTCGCGCCCAGCATGGCCGCCGCGATCAGCACGCTCTCGGTGCCGGCGAACCGCGGCACCAGCCCGCCCGCGACCTCGCCGACCGGGGGTGCGGACACGACCAGGCTGGCCAGGAAGCCGACCGCGATGACGGCGAGCAGGCCGGTGATGACCCGCTCGAACATGCCCTGTCCGCGGCGGTCCTTGATGATCAGCAGCAGCAGCGACACCACGCCGGTGATGACGCCGCCGACGAGCAGGGGCAGGTCGAACAGCAGATACAGCGCGATCGCCCCGCCCACCACCTCGGCGAGATCGGTTGCCATCGCCACGAGCTCGGCCTGCAGCCAGTAGGCCAGCCGCGTCGGCCGACGCATCCGGGACCCGACCGCCTCCGGCAGCGACATCCCGCTGACCAGCCCGAGTTTCGCCGACAGGTACTGCACCAGGCAGGCCATCGCGTTGGCCGCGACGATCACCCACACCAGCAGGAAGCCGAACTGCGCGCCCGCGCTGACGTTGGCCGCGACGTTGCCGGGGTCGACGTAGGCGATCGCGGCGACGAACGCCGGCCCGAGCAGCAACCAGCCCGGGCGGGTGCGTGTCTCGTCGCTGCGGTAGCCGCTCGGAATCACGCGGCTACTTTATCCGGTAGAGCGAATACAAAAGTTCGGTAGCCCGAAACCTGCTACTTACCGCCCAGGTTGATCACGATCGCGCCGCCCCACGGCCAGCTGGCCCAGGTCTGGTTCGTCGTGATCGACGGTGACGTGACGATCTGCGAGCTGCCGTTGGTGTGGCACTGCGTGGTGTTGGGTGCGGTCGTGGTGCACTGGGGCGCCGCCCCTGCCGTGGGCGCGAGAAGAACCGCCGCCGCAGCGGCGGGCAGCGTCACCCAGGCCCACCGGATCACGGGAAGAAGAAGCCCTCGCCGCCCCACATGTTGCCCCACGGGCCGACGAACTCCTGCTCGGCAGGGGTGGCGTCGATCGACACGTTGCCGGGCGTCGCGCACTCGGTCGTGCTGCCGCCGAGCGCCTCCGCGCCGCCGGTGTCGACACACTTGGGGAGGTCCTGGGCCGTGGCCATCGGAGCCAAAGCGAGCGCTGCCGCGACACCCCCAGCGGCGATCACCGGAGCGAGAAAACGAATCGTGGTCCCCATACACACATCCTTCGGTTATCGGGCCATCCCGACCTCAGCGACAGCGTACAACTCTTACCGGCGGTTTCCCGGCTAACGCTTCGTCACAGCTCGGGTCATGGGTCGGGTCACAGGTCGGGGAGTGGCATCTCCAGGTTGGGGAACGTCAGGCCCCCGTCGACCTCCAGAACCTTGCCGGTGAGATAGCCGCCCGCCGGGGAGGCGAGGTAGACCGCCGCGGCGGCGATGTCCTCGGGCTGGCCCAGCCGGCGCAGCGGGGTGGCCTTCTCCATCGGCTCGCGCAGCTCGTCGTTGGAGGCGACGACGTCGAGCGCCGAGGTCAGGATCGAGCCCGGGGCGATCGCGTTGACCCGGATGCGCGGGCTCAGGTCGAGGGCGGCCAACCGGGTGTAGTGCGCGAGCGCGGCCTTGGCGGTGCCGTACGCGGCGAACCCGCGGCCGGCCAGCCGGCCGATCGCCGAGGTGATGTTGATGATGCTGCCGCCGCCGGAGTGCTCCAGCATCAGCGGCACCGCGGCGGTGGTCAGCGCGTGCGCGGTGGCCACGTTGAAGGTGAACGCGTCACGCATGTCCTTGGTCGACGTGTTCAGCAGCGCGTTGGGCATGGTGCCGCCGACGTTGTTGACGACGATGTCCAGCCGGCCGAACGCCTCCACCGCCTCACCGGCGAGTTTGGCGGTGTCCTCCGGATGTGCGAGGTCGGCCACCACGATGTGCGCGCGCCGGCCCACGCCGCCGATCTGCTCGGCGACCTCCTCGAGCTGCGCCTTGGTGCGCGACGCGATCACCACGTCCGCACCGGCCTCGGCGAACGCGAGCGCCATGGCGGCGCCCAGTCCGCGCCCCGCGCCGGTGACCACCGCGACCTGATCGTCGAGCCGGAACCTGTCCAGAATCACCATCGACTCCCTTCCCGTCCGGGCGAGACTAACTGAAACACGTTCTAATTCGCCGACCGGATTATCCGCACGGCGAAAATTTACGCATGTGTAGGGAAAATCCGGGTTCCCCGAGCGGCCTTCGCCCGTAGCTTCGTTGCGAACGCAAGCGCGGCCACCTCGAACGGCCTCGAACAGGACGGGAACATCATGGGATCTGCCAACCACATCGGCCGCGTCGCGGCACTCGCGGTGGCGCTGGGTGTCGGCGTCGCGGTCGCACAGCCCGGCCTGGCGGCAGCCGACGACACCGGCTCGGCGACCGACGGCAGCACCCAATCGCAGTCGACGCCCGCCGACGACGGGTCGGTGACGGACACGGTCCCACCAGCCGAGCCGGAAGAGTCGGTCGAGCAGGACGAACCTGACGAGCCGGAGTCGGACGAGGCCGACCTGGACGAGTTGGACGAGTTCGAGCCCGAGGAGCCTGAGCTCGAGGAGCCGGAGGAACCCGAGGCGCCGAGCGAGCCGACGCTGGACCCGGTGCGCGTCAGGGACGCCGCGCGGCACGTCGTCGAGCCCGAGGTCGAGTCCGGGGTGGTGGTCGACGATGACGAACCGGCCGGGGACACCGGTGACGCCGTTGCCGAGGCCGTCGCCGAAGATGTCCCCGCCGCCGGTGCCGCGGCCCGCCGCGTGGACCCGCCGGTGGACTCCGTCGCACCCCTGGCAGTGGCGGTCGAGGAGCCGGTGATGGTCCCGATCCCGGCGCCGCCCAGCCCGGTGATGAGGCTGCTCGCCGTCCCGGCGGCGCTGTTCGCCGCGACGGTCGACCTCGTCGTCACGTTCTTCGAACCGGTCGTCGGACCCGGCGCGCCGCTGGAGAACGCCCTGCTGTGGGGTGTGTTGGCCTGGACGCGCCGCCAGGTGAACGCCACGTTCGCCAACCGTGGCCCGGACATCGGCGCCGACGAGATCAGCCTCGAGGTCGCTGCGGGTGCGGGCCCGGTGTCGATCGGTGAGCTGCCCGCCACCGACGCCGACGGGGAGACCATCATCTACACGCTGCATCCCGACTACCTGCCCGCCAACGGCAGTGTGTCGATCGTCGGCAACGTCATCACCTACACGCCGGACGAGGGTTTCGTCGGTGAGGACAACTTCCTGCTGTTCGCCCTCAACGGTGGCCTGGGCTTCCAGATCTACCATCCGATGGAGACCCCGTACGACCGTGCGAGGGTGACGATCGCGGTGGCCGACGACGATCTGGACTAGACCGGGGCGGTCACTTCTTGGATGCGGCCTTCTTGGCCGGTGTCTTCTTGGCCGCCTTCTTCGCAGGCGACTTCTTGGCCGGTGACTTGTCGGCGGACTTCTTCGCCGGTGCCTTCTTGGCCTCGCGGCGGGCCTTCACGCTGGCCTCCAGTTTGGCCAGCAGATCGGACACGTCCTCGGTCTCGTCGAGCTCCTGCGGCTGCTCCTCGGTGGTAAACGCTTCGCCGCCTTCGAGTTTCGCGGTGATCAGCTCCTTGAGCTGTTCCTGGTACTCATCGTGGTAGCGGTCCGGGTTGAAGTCGTCGGTCATCGAGTCGACCACCTGCGCGGCCATCTTCAGCTCGGCCGGCTTGATCTCGACTTCCTTGTCCAGCACCGGGAAATCGGGATCACGGATCTCGTCGGGCCACAGCAGCGTCTGCACCACCATCACGTCGCGCTTGCTGAAGTCCTGCACCCGCAGCGCCGCCAGCCGCGTCTTGTTGCGCAGCGCGAAGTGCACGATCGCGACCCGGTCGGTCTCCTTGAGCGTCTTGGTCAGCAGCACATAGGATTTCGTGGACTTACCCTCGGGCTCGAGGAAATAGCTGCGGTCGTACAGCATCGGGTCGATGTCGCTGGCCGGGACGAACTCCAGCACCTCGATCTCGCGGCTGCGTTCCTCGGGCAGTGAGGCGATGTCCTCGTCGGTGATGATCACCGTCTGGCCGTCGTCGGATTCGAAGGCCTTGGCGATGTCGCGGTACTCGACCTCCTCACCGCAGACCTCGCACACGCGTTTGTAGCGGATGCGTCCGTTGTCCTTCGCGTGCACCTGGTGGAACTTGACGTCATGGTCCTGCTGCGCGCTGTAGACCTTGACCGGCACGTTCACCAGGCCGAACGCGATCGAACCCTTCCATATGGAACGCATCAGCCCAGTATGGCCGATTTGAGCGCCTCATCGCGGGTTGTGCGGTCAGGGAGTTGAGCGCCGGCTTTCGCGACCGTCAGCGCCGACGACATCGCGGCGGTGCGGATCACGTCCGTCAGTGTCTCGATGCTGATCCGGGCCAGGTCGCGGCGACGGTCGGCGCCCAGCAGGTTCAGCGTCCACAGCGCGTCGATCAGCCCGGTCATGAACGCGTCGCCGGCGCCGACGGTGTCGACGACGTCCACCGGGAACGCCGGCACCCGCACCTCACCCGCCGCGCACACCGCGAACGCGCCCCGGCCGCCCATCGTCACCGCCACGATCGACGGGCCCAGCGACAGCCACGTGCGCGCGATGTCCTCGGGGGAGCGGTCGGCGTCGATCCAGCGCATGTCCTCGTCGCTGGCCTTGACCACATCGGCGCGTTCGATGAGCCGGTCGATGCGCCCGCGCACCGAGTCGTCGTCGGTGATCAGCGCGGGGCGCACGTTGGGGTCGAACGTCACCGTCGCCGACGTCCGGTACGTGTCCACCAGCGCGGCGGCGGCGCGGCAGCCCGGTTCCAGTGCGGTGGCGATCGATCCGCTGTGCACGACGAGCGGTGGCCGCACCTCCGGGGTGCCCGACAGCTGCCAGTCGATGTCGAACTCGTAGCGCGCCGAACCGTGTTCGTCGAGCATCGCCCGTGCGGTCGGTGTCCGCGCCGCGGTGGTGCTGCCGGCGACCAGTCGCGCCCCGGAGGCCTTGACGTAGTCGGCGATCCGCCGCCCGCGGGCGTCGGTGCCGATGTGGGTGAGGAAGTCGACGTCGCGGCCCAGCCGGGCCAGCCCGACCGCGACGTTGAGCGGGCTGCCACCGACGTACTCGGTGCCGCCGTCGCCGTCGACCTCGCCTGCGCGCTCGACGATGTCGATCAGCGCCTCCCCGATCACCAGTGCCCTCATCAGCGCAACGCCTCCAGGGTGGCGCGCGCGCCGTCGCGGTGCAGCGAGTCCAGCGCCCACAGGTAATCCCGCACGAACCGCTCGTGTTGCGCGAGATCGCCGAACAGCGCAGTGTTCTCGATGAACGCGGTCGGGTGCGCACGCTGGCTGCGGGCCAGCGGCACCAGGGTGTCGGCCAGCGAGTCCTGCACGTCGATCGGCTCGCCCTGCTCGTCGACGCCCTCGGCGTAGCGGGCCCAGCTGGCCACCACCGCGGCCGAACACCGAATCGGCGCACCGGTTTTCAGGTTCTCCCGGATCACCGGCAGCAGCCACTTCGGGATCCGGTCCGAGGATCCGAAACACAACCGCGCGATGGTGTCCTTCACGCCCGGATTGGCGAACCGCTCGATGAGGGTGCGCTTGTAGTCGGGCAGGTCGATGCCCGGCACCGGCTTGAGCGTGGGGGTCGCCTCGTCGTCCATGTAGGCCAACAGGAAGTCGGCGAACAGCGGATCCGATGCCGCGTCGTGCACCAGTCGGTAGCCGGCCAGGCAGGCGAAGTAGCACAGCGCCTGGTGGCCGGCGTTGAGCAGTCGCAGCTTCATCAGCTCGTAGGGGGTGACATCGTCGACCAGCAGCACCCCCGCCTGCTCCAGCGGCGGGCGCCCGGCGCTGAAGGTGTCCTCCAGCACCCAGGAGGTGAACGGTTCGGCCACCACCGGCCACCGGTCCTCGACACCGAATTCGGTTGCCACGACCTCGATCACCTCGGGTGTGGTGACCGGCGTGATGCGGTCGACCATCGAGTTCGGGAACCGGGTGTGGCTGCTGATCCACTC
This sequence comes from Mycolicibacterium phlei, assembly GCF_001583415.1. The sequence continues at coordinate 860,728 of NZ_CP014475.1, forward strand.
GCCGAGGCCCGGGTGCCTGTGCTCGGCGTAGGTGGTGAACGCGTGGCGGGCGACCTCGCCGTTGCCCTCGATGTTGTCGCAGGACACGATCGTCGGTGAGCCGAGGCCGCGGTCGCGGCGGCGGGCCAGCGCGTCGGCCACCAGCCCGAAGACGTTCACCTCGGGCAGGTTGTCGAGGGTGTAGCCGCCCTCGGTGATGGTCAGCGAGATGATCCGGGTGTCCGGCGCGGCGAGCAGTTCGACGACGGACTCGGGATCGTCGGGGGCGTAGCGGTAGTCGACGATCGAGCCGATCACCTTGGCCTCGCGGGTGCCGTCGGGCTTCTCCAGCAGCAGCGTGTACCGGCAGTCCTGGGCGGCCATCACCTCGGCCATCCGGCGGTCGGCGGGCATCACCCCGACACCGCAGATACCCCAGTCGCGGGCCAGGCCCATCTCCAGCAGCCGGTCGATATACATCGCCTGGTGTGCGCGGTGAAAGCCGCCGACACCGAAATGCACGATCCCGATTGAGATTTCGGACCGGTCGTAGCCGGGGGTCGCGAGCGTCATGACACCGTCACCACGCTCTTGACGCTACCCGGTGTGCGATCGGAGTCCAGCGCCTCGGCGGTGCGCTCCAGCGGGAACCGCGCGGTCACCATCGCGTCGAGGTCGACCCGGCCGGACTCGACCAGTTCGATCGCCGTCGGCCATGTGTCGGCGTACCGGAACACCCCGGTCAGCACCAGTTCCCGGTTCTGGATCACCTGCACCGGCAGTTCCATTGTCTCCGCGCCCAGCCCGACCAGCACGACGTTGCCCGCCGGCCGCACCGCGCGGATCCCGTCGGTGATCGCCGACGGCGCCCCGGAGGCGTCGATGAACGCGTCGACCCCCAGGTCCGGCAGCGGGCCCGCGGTCGGATCGAGCACCTCGGTCGCGCCGAACGAGCGGGCCTGGGTGCGGCGGGCCTCGACCGGATCGGTGACGACGATGTCGGTCGCCCCGTACGCGCGCGCCACCTGGGCCAGCACGATGCCGATCGGCCCCGCACCGGCGATCAGCACCCGGGAGCCCTCGCCGATCCCCGCCTTGCGCGTCGCCGCGATGCCCACCGACAGCGGTTCGCACAGCGCCGCGGCGTCGTCGGACATCGAGTCCGGCACCGGGTGCGCGAACTGCGCGCCGATCGTGACGTAGTCGCACAGCGCGCCGTCGACCGGCGGTGTCCCGTAGAACCGCATGTGCGGGCACAGGTTGTAGTGGCCGCGGCGGGTCTCGGCGGAGTCCGGGTCGGGGCGCTGCGGCTCGATCGACACCCGCTGACCGATCCGCGAGCGGTCCACCCCCTCGCCGACGTCGACGATGGTGCCCGCGGCCTCGTGGCCGAGCACCAGGGGGGCCTCGACGACGAACTCGCCGATCCGGCCGTGCCGGTAGTAGTGGGTGTCCGATCCGCACACCCCCACCGCGGACACCCGGATCAGCACGTCGCCGGGGTCGGGGCGGGGGACCGGCCGTTCCTGCAGTTCGATGCGTCCGGGTTCGAGGAGGACGGCGGCCCGCATTCGCGAAGAAGGTGTTGTGTGCGTCACACCCCCATGCTAGCGTCATGAGCATCTACTCGCACCCCTGAGCAAATGCTCACGCATGAAAAGGTGGCAGGGTCAGTGACACGGTCTGGGGCACGTTCTGGGACAGGGGCCGACGGCGGCGCCCGCGAGGACATCCGGCTCGCGCTGCGAGCGGCGACGATGTACTACCTCGACGGCCTGACCCAGGCCGAGATCGCGGGCCGGCTCGGCGTCTCCCGGCCCACCGCCGGCCGGCTGGTCGCCCGCGCCAAGGCCAGGGGGCTGGTGCGCATCGAGGTCGCGATCCCGCCCGACCTCACCGACGATCTGCACGCCGAGGAGGAGCGCGAGCTCGAGCGCCGGTTCGGCCTAACCGAGGCGGTGATCGCCGGGCACGGCGCCGACGACTCCGCGCGGCCGTCGTCGTTCGCGCCGGTGGGCCGCGCCGCGGCCGCGCTGCTGATGCGCCGGCTGTCGGCCGACGACGTCCTCGGTTTCACCTGGGGCCCCGAGCAGGTCGCGGTCGCCAACGCGTTGCCCCCCGGGGTGGCCAGCTGCCGCGCGGTGGTCCAGCTCGACGGCGCCATGTCGACCGCCGCCTACCAGACCGGCACCGAGCAGATCCTGTCCCGCTGCGCCGACACGCTGCGCGCCGCGACGCTACGTTTACCCGCGCCGCTGTATGCCGATCCCTCGACCGTGGCGTCGATGCGCAGCGACTCGATCATCTCGCGCACCCTGGAGGCCGGCAGGCGCGCCGACATGATGCTGTTCGGCGTCGGCGCGGTCTCGACGTCCACCACCCTGTTCGAGGGCAGCTTCATCGACACCCGGATGCTCGACGAACTCGTCGCGCTCGGCGCCGTCGGCGAGATCGGCGGCCGGTTCTTCGACGCGCACGGCGCGCCCGTGGCCACCGAACTGCAGGAGCGGGCGGTGTCGGTGCCGCTGGAGGACATCCGCAACTGCGAGAAGTCGCTGCTGATCTCCAGCGGCGCCGCCAAGTATCAGGCCACCCTCGGCGCCCTGCGGGGCAAGCTCGCCAAGCTGCTGGTGTGCGACATCGACTGTGCCCGTTGGCTCTTGGCTCAGTAGGGATTGGACCGATGAGAGGTGAGATGAAGTGAACGCGCTACGGAGATGGGCCGCAGGTCTGGCCGCGGCGGGGCTGACACTGACCGCCGGCTGCTCGGGCGCGGGTAGCCTCGGGGCCTCCGAGGACCAGGTCACGATCGCCATGGTGTCGAACTCCCAGATGACCGACGCCCGGCAGTTGTCGGCGGAGTTCGAGAAGGACAACCCGGGCACCAAGCTGAGGTTCATCACGCTGTCGGAGAACCAGGCCCGCGCCAAGATCACCATGTCGACGGCGATGGGCGGCAGCGAGTTCGACGTCGTGATGATCAGCAACTACGAGACCCCGCAGTGGGCCAAGGACGGCTGGCTGGTCAACCTCTCCGACTACATGGCCGCCACCCCCGGATACGACGAGGACGACTTCATCCCGTCGCTGCGCGAGTCGCTGTCCTACGAGGGCGACATGTACGCGGTGCCGTTCTACGGCGAGTCGTCGTTTCTGATGTACCGCAAGGATCTCTTCGAACAGGCCGGCATCGCCGTGGACCCGTCCCCGGACTACCAGCCCACCTGGCAGGAGGTCGCCGGCTGGGCCGACACGCTCAAGACGCCCAACCGGGCCGGCATCTGCCTGCGCGGCAAGCCCGGCTGGGGTGAGGTGCTCGCCCCGCTGGACACCGTGATCAACACCTTCGGCGGCCGCTGGTTCGACGAGAACTGGAACGCGCAGCTGACCAGCCCCGAGGTGCGCAAGGCCGTCAACTTCTACGTCGACCTGGTCAACCGCTCCGGTGAACTGGGCGCGGCGGCAACGGGATTCCAGGAGTGCGCCAACCTGTTCGGTCAGGGCCAGACCGCGATGTGGTACGACGCCACCTCGGCGGTGTCGGTGCTCGAGGACCCCAAGGAGTACCCCGACCTGGTCGGCAAGATCGGCTACCTGCCCGCCCCGATCGTCGAGAAGCCGGACTCCGGCTGGCTGTACACCTGGGCGCTGGGCATCCCGAAAGCCGCCAAGAACCCCGACGGCGCATGGAAGTTCATCTCCTGGATGACCAGCAAGGACTACATGAAGCTGGTCGGCGAGAAGCTGGGCTGGGCGCGGGTGCCACCGGGCAGTCGGGTGTCGACCTACACCGAACTGCCCGAGTACGAGAAGATCTCGCAGTCCTACGGGCCGCTGACCCTGCGCTCGATCGAGAACGCCACCCCCAACGAGCCCACCGTGCAACCGGTGCCCTACACCGGGATCCAGTTCGTCGGCATCCCCGAGTTCCAGGACCTCGGCACCCGGGTGAGCCAGCAGATCAGCGCCGCCATCGCCGGCCAGAAGTCGGTGGACGACGCACTCGAACAGGCCCAGCAGTACGCCGAGGTCGTCGGCCGCACCTATCAGGAGAAGTGATGACCGCAACCGCTGAGATCGACGTCGCCGATCCCGACGTCGCAGAACGGGTCCGCCGGATCCGGGAGTCGCAGGGCGCGGGGGTCAGCCGCGCCGAGGGCTGGCGGCGACGCGGCCCGTTGCTGCCCGCCCTGATCTTCATGATCGTGGTCACCCAGGTGCCGTTCTTGTTCACCCTCTACTACTCGACCCTGTCGTGGAACCTGGTGCGGCCCGGGTCGCGGGAGTTCGTCGGGCTGCAGAACTACGTCACCGTGGCCAAGGACAGCCAGTTCTGGTCGGTGGCATGGCACACCGTGGTCCTGATCGTCGCGGTGGTGCTGGTCTCGGCGTTCCTCGGGCTGCTGCTCGCGCTGCTGCTGGACCGGGCCTTCCTCGGCCGCGGCGTCGTGCGCACGCTGCTGATCACCCCGTTCCTCGTCACACCCGTTGCGGGAGCGCTGATCTGGAAGACCACCATCCTGGACCCGAACAACGGCATCCTGAACTGGGCGCTGTCGCTGGTCGGCATCGACCGGGTCGACTGGATCGGCCAGTACCCGCTGACCATGGTGATCGTGGTGCTGGTCTGGCAGTGGACCCCGTTCATGATGCTGCTGATCCTCGCCGGCCTCCAGTCGATGCCACGCGACATCCTGGAGGCCGGCCGAGTCGACGGTGCGGGAGCGCTGCAGCTCTTCCGGGAGCTGACACTGCCGCACCTTCGGCGCTTCATCGAACTGGGCGTCGTGCTCGGCGCGGTGTATCTGGTCAACACCTTCGACACCATCTACATGATGACCCAGGGCGGGCCCGGCATCGCCAGCGCGAACCTGCCGTTCTACATCTACCAGCGCGCCTTCCTGGGCTTCGACATGGGCCAGGCGGCGGCCATGGGCGTGGTCGTGGTGGTCTTCACGATCATCATCGCCAGCTTCGCCCTGCGCCTGATCTTCAAATCGTTCTCCGGCAAGGAAGAGGCGGCCTGATGACCACGACAGCCGAAAGAACAACGACGACAACCGAACCCGAGATCAAGCGGAAGAAGAAGTCGCGCGCCTTCAGCCCGTGGGGCGTGGTGGCCTGGATCGCCGGGCTGGCGTTCTTCTTCCCGGTGTTCTGGATGGTGCTGACGTCGTTCAAACGGGAGGCCGACGCGGCGTCCACCCCGCCGAAACTGTTCTTCACCCCGACGCTGGACCAGTACGGCGAGGTGTTCAACCAGGGCATCGGCCCGGCGATGCTGAACTCGCTGTTCGCGACCGGCATCTCGACGCTGCTGGTGCTGCTGCTCGGGGTGCCCGCGGCGTTCGCACTGTCGCTGCGGCCGGTGCGCAAGACCCAGGACGCGCTGTTCTTCTTCATGAGCACCAAGATGCTGCCGATCGTCGCGGCCATCCTGCCGCTGTACGTGATCGTGTCGAATATCGGCCTGCTGGACAACATCTGGGCGCTCGTCGTGCTCTACACGGCGATGAACCTGCCGATCGCGGTGTGGATGATGCGCTCCTTCTTCCTGGAGGTGCCCGCCGAACTGCTCGAGGCCGCCAGCCTCGACGGCGCCAGCCTGTGGCGCGCGGTGCGCGAGGTGATCCTGCCGCTGGTCTCACCCGGGATCGCGGCGACGGCGTTGATCTGCGTGATCTTCGCCTGGAACGAGTTCTTCTTCGCGGTCAACCTGACCGCGGTCAACGCCCAGACCATGCCGGTCTACCTCGTCGGCTTCATCGCCGGCGAGGGGCAGTACTGGGCGGTGCTGTCGGCGGCGGCCACCATGGCCGCGCTGCCGGTGATCCTGTGCGGATGGTTCGCCCAGAACAAGCTCGTCCGCGGTCTGTCCTTCGGCGCAATCAAGTAGAGGAGCCCCTCAATGGCATCAATCACCTACCGCAACGCCTCCTGCATCTACGAGGGTTCGGACAAGCTTGCGGTCGATTCGCTGAACCTCGACATCGCCGACGGCGAGTTCGTGGTGCTGGTCGGCCCGTCGGGCTCGGGCAAGAGCACCGCGCTGCGGATGCTGGCCGGGCTGGAGGAGATCGACGAGGGCACCATCGAGATCGGCGGCAAGAACATGGTCGGCGTGCCGTCCAAGGACCGCGACATCGCGATGGTGTTCCAGAACTACGCGCTGTACCCGAACAAGACCGTCGCCGAGAACATGGGCTTCGCGCTGAAACTGCGCGGGGTGCCCGCCGACGAGCGCCGCCGCAAGGTCGAGGAGGCCGCCAAGATCCTCGACCTCACCGAGTTCCTGGACCGCAAGCCCGCCAAGCTGTCCGGCGGTCAGCGCCAGCGCGTCGCGATGGGCCGCGCGATCGTGCGGGAACCGCAGGTGTTCTGCATGGACGAGCCGTTGTCGAACCTCGACGCGAAACTGCGGGTGCAGACCCGCACCCAGATCGCCGCGCTGCAGCGCCGGCTCGGCACCACCACCGTCTACGTCACCCACGACCAGGTGGAGGCGATGACGATGGGCGACCGCGTCGCGGTGCTGCGCGGCGGCAAGCTGCAGCAGTTCGCCGCCCCGAACGACCTGTACGACAAGCCCGCCAACGCGTTCGTCGCCGGGTTCATCGGCTCACCGGCGATGAACCTGGTGACCGTGCCGCTCGCCCCGGACGGGGTGCGGATCGGCGATTCCACGCTGCCGCTGGAACGTGACCAGCTGACCAGACTCAGCGAGGCGGGCCTGTCGGAGGTCACCTTCGGCATCCGCCCGGAGGCGCTGGAGATCTCCGACGACGGCGGGGTCGCCGCGGTCGTCGACCTCGTCGAGGACCTCGGCAGCGAGGCCTACGTGTACACGCACGCGGGTCCGGACGTGCAACTGGTGGCGCGCTGCAACCCGCGCACCGCGCCGCGGCTGGCCGACACCGTGCGGCTGCGCAGGCACCCGGAAGGCGCTGTGCACCTGTTCCACCCGAAGACCGGAGAGCGGCTCAACTAGCCGCCCAGGACAGGCGCGTCGCCGGGGTCAGCCCGCCCGGCAGATCCGGATCCAGCCCGGAACCGTGCGTGACCTCCTGTTGCGCCATCGGGCGGCAGTGGGTGTCGATCGGGGTCTGATCGCCCGAGCAGTAGGGCAGCAGATCCTCGGGGTCCGCGCCCGCCGGCGCGGCCACCAGCAGCGGCACCGCCACCGCGGTCGCCAGCGCCGCGAGAATTCTGGTCACGGATCCACGCTATCAGCGGGTATACGTTCTCACTGTGGATCGTTTCGGCCGGGTGAAGCTGACCAACCCGGACAAGGTGCTGTACCCGGCGACGGGCACCACCAAGGGCCAGGTGTTCGACTACTACGTCGGCATCGCCGAGGCGATGATCCCGCACATCGCGGGCCGCGCCGTCACGCGCAAGCGCTGGCCCAACGGTGTCGAGGAGGCGTCGTTCTTCGAGAAGCAGCTCGCGTCGTCGGCGCCGGAGTGGCTGGACCGCGCATCGGTCACCCACCGGTCCGGGACCACGACCTACCCGCTGATCGACACCGCCGAGGGACTGGCCTGGATCGCGCAGCAGGCGGCGCTGGAAGTGCATGTGCCGCAGTGGCGGTTCGTCGGCGAGGGCGGGGAGCGCAAACCCGGGCCGGCCACCCGCATCGTGTTCGACCTCGACCCCGGCGAGGGCGTGACCTTCCGGCAGCTGTGCGAGGTGGCCCACGAGGTGCGCGACCTGATCAGCGACATCGGGCTGACCACCTACCCGCTGACCAGCGGCAGCAAGGGCCTGCACCTGTATGTCCCGCTGGAGGAGCCGATCAGCTCGCGGGGTGCGTCGGTGCTGGCGCGCCGTGTCGCCCAGCAGCTCGAACAGACGATGCCCAAACAGGTCACCGCGACGATGACCAGGAGCCTGCGCACCGGCAAGGTGTTCGTCGACTGGAGCCAGAACAGCGCCGCCAAGACCACCATCGCGCCGTATTCGCTTCGCGGACGCGAACATCCGACCGTCGCCGCGCCCCGCACGTGGGACGAGATCGCCGATCCGAAGCTGCGCCACCTGCGCTTCGACGAGGTGCTCGAGCGGGTGCAGGAGATGGGCGACCTGCTGGCGCCGCTGGACGAGACGGTCCCGGTGCCCGACCGGTTGACCGCCTACCGCAGCATGCGCGACGCGGCGAAAACCCCTGAGCCCGTTCCGGTCAAACCCCCGAAACCGGGGCAGGACAACCGGTTCGTCATCCAGGAGCACCACGCCCGCCGGCTGCACTACGACCTGCGTCTGGAACGCGACGGGGTGCTGGTCAGCTGGGCGGTGCCGAAGAACCTGCCCGACACCCCGTCGGTGAACCACCTCGCCGTGCATACCGAGGACCATCCGCTGGAATACCTGACCTTCCACGGCGAGATCCCCAAGGGCGAGTACGGCGGCGGCAGGATGATCATCTGGGACACCGGCACCTACGAGGCCGAGAAGTTCAACGACGTCCCGCCCGACAGCAAGCGCCAGGGCGGCGAGGTGATCATCACCCTGCACGGCTCGACGATCGACGGCCGCTACGCGCTGATCCAGACCGACGGCAAGAACTGGCTGGCGCACCGGATGAAGGAACAGCAGCGCCCGCACGCCGGCGACATCGCGCCGATGCTGTCCACCGAGGGATCGGTGGCGCGGCTCACCAGCAAGCAGTGGGCGTTCGAGGGCAAGTGGGACGGCTACCGGATGATCCTCGACGCCGACCACGGCACGCTGCGGCTGCGCTCGCGCAGCGGCCGCGACGTCACCGCCGAGTTCCCCCAATTCCAGGCCATCGCAGCCGATCTCGCCGACCATCACGTCATCCTCGACGGCGAGGCGGTCGCGCTCGACGAGTCCGGGGTGCCGAGCTTCGGCGAGATGCAGAACCGCGCCCGCTCCACCCGGGTCGAGTTCTGGGCGTTCGACATCCTGCACCTCGACGACCGGCCGCTGTTGCGCGCCAAGTACTCCGACCGGCGCAGGATCCTCGGGGCGCTGGCCGACGGCGGCGGGCTGATCGTGCCGGACCGACTGCCCGGCGACACCGGTGCCGACGCACTCGAGTACGCGCGCACGAAGCGCTGGGAGGGTGTGGTCGCCAAGAAGCTCGACTCGACGTATCAGCCGGGGCGACGGTCGAAGTCGTGGATCAAGGACAAGCTGTGGAACACCCAGGAGGTGGTGATCGGCGGCTGGCGCCGCGGCGAGGGCGGCCGCTCCACCGGGATCGGTGCGCTGATGCTGGGGGTCCCGGTCGACGGTGGACTGCAGTTCGTCGGCCGGGTGGGTACCGGGTTCACCGACAAGGAGCTCGACAAGCTCAAGACGACGCTCGAACCGCTGCACACCGACGAGAGCCCGTTCCTCGACCCGCTGCCGCGCCAGGACGCCAGGGGCGTGACGTTCGTGCGGCCCGAGCTCGTCGGCGAGGTCCGCTACAGCGAACGCACCTCCGACAACCGGCTGCGCCAACCCAGTTGGCGGGGGCTGCGGCCGGACAAATCACCCGACGAGGTCCGCTGGGAAGGCATGGGGTAAACCAAAAGGCATGAAGCGCATCCCCGTTGCCACCGTCGCGCTAGCACTGGCCGTGGGTGTGTCGGCGTGCGGCCCCGCCCCGCAGCCCGCACCGGCGCCGTCGGCCGCACCGACCACCACCGCAGACACGGAGACCAGCACCGCGGCGCCCACCCCGTCGGGCGCCCTGGCCCCGGCCGGGTTCGCCGACGTGGTGGAACGGCTCAGCCCCAGCGTGACCACGGTCCAGCGCCGCGACGGCCTGGGCAGCGCGGTGGTGCTGCGCGACGACATCGTGGTCACCAACGCCCACGTCGTCGGTGACGACCGCCGGGTCACCATCGAGTTCGCGGACGGCACCAGCTCACCGGGCGAGGTGCTGGCCACCGACACCGTGACCGACCTGGCGGTGGTGCGCACCGAACGCAAGAACCTGCCGGTCCCGGAGTACCGCACCGACCTGCCGAGGCCCGGCGAGATCGCGATCGCGATCGGCAGCCCGCTCGGGTTCTCCAACTCGGTGACCGTGGGCGTCGTGTCGGGCCTGCACCGCGACATTCCGGGCGCGGCCCCGCAGAGCGCGTCGCTGGTGGACCTGATCCAGACCGACGCGTCGATCTCCCCGGGCAACTCGGGCGGAGCGCTGCTGGACGTCGAGGGCCGGGTCATCGGGATCAACGAGGCCTACATCCCGCCCGACATGGGCGCGGTGTCAATCGGTTTCGCGATCCCGACGGCGACCGTGCTGGACGTGGCCGACCAGCTGCTGACGAAGGGCGAGGTCAGCCACCCGTACCTGGGGCTGTCGCTGAGCCCGATCAGCCCCTCGGTGCGCCGCCGGCTGGGGGTGCGCAGCGAGGAGGGTGCGCTGGTGCTCGCACTGGACCGCGCCGCGCCCGCCGCGGCCGCGGGAGTCCGGCCCGGTGACGTCATCGTCGGCTTCGCCGGCGAGCGGATCGGCTCGGTGGAGGACCTGCTGTCCGCGCTGCGCAGGACCGCCCCCGGCTCACGCGAGCAGCTGGTGTTCGAGCGGGGCGGTCAGCGCCACGAGGTGACGGTCACCGTCGGTTCCCGCACCGGATAAGGCGCCGGGTGCAAGGCTGTCCACCATGGGCTTCGAGGACTACAACCAGCTGACGCTGACCCGCCGCGACAACGGCGTCCTGCTGATCACGCTGAACCGGCCGGAGAAGTACAACGCCGCCGACGAGGAGATGCACACCGAGCTGGCCCGGATCTGGCGCGACGTCGCCGAGGACCCGCAGACCCGGGTCGCGGTGATCACCGGTGCGGGCAAGGCGTTCTCGGCGGGCGGCGACCTGGCGATGGTCGAACGCATGGCCGGTGACTACGACCGCGTGTCGCACATGCTCGCCGAGATGAGCGACCTGGTCTACAACATGATCAACTGCGAGAAGCCCATCGTCTCGGCCATCAACGGGGTGGCCGTCGGCGCCGGCACCGTGGCCGCGCTGCTCGCCGACGTCGCGATCGCCGCCGAGGACGCCCGCATCGGCGACGGCCACGTCAAACTCGGTGTCGCCGCGGGTGATCACGCCGCGATCATCTGGCCGCTGCTGGTCGGCATGGCCAAGGCCCGCTACTACCTGCTGACCGGCGAGATGATCACCGGCGTCGAGGCCGAGCGGATCGGCCTGGTGGCCAAGGCGCTGCCCCGCGAGCAGGTGCTCGACGAGGCGCTACGGGTCGCCGACGCGCTGGCCACCGGTGCGCAGCAGGCGATCCGGCTGACCAAACGCACCCTGAACAACTGGCTGCGCACGATGGGCCCGACGTTCGACCAGTCCGCGGCCTACGAGATGCTGACCTTCCTCGGACCCGACGTCGTCGAGGGCTACACCGCGATCCGGGAGAAGCGCCCGCCGCGATTTCCCTCGGCCCGCTAGCGCAGCGCCCCGTCCATCGCCTCCATCAGGCCCCGGGTGGCCAGCTGGTCGGCCAGCTCGTTGTCGGCCACCCCGGAGTGCCCGCGCACCCAGAACCACTCGACTTCGTGCCGGGCACAAGCCGATTGGAGGCGCTGCCACAGGTCGACGTTCTTCACCGGCTGCCGTGACGCGGTCATCCAGCCGTTGCGCTGCCAGCCGTGCACCCACTTGGTGATGCCGTTGCGCACGTAGGTGCTGTCGGTGTAAAGGTGCACCAGCACCGGCCGGGTCAGCGCCTCCAGCGCCATGATCGGCGCGGTCAGCTCCATCCGGTTGTTGCTGGTGTCGAGCTCACCGCCGTACAGCTCGCGCACGTGCGAGCGGTGCCGCAGCACCGCACCCCAGCCGCCGGGTCCCGGGTTCGGGCGGCAGCCGCCGTCGGTGTGGATGATGACGGGCTCCGAGCTCACGGTCAGAGGATAGGGGCGGAGATCATCGCGGTGCGCACCGACATGCCGAAGTCGCGGTGCCGCAGCGTGGTGATCCGCCTGCCCGGCTGTACGGCGTCCTTCACCGGCGAGGTGCGGTCCCCGAAGCGCTCGGCGGTGGCGTCGATGTCGGCGACGACGTAGGTGATGCCCCACAGCGAGGCCGGTCCCTCCGCCCTGGTGTCCGGGGCGCCGACGGCCTCGATGATCACCTCGCCGAACCGGAAGAACACCTGCCGGATCGGATGCCCCGCCAGCCGGCCCTCGCGTTCGCGGCGCGGCTCGACGCCGAGCGCGCGCAGCGCGGTGACGGTGCGGTCCAGGTCCGGCGACAGCACCACCACGTGATCGATCGACGTGACGCCGTTGGGATGCTCGGCCGGCGTCGGGGGCGGATCGTCCGACGGGGAGGTCGCGATGCCGTCGACCTCGCCCAGCGAGGCGGGCACCCCGCGCAGCGACCAGCCCACGATGCCGTCACCGGACGCCGGTCCGGTCAGCCGGAGCCGCACCCCGCCGACCCGGCAGTCACCGTCGGCGTCGACGGTGAAACCGGCGTCCCGCCAGGCCTGCGCGGGATCGGCGATCTCGATCGAAGCGATGGTGACGGCCGCGGAGTCCACCGCACGAGTATCGCTGACCAGCCACCTCGGTCCCGACCGGGATATGTGGTGGTCTTCCTGCGAATTCCATCTTTTCCGAAGATGCGCTCGGTAGCGTTGATCGCCATGGGCGGCGCTATCGCGTCTGAGCTGGCTCAGGCCGGGTTCGCCGACGCCGTCGAGGTCGGCCGCGGCGGCAGCGGGGTGGTCTACCGCTGCTACCAGACCTCGCTGCGCCGAAGCGTCGCGATCAAGGTGCTGGCCTCCGACCTCGACGAGGGCGACCGCGAACGGTTCCTGCGCGAGGGCGTGGCGATGGGTGCGCTGTCCGGGCACCCGAACATCGTCAACATCCTGCAGGTCGGCATGACCGAGACCAACCGGCCGTTCATCGTGATGCCGTACCACGCGGCGGGCTCGCTGGCCGAACGCGTACGCCGGGAAGGCCGCATCGGCTGGCCCGAGGCGCTCAAGATCGGCGTAAAGCTCTGCGGCGCACTGGAAACCGCGCACCGCGCCGACACCCTGCACCGCGACATCAAACCCGCCAACGTGCTCGTCAACGACTACGGCGAACCGCAGCTCAGTGACTTCGGCACCGCACGGATCGCGGGCGGCTACCAGACCGTGACCGGATTCTTCACCGGCACACTGTCCTACACCGCGCCCGAGGTGCTCGCCGGGAACCCGCCGACGGTCGCGGCCGACGTCTACTCGCTCGGCGCCACCCTCTACGCGCTGATCGCGGGCAGCCCGCCGCACGAACGCCGCGCCGACGAGGATCTGATGGCCCATTATCTGCGGGTCACCGAGACCCCGGTGCCGGATCTGCGGCCTGCGGGCATCCCCGCCGACGTCTGTGCGGCGATCGAGAAGGCGATGGCCAAGGATCCCGGCGCCCGGTACGGGTCCGCGGCCGAGTTCGGCCGGGAGCTGCAGCTGGCGCAGCGCAGCAACGGCCTGCTCGCCGACTCGATGGCGCTCAGCGAGTCCGCCGTTCGCACCGAACCGACCGGCAGCACCCAGGCGCTGCCGCTTAGCGAGGCCCCACCGCCGGTGCCACCGGTCCCGCCGCCGTTACCACCGCCGGCACCGCCGAAACCGCAGGGCCGCAAGCGGATTCTGCTCGTCACCGGTGCGTTGATCGCGACCGTGCTGCTGGTCGCCTCCGGGGTGTTCGCGGTGATCGCGACGCGCGACTCCGCCACCCGGCCCGCCGCCGCCCCCGGCCCGTCGACGACGCCGGAGGCGCAGGCCGAGTGGCGCCCGATCACCGACGCCCGCGCCGCCGTCGCCGCCACCGAGGCCGACGGCACCATCTGGGTGTTCGGCGGCCGCGAACCCGACGGCCGCGTCAGCGGCGCCCACGAGGGCTTCGACCCGGCGATCGAGAGCTGGAAGAGCGGTGACCCGCTGCCCGTCCCCGTCCAGCACGCGATGGCGGTGACCTGGCAGGACACCCCGGTCGTGCTCGGCGGGTGGCGCACCCAGGGCAGCGGCGACCGGATCGCCACCGACCAGGTGTGGCGGGTGGTCAACAGCCGTTGGGTGGCACTGCCCCCGCTGATGCAGCCCCGCGCGGCGGAAGCCGCCGGCGTCGTCGGTGACCGCATCGTGGTCACCGGTGGCGTCGACGCCGCCGGGAACCCACTGACCAGCACCGAGATCTTCGACGGCACCTCGTGGCGGCCCGGCGCACCGATCCCGACCGCCCGCCGGATGCCCGGCGCGGCGTCCGACGGTGCGCTGCTCTACGTCGTCGGCGGCAGCGACGGCAGCACCGAACTGGCGACCGTTCAGGCCTACGACCCGGCCACCGACAGCTGGACCACGCTGCCCGAGATCCCCGGCCGCCGAAGCGATGTCGGGGTGACCATCACCGACGGCAGGCTGGTCGTCGTCGGCGGGCTGGCCGGCGGGCAGGCGCTGAAGAGCGTCGTGGCCCTGGACCTGGCGACGCAGTCCTGGAACGGGCTGCCGGACCTGCGCACCGCGCGCCACGGCGCCGCGGTCGCCGGTGTCGGCAAGACCGTGTACGCGATCGGCGGCGCCACCGGCCCCGGCGACACCCAGATCACCGCGTCCGCCGAGGCGCTGCGGCTCGCGGCCCGCCGCCCGCAGCCGGCGCCGGAGTGGCGGGTGCTGCCCGACGCCCCCAGCGCCCGGCTGATGACGGCGTGGGCGGTGCTCGGCGACGAGATCTGGATCGCCGGCGGCATGCGCGAGGGCGAGACGCTGGACCTGGTGCAGAGCTACCACACCGCGACCGGCACCTGGCAGGACCGCCCGCCGCTGCCGGTGCCGCTGCACCACGCCACCGCCACCACCTACCGCGACGAGATGGTCGTCGTCGGCGGCGCCACCGACAGCCTGTCGGAGGCCTCGGACAAGGTCTTCGTCCTCCGCGACGGCCGGTGGCAGGAGCTGCCCCCGCTGCGCCATCCCCGCGCCGCACCCGCGGCCGCCGTGGTCGGCGACAAGCTGGTGGTGGTCGGCGGGCAGAACAACCGCGAACTCGTCGCCACCACAGAGGTTTTCGACGGCCGGGAGTGGTCGGAGGCGGCGGCCGTCCCCACGCCCCGCGAGCATCTGGCGGCGGTGTCGGACGGCACCTACGTCTACACCGTCGGCGGGCGGCTGCTGTCCGCCGACGAGAACTCCGCCGCCTTCGAGCGGTTCGACCCGGTGTCGGGCAACTGGGACCGGCTGCCCGCCCTGCCCACCCCGCGCGGCAGCTACGGCGCCGCCTACCTCGACGGCCGGATCGTCGTGGTGGGCGGGGAGGAGCCCACCCGCGTGCTGCCGACGGTGGAGATGTACGACATCGCCTCCGGCAAGTGGCGCACCGTCGCGCCGCTGAACACCCCGGTGCACGGGCAGGTGGTGGCCGCGGTCGGGCAGACGGTGTACTGCATCGGCGGCGCCGACCGGCCCACCCACGAGGGCGCGGTCGCCGACGTCGAGGCGCTCGACTTCACCTGAGCTAGGTGGCGCGCAGTTGCGCCAGCGTCACCGCGCCGCGGCGCAGCGCCTCGTTGGCCAGCCGGACCCGCCGGTCACCCTCGGCGGGCACCGCGAACTTGTCGTAGAGGTTCTGCAGGTGCTGTTTGACCGCGGCCTCGGTGACGAACAGCTCGCCCGCCATCCGCTTGACCGAGGCGGGCTCGGGAAACGGGTCGTCGGACACCAGCGGGCGGCACAGCGCCACCAGCACGTCGACCTCGCGGCGGGTCAGCCGCGGCGGCGCCTCGACCGGCTGCGCGGTCACCGTCTCCTCGTCAAGCCTGCCGTCGCCGGTGTCGCGCACCTCCCAGAAGATCAACCGCGACCGGCCCACCCGCACCTCGTCACCGGAGCGCAGCACCCGTTCGGTGGTGATCCGCTCACCGTTGAGATAAGTCCCGTTACGGCTGCCCAGATCGCGGATGGACCAGGCGAATCCGAGATTCTCCAGCACCGCGTGCAGCCGGGACACGGTCTCGTCGTGCTCGAGTGACACCGCGTTGGTGGTGGCCTTGCCGAGCGTCACCCGTTGTCCGGTCAGCGGAATCAGCTCGCGCCCTGACGGTCGCGAAACTTCCAGGTGCGACGACATCGGACCTCCTCTGGGGCAATTCTGGACCAGACGGGGCACTCGTGACCGGCGAACGACCGGCCGAATTGCATTCATTCTCAAGGCGTCAGGTAAGCATCCGGCGGTTTTCTGTGAAAGTCCTATGAGTGCCCTGTCCGTCACCGCGTTCAGCGGCAACAATGGGACACGTGACGTCTGCACCGGTCAGCGAGCGCGGGCCCCGGCGCGCCATCCTGGGGCAACTGCCCAGGATGTACCGGCCCGACGGGTCCCCGATCCGGGTGCTGCTCGTCGACGACGAACGCGCGCTGACCAACCTGGTGAAGATGGCGCTGCGCTACGAGGGCTGGGAGATCGACGTCGCGCACGACGCCGCCGAGGCCGTCGCCAAGTACCGCGCCGACACCCCGGACGTGCTGGTGCTCGACATCATGCTGCCGGACATGGACGGCCTGGAGGTGCTCGCGCGGATCCGCGCCGAGGGCACCTACACGCCGATCCTGTTCCTGACCGCGCGGGACTCCGTCGCCGACCGGGTCACCGGACTGACCGCCGGCGGCGACGACTACATGACCAAACCGTTCTCGCTGGAGGAACTCGTCGCCCGGTTGCGCGGCCTGCTGCGCCGGTCGGCGTACCTGACCCCGCCGGACGTCGAGACACTGACCGTCGGCGACCTGTTCCTCGACAGCGCCAGCCGGGAGGTGACCCGCGGCGGCGAACCGCTCTCGCTGACCTCGACCGAGTTCGAACTGCTCCGGTTCCTGATGCGCAACCCGCGTAAAGCGCTGAGCCGCAAAGAGATTCTCAAGCGGGTGTGGAACTACGACTTCGGCGGCCGCTCCGGCATCGTGGATCTGTACGTGTCGTATCTGCGTAAGAAGGTCGACGCCGGTCGCGAGCCGATGATCCACACCGTGCGCGGTGTCGGATACATGCTCAGGCCGCCGGGATGAGACGCCGCTGGCAGAGCTGGTCGCTGCGCCGACAGCTCGTCGTCGGGGTGTCGACCGTCGTGGCGATCGCGCTGGTGACGTTCGGCTGGATGTCGGTGTGGAGCCTGCGGTCCTCAGTGCTCGGCATCCTCGACGCCCAGTTGACCACCAGCGCAGAGGGTTTCAGCCAGTCGGTGACGAAATACCGCACCACGCCCGGGGAGGACGGCCGGCTGCCCGCGCCGGGGGCGATGAAACCGCTCACCCACCTCATCGGACAGGCGCCCGACAACGTCATCGCGCTGATCCAGGGCGGCCGGGTGGTCGACTCGGCCCACTTCGTCGACGGGGAGGCGGTCCCCGCCCCATCCGCCGTCGTCGACGCGATCGCGGCGATGTCGTGGAGCGGCACCGATCCGCACACCGTGAAGCTGCCCGAGCTGGGCTGGTACCGGATGATGAGCCGGCCCGGCGACGGCGACGAGATCATGGTGACCGGGGTGTCGCGGGCGCCCGCCTGGGAGGCGATGGTGCGCGAGACCGCGGTCGTGACGGGGCTGACGGTGATCGCGCTGCTGGTGACGGCGCTGAGCACGGTTGCGATCGTGCGGTACGCGCTGCGCCCGCTGCGCCGCGTCGCCGCCACCGCCGCCGAGGTCGCCGCGCTGCCGCTGGACCGCGACCACCACACCATCACCCCGCGGGTGGCCACCGGCGACACCGATCCCCGCACCGAGGTCGGCCTGGTCGGCGATACCCTCAACCGGCTGCTCGACCACGTCGAACGCGCGCTGGCCGACGTCGCGGCCTCCGACCGGCGGATGCGGCAGTTCATCACCGACGCCAGCCACGAGCTGCGCACCCCGCTGGCGGCGATCCACGGCTACGCCGAGCTGACCCGCCAGGACGCCGCGATCCTGCCCGAGACCACCGAGTACTCGCTGGCGCGCATCGAGGCCGAGGCGCAGCGGATGAACGCTCTGGTCGCCGACCTGCTGCTGCTGGCCCGGCTCGACGAGGGCCAGGACCTCGACCGCACCGACGTCGACCTCACCGACCTCGTCGTCGACGCCGTCAACGACGCCGCGGTGTCCGCGCCGACGCACCGCTGGCTCACCGACGTCCCCGACCAGCCGGTGTGGGTGCGCGGCGACCGGGCCCGGCTGCACCAGACGCTGGCCAACCTGCTGTCCAACGCGCGGGTGCACACTCCCGAAGGCACCACCGTGACGACGGCGGTGCGCACCGACGGCGGCGAGGTCGAGGTGACCGTCCGCGACGACGGCCCCGGAATCGCCCCCGACCTGCTGCCGCATCTGTTCGAACGGTTCGTGCGCGCCGACCGGTCCCGGTCCCGCACGGCGGGCAGCTTCGGGCTGGGACTGTCGATCGCCGCCTCCATCGTCGAGGCGCACGGCGGCACCATCAAGGCCCAATCCCTTCCCGGTGCAACGATATTCAGCATCCGGTTGCCGACGGTCGCGGCGGCGGCGCGCGAACACGCGCGCGTGCGGTAACGCGAACCCGCCGTCGCGCGCGGTGTTCCGGGGGTACGGTTGGTTACCTCCGGGAGGTCGAAACCACGCGCCGCCCGGGCCGCCCCACCACGAGGGGGTGATCCGCTTGGTCGGTCACGTCCACGTGCCCCGGCGCTCTTATGTCGAGATCGCCGATCCGGCGAGCGCCGAAGAATTCCTCCAGCACGCCTACGGCACCCGGTTGCGGTTGAGCCGCGGACACGCCCTCGGTGCACCCGGCCGGTTCCTGGTACACGCGCGGACGTCGGTCGGCCCCTTCGCGATCGAGGACATCCGGGTGGCGGGGGAGGTGCGGGTGACGTCGGACCCGCTGAACCGGGTGGCGCTGGTGCTGCCCCGCGGCGGCCGGCTGCGCAGCGAGTGCGGACGCGACGCCGCCGAGGCGGCGCCCGGTGAGGTCGCGGTGGTCGCCCAGCCGGACGCGCCGTATCTGGCCACCACGCTCGATCTGCACACCACCTCGGTCCTGCTCGAGTCGCGGGTGCTCGCCGAGGTGGCCACCGGGCTGCCCGCCGCCAACGCACAGATCCACTTCGGCGCCCTGGCCGTGCCCGACCCGGCGGCCACCCGGATGCTGCGCGACACCGTCGCCTACGTCCGCGACGTGATCCTGCCCGACGACGTCATGGCCACCCCGCTGGTGCTCGGCCAGGCGGCGCGGCTGCTGGCCGCGGTCACGTTGTCGACGTTCCCGAACTCGTTCACGGCGAAGTCCGCGCCGTGTGACCGCACCGACCATCAGCCCGTATTACTGCGCCGCGCAATCGAGTTCATGGACAGCAACGTCGCCAACGACATCGCGCTGGCCGACATCGCCGACGCGGTGCACGTGACCCCGCGCGCGGTGCAGTACATGTTCCGGCGGCATCTGCAGACCACGCCGCTGCAGTATCTGCGCCGGCTGCGGCTGCACTACGCACACCAGGAGCTGCAGGCCGCCGACCGGGCGAACACCACCGTCACCGCGATCGCCGCGCGCTGGGGCTTCGCCCACACCGGCCGGTTCGCGGTGATGTACCGCGAGGTCTACGGCTGCAGCCCGCAGGACACGCTGCGCGGCTGATCAGAGCTTGTGGATGACGTGCTCGGCGAACTGCTCGAGGTTGCGGATCTTGGTCTCCAGCGGTTCGGGGTCCGGGCCGTTGATGTAGGGGATCCGGAAGCCGACGATCACGTCGGTGACGCCCTTGTCCTCCAGCCGCTTGATGCCGTCGAGGGTGTAGGCGTCGGCGGAGATGACGTGGATCTCGAACGGTCCGGTCCGGCCCTCCTCCTCGCGGTACCGCTGCAGCTTGGCCAGCAGCTGGTCGAGCTCCTCGGGATCGCCGCCGCCGTGCATCCAGCCGTCGTTGCGGGCCGCGCGGCGCAGCGCGGCGTCGGCGTGGCCGCCGATCAGGATCGGGATCGGCTGCGTCGGCGCCGGGGTCATCTTGGTCTTGGGGATGTCGTAGAACTCGCCGTGGAACTCGAAGTAGTCGCCGGTGGTCAGGCCGCGGATGATCTCGATGCACTCGTCCATGCGCTTCCCGCGCTTGGCGAACGGCACGTCGAGCAGCTCGTAGTCCTCCGGCCACGGGCTGGTGCCCACGCCCAGGCCGAGCCGGTTGCCGAACAGCGCGGCCAGCGAGCCGGCCTGCTTGGCCACCAGGGCGGGCGGGCGGATCGGCAGCTTGAGCACGAAGAAGTTGAACCGCAGCCGCGTCGTGGCCGCGCTCAGCGCGCCGGCCAGCACGAACGCCTCGATGAAGGGTTTGCCGTCGAGGAACTCGCGGTTGCCGTCCGGGGTGTAGGGATACTTCGAATCCGACTCGAACGGGTAGGCGAGGCTGTCGGCGATCGTCATCGCGTGGTATCCCGCCGCCTCCGCGGCCTGCGCCAGCGGAATGTAGTAGGTGGGATCGGTCATGGCTTCGGCATAGGTGAACCGCACGGGGCCATACTAGAACGTGTTCTAGTCGCGGGTTTGGCGATTGGCCGGACGGGAATCGCTTCCCGGTGAGCGCAGCATCGAAAGCCCTGTACAAACCGCTGTCCATCGCCACCGGCGTGGCCGGCGGACTGCTGGCGAGCAAGATCTTCACCGAGGTCTGGCAGCGGGTCAGCCCCGACGACCAGGAACCGCCCGAACCGCGCGACCTGACGCGCTCCACCCGGGAGGCGCTGATCGCCGCCGCGGTGCAGGGGCTGATCTTCGGTCTGGTGCGGGCCGCGGTCGACCGCGCGGGCGCCAAGAGCTACCGCGCGCTGACCCACGAGGACCCGCGTTAGACCTCGAACGGGGGAGCGCCGACCCCGGCGACGGTGTGGGTGCCCCACGGGGTGAGCTCGGTGAGCCGGCCGTCGGCGACGCGCTCACCGACCGCGATGCGCACCGGGTGGGGCAGTCGCAGACCCGCATCGATGCCGTAAACCGTTCCGCGCCAGTGGTATCGGCCGTCGATCGGGTCGAGATGCCCGGTCAGCCGGACCCGCAC
The DNA here is from genome assembly GCF_001583415.1 of Mycolicibacterium phlei. Next base: position 881,720 of record NZ_CP014475.1, read on the forward strand.
GGCCCGGTCGTCATCCCTGATCTGCGCACAGGCGGGGCCCTCGTAGCCGGTCATGCCGGCAGGAACCCGCTGCGCCGCCACATCCGCCGGGCGATCGGGCCGAGCAGCCCGACCTCGTCGAGAAACGCTGCCAGCGGCGCGAATCCGTCGATCTGGGTGCGGCGTCGGTGCGCGCTGCCGCGCGCCATGCGCCGGGCCGCCTTCGCGTCCAGCCCGACGCGCTGGTAGGGCACCTTGTTGGTGAATAGGAAGCGGAACAGGTAGCCGCCCAGTCCGTTGACGTTGGCCAGCACGAACCTCGGCAGCCTGCGCATGCCCGGGACCCGCTTGCGCAGTCCGTCGCGGGCGAACTGGATGTGGCGGGCCTCCTCGGTGACGTGGATGCGCATCAACCGCTGCACGAGCGGCTGCAGTTCGTCGTCGTCCATCATCTGGCGCTGCAGCGAGTCGAAGATCTCCTCGCCGATCAGCGCGGCCACCCACAGCGCCGCGCCCTGGAACGCGAACGGCAGCGCGTTGATGATGACGCGCTGATACCACTTGGGCCACACCGGTTTCGCCCCGACCCGGGCGATCGCCTTTCCGAACATCACCATATGCCGGGTCTCGTCGCCGAGCTCGGTCAGCTCGTAGTGCACCGCACTTCGGGTCGGGTCCTGGTGCATCATCTTGCGCAGCAGCGCCTGGTTGAGGATGTTCTCGAACCAGATGCCCGCCGACAGCGTGTTGACCAGCTCCTGGCGGGACAGCTCGATCTGCTGTTCGCGGGTCATCGCGTCCCACAGCGGTGTGCCGTACAGCGAGACGACCTTCGGCGGCAGGAAGAACTTGTCCGGATCCAGCGGCGCGTCCCAGTCGATGTCGACCACCGGGGCGTAGGAGCGCTTCACCGAACCGTTGAGCAGACGCTCGGCGAACGCGTCGCGGACAGGTGCGGAACTGGTCATCGCGGAACTGGTCATCGTTGACGTCCCTTCGTCGCGGGTGCTCCCACGGTAAGCAGCGACGATGCTCTAGTCAATACCTCCGGTACCGGGTACTTGGGGTATCGCTGTCGGGGACCGGACGCGGCTGGCGGCATACTCACGGGCGTGACCCGCCACATCCACGTCATCGGGATCGGCGCCGGTGACCCGGACTACGTCACCGCGCAGGCCGTCGCGGCGCTCAACGACACCCAGGTGTTCTTCGCGATGGACAAGGGCGCCGTCAAGGACGACCTGGTCGCGCTGCGCCGCCAGATCTGCGAGCGGTTCATCCGGGAACCCGGCTACCGGTTCGTCGAGCTGACCGATCCGGAGCGGGTGCGCACCGTCCCCGACAGCCCGGCCTACCGGCAGGCCGTCGCCGACTGGCACGACGCCCGCGCCCGGGTGTGGGCCGACGCGATCAGCACCGAACTCGGGCCCGACGGCGTCGGGGCCTTCCTGGCGTGGGGCGACCCGTCGCTGTATGACAGCACGCTGCGGATCCTGGAGAAGGTCTGTGAGCACGTCGAGTTCACCTACGACGTCATCCCCGGCATCACCGCGGTGCAGGCGCTGACCGCACGGCACCGCATCCCGCTCAACGACGTCGGCGAGCCGGTACTGCTCACCACCGGCCGCCGGCTGCGCGAGGACGGGCTGACCGGATCGGCGGTGGTGATGCTCGACGCCGACTGCTCGTTTCAGACCTGCCCGCCCGAGACCCGCATCTGGTGGGGCGCCTACCTCGGTACCCCCGACGAGCTGCTGGTGGCCGGGACGGTCGGCGAGGTCGGTGACCAGATCGCATCGCTGCGCGCCGAGGCCCGCGCCCGGCACGGCTGGATCATGGACACCTACCTGCTGCGCGCCTAGCTAGGCGGTGGCGCCGGCCGGGTTGCGGCCCGGCACCGCCAGCCCGAAGTGCTCGCGCAGCGTGGTGCCGTCGTACTCGGTGCGGAACAGCCCGCGCCGCTGCAGGATCGGCACCACCTGCTCCATGAAGTCCTCGGTTCCCTTGGGGTGCAACGGAACCAGGATGTTGAACCCGTCGGCGGCACCGGCCCGGAACCAGCGCTCCAGCTCGTCGGCGATCTGCTCGGCCGAGCCCGCGATGGTCCAGTGCACGTTGCGCAGACCCTTCTCCACCTTGATCGCCAGCTGGCGGATCGTCAGGTTCTCGTCGCGCACCCACGCCTTGAGGCGGTTGAGCCGGCTCTGCCCGTCCTTCCACCGGCTGTGGTCGGGGAACAGCTCCGTCGGGAACGGGGCGTCGAGGTCGTAGCCGGAGAAGTCGGCGCCCAACTCCTCGGCGAGCTGACCGATCACGTCGATGTTCTTGATCGCCAGATCCTCCAGCTCGGCCTCCAGCGCCTTGCCCTCGGCCTCGGTGGAGCCGACGTAGGGCACCACGCCGGGCAGGATCTTCACCGCGCCCTCGCCGCGGCCCAGCCGGCGGGCGCGCGCCTTCACATCGGTGTAGAACTCCAGCCCGTTGGGGATGTTCGACGACCCGGTGTAGACCGCCTCGGCCCGCTGCGCGGCCATCTCCCGGCCCCGGTCCGACGCCCCCGCCTGCACCAGCACCGGATGCCCCTGCGGCGTGGGCGGAATCGGCAGCCGGCCGGACACGTCGAAGAACCGGCCGTGGTGGTCGACGTAGTCGCCGGCCCACAGCGCGGTGACGACGTCGACGAACTCGCCCGCGCGGTCGTAGCGCAGCTCGAAGTCGGGGTGGCTGTCGTAGCCGAAGTTGCGGGCGATCACGTCGCCGGAGGAGGTCACGAAGTTCATCCCGACCCGGCCGCCGGACAGGTGGTCCAGCGACGCGAACCGCAGCGCGACGTCGTAGGGATCGTTATAGGTCGTCGACACCGTGCCGATCAACCCGATGTTCGTGGTGCGCGCGGCCAGCGCGCCGAGCAGCGTCAAAGGCTCGTTGCTCATCGCCAGTGGCTCGCGCTCGCTGTAGACCTTCGGGCTGTCGGCCAGGAACACCGCGTCCAGCTTCGCCTTCTCGGCGGCCTGCACGATCCGGGTGTAGTACGGCAGCTTCCACACCTCGGTCGGTTGTGCGGTGTCGTGCCGCCACGCCGCGCGGTGGAAACCGATACCGCGCAGGTTCAGGTTGAGGTGCATGCGCTTGGTCACGGCAGGACTCCCACAGGTTCAGCGGCGGCCAGGCCCAGATGACCGCGCAGGGTCGATGATTCGTGCGCGTCGCGTGCGGCACCGAGGTCGCGCAGCCGGGGCAGCACTGCGGTGACGAACTGTGCGGTGTCGCTCTCGGTCAGCCGCAGCACATAGCCGTCGACCTCACCGTCGGCGACCGCCTGGGCCAGTTGGTCGGCGTCGGGCAGGCCGGTGACGACCCGCAGGGTCAGCGGCACCCCGGGCACCCGGGTGTGCGCCACCGCGACATCGGCGTGGCCGCGGGCGAACTCCGCGGCGGCGGCGTCGTTTCCGACGTGCGCGAACAGCGGGGGATGCAGCTGCGGGCTGCGCGGCAGGTTCAGCGGTCCGGCCACCCGGAAGAACTCGCCCTCGTGCTCGATCGGGTGCAGCCGCGTCTCGTCGACGTAGACACCGGACACCTTGTCGGCCACCACTGCATCGGATTCCCAGCTCTCCCAGAGCTTGTGCAGCACGTCGGTGAACTCCGCGGCGCGCGCCCAGCGGCGGCCCTCCGGGGTGGTCGCCGGGTGCAGGGCGGGGTCGGAGTCCTCGGCCGCGGCCACCAGCCACCAGCCCGCCCGGCCCACCGACAGGTTGTCCAGGGTGTTGACCACGCGCGCGGTGTTGTACGGGGCGACATACTGAGCGGAGGTGGTGATCACCAGCCCGATGCGGCTGGTGCGGGCGGCCAGGTTGGCCGCCAGCGTGGTGGGCTCGACGGGCACGTCGGGACCGGGCGCGGGCGCGACCACCGCGTCCAGCGCCGCCTGCTCGGCGAGTTCGGTCGTGCGGTAGAGCCACGAAAGATCCTGGTGCCCTTCGGGTTGCGGTTGCAGCAGCAGGTGTGCTGGTCGGTTACCGGTCATCTGTCACCTTCGATCGGGCCGAGCACCTCGGTGGCGAGCATCGCCAGCACGGTGTCCTCGGCGGGCGGGTTGTGCAGCGCCACCCGCAGATCGCGGTAGTAGCGCTGCAGCGGGGAGGTCAGGCGCATCGACGCCGCGCCGATCAACTGCCCGCAATGGTCGACCACGGCGCTGGCGTGCCGGTGCACCAGCACCTTGACCGTCGCGGCCCGCGCCGAGGTCAGTTGCCCGGCCGCGGCGGCGCGCAGCGCGTCGTCGAGAATCGCCCGCGCCGTGATGATCTCGAATTCGGCGCGGGCGGCCCGGTCGCGGATCCGCGCGGTGTCGCTGAGCTTTCCCGGGGCGCCGTCGGTGCGCGGCCCGTCGGCGAACCGCAGCGCCTCGGCACGCGCCGCCTCGGCGACACCCAGGTGTACCGACGCCAGCATCAGCGGCCACCAGATCGGTTGCGTCGCATCGGTGTCGCGGCCGCCTGGCTCGTACACCTCCACCAGCGCGTCGCCGTCCACCCGGACCCCGTCCAGCCGCAGGTCCTGGCTGTCGGAGCCGCGCAGACCCGCCGCGTCCCAGGTCTCGACGACGGTCAGCCCGTCGGTCGGCTGCGGCACCAGGAAATGGGCGCGCCTGCCGTCGCCGTCGCCGAGCGTCGCGGCGATCACGATGGTGCCGGCCGCCCGTGCCCCGGTGGCGTAGGTCTTGCTGCCGTCGATGCGCCAGCCCCCGTCGGGTCTGCGGGTGGCGGTGGTACGGATCGGCGCCCCGCGGCTGGGCGCGCCGCTGATCTGTTCACTCGCCGACAGGGCGACCAGTTCGCGGTCGGCCAGGATGCGCGCCGCCAGCTTCTCCACCGCGGCGGGGCGGTCCGGCTTGGCGAACAGCCGGGCGGTGTGGATGTAGTGCATCGCCAGCACCAGCGCGGTCGACGCGTCCCCGGCGGCGATCTCGCGCACTGCGGCCGACGCGGCGACGATGTCCCCACCCGGGCCGCCGAGCTCGGTGGGCACCGTCAGCTCCGGCAGCCCGCTGGCCCGCAGGTCGATGAAGTTCTCCGGGATGAAACCACCGTCCCAGTCCGCGGCGGCGCGCGCGGCGATCGCCTCGCGCACCTGCTCGACGCCGCTCATCGCGCCACCCCCGCCGGAGCGCGGCCACCGGGCACCGCGGCGATCAGCTCCCGCGTGTACTCATGCCGCGGATCACCGAATACCTGTGCGGTGGAGCCCTGTTCGACCAAAACACCGCGGCGCAGCACCCCGATCTCGTCGGAAATCTGCTGCACGACCGCGAAATCGTGCGAGATGAACAGGTAGCCCAGGCCCAGCTCCTCCTGCAACCTCACCAGCAGCCGCAGGATCTGGTCCTGCACCGACACGTCGAGAGCCGACACCGGCTCGTCGAGCACCAGCAGCTCCGGTTGCAGCGCCAGCGCCCGCGCGATCGCCACCCGCTGGCGCTGCCCGCCGGAGAGCTCGGCCGGTTTACGCGCCGCGGTGCCCTTCGGCAGCGCCACCTGGTCGAGCAGCTCAGCCGCCCGGCGCCGACGATCGGTGCGGTCGCCGATCCCGAAGGCGCGCAGGGGTTCGGAGATCACCTCGTCGACCCGCAGCCGCGGGTCCAGCGAGGAGTACGGGTTCTGGTAGACCAGCTGGATCCGGCGGCGCAGCTCGCGCAACTGCCGTCCCGAGGTGGTGGTGATGTCCTGCCCGTCGAACACCACCCGGCCCGCGCTGGGATCCTCCAGCCGCATCGCGATGCGCGCCAGCGTGGACTTACCCGAACCCGATTCGCCGATCAGGCTGTAGGTGCGGCCCCGGTGCACGGTCAGCGACACGTCGTCGACGGCGGTGACCGCCTCCTTGCTGCCGGGCAGCGGGAACCGTTTGGTGATGTTCTCCAGGCGCAGCAGCGGCTGCTCCGGCGTCGGCCGGGCACCGACCAGCGAGCGGCCCGACAGGCTGGGCGCGGCGGCCAGCAGCGTGCGGGTGTAGGTCTGGGTGGGGGTGGTGAGAACCGCTGACGTCGAACCGGTTTCGACGACCTGTCCCTGGCGCATCACCACCACCCGGTCGGCCCGGTCGGCGGCGACACCGAGATCGTGGGTGATCAGCAGCACCGCGGTGTTGTCCTCGGCGGTGAGCCGGGCCAGGTGGTCGAGCACCCGCTTCTGCACCGTCACGTCCAGCGCGCTGGTGGGCTCGTCGGCGATCACCAGCTTGGGGCGGCAGGCCAGCGCGATCCCGATCAGCACCCGCTGCTTCATCCCGCCGGACAGTTCGTGCGGATACTGGCGGGCGCGGGCCTCCGGATGGGTCAGCCCGGCCCGGTCCAGGATCTCCACCGCCAGCTCGGCGGCCTCCTTGCGGCCGGCCAGCCCGTGCACCCGCAGCGCCTCGGCCACCTGCTCGCCGACCCGCTTGACCGGGTTCAGCGCCAGGTTGGGATCCTGTGGGACAAAACCGATCTCGGCGCCACGCAGCGCACGCAGCGCGCGGCCGCGCAGCCGGGTGATGTCGCGGCCCGCGTAGGTGATGGTGCCCGAGGTGACGGCGCCGCCCGCGGGCAGCAGCCCGATGACCGAGTGCGCGGTGGTGGACTTGCCCGACCCGGACTCGCCGACCAGCGCGACCACCTCGCCGGGGCGGACCGTGAGGTCGACGCCGCGGACCGCGTCGACCTCCACCTCGGAGGTGCGGTAGGTGATGTGCAGGTTGTCCAGCCGCAGCACGGGTTCGCTCACCACGTCCGGCCCTCCCCGTCGAGCGCGCGGCTGATCCTGTTGGCGGACAACACCGCCAGCGCGATCACCAGACCGGGCAGCGCGGTCAGCCACCACGCGGTGACCATGTAGTTGCGGCCCTCGGCGACCAGCGAACCCCACTCCGGCGTCGGCGGCGGCGCGCCGAATCCGAGGAAGCTCAGCGACGACACCGCCAGGATCGCCGCGCCGAACTCGAGTGCGGCCAGCACCAGCACCGACCCGACCGAGTGCGGCAGCACGTGGCGCCACAGGATCGTCGGCCGGCGCACCCCGCACACGGCGGCGGCCTCGATGAATGTCTGGGTGCGCGTGCGCAGCACGTCGGAGCGCATCAACCGGGCGAAGCTGGCGACCGAGGCCACGCCGACCGCGATCGCCACGTTGACGGTGCCGAAGCCCAGCACGGTCACCACCGCCAGCGACAGCAGCAGACCCGGGATCGACAGCAGCACGTCGACGAACCGCATGATCACGTCGTCGACGCGCCCGCCGATGAAACCGGACAGCACCCCGATCGTCGAACCCACCACCAGGCCGACCGCGACCGCGATCGCCGTCGCCTGCAGCGACAGCCCGGTCCCGTACACCACGCGGGAGAACACGTCGCGGCCGAGATGGTCGGTGCCGAACAGATATTCGGCACCCGGCGGCTTGAGCTTGTCGCGCGGCACCCCGGTCAGCGGGTCGCGGTCGGTGAACAGTCCCGGGAAGAACGCCCAGCCGAACACCAGCACCAGAAACAGCACCGACAGCAGCAGTCCGGGCCTGCGCACCAGCGCCAGCACGGGACGGATCCAGCGCTGCGCCCGCGACCGGGCGCGCACCGGGGTGTCGGACGTGTCCTCGCGGACCGGGGCCGAGTCGAGCGCGGTACCGACGTCGAGCAGCGTCATGACGTCTCACCTCCCAGTGTGACGGGCTGGACCCGGGAGATCCGCGGATCCACGATCGGATACACGATGTCGACGAGGAGGTTGACCACCACGAAGATCGCGGCGGCCAGCACCACCAGGGCGAGCAGCATCGGGATGTCCTGAGCCGCCACCGCCTGCTCGGTGAGGCGACCGATCCCATTGCGGCTGAACACCGTTTCCACTACCACCGCACCGGCCAGCAGGTTGCCGAACGTGACGCCGACGATCGTCAGCACCGGAATCGACGCGTTGCGCAGCGCGTGCCGCAGCTGAATCGCCCAGCGCGGCACCCCCTTGGCGATCGCGGTGTCGATGTAGGGCTGCCGCCACGTCGTCATCAGGTTCTTGGCCAGCAGCTGCGCGAACACCGCCGACGTCGGCACCGCCAGCGTCACGGCGGGCAGCACCACCGACGCGAAACCGTTGTTGCCGGTCGCCGGGAACCAGCCCGTCCCGAACGAGAACAGCTGCAGCGCAACGAGGCCGATCCAGAACGTCGGCACAGACACCCCGACCGGCGGCAACGACAGCAGGAACTGCCGCACCGGGCGGATCTGGCTGTAGGTGGCCACCAGCGCCAGCGTCCCGCCCGCGATCAGCGACAGCACGAACGCGACGACGGCCAGCTGCAGGGTCTGCGGCAGCGCCTCGCCGATCAGCGTGGTGACCTCCTCGTTGGTGGGCACCGAGCGGCCGAAGTCACCGCGCACCGCGTCGGCCAGGGTGTGCAGGTACTGCAGGTGCACCGGCTTGTCGAGGTGGTGCTCGGCGCGCAGCGCGGCGATGGTCTCGGGGTCGACGGCCACCTGGTCGCCGCCGGAGTTGAGCATGATCTCGACCGGATCGCTGGGCAGCAGGAACAGCACCACGAACGTCAACGTGAAGGCCGCCCACAGCACGAACAGCCCCTGTGCACCGCGGCGCAGCAGATACCGGATCATGACGCCCCGTCCGTCTTCCAGGTGTCGTAGAGCACCGTCGCGCCGTACGGGTTGATGGTCACGCCGTGCACGTTGGGCGCCACGCCGACGGCCTTGGTCTGCTCGCGCACCGGAATCCAGTAGCCGTCGCGCACCAGCAACTCCTGCAGATCGGCCGCCGCCTGCACCCGCTCCTTGTCGGTGGCGGCCAGGTTCAGCCGGTTCGCCGCGTCCTGCAGCGGCACCTGCAGCGAGCCCTCCAGCGCCGGGTTGGTGTTCAGGAACAGCCCGGCCAGGAAGTCGACGTCCTTGGCAGGGCCGCTGCCTGCCAGGAAGTCGTAGCCGCCGTCCGCCTTGTTCTTCATCAGCTGCGCGTACTCGGCCTGGGTGACCGGCAGGATCTCCATCGCGATGCCGACCTTGTTGAGCTGCTGCTGGATCAGCTCCAGCTCCTGCTGGGTGGCGCCCTGCGCGGAGCCGCTGACGATCATCACCTTCGGGGCCAGCCGGCGACCGTCCTTGACCCACACCCCGTCGTCGCCCTTGGTCCAGCCGTTGTCGGCGAGCAGCTTTTGCGCGCCGTCCGGGTCGTACCGCAGATACTCCGAAACATCCTTGTGCAGAGGGGTGTTCGCGGCGATCGCGCTGGTCGGGATCGAGTATCGGTCGGTGTAGAGGGTGTCGCGGATCTCCTCGCGGTCGATCGACTTCTGGATCGCCTGGCGCACCACGGTGTCACCGCCGAACGGGCTCAACGGGTTCTGCCGCAGCCCCGGCACCAGGTTCGGCACCACGCCGGTGAGGATCGCCGCGCCCTGCGCGGTCACGTTGTCCTGGTCGATCACCGGCACGTCGTCGACGACGTCGAACTGTCCGGACAGCAGCCCGCCGACCCGGACACCGGACTCGGGCACCACCTCGAAGACGATCCGGTCGAGGTAGGCCGCGCCGGTGTGATCGGTCAGACCCGCGGGCGGCCAACCGTAGTCGTCGCGCTTGTCCAGCACGATCTTCTGCTGGTTGACCACCTCGGAGATGACGAACGGGCCGGTGCCGATGAGGTTCTTGCCCGCGCAGCGATCGTCGAGCGAGGACTCCAGGGTGGCCGGAGCGTAGATCGAGAAGTAGGGATCGGAGATGTTGCGCAGGAAACCCAGCTCCGGTTCGGAGAACTCGACGCGCACGGTCTTCGGGTCCACCACCGTGGCGCCCTCGTAGGTGTTCAGTGCGCTGATCACCTGGGTCTCGGCCTTACCGCTCTCGGTGATTTCCTTGAGGTTGTCGAGGTTGGCCTTGACCACCTCGGCGGTCAGCGGGGTGCCGTCGGAGAACGTCACCCCGTCGCGCAGATGCAGCGTCACCTGCTTGGCGCCGGGCGCCACCTCCCAGCGTTCGGCCAGCCGCGGGAGCACCTCGCCGGTGGTGCGGTCCTGGTCGGTCAGCGTGTCGGCGAACTGCTCGGGGGCCGACAGCCCGCGGGCCCGCAGCGCCGGGTCGACGCAGCGCGGCCACTCCGCCAGCGCGTAGTTCAGGGTGCCGCCCGCCACCGGCTCACCCGTCTCGGCGGGTGCGCCGGAGTTGTTGGAGCCGGAGCAGGCCGACAGCGCGAGGGCTGTGGCGGCGAAGAGAACGGTGGTGCGAATCGTGGTCATGCTCAAGGTCTTTCCGTTGGTTACTTGCTGATCCAGGTGTCGTAGAAGACGGCTTCGCCGTAGGGGTCGACGCGGAAGCCGTGCACCCCGGGTGCGGTGGCGAACACCCGTGTCGCCTCCCGCACCGGGATCCAGTCGGCGTCGGTGATGATGAAGCGCTGCAACGCTTCCGCGCCCGCGGTGCGCTGTTCGTCGGTCTCGGCGAAGTCCAGTCCGTCGACCGCCCGCTCCAGCTCCGGGTCGGGGAAGTCGCCGAGCCGCCGGTTCGTCGACCGGAACAGCCCGACCAGGAAGTCGATGTCCTTGCCCAGGCCGGCGCCGGAGGAGAAGTCGTAGTCGGCCTCGGCGACGTTGTTGAGGTTCGCCGACTCCTCGGCCGCGGTGGTCGGCACCAGCTGGATCGCGATGCCGACACGCTTGAGCTGCTGCTGGATCAGCTCCAGATCCTGCTGGCTGGCGCCGCGTGTGCTGCCCGCGACGTAGGTCAGTCGCGGTTCCAGCCGCACCCCGGCGCGTGCGCGCACCCCGTCGGGTTGCAGCTCCCAGCCCGCCTCGTCGAGGATCCGGGCCGCCTTGTCGGGGTTGTAGGCCAACGCGTCTGACTGATCGGTGAACAGCGGGGTGGACGCGGCCACCAGCCCGGTCGGCAGCGGATAGTCCGGGCTGTAGAGGGTGTCGCGGATCTCCTCACGGTCGATCGCGGCCAGGATCGCCCGGCGCACCGCGACGTCGGCGCCCAGCGGACTGTACGGGTTGTGGTAGATGCCCGGATTGAGGTTGGGGATCGTGCCGAACGCGATGTCGGCGCCGGTGGCGCGCAACGCTTCCTGGTCGGCGGCGGGCACCTCGTTGATCACGTCGAACTGCCCGGACTGCAGGCCGCCCACCCGCACGCCGGCCTCGGGCACCACCTCGATCACGATGCGCTCCAGGTGCGCCGGGCCCTGGTGCGCCGACACGTCCTCGGGCGCCCAGTTGTAGTCCTCGCGCCGCTCCAGCGTGACGCGCTGGTTGCGCACCACCTCCGAGATCACGAACGGCCCTGAGCCGACCAGCTTTCCGTCGCAGCGGTCCTGGTACGACGCGGCCGCCGTGCTCGCCGAGTAGATGCCGAGGTAGGGGTCGGACGCGTTGCGCAGGAAGCCGAGCTCGGGCAGGTCGAACCGCACCCGCACGGTGTGCTCGTCGACGACGTCGGCGCCGGCGTAGCTGTTGAGCGCGCTGTTGACCGGGGTGTCGGCCTTACCCTCCTCGGCGAACCGCACCAGCGCGTCGAGGTTGGCCTTGACCACCTCGGCGGTCAGCGGCGTGCCGTCGGAGAACGTCACGTCGTCGCGCAGCCGGAACGTGTAGGTGCGGCCACCGTCGGTGATCTCCCACGACGAGGCCAGCCGCGGCACGATGTCGCCGTTCTCGTCCTGGTCGGTCAGGGTCTCGGCGTACTGCCCGGGACCGCTGAACAGCCGCGCCCGCAGCGCGGCGTCGAGGCAGGTCGGATACGACGCCACCGCGTAGCGCAGGGTGCCCCCCGACACGGGCTCACCGGCGGGCCGGTCCGCCGGGTCGGTCGAGGACCCCGAACAGGCCGAGGCGACCGCCGCGACGGTGACCAGGACGGCGAGACGGGGCAGGGAGGTGCGCATGGTGGGGGAGGGCCTCTCGATCAGCCGTAGATGGCGTTGACGGTGGGGATGTGGTCGGGGTTGAGCAGCGTGCGCGACGAGTAGCCGAGGCTGCGGCCCAGTTCGGTGGAGGCCTTCAGATCCTCGAGTGAGCCCGACGGCGGGAACGTCACCTGCACCGGGCCCGGCAGCCGGGCGGCGCGGGCGGCCAGCACGACCTGGGCGCGCGAGGCGAACAGTCCCTCGTCGGTGGCGGTGCGCAGGTCCTTCTTCAGGTCACCCTCGCCGAGGCCGATCGACTCGACCAGATGGGTGGCCTGCGCCAGCTCCGCGGCCGCCAGCACGCCCGCCGCGGTCTCGACCATGACCTGCAGGCCGATCACCCGGCTGATGCCCGCGGCGGCGCGGCGCTTGTCGAGTTCTCGTGCCACCGTGCGGATGTCGGCGGGGTGCTCGGACTTGGGCACCCGCACCGCCGACAGGCCGGGCCCGACGATCGCGTCGAGATCGTCGGCCAGGTGCGGGGTGTCGAGGGCGTTGATCCGCACCAGCACCGGCTTGGGCGGCGTGCCGGAGATGACCTCGTTGACCAGCTTGCGGCCGGCCTCCTTGCGGTCCTCGGGGGTGAGGTCCTCGAGGTCGAAGACCACCGCGTCGGCCTCGTTGTCGAAGGCCTTGGCGACCAGGACCTCGTCGCTCGCCGGGACGTAGAAGTAGGACCGGATGTCGGCAGGATTGAATGGTGTTGTCATGGCGTCGCTTTCGTCTCGATCAGAAGAATCCGGAGGTGGGGGGCTCGATACCGTCGAGCAGGTAGGCGCCCACCGCGCCGGCCTTGTGCGCGCGGGGGTTGTGGTTGGCCACGGTGCGGGCGTTGCGCCAGTGCCGGTCGAGGTTGTGTGACCGCGCGGTGGTGGAGGCGCCGCCGACCTCGAAGAGCTGTTCTCCGGCGCGCAGGGCGGTCTCGACGGCGACGTACTGGGCGCGGGCCACCGCGAGGCTGGCCTCCAGAAGCGCCCGCTGTTCGGCCTCCGACCCATTGGGGGTGTCGTCCACCGCGTCGATGACCTCGGCGGCGCGCAGCACCGCGGCCTCGGCGGCGAACACCCGCGCCGCGATGTCGCCGACCGCGTGACGGATGTAGGGGTCGTCCACCGAGCGGTCCACCCCGGCGTGCTTGATCGGGCGGGCCTTGCTCCTGGCGTAGTTGACCGCGTCGTCGAGCGCGTTGCGGCTGATGCCGACCTCCACCGAGGCCAGCACGATCTGGAAGAACGGGGACACCGGCGGTCGGGCGTCCGGCAGGGAGTCGATGTCGAGGAACTCGTCGTCGTGCACCCCGACGTCGGTGAACTTGGTGGTGCCGCTGGCGGTCAGCCGCTGGCCGATACCGTCCCAGTCGTCGAGGCGCTCGATGCCCTCGCGGTCGGCGGGCACCAGCACGTGGGTGCGCTGGTCGTTCTCGTCGACGACGCGCACACTGATCCAGTTCGCGAACAGCGTTCCGGTGCTGTAGTACTTCACGCCGTTGACCCGCCAGCCGTCGCCGCTGCGGGTCACCCGGGTGGTGATCTGCCCGTGCGGTCCGCCGACCTCGCCGCTGGCCAGGCCGAAGACGTCGCCGGCCAGCACGCGCCGAAACCACTGCTCCCGCTTCGCCTCGTCGGGCAGCCGGCGCAGGTGCTCGACGAACGCGAAGTGTGAACGCACCGCCTGCGCGATGTTCGCGTCGGCGGCGGCCAGATCGATAATGAACGAGATCAGGTCGCGGATCGTTGAATTCGGTCCGCCGTACTCCGCGGGCACCCGCCAGGTGCCGAGACCCGCGGCGAAGAGCCGGGCGACCTCCGCATACGGCATCTGGCGATACAGTTCGCGGTCGGCGGCGCCGGCGGCGATCTCCGGCAGCAGCTCGTCGGCCACGGCGCGGAGTTCGGCCACCGTGGTGGGGGTGGCGAGCGAGGTCACGAAATTGCTCCTGTCGTCTAGATGTTGATGCGGGACACCCAGGCATCGGGGTCCGCGGTCAGTTCGGTGATCCGGTCGGGCAGCCGTCCGGCGGCCAGGTCGGCCAGGGTGGTGCCCTCCAGCACCTCCCGCAGCGCCGCGCGGGCCGCGATCCACACGGACTGCAGTGCCTGCGAGCGGCGCTCGTACTCGAGGTCCTCCGGACACTCGCCGCGCACGGTCAGCAGCGGACCGTTGAGCGCGCGCACCACGTCCGCGACCGTGATGTTCTCCGGCGCCACCCGCAGCCGGTGGCCGCCGCCGTGGCCGCGCTGGCTCTGGATGAACCGGGTGCGGCCGAGCTCGGTGAAGATCGCCTCCAGGTACTTCGGCGGGATGTCCTGGCGCGCCGCAATGCTTTCCGCGCTCTGCGGCACCTCCCAGTTGGCCGCCAGATCTGCCAGCGCGCGCAGCGCGTAGTCCGACTTAGCCGATATGCGCATAGCGGTCCCGTTGCGCACGCGCCAGTTCGGCGGATCCCCCGCGCACGTGGCGGACGTCGGTGAAGCCCAGCGCGCGCAGCAGGCGGACCGCCTTGGCCGAGCCGCGTTCCCGGTTGCAGAACACGACGATCGGGTGGTCCGGCCGTACCGCCGGCGCCTTGGCCGACGAGGGGTCGAAAAACTCTGCCAGCTGGTCCTTCTCGACATGGAGAACGCCGTCGATCTGGTGGGCGCGGTCGTCGCCGCGGCGCACGTCGAGCAGCAGCGCCCCGGCCTCGTGGCCGGCCACCGCCTGCTCCGCGGAGATCAGCAGGGCGTCGTCCTCGTCGGCGGACCTCCGGTCCGGCGACAGGCCGTCCAGCGCGAGCCGCAGCGCGTCGTCGGCGTCGGGGGCCAGCACCGCACCGCAGCCGTGGCTCTCCAGGTCGTGATCCGGGATGTGTGCGCCGCGCAGGATCTGATCGGCGCCGAGCGCCGAGACCACCGGCCGCAGAGCGGTTTCCGCGGCTTCCAGGCTCGACGGGGTCTCACCGGTCACCACCGGCAGCACCGTCTTGCCGGACAGCGCGCCGGGCGCGAGCAGGTTTAGGACGGTGCCCGGGCTGACCAGTACCACGGCGTCGGACGCCGCCACCGCGCTGACGATGTCGGCGGGTACCCGGCCGGGATCCACGATCACCGTCGTGTGTCCTTGTGTATCAAGGACTTCAGCCGTGTAGCGGGCGAGTGCGTACACGCGGGACGCGGTACCGGTCGCACCGGTGATCAGCACGACCAGTGCCATCGAAACCTCCTGATTTCAGCCGGGGATATCGCCGCCGACTGCACAGAATTGTTTCTCTAGCGGATTCGTAGGAAAAGGAATCGAATCATCGTGAGTCCAGGTCCGACCGACGTGGCAGGATGGATTTCATGACGGGGTTTCTGCTGCGTGCCGCACTGACCGGGTTCGCTCTGTGGGTGGTGACGCTGATCGTGCCCGGCATCGGATTCGTCGGCGCCGAGTCCACGCTCGGCGAGATCGGCATCATCTTCGTCGTCGCGGTGATCTTCGGTGTGGTGAACGCGGTCATCAAACCGATCGTGCAGATCGTCTCGATCCCGCTCTACATCCTCACGCTCGGCCTTATCCACGTCGTCATCAACGCACTGATGCTGTGGATCACGTCGTGGATCACCGAACACACCACGCACTGGGGCCTCTACATCGACCACTTCTGGTGGACGGCCATCTGGGCCGCGATCGTGCTGTCGATCGTGAGCTGGCTGCTCTCACTAGTCACAGCCGACCTCGTCCGGCGGAGCTGACGGGCACACTGGAGTCATGCCCGAACTGCCCGAAGTCGAAGCGCTCGCCGACCACCTGCGTCGCCACGCCGTCGGGCGCACCGTCCAGCGCGTCGACGTGTCCGCGATCTCGGTGCTCAAGACGTTCGACCCACCGTTGACCGCGCTGCACGGGCGCATCGTCACCGACGCCCACCGCTGGGGCAAGTACCTCGGCCTGCAGGCCGACGACCTGTACCTGATCACCCATCTGTCCCGGGCGGGCTGGCTGCGGTGGTCGGACAAGCTGGCGCCCACCCCGCTGAAACCGGGCAAGGGCCCGATCGCGCTGCGGGTGCACCTGGGGGAGGGCAGCGGGTTCGACCTCACCGAGGCGGGCACCCAGAAACGGCTCGCGGTGTGGCTCGTCGACGACCCCGCCGCGGTGCCTGGGATCGCGGCGCTGGGACCGGACGCGCTGTCGCTGGGGCCGGAGGAGCTCGCCGAGGTGCTGGCCGGGCAGACCGGGCGCATCAAGAACGTCATCACCGACCAGAAGGTGATCGCGGGCATCGGCAACGCCTACAGCGACGAAATCCTGCACGTCGCCCGGCTCTCCCCGTTCGCGACGGCGGGCAAGCTCACCGCGGCGCAGCTGTCCGCGCTGCACGACGCGATGATCAACGTGCTGTCCGACGCGGTGACCCGGTCGGTGGGACAGCAGGCGGCGACGCTGAAGGGGGAGAAGCGCTCCGGTCTGCGGGTGCACGCCAGGACCGGGCTGCCGTGCCCGGTGTGCGGCGACACCGTGCGCGAGGTGTCGTTCGCCGACAAGTCGTTCCAGTACTGCCCGACGTGTCAGACCGGCGGCAAGGTGCTCGCCGACCGGCGGCTGTCGAAGCTGCTCAAGTGAGACAGTACGAGCGCGTCGCGCTCTGCAGCGCCTGGCGGTAGAGCGGGTCGAGCCCGCGGTCGGCGGCGACCGCCTCGGTGGCCGCGGCCAGCTCCTGAGTGCAGGCCGGGTCGTGCAGTGAATTCCATTGCGCTCCAATCTCGTCGACCATCAGCTTGTTGAGCTGATCGATCCGGGAACGGGATTCGGTGAGATCCGGGGCCGCCGTCGGTGCGGTGGCGGGATCGAACTTCCACTGTCCGAAGCGGGTGTACTGGATGCCCTCGGTCGCGGCGATCTGGTCGGTGAAGACGGTGCGGACGTACTGCGGGTCGATGCCGTGGGCGGTGGCGTCGGCGGCGACCGCGTCGAGCACGGCGTCGGCGCGCGGCTTGTCGGTGATCGGGCCGCCGTTGATCCACTTGGCCGCGGCCACCGGGTCGGCGGTGGCCAGCCGTTCGGCGGCGGCGTCCACCAGCGGGTACAGCGGGGCGGTCGGGGTGGCCGCGGCGGTGGCCGTCGAGGCCGCAACCCCGGCGCCGACCAGGGCGGATACCAGCATGCGCGGCATGATCATGTGCCCATTCTTGCGGTACCGGCGCTGACCTAACCTGTGAGGGTGACTCGGCAGAAGATCCTGATCACCGGAGCCAGCTCCGGGCTCGGCGCGGGGATGGCCCGCGTATTCGCCGCCAAAGGCCGCGACCTGGCGCTGTGCGCCCGGCGCACCGAGCGGCTGGAGGAGTTGAAGCAGGAGCTGCTCGCGCGGCATCCCGGAATCACGGTGGCGGTGGTGCAGCTCGACGTCAACGACCACGAGCAGGTGCCGAAGGTGTTCGAGGCGCTGTCCGACGAACTCGGCGGGATCGACCGGGTGATCGTCAACGCCGGCATCGGTAAGGGCGCACGGCTGGGGACCGGCAAGCTGTGGGCGAACAAGGCCACGATCGAGACGAATCTCGTTGCGGCACTGGTGCAGGTCGAAACGGCGCTGGAGATGTTCCACAAGGCGGGCGGCGGGCATCTGGTGCTGGTGTCGTCGGTGCTGGGCAACAAGGGAGTGCCGGGGGTGAAGGCGGCGTACGCGGCGAGCAAGGCCGGGGTGTCGTCGCTGGGCGAGTCGCTGCGCGCGGAGTACGCCCGCGGCCCGATCAAGGTGACCGTGCTGGAGCCGGGCTACATCGAATCGGAGATGACCGCGAAGGCGGGCGCGACGATGCTGATGGTGGACAACGAAACCGGTGTGAAGGCGATGGTCGCCGCGATCGAGCGGGAGACGGGCCGCGCCGCGGTGCCGTGGTGGCCGTGGGCGCCGCTGGTGCAGATCATGCGGCTGTTGCCGCCGCGGTTGACCAAGCCGTTTGCTTAGTCGGTTTAGCGGGCGTGCGGCGGTGGGTAGCCCTTTGGGCATGAACGTGAAGCTGACGAAGATGACGCCCCTGTTGTTCGCCGGTGCCGCGGCCGCCGCCATCGCCGCCGCACCCGTTGCCGGTGCGCAGCCGGCCCCGCCGCCGTGCCTGAACGCCGACGGGACGCCGTGCGCGAGCATCGGCAACGTCGAGGCCGGACCCGGTGGCGGCGCGGAGGTGAACGTCCCGGGCGGTCCGCAGGGTTCCGCTGATCTCGGTGGTGCTGAGGGTGTAATCCCCGGTGGCCCTGAGGGTTCCGCGGGTCCCGGTGGTGCGAGCGGATCGCTGGCCCCGAACGGTCCCGGTGGCTCGGCCGGCCCTGACGGTGCTAGTGGCTGCCTGCCGAACATCGGCTGCGTCACCATCCCCGTCGGCTGACGTTTAGTCCCGCCCCGATAACCCGCTCAGACGCGGCGCACACTCCGGTGTGCGCCGCGTCTGCGTGTGTCCCCCGCCCGGCGCCTCATGTGTCTCTGAAATTTCTTTTGTCTCTTTGGTTTCAGTAGTCACATGGGCGGGGTTTTTTGTGCAGGTCTGCCGTAGCCTGCGCGCCGTGACTAGACCGGACCTCACTAAGGACGACCTCCTAAGGATCGCAGAGACGGATCTCTACTACGAGGTCGCAATGCTTCGCGGCGGCTTGGCAGGGCACGAACAAGCCTGGGAACTGAAGCCCCTCCAATATGGTCAGGACCATCCGATCCGGATCGCCTGGGCGGTCAACTTCGAGGCGGCACTTCTGCATGCGCGAGTGTTGAACGATTTCTTGACGGGAGACCCGCGTAGCAGGCGATACCGGGATGATGTATTCGCCGGTGACTTTATTCCGAATTGGCAGCCACCGACTCCTGGGCCCCTCTGCCGGATCGGGCCAGAAGTCAAGAGAAATATTGATAAGCAGCTGGCCCATTTGAGCAGCAAACGAGTCACTCGAGAAGATCTGAATGCGCACAGAATCGTGACTGAGGTCTTATCCGATATGCGAACCTTCGCGTTTGACCCCCGCAATGTGTGCTACGACGCCCTCAGAGGTGTACGCGACATATTGGACCGTGACCGTTGGCAGGCTGTCAGATTGGCGGCAGGTCGCTGAGTTGCACTGCCTTTAAGCCGTCGATGACAAGTTCCCTAAGGGGAATCGGCATTGTGCGCGTCGTCTGGGTTCGCTCGGCTTGGCGCCTCATGTGTCTCTAATTTTTCTTTTGTCTCTTTGGTTTCAGTGGTCACATGGCGGGGGTTTTTGTCGGTGGTGGCCTCTAGCGTGAAAGCGTGGGGTTCGAACGTTTGAGCGATCAGCTGGCGGTGGCGGAGGATGCCGTTGCCGCGTTGGTCGCCGAGCCTCTCGACGGTCTGAGCACGAATGAACTTCTGCAACTCACCGCGGAGTGGGAGCAGTTCACGCGCGCGTCGGCGATGGTGGGGCATCGGTTGGTGGCGCAGTTGGGGCGGGTGCCGGTGGTGGAGTTGGGGGAGCCCACTGTTGCTAAGACGTTGGTGACGTTGTTGCGGGTTTCGCCGGGTGAGGCGCGGCGGCGGGTCAAGGATGCCGCGGTGTTGGTGGAGCGGGCGGCGATCACTGGTGAGGTGTTGGCGCCGGTGTGGCAGCGTGCCGCGGCGTTGGTGGCTCGTGGGGTGTTGGGTGCGGGTCATGTCGCGGTGTTGCACCGGTTTTTCGATCATCAGTGTCCGCGTTCGGTGCCGTTCGATGTGCGTGAGGAGGCCGAAAAGCAGCTCGCCGAACTGGGTGCGACCTTGAATCCCAGTCAGTTGGGTAAGGCTGCTGAGCGGTTGGGTCAGTATCTGGATCAGGACGGGGAGTTCAGCGAGCCGGTTGAGCAGAAGTGCTGGTTGCGGATCGGTCGGCAGCGCAGTGATGGCACCAGCACGATCAGCGGGGTGATCAGTGCCCGGATGCGGGTGTTTCTGGAGGCCGGGCTGGCGATCTATGACCGGGTCCACGCCAACCAGCCCGACGCCGTGGAGCCGATCCCGGCCCCGGGCCCTGATCGGGCACAGCAGCCGCCCGCTGATGTCGAACCTGCCGACGACCCCGAGTTGGACCTCGACCCCGAGCCTGAGCCGGAACCCGAACCGTCGGTTGAGGTGGTGGATACCCGCAGTGCGGGGCAGCGGCGTCATGATGCGGTGCTGGCGATGCTGCGTGATTTGTTGGCGTTGCGTCCGCGTGGGGTGGTCAACGGGTTTCCGGCCACGGTGGTGGTTACCGCGACGTTGCAGGATCTGACCGCTGGGGCGGGGGTGGCGGTCAGTGCGGGTGGGACGTTGCTGCCGATGGGGGAGTTGATCGCGATGGCCGCGCAGGCGCACCCGTATCTGGCGGTGTTCGATAAGCACACCAACGAACCGCTGTACCTGGGTCGGGCCAGACGGTGTGCGAGTACGTCGCAGCGGTTGATGTTGTTTGCGATGGAGCGTGGCTGTACCAAACCGGGTTGTACTGTGCCGGCGTATTACACGCAGGTTCATCACGCGGTCGCTGACTGGGCCGCTGACGGGCAGACCGATATCACCGATCTGACGTTGGCGTGTGGGCCGGACAATCGGATCGTCGGACCCGGCGGGTATCGGACCCGTAAACGCAAGGATGGGCGCACCGAGTGGTTACCGCCGCCGCAGTTGGATACCGGGCAGGCGCGGGTGAACAACTACCACCATCCGGAGCGCTACTCATCCCCGACGAACACACCGACAGCGATGCAAGCGGTGACGGGGACGGGGACGACTGTTGCAACCCACCCGGCGACAACGACCGCGACGCCAGCTGACACCACGACACCCCAACGCGCTTTATATAAAGAATCGCCAGAACTCCTTGACAAATCGTTGGGTTTTCCTAACACTGGTTAGGTGAGTCCGGTGAGAAGGGGCAAGTCGCTCCCGATCTACAACCGCATCGCGTGCTAAGGGCGGAGCGGCGGATGTCGCGGGCCGAACTCGCGGCGCTGATCGACGTCAACCCACAGACCGTGGGCGCACTGGAGCGGGGGGACCACTACCCGAGCCTCGACCTGGCGCTGCGCATCTGCGACGTCTTCGGTCTCCCCGTCGAGGCCGTGTTCTCCCGCACGGAGTTCACCCGCTGTCCACCGAGCTCTACCGCAAGAGCACCCAACCGCAGAGGAGAACAGCGATGTCATCCACCCGGCAGCTGACCGCACGCTCATCGACCGCTACCAGGACTACCGACCCGGCGCTTCCTCAAACGCGAACGCACCTACGCGCATTCGCTGCCGAGCTGGCGCACACAGCGCCGGCGCCGCGTCCTCGTCGGCATCGTGGCCTTCTCGCTCGCGCTCATGGTGATCGTCAGTGCGCTGTGCGCCTTCGGATTTCGCGAGGCCGCCCTGGGCTGGCTGCCGGCAACGCTGCTCTTTACCCCGACGTTCGTCATGTTGCAGATCGTCTCCGGGCGACACGGCGACGCCCCCGAATCCGTCCTCGACGAATACGAGATCCAGCAGCGCAACAGCGCACGCTCGATCGGCCTCACCGTCACGCAGTACCTGATGATGGTGCCGATCTTCTACCTGATCCTCATGTCGACCAGGACGCGCGACGTCGACGCCCGCAGCGCCCTCGACATCGCCTACGCCGGCGGGCTGATGGTGCTGGCCGTCCTGATGATCGGCGCCTGCCTGCCCGCGATGATCCTCGGCTGGATCCGCCCGGATCCCGAAGCCTGACTCTTCTGCGAGACGTCAGGCGGGGCGGCCGCGCTCGCTGCGGTACCGGCGCACCAGCGCGTCCGTCGACGAATCCGACTGCGGCGCGGGCGCACCCTCCCCGGTGATCACCGGCAGCAACGCCTTGGCCTGAGTCTTGCCGAGCTCCACACCCCACTGGTCGAACGAGTCGATACCCCAGATCACACCCTCGGTGAACACCTGGGTGCTCGTACAGCGCGATCAACCTGCCCCAGCACCGACGGCGTCAACTTCGTCGCCAGGATCGACGTCGTCGGCCGGTTGCCCGGCATCACCTTGTGCGGCACCACCTCCGGCGGGGTGCCCTCCGCGGCGATCTCCTCGGCCGTCTTACCGAACGCCAGCACCTGCGTCTGGGCGAAGAAGTTGCTCATCAGCAGGTCGTGCATGCTGCCGGTGCCGTCGCCGGTCGGCAGATCGTCGGTCGGCTGGGAGAACCCGATGAAGTCGGCGGGCACCAGCCGCGTGCCCTGGTGCAGTAACTGGTAGAACGCGTGCTGGCCGTTGGTTCCCGGCTCGCCCCAGAAGATCTCGCCGGTGCTCGTCGTCACCGGTGACCCGTCGGCGCGCACCGACTTGCCGTTCGACTCCATCGTCAGCTGCTGCAGATACGCGGCGAACCTCGCCAGATCATTCGAATACGGCAGCACCGCACGGGTTTCCGCGCCGAAGAACTCGTTGTACCAGAGCCCGATCAGGCCCAGCAGCGCCGGCACATTGGACTCCAGCGGTGCCGTGCGGAAGTGCTCGTCGACGGTGTGGAACCCGGACAGGAACTCGGCGAACCGCTCCCGGCCGATCACCGCCATCACGCTCAGCCCGATCGCGCTGTCCACCGAGTAGCGGCCGCCCACCCAGTCCCAGAAGCCGAACATGTTGTCGGTGTTGATGCCGAAGTCGTCGACCAGCTTGCGGTTCGTCGACACCGCCACGAAATGCTGCGACACCGCGGCATCGCCCAGCGCGGAGGTCAGCCACCGCCGCGCGGCCACCGCGTTCGTCAGCGTCTCCAGCGTCGAGAACGTCTTCGACGCCACGATGAAAAGAGTTGTCGCCGGGTTCAATCCGTCCAGCTTGGCGACCAGGTCGGCAGGATCCACATTCGACACGAACCGCGCCGAGATCCCCGCGTCCGCGTAGTGGCGCAGCGCCTGCGTCACCATCGCCGGCCCCAGGTCCGACCCGCCGATCCCGATGTTGACGACGGTCTCGATCCGCTCACCCGTCGCACCGGTCCACTCGCCGCTGCGCAGCCGGTCGGTGAAGTCGCCCATCCGGTCGAGCACCTCGTGCACATCGGCGACGACATCCTGCCCGTCCACCACCAGCGACGCGTCGCGCGGCAGCCGCAGCGCCGTGTGCAGCACCGCGCGGTCCTCGGAGGTGTTGATGTGCTCGCCGGAGAACATCGCGTCGCGGCGCTCCTCGAGCCCGGCCGCCCGCGCCAGCTCCACCAGCAAGCCCAACGTCTCCCTGGTCACCCGGTGCTTGCTGTAGTCGATATAGAGATCGCCGACGGTGGCGGCCAACTCGGTTCCACGCGCCGGATCCTCGGCGAAGATCTCGCGCAGATGCTTGGAACCGATCTCCGCGTGATGCCGCTTGAGCGCCTGCCAGGCCGGTGTCGTGGAGATAT
Source organism: Mycolicibacterium phlei (assembly GCF_001583415.1). The sequence goes on from NZ_CP014475.1 coordinate 904,970, forward strand.
CGCTACCCATAAAAGCGACCTTAATGCGGCGAGCGGACCCAAGGGTGTATGAGAGAAGCATGGATACCGCGAAGCTGCTGTCGTCTGTGCCCAAGGGTCTGTGGATCGGCGGTGAGGAACGCCAGCCCATCAAGGACGGTTCGGCGACCTTCGACGTGCTGGACCCCTCCGACGACAAGGTGCTCGCCTCGGTGGCCAACGCCACCGCCGAGGACGCGGTCGCGGCCCTCGACGCCGCGTGCGCGGTGCAGGCCGAGTGGGCCGCCACCCCGGCCCGGGAGCGCGGCGAGATCCTGCGCGCGGTGTTCGAGAACATCACCGCCCACGCCGACGACATCGCCGCCCTGATGACGCTCGAGATGGGCAAGGTGCTGGCCGAGAGCAAGGGCGAGGTCAAGTACGGCGCCGAGTTCTTCCGCTGGTTCGCCGAGGAGGCCGTGCGCATCCACGGCCGCTACACCCCGGCGCCGGCGGGCACCGGCCGCATCCTGGTCACCAAGCAGCCCGTCGGCCCCTGCTACGCCATCACCCCGTGGAACTTCCCGCTGGCGATGGGCACCCGCAAGATCGGGCCCGCGTTCGCCGCCGGCTGCACGATGATCGTCAAACCGGCCCAGGAGACCCCGCTGACGATGCTGCTGCTGGCCAAGCTGATGGACGAGGCCGGCCTGCCCAAGGGCGTGCTGTCGGTGCTCCCGACCACCCACGCCGGTGACGTCACCGCCGCGCTCATCGACGACGGACGGCTGCGCAAGCTCACCTTCACCGGCTCCACCGGCGTCGGCAAGGCCCTGGTCAAGCAGTCCGCCGACAAACTGCTGCGCACCTCGATGGAGCTCGGCGGCAACGCCCCGTTCATCGTGTTCGACGACGCCGACGTCGACGCCGCGGTCGACGGCGCGATCCTGGCCAAGATGCGCAACGGCGGCGAGGCCTGCACCGCCGCCAACCGGCTGCATATCGCCAACTCGGTGCGCGAGGAGTTCACCGAGAAGTTCGTCAAGCGGATGAGCGAGTTCACCATCGGCAACGGCCTCGACGAATCGGTCACGCTCGGCCCGCTGATCAACGCCAAGCAGGTCGCCACCGTCACCGAGCTCGTCTCCGACGCGGTCTCCCGCGGCGCGACCGTCGCGGTCGGCGGCGTCGCCCCCGGCGGCCCCGGCAACTTCTACCCGGCCACCGTGCTCACCGACGTGCCCGCCGACGCCCGCATCCTCAAGGAGGAGGTGTTCGGTCCCGTCGCACCCATCACCGGGTTCGACACCGAGGAGGAGGGCATCGCCGCCGCCAACGACACCGAATACGGGCTGGCCGCCTACGTCTACACCCGGTCGCTGGACCGGGCGCTGCGGGTGGCCGAGAAGATCCAGTCCGGCATGGTCGGCATCAACCGCGGCGTCATCTCCGACCCGGCCGCACCGTTCGGCGGGGTCAAGGAATCCGGGTTCGGCCGCGAAGGCGGGTTCGAGGGCATCGAGGAGTACCTCGACGTGAAATACATCGCGCTGACCAACTAGCGGACACGCCGCCGCGCCTGCCGCCCCAAATCTGGCTCGCCGGGCAAGATTTCCGGAGTGAATGCGCGTCGCTCCGTCGCGCCCGCTGACCGCCACCTCACTCGCACCTCGCGGAAGCGGCGTCGCGGCGAAATCCCCGCCCTGGACGGAATCCGGGCTGTGGCCGTGGCGTTGGTGCTCGCCGACCACGGCGGCATCCCCGGCGTGTCCGGCGGGTTCCTCGGGGTCGACGTGTTCTTCGTGCTCAGCGGCTTCCTGATCACCTCGCTGCTGCTCGACGAGCACGCGCTGACCGGGCGAATCGCGCTGCGCGACTTCTGGATCCGACGCTTCCGCCGCCTGCTGCCCGCGTTGCTGGTGATGGTGCTCGCGGTGGTCGCCGCGCGCGGACTGTTCGCCGCGGAGTCGATCGCCAACCTGCGCGACGAGGCCGTGGCCGCGTTCTTCTGGGTGGCCAACTGGGCGTTCGTCGCGCAGCACACCGACTACTTCGCGCAGGGCGCGCCGCCGTCACCGCTGCAGCACACCTGGTCGCTGGGTGTGGAGGAACAGTTCTATCTGCTGTGGCCGATCCTGCTGATCGGGCTGGCGTGGCTGTTCTGCCGCCGCGACCGGTTCCGGCTGCGCTGGGCGGTGTTTGGGTTGGCCAGCGCCGGCGCGCTGGCGTCGGCGTGGGCGGCGATCCACTTCGTCGACGACGCCACCCTCAACCGCGTCTACTTCGGCACCGACACCCGCGCGCAGGCGCTGCTGATCGGCGCCGCGGCGGCCGCGCTGCTGGTGCACGACTGGACCACCGTCACCCTCGGCGGCCCCGTCATCCGGACCCGGTGGCTGCGCGGGGTGGCCCGCGTCCTGTCCGTCGTCGGCGCGGTGGTGCTCGGCATCGCCGCGCACCGCGCCACCGGCAGCGTCGCCGACTTCCGGTCCGGCCTGCTGATCATCGTCGCCGTCGCCGCGGTCCTGGTGATCGGTGCGGTCGCGCTGGACCAGGACGGGCCCCTCGCCCGGATCCTGGCGTGGCGGCCGCTGGTCGCGCTGGGCGCCATCTCCTACGGCGTCTACCTGTGGCACTGGCCGATCTTCCTGGTGATCAACGGGGAACGCACCGGCTGGTCCGGGTGGGCGCTGTTCGCGGCGCGCTGCGCGGCGACGCTCGCGGTGGCGGGGCTGTCGTGGTGGCTGCTCGAACAGCCGATCCGGCGCTGGCGGCCGGTGATCGTGCCGATGCTGCCACTGGCCGGGGCGACCGCCGCCACCGCCGCGGTGATCACGATGACGGTGCTGCCCGTCGTACCCACCCAGCCCGAACCCGAGCAGGCGCGCATCGACAACGCCGCCCTGATCGCCCCGGAGGAGCTCGTCGCACCCGAGCGGCCCGTCGAGGTCAAACGCGCCGTACCGCGTGACCCGAACGTGCGCACGGTCGCGGTGTTCGGCGACTCGGTGGCCTGGACGCTGCTGCGCTACCTGCCGGAGACACCCGGCCTGGAGTTCTCCAACCACACCACGATCGGCTGCGGCATCGCCCGCGGCGGGCCGTACCGCTACGTCGGGCAGACGCTGAACCAGAAACCCGAATGCGACACCTGGCCGCGGCGGTGGGCGCAGCGCATCAACCACGACCGGCCCGACGTGGTGCTGCTGATGATCGGCCGCTGGGAGAAGGTCGATCGGATGAACGAGGGCCGCTGGAGCCACATCGGCGAGCCCGCCTACGACGCCTACCTGCGCGAGGAGCTCAACCGGGCGCTGGACATCCTGTCCTCGACCGGCGCCCGCGTCGTCGTCACCACCGAGCCCTACACCCGGCGCGCGGAGAAACCGGACGGCAGCCTCTACCCCGAGGACCAGCCGAAGCGCACCGACGACTGGAACGCGCTGCTGCGCAGCGTCGTGAAGTACCGGCCCAACGTCAAGGTGCTTGACCTCAACCGCAAGCTCGGGCCCAACGGCAGCTACACGAACAAGGTCGACGGCATCACGATGCGCGCCGACGGGGTGCACCCCACGCCGGAGGCCGTCGAGTGGCTGACGCCGTGGCTGGTGGACGCGCTGCGCTAGTGGCCGAGCCGGCCGCGGCCGAGGCGCAGCAGCAGCATCGCGAGGTCCTTGCCCTCCGGGCCGAGCTCGCTGTAGCGCTCGATGACCTTCATCTCGCGGCTGTGCACCAGCCGGGTGCCACCGGAGGCCATCCGGGCCTTTCCGATGAGTTTGGACACCTCGGTACGCCGCTTGACGGCGGCCAGGATCTCGGCATCCAGGCGGTCGATCTCCTGGCGCAGCTCGTCGATGTCGGGCAAGGTCTCAGTTTCGGTCGTCATGGCGTTTCTCACTCTCGTTGTGTGGAGGTTTGCGGTCGCATCCGTTCCGGCCTCACACAAGAGACGAGCCCCGGATCCGGACGCGGACCGCGGGGCTCTCGAAAGCAGCTAGACCACGGGCACCGCGGACCGGTACCCGTAGAAAAATCGCCGCTTGTCAAGCACACAGAAAGTGTGCCACCAATGGCTGCGTCGGCGCAAAGGTGTCACCGCCCGGCGGTAGGTTTGGTAACGATATGACTCTCTTCACGCCGGCCGCTGACACCGGGACCGCCGACACCGACCAGCTGCTCGACGGACTCAACCCCCAGCAGCGCCAGGCCGTCCTGCACCAGGGCAGCCCGCTGCTCATCGTCGCCGGCGCCGGGTCGGGCAAGACCGCCGTGCTCACCCGCCGGATCGCCTACCTGCTGGCGGCCCGCGACGTCGGTGTCGGGCAGGTGCTGGCCATCACGTTCACCAACAAGGCCGCCGCCGAGATGCGCGAGCGGGTGGTGCAGCTGGTCGGCCCGCGCGCCCGCAGCATGTGGGTGTCGACGTTCCACTCCACGTGCGTGCGGATCCTGCGCAATCAGGCCTCCCTGATCAAGGGCCTGAACTCGAACTTCTCCATCTACGACGCCGACGACTCGCGCCGCCTGCTGATGATGATCGGCAAGGACATGGGCCTGGACACCAAGCGGTACTCGCCGCGGCTGCTGGCCAACGGCATCTCCAACCACAAGAACGAGCTGGTCGGCCCCGAGCAGGCGGCGGCCGAGGCGGCCGAGGCGGGGGAGGAGCTGCCCGCGATCATCGCCGAGGTCTACGGCGAGTACCAGCGCCGGCTGCGCGCGGCCAACGCCCTGGACTTCGACGACCTGATCGGTGAGACGGTCGGTGTGCTGCAGGCGTTTCCGCAGATCGCCCAGTACTACCGCAGGCGCTTCCGGCACATCCTGGTCGACGAGTACCAGGACACCAACCACGCGCAGTACGTGCTGGTGCGCGAGCTGGTGGGCGCCGAGACGGTCGACGGCCTCGAGCCGTCCGAACTGTGCGTGGTCGGTGACGCCGACCAGTCGATCTACGCGTTCCGCGGCGCGACCATCCGCAACATCGAGGACTTCGAACGCGACTTCCCCAACGCTACAACGATTCTGCTCGAACAGAACTACCGCTCGACGCAGAACATCCTCAACGCCGCCAACGCGGTGATCTCCCGCAACCCGGGCAGGCGGGAGAAGCGGTTGTGGACCGACGAGGGCGACGGCGAACTGATCGTCGGCTACGTCGCCGACAACGAACACGACGAGGCGCGCTTCGTCGCCAGCGAGATCGACAGGCTGGCCGACCAGGGCTACTCGTACAACGACTTCGCGGTGTTCTACCGCACCAACAACTCCTCCCGCGCACTCGAAGAGGTGTTTATCCGCGCCGGCATTCCCTACAAAGTCGTTGGCGGAGTGCGGTTCTACGAACGCCGCGAGATCCGCGACATCGTCGCCTACCTGCGGGTGCTGGACAACCCGAACGACTCGGTCAGCATGCGCCGCATCCTCAACACCCCGCGCCGCGGCATCGGTGACCGCGCCGAGGCGTGCGTGGCCGTCTACGCCGAGAACACCGGGTGCAGCTTCAACGAGGCGCTGGCGGCCGCCGCCGAGGGCAGGGTGCCGATGCTGAACACCCGCTCGGAGAAGGCGATCGCGAGCTTCGTGAACATGCTCGACGAACTGCGCGGCAAGCTCGACGAGGAACTCGGCGAACTCGTCGAGGCGGTGCTCGAACGCACCGGATACCGCCGTGAACTCGAATCCTCCAGCGACCCGCAGGATCTCGCGCGGTTGGACAACCTCAACGAACTCGTCAGCGTCGCACACGAATTCAGCACCGACCTGGCCAACGCGCAGGCGCTCGCCGACGAGGAACAGGCCGACGAGGACATCCCGGACACCAGCGTGCTGGCGCAGTTCCTGGAGCGGGTGTCGCTGGTCGCCGACGCCGACGAGTTGCCCGAGCACGGCGCCGGTGTGGTCACGCTGATGACGCTGCACACCGCCAAGGGCCTGGAGTTCCCGGTCGTGTTCGTCACCGGCTGGGAGGACGGAATGTTCCCGCACATGCGGGCGCTGGGCGATCCCGCCGAGCTGTCCGAGGAGCGGCGACTGGCCTACGTCGGCATCACCCGCGCCCGGCAGCGGCTGTTCCTCACCCGCGCGAAGGTCCGCTCGTCGTGGGGACAGCCGATGCTGAACCCGGAATCGCGGTTCCTCAAGGAGATTCCGCAGCACCTCATCGAATGGCGGCGCACCGACCCGGCGCCGTCGGGGCTGTCCGCCCCGGTGAGCGGCGCCGGGCGCTTCGGCACCCCGCGGCCGTCACCGATGCGCTCCGCCGCCGGCAAGCGGCCGCTGATCGTGCTCGAGCCGGGAGACCGGGTCAGCCACGACAAGTACGGGCTCGGACGTGTTGAGGAGGTCAGCGGCAGCGGCGACACCGCGATGTCGCTCATCGACTTCGGCAGCGCGGGGCGGGTCAAGCTGATGCACAACCACGCGCCCATCACCAAACTCTGATCAGCCGGAGCGTTCCCAGCGGCCGGTGCCGGGCAGCGCCGCCAGCACCACCGTGACGACCGGCAGCACCGGGATCGCGTAGACCACCGGGGACAGCCGCGCACCCGCGACGAACAGGCTGGAGAAGATCAGCAGCGCCACCACGGCGCCGACGACGATCAGCAGCCGGCTCACCCGCCTGCGCAGCAGCAGCCCGATCAGCCCGGCGATCAGCGCCGCCGCGGAGATCGCGGTGAGGAAGCCGATCGCGACGCAGAACAACTCATCGGTGCGCCACCACCCGGCGATCAGGTCGGTGGCGATGACGGCCGTCGCCCAGCCGGTCAGGATCGCCGCCACGGCGGCCGCCATCGCCGGCCGCGGGCTGGGCGGTCGCGGCGGCCCCACGGGCGCCGGACGGGCGCGCGGGATGTACCCGGTGCGCGTCTCAGCGCGCGCCTGGGGGAGGGATCCGGTGGGGTGGCGACGGATGATCCGCGTCGGCGGATCGGGAAGCTGCTCGTCGCTGGCCACCCGGCCAGCCTAATTGCCGGGCGTGAGTCCCCGTTTGGCCAGCCAACCGGTCGGGTCGACCCGGTCGGTGCCGTTGAGCAGCACCTCGAAGTGCAGGTGCGGGCCGGTCGAGTTGCCGGTGTTGCCCATCTTGGCGATCTGGTCGCCCGCCCACACCCGCTGGCCGACCTCGACCTGCCAGGAGCTCAGGTGGCCGTAGAGCGTCACGGTGCCGTCGGCGTGGCGAATCTTGACGTGGTTGCCGTAGCCGGCGTACGGGCCGGCGGCGATCACGACGCCGTCGGAGGCGGCGAGCACCGGGGTGCCGATCGAGTTGGCGATGTCGATACCGCCGTGCAGCACACCCCAGCGGTAGCCGAAGCCGGAGGTGAACACGCCCTTGGTGGGCATCACGAACATCGGCCGCTGCAGCCGGGCCTCGCGCTCGGCGCGCTCCTGGGCGAACGCGGCGGCCTTCTGGATCTCCTCGGTGTGCACCGCGGCGCTGGCCGCGGCCGGGGTGACCGTGACGATCTGCACGCCGTCGGAGTGGCCCTCCGGATCGGCGATGGTCGCGCGGTCGGCGGCCAGCACCGTCTTCGTCGAGCCGTTGTCGGCGGCGTTGGTCATCGTGTAGGCACCGGCGGCGGTGGCGCCGACGGCCATCGCGGCGACCATCAGGCGGCCTTTCAGCGGCACTTCCTGCTTACGGTGCTGACCCGGTTTGCCGATGCGGATCACATCGGTGGCGTCCAGGCCGTCGCTGGTGTCGGTGTGGCTGTCGCGGTAGGCGTGCGCGCGACGCTGCCGGCGCTCGTCGGCGAACTCCGCCGGTACCGCCAGCGGCAGCGGGGTGTGATCGTGGGTGTCGTCGTTGAGATCGTCGAGCTCGGGTGCGTGGATCACCTGCAGGTCGCGATCGAACGCGGTGTTCTGCCGGAGGTCGACGTCGTCGAACAGGCCGCCGAACTCGTTGAACGGGATGATGTCGGTGACCTCTGTCGGATCAACCACGGGATCTTCGAGAATGGGATCTTCAGTGACGCGATCGACTATTTGCCGAATCGTCGCTCCGCTAGGAGTTCTCGACGACCGGTGCGTAGTCAACCTGAAGAGTCCTTACGTTCGTGTCAGTTCGTGATCTAAACGTGATCTAGACCAGAGGCACGTTAACCAAATCCCAATGAAGCCTCAAGCCGTGAGCATATTCCGGGTCAGAATGTGATCTGTATCACGAGCGGCGGGCGGTGAGATCTACCACATGAGCGGTAGGCGGTTTCTGCGCGTCGCACCCATGTGGATAAAGTTCCCCCGAGCCTCCGGCCAACACAACTTCCGCAGTCAACGCGCTAGAAGACAGTGAGCTAATGGATCTCTTCGAATATCAGGCGAAAGAGCTCTTCGCCAAGCACAACGTGCCCACCACCCCCGGTCGGGTCACCGACACCGCCGAGGACGCCAAGGCGATCGCCGAGGAGATCGGCAAGCCGGTGATGGTCAAGGCGCAGGTGAAGACGGGCGGCCGCGGTAAGGCCGGCGGCGTCAAGTACGCGGCCACGCCCGACGACGCGTTCACCCACGCGCAGAACATCCTCGGCCTCGACATCAAGGGCCACATCGTCAAGAAGCTGCTGGTGTCCGAGGCCAGCGACATCGCGGAGGAGTACTACATCTCCTTCCTGCTCGATCGCGCCAACCGCACCTACCTGGCCATGTGCTCGGTCGAGGGCGGCATGGAGATCGAGGAGGTCGCCGCGACCAAGCCCGACCGGCTGGCCAAGGTGCCCGTCGACGCCACCAAGGGTGTCGACGTCGCGTTCGCCCGCGAGATCGCCAAGAAGGGCCACCTGCCCGAGGAGGTGCTCGACTCGGCGGCGGTGACCATCGCCAAGCTGTGGGAGGTCTTCGTCAAGGAGGACGCCACGCTGGTCGAGGTCAACCCGCTGGTGCGCACCCCGGACGACCAGATCCTGGCGCTGGACGGCAAGGTCACCCTGGACGGCAACGCCGACTTCCGGCATCCGGAGCACGCCGAGTTCGAGGACCGCGACGCCACCGATCCGCTGGAGCTCAAGGCCAAGGAGCACGACCTCAACTACGTCAAGCTCGACGGTCAGGTCGGCATCATCGGTAACGGCGCCGGCCTGGTCATGTCGACGCTGGACGTGGTCGCCTACGCCGGTGAGAAGCACGGCGGCGTGAAGCCGGCCAACTTCCTCGACATCGGCGGCGGCGCGTCGGCCGAGGTGATGGCCGCGGGTCTGGACGTCATCCTGGGCGACAGCCAGGTCAAGAGCGTGTTCGTCAACGTGTTCGGCGGCATCACCGCGTGCGACGCGGTGGCCAACGGCATCGTCAAGGCGCTGCAGATCCTCGGCGACGAGGCGAACAAGCCGCTGGTGGTCCGGCTCGACGGCAACAACGTCGAGGAGGGTCGCCGGATTCTCGCCGAGGCCAACCACCCGCTGGTGATCCAGGCCGAGACCATGGACGCCGGTGCCGACAAGGCCGCCGAGCTGGCCAACAAGTAGCGGACCTGGAGGAAATACACAGCTATGTCGATCTTTCTGAACAAGGACTCCAAGGTCATCGTCCAGGGCATCACCGGCGGTGAGGGCACCAAGCACACCGCGCTGATGCTCAAGGCCGGCACCCAGGTCGTCGGCGGCGTGAACGCGCGCAAGGCGGGCACCACCGTCGCGCATAAGGACAAGGACGGCAACGACGTCGAGCTGCCGGTGTTCGGCACCGTCAAGGAGGCCATCGAGAAGACCGGTGCGGACGTGTCGATCGCGTTCGTGCCGCCGGCCTTCGCCAAGGACGCCATCATCGAGGCCATCGACGCCGAGATCCCGCTGCTGGTGGTCATCACCGAGGGCATCCCGGTGCAGGACACCGCGTACGCGTGGGCCTACAACGTCGAGAAGGGGCAGAAGACCCGGATCATCGGCCCCAACTGCCCCGGCATCATCACCCCGGGTGAGTCGCTGGTCGGCATCACCCCGGCCAACATCACCGGCAAGGGCCCGATCGGCCTGGTGTCGAAGTCCGGCACGCTGACCTACCAGATGATGTACGAGCTGCGTGACTTCGGCTTCTCGACCGCCATCGGCATCGGCGGCGACCCGGTCATCGGCACCACCCACATCGACGCCATCGAGGCGTTCGAGAAGGACCCGGAGACCAAGGTCATCGTGATGATCGGCGAGATCGGTGGCGACGCCGAGGAGCGCGCGGCCGACTACATCAAGGCCAACGTCACCAAGCCGGTCGTCGGCTACGTCGCGGGCTTCACCGCCCCCGAGGGCAAGACGATGGGCCACGCCGGCGCGATCGTGTCCGGGTCGTCGGGCACCGCGCAGGCCAAGAAGGAGGCCCTGGAGGCCGCCGGTGTGAAGGTCGGCAAGACGCCGTCGGAGACCGCACGCCTGGCTCGCGAGATCCTGCAGAGCCTGTAGGGGTTTTTCGAAGACTGCGGCCAGATCGCCCACCGGCGATCTGGCCGCAGTTTCTGTATCCGGGGGCATTCGGTTAGCCTCACGAATTAACACTTTCCAGGAGGTCTGTAATGGTCGATCCCCGGACCCCGGTGATCGTGGGCGTCGGGCAGTTCACCGAGCGCATCGGCGATCCCGACTACCGCGGCATGTCCGCCGTCGAGCTGGCCACCGAGGGCGTGCGCGCCGCGCTGGCCGACACCGGTGCCGACCCGGCCGCCGTCGCCGCCGCGATCCAGACCGTCTACGCGCTGCGCCAGTTCGAGATCTCCGGGCCGATGCCCGCGACGCTGGGCAGGTCGAACAACTATCCGCGGTCGGTGATGCGCCGCGTCGGCGGCGACCCGGCACGCGTCGTCCTCGAACCCGTCGGCGGGCAGGGTCCGCAGAAACTGGTCACCGAGGCCGGCAACGCGATCGTCGCGGGCGAGATCGACGTCGCGATGATCATCGGCTCCGAACCGGGTTCGACGGCGCGCTACTACGCCGACCGGGAGGACAAACCCGACTTCACCGAACACGTCGAGGGTCAACTCGAGGACCGCGGCTCGCAGATCGAGAAGTACTTCAGCGGATACACCGTCAACCACGGCCTCATCGGCGCGACGGTGCAGTACGGCCTGCTCGACAACGCCCGCCGCGCCCGGCTCGGCCTCAGCGTCGCCGACTACCGCCGCCAGATGGCTGAGTTGTTCGCCCCGATGTCGAAAGTCGCTGCGAAGAACCCGTATTCGTCGTCACCGGTGGAGCGCTCCGTCGAGGAGATCATCACGGTCACCGACGACAACCGGATGATCTGCGACCCCTACCCGCGGCTGCTGGTGGCCCGCGACCAGGTCAACCAGGGCGCCGCCGTCATCATCACCTCCGTGGCCGCCGCCCGCGAACTCGGTGTGCCTGAAGGCAACTGGGTGTACCTGCACGGCCACGCCGACCTGACCGAGCAGGATCTGCTGGCGCGCGCCGACCTCAGTGTCAGCCCCGCGGCGGCCCATGCCGCGCGAGAAGCGTTGCGGGTGGCTGGAATCGGCGTCGACGACGTCGCCACCTTCGACCTCTACAGCTGCTTCCCGTTCCCGGTGTTCGTGGTGTGCGAGGAACTAGGCCTGACCGCCGACGATCCGCGCGGCCTCACCGTCACCGGCGGTCTGCCCTACTTCGGCGGTCCAGGCAACAGCTACTCGCTGCACGCGATCGCCGAGACCGTAACCCAATTACGGGACCGCCCAGGGCAATTCGGCTTCGTCGGGGCCAACGGTGGCACCATGAGCAAGTACTCGGTCGGCATCTACTCCACCACACCCGTCGAGTGGCGCACCGACCGCAGCGCACAACTCGACGCCGAGATCGCCGCGCTGCCCACCGTGCCCGTCACCGAATACCCGCAGGGGGGCACCGGCGTCATCGAGACCTACACGGTGCGCTACGACTGGCCGACGCGGACCGGCATCATCATCGGCAGGCTCGACGCCGACGGGTCGCGGTTCATGGCGATCACCACCGACGACGAGCTGCTCACGCTGATGACCGAGGGGGACCCGCTGGGCGCGGCGATCACCCTCCGTACCGACGGCAAGGTCAACCAGGCCGCGCTGGCGTGATCAGGCCAGCGCGCTGAGCTTGCCCGCCAGCCGCTCCACGTACGCCGCGACCTCGTCGGCCGACTTGTCCGGCAGCCCGAAAAGCACCTCGGTGACCCCGATTTCGGCCCAGTGGGCCAGCTTCTCGGGATCGGGCTTGAAGTCCAGCGCCACGATCTTCGGGGCGCCCTCGCGGCCTGCCGAGGCCCAGATGTCCTGCAGCAGCTTGACCGGTTCGTCGATGACGAAGTCCCGCGGCGTGGTGATCCAGCCGTCGGCCGACCGCGCGATCCACTTGAAGTTCTTCTCGTTACCGGCGGCGCCGACCAGCACCGGGATGTGCGGCTGCACCGGCTTGGGCCACGCCCAGCTCGGGCCGAAGCTGACGAACTCGCCGTCGTAGGACGCCTCCTCCTGCGTCCACAGCGCGCGCATCGCCTCCAGGTACTCGCGCAGCATGGTGCGCCTGCGGCCCGGCGGCACTTTGTGGTCCTCGAGCTCGTCGGTGTTCCAGCCGAAGCCCACCCCGAGCTGCACCCGGCCGCCGGACAGGTGGTCCAGTGTCGCGATCTGCTTGGCCAGCGAGATCGGGTCGTGCTCGACGGGCAGCGCGACCGCTGTTGACAACCGCACCCGCGACGTCACCGCCGCCGCGGTGCCGAGGCTGACCCACGGATCCAGCGTGCGCATGTAGCGGTCGTCGGGCAGTGTCTCGTCACCGGTGGTGGGGTGCGCGGCCTGCCGCTTGACCGGGATGTGGGTGTGCTCGGGCACGTAGAACGTGGAGAACCCGTGGTCGTCGGCGAGCTTGGCGGCCGCCGCCGGGGTGATGCCGCGGTCACTGGTGAACAGAACGAGCCCGTAATCCATGCGGAAATTAGAACGTGTTTCAGTCTGGCGGGCAAGGATGACTTTCCTTCACCACGATTCATACCGATGACCTCCGGCCGGGTGCCCGCTGTGATGGCACACCATGACCACCGAACGCATAGCCGACCACATCAAGTTCGCCTACTGGGTGCCCAACGTCAGCGGCGGCCTGGTCACCAGCGACATCGAGCAACGCACCGACTGGGGCTACGACTACAACGTCAAGCTCGCGCAGACCGCCGAGAACAACGGCTTCGAGTACGCGCTGAGCCAGGTGCGCTACGAGGCCAGCTACGGCGCCGAGTACCAGCACGAGTCGACCAGCTTCAGCCTGGCGCTGTTGCTGGCCACCCAGCGGCTGAAGGTGATCGCCGCGGTGCATCCGGGGCTGTGGCAGCCGGGCGTGCTGGCCAAGCTGGGCGCCACCGTCGACCACCTGTCCAACGGGCGCTTCGCGGTCAACGTGGTCAGCGGCTGGTTCAAGGACGAGTTCATCCACCTCGGCGAGCCGTGGCTCGAGCACGACGAGCGCTACCGCCGCAGCGCGGAGTTCCTGCAGGTCCTGCGCAAGATCTGGACCGAGGACGACGTCGACTTCCGCGGCGACTTCTACCGCATCCACGACTTCACGCTGAAGCCCAAGCCGATCCGCACCCCGGACCGTCCGCACCCCGAGCTGTTCCAGGGCGGCAACTCCACCGCGGCGCGCCGCAACGGCGGTCTGTACGCCGACTGGTACTTCTCCAACGGCAAGGACTTCGACGGGGTCACCGAGCAGATCGTCGACGTGCGCGACCACGCCCGCACCGTCGGCCGCGAGGTCAAGTTCGGCCTCAACGGGTTCATCATCGCCCGCGACACCGAAAAAGAAGCGCGCGACGTGCTGCGGGAGATCATCGAGAAGGCCAACCGCCCCGCGGTGGAGGGGTTCCGCGACGCCGTCCAGCAGGCCGGCAACTCCACCCACGACAAGAAGGGCATGTGGGCCGATTCCACGTTCGAGGATCTGGTCCAGTACAACGACGGCTTCCGCACCCAGCTGATCGGCACGCCCGAACAGATCGCCGAACGTATCGCGGCCTACCGCAAACGCGGCGTCGATCTGATCCTCGGCGGCTTCCTGCACTTCCAGGAGGAGATCGAGTACTTCGGCGCCAACGTGCTGCCCCTGGTCCGCGAAATCGAGGAGTCCGAACAGGGTTCGGTCGGCGAGCCCGTGCTGGTCTCGGCCTGAGCGGACGTGCGCTAGCGTGGGTTTTCGAAGCCCGCCCAAGCACAGGAGAGGCCATGACCTATCCCTCGGGGAACTACCCCTCAGGACCATCCGGTAGTCCCGGGTACCCGTCCGCACAGCAGGCGCAGACGAACCCGTTCGCCGCGCAGAGCCCGCAACCGGCCGGCGACGCCCTGGTCAGGCTGCCGCTGTACCTGGCGGCGGTGGTGGCGGCACTCGGCATCGCCGTGTACCTGTCGAGTTTCTTCCCGCTGTTCACGCTCGAGGCGTCGGACTTCCCGGGGCTCGGCAGCATCAGCGGCAGCTCGTTCGGGCTGGTGCTGGCGGTGCTGACGTCGCTGCTGGCGGGTCTGCTCGCCGGCGCCAGCCTGCTGCCGCGGCAGACCATCTCGACCGCCGTGTACACCGTGCTGGCGGTCGGGGCGTTCCTGTTCGTCATCGCCGAGGTGATCAACAAGCCCACCGGCGCGGCCATCGACATCGGGCTCTACCTGATCATCGCGTTCTCGCTGTTCCAGGCGATCTGCGCGGTGGCGGCGCTGCTGTTCGAGTCCGGCGTCATCACGCCGCCGGCGCCCCGGCCCCGCTACGAGCAGCAGCCCTACGGCCCGCAGTACGGCGCTCCCGGCCCGTACTACGGCCAGCCGCAGGGCCCCGGCCAGCACCAGGTGCCCGGTCCGCAGCAGCGGCCCGGCTACGGCTACGGCGGCTACCCGGGCGGCCCGGCGACCGGCGGTTTCGCGCCGCAGCAGCAGGGCGCCCAGCCCGGTCAGCAGGGGCAGCCCGGCCAGCAGGGTCAGCAGTCCGGACCGCCCACCCCGCCGACCGGCTTCCCGGCCTACGGCCAGCCGCCCTCGGGTTCGGCACCGGGTTCAGCCCCGTCAGGCTCGTCGCCCTCGAGCTCGGCGCCGACGACGCAGGTTCCGGCACAGGGCTCGTCTTCCTCGCAGTCGGGGCAGTCTTCGTCATAGTCTGTGCCGCGACATAGTCTGAGCCGCGTCCTAGTCTGAGCCGCGCAATGCGGGACGGACGTGTGCGCGAGCGTCTGCGAGGAGCGGCCCAACCAGTGGATCAACGGCCAGTCGGCGCACGCCAGGCGCGTGAGCTGCTCCGGGTGGCGTTCGGGCCGTCGCTGGTGGCGCTGGTCGTCATCGCGGCCGTCGTGCTGCTGCAGCTGCTGATCGTCAACAGCGACATGACCGGCGCCGCCGGTGCCATCGCCAGCATGTGGCTGGGCGTGCACCTGGTGCCGGTGTCGATCGGCGGTGCCGAACTCGGGGTGATGCCGCTGCTGCCGACGCTGGCGATGGTGTGGGGCACCGCGCGCACGACTGCGGCGGCGACGTCCCCGCAGGGGTCCTGGTTCGTGATCCGGTGGGTGATGGCGTCCGCGGTGGGCGGCCCGCTGCTGGTCGCCGCGCTCTCGCTGGCCGTCATCCACGACGCCGCCTCGGTGCTCACCCAGCTGCAGACCCCGCACGCGCTGCCCGCGTTCGGCGCGGTGCTGGCCGTGCACGCGGTCGGCGCCGTGATCGGTGTCGGCTCCCGCGTCGGCCCGCGGGTGGTGGCCGCCGCCCGGCTGCCCGGCTGGCTGCCCGACGCGGTGCGCGCCGCGGTCGCCGGTGTGCTGGCGCTGATCGGCCTGTCCGGGGTGGTGACCGCCGGGTCGATGGTCCTGCACTGGGCGACGATGAACGACCTCTACGGCATCACCGACTCGGTGTTCGGCCAGTTCAGCCTCACCCTGCTGTCGATGCTGTACATCCCCAACGTGCTGGTCGGCGCGGCCGCCGTCGCGGTCGGCTCCAGTGCCCACGTCGGCACCGCCGCGTTCAGCGCGTTCACCGTGTTCGGCGGCGACATCCCGGCGGTGCCGGTGCTGGCCGCCGCGCCGACGCCGCCGCTGGGCCCGGTGTGGGTGGCGCTGCTCATCATTGGGGCGGCCTCCGCGGTGGCGGTGGGCCAGCAGTGTGCGCGACGGCCGCTGCCGGTCGGGCCGGCGATGGCCAAGACCGTGACGGCTGCCGCGCTGGCCGCGGTGACGATGGCGGTGCTCGGCCACGCCGGCGGCGGGCGGCTCGGCAACTTCGGCGACGTCGGTGTCGACCAGGCCACCTTCGGGCCTGCGGTGTTCCTGTGGTTCGCCGGGATCGGCGCGCTGACCGTCGCGATGGCCGGGGGCATCACCCGCGGACCGCGCAAACCCAAGCCGGTCCGCGAACCCGAACCGGAACCGGAACCGGACACCGCGCCCGAACCCGTCGTCGTCGCCCCAGAGGTCGCCCCGGAGGCCGACCCGGGGCCAGAGCCAGAACCAGAGCCAGAACCAGAGCCAGAGCCAGAACCCGAGCCCGAGCCTGGGGCCGAACCCGAGGCTGAGACGCTCGTCACGCCGGAGCCGGATCCGCTGGACGATCCCGAGGATCACTTCATGGCGGACGACGACCGCCCGCCCGGCACCCACTAGGCTGCCAGGCGTGCAGCAACCTCTCCGTGTCCCGCCGAAGGTGCCGGCACGGGTCGTGGTGCTGGCCTCCGGCACGGGTTCGCTGCTGCGTTCGCTGCTGGAGGCCACCGGCGGCGACTACCCGGCGACCATCGTCGCCGTCGGGGTCGACCGGGACTGCCCGGCCGTCGAGATCGCGGCCGCCGCGGGTGTGCCGTCCTACACCGTGCGGCTGCGGGACTACCCGGACCGCGACGCCTGGGACGCCGCGCTGACCGAGGCCACCGCCGCCTACGAGCCGGACCTGATCGTCTCCGCCGGATTCATGAAGATCCTTGGCCCGCACTTCCTTTCCCGATACCTGGGCCGGATCATCAACACCCACCCGGCGCTGCTGCCCGCATTCCCGGGCGCCCACGCGGTGCCGGACGCCCTGGCCTACGGCGTGAAGGTGACCGGGTGCAGCGTGCACCTGGTGGACGCCGGAACCGACACCGGGCCGCTGCTGGCCCAGGAGGCGGTGCCGGTGCTCGACGATGACGACGAGGCCGCCCTGCACGAGCGGATCAAGGTCGTCGAGCGGCGACTGTTGGTCGACGTACTGGCCGCGGTGGCGACCCGCGGCGTGACCTGGAGCGGACGAAAGGCGACCATAGGATGAGTGCGAAACGGTCAATCCAGCGCGCCCTGATCAGCGTGTATGACAAGACCAACCTGATCGAGCTGGCCCGCGGCCTGCACGACGCCGGCGTCGAGATCGTCTCGACCGGGTCGACCGCGAAAACCATTGCCGACAAAGGCATCCCGGTCACCCCGGTGGAGTTCGTCACCGGCTTCCCGGAGATCCTCGACGGCCGGGTCAAGACGCTGCACCCGCGCATCCACGGCGGCCTGCTCGCCGACTCCCGCAACCCCGCGCACGTCAAGGCGCTGCAGGCCCACGACATCGCGCCGTTCGACCTGCTGGTGGTGAACCTCTACCCGTTCAGCGAGACCGTCGCCTCCGGGGCCAGCGAGGACGAGTGCGTCGAGCAGATCGACATCGGCGGCCCGGCCATGGTGCGCGCCGCCGCCAAGAACCACGCCACCGTCGCCGTCGTCGTCGACCCGCTGGGTTACGACGGGGTGCTCGCCGCGGTGCGCTCCGGCGGGTTCACGCTCGAGGAGCGCAAGCGGCTGGCGTCGCTGGCGTTCCGGCACACCGCCGAGTACGACGTGGCCGTCGCCACCTGGATGGGATCGACGCTGGCGCCCGAGGAGGACGCGCCCGCGGCGCTGCCGCAGTGGGTGGGCGCCACCTGGAAGCGCACCGCCGTGCTGCGCTACGGCGAGAACCCGCACCAGCAGGCCGCGCTGTACCGCAACGACGCCGAGTGGCCGGGCCTGGCGCAGGCCGAGCAGCTGCACGGCAAGGAGATGTCCTACAACAACTACACCGACGCCGACGCCGCCTGGCGGGCCGCGTTCGACCACGAGGACATCTGCGTGGCGATCATCAAGCACGCCAACCCGTGCGGCATCGCGATCTCGTCGACCTCGGTGGCCGACGCGCACCGCAAGGCCCACGCCTGCGACCCGCTGTCGGCGTTCGGCGGGGTGATCGCGGCGAACACCACCGTCAGCGTGGAGATGGCCGAGACCGTCGCCGACATCTTCACCGAGGTGATCGTCGCGCCGGCCTACGAGCCCGGCGCGGTGGAGGTGCTGAGCCGCAAGAAGAACATCCGGGTGCTGGTGGCCTCCGAGCCCGCGGTCGGCGGCACCGAGTTCCGCCAGGTCAGCGGCGGCCTGCTGGTGCAGCAGCGCGACGAGTTCACCGCCCCCGGCGACGACCCGGCCAACTGGACGCTGGCCACCGGCGAACCCGCCGACCCGGCGACGCTGGCGGACCTGAAGTTCGCGTGGCGGGCCTGCCGCGCGGTGAAGTCCAACGCGATCGTGGTGGCCGCCGACGGCGCCACCGTCGGCGTCGGCATGGGCCAGGTCAACCGCGTCGACGCCGCCCGGCTGGCCGTGCAGCGCGCCGGTGACCGGGTGCGCGGCGCCGTCGCCGCCTCCGATGCGTTCTTCCCGTTCCCCGACGGGCTGGAGGTGCTCATCGAGGCCGGGGTGAAGGCCGTCGTGCATCCGGGCGGATCGGTGCGCGACGAGGAGGTCACGGCGGCCGCCGCCAAGGCGGGCATCACGCTGTACCTCACCGGCGCCCGCCACTTCGCGCACTGACCTCTCCGCGCCGAACGTGGGTTACCCGCACGCGTTCGGCGCCTCAGGCGTGCATTAAGCCCACACTCGGCCGCCACACGTCGGCGCAGTTGCGTAACTTGGAGTGGTGACCCAACCGCAAGATCTACCTCGCACCGTCGGCGAGTTGAAGGCGTCCGGCCACCGTGAGCGCGGCGTCAAGGAGGAAATCCGGGAGAACCTGCTCGCCGCGCTGGCCCAGGGCGTTGACCCGTGGCCCGGCATCTTCGGGTTCGAGAACACCGTGCTCCCGCAGCTCGAGCGTGCGCTGATCGCCGGGCACGACGTGGTGCTGCTCGGTGAGCGCGGCCAGGGCAAGACGCGGTTGCTGCGCGCGCTGGTCAACCTGCTCGACGAGTGGACCCCGGTGATCGCCGGCTCCGAGCTCGGCGAGCATCCCTACAGCCCGATCACCCCCGAGTCGATTCGTCGCGCCGCCGACTCCGGCGACGACCTGCCGGTGGCCTGGAAACACCGCAGCGAGCGCTACACCGAGAAGCTGGCCACCCCCGACACCAGCGTCGCCGACCTGGTCGGCGACATCGACCCGGTCAAGGTGGCCGAGGGTCGCAGCCTCGGCGACCCGGAGACCATCGCCTACGGCCTGATCCCGCGGGCGCACCGCGGCATCGTCGCCATCAACGAGCTGCCCGACCTCGCCGAGCGCATCCAGGTCGCGATGCTCAACGTGATGGAGGAGCGCGACATCCAGGTGCGCGGCTACACGCTGCGGCTGCCGCTGGACGTGTTCGTCGTCGCCAGCGCCAACCCCGAGGACTACACCAACCGCGGCCGGATCATCACCCCGCTCAAGGACCGGTTCGGCGCGGAGATCCGCACCCACTACCCGTACGAGCTGGAGGCAGAGGTCGCGGTCATCAAGCAGGAGGCGCACCTGGCCGCCGAGGTGCCCGAGTACCTGCTGCACGTGCTGGCCCGGTTCACCCGCTATCTGCGCGAGTCCCGCTCGATCGACCAGCGTTCGGGTGTGTCGGCGCGGTTCGCGATCGCCGCCGCCGAGACCGTCGCCGCCGCGGCCCGGCACCGTTCGACCATCCTCGGTGAGGAGGACCCGGTGGCCCGCGTGGTGGACCTGGGCACCGTCGTCGACGTGCTGCGCGGCAAGCTCGAGTTCGAGACCGGCGAGGAGGGCCGCGAGCAGGCCGTGCTGGAGCACCTGCTGCGCCGCGCCACCGCCGACACCGCGCAGCGGTTGCTCGGCGGCATCGACGTCGGGCCGCTGGTGGTGGCGATCGAGAACGGTTCGGCGGTGACCACCGGTGAGCGGATCTCGGCGCGCGACGTGCTGGCCGCGGTGCCGGAGGTGCCCGCGATCGCCGAGATCCAGCAGCGGCTGCAGGCGACGACCGACGGGCAGCGCGCCGCGGCGGTGGAGCTGGCGCTGGAGGCGCTGTATCTGGCCAAACGCATCGACAAGGTGTCCTCCGAAGGCGGCGAAACCGTCTATGGCTAGGCCGGGCGGGCGGTCCTCGCGGTACTCGCGCTACACCGGCGGGCCCGACCCGCTGGCACCGCCGATCGATCTGCGCGAGGCGCTCGAGCAGATCGGCCAGGACGTCATGGAGGGCAGCTCGCCGCGGCGCGCCCTGCAGGAGCTGCTGCGGCGCGGCACCAAGAACATGCGCGGCGCCGACCAGCTCGCCGCCGAGGCCAACCGGCGGCGTCGGGAACTGTTGCAGCGCAACAATCTCGACGGCACCCTCGCCGAGATCAAGAAGCTGCTCGACGAGGCCGTGCTGGCCGAGCGCAAGGAACTCGCCCGCGCGCTCGACGACGACGCCCGCTTCAACGAGATGCGCATCGAGTCGCTGCCCACCTCGCCCGCCAAGGCCGTCCAGGAGCTCTCCGACTACGACTGGCGCTCGGCGGAGGCGCGGCAGAAGTACGAGCAGATCAAGGATCTGCTCGGCCGCGAACTGCTCGACCAGCGGTTCGCCGGGATGAAGCAGGCGCTGGAGAACGCCACCGATGAGGACCGTCAGCGCGTCAACGACATGCTCGACGACCTCAACGACCTGCTGGACAAACATTCAAGAGGACAGGATTCCCCAGAAGACTTTCAAAACTTCATGGCCAAGCACGGCGAGTTCTTCCCGGAGAACCCGCGCAACGTCGAGGAGCTGCTCGACTCGCTGGCCAAGCGGGCCGCCGCCGCGCAGCGGTTCCGCAACAGCCTGTCGGCTGAGCAGCGCGCGGAGCTGGATGCGTTGGCGCAGCAGGCATTCGGGTCCCCGTCGCTGATGAACGCGCTGAACCGGCTGGACGCGCACCTGCAGGCGGCACGGCCGGGGGAGGACTGGACCGGCTCGGAACGGTTCTCCGGCGACGACCCGCTCGGTATGGGGGAGGGCGCGCAGGCGCTGGCCGACATCGCCGAGCTCGAGCAGCTCGCCGAGGCGCTGTCGCAGAGCTACGCCGGGGCGACGATGGAGGACGTCGACCTCGACATGCTGGCCCGCCAGCTCGGCGACGACGCCGCCGTCGACGCGCGCACCCTGGCCGAGTTGGAACGCGCGCTGATGGACCAGGGTTTCCTCGACCGCGGCTCCGACGGCCAGTGGCGGCTGTCGCCCAAGGCCATGCGGCAACTCGGCCAGACCGCGTTACGTGATGTGGCACAACAACTCTCGGGACGACACGGGGAGCGTGACACCCGGCGCGCGGGGGCGGCAGGCGAGCTGACCGGCGCCACCCGGCCGTGGGCGTTCGGCGACACCGAACCGTGGAATGTCACCCGTACCCTGACCAACGCGGTGCTGCGGCAGGCCGGCACCGGGGTGGCCGAGCGGCCGATCCGGTTCAGCGTCGAGGACGTCGAGATCTCCGAGACCGAGACCCGCACCCAGGCCGCGGTGGCGCTGCTGGTGGACACCTCGTTCTCGATGGTGATGGAGGGCCGCTGGCTGCCGATGAAGCGCACGGCGCTGGCGCTCAACCATCTCATCAGCACCCGGTTTCGGTCGGATGCGTTGCAGATCATCGCGTTCGGCCGCTACGCCCGCACGGTCACCGCGGCCGAGCTGACCGGGCTGGAGGGCGTCTACGAACAGGGTACCAATCTGCACCATGCGCTCGCCCTGGCGGCGCGGCACCTGCGTCGTCACCCCAACGCGCAGCCGGTGGTCCTGATCGTCACCGACGGGGAGCCGACCGCGCACCTGGAGCACTACGCGGCCGACGAGGGGGGTGCGCGATCCGATTCGGGGGCTCAGTCGCCGGCGGTGTTCTTCGACTATCCGCCGCACCCGCGCACCATCGCGCACACCGTCAAGGGCCTCGACGAGGTGGCCGCGCTGGGCGCGCAGATCACGATCTTCCGGCTGGGCAACGATCCCGGCCTGGCCCGGTTCATCGACCAGGTGGCCCGGCGGGTGGAGGGACGGGTGGTCGAGCCCGACCTCGACGGGCTGGGTGCCGCGGTGGTCGGCGACTACCTGCGGTCGCGCCGCCGCAGGACTAGATAACGGGGCTAGACAAGAGGGGCTAGCTGGGCTTGCGCTTCTTGCGTTTGACGCCGACGCTGCCGCCCAGCGAGAAACCGCGGATGCGCACCAGCGGCGCCCCCGGCACCCCCTCGCCCTGCACCGCCTGGTCGAAGGTGCCCATCACGCCGATGCCGCGCAGGTCGACGTTGACCTCCGGCGGCACCAGGATCGTCTGGCCACCGAAGATCGAGTACGCGCGGATGTCCACCTCCGGCGAGGTGAAGTCGGCGTAGCGCAGGTCGATCACGCCGCCGCCGAACAGCGCGAAAGTCGTCATCCGCTTCGGCACGTTCCAGCGGCCACGGCGCTCGAAGCCGCTCATGATCGCCAGCAGCACTGTCTTGGGCGCCGGATGCAGAGTGCCGCCGCTGCGGCTGCGGGTGATGGCACCGGGCAGATCGGCCGACAGCTTCTCGAGTTCCTCGTAGGTCTGGGCCGCATACGCCTTGGTCAACCGCTGCTCGTACTCGTCGAGCTGGAGCCGGCCCTGCGCGGCGGCGTCAGTGAGCAGCTGCGCCACCTGAATTCGATCGGTGTCGGCCGCTCGTGTCGAACCGTTCCGCGACGCTGGAGTGCTCATCGACTACGAGCCTACGACTTACCCCGGCACATGCAAGATGCTTGTCCAAACTGTGCCATTGGGATGCTGAGCGAAGCCGCTAGCTGACCAAAGCATCGGCAATCGCGGGGCGCTGTCCGCGCCCCGCAGCCGAATCCGGGTTCAGGGCAGCCGCGGGCCGCTCAGGAAGTTGCCGACGCTGTTCTTGAACGTGTTCAGCTGATCCTTGATGCCCAGCCCGCTGCGATTGCCTTTGCTGTCCATCCGGCCGTTGATGAAGATATCGAGCTGGTTGGCCGGGTTGACGGAGTCCGCGAACGTCCCGAGGTTTGCGACCGGGTCGACGGAGGCGGCGAACGTCCCGAGGTTCGCGACGGGGTCGATGGAACCCACGAACGTCCCGATCTGGTCCCGCACCACGCAGGTGATCGCCGGCGAGCAGTCGGCCTCGGCCGAGGCGGGCGCAGCGAGGGTCAGTCCGGTTGCACCGAGCGCCCCGACGACGCCGGCGACGCCTGCAAGCAGAGCACGCTTCATCATTGATCCTTTGTAAATTCAGCGAACGATCGTCGCCTTCTATGCAATCAGCTTAACGCAGAATCGCGGGCGTCCGGCAGTTGAAAACGTGACTTTATTAACGTAAATGTAATAATGTGACGCACCCGACGGTCGGGTCGCTTATGTGCAGGCCGAAGGTGTGGCTCCGGGTCTAGATGCGCCGAGGGAGGAGCCGGTCCGGAGCGGATCGGGCGGGGCGGCGACGGAGGTCGAGTGGGGCCGTCGCGGGTGTCCAGGATCTCTCGCAGCAAACTTTTCGACGGTTCAGGCGCGCCATCGGGGCGGGCGTTTCTCTAAGAAGGCCAGCATCCCTTCGCGGGCTTCCTCGGAGACGAACAGCTCGGCGGACTGCCGGGTCAGGCTCTCGGCGTGGCGGTCGAAACTCTCCAGAATCGGCGCGGTGGTTAACGCCTTCGACGTCGCCAGACCCTGCGGGGAGCCCGCACCGATCGCGGCGGCCAACTCGGCGACGGCGGCCGCGACATCGTCGGCGGCCAGCGTGATCAGCCCGCACGCGGCGGCCTCGGCGGCGCCGAACCTCTCACCGGTGACGAAGTAACGGCCCGCGGCCCGCGCGGTCATCTTCGGCAGCAGGGTCAGCGAAATGATCGACGGCGCCACCCCGATCCGGGCCTCGGTGAGGGCGAACGTGCTCGTCGGCCCGGCGACCACGATGTCGCACGCGCCGACCAGCCCCAGGCCACCGGCCCGCACGTGCCCGTCGATCGCGCCGATCACCGGCAGCGGCAACTCCAGGATGCGGCGCAGCAACCGCGTCATCTCCCGCGCCCGGTCGACGGCGAGTTCACCCGGGTCCCGGCCGGCGGCCTCGGCCAGGTCGGCGCCCGCGCAGAACGTCGAGCCGGTGTGGCCGAGCACGACGACCCGCACCGCGGGGTTCCCCGCGGCCTCGGTGAACCGCTGATGCAACTGTTCCACCAGCGCCGTCGACAGCGCGTTGCGGTTGTGCGGGGAGTCGAGGGTGAGGCGGGCGACCGGGCCCTCGACCGCGTATCTGACGAGTTCGTCCATCGGTGGGTGTCCGTTCAGTACGAGCGGGGCAGGCCGAGCGACGTCTGCGCCACGAAGTTGAGGATCATCTCCCGGCTCACCGGGGCGATGCGGGCGAGCTTGGACGCGGTGACCGCGGCGGCGATCCCGTACTCCCGGGTCAACCCGTTGCCGCCGAGTGACTGCACCGCCTGGTCCACCGCCCGCACCGACGCCTCACCCGCGGCGTACTTGGCCATGTTCGCCGCCTCCGCGGCACCGGCGTCGTCTCCGGCGTCGTACAGCGTCGCCGCCTTCTGCATCATCAGCTTCGCCAACTCGATCTCGATGTGGTTCTGCGCCAACGGGTGTGACAAACCCTGGTGCGAGCCGATCGGCGTCTTCCAGACCTGGCGCGTCTTGACATAGTCGACCGCCTTGGCGATCGCGAAGCGGCCCATGCCCACGGCGCTGGCCGCACCCATGATCCGCTCCGGGTTGAGCCCGGCGAACAGCTGCGCGATCGCGGCGTCCTCGGAACCGACCAGCGCGTCGGCGGGCAGCCGCACCTCGTCGAGGAACACCTGGAACTGGCTCTCCGGCATGCACAGTTCCATTTCGATCCTGGTCCAGGACAGGCCCTTGGTGTCGGTCGGCACGATGAACAGCGCCGGCTTGAGGTTCCCGGTTCTGTGGTCTTCTGTGCGCCCGACCACCAGCACCGCCTGCGCCTGGTCGATCCCGGAGATGAACACCTTCTGCCCGGACAGGATCCAGTCGCCGCCGTCGCGGCGCGCGGTGGTGGTGATGCGGTGGCTGTTGGATCCGGCGTCGGGTTCGGTGATCGCGAACGCCATCGTGATCGAGCCGTCGGCGATCCCGGGCAGCCAGCGCCGCTTCTGCTCCTCGGTGCCGAACCGGGAGATGATCGTGCCGTTGATGGCCGGTGATACCACCATCATCAGCAGCGGGCAGCCCGCTGCCGACAGCTCCTCCAGCACCAGCGACAGTTCGTACATGCCCGCACCGCCGCCGCCGTACTCCTCGGGCAGGTTCACCCCGATGAAGCCGAGTTTCCCGGCCTCCGACCACAATTCGTTGGTGTGCTGGCCGGCGCGCGCCTTGTCCAGGTAGTAGTCCTGGCCGTAGTTGGCGGCCATCGCGGCGACCGCCTGGCGCAGTGCCTGCTGTTCGGCGGTCTCGATGAAACCAGTCATCGCTCTCCTTTCTCCGGGGGCTCCGCTTCGACCCGGGCGAGGATCGTGCCGACGTCGACCTGCTGGCCGGGTTCGACGTTGAGTTCGGTGAGCACCCCGTCGGCCGGGGCGGTGACGGTGTGCTCCATCTTCATCGCCTCCAGCCACAGCAGCGGCTGCCCGGCCCGGACGGTGTCGCCGACGTTGGCGCCGACCCGCAGCACCGAACCCGGCATCGGGGCCAGCAGCGATCCGGCGGCGACGGCGGTGGTCGGGTCGGGGAAGCGGGGCACCGCGCTCAGATGCACCGGGCCGAGTGGGGAGTCGACGAAGATCTCCTCCTGCCCGTCGTTGGTGTAGCGGGCGACGTCGAACCCGCGGTCCACCCCGGCCACCGTCAGCACCACCCTCTCGGGCCGCGCCGAGCGCAGGGCGACGGTCTCGTGGTCGGGCAACTGCACTCCGGTGCGGCCGAACCGGTAGCGCACCGTGTGCTCGGTGCCGTCGTCGGCGGTGTACCGCTTGACCTGATAACCGGAGGCGACGTTGCGCCACCCGCTCGGTACGGCCGCGAACACCGTTGCGTCGCGGCGATTCTGCGCGGCGTCGGCGAGTGCGGCCGCCACCGCGGACAGCGTGACGGCGTCCGGGCCGGCCAGGGCAGCGGCCAGGCCGGACAGCCCGTGGGTGTCGAAGAACGCGGTGTCGGTGGCGCCGTCGAGAAACGCGGGATGACGCAACACGTTGACCAGCAGGTCGCGGTTGGTGCGCACGCCGTGCAGGCGGGCCCGGGCCAGGGCGTCGGCGAGCACGGCCGCCGCGCGGCGCCGGGTCGGCGCGGTCGAGATGACCTTCGCGATCATCGGGTCGTAGAAGACCGAGACCTGTGAACCGTCCACCACCCCCGAGTCCACCCGCACCGTCGGCGGGACCTCGAAGCGGTGCACGGTGCCGGGCTGCGGCTGCCACCCCCGTGCCGGATCCTCCGCGTAGAGCCGCGCCTCGATCGAACAGCCCTGCGGCGCAGGGGGTTCAGGGTCGAGGCGGCCGCCGTCGGCGATCAGCAGCTGCAGTTCGACCAGGTCGAGCCCGGTGGTCTGTTCGGTCACCGGGTGCTCCACCTGCAGCCGAGTGTTCATCTCCAGGAAGAAGAAGTCGCCGGACGCGTCGGCCATGAACTCCACGGTGCCCGCGCCGGTGTAGCCGATCGCGGTGGCGGCCTGGCGGGCCGCGGCGAACAGCCGCTCGCGCATGCCCGGGATGCGCTCGACGAGTGGGGAGGGTGCCTCCTCGATGATCTTCTGGTGGCGGCGCTGGATCGAGCATTCGCGTTCGCCGACGGCCCAGACGGTGCCGTGCCCGTCGGCGAGCACCTGCACCTCGACGTGGTGGCCGGCGGCGAGGTAGCGCTCGCAGAACACGGTCGGGTCGCCGAACGCCGACTGCGCCTCCCGCCGGGCCGCCTCCACCTGCGCAGGCAGTTGGGACAGTTCGTCGACCACCCGCATGCCGCGCCCACCGCCGCCCGCCGACGCCTTGATCAGCACCGGCAGCTGTGCCTCGGTCACGCCGGCCGGGTCGAGCTCGTCGAGCACCGGCACCCCCGCCGCGGCCATGAGTTTCTTGGCCTCGATCTTGGAGCCCATGGCGGCCACCGCCGCCACCGGCGGACCCACCCACGTCAGCCCCGCGTCGATCACCGCCGCCGCGAAATCTGGTTTCTCCGAGAGGAATCCGTAACCGGGATGGACGGCGTCGGCGCCTGCGGTCCGCGCGGCGGCGATCAGCTGGGCGGTGTCGAGATAGCCGCGGGTGCCGTCCAGTCGCACCGCGGCGTCGGCCTCGGCCACGTGCGGCGAGTCGGCGTCGGGATCGGTGTAGACGGCGACGGTGCCGATGCCGAGGCGGCGGCAGGTGCTGAAGATCCGGCGGGCGATCTCTCCGCGGTTGGCCACCAGAAGTGTGCTGATCATCTGCTGCCTCACATCCGGAAGACGCCGAAGTTCGACGTCCCCTCAATCGGGCCGTTCGCGATGGCGGACAGGCACATTCCGAGGACGGTGCGGGTGTCGCGGGGGTCGATGACGCCGTCGTCGTAGAGCCGCCCGGACAGGAACATCGGCAGCGACTCCGCCTCGATCTGCGCCTCCACGGCCGCCCGCAGCGCGGTGTCGGCCTCCTCGTCGAAGGCCTGCCCGCGGGCCTCGGCGGCGGCCCTGCTGACGATCGACAGCACCCCGGCCAGCTGGGCGCCGCCCATCACCGCGGACTTGGCGCTGGGCCAGGCGAACAGGAACCGCGGATCGTAGGCGCGCCCGCACATTCCGTAGTGCCCGGCACCGTAGGAGGCGCCGATCAGCAGCGAGATGTGCGGAACCGTCGAGTTCGAGACGGCGTTGATCATCATCGAGCCGTGCTTGACCATGCCGCCCTCCTCGTACCGGCGGCCGACCATGTACCCGGTCGTGTTGTGCAGGAACAGCAGTGGCGTGTCGGCGCGGTTGGCCAGCTGGATGAACTGGGCGGCCTTCTGCGACTCCTCGCTGAACAGCACACCGCGGGCGTTGGCCAGGATGCCGACCGGGTAGCCGTGCAGCGTGGCCCAGCCGGTCACCAGCGACGACCCGTACAGCGGTTTGAACTCGTCGAACTCCGAACCGTCGACGACACGGGCGATCACCTCACGCGGGTCGAACGGGACCCGCAGATCGGGTGGGACGACGCCGAGCAGTTCCTCGGCGTCGAACAGCGGTTCGCGCACCGGTCCCGGTGCCGGGCCCCGCTTGCGCCAGTTCAGCCGGGCCACGATGCGCCGCCCGATGCGGATCGCGTCGTGCTCGTCGACGGCGAAGTAGTCGGCCAGACCCGAAGTGCGGGCGTGCATCTCGGCGCCGCCGAGGGCCTCGTCGTCGGACTCCTCGCCGGTGGCCATCTTCACCAGCGGCGGCCCGGCCAGGAACACCTTCGAGCGTTCCTTGATCATCACCACGTGGTCGGACATGCCGGGGATGTACGCGCCGCCCGCGGTGGAGTTGCCGAACACCAGCGCGATGGTGGGGATACCCGCCGCCGACAGCCGGGTCAGATCGCGGAACATCCGCCCGCCGGGGATGAAGATCTCCTTCTGTGTGGGCAGATCGGCGCCGCCGGACTCCACCAGCGAGATCACCGGTAACCGGTTCTCCAGCGCGATCTGGTTGGCGCGCAACACCTTCTTCAGCGTCCACGGGTTGCTGGTGCCGCCCTTGACCGTCGGATCGTTGGCCACCAGCATGCACTCGACACCCTCGACCGCGCCGATCCCGGTCACCACGCTGGCGCCGACGGTGAACTCGCTGCCCCACGCCGCCAGCGGGCTCAGCTCCAGAAACGGCGAGTCCGGGTCCAGCAGGAGCTCGATGCGCTCGCGGGCGGTCAGCTTGCCGCGCGCGTGGTGGCGGGCCACGTACTTCTCACCGCCGCCGGCCAGTGCCTTGGCGTGTTCGGCGTCCAGCTCAGCCAGTTTCGCCGCCATCGCCTCGGCCGCCTCGGCGTACGCGGGCGACTTCGGGTCCAGGGTCGATCGCAGTGTCGTCATGATTGGAATCCCAGCGTCTTGGCTGCCAGTGAGGTCAGTATTTCGGTTGTGCCGCCGCCGATTCCGAGGATCCGCATATCCCGGTACTGGCGTTCCACCTCGGATTCGGTCATGTAGCCCAGCCCGCCGAACAGTTGCACCGCCTGATGGGCCACCCATTCGCCCGCCTGAACCGCGGTGTTCTTGGCGAAACACACCTCGGCGATCAGGTTCGTCTCGCCTGCGAGTTGCCGTTGCACCACGTGCCGGGTGTACACCCGCGCCACGTCGATGCGGCGGGCCATCTCGGCCAGCGTGTTCTGCACCTGCTGGCGCGAGATCAGCGGCCTGCCGAAAGTCTGGCGGTTACGGCACCATTCGACGGTGAGGTCGAGGCAGCGCTGTGCGCTGGCGTAGGCCTGGGCGGCCAGGCCCACGCGCTCGGCGACGAACGCCGCGGCGATCTGCGCGAAACCGCTGTTCTCGGCGCCGACGAGGTTACGTGCCGGCACCCGCACGTCGGTGTAGGACAGTTCGGCGGTGTCCGAGGACCGCCAGCCCATCTTGTCCAGCCTGCGGGTCACCTCGAATCCGGGTGTGCCCTTGTCGACGACGAGCAGCGAGACCCCCGCTGCGCCCGGTCCGCCGGTGCGCACCGCGGTGACGACGTAGTCGGCGCGCACCCCGGAGGTGATGTAGGTCTTGGCGCCGTTGACGATGAAGTCGTCCCCGTCTTTGACGGCGCGGGTGCACAGATGCCCGACGTCGGAGCCGCCGCCGGGTTCGGTGATGGCGAGGCTGCCGATCTTCTCGCCGCGCAGCGTCGGCCGCACATAGGTGTCGATCAGGTGCTCGTCGCCGGAGGCGACCATGTGCGGCACCGCGATCTCGCAGGTGAACAGCGACGCGTACACCCCGCCCGGCGCCCCGGCGTAGTGCAGTTCCTCGCAGATGGTCACCGCGTCGGCGCTGTCGCCGCCGCCCCCGCCGACCGACTCCGGGAACGCGACGCCCAGCAGCCCGGCGTCGGCGGCCGCACGGTGCAGGGCGCGGGGCAGCTCCCCGGTGCGCTCCCACTCGTCGGCGTGCGGGAGCACCTCGCGTTCGACGAACGCCCGCACCGTGGCGCGTAACTGCTGCCGTTCCGGGGTGGTCCAGATGTTCACGCCAGCAAGCCTTTCGGAATGTCGACGGTACGGCTGCGCAGCCATTCGCCCAGCCCCTTGGCCTGCGGGTCGAACCGGGCGTGATAGGCGACGCCCAGCCCGAGGATGCCGTCTATGACGAAGTTCACCACCCGCAGGTTGGGCAGCAGATGCCGTGTCACCGGCAGCTCGGCGGCCTCGGGCAGCAGGTCGCGCAGGCGCTCGGCGGTCAGGTAGTGGGCGAGCCAGCGCCACTGCTCGTCGGTGCGCACCCACACCCCGACGTTGGCGCTGCCGCCCTTGTCGCCGCTGCGGGCGCCCGCGATACGGCCGAGCGGTGCGCGCACGGTCTCACCGGCGGGCAGCGGTTCGGGCAGCCCGGCCTGCGGCACCAGCCCGGGCTCGAGAACGTCTGCGGGCGGGGCAATTTCGACCCGGGTGCCGTCCGGGTGCACGGCGACGTGCGGTACCGCGTCGGCGGGCACGTAGGCGGGTTCGAACACGCCGTAGACCTGACCGGAGCCGGGCGGGCTGGTGGCGTGGAAACCGGGGTAGCTGGCCAGTGCGAGTTCGACTGCGGCCGAGGAGAACTGGCGACCCACCTTGTCCGGGTCGGGGTCGCGGACCACGCAGTGCAGCAGCGCGCTGGCGGTCTCCTCGGTGTCGGCGTCGGGGTGGTCGGTGCGCGCCAGCGTCCACTCCATCTCGGCGGGCCTGACCGTCAGGTGGCTCTCCAGCTGGTCACGGACCAGCGCGGCCTTGGCCTCGATGTCCAGGCCGGTGAGCACCAGCGTCATCTCGTTGCGGAACCCGCCGATGCGGTTGACCGAGACCTTCAGCGACGGCGGCGGTGGCTCGCCCCTCACCCCGATGATCCGCACCCGGTCGGGGCCGTCGTCGGTCAGCTCGACGGTGTCGACGCGCAGCGTGACGTCGGGGTTGGGGTAGCGCGCTCCGCCGATCTCGTAGAGCAGCTGCGCGGTGACGGTGCCGACGGTCACGGCGCCGCCGGTGCCCGGATGCTTGGTGATCACCGACGACCCGTCGGGGTGGATCTCGGCCAGCGGGAACCCGGGATGGCGCAGATCGGCCAGCTCGGTGAAGAAGGCGTAGTTGCCGCCGGTGGCCTGCGCGCCGCATTCGATGACGTGGCCGGCGGCCACCGCACCGGCCAGCGCGTCGTAGTCGGTGCGGTCCCAGCCGAAGTGTGCGGCGGCCGGCCCGACCGTCACCGAGGCGTCGGTGACCCGGCCGGTCACCACGACGTCGGCGCCCGCGCGCAGGCAGTCGACGATGCCCCACGCGCCCAGGTAGGCGTTGGCCGCCAGGGCGCCGCCGAACCCGAGCTCCTCGGCCCGCCCGACCAGGTCGTCACCCTCCACGTGGGCGACCCGCACCCGCAGTCCCAGCCGGTCGGCCAGGGCACGCACCGCGTCGGCCAGGCCCGCCGGGTTGAGCCCGCCGGCGTTGGTGACGATGCGCACACCCTTGTCGACGGCCAGGCCGAGGCACTCCTCGAGCTGGGTGAGGAAGGTGCGGGCGTAGCCGCGCTCGGGTGACTTGGCGCGGTCGCGGGCCAGGATCAGCATGGTCAGCTCGGCGAGGTAGTCGCCGGTCAGGTAGTCCAGGTCGCCGCCGGTGAGCATCTCGCGCATCGCCGCCAGCCGGTCCCCGTAGAACCCGGAGCAGTTGCCGATGCGGACCACACCTCCGGTAGCACCGGTCACCCGCGGCCTCCCTTCCTCGCTCCGACCGCTCCCGACCAACCGGTAGGTTACGTACCGGAATGCGGTCCGCGTCACGTTTTCGGAAGACGGATCCTGTGCGTTTTGGAGGCCGCACAGGTCGTTGGCTATCCTGAAGGGCACTTACCGGCGCTGTGTGCTGCGCGCGGTGATGCCAGGCCGCCGGTCCGCCGGTTGCAGACTTACCCGCAAAGAGGAGAACTCGATCATGGCTGTGCCCAAGCGCAGGATGTCGCGCGCGAACACCCGTAGCCGGCGTGCGCAGTGGAAGGCCGAGGCCACCGGTCTGGTCACCGTCAACGTCGCGGGTCAGCAGCACAAGGTGCCGCGGCGGCTGCTCAAGGCCGCCCGCCTGGGGCTGATCAACCTCGACCGCCGCTGACCGCGGCGTCGACACCGCAGCTCGACCGCGCCTCTCAGGTCACTCTCAGATAAGGGGCCGACACTGTGGCCGTGCGCATTCTTGTCGTTGACGACGATCGCGCGGTGCGCGAGTCGCTGCGCCGTTCCCTCTCCTTCAACGGGTACTCCGTCGAGCTGGCTCAGGACGGGGTCGAAGCGCTGGAGCTGATCGCCAACAACCGACCCGACGCCGTGGTGCTCGACGTGATGATGCCGCGGCTGGACGGCCTGGAGGTGTGCCGTCAGCTGCGCAGCACCGGCGACGACCTGCCGATCCTGGTGCTCACCGCCCGCGACTCGGTCTCCGAACGGGTCGCCGGGCTGGACGCCGGCGCCGACGACTACCTGCCCAAACCGTTCGCGCTGGAGGAACTGCTGGCGCGGATGCGGGCGCTGTTGCGCCGCACCACCATCGACGAGAACAGCGAGTCGGCGGCGCTGACCTTCTCCGACCTCACACTGGATCCCGTCACCCGCGAGGTCACCCGCGGGGACCGCCAGATCAGCCTGACCCGCACCGAGTTCGCGCTGCTGGAGATGCTCATCGCCAACCCGCGCCGGGTGCTGACCCGCAGCCGCATCCTCGAGGAGGTGTGGGGCTTCGACTTCCCGACGTCGGGCAACGCGCTGGAGGTCTACGTCGGATACCTGCGCCGCAAGACCGAGGCCGGCGGGGAGCCGCGACTGATCCACACCGTGCGCGGTGTGGGTTACGTGTTGCGCGAAACGCCCCCGTGATGACCGAGCCCGGCTACGGGGCTGTGCCACAACCGAATCCGCCGCACGCCCAGTCTCGACCCCGCTCCATCTCGCTGCGCTGGCGGGTGATGCTGCTGGCGATGTCGATGGTCGCGATGGTCGTCGTGCTGATGGCCGTCGCGGTGTGGGCGGTGGTCTCGCGGGCGCTCTACGACGACGTCGACGACCAGCTGCGCAGCCGGGCCCGGCTGCTGATCGAGAGCGGCTCCCTGGAGGCCGACCCGGGCAAGGCGATCGAGGGCACCGCGTACTCCGACGTCAACGCGATGCTGGTGATCCCGGGCCGGGCCATCTTCACGGCCAACCAGGAGGGTCAGGCGCTGCCGCTGGGCGAACCGGAGAAGGCGGTGCTGCGCGGTGAACTGATCATGTCGCTGCGCACCGCCAACCAGCAGCGGGTGCTGGCCATGCACCTGCCCAACGACAGCTCGCTGCTGATCTCGAAGAGCATGAAGCCGACGGCCGACCTGCTCGGCCGGCTGGGCACGGTGCTGCTCATCGTCGGCGGGGTCGGGGTGGTGGTCGCCGCGATGGCCGGCGGTGCGGTGGCCCGCGCCGGGCTGCGGCCGGTGGCCCGGCTCACCGAGGCGACCGAGCGGGTGGCCCGCACCGACGACCTGCGGCCGATCCCGGTGTTCGGCAGCGACGAACTGGCCCGCCTCACCGAGGCGTTCAACACGATGCTGCGCGCGCTGGCCGAGTCGCGGGAACGGCAGGCACGGCTGGTCGCCGACGCCGGCCACGAGCTGCGCACCCCGCTGACCTCGCTGCGCACCAACGTCGAACTGCTGATGGCGTCGATGGCGCCAGGCGCGCCGCGGCTGCCCGAGCAGGAGATGGCCGAACTGCGCGCCGACGTCATCGCCCAGATCGAGGAATTGTCCACTCTGGTGGGCGATCTCGTCGACCTCACCCGCGACGACGCCGGCGTCGTCGTGCACGAGCCCGTCGACCTCGCCGAGGTCGTCGACCGCTCCCTGGAACGGGTTCGGCGCCGCCGCAACGACATCGAGTTCGACGTCGCGGTCATCCCGTGGGTCATCCACGGCGACAACGCCGGCCTGTCGCGGGCGGTGCTCAACCTGCTCGACAACGCCGCCAAGTGGAGCCCGCCCGGCGGGCGGGTCTCGGTGCGGCTGACCCAGGTCGGGCCGTCACACGCCGAGCTGGTGGTCTCCGATCTCGGTCCCGGGATCCCACCGCAGGAGCGGGGCCTGGTGTTCGAGCGGTTCTACCGGTCGACGACAGCGCGGTCCATGCCCGGCTCCGGGCTGGGGCTGGCCATCGTCAAACAGGTGGTGCTGCGGCACGGCGGCACACTGCGGATCGAGGACACGGTGCCGGGCGGGCAGCCGCCGGGCACGTCGATGCACGTGGTGCTGCCGGGCCAGCCGGGCACCGACACACCCGCGGCGCGGTGACCCGCACCGGCGGTGTGGTCGGGGGAAGATGTCTGCGACGAGAGTCTGGGCGTGTCCCGAACGGTTTCTAAGTGGATTCTCAGCCCGACTGGGCACTGTGGATCCTGCGTCCAACGTTGTGCAGATATCGGACCTAGTGACGAAGAAAGAGCCCGACTTACATGACGAACCACCCGAGGTACACGCCGCCGCCCCCGTCCGGCCGCCGGCCCGTCGGTCCCTCGCAGGCAACCCCCGGCTACCCGGGCGGCGCACAGCGCCCCGGCCCCTACCAGCAGTCCTACGACTGGCGGTACGCCACCCAACAGACCACCCAGCAGCAGCCCGCGTCGGCGCCGTTCCGGTCGGCGTATGACCCGTACCGCGGCGCTCCGCAGCAGCCGGTACCGCCGCAGCCGCTGCAAAGGCGTTCGCGCGCAGGCGCTTTGACCGTCGGTGCGCTGGCCATCGCGATGGTGTCGGCAGGCATCGGCGGCGGGGTGGCGATGATGGTGGCCGACAACGGTCCGTCGGCGACGACCTCGATCAGCGGTGCGGCGCCCAGCGTGCCGGCCGCCAGCCTGCCCGCGGGCAGCGTCGAGCAGGTCGCGGCCAAGGTGGTGCCCAGCGTCGTCAAGCTCGAGACCAAGATGGGCCGGGCCTCCGAGGAGGGCTCCGGGGTGATCCTGTCCTCGGACGGGCTCATCCTGACCAACAACCACGTGGTGTCCGCCGCGGCCGAGGGGCCCGGAGGCGACGCGTCGCAGACCAAGGTGACGTTCTTCGACGGCCGCACCGCGCCGTTCACCGTCGTCGGCACCGATCCCAGCAGCGACATCGCCGTGGTGCGCGCCCAGGGGGTCTCCGATCTGACCCCGATCACCATCGGTTCGTCGGCGCAGCTGCGGGTCGGCCAGGACGTGGTTGCCATCGGCTCACCGCTCGGGCTCGAGGGCACGGTCACCACCGGCATCATCAGCGCGCTGAACCGGCCCGTCGCGGCGGGCGGCGACGCGCGCAACCAGAACACGGTGCTCGACGCCATCCAGACCGACGCCGCGATCAACCCGGGCAACTCCGGTGGTGCGCTGGTCAACATGAACGGCGAGCTGATCGGCATCAACTCCGCGATCGCGACGCTGGGCGCCGACGCCGGCCCGGCGGCGCAGGGCGGTTCGATCGGCCTGGGCTTCGCGATTCCGGTGGACCAGGCCAAGCGGATCGCCGACGAGCTGATCCAGAACGGCAGCGCCGCGCACGCCTCGCTCGGCGTCCAGGTCGGCAACGACGCGTCGATCGACGGCGCCCGGATCGTCGAGGTCACCGAGGGTGGTGCGGCCGCGGCGGCCGGGCTGCCCAGCGGGGTCGTGATCACCAAGGTCGACGACCGGGTGATCGGCAGCGCCGACGCGCTCGTCGCCGCGGTGCGGTCCAAGGCCCCCGGCGACAAGATCACGCTGACCTTCGTCGATCCCTCCGGCAGGCCGCAGACCGTGGACGTGACTCTCGGAAAGGCGCAGCAGTGAGCACGCCGACGGCGCGCCCCGCATATACGGTGGCAGTCATGGAACAGCCAGGGGAGATGGTCGGCCGGGCACTGGTGGTCGTCGTGGACGACCGCACCGCGCACGGGGAGGAGGACCACAGCGGTCCGCTGGTCACCGAGCTGTTGGAGGAGGCGGGTTTCGTCGTCGACGGTGTCGTCGTGGTGTCCTCCGACGAGGTGGAGATCCGCAACGCGCTGAACACCGCCGTCATCGGCGGGGTGGATCTGGTGGTGTCGGTCGGCGGCACCGGGGTCACCCCGCGCGACGTCACACCCGAGGCCACCCGCGACATCCTGGACCGGGAGCTGCTCGGCATCTCCGAGGCGCTGCGCGCCTCCGGCCTGGCGGCCGGCAGCGTCGACGCCGGGGTGTCGCGCGGGCTGGCCGGGATCTCGGGCAGCACGCTGGTGGTGAACCTCGCCGGATCCCGCGCCGCGGTGCGCGACGGCATGGCCACGCTGGGCCCGCTCGCCGCGCAGATCATCGGACAGCTCTCGAGCCTCGACATCTGACGTGGGGAGGTCGGTCGATGGCTCCGGGGGTGATCTTCATCACAGCAGGATGGGTTGATGCCTGACCAGACACCCCGTCCGCGAAGGTCAGCTAAGGATGTCTTCGGCGAGGCGTTACCCCGGATTGCGCCGGGCGAGCGCGACGATCCGTCACCCGAGGACGAGGCCGAGCGCGATCGCTGGTTGCGGGAAAACCGTCCGCCACACCATTTTTGACGATTTCAAAGAGCACGTCGCACCGTCCCCGGCGGTGCGACGTTTCGTTGTGGAGTTACCGACCGTTCCATGCGGCGAAGTACGGTAAGTGCCGTTATCTACCTGTGATCGGGCTGTGACATCCCGCGGTCACCGTTTCTCAGCAAATCCGCATGTCCGGTAACGCATCGCGCAGGCTCGACGATGTTCGCGTTGCCGGGTAGCACCGCGACCGTTATGTTCCTCCTGCGAGGATGAGCAAAACATAAGAGCATCATGTGGGGTTTCTCATTCGCCTCACATGGGGCTCGTGAGTCGTGTGTGGTGTCCCGGTAGGACCAGGCACGACCAGTTAAAAGACACGGTCAGTCGGAAGACCGACCGTCGACATAGCTAGGGAGAACATGAAAGTAATCAGTCGGGTGCTGATGGCGCTGGTCCTGTCGATTGCAGGAGCGTTCGCCTCATTGTTCGTGAGCAGTGGCACCTCTCACGCGGGTCTGGACAACGAGCTCAGCCTGGTCGACGGTCAGGGTCGGACGCTGACCATCCAGCAGTGGGACACGTTCCTCAACGGTGTGTTCCCGCTTGACCGCAACCGTCTGACGCGTGAGTGGTTCCACTCGGGCCGGGCCAAGTACATCGTGGCTGGCGAGGGTGCCGAGGACTTCGAGGGCACGCTGGAGCTGGGTTACCAGATCGGCTTCCCGTGGTCGCTGGGTGTGGGCATCAACTTCAGCTACACCACCCCGAACATCCTGCTCGACGACGCCTCGCTGTTCCCGGAGTTCAACCCGCTGGGTTCGGTCATCACCCCGAACCTGTTCCCGGGTGTGTCGATCTCGGCGGACCTGGGCAACGGCCCGGGCATCCAGGAGGTCGCGACCTTCTCGGTGGACGTCGAGGGTCCTGAGGGCGGCGTGGCCGTCAGCAATGCGCACGGCACGGTGACCGGCGCGGCCGGTGGCGTGCTGCTGCGTCCGTTCGCGCGCCTGATCTCGTCGGCCGGTGACTCCGTCACCACCTACGGCGAGCCCTGGAACATGAACTGATCACCTCTTACAGGTGAGCGAAACGGCCCCCGGCAAACCCCGGGGGCCGTTTTCATGTGCGCCTGAAGGTGGTCGTCGACTGGCGCGCCGGTTAACGTGGCGTTACGCGAAACCGTGATCTTGAGCACAGCCCACCGACGGCGGGAATATGGCCGTTGACGTGCCATTTGGTAGCTGGCGGCCGGTACCGCGGCGCATCGGCGGCGGATAAGCAGTGCTCCGGCGGGTGCGTCGTAGCCGACCGCTTCGGCGCAAGTGTTTACGCCGCCGTGAGCGGAACTCAGCAATTACTTGTCAGCACGCTTAACGAACTCTGAGACATTCGTGGTTCGCGTTGCCGGATGTCCTACGCACAGATATGTTCCTCTCGGCAACGATGGGCAGAACGTAAAAGCGACATGTGGAAGTTCTCATGAAAATCACATGTGGCCGCGCACGCGATCGTGACCGACACCAGTTGCGGGTCCGCCCGGGGCCCGCATCGACATAGCTAGGGAGAACATGAAGGCAATCAGTCGGGTGCTGATGGCGCTGGTCCTGTCGATCGCAGGTGCCGCCGCATCGCTGTTTGTGAGCAGTGGCACCTCTCACGCGGGTCTGGACAACGAGCTCAGCCTGGTCGACGGTCAGGGTCGGACGCTGACCATCCAGCAGTGGGACACGTTCCTCAACGGTGTGTTCCCGCTTGACCGCAACCGTCTGACGCGTGAGTGGTTCCACTCGGGCCGGGCCAAGTACATCGTGGCCGGCGAGGGTGCCGAGGACTTCGAGGGCACGCTGGAGCTGGGTTACCAGATCGGCTTCCCGTGGTCGCTGGGTGTGGGCATCAACTTCAGCTACACCACCCCGAACATCCTGCTCGACGACGTTTCGCTGTTCCCCGCCTTCAACCCGCTGGGTTCGGTCATCACCCCGAACCTGTTCCCGGGTGTGTCGATCTCGGCGGACCTGGGCAACGGCCCGGGCATCCAGGAGGTCGCGACCTTCTCGGTGGACGTCGAGGGTCCTGAGGGCGGCGTGGCCGTCAGCAATGCGCACGGCACGGTGACCGGCGCGGCCGGTGGCGTGCTGCTGCGTCCGTTCGCGCGCCTGATCTCGTCGGCCGGTGACTCCGTCACCACCTACGGCGAGCCCTGGAACATGAACTGACGCATTCTCCCCAGGCATAGAGACGGCCCCCGGATTTCCGGGGGCCGTTCTCGTGTGCGCTGTCAGTCACGGTCGGCGCTGGTGTGTTTCGCGGTGTCGGGGCTCGGCCCGGTGCCCGGGCCCGCCGCGTGTGCACCCGCCGAGCCGTTGTTCTCGGCCAGGATGTTGCGGATCTCGGTCAGCAAGGACAGCTCGGTGTCCTGCGCCTGCTCCACCTCGCCCTTGCGGCGCAGCCGGTTGTACGGCGCCACGATGAGGAAGTACACCACCGCGGCCACCAGCAGGAAGTTGATGGCCGCCGACAGCAGCACGTTGAAGTCGATGGTCTGGCCGCCGCCGATGCCGACCCGCAGGACGCCGTAGTCGGCGTCGCCGCCGGCCCCGATGCGGTCGATCAGCGGCTGGATGATCGCGTCGGTGAAGCTGGTGACCAGCCCGGTGAACGCGGTGCCGATGACCACCGCGACCGACAGGTCGATGATGTTGCCGCGCGCGAGGAAGTCCTTGAAGCCTTTCAGCATGCTGTCTGCGTCCTCTCTCGAAGGTGCGCGCGCGACTGCCGCGCGCCTGTCCGAACGTTAGTTCGCGGACGTGGCGACAGAGGGCGTTTGACCGGGCCCGGCGCGCCGCAGTCAGTGCAGCGTGAGCGCGACGGCATTTACCAGAGCGGCTGCGGCGAGGTCTATTGCCGCCCGGACGGGCAGCGCCACCAGGACGACGCGGTCGGCGCCGGCCGCGGTGCCCGTGGGCTTGGGGGAGACCAGCACGACCACCGCGCCGCTTGCCACCACCCGCGGAGCGGCGTCGGTGTCGGGTGCGGCGGCCAGCACGTCGACGACGTCGCCGGGGCGGATCAGGTCGAGCACCGAGTCCTGCGCCGGCGACAGCGGCACGATCCGCGCGTCGGGCCCGGCGGCCGCGTCGGCCAGCCGCGGGCTGAGCAGCCGGACGTCGGTCAGCGCCTCACCGCGGCGGACCGGACCCGCCAGCGTCGTGCCCACCACGGCGTCCACCTCGGTGGTCGCGCCGTCGGGAACCGTCGTTGCGGCCAGCGTCGCGAGCCGGACGTCGTCCGCGGTGAGCGCCGCACCGGGCGCCAGATCTCGGGCGGCGACGACGACGTCGATCCGGGCGTCATCGGGGTCGGGGCGCAGCGCCCCGACCGCGGCCAGCAGCACCAGCCCGACCGCCGCGGTCCGGCGGGCGGCGACGGTGCGCGACCAGTCGGGGCGCAGCGCGGAGGTCAGCCGGGTGATCGGTGACGGATTGAGCGACTCCCCCATGACGCCAAGTTAGGCGCGGGGGAACGTCGGGGTCGGGCGGTTTCGGCCCGTCTGTGGATAACTCCGGTCAGCTGGAGGCGGCGGCGGGCGCAGCCGACGACGAACTCGAGCTCGAGTCGCTCGACGAGCTCGACGACGAGGAGCTGGACTCCGAGGAGGACGACGACGACCCGTTCGACGACTTCTTGCCGGACTCACGGTTGTCGGTGCGGTAGAACCCGCTGCCCTTGAAGACCACTCCCACGTTGCCGAAGAGCTTGCGCAGCCGGCCGCTGCACTTCTTGCAGGTGGTCAGCGACGCATCACTGAACGCCTGGACCGCGTCGAAACGGTCGCCGCACTCAGTGCACGCATAGGAATAGGTAGGCACGAAAACCTCCGAGGTGGTCAAACTTCTTAGCACTCTACCGGCTCAAGTGCTAGAACCGCTACGTGGCGCATGTCATTCCGGCGCCCCGAGCCCCTGAAGGCCCCCGACGGGCGTGAGCGCGTGGGTCATCGGGATGTCGTGAGGGTCGGCGGGTAG
This sequence comes from Mycolicibacterium phlei, assembly GCF_001583415.1. The sequence goes on from NZ_CP014475.1 coordinate 945,812, forward strand.
GCGCTCGACGAGCTCCTCGTCGCGCACCACCGCGATCAGCCGCGCCGACCGCGACGCCAGGTGCAGCGTGCGATCGTAGAAGCCGGCGCCGCGGCCCAGCCGCACCCCCGAGCGGTCCACGGCCAGCGAGGGGACCAGCAGCGTCGCCGCGTCCGCGACCACCTCCGGGGCCAGCCACGGCGCCTTCGGCTCGCGCAGCCCGAACCTCGCCGAAACCAGCTCGCCGGGCACGTACTCGCCCCAGCTCAACGGTTGCGGGACGCCGGCGTCGTCCTCGCGGGCGACCGGCAGCAGCACGCGGGCGCCGCCGCGGCGCAGCGTCTCCAGCAGCTCCAGCGAGCCGGGTTCCGAGCCCACCGGCACATACGCGCACACGGTGTCGCCGCGGACCACCAGGTCGGCGGCGTGGCGGCTCAGGGCCTGCGCCTCGGCGTCGCGTGGCGCCGCGGTCAGGCGGCGGCGGGCCGCCAGGATCGCGGCGCGCAGTTCGGCCTTCGACGCAGTCACGGTTGACCATTCACGATTGACTCTGCCCCTTGGCGGGTCGACTTTGCCCGTAGACATTAGTGTGGGAACGATGAGGCCAGAGGTACCCATTCCATACACCGCGGTTGTCCCGGCGGCGGGGCTGGGAACCCGCTTCCTGCCGGCAACCAAGACGGTCCCCAAGGAACTGTTGCCCGTGGTCGACACGCCGGGCATCGAGCTGGTCGCCGCCGAGGCGGCCGAGGCCGGTGCGCAGCGGCTGGTGATCGTCACCTCCGAGGGCAAAGACGGCGTCGTCGCGCACTTCGTCGAGGACCTGGTGCTCGAGGGCACGCTCGAGGCCAGGGGCAAGACCTCGATGCTGGAGAAGGTGCGCCGGGCGCCGGCACTGATCAAGGTGGAGTCGGTGGTGCAGGCCGAGCCGCTGGGCCTGGGCCACGCGGTCAGCTGCGTCGAGCCGGTGCTGCTGCCCGACGAGGACGCGGTCGCCGTTCTGCTGCCCGACGACCTGGTGGTGCCCACCGGGGTGCTGGAGACCATGTCGAAGGTGCGCGCCAAGCGCGGCGGCTCGGTGCTGTGCGCGATCGAGGTGCCCAAAGAGGAGATCAGCGCCTACGGCGTGTTCGACGTCGAACCGGTCCCCGACACCAACAACCCGAACGTGTTGCGTGTCAAGGGAATGTACGAGAAGCCGGACGCCAAGGACGCGCCGTCGCCGTACGCCGCGGCCGGCCGCTACGTGCTCGACCGGGCCATCTTCGATGCGCTCAAGCGGGTGCCGCGCGGGGTCGGCGGCGAGATCCAGCTGACCGACGCCATCGCGCTGCTCATCAACGAGGGGCATCCCGTCCACGTGGTGGTGCACCGTGGTTCTCGACACGACCTCGGAAATCCCGGCGGCTACCTCAAGGCTGCGGTTGACTTTGCGTTGCAGCGCGATGACTACGGGCCGGAGCTCCGGCGGTGGTTGGTGGAGCGACTGGGGCTGGTCGACTACTGACGTCCGCGCGCGAGACAACGAAAACGGCCCTGGCTGAGTAGATAAGGGGCAGGGTGCGTTCGGTCGAAGAACAGCAGGCGCGAGTCGCGGCTGCCGCGGTGGCGCCGCGTCCTGTGCGGGTGGCGATCGCCGAGGCGCAGGGGCTGATGTGCGCCGAGGAGGTCGTCACCGAGCGACCGCTTCCCGGGTTCGACCAGGCCGCGATCGACGGTTACGCGGTGCGCAGCGTCGACGTGCTCGGCGCCGGCGAGAACGGTGACGGCGAGGGTGGCGGCGAGATCAGCCTGCCGGTGATGGGCGTCATCGAGGCGGGCGCGCGCACCCCCAGCCGGCTGCAGCCGCGCCAGGCCGCGCGGGTGCAGACCGGTGCGCCGATGCCGACGCTGGCCGACGCGGTGCTGCCGCTGCGCTGGACCGACGGCGGCGAGTCGCGGGTTCGGGTGCTGCGCGGGGTGCGGTCGGGCGCTTACGTGCGACGCACCGGGGACGACGTGCAGCCCGGTGACGTCGCGGTGCGCGCCGGGACCATCATCGGACCCGCGCAGGTCGGACTGCTGGCGGCGGTCGGCCGGGAACGTGTGCTGGTGCATCCGCGGCCGCGGCTGTCGGTGCTGAGCGTGGGCGGCGAGCTCGTCGACATCAACCGCACCCCGGGCAACGGGCAGGTCTACGACGTCAACTCCTACGCGCTGGCGGCCGCGGGCCGCGACGCCGGCGCGGAGGTCAACCGGGTCGGCATCGTCGACACCGACCCCAAGGTGTTGCGCGAGGTCGTCGAGGGTCAGCTGAACCGCTCCGAGGTGGTGGTGATCTCCGGCGCCGTCGGCGGTGCGGCCGCCGAGCGGGTCCGGTCGGTGCTCGCCGAACTCGGCGAGATCGAGGTGACCCGCATCGCGATGCACCCGGGCTCGGTGCAGGGGTTCGGGCAGCTCGGCCGTGACGGGGTGCCGGTGTTCCTGTTGCCCGCCAACCCGGTCAGCGCGCTGGTGGTCTTCGAGGTGATGGTGCGGCCGCTGATCAGGCTGTCGCTGGGTAAGCGGCAGGCGTACCGCCGCATCGTGCAGGCGCGCACGCTGTCGCCGATCGAATCGGTGGCGGGACGAAAGGGGTTTCTGCGCGGGCAACTCATGCGCGATCAGGACACCGGCGAGTACCTCGTGCAGACGCTCGGCGGCGGTGCGTCCTCGCACCTGCTGGCCACGCTGGCCGAGGCGAACTGCCTGGTGGTGGTGCCGACCGAGGCTGAGCAGATCCGCACCGGCGAGATCGTCGACGTGGCGTTTCTGGCCCAGCGCGGCTGATCCGGCCGGCGGGACGACGTGGGAATCTGGCGGTCCAGCCCCGCACATCCGGGCTGGCCGGAGCCGGTGGGTCCGCTGCGGGTGGCCAGGGGAGTGGTGCGGTTGCGCCCGGTGCGGTTCCGCGACGGCGCACAGTGGAGCCGGATCCGCATCGCGCAGCGCGAGCACCTGGAGCCGTGGGAACCGTCCACCGGAATGGATTGGGAGACAAGGCATTCCATCGCCACCTGGCCGTCGGTCTGCTCGGGTCTGCGGGCCGAGGCGCGCAGCGGCCGGATGCTGCCCTACGTGATCGAGTTGGACGGGGAGTTCTGCGGCCAGCTGACCATCGGAAACGTCACCCACGGCGCGCTGCGCTCGGCGTGGATCGGCTACTGGGTGGCCAAGGATGTCAACGGCGGCGGGGTCGCCACCGCCGCGCTGGCGCTCGGGGTGGACCACTGCTTCGGTGCGGTGCGACTGCACCGGGTGGAGGCCACCGTGCGTCCGGAGAACGCGGCCAGTCGGGCGGTGCTGGCCAAGGTCGGATTCCGGGAGGAAGGCCTGCTCAAGCGCTACCTCGAGGTCGACGGCGCCTGGCGGGACCATCTGCTGGTCGCGATCACGGTGGAGGAGATCGAGGGCTCGGCGGCCGCGACCCTGGTGCGTCACGGCCGGGCCAGCTGGGCCTGAGCTTTTGTGCGCCGAGTTCCACGCCAGGGCTGTGGAGACCGGCAACAGCACGACCCTGGCGTAGAAGTCGCGGGTGTGCTGCGGCAATCGGTGTTACGAAAGTGACATTTGTGACGCGTGGTGCTTGTACATGGGGAATTACAGGTGTGTAATTGTCTCGGCGCGCCGCTCACGGATGCGCAGGTCACAGACCTAGCCTTATTGGGGAAAGGAGCAGGCGACATGCCAAGCATCCCCCAGTCTCTCCTCTGGATCTCTCTGGTCGTTCTCTGGCTTTTCGTGCTCGTGCCGATGCTGATCAGCAAGCGCGACACGGTGCGGCGCACCAGCGACGTGGCCCTGGCGACGCGGGTGCTCAACAGCGGACGCAGCGCGCGGCTGCGGCGGCGCCTGCCGGCCGCTGGGCACGCCCACGATCCGGATTGGCGGCCCGACGACTTCGACGAGTTTGAGGGCGACGAGTTTGACACCCAGGAGTTCGACACCCGCAGGTCGGACAAGGCGCCCGTGAGCCGTGCGATGGTGCGCGCCGCCGTGCCCGAGGAGCAGCCCGAACCCGACTACCTCGACGTCGACGTGGTGCCGGAGGCTGCCGGGGCGCTGCCGGCCGCAGCCCCGGTCGCCGCTGAAAGTGACGAGCTGACACTGCAGTTCGACGAGTTCGACGAGGCGGGTGCGGCAGAGGAACAGCCCGATCCGGAACCCGAGGCCGAGCCCGTCGCGCAGACCGAGCCGGAACCCGGGCCTGAGCCTGAGTACGAGGCCGGACGCGACGACGAGTACGAGTATGTCGAGGACTCGTCAGGTCTGGAGGCGGAGCCGGAGACCGATCCGGAAATGGCCGACACGCTGTCAGAGGTGCGCCGCCGTCGCCACGAGTCCAAGACCGCCGCCGCGGTCGCCGAGCGCAAGTACCGGTTCCGCAAGCGGGTGCTGACGGTGATGATGGTGCTGCTGGTGGCCACCGCCGTCGCGGCGTTCACGCTGACCTCGACGATGTGGTGGGCCTGCGGCACGGTCGGCGCGGCGATGGTGCTCTACCTGGCCTACCTGCGCAGGCAGACCCGCATCGAGGAACAATTGCGGCGCAGGCGCGCCCAGCGGATCGCGCGGTCGCGGCTCGGTGTGGAGAACACCGACGATCGCCAGTACGACGTCGTGCCCGCCCGGCTGCGCCGGCCCGGTTCGGTAGTGCTGGAGATCGATGACGAGGACCCTATCTTCGAGCACCTGGATTACGCGCCGTTCGCTAGGGATTACGACCTGCCGCGGGCCGCGGGTCAGTAGTTCCGGCGACACCAGGGGCTCGATTTTCACCGTCGGCGCGAGGGCTGGTAGCCTGTCCTACCGGCACAAGGGGCTATGGCGCAGTTGGTAGCGCGACTCGTTCGCATCGAGTAGGTCAGGGGTTCGATTCCCCTTAGCTCCACCAGTAAGAGCAGGTCAGGAGACTGACCTGCTCTTTTTGGCTTGCGGGCACCACACGCCGATCGCCCCGTCGATGTCGCTCGCCGTCGATAGTGTCGCGGCATGAACCTCGCCGATGACTGCCGGCGGCTCTTGGCCGCGATCGAGGACACCTTCGGCGTATCTGACGGTGGTGAGCTACCCGAGGAGCCGCGTGGGTATCCGGATTCGCTCGCGCTATGCCTCATCGACTCCATCCAGTCGCTGCGTCTTCGGTATGAGGCAGGCAGGGGCGGCAACGCCGATACCGACGGTCTGCGCCAATTCCTGGAGACGTTCCATGAGGTCGGCGGTGTCGAGGGTTGGTGCACCTCGCGCGAACTCAAGGTCTCCGAAAAGCGGTTGGACCATGCGATCTGGCTATACGAATCCAAGCAGTCCCGCTCGAGGTCGCGGCGTCAGTTGGAGGCGCAGGTGAAGATGCCGCCGTCCACCGGGATCGTCGCACCCGTGACGTAGGAACCCGCGCGGCTGGCCAGGAACACCGCGACGCCGGCCATGTCGTCGTCGCGGCCGACCCGGCGCAGCGGCGTCGTCGCGGTGATCTGCTCGCCGAACTGGTCCAGCGTCGCCGCCATCATCTTCGACGGGAACGGTCCGGGGGCGACGGCGTTGACGGTGATGTGCTGCGGTCCCAGCTCACGCGCGAGCACCCGGGTGAGGTGGTGCAGCGCGGCCTTGCTGCTGCTGTAGGAGTACGTGGGGAGCAGCGGGACCCGCAGGCCGTCGATGCTGCCGACGTTGATCACGCGCGCGGGGTCGTCGGCGGTGCCCGCCGCCCGCAGCGTCGGCAGCAGCGCCTGCACCAGCCAGAACGGGGCTTTCAGGTTGAGGTCCAGCGCGCGGTCCCAGGCCGAGTCCGGGAACTCCTCCAGCGGCGCGCCCCAGGTGGCTCCGGCGTTGTTGACCAGGATGTGCAGCGGTTCACCGTCCGCGGTGACCTCCTCGGCCAGCCGCAGGCACTCGTCGTGGCGGGACAGGTCGGCGGGGATCGCCGTCACCTCGCCGAACCGCGACAACTCCTCCTGGGCGCGGCGGCAGCCGTCGGCCTTGCGGGAACTGATCACCACCTCGGCGCCGGCCTGCAGCAGACCGCGCGCCATCATCACCCCGATGCCGCTGGTGCCGCCGGTCACCAGCGCGCGCTTACCGCTGAGATCGAAGAGCTGTGTGTGCGTGCTGAACCGGTCACTCATCGCGGTACCTCCTGCTCGTCGCTGCCCCGAGACGTTGCCCTGAGACTAGGAGACCGGCGCCGCCGCCCCGGCGATCTTGTTCGCTGGCGAACCGGAGTCGCCGGGGACCTCCGGGCGCTCCCTGAGATCTTCCCAAGATCGCTGTGAACTTTATTCAACAAACGTCGCAGCGGCTGCCGGCGCCGTGCGCGGCGGCGGCTCATAGCGCTCAACAACGTTGCTGAGATCGCGCGGAGAAACCATTTCCGCTGACGACGGCGGTTCCGGGCACGGCGAGTGGTGCGCCGAATTCAACATCAACGTAAAGATCAGTGCTTTTATAAAACGCTATTCGCTAATTCCCTGCCATTTCTTTGCCATTCTTGCAGCGGTCGTTGCCATACATTTGGGTATTGGCACGTCACAGGCGGTCCGGTATGGACGGCGGCCCCACTGGGGCGTGTAGCCACCGTTTGATAGCCGCGACACAACCCGTTTGTCGTCCCGTTCAGCGGTCTTTTGAGAATGCGAAGCGCCGGCCTCACCAGTGAAAACGTCCAGCTGGCATCCGAAAATGAACCCACAACGGGCGAAGATAGATCTTTGCCAGATGTTCATTAGCCTGGCAAAAATCCCAAGTGAGCACAGATCTACGGCACCGTAGGCTTTTGCCAAAATCAACGATCTGCGACACATACGGGCCTGGACAGCGAACCCTGGGAAACATTTCCCAAATCTGGGAATCCCCTGCTAGATTGACCGCCGTGGCGGCATCGATCACTGGTTCGCTCGGACGGGGCAAACCGCACGACTTGCGCACCAGCGCCAGGTGTGCTTCCGGCGTGGTGGCCGAGGTGGCCACGGTCCGCTCCGCAAACCGGTCAGATGTTGCGGTACGCAGGAGGTGAGTTCGCTCATGCGGAGTGGAGAACGGTGAGTGAAATACCGGACAACAAAAGTTGTCGTATTCGGGGATTTGTAACGTTCACCTGCGCGTGGTCGGATAACGCACACAAGCGGGTCGTCGCTCACGTTTCTCAGAGTTGAGACGATGAGTCGCTTAACCCCTATCCTAATTCGAACGCACAACCTGAGCGGAAGCTGAGAAGAGGTTTTTCTACGTGGGCGAATCGCGTGCAATTCCCGTCGCTGTGATCGGGATGTCATGTCGACTTCCTGGGGGCATTGAATCGCCGGAGCAGCTGTGGGAAGCCCTGCTCAAGGGCGAGGACTTCGTCACGGAGATCCCTCGCGGCCGCTGGGACGCCGAGGAGTACTACGACCCCGAGCCCGGGGTCCCCGGCCGGTCGGTGTCCAAGTGGGGCGCCTTCCTCGACGACGCCTCGGCCTTCGACTACAGCTTCTTCGGGATCACCGAGCGTGAGGCCACCGCGATCGACCCGCAGCACCGGGTGTTGCTGGAGACCGCCTGGGAGGCCGTCGAGCACTCCGGCATCAACCCCTCGTCGCTCGCCGGCTCCAAGACCGGCGTGTTCATGGGGCTGACCCACAACGACTACGCCTACCTGGCCGCCGACACCAAGGCCCTGGAAGGTCCCTACGGCTTCACCGGCACCAGCTTCAGCCTCGCCTCCGGGCGCATCTCCTACGCGCTCAACGCGCGCGGCCCCGCCGTCACCATCGACACGGCGTGCTCGTCGAGCCTGAGCGCCATCCATCTGGCCTGCCGCAGCCTCTACGACGGCGAGAGCGACCTCGCGCTCGCCGGTGGCGTCTCGGTGCTCCTGGAGCCCCGTAAGGCCGCCGGTGGCTCCGCTGCGGGCATGCTGTCGCCCACCGGCAAGTGCCACGCGTTCGACGTCGCCGCCGACGGCTTCGTCTCCGCGGAGGGCTGCGTCGTGCTGGCGCTCAAGCGCCTCGAGGACGCTCAGCGCGACGGCGACCGGATCCTGGCCGTCATCCGCGGCACCGCGTCCAACCAGGACGGCCGCACGGTCAACATCGCCACCCCGTCCGCCGAGGCGCAGGTCGAGGTCTACCAGCAGGCGCTGGAGGCCGCGGGCGTCGATCCCGCGACGGTCGGGCTGTGCGAGGCGCACGGCACCGGCACCCCGGTCGGTGATCCGCTGGAGTTCTCCAGCCTGGCCTCGGTGTACGGCAAGACCGGCCCGTGTGCGCTCGGCTCGGTCAAGACGAACTTCGGCCACACCCAGTCAGCCGCCGGCGCGCTGGGCGTGATGAAGGCCGTGCTGGCGGTCCAGCACGGCGTCGTCCCCAAGAACCTGCACTTCCACCAGCTGCCCGACGAGATGGCCAAGATCGAGACCGGCCTGTTCGTGCCGGACTCCAACATCGCCTGGCCGAACCAGGCGCCGGGGCCGCGGCGCGCGACGGTGTCGGCCTACGGGCTGTCGGGCACCAACGTGCACGCCATCGTCGAGCAGGCGCCCGAGCCGCAGCGTGAGGCCGCACCGGCCGCCGCCGACGGGCCGATGATGTTCCCGCTGTCGTCGACCTCGGCCGAGGAACTGCGCCGCACCGCGGCCCGGATGGCCGACTGGTTGGCAGCCAGCGGTGACGGCAACGGCCGCGGCCCGGCGATCAACCTCGGCGATCTCGCCTACACGCTGACCCGCCGGCGCGGGCACCGCTCGGTGCGCACCGCCGTGATCGCGGGCAGCCGCGACGAGCTGATCAACCAGTTCCGTGCCGTCGCCGAGGGCGACGAGCCGTACCAGCCGGCTGTCGGGCAGGACGACCGCGGCCCGGTGTGGGTGTTCTCCGGTCAGGGCTCGCAGTGGGCCGGGATGGGCACCGAGCTGCTCAACCGCGAACCGGTGTTCGCCGCGACCATCGCCGAGCTCGAACCGCTGATCGCCCGCGAGTCGGGCTTCTCGGTCACCGAGGCGCTGACCGCGTCGGAGACCGTGACCGGCATCGACAAGGTCCAGCCGACGGTGTTCGCCGTTCAGGTCGCGCTGGCCGCGACGATGCGCGCCTACGGGGTCACCCCGGGCGCGGTGATCGGCCACTCGATGGGTGAGGTCGCGGCCTCCGTCGTCGCCGGTGCGCTGACCCTCGACGACGCCGTCAAGGTCATCTGCCGCCGGTCGCGCCTGATGGCGCGCATCGCCGGCTCCGGAGCCATGGCGTCGGTGGAACTGCCCGCGTCCCAGGTGATCTCCGAACTCGCCGCCCGCGGTGTGACCGACGTGTCGCTGGCCGTGGTGGCCTCGCCGCAGTCGACGGTGGTCGGCGGTGCGACCGAGTCCGTGCGCGAGCTGATCGCCGCGTGGGAGCAGCGCGACATCATGGCCCGCGAGGTCGCGGTGGACGTGGCGTCGCACTCGCCGCAGGTCGACCCGATCCTCGACGACCTCGCCGACGCGCTCGAGGACCTCGACCCGCGCGAGCCCGAGATCCCGTACTACTCGGCGACCCTGTACGACCCCCGCGAGGAGGCCGACTACGACGCCGACTACTGGGTCGACAACCTGCGTCACACCGTGCGGTTCGCCGCCGCGGTGCAGGCCGCGCTGGAGGACGGCCACCGGGTCTTCACCGAGCTGTCCCCGCACCCGCTGCTGACGCACCCCGTCGACCAGACCGCGCGCAGCCTCGACGTGCCCGCCGCGGTGCTGGCCGCGATGCGCCGCAACCAGGAGCTGCCGCACGGCCTGCTGCCGCTGGTGGCGGATCTGCACTCCGTCGGTGCGGCCGTTGACTTCTCGGTGCGCTACCCGTCGGGCCGGCTGATCGACGCGCCGTTGCCCACCTGGACGCACACGTCGCTGCTGCTCGACCGCGAGGGCGCCGAGGGCGCCACCCGCGGTGCGCACACCATCACCGTGCACCCGCTGCTGGGTTCGCACGTGGTGCTGCCGGAGGAGCCGGAGCGCCACATGTGGCAGGGCGAGGTCGGCACCGAGGCCCAGCCGTGGCTGGCCGACCACCAGGTGCACGAGGTCGCGGTGCTGCCGGGTGCGGCCTACTGCGAGATGGCGCTGGCCGCCGCGCAGACCGTCCTCGGCCCGCAGGCCGAGGTCCACGACGTGACCTTCGAGCAGATGCTGCTGCTCGACGACGAGACCCCGGTCTCGGCGTCGGCGACCACGGTGGCGCCGGGCGTGGTGGACTTCGCGGTGGAGACCTACCAGGCCGGCGAGCGCACCACCCGCGCGAAAGCCGTTCTGCACGAAGGCTCCTCGGACGATCAGCCGCAGGCATACGACATCGAGGCGCTGCGCGCCGCCCATCCCGACGCGGTCGAGGGTGAGGAGCTGCGCTCGGCGTTCAACGCCGTCGGTATCCGCCACGGCGCCGCGTTCGCGGGCCTGGCCACGGCGTACACCTCAGCGGACTCCGACACCGTGCTGGCCGCCGCGGCGCTGCCCGGACCGCTGCGCTCGCAGCAGGCCGGCTACGGCGTGCACCCGGCGCTGCTGGACGCGTGCTTCCAGTCGGTGGTGGCCCATCCGAGCGTGCAGAGCGCGGCCGCCGGCGGCGGAATGCTGTTGCCGCTCGGCGTTTCCCGGATGCGGGCCTACGCGTCGGCGCGCAATGCGCACTACTGCTACAGCCGTGTGGTCAAGGCGGACGCCGACGGTGTGGTCGCCGACCTCGAGGTGCTCGACGACCAGGGGCACGTCCTGCTCAGCGTCACCGGGCTGAGGCTCGGCGCCGGTGCGTCGTCGCAGGCCCAGGCCGACCGCAAGCTCAACGAGCGGCTGCTGACCATCGAGTGGCAGCAGCAGGAGGTGCCCGAGGCCGACACCGACGACGCCGGTGCGTGGATCGTGATCAATACCAGCGGCAACGGCAACGCGCTGGCCGCCGACCTGGCGGACGCACTGAAATCCGCTGGGGCACAGGTCGCGACGATGGCGTGGCCGGTCCAGTCCGACCACGACGCCAACGTCGAGGTGCTGACCTCGCACCTGGGCGAGCAGCTGGTCAGCGGTGTGGTCGTGGTGCCGGGCGCGGCGCACGACGTCGACGCCGACAGCGGTGCGCGCGGTGTCGAGAACGTGCGCCACCTGGTGCGCATCGCCCGCGAGCTGCCGGAGTTGCCGGGCGAGCCGCCGCGGCTGTACGTGGTGGCGCGCAACGCCCAACAGGTGCTGCCGGACGACGTGCCCAGCCTGGAGCACGCCGGGCAGCGCGGCCTGATGCGTGCCCTCGGCATGGAGTACCCGCGGCTGCGGCCCACCCAGATCGACGTCGATGACGTCACCGGCGGTGCCCAGCTGGCCGCGCAGCTGTTGTCGGGTTCCGAGGAGGACGAGACCGCCTGGCGCGACGGACGCTGGTACACCGCGAGGTTGTGCCCGGCGCCGCTGACCCCCGACGAGCGGCACACCGCGACCGTCGACCCCGACCGGGACGCCGTGCGGCTCACGGTGCGCAACCCGGGCGACCTGGAGTCGCTGGAACTGGTGGCGTTCAAGCGGACTCCGCCGGGGCCGGGCCAGGTCGAGGTCGCGGTCACCGCGTCGAGCATCAACTTCGTCGACGTGCTGGTCGCGTTCGGCCGCGCCCCGAGCTTCGACGGCCGGCTGCCCGAACTCGGTTCGGAGTTCGGCGGTGTGGTCACCGCGGTCGGTCCCGACGTCACCACCGTCAAGGTCGGCGACCGGGTCGGCGGCGTGTCGGCCAACGGCTGCTGGGGCACCCACGTGCTCTGTGAGGCCGATCTGGTCACCAAGCTGCCGGACGGCTACGCCGAGTACCAAGCCGCCGCGGTCGGTCTGGCGTACGCCACGGTGTGGCTCGGGCTGGTCGAACTGGCCCGCCTCGAGCCGGGCGAGAAGGTGCTGATCCACTCCGGCACCGGTGGTGTCGGCCAGGCCGCGATCGCGGTCGCCCGGATGATCGGCGCCGAGATCTACGCCACCGCGGGCAGCGAGGAACGCCGACAGCTGCTGCGCGACTGGGGAATCGAGCACGTCTACGACTCCCGCAGCACCGCCTTCGCCGACGAGATCCGGCGCGACACCGACGGCTACGGCGTCGACGTGGTGCTGAACTCGGTGACCGGCGCCGCGCAGCGGGCCGGCCTGGAGCTGCTGGCCTTCGGCGGGCGGTTCGTCGAGATCGGCAAGCGCGACATCTACGGCGACACCCGGCTGGGGCTGTTCCCGTTCCGTCGCAACCTGTCGTTCTACGCCGTCGACCTCGCGCTGATGACCGTCACGCACCCGCACAAGGTGCGCAGGCTGCTGGAGAAGGTGTACCAGCTGACCGCCGACGGCACGCTGCCGCTGCCGGAGATCACGCACTTCCCGCTGACCGACGCGGCCACCGCCATCCGCAAGATGGGCGGTGCGCAGCACACCGGCAAGCTGGTGCTCGACGTGCCCACCGAGGGGCTGTCGTCGGCGGTGCTTCCGCCGGAACAGGTTCCGGTGTTCCGCGAGGACGGCGCGTACATCATCACCGGTGGTCTCGGCGGTCTGGGTCTGTTCCTGGCCGAGAAGATGGCCGAGGCGGGTGCCGGTCGGATCGTGCTGACCTCGCGCAGCGAGCCCAACGAGCGGGCCCGCGAGATCATCGACCTGATCGCGTCGTCGGGTGCCGACATCGTGGTGGAGTGCGGGGACATCGCGGCCCCGGGCACCGCCGACCGGCTGGTCGCGGCCGCCACGGCGACCGGGCTGCCGCTGCGCGGTGTGCTGCACGCCGCCGCGGTGGTTGAGGACGCCACGCTGCCCAACATCACCGATGACCTGATCGACAGGGACTGGGCGCCAAAGGTTTACGGCGCCTGGAACCTGCACGTCGCGACGGCGTCGCAGCCGCTGGACTGGTTCTGCGCGTTCTCGTCGGCGGCGGCGCTCGTCGGCTCCCCCGGCCAGGGCGCCTACGCCGCGGCCAACAGCTGGCTGGACGCGTTCATGACCTGGCGCCGTGCGCAGGGCCTGCCGGCCAGCGTGATCGCCTGGGGTGCATGGGCCGAGATCGGCCGCGGCACCGGGCTCGCCGAGGGCGAGGGCGCGATCCTGCCCGATGAGGGTGCCTACGCGTTCGAGTCGCTGCTGCGCTACGACCGGGGCTACACCGGCTACGCCGCGATCCTGGGCACACCGTGGCTGACCGCGTTCGCGCAGCGCAGCCCGTTCGCGTCGGCGTTCAAGTCGGCGGGCGCGGGCCCGGCCGAGGGACGACGGCTGCGTGCGGAACTGGCCGCGATGCCGCGCGAGGAGTGGCCGACGCATCTGCGCCGGCTGATCTCCGAGCAGGTGGGCCTGATCCTGCGCCGGTCGATCGACCCCGACCGTCCGCTGTCGGAATACGGTCTGGACTCGCTGGGCAACCTCGAGTTGCGCACCCGCATCGAGGCGGAGACCGGCATCCGGATCACCTCCATGGGTGTCAGCACGGTGCGCGGCCTGGCCGATCACCTGTGCGAGACGCTGGCCGCAGACGACGCTGTCCCGGCTGCCTCCTGACCAACCACAGACGAACTACGCATACGAACCCAGAAGGGGGACACGTGTTCTCACTTGAGCCAATCCACGACTGGGCAGACGAGCCGGGTGAGTTCGTGTCGTGGGAGCCGTCGGCGACCAGCCTCGCCAAGGCCGCGGAGGCGCCGGTCTCCGAGGTTCCGGTCAGCTACCAGCAGGCACAGCATCTGCGCGCCTACCGCGAGCACACCGCGCGCGGTACGCAGATGGCACGGTTGACGATCCCCGCCTGGAACATCCAGGGCCGGTGCGACATCCGTCTGATGACCCACGTCATCAACGCCTACCTGCGGCGCCACGACACCTACCGCAGCTGGTTCGAGTTCGTCGACGGCCCCGACGGCGAGGACGTGGTGCGGCGCACGCTGCGCAGCCCCAAGGACATCAAGTACGTCGCGACCAACCGCGGGGTGTGCACGCCGGATCAGTGGCGTGACTTCGTGCTGAGCACCCCGTCGCCGATGGAGTGGGGCTGCTTCCGGTTCGGGATCATCCAGCGCCCCGACCATTTCACGTTCTTCATGACCGTGGACCACGTGCACGTCGACGCGATGTACCTGGGGCTGGCGTTCGTCGAGATCCACATGATGTACGTCCAGCTCGCCGCTGGCGGGGCGCCGATCCCGCTGCCGGAGGCGGGCAGCTACGCCGACTACTGCGTGCGGCAGCGCAAGTTCACCTCGGCGCTGACCGTCGACTCGCCGCAGGTGCGCGGGTGGATGGAGTTCACCGATCGCAACAACGGCACGCTGCCGAAGTTCCCGCTGCCGCTGGGTGATCCGTCGGTGCCGTGCGAGGGCGACCTGATGACGGTGCACCTGATGGACGCCGAGCAGTCGGATGCGTTCGAGTCGGCCTGCACCGACGCCGGCGCCCGCTTCCTCGGCGGCATCTTCGCCGCTGCCGCCATCGCCGAGCACGAGCTGACCGGTAACCCGACCTACCACGTCATCACCCCGACCAGCACCCGTGACTCGCAGGCTGAGATGATGACCACCGGGTGGTTCACCGGAACCGTGCCGGTCTCCGTCGACGTCGTGCCCGAGTCGTTCGCCACCACCGTGCGTTCGGCGCAGGGCGCGTTCGACTCGAACCTGCCGCTGGCCCACGTCCCGTTCGAACGGGTGCTGGAGCTGGCCGGTGACCACGGTGTGCGCAAGCCCGATCCGGGTGTGCCGATGATCTCCTACATGGACGGCACGCTGGCGCCGCTGTCGTCCTCGGTGGTCGGGGAGTGGGACACGCTCAACGGCAAGATCTTCAGCGAGATGGGCGCGGCCAACCAGATCGGCATGTGGTTCAACAGGTTCCACCACGGCACCTCGGTCACAGTGGCCTTCCCGAACAACCCGATCGCGTTGGAGTCGGTCACCCGCTACATGGACGCGCTGAAGTCGGTGTTCACCCGGGTCGCCGCGGGCCGCGGCGAGCTGGCCCCGGTCGGCGATCTCGTCGATCTCCGAACGGCGTGATGTCGGACAACCGACTCTCGTTCACCGACCAGCTGCTGTTCCTCGGTCAGCGCGCCACCGGACAGGAACTGGCGATGCAGGCGGTGTGGATCTACGACCGCCCGGTCGACCTCGACGGGGTCCGGCGGTTCCACGAGAACTTCGGCTACGGGCTGTTCGGGCGCCGCATCGAGCCGTCGCCCCTGCCGATCGGCAGGCACCGCTGGGTGACGTCGACCGGTCCGCAGACCACTCTCGACATCGAGGACCCGCGGCCGCGCGATGAGCTCAGCGACTGGGTCGACGAGCGGGTGCGGCTGCCGCTGGATCCGGAGTGGGGACCGACCTGGCACCTCGGCGTGCTGCCGATGACCGACGGGTCCAGCGCGGTCAGCCTGGTGCTGAGCCACTGTCTGGCAGACGGATTCGGCGCGCTGCTGACCATCGTCGACGGGATCAAGGGCAACCGCCGCGACTACGGGTACCCCGCCGCGGGGTCGCGCACCCGGCTGCGCGCGGCGACCGAGGACCTCAGGCTCACCGTGCGGGGCCTGCCCGAGGTGGGCCGGACCCTGGTGGCCGGCGCCCGGCTGGGGTTCCGCAGGCGCGGCGAACTGCTCAAACCCAAGGCGGCGCGGCCAGCACCGGTGCCCGACGGCGACACCGAGGTGGTCGCGCCCGCGGTCACCGTCTACGTCGACCTCGACCAGTGGGACGCCCGCGCCGCGGCGCTCAACGGCAACACCCACTCGCTGGCCGCCGGGCTGGCCGCCAAGATCGCCGAACGAGCCGGGCGGGCCCGCGGCAGTGACGGCGCGGTGACCCTGCAGGTGCCGATCGCCGACCGCGGCGCCGACGACACCAGGGCCAACGCCGCCAACATCGCCACCGTGTGCATCGACCCGGCCGGGGTGACCCGCGATCTGTCCGACGCGCGGCAGGTGCTCAAGCAGTCGATCGCGGCGATCCGCGAATCCCCGGACGAGACACTGCAACTGCTGCCGCTGACCCCGTTCATCCCGAAGCGGGCGGTGCGGCGCGGTTCGGAGGCGGTGTTCAACTTCGCCGATCTGCCGGTGTCGTTCTCCAACCTCGGCGAGGTCGACCCGGTGGTCGCGCGGCTGGACGGCACCGACGCCGACCGCATGATCCTGCGCGGTGTCGACCGGCGGGTCACCAAGGAGTTCCTGGAGCACCGCGGCGGCCTGCTGACGGTGCTGACCGCGCGGGTCTGCGGCAAGATGTCGGTCACCATCGTGGCGTACCGGCCGGGTGCCCGAAACACCAAGGCGGAGTTGCGTGAACTGGCCGCCAAGGTGCTCGCGGAATTCGACCTGACCGGTGTGATCGAGTGATGGAGCAGACCGTTCTGGACAACCGACTGGCCCACATGGACCACGCCGGCCTGGCGATGGAGCGCGCCACCGGCATCCGCAAGCTGATGCAGATGCTGTGGGTGTACGACCACCCGGTCGACATCGACGGGGTGCGCCGGTTCCACCACAACTTCGGGTTCGGCCTGGCGGGGCGGCGCATCGAGCGCTCGCCGCTGCCGTTCGGCAGGCCGCGCTGGGTGTCGTCACTGGGGCCGCCCGCCCCGCTGGAGATCGCCGAGACACCGCGTCCCCGAAGCGAAGTCACCGACTGGGCCGACGAGTGCGCGGCGCTGCCGATCGACGTCGAGACCGGTCCGGCCTGGCGGATGGCGGTGCTGCCGTTGACCGACGGCGGCACCGCGGTGACCCTGGTGGGCTCGCACCTGCTCGGTGACGGTATCGGCGCGGTGCTGTCGGTCGTCGAGACGACCTACGGGGTACGCCGCGACATCGGCTATCCACCGCCGTACTCACGCACCAGATTCCGCGGTGCGCTCACCGATATGCGGGAGACCGCCCGGGAGCTGCCGGACACCGCCCGCACGGTCGCCGCCGCGGCCAAGCTCGGGCTGCGGATGCGCGGAGAACAACCCGCCGCGCCGACCACCGCGACCAAGGCCGCACCTGTCGGTGGGGACGAGATCGTCACCATCCCCGCGGTCAGCCTGTTCGTGGATCTCGCCGAGTGGGACGCCGCGGCGGCCGCGCGCAACGGCAACAGCCACTCGCTGCTGGCCGGGTTCGCCGCCCGCCTCGGCGACCGGATGGGACGACGCCGCCCCGACGGCAGCGTCGGGCTGATTCTCGCGCTCAACGACCGCGCCTCACTGGAGGACACCCGGGCCCAGGCAATGAAGTTCGCCCAGGCCGACATAGACGCCGGGGCGGTGGCCACCGACCTCAGCGACGCCCGCACCGTGCTGCGGGAGGCGGTCAAGATCGCGCGCGAAGAGACCGACGAGACGCTCGAACTGCTGCCGCTGGTGCCGTTCGTGCCGCGCCGCGCACTGGCCAAGGTGGCGGAGGCGTTCTTCGGCTCCGGCGACGAGCTGCCCGTATCGTGCTCGAACCTGGGCGATCTCGACCCCGCGGTGGGACGGGTCGACGGCACCGACGCCGAGTACACCTCGCTGCGGGGTATCGACCAGGGCGTGCGCCGCGCCGAACTGGAGCGGATGGGCGGCCAGCTCGTCGTCGTCGGCGGCCGGCTCAACGGCAAGGTCACGATCTGCGTCGTCGGCTACCAGTGCGGCGCGCAGAACTCCAAGGCCCGCCTGCGTGACCTGGCCCTGGAGGCGCTCGGGGAGTTCGGGCTGACCGCCGAAACCCTGTGAGCGCCATGACAACCAACGACCCCACGCTGGCGTTCATGGACCAGGCGTCGTTCCTGTGGGTGCGCGCCAGCGGCCACGTGCACGGCATCCAGCTGACCTGGGTGTACCGGCGCGAGATCGACCTCGACCGGCTGCGCGCCGTGCACGACAACCTCGCCCACGGTCTGCTCGGCCGCCGGGTGGAGCCGACGAGGGTGCTCGGCGGACGGCACCGGTGGGTCACCGACCATTCGCTGCCCGGCATCGACGTCGACGCGCCCCGCACCCGCGACGGCATCGCCGCCTGGTTCTCCGAGCGGGCCCAGCTGCCCATCGATCCCGAACACGGACCGGTGTGGCACCTCGGGGTGCTGCCGGTGACCGACTACGGCACCGCGGTCACGCTGGTGGCCTCGCACACCGTCGTCGACGGGGTCGGCCTGTGCGGCGCCGTCACCGACGCCATCACCGGCGTCCGGCACGACTACGGCTTCCCGCCGCCGGGTGCGCGAACCCGGCGCCAGGCACTCGCCGAGGACATCCGGCAGATGGTGCGCGGGCTGCCGCAGGTGGGCCGCGCGCTGGCCGCGGCGGTGTCGGTCGGGGTGAAGAACAAACCCGGCGGGTCGAAGGCGGCCGCGCCGAAACCACCGAAACTGACCCGCGCACAACGGAAACAGCCCGTCGTCGTACCCACCGCCACCATCTACATCGACCTGGCGCAGTGGGATGCGCGCGCCGCCGACCTCGGCGGGTCCAGCAACGCACTGCTGGCCGGTTTCGCCGCCCGGCTCGGCGAACGCTACCGCCGCATCGACCCGGTGACCCACCGGGTGCAGCTGAACTACCCGGTCAACGACCGCGGCGAGGACGATCTGCGGGCCAACGCGCTCAAGGGCATGGACTTCACCGTCGACCCGGCCGGGGTCACCGAGAACCTGGCCGACGTGCGGGCCACGATCAAACAGGCGCTGATCTCCGGCGCCGGCCAGTTCGCCGAGCAGGAGAAGGTGTTTCCGCTCACCCCGTTCGTCCCGACGAAGGTGGTGGCCAAACTGCCGCTGGGCGCGGTCAACGCCGCGGGCGCCCCGGTCGGCTGCTCGGCGTTCGGCGACATCGACCCCGTGGTGGCGCGCATCGACGGCGCCGACGCGGACTACTTCACGGTGCGGATGGTCGAGCAGAACCTGACCGCGGGCAGCCCGGAGATCTCCTCGGGTGAGCTGTACATGACCGCGGGCCGGATCTGCGACAAGCTGTTCATCAGCTTCCGCGCCTATCAACCGGGACTGTTCACCACCAAAGAGCAGCTGCTCGAGCAGGTTTCACGGGTTCTCGACGACTTCGGGCTGACCGCCTTCATCGAGTGACGCCGCGCCCGGCGCGTGCCGCGTTCTCCAGCAGGTCGGCCGCGGTGGCGACGCTGCGGGCGGGCTCGATCAGCTCCGCGGCGACCTTGCGCGCCTGCTCGGCGCACTCGGGGGTCAGCGCGTGGCGCAGCTCGGCCTCCAGGTCGGCGGGGGTGAGCCTGGAGAACCGCAGGCATCCGCCGATTCCCAAGCGCTTCACCTGCTTTCCCCAGAACGGCTGATCGGCGCCCACCCAGATCACCAGCGTCGGGACACCGGCGCGCACGCTGGCGGCCGTGGTGCCCGCGCCGCCGTGGTGCACGATGACCCGGCAGCGCGGGAAGATCGCCGCGTGGTTGGCGCTGCTGACCACCCGGACGTGGTCGGCGTGCGCGGCCGCGACGTCGCTCAGATCCCACACCCCGGAGTTGATCAGCGCGCGCTGGCCCAGTCGCGCGCACACGTCGACGATCATCTCGATTGCCGCCGTGGGGTTTTCCACCGGCATGCTGCCGAACCCGAAGTAGATCGGCGGATCCCCGGCGTCGATCCACGCCATCACCTCCGCGTCGGTCTCCGTCGGCATCTGCAGCGTCATTGAGCCGATCAGCGGCCGGCTCTCGCCCCATTCGGCGGTCAGGCCCGGGAAGAACAGCGGGTCGTAGGCCTGGATCTCCAGGGCGCCGCCCTCCACGATGCGACGCACCGCGCGCACCCGGGCCTTCGGCAGGCCCAGCACCCGGCGCTGGGCGTCCTCGGCCTCCTTGAGCGCATGCCAGTGCACCCACTCGGCGACCGCCCACCCGGCGCGCGCCACCTTCGGCGGCAACGGCACCGGCAGCACCTGGGTGTTCGCGCGGGCCGGGAAGTAGTGCAGTGCGGCCAGCGGGATGTCGTAGTACTCGGCGACGTTGGCCGCCACCTCCTGGTAGGTGGTGCCGGTCAGGATCAGGTCCGCGCCGTCGGCGAGACCGGTCAGCGTCTCGTTCATCTCGGCCCAGCCCTGTGTGATGTATTCGCGCAGCTCCCGCAGGATGGTCGCCGGGTTACGGATCTTCCAGTACTGCCGGAACGCGTTCGCGTCGAGCTGCTCCTGGGAGTCGACACCGTACGGCAAAGCCGGCAGCCCGGCCTTCTCGGCGAACCCGAGCAGATTCGGCGGCACCGCGAAACTCACCTGGTGGCCGCGTCTGACCAGCTCCAGGCCGACCGCCGCGCACGGTTCGACGTCACCGCGCGTGCCATGAACAGCGATAGCAAATTTCATTCACGACCTCATAGCGATCTACGTGGGCCAACGTGGCCATTGGGTGAATCAGCAAATTCCGTAATGTTTCCCAGGCGCACGGCGGCCCCGGTGCGGACTCGCCGCCGGGGTTCTAATCTGCGCAGATCAAGATCCGGACGGGCGGCGGGCACGATGTGATTCAAGCACAGTCGCGGCGGCCGCACGCGCGGCGATTCCACTGGCGCAACACATTTGCGCAGCCGGCTGTGGGATTGCTGATAGCAAACACGCTCGTGGTCTCACGGCCCGAAATTCGCGTGTAGCCTGTTTGGGATGTTGCGGCGCGCCATACCCCGCGGTGCGTTGAGCGGGGCGGGACTAGAAGGCCTGGGACGGCTGATAGTTCGCCATCCCGTTTTGGTCATCGTGTCCTGGGTGCTGCTGGCCGCGACGATGTTTCTGACGCTACCCCCGTTGATGGAGGTGGCCGAGCGTAAGCCTCCCGGTCTGCTGCCCGACTCGTCCCAGGTGATGATCGCCGGAAACGAGATGGGCGAGGCGTTCAAGGAGGGCGCCGGATCCGGCAACTCGGGCAACGTCGGCGCGATCATCCTCGCCAACGAGGACGGGCTGACCGAGCAGGACGAGAAGGTCTACCGCCGGATCGTCGAGCGTCTGCAGCAGATGCCCGAGGCGGTGCTGTCGACCCAGGACTTCGTCTCCATCCCTGAGCTCAAGCAGGTGATGACGAGCGAGGACGGCAAGGCCTGGCAGCTGCCGATCAGCATGCAGGGCACCATGGGCACCGGCGAGGGGCAGCGCGCCTACAAGGCGGTGCTCAAGGAGGTTCAGGAGCTCTCCGACGGCGAGGACCTCGAGGTCAACGTCATCGGCCCGGCCGCGACGTTCGACGACCTCAACAAGATCAGCAAGCGCGACCAGACGGTCGTCGAGACCGTCACCGTCATCGCCGTGCTGGTGATCCTGGTCATGGTGTACCGCAACATCGTTGCGATCATCCTGCCGATGCTGATGATCGGTCTGGGACTGGTCGTCGCGCAGGCCGCGGTCGCCGGACTCGGCTCGATCGGGGTGATCGGGCTGGGTCCGCAGACCCTGATGCTGATGACCGCGATGATGATGGGCGCGGGCACCGACTACGCGATCTTCTTCTTCACCCGCTACCACGAATGTGTTCGCAGCGGCGAGACCTCCGACGACGCCGTGGTCACCGCGCTGGGCTCGATCGGCAAGGTGATCGCCGGCTCGGCGGGCACCACCGCGCTGGCGTTCGTGGGCCTGGCGTTCACCGAACTCGGTGCGTTCTCCACCGTGGGTCCGGCGCTCGCCGTCACCGTGCTGATCGGCTTCCTGGTGGCGGTCACGCTGCTGCCGGCGATGATTGTGATCACCGGCCGCCGCGGCTGGGTCAAACCCCGCAAGGACCTGACCGGCCGGTGGTGGCGGCGGTCCGGGATCAAGATCGTCCGCAAGCCGAAGTCGCAGTTGGCGGTCAGCCTGGCCATCCTGATCGGGCTGGCGGTGTGCTGCTCGATGGTCGAGTTCAACTACGACGAGCGCCAGAGCCTGCCCGCCGACGCGTCCAGCAACGTCGGTTACGCGGCGTTGGACAAGCACTTCCCGGTCAGCAGCACCATTCAGCAGTTCCTGCTGGTGCAGGCGCCGGACCAGGACCTGCGCAGCCCGAAGGCGCTGGCCGACATGGAGGAGATGGCCAAGCGGGTGGCCGGGCTGCCCGACATCGCGATGGTGCGCGGTATCACCCGGCCCACCGGTGAGGTGCTCGAAGAGGCCAAGGCGACGTGGCAGGCCGGTGAGGTCGGTTCCAAGCTGGGGGAGGCCTCCCAGCTGATCGAGGACAACGACGACAACCTCAACCTGCTCAGCGGGGGCGCGCACCAGCTGGCCGACACCCTCGATCAGCTGCGCGACGGGGTGCTGGGCGCCATCGTCACGCTGCGCCCGCTGATGGACGCGCTCACCGACATGTCGGAGAAGTACGGCGGCGGCGCCACGCTCGAGGAGGTCGACGAGACGGCGACGCTGGTGGCGAACATGAAGGGCCTCGGCGCCGCGATGGGCGACAGCCTGGTCCAGATGGCCGAGATGTACAGCTGGGCGGCCCCGATCGTGCGGGCCCTGGAGGCCAGCCCGGTGTGCAACATCGACCCGTCGTGCGTGGAGACCCGCGAGTACCTGCAGAAGATCACCCGGATGAAGGACGACGGCACCGTCGAGAAGGTGGCCAACCTCGGACGCGTGCTGCAGAACACCAAGGTCACCCAGACGCTCGATGAGACGCTGCGTGATCTGGGCGCCAGCACCAAGTCCGCCGTCGGGGCGCTGCGCGCCGCCGGGATCGAGGACTCGGCCGACCTCGCCGAGCAGCTGGCCAAGGCCAAGGAGGGCGCGAACCTGCTCGCCGACTCCAGCCGCCAGCTCGCCGAGGGTGTGCAGCTGCTCGTCGACCAGACCCGCAACATGGGCGGCGGTCTCGACGAGGCGTCGGCGTTCCTGATGGCGATGCGCACTGAGGCCAAGGACCCGCCGATGGCCGGATTCTACGTGCCGCCGCAGATCCTCACCCAGGAGGAGTTCAAGAAGGCCGCCAAACTGTTCATCTCGCCCGACGGGCACACCGCGCGCTACCTGGTGCAGACCGCGCTCAACCCGTTCGGCACCGAGGCGATGGACCAGGTCAAGGACATCGTCAAGACCGCGGAGAGCGCCAAGCCGAACACCACGCTGGCGGACGCGAAGATCACCATGGTCGGTTTCTCCGCGGTGCAGAACGACATCCGCAACTACTACAACGCCGACGTCCAGTTCATCATCCTGGTCACCCTGCTGGTGGTGTTCCTGATCCTGGTCGTGCTGCTGAAATCGCTGGTGGCTCCGATCTATCTGGTGGGATCGGTGATCCTGTCGTACGTCTCGGCGCTCGGCATCGGTGTGGTGTTCTTCCAGTTCCTGCTGGGCCAGGGCATCCACTGGAGCGTGCCCGGTATGACGTTCCTGGTGCTGGTCGCCGTCGGCGCGGACTACAACCTGCTGCTGATCGCGCGTATCCGCGACGAGGCCGCGCGCGGTATCCGCACCGGCGTCATCCGCACCGTGGCCGCCACCGGCAGCGTCATCACCTCGGCGGGGCTGATCTTCGCCGCGTCGATGTTCGGCCTGACGTTCTCCAGCCTGCAGGCGGTGATCCAGATCGGTTTCGTCATCGGCGTCGGCCTGCTGCTCGACACGTTCGTGGTCCGCACCATCACGGTGCCCGCGCTGGCGGTGCTGGTCGGCGACTTCAACTGGTGGCCGTCGAAACCCGTGTTCACCGCCAAACCGCTGATCACCGAACCGCTGCGCGGCAAGCGGTCCGATGATGACCTCACCGAGCCGATCGTCAACGGCGAACCGGCACAGCAGGATTCGGATTACGACCCGGACGCAGAGCGCACCGAGGAACTGGTGTCGGTGGGGGCGCCCGAGCCCCCACCGGAGCCCTCACCGGCGACGGTGTGGGTGCGGCCGGAGTAGTCGTCAGCCCGCGGTCAGCGTGTCGATGGTGCGCTCCCACATCGCATCGACCTTCTCGAGCAGAAGCGGCAACTGCTCCTTCTGCCGGGTGTGACCGGCCTCGTCGGCGAGGAGGTTCTCGATCGCCGACGCGGGATCGGTGTCGGGATTGACCAACCGCTCGGGGACACCGAAATCCTTGAGCAGTTCGTGGTACTTGTGCGACCACCCGAGCGCGAGAGTGGGCACCGACTGGGAGACGCAACCCACCACGGCGTGGAAGCGGCTTGCCACCGCGGCGGTCGCCTGTCCGAGAACCCCCTTGAGCACCAGCGGATCGGGATCCTGAATCAGCGGAGCCCCGATGCGGTCGGCGAGCGCACGGGCGGTCGGGTGGTCAGTCTCCTCGTGTGCGACGACGACGGACGCCAGCCCGTTGGCCTTGGCCGCCGCGCTGAACCGGCCGAGGATCTGGAGGTACTCCTCGCGCTGGAGTCGGCCGTGGGTGAACAGCTTCTTGTTGGGTACAAGTGCGAGGAACGGCTGGTCGCAGACGGGTGCGACGGAAGCGGGCTTCATGCCGATGGTGAAGTCCGGGCTGCGCACGATCGGGGTGTCGATGTCGAGTGCCCTGACGTAGTTCTCGCTGACCCGGTCCCGGACGAACACCAAATCGGCCTGCGCGAGCGCCTCCCGCGACCAGCGTCGGGTGTTGGGTTTCTCGAACGGTCCGAATGCCTGGGGGAGAAGAACTTTCGGGATGCCGCGGCGCACCCAGGACCGACCCGCGAGGGCCTCGGCCCTGGCGAAGGCGGTGGGCAGCTGGTCGGTGTAGTGGAAGCCCGAGGCGTCGAGCACACCGTCGATCTCCGAGTCGGCGACCAATCGGCGACGGGCGCGCACCCGTGCGGGGACCAGGCGTCCGGCGGTGGCGGTCAGCTTGGGCGCAAGGGGATAGCGCAGCACCTGGTGCACGCCGAGACGATGGCGTACAGAGACCTCCGTCGTCGTCGGTGACACCGAGAACTCGCAGGAGTCACCCAACCGTGAGCAGATCGCCTCCAGCATCAGCTGGGCACCCTTGTTGGTGGTGTTCGTTCCGCGGATGTCGATGATCACAGCGTCCGATATGTCCTGATCTCGTCGATGAGCCGTTTCGCCGAGTACGGCACCATTGCGTCGGGGTCGGCGTATCCGTAGGCGATCAACATCACTACGCGTTCACTGGGTTTCAGGCCCAGCAGCTTGCGCATCTCGACCTCGCGTTCGGGCAGGTCGGGCCAGTTGATGCAGCAGGTGTTCACGCCCTGGGCCTCGAGCGCGTAGATCACCCCCATTGCCGCCAGACAGCTGTCGATGTAGATCAGGTGCCGGTCTCGGGGGTCGAAGAACGCCGCCAGGTCGCCGATGATCACGATCAGGCCCGGAATCTGGTGGTCGTACCCGTCGGTGCCCATCGGGATGGCCGCCACCTTGGCGGTGCTGACCGGATCATCGAAGATCTCGAAGCGGTACGGCTGTCGGTTGCATGCGGTCGGGGATTCGGCGCCGACGGCCACCGCGCGGTCCACCAGATCCCGCGCCACCGGTTCGGAGGTGAACCACCGCACTGACCGCCGGCCGACCGCGAGCGCTTCGAGGTCGTCGATCTTGACCGTCGGCTGCAGTGGGATCGCCGGATGTGGTCCGCTGTCTGGCGTTTCGACGTCGATGGTGGACGCGGCATCGCCGAAGGCCTCCCGAGCGCTCACGATCGCTCGATGAGACGAGCTCGCCGTGACGTCGAAGTAGGTGCGCAGCACCGAATAGATCCAATTGAACTCGGGATGCCCCGGTCGCAATGTGCCCGTCCGCAGTCCGGCCCGGAAGGCGTCGACGGTGGGCCGGATGTAGTCGGTGGCGAACGTGTCGCGCACCGGCCGCATCGTCAGGCCCTTCTCGATGCGGTGCACATTGCGCCGCAACAGATAAGGCGCGGCGCCGGAAGCCGCGGACCGCTTGTACTCGCGGATACCGCGCTTGACGTAGCGACGCTCGCGGCCGTGCGGCGTGCTCGTCGCGCGCAACCAGATCGCGCGCCAGACTCGCAGCAGCAGGACCGGCAGTTCGGGCCGGCCGGTCCTGGTGTGGCTGCGAGGTGTCGCTGTCATTCCGGCCGGTCGGTCACCCAGCGCACGAACCCGTGCTTGCGGAGGAGGTAGTACAGCGACTCCGCCTGCTGCTTCTTACGTTTCCGGCCGCGCACGTCGATGTAGTGGTGGACCAGCTTGATGCTGGGATCGAACCAGCGCTTGGCGCCGTACCGCTCGAGTCGGATCGCGATGTCCTGGGCGCCGTGGTTACGCAGTTTCGGGTCGTAGCCGCCGATCGCCCGGAACACTCCGGAGTCGATCAGCATGTTGCCCTCATGCAGCCAGTAGGCAGGCGCCGGCTTCGGCCCCTCGAGAACATTCGGCCAGTACTTCGCGCCGGGCAGTCGGATTTTGCGGATCGCCGAGACGGCGGCCGGCTTCTGGCGGACGCGGTCGACCAGTGGCGGTATCGCGGTGAAGGTTGAGGGCAGCGAGAAGACCGGGCCGTAGTTGTAGGGTTCCTGGCTTCCGTCGACGCGGCACACCAGTCCGCCGATCGCTCGCACTCCGCGTTCGGCGTAGCGGGCTGCCAGATCCCGGGCGACTTTGGCGACCTGGGGCGTCTCGATATCCATATCGGCGTCGATGAAATGAATCAGTTCGTCGTCACCGACATGGTCGATTATCTGATTGCGGTTCGCCGTGCAGCCCTGATTCTGCGGGCTGCGGACCAGGTGGACCTCGCCACTGAACTCCTTGACGACGTCCACACTGTCATCGGTGGATCCGTCGTCGAGGACGAAGACGCGGTCATAACCCTGTTCCAGCACTTGCGGAAGCAGTATGCGCAGGTGATGACCCATGTTGTAGTTGGGAATCGCCGCGACCACAGGCGTTTGCTTGGACATGTTCGCTCTTTCGGTCCTTCCGCGCGCCGACCAACCCCGTCAACGCAGGTCACTCTAACGGGTGGCGCGATTGATGTCGCATCCGAAGCGGCCGCGGAAGCGGCTGTGCAAACTGCTTGCTAAAGATAGCGACTCGCCCTCTGCGAGCCTCATTCGAAGGTTCAGCGGAAATGGCCGGACGACCGTTCTTCAGCAACAAATTGAATGATTTTGAATTCAGTTCGCCGAATCGCGTTGTCCGGACAGCTTCGCTTTTTGAAAGCCTTCGGACGCGCGGTAACGTGTAGTTTCGTGATCGAACTGACGGGCGTAGCGAAGACATTCGGGGAGGATGTCCACGCGCTGCAGGATGTGAGTTTCGCCGCGCCCGCCGGCACCGTATGCGCTTTGCTCGGCCATAACGGGGCGGGCAAGACGACTCTGGTCAAGATCATGACCACCCTGCTGCGCCCGACGGCCGGACGGGTCATCGTCGCCGGATACGACGCGGTTCGGGAACCGGGCGCCGTGCGGGCCAGCATCGGGCTCACCAGCCAGGACGTCGCACTGGATCCGCTGCTCACCGGCAGAGAGAACCTGGTGTTGTTTTCGCGGCTGCGAGGCATGCGCCGTGCGGAGGCCCGTCGTCGTGCCGACGAACTCATCGAGCAGTTCGACATGGCGCACGCAGCCGACCGGCAGGTGATCACCTACTCCGGTGGTATGCGTCGGCGGATCGACATCGCCGCCGCGGTGGTGGTGCAGCCTAAGGTGCTGTTCCTCGACGAACCGACCACCGGCCTGGACCCGCGCAGCCGGCGAGACGTCTGGGCGTTGGTGAAATCGTTTGCCGAACAGGGCATTACCGTGCTGTTGACCACGCAGTATCTCGAAGAGGCCGACGTGCTCAGCGACTCGGTGGTGATCATCGACCACGGTCGGGTGGTCGCCAGTGGGACCGCCGAGGAGCTCAAGCGTCAGATCGGTGCCACCTACTGCGAGGTGACCCCGATGGACCCGGCCGACGTGCCGCGGATCTTCGCGGAGGTCCAGGATTTCGAGGGTGCCGAGTGTGATCCGAACTCGGTGTCTGTTCCCGCGCCGGAGGGCGTCGCCACGCTGATCGAGGTGTTGCGCAGGGTGGAGGCGCTCGGCATTGAGCTGCACGACATCTCGTTGCGCAAGCCCTCCCTCGACGAGGTCTTCCTGCACCTGAGCTCCGCCCCGACCCGCGTATGACAGCGCTTGCCGCCCTGACCGAACGTGTAGTGGTCAGCACGATCCGCGATCGCGATCTGCTGTTCGCTGTGTTGACACCGGTGGTCATGTTCCTCGGGTTCACGTTCGTCCTGCAGAACGTGATCGACACCGGTGGCATGAGCTATCCGCAGTACGTGCTGCCCGCCGTCGTCGTCCAGACCATGCTCTTCGGCGCGCTGACCACCGCCGCGCGGGCGGCCAAGGACCGGCAACCGGGCTTCGGTGTGCGGCTTCGGGTGCTCCCGATCCCGGCGACGCTGCCATTGGCCGCGCGGATGCTGTACTGCCTTCTGCGCGGGGCGATCTCACTGGTTGTCGCGATCGCGGTGGCCTACCCGTTCGGGTTCCGGATGTCCGGCGGGCTGTGGTACGGGATCGCGTTCGTGGTGACGGCCCTGGCGCTGACCCTTGCGTTGTCGTTCGGCGCCGACGCGACGGGGTCCCTCGGCTGGAAGATGGATTCGGCCACCCAGATCCTGCTGATTCCGCAGCTGCTGCTGGTGCTGTTGTCGACAGGCTTGGCCCCAGCGGACGCCTTCCCGGAGTTCGTTCGGCCCTTCGTGCGTCACCAGCCTGTCTCGCAGATCACCGACGCGCTGCGCGGGTTTGCCGACGGGCACGTTCCCGGCAGCACCCTGGCCGCCAGCACGGCGTGGTGTGTCGGGCTGCTCGTCGTGCTGGGAGCGGTCGCCGTCCGGATGCAGAGGCGGACCGAATGACCGTGCCTCCCACGCTGCCTTCCAAACCGAGCGGTTCGGTTCTCACCGAGTCGATGCTGCTGGCGGGCAGGATGATCAAACGTTGGCGTCTGGAGCCGCTGCTCCCGCTGCAGAGTCTGCTGTTCCCCACCCTGCTGCTGATCGTCTACTTCCTGCTGGCGGGGGAGTCCATCAGGCGGATCGCGGGCACCGACAACCTCGCCGGGATGGTGCCGATGTGCGCGTTGGCCGGTGGGATGTTTGGTGCGCTGGGCGCGGGTTTCGGGATTCCCGCCGAACGCAGGACGGGTCTGCTGAGCAGGCTGTGGGCGTTCCCGGTGCACCGCGCGAGCCTGCTGCTCGGTCGCCTGATGGCCGAAGGGGTGCGCGCGCTGATCGGCAGCGTCCTGATCACCCTTGTGGGGGTGGGCCTGGGTCTTCGGTTCCAGGGCGGCTGGGTGATGGTGATCCCGTACCTGCTGGTGACCGTGCTGGTCGTGGTGGTGTTCGCGATGGTGATCATCACGCTGGCACTCGGTGTGGGGCCCGACGGGAACACGTTGTTCACCTGGCTCGGCACCGGGATGATCGGCTTGGTCTTCGGCAGCTCGGGCGTCGCGCCCGTGCACATGTACCCCTCGTGGATCCGGCCGGTCATCCAGTACCAGCCGCTGTCACCGCCGATTGAGTTGATGCGAGGCCTCATCGAGGGCGGCCCGCTGCTGTGGCCGTTCGTCTGGACGATGGTGTGGATGACGGCGATCGCAGCGGTGTTCTATCCGCTGGCGATCCGCAATCACCGCATCGCCAGCGAAACCAGCTGAGCGCTCAGGCCTCCGCCGGCGCCATGGCGCCGCGGCCCAGCGCGTAGACGTACCAGCCGGCGCCGACCCAGTAGTCGCGATCGATCGCGTTGCGGGTGTCGAGCAGGCGCGGCTGACGGACCACCGACCGGAACGCGACGGGGTCGATCGAGCAGTACTCGTCCCACTCGGTCGCCAGCACGATCAGATCGACGTTGCGGCACGCGTCCTCGGCGGTGTCGCAGTAGGTCAGCGTGGGGAACATCGCCTTGGCGTTGGCGATCGCGCGCGGATCGTGCACGCGCACATCGGCCCCCTTGAGATGCATCGCGGCCGCCACATTGAGCGCCGGCGAGTCGCGCACGTCGTCGCTGTTGGGTTTGAACGCCGCACCCAGCACGGCGATGCTCTTGCCGAGGCAGTCGCCGCCGACCATCGCGGTGGCCACCTGCACCGCCTTCTCCCGGCGGCGCACGTTGATCTTGTCGACCTCGTGCAGGAACGTCAGCGAGTCCGACGCGCCGAGTTCCCCGGCGCGGGCGCTGAACGCCCGGATATCCTTGGGGAGGCAGCCGCCGCCGAATCCCAGGCCGGCGTTGAGGAA
The DNA here is from genome assembly GCF_001583415.1 of Mycolicibacterium phlei. The sequence continues at coordinate 975,915 of NZ_CP014475.1, forward strand.
TTTGCGGCCGATGCGCTCGTCGTACCCCAGCGCGCGACCGAGCGTGACGACGTCGGCGTTGACCAGCTCGCACACCTCGGCCATCGCGTTGATGAACGAGATCTTGGTCGCCAGAAACGAATTGGCCGCGACCTTGACCATCTCGGCGGTCGCCAGGTCGGTGGTCAGGTGCGGGGTGCCGCTCTCGATGAGGCGCGCGTACACCTGGTGCAGGGTCTTCTCGGCGGCCTCGGAGGTGACGCCGAAGATCAGCCGGTCCGGATGCAGGGTGTCCTGAATCGCTTTGCCCTCACGCAGGAATTCGGGGTTCCACGCCAGTTCCAGCAATTCCGCGGCACGGGACTCGGCCAGTTCGCCGGACAGCCGCTGCGCGGTGCCCACCGGCACCGTCGACTTGCCGACGACCAGCCCCGGGGTGTCGGCGTGCGCGGCGATGGTGGAAACCGCGGCGTCGACGTAGCGGACGTCGGCGGCGTTGGAGCCGGCCTGCTGCGGGGTGCCGACGCAGACGAAGTGCACCGCGGCGCCGGAGACCGCCTCGGCGGGATCGGTGGTGAAGCGCAGCCGGCCGGTCTCCAGCACCTCGGTGAGAAGCTCTTCGAACTCCGGCTCGTAGAACGGGGACTCGCCCGCTGCCAGTGCCGCGATCTTGGCTTCGTCGGTGTCGTACCCGCAGACCTCGTGGCCGAGGTGGGCCATGCACACGGCGTGTACGGCGCCGAGGTAACCCGTTCCGACGACATTAATTCGCATGCGGCCAGTCCTGCGTTCTCAATTCAACAAATCCCGTGCGGCATCGAAACGCCGAACCCTGCTCGCACACGGTCATACTCCGACGTGCGGGAAATCTTCTGCCTGCTATCGACCCGCGACTACCACGGGAACTTCGGCGCACCGATCTTCAGCGGCGGGAGCTGAAGCTTGGGGGCTGGCGGGAGCTGAAGCTTGGGGGCCGGCGGCAGCTGCAGCTTCGGGGCGGGCAGGCTCGGCATCGCGCCCGCCGCCGCGGTGATCGCCGAGGCCGCGCCCGCGGCCGTGGCGGCACTGCCGAGGCCGAGGTTGATGTCGGGCAGGGCCGGCGGCACGATCATCAGGTCGGGCAGGTCTGGCACGACGTCGGGCATCGGCACGCTGAACTGCACCGGCACGGACACCTCCGCGAGCTTGGGGTAGTCGATCTGGTCCCAGCTCGGCGCGGAGAACTGCTTGGCGGCGTTGAGGATCTCGCACCAGTCGCCCTTGCACGGCTCGGCCTGCTGCTCCTCGCGCGGCTGCTCCTCGGGGGCGGCCTGGTTCTCGACACCGGGCGCCGGTGGTGGCGGCTCGGCGGCGGCCACCGCGCTGGACATGAGGAGGGCGCCGAGGCCTGCTGCGGTCGCGAGGGTCGCTTGTGCGGCTTTGTGCTTGAGGCTCACTGATTCACTCCTGCCGTTGATACGACGATGATAGGTCGCGATGGCGCCGATTGCGGCATCGATTTCGCGTACGGGCGAACGGATTTCGGCGTATGGCCGAATCCTTGTTTACCGCTGCTGATCGAGCAATTGTCAAAACTGCGGCGGCGTGCGGGATTCAGCGCGGAAAGCGCGAAACTCCGCGCTCTCAGCAAATCTTCCTGCCGCCGCTGGTGCATGTCAGGCGTCCAGCCGCGTGAACTGGTTGTTGCGGTACATCTCCTGGCTGGTGGAACGCCGGATCTTGCCGCTGGTGGTGATCGGGATCGAGCCCGGGGCCACCAGCACCAGCTCGGAGGCGGCCAGGCCGTGCACCCGCGAGATCGCCGAGGTCACGTCGCCCTTGATCGTCTCGAAGTAGGCGCGGACCTCGTCCTCGGTCTCACCGCGCTTCTTGACCTCGATGATCGCCACCAGCCGCTCGCTCTGCTCGTCGGTCACCGCGATCGCGGCCACCCGGCCACCGGTGATCTCCGAGATCGTCGCCTCGATGTCCTCGGGGTAGTGGTTGCGCCCACGGACGATCAGGACGTCCTTGATGCGGCCCATGATGAACAGCTCGTTGTCGGAGACGAAGCCCAGGTCGCCGGTGCGCAGCCAGCCGCTGGCCGGGACCTCGGGGGACGGGTCGACCAGCGTGCCGCCGAACGTGCGCTCGGTCTCCTTGGGCTTCTGCCAGTAACCGGCGGCCACGTTCTCGCCGTGCACCCAGATCTCGCCGATCCGGCCGGCCGGGCACTCGGCGTTGGTCTCCGGGTCCACGATGCGCACGGTCACCGACTCGGGGGTGCCGTAGCTGACCAGCGGGGTGCCGCCGGCGGCGGTGCACCGCTTGGCGTGGCCGGCCGAGAGCTTCTCGGACTCGAACTCGACGATCTGCGGGGCGCTGCCCGGGGCCCGGGTGGCGACGTACACCGTCGCCTCGGCCAGGCCGTACGACGGGCGCAGCGCCTTCTCGGGGAAGCCGAACTTGCTGAACTTCTCGGTGAAGCGGTGCAGCGTCGCGGCGTGCACGCGCTCGCTGCCGCTGATCACGCCGAGAACGTCGCTGAGGTCGACGCCGGCCATGTCCTCGTCGCGGGTGCGCTTGACGGCCAGCTCGAAGGCGAAGTTCGGCGCGGCGGTCAACGTGCGGCCGTGCTCGCCCAGCAGCTCGATCCAGCGGGCCGGTCGCTCCAGGAACGACAGCGGGCTCATCACCACGCTGGGCAGCCCGCCCAGGATCGGCACGCACACGCCCAGCAGCAGGCCCATGTCGTGGTAAAAGGGCAGCCAGGACACCACCGAGGTGTTCGGCGGGGGCAGTTTGCCGCTGTCGGCGAAGTAGTCGGCGTACATCTGCTCGAAGTTGGCCGACAGGTTGCGGTTGGTGACCATCACGCCGGCGGGCTCACGGGTCGAGCCCGACGTGTACTGCAGGTAGGCGACCTCGTTGTTGACGTCGCCGCGGATCCTGCGGACCTTGTTGTCGGACTGCTCGAGCGTGTCGAGCACGATGAACGCAGTGATGTAGTCCAGGCTCTGCGGGGCCAATATCACCGCGCGGTCGCCGCGTTCACCGCAAATACTCAGATCGGCGGCGACGTTTGCCGAACGCCGATAAAGCTGGGACCACGTCAGAGTTTCCGGCTGTGGGGTGCCGTCCGGGGCATAGTCGATGAATGTGAAGGCCGCGTCGTTAGGTTGAAGGCTGGCGCGTTCGCGCAACACGGCGGGAATGGAGGATCCCATCATCGGCGTACGTCGACCTTTCGTGTCTGGGGTGAAACCTGCTGCGAACAGCGTCTTTGCTAATTGACCACGCGGATAATTGCTTACAGCTTATGCAACCGGCGGTCACGTTGCCCACATACCTGCAGGCACAATCGTAGAGTGCGAACCCCGAATCTGTGTACTCGGCGGAATGTGCCGTAACTGGGTGACGCCAAACGAATTTGCTGGAATTCGCCCGATCCCGACAAAAGCGAGTATGTACCCACGCAGCAAACTGCAATCGGCTAGCTGAGTTGGGCATGGATATCGATCTTGTTTTCCGAGTGGAGTTGTCCGGCGGCAATTCTGCGAATGTCCGCTGCGACGCAGGGTGACCGGTGGGGCGGCCGACGGCGGTGTCGGGGTGGCGGCCCGGCCGAGCCAGCACCGTGGCTATATTTTGCCAGAGTGTCAATTTTCGATTAGCCGGGGGTGGGGTACCGCAATCCGGGCCGCCGACGTGGCCGTCCGCACTGGCTGTTGCCCAGCGTAACGGCCTGCCCGTAGCCTCGTGACGTGGCCGGCCTGACAGGCGTACGCGCCGACGAACTCGCCGCTCTAGCGGTGTTCTCCGGCTGCCAGGCCGACGATCTGGTGCCCCTGGCCGCGCAGCTCAAGCCGCTGAGCGCCGCCGCCGGGCAGGTGCTCATGCAGCAGGACGAGCTCGCGGTGTCGTTCCTGCTGATCGGTTCGGGTGAGGTCGAGGTCAGCCATGTCGGCGACGGCCACGACGTCTCCGCGACGCTGGGTGCCGGCATGATCGTCGGCGAGATCGCGCTGCTGAGTCACAGCACCCGCACCGCGACCGTCGTCGCCACCACCCCGGTGACCGGATGGGTCGGTGACCGCGAGGCCTTCGCCACCCTGCTCGAGATCCCGGGCATGCTGGACCGGCTGCTGAGCATCGCCCGCCAGCGGCTGGCCGCCTACATCGACCCGATCCCGGTGCGGATGCGCGACGGCACCGACCTGTTCCTGCGGCCGGTGCTGCCCGGCGACAGCGAGCGCGCCACCAGCGGACGCGTCGAGTTCTCCAGCGAGACGCTGTACCGCCGGTTCCAGTCGGTGCGACGCCCCACCAGGTCGCTGATGCGCTACCTGTTCGAGGTCGACTACGTCCACCACTTCGTCTGGGTGATGACCGACGCCCCCGAGGGGACGGTGATCGCCGACGCGCGGTTCGTGCGCTTCGAGACCGACCCGGAACTCGCGGAGGTGGCGTTCATCGTCGCCGACGCCTATCAGGGCCGCGGCATCGGCTCGTTCCTGATGGGCGCCCTCGCGATTGCGGCGAAACATCATGGCGTGCAACGCTTCACCGCCCGTGTGCTGGCTGACAACTACGCCATGCGCGCGATCATGGACCGGTACGGGGCGCACTGGGTGCGCGACGATCTCGGGGTGGTCACCACCGACATCGACGTGCCGACGCCACCGAACCCGCCGTTCGACGCCGACCTGACCGCGCGGATCCGGGCGGTCACGCGCCAGGTCGTGCGGGCGGTGGGCTGATGCGGGTGCCGCTGTCGCGGGACACCCGAATCTGCATCTCGCTGTCGGGTCGGCCGAGCAATACCGGTACCCGGTTCCACAACTATCTCTACGATCTTCTCGGCCTCAACTTCGTCTACAAGGCCTGCACCACAACCGATATCGTCGCGGCGATCGGCGGGGTGCGGGCGCTGGGCATCCGCGGCTGCTCGGTGTCGATGCCGTTCAAACAGGACGTGCTGGCGCTCGTCGACGAGGTGGAGCCGTCGGCCGCCGCGATCACCGCGGTGAACACCATCGTCAACGAGGACGGCAGGCTGATCGCGTCCAACACCGATTACCTTGCGGTGCAACGCCTTATCGTCGAACACGGATTGCGGCCGGAACAGTCGGTGCTTATGTACGGCAGCGGCGGGATGGCGGCCGCGGTGGGTGCGGCGTTGCGCGACGCCGGCTTCACCAGCGGCACGGTGCTGGCGCGCAACGCCGAGACGGGCCAGGCGCTGGCCGAACGGCTGGGCTATGACTACACCGCCCGGGAGCGCGGCGCCGACGTGATCGTCAACGTCACCCCGATCGGGATGGCCGGCGGTGCCGAGTCCGGGGACATCCCGTTCGGCGATGCGGTGATCGCCGGCGCCGAGGTGATCGCGCTGCAGGCCGCTGAGCAGTTCGAGCGCTACACCGGGGTGCGGCCGACGGCGGAGCAGATCGCCGCCGCTTCCGCGCTCTCGCGCGCTTAAACCCAGCACTCTCGCGCGCTTAAACCCAGCACTCTCGCGCGCTTAAACCCAGCGCTCTCGCGTGCTTAGGGCGTGATCGTGGTCTGCTCGTCGATGACGGAGGTGGCCTCCATCAGCGCCGTCATCTGGTCCTCGCGGCCGTCGGCGTTGAGCTGCAGGACGTACAGCGCGTCCTTGCCCGGGATCACGACCGTCTTCTGGGCGATCGCGCGGCGCTGACCGTTCTTGTTGTACGTGCCGCCGAGCTGGACCGCCTCGAAGCCGGCCAGCTCGGTCTTCTCGCCCTCCTGGGCGCCCTCGTAGCCGGGCAGGTTCTTGATCTCACCGGGGGCGAACTCCAGGATCTTCGCCGGGTCGACGTCGCCGGTCAGCTTCGACACCAGCGCGACGATCGACGGCGGATCCTGTGCCCACTCCTGGTTCTCGGAGACGATCGCGCCGTAGGCCCAGACCGGGGTGGCCGGGCCGGCGTCGCGCCAGCCGGGCGGGTACGGGAGATTGATCGCCGGGGCGCCTTCCTGGCCGCGCTTGACCGGCTCCTCGGCGATCTTGTTGTCGCGGATGTAGTCGACGATCGTGTAATTGGGCTTGGCCTGCTCCGTGGTGTTGGGCGCCGCAGAGGTCTCCGAGCTGGTGGTCTCCTCCGACGCCGACTCCGACTCGTCCGATCCGCAGGCGGTGAGCCCGATGGTCAGAGCCGCCACCGCGGCGATGGCTGAGATTCCGACCCTGATCGAACCGCTCATTGCTGCTCCCCTCCGCTGGCCGCTGCTCGGGGAACGTAGCTCATCGGCCGCGCCGTTGCCAAGCATTTCGCCGCCAAGTTTGCCGAGCTGTTAGAGACTTTGAGGTATGTGACCTAGGCTCGGGTTCGTGATTGCTCCGTCGGGTGATGGCGGGCCGAATGTGGGGGTAGGAATGCGTGTCATCATCCGGTCGGTGTTAGCCGTCGCGGTTGCGCTGGCAAGCGTGGTCGCACTGGCGTTGGCGTGGACGGCGGCCACGGCGGTCCAGTTGGCGGCAACCGCGCTGATCATGGGGGGCTCCGACGATCCGCTCGCACCGCCCAAGAACCAGCCCGACTACATCAATCCGTATCTGAGCAACGCGGTCAACATCTTCATCAACCCGGCCGCGGCGGTGCCGTCCGGCGCCGACGGCGGGCCGATCCAACCGGCCGACGGCGACGTCTACGCCGTCCTCTACCCGGCCGAGTTCTTCCCGGTGTTCGGCAGCGAGACCTTCGGGGCCTCGGTGCGGGAGGGCCGGCAGAACCTCAACGACTGCGCGCGTGGGTCGGTGCAGTGCATCTACAACGACGACCCGGCCATCGATTTCGGTCCGCCCGTCGCACCGCCGGTGCCCGGTGAGGATCTGGTCATCTTCGGTTTCTCGCAGAGCGCGGTGGTGGCGTCGCTGGTCAAGCGCGACCTGATCGAGAACCCCCGCGAGGGTGACGGCGTGACATCGATGTTCCTGCTGGCCAACCCGATGCGGCCGAACGGCGGCATCCTGGTGCTGGGCCCGCAGGGGTTCACCATCCCGCTTCTGGACATCCCCTTCTACGGCGCCACCCCGACGAACAGTTGCGAGGTCGGCGACTGCATCGCCACCATCGACGTCGCCACCCAGTACGACCCCCTGGGCGGTGACTCGCCGTCGAGCCTGAACATGCTCGCGATCATCAACGCGCTGGTCGGGGCCGCGCTTAACCACGGCAATACGCAGTACGCGGACTTCGCCGACGCGGTGTACCAGGGCTCCTACGGCGACACCGACTACTACCTGCTCCCGGCGAAGCGGCTGCCGATCCTGACGCCGTTCTCGCTGTTCGTACCGTCGCCGATCCTCACCGCGTTGGACGCCCCGCTGCGCGCCGCGATCGAGGGCGCCTACCACCGCGACATCAACCCAGGCGTCCCGGTCGGGCTGACGTGGACGTCGCTGCTGCCGTTCCACGATCCGGTGCGCACGATCATCAACATCCTGCGGGCGATCCCCGTCGGCCTCGACGACGCGATCGCCGAGCTCACCGGCGACCCCGACTTCCGCCCATTCGGCACCACGCCGGTGACCAGTCCGTATGGCGTCGGCGGTCCCGACCTGCCGCCGCCACCGGAGGACGGCGTGGGCTTGATGGCGACGCGCGGGACGTCCGACGACGGCTTCGGGGACGACGACGCCGCTGGAGACGACGACGGTCTGGACGACCTCAAGGACGACCTCAAGGACGACCTCAAGGACGAGGAGACCGGCGCCGTCGAGGACCCCGATCCCGTGATCACGGAGACCGGGCTGCCCAAGGTGCGCGGGCCGATCGAGTTCGAGTCGGCTGTCGAGGAGGACGACGATCCCGACGGCGAGGAGTCCACGACCCCGGTTTCGGGCACGCAGGAACCCGACCCGGAGCCGAGCGACACCGAGTCTGACGCCGACGGTGACCCCGCCGGCGAGTGACCGTCAGCGGTCGCAGTTCAGCGACACCGTGATCGACCGGCTGACCACCACGGTGATGTACTGGCGGCGCTTGCCGTTGTCGATCCGGTAGGTGCGGGTGACCTCCTGCGGGTTGCGCACGCTGGTCACGATGCACTCGCTGATCGGGGCGCTGCCGACCCGGTCGATCACCACGTCGTAGCCGGTGGCCTCGAGTTCGCTGATGATCCGCAGCGCGCCACCGGGCTATACCGGTTGCGCGGCGGCGGCCCCGACGGGCGCCAGAATCGCGCCCACCGCCACTGCGGTTGCTGTCACACTTCGGAGAGCACGCATGACAGCCTCCGTCCGTTGGAAGAGATGCCGATACCTGTTCATCGCCGCAGCCGGCTGGAATGTTCCGTCGTGGCGGTGGCGGCCGGATTCGTTGTCGCGTGCGGTGCCCCGCAGCAGCCGGCGCCGGCGTCGTCGCCCGAGCCGGCGGTGATCAACCCGGCGCGCATCGACCGGGTGCGCGCCGAACTGCCCGCCGGTTACGAGGTCACGCCGCTGACCGGTCCGGTGGCGCCGGTGACGGCCTGGGGCTACGGGCCGTCGTGGCGGGTCGACCCGCCGGGGTGCGCGCCGCTGGCCGACCCGGCGGGGGCGGCGCCCGCGCACGGCTGGTCGGCGTCGGGGCCCGGCGGCATCGTCTACGCGGTCGTTGCGGCGGCCCCGGGCACCGTCGATTCCGCCGTTCTCGGCGAGTGCGGACACTTCCGCGTCGACGGCGGGCGCACCACCGGCAGCGTCGACCTCACGCCCGCCGCTCCCCTTGAGTCCGCGGACACCGTGGCGATGGCCACCGCGAGCACCACGGTCGTCGAGGGCGGCACCGAGACCCGCTCGCGCGCCGACACGGTGCTCGCCTACCTCGGCGACCACGTCGCGTTCGTCGTCGCCGTCACCGATCCCGGGGCGCCGCACCCGCAGCTGGACGCCGGGTTCGCCGCGTCACTTCTTCGGAAGACGGTGGCGGCGCTGCGGGGTTGACCGGTCGGGGACCGGTAAGTTGTGCGGCGATGTCGACTCTTGTGCGGATGTGTGCGGTCGCGGGTGCCGTGGTGTTGTCGGCGTGTTCGCAGACGGCGCAGGAGCCCACCGCGGATATCGCCCGGGTGAAGGAGCTGCGGTCGTCGTTCGGGCCCGAGTTCACGGTCACCGACATCGGTCCGGCGGCCATCGACCCGAAGGTGCTCGGCCAGCAGGGCACCCCGGCGGGGATGACGTTCGAACCGGCCGAGTGCGCCGAACTCGCCGAGCAGAAGATGATTCCCGAGGGCGCCAAGGGCAACATGGCCGCCACCACCGCCGAGGGGGAGGGCAACCGGTTCATCGTGATCGCCGTGGAGACCTCGGAGGCCGCGCAGGTCAAGCCGCCCGCCGAGAACTGCCGCAAGGTCGGCTTCGCCGGTGGCGGGCTGCGGGGCCTGGTCGAGGAGGTTGAGGCGCCGCCGATCGAGGAGGTGACGACGTTCGGCACGCACCGGGTGGTGCAGACGACGCTGAACGGCCAGCAGCGCACCGGCGAGCTGTACAACTACCTCGCGGTGTTCGGCAACTACCTGGTGATCGTGACGGCGAATCCGCTTGTGGAGCCCGGGAAACCGGTCGCGAAGGTCGACACCGAGCGCGCCCGGGCGCTTCTGGTTGAGGCGGTGCAGGCGGTGCGCGACTAACGCACGTCGTGCGGCCGGAACTGGATGCTGATCCGGGGGCCGACCGGCCGGGCGGTCTTCGGGATGGCGTGCTCCCAGGTGCGCTGGCAGGAACCGCCCATCACCAGCAGGTCGCCGTGGGCGTGACGCAGCCGCAGCGACTTGCCGCCGCCGCGCGGGCGTAACGCGAAAGTCCTTGTGGCGCCGAGCCCGACGATCGCGACCATGGTGTCCTCGGTGCTGCTGCGGCCGATGGTGTCGCCGTGCCAGGCGACGCTGTCGTTGCCGTCGCGGTACAGGCACAGGCCCGCGGTGGTGAACGGTTCGCCGAGTTCGCCTGCGTAGGCGTCGTTGAGGCGGCGGCGGATCTGCTTGAGCCGCGGGTGCGGGGCGGGCTCGTTGACCAGGTCGTGGAAGCTGACCAGCCGCGGCACGTCGACGACCCGTTCGTACATGGGCCGGCGTTCGGCGCGCCAGGGGATGGCCTCAAGCAGTTCGAGGAACAGGCTGTCGGCGTCGTCGAGCCAGCCGGACCGGAAGTCGATCCAGGCACCGTTGCCGAGGTGGCGGCGTTCGGCGTGCTCGAACAGCGAGCTCTGCAGAGCCAGCTCCATGCGCGCGAGTTTATCGCACAGACGTTCGATCAGGTCAGAGGCGGACCGCGCCGGGGCCTTCCTCGGCGAGCATGTCGCCGGGGTTGGTCAGCGCGCAGGTCTTCAGGCTCAGGCAGCCGCAGCCGATGCAACCGGTGAGATTGTCGCGCAGACGTTGCAGGTGCAGGATCCGGTCGTCGAGGTCCTGGCGCCAGCCGGCCGACAGCCGGGCCCAGTCCTTGCTGGTCGGGACGCGGTCGGTGGGCAGGGTGGCCAGCGCCTCGCGGATGCGGGCCAGCGGGATGCCCAGGCGTTGCGACATCCGGATGAACGCGACCCGTCGCAGGGTTTCGCGGGCGTAGCGGCGCTGGTTGCCGGTCGTGCGGCGGCTCTGGATGAGGCCCTCGCGTTCGTAGAAGTGCAGTGCGGAGACGGCGACGCCGCTGCGGCGCGCCATTTCGCCGGGAGTCAGTTCATGAATCAACTCCATAACATCAACCATAGTTGAGGTGGGTTTGCGGGTTACGGTGCTACATGTGACGTTCGGCTGCGACTCCGAGGTGGGCACGCTGCGGGCGGTCATCCTGCACCGGCCGGGGGCCGAGTTGCAGCGGTTGACGCCGCGCAACAACGACAAGCTGCTGTTCGACGGGCTGCCGTGGGTGGCCAAGGCGCAACGCGAACACGACGCGTTCGCCGACCTGCTGCGCTCCCGCGGTGTCGAGGTGCTGCTGCTGGCCGATCTGCTGACCGAGGCGCTGTCGCACAGCGGGGCGGCGCGGATGCACGGAATCTCGGCGGCGGTCGATCCGCGGCGGCTGGGTCTGCCGCTGGCCCAGGAGTTGTCGGCGTATCTGCGGACGCTGGAGCCGGCGGCGCTGGCCCGGGTGCTGATGGCGGGTCTGACGTTCAACGAACTGCCGGTCTCCGGCGGGGAACTCGGGCTGGTCCGGCGGATGCATCACGGCGGGGACTTCGTGATCGACCCGCTGCCCAATCTGTTGTTCACCCGCGACTCGTCGTTCTGGATCGGCCCGCGGGTGGCGATCACCTCGCTGGCATTGCCTGCTCGGGTGCGCGAGACGTCGCTGACCGACGTGATCTACGCGCACCATCCGCGGTTCCTCGGCGTGCGGCGGGCCTACGAGTCGCGGTCGGCCCCGGTGGAGGGCGGCGACGTGCTGCTGCTCGCGCCGGGTGTGGTGGCCGTCGGGGTGGGGGAGCGGACCACGCCCGCCGGCGCGGAAGCGTTGGCGCGCAGCCTGTTCGACGACGACCTGGCGCACACGGTGCTGGCGGTGCCGATCGCGCAGGAGCGGGCGCAGATGCACCTCGACACGGTGTGCACGATGGTCGACGTCGACGCCGTGGTGATGTACCCGAACGTGGTGGATTCGTTGTCGGCGTTCACGATTCACCGCGACGGGTCCGGTGGTGTACGGATCGACGAGGCCAGGCCGTTCGTGGAGGCCGCCGCCGACGCGATGGGCATCGAACGGCTGCGGGTGATCGCGACGGGTCTGGACCCGGTGGTCGCCGAACGTGAACAGTGGGACGACGGCAACAACACGCTGGCGCTGGCGCCCGGTGTCGTCGTCGCCTATGAGCGCAATACCGAAACCAATGCGCGCCTGAGCGATGCGGGTATCGAGGTGTTGCCGATCGAGGCGTCGGAGCTGGGCACCGGTCGCGGCGGCCCGCGCTGTATGTCGTGCCCCGCCGCCCGCGACAGCCTGGCCCCTGCCGCGCCGAAATAGCATTCCTAGTGCTCAATTTGCGTGCTCGTTTTTGCGTCCAGGGCTGTTGATTCCGGTTATCCACAGCCCTGTGTGCAGAAATGGCCTCTCGACGGCTGATTTGTCGGCGCACCGACCCAGCATCACGGCATGGACGGTGTGTTTATCGGCAGCAAGGCGCTGGCCGGCGGCGGGCTCACCCGCGCAAGCCTGCGATGGAATTACCGCGCGCTCTTTCCGGACGTCTATCAGTCGAAACTCGTCGTCCCCACGCTCCGGGACCGCATCGAAGGCGCGTTCCTCTGGGCGCGGGGCGACGGCATCATCAGCGGACGGGCGGCCGCGGCTGTCCACGGTGCGCGGTGGGTCGACGCGAACACTCCCATCGAGATGTTGTGGCGTAACGGGCGTCCGCCCGACGGGATCGTGGTGCGCAATGAGCGGATCGACGCAGACGACATCCAGTTGGTCAACGGGTTGCTTGTGACGTCGCCGCTTCGCACGGCGTTCGACCTGGCCCGGCACCTGCCGCGGGATCTGGCCGTCAAACATCTCGATGCACTCGCCAACGCCACCGGTGTGACCGCCGAGGAAGTGCTCGCACTGCAGGACCGCTATCCGCGCGCCCGTGGGCTACCTCGCGCCCGAATCGCGCTGCCGCTCATGGACGGTGGCGCCCAGTCCCCGCAGGAGACACGGATCCGCCTGATCCTCATCGACGACGGCCTGCCCGCACCGAGAACGCAGGTCCTCGTCACCGACGGGTATCAGGAGGCGTACCTCGACATGGCCTACGAGGAACCGATGGTCGGCTTCGACTACGAGGGCATCCACCACAGCGAGGATCGCCGGCAGTACGTCCATGACATCGGTCGAACGGAACTGGTCGAGGGCCGCGGATGGATCGACATCCGGGTCGTCGCGGAGCACAGTCGAGGCTTCATCCTGTACCGCGCCTACCAGGCGTTCGCTCGCCGCGGATGGACGCCGCCGCGAAGATTGCACTGAGGGCTGTCGAACCGCTCAGGTCACAACCCTGAGCGCAGAAACGAGCCGCCGACGACGAGCCGCCCCGACGGCGCAACGAGCCGCCCGCGACGCCCCCCGCGCGCGCTAGCTTTCGCGCTGGCAGTCAAGGGTGAGGTTGGGCGTGGTTGATCGGCCGGGCGGGAGGCCCGGCTTTAGGCGCGATGAACAGGGCGTACGTGAGTGGTTGGTGGGCCGTCGTGTTCCGGCAGGCTGATTAGTCGCCGTGTGCGGCAGGCTTTCGTGTGCGCCGTGATGGCGGCCCAGGGGCGAGCGGGCGGCAAGCTAGGTTGCGCCGTCGAGCGGCATAGCCCTCAAGGCCGTCACCGTTCGCCGCTGAGCCTTCCTTGACGATAGCGCTGTTCATCGAAGGGTTGTTGGGTTCGCAGTAGCCGGAAGGCCACGCGGCACGCGTGGCGGGCCAAGGCGACGCGGGCCTGGATCGGGGCCATGCCACGGGCCCTCAGTTGCGCGTTACGTTCGGCAAACGATGGTGAGGACTGGGATAGTCCCCAGGCGATCCCCATCAGTGCGTCGCGGTGTTCGGCCAGTCCCTGACGAGAGATCCGCCCTCGCCGGTTCAGCGTCGCTGACTGGTAGAGCGCGGGCGCCAAACCCGTTGCGGAGTAGAGATGTTCAGCATCGGGGAAGCGTTCGATCGGGAGGCTGTGGGCGGCGAAAGCCGCCGCGCGGATCGAGGCGACGCCGGGAAGGGTGGTCAAGATCTGACCGTCGGTCTCGGCGAGCAACGCCCCGATCTCGACGTCGAGGGCATCGATGTCTGTTCGGAGCCGACGGTATCGGTCCAGATCGCGGTTCAGCCGTTGAGCACGTTGGTCGGCATCGGCCGGCGGAGGCAGACATTCGCGCCACCGGCGCAGCCAGTAATGGGCGGTGTTCGGCGTCAAGCGCCCCGGCGCCCGGCACATCAGCGACCGCAGTTGCGGGGGTCGTCCGGAAAACGCCGCCGCGCACGCCAGCACTGCCAGGCCAGTGGGCGTCTCCAGCGCCAGGGATCGCCCATGACCCGCCGGTGCTGACAATCCGGGACACAGTGCGTTGAGCTGGTCGTGCAAGCGCTGCTGAGCGACTTTGCGGTCGGCCACCAGCCCGCGACGATGCCGGACCGCGGTACGCAGCGCCTCCACCGAGACCTGCTGGCCATAGCGTCGACCGCCGCCCTGGCGGGCCATGTACGTCAACGCCGCACAGTCACGATCGTCGGTCTTGAACCTGCCCGAACCCAACTGCATACGTGCAGACTTCGTCTCCGACGGAGCGAACAGTCGTACCGAACCGGGATGACGGCGCTCCAGTTCGGTGACCCACGGTCGGTGCAGGCTGCCCGTCGCCTCGATCGCAATCACCCCGGGGCACCGGGACCGTGCTTGTTCAGCGCCAGCTCCAGCTGGGAAATGCCCTCTCGCGAGACCGACAACGACATCGGATCAACCAGCGTTCCCGAGCCGTTGCTGATCCACACCCGATGAAATGCCTTACCCGGATCTATCGCGACGATCACCGTCGCCGGATCAAGCGCAACTTCCAACACCGACATAAGTAGCCTCCTCCGAACCGGACCTCCTACGAGAATCCGCCCAGCGACTACTCATGGCCTATCAGCCCTGCGCCTCGATCGCGACCGGTTGCCACTCCTCCCACGTCCGCAGCCGGTTCTCGTAGTCGGCCTTGGCCAGCGTCAGCGGCAGCTCCCCGAAAAACACTCGCAGCGGCGGCTTTTCGGCGTCGACGACCTTCAGGATCGCCCGCGCCGACGCCTTCGGGTCTCCCGGCTTGGACGCCCGCTGCGACCGGGCCCGGTCGGCCGCCTCGTGAATCTGCGCGTAGTCCGGCAGCGGCTCCGACCGCCGCGACGACGATCCCGCCCAGTCCGTCGCGAACCCACCCGGCTCGATCAGCGTGACGTGGACCCCGAACGACTCCACCTCCTGCGCCAGCGCCTGCGAGAAACCCTCCAGCGCCCACTTGGAGGCGTGGTAGATCCCGACGTTCGGGAACGCGGTGATCCCGCCGATCGACGACACCTGGATGATGTGCCCGCTGCGCTGCGCCCGCAGATACGGCAGCGCCGCCTGCGTCACCCACAGCGCGCCGAACACGTTGGTCTCGATCTGCGCCCGTGCCTCCTCCTCGGTGAGCTCCTCGATGAACCCGAAGTGCCCGTAGCCGGCGTTGTTGACCACGATGTCGAGCCGCCCGAAGTGATCGTGCGCCCGCTCGACGGCCGCGAAATCCGCGGCCCGGTCGGTCACGTCCAACTGCAGTGGCAGCAGCGCGTCGCCGAACCGCGCCACCAGATCGTCCAGCGATGCCAGGTCGCGGGCCGTCGCCGCCACCTTGTCGCCGCGTTCCAGCGCCGCGATCGCCCACTCCCGGCCGAACCCCCGCGATGTCCCCGTGATGAACCACACCTTCGATGTCATGGTCCTTACAGTGCCCCACACCCGGTCCGCATTCCCGTCCGAAGCATGTTCACAGCTACGGTTGGCGTCATGAGCCGCGCAACGCTGGAGAAGAACCCGCACGACGTGGCGTCCATGTTCGACGCGGTCGCCCGGCGCTACGACCTGACCAACACCGTGCTCTCGCTCGGCCAGGACCGGTTCTGGCGGCGCGCGACGCGGGCGGCGCTGGGCATCGGCCCCGGCGACAAGGTGCTCGACCTGGCGGCCGGCACCGCGGTGTCGACGGTCGAGCTCGCGACGTCGGGCGCGTGGTGCGTGGCCGCGGACTTCTCGGTCGGCATGCTCAAGGCCGGTCGCGACCGCGACGTGCCCAAGATCGCCGGCGACGCCACCCGGCTGCCGTTCGCCGACGGGGTGTTCGACGCGGTCACCATCAGCTTCGGGCTGCGCAACGTCGTCGACCACACCGCCGGGCTGCGCGAGATGGCCCGCGTCACCCGCCCCGGCGGCCGCCTGGTGGTGTGCGAGTTCTCCACGCCGACGAACCCGCTGTTCGCCACCGTCTACAAGGAGTACCTGATGAAGGCGCTGCCGCGGATCGCGCGCACGGTGGCGTCGAACCCGGAGGCCTACGTCTATCTGGCCGAGTCCATCCGGGCGTGGCCGGACCAGGCGCAGCTGGCCCGGCAGATCGCCGACGCCGGCTGGTCGCAGGTGCGTTGGCGCAACCTGACCGGCGGGATCGTCGCGTTGCATCGGGCCATCAAGCCGTAACGGCGGAGTACCTTCAGTGCATGCACGGACGCCTCGCTGACCCGAACCTCACCCTCGGCACCGATCCCCGCTCCGACCCGCGAATGGTCAAGGCGATGGCGCAGTTCGGGCTCGACGGACGACTGCCCGCCGCGCCGCTGACCCGCGAATCGCCGCTGGCCGACCGCCTGCAGTTCGCCGCACTCGCCGAGCAGGGCACCGGCGCGGTCCTCAACACGCTGGGCGCGAAGGTGCCTGCGCCGGCCGGGTTCACCACCACCACGACGACGATCACCGGCCCCGACGGCAACGAGATCCCGCTGTACATCGCCCGGCCCGACCAAGCCCGATCCGATACCGACGGACCCCTGCCCGCCGTGGTGTACCTGCACGGCGGCGGCATGGCGATCGGCAGCGCCGCAGACGTCGGCTATGCCCGGATCCGCGACAACCTCGCCGCCCAGGGGCTGGTCGCCGTCTTCGTCGAGTTCCGCAACTCCGGCGGCCGACTCGGCCCACACCCGTTCCCGGCCGGGCTCACCGACTGCGCGGCCGCGGTGCGCTGGGTGGCCGCCAACAAGGCCGATCTCGGCGTCTCACACCTGATCGTCTCCGGCGAGTCCGGCGGCGGAAACCTCACTCTGACGGTGGCGCACAAGGCGAAACGGGAAGGCTGGCTCGACGAGATCGCCGGCTTCTACGCGTTCTGCCCGTACATCTCCAACCGCTACCACGAGGACGCCCCGGACCTGCCGTCGCTGGTCGAGAACGACGAGTACTTCATCAGCCGCCAGCAGCTCGACCTGCTGGCCTCGATCTACGACCCCGACGGCACGCACGTGGGTGACCCGACCTGCTGGGCGTCCGCCGCCACCGACGATGATTTGAAAGGGCTTCCGCCGCACGTGATTTCGGTCAACGAGCTGGATCCGCTGCGCGACGAGGGACTGCAGTACTACCGTCGGCTGGTGCGCAACGGGGTGTCGGCGGTCGGCCGGATGGTGGCGGGCACCTGCCACGGCGGGGATCTGCTGCTCGGCGGTTACATGCCGGAGGTGTTCGCCGCGTCGATCCGCGACGTCGCCGGGTTCGCCCGCTCGCTGGGCTAGTTGTACGACTCGAAGGCGGCGCTGCCGGGCAGTGCCACCTCGCCGCGGCTCTGTCGCTGCGGGGTCTGCGGGGTGCCGCGGAATGGTTCGCACACGCCGACGTAGGGGACGTCCCGGCACGGTCCGTGCGGTGCGGCCACCGCGGTGCCGGCGCCGCCGAGCACAAACGCCGCGCCGAGCGCCGCGCAGGCCAGTCGAGTTGTTGTTCCGAGCATCTGCGTCCCTTTCCGCCGATGCAGATACAGAACGTCCCGCAGCGCCAGGCTAATCCCGATCGCGGACCCGGAAAAGCTTGTCTAGCAGGGCTTATAGTTAGCCACGCTTGCCAAGCGTCGCCCACAGCCGCGCCGTCTGCGCGCCGACGTCCGGATCGTGGGTCCGCTGGAAGTTGCGCCCGCCGCGGCCGAAGGTCGCGACGACCGCGGCCGGAACGTCGGCCTCGGACACCGCATCTGCGACCCAGACACACGGCCGCACGTGCACCAGGTCGACGTCGACCGCGGCGGGATCGTCGTCGTAGCGGTAGGGCCCGTCCACCCGCCCCAGCCGGTAGCGGCCGTCGGTGTCGCGCGTCCACACGAACGACCCGTCGGGCACCGCCGCGAACCGTTCGACCCGCCGCGCCAACCGCTCCAGCGCCGCCGGACCGTCCACACCGGCCTCTCCGAAGCCCACCAGCCCACGACCCAGTGCCCGCTCCAGAGCCGCCTGCGGGTCGAGCCCGTCGCGACGGGACCGCATCGGAGCCCGGTACACCTCGGCCATCCGCGCTATTCTGCCTGCGAGATGGAGACGTTCAAGCGCTACCTGGTGATCCAGGGGGATGATGTTCGTCTTCGGCATCGTCGGGCCGATCTTTCTCATCCTGTACTTCGCGTCGCAGCCCGACCCGACCATGCGGTGGGCCTACTGGATCGGCCTGTTCATCACCGCCGGCGACATCCTGGCCGCGCTGTATATGACCGAAAGCGCGCTGCCGCAGCAAGATTCACGCGACGACGACGCGCTCAGCTGAACGGCTTGCGCTCGTCGATGCGGCGCGACAGCCGGCCCGCCCCGCGCCACACCCGCGCGACCCAGTCCTCGTCCTCGTCGGTGACGAAGTTGCCCATCACCCGCACCGCGATGTTCATCAGGAACGCCGAACGCATCGCCAACGGACCCGCCGCGGGCAGGAACCGCGGGAACGTCAGCAGCAGCGCCAGCCGCCGAGCGACGGAGAAGCCGCGCGCGTAGTGCGCCGACAGCACCGCGGGCCACGCCTCGGTGAGGTCGCCGGAGCCCAGCAGCTCGGCGGCCAGCCGGCCGGTCTCCAGGCCGTAGTCGATGCCCTCGCCGTTGAGCGGGTTCACGCACGCCGCGGCGTCGCCGACCAGCATCCAGTTCGGCCCGGCCACCCCCGACACCGCACCGCCCATCGGCAGCAGCGCCGACAGCCCGGCCCGCGGCTCGCCCTCGAAGCCCCACTCGTCGCGGCGCAGGCTGGTGTAGTACGACATCAGCGGCCGCAGCGCCGCGTCGGCGGGCCGTTTGGCGGTGGCCAGCGCGCCGACGCCGATGTTCACCTCGCCGTTGCCCAGCGGGAAGATCCAACCGTAGCCGGGCAGCACCTTGCCCTCGGGGAGCGCAGCTCCAGATGTGATGTGATCCACGGCTCACTGGCCCGCGGGGTGGCGATGTAGCCGCGCGCCGCGACGCCGTACACCGTCTCCTGATGCCACTTGCGGCCCAGCGCACGGCCCAGCGTCGAGCGGGCGCCGTCGGCCACGATCAGCTCCGAACAGCCGATCTCCTCACCCGTGCTGAGCACCACCGTCGACACCCGGCCGCTGGAATCGTGGCGCACGTCAACGGCTTTCACACCGAGCATCATCTTCGCGCCCTCGTCGACGGCCACCATCCGGATGCGGTCGTCGAGCTCGGTGCGCGGCACCGCGCTCGATGTCGCCGGAAACGACGGACCCGGCCAGCTCACCTCGACGTCGGCGCCGAAGCCCGACATCCGCAGCCCGCGGTGCTGCACCCGGCCGGCCAGCCACGAGCCCAGACCCAGCCGCTGCATCTCCAGCACTGCGCGCGGGGTCAGCCCGTCGCCGCAGGCCTTGTCGCGCGGGAACTGCGCCGAGTCGATGACCAGCACGTCACGGCCCGCCCGAGCGGCCCAGGCGGCAGCCGAGGAACCCGCCGGCCCGGCGCCGACCACCACCACGTCCGCTCGTGAGTTCATGGCTCCCAGTATGTTGGCAGGGTGAGCACGCCAGCGACCGTGGTGGCCGGGGTCGATTTCGGGGACCCCGCGTTTGCGCAGGACGTCCGTGACGGCGTGGCGCGTATCGAGGACCTCATGGCCTCTGAACTGGGCAAAGCCGACGAGCTGATGGCCGAGGCGGTCCAGCATCTGTTCCAGGCCGGGGGAAAGCGGTTCCGCCCGCTGTTCACCGTGTTGTCCGCGCAGTTGGGTCCCGAGCCCGACGCGTGGCAGGTCACGGTGGCCGGTGCGGTCATCGAGCTGGTGCACCTGGCGACGCTGTACCACGACGACGTTATGGACGAGGCCCAGGTGCGCCGCGGCGCCGACAGCGCCAACGCCCGCTGGGGCAACAACATCGCCATCCTGGCGGGCGACTACCTGTTCGCCACCGCGTCGCGGCTGGTCAGCAGGCTGGGGCCGGAGGCGGTGCGGATCATCGCCGACACGTTCGCCCAGCTGGTGACCGGTCAGATGCGCGAGACCCGTGGCGCCGCCGACCACGTCGACTCCATCGACCACTACCTGAAGGTGGTCTACGAGAAGACGGCGTGCCTGATCGCGGCGTCCGGCCGGTTCGGGGCGACGTTCTCCGGCGCCGACGAGGACCAGATCGAGCGGCTGTCGCGGCTGGGCGGCATCGTCGGCACCGCGTTCCAGATTTCCGACGACATCATCGACATCGCCTCCGACCCCGAGGAGTCCGGCAAGGTTCCGGGCACCGACCTGCGGGAAGGCGTGCACACCCTGCCGGTGCTGTACGCCCTGCGCGACACCGGGCCCGACGCCGACCGGCTGCGCGAGCTGCTGGCCGGCCCGGTGACCGACGACGCCGACGTCGCCGAGGCGCTGACGCTGCTGCGCCGCTCGGCGGGGATGGCGCGGGCCAAGGAGACGGTCGCCCAGTACGCGGCGATGGCGCGCGAGGAGTTGGCCGGGCTGCCGGACGGACCGGGTCGCCAGGCGCTGGCAACGCTGGTCGACTACACGGTCACGCGACACGGCTGACGGTTGCGGAACTTGCAGAGGTCAACTAAGCGTTGACCCTGCGAGACTTCTGGTAGGAGGCAGGCCCTGATGCGTTGGAACCCGCATGCGAACACCGCCAAGACGTTCCTGTTGCTGGCGTTGTTCTCCGCCCTGATCGTCGCGATCGGCGCGATGTTCGGCCGGAACATCATGTTCCTTGCGGTGCTGTTCGCGATCGGGATGAACGCCTACGTCTACTTCAACAGCGACAAGCTGGCGCTGCGGGCGATGCACGCGGTGCCGGTCAACGAGATGCAGGCGCCGGTGATGTACCGCATTGTGCGGGAGCTGGCCACCACCGCGCGCCAGCCGATGCCGCGGCTGTACATCAGCGACACGGCGGCACCCAACGCGTTCGCGACCGGCCGCAACCCGCGCAACGCGGCGGTGTGCTGTACGACGGGCATCCTGCAGATCCTCAACGAGCGTGAGCTGCGCGCCGTGCTCGGCCACGAGCTGTCGCACGTCTACAACCGCGACATCCTGATCAACTGTGTCGCCGGTGCGATGGCGTCGGTGATCACCGCGCTGGCCAACATGGCGTTCTTCGCCAGCATGTTCAACGGCAACCGCGACAACGCGAATCCGTTTGCGATCCTGCTGGTCTCGATGCTGGGCCCGATCGCCGCGACGGTGATCAAGCTGGCGGTGTCGCGGTCGCGGGAGTACCAGGCCGACCAGTCCGGCGCCGAGCTGACCGGTGACCCGCTGGCGCTGGCCAGCGCGCTGCGCAAGATCAGCATGGGTGTGGAGGCCGCGCCGCTGCCGCCGGAGCCGCAGCTGGCCGACCAGGCGCACCTGATGATCGCCAACCCGTTCCGCGCCGGCGAGAAGATCGGCAAGCTGTTCTCCACGCACCCGCCGATCGCCGACCGCATCGCCCGCCTGGAGGCCATGGCGGGCCGCGGCCCGGGCTACTAGCCCCTCGGAAGTAACGCTGCGCCCCTGATGGGCGACCAATATGGTGTGTTCATGCTGAGCAGACTCCTGATCGGCGTCGCGGGCGCGGGACTCGCGGTCGCGGCCGCGGCCGGTGTCGCTGCCGCGCAGCCGCCCGCTCCGGCGCCCACCCCGGCGCCGCCGAACGTTCTCGCGCTGCCGCCTGCGCAGCTGCCGGACTACGCCAAGATGGACGGCCAGTGGTACGCGTTCAAGACGCCCACCGGGCTGACCTGTGTGCTGCAGCGCAACGGGCCGTACGGGTGCAGCGGTGCGCTGCCCGCGGCCCCCGACGGCGCCAACCTGGTCCGCGGCGGCCCGGGTCCGGCGGCCTTCTCCGCGACCGATGGTGACCCGTTCGCCGGCATCGAGGACGTCAACCTGCTGCCCGAGGGGGTGCGGCTGAGCCTGCAGACCGTCAGCTGCGCCACCACCGGGGGCGGGGTGACGACGTGCTACGACGACCGCACGCAGTCCGGTTTCGTGCTGAGCCCGGCGGGCAGCTTCATCATCAACGGCGGGGCGCTGCCGCTGCTGGACCGTCACGAGGGCACGAACCCGTTCATCAACTAGGCGACTAGAAGCCGGCGCCGTGCACCTCGTGGCCGGGCTTCTCGGCCATCAGGCCGCGGTAGGCCTGCTCGACGGTGGAGCCGTGGTTGACGACGGCGTCCACCTCGCGGGCGATCGGCATCGAGATGCCGTACTGCTCGGCGAATTCCATGATGACGCTGGCGGCCTTGACGCCCTCGGCGACCTGGTTCATCGACGCGATGATCTCGTCGAGTGACTTGCCCGCGCCCAGCTGCTCGCCGACATGACGGTTGCGGCTGCGCTTGGAGGTGCAGGTGACGATCAGGTCGCCGATACCGGCCACCCCCGCGAACGTGTCGCGATGCCCGCCCATCGCCTCGCCGAGCTTGGCCATCTCGCGCACCGCCCGGGCCATCACCATGGCGCGGGTATTCTCGCCGATACCAAGGGAATAGCCCATCCCGACGGCGATCGCGTACACGTTCTTCAGCGCCCCGGCCATCTCGACACCGACTACGTCGTCGGTGGTGTAGGTGCGGAATCGCTTGGTGCGGAACAGTTGTGCGAGGGTGGCCGCCAGGTGCTGGTCGGGCATCGCGAGCACCGCCGCCGCGGCGTAGCCCTCGGCGACCTCACGCGCGATGTTGGGTCCGGCCAGGATCCCGGCCGGATGGCCCGGCAGCACCTCGTTGACGATTTCGCTCATCCGGTAGTTGGTGCCCTGCTCGAGGCCCTTCACCAGCGACACCACCGGAACCCAGGGCCGCAGTTCCTTGGCCAGTTCGGTCAGCACCGCGCGGAATCCGTGCGACGGCACGCCCATGACGATGACGTCCGCGCAGTTGGCAGCCTCGGAGAAGTCGGTCGTCGCGCGCAGGCTCTCCGGCAGCGCCACCTCGTCGCCCAGGTACTTCGAGTTGCGGTGGTTGTTGTTGATGTCCTCGGCGGTCTCCTCCGAGCGCACCCACTGCAGCGTCGGTCCGCGGCGGGCGCAGATGGCCGCCACGGTGGTGCCCCAGGAACCACCCCCGAGGACGACGACTTTCGGTTCGCGAAGCGCTGATGCCATGCGGACCAGATTAGGGCCGACGACCCTCCGCCCGGGGGTGTTTGCCCGTGCGGGTGCCGTCCGGACTTGTGTTGCGCGGCAGATGCGCAAGCCACTCGTCGATCACCTCGGCGATCAGCGCCGCACCGCGGCTGTTCTGGTGGATGTGGTCGGTGGTCAACGCCAGCCGGCGGCGGCGGGCCAGGGCGTCGAGATCACCGCCGAGACCGCGCCGCAGCAGCGTCGCGATGAAACCGGCGGGCGTCAACTCGCGGTACGGCACCGGGTCGACGGGTTGTGAGCGCAGCGCGTCGGCCTGCCGCTCGTGCAGCGGGAGATACGCGACACCGGCCGCCCGCGCGATCTCGGCCATCGTCGCGCTGTACTCGGCGGCGGCGCGCATCGGGGCGGCGTCGAGCACCTGGCCGAGCGCGGGCAGCGACAGCAGCGCGATCTCGGCGTCGGTGTCACGCCGCAGCCGGCCGACGATCCCGGTGAGGCATTCGGCGAACCAGTCCCGGCTCGGCGGTCGCGGAAGTCCCTTGCGTTTCATGGTTTTTGCGGTCGGGTAGCCGGGGAGGCTGGCGCGTGCGTCGTTGGTGCCGATCAGCACGGTGATCGCGTCGGCTCCGGTGGCGACGACCGGGTCGAGACGCTGCAGCAGGTTATAGGCGAAGTCGCCGTTGACGCCGAAACGGTGGACCGTGAGCTGTGGATGCCGGCTGGTGAGTGGGGCGATGTAGTCGGCGCTGATCTGGCCGCGGGTGATGCTGTCGCCGATGCAGCTCAGTCGGATCGTCATGGGGCTGTCCTTTTCTGCGTACGCTGGGGCGGGTGAGGGATCCGGTGCGGATCGAGATCGGCGGACGTCCGGCGGCGCCGCTGCGGCCGTTCGTCACCGGCTACACGGGCTTCGACCTGTCGGGATTCGAGCCCGGTGTGCACGCCGGTCTGCCGTCGCACACGCTGACCGCCGTCGTGACCTTCGGTGAACCGTTGGAGATCGACCTGCCGACCGGGCTGAGCGGTGCCAGCGGACGTTACCCGTCGATGGCGAGCGGTCTTCTGGCCCAGGCGATCTCGATCAGGCACCGGGGCGCGCAGCGCGGCGTGAAGCTGGCGTTCACGCCGCTGGGCGCGCGAATGGTGTACGGGATGCCCGCGGGTGCGCTGGCCAACACGGTGGTGCCGCTGTCCGATGTGCTGGCCGACCTGTGGCCCGAACTCGAAGACCGGCTCGGTGCGGCGGTGACGTGGCCGCAGCGGTTCCGGGTGCTCGACGACCTGCTCGCGCGCGCCGTCGCCCGCACGATGCGCGCCGGGACGTTCGACGTCCGCCCCGAGGTCGCGGCGGCCTGGCGGCGGCTGGTCGACTCGCGCGGACAGGTGCGGGTCAGCGACCTGGCGCATGACCTCGGGTGCAGCCGACGCCACGTGAGCGCCCGGTTCCGGGAGGAGTTCGGCCTGACGCCCAAGACGCTGGCGCGGATTTTGCGCTTCGAGCACGCCGTCGGGTTGGCGGCCGCCGCCGGCGCCCCGGCGTGGGCGGAGGTGTCCGCCGCCGCCGGGTACGCCGACCAGGCGCACCTGGTGCGCGACTGGCGCAGCTTCACCGGGCGGACGCCGGCCTCCTGGTTCGACGGCGACGTGCTGGTCGACGGCCGTCCGCACGGCTAGGTCCTCGGCCGGTGCTCGCTGCCGGGGCCGGGGGTGATCGTCAGCACCCGGGCCCGGCCGTGCATGTCGACGGCGTGCCAGACGCCTGCGGGGTTCACGACCGCGTCGCCGGGGCCGAGGGTGACCTCGTCGGCGGTGTCGTCGCTCGGGTCGGGGCCGCGCAGCACCGAGACCTGTCCGGTCAGGCAGACGATCACCTCGTCGGCGAGGTGACGTTCCCAGTGGTCGCCGCGGCCCTCGTCCTCGACGACGACCATCAGGCGGCCGTCGGCGCCGTCGTCCGCGGTGGCCGCCACGTAGGCGGACAGCGCCTCCGGGTTCCAGGCGAAGCCGCGGACGGTGCGCACACGCGAGCCGGCGCCCAGGTGCAGCGGGGTGTCGAGCAGGTTCTGGCGTCCGTTGGGGGTTTCGATGGCGATCATGCGGCCATCGTCACAACCGGGCTGGCGTGTGGTCTTGAACAAATGGGAACGCCGGACGCCGTGCCTCGGAGCCGGGGCTCGTTTTTGCGTTCAGGGTCGTGACCGCGACCCGATCACGACCCTGAACGCAGAAATCAGCGGTAGTTCACGAACTGCAGCGCGACGTCCAGGTCAGCACCCTTGAGCAGCTGGATGGTGGCCTGCAGGTCGTCACGCTTCTTCGACGACACCCGGATCTCGTCGCCCTGGATCTGCGCCTTGACGCCCTTGGGGCCCTCGTCGCGGATGAGCTTGGTGATCTTCTTGGCCTGCTCGCTGCTGATGCCCTGCTTGATCTGGCCGGTGACCTTGTACGTCTTGCCCGAGGCCTGCGGCTCGCCGGCGTCGAACGCCTTCATCGAGATGTCGCGGCGGACCAGCTTCTCCTTGAACACGTCGACGGCGGCCTTGGCGCGCTCCTCGGTCGAGCTGGTGATGACGATCGTCTCCTCACCCTGCCAGGCGATGGTCGTGTCGGTGCCCCGGAAGTCGAATCGAGTGGCCAACTCCTTGGCGGCCTGGTTCAGCGCGTTGTCGACTTCCTGCCGGTCGACCTTGCTGACGACGTCGAACGATGAATCCGCCATTGGATCCGTTCCTCCTCGTAGTCGGGGGTGCGTTTTCGTGTTAGGACCATCCTCGTTGTACTCTGCTACACGCACCAAACCGGGGCACCGGTTGGAGCACCACCCAGGCAGGTTGCCCGAGCGGCCAATGGGAGCGGACTGTAAATCCGTCGGCTTACGCCTACGCAGGTTCGAATCCTGCACCTGCCACGCTGGTCAGGCCCCCTTTCGAGGGGGCCTGTCGCGTTTCGCGAGCGGACCGCGAGCAGACCGCGAGCAGACACAGAATCGCCTGTTTCGGGGCGGATCCGTGCGATTCTGTGTCTGCTCGCGGGGGAGACTCGCGGGGGACAACAGCCCGTCAGGACGCCGAGCGGCGGCGGGTGCGCTGCGGGACGGCGACCTTGGCCACCGATTCCATCGCCCCGGCGAACCGCGGATAGATGACCGCGGGCCCCACCCAGCGCGCCAGGAACGTCCGCAGCTCGGCGCCGGTGCGGTGCTTGGTGTTGGTGTCGACGAGATACGAGTAGAGGATCCGCAGCAGGAACTCCGCGAGCTCGCCGAGCGCCTCCTCGTCGAACCCGTTGGCCTGCCAGTCCACCTGGTAGCGGTGCAGCATCGCCCGGCTGAACGCCAGCGCGGTGTCCGACGACAGCGACGGCGCCAGCTCGCCGCGGGACCGCCGGCTCAGGATGTAGATCATTCGGTCGTCGCGGGAGAGGTTCTCGATCGCGAACGCCAGCCCCTCGACCACCGCGGTGACCGGATCGGTCTCGTCACCCACGTGGTTGGCCAGCTGGTCGAGGAAGCCGTCGCCGGAGCGCATGGCGGTGGCCAGCAGCAGCGCCTCGGTGCCCGGGAAGTAGCGGTACACCGTCTGCCGGGTCACCCCCAGCGACCGCGCCACGTCGGCGATGCGCATGGCCGATCCGCGTTCGGCGATGATCGCGTCGGCGGCGTCGAGGATCCGGTTGATCGCCTCCTCGTCGGAGGCCGGCGTGTTGCCCGCCCAGCCGTGCCGTCGTGCCATTACCTGCCCACCTCCGCGGTGATCCTACGGTCGCTATCCGGCCACGCCGACCGAGTACCAGTGCGCGGCGCTCTTCGGCTCCTCGTCGTAGCGGTCGCGCCAGCGGTCCGCGAACGGCGGCAGCTTCGCGTACGTCGGGTCGTGCCCCGGCCCCTGCGACCGCACCAGCCCGACCAGCATCTCGACCATCTCCCGCTTCGGCACGCCCGCGTAGGTGCCCTGCCTGCGCGGGTCCGTCAGCTCCCGCGCCGCCTGATTCGCCGCCAGCAGTGAGCGCACCGTGATCCGGTCCGGCAGCAGCCGCGCATAGACGCCGCCGTCCTCGGCGGGGACTTGCTTCTCGAAGCCGCGCCTGCAGATGCCGAGCACCTCGCTGAGATGCCTCACGACGCCGGGGATCGTCCTGGCGCGGTAGAGGAAGTCGCCGTGCACCGCGTCGTAGACCATCTGCGCCGAACTGCGGTGCTCGATCTCCTCGACGAAATGCCACAGGAACAGCGACGCGACACGTTCGTCGCCGGTCGCGAACAGCTTGTTCTCATGGTCGAGGAACACCTTGAAGTACGGCGTGAAGGTGTTCTCGATGACCGCGGTGTAGGCCAGCCGCCACGCCAAAGGCTTTGTCGCCGTGAGCCTGTCGTAGGAGGCGATCACCTCGTCCAGTGTCTCCCGCAGGCCGGGCCAGCGCCGCGCCAGCGCGCGGTAGTGGCTCAGGTGCGCCGCCGAGTGCTGCGCCTCCTGGCGCAGGTAGTCGTTGGCCTCCTCGGCCTGGCGGGGGTCGCGGATCAGCGGCAGCGCCTCGCGGGTGGCGTCGACGATGAACTTCTCGAAACCGGGCGCGAAGAAGGTGACCAGGTTGCACTGCATCGCGAACGCCGGCCGCTGCGGATTCCAGTTGAACGGCACGTCGTCGCCGCCCAGGTCGAAGCGGACGCGGCGGATCTTCAGGTCGGACATCGCGCTGACTTTCCTCCGGTCAAGCGGATCGTTCAAACTCAGACCATACGCTTTGTGATGTTTGTATGCTTCGGGAATGGTGCAACTGGCGGAACGCAACGCCCTGCTCGGTCTGCCGTTCGACGACCCCGACGACGTCATCCGGGCCGCCGTCGACGCGGCGAGCGTGCCCGCACTGCTGATGTCGATGGTGCACATGACCGGCGACATGAGCCTTCTCGACGAGCTCCCACGCCCATACGCGCTCATTGCGATGGATCTGCAGGGCGCCATGAGCGAACCCGACAAACAGACCGTCCGCGACCGCGCCTTCGACATCATCCGCGCCTACCGCGACCGGGGCTGCCCGCCGCCGTTCGTCCCCGACGCCACCCAGCTGCGCCGGATGCTCGACGTCATCTCGGCGGGCACGGTCACCGACGACCACCTCGACTACGTCGCCGCCGACCTGCGCTTCACCGACGCCGACCAGCGTGGTCCGGCGCTGAAATCCACCGCGCGGCAACGCCAGGACTTCCCGGTCGTCGTCATCGGCTGCGGCGAGGCCGGACTGCTGGCCGGCATCAAGCTCAAGGAAGCCGGCATCCCGTTCACGATCATCGAGAAGCAGTCCGGCGTCGGCGGCACCTGGCTGGCCAACCGCTATCCCGGCTGCCGTGTCGACATCGCCAGCCAGTACTACACGTATTCCTTTGAGCCGACCGACCATTGGCGGCACTACTACGCCGAGCAGGGCGAGATCCTGCAGTACCTGCGCAACGTCGCCGACAAGTACGACATCGTGCCCCACGTGCGGTTCAACACCGCCGTCACCGCGGCGACGTGGGACGACGCCACCGCGACGTGGCGCATCGCCGTCGACAACCCCGACGGCACTAGCGACGTGCTGACCTCCCGCGCCCTGATCTGCGCCGTCGGCCAGTTCAGCAACCCGGTGATCCCGGACATCAAGGGCGCCAACACCTTCCGTGGCCCGAGCTTCCACACCGCCGACTGGCGCGACGACGTCGACCTCGCTGGCAAGCGCGTCGCCGTCATCGGCGCAGGCGCCAGCGGGTTCCAGCTGGTGCCCGCGATCGCCGACACCACCGCGCACGTCGACGTCTACCAGCGCACCCCGCAGTGGATGGCGCCCAACCCGATGTACCACGACGAGGTTCCCGACGCGGCCCGCTGGGCCATGCGGCATCTGCCGTACTACGCGCGCTGGCTGCGGTTCGTGTCGTGGTGGCCGATCGCCGACGCACTCGACGAGCAGGTGCGCATCGACCCGGACTGGGACAACGGCGGCCTGTCCTGCAACGAGGCCAACCACGCGATCCGCGAGATGTTCGTCGCGTGGATGCGCAACTTCTGCTCGGACGAGGACCTGCTGGAGAAGGTCACCCCGAAGTACCCGCCGATGGGTAAACGCACGTTGCAGGACAACGGAACCTGGCTCACCACCCTGCAGCGCGACGACGTCGAGCTGATCACCGACGGCATCGCCGAGATCACCGCCGACGGCGTCACCACCGTCGACGGTGTCCACCGCCCGGCCGACGTGCTGATCTGGGCCACCGGGTTCGACGTCAACCACCAGCTGGGCCCGCTCAACGTGCGCGGGCTCGACGGCCTCGAACTCAACAGTGCCTGGAGCGATTCCGCGTACGCCTACCTCGGCGTCACGGTGCCCGGCTTCCCGAACTTCTTCTGCATGTTCGGACCGGGGACCAACGCCGTCAACGGCGCCAGCATCATCTACAACTCCGAGTGCCAGATGCGCTACATCATGGGCTGCATCGACATGGTGCTGGCCGGCGGCCACGCCTCGGCGACGCCGCGCGCCGACGTCTGCGCCGACTACCACCGGCGCAACCAGGAGCGGCTGAGCCAGATGGTCTACAGCCACCCGGCCATCTCCAGCAGCTACTACAAGAACTCCAAGGGGGAGCTACCCACCCTGTACGGGTTCCGTATCTTCGACTACTGGCGCTGGACCCGCCAACCGGATCCCGGCGACTACGAACTGCGCTAGACCCTCAGGTACTCCAGAATCGCGTCGGCGACGGCGTCGGGGGTGTCCAGCTGCAGGAAGTGCCCGGCGCCGGGGATCGCGCGCACCCGGCTGCCGGGCGGCAGCGCGTCGATGACCCCGTCGAGGTAGCCGAGCTGGATCGCACCGTCCAGCTCGCCCTGCAGCACCAGCACCGGACGGGTCGGCAGCTTGAACCGGTACCGGTGCAGGCCGCGGTATTGCGCTGCGGGACGGGTGAATCGGACCGTGGACCGGTAGTACGCCACCGCGGCCCGCCGGTGCGCCAGGGTGGGCAGCGCGTCCAGCGCCGCCGCGACGCCGGCGCGTACGTCGGTACCCGGCGGCGACCAGTCCTTCCAGAGCCGGGGGATCACCCGGCCCAGCACCCGCTCCGGGACGACCGGCAGCTGGAAGAACATCACGTACCAGCTGCGGCGCAACTGGATCGCCGACATCTTCAGGTTCCCGACGAGCCCGCGCCGCCGGTTGTCCATCGCCGCCAGCGGCGGCACCGACATCACGATGTGCGCGGCGAACGGCGATCCGGGATAGGCGGCCAGCGCGCTGGCGGCGAACGCGCCCCAGTCGTGGCCGATCAGCACGGTGTCGGCGGACCGGCCGAGGTGCGTGTGCAGGTCGATGAGGTCGCTCATCCACGCGCCGATGTGGTAGTCGCCGTCGGGTGCGGGACCGGTCGGGGCGTAGCCGCGGTTGAAGGGCGCGATCACCCGAAACCCGTTGTCCACCAGTCGCGGTGCCAGCGCACTCCAGCTGTGCGCGCTGTCCGGGAAGCCGTGCATACAGATGGCGAGCCGCCCGTCGTCGGGACCCCAGTTCAGCGCGCTCATCCGCAGGCGCGGCAGATCGAATTCGAGCAGCCTCGGTTCGGTCATTTCGTGACCATACATTAATCGGCAAGTGTATTGTTCGGGCCACGATCGGCGATGAGGAGTCTCATGAGCTTCGACGTGGTGATCAGCAACGGCCGGTACTTCGACGGGACCGGGGGACCGTCGGCGATCCGAAACGTCGGCATCAAGGATGGCCGCGTCGCCGTCGTCACCGACGAACCGATCCGCGGCGCCGAGGAGATCGACGCTGCGGGCAAGTGGGTGATGCCCGGCTTCCTCGACATCCACACCCACTACGACGTTGAGGTACTCAACGGCCCGGGCCTGGCCGAGTCGCTGCGCCACGGTGTCACCACCGTCGTCGTCGGCTCCTGCTCGCTGTCGACCATCCATGTCAACGGCGTCGAGGCCGGCGACCTGTTCGGCCGCGTCGAGGCGATCCCCCGCGAATACGTCATCGCCGCCATCGACCGGCACAAGACCTGGTCCACCGCCGAGGAGTACATCGCCGCGCTGGAGGCCCGCCCGCTCGGGCCCAACATCACCGCGTTCCTCGGCCACTCCGACATGCGCACCGCGGTCATGGGCCTCGAGCGCGCCACCACCTACGACGACGAGCCGACGAAAGCCGAACTGGCGCAGATGGAGCGCTGGCTCACCGAGGCGCTGGACGCCGGCTTCATCGGACTGTCCAGCCAGCAGCTGCTGTTCGACCGGCTCGACGGCGACGTCTGCCGCTCCCGCACCCTGCCGTCGACCTACGTCAAGCACCGCGAGATGCGCCGCCTCACCGGGCTGGTGCGCCGCCGCGGCCGGGTGCTGCAGAGCGGGCCCGACATCCAGCACCCGCTGAAGATGGGGATGGCGCTGCTGCGCTCGATCGGCGGCGTGCGCAAACCGCTGAAGATGAGCTTCCTGGCCGCCGCCGACGCCAAGAGCAACCCGGTCGGCTACCTGTTCCTCACCGGCGTCGCACGGGTGATCAACCGTCTCGGCGGTGACCTGCGCTGGCAGCACCTGCCGGTGCCGTTCGAGGTCTACGGCGACGGCATCGACCTGGTGATCTTCGAGGAACTCGGCGCGGGTGCGGCGGCGCTTCATCTGCGTGACGAGGTGGAACGTAACGCGCTCATGCGCGACGAGGCCTACCGCCGCCGGTTCCGCAAGGAGTACGACAACAAGTTCAAGATCGGGGCGTGGCACCGCGACTTCTTCGACGCCGCCATCGTCGCCTGCCCCGACGAGTCCCTCGTCGGCAAGACGTTCGGCCAGGTCGGTCTGGACCGCGGCCTGCATCCGGTCGACGCGTTCCTCGACCTCGTCGTCGAACACGGCCGCGCGCTGCGCTGGCGCACCGTCATCTCCAACCACCGGCCGAAGATCCTCAAGAAGCTCGCCGTGGACCCGGGTATCCAGATCGGCTTCTCCGACGCCGGGGCGCACCTGCGCAACATGGCCTTCTACAACTGCAACCTGCGGCTGCTGCGCCACGTCCAGCAGAGCATCGAGGCCGGCGCCCCGTTCATGACCGTCGAGCAGGCCGTGCACCGGATCACCGGCGAACTGGGCGACTTCTACTCCATCGACGCCGGCCACCTGCGGGTGGGCGACCGCGCCGACGTCGCGGTGATCGACCCCGCCCACCTCGACGAATCGCTGGACGCCTACGCCGAGGAGGCCGTCGAGCAGTACGGCGGGCTGCGCCGCATGGTCAACCGCAACGACGACGCGGTCACCGCGGTGCTCGTCGGCGGTCGCACCGTGATCCGCGACGGCGTCCCCACCGACCTCGTCGGCGCCGTGCGCACCGGCAGCTTCCTGCGCGCCGGCCGCACCACCCCGGCACCGGAAGCGGCGGTGACCGCCGGTGGGTGACGTCGACTACGCGCAGATCGACCCCGAGCTGCGGCGCTGGGCCCGGATCCTGCCGAAAGGCTATGCGCTGCACCGTGGTCTGACCGTGCCGCGGGCGTCGATGTCCGTCGCGGGGTGGACCGGTCGGGCGCGCGGCGTCGACACGGTGCGTGTCAACGCCGGCGTCACCGTGCGCGTGCACCGCCCGCGCGCGACGACGACGCCCGTCCCGGCGCTGCTGTGGATCCACGGCGGCGGCACCGTGATGGGGTCGGCGGCGCAGGAAGGCGGTGGCGCTGCTGATGGCGGTACTGCTCGCCACGATCGCCGTCGGCAACCTCTGCCCCACCAAGGTGTCGTTCCTGCCCGGCATGCGGTACTACGCGGGCAACTGGGACATCTCGACATGGTGTCTGACCGAGTCGGCGACCGGGAAGATTCAGAAGCACGCCAACGGGATCGGCTTGTTGCAGCACAAGGCACTTGAGTCGATCGCCGGACCGGAGGGCACCGACATCGTGATGCACCGCGGGCTGGCGTTCCGCGCGATGTACGCACACGGCCGTGCGGTGCTGACTCTGCTGAACCGCGTCATCCCGGCAGGACGCGAGCACGAGTACACGGTCATCGAGGGGGAGATGGTCGCCGCGTACGCCCTGGGCTGGAGCTTCGGCGACGGGCATCTGCACAACGAGTGCCTGATCCGGGCGCTGCATGAGCGGTGCCGGTTCGAGCCGGGGGAGGTGCGCGTCATCATCATCGACGGTCAGCCGATCCAGCGGCAGCGTCAGGAGTACCGGCTCGTCGACGCCGCGACCGGCGAGTTCGAACGCGGCACCTTCGACGTCGCCGACCTGGTGGTCCGCCAGCCGTGGCAGGACGACGTGCCGGTGCGGGTGATCAGCGGCGCGCGTGTGTGATCGCGCGGCTGACCGTCTCGGCGATCTCCTCGTCGGACAGCGCGCTGCCCTCGATCAGCGTGTGGGACAGCACGGTGCGTACCACCACCTCCGCCGCGGCGACCGGGCTCAGCGCCAGCTGCTCGGACTCCGGGATGGCCGGGGCGACCATCGCGGCCACCGTCTGCACCAGGCTCATCCGGGCCTCGCCCACCGGCAGGGCGACCGACAGCAGCCAGTGCGGTTCGTGGGTGCGCACGTAGGAGAACGCCGGGTGCTCGCGCAGGAACCGCAGCGCGGTGGTGACGACGGACGTCATCTGCGCGACGGGATCGGCCTCGGGGTCGATGGCCTCCAGGGTCGCGGTGATCATCGCGGCGATCTCCTGCTGCGCGATCGCCCCGAGCAGCCCGTCCTTGTCGCCGAACTCCCGGTACGCGGTGGCCCGGGAGACGCCGGCCCGCTCGGCGACCTGGCTCAGGGTCAGCGCGTCGACGCCGCCCTCGGCGATCAGGTCGAGCGCGGCCGCCACCAGCTGCGCCGACGAACGGGTCCTGGCCACCGTGTATTTCTACCGCAGCACCATTGCGTCCACCCCCGAACTGAGACTAGATTTCCAATCAGTCTCAGTTTGTGAGGAGCGCCGTGACCCAGTCCTCGTTGCAGGCCAGCACGCCGACCGACGGGCCGGAGCTGCCCGAACTGCACCGCTACCTCGCGACGCTGCCGGTCAGCGAGCGCGACCCGCTCACCGCCCAACTGCAGACCCTCAGCGACGCCGACCGCTGGAGCCTGGGCGTCAGCGAGCCGCAGCTGTCCGAGTACGACTACGACGTCACCGACATCGACGGGCGGATCCCGCCGGAGCTCGCCGGCACCCTCTACCGCAACGGGCCCGGCCGCTGGCAGGACCACAGCGGCCGGCCGCTGCACCATCTGTTCGACGGCGACGGCATGATCTCGGCGTTCACCATCGCCGACGGCGCGGTGCACTACCGCAACCGTTACGTGCGCACCAAGCACTACCAGGGCAGGACCGGGCTGTACCACCTGGGCACCGCCGCGCCGGGCGGTCCGCTGGCCAACATCGGTCGGCTGCCGCCGAATCTGGCCAACACCAACGTGATCGAGCACGCCGGCCACCTCTACGCGCTGTGGGAGGGCGGGCCGCCGACCGAGCTCGACCCGCAGACCCTCGAGACGCTCGGCATCCGCCGGTTCGGCGGTGAACTGCGCTGGGTCGGTTCGTATTCCGCGCATCCGTGCTTTTGCCCGCGCACCGGCGACATGTACAACTTCGGCGTCGAGTTCATCCCGCGGGCGCACCTGCGGATCTACCGCACCGACCCGTCCGGCCGGCTCAGGCACTTCCGCTCCGCGCGGCTGCCGTATGTCGCGATGGTGCACGACTTCGCGCTCACCGAACGCCATCTGGTGTTCCTGGTGTCGCCGATCATCCCGGAGGCGTTGCCGATCGCGCTGGGCCGCAAGCCGATGGGCGACGCGTTGCGGTACCGGCCCGACAAGGGCAGCGTGTTCATCGTGGTGCCCCGCGACGGCGGGCAGATCCGCACCATCGACTACGACTCGGTGCTGACCTTCCACCTCAGCAACGCCTACGACGACGGCTCCGACATCGTCGTCGACGCGGTCACCTACGCCGACGGCCGGCTTCTCGGCCGGCTCAACCGATTTCACGTCGCCCCACTGGACGACGCGCCGTCGACGTTCCGCCGGTACCGGATCACGCCGTCGGGCCGGGTGCTCGAGGAGCCGCTGTCGGAGCTGCCGTGCGAGTTCCCCCGCCACCACGACGCCTACGAGGGCCGCGAGCACCGCTACGCCTACCTCAACACCCGCCACCGGCTGGTGTCGTTCTACGACTCGATCACCAAGCTCGACCTCACCGACGGGTCCGCGGCCACCTACACCACGCCGGAACCCGGAAACAGCTTCTGCGAACCGGTGTTCGCGGCCCGCCCGGGTGGCACCGCCGAGGACGACGGGTGGCTGCTGACCGTCGAGTACCGGGCGCGCACCCACACGTCGCGGCTGGTGATCCTCGACGCCGCCGACGTCGCGGCCGGCCCGATCGCCTGCGCGGAGCTGCGCCACCACGTGCCGCAGGGCTTCCACGGCAACTTCGTGCGCCGTTTGTGAATCTACCGACGCTTTGCGCCCGAAAACCGTCGTCAGATTCACAAACGAGGGAATAAGCGTCAGGCGGGAAGGTCCGATTTGCGGATCTTGCCGTGAACGCCCTTCACCATGGCGCGGTGGTGGCATTCCGGTCATCGTGAGTGGCTTCGGGTCGAACACTGGACGAACGCCACGCAGCAGGCACAGGTGGTCGCCCACAACATCGCTCACCCGGAGCAGCCGAGGGAGTACCGTCCGGTCGAATACGTCTGGAGTGACCAGTACGGCGTCAAACTCCAACTCACCGGCCGGTTCTCGAACATCGAGACCTTCGACGTGATCGGCGGTCTGGATTGGGTGGCGCCGCGCCCGCGCGCAGCGATCGTCGGCGCCGACATAGACGGCAACCTCGTCGCCTGTGCCACCGTCAACTGGCCGCTGCGTGCGATGGGCCCCGCGGCTGCCGTGCGATGAGCCCCCTGGGCCCACCCCCGTCGCATGCGCCGGTAGCCTGCCCCCACCTCCGAGGGCAGCCAGGGACCGCTGGCGCTGCGCAGGATCTCGACGTAGACGACCTCGGTTCCGTCGAGCACCGCCAGATGCACCGTCTGGCGTGTGGCCTCACGCAGATCGGCCATGAACGGAAGCGCGACCTCACGAACCGACCGCCAGCGTCGGCCCGCGGACCATCCGCAACGCCCGGCTGCTGCACCCCAACAGCTCAACCGTATTCGCGCCACGGGAATCGCCTACGAGCAGCAGGAGTCCGCGCACGGCGTGGTGTGTGTCGCCAGCGCGATCGTCGACGGGGATGACCGGCCGGTGGCGGCGATATCGGCGTCGGGATGGGCGGGCAAGGTCGACATCCGACG
This sequence comes from Mycolicibacterium phlei, assembly GCF_001583415.1. The sequence goes on from NZ_CP014475.1 coordinate 1,012,255, forward strand.
GGTCGCACCGGCGGTTCAGACTGCGGCGCTCAGCATCTCGCGCATGATCTCGTCACCCATACGGGAATAAACCCGCGCACCTGAAGTTGCACGGACCGTGCGCACGTACGTGATCACCGGAGGCACGCGCGGAATCGGCAGGGCGGTGGCGATGGACCGGCTGCGGTCGGGCCATCGGGTCGCCGTCATCGGGCGCGGCGGCGCCGGCGCGAAGGCGTTCCTGGCCGAGGCCGAACGTCTCGGGGCCGGGGAGCGCGCCCACTTCATCACCGCCGACCTGAGCCTGGTCGCCGAGACCAAGACCGTCATCGAGCGGATTCGCGAGACGTTCGACCGCGTCGACGCAATCGTGCTGTGCGCCCGCTACATCCGCAGCGAACGTCACCTGACGGAAGAGGGTTTCGAGCACAGCTTCGCGCTGTATTACCTGAGCCGGTTCCTGTTCAGCCACCGGATGATCGACCTGCTCGACGCTGCCGAGGCGCCCGTCATCGTCAACGTCAGCGGACCCGGCAGCGGCACCGACCAGATCCGCTGGGACGACCTCGGACACCAGCGCGACTACGACACCCGGCAGGTGCTGGCCCAGGGCGGTCAGCTCAACGATCTGCTCGCCCTCGCGTTCACGCGGCGCCGCCGCTCCCCGAAAGTGCGCTACGTGCTGCTGCATCCGGGTGTGGTGGCCACCTCCTTCGCCGGCGACTACGACGACGGCACCGCCGCTGCGATCGACGGTCTGCGCGCCGCCGCGCAACCCGTCGAGGCCGCCGTCGCGCCGATCCTGGAGGTCCTCGACCACCCGCCCGCCGAACCGCTCACCGCGATCAGCCACGGAAACCGGCTCGACACCGGCATGTTCGACACTGACCTCGCCGAGCGCCTGTACACCGAAACCACCCGGATGCTCGGCGCCCTGGCGTCGGCCCGGCCCGGCGTGTCCCCGACGAATCTGCGCCGCCTGCTCGACACCCCGGTGTTCGGCACCGTCGCCACGCTGAGCGCCAACGGCGGAGCGCAACTGCGCGACGAGCTCGCGGTCAAGTACACCGGCACCACCTACGCCGAGCACAACCCCGAGGCGGCGCAACGCCACGGCGACATCCCGCTGACCGTCGTGCGGGTCACCCCGACGAAGGTCACCGGACGGCTCTGACTACACCTCCACCGGCGGGTGCAGCCGCTCGATGGTGAACTGCCGGTTGCGTCTGGCCGCCCACGCCGTCGCCGCCAGCGACACCACCAGGATGCCGCCGAGCACCGCGATCGCCTGCCACAGCCGGTAGTCGATCCCGCCGACGGTGAGCTGGCGTAACCCGTTGACCGCGTAGGTCATCGGGTCGAACGGGTGGATGACCTGGAACGGCCGCGCGGTGGTCTCCACCGGATAGATGCCGCCCGCCGACACCAGCTGCAGCATCAGCAACGCCAGCGTGATCACCCGGCCGATCGCCACCCCGAACAGCGAGTTCAACGCCTGGATGAACGCCAGGAACGACGCCGAGACCAGCCCGAGGAACAGCAGTGTCGGGATCGGGTACTTCGGCTGCAGGCCCACCCCGAAGTGCACGACGGTGAACATCACCAGCACCTGGCACATCGCCAGCAGCACCGCGGGCCAGTACGACACCAGCGCCACCCGCAGCGCGTTGAGCCCGTACACCACCGGCCGGTTCTGCAGGGGCGTCAACAACATCCAGATGATCAGCGCACCGATGAACAACGCCAGCGGCAGGAAGAACGGCGCGAACCCGGTGCCGAACGTCACCGCCCGGTTGTCGGTCTGCTCCTCCAGCGCCACCGGCGTCGACAGCGTCGTCGCCACCTTCAGCCGCTGCACCGGCGTCCATGACGGCACCTGCTCGGCGCCCTCGCTCAGCTTCGTCGACAGCAGCGACGCACCGTCACGCAGCTGTTTCGTCCCGGATGCCAGCTGCCCGGCGCCGGACGCCAGTTTCTGGCTGCCGTCGGTCAGCTGCACCAGACCCGAACTCAGTTTGTGCGCACCGGTGTCCAGCTCGGTGACGCCGTCGCGCAACTTCACCAGATCCGCCTTGAGCCCACCGTCGAACACCTTGGTCAGCACGGTGCGCACGTGGCTGTTCGGGTCGGCCAGGTCGTTCTCCATCCGCGCCGCGCCCTCGCGCAGCCGCAGCAGCCCCTCGTCGGTGGCCGGGTCGATACCCCGTGACACCAGCACCGTGTGCACCCGCGACAGCGTCTCGCCGAGATGGCGCACCGCCGGATCGGGGTTGGCGCGCAGGCTGTCCACCACACCGTGGATGACGCCGGCCGCCTGCGCGTAGTCGATGTTCAGCGCGGCGATCCGCTCGCTGACCGACTGCGCCGCCGCGCTCAGGTGGGTGGCGGCCTCGCCGACGACCTGCGGGTCGACCTGCAGATCACCGACCAGGTCCAGGGTCTTGAGCAGCGGATCGGTCGCGGTCTTCACCGATGTGGACAGCTCGCGGGTGCCGTCGGCCAGCTGGGCAGCGCCGTCGCGGGCCACCGCGAGGTTCGTCGCCAGCAGCTGCGATCCCGAAGCCAGTTGTTGCGCACCGTCATTGGCGGCGTCCAAGCCCTTGGCCAGCTCGCCTGCGCCGTCGGCGGCCTGGTGCAGCCCGTCGCCGGCCTTGGCCACGCTCTGCAGCACGGTGTCGACGGTCTGCGCGCTGACCTTCGCGTTGACCTCGTTGATCACCTCGCGTGCGGCGTTCTGCCCGATGATCGAGCCGAGGTAGTTGTTGGCGTCGTTGAAGGTGAACTGCACCTGCGCCTTGTGCGGGTTGTCGGAGCCCGACGACGCGATCGCCGCGCTGAAGTCCCTGGGCACCGTGATCGCGAAGTAGTAGTCGCCCTCGGACAGGCCGCGCGAGGCCTCCTCGGCCGACACCTCGTGCAGGTCGAGCTCACCGGATTCCAGCAGCCCCTGGGCCACCTGGTCGCCGGCGCGTAACTCCTTGCCCTCCACCACCGTTCCGGTGTCCTCGTTGACCAGCGCGACGGGCACCTTGTTCACCTCGCCGAACGGGTTCCAGAACGCCCACAGGTACATGGCGCCGTACAGCAGCGGCAGCACGATGATGGTCACCAGCGCGATGCGGGGCATCGTGCCGCGCGAGTACCGCTTGATGTCGGTGCCGAGCGAGAGTCCGGCCAGCATGGTCAACGGTCACCCTTCTGGTCATTGGCGACGAGCGAGGCCGCGTCGACGTTGTCGACGCTGATCTGGGTGCGCACACCGGAGTCGGCGGGCACCCCGTTGACCGTCGCGGTGACGACGGTCTGTTCGGTGCCCAGCGCGATGAGCCGCTCGAGCAGCAGCGCGCGGTGCACGTCGCTGGCCACCCGGTCGAGGTCACCGACCACCAGCAGCGGGGGCCGCTTCTGGTTGGCCAGCGCGATGCGCAGCAGCCGGCGGTCGAGTTCGGACAGCTCCTCGACGTAGTCGCGCAGCCGGGGCAGCGGCAGGTCACCGAACACCGGTCCGCACACCTGCTCCAGTTCGGCCTGCCCGGCGCGCGGCACCCGCCGGTACCAGGGGGCCGCCCAGCGCAGCTGCTCGGTGACGACGTCGGCGACGGTCACCGACTCGTCGACCTCGTCGAGCTCGTCGATGCCGGCCAGCGCGGACACCGCGAAGATCTCGCGTGCCGAACTGTGGCCGAACACCGTCAGCGATCCGGTGCGGGTCTCCATCCGCCCGGTCAGCGTCATCATCAGCGCGGTGCGGCCCGACCCGGGCGGGCACACCAGCACGGTGACCCCGCCGGCCTCGATGTCGAGGTCGAGGGGTCCGTACACCGGCCCCCAGGGTCCGCGCTGGGAGATGCCGCGGGCCACGATCGCGGGCGGCGGCCCTGCTTCCTGCGACGATTCGGACATCGGGCCCCCTCGGTCGACTCGGACGTCAGGGCTTATTCATACAAGATCGCCCGGCCGTCCAGCTAACAGCCCGGCCCGCTCACCCGGCCTGCGCCAGCTCCACCTGCCCGATCCGGTCGAACCGCCTGCTGCGCGCCGCCCGCCGCTCCGCCGCGGACACCCCGGCCAGCGACGCCAGTGCCTCGCGCACCGCGGCGCCGACCCGCACGCAGAACGCCCGCGGCTCGTCGGCCGCGTCCGGGCACTCGGGGATCACCGCGTCGACGATGTGGTCGCGGAACAGATCCGCCGCCCGCACTCCCTGCCGCGCGGCCATCTCGGGGGCGTGCGCGACGTCGTGGTGCAGGATCGCGCTGGCCCCCTCGGGTGGCAGCGGCGACAGCCAGCCGTGCTGGGCCACCAGCACCCGGTCGGCGGGCAGCAGCGCCAGCGCCCCACCGCCGGTGCCCTGGCCCAGGATCACCGCCACCGTCGGCACCTCGAGCGCGACCATGTCGGCGATGCACCGCGCGATCTGCCCGGCCAGCCCACCCTCCTCGGCCTCCCGCGACAGCGCCGCGCCCGCGGTGTCGATCACGGTCACCAGCGGCAGGCCCAGCTCAGCGGCCAGCCGCATCCCGCGTCGCGCCTGCCGCAACGCCGCGGGCCCCAGCGGTGCCCCGCAGTCACGGTCCTGGCCCAGCAGCACGCAGCCCGCACCGGCGAACCGCACCAGCGCCAGCAGCAGCCCCGAGTCGACCTCACCTTCACCGGTTCCGTTGAGCGGCACCACTTCTCGCGCGGTGTGGAGCAGCAGGTCGCGCACGCCCGGCCGGTCGGGCCTGCGCGACGCCAGCACCGTCTCCCACGCGCCGGCGTCGCACGCCGGTTCGTGCACGGCGGCGGCGCCGGCGCGCGACGGCGGTGCCAGCACGGTGAGCACCCGGTCGACGACGCCGGCGAGACACCCGACGGGGGCGACGGCGTCGACGAGGCCGCAGGCGTACAGGTTCTCGGCGGTCTGCACCCCGGCCGGGAACTGCTCGCCGTAGAGCGCCGAGTACACCCGCGGCCCGAGAAACCCGATCAGCGCGCCCGGTTCGGCGACGGTGAGGTGCCCGAGCGACCCCCACGACGCGAACACCCCGCCGGTGGTGGGATGCCGCAGATACACCAGGTAGGGCAGCCCGGCGGCCTTGTGCGCGACGACGGCGTCGGTGATGCGCACCATCTGCAGGAACGCCGCGGTGCCCTCCTGCATGCGGGTGCCGCCCGACGTCGGCAGCGCCAACAGCGGCAGCCGTTCGGCGGTGGCGCGCCGGATCGCGGCGGTCAGCCGCTGCCCGGTGGCGATGCCGATCGATCCGCCGAGAAAACCGAAGTCGCACACCAGCATCGCGACGCGGCGGCCGCGGATCCGGGCCTCCCCGGTGACGACGGCCTCGTCCAGCCCGGTCTTCTCCCGCGCCGCGACGAGTTCGGCGGCGTACTCCGCGTCGGCGGGCATCCGGGTCACCGGCGTGTCCCACGACAGCCAGGACCCGTCGTCGACGACGGCGGCGATGACCTCCCGCGCCCTCACCGCGCCACCGCCCGCAACGATTCCAGCAGCGCGTTGTCGGCGCCCAGCACCGGCGGTGCGGTGTGGGTGCGACGGGTGCGCTCCTCACCGGATGTGTCGAAGAACCGCAGCGGCGGCCCGGGCAGCGTGATCCGGCCCAGCGTGGCGTGGTCGACGTCGATCAACAGGCCCTGCGACCGCGTCTGCTCCCACTCGTAGACCTCGCGGATGGAGCGGATCCGCCCGGCGGGCACCCCGATCTCGTCGAGCCGGGCGAGCAGCTCGTCGGTCGAGTACAGCGCGAACACCGAGCCGACGAGCTCGTTGACCCGTTTCTGGTTGGCCACCCGCTGCGGATTGGTGGCCATCCCCTCGGTGTTCGGGTCCAGCCCGAAACCCACGCAGAACCGGCGCCAGAGCCCTTCGCTGCCGACGGCGATCTGCACTGCCCCGTCGGCGGTGTTGTACAGGCCGTACGGGCAGATCGACGGGTGGTGGTTGCCGGTGGGCTCACCGACCTGCCCGGCGACCGTCCATTTCGTGCCCTGAAACGCGTGCACGCCGACGACCGCGGACAGCAGCGACGAGCGCACCACCTGGCCGCGGCCGGTGTGCGCACGCTCCTGCAGGGCGGCCAGAACGCCGAACGCGCCGTACATTCCGGCCAGCAGGTCGGCGATCGGCACGCCCACGCGCTGTATGTCGTCGGGGCCGGACCCGGTGACTGACATCAGCCCGGCCTCGCCCTGGGCGATCTGGTCGTAACCGGCCCGTCCGGCCTCGGGTCCGTCGTGGCCGAATCCGCTGATCGACAACACCACCAGCCGCGGGTTGAGCTCGCCGAGCTGCTGCTGCGAGAACCCCAGCCGGTCCAGCACGCCGGGGCGGAAGTTCTCCATCAGCACGTCAGCGCGCCGAATCAGTTCGCGCAGAGCGGCTTTCCCGTCCTCGGTCTTCAGGTCCACGGTGACCGAACGCTTGTTGCGGTTGGCGCACAGGAAGTACGTCGACTCGCGAGATCCGTTGGCGGGCTGGACGAACGGTGGCCCCCAGCCGCGGGTGTCGTCGCCGCCGACGGGGTTCTCCACCTTGATCACCTCGGCGCCGAGATCGCCGAGCATCATCGCGGCGTGCGGGCCGGCCAGGGCGCGGGTGAGGTCGACGACGAGGAGGCCGTGCAGCGGGCCGGGGGAGTTGGGTTGGGTTGACATGAGAACCGCCTCACGGGGTAGCTGGCTTATTGGATCGCTGTCCTAGTGGACTAGCCAATTTGACGAAACCATCGCTGAGCTGCGAAGTCAATGCCCTCAAGCAGGTTCTCAGGGATGACCTGGGTCACACACCGACGCGTGAGCGCTCACTCTTGTACAGATTTCGGGCCCGAAACCGTACAAGGGTGAGCGCTCGCGACGGAAAGGGAGGGGCTACAGCCAGCCGGGCAGCACCAGCACCGCCCATGCGATCAACGGGCCGATGGCCACCACCAGCGCGCTGTACTTGAGGATCTGCTTGTAGAACACGTCGCGGTCCACGCCCTGGGCATTGGCCAGCACCAGCGCACCGTTGGTGGAGAACGGGCTGACGTCCACGATGGTCGACGAAATCGCCAGCGCGACAATCACTCCCACCGGACCGATCTCGCCGGCCAGCAGCAGCGGCACGGCCAGTGGAATCGTCGCACCCAGGATCGCCACTGACGACGCGAACGCCGAGACGATGCCTCCGAGGTAGCACAGCAGCAGCGCCACCAGCAGCGGCATGCCGATCGCGGCCACCCCGTTGCCGACCCACTCGACGGTGCCTGCCTCCTGTAGCACGCCGACGAACGTGAGCACCCCGCCGATGAGCAGCACGGTCGACCAGCTGATCTGCGACACCGCACCCTTCTGCGCCTTCGGGGAGGCCAACGCGAGCACCACCGCGACCGTCATCGCCACGAAGCCGATGTCGAGGTCGAGCACCAGCGCGAACAGCGCCAGCGCGCCCACCCCGAGCAGCGTGAGCACCTGGTCGAACGACACCGACCGGCGGGGCAGCGGGCTCAGCGGGGTGTTCGGCGGCGCGGTGAGCGTGGCCGTCGACGCCGCGGTGCCGTGCCCGGACAGCGCTGGCGCACCCGACCCGTTCGTCGACCCGGAACCGCCTGTCCCGCCGCTGATTTCGTCGAACTCGTCGTGCACGGTGCGGCCGAGCAGCTTGCGGCCGCCGAGGAAGATGAACAGCAGTACCCCGATGCCCGCGTTGAAGAACAGGCTGCCGAGGAACAGTGTCAGCGGGCTGTTCACCAGCTCGGCCTTGGCTGCGATGTTGTTGACGGTGACGCCGTAGATGCTGATCGGCGAGAAGCCGCCGGCCTGGGCGCCGTGGATGACCATCATGCCCATCAGCAGCGCGTTGATGCGGTACTGCCGGGCGAACGTCAGTGCGATCGGCGCGATGATCGCGACCGCGGCGGGCCCGAGCGCGCCCAGGGCGGTGAGCACACCGGTGATGCCGAACATCACCCACGGGATGAACGCGACGCGGCCGCGCACCAGCCGCATCGCGCCCTGCACCATCAGGTCGACGGTCCCGTTGTTCTGCGCGATCGCGAACAGGTAGGTGACGCCGACCAGCGTCAGGAACAGGTCGCTGGGAAACCCGGCGATGATGTCGTCGGTGTTCATCCCGACGGCGATGGTGCCGACCAGGAAGGCGGCGACGAATCCGAGGGCACCCATGTTGATCGGTAGCAGCGTCGCCGCCACGAACATCGCGATCAGGGCGAGTATCGGAATCAATTCGAGCGGCATGGGCGTCTCCGAACGATCGGGCGATAGGACCGCCAGTGGCGCACTGGCCTAGCCAGTACACCAGTGAGGCACATCACTGTCAACCCTAGATGTGATCCGTGCCGGTCGCAGCGCGGAGCTGAGCTGGGAGTATGGTTGCTGGTACAGAGAGTGGGTGGTCTAGTGGCTGAGCAACTGAAGCCGGTAACGCGGCCACGGCTGTACGAGGTGATCGTCGAGCAGCTGTGCGCATACATCTCGCAGAACGCCATGCAGCCCGGGGACCGGCTGCCCGCCGAACGCGATCTGGCCGCCCGGCTGGGGGTGAGCCGGGCGTCGCTGAGTCAGGCGCTGGTGGCGCTCGAGGTGCAGGGTGTGCTGTCGGTGCGCCACGGCGACGGGGCGATCCTGCTGCGCCAGCCCACCGAGGACGGCGCCATCCGCGCGCTGCGCGAGCACGCCGACCGCATCCCCGACATCATCGAGGCCCGCGAGGCGCTCGAGGTGAAGCTGGCCGCGCTGGCCGCGGCCCGTCGCACCGACGCCGAGATGGCCGCCATCGACGAGGCCATCGCCACGATGGAGCGCGAGGTGGACAACGGTGAGCGCGGCGTCGTCGGCGACGAGATGTTCCACCGCGCCATCACCACCGCCGCGCACTCGTCGTTGCTCGCCAAGCTGATGCACGAGATCTCCGGGCTGGTCCGCGAGACCCGTATCGAGTCGCTGTCGCAGGAGAACCGGCCGCGCGCGTCGCTGGAGGGGCACCGCCGCATCGCCGACGCGGTGCGCCGCCGCGACCCCGAAGCCGCCGCTCAGGCGATGGCCGAGCATATCCGGATGGTCTCCGATGTCGCGTTGCTGCGCGCCGCCGAATCGGTCAACTGAACCTGTTACTTGTAGGTTTTCTCGTCGAGTGCGAAGCCGACCAGCAGCGCCACGATCACGAGGGCGATGATCAATGCACGCAGAATCGTTTCCGTACTCACACAATCAGATTCGTCGGAACGAGACCGGCGCGAAACGGAGGAACGGCCCTATTCGCCGGGACCAAAGTCCTCTCGGCGCAAATCACTGGGTCACGGGCGTGAATTGAATTGCCACGAGCTTGTCTCTGTGTGCTGCGTCACGAAACTCCTGCAGTGAGGGAACGGACGCATCGTCGCGGAACTTCAGGCCCATCATCGTCTGTGCGCGCTTGGGCCCATAGGACTGTGCGAGCCGGCGCGCCAGGTCGGCGACCGCGTCCGGGTCGTCGATCAGCTCGCCGCGCATCGCGGTGGTCCTGCCGCCGTGCACGACGGTGACGTCGTGGTCGCCGCGGAAGTTGGCCTTCCAGCCGGCGTTGGCCAGCGCGTAGAGCGCACCGTCGATCTGGTGTGCGGTCACCGGAATCTCGAACTGCCGACCGGTTTTTCGCCCGGTGAACTTCAGCAGCATGAACTGGTTGCGCAGCGGGCCGGCCAGCGGGGTGGGCAGCAGCACCCGCAGCGTCCGGTTCAGCAGGCCCATCAGGAACTCCGGGGGATGGCCGGTGCCGACCGCGGGATCTGTCATATCCCCACGGTAGCGAAAGGTCAGAGCCCGGCCAGGTCGTCCGGAACGTCGACGGCGTGCTCGCGCAGCGCCTCGATCGGCACGATCTCCAGCGCGCGCTGGTGTGTCGAGGCCAGCACCACCGGCGCGGCCACCCCGGCCTGGTAGGCGCGCAGCCAGTTGGCCGCGGTGACGCACCAGCGGTCACCGGGCTGCAGTCCGGGGAAACGGTACTCCGGGCGCGGCGTGGACAGGTCGTTGCCGATGGCGCGTTGGTGCGCCAGGAATTCCGCGGTGACCACCGCGCAGATGGTGTGGCTGCCCAGGTCTTCCGGTCCGGTCGAGCAGCAGCCGTCGCGGTAGAAGCCGGTCATCGGGTCGGTGCCGCACGGTTGCAGCGGCGCGCCGAAAACGTTCAGATCAGCCACAGTTCGTCCCTCGTTATTTCGGAGCTCTAAGGTAGTCAGATATCTCACGTTCAGCTGGCGAGCGGACCAATTAAGGAGCACCGGACATGGCCGTGCTGAGGACGGGCGAAGGACTTCCCGACGTCGTGGTGACCGCGGTCGCGTCGACGACGGCGCTGGCCGCCGACGCCGAGCAGACCTGGCAGCAGCTGCTGGAGGGGCGCAGCGGCATCCGCGAACTCGACAAGTGGTTCGTCAAGGAGACCGACGCGCCGGTGCGCATCGGCGGTCCGATCACCGAGCAGCTCGACGAGCACCTCGACCGGGTGGAGCGGCGCCGCACCTCCTACATGCAGAAGATGTCGACGGTGCTCAGCCGCCGGCTGTGGGAGATCGCCGGCTCCCCGGAGGTGGACACCCGCCGGCTCGGCGTGTCGGTCGGGCTGGCGCTGGGCAGCACCGAGGAGATCCCGCTGCAGCACGACCTGTGGCGGCAGAAGGGCCTGCGCGCGGTCTCGCCGCTGACGGTGCAGATGTACATGCCCAACGGCGCGGCCGCCGCCGTCGGCCTGGATCGGCAGGCCAAGGCGGGCATCATCAGCCCGGTGATGGCCGACGCGTCCGGTGCGGCGGCGATCGCGCTGGGCTGGCGCCAGATCGTGCTCGGCGAGGCCGACGTGGTGATCTGCGGCGGCGTGGAGACCCATATCGAGGCGGTGCCGGTGGCGGCGTTCAGCCTGCAGGAGCTGCTGTCCACCGACAACGACGACCCTGAGGGGGCGTGCCGGCCGTTCGACCGCAGCCGCGACGGCATGGTGTTCGGCGAGGGCGGCGCGCTGATGCTCATCGAGACCGAGGAGCACGCCAGGGCGCGCGGCGCCGAACCGCTGGCCCGGCTGATGAGCGGGGCGTTCAACTCCGACGGCTACGACGTCGTCAAACCCGAGCCCAGCGGGGAACGCGCCGGCGACGCGCTGACCCGCGCGATCGAGCTGGCCGGGCTGGCCCCGACCGACATCGACCACATCAACGCCCACGCCACCGGCACCGTCGACGGCGATCTGGCCGAGGCCCGGGCGATCCGCCGCGCGCTGGGCGACCACAAGCCGGCGGTCTACGCGCCGAAGGCCGCGCTGGGCCATTCCCTGGGTGCGACGGGGGCCATCGAGGCGGTGCTGACCGTGCAGGCGCTGCGCGACGGCGTCATCCCGCCGACCCTGAACCTCAAGGACCTCGACCCGGAGATCGACCTGGACGTGGTGGCCGGGGGTCCGCGCCGGGGCGAGTACCGCTACGCGGTGTCGAACACGTTCGGGCTGGGCGGCAACAACGTGTCGCTGGTTTTCGGCAGGTACTGAACCGGACTACTTGACCAGGGTGAACTGGCCGACGTAGCTGACGTTGCGGTTGAAGAAGTCCGAGCAGCCGGTCAGGTAGCGCATGTAGCGCTCGTAGGTCTCCTCGTTGGTCGCCGCGATGGCCTTCTCCTTGTTGGCCTGCAGCGCCTCGGCCCAGGTGTCCAGGGTGCGCACGTAGTGCTCGGTCATCGAGTCGAACTTCTCGACGGTGAACCCGGCGTTGCCCGCGAACTCGACGACGTCGTCGTCGCAGGGCACCGCGCCGCCCGGGAAGATCTCCTTGAGGATGAACCGCATGAACTTCAGGTCGGAGATCGTGATCGGGATGCCCATCTCCGGCCAGCGCTTCATCGGGTGGCCCATGATCGTCTGCAGCACCATGCGGCCGTCGTCGGGCATCACCCGGTAGCAGGTGTCGAAGAAGGCCTTGTACTTCGCCTTCGGCCACGCCTCGAACGCCTCGATGGACACGATCCGGTCGACGGGCTCGTCGAACTCCTCCCAGCCCTGCAGCAGCACCCGACGGGTCCGCTCGGTCGGGATCGCGTCGAGGATCTCCTGGCCCAGCGCGCGCTGGTTGAGGCTCAGCGTCAGCCCGACGACGTTGACGTCGTAGCGCTCCACCGCGCGCTTCATCACCGAACCCCACCCGCAGCCGATGTCGAGCAGCGTCATGCCGGGCTTGAGGTCGAGCTTGCTCAACGCCAGATCGATCTTAGCGAGTTGCGCCTCTTCGAGCGTCATGTCGTCGCGCTCGTAGTACGCGCAGCTGTAGGTGCGGGTCGGATCCTGGAACAGGCCGAAGAAATCGTTGGAGGTGTCGTAGTGGGCTTGAACGTCTTCGTACTGGACCTTCAGCGTGGTCCCGTTCCTCGAACTATCCGACATCTGTGCCTGGCCTCCTCTGGCGGGACACGTCAGACCCGTGTCCCTGAACGCCTAGTTGTATATCGCATTTTCAGACATCCAGCTAAACGGAAACTTTGTTACACGTGAACTGGGCGACGTCGGTGTAGCCGTTTCGGAAAAGGTCCGCACAGCCCGTCAAATATTTGCGGAACCGCTCATAAACCTCTTCCGAGGTGATGGCGATGGCCTCGTCTTTCTTGGCTTCCAGATTGGCTGCCCACGTGTCCAGCGTTCGGACGTAATGCGGTTGCAGATGCTGTTCCTGGGTCACCGTGTAACCGGCCTTGTTTGCGTGTGAACGCACCATCGACGCCAGCGGCAAACGCCCACCCGGATAGATCTCGTCCATGATGAACTTGATGAACCGCACATTCGACATGGTCAGCGGAAGACCTTTGGCTTTGATCTCCTCGTCCTCGGGAATGATGATCGTGTGTAGCAGCATCACCCCGTCGTCGGGCAGCCAGCTGTAGGTCTTCTTGAAGTAGTCGTCGTATTTGGCGAAGCCGAAGTGCTCGAACGCCCCGATCGACACGATCCGGTCGACGCGGCCCTCGAACTCCTCCCACGGCTGCAACCGCACCTCCATGCTGCGGTCGGTCTTGAGGTTGGCGAACCAGTAGTCCTCGATGTGGCGTTTCTGGTTCTCCGACAGCGTCAGGCCGATGACGTTGACGTCATAGCGCTGTACCGCGCGGGCGATCGTGGAGCCCCAGCCGCAGCCGATGTCGAGCAGTGTCATCCCGGGCTGCAGGCCGAGCTTGCCCAGCGACAGGTCCACCTTGGCCATCTGCGCCTCTTCGAGCGTCATGTCGTCGCGCTCGAAGTAGGCGCAGCTGTAGGTCTGCGTCGGGTCCTGCCACAGTTTGAAGAACTCGTTGGAGATGTCGTAGTGGAACTGCACTTCCTTCTTGTCGGAGCCGCGGGTCTTGGCAGCGGACTTCGACAGCCACTTCGACTGTGGTTGTGAGTTCTGTTGTGTCTCCGATGGGTCGGTCACGGTCCAGCCTCGTCCTGATCGGATTCGAATCTGTCTTTTCCGACGATGTCTCGACAGTACCCCCGGGGGCCGCCGGGTAACCGGCACTGCCGTGCGCGTCGGGGCATCGGTTGTCGACCCCGAAATCTAGTGCGTCGACCCCCGTGCCGCTACCGGGATGTTTGAGAGACGCGCCCTAGATCTTGTTGGTGCGCGTCATCCAGCGCATCACCTGCCAGCCGACGAACACCGGCAGCCAGGTGGTGAGCACCCGGTAGAGCAGCACCGACGGCACCGCGATGGCCGCGGGCATGCCGAACGCCGCCAGACCACCGATCAGGGCGGCCTCCACCGCGCCGATACCGCCGGGGGTGGGGGCGGCCGAGGCCAGCGTGCCGCCGACCATCGTCACCACGGTGACGGTGATGAACGAGGTGTCCCCGCCGAACGCCTCGATCGCCGCCCACAGTGCGAACGCGTTACCGAGAGTCGTTGCCGCACAACCTAATACGATGATCGCCAGCCGCTTGGGCTCGCGGCCCAGTGCGATCAGGTGGCCGACCATCTCCTGCAGCTTGGGCCGCACCGCGGTGGCCAGCCACCGGCGCAGCCGCGGCACCAGCAGGAACGTGCCGATCAGCCCGAGCAGCACCCCGCCGATCAGATAGATCAGCGTGACATCGGGGACGAACCGCGACAGGTTCGCCGACACCCCGGCCGCGGTGGAGAACACGATCAGCAGCGAGATGTGGGTGATCACCTGCACGGACTGCTGCAGCGCGACGGCGGTGGTGGCCCGCATCGCGTTGACGCCGCCCTTCTGCAGGTAGCGCGCCGACAGCGCCAGCCCGCCCACGCCCGCCGGCGTGGTGGTGGCGGCGAACTTGTTGGCCACCTGCATGACGATCAGGCCCCACAGCGTGACCATGCCGTCGGCGCACGCCCACAGTGCCGCCGCCGCACCGAGGTACGTCAGGCCGGAGGCCACCAGCCCGAGCAGCGCCCACCACCAGTTGGCGGTGCGTAGCTCGGTGACGAACGTCGGCACCGAGCTCAGGAACGGGTAGGCGACGTAGACCAGCGCGGCCAGCAGCACCAGCTGGATCACCTGGCTGCGGGTGAACCGGGTGACGGTCTCGGTACGGATCTCGTCGACGCGGGTCTGCTTCTTGACCTCCTCACGGGCCGCGGAGATCAGGCCCTTGGCGTTGTCGACGGCGTGGCGGATGCGCAGCGGCACCGCCGCGATGGTGAGCCGGCGCGACGCGGTGAGCACGGCGTCCTTGCCGAACGCGGCGATCGCCGCGCGCACCGCCGAGGCCGCGTCGTACAGGTGCGTCGTGGTCACCAGCAGCTGGGCGATGTCGGAGCGCAGCTGCGCGTCGGTGGCGCCGTACTCGGCGTTGTCGAACCCGCCGAACAGCACCACGTCGTGGTCGACGGTGATCTCCGAGCCGCGCAGATCGCCGTGTGAGATCTGGCAGGCGTGCAGGTCGTGCAGCGCCTCCCAGACCCGGGCGACGGGCACGGTGGCGGCGCAGTCGTCCAGCGCGACGCCGCGCGTCGGGGTGTGTGCGTACAGGGTCCAGCCCCGGTCCAGGGCGGACACGGCGACGGTCGAGGTGTTGGCGAGTTTGAGCTCGCCGATCGCGATGGCCATCAGCGCGCGGTGTTCGACCAGGCGGCGCATCGACGCGTGCAGCGGTGCGGTCTCGCGGTCGCGCAGACGGATCTTGCGCCACAGCTGCAGCAGCACGCCGCCGCTGCGCTGGTGTGGTCCGTAGAGCTCCATCACCGCGGTGGTCTGCTGGTCGGCGCACTCGGCGGTGAGCACCAGCGGGCCGGCGCCGGCGGGCCGCACCACGGTCAGCGCCGAGACCTGGCAGCCGCGCCGGGCCATCGCGCGCACGGCGCCGTCGAGCGGCACCTCGAGTCCGGGGGTGCCGACGACGAGCACCACCAGCGCGCCGACGGCCCAGCCGACGGCCAGCCCGAGCAGGGACCGGGCAGGCACCACGGCGCTGATGACCAGGTGGATCGGGACGAACGCCAGCAGCAGTGCCCACCACCAGCGGCGCCACCGGCCGGGCTGCCACGGCCCGGCGACGGTGATGATCGCGGCCAGCATCGCGATCCAGCGCGGGTCGTCGACGAACTGCGAGGCGAAGGTGTCGAGGCGGTCGCCGAGGTCGAAGTGCCAGCGCGGCGCGGTCAGCCCGAATCCGCTGATCGACAGCGCCGAGCCGGCCAGGACGGCCGCGGCGGCGTAGGCGCCGAGTAGCTTCCACTGCCGCGACAGGATGAGCCGGACCAGGATCACGAACGGCAGCGCGACGATCGCGATGCCGTAGACCAGGTAGACCAGGTTGGCCTGGGTCGGGGTGAGCACCGCGACGATCTCGGAGATCGAGCGTTCCAGTGCCACCCACTCGTTGCGGGTGATCAGCGAGCTGAAGACGACGACGCCGAGGAACACCGCGGACAGCGCGACGCGGATGATGTCGTTGGTCCGCCTCGTCAGGGGTTGCAGCAGGCTGCCCGAGACGGTGATGTCCCGCCCGTCAACGCGCATGTATCAACGATCTTTCCCATTGGTGGCCGCGTCGGTAGCGACCCGCCGACAACTTAACCGCACCCGGCCGCGAACCCGGTCATTGCCATCCGGTGGTGGCGACATTTCTGCGCGGTTTCTGAGCGTGAGACGAGTCTTCCCTTCGGTATGGTCCGCCCGTAGCCTATTAGGCATGAGTCCAACAACGGCGTCGGCTCTGCCGCCCGGCCCGCGGCTGCCGTCGGTCGTGCTCTCGTTGGCGATGCTGCGGTGGTGGCCCCGCGTGGTGGCGGCCTGCCGGCGCCGGTACGGCGACGTCTTCACGCTGTCGGTGTCGGGGATGGGCCGGATGGTGTATCTGGCCGACCCGGCCGACATCGCGACGGTGTTCGCCGGGGACCCGCGGGTCTTCCACGCCGGTGAGGCGAACTCGATGCTGTCCGGCCTGTTGGGGGACAGCTCGGTGCTGGTGGTCGACGACGACGCGCACCGCGACCGCCGCCGGCTGATGATGGCGCCGTTTCACCGCGAGGCCGTCGCCCGCCAGGCGGGCGTGATGGCCGAGATCGCCGCGGACAACATCGCGGGCTGGCCGGTGGGCACCCCGTTCCCGGTGGCGCCGCGGATGTCGGAGATCACCCTGGAGGTGATCCTGCGGACCGTCATCGGCGCCAGCGACCCGCACCGGCTGGCGGCCCTGCGTGACGTGATGCCGCGGCTGCTGGACGTCGGGCCGTGGGAGTCGGTGGCGCTGTCGAGGCCGGAACTGCTGAGCCGACGGCCGTGGCGGCGGCTGCGCCGCACCATCGAAGAGGCCGACGAACTGCTCTACGCCGAGATCGCCGACCGCCGCGCCGATCCGGACCTCGACGAGCGCACCGACGCGCTGGCGATGCTGGTGCGCACCGAGATGACCGACCGCCAGCTACGCGACCAGCTGATCACCCTGCTGGCCGCCGGGCACGACACCACCGCGACCGGATTGTCCTGGGCGCTGGAGAGATTGACGCGCCACCCGGATGTGCTCGCCAGGGCGGTGCGCGCGGCCGACACCGGCGACGACGAGTACCTCGACGCGATCGCCAAGGAGACGCTGCGAATTCGGCCCGTCGTCCCCGACGTCGGCCGGATCCTCACCGAGGAGACGGAGATCGGCGGCTACCGCCTGCCCGCGGGCGTGATGGTGGTCCCCAGCATCACGCTGGTGCACGACGACGCCGCGGTCTATCCCGATCCCGGGCGCTTCGACCCGGACCGGATGCTCTGCACCACGATGACGCCGACGACGTGGCTGCCGTTCGGCGGCGGCAACCGGCGTTGTCTGGGTGCGGGTTTCGCGATGGTCGAGATGCGGGTGGTGCTGCGTGAGGTGCTGCGACGTGTCGAGCTGGCCACCACCACCGAACCCGGTGAGCGCCAGCGGGTCCGACACGTGATCCTCACCCCGCACCGCGGTGCGCGCATCACGGTGCGGGCCCGCAGAAAGGTGGCCGGTGTCGCGGTCAGCGATGCGCGGGCCGAACGATGATCTCGTTGACGTCGACACCCGGCGGTTGGTGCACGGCGTAGGCGACGGCGTCGCCGATCGCGGTGGCGTCCAACGCATGCCGCCGGTACTCGGCCATGAAGTCCCGCGCACCCGGATCGGTGATCGATTCGGCCAGCTCGCTTTCCACGACACCGGGGGAGATCGTGGTGACCCGGATCCCCGGCGGTGATTCGAGGCGCAGCCCCTCGGTGATCGCCCAGGCCGCGTACTTGGTGCCGCAGTACACCGCGGCGGTCCTGGTGACCTGGTGCGCGCCGATCGAGGCGGTCGTGATGAAGTGGCCGCTGTTCTGCCGGGTGAAGTGGGGCAGCGCGGCGTGGATGCCGTGCAGCAGACCGCGCACGTTGACGTCGATCATCCGGTCCCACTCGTCGACGAGCCCGGCGTCCAGGCGCGACAGCGGCATCACCCCGGCGTTGGCGATGAACACGTCGAGCCGGCCGTGCCGGGCCACCGTGTCGTCGACCGCCGCGCGCACGGCGTCACGGTCGGTGACGTCGAGCGGGCACGGCTCGACGGTCGGGTGCTGCTCGGCGAGGTCGGTGAGCCGATCGGTGCGCCGGGCCGCCGCGACCACGCGCAGGCCGTCGGAGGCCAGCCGGGCGGCGACGGCGCGCCCGATGCCGCTGCTGGCGCCGGTGACGAATACGACTTTGTCGGTCATGGGTCGCTCTCTTCCGGGTCGGGGTTGTCTGTCACCCCAACCCTGATGCGGCGCAGCGACACCGGGAAGGGCGTGGTTTTCCTGGGTGTGCTGCACCCACCCTCACGGCGGCGAAGCGCCGTAGCATGACGGTCATGGCCGCCACCGAGTTGGGCGAGTATCTGCGCGCCGCCCGCGCCGCGGTGAGCCCGGAGTCCGTCGGGCTGCCGCGCGCCGGTCAGCGCCGGGTGGCCGGGCTGCGCCGGGAGGAGGTGGCGCTGCTGGCGGGGCTCAGCGTCGACTACCTCACCCGGCTCGAGCAGGGCCGGGAGCGGTCACCGTCGGCGCAGGTGGTGGAGGCGCTCGCCACCGCGTTGCGGCTCGGCGACGACGGTCGCAGGCATCTGTACCGGTTGGCCGGGCACATTCCCCGCGACGATGTCGCGGTCGTCGACCGGGTCGACCCGGCGCTGCTGGACCTGATGGCCGCGTGGCCGGACAACCCGGCGATCGTCTACAGCATCGCCTATGACGTGTTGGCGTCCAACACGATCGCCGACGCGCTGTTCCACGACTGGACCCACTCGCGCAACCTGATGCACATCGTGTTCACCGATCCCGCTGCGCGCATGTTCTACCTCGACTGGGAGAAGGTGGCGGCCAACGCCGTCGCCGGCTTCCGGCTCAACCACGGCAGGTCGCCGAACCATCCGCGCATCCAGTGCGTGTTGAGCGAACTGCTCTCGGCCAGCGACGAGTTCACCCGGCTCTGGGAGCGGCACGACGCCCGGGGAAAGTCGTTGGAGACCAAGCGGTTTCACCATCACCAGGTCGGCGATCTGACGTTGTCGATGCAGACGTTCGATGTGCGCTCGGCGCCCGGCCAGGAACTGGTCGTCTATCACGCGGCGCCGGACTCGACCGACGCGCACGCGCTCAAGCTGCTGGGCTCGCTCGCGGTCACCGACAGCGAGCCGGCAGGCTAGCGGCGCCGTCAGGGCGTGCGGTTGGTGTGCCCGCCGTCGTCGGCGAGGCTGGCGATCTCCCGGTCCCACGCGGCGTAGCGCGCACGCCGCAGCAGCGGGTGCGACAGTGCGACGCCGGCGACGGCGACCGCGACCACGGCACCCCAGAACGTCAGCCCCGTCAGCGTCGCGTCGACGCCGGCCCGCCAGGACGGGTCCACCGGGGTGACCCGCCGGCCGTCGGGGTTGACCACGATCTCGATCTGCTCTCCGGTCTGCACCACCCCCGGCCACTGGAAGCGGCCGATGTGCTCGGTACCCGCGAACTCCCAACGCGCCTGGATCACCGACACGTTGGCGCGGGGCAGCGGCGGACCGGACTGGGTGACGGTCGCGGTGACCGGGATCTGGTCGGCGGCAAGCGCGGTGTACTCGCGCGTGCGTTCGTCGTGGACGGCGCTGGCCATCGCCGCGGCGATCGGGATGGCCACGAGCACGGCGGTCACCGCCATGCCGATGATGAACGCCTCGACCCGGTCACTGGTCCGTATCAGCGGATGGTTGCGGCCGAGCGCCCGAAACAGGCGCCAATGCCACCACCTGAACGTGACCGGCTCCATGAGTCCTCCTTGACTCGTGAATTGACCGACGTCAGCGGTTCAAAACTCCCCTTGACTAACAGCCTACAAAGTTCCAATCCGTGCCCGGTGCACGACGATTGGTTTCAGCGAATCCAACCCCCGGCGCGGCGTCGGTCTGGTAGCGGCGGCGTCGATAATGAGGCGTCGATAAGGAAGAGATTCTGGCAAACATGATGTAACTTCAATCGACACACGAAGCGGGGTTGGCCGCTGTCGAGGGGTTTACAGGGACGGTGGACTCAACACCTTTCGGGCACTACGAGCTGAGGCAGCTGATCGGCCGTGGGGGCATGGGCGAGGTATACCGCGCCTACGACACTCGCACCGACCGTATCGTCGCGCTCAAGGTGCTGCCGCCGAACATGGCCGCCGACGAGACGTTCCAGGAGCGGTTCCGGCGCGAATCCCAGGCCGCCGCGGGCCTCAACGACCCCCACGTCGTGCCGATCCACGGGTTCGGCGAGATCGACGGCCGGCTCTACCTGGACATGCGGCTGATCGAGGGCCGCAACCTGGGCACCATCCTGACCGAGACCGGTAAACCGATCGACCCGGCGCTGGCCGTCAAGATCGTCGAGCAGGTGGCGATGGCGCTGGACGCCGCCCACGCCACCGGGCTGATCCACCGCGACATCAAACCGTCGAACATCCTGATCACCGAGCACGACTTCGTCTATCTCATCGACTTCGGGCTGGCCCGCTCGGCGGGCCAGAAGGGCCTGACCACCGCGGGCAGCACGCTGGGGACCATGGCCTACATGGCCCCCGAGCGGTTCGAGGGCAGGCCGGTGGACGCCACCGCCGACATCTACGCGCTGGCGTGCGTGCTCTACGAGTGCCTGACCGGGAACCGGCCCTATCCCGCGGAGAGCCTGGAGCAGCAGATCGCCGGGCACATGACCCAGGAGATCCCGCGGCCGTCGGACACGGACCCCACGCTGGCGGCGTTCGACGAGGTGATCGCCAAGGGGATGGCCAAGAAGCCGTCCCAGCGCTACCGCAGGGCCGGTGACCTGGCCGAAGCGGCGCGCCGGGCGCTCAACTCCCCGGTCCGCACCTCCCGCAGCGGCCGCCACCAGGCGCGCCGCCC
This sequence comes from Mycolicibacterium phlei, assembly GCF_001583415.1. Next base: position 1,033,076 of record NZ_CP014475.1, read on the forward strand.
GGCACCTGCCGGCCGGCGGCTGTCGCGGCGGGTGCTGACGGTGACGGGGGCGGTGGTCGCGGTCGCGGCGCTGGGCACCTTCGGGGTACTGCAGTGGCGCGGCGGCGTCGGCGGCGACACCCGGCCTGCGGCGGTCGAGGAGAGCACCGCCTCGCCGGTGCCGGGGGCCGGCCCGGGGGTGGTGGAGTCCATCGCGGCGCTGGTGCCCGCCGACATTCGCGCCAAGGGCCGGTTGATCATCGGCGTCAACACCCCTTATGCGCCAAACGAATTCAAGGACGCCGACGGTCAGATCGTCGGGTTCGACGTCGATCTGATGAACGCGGTGGCCCGCACGCTGGGGTTGGTGCCGGAGTACCGCGAGACCGCGTTCGAGGCGATCCTGCCGTCGGTGCGCGCCGGCGACTTCGATCTGGGCATGTCGTCGTTCATCGACACCAAGGAGCGCGAGGAGCTCGTCGACTTCGTGACCTACTTCCGGGCGGGTACGCTGTGGGCGCAGCGCGCCGGCTCGGGCATCACCCCGGCAAACGCGTGCGGGCTGCGGATCGGGGTGGCCTACGCGACGCTGCAGGAGACCGACGAGATCCCCGCCAAGAGCGACGAGTGCGTCGCCGCTGGTCAGGCACCGATCGAGAAGGTCGTCTACGTCAGCCAGGACGATCTGACCACCGGTCTGGTCAACGGTGAGGTCGACGCGATGGCCGCGGACTCTCCGGTGACCGGTTTCGCGATCAAGACCTCCGGCGGGGCGCTGGAGGCCGCCGGTGACGTGTTCAACTCCGCGCCCTACGGATGGCCGGTGGCCAAGGACTCCGGATTGCAGGAACCGTTGCGGCAGGCGCTATCTCACCTGATCTCGACGGGGGAGTACCGCACCATCGCGGTGATGTGGGGGGTGGAGAAGGGGATGATCTCGACCCCGGAGATCAACGGTGCGTCGCGATGACGTGTAGTGTGGGGTGCAGACCGTAAGTGGTCACCCCTCCGCAGCGCCACATTCATATCGGCAGCAGCGGATCTACCTAAGGATTTCACCCATGGATTCTTCCAACCTGTTTTCGCACCCGCAGAAGCCCGAGTACATCTCGAAGGACCGCAACAACGACCCGGTCAGCATGCCGGTGTTCTCCGACCGTCAGGACCGCAAGGCGCGCTCCTGAGCGTGCGTAGGGCCTAACCCCGTACCAGTTCGACGACCGGGATGACCCGCGACGTCTTGCGCTGATACTCGCCGAACCCGGGTTCGCGTTCGGCCTGCTTGGCGTAGACCTCGTCGCGCTCGGCGCCCGTCAGTACCCGCGCCGTCGCCGGAAACGTCTCGGTGCCGAACTCCACCGTGACCTCCGGATGGGCCACCACGTTGTGGTACCAGGCCGGATTGGTGTCGGCGCCGGCCTTGCTGGCGAACACGTACATCCGGCCGTCCTCGAGGTACGGCATCAGCGGCGTGATCCGCTCGGTGCCGCTCTTGGCGCCGAAGTGGTGCAGCAGCACCAGCGGCTTACCCTCGAACGGCCCGCCCGCGTGGCCGCCGGTCTCGCGGAATTCCCGGATGATCTTGGAGTTCATCTCGTCGAAGGCGGTCATGCGAATGTCCCTTTCGTCGGTGAACCCATCGTCGCACGCTCCGGGTGATCAGAGGCCGAGCTCGGTCAGCCCGGGATGGTCAGCGGGCCGAGGGGCGGAGCGGTCCCAGTGGAACAGCCGCTGCTCCTCGGTGATTGGCACGTCGTTGATGCTGGCGTGCCGCGTCTTCATCAGCCCGTCGGCGGCGAACTCCCAGTTCTCGTTGCCGTACGCGCGGAACCAGTTTCCGTCGGCGTCGTGGTACTCGTAGGCGAAGCGGACGCCGATGCGGTCCTCGCCGAACGCCCACAACTCCTTGATCAGCCGGTACTCGAGCTCGCGTGCCCACTTGTCGCGCAGGAACCCGACGATCTCGTCGCGGCCCTGCAGGAACGTCGACCGGTTGCGCCACCGGCTGTCCGGCGTGTATCCGAGCGCGACGCGTTCGGGTTCGCGGGTGTTCCAGAGGTTCTCGGCGGTTCTGACCTTCGCGACGGCGGTCTCGTGGGTGAACGGCGGGATCAGCGCAGATGGGCTCATGACAACGAGCAACAGCGCGGGGGCCGGTTCGCTTCCCGAACTCAGCGGATCGCCTTGATCACCTGCACCAGGCTGCACTGCCAGCGTTCGACGAGTCGGAACCCCAGATCGCGGGTGACGGCGAACGCGGTGGTGCCGCCGAACAGCGGGCCGGGCGGGATCGCCACACCGGTCTCGTGGCCGGGGGCCTGCGGGTCGGCCTGGGTCAGCACCCACACCGTCGCGCAGTGCTGCAGCGGTCCGACCGACGCCTCGGGGACGAGGTTGGTGTCGAACACCGCGTCGATGTCGGTGGCGCGCTGCCACAGGCTGACGTCGACCAGCGGCCGGAACGACTGCGGGCGCGCGGCCAGCAGTGGGCGCAGCGGCGCGGGATGGAAGGTGACGGTGTCGTTGACCAGCAGGCAGTCGCCGGGCGAGGCGTGCGCGGCGATGACGTCGGCGACCCGGCTGTAGTCCATCCCGTACTTGGCGTAGGTGCTGCGTTGCGCGGCAACGTAACTGTGGGTGGCGGCGACGGCGAACGCGGCGACGACGGCGACGGCCTGCCACGGTGCGCGGGTCACCGCGACGACGCACAGCCCGAGCAGCAGCGCCACCGCGGGTGCGGTGAAGCACAGATAGCGGGGCGTGTAGAGCGGTTCGGCCAGCAGCGAGTACACGATGATCACCGCCGTCGGGACCACCATCCACGCGACCGCCAGCACCACCGACTCCCGCACCGCCCCCAGTCGTCGCGCCGCCACCACCAGCAGCAGCGCGGCGAGCAGCGCGAAGTACGGGTTGCGGTCGAAATACTGTTGCACCGCAACGTCTTCGATGGTCCGCCCGCTGATCGGGCCGACCCAGCTGATCTGGCGTGCCTGCCTGGCGACCAGCGCGACGAACGGTGCGGTGAGCACCAGCGCCGCCGTCGCCGACACCCAGAATCCCCGCGCCGGCCGCCGCGTCACCGCCACGTAGCAGACGTGGGCGAACGCCAGCAGCGCCAGAAACACGTCGAACACCACGGATACCGTCAGCAGCGCACCGTAACCGAGCCAGGCCCAACGGGTTTGGCGGTTCAGTGCCCAGGTCAGCGCGACGGTCAGCCAGACCGCCAGGGCCATCGTCAGCGCGTAGGGGCGGGCCTCGACCCCCGCCCAGGTGGCGCGGGGCAGGACGGCGAGCAGGACGCCGGCGACGACGCCGGTGCCGAGGGAGGCCAGCCGGGTGCCGAGGACGACGAGACCGGCCGCCGCCGCGCCGACCGCCAGCCCGCTGGGCACGCGCGCCCAGAACTCGGTCGGCGGAGCCACCGCGAACCAGCCGTGCATGAGCAGGTAGTAGAGGCCGTGCACGGCGTCGACGTGGCCGAGCATCTGCCACAGTTCGGACAGGGGGCGGCTGTAGGACGCCGAGATGGTGGCGGCCTCGTCGTACCAGAACGACGGGCGGGCGGCGCCGGCGAGGCTCACCGCGGCGCCGAGCACGCCGACGATAAGCGGCGCCAGGCGGGCGGCGCGGCTGAGCTCTACCAGACGCGGATCCAGTCGACGAGCATCACCGACGGGTACGGGGCGAGCGCGGGGTCGCCGCCGCCGGTGCCGCCGACGGCGAGGTTGAAGATCGCCTGCATCCAGTACCCGGGGATGCCGAACGGCCAGCGCAGGTCGTCCGGACGGCCGTACACCGGAATGGGTTTGGCGGGCACTGTGAAATACGGTTTGGCGCCGTCGGTGTAGTCGCGCCAGAACTGGAAGCCGTCCTCGCCCCAGTGCACGCGCCAGGTGTGCCAGGCGGGGTCGACGAGTTCGGGGATGGATTTGCCCGCCCAGGTGCGTCCGTTGGACGCGGCGTGCACGGTGGTGCCCGGCGGCCAGTCGCCGTTGCCGTAATACTCGACGATGTCGATCTCGCCGTCGGGCAGCGGGTCCTGGTTGAGCAGCCAGAAAGCGGGCCACAGCCCCGGGTGCATGCAGTCGAGCTTGATGCGTGCCTCCCAGGTGGTGCCGATCTGGCCGCGGAAGTGGCTGAGCACCTTGCCGCTGAAGTACTGGTCGCCTTCGCGGGTGGCGCACAGCACCAGGTTGGAGTTGCCGTCGAGGAACACGTTGCGGCGGTCGTCGCGGTAGTGCCCCGCCAGCGGCGGGGTGACGTTGTCGTCCCAGTTCTGGATGAGCCACTTCGACGGATCGGGCGCCGAGCCGGCGGGACCGTCGAAGTCGTCGACGAACAGGAAGCCCGCGGCGGCGGCGTCGGGCGGCGGCTGGTCCCGCACGTCGGTCAGCGGCGACGCGCTCGCCGACGCCATCGGCACAGCGGCGCCCACGGCCGCAATCCCGGTCATCATCAACATGCTGCGACGATCGATCTCGGCCACAGCAGCACCTTAGACGGTTCCCGGGATGGGCGTACTGCGAATTCGGCAGGCCGCGGCCGTAACTCGTGTTACAGCAGTTTGCTGATTGTGCGGGTCCGCGTCGTGACACCCGGTTGTCGAGTCGGTTGCGCATCGTTTGCGGTGTGTGCTCGTGCTGCGCGGTATCTGTTGAGCCGCCACGGGATTGGCGGTGAGCTGTATACGATCGGGCCACCGGTTGGGCTGCGGTAGGTGGGGAAAGTCGAAGCACAGTGGCGTCGACCAGGAGAGGCAGATGACCGAGAAACGCGTGGAAACAGAGCGGTTGGCGCCTGCGGTGAGGTCGACACCGGCGGAGACGCGGCGGGCGATCTGGAACACCATCCGCGGGTCCTCGGGCAACCTCGTCGAGTGGTACGACGTGTACATCTACACGGTGTTCGCGCCGTACTTCGAGAGCCAGTTCTTCGATGAGTCGGAGAAGAACTCGACGGTGTACGTGTACGCGATCTTCGCGATCACGTTCGTGATGCGACCGGTCGGGTCGTGGTTCTTCGGCCGGTTCGCCGACCGGCGGGGCCGGCGGGCGGCGCTGACGGTGAGCGTGACGGTGATGGCGGCGTGCTCGATGGTGGTGGCGCTGGTGCCGTCGCAGGCGCACATCGGGGCCGCGGCGGCGGTGATCCTGATCCTGGCCCGGCTGGTGCAGGGGTTCGCGACGGGCGGCGAGTACGGGACGTCGGCGACGTACATGTCGGAGGCGGCGACGCGCGAGCGGCGCGGGTTCTTCTCGTCGTTCCAGTACGTGACCCTGGTCGGCGGGCATGTGCTCGCGCAGCTGACGCTGCTCGTGGTCGACGCCTTCCTCAACGACGACCAGATGCACGAATTCGGTTGGCGCATCGGCTTTGCTATCGGCGGTGTGGCCGCGGTGGTGGTGTACTGGCTGCGGCGCACGATGGACGAGTCGCTGAGCGAGGACGTCATCGAGGCGGCGACGACGGGTGCGGACACCGGCGCGGGGTCCATCCGGGAACTGCTGACGCGGTACTGGCGGCCCCTGCTGCTGTGCTTCCTGATCACCATGGGTGGGACGGTGGCGTTCTACACGTACAGCGTGAACGCGCCGGCGATCGTGAAGTCGACGTACCAGGGCTCGATGACGGGCACGTGGCTGAACCTGTTCGGGTTGATCTTCCTGATGCTGCTGCAGCCGGTGGGCGGGCTGATCAGTGACCGGGTCGGGCGCAAGCCGCTGCTGGTGTGGTTCGGGGTCGGCGGTCTGGTGTACACGTACGTGCTGATCACCTATCTGCCCGAAACCCGTTCGCCGCTGGTCACTTTCCTGTTGGTGGCGGTCGGCTATGTGATCCTGACCGGGTACACGTCGATCAACGCGCTGGTGAAGTCGGAGCTGTTCCCGGCGCACGTGCGGGCGCTGGGCGTCGGACTCGGGTACGCGATGGCCAACTCGATCTTTGGCGGGACGGCGCCGATGATCTACCAGGCGATGAAGGCGCGCGACCAGGTGCCGCTGTTCATCGGCTACGTGACGGTGTGCATCGCGGTGTCGCTGGTGGTGTACGTGTTCTTCCTGAAAAACAAGGCGGAGACCCACCTCGACCGCGAGCGGGGCGCAGCCTTCGTCCGTTAGGCAGTGGCCAGTCCGCGTCATCTTTGCCACAGTTATTGACGAACGCGTACAGCGGCGGACGGCGGCCATGCACACTGGCCGCTGGGAGGGTTGATCCGGGGGGGCGGGGGATGCCGTTAGCTGAAGGTTCGAGGATCGCTGGTTACACGATCCAGCGGATGCTCGGCTCGGGAGGGATGGGCGAGGTCTACCTCGCCCAGCACCCTCGGCTGCCGCGCCAGGACGCGATCAAGGTCCTCAGATCCGACATCTCCGGTAATCCCGACTTCGTCGAGCGGTTCAACCGGGAGGCCGATCTGGCGGCCGCTCTGTGGCATCCGCACATCGTCGGCATCCATGACCGCGGCAGTTACCGGGGCCGGTTGTGGATCTCGATGGACTTCGTCGACGGCACCGATGCCGGCCGCCTGCTGGATCGGCACCCGAGCGGTCTGCCGGTGGCCGAGGCGCTGGAGATCGTCAGAGCGGTTGCCAGTGCCCTCGACTACGCCCACGAGCGTGGGCTGCTGCACCGCGACGTCAAACCGGCCAACATCCTGGTCGCGGGTACCGGGCTGGACCGCCGAATTCTGCTCAGCGACTTCGGTATTGCCCGCGTACTCGCCGACGACACGGGCAACGGGCTGACCGCCACCAACATGACGGTTGGTACTGCGGCATACGCGGCGCCCGAGCAGTTGATGGGGCTGGACCTCGACGGCCGCGCGGACCAGTACTCGCTCGCGGTGACGGCGTATCACCTGCTGACGGGTAAGCCGCCGTTCCGGCACTCCAACGCGGCCGTGGTGATCGGACAGCATCTCAACGCCTCGCCTCCTGCGCTCGCCGATTCCAATCCGGAGTTGGCGCCGCTCGATCCCGTCATGGCCCGGGCGTTGGCGAAGGATCCCGCCGACCGGTTCCCGACGTGCCTGGACTTCGCGCGCGCACTGGAGGCGGCGGCCGCGGGTGTCGCCACGGCGACGATGCCCGCGGCCGAGAGCGCCCCGACCATGGTCCGGGTGACGACGCCGGAGGCGGTGCCGTACCCGACCGACCCGACTCCGGTGACTCCTGGCGGCGGCGGCCGGAGTCGGTGGCGGTGGGGCTTGACCGCGGCGGCCGCGGTGGTCGCGATCGCGGGCGTCGTCGCCTACTTCGCGGTGGCGCGCTCGGGCCCGGTCCGCGGCGAACCGTTCACGCTCACCGGGTCGGTCCAGATCCCGATCGACCAGGTCAGGACGACGGGGCTGCCGGAGAGGTACAAGTGCGCGGGCGACGGTGCGCTGCTCGACGTCAGCCCGAACGCACCGGTCACGGTTGAGGACGAATCGGGAACCCTTCTCGCTAAGGGAGCGATCCGGGAGAGTTTCAGCGCGAAGGAGTCGTGCACGCTGGCCTTCCGGGTGGACGACGTGCCGTCGGGCGCGAGGTTCTATCGCGTGCAGGTCGCCCACCAGCCCGAGTCGAGTTTCACGGAGGCCGAGGCGAAGGCGGGTGTGGAGATCCCGCTCGTCGCCGCTGAGGCCGGGCCGAAGCCGACGCCCAGCACGTCTCCAGCGCCTTCGTCGGCGAAGCCCTCGCCGCCGCCCACGCAGACAGCGACAGCGACCCCGGATGCCGACGCCAACGCCCTGCGCGCGCTCCAGCGGATCGCCGCCGACGATTACTACGACGTCCGAACCTATTTCACCGATATCTGGGTGCCGCAGATCAGTTCCAAGCGGGTGGGCCTGCGCGCCGAGGGCAAGGTCTGGAGTAACGCCGACATCCTGGACGAACACCTGCGGTTGCGCGCCCGCTACCCCGACGTGAAGCTGCTGTGGTCCGGCGACTGGTCGACCTTCGACGCGGGGAATTTCTGGGTGACGATCGTGGGTCTGAAGTCGCCGTACTACACCGACGTGCTGGACTGGTGCCGACAGCAGGGCTTCGACCGCGACCACTGCCTGGCCAAGATGGTCAGCACCTGGCGCCCGGTCGCGGGCACCACGAAGCTACTGAACTGAGCCGCTGAATCAGCCTCCAGCAGAACCGGTTCCGGAATTAGTTCGCCGTTGGCGGCGGCGGTTCGTACGGCGTGTACCACCACCAGTCGGCCTTCTCCCCGGACGGGCCCCGCCACGGCGGCACGTCCGGCGGTGGCTCGCTCGGTGGCCGCGCCAGGGACCCGCGCGCCAACCGTCGGCTGTAGGTATCCCTGACGACGAGGTTGTCGGCGGTGCCCTCGATGGTGATCACCCCGCGGTGGTGGGCGCGGTGGTGAAACGGGCACACCAGCACCAGGTTGTGCAGCTCGGTCTCCCCGCCGTGCTCCCAGTGCCGGATGTGGTGCGCCTGCAGCCCCCGCTGCGCCGAACAGCCGGGCACCACGCAGCGCTGGTCGCGATGCTCCAACGCCCGCCGCAGCCGCCGGTTGATCGTCCGCGTCGCCCGGCCCGCGCCGATCACGGTGCCGCGCTTCTCCAGCCACACCTCGCCGGTGCAGTCACACAGCAGGAGCTGGCGGTCCGCCTCGGACAACAGCGGTCCCCGGTGCAGCCAGGCGGCACCCTTCTCCGGATCCAGGTGCACGATCACCGTGGTGTGCGCACCGTGCGGCCGCCGCGCCGCCTCGGCGTCCCACGCGGCCTCGACCATCGACAGGAACGCGTCGGTCAGCGTCGGGAACGGCCGCCGGCCCTCGGTAACCTCAGCCTCCGTCGCGATGTGCGGCGGCCACTCCGGATTAGGCCCCTCGGGGACGGTGTCCTCGTCGCGGTCGTGGTCGTTGATCAGCGCCACGTGATGGGCGTCCAGTGCGGCGTCGACCTTCGCGGCCTCGAGCGTCGGCACCGTGATCTTGTAGGTGGTGTAGCCGTCGCGGGTGTACTTGACGAATTCCCGCTTGGGATAGCGCTTCTCGGGCTCCGGGCGGACCTCCATCCGCAGCGCGGTGCGCAGCTGGTTGACCGTGGCCTCGCACGCCAGCTCGGCGTAGTGGTCGTCGGACCCCTCACCGCCGCGCTGCGCGATCACCCCGACCTGATCCAGCGACAGCCGGCCCTCCTGCATCTCGCTGATGCACCGGGGGAACTCCTCGTAGCGGTCCGAGATCGCCACCACCAACTCCGCGTTGGCGTCCGTCATCCCGAGCTTCCAGGCCGTCAGGTGCTTGAGCGACCGGCATCCCGTCGCGCCCCACAGGTTCTGCGCGTCGATCTGATGGATGACCTCGACGATGCGGGCCTCGATCGCATTGCGCTGACCGGAGAGCTCCTCGAGCTGGGCGAACATGTCCAGCAGCAGATCCACCTGGCTGCGCTCTACCGTTTCGTCACCCGCCGTCACCGACATAACCCGATCCTGCCGACGACCACCGACAAAAACCGGTCCCGCAGCCCCCGAAAACGACCACCAACACGAATTCTTATGAAACTCACAGGAATTCACCGAGACCCTGGCATCGTCACAGGAGCCACCGAACCTCCGCGATACCCTCTGCCTGTGCGGCTACCCCGCGGCATCGCCGACGCTCCACTGACCCACGCGTGGCTGCTCGTCCTGCTCGTCACCACCGTCGTGCAGCGCCGGGCCGGGCACGCGGCGTCGCGCCACATCCAACGCCGCCACTCGACCAACCTGCGTCGCCTGGACAGCGAACCGCACCGCGTCCTGACCACCAGCCTGTTCTGGCTCGACAACGCCCGCTGGTGGCCGTACGTCCCCGTCTTCGCCGGCGTCGTCGCCCCCGCCGAGCGCCGGTTGCGTTCGTGGCGTTGGCTTCTCGTCGGTGTCACCGCGCACGTCGTCGGCACCTACGTCGGCCAGAGCTACCTGCGCCTGCTGATCCGGCGCAACCGGGCGCCCCGCCACCTCGTCGACGCCCGCGACGTCGGCGTCAGCTACTTCGTCCTCGGCGTCGCCGGCGCCCTCACCAAGTACGCGAGACACCGGCGTCGCGCCCGGATGATCGGCACCGCGGCCCTGGCCGCCAACGCCGCCGCCCGGCCGACGTTCACCGAGGTCGGCCACCTCACCGCGTTCCTCGTCGGCCTCGCCGCGACCCCGCTGACCCCCGACGACGCACCCTCCTACCCGCGGGAACGTTTCACGATCCCCGCCGCGGGAAGAAGAGGGCCATGGATTGGGAATGCGCCGTCGTCGGCGGGGGAGCCGCCGGGCTGAGCGCCGCGCTCGTCCTGGGCCGGGCCCGGCGACGCACGATCGTCATCGACGCCGACCAGCAGAGCAACCGCGCCTCACCGGTCATCGGCGGCCTGCTCGGTTTCGACCGCCGCCCGCCCGCCGAGCTCTACGAGCAGGGCCGCCGCGAGCTCGCGAACTACCCCAGCGTCGAGTACGTGCGCGGGGTCGTGCAGAGCGGACGCCCCATCGAGGGCGGCTTCATCCTCGAACCCGACGACGGGGACCCCGTCCTGACCAAGCGGGTACTGCTGGCCACCGGCATGCGGTACCGCCCGCCCGAGCTGCCCAGCCTGGCCGAGCTGTGGGGCACCTCGGTCTTCCAGTGCCCGTTCTGTCACGGCTGGGAGATGCGCGACAAACGGCTGGCCACCCTCGCGGCCGGCGAGGAGGCGATGCACTCGGCGCTGATGCTGCGCGGGTGGAGCGACGACGTCGTGCTGCTCACCGACGGCCGCACCGATCTGAGCCCCGGCGACATCGATGTGCTCACGAGGGCGGGCGTGGTCATCGACGACCGCCGGGTCGCGGAGCTGCACGGCGAGGACGGCACGCTCACCGCGATCGGGTTCGCCGACGGGGACCGGCTCGCCCGCGACGGTCTGCTCGTCGAGGCCCCGCTGGAGCAGCGCGACAAGCTGGCCGAACAGCTCGGCGCGGTGTGCGCCGAGGGGCCGGTGTCGACGCACTCGGTCAGCGTCGACGAGATCTACCGCAGCAAGGCCGAGGGGGTGTTCGCCGTCGGCGACCTGTGCACCGACCAGCCCTACGTGGCCGGCGCGATCGCGGCGGGCTCGAAGGCCGCGATGATCGTCGTGCAGAGCCTGCTCGCCGACGAGTTCGGCCTGCCCTACCCGCCGGTCTAGCGGATTACCGCCCGCAGCGGTTCGCCACCGGGTTACGGTTCGCCCCAACGGGGCTGTCAACGGGGCTTTTGAGGAAGGAAACGCCATGGACAACCGCAAGTACGCCCGGGAGAGCGAGCAGGCCCGCGCGGAGGAGATCGAACGCGACATCGCGCGGCTGCGGGAGTTCGAGGCGTTCGCCAAGTTCACCGACGCCGACCTGCGCAAGCTGGTCGAGGCCGCCCAGCACACGTCGACGTCCGGGCCGTGGCCGCTCATCCGCGAGGCGACCCCGTCGGACGCCGCCTACATTCTGCTCAGTGGGGAGGTCGGCGTGTACGTCGGCCAGGACCGCATCGCGGTGGTCGGCCCGGGCGAGGTGATCGGCGAGTCGGTGCTGCGCCGCGGCTCGCTGCGCAACGCGACGGTGACCACCACCGGGCGCGCCGAGGTGCTGCACCTCAACCGCGAGGACCTGGCCCGGCTGGTCGACGAGATCCCCGCCCTGCGCGAGGCGATGGACGAGACGGCGCGCCGCCACACCCCGCAGGCCGCTGAGTAGAACTCAGGCGTTTGACGGCCCGGTCAAATTGGGTACGTTTGCCGTATGGAACGGCTGAGCGCGTTCGACGCCAGCTTGCTGTACAGCGAATCGTCAAGTGTCCCTTTGCATGTCTCGTCGATCGCGGAGCTGGACACCACGACGATTCCCGGCGGCTACAGCTTCGAGCGCATGCGGGATCACCTGGAGTCGCGGCTGCAGGCGCTGCCTGAGCTGAGGTCCAAGCTCGCCAACACGTCGTTCAACCTCGACCACCCGGTGTGGGTGGAGGACCCCCACCTGGACCTCAGCTACCACCTGAGGCGCACGGCGCTGCCGACGCCGGGAGGGCGGGTCGAGCTCAGCGAGGTGTGCGGGCGGATCGCGTCGGCGCCGCTGGACCGCAGCAAGCCGCTGTGGGAGATGTGGGTCATCGAGGGCCTCAACGGCACCGACCCGCGGCACGGCGGTCCGGTCGCGCTGATGATCAAGGTGCACCACGCCGCGGTCGACGGGGTGTCGGCGGCGGGGCTGATCAGCAAGCTGTGCGATCTGGACCCTGACGCACCACCGCCGGAGCCGGTGGCCGGGCCGGGCGGCGGGTCGGCGCTGGAGATCGCGGCCGACGGGCTGGTGCGGGCGATCACCCGGCCGCTGCAGTTGGTGCGGGCGGTGCCGGAGACGGTGTCGACGGTGCTGGGCACGATCAGCCGGGCCCGGCGCGGCACGGCGATGGCGGCGCCGTTCACCGCGCCGCCGACGGTGTTCAACGCCGAGATCACCTCCGACCGGGTGCTGGCGTTCGCGCAGCTGGAGCTCGACGACGTCAAGCGCGTCAAGAACCACTTCGGGGTGAAGGTCAACGACGTGGTGATGGCGCTGTGCTCGGGGGCGCTACGGCGGTACCTGTCCAATCGCGGTGAGCTGCCGGACAAGCCGCTGCTGGCGGTGGTGCCGGCGTCGGTGCACGACAAGTCGGACCGGCCGGGCCGCAACCAGCTGTCGGGGTTCTTCTGCAATTTGAAGACGACGATCGAGGACCCGGTGCAGCGGCTGCTGGCGATCGCCGAATCCAGTTCGCGCGCAAAGGCGCACAGCGCCGCGATCGCACCGACGCTGCTGGTCGACATCACCCAGGCGCTGCCGCCTGCGATGTTCGGTGTTGCGATCGAGCTGATGTCGCACACCCCGCTCAAGCACACCCCGATCCACAACGCGGTGATCTCCAACATCTGCGGACCGGAGGCCGAGCTGTACGCGATGGGCGCGCGGATCACCGCGATGTACCCGTTCGGCCCGATCTTCCACGGGTCGGGGCTCAACATCACGGTGCTGTCGCTGAGCGGCAAGCTCAACGTCGGGATCATCTCGTGCGGGAAGCTGGTGCGCGACCTGTGGGATCTGGCCGACTGCTTCGAGGCCGAGCTCAAGGAGCTGCTGGCCGCGCTGTAGCCGCCGGGCCGCGCGCGACCTAGTCCCGTTGCGGTTTGATCAGCCACACCGCCAGCACGATCGCGGCGATCGGGCCGACGGCCATGATGACGCTGAGGGTGTGGATGGCGTCGATGGCCAGGTGCGGGGTGGCCTCGACGACCAGCCGCGCCTGTTCGGGGTTGACCATCTGGGCGCCGCGGCCGCCGTGCGTCATCGCCAGCGCCTCGCGGGTCTCCTCGCGGGTGAGCCCGGTCCCGGCCAGCGCGCGCACGGTTTCGGAGAGGAACAGGTTGATCCCGACGAGCGCGAACAGCGCGGGCCCCAGCGAGTAGCCGCCCTCGTTGACGGCGCTCTTGACGGCCGACACGGCGCCGCCGAGTTCCGGTGGGGCGCCGCTCATCATGATTTGCGCCTGCGGGGTGGTGACCAGTGAGCCGCCGACGACGATCAGCGCGGTGGTGATGAACACGGTGGTGCGGGTGGTGTCCAGGTCGAAGAACCGCATCATCAGCAGCCCGCCGAGCATGGTGAGCAGCCCGGTGACCATCACCGAGCGCGGCCCGAACCGGTTGGCGGCGGGGCCGGCGCTGGTGGCGGCGACGGCGGCGAGCGCGGTCGCGGGGATCAGCAGCAGCCCGAACAGCTCGTGGGACTCCTTGCGGATCGTGACGAGGTAGAACGACAGCAGCACCATCGACCCGCCGAGCACGATGTTGAACATCACCCCGGCGGTGACGGCCGCGTTGAACCGGCCGGACCGGAACACCCGCATGTCCAGGGCGGGGTCGCGAGTCTTGAGCTCCTGCAGCACGAACAGCGCGCCGGCGACGACGGCGACGACGATCGAGACGACGCCGACGGTGTTCAACCCGGTCTCGATGCGCGACATCCCGTAGATCAGCGCCAGCAGCGCGACGGCGAACAGCGCCATGCCGAGCACATCGAGGCGGCGCTGGGCGCGCAGCGTGGCCGGGACGAAGAACCAGGTGATGACGAGCCCAATGGCGGCGATCGCGGGGACGACGAAAAAGCATGCGCGCCAGCCGATCGCGTGGCCGAGGGCGCCGCTGAGGGCGGGCATCGGGGTGGCGATGGCGTAGCCGACGCCGAAGTAGGCGGCGATGGCGGCGGCGCGCTTGCCCGGCGGGAACACCGCGTTGGTGATCGCCAGAGAGAGGCCGATCAGGAAGGCGTAGGTGACGCCGATGCCGGCGCGGGCGATGATCAGCACCGCCGGGATGGGGGAGACGGCGGCGAGCAGGCTGAACGCGAGCGCACCGGCGAGGCCGGCGAGGTAGAGGCGGCGCATGCCGTAGAGGTCGCCGAGGGCGCCGGCGCTGAGCACGGCGGCGGCCATGGTGAGGGTGGCCAGGCTGTCGATGAAGGTCGACGTGCTGCCGCTGATGTTGAGGCCGGAGGAGACCAGCGAGAGGTTCGCCGACAGCGAGGTGGGGTCGCCGATGGAGATCGCGTAGCCGAGTCCCATGGCGACGACCGTCATGGTGGCGGCGAGTCCAGACACCTGCCGTTGGGTCGTATCAACCACTCGCGGGATGGTACCGGCGGGTTTCGGGGTTTGCGGGGTGTTCGCGGGCGCTCGACGGCGCGCGGCACAGTACAAAGGAGTATCGACTCGGAAGGAGCTGGGGTGAACGGAGTGCGGTGGTCGCTGGTGCTGCTGTGCGCGCTGATCGCCCTGGTCGGATGCGGGTCGACGGACACGACGGCGGTCGAGGGCCGGGCGGTGTCGATGCTGTTCAACCCCGAGCGGGTGGGCGGGCTGCCGGTGCAGGACGGGCCGAGCGGGCCGCGGCCCGACGCCCCGCCCCCGGTCGGCGACGTGGTCAACACCGACGGCGGGCCGATCGACGAGCTGGTGCTCTCGGCGGTCAACGACATCGAGGAGTTCTGGGCGACGGCCTACCCGAAGTACCTGCCCGGCGAGTTTCGGCCGATCGGGCAACTGGTGTCCTACGACTCCGGGGATCCGGACAGCCCGGTGGTGTGCGGTGCGCAGACCTACGACATGCCCAACGCGTTCTTCTGCTTCCGCTCCAACATCCTGGGCTGGGACCGCGGCCTGTTCATCCCGGTGGCGCAGCAGTACTTCGGGGACATGGGCGCGGTCGGGGTGATCGCCCACGAGTACGGGCACGCGCTGCAGTGGATGGCGGGTCTGGTCAGCGAGGACACCGACGGGCTGGTGCGCGAGCAGCAGGCCGACTGCTTCGCCGGGGTGTACCTGCGGTCGGTGGCCGCCGGCGAGTCGCCGCGGTTCACGCTGAGCACCGCCGAGGGGCTCAACCGGGTGCTGGCCGGGGCCATCTTCATCCGGGATCCACCGCTGCTCGGGGTGTTCGACGATCCGCACGGCAGCGCGCTGGACCGGGTCAGCGCGTTCCAGATGGGCTTCACCGGCAACGCCGAGCAGTGCGCGGCGATCGACAGCGCCGAGATCGAGCAGCGCCGAGGCGATCTGCCGCGCAGCGTGATGGTGTTCGACGACTCCGGGTCGCTGGACAGCCCGATCAACGAGTCGACGCTGGACAGCCTGATGACCGCGCTGGGTGACATCCTGCAGCCGGCCGACCCGCCCACGCTGACGACGGACCCGTCGGGCTGCCCGGACGTCGACGCGCCCGCGGTGTACTGCCCGGAGGCCAACCAGATCTACATCGACATGGTGGCGCTGCAGCGGGCGGGCGAGCCGAAGAACGAGCAGGACGACCAGGTGCTGGTACAGGGCGACAACACCGCGTTGTCGATGGTGACATCGCGGTATGTGCTTGCGCTGCAACGGGAACGCGGCGCCGACCTGGACACCCCGGTGGCCGCGCTGCGCACGGCGTGCCTGGCCGGGGTGGCGCAGGGGAAGATGAACGACGAGACGGGGGTGGACTTCGTGCTGTCGCCGGGTGACGCCGACGAGGCGGTGGCCGGCCTGCTGACCAACGGGGTGGTGGCCAGCGATGTCAACGGGGTGCCGGCGCCGGCCGGGTTCACCCGGATCCTGGCGTACCGGCTGGGGCTGTCCAGCACGGTCGACGAGTGCTTCCAACGGTTTTCGTGATGACCGGACCGAGACCTGATCCGCAGCAGCCCTGGTGGGCGCGCCCAGGCGGTGCGCCGCTGCCGGGGCGCCCGTACCCGCAGCAGCCGCCCCGGTACGCCCCGCCGCCACCGGCCCGGCCACCGATGGCGCCGCCGCCGCAGCGTCGGCCTCCGGCGCCCCCGCAGCGACCGTCGCCGCCGCCACCGTCGCCGCGGCCGCCTGCGCCGCCGTCACGGCCACCGATGGCGCCGCCGAGTCACCGGGCACCGCAGCCCCCGTCGCAGGGTCCGAACAAACCGCTGATCGTTGCGGCGGCAGTGGCGTTCGTCGCCGTGTTGGTGGGCGTGACACTCTGGTACGCAGGGGTTTTCACGCCGGGCAGCGGCAAGGTGCTCGACGTCCGGCAGGCCGAGGCCGGGGTGCGCCAGATCCTCAGCGATCCGATCAACGGTTACGGCGCCAACAACGTCGAGACCGTCAAGTGCAACGGGGGCCGCGACCCGGTCGTGGCAGCGGGCGAGGGGTTCTCGTGCCAGGTGGTGATCGACGGGGCGGTGCGCGACGTGCAGGTGGTGTTCCGCGACGACGCCGGCACCTATGAGGTCGACGGACCGCGCTAGCGGCACACGGTCCTGAGGATGACCGGGCCGTCGGCGAGCAGTGCGTCGATGCGCCGCTTGAGTTCACCGTTGGACAGGTAGGCGTAGAGGTCAGCGCCGGGGCAGGTGGTCTCGGGCGCGTGGTCACGGTGCCCGGTCAACGTGTCGGCCGGGATCCCGTATCGGGTTGACGCCCAGGCGAATGCGAGCGCGGCCCCGTTGAGCTGCTCCTCGGTCACGGACTGCTGGTCGAAGTCGCCTTCGAGGACGACGAGGAAGTGGCCCGTCGGGTCGTAGCTTGTCGCGGTGTCGCCGGTGATATCGGGATCGCGGAGCTGGTAGAGGTTTCCGTCGCGGTCGACGCTGATGTGGTAGGCGATGTCGATCCAGCCGTGCGAATCCTGGTGGTAGCGCTGGTGTTGACGCAGCCGCGCCGGCGCGTCGTTGTTGGCGAGCAGCGGCACCTCGGTGTGGTGAAGCGTCAGCCGGGTCGGGGTGTGCGGCGTGCCGGGACCGGTCGGCGGCCGCGCGCCCCACGCGTCGCGGCACAGCAGCGGGTGCGCCGTCGGTGTCGCGTGTGCCGCCGGGAGCCCGCAGCCGACGGCTGCCGCGGTTAGCCCAGCGGTTCCGGCGAGCCGCAGCAACCGTCGGCGCGTGAGGCGCTGTGGGTTCACCACTTCAGTAAACGCCACACTCCGGCGCGATCAGTCGTAGATGACCGCCTTTCCGGTTTCCTCCTGGTCGGGTGCGGTGGACGCACGATTGTGCAGCACCACCCGGGCCTTGCGGCAAGCCCCGGTCCCTGACGTAAAGTGAGAGTGGGACAGACGAATTGGTCCCGCGATCGCCGGACCTCCCGGCCACCACTTCTCGCTCGACGCGAAACCCCCTGAGTCTCACAGCAATGTAATTCGACGCTGCGGCAGGCCAGGAAACATCCTCCGACGTGCTCAGATGCGTTCGTGTCGCGGACTTGTCGGTGGGCCCCGCTAACGTTCACGCCGCTCAAGAGAACAGCTAGTGGGGGGAGTCAGAAATGACGACACAAACGCCTCCGGGGTGGTACCCGGATCCGTCGGGTTCGGGCCGGCAGATGTACTGGGACGGTCAGGGGTGGGCCGCGCCGCAGGCACCGACCGCCGTCAAGAAGGGCCCAGCCAAGGGCGCCGCGTGGGTCGCCGTCGCCGTCGTTCTGCTGATCCTGCTCGGAATCGGCAAGTGCGGCAGCAGCGACGAGAGCAGCAGCTCATCGCCGACATCGACGTCATCCAGGACGGCCGCGGCCGCCGCGACGCCGACGGTGGCGCCGCCGGGATCCGCGGTGCGCGACGGGAAGTTCGAGTTCCGGGTGCTCGGGATGGAGCGCGCCGCGCAGGCCGGCGATCCGAGCAACCCGTACATGATCGCGAAACCGCAGGGCGAGTTCATCATTCTCACGCTGTCGGTGAGGAACATCGGCGATCGGCCGCAGTCGTACTTCGGGTCCAACCAGACCCTGATCGACACGGCCGGCCGCGAGTACGGCGCCGACACCGAAGCCGACATGTGGATGAACGACGACGGGATCATGGCAGACATCAACCCCGGCAACGCGATTCAGGTCCGGGTCGCGTTCGACGTCCCGCCGGGAACCCAGCCCGCCGAGCTCGAGGTCCATGACTCGATGTTCTCGGGTGGTGCGAAGGTCAGGCTTCAATGAACCGCTCAACTAAGGGGGAAATCGTGAAACGGATCAGCACAATCCTCGCCGCGCTGGCGGTGGGTGCGCTCGCTCTGGCGCCGGTCGCGGCGGCCGAGGAGACGTGGACCATGCCGAACCTGATCGGCAAGGACCTGCAGGGCGCGCAGGACGCCATCCAGTCGTTGACCGACGGCGCCGTGTGGTTCAGTAGCTCGACCGATCTGACAGGGAAGGGCCGGGCGCAGATCATCGACCGCAACTGGACGGTGTGCGCCTCGACCCCGCCGCCGGGCGCGACGTTCACGACGTCGACGCGCATCGACTTCGGCGTCGTCCGCGACACCGAAGACTGCCCGTAGAGACCGAAACCGGTTGGCTGGCTGCCCATTCGGGAAACGAGCACGGTGGGTCCCGCAGGATCCCTAAGCTGAAGGTGTGCGCAGTCCCCGCAAGGCCGTCTCGTGAGCGCGTTCTACCGGGTCTGGGCTGACGCGCGGCAAACCTTCGGCAGCGGGCTGCCGCAACGCGGAGAGGGCTACGACAAGAGCGCCCAGCTGACGACCTTCGCGCGCGACCTCGACCAGGCCGCGCCCCGGCAGCAGTGGACGGGCTCGGCCGCGAACGCGTACTCCGACGCCAACACCGAGCACCAGCAGGTGTTCACCCGGCTCGCCGAGCTGGACAGGAAGATCTCCGCGCACGTCACCGCATCCGCGGAGGTGGTCGCCGCCGGGCGCCAGAACCTCGACGCGGTCCGCGACTGGGTGACCGCCGCCGCCAACAGCGTCCCGCCGGGGAGACTGCGCGACGCGATGCTCACGCAGATCGCGAACAAGGGCCTCACGGAGCTCAGCGAGGTCGTCCGCAGGTCCAACGCCGACGCCAACACCATCGCCGAGAGCCTGCGCGAGCTGGGTCCCGAGTTCGACGAGATCCGGCGCAGCAGCGCTTCGGCGGCGCCAAGGAGTCCCCGGCCGACGAGCGCACCGCCATGGGCGACGAGTCCGATATGTCCTCCGGTGCCATCGAGGCCGTCGACCGCGCGAACCGGGAGCTGCTGGAGGAGATGAAAGCCGAGTACGAGCGGCTGCCGGACGGACAGGTCAAACAGGATCGTCTCGCGGACATCGCCGCCATCGAACGAGCGCTGGACGTACGGGATTCGCACCTGGTCCATCTCGAGAAGCCCGACGATCCGTCGCAGATGATTCCGGCGGCCACCTCCGTCGGCGACCCCTTCAAGGCCGACCACGTGTCGGTGACGGTGCCCGGGGTGGGCAGTTCGACCCGCGACAGCATCGAGGGTATGACCCGCGAAGCGGCGGAGCTCGCGAACGAGGCCAACCAGATCGCGGAGTACGAGGAGATCGACACCACGGTCGCGACGGTGGCGTGGGTGGGGTATCAGCCGCCGCTGAATCTGGGGCAGATGTCGGTGCTCGACGATGACCTCGCCCAGGCCGGCGCGCCGAAGCTGACCTCCTTCCTGGCCGACCTCGACGCGGCCTCGCAGAACCCGAACCAGACCACCGCCCTGTTCGGGCACTCCTACGGATCGCTGACCTCCGGCATCGCGCTGAAAGAAGGGGCGAGCGACTACGTCGACAACGCGGTGATGTACGGCTCGCCGGGCTTCCAGGCGACCAAACCCGCCGACCTCGGGTTGACCGACGACACGTTCTTCGTGATGGCCAACCCCGACGATCCCATCAACCACATCGGCTCCCTGGCCCCGATGCACGGCTGGGGCGCCGACCCCAACGAGGTCCTCAAGAACGACGACGGCTCGCTGCGGTTCCGCTTCGAGCACCTGGAGACCGGTGCGGGTCTGACCCCGCTCGACGGATACGAGGCGAAGACCGGTTCCTGGGGGCACGCGGAATACGGGCGCAGCGCCGGCGAGCGCATGACCGGATACAACCTGGCGACGATCCTGTTGGACCGGCCCGACCTGGCAGTGAAGGAAACCCCGTTCGGATGGTACTGACTCGACGACACCGGCGACTGCTGGCCGGGCTTGCGATCTCCGCGACACTGTTAGGTGGTTGCTCCATGACCGAAAACCCCCATGAGTCAACGACTCTCTCCGACGAGGAGACGGTTGCGCTCATCGACAGCATGCGGGAGAAAGGCTCCTACGAGCAGGCCCGCGCGCGCCTGAATGCCTCCGCCGGGGCCATCGCCGAGCAGATCGTCGCCGCCGTTCCCGGCCAGACGTGGCGGTTCTCCGACTCCACCAACGCCCGGGAGATGAGCGAGCGGGGGCTGCCCTGCGAGAAGCTCACCGGGAGCGTCGCGCGCCGGCCCAACGCCGACACCGTCGCCTTCGGCAGGACATTCACGCCCGAGGAGTTCGCCGTCGCCGCCGACATCGTGCGCGCGGAGGCCGCCAAGTACGGCGTCACCGACGAGTCGTCGCTCTTTGACGAGCAGCCCCGCCACGACTACACCCTGCAGGGCAACGGCTACGAGTTCAAGCTGGTGCAGGGCAAGGCCGCGCGGCTGTTCATCACCGGCGACTGCTTTCTGATGCAGAGCGTGGTGGATCTGCCGCCGGGTCAGCTTCCGCCGAAACCGCCGCTGATTCCCACCCCTACCCCGTGAGCCATCGGGAGTCCGCGTCCTGTTCACCTGAATTTCGCTGCGCCGCTACCTGTTCACGCCACACTCACTCGACTCAGCAGACAAGTCCAGAGGATGACGGGTGACAGCGACGACCTTCGTGCGGATGACAGCAGCGGCGACGGTACTTCTGGCGGCGGGATGCTCGACCGCCGACCAGGAGCAGACCACAGCGGCACCAAGAGCCGCCTCGCCGATCGACTTCACCCTGCCGGCCGCCGAGCGCTACCACCGGGTGGCGACCTATCCGGTGTACCTCAACGCCGACGACCCCGCGGAGGAGACCGTCGCCGAGATCTCCACCGTCACCCCCGACGGCAACACCGTCATCTACACCGACGCCGCCGCCAAGCGCATCGGCTTCCTCGACATTCGTGACCCGGCGAAACCCATTGGTCTCGGCACACTCTCGCTGGAGGAGCTCGGCCACGCCGACGACCAACCCACCTCGGTCGCGGCCGTCGGCGAGTACGTGCTGGTCGTCGTCGACACCACCGGCGGCGACTTCGCGCACCCGTCGGGCCGCGTCGACGTGGTCCGCGTCGCGGACCGCAGCCGTGTGCACAGCATCGACCTCGGCGGGCAGCCGGACTCGATCGCGATCAGCCCGGACGGATCGTTCGCCGCGATCGCGATAGAGAACCAGCGCGACGAGGAGGCCACCCCACCCGGCGGTGACGAAGGCGACCTTCCCCAGCCGCCAACGGGATTCGTGCAACTGATCACCCTGGACGGTGAGCCGGCGGCGTGGACGCCGCGGCGGGTGGACTTCGACGTCGACGCCGCACGCGCCGCTGGCCTGGATACGCCGGAGGACCTCGAACCCGAGTACGTCAGCATCAACGCGCGCGGCCAGGTGGCGGTGACGCTGCAGGAGAACAACGGGTTCGCGATCATCGACGGCCGCAGCGGCGACGTGCAGCGGATCGTCAGCGCCGGAAGCGTGTCCGTGGACGGGATCGACACCGCCGAGGACGGCGTCATCGACCAGACCGGGTCGATCCCGGACACCCCGCGCGAGCCCGACGCCATCGGCTGGGTCGGCGACGACCACGTCGCCACCGCCAACGAGGGCGACTGGAAGGGCGGCACCCGCGGCTGGACCATCTTCGACGCCGGCACCGGTGAGGTGGTGTGGGATGCGGGCAACTCGCTCGAACAGCTGGCCGTGCGCACCGGTCTGCACAACGAGGGCCGGGCGGAGAAGAAGGGGCCCGAGCCGGAGGGGCTGGCGATCACGGAGGTCGGCGGGCGGCCGACGGCGCTGATCGCCTCGGAGCGAAGCAATTTCGTCGCCGCCTACGACGTCAGCGACGTCACCGCCCCGGTGTTCCGGCAGATCCTGCCGACCACACCGGGACCCGAAGGGGTGCTGGCGATCCCGGCGCGCGACCTGCTGGTGATCTCGTCGGAGGAGGACGCCGCCGACGATCGGGTGCGCGCATCTGTCAGCGTGTACGGCTACGGAGAGCGGTACGCGGGTGCGCTGCCGTTCCCGTCGATCGTGTCCGGCGACATCGACGGGACGCCGATCGGGTGGGGTGCGCTGGGAGCGCTGAGCGCGGACCCGGCGGACCCGGACCGGCTGTTCACCGCGACGGATGTCGCGTACGGGCCGGCGCGGATCCTCGGGGTGGACGTGGCGCAGACGCCGGCGCTGATCGACACCGAGGTGCCGGTCACCGAGAACGGGAAGCCGGTGACGCTCGATGTCGAGGGGCTGGCGGCGCGGGCGGACGGCGGGTTCGTGCTGGCGGTCGAGGGCGAGGACGGCCCGGGGAACGCGCTGGTGTGGGTCGGCGCCGACGGCGGCATCGAACGGCGGGTGTCGTTGCCGGACGACGTCGCGGCCGGCCTGGGCGGGCAGGGCCTGGAGGGTGTGGCCGTCGACGGCGACGCGGTGTGGGTGGCGGTGCAGCGCGAGGTGAAGGGCGACCCGGCGGGCGTGGCGCGGCTGGGCCGGTACACCGATCGGTGGGAGTGGTTCGGGTATCCGCTGGAGCGCACGACCGCGGAGGGCGACTGGGTCGGGTTGTCGGAGATCGCGGTGCACGACGGGTCGCTGCTGGTGCTGGAGCGAGACAAGCTCAACGGGCCGGACGCGACGGTGAAGGCGATCTACCGGGTGACGGTGCCGGACGGGCCGGGGGCGACGGCGGGGGAGACGCCGCCGCTGCTGGACAAGACGCTGGCGCGCGACCTGCTGCCGGACCTGCAGGCGACGAACGGGTTCGTGCAGGAGAAGGTGGAGGGGTTCGCGATCGCGGGCAACGGGCGGTTGTATGTGGTGACCGACAACGACGGCCTCGACGACGCGAACGGCGAGACGCAGTTCTTCGACCTGGGGCCGGCGGCGGAGGCGCTGGGCGGGTAGGTCACAGCCGCGGTTAAACATGACGCTGCGCACCTCTGGTACGTGGGTACCGGTTCGTTGCTGGCACACCGGTTCTCCGTGTATGAGCTGGGGTTTCACGGGTCGGAGCGACCTCGTTTGACGGAGAACGCGCTGCTCACAGGGTTCTCTTAAATTGGCGATGCCAAGCGAGGGGTCGCTAACCTGCCGATTCAGTGGGAAGACATTCGTTAGCCAGAACCCGGCAGATCTCGCGGGTGGCACTCGTAGCGGCGGTCGTCTCGGTTGGGGTCCTGTGTGGAACCGGTGCGGAGGGCCAGCCGCCGGCCGTTGACCCCGTGGAGTGGTCGGGCGATATCGTCGCGGCGCCGCCGCAGACCCCGCCGGTGCAGTTGACGGCGGTGCCGTACATCCCGCCGGTGCTGCCGCCGGGGGTGGCCAAAGAGACCGGCCTGCAGGTCGACACGATCCGGGCCGCGCGGGCCGTGAGTGCGCGGTTCCCGCAGATCCTCAACATCGGTGGGGTGCGGCAGGATTCGCTGCAGTGGCATCCGCACGGCTTGGCGATCGACGTGATGATCCCGAATCCGCGCTCGGCGGAAGGCATTGCGCTGGGCGACCAGGTGGTCGAGTACGTGATGGAGAACGCCGAGCGGCTCGGTGTGGTGCACGCGATCTGGCGGCAGACCATCTACAAACCGGACGGCTCGGCCCGGATGATGGCCGACCGTGGCGGCGACACCGCCAACCACTACGACCACGTGCATGTCGCCACCGAGGGTGGCGGCTATCCCAAGGACGGGCAGGTCTTCCTGCGCTGAGGATTTAGCTAGCGGCGGGGCACCCAGTGGGCGCACCCCAGACTGACTTGGGGCGGACGGTGTCGACGCAATAGTCGGTGACGCGGATGTCGAACAGGCGGGCGCCGAGGTCACGGGCCCGGTGGACCGGATCGCTGGGGTCGTGGACGATCTCGCCGCGGGTGTTGCCGTTGCCGGCGACAACGCCAACCAGTTCCTGGCGCAGGTAGCGGGTGGCCTCCTGGAACTGGGCGACGACGCCGGCGGTGGCGCTGGTGTAGTTCTCCTCGCTCGAGATCAGCAGGCCGACCTTTTTGCCGGTGATGGTGTCGAGGACGTGGCGCTGCTGTGGGGCGCTGTCGGAGATGTAGCAGAAGAGGCGGTCGAAAACGGTCTTGAGCCGCCCGGGCATGCCGTACCAGTACAGCGGCATGGCATAGATGATTCCGTCGGCGGGCAGGATGTGGTTCAGGAGAAGGTCCTCGTAGCGGTCGTCGAGCGAGCAGCGGCCGTCGGCGAGTCGACAGCTGCGGCAGTTGCCGAACAGGCGCTGGACGTAGTCGTCGAGAAAGACGTGCTCAACCTCGTGGCCGGCCGACCGGGCCCCTTCGACCGCTGCTTGCGCCAGCAGATGGGAGTTGCCGTCGTGGCGGGGGCTGGAGCTGATGACGAGAACCTTCATGAAACCTCCGTCGGGCTGGGACTTTGAATCATCTGTAGCAAGGACGGCGGTGGGGTGGGGGTTATTCCCGGCAAGGCATTGTGACGGTCCAGTGAGTAGCAGTCGTGCTCGTGAAAGTCCTTGTTGCACAGCTGATATAGGTGCTCTGGAGGCCAGCGCATCCGCCGGTCAGCAGAGCTGATGTTCGGCGGCCTGCACAAGAAGCATGCCATCGGCCATGGTCAGGCTGAGGCCGAGTTGGCGCTGCGCATAGCCGACAGCCTGATCCGCCTGATGTCGGGCCTTGCCGAAAGTTAACCCCTGCTCTATCCCTGCGCGCATCGCCTGACATGCGATGTTGCCGAGTCTCAGCGCCTGCTGATCTGTCAGCGGGTATCTCACGGTGGCCCGCACTTCATCGAGATATGCCTCGGTCGTGGCATGAGCGTGCGGCGTACCGATGAACGCGGCCACAGTGAGGCAGGCAGCAAACATGGCGAACGTGGAAAGCTTGCTCCGTCCGAGTGGAGCGCAGCTGTCGGGCGTTTGGGTTCGCACTCGTTGTTCCCTTTCAGGCTTCCCCTATGAGCTTGCTTGAAATTAGCCCATGGAAACCCGACCTGCAGTTCAAAACCAGAGTTGACGAGTGCGAAAATTTCTATACAGGTTTGCCGTAAGCTGTTGCTGGCGCGCATTGACGCTGTTAATCTCCGAGGTCCGATCGGTTCGTACTGTCGGAGGGGTGACCAATGGGGAGACTTTCAGCAATCTTGGCTGCCGGCCCTTTACTGTGTGCGGTGGTGTCTCCCGCGGGCGCGGCGGCCGCCCAGGCACCGGCGTGCGGGGTAAACCTGGCGTCGCCGACAGTGCAGACCGCCCTCAACGTTCAGCCACCGCCGCCCTTCCCCGATTCCGCATGGAGTCGGGATCCGAGCACCTACGAGGGCAACTTCGACCCGTGCAGGACGCTCTCTGTGGCGATCGTGCCCCTCGACGGTGGGACGGGAAGCTCGCCGAGTGTCGCTCTCCTGTTCAACCGGTCGATTTACGTCGGCCCAGCATCTCCGGAGCCGCGAGGCTTCACGTACTTGAACCCTGCTGCAACCACTGATGACACGGTCGGATTGACGTTCAAGACTCCCGGCAGCTGTAACGCTTGCGGCGACGGCACCTACTACACCGTGCGTTACCGGTGGACGGGCGGGGGCGGAAACGACCTCGGCCGTCTTGTCCGTCTGGATCCGCTGCCGCCGTCCTGGTGAGGACGAAGGTGTTCACCCTGACTCAGTTGATGATGCTGTTCAGATCTGTTGTTGCCGTTCTGATTTCGGCTGTCGGCTTGCTTGCGGTGCTGCCTGGCACGGCTGCGGCTCAAGTGGACCCGATTGTCAGAACGCAATCCGGAAAAATGCGATGCATCGTGTCGGCCAATGACGTAAGCCACGGCGGTGGTCCCCTGGTGGCCTGTCGAGCACGCTTCACGAATGCGCCGATCTGGCCGCAGTCGACGCTCAACGAGCGCATGAACATTGCCGTCGTGCGGGGGAACGGCGCCTTCAAGTGGGAGATCGGAGACATACCGGGTACCACAGAAGTGATGGCACAGGACATTGTCATGACCTACGGCAAGACCTATCGGCTGAACGGTTGGACCATCGAACCGGCGTTCGATGGAACTCGATTCACCTACGACCGAACAGGGCACGGGATGTTCGCCAGCATCGACAGGGTGTACTCGTTCTAACGCTGATCTGCCGGTGGGCCGCGCGGGTGACAGTCGCCGACCTCTGCGCTCCGACGGCGGCTTGCCGAGTCCCCAGTGTAAATATCCTGGAATTTGCTGCGCTCGCTAACGGGGGTGTGGACTCCTGGTAAGGGCAGTCCTCTGAGGGGCAGTCGGAATTGCGTTAACCGCACGCAGAAACGCTGTATGCGCGGCGGGTCAAACTTTTACTAGCAAACTGCTGAGCAAGCCTTGCTTCTGTATGACCAACGTGCGATCGTCGTGTGGAAGTGCCGCGAGCAGGCCCCGTCTCCGTCCGTCCGCGCGCTTGCTTGTGGCGGGACGGTGCGGTCCGGATCAAGATCGTTCAATGGGTGAGTAAAAGTTGCTCTGTGGGCCTCTTCGTACCGCCTGGGCTCTCGGTAAACAGGCTATTTACTGCAGATATATGGCGATGGCAGTATTGTTCCATGTGCTCCATGGTGTTCGCTGCGCATTGGTCGGCGCCCGGCCTGCGATGCCCCTTCAAACTACTGAAATTATCGTCAGCGTCATGATTACATATGGTCGACCCGCACTTGTCGGTGCCTGCGTCTAGAGTCGATCGGCTGCACAAGGGGAAGCCGTCTCGGCAACTTTGTAGGGGAGGAACCTCCGTGGAGGATCGCGACTACCACCTGGTCGTTGGTGAGGCAATCACTCTGTTGATCGGTGGTCTGACGCCGTTCGTCGAGCGCGTGATGGCGCGGGCACTGCCGCCGGGTCTGGAGTGGACCGAGGTTCTCCGCCGAAAGGACATCTCGCTCGGTAGGCGTGGCGGGGAGTATCGCAGCAGCGGCGACCTCTCTCTGATGCTGCGCGCGATGACAGAGCGGCTCGGTGACCTCGGCTATCCGTTCAGTGGTCACATGTCACGCCAGGCGCAGAATTATGCGAGCGAGTTGCGCGACGTTCGGAATCGCTGGGCGCACAACGAGGCCTTCACCGCTGCCGAGGCTTACCGTGCCCTCGACACCGCCGAGCTTCTGCTTCGGGCTGTTGGTGCCCAGTCCGAGGCGGCGCGGGTTGCCCAACTGAAGCCGCGTGTGACTACCGGCTCCGGTGCAAAGGATTCCGTTGAGCAGGGCCCGGGCGGGGAAGAGGCTCGCCGGGCAGCGACAAGAACCTTTACGACGACGGTCTCGGAGTCGACGTCGGGTTCAGGCGCTCCGCGCATCGAGATCCAGGCTGTGACCGACCTCAGCTATCCGATGGCGCACTGTCGCATACCGGTGATCGACCACATCGCCGTGGAGACTTCAGGGCCGAGTCTTCACGGTGCTGTCGTGCAGGTCGAAGTGGTCAGCGCCCTAGGCTCTCACGGCGGACCCCAGGAGGTTTTCCTGGATCTGGCCACCGGCAAGCCGACGATCCTTCGTGACGTCGACTTGAAGCTCGACCCCGCAGCGATGCTCCAGGTCACCGACCAGTGCCCCGGGTCGATCCGCGTCGTGCTGCGCAATGTCGCCGGCGACGTGCTGGCCGAGGCCGCCGAGGACGTCAACATCCTGGCCTCCAATCAGTGGAAGGCCACTCCGCTGCAGCTGGCACTCGAGATGCTCGCCACGCATGTCCAGCCCAACTCCGCCGCGGTCAGTGCGCTGATGACCGAGGTCTCGGACCGTCTGCAGGCCCTGACCGGCAATTCGGCGATCGACGGGTATCAAAGCGAAAGCCCGGAACGAGTCGATGCCATCGCTCAGGCGGTCTTCGAGGCCATGCGTGCGCGGGACATCCGCTACGCCGAACCACCCGCGAGTTGGGGCGACGACGGCCAGAAGATCCGCACTCCCGCCGACGTCCTGGAGGGAAGGCTCGGCACCTGCCTGGACACCACGCTCACAATGGCCGCGGTCCTCGAGCAGGCCGGGATCAACTCGACCATCTGGATTCTCAGGGGCCACGCCTTCCTCGGATACTGGCGCCACGACGCTGCTCTGGGCTCGGTGTCCTCAACCGAGGTGATCGACGTAGTCAACCAGGTTGACCTCGGAAACATTCGCCTGATTGAGACCACGATGGTCACGCAGTCCTCTGCCGATGCCACGTTCGCCGACGCTACGAGCGCGCCCCGGGTTCGGTATCTGTCGGACGACCTCTCCGAGATCCTCGGCGTCACCGACGTGCGGCAGGCCCGGCTCGCGAAGATCTACCCGCTGCCGAGTCGAACCACCGACGCGAGCGGCAATGTGGTTGTCACGCACTACGAACCGGGCGCCGGTCCCACGATCGAACCGTATGTCGCGAGTCCGGGTGCCGAGCGCAACGATGAGAGCGAGCAGGTGCCCGCCCGTGTACGGCAGTGGAAGAACGCTCTTCTCGACCTGAGCCTGCGAAACAAACTGATCAACTACACCGACCGCGCCGGCTACCGCCTCGAGGTGCCCGGCCCCGCCCTCGGCAGATTTGAGGACGACATCAACGCCGGCGCCACCATCAACCTCCTGGCGTCCGACGCGATCAAATCCGTCGACCGCGCCCGCGGCATCCGGTACGGTCGCGATCTGCCCGAGAGCGATCGCGAACTTCTCCTGGCTGACAAGCGGAGCGTCTACATCGACATCACGGAGGCGTCTTACCAGAGCAAGCTCCGGTACCTGTCGTACAAGGCCAAGACGATCGTTGAGGAGACGGGTTCCAACAACCTTTATCTCGCCTTCGGGACGCTCAACTGGCGTTTCTCCGACCGTGATCTGCGATCGCCGTTGATCCTGGTGCCGGTGACGCTCTCCACCGCGAACCGCGGCCAGCGTTATGTCCTCACCATCGACGAAGCCGGCGCTTCGACACCGAACTACTGCCTTGTCGAAAAGCTCAGAGTCGCTTTCGGCCTGGAGATCCCCGGTTTGGCCAACCCGACGGAAGACGCGTCAGGGATCGACTTGGCCATGGCGTTCAACGCTGTTCGGAAGGCGGTGGCAGATGCGGGACTGTCCTTCCGGGTCGAGGAGACCGTCCATCTGGCCATCCTCCAGTTCGCGAAGTTCCCCCTGTGGAAGGACCTCGACGAGTCGTGGAATGAGCTGTCGCACAACGCTCTGGTCACCCACCTGATCCACTCGCCGAACGAGAGGTTCACCGATCCGGTCAGTGAAGCACCCGAGGTCGACCTTGATGCTCTCGGGACCGCGGTGCCCGTGCCCGCTGACTCCTCGCAGCTCACCGCTGTCGCAGAGGCGGTGGCGGGCCGGACCTTCGTCCTGGAAGGACCACCCGGCACTGGTAAGTCACAGACCATCACGAACCTGCTGGCTCACGCCATGGTGTCAGGGCTACGCGTCCTGTTCGTCGCCGAGAAGCGCGCGGCGCTGGATGTCGTGAAGAAGCGGCTGGAAGCCGTTGGTCTGGGTGATCTTTCGCTTGATCTCCATGACAAGTCCGCGCGTCCGGCCGCGGTGCGTCAGCAGATCAAGCAGGCGCTCGAGCTGCGCGTCAGTCACGACTCTGGGGCACTGCGCACCAACCTGCAGGCTGCGGAGGCCAGTCGGGGGAGCTTGGCCCGTTACGCGGACCGGCTGCACGAGGTCAACGCCGCGGGTCTGTCGCTCTACACCGCTCGCTCCTCGGAGCTGGCGGCTGACCAGGAGGTGCCACCGCTCGAGGTTCCGCAGCCGCTTGTCGCCGGTGGTGCGCCGGAGACCCTCAGTGCGATCAGCGATTTGTTCCGCGCCCTGCCTGAGAAGGTCGACCTGGCTCGCCCGAGTGAACGCCACCCGTGGGGGTTCATTGATACCGGGAACCCGGAGTCGCTTGACCCAGCCGAGATCCACGCCGCAGCTGTCGAGTTCGACCAGGCCCTCGCTGAGCTCCTCGGCCTCGGTCTGGAACTTGAGGAGGTCGCGCATGCCGGAGATCCGCTGGAGGTGCACGTCTGGGCCGATCTCGCGACAACCCCGCGCTACCCGCTGACAGGGCTCGACGAGCTCAACAGCGAGTCCTGGAGGGCTGAACTCAAGGCCGTTAAGGAGCGTGCAAAGCAGCTCGCTGCGTCCACCCCGTCATGGCGCGAGACCGCGACGCCTGCAGCGATGGATATCGACGTGCCGGCGATCCATCAAGCGGCCCTGGACGCCGACAACTCGGGGTTCTTTGGTCGCAGGAAGCGCCGCCGTGCAGTCCTCGAAAAGCTGACTGACGTTCTGTCTGTCGACCCGAAGACGGTCAAACTGAAGTCGCTTTCAGCGCTAACCGACGAGCTGGTTCAGTCCCACGAGGCGGTGAGCGAGCTACGGGGTCGCGTCGCGAAGATCCCTTTGGACCTCATGCCCGACGCGTGGAATCCGCTGATCGCCGAGGATGCGGATAACCTCGCCGGCAAGTTGGATGTCGTCGACTGGTTGATCTCCACCCTGTGCGAAGACCGCGACGACCCGTACATCGGTGTGCTGCGGCAGTACTACAGCACGACATCGACCGGAACTCTCGCAGAGCCTCTGCGCCGGTTAGCGAAGGCGTGGGAGCGTCTCACCGGGGTGACGGGGTGGAGCGTTCCCGACAGGAGACATGGGCGCAGCCGGACGCGTTCCTCGCGCGGTGGTGGGAGACACGTGCCACGCGCCGACTGGAGTCTGCGGCGACGATCGAGCGGTGGGTCGACCTGCTGCGGCACGTTCAAC
This sequence comes from Mycolicibacterium phlei, assembly GCF_001583415.1. The sequence continues at coordinate 1,064,310 of NZ_CP014475.1, forward strand.
CCCTGCGCGGCGTCGGAATGGAGGGGGCCCGCTCCGACATCCTGGCAGGGAGGATCGCCGCCGAGGACGCGGCATTGGCGTTTGACCGTGGAACAGCCGTTGCCTCAATTGCAGAGCGGTTGGAGGCGAGCGCGCTCAGAGATTTCGACGTCGAGGCCCACAACAAGACGATCAAGCGGTTCGCGACCAGTACGCGGGCCATTCGCGAGGAGTTGTGTCGCGCGATCCCGGCGAGGCTTCTTGAGCAGCGCCCCTTCGACGTGGATGCCGCGGGTGGTCAGATCGGCGCGCTTCGACGGCAACTCGAGCGCAAGCGTGGCGGTATGGGCGTCCGTGCGCTCATGGAGAACTTCGGTGATCTGATCACTCAGATCATGCCGTGCACGCTGATGAGCCCCGACTCCGTGGCGCGGTTCTTCCCCGCGAAGCGGGACCTGTTCGACATCGTGGTGTTCGACGAGGCATCGCAGATCCGGGTAGCCGACGCTGTCGGGGCCATGGGCCGAGCGAAATCGGTTGTCGTGGTTGGTGACAGCAAGCAGATGCCGCCCACGAGCTTCGCTGAGGTCAGCGCGACCATCGACGATGACGAGGAATATAACCAGGACGTCGTGCCGGACGAGGAGTCCATTCTGTCGGAATGCGTCCAGGCTCGCGTCCCGCGGCAGTGGTTGTCGTGGCACTACCGGAGCCAGGACGAGGCCCTCATCACGTTCAGTAACTACCACTACTACGACGGACGGCTTGCCTCCTTCCCGGCGCCGCTGCCTGCATCCACTTCGGGATTCGCCGGCCACGGCATCTCGCTGGTGCGGGTCAACGGTCACTTCGAGCGCAGTGGGCGGGGGAAGACGCTGCGGACGAATCGTGTGGAAGCGGAACGGATCGTCGAAGACATCAAGCAGCGATTCTGGGAGTCACCCGACAAGGTCCCGTCCCTCGGGGTTATCACCTTCAACGCGCAACAGCGCGATCTCATCGAGAACCTGCTGCGGGATGCCGGTGACGACCGGATCGTCCAGGCGCTCGACGATCCGGACGGGCTCTTCGTCAAGAACCTCGAGAACGTCCAGGGCGACGAGCGTGACACCATCCTGTTCTCGGTTGCGTTCAGCGCCAACAAGAAAGGCGTCGTGCCGCTCAACTTCGGCCCCTTGTCCAAGCCGGGAGGCGAGCGGCGGCTGAATGTGGCGATCACGCGCGCACGCCGTGAAGTCGTGCTGTATGCGAGCTTCGACCCGTCCGAGTTGCGGGCCGAGGAGACCACGCAGGTGGGCACCAAGCACCTGAAGGCGTACCTGGAGATGGCGGCGCGCGGTGTCGAGACCGTGACCGACGGTGGACGCCGCCAGCCGGTCATCGATCGTCATCGCGACGACATCGCGAACGCGCTGCGTGACGCCGGCTTGATCGTCCAGACGGATGTCGGATTGTCGGACTTCCGTGTCGATCTCGTGATTTCCGCGCCGGAGGAGCCGGATCAGCCACTGGTGGCGGTTCTGTTGGACGGTACGGACTGGTACGGGCGACGGACCGTCGCAGATCGCGACGGGCTGCCGGTCGATGTCCTGGACAACCTCATGAAATGGCCTGGCGTGGAGCGTGTGTGGCTACCCGAGTGGCTGCACCACCGAGAGGCGACGATCGATCGTCTCAAACAGGCGGTTGTGGACGCGAAGGACAAGCTGGAACGGCAGGCGGCTGAGTCGGAAGAACCGCAGTCGACGCCGCCGCCCGTCCCGGAGTCGGAGCCGATAGTTGTCGACCCGCCTGCTGAAAGCCTGACGCTGCGCTCGGCTCCGACCACTGCGCCCGCGCGGGTAAAGAAGCAACACCCGATGATGCAGCCCTACCAGGAGTGGGTGCCACGGATCGAGGGCGATGTCTCCGTCCTCGACCAGCTGACATCCGGTTGGGCGAAGGAGCGAGTCCGACTGGTGATCAAGGCGATCCTGGACGCCGAAGCGCCCATCCACAAGGACAGGCTTGCGCGGCTGGTCGGTGGAGCGTTCCGCCTCAGCCGGGTGACCGAGGAACGGAAACGCGCGATCCAACGGGTGGTGCCGCCGGAGTACCGCCGTGAGGGCGATCGTGACTTCTACTGGCCGCTTGATGTGGACCCCATGACATGGCGAGTCGTTCGTACTCCGAGTAGTGGGGAGAGCAGGCCGCTTGACGAAGTCAGCCTGGTGGAGATCGGCAATGCGATGGCCATTGCCGCTGAACAGAGCGGAGGTATGCGGGTCGATGAGCTGAAGCGAGAGGCGCTCAACATGTTTGGGGGTAAGCGCATGACGGCCGCCATCGGAGCGAGACTGGAAGCTGCCCTCCAACGTGCGGCCGCGGAGGGACGACTTCAGATGTCTTCCGCAGGCCTCGTAACGGCTGTCGGCAGGTAGCTCCGTTAACTAAGCCTCCAGGCCGAGCCATTCGATTCGAAAATTCGCTGTCCGCAGAATGATCGGGGGTCTACGACCATGAACGCTGAACAGTTTAAGGAGCTGATCGGGTGCTTGAATGACATTGCATCCCGCCTTGAGGATCTTGAATTAACTGTCTCCAGTAACGACCGCGGGATCTGCACCATCGATGACGTGGTGTCCCGGTTGGACGACATCAAGTCTGAGCTTTCTGACATGAACCACAAGCAGGGTGATTACTGTGCGTACGACCTTGAAGACGTTGTGAAAGCCCTGTGGGACGTTGAGAAGGCGGTGAGCAGTCGCCGGTAGCGCCTTAGAGAAGTTCTTGCTTTATGGCAAGGCGCGCCCAAGGTGGGCGAGTGGGATTTCCGAGCTAATAGCTGAAGTTTCACTCACGCAAGATCGGCAAGTTGCGTCGGAGTTTGCAGCACACTGCCTCAAATTGTCGGCGACGGATGATAGACAACACACAATAGGGGAGGGCATGCTGCGGGCACGCCTTGCCGAAGAGGTGTAACGGAGGGGTGGCCGTGGTTGCCAGGGGTTGGACCGATCCTGATCCAGCATTGCTGGGACTCGTTGATGACTTTCGCGATCGATGTGTCCGCGTCTACCGCGAGGATCCGAACCGGGTTGAAGAGGACGCTGGCAAGGAACGCGGGATCGCGGAGGGCGGCTACGGCCGCAAACAGATTCAGGAGCTCGTGCAGAACGCCGCGGATGCGCTCCAGGGGGCTCCAGGGCGGATCCAGGTCGAGCTGACCGAAGATGCGCTTTACGTGGCGAACGAGGGCCGCCCGTTTGTGGATACGGGTGTTAAGGCACTGCTGTACACCCATCTGTCCAACAAGACCGGAAACGAGATCGGTCGATTCGGGCTCGGGTTCAAATCTATCAGCGGAATCTCGGACAACCCGCAGATCTTCAGTCGCTCGGTGTCGTTCGAGTTCAGCCGGTCGCAGTCCGCGGAGTTCCTGTCAATTGAGCTGGACCGCCACTACCAACCGTCCGACGTGCCAGCGCTTCGTCTTGCCTGGACGCTCGACCCCACAGTGGAGTTTCGGTCGGACCCGATCCTCGCGGAGCTGTCCAGTTGGGCGACCACGGTCGTCAAGGTCCCTCTCAAGAAGGGAGCTGCGGCGCAGCTGTCGGAGGAGATCAAAGACTTCGACGAGTCGTTCAACCTCTTCGCCCCACACGTGCGGGTGCTGGACCTCGTCGACCGAGTCGGTGAAGTGTCACGGAGGTTCGCCGCTGCCAAGAGGGGCAACCGCGTCACGCTGACCACCCAGGACGGGGAGCGGGAATGGCTCGTCGTGTCAGCGGAGCACAAGCCGTCGCCGCAGGCGCTGGAATCGGCCGGCCATGCGGCACGTCGAGACACTGTCACCGTCAGCTGGGCACTACCCTTGAGTGGCGCCGTCGGTGTCGGCCAGTTGTCCGCATACTTCCCGGTCAAGTCCGACACCACACTGAGCGGGCGGATCAACGCGCCGTGGAAGCTGTCGGACGACCGGATCAACGTGATCGAGTGCCTGTTCAATTTGGAGATCCTCGAAGACGTCGTACCGAAGCTCGTTGTCGCGGCTCGCAAGGACCTGATCGCCGACGGTGCATACGGTCGATACATCGACGTCCTGCCCGCCCGTGGGAAGGAGGCTCGGAGCTGGGCGGACAAGGTACTCAACGAACCGGTCTTCCGTGAGCTCAGGGAGTCGCGGTGTCTGCCAGACCTCGACGGTCATCTGCGTGCGCCCTCTGCCCTCCAGCGTATTCCGGACGACGTCATGGAGTACGCCAAGATCTGGCTGGAAGTCACGGGCAACCGCAGCGTCTGGGTGCATCCGGACTGCACCACCACCACCGAACGGCGGTCCAAGGTCGACCGGCTGCTGCAGGAGGGGGAACGCCCCAGATCGCCGGGACGAGTGCTCCACTGGCTGCAGTCGGTGGTGGCCGAACCAGGACCGGACCAGTCGGCCGCTGCCATTGAATTGGCCGCGAACCTGATTCGCAAGGGTGGAAACACCGAGAAGGACGTTCGCGACGCCCGGATCGTTCTGCTCGAGAACGGAACGCTGACACAACCCGTCCGCGGCCGGTGCTTCATCCGGTCCAACTCCAGCCAGCACGGAACCTCGTTCGTCGATCCGAGGGTGAGTTCCCGGGGAACCACTGCCGCCGCCCTCGAGGCGCTCGGAGTCACCGCCTTCGAAGACGGCGGCGAGATGCTGGAACTGCTCACGGAGCTCAGGCGTACAGGCAAGGTCGATTGGGACGAGCTTTGGATCGCGATGCGCGGCTCTGGTGTCGAGCGGGTCCACCAGGCCTTCGAGAGCATCCTGGAGGGACACGCGGCCAGAATCATTCGCGTGCGAAACGGACTCGGCCGGTGGGTCCTTCCAGAGGGTCTGTACCTCGCAGGCGACTGCCTGAAGCAGATCAAGGATGACGGCGAGTTCCTCGTCGACGGAGACTATCACGCCGGCGACCGGGAGGTATTGGCCATGCTGGGCGTGCGCTCCCGTCCGTCGCGATCGGGGGGAGCGAAAGAACGCTGGGTGACGCAGTACGCGAACGAGGTACGCGGACGCATCGGCGACGCTCTCGGGCTCGGCGTCCAAGCGCGCCAGTCCCTGCGCATCGATGGACTCGACGACGTCCTCGGGCCGATCGGCTGCCTCTCTGCGTTGAGCGTTACCAACAGGACCGCCCTCACCCTCGCACTGCTGAAAGAGGTGAAGGTTCCGCGCGTCCTGGTGAGCCACCCCAACGTCCCGAAAACCGCGCGCTATGTTGCTCCCGAGCTGTGGTGGGCGAGAAAAGAAGGGCTGCTGCCGACCACGCTTGGACCGATGCCGCCTACTGACGCGTTTGTGCCGGAGGTCGAGGGGGTGCCTGAGGGTCTCCTGCCGTGCGTGTCTGAGGTGGTCCTCAGTCGCGATACCCAGGACGTCTTGAAACTGAAGACTCGCATCAGCGAGCTCGACGTCGACGGCTTCCGCAGACTCGTGGACATCCACGTGGCACGCAATGACATGGAACGCGTCGGTCAGAGCTACGCCTGGTGGTGCTGGACGCATCGTGAGGAGGAGCCACCTCAGAAACTCTGGGTCCGCCGGAACGGCCAGTGGTACGAGGAAGATCGCACGAATGTCGCTGTGGTGCACGGCATGCAGGCGTTCGAGGAACTGGACCAGTTCGGAATCCCCTGTGTCGTCGTGGATTCACTCGACGACGTACACACGCTCAGCGAGTTCTGGGAGTGCCTGGAGGGCCGTGATCTACCGGTCACCTACTCCTACGAGACCAGTGCCGACCCGGTTCTGGTCATCGACGCCTTCCCGGTGTTGGATGCGATCGAGGTCGACAACGAGCTCGACGGCCTGGTGCTGCAGAAATGTCTCTCGCTCAGTAAGGTCGCCGCGATCCCGGGTCAACCGGAGGTTCGCGTCACCTGTGCTTCCGGTCGTGAGGCGAACAGGATTCTGGTCACCGGCACCACCGATCACCAGATCCTGAAGCAGGTTCTGGGGCAGTTGCTGTACGACGACTCCGATCGACATGTGGACGCGCTGCTCAAGGACATGGAGCGGCGCAGAAACTCTCAGCAGGTTCGTGCGATCCGTCGTGCCTCTTCGGATCCGGAGCGTCTGCTCATGCTTGTCGGAGAGGAGCGTCTGAGGCCGCTCGTCCCCAAGGATGCACTCAGTTACCTCGCCAACGAGGGCGGCACCGAGCCGCGAGGGCTCGCCCTGGCTGAGCTCTGCGTGAGCATGCTCGGAGTTCGCGCGCTGGAACGCGCCTGCAAGGTTGACCCGGCGGGTCTACCCGTTCCGCCGCCCTCGACGTGGTCGGGCTCGTTCACCGCTCGGAAGTGGGTGGCCAACTTCGGCTTCGGGGAGGAATGGGCGGGTCGGCCGGCCAGGACGCGGAACAAACCCACCGAGTATGTCGAGGGCCCGACACGGCTCGAGGCGCTGCACGATTACCAACATGTGGTTTCGCAACGCCTTCGGAATCTGCTGACAGGGCACGGGCCCCGCCGCGGTTACATCTCACTGCCGACCGGTGCCGGCAAGACACGTGTGGCGGTCCAGACGATCATCGAGACCATCAGCGACGGAAGCCTCGACGCCCTCAGTCCCAGCGGCACCTTCTCCGGCCCGATCCTGTGGCTAGCGGATGGAGAGGAACTGTGCGAGCAGGCCATCGATGCGTGGTCCTACCTGTGGCGTGCCGTCGGACGTCAGGACACCCAGCTGGTTCTCAGCCGCTTTTGGGCGTCCTACGAGATGGAAGAAGAGGTCGGGGGTGTCCAAGTGGTCGTGGCGACTTGGCAGAAGGTCAAGTCTCGGGCTGTCGATAACCCCGCATACGCGTGGCTGGCGGAGGCGCCGATCGTCATCATCGATGAGGCTCACGGTGCCTACACGCCCTCCTACACGACGATTCTCGAGTGGTTGGGGCGGTCGGCGAGGGAGAGGGACAAGCCGCTGATCGGGCTGACCGCGACACCCTTCCGAGGCCGGCGAGACAGCACGCAGACGGAACTGCTGCTGCGCCGATTCGGTGACAACTGCCTGGACGAAGGGGTTTTCGGTGACGAGCTTCCGCAGGTGCGCCTTCAACGCGACCGCGTGCTGGCTCGTGCCCATCTCGAGATCCTCGACGGTGTCTCCATTGACCTGACCGATCAGGAGGTCGAGGAGTTCAAGAGGCTGGGCTGGCTCTCCCGAAGTGCCGAGATCCGGCTCGGGCGAAACGAGGACCGAACGCGCACAATCGTCGAATCGATAATGAGCAAGCCCGCTCACTGGCAGATCGTCGTGTTCGCCACATCGGTGGAGAACGCCCAGACGCTGGCCACTCTGCTCACCTTGCGCGGACGTCCCGCAGCATCGATTGATCAGGACACCAGCCCGGAGGACCGTCGCGTCGCCATCGAGAGGTTCAAGGCGGGCGACCTGAAGGTGCTGACCAATTACGCGGTGTTGTCTCAGGGATTCGACGCCCCGAAGACGGACGCGGTCTACATCACGCGCCCGACCAGCAGTGAGGTCAGGTATCTGCAGATGGTCGGACGAGGCCTCCGCGGGCCGAAGAACGGTGGCACGGAGGAGGTTCTCATCGTGAACCTGCTCGACAACATCGTTGAGTTCGGCGACAGCATCGTCTATCAGAGCGTCAAGGAGCTCACTGAGGTGGAACACCGCGAGGAGTCCGTCAGTGTCTGACACGGGTCTGCAGGAGATCGAGCTCAACGAGGCGCAACTCGCAGTGGTCGAGGCACCTTCTGATGCACGGTTGCTGGTGATCGCAGGAGCGGGGCAGGGCAAGACTGAGGTGGTCGTCAGTCGCATTCGCAGCCTCGTCCAGGACGAGGGGTTGATCGCCTCGGAGGAGATACTCGTCCTCAGCTTCTCCCGCGCCGCCGTCTCGGCTGTCCGGACAAGACTCGACGTCAGAGAGGTCGCGACACCGAACGTCCGTACCTTCGATTCTTTTGCCAGTGTGTTGTTACTGGGTGCGGGAATCGAACCCGAAGGCCCGTTCGACGCCCGCATCCGCCGCGCGACTCGATTACTGAAGGAGGCAGAGCAGGCGCCGGAGGAGATCGAACTTCTCCGCCACGTCATCCTTGACGAGGTTCAGGATCTTGTGGGTGACCGCGCGGATTTCGTGATCGCGCTTCTCGGGTGGCTCGATGAGGATGCCGGCATCACCGCACTCGGCGACTCGCTGCAGAGTGTCTTCGATTTCCAGCTTGATGATTCGCTCAGCAAGACCTCAGCGGGGAATGTGTTCGATACCCTCACCGGCACCTTCGGGTGTGAGACCGTCGGGCTGGGCAGAAATTACCGTGCGAGAGGGAAGTTCCCCAAGAGGGTTGTGCTCCTCGGGGACAAACTTCGACAGACGGTCGACGGTGAGGAGGCGGAGGACCTTCTCGACGATCTGCTCCTCGACCTGCCGGATCGCGGCGAGATCGATGAGTGGTACGACCTTGTCACACCTCCCGACGGTAAGAAGAGCGCGATCCTCTGCACCACGAATGCGGAAGTGCTTCGAGTTTCGCGGTACCTCAACGAGAAGTCCGTCGCGCATGCCGTCCGGCGACAGGCTCAGGACTTCGGTGCGGCACGTTGGATCGCGGGCGCGCTCGGTCCACTGCCGGGACCGAAGGAGCGGCGATCCGAGGTCGAGGCAGCTCTCGAGCGGATGCTCGCCGAGCACGACGCCGAGGAGAAGTGGAAGGCGCTCAAGTCCGCAGAGGGGCGCACCAGGGACTACGACTCATTGGACCTGCACAGACTTCACAGTCTTGTGAAGGCTCGGGCGCTGCCGCTGCCCCTCACCGAACCGGATCTCAGCTCGGTGATCGTGTCGACCATTCACAGGGCCAAAGGCCTGGAGTTCGACATCGTGTTCGTTGTTGAACCGACGTGGCTACCACCCGATGAAGACAGCTGGACCAGAGTGCGCCGACAGTACGTGGCCTTGAGTCGGGCGCGCGACCAGATCTACCTCTGCCGGCTGCCGCAGTTCAGGACAAAGATCACCTTCGACGACCGATTCGGTCGATTCAAGGAGGAGGCCTGGAGTCGGAAGACGCGTGGCGCCACATGGACGAGGGCATTCGAATTTCTCTACGACGACGTCGATACCGACGTTCCTGCCTCGTCACATGCTGTCGACGCGCAGCAGGTGCAGCAGACGCTGCGATCGTTGAACCGGATCGGTGTGAAGGTCTACGCCGAACTCGACGAGACCCAGTCAACAGCCGATTCCGTCTCGTATCTGCTTGTGACACAGGACCAACAGCTTCTCGGACGTACAAGCGAGGCGTTCGACAGCGCCTTCCAGAAGGCGTTCGGCTGGATGACGAACCGACCGACAGTCATCGACGGTCTCACGCTGGTCTCGGTGGAGACTGTGGCGGGGGACTATCGCGAATCTGAGAGAGCCGGCCTCGGAAGCTCGGGGTTCTGGCTGGTGCCACGTATAACGGGTCTGGCCCGCCCCGACCTGACCACAACCTAGGAGTTGCAGCCCACAATGGCGGATCTTACTGAGCAGTACCGGTTTCGCGACGGGATCGTCGATGAGCTGATCAAGGATCTCGTTGGACCTGCCGACGGCCCGAACGAGGTCATCACCGATCGGCCGCTGGACAGGTACATCGCCGGAGTCCTCTGGCCCGCAGACGATGTGCTTCAGGAGGCGCCCGAGCCTGACAGCGGCGAAGCCGACAACGACGGCGTTGAGGACAGCCCTATCTCGCAGGCGTTGATGCGTTACCCGACCTCAATCGGGATCACATTCTCTGTAGACACAGCACGGGCATCGTCAGTGCAGATCGCTGTCGAGGCGGCCAAGTATTTGCCCTCGGGTGTAAGCACCGAAGCCGACGGCGAGGAGTCCTCCGGTTCGGAGGGCCCTTCGCGGCGGAAGCAGTCCCCGAAACCGAAAGACTGGACCCGCAACCAGTTGAACATAGACCCCATCGACTGGGCCATCAACACCCCCGGCGCCAGGAAGATCGATGTCGCACCCGGCCTTCAGCTGTACGTATACACGCGCGCGCCGAGGAACGGCCGCGTCGCGGTGTCAGTCGCGATACGCAATACACAGGTGCCGCGCAGAGGTGCTCTCCGCGACGAATACGCCTGGTTCCAAGTCGGTTTGGAGGTGCGTTCGCCCGAGCAGGCCATTGTCGACCGATCGTCCTACGGGGTCCTGAGCGAGGATGACTCAGACCTGCGCTCGGCCGCACTGCTATATCGCAACGCCCGGGTCTTCGCGATCGGACACGGCTGCGCCGCCACCTGGGACCACGCCGGGACGTCGCCCCACGTCAGCCGGGTGAAGACAACATTCATTCCCCGGCAGGAGGTCTACAGGGCGAAGCCGGGCGGGGTCAGCTCCGATGTCGATCTTCGGATGTCGTTCCTTCGCAAAGCCACCGATTCGCAGCTGGCGGAGAACCTCGGCCGTCTGGTCGCTGAGTACCGCGAGTGGATCGACAGTCTGAACAACAGCGTTCAGAACGGCCACGCGGACGTGGTGGGAGGCTTGAAGGCCGTCGCCGAGGAGCATGTGGCACACGCCCGTAAAGCAGCCGAGAGGATGCAGAACGGCGTTGATCTCATCGTCTCGGATCCGGATGTCGGACGTGCATTCCGTCTCGCCAACGCCGCGATGCAGATGCAGCGTGCCCGTCAGGACTGGGTCCGTGGCGGTGCGGTAGGCACACCTGACGACGGCGCCGAGCAGAGCTGGCGGCCGTTCCAGATCGCGTACATCCTGCTGAATCTGCCGGGTCTCGCCGACCCCGATCACGAGGATCGGGACATCGCAGATCTTCTGTGGTTTCCCACCGGCGGCGGTAAGACCGAGGCCTATCTCGGGCTTGTCGCATTCACGATCCTGCACCGCAGGATCAAGGATCCAGACGCGCTCGGCGTGGCTGTCATCATGCGCTACACCCTGCGACTGCTGACGATTCAGCAGTTCGAACGCGCCACCATGCTGCTCTGCTCCCTCGAGCGGTTGCGCCAGCGCGAGAACGATCTGGGACACCGTCCCTTCTCCATCGGTCTGTGGGTTGGTCAGGGGGCCACACCGAACGACCTGTCTGAAGCCCGGAGGTCGCTCATCGCCATCGCCGACGGCCGAGAACTCAACGAGAAGAACCCTGTTCAGCTGACCCAGTGTCCCTGGTGCGGACAGGATCTGAATGAGAAGCACTACACCATAGACAAGGCGCCGAACGAGCGACTGAGAATCGCCTGCGGGAACAGTTCGTGTGAGTTTCGCGACGGTCTACCCGCCTACGTCGTCGATCAGGACATCTATCGAGTCCGACCGGAGCTGCTACTCGGCACCGTCGACAAGTTCGCGCAGATGGCCTGGAACGACAAGGTTCGCAGCCTGTTCGCACGCGACGGTATAGGAAGTCCGCCCTCGCTGATCATCCAGGACGAACTACATCTCATCTCGGGTCCGCTCGGTTCGATCGTCGGTCTGTACGAGGCCGCGATCGACGCCGCCTGCGGTCAGCTGACGGCTGAAGGAGTGATCTGTGGTCGTCCCAAGGTGATCGCCTCGACAGCGACGATCCGGCGTGCCGACCGCCAGATTCGTGCGGTCTTCAACCGGCGAGCCGAACAGTTCCCGCCTCCCGGAATTGATCCCGATCAGTCGTTCTTCGCCGAGCCCGCCGGTCGGGAGGAGCACGGCACGCGTGAGTATGTCGGTGTCATGGCGCCGGGAACCAGCCATGCCACTCTCATGGTCCGTGTCTATGCCGCGATACTGCAGGCGGCCAAAGACCTGCCGGGCACCGACGAGATCAGGGATCCGTACTGGACGCTCCTGGGTTACTTCAACAGCCTTCGGGTGCTCGGCAGCGCGAATCTTCAGGTGGAGGGCGACGTTCGAGACAGACTCCAGCTGGTTGCTCGGCGCAAAGGGAAAGAGCCACGTGATGTGAGGCCTCCGGTGGAGCTGACGAGTCGGGTTCCCTCCGCAGAGATCCCCCGGACTTTGAAGAGCCTCGAGAAGGACCTGTCGTCAGGGGCGGCCAATGACGTGGTCCTGGCCACCAACATGATCTCCGTGGGTGTCGACATCGACAGGCTCGGTCTGATGACGGTCATGGGGCAGCCACAGTCGAGCGCGGAGTACATCCAGGCCACCAGCCGCGTGGGACGTCGGTATCCCGGGTTGGTCATCACCATTTTCAACGCCGCGCGTTCACGTGACAGGTCGCACTACGAGAACTTCATCCCCTATCACCAGGCCTTGTACCGGGCGGTGGAGGCGACCAGTGCGACACCGTTCGCGGCTCGCGCCCGTGACCGTGGACTTCACGGTGTGCTCGTGTCGTTGGCCAGGCTTCTGGTCGATGATCTCGCCGCCAACGGGAATGCGTACCGGATCCGGGACCGATATGACGAGATCACGCAGATCGCGGAGATTCTGGCGCACCGGGCGCAAGCGATTGTGGCGGATCCGGAGGAGGCTGCAGACACCGAGAGGCAGCTCGGCGAACTTCTCGAGATCTGGGCTGACGCCGCTGAATCCCACCCCGACCTGCAGTACCGGAACAACCGTGATCTCGATGACTCGCTGTTGATCCCGTCCGACGTCGCACTGACGAAGGACGTCGAGTACTCCACTCGAGAGATCCCGTGGCCGACGTTGCAGAGCATGCGCGATGTCGACGCGGAGAGCACCCTGTACCAGATTTCTGCGAAGAGGATGTCCTGATGAACACTGCGAAGGCCCGTCGGACCCAGCTGCTGAGTACCTACGGGGTGGGTGGACTCTTCCCGGCTGAATCGACCAGCTTCATGGTCGCCGGCCTCCATGTGTGGAGAACTGAGAGAGCCGAACAGATCTCAGAACCGCGACTGGCCAGAGCGCTTGGTGTTACAGAGCTGAAGGCACCGCCGGCCGGGGGTAAGCGCGATGTCCCCGTAATCCGGTTCCCCTACACGCAGGTGTGTCCCAAATGTCGACGCATCGGGTCACTCAAGGACCTCTCGAAGGACGCCGGTGAGGCGAAATGCAAGGACGACGGTGTTGATCTCAGCCCGTTCAGGTTGATCGCGGCGTGCCGACGAGGACACGTCAGCGAGTTCCCCGTCTACTGGTGGCTGCACAACGGACAGAAGGACAGGATCCGAAGTCAGGAGCACGTGATGAAGCTCAACGTGCTCGGACGGACCTCCTCACTCGGTGACCTCGTCCTCGAGTGCACATGCGGAGTGGAGAAACGCAGCCTCGAGGGGGCGATCGGTGCGGGATCTCTAAACGACTTCGGCAAGTGCAGCGGGATGCGGCCGTGGCTCGGACCGGATGCGGCGGAGCCCTGTACTGAGTACATGCGCGCCGTCCAACGTGGTGCCTCGAACGTCTGGTTCCCCGCCGTCCGATCGTCGATCTCCATACCCCCGTACTCGGAGGCTCTGGCGAAGTTCGTGGACAAACACTGGGAAATGGTGAAGGACCCGGCTGCCGTCATCCCCCCTGTTCTGTCGGGCCTCGCTGCGATGTCGAAGGGACGGTTCACCGTCGATCAGATCGAACGCGAGATCGAACGCCGGCGCGGCGAGGAGGAGGACGACGACGAGATCTCGGAGGCCAAGCTGCGCGCCGACGAATACCGGGCACTGCTCGAGGGGCGTGAAGAGGAGAGCCTCGACTCGGACTTCGTCTGCCTGCGCCGCGACGTTCCGGATGGCTTTGAATCCCTGATGTCGGATGTGCGGAAGGTGACCCGACTACGTGAGGTTCGCGCACTGCAGGGGTTCACTCGCCTCGACGGTGCCCCGGACCCGTCGGGGCCTGGGCAGAAGCTGTGTGCGCTGGCACCCACGCACCTGCACTGGCTCCCGGCCATCGAGGTGATCGGGGAGGGGATCTTCCTCGCGTTCCGACGCGATGCGCTCGCTGACTGGGCGGCATCCGAATTCACGAAGAAGCGATTGGCCATCCTGCAGAAGGCGGCCGACCGCGCAGCCGCGGAGTACCAACGCGCGTCTGCGCCGGTCGACATCATCAAGGTGGCGATCCACACGTTGTCGCACATCCTCATCGACCAGCTGTCCCTCGACGCCGGCTATCCGGCTGCGGCGTTGCGAGAACGCCTCTTCGTCGACGACAAGATGGCGGGACTGCTCGTCTACACCGCAAGCTCGGACTCCGCAGGAAGCCTCGGCGGTGTCGCCTCGATGGCGGAGACGGAGCTCCTCGGTGCCGCACTGCGGGAAGGCCTTCAGCGACTGTCCTGGTGCTCCTCCGATCCTGTGTGCATCGAGTCGACAGGTAGCGGTACCGACGGCCTCAACCTCGCCGCCTGCCATGCGTGCGTCCTCGCACCTGAGACGTCATGCGAGATGAACAACTCGTTCCTGGATCGAGCGTTGTTGTTCGGCACTCACGACGAGGGCTGTGAGGAAGCGGGGTTGTTCAGTGAGTTCATCGAGAAGGCCCTGTGACCGTGCTCGGTGCCAGGGCGTCAGGGGACGGTGGCCTCAGCTGACGGGGCTGGCTCTTCGTGCGCCACATGAGCCTGCGTCACACGGCCGAATGTCCGCGTGGTCGGGAAGCGCCCAATACAGTCGGAGTGGAGGCCGACAGGTCAGTGGTTCAAGCAGTACAACGGTGGGGGCGAATTGCCTAGGTACAGGTTCAACTGGTCCAACCTGCCCACCGATCTTCTTGTCGAGCTCTGCGAAGCCCTGTTCGAAGACTGGGCGGGTTACGAACCGGGCGAGGTACTGCACATCGCATACGGAGCTCGGCCGAAGGAGAACTTCGTCGCCGAGGCCTGGGACGTACTGCGCGAACGTTGGCTCTACCACGACAAAGAGTCGCGCGAACGGGTCGTCTCCGAGCTTCGGGCCATCCGCGGTGAGGACGGGCAGATCACCAATCGCCGCGCCCAGATCGAGTACCTCCGTCGGTTGCGGAACGCCAAGAATCTTCGAACGGTCGTCCTGGAGACATTCATCGACCTCGGCGAGAAGACTCCGCCACCTCCTCCACCCCCGCCGCCCCCGCCCCCACCCCCCGGAGACGATGTGACCACTACAGAGGTAGACACCGAACGCGCCGAGCTGAACGTCGCACCCGGCTCGATCGTCGTCATCCGCGACGAGGAGTGGCTGGTCACCTCCGCCGAGCAGGGCGCCGACGGCTGGCTGGTCCGGGTGCGCGGGCTGTCGGAGTTGGTCGCCGAGACCACCGCCGCGTTCTACTCCAGCCTGGACGAGATCGAGGTTCAGGACCCCAAACAGGCGAAGGTCGTCCCGGACGGCTCATCGGGCTACCGCGACGCCCGGCTGTGGCTGGAGGCCCTGCTGCGAAAGACGCCGGTTCCGTACGGGGAGCAGTCCCTCACGGTCTCGACGCATATGCTCGCCGATGCGCTGGTCTATCAGCGGGCGGCGGTGACCAAGGCACTCGACCCGCAGCGCATCCGCCCCCGCATCCTGATCGCGGATGCCGTCGGCCTGGGCAAGACGCTGGAGATCGGCATGATCCTGTCCGAACTCGTACGTCGCGGCCGCGGTGAACGCATCCTGATCGTCACGCCCAAGCACGTCTTAGAGCAGATGCAGCACGAGCTGTGGTGCCGCTTCGCGCTGCCGTTCGTCCGCCTCGACTCGACCGGCATCCAGAAGGTCCGCCAGAAGCTGCCGGCCACCCGAAATCCGTTCACCTACTTCAAACGGGCCATCATCTCCATCGACACCCTCAAGAGCCCCCGCTACAAGGCACACCTGGAGCGCCAGCAGTGGGACGCCGTGGTTATCGACGAGTCGCACAACGTCACCAACGTCGGTGCGCAGAGGTCCGAGGTCGCCCGGGTGCTGGCACCGAACACCGAGGCGTTGATCCTGGCCTCGGCCACCCCGCACAACGGCAAGAACGAATCGTTCGCCGAACTGCTACGGCTACTGGACCCGACGGCGGTCCATCCCGACGGCAGTTTCACCAAGGAGGACGTCGAACCACTCCTCATCCGTCGCCACCGCTACAGCCCCGACGTGGCAGCCGAGGTCGGCGGCGACTGGGCCGAGCGCGCCGAGCCGGTGCACCTGCTGGTCAAACCGTCTGCCGCGGAGGACGCGGTCGCCTCCGAGCTGTCGCAGACATGGCTGCACCCCGCATCAGGCAGCTCGCCGTACTCCGGTGACACCAAGGCGCTGTTCGGGTGGACCCTGGCGAAGGCGTTCCTGTCGTCCCCGGCGGCGCTGGCCGAGTCGATCAGGCAGCGCCGCGCCAAACTGGACGACAAGGTGCCCGCCCAGCGCGCGGAGATCACGGCGCTCGACAGGCTCGCCGAACTCAACGAGGCCGCACTGACTGAGCGGGCCGGTAAGTTCGCCGCACTGGTCGACCGTCTCAAGCAGATCGGTGTCGGTAAGGGCTCCGAGATGCGCGCGGTGGTGTTCGCCGAGCGCGTCGCCACCCTGACCTGGCTCCGAGAGCATCTGCCCGCGGCGCTCGGGTTGAAGGACGAGAACATCGCCATGCTGCACGGCGGTCTCTCCGACGTCGAGCAGCAGGAGATCGTCGACGACTTCAAGATCGAGACCTCGTCCATCCGGGTCCTGGTCACCGGCGACGTCGCCTCCGAAGGTGTGAACCTGCACGCTCAGTGCCATCACCTGATCCATTACGACATCCCGTGGAGCCTGATCCGCATCGAGCAGCGCAACGGCCGCATCGACCGCTACGGGCAGAAGCACCCGCCGGTGATCTCCTCGCTGATCCTCGAACCCTCCGATCCGGAGTTCTCCGGCGACCTGCGGGTGCTGTCGCGGCTGTTGGAGCGGGAGAACCAGGCGCACGAGACGCTCGGCGACGTGGCCTCGTTGATGGGCAAGCACAGCGTTTCCGAAGAGGAGGACGCGATCCGCGACGTGCTCGCCAAGGGCGCTGACTTCAATAAGACGGTCCGCACCGCCGACGAGGTCGCAGCGGACGACGATCTGGACGCGTTCTTCGCCGAGTTCGACACCACCGAGGAGACGACGCCGCCGCTGCCTCCCTCCCCACGGCAGAGTCTCTACCCCGACGACCTCACCTTCCTCGACGAGGCACTACACGCGGCCTTCCACGACAAACCTCACGCGGAACCTGAACAGGGCGGCGTGGGTTGGACGGTCAGCCCCCCGCACGGCATCGCTGAACTGACCCCGCCGCGCGATCTGCGCCAACGGCTGACGCAGCTCCCACAGAACTATCTGCAACACGGCCGGGTGCTTGAACGCCTCAAGCTCGCCACAACCACGGCCACGGGCAACACCCAACTGCGACTCGCGCGAGAAGGCAAGGGCATCAACAACACCACCTGGCCGGAGGCGCACTATCTCGGACCGCTGCACCCCGTCCTGGACTGGGCCAGTGACCGCGCTCTGACGGCGCTCGGCCGGAACCAGGTCTTCGCCATCCGCGGCGACGTCGACGCCCCGACCGTGCTGCTGATGGGAACGCTGAGTAATAAACGCGGACAACTGATCTCACGGGTTTTCTCCACCGCTGAGTTCCCCAACCCGGCGAATCCGAACTTCTGCATGGTGGAGGCCATCGAGGACATCAGCTTTCTCACCGCGCAGACCGGCCTCAAGCCCGGCTCATCCAATCCGGGGCCCATCGCCGACGCCGAGAGTTACCAGGCATTGATCCCGGTCGCCGTCGAGCACGCCAGCCGTGAGATGCGCCGAATCCTCGACGCCCAGGAAAAGCTCACCAACGAACGCCTGGCGCAGTGGCGCCGGCGCGCTGAACGCTGGCACGCCGAAGCGCATCAGCTGGAACTGTTCGGCGCGCAACGTTCGAAGGTCGGCAGGCTCGGACAGCGCATCAACGAGGAGCAACGCCTGGCCGACCTGTTGGCGCCGACCCAGCAGCTGGTGCGTCCGCTCCTGGTGATCGTTCCCAGCACCACTCCTGTCGCCCGAAAGGAACTCTGAGTCATGCCGTCCTACGATTCCATCGTCGTCGGCGAGGACTGGATCAGCGAGCACTACTTCACCACCGACTCACCCCGGGAATCGTTCCAGGCCAAGGTGCTCGAGCTTCGCAAACAGTGGGACGCCGAAGCCGCCGAGGGACGGGACACCGTGCGGCGACGGCTGCTCGGCGCCGCCGGCGAGTTGCAGACCCTCTTGTCGAGATTGGCAGAGAATCCCGACGCTGCGCCTGAGGCGCACTCCCTGATTCGCTCTGTGCTGGGATATCCCGAGAAGCTGGTCGATTTCACTGGGGAGCGGGCAGGCGCCGAGCTGAGGCTGCCGAATGCCCAGTTGAGTGGAGTCACAAGCACCTTGTTCCTGCAGGCACGCCCGGTTGAATCCATCGACGAGCTGCTCGATCCGGAGACCGGGCGGCTGCTCGACGCGGGGGAGGAGGACGGCAAGCCCGTCGAGTCGGTGACAAAGGCGGTGTCGGCCGCGTTCCGCAGCGACGAGCCTCCCGCGTTCGTCGTCGTGCAGGCCGGCCAATGGGTGCTGCTGGCCGAAGCTCAGCGGTGGGCCGAAGGTCGCTATCTGGCCGTCGACCTGCTGGTGGTCACCGAACGTCGTGACGACAAGCGCGGAGGTGAGCTCGATCGGGCCGCCGCCATTCTCGGACGCCAGGCGCTGCTGCCCGATGCCGACGGAAACATCTGGTGGACAGGAGTTCTCGAAGACTCAGTCAAACACACCGTCGGGGTGTCCAAGGATCTGCGCGAGGGCATCCGACTGTCCATCGAGATCATCGCCAACGACGTGGTGCGACGCCGACGTGAGCGGGGCCTGCCGCTGGACGAGATCGACGCCAACGAGCTCGCCAAGCACGCGCTGCGCTTCCTCTACCGCATTCTTTTCCTCCTCTACGCCGAAGCCTCACCGGAGCTCCAGGTGCTGCCGGTCGGCGCCCCGGAGTACGGCGAGGGCTACGGGCTGGATCGGCTGCGGGATCTCACCCTGACCGAATTGGTCTCTCCCGGTGCGAAATCGGGAACTCACCTGTACGAGTCGTTGGCCAAACTGTTCGCGCTCGTCGACCGTGGGCATCATCCACAAACGCCGGATACCGGTGACGGCACCGCCGATCCGGCACCCGGCTTGGAGTTCAACGCGCTGCGTGCGGACCTGTTCGCTCCCGCCGCGACTGCCCTCATCGACCAGGTGAAGCTGAGCAACGAGGCGACGCAACAGGTATTGCAACACCTGCTGCTGTCGAAGGAGTCCAAGGGGCGCAAGGGCGCCGACCGCGGGTTCATCTCCTACGCCGAGCTCGGCATCAACCAGCTCGGCGCGGTGTACGAGGGCCTGATGTCCTACACAGGTTTCTTCGCCGAAGAGGACCTCTACGAGGTCGCCAAGAACGGTGACCCGGAGAAGGGTTCGTGGGTGGTTCCGGTGACCCGCGCCGACCACCTCTCGGAGTCCGATTTCGTGACGGTCGAGGACGAGGCCACCGGTGAACGTGTCCCGGTGGTGCACCGGAAAGGCACCTTTGTGTTCCGTCTCGCGGGTCGGGAACGTCAGCAGTCGGCTTCCTACTACACACCGGAGGTGCTGACGAAGTTCGTGGTCTCCCAGGCGCTGGAGGAGCTGCTCGACCAGAACGGCAAACGCACCACGCCGGAGGAGATTCTCCAGCTGACCATCTGCGAGCCAGCGCTGGGATCGGGTGCCTTCGCGATTGAGGCGGTCCGTCAACTGGCCGCCGAGTACCTCAAGCGTGCGCAGGAGGACCGCAGCGAGGTCATCGACGCCGACCAGTATCAGGTCGAGCTGCAGAAGGTGAAGGCCTACATCGCACTGCACCAGGTGTACGGGGTGGATCTGAACGCGACGGCGGTGGAGCTTGCCGAGATCTCACTGTGGCTGGACACCATGGTCGCGGGGTTGCAGGCGCCGTGGTTCGGGCTGCATCTGCGGCGCGGCAACTCGCTGATCGGTGCACGGCGAGCCGTGTATGCCCCGACGTCGCTTGCGAAGAAAGCCTGGCTGAAGGAAGTCCCCAAGGATGTCCCGCTCGGAGACGAGATCGGTGCGGGTATCCACCACTTCCTGCTGCCGTCCGAAGGCTGGGGTGCCGTCATCGACACACCCGAGGCGAAGACTTACGTCCCGGACAAGCGTGAAGAACTGCGACTGTGGCGCAACAGCATCCGCTCCAATCCGAGTGCTCCGATCAAGAAACGCCTCGCCGCGCTCGCGCAGCGAGTGGAAACGTTGTGGGAGTTGACGCTGCGTCGGCTGATCATCGCGGAATCGGAGATCCGCCGCGACATCGACGTGTGGGGGCTCGAGTCAGCCGTTCGGGCGGGCACCGCCGTCACCCGCGAACAGATCGAAGAAGTCCTCCACAACGAGAACGGCGCATACCGGAGGCTGCGCCGCGTGATGGACGCCTGGTGCGCCCTGTGGTACTGGCCGCTAACCACCGACATCGAACCACCCGACTGGGACCAGTGGGGCGGCGGGCTGGAGGCGATCCTCGGCGTGCCGCCGAAGGAGGGCAAGTACGAAAAGTACGGGCAGATCAGCCTGGCCGGCGACCTGAGTTGGCAGGACCTGGAAATTGCTGAGGACAACGACCGCACCTTCGCTCAGGCGCTGCCGATCGACAAGGCGCTGGAGGGGTTTCCCTGGCTGACTGTCGCGGCTGATATCGCTGAAAGGCAGGGGTTCTTCCACTGGGAGCTGGATTTTGCACCGGTGTTTGCCCGCGGGGGTTTCGACCTCCAGGTTGGAAATCCACCGTGGGTGCGCCCCGACTGGGATGAGGCTGGTGTGCTGGCGGAGTTCGACCCGTGGTGGGGTTTAAACGGAGACCCCACTCTGATGAGCAGAGACGAAACGCTTCAGTTGACAGGAGTCAAGGACATCTTCCTGAACGAGCGTAGCCAAGTGGCGGGGTTGAGCGCTCACCTGAAGTCTGAGTGCGATCGTCCACTGCTTCGGAATCTGCGTCCGGATCTTTACCGTTGTTTCATGGAAACAACCTGGAGAACGATGCATCCACTAGGTATCGTCGGATTGATTCATCCGGAAACGCATTTTACAGAAGTTGATGCGAGAAAGCTGCGAAAAGCTGCGTATCGCCGCCTTAGGAGGCATTGGCAATTTCGAAACGAACTGAAATTATTCGAGATTGGCAACCAGAAGGAGTATGGGGTTCACATTTATGGGTGTGAGGGGTCCGTTCGCTTCATTCAGGGGGCATCGCTCTTCCATCCAGACACTGCGATGCGTTCGCTCTGCCACGACGGTGGCGGTGAGGCGCCTGGCATACGAGACGCAGATGATAAATGGGACTTGCGCCCCCACTCTGCCCGAATTGTTGAGGTCGATGAGTCGACACTCGGGCGCTGGGCGAGACTAATCGATGAACCAGGCATCCCTGCGGACGAGGCATGCATGCTGTACCCCGTCAATGAAGCGAGTAGTCGGGTATTGGACAAGATCGCGCACGTTCGACGGATTGGTGAAGCGACCTTCAGAACGACCGTCGGTTGGATCGAGACATCCGCAAAGCATAAGCGATACATAATAGAGAGGTCGTCTACGCCTACTTCTTGGGTCGATGTCGTTCTGCAAGGGCCATTTTTTACGGTGGGCACGCCGCTGGCGAAGCAGCCAAACGAAAGTATGCGAAGCAATAAAGATTATACCGTGATTGATCTCGATTCAATCGGAATCAACTTCATTCCTCGGACGAACTATCAACCCGGATTGGAGCGTGGCGAGTATCAATCACTGTATTGTCGAAATGAGAATCCTAGATCGATCGACCGATTCCGGCTCGCGTGGCGGGAGATGGCAAAATCGCGGAATGTTCGTACTTTGCAAACTGCTCTAATCCCGCCCGGTCCCACCCATGTGCATGCGGTGCGTACGATGTGCGCGGTTGATTCTGCTTCGGATGCAGATCTGGTGGTGGCCGCTGGTATAACCCACTCGATTGTGAGCGACTTCTTTATAAAGGCGACGGGTAACGAGCATATCACGGCTTCGACCTTGGGTCGCCTCCCGCACGTTAGGGGGCACCGACTTGAGTCCCAGCTTCTTCTCCGGACCTTGCGCTTGAATTGCGTCGTTCGCCCGTTCGCCCCTTTGTGGAACATGCTTTATGACGAATCGTGGATGCAGGACTCGTGGGTTAGTCCCATTGGATTGGACTATCTCAGTCGGCCGAAATTGGGTGAGGTTGAGCAACATTGGGACTGGGCTACGCCGCTCCGTCGCGTCGCCGACCGTCGTCAAGCTCTCGTCGAGATCGACGCCATCGTCGCGATTATGCTCGGCATCACCGCTGAGGAGCTTTTGACGATTTACCGGACGCAATTCCCAGTGCTGCAGAAGTACGAACGGGATGCCCTCTATGACGCCAACGGCCGCCAGCTGCCGGGCAAGCTGGCGGCGGAGTATCGCAAGAAGGGCAGGTTGAAGCCGGAGGACCTCACAGTGGACGGCGTCACCTACGTCGAGCCGTTCGTCGGGGTTGACCGCGAACGCGATATGGAGCTGGCGCACAAACACTTCAGCCAGATCGCTGAGTCGGGGGAGTAACGCATGGGCGCACTTCTGCCCACACTTCAGGCCACACATCTGCGTGAAGGTCTGACCGATTACCTGGCAACGACTTTCGCGCTGACCGATCCCGATGCTCAGGCAGCGCTCACCGACTTCATCGGTGATCCCGACAACGGCATGTTCAAGGGGCCGTATGTGCGGTTGCGGTTGCCGTTCGCGCCGGCTGGAGATGACTGGCGTCGCCATCTGGATTGGTGGCCCACCGATTTCGTTCCGTACGGGCATCAGGCGCGGGCATTCCAGCGGCTCTCCACCCGGCACCAGGAGCGGCCCCAACCCACCCTGGTCACCACCGGCACCGGCTCCGGTAAGACCGAGGCGTTCCTGTACCCCATCCTCGACCACGTGCTGCGCGCCCGGAAGGCCGGCGTTACCGGGATGAAGGCGCTGATCCTCTACCCGATGAACGCGCTCGCCAACGATCAGGCCGAGCGACTCGCCAGGCTCATCTTCGGCGACCCGAGGCTGGCCGCGGTCACCGCCGGCCTCTACACCGGTGAGCACGGGAGCGGCGGCCGTACCCGCGTGTCGGCCGATAGCCTGATCACCGACCGCGAACTCATGCACGACGCGCCGCCGGACATCCTGCTCACCAACTACAAGATGCTCGACCACATGCTGCTGCGTCCGGACCGCGCCAACATGTGGCGGCTGTCCGCCGAATCGCTGCAGTACCTGGTGCTCGACGAGTTCCACACCTATGACGGCGCGCAGGGCACCGACGTCG
The DNA here is from genome assembly GCF_001583415.1 of Mycolicibacterium phlei. The sequence continues at coordinate 1,087,574 of NZ_CP014475.1, forward strand.
CCATGCTGCTGCGTCGTCTCGGACTCACCCTCAAAGCCCACTGGACCGCCGATTCGAAGGTCACCGAGGACGACCGGGCCCGACCCCTCGGCAGGGTGACCCCAGTCGCGACGTCAGCGACCCTCGGCTCCCGGGCGGCACCTACCGCCATGCTCGACTTCGCGTACACCGTTTTCGGTGAACCCTTCAGCGACGATGCGGTGATCGGCGAAACCCGACTCATGCCGGACGAATGGCGCAGAGCCCGCTCAGGCGCCCACGACCACGCGTGGAAGCCGATCGAACCGGTCCTTCCCGATGCCCTTGAACGGATCAACGCCCTCGACCGGGCCGGTGGCGACAACCATGCCGTCGCAACGGCTGTCTTCGCGGAGCTCTTCGAGCGGGTTGATCGACCGGAACTTCTCGGAAACCCCACCCAATCCGAGCTTTTCGACACGCCGGGGCAGGCTGATCTGTTCGGGCCGCCCACCCATTCAACCGATCCCGCTACCGGTTCGGATCCGAGCGTCGCCGAGATGCTGGACCAACTCAAACGGCATCGGTTCATCCAGGATGTCCTGGAGCACGCCGTTGAGGCGGTGTCCCTGCCCGATCTGGCCGAACGCGTCTTCCCGGCGGTACCCGTCGACCGGGACGCCGCCCGGACCCGCGACATCCAGAACCGGTTCCTGGAGTTCGTCTTCGCCATGCTCTCCCACGTGCGTGCCGAGGCCGGGCGTGCGGCGCTCGGTGTCGACGTACACCTGTGGATCCGCGAACTCAGCAGGGTCGACCGCGCGGTGCGTGCCGCCGCGCAGTACCGGTGGTCTGACGACGGCACCACCGTCGACGACGAGCTGTATCTCCCCGCGGTGTACTGCCGGCACTGCGGACGTTCGGGCTGGGGTGCCCGACTCGCACCGACCGGCAACGCTCTGGACGTCACCGACGAGGAGATCCGCGCCGACCACGCCGCCGGGACCGCCCGGTTCCGTGCGCTGATCTCCGCACCCGTCGAGGCGCAGGTACCCGGGGGTGTCAAAGGCCTGCGGTGGTTTCACCTCGACCACCGCGAACTCGTGGACACCACCCCCAACCCGCAGAGTCCCGACGTCATCAACGGTCGCGTACTGCCGGTGCTCACCCTCAGCGGTCCCGACGCCGACGAGGAGTCGAAGCGAGACACCTGCCCCGCCTGCGGGGCCGCCGACGGGATCCGGTTCCTCGGAAGCGCCATCGCCACCCAGCTGTCGGTGACCCTGTCGAACCTGTTCGGCGACAAGAACCTCGACGCCGCCGAGAAGAAGGCGTTGATGTTCACCGACAGCGTGCAGGACGCCGCCCACCGCGCCGGTTTCGTCCAGGCTCGGTCTCACAGTCTGAGCCTCCGCACGGCACTTCGCGGCGCCCTGGGCGACGCCGAGATGGACCTGGACGAGTTGGCCCGGGCCGTCATCGACCGGGCCGGCGACGACCCCATGCTGCGGTACCAACTGCTGCCGCCGGACCTCGTGGACCGCGACGAGTTCGTCGCGTTCTGGAAGACCGACGTGCACCCCAACTCACGGCGGGCCGCGGAGAACAAGGCCAAACGCCGGCTGCGGTTCGACGTCGACCTCGAGTTCGGACTGCAGTCCCGCACCGGCCGAACCCTCGAACTCACCGGCAGCGTCGCAGCCGAGGTGTATCTCGGCGCGCCGCACAGGGCTCCGATCCTGGGGCGCCGTGCCCTCGAGAGGGCCGACTCCGCGCAACTGCTCTTGACCGGGGTGTCCGACGCGGCGCTGGCCCAATGGGTACGCGGCACGGTCGAACGGATCCGCACCCGCGGCGGCATCCACCACGACTGGCTTCGGCCGTACCTCGAGAAGAACGCCAGCCGCTACCACATCTGGGGTGGACGCCCCCGCAGCCAGGGCATGCCCGCCTTCCCGAAAGGCCGCCAAGCCCCCGCATTCCCGGCACTCAAGTCCGGGACCGGCGCGCTGCCGGAGGGATTCGATCCGATCACCGCGCCCTCATCCTGGTACGCCCAATGGACGTCGCGCTGCCTCGACGTCAGCCCCCACGACGCGACGTTCCTGGCCAAGGCGCTGTTCACCGAACTCGCCGAACAGATGCTGTTGTCCACCGTCACGACCGAGACGGGTTCGGTTGTCTACGGACTGTCAGCGGCCGACGTGCAGGTCAGTGCGCCCACGTTGGAGGCGCTCGAACGCGGCCGGCACCTGCTGGTCTGCGACATCTGCCGAACCCCGGTCCCGGGAAGCGCCACCACCGTCGACGAACTCGACGGCGCACCATGCACGCTGATCCGCTGCCCGGGACGGCTGCACCGCAGTGCGAGAACCGACAACTTCTACCGCAGGCTGTACGACTCAGCGGAGATGAAACGCGTTGTCGCACGCGAACACACGAGCCTGCTGCCGACCAAGACCCGGCTCGCCTACGAAACCGCCTTCAAACGTGGTGGAACGGATCCGCAGGCACCCAACGTGCTCGTCGCGACCCCGACGTTGGAGATGGGTATCGATATCGGCGACCTGTCCACCGTCATGCTCGGATCGCTACCGCGCTCGGTCGCCTCGTATCTGCAACGAGTCGGCCGCGCGGGTCGACTCACCGGCAACTCCCTTGTGCTGGCCTATGTCCGGGGCCGTGGTGAACATCTGCCGAAACTCTTCGATCCGCTGTCGGTCATCCAAGGTGAGGTCCGGCCGCCGGCGACATTCCTCAACGCCGAGGAGATCCTGCAACGTCAGTACATCGCGCACATCGTCGACGAGTTCGCCCGCGATCCCCAGCTGCCCGAACCCAGGGACGCGCGCTCGGTCCTCGGTGACAGCGGGGTGAATGGCTGGCTTGACCATCTGATCGACACGGCCGCCGTCAGGGCCGATGAACTCCTGAACCGCTTCCTGGCTCAATTCGGCGACCTCCTCAGCCCCGAGGCCGTCGCCGGCCTGCGCGCATGGGCCAGCCCCCCACCGCAGGGCGGACCAAGCGGTCTCACCGAACGACTGACGGCCGCGGCGCACCAGTGGCAACTCGACCTCAAACAACTCAACGAGCGGCTGGCCACCGTCGAGGCGGAACTGCCCGAGTTCGAACGTCGCGCCACCTCACCGGCGGCCACCGACGACGACCGGCGCGCCTTCAAGATCGCCAAGGGCACACGCAAGCTGTTGGGGGCCCAGATCACCTCGCTGACGCGTGACTACTGGATCTCGGTTCTCGAACGCTACGGGGTTCTGCCCAACTACACCCTGCTCGACGACTCGGTCACCCTCGACGTCGGTGTCACGTGGATCGATCCGGACACCAACGACTACATGGGGGAACAACTCAGCTATCAGCGCGGCTCCCGCGTCGCCCTCACCGAACTGGCCCCGGGCGCCACCTTCTACGCCCAGGGACTCGCGGTCACCATCGACGCGGTGGACCTGGGGGCCGGCGAATCCAACATCCGCGTATGGCAGGTCTGCCCGCAGTGCGGCTGGGTGCACGACAGCCCGTCGGCAGCGGTGACAGAACCCGTGTCGAGCTGCCCGCGCTGCGACAGCACCGGGATCGCCGACGTGGGCCAGCACCTGTCCGTCGTCGAGATGACCCGGGTCTCCGCGGAAGTGCGCCGCGACGAGGCCACCATCAACGATCTGCGCGACAACCGCCACCGCGAGCTCTTCACGGTGGTGACCGCCGCCGACATCGATCCTGCGCAGGTGGGGCGCACGTGGTACCGCTCGGGTTCGTCCTTCGGCGCGGAATACCTGCGACGCCTGGACATCCGCTGGATCAACCTCGGCGCGCGGGCGTCCAAGGGCAAGCCACGGATGATCGCCGGGCAGGAAGCGGCCAGCGGCCTGTTCCGGGTGTGCGCCTCCTGCGGCCAACTCGACCGGGAGGCCGGCCGCAACAGTCGATACGAGCACCGCTCCTGGTGCCGCCTGCGGACATCGGCCACCGAGGACGTCCGCGACATCGCCCTGGCACGCCGTCTGCGCACTCAGGGGGTGCTGCTGCATCTCCCCCCGGAGATGGAGTACGACACGTTCGCCCACCCGAGCCTCGCCGCGGCGATTCTGCTCGGCCTGCGCGAGGTGATCGGCGGATCCCCCGAGCACCTCGATGTGGCCACCATCAGTGACGCGCTCTGGGCACCCGATCGTCGTGCCCTCCTGATCCACGACACCGTTCCCGGCGGTACCGGCTATCTGGCCGAATTCGCGGACCACCGCAAGGTTTTCGCAGTACTCGCCGCCGCCCGGCAGATCCTGCGGGAGTGCCCCTGCCGCGACGAGGAACGCCTGGCCTGTCACCGATGCCTGTTGCCGTTCGCCGCGCCCTACGAGATGGACAGGGTGTCGCGAGTCACCGCGCTGAAGCTGCTCGACGGCATTCTGGACATCGGAGCCCACGGCACCCCAGACCTCGAATCCTGGACCGCCGAGGTGACCGAGCACACGCCGCCCAGCATGCCGCTGAGCGACGAGTCGTTCCTGGAGCGCGACTTCTATCGATCGTTCGTCGAACGACTCAAACTCGTGGGCGCGGCCGTCGTGGAGAAACCCGGTATGCACGGCCCGTCAGCCACAATCACCGTGCAGGGCAGCAAGTCCCGGAAGTGGTCATTGCGACCGCAGGTTGCGCTGGGCTTCGTGAAGCCGGACTTCGTGCTGCAGACCGCCGACCCCGACATCCCCCGCATCGCGATCTTCACTGACGGGCGCGCGTTCCACGCGGTTCCCGGTTGCAACCGAGTCGCCGACGACGCCGACAAACGCGCCGCGCTGCGCGAAGCCGGCTATCTGGTGTGGTCATTGGGACACGAGGACCTGCAGAGGTTCAAGTCCGCAGAATCAGTTGAGCCGACCTGGCTCGACCAGAAGGCGGCGAACTTCGTCACCAGCAGGTTCCACGTTCAACCCGGATTGGTGCGACTGCTCGCCAAAGACCCGGTGTCCCAACTGTTGGAATTCATTCTCGAGCCTGATATCGAGGCATGGCGACATTTCAGCACCTGGATGCCGTATCTGTTCGTTCGCGGCGACAACAGGAGGAAATCCGACTGCGGCACTGTCTCCTCCGCGGCGCTGGCGGCCCTGGACGGATCCACCCCGTTCGAGGCGTCCGGCCCGGACATGTGCTGGTCCTACACCGACGGGGGCCTCACCATCGCCGCCGGCGTACACACGCCGTCGGATCCACCGCGGGCGATGCTCGCTGTCGATGACCGTGACGACCGGCTCGAGGACTCCGGCGGACAGGCGTGGAAGGAGTGGCTGCGCCTGTCGAACTGGCTCGCGATCAGCGATGCCGGACGCGTCACCACGCGAACTCTTCTGGCATCCGCACCGGCGCCTGAGATGACGGACGCCGGCGCGCCCGAACTGTCAGCTGAGTGGCAACGGCTGCTTGACGAGGCGGTATCGGATGCTGAACGAGAACTTATCCGTGCGTTGGCCGCGGCCGGTGCGTCAGCACCTGAGCTCGGGTACGAGACGACCGACGGTGAGGTGCTCGATCTGGCCTGGACAGACGCACGGGTGGCTGTGGTGTTCGACCAGAGCGAACCGGTGGACGGATGGACCCTTTGTTCTCCCGATGTCGGAGAGATTCTTAACGCGTTGAAGTCGAACGGAGTGGTGTAGGTGGCGAATCTGGTAATCGCTTCGAACAGCAAGGGCATGTCGAAGCTGGACGGTTCGGTCAAGAACAAGGTCTACGACTTCTTCGAGAAGCTCGCCGCCGATGACACCCAGCCGTCCCTGCATATCGAGCCGATCAAGAGGGCGGTCGACCCCCGTGTCCGCACGGGCCGCGTCGATATCTACTGGCGCGCAGTGCTGTTCCGCGTCGACGACAAGGAGAGCGGGCCGACCTACATCTACATGGGGACCTGGCCTCACGATGATGCGATCAAGCTCGCTGAGCGCGCCACTCTGCGGGTCAACCCGATCAACGGAACCCTCGAGGGTCTGATCGGAGAGTCCGCGCCGGCAGAGAAGCCGAAGGATGAGCCCGTCGTGGCCTCGAGCCCGAAGCCGGAGCTGTCCTATCTCGCCCGAGTCGGCTACACGCTCGCCGATCTGACCGACGGGTTGGGCATCAACCCCGCGCTGGCCGGCAGGGCGATGGAGGCTCCGGACGAGTCGGCCCTGCTGGAGGTGGCGGCGGGCGGGCTCGAATGGGAGGGCAGCGCCCTGCTCGAACTCGCGACCGGCATGGCGATCGAGACCATCCGCGAGAACCACGGGTTCGCCAAGGAACCGATAGACCCGTCCCTGGACCCGGACCAGCAGATCATCGCGGCGCTGGAGCGCCCGGCCTCGAAGATGCAGTTCGCGTTCATCGAGGACAACGAGGAACTCCGCCGCGTTATCGAGGGCGGCGACTTCGCCGCCTGGCGCACGTTCCTGCATCCCGAACAGCGCAAGTACGTAGAGTCGGACTTCTCCGGCGCGTTCCGGCTGTCGGGTGGGGCTGGTACAGGCAAGACGGTGGTCGCGATTCACCGGGCACGTCGCCTCTCGCGGGACAACCCGAACGCGCGAATCGTGCTGACCACCTTCAACTCCACTCTCGCGCAGGGACTCAAGACCGACCTGAAGGCGCTGGACCCGGACGTGCGCATCGCCGAGCGGCCCGGCGACCCCGGAGTGTACGTGGGTGGCATCGACGCGCTCGCCAGGGATGTGCTGAATCGAGCCGGTGACGTAACGGGTGAGGCCTGCGAACGCGTATTCGGTCACCACATCGAGTTCGGTTCCAAGAGAACAGCATCCGATGCAATATGGCGTGAAGTCGCGCAGACCGTCGACTCGGGGCTCGACGCGAAGCTGGCCACCCCGTCCTTCCTGGAGACCGAGTACGTGGCCGTGGTATTGGCGAATCGCGTCAAGACGCTCGAAGAGTACGCCAAAGTGGCCCGGCCCGGCCGCGGCGTGCGACTGAGCCGTCCACAGCGCATCGCGGTCTGGAAACTCGTCGACGCGTTTCGCCGGCGCAGTCAGATGGACGAAACCATCAGTTTCCCGGAGGTGCTTGCGCTGGCCGCCGAGGCGCTGCGCGTGCGCACCGAACGCGACGGCACCTACCTGACAGACCACGTCATCGTCGACGAGGCGCAGGACCTGCACGCCACACACTGGGCCCTGCTGCGGGCCCTGGTCGCCGAGGGGTCGAATGATCTTTTCATCGCCGAGGACTCACACCAGCGGATCTATGGGAGCCCGGTTGTGTTGAGTCGCTTCGGGATAAAGATCATCGGTCGCTCGCGTCGGCTGACGCTGAACTACCGGACCACCGCGCAGAACCTCCACTTCGCAGTGAGCATCCTGTCTGGTGCGGAGTACCGGGATCTCGAACAGGGGGAGGAGTCGACAAGTGGCTACCGATCCGCCCGGAACGGCCCCCAGCCCGAGTTGATCTCGTGCCCCGACTTCAGCGCCGAGCTGCAGACGGTGGCGGACAAGATCAAGTCGTGGCTGGCAGAGGGCGGTGTCGAACCCGAGAGCATCGCCGTGCTCACACGCAGTCAGGATATCCGCGACCGCTTCGTTCGAGGGCTCGGAGAGCGCGGGGTCTCAGCCCGCGCCGTCGACAAGAACGCTCCGCCGCCGGGGCAGCCCTTGGTGATGACGATGCACCGAGCCAAGGGGATGGAGTTCTCGCGGGTTGTTCTCGCCGGCGCCGACGAGAAACACGTACCCCTTCCGGCGTCTGTCCATAACGTGCCGGAGGAGGAGAAGGACGAGGCAATGCTGCGGGAACGGTCGTTGCTCTATGTCGCGAGCAGCCGTGCACGGGACGCATTGGTCGTGACATGGAGCGGGAAGAAGTCGGTGCTGTTGGGGGCGCAGTGAACGCCGCTGAAACCGCAGATCAACTCGTCATTCAGGATTCCGCATGTCGGCCTCGAGAGACGCGAAGTCGACGTTCACAGGTCTGCTTCTCCACTGCACGTTGTCCTGGACATCGATGACGAGGCAACGGTCCGTGCCACCGAATTCGGGGCCCCGCATCCCGCGACCCACCATCTGCTCGTAGAGGATCGGGCTGGCCGTCGGTCGTGCGACCACTACGCACCTGACACTGGGCGCGTCGAATCCGGTAGTCAGGACTCCGTAGTTGCACAGGAAGGACACCTCTCCGGCGCGAAACCGCTCGATTGTCGCCCGGCGGGTTGCCGGTCTTGTACCTGCCAGCACACACGCTGCCGTACGACCACGACGCTGTAGCAGGCTGGTCATAGCCTGGGCATGCTGCGTGGAGCAGGCGAACAGGAGGACCGGCCAGTCCTGTTTGAGGTCAAGAAGGCGCTCCAGCAGCCGACGGTTCCTGCTGCGCTCCTCACCGAGTCTGCGAAGGACGTCTCCGTGAATATCCTCGAACGCCTCGTAATAGTGCGCGTAGGTTGGATTCGTCGACAGCTCAATCGGTTCGGCGTCGTAATCCAGCGTCTCGTAGTCGACGTACGCCAGGATCCCCTGCCCCCGGAGCATTTGAACGGGGTCAGCACCGAGACTCGGCGTGTAGAGGACGTTATTGAGAAACCTTCGTCTCAGCTTCACAGTCTCTGCTTCACTCGTCCGCCGTGGAGTGGCGGTGAGACCGATGAGCGCACTTCGGTTGTGTTTGAGCCGGAAGTTGATTCCCAGGGCCTGCAACACCTGTCCGTAGCTCGGAGCCAGCGCCCGATGCGCTTCGTCGATGACGATGGCGCCGGTGTGTGCACCGAGGGCCTCGAGCTCTTCCATCGACGTCTGTGAGTCGCCGCGCACGGCCGTATGGAGCTTCTGAATGCTCGCCACTACTACGTCGCACGCGGTCGGGGAGACGTCGTGGTGGCCCCAGAATCTTCCAATGGTGATCGCCTCGCGGACTTCTCTGTTGTGGTGCCCCAGGTCGAACCACACTTCGCGGAACGACTGGACCGCCTGCTCACACAGTTCCTCGCTCTGTGCGATCCAGAGGATGATCGGTCGGTCCGGCTGCTTATGGCGCCACGTCAGCAACGCCTCCACAGCCGTCCGTGTCTTTCCGGCCCCGGTGGGCAGCGTCAGAATCGCTCGGTTGCCGCCGGCTGAACGGTCAAGGACCTCCATCAGGCGGGCCCGAAGCTCGTCCTGAAAATCGGTGAGAGCCGGAAGGCTGACACACGGCTCCACGTCGATGCTGTCAGGCTGGGAGACCGTGCCTCGCCAGCCCGCGTACACGGTGGGGAATCGCATCGTGCGGACGAAGAAGGCAGGCCAGGCGCCACCGGGATGCCACTTTCGCCGGGCTACCGCATCGGCTCGGGACTTCAGTGTGTGCTTTCCGCGGATCGCCGACGGGTATTCGTGTAGTCGGCGGAGGCGGTCCGGGCCTGCGTTGTAGGCGATCAACCAACGCAGTTCGCGGTCACGCAACAGATCGACGCCGGCCACATCAACCAGAAGCGGAATCAGTTCGTCATCATCCAGGACCAGTGGTGCCTGGGTTGTACCTTCGCTTTCCGCCCCTGCGATGATCGACTCGAGGGGGAGGCCACGGCTGTTCTTGGAGAGCCGCGCAAGGGCATCGCGTGCTTCGTCAGCGCTCATGAAACTGCGCAGGCGTCGGACCATTCGACGTCGGTCGGAGAGACTGACTTCCCCTTGGTATGTAACGGCAGTCACGGTTGATCCCCCTCGGTCAGCCTGATGCGCGCACTTCATGGATTCGGCACCAAGCGTTACCGAACCTACTGGATGTCGTCACTGCGGACCGTCAAGGCCCGAGTGCACATGTCGTCTAATCACAAGTGCTGCAGACGCCGGTCAGGGACAACTCCATGCCGCAACTGCAACGAGTCGGCGACCGACGAACACTCCGGGACCGCTCCGTGCCGACCCGGGCCTTATTGAGTGGATGCAGGACAAACCAGGTCCCGTTTCGGGAGTTGAGCCCTCGACCGACCGCATCGGGTGCTACGCGAATCGTCTCGTCTTCAGAAGTGAAGCCGTTTGTTGCGCCCCACTCGATGTGAAGGTCACGTTGGCCGTCCCGCCGCTGGGCGACCACGTAGCTCTTCCCCACATGGTGCACGACACGGTAGCTGACGATTCCTACGGTGTCGGTCATAGCGCGGATGAACTCGTGATTCTCGGCGGGGATCCCGGCTTCAGACAGAGCCGAGATGAGAGAAGTGGTGGTTTGATCGGACGTGCTCATGAATCTCCTGCATATGGATCAGACGCACCTTTCACCATAGAGCCGGGCTTGCCCGCACCGGGCCTGATTGCGCGCGCAAACCTCCAGGGACGCAACTCGAATGAAATGCGGGGACGCAGTCGGTCCGGCGAACGATCTTATTGATCCGGCGTGCACTCCAGTCGAGTGTGCCTGTCGGCGGGCCGGAGCACTGAGTCGTTACGGTAGGAACATGGTGGACAGTCCCGCCTGGGTGGAGCAGCTGCTGGCGTGGAAGCGTGCAACGGCCAAGAGTCGTCGAGTATGTGAGGAGTTGTTCGGCGAGGACGCCGCACCCAACCTCGCCGACGTGGGCAGCAGAGCGAGCCTGCACCTGGCTGGGTACGCCTATGAAACGCTTGGAGTGCCGAAGAGCCGAGTCCGTGCCGACAGTCTGGACGACGACTCCGCGCAAACCGCAAGCGGGACAGCGCTCGAACGAGCCATTGAGGCCGATCTCGCGACACAACTACGAGCCAGAGATCCTGATCGGACGTGGCTTGTGACACGGACAGGAACAGTCGCGAACTACGCCCAGTTCACGCATCTCAACGACCTGCAGGAACTCCTCGAGGCCACTCCGGTACTGCGATCAACCTTCGCCGGCGACTACCAGGTGAAAACTGATGTGTATGTCGGCGTGGAGAATTCAGCCAATCTGTTCGAACCACCGTTCCTGCACGCCGCGATCTCCAGCAAGTGGACGATCAGGTCGGACCGTGTGCAGAACGTCCGCCACGAGTTCGCGACCCTAGTAAGGAACCGGAGGGGACGGTGTCCCCATCTCGTCCTGGTCACCGCGGAGCCCCTGCCGTCTCGCCTGCTCTCCATCGCTCGGGGAACCGGCGAGATCGACGCCGTCTATCACCTGCTTTTCGACGAACTGGATATGGCGGTGTCGGTGCTGTGCGACGACCGCGGACTGTACCGAGATCAGCGCACAGCGTGGACCGAGATGCTCAAGCAGAAGCGGCTGAAGCCCTACTCCAGCCTCGCGGACGATCTCGTCCTCAGCTGAGTGCTTCGCGGATGTGGCGCGCGACGGCGGCTGCGAGTCCCACCGGCACGGCATTGCCGATCTGTTTCGCGATCTCGATCTTCGAACCGCACCAGGCGAAGGTCTCCGGGAAGTCCTGCAGTTGTGCGGCTTCCAGGTGGGTGATGACGCGGTTCACCCTCTTGGAGGGGTAGCGGGGATCCCACTGCGGGTGTAGGTACTGGCCCTTCTCGGGTTTGAAGAACTCTGTCCGGATCGTGAGTGACGGAGCGTCCCACCGCATGCGGCCCATGACGTCGGTGGTACCTGAAGGTTTGTTGCGCCAGCAGTTCGGCAGCAACTCATCCGGCAGGTCGAACCGGCCGCCTCCCGGGGGAATGCAGTCGTACCTCCTGAGCGACAGCTCCCGGGGGTTGCGGCCGAAGTGCAGGTCGAGCCACTTGAACGTCCCGGGGACCGTCTGACCGAAGAAGGTGGTCTGGGCCTCCGGCAGGGAGGTGGTCGAGGGGCGCTCCGGTAGCTTTCCTATGCGTTCACGGACGGTGACCCACGGCTTCAGGTCGCTGTGCGGGACCTTGGCGTGGGTGGGCTTGGGCAGGTCAATCTCACCGACACGTGATCCGATGACGATCGTGCGCGGCCGGCGCTGCGCGACGCCGTAGTCCGCCGCAAGAAGCACACCGTGCGTCAGCGTGTATCCGCTGAGCATCCCGCCGTCTGCCTCGTCCAGGAGGAGCTGGAATTCCGGACTCCGCCGGAATTGGTCGACATTCTCGATGACGAAGACCTTGGGGTTCGCGCGCTCCACGACCTCCAGGTATCGCTTCCACAGCTTGTTGCGGGGGTCGTTGACGTCTTTGCTGCCGAGGTTGGAAAAGCCCTGGCAGGGCGGGCCCCCGATGACCACGTCGGCCTCGGGGATCTCGCCTTTCAGGGCGTCGCTGATGTCACCCCAGAAGGTGTGGTCCTCGCCGAAGTTGGCTGCGTAGGTTGCGGCGGCGTGCAGATTCCACTCGACGGCCAGCACGGGATCGAAGCCGTGAGCCTTGAAGCCCGCGGTCATACCCCCGCAACCTGCGAAGAGGTCGATCATCGTCAGGGGTTTCGTCACGAGACGATGCTATTCACAGCCACTGACAAGACGGCATCGGCGCGCCGTTTCTATCCTGCATCTGTGGCCGAGTCGTGGGCGTCCTCACCTGGGGTCCGCACCTGCATGCAGGCGAACAAGGGCCGGGACACCAAACCGGAACTTGCTCTCCGGTCCGCCGTCCACGCTCTGGGCCTGCGCTACCGGGTGGGCGTTCGACCGCTCAAGCAGGTGCGACGGACGGCCGACCTCGTGTTCACCAGGGCCAGGGTCGCCGTTTTTCTGGACGGATGCTTCTGGCACGGCTGTCCCGAACACCACACCGTTGCCGCGACCAACGCCCAGTTCTGGGCGGACAAGGTGGAGGGCAACAGACTGCGCGACAGGGACACCGACCGGCGACTCGCGGAGGCCGGTTGGCTGAGTGTCCGGATATGGGAGCACGAGGACCCGGTCGAGGCGGCCAAGCGCGTCAAGTCGATCGTCGATGAACGTCGAGGCTCGACGTAGGGCGCCGCACCCCGCGCCACCGGGTGGGGGGCCTTTCGCCGCTAGGTGGAGATGACCTCTTCTGGGCGGCGGTGCGTCACCGCCTCTTTGTACTCGTCGACCGTTGATGTCAGCAGGGCATTGATGTCGCCACCGTAGTTCGCCTGCACCATCCGCCGAACAGTGGAGGCAAGGGTTCCGCCGGAGATAAGGACCACCGGGTACTGGTCGTCGATGATCTCCACCTGGGCCTGGCGTGAGAACGAACCGGTTGTTACGTACACGCCGATCCACCCCCGTCGCAGGCGCGCCACCACGCGGGCAACCTGCTCCGGAGAGATGGACGAGGTCGGCTGAATGCACTTCGCCTGCCCGAGGACGACCACCGGGGTGCTCCCGTTCAGCGGGCCGACATCGAGACGACCGATGAAGTCAACCCCGCCGTCACCCGACGAACGGGACAGCCACCCCTCCTTATAGCGGGCTCCGGACTCGCGGAAGACCTCGGCGGCGACACGGGCTGCCAACAGTTCGAATGCATGCTTCCGTCCGTCGTAGAACTGGTACAAGGTCTGCAGGACGTCTGCATCGGCAGAGCCCTCTTCGGGCTGCTGCTCTTTGCTCGAGCGGACTGAGCTTGCGAGAACGCGCCGGCGGATCCCGGGAATGGCGATACGGCCCTGCTTGACCCAGCGTGCCCAGGTCGGCGGTGCGTAACGGAGGGCCTCCTCAGCTGTGAGCTCGGGATTCCGTCGGTCGTCCACCCAGCGGAAATCGATGCCATCGGCTTCCCCGCCGGATATGACAGCGAGGTCGACCGAGAGATTGGGAAAGCTGCGTCCGGTCTCCGGATCGCGTTGGACGACATGCTCCAGCCGCTCGATCAGGGCGGCACCGCAGAACTCCACGTGGCCCTTCACCACTGCCTTCCCGTCTCGGTGCACGGTGACCGCCCTGAAGATGAGTAGCGGCGGCGCTAGAAGCCGCTCTTCTCGGGTCGTTCCCGCGTGTAACCGGGCCGCGTCGAGTAACAGGCGGTTACCCTGCGTTGCGCCCGGCAACCCGACCGTGGACGGCTTGTGATCACCGAAATATCGGACGTGGCCATGGTCGAGATCGAACTCGTCGTGCCACGGATTGGTCTCATGACCGGCCTTCCACGGACTCGACCGAATCGCGATCAACGGCCGTCTGGGCCCGTCGGGGCCTGTCACTTCTGCTGGTGCATTGATGCCTGCCTCCAGCATGACCTTGTTTCGCCCCAGATGTTCAGGGCTGGTCAGCCAGTGATAGTTGACGAAGCCGTCGATGTCGACATCGCTTTGGTTGGCGCCCTGTGCGTACCGCAGGATGTCGTGCACGAACGCTAGGCGCGGCGCAGAGGCCGTCGTCTCTGAGTGCCAGGCGATGTCGGGCATAGGCTTCTGCATCCGCGCACCCATCCAGTCTCTGATTGAAACGAGATTGTACTTGGACTGACGGCACGGTTGCATCTGGCTGAAGGTGTCCTTTATGCATCTGCCACCGCGACCGATGACACTGTCCTGCGCCCGTATCGTTGATTGTTACATCGCCTCAAAGTCACATCCATCACTGTGGCGTGCCCGTTACTTGCAAGCTCTCGGTGGCTCGCTGACACATTGCTGGTCCTCTGGTTTGCGGGGCGGGCCCCGGTTGATCAGCCGTCGCTGGTGCTCCTTTGAGTTCGTGGGATCACTGGACCCTCTGGCGGACTGCGCGATAACCTGCGGCGCAGGATTGTTGACAAGGGGATGTGGATGGTCCGGCAACTGACCCCGACGATATTGAAACGCGGTGCGGTCGGTCGTGGGTGGCGTTTGGCTCTCTAGCCCTCGAGGCGGCGTAGGAGCAGCGCAGAGCGGCGATCAAACTGTGAACTGCTAAGGGGTGATTGGTGGTTCGAGTCTATGCGAAAGCGAGGAACAACGACCCCACCGTTCCGTACAACTCGCGGGGATTGAGCTTCAAGTCGGGACGTGGCTTTGCTGTGGATGTCCGTGTCCGCGACTACAACGGATCGGCCGCTGCTCGGTACGCGGAGGGGGTGATCGTTGGATTCTACGAGTCAGAGGCGGAAGCTTGCAGGGTGGCTAACGAAATCAACAATGGCACACGCTATCCGCCGGGACATCATTTCCACACCCGTGCGCACGGTGCCATCGTTGTCCCTGCATGGAACGGGCCAGACGTACCGGACACTCTGCCCTGGGAGACCCCAGAGGGGAGTGCTGAGATGGTCGCGGCTTATAGAAGCGCAGGTGTTCCGATTCCAAGATGGCTCACTAGGATTCTCAAGCGGCTGGGGTCACATTCTGAACAGACTGACTTGGATGGGACGGCAGAGGCTGCAACCACGCGTGCAAGAAGCAACCGCGAGGCCGTGCGTGTCGAGTCTGAAAAGCCTTTAGTTGTGGATCGCAGTGCACCCATCGACGGCGACCTTCTGCGGCTGATCCGAGAGTCGGTCATGGTCGGCGATGTCATTCGGACGCTTGGCACAGCGCAGCCGAATCGGATTGTCTCGATCGAAGCATCGGGTATACGCGTTGCGACTAGAAGATCGGATCTCAGAGGGACGGGTCCGCAACTGATTCCGGGCTGGATGATCACCACTGCTTGGGATTACCTGCGACAGAACGGAAGCCTGACGCAGAGGCAGCTTCTCGACGATCTCAACGTGAAACGGTCAGCGTTCGTCTGTGCGCTTCTGGCTCGTTTGCCACAGGTGGATCACGTGGCCGTTCCTCAGGTCACTCTGACGTTTCGTGGATGGACGAGATCATCCAAATATGTGCAGCCTGCACCGTTCAACGAGGATGAAGCAGAAAGCCAGGTGTTACCGGGAACCTACACGGATCCTCCCGTGAATCGGGTTGCCGCGTGGTCCGGCGCAACGGAGTACGCTGCTCGGCTCAATCGCCTATTCGAGTTGGCGATTTCTGACCTCGGAGAGCAGCTCACAGAGGAGGATGTTGCCACTGCACTGCAAGCCGATGGCATTCCAGTCCATGCCAATTCGATAGCCCGATTGAGGCAGGGCGCCGGTCCACCGCCCCGACGGCGGACGTCTGAGGCATTGGCATTCTTCTTCAACGCCGACCCCGACTATCTGCTGGAAGGAATCGATTTCACCGAGTTCCCGAATGCGAAGGTCTCGCCGGCAATTGCCGGAACGGAGATGCCCCCACGGCGCAGGCGTTTCTCCACTGCCCTTGGGGATGGGGGTAGGGTCACGGGCCAGCGCCCAGTACCACCTGCTACCGACATCCGACTCTCGACGACCGATCTGCTCCGGATTTCAGCCGGACTCAACGCGGCGGCTCAGACTGCGGCCCAACGCGCATATGCGGACCGTGGCCTTGTCCGTAGATTGTCGATGCTGATCTCTGACGCGGCTGGGCATCTCGTCGAGTCCCTCGAGAGTGATGCTCGAGTTCCGGTGCGGTTCCTGGAACAAGCTCTACTCGCTTGGGACGAGACTGACCCTGGCGACACCGGAACCGAATCTGACTACCGGTGGCTGGCGGAGCTTCTCAACCGTCATCTCGGTTAGTCACGGAGTGGTTGCGGCGTGTAGAGCAGCGTGAGCAATCTGTACCATGCAGAACTACCCTCGGGGACAGGGTGGCGCGGTTGCGTAACCGTGTCGAAGATGTGCTGGAGTTCGCCCCGGGCCGAGCGCCCAGCGGGTCTTGGCCGCGGTGAAGCAGCGTAGAAGAACGCGCTAACCGGCCCAGTTCTGCAAGAACCCTTCGAATCGATCCGGGATGCCCACGACTGTCGCGCGGTCCAGTAGGAGATTCATCTCCTCGCAGCTGGTCTCTGGAAGCAGCGTGCAGCAATGGCACGCCGCAAGGTTGAGCGCGTCAGTGCCGCCCGGATCGGATTCTATGCACAGAGGATCCGACGAACACCATGTTGCTGTGGCCAGCGCATTCCGCAACGACGGCTCGAGTCGATCGGGATTGGCCTGACTGATCAGGCCGCCGAGGGAGCCGGCGGAATCGCTGGTAGCGGTGTAGATCAGAAGCCCGGCGTATTCGTCGGTCACGTACAAGCGCTCGCGAAGGGATGCAGCAGGGTAGCCACAGTCGAGCGACCACTGATTGATGAGCAGATGAGCGAGCGTGTGGGTCAATAGTAGTCGTGGGCTTATCCGGTCGGACAACACCGAGGACTTTCCCTGCTCGCGATTACGCGCATTGCTTTTCAACACGTCAGCCCTGAGTTGGACGTTCTCCTGCGTCTCCCACGCAGCGAGCCGCGTAGGCGCGATCTCCAGGAATATCCCCTCTCCCATCACCTCAATCGCGGGCAGCCACGGCAGTGACTCGCGTGCAAGCGGTGAGAGTCGTTCCTTGAGGTCTGAAGGTTCCGGTTCACGCACACGTGTGAAAGACGTCAGGACACGCACCTCGCGTAGGCGCTTGACCACCATGACGGAACTGAATATCTCCTCAACGGGGGCACTGATACCTGCGGCGGGGACACAAACGAAGTCCTGTTTGGCGGATCTCGGTGCTCTTCCGCGGGTGAGCGCCAGGTACTCCTGCTTCTTGATGATCGAGGGGTCGAGGTCGGTGTCAGTCTGCTCGGCGTTCCTGCGCTCCTGTACCGCTTCGACCAGTTCCTCCAAGCTGTAGCCGCTTAGCTGATCGAGTTGCATTCCGCTGAGAACACTCGGCAGTGCGTCCTCGGGTACATGTTTGATTGCCTCCCAATACCGGTTCAGGGCCTTGAACGCGTCTTCAGACCACGGGGGATGGAGATCGCCGACTCGACAATCGAGAACCAGACGTTTGAGGCACCACGTTGCAGGACGCGTGGGGCGCGGGTACAGCCATCGGGGTCATGGCGCCCCAGCCAGGGCTGATTAGCGGTACACCATGTGACGTCTTTGAGGGCACTGCGCCGGAACGCCCCTTCCATGGAGCGACTCTCCCCGCACGAGCAACTGACAACGATGTCGCGGAGCGATGCCGTCAAACCGAGGGTTCTGACCCGAAGGCGGTGCGTTCCGTTCTTCGCGCCAGCGCGACCGTGGACCCATTCCTTGTACGGGAAGTCATCGATATGTCCCCCTTCGCAGACCATGACGAATCGCGATGGGACCAGGGCAGCACCGCAGTCGGCGCATTCGTTGCTGTCTGGGGAAGCGGCCAGATGACGGTGATGATCGAGCTCTCCGCATGCCGAGCAGGAGTACCAACGAGGGAACCTCGTCGCGGGAATGTCATCGTTCTTCTCGTCGCCGGATGCGGCAGGGAGCACAAAATGTCTAACGCCGCAAAGGCGTTCAAGTCTCGGCTCGTGTATCCAGAGTTCCTGGTTTGCGCCGTCCCATTGATCAAGGCCCTGGATCATGAAGGACTCGTCTTCGATCGCGATGATCGCTCCGACGCCATATGTAGTCACCAGCTGGCTACGGCGGACTTCTCCAAGCGCTCTTGCCATTATGCCCTCGTCAAGTACAGGTTGGATGTCCGGTCGACGTCACGAAGGCTCCACAACGTCGGCATAACGTCCGGAAGATTCTCAGTGTCCTCCGCAGCCTCTATCAGAAGTGCATGCTCCGGGTGTTCGCGGTTGGCGTAGACCAGTTTCTGCTCCTCGCAAGCACGCCGCAGCCACATCGAGATGAACTGGTTTAGCTCAGCGCGAGTGGGTTCGACTTCAGCGACGTCGATGTGCCTTACGCGTTCGAGAATCAGGTCACGGAGTTGTTCGACCTCGGCCTTGTGGGCAGCGATATTCGCCGCATCGTTGTTCTGATGGAGACCCGGTACCGTGTGTCGCACCAACGCAACCAGTACGGCGTGCAGTCCGCGGTCGCGTGCGCGAGGGCTGAACGGTGTCACGCTTGTCGATTCCACTTCGCGGTAGAGAGCCGAGTGATAGGGGAGGAAGCTCTCGTAATGAGACCGGTCGCGTGACCGCGCGGCGTTGTAGATCGTTACAACCAGGCCGGGATGTTGCCGGCCGACCCGGCTTGTTGACTGAATGTATTCCGACGTCGACTGGGGCTGGCCCATCATTGTCATCAAACCGAGCCTGTCGATGTCCACACCCACTGAGATCATGTTCGTTGCAAGAATGACGCTCAAGGCATTCGGGTCCGGATAGGCGAGTCGCATCCGTTTCAGGTAGCCCGGGATGTCGACAGAGCTTGCGCGGCTGGTCAGTTCGATGGGGTCATTGAGAATTCGTCGCGTGGCCTCATCGTCCGCGAGAAGGTCGATTCGCTCTTCGACGTCGTCTTGCACCTGCATTCTCGCGCCGGCGAGCACCCTCAGGCTGTTGAAGTAACCGACCAGGGTCCAGTATGGATCTCGATCAGCGGGCTCTCCTGGAATCACGTTGGCGTACTGCAGGAGAGCGGCATAGACACGCACAAGGAGTGTCGTCTGACTCTTGCCGGGGGACATCACACCGATGTAGCGACGATTCCCCTTTCTGGTGGGGTCCGCTTCAACCGCGAAATACGAGTCCCGAGAGTCGATTCCTGGCGGAGGAAACTGTCTCACCTGGCGGTCGAAGAGCGATGCTCCCTGTGCTTGTGCGCGTCGGATGGTGGCTGTTGATGCGATCACCTTCGGCCGTACTCCGTCGCGCCCGGCGAGGTGGTCTATGACCGTTTCGTACAGACCGGTGAGAGTTCCCAGAGGGCCTGAGATCAGGTGGAGTTCGTCCTGAATGATCAGGTCAATGCCGGGTTGTCCTGCTTTGTCACGATTGAACAGAGCGCTCGCCTTCGCGCGCCATGGAAGACCGGCGAACTTATCGACAGTGCCGATTATCAGGGAAGGACGATAGTCGTAGACATCTTCATCGACCAGATAGGCGGGAAGATGCTTGCTGAAGTCACACGCCTCATTCCCGCAGGTGATGTTGAGACGGGCGGGTGCATTGCCGATCCAGTACTTGGTGGGATCAAGGGCTGTGCCGCACCACGGGCAACTGCGGAATTGAACCGGGTTTCCCTCTTTGGGTACGGCTGTCGGCTTATTCCGGAGTTTCTTGAGTGCTGCATCCGCGTCCCTGCGTGTGAGTGGAGTTGCGCTCCTGCCCACGTACAGTCCGATGGAGATTTCGTCGCGACCGAGATCACTACGATCCCGACGGATGCGCTCGCAGCAGCAGATCAAGAGAGTCGCTCGCTCAAACTGTTGAATCGTGAGCAGTCGCAACGTATAACGCATCAAGGTTGTAACTCCGGCGCCGCGGCCGGTGATGCGGCGCAGGAAGATGGTGAATGCGATAAGACCGAGGTAGGCCTCGGTCTTACCGCCGCCCGTGGGAAACCAGAGAAGATCGGTGGTTTCGCGGTCTGGGTCCGTCTGGTCAGCGATGCCCCTGACGCACAACAACACGAAAGCCAACTGGAAAGGGCGCCACCGTGCGGGGATCTGGTCGGGTTGCAACTCGGTTCGCCCGGCAAGAATCCGTTCGCTGCGTATACGTTGTTCCACCATCGCTGAGTTCATCAGCTGAAATGCGAGGAATGCATCGTCTGATGACTCGAGTAGGTCAATACCCTTATCAATGCGGTGTGCGGCATCTCGGCAGGCAGTTACGTGACGGGTCGCAGTGTCGGCCCGTGTGCCCCGCAGCGATTGGGCGTGGATCTCGATCTGCGAGATCCACGCGCGATATCCAGCTACCAGTTGGCGTAACCCGTTAACGACGTCCTCTCGTCTGGAGGCTGCCAGTGTCCGCATGTCGAGTGCAGGGATATCGATGTCAGGGTTTGAGTCGGCTAGGGGGAGGTCGTAACTCGGTGTGAATGTTGTTTCAAGCTCGTCCGCAGTCCCTGAGGAGTTACGCTGCCAGGTCACCGAACATCCGTGGCCCACCGCGAGGTTTGGAACATGGCTGAACAACAGTTCGTTTGACAGCACCTCTTCGTCCTCGAGGCCGGCTGCTGGTGCCGGTGTCCGTTCTACGAACACGCCCTCAGCGCCGTCCGCCGCTGACACGGTGAGTTTCGGCTGGAAGATGGCGTCGGCGTCACGCTCTCCCATGCCTGTGGCTTTGCGCTCGTTGATCAGTATTAAGGTAACCGGGTTAGCGCCGGAGTGGTCGGTCGGACGAATACGGACAAAGAGACTGAGTCCATCGCCGACGGGTAACCTCATGCCGATCTGCGGTTGCGATACATCGATTATCAAGGGCTCGATAGAGAGCGGCACTCGCTTCCAGCGGGGGTTCTCTTCGCCGGCCTCAGTTGGAAGAGGAGTGTAGCGAGCGGCTTCCACGGATACCCGGATCCTGCTGCAATCCGCCCGAACAGAGAAACTCAAGCCCATTGAGGCCGGGTTGCGAACATTCGCCATAGCCACTGCAGGGTCTGGGTTTACGACTTCGTCGTATCCGTCGGCTTCATCGACATTCTCGGCATCGTCTGCCATACCTGCGGTGTTCCAGCCGCCGCCCGCTGGGTACAGAATTCCTGCGACGTATCGGGTGATGGGGGCATCGTCGAGGACCTCCTCGGGGCCGCCAGCGGGACCGACGAGGTCCTCGATGAGTAACCGCGACAACTCCTCGCGAAACGCGTACTTCCCGTCCAGGCTTGTCATCTGTACCCTCGCATCTCAGTAACGTCACCATGTTCCTACACCCTGTATCCGACAATTCGGCACAAGTCGTGTCGAGACGCCTAGCAGCTCTGCGGCTTGCGTGGACAGAGCTACCGTGGAGAGGGTCTCGACCCGGCAACCGTCGATCCGAGCGGGTGGATTCTTAAGACCCAGCCGGTTGTTGACGAGCTCGCCGAAACCGGGTGTCGTAACCGCCACCCAGTTGCCCTCATGTAGGACGTCGTACACTGCGTCGGTGACACGGCGGATCAAAGTCACAGTATCCCCGGCGTGCACTTCGGTGTGCAGGTAGTCGATCAACTCGGCAGGGTCGCGCTGCGGCCTGAGGACGCCTGTGGCGTCGAAGCTGAAGGCATCAGAACCGGTGACCTCGATTCCCGTGGTGTAGGTCCGTTTGCCCGCGAACCCGATGCGGCGCCATCGGTTCGCCCCTTGGAGGAAGCTCCATCGTCGATCATCGACGGGTTGCAGGGCCATCAGATTCTGTTTGGCCCGGGTCAACCCTACGTAGAGGATCCGTGCCTCCTGCAACCAATCGTCCTCGGGGATCTCGAAGGGGATCAACAAGACAGTGGTGAACTCAAGCCCCTTCGATCGGTGGATACTCGAGACAACGACTTCGCCGGTGTTCGTATCGATGAGTTCGTCGGGAGGCATATTCAAGGCGAGCCGGTCTGCGACTGCTTCGAGATTTATTGCCCCTCTTCGAGGAGGTGATACTCGTGAAAGAGCCCCCCACGTCACCTGCGCCGGCCACGGGAGGATCGACTCATCCTCTTCCAAATCAGCCCGTGTCAGGCGGGTTGAGGCTATTCGGCTGCTTAGGCGGCTCAGCCAGGAGCCGACGACGGGATCATCGGCCCGCCGACGAAACTGATGCTTCACCCCTGCGTTGTACAGCGCTGCTGAGACCGCGAGCGCTTCGTTGTTCCGGCGCGTCAGCACGGCCGTATCGTTGGCCACACACAGGAGCTGAGCAGCACCGTCGACCGAACCGGCGGCGGGAAGCTTCTGCATTTCCCTACGGAACTTTTCCGCAACATCCTCGCGTTTCGCTTCCGAATTTCGGATCAGCTCTCCCAACCCGGCGATCGTGAGTAACTGCGGATCAGTCGTCCGGAAGTTCGAAGAGAGGGTTCGGGTTTCGACTCCACTCGTATAGACTGCCTCCACTCGCTCGACGAACGAAGGTGAATTCTCGAACTCCCCCGAGGCGAAGTCATAGATTGCCTGCGCTTGGTCGACGAAGATGGTGAAGCCGCAGTCTGCCACCTCGAGAAGCTTCAATACGAAGTCAGCGCGAATACCCGTGAGATCCTGCGCCTCATCAACCAGGATATGGCGGATCGTCATGAAGTCGCCGATCCCGCGTCCCTGGATGAGCTCGGTCGCGCTCATAATTCGTTGGTCGTAGTCGAGTTCGGCGAGTGCCGAGCCGCGGGTGGTTTCCAGCAGTCTTGTGGCGAAAGAGTCGAATGTAGCGCTGCGTACTCGGGATCCGCGCGTCGACAGTGCTGCGACTCGACGGCGAAGCTCAGCGACTGCAGCACGCGAGAAACTAAGAGACAACACCTCCTGGGCGGCGATCTCCGATTCACTCTCGATCAGGTTCTCGATCCGAGCGACAAGAGTGTGCGTTTTGCCTGTGCCCGGACCCGCGACGACGATCGTTCGGGACTCTAGTGGGCGCTCGACAACCGCTCGTTGATCAAATGTCAGAGTCTCCCGACGATTTAGTTCCTCGTTCATTCCCAAAGGAACTCGAAATCTGTGAAGGCGAGCTTCCCGCCGTACATCTGTATGTTGTCCTCGACATCGACGATCAGGCATTCCTCGGTGCCGCCGTTGGCCGGCCCGCGTAGTCCGCGGCCGATCATCTGGAGATAAAGGTTCGGGCTGTAAGTGGGTCTCGCGACATAGACAGCACGGACTTCCGGTGCGTCGAATCCCGTTGTCAGAGTGCCGTAATTCGTCAGTACCCGAATCTTCCGCTCCTTGAATTGCTGGATGTAGTGTCGGCGAACCCCCGGTCGAGTCTCAGCGGTGATAGCCGCCGCCGATATGCCTTCGAGTCGAAGCAGGGCGGCGAGTGTCTGCGCGTTCTCCACCGATGTTGCGAAGACCAGGATCTGCCAGTCGTCCGGTTGCCCTTTGATCGAATTGATCAGTTCGGTGTTCCGAGATGCGTTCAGGCCCAGCTCCGTTTCGACAGACTTGGGCAGTTTCTGAAACTTCTCCAACGCGTCGAGTTGACGATCGTCAAGGACTATCTCGACACCGCTGATCTGCGTATGCTTCGCGCGCGCGAGAATTCGGCGCTCTTGAAGCAGTGCGATCAACTGTTCTGTGTTGTCGGAGGGGAACAACCCGGCATCAAGCCTCTTGCCGCCGTACCGCCGGACAAGGATCTCGGTCTGGTCCTTGCTGGAGCCGATGAATGGGGTTGCGGTTAGGCCGACAAGGGGACAGCGGTCGCCGGAACGTAGATCGAGTCCCAACCACCGGAAAAGCCGGGTGGTGGTTGGGGTTGTTGCACCTCTGTGGGCCTCGTCGACGACGACAACGGCTGCCTGTGACAGCCACTCGTAAGGCTCTTTCCCAATGACGGACTGTTCAAGCTTCTGGATCGTCGCCACGACGACATGTGGCTGACTAGGTGACGGTTCGGCACTGTTGGCATCCCAAAGCCGACTTATACACAATGTCTTGGGCGGTCCCATCGCGCGCCATACCTCAGCCCACGCTTGTACGGCCTGCTCACACAGTTCCTCGCTCTGCGCAATCCACAGAACGGGGCCGTCGATCTCGTCGTCGCGAAAGTGTTCGACGAGGCTTTGCACAGCAACTCTGGTCTTGCCTGCTCCTGTTGGTAGAGACAACATCGCGCGCTTGGACTTCTGCGTGGTTCGCAGGAGGTCTCGTAACCTGTCTCGCACGGTTTCCTGGAAGTCGTGAAGGGGTTTCAGCTCCACCGGGCCGGCGATTTCGTAGACCTGCTCGAGTCTGTCCTCCGGAAAGCCGGCAAACTCACGCCCGAATCCGAGTTCCCGCACGAACTCTTGTGCGCGGTGCTGGCCTGCCCATTGAACCGGCGCGGCCAGTCCGCGAAGCTCGAGGTCGTCCTTGGCCTCGCGCAGGACGTCGACGCCGTGTACGGCGAGTGCCATCTCGGCGAGCATTCGATCGTCGACGGTATGTCCCTGCTCTTCGACTGCGCTCACCAGAGCAGCAGGCACGTATCGGCGGAGCCCTTCCGCGCCGAGACACTCGAGTAGACGACTCTGATCGTCAGGCTGCTCGCGAATCCTTTCGATCAGTCGGCGCTGAGCCTCATCCTTCTGGTTTTGCAGCAGCGCGGTTATCTGCTGATCGGTGAGACCTAGGCCGAGTTCGTCCGATACGAACGACAGAAGCGCGTCGTCTTCGCCGTTGGGGTCGAGGACGTCACTGACGCGCCAGTAGATTCGGTTGTCGGCGAAGGCCTTGTCGATGGGCTTAGAGGTTTGTCCTTCGGCGGCGCGGATGGTTCTTGTCAGTTCGGTGCATCGCATGAGGGGGACCGCCCTGTAATCCGCCATTGCTGGGATCAGCCGCAACCCGGGGAACTCCTCGATGAGGAGTGTCTCGGGTGCGCAGAGCTGGAAGGTGATCTCTGCTGTGATCAGGTCACCTTCTGGGCGTAGTTGCCAGTGTTCAACAAGGCGGTCTGCGTCCTCCGCGGTCGGAGCCAGGATGATCGGGCTCTCGACGGCTCGGAGCTGCTGGTAGACATCCGGATTGGAGATTGCGGTGATCTCGGTTGGCGGCCGATTCTCATGACGCGATCCGACGCGACACCGCAGGTTCTGCGGAGGTGGAAGCAGTGCGGAAACACGGGAAACGAAGCTGCCGATCAGGTCATCGTCCGTCTCCTCGGTGAGGAGGTCGACCGCCGAGTAGAGAAGGGTGCTCGAGCACTCCTCGACCCGGTCGGGCAGAGCAAGCGCTCCCGTGGCTTCGGGTGACAGGCGGCTGACGGGAAGAATCCGCTGGTATTTGGAAAGCTTCGCCGAGACTGCCTCAGGAACAGGTCTCAGTCCTTGTGAAGTCGGAATCATCCCGCTCTGTTGAAGCATCCAGATCGCCGGCGATACGACGAAGACAGGTTCGTGCTGACGGCCAGGACGACGCCAGGCCCAAAAATGTTGGTCCGGTTGAATTCGCAGGTACGCGGTCGTTAGGCGCGACCGTGCCTCGGGAGCGAGGTGGGGAAGTACCTCAAGATGACTTGGGATGCTCGAATGGTCAGACTCGATGTCCTGCTCTGCTCCGGTGCCCTGGCCAGCAGCGCGAAGTTCTTCTCTGACGAAATCGAGATAGGCGTCATACCAGCCCGCTGGGCCGCCGTCGAACGTGGATCGGTCGGGATGGGGAAGCTCCGAAGCCCCTAACTCGCGTAGTAGTTCGAGTGTGCTTGAGTGCCACTTCTCATCGATAGTGAAACTCGGATCGGACCCGCTGGCGTCCAGGATCGCACCGGAGAGCAGCACATTGCGGAGTGGTTCGAAGGTGCCCTCCAGGGTGCGAACCCGGACCTCGCCGACTAGGTGGTACCGGCGGCGAAGTGCCTCAGCGGCCTGATCGACCGGGATATCGGCGGCAAGCCGCCAGACCGTCGCCCAGTAGTCGGGATCCTCGGTTCCGGTGGCGATGTATGTGCTCAACTCCGCAGATCGGTCGACATCCTTCAAGCCGAACGTCTCACGCAGGACTCGCTCGACAAATGATCCGTCGATCAATCGGTTGTCCACCTGCGCAGAGGATTCGGTGGCGGGCCTTCCTCCGATGAACAGGCGGCTCTGGTCGGGCGCCACGAGGCCGCCCGAAGATGTCAGCACGATGCGTGAGCGCCTTACTTCGTCGAAGTCGAACGGTGAAAGCTGCTTCTTGAGCAGTTCGGCAACCGTTAACGCGGCTGCAGATGCTTCAGCGGTGGCGGGTGCCGCGAGTGCCTCGAGCCACTCCGCGTAGCTGGCGACGGCGGGTACGGGATCCTCTGTTCCCGCCCTGCTTGCTTCGAGGAGGCGTTCTACCCGCGGACGCCGCTCCCGGCTGTCGGCGGCCGAGTGCACCCACAGGTGCGGCCGGAAATCGTACGAGCACCATTGCTGGACCGCCTCTGCGGGTACGTGGTCGGGGTGAATCCGCAGAGTCCGGGGCAGGGCCAGCTGGCCGCGCTGATCCGGAAGGGACTCGCGTACCGCGGCGAGCTCGTACACGCGTTCTGTGATCCTGCGGTCGGCCCACCCGCGCGCTTCTCTGCCTCGAGCGGGCATCCTGTCGAGGTGTTTGGCAGGGTCAGCGGCGGAGGATACGTTGTGGAGGTTGGATACCACCAGTTCGGCCGCTTCATCCAGCAGGTACTCGTTGAACGGACCGACCAGGAGGTTTTCGCGATCCGGGTTCGTCTTCCATGGGGCGTTGAGGATTCCTGACAGCGTGGTCTCGAATGTCGTCGGGAAGAATGCCCAGAACTTCCCGACCGTGGTCGGTCCGGACAGGGGGACTGCCCAGTCGATCGGCAGCCGGTCGCGTTCGGCCCGTGCGCCGGCGTCCTGGCGGGCCTCGGGGGTGGGCTCGACGACCTTGCGGAACACCCGCCACAGCTGATCGTTGGCACCTTCGATGAGCCGGACCTCTTCGCCGCCTCGCTGTACGTGGATCAGCCGTTTCCTCCCGGCGACCCGGTCATCGAGTACCAGCTCACTGACATGGCGGGCGAAGAGGAGGAACTCTGCGGGAAAGCCTGCAAGGTCGTCGGCGAGCCAGGAGGTGTCGCGGTGGTCGTCCCGTTGGAGACGCACAACCGTGACAGCCCAGGTCATGAGCGATTCGAGCACGGGGTCGGAGGCTGCTTCGACAAGTGGATCGAGGGGCTCACCGAGCCGCAGGATCGGCAGAGGTAGATCTCTTGCCTCTGGGATTCGACCCAGAATCTGTGCCCGGGAAAAGTCAGCGCTAAAGCGCAGGCTGATGGGTCTCGAAAAGAACTCCGGTCTTTCTGTCACCGCAAGAACGGACTTGAATCCGAGACCAAACCGGCCGATCTCATCGCCGCGCTTTCTGGACATGTTCGAACCGAGCAGCGCGCCGAGTCCCGGTTTGTCGATCGGGGCGCCTTCGTTGGCGCAGTAAAGGCGTGATTCGGTCAGAATGACCTCGATCCGGCCTCCGGATCCATAGACCATGGCATCGGCGCCATTCTGGACGAGCTCGTAAATTTGCCGGTGCCCGTACCCGCCCTCGGCAATCGCCTGCTCGATATGCGCGTGTTCCTCGATCCATTCCGGCATCGATTCGTACGATCGAAGGCTCCGATTATTGGAGTCGAGCAAATGCTGAGCGAGCTCGGATTCGACTCCCTCCCAGCTGCTGGTCGACATACCGACGTCCCCTCTGAGCCGACACATTTGTCTGCCTTAGCCGGCATCGTATAAGAAGGCGACACAACTATTGCCGAGGTGGAGAACCGCCTGCGCGAGGGGGTCAGTTGTAGTGGAGGTGGCTGCGTTGTTCGAGCAGGTTCCGGAGGGATCCGCTCTCGACTCGGACGGTCCGAAAATCGAACATCTGTTCGATGAATTTGCTGACGAGGTGCATGAAGCCACTCAGCTCGCCGGCAAGATCCGCACGAGCCTCAATGCTCTGGCTCAGGGCGCGCGCGTCGGGAGCGTCTCTAGTGCGGAGGCGCAGATCCGGCGACTGTCGGAGTCGATCGCTGACCTCAGGGAGAGGGTTGCGCACCTCTCCCAGAGTGAGCAGTCGCTGGGAATACGCGGGGACGGTTTGAATCTCCCCCGATATGTGGAAGAACTTCGCGCTGAACTTGGCAAGAAGGGGGTGGAGGCGGTGAAGGGTCCGGACCCCTACTGGTTGGTTTATCCGGCGTGGTTCACCGTCGCGCGAAACTCGAAGGGTTCAGTCGAGGTGGTTGTCAACGGTGACAGGCTGGATTCCGTCCGTCCCGCCGAGGTCGCCGCGAGGATCGCCGAGGTGGTCAAAGAGAAGTTCCACGCCAAGCGTTTCGCTGATCTCCTCATTTCGGTCCGCGACCTGCTACGTCGGGCGGGTGCCGCTAATTCTGTAGTGGCTCTCGAGGACATCTACGAGGTGCTGGCGCTCGAGGCTGGCGGTCGAACCGCACGCAAGAAGGACTTCAGTAAGGCTTCGTTCTACTACTCAGTTCACCGCCTGGCAGAGGAACTGGAGCGGACGCCGTCACTTGGTATGGACTTCCCCGTCGCGAACAGATCTCCGTTCATTTTCTTCACGAGAGAGGGCGATGGGAGAAGGTACCTCACCGTCGACTTCGCGGGGCGGCGATGATTCCGCTGCATCCGGATGACTGGGTCACTGTCGTGGGCGAGGACCTCGCTGAGTTCATCGGAGCAGGCGGCGCAATGGTCCGATTCGTGGTCGGAGAGTCCCCGCGTGATGTCTCGAACACCAAACAAGCCCTCAAGTCTCTCGCATCGGATTCAAGACTCCACTGGTTCGAGGTTGACGGAAGCAGAGTGCGCCTGCATTTCCCGAACGACATACTCGGTGCAATCGCAGAACAGGTCGACTTCCCGCAGCTGATGACGTCGTTTCTGCTCAAAGCGGTGGTTGACGAGGGCTACGAGATTCCAGATGCCGCAGACGAGTTCGACGTCCGTGACATCGCATCGATGAACGGTGTGAAACCCACGGACATCCACACCGTCGTCAATTCTCGCATCAGGTCCGGCATCATGCGGGACCGCAGGCTGGTCCGTGACGTGCGATACGCCCTGTGGGCGATCGCCCGAGAAGTTCTGCGTGGAGTTCCAGATAACGCAGCGGGAGACGTACCGAAACGTTGGTTGCGTGGCCAGGTCTCGAGCATCCGTGAGCTGCGCGCTTTCGGGATCGTTCAAAAGGTGACCCGCTATAACGCGCGGGGGATCTTGCGGTCCGTTCTTACCTGGTTGCCTGGTTCTGAATGGAACGGCTCCGTGGTGTATATCGACGCGCAGCAGCTGGCGCACCCGCGCAACCTTCGAGACGGCAAAATCTACTACTCACGGTCTGCGCTGTCGGATGTCTACGAAGTCATGCGCGAGTTCATCGATGAGACCGATGACATGAACCACGTGCTCCTGATTTTCGCGATGCCACGAGACTTTCTGTCTGTGGACCCGAGGGGTCGGGGCATGGGCGCCTATCAGGCCCTGCAGTTCAGAGTGAGCGGTTTCCCCGCTTCGCTGCCTAATCCCCTGTCGAACATGGTGCTTCTTGATGGGCGCGCGGAGAGGCGGAGGTTCACCGCATGATCAGCGAGACGATCTCTGAGCGCCGTGCGATCGAAGCGCTGCGTGCAGGCGTGCCCAACGGAGATGCAGTCAGGGCCCTGGGCAGTGGTCAGACGGCGATCGTCAAAAGGTTCGATGATGCACTCGCCAACGCAGGACAGGCCGAGGCGACTACTGCGACTGGGTTCGTGATTTCCGGGACCTTCGGATCGGGCAAATCCCATCTTGTTGAGGAACTCCATCAGCGCGCACTCGCAGCGAATTTCGTCTCGAGCAAGGTCTCGATAAGCAAGGAAACGCCTCTGCATCTTCCCGCCAAGGTGGTGCATGCGGTTGTGGGCGCGATGCAGGCGAAAGACAAGCCCGAGGGACTACTGCTGGACATGGTGCTCGGATACAGGTCCGACAGGCAGGTTGCGCAAGACTTCAAGAAGTGGTGCGGCACCAAGTCTTCAGGTGTCTCTATCATGTTCAGGTCGCTGCTCGAACTGCGAGACGTGGGCATCGAAGATCTTGAGGTTGTCGACCTTGTTGTGCGGTACTTCAGCGGCGAGACCATCCCCATCACGTCCATACGGCGACACATAAACGAGTACGAGCTGGACGTTCCAACCGAAGTCGTTGTGGCTGCTGACAGGCCGTGGCAGACGATACGGTTCCTGTCGAGATTCTGCCAGGTCAACGGGTACAGAGGCTGGGCCATTTTCCTGGACGAGACAGAGCTCATATCAAAGTACGGTCCGATTTCGCGGGCTCGCGCGTATGAGCAACTTGGCCGGTGGCTCGGCCTGCGGCCTGGGCACAGGGTCGCAGGAACCGCAGTGGTTGCCACAGTGATCGATGACTTCGCCTACGAGGTGCTCGGCAATAAGGGGGACCGTTGGCACATGCCGGGGTTACTGAGGGAGGGGCGGCGTCCCGCGGACGTGGTTGGCGCGCCCTTTGCGGAAGCCGCTATCTCTGCGATCGATGACGCTCTGCACCTGAATCCGATGACAGAGGCGGAGTTACGGAAGGCGCACGACATTCTGCGCACCGCGCACGCTCGGGCGTACGGCTGGGAGGCTCCAGAACTCGAGGTTGAGTTCCGGCGCCACCAACCCACTCGCCTCTACATACGACGTTGGATCAATGAGTGGGATCTTCGCCGGTTGTACGGGAAGAGAGATCTCGAGCTTGCCGACAGGGAGGATATCGAGCTCGACTTCAGAGAGGATGACGTTTTCGAGGGCCCTGATTGGGAGGAGTGACTCATCTGAAGTCACGATAATCTGGACTGTCATCGACCAGTTCGGTCAGGTCTCGCAGCATACGGCTGTGAGTTGTGGTCATGCTCTCGGCATCTGCCCAGGTGTCAGCAATCCGTTGGACCAACTCTCGGTCAACCGGCATCGTGTCTGGTAGCTGCGTGATTCGGTGACCTAAGTCGGTGAGAAGCAGGAGCAGACGCTCAGCGACTTCTAGTCCCGACGCGCCCCGCGACAGGCACTCGGTCGCGAC
Organism: Mycolicibacterium phlei; assembly: GCF_001583415.1. The sequence continues at coordinate 1,118,780 of NZ_CP014475.1, forward strand.
ATCAGCGAGTCCACTGATAACCCTGCCGAGTTCGGCGGCTGTGAGGGTAACTCCGGGCGAGTCCGGATTATCAGATGTCGGCGAGTCACGAGTGATGACCTTCTGTTCGCTGTTCACCGCGCTTTGCGAGAAATCGTTTTCGTTCTGTGTGCTCGCGAAATGCGCCCCAGCGGCGAAGTATTCCGCGTCGATATTGAAGAAGTAGGCAAGCGCCTCGACTGTCTGGTCGTTCGGGTACTCGCCGATTCCTTGTCGGAGGCGATCGATAAGCGCCGATGACACAGCGAGTCCTTCTTCCTGAAGGGCAGCTGCGACATCGGCTGTGGAATAGGCATTCCCGCTTGCGTCGCACGTGGTCTCGAACAAGCGATTCAATCGCTCAGCGAACCGTTTGATTCTCCCGCTTGAGTCGACAGTCGTGATCGACGTATGTCGTGATTGATCGCCTCCATTGGAGTCGGCTCTGTGCTTGCCGCCTACAACCTCTCGTGATGAATTGGCGCTCTGCCCGACATCCTCTGGTTGAGTCCGTATGTGTCCTGGTGTCGTCCTGCGAGTTGCTTGGAGCCATCGTTCCAGTTCCTGCGGTAGAACTTCGTTGCCGTTAGGTAGCGCAAGGTAGAGATGGTCCGGGTTACAACAATTGGTCTTGCCGCACCGTCTGCGTACGTGGAATGCCCAGCCGGGTAGCGGGTTGCGCGCGTGGCCGTGCGTCAACATCCACACCCAGCGGTGAAAAGCCAACTGAGACAGTTCGTTTTCAGCTCTAGTATCACCGCTTGCGCGGCATGCAACTGGCGCAGTGGTCGGGGCTATCCAGCATTCGTCTACGTCTGTTGTGCAGTGGGCCCGCACCGATTCGAGCTCGTCGATGAGCACAAGTCGGCCGCCAGACGGTGGGGGTTCGCCCTCGCCTTTTCTAGTTCTCGAGGTATCCTGCGGGGGTCGACCTGCTTCGGTAAGTAAGCCAACTACTTCCGAATCGGTCAGCTCGTTGCCTCCCGGTGCCGCCGGGTAGAGATGCTCAGGATTGCAACATGTTCGGCTGAGGCAACGTCTGTGAATCTGAACTAGATGCGGTGGAATAGGCTGTGGAGTAAGTCTTTTCGATACTATCCACGCCCACCGGTGCAGGGGCATCTTTGGTAGGTCGATTGCATCACGGCTGTCACCCTCAGGTCGGCAGCGAACAGGGCTATTTGACGGCGCAACCCAGCAGCCCTCAGAATTGATCTTGCACGCAGCGGCTATTTCTGCGAGGTCCTCTCCAATGACTCGTCCCCAAGTCATCTCTGGTTCGTTGGACTCCGCTTGCGACGAGCTCTGAGTGGTAGCGGCTGGTGTGCTCGCAGGAGCGGACCCTGCTACGGCGACGGATAAGTCTGGCGATGGCGTCGGAGGTTCTACGGTGCTCTCGGTGCCCAAGAAATAGTCTGGCTGGACTCCGAAGAGCTGCGCCAATGCTTTGATTACAGGTTCTGAGGGGGGCGGTCCGAATCCCGCCTTCATCCTCGTTACTGCGGTGACCGACATAAGGGGGAGCCCGAGTTGTCGTAGTTTCGCAGCGATTTCGCCTGATGAGTATGTTATTCCGGAGATGGCACGCTCTCGCTCGATTAACCTGTGCAGGCGCGAGGCGAATGAAGCCATATCAACCCCGACTCCGCTGGAGGTAGCGGTCGACTGTGGCTGAACCGCGGGTGTTGACTCCGGGACCCGATCAGGAAGGGATGAATTGGAGGAGCCGAACAGATGACGCTTGAGCCGAGGGTGCACTTCCTTCGGAAGTCGATTTATACGGAGGACGTCGTCAACCCACATTCCCTGCAATCTCGGTCGCAGCAGTGGGGCTAGAGTTGCCAGGCTGTCTGCAACTCCTGGACGCAGGCGGATGGACTTCTTGTGGCGTTCTAACTCGGCCCAACTCACATTGTCGTTTAGGAACGAGTCGTCGAAGAGGAAGCGGTGGCTCGTTGTCGCCCCGGGGAGGCGTTGCAGACGAGGTAGGGGCTGTTGGGCGAGGCAGAGTGTGACGGCTCCCAGCGAGCGGCGGTATGCCTCTGGCGCCTGCTGTGCGGCAGCCTCAATGGTCAGGTCAGGATCGTCGGACCCCGCCGCGGTGCGGACTGCGTTGACCGCCTCTATGATGCGTGAACGCGAAGCGGTGGATTGGCGAAGCTCAACCCCATCAAATGGTCGAGTCTGTGGCCAGTAGAGCGCCAGCACCCTTGCCGCGAGATCGGGAATGGGCACATCGACCGGTAATCCAGAAAATGTGGGGCCGTGAGACACGCAGAAGTCGACTATCGCAGTCATAGTTGCGAGCTTGTACGTCGCGGTACGAAGGCCCTGTTCGAGAATGCGCAAGATACTGCGGTAAAGGGTCTGAGGGTCAGACGGGCCCACAGACACCATCCACCTCCCCGTTCGGTTGCCTGACGTTAAACCCAAATTTACAGACCGTGCTCTAGCAACCGACTCTAGCGCCGACTCTCATCGCACCGATCCGCCGTGGAGTCCTGCAGTACAGGAGCGCCGGGCCGGATCGGGGAGTAGCACGACCAGAGCGTTGCTCAGAGTTTCGCTTCGCTCTGGTGCCAGAGGTTGCGCTGGTAGTCCACAGGCGCCATCTGTACTGCCACGCCGAACGAGCAAACTCCCAGCCTTTAGTCACCGCGCCGGTCTACCCTGCATCACCGTGGAGGTCGCACCATGAGCATCACACCCGACGAACACCCGCGGCTCAACGCATCCGAGCGCAGCACCTACCAGGCGCTGATCGACCAGCTCGAGCCCAACGACCTCGTCGTACCCGGCCAACGGGTCACCGACCACCTCAAGGATCACGAGGTCGACTTCGTCGTCGCGATCGAGGGCGCCGGCATCGTCTGCATCGAGGTCAAGGGCGGGGAGGTCTGGCACGACGGCGAGGCCTGGCGCCAGATCCGCGGCGGCCGCGAACGCACCATCCACCCGGTCCGGCAGGCCCGCGAAGCCTGCTACGCCCTGCGCGACTTCGTCGAGAAGGACCCCCGCTGGACCCAGGGCCGGCTGCGCTGGGACCACATCCTCGTCCTGCCCAACACCGAACTGCCCGCCGACTTCGGCCTGCCCGACTGCCCTCGCTGGAAGGTCATCGACCGCACCGACCTCGCGACCCTCGTCGACAAGCTCCGCTACGTCCTGCTGAAGCAGGAACTCGACCGGCCGCTGCTCACTAAGGAGGGCATCGGTCAGCTGGCCGCGGCGCTGTCCGGGCGGGGATTGCCCCAGCGCGACGTCGTCGCTCGCGCACTGGCCAACGAGGACGCCGCCGACGCCCTCACCGAGCACCAGGCCGTCATCCTCGACGCCATCCGGCTGCTCAACCGCGTCGAGGTCCGTGGCGGCGCCGGCAGTGGCAAGACCTTCCTGGCGATGGAACAGACCCGCCGGCTGGCCCAGCGCGGCCAGCGCGTCGCCCTCGTCTGCTACTCCCACGGCCTGGCCTCCTACCTCGAACGTGTCTCCGCGACCTGGCCGCGCCGCCAGCAGCCGGCCTACGTCGGCGAGTTTCACGCCCTCGGCGTGCAGTGGGGCGCCCCCGAAGGCCCCGACGAGGCGCTGCGCACCGAGGAGACCGTACAGTTCTGGGAACACGACCTGCCACTCCAGATGGCCGAGCTGGCAGCACAACTCGAACCGGGACACCGGTTCGACGCGATCGTCGTCGACGAGGCTCAGGACTTCGCCGACGCCTGGTGGGACCCGCTGCTGGCGGCGCTCAAGGACCCCGACGAGAGCGGCCTCTACGTCTTCACCGACGAGGGCCAGCGGGTGTTCGACCGCCACGGCTCCCCGCCGGTGCCTCTGGTCCCGCTGATCCTCGACCACAACCTGCGTAACACCCGCCAGATCGCCAACGCCTTCCAGCCGCTCGTCGACCACCCGATGCGCTACCTCGGCGGTGAAGGTCCCGCGGTCACCTTCATCCCCTGTGCCCGCGAGGAGGCGATGGACGCCGGCGACGACCAGATCGAACTGCTCCTTGAACAGGGCTGGCGGCCCGAGGATCTCGCGCTGCTGACCACAGGCAGCCGCCATCCTGAACAAGCTGAACGGCAGAAGAACGGCAACAAGGCCTACTGGGACACCTTCTGGGACACCGATCAGGTGTTCTACGGCCACGTTCTCGGCTTCAAAGGCCTCGAACGCCGCTGTGTGGTGCTCGTCGTCAACGAGACAGGGAAGTTCGAACGCTCCCGCGAGCGGCTCTACGTCGGATTGTCCCGCGCCCGTGACCAACTGGTGGTCTGCGGTGACCCCGACTTCATCCGCGAGGTCGGCGGACCGGATCTGGTTCGGCGCTTGAATGTGCCGGATGGTTAACCGTCGGCCAGCGTAGACAACCCTGCTGGACAACTCCACCAGCCTCGTCGAGCTCTACGCCGGCGAGGCGTCAAGCAGGCTCATCTGCGGCCGTTATCGCCCGCTGTTCGCCATCGGTGAGTTCTGCTGGAGCTAACCCTTTTTCGATCAGAAAGCGTAGGAGTGACGCTACCGCCTGCTGGGCTGTGCTCAGTTGAACCATCGTCGGTGACTTGGGGTCGTTAAAGGCTTTCAGCCTGTTCAACACCGCGGATATCTGGCCTTCAAAATCGGTGACTTGGTACCAGAGGGTGTGATCGAACGGGAGGTCGAGGCGTTTCCGGGCCCACTCGGCGGCCACTCGCATCATCAGCTTTCCGAGATTCGGAGCAGTCGCGTCAGATCCACCGCCACCAACCGCTGCGGCCGCGGCAGCGGCCGCTCCAGTGCCAGCGAGTCCACCCAACATCGCAAGCCCGCCGACCATCCCGCCGGGGCCGAATGCTGCGAGTCCGCCGACGATTGCTGCAGCACCGTAGGCGCCGGCCGGTGCAGCCACTGCGAGTCCGACGGGACCGGCCGCGAGCAGTGCCACACCGGCTGCAGCCGTAAGGACGCGCCCCCAGGGAACCCCGCTCTTCGGGAACACGAAGTTCTGCACGTCTTTGATGGATTCGCCGACCATTTTGCCGATGGTCCGTGTAAAGCCGAGTTCTACCGAGATATCTTTCAGGGCTTCGATCTGTGCATCACCTGTGTCGACTTCGTATGGTGCAACACAATTCGTGAAGGCCAGCACTACGAGCTCGCTAACGACCTCATGAATCTCCCAGCGGTGCGGAAGACGTGGAAGGCGGCCATTCATAAGCTCGACCATTTCCGGCGCCAACAGTTGACCAGCCGCTGCACAATTTTGGAGCTGCGCGCCTAGGTCATCGCGAAGAAGTCGCAGCGTCGCGCGGAACCGGTTCGCACGCTCGCCGTCTTTGATGTGCCGGGCAACGGCTTCTGCGAAGTGCTGGAGCAGCATCAGTGAAGCTTCCGCCTCACTCATACGAACTGCGACGTTAGAACCCGCGGGAACAACGTCTTTGGTTGGATATAGCGTGTCAGCCACGAGTCGCGCCACGGCAGGGTCGCTCAGGTACAGATCGGCTCCATGGCCGTGAACGCTGGTCAGCTCGAAGTCCTGTGCACCCGGGAAGGTGCTGGCTAAACCGCGCCCCGCAGTGACGACATCACGAACACTGAAGAAATTGGACCAGTCGTCAACCCGCCCATACGGGAATTTCTTCAAAAGTCGGTCGCTGCCCTCATGGAGGGCGCGAAGTGCGGCAGGGCTGCCGATCGTGATGAACCGCCGGACCCGGAGGTCGCTCGGGAGGTGGTCGAGCAGGTCGATTGCGATCACAGAGCCGAGGCTGTGCCCGATGAGGACAATGTCCCCGTGGGTCGGGAGGTGGTCAAGGATGCGGTCCATCACGTCGGCGCGGACCTTATCGTCGCGCACGTACCGACGGACCTGGGGCAGATTCATCAACGGAACTCGATCGATGACGTGCGGCGGAATCGTCGAGACCACCGGGTCGGGTATGAGATTGAACCCATATGTCCGGACACCGTCTTGCATCTGAAGGAGTCGCTGCACCCGCGCTTGTCGGCGTTCGAACTCCCGCCTGGGATCTGCATCGTTCTTCGGCTTATAGGTCAGGGGTGGAAGTTTCACCCCCTCCCGGCCATTCCTGCTTAGGCACTCGCTGTAGCGGGGAGCGATGACGCGATCACGTTCGAGCACTGGGTACTGGAGTTGTTCCAGGCCCCGGTTGAGGCCATCGAGCCAATCGAAATCGGGATTACCATTCCCAATCCCGTGCAGGAATACCACCTTCAACTTAGCCCCCCGGATCAACTGCTCATCAGTTCCAGGCGTAATAGCCACGAACGCACTTGACTGCTGCAAATGGGACTGTAACAAGATCAAGATCGCCGACGGTGCTGGATCGAGGTCGTCGTGCCCGTGGTCCTCGTTCCGTGCCGCTGCTCGGTGATCCGCACGAAGGGATTGATGCGAGCTTGAGCACGGCCAGCTCACACCGGGTTGGTGGGAAACCACCGTTGTCGTCGTTCGCTCATCTTCCTGAAGTCAGGGCTCGCGGATTTATTAGTGCATGCCGGGGTCTGCCGGCTGCTGGAGAATGGGTCCAACGCCAACTCGGAGAGGAGTGCCGTGGTCGCCAGGACAGAAGCTGGGCCCGCCCGTCACGTCCCCGGCGGATTGGTCTGACTTATGCTGCCGTCGCGCTCGACCCTGCGCGCTTGGAATCCCGACGCGCTGGCGGCCGCCGCCGCAGAGGTCCGGGCACAGGCCCAGGCGGTCGTGGATTCGGTGACGGGGATCGCCGATGCCTGCGAGCGTATGCCGGAGGCCCGCGCGTGGTCGGGCCAAGCCCACGACGCCGCCGTCGCGATGTTTGACCGAGGACGTGTCGAGGCCTCGAAGCTGTTCGACTACGCCGACACCGTGGCCTCATCGCTGTGTCGCGGAGCTGACACCATCGGCCAGGCACGCAAGAACCTGCTCGCGGAGGCTGACAGTCTCGACGGCGGGCCGCTCTACGTCACCGATGACTGGGTCGTCCGCATCGTCCCGCGCTACCTGTCGAAGGATGAGATGGCCGAGCGGCAGGAGCAGGCGCGTCAGATGCAGGAGACCATCAACACCCGGCTCGCCGCGCTCGGTGACGCCGACGACGCCACCGCCGCCGCGCTCACCGCCGCGGGCAAGGATTTTGGCTTCGTCGCACCCGGTCCACCCGGCAGCCTTGGCGATCTTATGCTACCGGGCGCGCAGCGGCCCGAGAACCAGGTGCCCGACCCCCGCACACCCGTCGGGCTCGCGGTGCAGGCGGCGATCCTCGCCGCCGACCAGCAGCAGATGATTCGGGAGATCATCGAATCCACCAACGAATACGGTGAGGAGACGAAAACCGTCATCAAACAGGACGGCAGTTGGGCCGTCACCACGCGGATGGACCCGTTCGACTGGCCGAGCCGAATGGACTTCTACCAGACTGAGGAGTTCGACAAGAACGGAGAGTTCGTGGCACGCACCAGTTCCTGGCACGACCTGTCCAACAACTGCAGCTACTTCTCCATCACCTACCCCAACAACGCGAACTGGACCACCACGCGGGATCCGAGCGGCCATGTCACCTCCGGCTTCACCACACCGGACGGTCGACACCGCGTGGTGCCCGTCGATCTGATCGACAGTCTGTCGCTCACAACGACGTCCGCGATGTCGGGATTGGAGAAACATATCGCGCACGGTGGTTCGCTGCCGATGATCACCGCCGAGTCCGTCGAGAACATCGGCAAGACAATGAAGTACGGGGGTCCGGCGGTGACAGCCGCGACCACCGTGTTCAACATGATGATGGCCGAATCGGACAAGGACCGGTGCATCGCCCTGCTGGCCGGCGCCGCGGGTGGCGGCGGCGGATGGGCAATGGCCGAGTTCGGCGCGACACTCGGCGCCGCGACCGGTCCCTTCGCGATCGGGGCCGTCCCGCTGTTTGCATTTTCCGGTGCGGCCATCGGCGGGATGGGCGGCGCGGCGTTGGGCGAGTTCATCGGTGAGGCCCTGTGTCCGTACTGAAGCTTCCCGAGCCGGAGAACTGGGCCGAAACCGGTGGGATCCAGTGGTGGGCGAAGCTGGGGGTATCGGGGGCGTGGGCTACGCCCTCTTCCTCGCCGTTCGCGCCGCCGTCCACGGCAACTATTTGACGACGATCCTCGTCGTCGGTCTCACGGTAGCGCCCATCCTTGTGGGCGTGATACTGGCGATCTCCGCCACCGGCGGAACGCGGACCCGAACTACCAGCGATCCCACCGGATTCACCGTATGGCCCGACCGGCGCTACGGCCCGCTGTACCTGACCGGCCTGGCAATCACCGGGCCCTGCGCACTGCTTCTTGCCTTCCTCGTGCCCCGGGGGCTCATCGACCTCCCGATGACGCGAGGGATGCAGTTGATCAAGATGCCGGTGTTGCTGTGGGCCGTGGCCGCCGTCGCCCTCGGCGGACTGATGGTCGCCGCCCAGAGGCGCGTCGTGGGGTATCTGAAGTTCACTCCGGCGATGGTCGAGGTCGCCAATGCTCTCAAGACCCGCGTGCTGGAGTGGGACGACATCATCGACATCAAAGACCACCCGGAGAAGAAGCGGACCGGCCGATCGGCGGTGCTGTGCCTGCGCGACGGCACCGAGGAGATCATCGGCGCGCTCACCATATACGTGCCGACGGGCGTGCCGCTGTACTGGATGATCCGCCACTACTGGAAACACCCCGAGGACCGCATGGAACTGGTGGATTCCCGTGCCGCCGAGCGCCTTCAGGACGGGCGGTTCTCGCTCGACTGACCGACCTCAGGTCAGCACCTCCCGAATGGCCCCGTCCAGGAACTCCTGGAACGCGGCGTGGCGGCCCGGGCTGGCCACGCAGTGTCCATACGGTGAGTCGTACGGCCGCAGCTCGGCGTTCGGCATGTGGGCGACCTCGAGCTCGTTGTCCTCGGGCGTGAAGTACAGATCCTGCGTGCACGGGATCACGATCGCCCGCGCCGTGATCGCGCGCAACGCCGCCTGAAAATCACCGTCATACATCGGGTTTGCGCTGATGTCGGCGTACTGCCAGCTCCACAGCTTGGCCAGCAGGTCGTTGGCGTCCCAGTTGTCGACGTGGTCGTTCTCCCAGTCCACCAGCAGATCCTCGACCGTCTCGAACCCCAGCTCCCGGTACAGCCCCTCCCGGAAGAACGTCTGCGAGTACGCCCACCCCGCATACACCCGCCCGAACGCCCTCAGCCCCGCCACCGGCCGCTCATCCCGCGCCCACGCCGGATCGGCCTGCAGTGCCGCCTTCACCCCCTCCAGGAACACGAAGTTGTGCGGCGACGTCTTCGCCGACGCACAGAACGGCACGATCGCGTCGACCACGTCCGGATACATCGCACCCCAGTGATAGGTCTGGCAGCCCGCCATCGACCAGCCGGCCACCAACGCGATCCGCCGCACCCCCAGCCCCTCGAACAGCAGCCGGTGCTGGCAGCGCACGTTGTCGTACAGCGTCACGTGCGGGAACCGTCGGCCCCGTTGCTCCGGGTCCGCGTTGCTCGGCGACGTCGACACCCCGTTGCCGAACATGTTGACCGACACCACGAAATGCTGTGCCGGGTCGATCGCGCGCCCCGGCCCGAAGAACCCCTCGTTGCGCACGTGCGTACCGGTGTAGAACGTGGGCAGGACGACGACATTGTCGCCTGCCGCGTTCAGCTGCCCGTACGTCTTGTACGCCAGCCGGGCGTCGCGCAGCGTCTCACCCGATTGCAGCTCGACATCGCCCAGCTCGAAGTACGCGCAGTCGCTCATCTTCTAGTACAGCCGAAGGTATTCGGCCACCTCCCAGTCGGTGACGGCCTGGTGGTAACGCTCCCACTCGTCGAGCTTGTACGCAAGGTACGAGTTGAGCATCGTCGGTCCCAGCACCTCGCCGACCAGCGTGTCCGTCTTCAGATGCCCGACCGCCTCCAGCAGGTTGCGCGGCAGCCGCCGGATCCCCAGCTCCTCAGCTTCCTCCGGCGTCATCGAGTACAGGTCCCGGTCGGTCGGCGGGCCCGGATCGATCTGCTGCGTGACACCCTCGACACTGGCGGCCAGCGTGCACGCCAGCGCTAGATATACGTTCATGCACATGTCGGCGGCGCGGTTCTCGATGCAGTAGCGGCTCTGCGGCAGCCGGAACTGCGCGGCCCGGTTGTTGTGCCCGTAGGTGATGTTCGTCGGCGCCCACGTCACCGTACCGCCCTCGAACCCGCCGACCCGCGGCACAAGTCCGTTGTAGGAGTTGACCGTTGGGCACGTGATCGCCGTCAGCGCCTCCGAGTGCGACAGCAGTCCACCCACCGCGTACCGCGCCTCGTCGCTCCACCCGCCGGCGGGCGACTCGAACAGGTTCGCCTCCGGTGCGTCCAGCGAGCGCAGCGAGAAGTTGATGTGTGCGCCCGAGCGCCAGTCGCCCGTCGTCGGTTTCGGCATGAATGTGACGAACATGCCGTGCTTCTTGGCGACCTCCTTAGCCGCCAGCCGCAGGAACACCAGCCGGTCGGCCATCTCCAGCAGGTTGGTGTAGTGGAAGTCCAGTTCGAACTGCGAGTACGCCCCCTCGGCGACCACGTCGTGCAGTCCCCAGTCCAGGCCCTCGAGCATGTCCATCATCTCCTTGAGGAAGGACATGGAGTCCAGCGAGAACTCGACGTCGTAGCCGAACGCCTGCCGGCGCGGCCGCAGCCCGCCGACCTGGCGGGGGTCGTCGTCGAATGCCTTGACGGGCTGGCCGTTCTCGTCGTAGCGCATGACGATGAACTCCGGCTCTATGCCGGCGTAGCCGACGTAACCCTTCTGTGCCGCTTCGGCAATCGTGCGCTTGAGCGCCAGGCGTGGACAGACGTTGTACGGCTTGTCCTCCCAGAACAGGTCGGCGAAGATGATCGCCATGCTGGTGTCCCAGGGGCAGATGTACACCGCGTCCAGGTCGGGCACCGGGATCTGATCGGAGTCCGCGGCGGTCAGCTCCGGCACGAACGACACCGAGTGCACCGCGAACTGCGGGCCCTTGCCCTTGCACAACGCCTCGAAGTCGCTCATCGGCACCGGCTTGGTCTTCGGGATACCGAACAGATCGATCCAGCACGACAGCACGTATTTCACGCCGGCGCTTTCCAGCCGGGCCCGCACTTCGGCGATCTTGGCGTCGTCGGGAACGGCGTCAGCCAATGTCCGCGGGTAGAGCGTTTTCTCGGTGACAGGGGATGCGTCGGTGACGGTCATGGTGGTTCCTCTCGGTCGCGCGACCCGGGACGCCGCCGATGTTCACTGAAAATGAACATCTGTGTCAGTGGTGCTGCTGCGCTGCGCTGCGCCGTCCACGGTCGCTGCTGTGGGTATCTGCTGTACAGCAGCTGTTTTGAGGAATACCGGACGTCGTGGCGGTTGTCGGCGCCACGTAACAAGAATTTACAAACGGATTTTCTGAACAGCTATTCAGTGAAGCTTATTTGGTCGAGAATAAGCCGTCCTGGCTGCGGATATGCGGGATATGTCCTCGCGACAGGCAACGGGATGGGAGGCAGACTCTGAACAGCCATTCAGTGAGTGCTGACCCGGATGACCGCGCGTCGTCGCGGGCGCAGCGTGCCGCCGCCCGTCGGGCACAACTGCTCGAAGCGGCCCGCAAGGTCGTGCTGCGACACGGGCTGGAGCGTGCCCGCATCGCCGACATCGTCGCCGAGGCCGGCGGCAGCCAGGGCCTGGCCCACTACCACTTCCCCTCCCGGGAGGCGCTGCTCGTCGAGATGCTGCGCACTACCGCCGAGGACGACGTCGAGCGTGCCCGCCAGATCGTGCGTGACACCGGCACCGTCGTGCAGAGGCTGGACCGGCTGATCCGGTTGGCGCTGCCGATCTCCAGCGACGACTGGAACTGGCGCTTGTGGGTGGAGATGTGGGTGTCGGGTCTGCGCCACGACGAGATCGCGCTCATCTCCGAGCGGTTCGACACCGGCTGGGCCGACACCGTACGCGAACTGCTCGAGGAAGGCGTCGAGTCCGAGGTGGTGCGGTGCGCCGACCCCACAGCGACCGCGGACCGGCTCTCGGCCATGATCAACGGTCTCGGCCTGCGGATGGTCAGCAGCCGAGCGGGATTCCCGCGCGCCTATGTCATCCGGCTGGTGCGGATGGCCGCCGCCCTGGAACTCGGGATGGACTGGCAGGAGTACCTGCGTCAGGGGCAGGAGGGCTAGCGGGCGGTCGAGAACCAGATCATCCGGGCGGGGGCGAGCGAGCGATTCCGGAACCGGTGGGGGACGGTGGCGTCGAACGTGATTGAGTCGCCCTCGCGCAGCGTGACCACCTCGTCGTCGAGCTCGATGTCGATCGTGCCCTCGGTGACCACGCCGTACTGTGGGCCCGCCGTCTCAGCGGATGCGTCGGCGCCCGGCTCGTAGACGTATTCGCAGAAGCCGACGGCGTCGTCATCCGCCGGCAGCAGCTGCTGTGCCCGGACCCCGGGGCCGACCGCGCGCTCGGGTCGATGATGGGCGCGCCGCACCCGGGCCTTGTTGTCCGCGCCTGCTGTGCCGGCCCCCTCGGTGCGGGGAACAACGTGTCCATCGGCACGTCGAGTGCTGCCGCCAGCGTGGTGAGCAGCCCGATCGAGGGTTCGGAGATCCCTCGTTCGAACTGCGAGATGTGGCTGGGGGAGCAGCCGACGTCAGCGGCGAGCTTGCGGATGCTCAGCCCGCGTTGACAGCGCAGGTCGCGCAGTCGCTCGCCGAGCGTCGCCGTCGGCCCTTGCCCCATGGCGGCATTCTAGGGTGTGCCGGGGCCGGCCGCGGGCGGGAGATTCTCTTGTACTCAATCGGTTTCGGATCATCATTCACCCCCGCAGCGGAACATCCGCCCCCAGCATCCGCTGGAACGCATCCCACGACGCGTCCAGGCTCGGCGGGTACTCCTGCTGCCACACCCGCAGCGGAACGTCCGCCTGCGGGTCGAACCGCGACGCCAGTCGGCGGTACTCCTCGTGGCGCCACTCCCACAGGTGCATCTGCCCGCCGATGGATCCGCTCAGCCTCTGCAGCTGCTTGGCGCGCTCGGCTGCCGACGCGCCGCCCCGTACTCCGGCCCGGTTCATCAGGCTGTGCCTCCCGAGCGGGAACGACACGCCCCACTTCCGGCTGACCGCCGAGTTGACCTCCCGGCAGTTCTCGCACGCCAGCCACGACCACCGTGAGACACCACCTGCGGTGCCTCGGAGGCAGACTGTGCACAGGTCCGCCTCCCGCGACACGTCTGCCATCGGCCAACGCACCGGATTGTCCTCGCACCGGCACGACTGCCACAGCCGCGGCCCGCAAGTGCCGCCCGGCACCGGCCCACGGATACCGCCGCACGGAATGTGCACGTGGAATTCGTGAAGCCGTTCGCGCAGAGCGGCATCGGCCGGAGTGATCTCGTCATCTGTCATCGTGCGCCCTTCTGGTGACGCCACCCCCGGACGTCCACCTCTTGCACGCTTCGCGTGCCCGCTCTTCCCCTGGGGCACCGTGCGGTGGTCGCGCGGTTGCCGGGACGACGGGCCAGGTACCCGAACAGTCGTCCACTCGTGAGCTGTCATCAATTCTAGGAAGCGAGACCGACATCGCCACTCGCGCAGCTGATGCCAGCCAACATCAACCAGTCGTCACATAGTTCCCGGGATCGATCTTGGCTTCACCGGACCACCGATACGCCGTGAGCTTTCCGCCCTTGACGGCGCTGAAGTCCACGCACGCGGTGTAGTCGGTCCAGTCATGCCGGTGCTCCGGTGAACCCTGCCGCCAGTAGTGCCCGTAGAACACCGGAACCTCCGCGGTGTAGACATACGACCGCTCAGCACCGCTGAGCTCGACCTCAGGCAGCGGGGGATAGGGTTCGCCGTCGGAAGTCCGTAACCCTCCGCCCATTTCGGCGATATCGCGCAGCGTGCGCGCCTCGCCGTTCCACCACCGCACCCGGGCGTTGTCCCTCGGGATACCGTCCTTGTCGTGGTACTCCGGCTGCCCATGGGCGACGAGGCTGATCTCCGGTCCCTTCAGCAGCGTCGCGACCGCGTCGTGCAGATAGCCGCCCTCGGGAGCCGCCGCCACCAGGTGCCCCAACTCCGTGAACGGAGCGGCTGAGCCGCAGTGCTCCTCGAGCAGCTCGATCGAGTCGTCATGCCAGCACGCATGCACCACCCGCAGCTCGCCCAGATCCAGCCACAGCGGGATCGTCGCGAACCACTCCAGGCACTGCCGTCGATCCTCACCCTTGACCTGCTCGAGGAACGCCGCGTGCTGCCTGGTGTTCTTCTCCGACCACGGATCGTCGGGATCGTCATGTGGCCGAAGGAACTTCCCGCTGCCGACGGGCCACTCCGTGTGGTACGCCAGCGCGTTGAACTCGTGATTGCCCATGACGATCCGGGCGCTGCCGGCGTCGACCATCGCCTTGACGATCTCGAGCACCCGCAGCTGCTCGTCGCCGCGGTCGATGAGATCGCCAACGAAGAGCGCCTGCCGATGCGGATGCCGGTAACCCCCGGACCGGCCCTCCGCATAGCCGAGCGTGTGCAGCAACTCCTCCAGTTGGGTCGCGCAGCCGTGCACGTCACCGATCACGTCATACCCGGATTGCATATACCTCCCCCTTTCATGCAATGCGCCGCAGCGCCTCTCGGAATGCCCGGTTCGGGTGCGCGCCCGGCAGCGCCGCCACCACGTCGCGCAACGCCTGATCGATGTCGATGCCGCGGGCCCGCGCCCCGTACAGCGCTCCAACCGTCGGTGTCCTGCTGTACGCGGCCACACAGTGCACCAGCACCGTGCGCCCCTCACTGCGCAGCTGCTCGATCAGCCGCACCGTGTCCAGCAGCACGAAGTCCAGGTGCGGATTCTCGTCAGGTTCCGCCCGGTCGATCAGCCGCACCTCGATGTGGGGGATGTCGCGACGCACGTCGTCGTCGGCCACCCGGCACAGCGACACCACCGCGTCGACGTCGGGCGGCAGCCTGCGCAGCACCCCGATCCCGCCGAGCACCACACCCTCGTCGTGCGGGTGGCGCGCGCAGAGGTCGACATCCGAACCCGGATAGGAGAAGTCGAACAGATCGGGCTTCCCGCCGCGCTTGATCGCCGACCCCAACGCCACCAGATCGCGCCCCGTGGTCCCCGGCCAACCGTGCAGCAGCCGCCGCCACTCGGCCGGCACCGCCGACGCCCCGTAGGCCGCGCCCAGCAGGCCACCGGCGATCGCCGCGACCGTGTCCGTGTCGCGTCCGCACCGCACCGCGGCATCCAGCGCCAGCCGCAGGTGGTCCGCGCGGAACACCCCGGCGTCGGGATCGTCGACCGGTACCGGCGTCGTCGAGACCGCCGACCACGCCGCCTGCAGCGCCGCCACCACCCAGCCGTTGTTCGGGAACGACGCGGGTGTCGCTGCCTCCGCGGCGGCCAGGCGCTGCGACCACAGGTCACGCCGATCCGCGGCCAGGTGCGGCAGTCCCACGCGCACGTCGAGCTCACCGGTGCGCACGGCGTGCCGAATTGCGCAGCTCCACAACACGCAGGCGTCACCGGCGTCCTCGTCGTAGTGGGTCAGCTCGCTGATCGCGCGCGCGGCCTCGACCAGGGCGTGCTCGTCATTGAGATAGGCCAGCGCCACCGGAGCCGTGCGCATCAACGACCCGTTGCCCGCCGTGCGACCGGTCTGACGATGCAGCTCCTCGGAGGCGCGTCGAGCGCGCCTCGCCGTGATCTCCTGCCCGCGTGACGCCGACCGCAGAACCGATCGCGTCTGGATACCAACATCTTTGGCGTTATGCGACCACTCCAGCCAGCGCCTCACGATCGCGTCCTGCGCCGGCTCGTCGCGCAGATCCGCGCCCGTCGCCGCGACCTCGGCGATCGCGACGGCCATCGCCGTGTCATCGGTCCACTCGCCGGGACCCCACAGCCCGCCGCCGACCATCGCCACGTCGAGCTCTGGTCCCCGCGGCGGCTGGAACTCGTACGGCGCACCCAGCGCATCCCCTGCGGCCGTTCCCAGCAGTACACCTTCAACGCGGTCATCGAATGAACCCATGTCATTACCCCCTTCGACATCTATTTTGCGCAAAAGTGCGCAAAATGTCAATTGAGGGGTACGCTGAGCGCCAAGATGAACGAGTACCGGGACTCCAGCGGGCGGAAGTTGACCGACTATCCGCGGCCGTCGGTCGCCGTCGACACCGCAGTCCTCACGCTCGAGCCGGAACTCGGTCTGGCCGTGCTGGAGGTACGTCGGCTGAAGACTGCCGGGTGGGCGCTGCCCGGCACCTTCCTGCATCCGGGGGAGACCCTCGCCCAGGCGGTCGACCGGTCACTGCGCGAGAAGGCCAACGTGCGCGGCCTGTCGCCGCGTCAGCTCCGGGTGTTCGACGACCCGGCGCGCGACGATCGCGGGTGGGTGCTGTCGGTGGCGCACGTACAGGTGGTCCGGCTGGACCGGCTTGCCGACCGTTTCGCCGAGACCACCAGGCTCATGCCGGTGGACGCACCCGGACGGCTGCCCTACGACCACGCCGACATCATCGAGTTGGCCGTCAGCGACGTGCGGGCGCACTATCGCGAAAAACCGGACCCGGACAGGCTTCTGGGTGAGGAGTTCACCCTGCGCGACCTCCGTCTGGTCCATGAGACGGTCGCCGGTGAGCCGTTGCAGCGCGACACGTTCCGACGGGCGATGGAGCCGTATCTCGTGCCGACCGGGTTGAGAAGCGCACGGGGGAGGGGACGTCCGGCGGAGCTTTTCAGACGGCGAGAGTGAGCCCTACGGGCGAATCACCACTGATGCGAACAGCTCCCGCAGGACCAATACGGATCTGCGCCCGTCACCACACAGCCGGCCAACCTCACCCACGGAGGCACATCGAAGCTTGCCGGCATCCCGTACTGCAGATTCCTTGTTCGCTGAGCCCCGCACCGTGGACACACGGGGCGCTGGGCGAACATGAAGTCGGTCAGCGACGTATGGCCGCTTGCCCGCATGGCGTCGGCGCACGACCTGCACAGCTCGCCCGGCCAGTCGCGGGAGTCTACGGGGGCATGGACAGTGACGTCCCCCTCGAGTGATATCCGACAGGACGCGCATTGTCTTGGTGGCCACGGCATGTTCGCCAGCAAAGCATGACCCACCGACAACCGAGTTCTGTCGGCGGTGTCGGCTACGGTGCGGAACGACAACGACTTCATCGGGGGTGCACCGTGGATGAACGCTACGAGAGCGCACTGATCGAATGGGCGCACACGTACAACGGGTACGAGCGCCTCGCCGGTGGTGCCGGGGATCTCTGGGAGCTCGTGCGCCCTCTCCACGAGGAGTTCGAGCGCACCGGCAAGATTCCTGAGTGGGCTGGCGTGGATCTCCTGAGAGGGTGGGCGTTCTATCTCGTCCGCTCGCACCGTCATGGCGGAGCCTACGAGCCGCTCTACGTGGAGTATCCGGCCGTCCTGGCCATTGTCGACGCGATCAACCGGCATCCGGCGGCACGCCCTGAGGACCGCGCTCCGGAACCCGAGCGCGGCGCCTTGGCCAGCGATGTCTGACGGCATAGGTGGGCGTGATTCTGGTGCGCGGAAGCCCCGCCGGAAGGGGCTTAAGCTCGATCTGTGACGTCGCTCGATGCCTTCTCAGTGGCTTGGACGAAGGCGCGGACCACGCTTGGTATCGGCGCGCCGGAGACGGGTGAGTGGCTCGATAAGGCCGAGAACGGTGTGCGACTCGATGGAACCCGCGCAGACTATCCGTCCATGGAGGCCTATCAGGATGTGCCCGCGCCGCTACCCTGGACGGAACTCAGGCTCACCTCGGATCCACCCCGTGTGCCATCTGCGGCACCCTCACGCGTGGAGCACATCTGATGACCAACCCAGTTGCGGCCCCTCGCAGTTCCCTCTGGTCCACCGCGACCTGGTCTGTGCCACTTCTGACTCAGGTGATCCTCGGGCTGATCGTCGCGATCGCGCGACTGCTGGGAGCCTGGTGGCCCGGTGTCAACGGATAGCTGCTCTTCGCCTTCGCTGCAGCCGCCACACTTCTGCTCACCGCGGTGCTTTCCGCCCTGCTAATCCGATCGCCGTCCGAGCGGTACCAGGGCACAGCGCTCGGCATCATGGGCTCGTACGCGATCGTCCTCGTCGGCGGATCATCTACGGAATCTGGGTGATTCAGTGGTGAACGACGCGACCGCGCCCCAGAGCGCCTACAGTCAGCGAAGCTTCGTTGCCGTCCTGCTCAACGTGCTCGTCATCGAGTTCAGCCTGTGGTTCACCGTGCCCTACCTGTACCTCGCGATCTACGTCCTCCCACTGATTGCCATCGACCTGATCGTCGCCTTAGTTCTGAAGTCTCGGGGCGGCATGCTCGGGCAGATCGGCCGCGGGATGCTCATCGGGTTGCTCTGCGTGCCAGCAGGTCTGCTGATTCTGCTACCTGGCTTCTTCATCGCTCAGGCATCCGGTCTCGTATAACCGCGTTGCGTACCCTTACCGGGTGAGCGACGACGACCGAATCCGCTGGGATGAGCGTTACCGCAACCGCGCGGCATCGGGGGGTTCAGACGCCGTCCTTCCGAAGGTGTTCGTACCCTTCGAGACCGAGTTCCCGACGAGCGGATCAGCACTCGATCTCGCCTGCGGGGCCGGCGAGTTCAGTGTGTGGCTCGCGCGGCGCGGGCTCGACGTCTGGGGCGTCGACATCTCGCCGACCGCCATCGATCAGGCGCGTGCGCTCGCGTCCCGCGCCGGCGTGGAGGAGCGGTGCCGCTTCGAGATCGTCGACCTCGACGACGGACTCCCTGCTGGGCCGCCGGTCGACGTCATCGTGTGTCACAGGTTCCGCGACGCCCGCCTCGACCGAGTCGTCATCGAGCGGCTGGCTCCCGGTGGCCTGCTGGCTATCTCCGCTCTCAGCGTCGTTGGTGGCGCCCCGGGGCGGTTCCGTGTTCCGCCCGGCGAGTTGACGACCGCCTTCGCTCAACTTGATGTCATCGCCTCGGGCGAGGGCGGCGGCGAGGCGTGGCTGCTCGCACGTAAGAGCGTGTAGCCCGTCGTCCGCGCGAATCAGGAAGGGGAGGACAGCAGCACGTCGGTGGTGCGCTGGATGTGGGCGGTCAGCAGTTCGCAGGCGAGGTCGGCGTCGCGTGCCACGGCCGCATCGAGGATGGCGCGGTGCTCTGCGGCGATGTCGCGCTCACGGTCGTGTTGAGGTGCCGACCACTGGCGATAAAGTTCAGCCGAATCTCGTAACGCCGTGGCGGCGCTCAGGATTCGCCGGTTGGTGCATCCGTCGAGCAGCGCCTGGTGAAACGCCGCGTGCGCGACCACCCAGTCGTCGCTGAGCCGGTCGGGGTCGTCGGCGTCGTACATCGGCGTGCGTTCCATGCGGTGGTGCGCGGCCACCAGCGCGGACTCCCACGCGAGGTCACCGCGGTTCACCGCATAACGTGCGGCCAGCACCTCGATCTCACACCGCGCCTCCGTCAGGTCGTTGAGATCCTCGGGGGAGATGTCGACGACGCGGAAGCCCCGCTTCGGTTCGGCGACCACCAGACCCTGTTCGCTGAGGCGCTGCAACGCCTCCCGGATCGCGCCGATGCTGCAGTCGTACCGTTCCACCAGCGCAGCGAAACCGAGGCGGGACCCGGGAGCGATCCGGCACGCGAGAATGTCGGCCCGCAACGCCTGGTACACCCGCGCCGTGGGGCCCAGACCTGCCGCAACCTCGCCGGCCGTCGCCGTCATCGAGCGCACCATTCGCACCTCAGCACGGACCCATCGTACCCGAAACGAAACATTGACTCATTTTCGAAAGTTTATTGACTTTTCGTCAGGTCGGTGTGATCGTCGTTACTGGGCCTGCTGGTCCTCTGACCCGAACACCCGACGAACAGAAAGAACCGGGGTCATGCGCTTGATCAACCTCGACGGCCGACTGCACCTCGTCAAAGACGGCGGCGTGGTGGACATCGCCACCGCGTCCGAGCAGCGATTCGGCCCCGATCCGCAGGATGTCTACGCCCAGTGGGACGCCTTCCGCGAGTGGGCGCGTACCGCGACGCTGCCGGCGCCGTCCGAACGGGCCGGCAAGATCGGCTCGCCGGCGCCGCTTCCGCGCCAGGTCTTCGCCGTCGGCCTCAACTACGACGAGCACGCCGCCGAGTCCGGGTTCACCAGGCCCGACCATCCGGTGGTGTTCACCAAGTTCGTCTCCTCGATCACTGGGCCCGATGAGACCGTGACGCTGCCGCCGGGTTCGGTGGACTGGGAGGTCGAAATGGTCGTGGTGCTGGGACGCGGCGGCCGGAACATCCCCGTCGAGCACGCGTGGGACTACGTCGCGGGCGTCTCGGTGGGACAGGATCTCTCCGAGCGTGAACGACAGCAGGCCGGTCCCGCACCGCAGTTCAGCCTCGCCAAATCGCACGCCGGATTCTCCCCGATCGGCCCCGAGCTGGTGACCCCCGACGAGCTGCCCGACCGCGACGACCTGGAGCTGGGCGCCGAGATCAACGGTGAGACAGTGCAACACGGTCGCACCTCGCAGCTGATCTTCCCGGTGCCGGTGCTCATCGCCGACCTGTCGACCACCGTCGAGCTCTATCCCGGCGACGTCATCTTCACGGGCACCCCGTCCGGCGTCGGTATCGGACGGACCCCGCCGCGGTTCCTGTCGCCGGGTGACGAACTGCGCAGCTACATAACGGGGGTGGGTGAGTTCACCCTCCGATTCGAGGCCGCTTCGGTCGGCGAGGCGGTGGCCGCGGGTGCGACGGCGCGGAGGTGAGCAATGGCTCTGCACCGGCTCGATTCCATCGTCCTCGGCGTACCTGATCTGTCAGCCGCGAGCGTCTTCTACGAGGACTTCGGGCTGATCCGCCAGGACGGTTACCGCTTCGCCAGCACCGAGGGCGGGGTGCAGCTCGAACTCGTGGCGTCCCCGCGACGCCGGCTCGTCACGGCCCGCTTCGCTGCCGACGACGAGGATGATCTGCACCGCGCCGAAAGTCGGTTACAGGAACTGGAATTCGCGGCCTCGCTGGACGAGCCTGGCCGGCTGCGCGCCATCGAGCCGTCAACGGGCACGACGATCGAACTGCTCGTCGCGCCCCGGCTGAGCCAAACCCCGTACACCGCACCGCCGGTCAACGCGCCGGGGCGGCTGGACCGCGTCAACTCCCGCGCCGAGGGCGTCATGATCAGCGACCCGGTCCGGCCCCGACGGCTCGGCCACATCGTGCTGGGAACCCCCGACTACGACACCGCGTTCACGTTTTTCGTGACGGGCCTCGGCTTCAAGGTCAGCGACGTGGCGAAGGGCGTCGGCGCGTTCCTGCGGTGCTCCACCGACCACCACAACGTTCTCCTCCAACGCGCCCCGATACCGTTCATGCACCACAGCAGTTGGCAGGTCGACGACGTCGACGCCATCGGCCGAGGGGCGATGGCGCTGCTGCAGGACCACCCCGAACGCCACGTGTGGGGGCTCGGCCGCCACTACGCCGGGTCGAACTTCTTCTGGTACTTCAAGGATCCGGCCAACAACTTCGCCGAGTACCACAGCGACATGGACTGCATCATCGACGACGCGCTGTGGACACCCGAAGAACTCGAAGGCGCCAGAGGCCTTTACCAGTGGGGACCGCCCCCGCCGGCCTCGTTCCTTCACCCAGAGGACATCGCCGAACACATGATCAGCGGTCACAGCGGCTGACCGACTACCGTGCGCTACGTCCTCTTTCGTTACGTCAAGTGCTGATGGTGATGAGTACCTGGGATCCAGGTGCAGAAATCGAGACCGGGTCCTCGCTCAGCGGCTCGATCACCATGCCGCGTTTCTAAGTTGCTCGATCGAGCGGTCGGTCTCCAGCACGGACCCCACGCTGCCCTCGACGACCATGTACGCCGCCCGGTTCATCCGCGTGTAGAACCGCTGCATCGACTCCATACTGCGAAACACCGGCGCATGCGAAACGCCGTCGCGCTGAAGCAGAAACACGTGCCGCGAACCCCCGCCAGCGCAGGAATCTCAACGAAAAAGCGGGCCACGCGCGACCGTAGGAAGCGGTCGCGCGTAGTCCGCGAAGAGAATCAGGCGGCGTGGCGGTCTGTCGCCGCGTCGCGAGCCGGGGCGGTCGCCATCGCCAGTACCTGCCCCTGGTTGCGGTACATCGCGTTGTACCGGTCGATCTGCTCGCGACGCAGGGGCTCCGCCATGATGTTCTCGCCCGGGATCGGAATGCCGCTCTCATTGGCTGCCGCCCGGACGCGTGCCCCCATCCGGAAGCTCACGACCGCCATCGTCATCATCAGCACCACACCCGCTCCGAGGAGCCAGGTCGCGGTACTGCCCATCGCCGCCGTGGCCGCGAACATCCCCAGTCCGGCGAACGTCAACAGCAGACACACATACCCCATATATGTCCACGGCATCCGCTGCATCACAGTCCTCATCTCCCTCACCTCGTCAACTGAACGCTACGCGTAGCGTAGCGCTACGTCTAGTGTAGCGTTTTGCGGACCGCGTTTGTTCCCGCAGGAGGATCTCGATGGCACCCCGCCCCGACGTCGACGCCGGCATCGCCGACGCCACCCTTGCCCTCCTGCGCACCCGCGGTCCCAGGGCCGTGACCGTGGAGGCCGTCGCCGCGAACTCCGGCATCGCCAAGACCACGATCTACCGCCGCCACCGCGACCGTCGCGACATGCTCGCCGGCGCCCTCTCCCAGGTCGGCGCCCCGGAGCCCCTCGACTCCGGCGCCGACGCTCGCGACCGGCTGCGCTGGATCATCACCGAGTCGATCAAGATCATCGACCTCGGCATCGGCCCCGGCGGCTTCGCCGCTCTGCTCACCGACGAGGACCCCGACTTCAACGACCTGTTCCGCCGCATCCTCACCGACCAGCGCGCCGAACTCGAGTCCGTCATCGCCGCCGCCCAGGCCGACGGCTCCTTCCGCGCCGACGTCGACGCCGCCAGCGTCATCGACGGCGTCGTCGGCGCCCATATCGCCGAACGCGCCCGCACCGGCGAGCTCACCCCCGGCTGGGAGACCCGCCTGTTCGACCTCTTCTGGCCCGTCGTGCGGCCCTAGTTCGTGCGGCCCTAGTTCGTGCGAAATCGCCTGCCGCACATGCCCGCGGCTACGTCTGGATGACCTCGTTGGTGCCCGGTAGATCGTCGTAGCACGACATGATCGCGTCGATCCCGGCGACGATCTCCGGGCCCGGCACGCCCCACCCGTCGCGGTAGCCGTACACCTCGGCGAGCGGACGGTGGCCGCGGTCGCCGTCGACGATCTCGACGTGCTGCGGGCCCAGCATCGCCGGATGCCGCACCCCGGCCGCCTCCGACACTTTCAGCAGGTCGCGGCGCAGCGTGCGCACGTAGTTGGCCAGCCGATGCGCCTTCTGGTACGGGTCCAGCCCGCGCGCCAGCCACGGGTTCTGTGTCGCGACACCGGTGGGGCAGCGGTCGGTGTGGCACTTCTGCGCCTGGATGCAGCCGATCGACAGCATCGCCTCGCGGGCGACGCTGATCAGGTCGACGCCCATCGCGAACGCCACGATCGCGTTGGCGGGCAGCCCCAGCTTGCCCGACCCGATCCAGGTGACCCGGTCGGACAGTCCGGCCTCGGCGAACAGCCCGTAGACGTTGGAGAACCCGATCCGGAACGGGAACGACACGTGGTCGGCGAACACCAGCGGCGCCGCGCCGGTGCCGCCCTCACCGCCGTCGATGGTGATGAAGTCGACGCCGCGCTGCCCGTCGGCCATCCGCTCGGCCAACTCACGCCAGAAGTCCAGGTCGCCGACGGCGGACTTGATCCCGACCGGCAGGCCGGTGGTGTCGGCGATGAGCTCGACGATGTCGAGCATCTCGTCGACGTTGCGGAACGCGGTGTGCCGCGACGGGCTCACGACGTCCTTGCCGGGTTCGACGCCGCGGATGCGGGCGATCTCGTCGTTGACCTTCGCGCCCGGAAGATGGCCGCCCAGACCGGGTTTGGCGCCCTGGCTGAGCTTGATCTCGATCGCCTTCACCGGCCCGGACTCGACGACCTCGATCAGCCGGTCCAGATCGAAGTTGCCGCGCTCATCGCGGCAGCCGAAGTAGCCGGTGCCGACCTGGAAGACCAGGTCGCCGCCCTGGCGGTGGTGGTCGGACAGGCCGCCCTCACCGGTGTTGTGCCAGCAGTCGGCGAGCTTGGCGCCGAGGTTCAGCGCCCGAATCGCCTGCGGGCTCAGCGATCCGAACGACATCGCGGACACGTTGATCACCGAGGCGGGCCGGAACGCCTGCCGTCGTCCCCGCGGGCCGCCGAGGATCTTGGCACCCGGAAGCGGAAGATCCTGGGTGTGCATCGGGGAGGCAGCACAGACCTCGGAGAACGTCGCCTGCTTGATGATCGGGTAGCTGTCCTCCTCGACGTTGTTGTCGGTGCCGAACGCGAAGTAGTTGTTCTCCTTCTTCGCCGACGTGTACACCCACCGGCGCTGGTCGCGGCTGAACGGCCGTTCGGCGTCGTTGCTGGTGATGATGTACTGACGCAGCTCGGGCCCGATCTCCTCCAGCAGGTACCGGAACCGCGCGATCACCGGGAAGTTGCGCCGCAGCGCATGCTCCTTCTGCAGCAGGTCCTGCACGGCGAGGCCGGCCACCGTCACCGCCGGGGCGAGCACCGCCCACGTCCGCTTCTTCATGCGGCTAAGCCTGCCAGAAGTGCGCCGCGTGTCATGATGACGCGCGGATACCTAGAGCAAAGGAGCTTGGGATGGGGTTCGAGAGCATCGACGACCTGCTGGCCGGGGTGGTCGCCGACGGCAAGCTGCACGGCGTTGCCGCCACCGTGGTGAGCCGCGACGGTGTCCTGTATCAGGGTGCTGCCGGAGAAGCCAAGCCCGACAGCATGTTTCGTAACGCGTCGATGACCAAGGCGGTGGCCACCACCGGAGCGCTGCAGCTCTTCGAGCAGGGCGAGCTGGACCTGGACGCGCCCGTCTCCTCGATCCTGCCGGAGTTCGGCGAGCTGCAGGTGATCGACGGCTTCGAGAACGGCCAGCCGGTGCTGCGCGCGCCGAAGTCGCAGGCCACCGTGCGCCAGCTGATGACCCATACCGCCGGGTGCGGTTACAACTTCCTCAACGAGAAGCTGTTCACGCTGTGCACCGAGCACGGGTTCCCCAGCCCGCTCGACGGGGTCCGCAAGGGCATCGAGGCGCCGCTGGTCAACGACCCGGGCACGGTGTGGGAGTACGGCGTCAACACCGACTGGCTGGGACTGGTGGTCGAGGAGGTCAGCGGGCAGTCGCTGTCGGAGTACCTGGCCGACCACGTGTACGGGCCGCTGAAGATGACGGACTCGACCTTCGCGCTGTCCGACGAGCAGCGCGCGCGGCTGCTGCCCATCCGGTTCCGCGCCCCCGACGGCAGCCTGGTCGACACCGACCTCGACCTGCCCGCCAACCCGGAGTGGGACGCCGCCGGGCACGGGTCGTACGGGACGATCGCCGACTACGGGCGGTTCGTGCGGGCCTGGCTGCGCGGCGGGGAGCTCGACGGGGCGCGAATCCTCAAGGAGTCGACGGTCGCGTTCGCGCTGCAGGACCACCTCGACGGGGCGCCGCTGCCGAAGTCGATGCAGCCGACGATGCCCGAGCTGGCCCGACCGGTGCAGCTACTCGACGTGCCGCAGGGCTGGGGGCTGGGCTTCCACCTGTACCACGTCGATCTGCCCGGGATGCGCCACGCCGGCTCGGCCGACTGGTCGGGGCTGTTCAACACGTTCTTCTGGATCGACCGCAAGGCGGGCATCGGCGCGATCATCGGGACCCAGCTGCTGCCGTTCTTCGACGACAAGGTGGTCGAGACGATCCTGACGTTCGAGGCGGCGGTCTACGCGGCGCTTTCTGCCTGAGTCTTGTGCTTGTGTGCGCCGAGTTCCACGCCAGGGCAGTGAGTCTCGAGAAATCGCGACCCTGGTGTAGAACTCGCGGCCGGTCGAGAACCTACGCCGCGACCAGCGAGCGCAGCTTGATGTGCGGGTTGTCCTGCTGGAAACCCTCCAGCCGCCACGGGGTGGAGAACAACACCAGCATGATGCCGTCGCTGCGGGTCATCACCTCGGCGGAGACCTGCTTGTTCATGAACTCGGCGTCGGCGGGGTCGACGATGCGCGCGACCTGATACGGCAACGGCTCCAACGCGATCGGCGTGTTGAACTCGGTGGCCATCCGGTGCACCGCGACCTCGAACTGCATGGGGCCGACGGCCGCCAGCACCGGCGCCTGCTCGCCGCGCTTGTCCGAGCGCAGCACCTGCACCACGCCCTCCTGGTCGAGCTGCTCGATGCCCTTGCGGAACTGCTTGTGCTTGCTCGGGTCGGTGCCGCGGGCGACGGCGAAGTGCTCGGGGGAGAAGCTCGGGATCGGCGGAAACTCAACGGGCACATCGCGATACAGCGTGTCGCCGGGGCGAAGCGCGGCGGCGTTGGCCAGGCCGATGACGTCACCGGGCCAGGCGTCGTCGAGTGTGGAGCGCTGTTGGCCGAACACCGACTGCGCGTACTTGGTGACGAACGGCTTGCCGGTGGCGGCGTGGGTGAGCACGTCGCCGCGCTCGAAGGTGCCGGAGACGACGCGCGCGTAGGCGATGCGGTCGCGGTGCGCGGTGTCCATGCCGGCCTGCACCTTGAAGACGAACGCGCTGAACGGGGCGTCGGGCGCGCGGCGCTCTCCGTTGACGTCGACGGCGCCGCTGGGGGAGGGCGCCAGTTCGACGAGCACGTCGAGCAGCTGGTTGACGCCGAAGTTCAGCGCCGCCGACGTGAACAGCGTCGGTGAGGCCTCGCCGGCCAGGAACGCGTCGCGGTCGTAGTCGCCGCCGTCGGCGCTGAGCAGCTCGGACTCCTCGACGGCGGTGTCCCAGTCGTCGCCGGCGGCGTCGTGGGCGCGGTCGGCGGGGATGTGCTCCTCGGGGGCCGCGGTGGCGCCGCCCGCGGTGCGGGTGAAGCGGATGTAGTTGCCGGTGCGACGGTCCAGCACACCCTTGAAGTCGCCGGCGATGCCGACGGGCCAGGTCAGCGGGGTGGGTCGCAGGCCGATGCGGGTCTGGATCTCGTCGACGAGCTCGAGGGCGTGCCGGCCGGGGCGGTCCCACTTGTTGATGACGGTGATGATCGGGATGCCGCGGTGCTTACACACCTGGAACAGCTTCAGTGTCTGCGGCTCAAGGCCTTTGGCGGCGTCGATGAGCATCACCGCGCAGTCCACGGCGGTCAGCACGCGGTAGGTGTCCTCGGAGAAGTCGGCGTGGCCGGGGGTGTCCAGCAGGTTGATGACGCAGTCGCGGTACGGGAACTGCAGCACCGTCGACGTGATCGAGATGCCGCGGGCCTTCTCCATCTCCATCCAGTCCGACACCGTCGAGCGGCGGCCGGCCTTGCCGTGCACGGCGCCGGCCTCGGTGATGACGCGGGCGTGCAGCGCCAGCGCCTCGGTCAGCGTGGACTTACCGGCGTCGGGGTGGGAGATGACGGCGAAGGTGCGGCGGCGGGCCGCCTCGGCGGCGATACGGCGCGTGAGGTCGGGGCTTGCCGAGGGGGCGGTGTCGGTCATGGCTCCAGCGATGGTATCGCTACCTGGGCAAACGGCCCTAATCGCGAGCGAACCCGGGCCTCGACGCTGTGAGCGCCGTCACACCCTGTGCGTAGCGTTCGCGGCACGACCGACAAACGACGCGGTCTAACGCTCCGGCGGCGGAGCCCACCGCGACAGGCCGCCGCCGGGGCGGCACACGATCAGCGATCCGTCCGGCCGCGAGACATTCCACGCCTCGTAATGCGGATCCGGTTCGACGACCAGGCGGGTGCCGTCCCTGAAATGCACCTGCAGCGTGCCGATCTTGTCGACCGTCGCCTTCTCGATCGTCAGCCCGGCCAGCCGGCGCACCGGTCCGAACTCCCCGACGGGATCGTCCTGCGGCGACAGCACCACGTCGTCGATCGTCAGCGGGGACTCGATGGTGATCCCGTAGCCACCCATCAGCTTGAGCCACAGTGTGTAGTCGTACTTCGCGACCGACACCACCGCGCGCCCGCGCAGGTCGAGGTCCGTCGCCATAACCCCACTCAACCCCGCGAGGCACGTCCGTGCACGGTTTTGCGCTCAGCGGTTGGCGTAGACCTCGGCGAGGAACTGCTCGACAGCCACCGCGGTGTGGGCGGCGCGCGGCGACCCGAACGTGTCGAACGAGTGCTGCGCGAACGGCAGCTCGGCGTACACCACGGGCTGGGTGCTGACCTTGAGCAGTTTGGCGACGAACGCCCGCGCCTGCTCGACGGGTACCAGCGAGTCGTTGGTGCCGTGCAGCACGAACATCGGCGGAGCGTCGGCGGTCACGTAGTTCACCGGCGAGGCGTCGGCGTAGGTCTGCATGGCCGTCTTGTGCGGCTGCTTGATGACCATCTGCTCCAGCAGTTCCGGCATCGACGGGTGCATCGCATCGTCGAACCGGGTGAAGTCGTACACCCCGTAGAACGGCACCGCCGCACGCACACTCGTGTCGGCGTCCTCGAAACCCGGTTGGAAGCGCGCGATGTTCGGCGTCAGCGCCGCCAGCGACGACAGGTGCCCGCCCGCCGAGCCGCCGGTGATCACGACGAAGTCCGGGTCGCCGCCGTACTCGGCGATGTGCTCCTTCACCCACGCCAGCGCCCGCTTGACGTCGACGATGTGGTCGGGCCACGTGTTGCGCGGGCTGTGCCGGTAGTTGATCGCTACGCAGATCCAGCCCAGTTCCGCAAGGTGGCTCATCAGCGGATGTGCTTGTCCGCGTTTGTTTCCGGTGACCCAGCCGCCGCCGGGCACCTGCACCAGCACGGGCGCCTTACCCGTCGGGTCGAGGTCGGGGCGGCGCCAGATGTCGAGGTGGTTGGCGCTGCCGTACGGGCCGTAGGGGATGTCGGCGTCGTGGGCGTAGTCGCGGTAGATGCGCAGCATCCGCAGCGCGCCAGGGTTTTTCGCGGTACCCGCACCGGCGGGTCGCAGCCACAGACCGTCGGAGTTGCGGCGGCGGTCGGGCCCGAGACCGCTGTCCAGCGCGTCGCTCAGCACGACGTCGGCGCGGCGGCCCGCGCGGTAGAAGTTCAGCAGCCCGACCGCCGACAGCGCGGCCACCACCCAGGAGATGATCCGCACCGGACGGTTCAGGCGGCGCGTGGTCACCGCCAGCGTGCCGATCTGGCTGGCGAGCGTCTGCAGCGGGAACTCGCTGACCACCAGCCCGTAGGCGAACGAGAAGATCGACGGATAGCCCTTGCGCGCCAGCGGCCAGTAGCCGTTGAGCGTGGAGGCGCCGGTCACCGCCGCCACGGCCAGGGCGCCCGCCTGCCGGGCGACGTGCTTGATTCTCGCCTTCTGCATGGCAGCCACCTTATGAGTTGACGACCACGCCTCATCGCGAGGATCAGTAGTGGTATCGAGCCTGCAGGATCTTGACCTCGTTGTCGTCGGCTCGATAGACGAGGCGGTGTTCGTCGTCGATGCGACGGGACCAGTACCCGGAGAGTTCACCTTTGAGCGGTTCCGGCTTGCCGATTCCGTCGAACGGATCTCGTTGAATCTCGGAGATGAGCCTGACGATCCGTCGAGCCATCTTGCGGTCGGAGGCCAACCAGAACTGGAAGTCCTCCCAGGCCCGGGGATCGAACCTGATATCCCTCACTCCTCGCCGCCGGCCATCTCCCGAAGCTCGTCGATCGACCTGGTCGGTTCCGGGGAGGCGCCGTGTGCGGCTTTGTCACGCGCGACAGCCTCCATGAGTCGGCGGGCGTTCTCGGGAGAACGCAGCAGGTAGACCGTTTCCTGCCACGAGTCGAAGTCGTCCGCGGACATGAGCACCGCGTCGCCCGTCCTGGAGGTGATGCGAACGGGCTCGTGGTCCGTGTTCACCTGTTCCAGCAGCGGAAAGAGACGCCGTCGTGCCTCGCTGGCGCTGATGCTCACGAGTGGGCCTCCCCTGTACGAGATTGTTGTACAGCAATTGTACGGAAAACCTGTACGTTCCATTTCCGCCTATTTCCGCTATTTCCGAGCACTCGGCGGCCAGCCCGCCAGCGCCATCTCCGCGACCGCGTGCAGGTCCTCCCGGCTGGCCCCGCTGCGCGCCTGGATCGCCAGGCCTTGGCACACCGCGGCGATCCACCGCGCCAGCACCAGCGTGTCCACCGCCGGCAGCTCCCCGTCGGCCACCGCCCGGTCGAACCGTGCCGCCAGCTGGTGCACCGTTTCGACCCGCCACTGCGCCAGCCCCGGCGCGTCGAACACCGTCAGACAGCCCCGCACCTCACCGCTGACCGTGTCGGCCGCGCCGTGCACCATCGCCTCGGCGACCTCCCGGGCCGTCGGCCGGCGCAGCGCCTCGGCGGTGTAGCTGCTCGGGCCCTCCAGGTAGCGCCGCCAGGCCCGCTCGAAAAGTCCTTCCTTGGAGCCGAATTCGGCGTAGATGCCGCGCCGGTTCACCCCGGTGGCGGCGGACACGTCGGAGATCGAAACCCCGTCGTAGCCGCGCTCCCAGAACAACCGCATCGCGGTCTGCTCGACTTGCGTGGGGTCGAACTCCCGCGGCCGTCCCACCGGCATCGGCGCACCTCCTGTGAGCTGTGTCACACCCGGGAATGGGGGGCCGGCCAATGTGGCTTGACCTGAGCGTAATTAGTAACACATCGGTTCGAAATTAGGGAGGCGTCGACATGAGCACTGCACACCTGGCCGGCCGTCGGGCACTGGTCACCGGAGGATCGCGCGGCATCGGTGCCGAGATCGTGCGACGGCTCGCCTCCGACGGTGCCGCCGTCGCGTTCACGTACTCCGCCTCGGCCGCCCACGCCGACAAGCTCGTCGCGGAGCTCACCGCCGCCGGCGCCACCGTGCGGGCGATCCAGGCCGACGCCGCCGACCCGGCCCAGAGTTCGGCTGCCGTCGACCGCGCCGCCACCGACCTCGGCGGGCTCGACATCGTCGTCAACAACGCAGGCGTCGCGCACTTCTCGCTCATCGACGACTTCCCGCCCGAGGAGTTCGAGCGCGTCGTCGCCATCAACATCGGCAGCACCTACTGGACGACGCGCACCGCCATCAAGCATCTCGGCGACGGCGGCCGCATCATCAACATCGGCAGCATCAACGCCGAGCGCATCCCGGGCGCGGGGCTGTCGGTCTACGGCCTGACCAAGGGCGCCATCGCGTCGTTCACCAAGGGCCTGGCCCGCGACCTCGGCGACCGCGGCATCACGGTCAACAACGTGCAGCCCGGCCCGATCGACACCGACGCCAATCCGGCCGTGGGGGAGTTCGCCGAGATCCTGAAACCCGTTATCGCGCAGGGCCGTTACGGCCACGTCTCCGACGTCGCGGCGTTCGTGAGCTTTCTCGCGGGCCCGGAGTCGGGCTTCATCACCGGTGCGAACCTCAACGTCGACGGCGGCTTCACCGCCTGAGCGAGGCGCTGGTTGCTACTCGGCGGCGAGTTGGTCGGTGTCGACGAACACCAGCTCGCCGCTGTCCAGGGTGACCGCCCAGCGGCGGGCCGGGTCGGCGATGTGGGTGTCGTTGTACTCGACGCACAGGTGTTCGATCTCGCCGAAGTCCTCGACGACGACGCCGGACGCCTCGTTGTCGCTGCCCGGGTGGACGCGCGCCCGGGTTCCGACCGCGATCTCGGCGGTCGACTCGCTCTTGTCGTCCTCGACGGTGTCCACCATGTTCAGCTCCTGACCGATCATCGACCTCGTTGTCCATATCGGGCTCCGGCCATTGTGAACCCCGGAGCCCCCGGTGAGGGACTTTCATCCCTCGTACCCATTTTCCACGGTGGTAAACCGCGAGATCACGGCCGGTCCGCGCGCTTAGGCTAGGCTGGCCGCATGGAGCTACTACGTGACGTAGTTGTACTGCTGCACATCGTCGGGTTCGCGATCACGTTCGGCGGCTGGGCCACCGAGGCGCTGACCCGCAGTTTCCGCGCCAACCGTGTTATGGACTACGGCCTGCTGTTGTCGCTGGTCACCGGCCTGGCGCTGGCCGCGCCGTGGCCCGCCGGCGTCGTGCTGAACTACCCGAAGATCGGGACCAAGCTCCTCATCCTCGTCGTGCTGGGCGGCCTGCTCGGCATGGGCAGCGCACGGCAGAAGCGCACCGGCGAGCCGATCCCGCGGCCGATGTTCTGGGCGATCGGCGCGCTGTCGTTCCTCGCCGCCGCCCTCGCCGTGCTCTGGTGAGCTTGCTCTGGTGAGCTAATGCCAGCGGGACCCTTCGAACGGGTTCCAGGACCGGCTGCCCTTGACCGCGTGCAGGTAGTAGGCGTAGTTGGCGGTGTTCATCGCCAGTATCGGCACGACATACGGGAAGAAGCCCTCGACGCTGCGGGGCAGGTCGAAGTAGACCGCCACCGCCGCCAGCGCGACGGCGATGCCGAATAGCACCAGCCCCTTGCGCCAGACCCCCTTGACAAAGAAGTAGAGGACAAAGAAGTAGAGCGGGCCGAAGAGCAGCGCCCAGAGGTTGCAGGTCAACCGGAAGCGCTCACCGAAGGGCAGCTGCTTGAACGCGGCTTTACTCTCGGGCGTCGAGTTCGGATACCCGTACCGGTCGAAAACGCGAACCTCTGTTGCCGCGACGATGCGCGCTCGGACATGACGGAAGTCTATGGCCGACGGGGGAGGGCTCCGCGCACCAGTTTTCGGGCCCGCATTGCCCCGCCGGGTGTCGGCCGCACAGTGTTCAATCGGACCATGCAGTTAGCTGACGAACCGACGAACCCACTCGTCGACGAGGTCGAGCACTCCGTACGCGAGGTCATCCTGGACATGCTCGACGCCGATGACAAGGTCGACGATGCCGTCAAGGAGACCGTTCTCAACGCTCTCGCCGAGGTCTCCGACCAACCGGACACCGGCGACGCCGAGCAGCCCGGGCCGACCTTCCTGACGACGATCTCCGTCGCCGGCTTCCGGGGGATCGGCCCCCAGGCGCGCCTCGACCTGTACCCGGCACCCGGCCTGATGGTGGTCAGCGGGCGCAACGGCTCGGGCAAGTCCAGCTTCGCCGAGGCCCTGGAGCTCGCGCTCACCGGGACCAGCTACCGCTGGCGGGAGAAGAGCAAGGTCTGGGCGGAGTCCTGGCGCAACCTGCACAAGAGGGACCCGTGCGCCATCCGCATCGGCTTCACCTCCGAAGGCGGCGGACCCTTCACCGTCGGCGTCGACTGGGCACCGGACGCGGACCTGGTCGACAAGCGGCAGTGGACACAGGCGTCCGGCGACAAGCGGGTCGAGGGCAACGACCACCTCGGCTGGTCGCGCCCCCTCGAACTGTGGCGGCCCGTGCTGTCCTACGACGAGCTCGGCCGCCTGTTCGACGTCGGGCCGTCCGCGCTGCACGACGCACTGGCCAGGCTGCTCGGTCTCGAGGTGCTCGCCAACGCCGAAAGCTGGCTCGCCACCGAGCTGAAGAAGACCAAGGAGATCCGCGACCGCGCGGACGGCGAACGCAAGCGACTCCTGACGCTGTTGGCCGACTGCGACGACGAACGCGCTGCGCAGGCCGCCAAACTGTTGCGAGCCCGTGGCGGGGCTCCACTCGACGACGTTCGCGCGCTCGTCACCGGCGCCGACGATCTGCAGGTCGTGTCCGCGCTACGCG
The DNA here is from genome assembly GCF_001583415.1 of Mycolicibacterium phlei. The sequence goes on from NZ_CP014475.1 coordinate 1,152,504, forward strand.
CCCTGGCCGAACTCGACACCCCCACGCTCGACGAGATCGACTCCGCGGCACGGCGACTCCGCGAGGCCGTGCAGGCCGTCGTCGACGCCGCGGCCGGCCTGGCCGAGGGCACCCGCGAGCGTGTCGACCTCCTGAACGCCGCCCTGCGCTACCACGACCACGTCGGCGACGGCTCCTGCCCGGTCTGCGGTGAGGGAACCATCGACGGTGAGTGGGCCGAGCGGACGCGCCAGACCATCGCCGCGTCCGAAACCGCGATGTCCGACTACCGTTCCGCGACAGCGGAACTCAAACAGGCCCGGGCGGCCGCCGACGGTCTCCTGGAGCGCTGCCACACCGTCGACGAGGTCCCCGGCGTGGAGCTGACCGCCCTGGCCGGCTACAACGACGCGGTCACCGTCGCCCGCCAGAAGCCCGACGGTGACACCGATCTCGCCGCACACCTGGAGACCACGCTCACCGACGTCGCCGCCGCCGCTGACGCGTTGAGGCAACAGGCCGCCGACGCCGTGGCGGCACGGGAGAGCGTGTGGGCACCGATCGCCGTCCAGCTGGGCGGCTGGGTGCCGATGGAACAGGAGGCGCGGGAGGTCGACGCGACGCTGAAGGCCATGACCGCCGCCAAGAAGTGGCTCGCCGACCACGCCGGCAGGGTGCGCAACAAACGGCTGGAGCCGATCGCCGCACAGGCGCGCCGCATCTGGAGCCGGCTGCGGCAGGAGAGCAACGTCGACCTCGGACAGATCGAGTTGACCGGCACCGGAAAACAGCGCCGGGTCAGGCTCGGCGGGTTCGTCGACGGGGAGGCCACCGAGGCGCTTCCGGTGATGAGCCAGGGCGAACTGCACGCGCTCGCGCTGGCGTTGTTCCTGCCGCGCGCCACCGCGGCGGCCAGCCCGTTCCGGTTCGTCGTCCTCGACGACCCGATCCAGGCGATGGATCCGGCCAAGATCGACGGGTTCGTCTCGGTGCTCTCCGAGATCGCGCAGACCCATCAGGTGATCGTCTTCTCCCACGACGACCGGCTGGCGTCGGTGATCCGCGAAACCGGTGTCGACGCCCGGCTTGTCGAGGTGGTGCGCGAGACCGGGTCGAAGGTCACGGTGCGCGACAACGTCAACCCCGCGTTGCGCACCGTCGGCGACATCTTCGCGTTGGTCAAGGACAAGGGCGTCTCCGACGACGTGCGGGCCCGCGTGCTGCCCGGACTGTTCCGGATAGCGCTCGAATCCGCGGCCAAACAAACCTATTTCACCAAGCAGGCGCAGGCGGGCCACACCCGCGCGCAGAGCGAGGAGCAGTGGGCGGCCGCGAAGAAGACCAGCTCGCGACTCGCCCTGGCGGTGCACGGCGACGCGAGCGCGGATCTCACCGGTTGGTTGGATGCCCGGCCTGAGCGGCGGCGCACCCTGGGCCTGTGCAGCGCCGGCGCACACCGCGACGCGTACGGGGTCGACGAGTACGCGGCCCGTGATCTCGAGAAGACGGTCGAAGAGGTCCTGAAGCTGTGAGTGACTCGGACCTTCTCGACCAGGCGGGGCGCGTGCTCAAGCAGCGGGGCACCGGTGGCTACTCGCCGCGGATGGCGGCGTTCCTCGCGCGTCGGGCACTGGAGGAGACCATCGACTCGCGGTATCAGGCCCTGGTCGGCTCGGCGCCGCCGATGAACGTCAGAAGCAAGCTCGTGATCCTGCGGGTGCTGGACACCCCCGAGGCCGCCGACCGTGCGGCCTACGCGTGGAACCGTCTCAGCAACGCGTGTCATCTGCACGCGTTCGAGATGCAGCCGTCGGTGGCCGAGGTCGAGCGGCTGTGCGAGATCGTCTCCGAATTGAGGGCCTGCCCGCTTGTCGGGGCCCGGTAGGAGCGGGCCTCGCAGGAGGCCCAGGGGATGGAAGGGGGTTCCCCATGGCATCGACGACATTGACGTCGGCACAACGGGATCGGGCCGCAGGCGTCCTGCTCGCCACCGCCGCAGGCGACGCGCTGGGCGCCGGCTACGAGTTCAACGCACCGATGCCCGCCGACCTGCCCGTCGGGATGATCGGCGGCGGCCTCGGACCGTTCGCACCCGGTGAGTGGACCGGCGACACCTCGATGGCCATCGCCATCGCCGAGATCACCGCCGCCGGTGCCGATCTGCGCTCCGAACGCGCCCTCGACCGCATCGTCGACCGCTGGTGCGGATGGGCGCGCACCGCCAAGGACGTCGGCGTGCAGACCAGCGCGGTCCTGTCCGCCGCCGCATCCGCCGACCATCCTGCGCGAGCCGCGCGCAGGGAGTCTGAGGAGTTCTACCACCGGCGCCCCGACCGGGGTGCGGGCAACGGGGCACTGATGCGCACCGCCCCGGTGGCGCTGGCCTACCTTCACGACGGCGACGCGCTGGCCGAGGCCGCCCGCACCATCAGCCAGCTGACCCACTTCGACCCCGACGCCGGCGACGCCTGCGTGCTGTGGTGCGCGGCGATCCGGCATGCGGTGCTCACCGGGGAGTTCGACGTGCGAATCGATCTGGGCCACATCGACTCCGCGCGACGCGACCTGTGGGCCGGGCGCCTCGACGAGGCCGAGCAGCGACGTCCGTCGGAGTTCGCGGACAACAACGGATGGGTGGTCGCCGCCCTGCAGGCCGCCTGGTCGGCGATCACCACCACCCCGGTGCCCGCCGACTGGCGGATCGATCTCAAGGGGTGGCCGGGCCTGAACGCCCGCCTGCTCGTCGACATGGCGGAGACGATTGTCGGCGCGCCGAAACCGTCGGGGCGGCACCGAGCCGCGGAATACGACCGGCCCCGGCTTCCCGTCCGTCATCCGCACGACGACGGCGTCTGGCTCGGCGGCGTCGCCGCGCTGCGCAACCTCCCGACCGGGGTGAACCTGCCACCCGACGTCGACGTCGCGATCTCACTGTGCCGAGTCGACGACAGCGAGATCCCCGGCGGCATCACACATCTCGACCTGCGGATCGACGACAAGATCCCGCACCTGGCGTTCGCGGTACTCAACGCGGTCCGCGCGGTGGAGCAGGCGCGCGTCGACGGTCAGACCGTCTACCTGCACTGCGAGCACGCGGTGGACCGTACACCCGCCGTCGCCGCCCTCTACGGCGCCCGGTGCCAGGGGATCCCCGTCGAGCAGGCACTCACCGACGTCGTCGAGGTGCTGCCCGGTGCGGAGGTGCCCGCGGCGCTGCGGTCGACGCTACAGGAGCTGGCGCGATGAGACGGGGCTCGTCAGGCGCGTCGGCACGAGAAGGCTACGCACGCGCGGTGATCCGGCGCGCCACCTCGCCGAAGCGTTCGAACCGGTCCAGATCGCCGGTCGCGTTGTAGATGACCAGGCGGGTGGCCAGGTCGCCGTAGCGGGCGATCAGCGCGTCGGCCAGGCCGTCCCACGTCGACTCGGTGGCGAACGTCGCGAGGTGCTCGTCGGTGATCTGGGCGGCCATGCCCTTGAAGTCGCCCGCCTTCTGCTTCTCGCGGATGCGCGCGGTGGTGCCCTCGAACCCGGCCTCGTCGAAGATGAACGCGTAGTTGGGGGTGCTGCCGTAGAAGCTGACGCTCATCCGCACCGACTCGCGGGCGCGGTCGCGTTCCTCGTCGGTGTCGCCGACGATCGTCATCACCGGGATGATCACCGCCAGCTCCTTGGGGTCGCGACCCGACTTCGCGGCCCCCGCAGCGATATTCGGAACGACGTGGCGGGCGATGTAGCCCGGCTCGGCGACCGGGTGCACGTGCACACCGTCGGCGACCTCACCGGCCATCCGCAGCATCCACGGGTTGACCGCGGCCACATCGACTTTCGGGTCCGGCGCGTCGATCGGTCCCGGGCTCCACTGCGGGGTCAGGAAGTCGAGGTTGTAGAAGTCGCCGTGGTGGTCGAGCCTGCCACCGCGGAAGCCCGCGAAGCACGCCTTGACCGCCAGCACGTAGTCCCGCAGTCGAGGACCGGGATGCTCGAACTCGGCGCCGTAGCGGCGCACCACATGGGTGCGGACCTGGGTGCCCAGCCCCAACCGGAACCTGCCGTCGGTGGCCTCCTGCAGCTCCCACGCCGTCGCCGCCGCGATGAACGGGCTGCGCGGAAACGCCACCGCCACACCTGTCGACAGGTCCAGGCCCGGCGCCGCCTGCGCCGCCAGCGCCGCGTTCATGAACGGGGTGCGGCCGGTCTCGGTGAACAGCATCCCCGAGAAGCCCGCGGCCTGGGTGCGGCGGGCCAGGTCGCCGATGGTCTGCAGAGGTTGCGGGGTGATCATCACGTCGACATGCACGTGACGCACGTTACACCGCGGGCTTGTTATGTCACGTCAGCGGACGTTGATGAACGGGCTGATCGCGTCGCGGGCGAACTGCACGACGTTGGTGGCCGGGTTGCCGTCCGGATAGCTGACCGTCGCGAGCACGTTGCCGCCGGCCTCGACGAAGTTGGTGTCGGCGCGGTCCTGGTGCGTCGACGAGGTCACCAGGATGATGCCCGTCGTGCCCGCCTTCTCCGCCAGCGGCACCGAGAACCGGGCGTTCTGCACCGTGCTGTTGGCCTTGTCCTCGACGATGATCCGGTGGTCCGGAAAGCCCAGCATGAGCAGCATCTTGCGCATCTGGCCGGCCTCGGTCTTGCCGTTGCGCGGGTTGCCGCCGGTCACGATGATCGGCGACTGCGGGAAGAACTGCGCGACGGTCAGCCCGGTGAGCACCCGTCGGCGCAGGATCGGGCGCATGGTCCCGTCGTCGTTGAGCCCGTAGCCCAGGATCACGATCGCCGGCTTGGAGAAGTCCTTCTGTACCACCGGCGGCTGCGCCTGCGCGACGCCCGCGTCCGCGAACACCGCCGCCAGCGCCACCACCAGCGCGCCCAGCACCTTCATCCACTGCCGTCGCATGCGACCTCCCCGACTGAGGTTCATGAGGTTGATGTTGCTGTCGGGGATATCGGGGCCGGTGGGTGCGACGTTACGCAGGCGTCTATTCCCTGGGCGTCGACTCTGCGCCCAGGGCGATCCACTCGCACTTTCGCGCCATGACAGCAGAGCCCGCGGGGCTCAGGCGCTGAGGAACGCGACGAGGTCCACCGGCGTGGGCCCGGAGTTGAGCAGCTCGATCAACACGTCACGCCGCGGCGCGTCCACCAGCTCGATACCACCGAAGAACTGCACCGACTCCCCGTCGGGCAGCGGCCGACCGCAGATCAACTGACCGGGTTTCAGTCGGGGGCCGGCGGGGCGGTCGCGGACCTCGAGGACCTCGCCGGTGCGCAGGTCGCGGATGGTGGTGCTGACGCCGCGATCCACCTCGACCACCTCGAACACCGACCGTTCGACGTCCAGCCACTCCTCGGCGAGGTCGTGCTCGTCGTCGGGCAGCAGCGAACCGCGCGACCTGAAGTAGACGGAGAAGACACCGCCCTCTTGGAGCAGTGCGTCCACCACCAGCGGATCGGTTACGCCCAGGTGCCACACCTCGTCGGGGTCGTACTCGTAGCCGAACCGCTCGGACGCGATCTCGGTGAGATGTTCCCGCCACGGGCCCGTCTGGGCGTAGTGCGCCGCCTTCCCGTACAGCCAGGCGGCGCGCTCGGGCAGCGACAGTTCCTCCTTGCCGAGATGGCATTTCTTGTACTTGCGACCCGACCCGCACCAGCAGGGCTCGTTGCGGCCGACATCGGTGCGGGGCGCGGACCGGTGGCCCTGCAGCAGTTGCAGCAGCGGGTGGTCCTGCGGCGCGTTGGCGCGACGCAACAGGTTCAGCCCGCGTTCGGCGTCGCCGCGGTCGGAGGCGATCTCGGCGAGGTCGATCAGGGTGAGCGGCCAGTCCGGATCCAGCTCCTCTGCGGAGCGGAACTCCTGCTCCGCCTCGTCGATGTCGCCGATGCGCTCGCGCACCGCCCCGCGCAGCCACCGGCACGCGGCCTTGGCTTTGCGCGGCACGTTCTCCTCCAGCACGGTGGCAATGAGGTTCACTGCCCCCGCGCTGCTCACGTCGGCGTCGATGGTCTCGGCGACGAAGATCTGGGCAAGCCCCGGATCGGCCAGCACGGTGCCGAGGTCACCGAGGCTGCCGAAGGTATCGACGGTCTTAGAGAATTCAGTGTTGATGGCATTGAACGGGTCGTTCTGACCGAGTAGCCGGGAGAGCCGCTCACGAAGGTCGAACAGCGCTGTCAGGGCGTGCGCGTCCGCGGGGTCGATCCCGTAGTGCTCGGCGAGCAACGCGGTGCGACGCTCGAGGTGCCAGCGGTCGAAGTCGAATCCACCGGGTGCGACGAAGTCGCCGCGGAAGGGCAGTCCCTGGCCGGTGAGGATCTCGGCCAGCGGAGGTGCCGGCTCGGTGAACAGGTCGGAGTCGGCCGCGCAGACGGTCCAGACGGCGGTGCTCACAAAGATCGGTGTGTCGGATTCGATTGCCGCGGCGAGCTTCTCGCCCACCGTGTCCGGTCCGGTGGTGTCGACCTTGCGCAGGACGAGGCCGTCGGGGCTGAGTCCCAGCCCCACTGTGTCGCCGTCCGCCGCGCCGAGTCCGGCCAGTGTGCCGGGCTCCAGGATGAGCGCGGTGTGGTCACCGAGGATCTCGGGGGTGATGCCCCGTTCATCGAGCAGTTCCCCGTCGAACTCGGGCAGCGCCTCGATGACGGGCGACCCGTCGGCGAACCCCTTGAACCCGGAGTACTCGGTGAGCACGGTGATCGCGCTGAGGTCGGGTTGGACCACGAGCATGTCCAGACGCGCCTCGTCGGCGGTCACACGGTGGGTGAACACCCTGCCGCGCAGCAGATCGGGCAGCCACACGTAACGGTCATCGACGAGTTGGCCGACCGGGCAGTCGGTTTCGATCAAGTTCCACTGCACGCCGCCGGTGGTGACGCCCTGCTCCTGCAGGAAGCTCTCGAGGGCTTCCTTCGACAGCGGGCCGCGCTCCGTGAGAATCCGCTCGACTGCCTCGATCACCTTGGGAGATGTCGCCACGGCGATCAGCCTACGCGCGGGCGCCCAGCCAGCCGAAGAACTCCTCGGCGGTGAACACCGGTTTGCCGTACTCCTGCGCCTTGCGCGCCTTGCCCGACTGTGTGCCCGCCTCCGCGACCACCAGCACCTCGCACCGCGTCTTGGTCACCGTCCGCACCGGCTGCAGTCCCGCGTCCTGCGCCATCCGCTCGATCTCGTCGCGGTCCACCACCCGGCCCGCGCCGTCGATCGCGGTGCCGGTGAAGCAGATTCGCGCGCCCGGCACCAGAACCTCGGCGATGTCGGGGCGGGCCGTCGTCCCGGTGTCGCCGACGACGTCCTCGCCGAGCAGCTCGGACGCCCGGTGCAGCCGCTCGACCACCTCGTCGGGCAGCGGCGTCCGTGCTGCCGCCGCGCGCAGCTGATCGGCCACCGCCGAGCGCGCCGCCGCATCCCACGACGAGTCGACGTCACGATGCACCGTCCTGCCGAGCAGCACCGCGCCCACGTCGCGGCTGATCCGCAGCAGCGCCGACAGCCCGGGCAGATGATCGGCCCGCGGTGTCGGGACATCCGGATCGCGGGTGACCAGCAGACCCGAAACCGACTCGGCGGCTTCGGGTTCCTCGAACGGGGTGGCGCCCTGCTCGACATCGCTGTCGTCCAGTGCCTGCAGCGCCGACTGCGCCCGCTCCAGCGCGGTGCGCCCGGTTCGCGGCGCGTGCCTGAGTTCGACGCCCAGCGGCATCGGGACGACGTGGCCGAGGCGTTTGAGCTCGAAGTCGATCAGCCCGAGCGTTTCGTCGACGTCACGGCCGACGGGTGTGCAGCCGGCGAGCATCGGCGCGATCACCGTCCACGCCTCGCGCAGCGTCGGCGCCAGCAGCACGTCGGAAACGGTGATGCCGTAGGCGTTTCGCGCGTCGGCCAGATCGCGCTGCGGGTTGATCAGCGTCGAGATCGCGGTGCCGTCGTCGAACGCGACGGCCAGCTCCACCGGCCGCGGCCGCGACATGCGGCCCTCCTCGCCGACGGTGAGGATGCCGAGCGCGCAGTACCGCCGCGTCGCCGTCCCACCCGCCGAGCTGCGCAGGAACCGGGCGATCCGCCGGTCGGTCTTCAGATCCTTCGGCAGCACAGGGCGTTTGAGCACCAGACCGTTGAGCGAGGTGCAGCGGCTCAACGCCACGTACAGCTGGCCCGTCGAGAACATGCCACCCGTCAGGTCGACGACCACCCGGTCCAGCGTCTGCCCCTGGCTCTTGTGGATGGTGATCGCCCACGCCAGCTTGAACGGCAGCTGGGTGTACGTGCCGATCACCTCGCGGCGCAGCGTGCCGCCGTCGACGACGGGGCGGGTGGCCTCCCACGTGAACGGGGACACCTCCCCGCATGTGCCGTCGGCGAACTCGATCTCGACGACGGCGCCGTACTTGTCGTAGCCCACGCCGACGACCTTGCCGATCGAGCCGTTCACCCAGCGATCGCTCGGGTCGTTGTTGAGCATCATCACCTGGGCGCCGACCTTGAAGCGCAGCTCGTCCTCGATCGGCTTGTCGAACAGCGACAGGTCGCCTGATTCGCGGGCGCGGTGCACCATCTCGTCGCCGTCGAGGCGCTCGAGCAGTTGGCGGTTGCGGGCGGTCACCAGGCGGTTGGTGGGCGCCAGCGTGAGCCAGAACTCGTCGTCGGGTGGGACGAAGTCCTTGTCGGCGCGGGCGTTGAGCTGCTCCTGCGCGTGGCCGAGCAGCACACCTTCGCGAATCTCGTTGAGAATGGCGGTCATCCGGTCGTCGCCGAGCTGGCGGAACACCGTCGTCAGCGAGACGGTGGGGAAGTCGTCGCGGTTGAACTTGCGGGCGGAGAAGAAGTACGGCGTCTCGTAGACGGTGGAGAAGTAGTGCTCCTCGCCCTCACCGACGACGGGCGGCAGCTGATACAGGTCGCCGACGAGCACGATCTGCACGCCGCCGAACGGGGCGCCCGGTTCGGGGCCGTAGCGCTCCAGAGCCGTGGCGACCATGTCGAAGACGTCGGCGCGGACCATCGAGGCCTCGTCGATGATCAGCGTCTGCAGCGATTTCAGCGTCTTGGTGAAGCGCCCGGGCCGGTAGTCACCGGTGGTGACGTCGGCGAGCGTGGTCGTGGTGCGGAAGCCGAACAGCCGGTGGATGGTGTAGCCGTCGACGTTGAGCGCCGCGATCCCCGTCGGCGCCACGACCACCACATTGCGGTCGGTCCCGGCCATGAAATGCCGGATCAGCGTCGACTTGCCGGTGCCGGCCTTACCGGTGAGGAACAGGTGGCGCCCGCCGGCGAGCAGTGCCAGCGCCTCCCGGAACTCGTCGGTGAGGATCACGGTGGCAGGTTACCCGCGGGCATCACACGCCCGCCGGAACCTTCTCCCGCATCTCCTTACGCAGCGCGGTGAACTCCGAGATCGTCCGGGTGGCCACCGACGCGACGGGGCGGGCGTTGCGGCCCGTCGCCTCCGTCTTGCTCACCATCACCACGCTGTCGATGTAGGGCTGGATCGTCGTCGCGTTCTGCACCGTCGCCACGATGATCAGCTGGAACCCGAACTTGCGGAACGCCTGCAGCGCCTGCTGCGCGAACTGCGGGTCCGACTTGGAGAACGCCTCGTCGAGCATCAGCTGCGCGAAAACCGGTTTGTTGTCGTCGCTGTTGGGCGCCGCCAGGTTGAAGCTCAGCGCGCCGGCGAGGCAGAACGCCATCAGCTTCTCCTGCTCACCACCGGAGTTGTCGCCGGCGTTGGAGTGCGTGCGGATCAGGTCGCCGGTCTCGATATCCCACTCCGCGCAGTCGAACGTGAACCGGTTGCGCACGTCCAGCGCGTCGCGGGTCCACGCCTTGTCCTCCGGGTTGGTCGAGGCCAACCGGTTGCGCAGCCGCAGGATATCGGCGTACTGGTCCAGGATCGCCTGCTTGTCGCCCAGGCCAACCTCGGCGATGCGCCGCGAGATCGACCGCACGATCTCGGTCAGCTCCGCCACCGCCGTCAGCGACCGCGGCGTCGCGCGCAGCGTCAACCGGGTGCCGCGGTTGAACTCCACCGCGCCCAGCCCGGTGTTGACCCGCTCGATCTGCTCGGCGATGCGCCGCGCCTCCTGCTCGGCCACCCGGTGCAGCGTCAGGATCGCGTCCGGCGCCTGCTCGGTCACCAGCCGCATCATCCGCTCGTAGGCCTCGGGCAGCTCGCGCTCGTCGATGTGGCGGCACAGCGCGACGTAGTCGTGCACCCGCTCGTCGAAGTTGTCGCTGTCGTTGGGGATCGCGTCCGGGAACGCGGTGTCGAACGTGTTGAGGATGCGCGCCAGCTCGTCGTAGGAGCGACGACGGCTCTCGCGCAGCTGCTCGCGTTCCTTCTTGATCGTGTTGAACAGCGCGTCGCGGAACGGCTCGGGATCCAGCAGCTCCAGCGTCACCGGCAGCGTCGCCGAATACCGGTTCAGCAGCTCCGTCAACGGTTCCGAGACGAACGCCGGCGACAGCCGCTCCGAGAGCTCCAGGATCGCGGTGCGCCGGGCGTCGAGGTCGTCGCGGCGGGTCTGGATCGCACCGCGGCGCGTCATCAAAGCCTGGATCTGTGACCAGCATTCGTCGGCGCGGGCGTTGAGCGCCTCCAGGTCGGGGTGCTCGGCCATCAGCAGCTCGTACTGCTCGCGCAGCCGGTCGGCGTGCCGGTCGGCGGTCTCGGTGTCGATCTGGCTCCACTGCGGGAACTGCTCGCAGATCGCCTTGCACGCCGCGGCCCGGTCCCGCCAGCGCTGCCGCTCGGCGGCGATGTCGTCGGCCACCCGCCGCGCCTTCTGGTAGGCCTCCTCGGCGGCGGCCAGATCCATGGTCAGCGCGTTGATCTTCGCCGTCACGTCGCCCTGGTACAGGTAGTCGGACTGGCGCAGCGGACGACGGTCGTCCTTGATCGCCAACCGGTCGCTGTCCTTGTACAGGCCGGTGTCGGTGACCGCGCGGCGGTAACGCGCGAACACATCGGGGGTGTCGACGCAGACGTGGTCGCCCGCGGCGGCGACGACGTCGACGGCCTCGGCCGCGCACGGATGCTTCGGGTCGACGGGGAACAGCTTGCCCGCCAACGTGTTCGGATCAGGTTCTTCGGGCTCGGCGCCCAGCATCCGGGTCCGCACGTGGTGCAGCTGCAACCGGCCGCGCATATCGGTCTCGTTGACGAAACGCAGCACCTTCTCCCAGTGCTGGTCGGGCACCAGCAGCCGCAGACCCGCCCCGCGCAGCACCTTCTCCACCGCGACCCGCCAGCGCGTCTGATCCGGTTTGAGGTCCAGCAGCTCGGCGATGTAGGGCAGCTCGTTGACGTCGAGATCCAGTGCGGTGCAGATCTGTTCGCGCATCGCCAGCGCGAACTCCGGCAGCGCGGAGCCGACGTGCTCGACGCGCTTGAGTTCGCGGGCGGCGTCGTCGCGGGCGATACGCGCTGCCTTCTGCGCGTACTCCGCGTCGGTGGACGCCTCCCGGTTGCGCTCCACCCGGGCCAGCAGCTCGGTGGCCTCGGCGAGCAGCTCCTCGCGCAGGTTCCAGAACTCCTCGGCGGTCTCCGGGACCCGGATGTCGTGGGCGATCAGCAGGTCCTCGTAGGCGCTGCGCCGACGGGTCACCTGCTCGGCCTCGGCCTCGGCGGCGGTCACCTGCGACTGCAGCGGCGCCAGGCTGGCGTTCTGCCCGCTGATCTGGGCGTTGAGCGAATCCGCCTCGGCCTTGGCCAGATTCAGCGACCGCGTGACGTCCTCGTACTCGTTGTCGAGCTGCTCGATCGTGGTGTCGAGCACCTCGATCTGCGCCGGGCACTGCGCCAGCCGCACATGGTCGGTGTAGGCGCGCACCATCGGCATGTCGGCCAGGTCGATGATGCCCAGGTCGGTGGACTCCGAGGCGTAGCGCTGCTGGATCTTCTCGATGTCGCCGAGGATCTTGCGTTTCTTCTGCGCGACCGCCAACAGTTCGCGCGCCTCCACCAGCGGGTCGATCTGCTTGAGCGCCTCGGGCAGCCGGGCCAGGCTCTCCGGCTCGTCGAGCATGAACTCCCGGACGAACTGCTCCAGGCCGCCAACGCTTTTCAGCGACTTGGCCTTGCCGAGCAGCTGCTGGGCGGCATCGGAGGCGCGGATGCCGATCGTGGCGTACAGCTGCGCCAGGTACTGCGACTCGACCTTCGTGGTGAACCGCCAGCCGCCGTCCTTGAACACACCTGTGTCGAAACGGCCCGCCGCCCAGCGGTTGCAGACGTCCTCGATGTCCAGGTCGCCGTCGCCGATGACGAACCGGCTCGACGAGTCGTTGCGCGACTCGCCGGTCAGCCACTTGAGCACCAGACCCGTCACGGTGCGGCCCGAGTCGCTGGAGTAGGTCACCGCCACCGCCGACCAGGTGGTGCCCTCACCGCGCAGGTACATCACCTTGCTGGTGTTGCCGTCGCTGCGCTGACCCCACGCGCCGCGCACGTACTTGTCCACGGTGCGGCGGCCCGCGCTGGACCCGGCGGCGGTGTTGTCGCCGGAGGCGTTGAAGTTGCGGCGGTTGAACGGCAGGAAGCCCAGCGAGATCGCGTCCAGCAGAGACGATTTGCCGCTACCGGAGGCGCCGGCGATCAGCGCGCCGCCGGGGCTGAACGGGATCGAGTGGTAGCCGTCGAACACGCCCCAGTTGATGACCTGAAGCCGCGACAGGTGGAACTGTTCAGTCATCGGGGGTGTCCTCCTCGTCGGCCGCGGCGCCGCCGTTGAGCAGCTGTTCGAACTGCTGCTGCAGTTCCTCGATCACCGAGGCCGTCATGATCGCGGTGATCACCGGGCTGATCGTGTAGCTGTCCTCGTCGTCGCGGGTGCGGCGCAGGATCTCCAGGCCGGCCAGCCGGGCGATCGCGCCGTCGATGCGGGCGGCGAACGTCACCGCGTCGCGGTCGGTCTCGTTGAGCACCCCGGCGAACAGGCCGTGGATCTCCTCGCGGCTGATCAGCACCGACTGCCCGCCCGCGGCGCGCATCATCTGCGCCAGGTGCAGCGCCAGGATCGAGTCGTAGGTGCCCAGCGGTTCGCGGCGCAGAAGCTTGATGCCCCTTGCCGATTCGTAGCGGGCCTGCTCGACGAACGCCACCTCGATGCCGTCGACCACCCGCAGGATCAGGTCCAGCTCGGACAGCCGCACGGCCAGCTGGTCGCGGTACTCCAGCACCCACGAGTAGATGTCGGCGTCGGAGTCGGCGCTGATGTAGCGGCGGGTCAGCAGGTGCTGCAGCGCCCAGCAGGCGCGGTCGGGCAGCTCGGAGACGTCGCCGTCGAACCGCGGGCGACGCTGGTGCGGGGTACGGGCGTTCTGGTCGACTTCGGGCAGCGAGCTGAAGTCGACCTCGGGCTCGGTGGTCACTGCGCGACTCCTGCGGTGCTCGTGATCGGTTCGGTGAACAACAGCTCGGGCACCTCGATCGCCCGGTCCGGACCGTCCAGGGAACGGAACCGAACCGGGATCGACTTCTTATGCGCCGCAGCATCATTCGGTTGTTTGAGGGCCCAGGACCACAGCACGATGACGTGGCCCAGGTAGGCGTTGTCGACCATCGCGACGGCCTCCGGCAGCGAGACGGGTCCGCTGCTGACCGCGCGGTTGAGCATCTCCGACATCGCCGGCGCGTCGACCTGGGTGGTCAGCGCCGCGAAGCTGGACAGGTCGACCTCGCCCTCGGCGTGGACGGCCGGCTTCGGGGTGGACAGGTCGCCGATCTTGAAGCTCAGCGCGCCGATCGAGGTGATCGCGTGCTTGGCCAGCGGTACCTCGATGTCCAGGCGCGAGTCGATCAGCGAGGTCTTCAGCAGCGCGCGGGCGGCTCCGATGGCGTCGTTGAGCTGGCGGGCGATGCCGCGGCTCTGCTCCAGGGTGCCGAACGCGGTGAACCGCTTGACCCGCTGCGCGCAGCGCTGCTGGATGCGCTCGACCTCGTCGATCTGCTGGCCGACCAGCTCGAAGAAGCCCGACATGACCTTGCGCAGTGCCGGGTCCAGCATGGGCAGCGCCTCGGCGACCGCGGCGACGTCGGCCTCGAACTCGGCGCGCTGGTCGGGGTCGTTGACCATGCGCAGGAACGCGCGGTGGCTCTCGCGGCCCTTGGAGTCCCACGCGGCCTGGTAGTCCTCGTACATCTGGCGCTGCCGGTCGCGGTAGGCCTCGTTGCTGTCGATCGGCTCGTCGAGGGCGGCGGTGGCCTGCTCGATCATCGTCCCGTACTGGCCGATGTCGGTGATCAGCCGTTCCATCTGCAGGGCGATCGCGCGGGCCTCGTCGTAGGCGTCGGTGACGTCAGGTTCGGGGCGCTGGCCGGCCTCGAGCTCGTCGAGCTCGGCCTGCAGTGCCGCGATCTCGGCCTCGATGTGCTTGCGGATCCGGACCGGGTCGCGGTCCACCCGGACGGCGACCTGCTTTAGCCGCGCGGCGATGCCCTGCATCGAGCCGCCGGTGGCGATGGTGTCCTGGCGGCGCATCCCGCGCAGGAAGTCCAGCGCGCGGCGGGCCTCCTGGGTCAGATAGCAGACGTTCTGGTCGGTGCGCGGGTCGACGATGCGGTGCAGCCAGCCCTGGCTGGCCCACGACTTGATCAGCGACAACCCCGACTGGCCCTCGAGCGAGCCGAGGTCGTCGAGGTCGCGCTCCAGGCGCACGACCAGCTCGGTCTCCGGTGTCACCCCGTCGAGCAGGTGGCGCTCCATCAGCGTGGCGTACAGGCCGAGGTTGGTGGCAGCCAGCAGCCGGGTGGTCGGGCTGCCCTGCAGCTCGCGGTTGAGTTCGAGCAGGTCGGCGGCCGAGAGCTCCGTGTTGTCGGCGGTACCGTCCACCTAGCTGTCCTCGATGTCCCTCAGTTGTGGATTCGCGATGGTCCAACATAAGCCACCGCGGGGACACCCCCGGGGCGGGGGCGACGGCGAGTCGCGGGTGTTGTGACCACCACATTCACAGCCGTCACAGCTGGTATCAGGCGTCCCAACCGGGGCTGGGTTATCCACAGCCCCGGGTGCCGGGGAGGGGGCGAGGGGCCGGCGAGGTCGGCCGTGCTGCTGCCGACGTGATCAGGCCGACCGGCGGTTGAACTCCGCGGCGAACGCGGCCGCCAGATCGGCTGCGCGGCGATGGTATTCGGCGTCGTCGAGACCGCTGTTGCCGCGCACGTACCGCGACGCCAGCCTGGCCAGCGCGTCGGCGCCCTCGTTGAGCGGCTGGCCGGAGTGCGCCTTCACCCAGGTCGGGTGGAGACGCTCGCGCTCGGCGTGGATCATCTGCTGCGCGGTGACCAGTCCGGGCGTCCGGCCGTTGGCGCGCTCGAGGGAGTAGCCCTCGGGCAGCACGAAGTCGCCGGCCATCCAGCGCTGCACCATCTGGACCGCCTGCCTGCTGTCGCTGAGGATCGTGATGTCGCGGCCGCGCAGCGCCTGCACCGCCTTGGCGATCGCGCGCAGTTCGGCGACCAGCACCACCTTGGGACCCGTCTGCGTCTTGAGGTGACGGAACGCCATCAGGCCGTACTCGCCCGTCGACGCCAACCAGCCGTAGCCGGTGACCTTGCCGCGCACCGAGCCGTCCGTCGCCACCGTCACCGGGGCGAGCCGCCGCCGCGGCGGGACGATTCCCTCGCGGGCCGCGGTCATCAGCGGTTCGTCGGCCAGCGTGGGCCGCTCCAGGAACACGCCGGGCATCAGGATCGGGATCTCGTCGCGCAGCGCCCACAGCGTGCTGCGCGGCGGCAGCTGCACGACGATGCGCAACCGCTCGGCGTCGGCCTGGGCGCGGACGCGCTTGATGGCGTCGAGCAGCGCGGTCTCGGAGCTGTCCGCCTTGACCGTGCCGGTCCAGCTCTGCGTCGCCGAGCAGGCCGAGTAGCGGAACGTCGGGCCGATCCCACCGGCGACGACCACCGCCACCGACGTCACCGGACGCGGCCGCGGTTTGACCAGGTCGGCAGGCAGGGGCCGGGCCGTCGGCTTCGGGGCGGGCTTGTGAGTCGTCGCGGTGTCGGTGCTCATAGCGGCGACTGTAGGGATGGGGTCTGACATTGCGGCGGCGCCGACGGAGGAGGTGGTCGTACCGCGCGGGTGTGGGGTGTCTCTTTGCCAAGCTCGGAGCGACAGTGTCGCTGAAGTCGGGACACGTCGTCGTAGGTGAGCGACTTTGTCGCTCCAAGCTTGGCAAAGAGGCAGTTGGTGGGCTGCGGGCGGCGGGGGCGGGCCGCGGGGGGACGGTCGGGCCGCGGGGGCTTAACCTCCGCGAGTTCTACGCCAGGGTCGCGATTGTCGACGGATCACGACCCTGGCGTAGAACTCGGCGGGCACAGCGGGCGCCCAAGCCCCGAGAACTAGGCCGACGCGCGGGCTCGTGCGTGCGGCGTCGTGAACCGGACCAGCGCATCGCCCGTCAGCTGCACCAGCGCGACGGTCACGACCAGGATCACGATCGTCGCCAGCATGACGCCCTGGTCGAACCGCTGATACCCGTACGTCACTGCGACATAACCGATTCCACCCGCACCGATGGTGCCCGCGATCGCCGAGTACTCGATCATCGCGATCACGTTGATCGTCAGGCCGCCGAGAATCGACGGCACCGCCTCGTTGATCTGCGCTGTGCGGATGATCTGCAGCGGCGACCCGCCCGACGCCCGCGCCACCTGCACCACCGACGGCGGCACCGACCGCAGCGAGTTCTCCACGATCCGGGTGAAGAACGCGATGCCCGCCAACGACATCGGCACCACCGCCGCCGCGATCCCGATGTTCGTCCCGGTGATGAACCGGGTGAACGGCATGATCGACGCCATCAGGATCAGGAACGGCAGCGACCGCCCGATGTTGATGATCCAGCTCAGAATCGTGTGCAGCTTCGGGTTCTCGAACAGCCCGCCCGGCGCCAGATTGTGGATCAGCGCGCCCAGCGGTACCCCGACCAGCACCACGATCGTCATCACGATCCCGACCATGATCAACGTGTCGAGCAGCGCCGGGAACAACAGCCCGGGCAGCTCGTTCACCGGTACCTTCGCCGTCGCGAGAATCGTCTCGGTCACGCCACGACCTCCAGCTCCTGCGTCTCGGCGCCGGTCGGCGCCAACCCGTAGCGCCGCAGCACCTCCGGCACCCGCGCGCTCACCCCGGCGGGCACCGCGACCGTCGCGCTGCCGACCGTCACCCCGCCCACCGACTGCACCGACGCGCCCAGCACCGACAGCGGCGCCCCCAGATCGACCGATGCGCGAGAGATCCAGTCCGACGGCACATCCGGTGCGTCGTACACCACCTCCCACACCTGCTGCCCACTGCCCGCCGACGCCGCCACCCCCTGCGGACGCAGCTCCGCGCCCAGCGCCGACGACGGGTTGGTCAGCAGATCCACCAGCCGCCCCGACTCGACGA
The DNA here is from genome assembly GCF_001583415.1 of Mycolicibacterium phlei. Next base: position 1,169,892 of record NZ_CP014475.1, read on the forward strand.
TGCTGCCGTGATCCAGCCGCGCCACCGAGTCGGCGATCTTGAGCACCGTGTCCATCTCGTGGGTGATGAACACGATCGACAGGTTCAGGTCGTCGCGCAGCTCCCGCAACAGGTCGACCACCGACGCCGTCGTCGTCGGATCCAGCCCCGCCGTCGCCTCATCCGACAGCAGCACCGACGGCCGCAGCGCCAGCGCCCGGGCGATCCCGACCCGCTGCCGCTGACCACCCGACAACTGGAACGGATAGTGGTTGGCCCGCTCCGAAAGCCCAACCCGGTCAAGCAGTTCCGCGACCCGCCTACGGGTCTCCGCGGGCGTCACGCCCAGATACTCCAGCGGCAGCGCGACATTCTCCGCCGCCGTGCGTCGTTCGAACAGCCCCGCCGACTGGAACACCGTGCCGATGCGCCGCCGCGCCACCCGCAGCTCCCGCGTCGACAGCGTCGTCAGATCCTCGCCGTTGACCACCACCGAGCCCGACGTCGGCAGCGTCAACAGGTTGATGCACTGCGCCAGCGTGCTCTTACCCGCACCGCTGGGCCCCACGACGGCCAGGATCTCGCCGGCCTCGACGCGGAAGTTGATCCGGTCGAGCACCACCGTCCGGTGCTCGCCCTTGCCGTACACCTTGGTCAGATCGGTCAGTTCAATCATGGGGGAGAAGTCCTTGAAGGAAGGGAGAAGAGACACGCGGGCGTCGTCGCCGTCGAGGTGACGCTGCCAAACTCCGCACCACGGCAATACCTTTGCGCTCAGTGTGAATCAATACGTCGCAAGGCATTCACCCTGATTCAAATCATGGCCAGCACAGCCGGCCGCACCGCACGCTGGGCGCCATGAGTATCGACGAGTCTGTCTCGGTCAGTGACGAGGCGCACGGTTTCACCCTGACCCGACGCCGCAAGTGGCCTTACCTGCTGATCGGCGCGCTGGTGGTGATCGTCGCCGTCGCCGCGGTCATCTTCGTGCGCGGCACCGGCAGCGCCTCGCCCAACGAAACCGCGGGCGCCACACTCAACGTCGTCTACCTGGACTCCAACCCCGCCGAGAAGGCGATCATCGAGTACATCGCCGACAACGTCGCCCCCGACTACGGCATCAAGGTCGGCGCCGTCGGCCTCGGTGACAGCACCCAGATCAACCAGGCCATCAGCGACGGCCGCTACGCCGGCACCATCTTCCAGCACCGGCACTGGCTGCAGCAGGTGCTCGACGCCAACCCGGGCTTCCGCGAGGAGGCCGCGACCGGGCCGTTCTTCCACTGGGTGTTCGGCATCTGGTCGGACAAGTACAAGACCGTCGACGAGATCCCCTACGGCGCCACGGTGTCCCTGCTCGCCGACCCGGCGAACAACGCCCAGGGCATCTGGTACCTCGCCCAGGCCGGGCTGGTCACGCTGCGCCCCGACGCCGACATCACCGCGCTGACCACCAAGGACATCGTCGACAACCCGAAGAACCTGCAGTTCACCCTGCTCGACTTCGGCGCACAGCCGCGCGCCCTGCGCGACCTCGACGCGATCGTGGGCTACGCCGAGTCGTTCCTGGCCGCGGGCGTGTCCGAGGACAACTTGATCTTCGCGCCCAAGTCGCCCGACGAGTTCGCCTCGGTGCTGACCGTCGGCAGCAAGTGGATCGACACCGACAACATCCAGAACCTCATCAAGGCGTTCAAGGATCCACGCGTGCAGACCTTCATCGCCACCGACCCCGACGTGAAAAAGCTTGCACTCCCTGGAGATCCGGCATGACCGAGCGTGAACTTCACCTGGGTGTCAACGTCCTGTCCGACGGGATGCACCCGGCGGCCTGGCAGTACCCCGACGTCGACCCGAACTGGTTCGCCGACCCCGCGTTCTGGATCAACGTGGCCCAGATCGCCGAACGCGGCACCCTCGACGCGCTGTTCATGGCCGACAGCCCGTCACTGTTCCAGCCGCCGGACCAGCCGCTCACCCAGCCGCCGCTGGCGCTGGACCCGATCGTGCTGCTGTCGTCGCTGGCTTCGGTCACCACCCACCTCGGGCTGATCGGCACGGTGTCGACGTCGTTCGAGGAGCCCTACAACATCGCCCGCCGCTTCGCGACGCTGGACCACGTCAGCCGCGGCCGCGTCGCCTGGAACGTCGTCACCAGCAGCGACCCCTACGCCTGGAACAACTTCGGGCACGGCTCGCAGGTGTCGCGCCAACCCGACCGCGGCGAACGCTACCGGCGCGCCGCGGAGTTCATCGATGTCGTTCGCGCGCTGTGGGATTCGTGGGACGACGACGCGGTGCTGGCGGACAAGCAGACCGGTGCGTTCAGCCGCGTCGGCGCCATCCGCACCATCGACCACCGCGGCGAGTTCTTCAACGTCGACGGCCCGCTGACGCTGCCGCGTCCCCCGCAGGGCCACCCGGTGCTGTTCCAGGCCGGCGGCTCGAGCGGCGGGCTGGACCTGGCCGCCAAGTACGCCGACGGGGTGTTCGCCGCGCAGGCGTCGCTGCCCGACGCGCTGAACTACGCCAACGAACTGCGTTCCCGCACAGCCGCCTACGGGCGTCCGCGGGACGCGGTGCGCATCATGCCCGGCTTGTCGTTCGTGCTGGGCAGCACCGAGGAGGAGGCGCGTCGGCGCAACGACGAGCTCAACGAACTGTGCGGTGAACGCCGGCTGGCCCACTTCGCGTCGCAGCTGTCGGTCGACCCGTCCGAACTGGACTGGGACAAGCCGCTGCCGCAGTACCTGCTCGACGGCGCGGTCACCGACGTCGGCTCGCAGGGCGCCCGCGACATCGTCGTGAACCTGGCCCGGCGCGAGAACCTCACGGTGCGCCAACTGCTGGATCGGGTGATCACCTGGCACCGCCTGGTGATCGGCGGTCCGGAGCAGATCGCCGACGCGATCGAGGAGTGGTTCGTCGCGGGCGCGGTCGACGGGTTCAACCTGATGCCGGACGTGTTCCCGTCGGGGCTGGAGCTGTTCGTCGACCACGTCGTGCCGATCCTGCGCAAGCGCGGGCTGTTCCGCCACGAGTACACGACCACCACGCTGCGTGGCCATCTCGGGTTGGAGCGCATCCCGGACCGCTCGGCCCACCGGAATGCGGGCACGGTCGCCGCGGTCGGTTGAGTAGCGGCGACGAGGACTGACTAGACCAGGACTGACTAGTAGAAACCCCACGCGCGGCCTCCCGCACCGGGCATAATCTGCGACGGTGTCAATAGTGCTGGGAGGCCGCATGCGTCGTGTCGTGTCCGGAGTCGTGCTCGCGCTGGCGGTCGCCGGCTGTGGGGCGGGGGATCGGGAGCCGGAGGCCTCCTCGGAGACGTCGGTTGAGGCGGCCGAGGCATCTGAGGAACGCACCAAGGCCGAGGACGCCGACACCGGTCAGATGATCGTCACCTATGAGGAGGCGACGTCGCCGGAGGCGGTCCGGGGCCGCGAACTGCTCGAGTCCAACACACATCTGGAGGACCTCGCCGCCGACATCAACGACTCGCTGATCCTGCCCTACGACGTCGAGCTCATCGGCACCGAATGCGGTGAGGCCAACGCCTTCTGGAACAGCGAGGACAACACCGTCACCATCTGCTACGAGGACGCCGACGCCGCGCTGCAGACCTTCACCGACGACGGCGCCGACGATCCGGTGGTGGCGGCGCTCAACGCCGAGACCGCCACCTTCTACCACGAGGTCGGCCACATGGTGATCAGCCTCTACGACCTGCCGGTCACCGGCCGCGAAGAGGACGTCGCCGACCAGCTCGCCGCCTACGTGCTGCTGGCGCCCGGCGACGACGGCAAGCCCGACCCCGACTCCGTGCAGGCCGTCAAGGACTTCGCGCGCACGTTCCAGGCGCTGGGCGATCAGCGCGACGAGATCGACGTCGAGGAGCTCGCCGATCCGCACTCGCTCGACGAGACCCGCGTCTACAACCTCGAATGCTGGATCTACGGCGCCGATCCTGAGGACAACGCCGACCTGGTCGGCGACGACGGGCTACCCGAGGACCGCGCCGACGGCTGCGAGCACGAGTACGCCCAGCTGCAGAACGCGTGGACGACGCTGCTCTCCCCGCACATCAAGGAGTAGCTAGATCTGGCCGTGCCGCGGCGGGCGCGCACCGGTCAGCGTGTAGCGGCCGATGTGCTGGATCTTCCAGCGGGTCGGGTCGTGCAGCGTGTGGGTGCGCGCGTCGCGCCAGTAGCGCGACAGGTTGCCCGACGCGGAAGCGCTTCGGGTGCCGCCCAATTCGAACAGCACGTTGGACGCCTCCAGCGACGCCCGCACCGCGGCGACCTTGGCCGCCGCCACCGCGATCGACGCCTCGGCAGCCATCTCGTCGGTCAGGTCCGCCTGGGCGCGGTCCACCGCGCGGGCCGCCGACTCCAGCAGCGCCTGCGCGCCGCGCACCGTCACCGCGAGCTCGCCGGCCACCGTGATCAGCGTCGGGTCCTCGACCGCCGTGGCGACGCCCGCCTCGAAGTGCGGGCGGGCCCGCTCAGCCTGCCGGACGCCCGCGGCCAGCGCGCCGGTCGCGATGCCGACGTCAATCGCGCTGTGCAGCAACTGCGCTCGCGCACCGTAGACGGTGGGCCCGGCGAAGATAGGCGAGAAGGGTACGACGTGCTCGGCGGGCACCGCGACGTTGTCGAGGGTGACGGTGCCCGACGCGGTGGTGCGCTGGCCCATGCCGTCCCAGTCGTCGACGACGTCGACGCCCTCGGTGTCGCGCCGCACGAACACGACGGCCTTCGGCGTCTGCGCCGTCGGCACCCCGTCGGTCAGCGACGCCCGCACCACCAGCCAGTCCGCGAACAGCGCCCCGGTCGAATAGAACTTGCGGCCGTTGAGCAGATAGTCGCCGGTCGGCTGGCGCACCAGCGTGGTGGTGTCCACGTCGATCGGGTGCGGGCCCCGCTCGGACTGCGCGTTGGCCAGCATCGCGCCGCCGAGCACCTGACCGTAGAAATACGCCTTCTGGGAGGGGCTGCCCTGCAGGCGCAGCGCCTCGAGAAACACGAAGTGCGAGTGCGGGATCTGCCCCAGCGACGGGTCGGCGTGCGCGATCAGCCGGAACACCTCGGCCAGCACCGTCGCAGGCGCGTCGATGCCGCCGTACTCGACCGGCACCGACAGCGCCAGCAGCCCGGATTCCTTGAGCGCCTTGACCTGCTGATGCGGCAGCTGGCGTTCGGCGTCGCGGGTGGAGGCCTCGGCGTCGAACTCGGCCGACAACTGCGCCGCGACGGCGAGAGCCTCCTCCGGCGATGCGATCATCTGCCGCTCACGAACGGGATCGACGTCGGAGCGCACGCCGTCCCCTCACCCTTGTACAGGCCGCGCTCGCGCAGGATCGGCACCACGCCCTCGCCGAACCAGTACAGCTCCTCCAGATGCGGATAACCGGAGAAGATGAACTCGTCGATGCCGATCTCGGCGTACTCGGTGATGCGGTCGGCGACCTCGGTGTGGCTGCCCACCAGCGCGGTGCCCGCCCCGCCGCGGACCAGGCCCACGCCGGCCCACAGGTTCGGCGAGATCTCCAGCGAGCGGGCGTCGTTCCAGGTGCCGTTCTTGCGGTTCTCCTCGTGCAGCGCCAGCATCCGCTTCTGGCCCTCGGACTGGCTGCGCTGCAGACCCTCCTGCGCCTTGCGCACGGTGTCCTCGTCGAGCGCCTTGACCAGCTTGTCGGCCTGCGCCCACGCCTCCTCGGAGGTGTCGCGCGAGATGGTGTGCAGGCGGATACCGAAGCGGATGTTGCGGCCCTCCTTCTCGGCCAGCCCGCGGATCCACTCGATCTTCTCCTTGACCGCCGGGGTCGGCTCACCCCACGTCAGGTAGACGTCGGCGTGGCGCGCGGCGACCGGGCCCGCGGCGGCCGAGCTGCCGCCGAAGTACAACGGCGGCACCGGATTCGGCAGCGACGGGATGGTCGCACCCTCGACGCGGACGTGCTCGCCGTCCAGCGACACGGTCTCACCGGCCCACAGCCGGCGCACCACCTCGAGGAACTCGTCGGCGCGCTGGTAGCGGCCGTCCTTGTCCAGGTAGTCGCCGAAGGCGCGCTGCTCGTGGGCCTCGCCGCCGACGACGACGTTGAGCAGGATGCGGCCCGGCTGGTGACGGGCGAACGTCGCGGCCATCTGCGCCGACAGCGTCGGGCTGACCAGGCCGGGCCGGAACGCCACCAGGAACGCCAGCGACGTCGTCTCCCGCGCCAGCAGCGAGGCGGTGATGAACGCGTCCTCGCACCAGGCACCGGTCGGGATCAGGCAGCCCGTGAAACCGAACGACTCGGCGGCGCGCACGATCGAGGCCAGATAGTCGATCGAGGCGTCGCGGTCACCGTGGGCGGCGCCGATCGGGGTGCCGTGGCCGCCGCCGACGATCAGCCGGCTGTCCCCGTAAGTGGGCAGGAACCAATGCAATTGGATTGTCACGAAACACTCCTTATCGACCGCGCGCGGAGCGGGCACGCACGGTACTTCCCGGGTAATAGACGAAGTCTAGGTGCGACGCGCACGCCGGATCCCGCCGAGAGGGTGGCTGCGGGCATACGGGTCACCGCCGCAGAATGCCCTGTGTTGACGCTCGCGTCACCGGTTACATTCACCCGGATTCAAATATTTTGTGGTGTGGGTCACAGCGATGGACCGCCGACCGTCTCGTAGAACTCCAGGTGGGCGCGGGCGGCGTTCTCCCAGGTCAGCGACGACGCCAGCGCGCGGCCGGCGGCGGTCTGAGCGTCGTCACGGAGCGCGTCGGCCAGCGCGGCGGCGAAACCGTGCGGGTCGGCCGCGTAGCGGACCGTCGAGCCGAACACCTCCCGCAGCACCGGCAGGTCCCGGGTGACGACGGGCCGACCCGCCGCCAGCGCCTCCATCGCCGCCAGCCCGAACCCCTCCTTGGTCGACGGGAACGCGAACACCTCGCACGCGGCGACCAGGCTCGGCAGCTCGTCCTCGGCCACCGGCCCGAGGATCACCGGCACCACGCCGAGCTCAGCGCAGCGCCGGTCGACCTGCGCGCGGTAGTCCCGGTAGTCGAACAGCGTCTCACCGCCGGCGATCACCAGCGACAGATCCGGAACCCGCTGCCGCAGCAGCGCATACGCCTCGACCAGATCCAGCGTCCCCTTGCGCGGCTCGATCCCGCCGACCGCCAGCACATAGCGGCCCAGCCGGTCGCGCCACCGCGCCTTGCCCTCGGCGTCGTCGGCGGCGGCGATGAACCGGTCCGCGCGCACCCCGTTCGGGATCACCGTCGGCGTCAGCCCCCAGCCCGCCTCGACCTCGGCGGCGACCGCGGCCGACACGCAGATCCGCGCGTACGGCGCGACGATCGCCTTCTCGTGGCACTCGACGAGGATCGGGGTGGTGAACGTGTCCAGATGGTGGATGGTGCGGATGCACGGGCCGACGGCGTTGGCGCTGATGCAGTCCTGCGCGTGCACGATCTCGTAGTCGACGGGGCGGAACGCACTGCGCAGCGTGTCGATCGAGCGCACGATCCGCTCGGTCACCGTCTCACCCTCGATCTCCGGGAAGTCGACCAGCCGCAGCCGCACCTTCGGGTCGACGGGCCGGAAGAAGCCGGCGTCGCCGCCACGGGCCAGCGACCACACCGTCACGTCGGCGCCGAGCCCGGCCAGCGCCTCGGCCAGGTTCAGCGTGTGCACCACCCCGCCGCGCGGTTTGGTCGAGTAGGTGATCAGGGCGATGCGCACCGGTCCGCCCTCCTGTAGACGTCGAAGCGCAGTTCGGCCAAGTGGTTCAACACCTTCCGCGCGCGGGTGATCTCGGCGTCGACATCGAGCTCGACCTTGGCCAGCCCGCCCTTGGAGCGGGTGGTGGCCAGGATGTCGCCGCCCGGGCCGACGACCTTGGCCTGCCCGAGGAACTGCAGCGACCCCATCACCCCGGTCTGGTTCGACGACACCAGCACCACCTGGTTCTCGGCGGCCCGCGCGCAGTCGTACAGGTCGAACAGTCGCGACTGCCGGTCGGCGGGCAGCCGCGACGCCCGGTCGGTGACGCTGGCCGGCCACGCCGACAGCGCCGCGATGATCGTCGCCCCGTCCAGCGTCAGCTCGCGCACCGACTCCGGGAACGTCTTGTCGTAGTCGATGAGCATGCCGATCCGGCCCACCGGGGTGTCGAACGCGGCGAACCGGTCACCGGGCAGGTACGCCAGCGACTCACCCGCCGGCTGGTGCACCTTGCGGTGGGTGCCCAGCACCCCGTCGCCGGACACGCAGATCGCCGAGTTGTACCGGCCGCCGTCGGCCGCCTCGGCGTAGCCCAGGCACACCGTCATCGGCCCGGCGGCGGCGATGACCGCCGCGATCTCCGGCCCGTCCGGGTCCAGCGCCGGCGGCGGGTCGGCGGGGTCGGGGGAGCGCAGGTCGCCGATGTAGCCGCCGAGGCAGGCGTCGGGAAACACCAACAGCTGCACACCGTCCCGGGCCGCCGACTCGATGATGCCGACGACCTTGGTGACGCAGCGGTCCACGTCGCGACCGAACGTCGCCGCGACCGCGCCGATCGTCACGGGCGCCATGACACCTCGGTCATGCGCACCCCAGCCCGGTCACGCCCGCGGTGAGCGCGGTGGTGACCGCCCCGTCGGGCCAGCGCAGCCGCACACCGGGCTGCGCGGTCAGCCGTCCGCAGTCGGCGCTCGCGACACCGTCGGGCAGCGGCACCGGTTCGCCGCCGACGGTCAGCATCCCGAAACCCGGGAAGCAGGTCAGCCAGGCGCCCATCGCCGCGTCGGCAGGGCGGGGATCGCAGCGACGTCGAGCTCCACCCCGGTCGACGACGCCTCGGCCAGCATGCCCGCCGTTCCGACGACACCGGCCATGCTGACGTCCTTGGCGGCCCTGGGCCTGGTGGCGCTGACCAGGTTCGCCAGCTGCACCAGATCCTCCGACGTGCGATGGCTCGTCGAATCCCATTGGCGGCCCTGATATCCCGGGCGCCAGCTGCCGGTCAGGTCGGCCGTGAGCCGCAGCGCGTCGCCGACGCGGCCGCTGCCGGCCGGGACCGGGGCCGTCGTGCGCCCCAGCGCCGTCACCGACAGCGCCGCCGGCACCCCGACCTGGGTGTGCCCGCCCAGCACCGGCACCCGCCACGCCTGCGAGCCGCGGGCCACCCCGCGGATGATGCGGGTCAGCAGCGAGCGCGTCGGTGCGCCGACGGCGTCGAGCAGCCCGACCGGGGTGGCGCCCATCGCGGTCAGGTCGTTGACGTTGACCAGCACCGAGCACCAGCCGGCCCACTCCGGGTCGCGTTCGACCATCGACGGGATGATCGCGTCGCACGCGGCGACGACGTCGCTGTCCGGCAGCGGCACCCCGTCGTCGCCGACGAACCCGGCCGGACCGAGCCCGCCGCCGTGGCGCAGCGGCGCCAGCGTCTCGCCGAGGAACGACTTCGTCGCAGCGGCGAGCGCGTGGAACTGGTTGAGCGGCCAGCGCATCCGGACGTGCGGACGGCCCGCGACGGTGCAGTCGCCGACGGTGTCCCAACCCAGCCCGGTGAACAGGTCGCGGTAGCGGCGCTGCACGGTGGCCTCGAAGCGCAGCACCCCGGCGGACTCGACGTGCGCGCACGCGGCGCGGATCAGCCCGGGCCCGACACCTGAGGCGCGGGCGCTGCGGGCGACGACCAGACGGCTGCCCGTCCACCAGCCGATGTCGTCGGCGCAGCACGGCGCCAGCCGCACCCCGCCGAGCACGGTGCCGTCGGCGGCGGTGGCGACCAGCACCACGGTGCGCGGGTCGTCGTCGACGTCGTCGCGGTCGGTGCTGTTGAATAGCCCTTGCTCGATGACGAACTCGTCGCGGCGCAGCCGGTGGTAGGCCTCGAGCTCGGTGCCCTCGGCGGGATGGATCAGGAACGCCGGCTGCGGAATGGTGGTGTGGCCGGCCAGGATCGACAGCTGCGCCATCGTCTCACCCGCCCATGTTCTGCAGGACGCCGCACGCGCCGCACGCCGCGCAGCCGGCCTTCTGCTCGGCGCCGGACATGCCCGCCAGTCGCAGCAGCCTGGCGACCTCGCGCGAGACCTTCTCCAGCAGCGCGGGTTCGGGGGCGCGGGCCCCGTCGACGTCGACGGCGAGCGTGCCCGGGTGCGGCCGGAACGGGACGACGAACGGGTACACGCCCATTTCGATGAGCTCGGCGGCGCCGGCGATCAGCTCGTCGGGATCCTCGCCGAGGCCGACGAGCAGGTACGTCGACACCTGGTTGCGGCCGAACACCTTCACCGCCTCGCGCCACGCGACCTGGTAGCGCTCCAGCGGGACGGTGGCCTTACCGGGCATCCAGCGGCGGCGCACGTCGTCGTCGAGGGACTCGACGTGGATGCCGATGGTGTCGGCGCCGGCGTCACGCAGGTCGGTGATGACGGACAGGTCGACGGGCGGTTCGCACTGCACCTGGATCGGCATTTGCGGCACCGCCTCCTTGACGGCGGCGACGCAGCGGGCCAGGTGCCGGGCCCCGCGGTCGCTGCCCGCCGAGGTGCCCGTCGTCATCACCATCTGCGTGACACCGTCGAGTTTGACTGCGGCGGCGGCGACTTCGGCGATCTCCTGCGGGCGTTTGACCGCGGTGGTGGCGCCGGTGCGCAGCGACTCCTCGATGGAGCAGAAGCGGCACCGGGTCTCCGGCGCGTAGCGGATGCAGGTCTGCACGACGGTGGTGGCCAGCACGTTGCGGCCGTGCAGCCGGGCCAGCTTCTCGTAGGGCACCCCGTCGACGGTGACCAGGTCGTAGAACTTCGGCCGCTCGATCACCTCGACGTCCAGGCCGGTGTCGTGGCCGTCGTAGAGGACCGTGGTGCCGTCGAACGCGAACGGGCTCTGCGGGTTTCGCGGGATCGCCGCGTTCAGGCCGTCGATCACCAGGTGACCGTCGTCGCTGGGGCCCGCGCCCGCGGTGCGGGTCAGCGGTGGGCGGCCGCGAATCCCCAGCAGGGCCAGATCGACACGGGTCGAGACGGACATCGGACCTCCTCAGTGGCCGGCGGCCATACGCAGTAGCGAGTCGTCGTAGGAAGCCACGATCGTTGTGGCGATGTGCCGGGCGTCGCGGTCGATGCCGAGGAACCGGCCCGACCCCCAGGTGTGCATCCAGGGCAGCCCGACGAAGCTCAGGCCGGGCACCGAGGTGATGCCGCGGTTCTGCATGGGCCTGCCGGCGCCGTCGAACGCGCTGGCCTCGATCCAGCGGTAGTCGGGCCGGTAGCCGATGGCCCAGATGATGCTGGTGATGCCTTCTTCGGTGAGATCGAGTGTGGTGGTTTCGGTTTCGGGTTCCCACACCGGGGTGTAGCGGCTCGGCGGTTCGGCAGTGATGTTCTGCGCGTCGATGTAGGCGTCGATGTCGGCGCAGATCGAGTTGTACACCGAGTCGGCGTGGTCGAGGGCCTTCTTGAGCGTCGGGGCGAAGCGCAGGGTGGTGTCCTTGCCGGATTCCAGCGTGCCGTACAGGCGCATGCCCTCGAGCGCGAACCGGCGCAGGTCGATGTCGCGTCCGCCGTCGCGGCCGGTGACGTAGTGGTTGGTCTTCTCGATCGCGGCCTTGCCGCCGGGGTAGTCGGCGGCGGCGCGGTCGTAGAGACCCATGTCGGCCAGCCAGGTCATGCAGTCGCGGCCGCGGTAGAAGCGGGCGACGCGCGGGGCGTTGCCGACCGCGAGGTGCACCCGGCGGCCGGCCAGGTGCAGGTCCTCGGCGATCTGCGCGCCGGACTGGCCGCTGCCGACCACCAGCACCGCGCCCTCGGGCAGCTGGTCCGGGTTGCGGTACTGCTCGGAGTGCAGCTGGGTGATCTGCGGGTCGAGCGCGGGGGCGAACGGCGGGATGACGGGCACCGGGTAGCCGCCGGTGGCGATGACGGCGTGCTCGCAGGTCAGGGTCTCGTCGTCGTTGAGGGTGAGCTCGAAGCCGTGCTCGAGGCGTTTGAGGCGGGTGACGCGGGTGTGGGTGCGCAGCGGGGGTTCGAACGTGTCGAGCCAGTCGGCGAGCCAGGCCACGACCTCGTCGCGGGTCATGAAGCCGTCGGGGTCGGGGCCGTCGTAGTGGTAGCCGGGCAGCCGGCAGTGCCAGTTGGGGGTGACCAGGGTGAAGTTGTCCCAGCGGCTGTCGGCCCAGGCGTGCATGGGGGTCTTGGCCTCCAGCACGACGTGGTCGAGCCCGGCGCTGCACAGGTACCAGCTGACCGACAGGCCGGCCTGGCCGCCGCCGATGATCGCGACGGGGGTGTGGGTGTTCATGAGACCAGCTCCCGGATCTCAGTGAGCGGGGTGTAGACGTCGGGGCGGCGGTCGCGCAGGTGGAACATGCCGGCCCGCATGGTGCGGAAGGTGGCGTCGATGTCGACGTCGGCGACGGCCATGCCACTGCCGAGAAGCGTTGTGGCGAGCACGTTTCCGCCCGGGTCGACGACCTTGGCGTTGCCCACGTACTTCAGCGAGCCGAACGTCCCGCTCTGGTTGGACGCCACCCAGAACAGCTGGTTGTCCAGCGCGCGGGCCATGTCGAACAGGTTGAAGCGGTAGGTCCAGCGGTCCTCCTGCAGGTTCTCCGCGGTGGCGGTGCGCGCGGCCGGCCAGGCCGACAGGCTGGCGATGATCTGGGCGCCCTGCAGCGCCATGATGCGGGCGGCCTCCGGAAAGGCCTTGTCGTAACAGATCTGCAGGCCGACCCGGCCGACGGGGGTGTCGAACACGTCGTAGCGGTTGCCCGCGTCATACGACATGTTCTCGCCGAGCGGTTGGTGCACCTTGCGGTAGGAGCCGTAGATCGTGCCGCCGTCGAGCAGGGCGGCGGCGTTGTAGCGCGTCACGCCGTCGTCGGCGAGCTCGCAGAACCCGATGGCGACCAACAGGTCACCGACGATCTCCTGGACCCGGGCGATCTCCGGGCCGTCGAGCCGGATGGCCGGCGGCAGTTGGCGTGCCGACGGCCGCTTGGTGTCGCCGTGGTTGCCGAGCGAGGACAGGTACCCGCCGATGGCGGCCTCCGGCAGCACCAGGAAGTCGACGGACCGCTCGCGCGCCTCGGCGGCCAGCGAGGCGATCAGCGCGAAGTTCTGCTCGAGGTCGCGGGTGAAGTTCGCCGAGACGGCAGCCAAAGTGGTCATGTCGCAGCGGCTTTCAGACCATGTAGGTGGAGTTGATGATCGCACCCTTGCGGGCGTAGTGGATGATGGCGTCCTGCACGTCGAGCGGGTGGGCGGGGATCACGCCGGCGATGAGGTCCTCCTCGCGGCCGCCGTGCAGCGCCAGCCCGAAGCGGCAGCAGAAGACGGTGCCGCCCTCGCTGATGAAGGTCTCCAGGGCGTCGTTGATGTTCTGCTCGCCGGGGAAGCCGGAGTCGCCGGTCTTCGGAAAGCCGCGGGTGGCAAGGCAGTTGATGGCGCCCGGGCCGTAGAAGTAGATGGCCGACTCGAAGCCCTTGCGCAGCGCGCGGGTGGCCTGCAGCACCGCGACGAAGCTGACCGACGACTCGTGGGCGATGCCGTGCACCAGCGTGAAGTAGCACTCGCCGTTCTCGGCCTTGTAGTCGGGGAAGATCTTGGTGCCGCCGTAGATGTTGGACCCCTTCGGCAGCGACGGGTGCGGGATCTCGGCGAGCGAGGTCTTGATGTTCTCGGCGATGGCGTCGTCAAAAGGCATGCGGGGCTCCAGGATTCGGCGTTTGTGAGACGGGAATCGCGGCGGCGGTGCCGCAGATGTCTCGATTAGAGGCCCCGACGATTGCGCGCTGGTTAGCGATGGACTACGTCTGTGTTTCTTTCTCTCTCCGTTCTGCCGCGAGCGTGCGTGTTTGCACACGACACGCCGCGCTTTGTGCTGCATTTGCGCACGGTCGCGGGAGATGCGGTGCGGGCGGAGGGTGGAGGGTTCACCGAAACTACGGTTGTTGACGGATTTCGGCGATTTTCCGTCAACAACCGTAGTTTCGGCGGGTGTGAGTGCTGGGGGCGGACTGCCGACTGGGTCTGCTCGAACCGCCGACGGCGCCCGTCGTGGGTGGCGCGAGCGTGCGCAAATGTCGGGATTTCCGCGGCGTGTCGTGTGCAAACACGCACGCTCGCGGGGGAGAGAGGGGGCCACGCACGCTCGCGGGGGAGAGGGGCCCTCGCGGGGGAGAGAGCTAGGCGAGGAGGCGGCGGGCGGCCTCGACGATGTCGAACGCGGCGATGTAGCGCTCCGACTCGTAATGCCTGCTGTCGACGGGCAGGCCCGCGGCGTGCCGGAGCACCATCATCGCCAGGGCGGGGCTGGTGTGGCAGGGCACCACCAGCAGGTTGGCCCGACCGGTCTCGCCGATCACCGTCATCACCCGCTGCGGGCGATCCTTCCAGCCCGGCAGCGCGGCCACGCCGCGACGGGTCAGCATGTCCAGATCCGGGACGGCGTTCTCCTCCGACCAGTTGATCTTGATGTCGGCGATCTGTCCGAGCGAGGGCCGCAGCGCGTCGATCAGCTCCGGCAGCTCACGGGCGATCGACCCGCTGCGCGGCCACCAGGCCCCGTCGATCCCGTTGCCGGGGGTGCTGACCAAGGTCAGTCGGATCGGACTCGCGCACCGTCGCTGAGCGGCCTGCTTCACACCAAAATCCTTTGTTCACTGCTGAATACAAAAAGAAACGGATCGTGGGGAAGATGATGGTCGGCCCGGACGAAACGGTTCGCTATTGACAGTACACCGGAATATCCGCAGATCCGTGCTAGCCTGGAGACTGGATGTCCATCGACATCCATGAATGAAAGAAGTAAATGTATGGCACAGGGAACTGTGAAATGGTTCGACAGCGATAAGGGCTTCGGTTTCATCGCTCCCGACGACGGTGCGAAGGATGTCTTCGTACACTTCTCGGAAATCCAGGGAAATGGTTATCGCTCGCTTGACGAAAACCAGCGAGTGGAGTTCACGGTCGAACAGGGCGCCAAAGGCCCTCAGGCTACGGGCGTAACCACCCTCTAAAGCTTGCACGATCGTTGTGGGCCGGTCGGGAAATCTCCCGCCGGCCCACACTCGTATCAATCCCGTTGTGCGACAGGCGAGAAACTCCTAACTGAGCGGATCGCTGAAATATGCCGTATGCTGGGCTTATCGGTGGTTCGGAATGCGTGTAGACCAGGCCGCATCGTCGCCGATTCGAATAAGGAGCGTCAGCTCAGGCGGGACAAGCCGAATGGCACCACAGACGAGGCTTCGCCTCAAACGCAAAGCACCCACCAGCGGCTACGTCGACGGCGCCTGGTGGCCCCACACCGAAGACCTGCAGACCGAACTACCCGACCTGCTCAGCGTGCTCTCCGTACGCCTCGGCGGCGTCGAACGAGTGACGTACAACCTCGCCGAGTGGAGTAACTCCCCACGGAAGATGCTGGTCAACGACCGCGTCGTGCGGCTCGACGGCTATCGCCGCCAGCCGGCGCACACGATCGGCGTCCTCGACGGTAGGGGCGGGCAGATCGTGCTGCTCGTCGTGGGTTCGCGCACCGAACCCGACACCGCGCACGCCATCGCGATGGCCGCCGCGGCCACCGACAACACAGAGACGGTCGACTCACTGCTCTCAACCACCGGTTGAGACTCGACCACCCCAGAACGACCAGAACGACCTCAGGAATTTTCTTGGCAATCACCGACATCGCCGCCTACACCCATCTCACCGACTCCGACATCGAGGCGCTCGGCGTCGAGCTGGACAACATCCGCCGCGAGGTGGAGGAATCCCTCGGCGAGAAGGACGCCCGCTACATCCGGCGCACCATCACGTTCCAGCGCACCCTCGACGTCGCCGCACGTCTGCTGATCGGGCTGAGCCGCTCCCGCAAGGGCTGGCTCGCCGGTACCGCCGCGCTGGCGGTCGCCAAGAGCGTCGAGAACATGGAGATCGGCCACAACGTCAGCCACGGCCAGTGGGATTGGATGAACGATCCCGAAATCCATTCCACCACTTGGGAATGGGACATGGTCGGGGTGTCCGCGCAGTGGCAGTACTCGCACAACCAGCGTCACCACGTCAACACGAACATCGTCGGCCTCGACGACGACCTCGGCTTCGGCGTCATGCGTGTCTCCCGCGACGTGCCGTGGCGACCCGCGTTCCTGCTGCAGCCGCTGCGAAACATCCTGCTGGCCGCCGTCTTCGAGTGGGGTATCGCCCTGCACGGGGTGCACGCCGAACGGCAGCGCACCCCCGACGACAAGCCGCGGGTCACCCGTGAACGCCGCAAACTGCTCCGCAAGATCGGCCGTCAGGCGCTCAAGGACTACATCGTGCTACCGCTGCTCAGCGGCAGGCGCTGGCGTCGCACCCTGGGCGCCAACGTGACCGCCAACGTGCTGCGCAACCTGTGGACCTACGTGGTGATCTACTGCGGCCACTTCCCGGACGGCGCCGAGAAATTCACCCCCGATGTGCTCGAGGGCGAGACCCGGGCGCACTGGTACCTGCGGCAGATGCTGGGTGCGGCCAACTTCGACGCCGGCCCGCTGATGGCCTTCGCGAGCGGCAACCTGTGCTACCAGATCGAGCACCACATGTTCCCCGACCTGCCCAGTAATCGCTACGCGCAGATCGCTGTCCGGGTGCGCGAGCTGTGCGAGAAGTACGACCTGCCCTACACCACGGGCCCGCTGCCGAAGCAGTATCTGCTGACGCTGCGCACCATCTACAAGCTGTCGCTGCCCGACCGGTTCCTGAAGGCCACCAGCGACGACGCCCCTGAAACGGCTTCGGAGCGTAAGCATCAGCGTAGTGTCGGGTCATGAGGATCAACCCATGACGGTCACGGTGACACTTCCCGACGGCGCGACCGACAAGTACATGCGTTTCGGTGACGCCTACGTCAAGCACCCCGACGGCTCCCTCGACGTGGTCCGCGGCGGAGCGAAGCGGCCCTACCACTACGAGCCCGACCAGTGGTCCGACGTCGAGGGCGACGAAAGCCGTTGGAAGAAGCGCCGTTTCTGGGGCTAGCCAGTCGGCTGGCGAAAGCTAGCGCCCGTCACGCTCGGCGGCCGCCTTGTTGGCCGCCTTCATGTGCTTCTCGGCGCGTTTCTCCTTGAGCGACTTACCGGACTTCTTGGTCATCGACTGGCGGGGAGACTTGTCAGACATCGCTGGCCCCTTGCTGTTAGTGGGGGCCTGGATGGTCCCGATGCCACGACCCTACCCTGTGCAGCCGTCCTGGCGATCAGTTCACCAACGACAGGGCGTGTGCGCGGCGCAGTTTCCCCGACGGCGTCTTCGGGATCATGCCCGGTTCGAGCACCACGACATTGCGGGGACGCACGTCGACCTCCGCGACGACCTCGTGCGCGACCTGACGTTCGATGCGACGCACCTCGCGCGGGTCGGCGTGCAACTTCGACTCGACCGCCACCGCGAACGACTCCCGTGACCGCCCCGCGTCCAGGCGCACCGCCACCGCACACCCGGGGCGCACCCCGTCGACCCGGCACGCGGCCCGCTCGATGTCGGTCGGGTAGATGTTGCGCCCGGCCATGATGATGACGTCCTTGACCCGCCCGCACACCACGATCTCACCGGTCTCGGTGAGGTAGCCGAGGTCGCCGGTGTCGTACCAGCCGCGCTCGTCCTGGGCCGGGATGAACCCGGCCGTCGTGGTGTAGCCCCTGGTCACCGGGGCGCCGCGGACTTCGAGAACCCCGACGCCGCGGGCGGGCAGTTGCGCGCCGTCCTCGTCGACCACCCGCACCTCGAGGCCCTGCAGCGGCCGGCCGAGCCGGACCAGACGCCGGGTGTGCCCCTTGGTGGTGGGCACGGCGCGGTGCAGCACGGCCAGCAGGTCGGCGTCGACCTCGTCGACGAGCATCCCGCGTCCGCACTCGGAGAACGACACCGCGACCGTCGTCTCCGCCATCCCGTACGCCGGCACGATCGCCTCCGGCCGCAACCCGAACGGCGCACCGGCGTCGCACAGCTCCTCCACATCGGCCGGATCCACCTGCTCGGCGCCCGAAAGCGCCCAACGCAGCGACGACAGGTCGAACTCACCCGGAACCGCCTGACGGCGCAACCGCTTCGCGAACAACGTGTACGCGAAGTTCGGGGCCGCGGTCATGGTGCCCTTGTACTTGTCGATCAGCCTGGCCCACAACAGCGTGTCGCGCAGAAAGTCCATCGGGGTGATCTTCACCAGCTCGGCGCCGTAGTACATCGGCACGGTCAGGTAGCCCGTCATGCCCATGTCGTGGAAGCACGGCAGCCAGCTGACGATCACGTCGGTGTCGATGTCGAAGTCGCACCCGACGGTCATCGCCTCGGCGTTGGCGACGATGTTGGCGTGGGTGATCTGAACGGCCTTGGGAAAACCGGTGGATCCCGACGTCAGCTGCATCAGCGCGATGTCGTCGTCGGCCGTGTCGACGGGTGCCACCGGAGCCGAGGCCAACAGGTCGTCGACGGTGAGTACCGTCATGCCGAGCTCGGCCAGCACGGGTGCGGCGGCCATGAACGGTTCGGACACGATGACGGCTTTGGCCGCGATCATCGTGATCACGGCGGTGGTCTCCTCGGCCCAGCGCACCAGATCGGTGCGCGGGGTGGGCTGGTGCAGCATGGTCAGGCTGGCGCCGCGCATCCAGATGCCCTGCGCCGTCGGCGCGATCTCGACCGGCGCACCGGCCAGCACCGCGATCGCGTCGCCGTGCCCGACCCCCGCGGCGGCCAGGCCGCCCGCGATGCGTGCGGCCCGCTCGTGCACCTCCGCCCAGGTGTGCCGGACCGGGGCTACCGGCTCACCGGTGACCAGCCCGTGGGTGCTGCTCCGGGCGTTGTCGTACATGGCCTCGGTGAAACGACTCATCAAGGCCTAAACGTACGCCTGTGTGGGGCGTTTCAGCGGGCAGCGCGCCGTAGCAAGTTCAGCCGGGACCGGCGCGGCGTCGGTTGGCGCCGCACGTACGGCCACGGGTTATGGCGCTCGGGAATCGACTCGGCCCGCACCTGTTTGAGCTGCATCCGCAACCGCTGACGCAGATCGTGCAGATCCGGGTCGCTCCAGCGGTTGACGCTCTCGGTCGGGTCGGCGGTGAGGTCGTAGAGCTCCCACTGGTCGTCGAGCGGTTCGCTGCGGTACGCGTCGCCACCCATCCCGTTGGCGGCCAGATGCCGCACCCCGGGCTCGGTCCAGGTCGCCGGGTCGTCGAACGTGCGCACCAGCTTCCACAGGTGCCCGTCGACGCGCACCACCAGACCCTCGAAGTTCGACGCCACGTGCGCAGGAACCCGGATCCGCAGCGGTGCAGGAGGATTCGTCGCGCGCTTGAGCTTGCGCGCCAGGCCGGAGGCGCCGGTGTCGCCCTCGAGCACGTTGTCGCGGGTCATCAGGTAGATCGCGCGGTCCTCGTCGGCGGGCGCGCCGTCGACCACCGGCATCAGGTCGCGGCCCGGCAGCGGGTGCACCTCGCTGAACGTCTCGGCCAGCTTCTCGGCTGTGGCCGCCACGTCGATGCCCGCCGCGCTCAACAACGTCGGCACGATGTCCACGTGCGACGTCGGCGCCGTCACCGTGCGCGGCTCGGTGGCCTGGTCCCCGATCCGGGCGACGACGAACGGCACCCGGGTGGCCTCGTCGTAGAGGTTGAACCACTTCTGGTGCAGCCCGCCGTGCGCGCCGAGCAGGTCGCCGTGGTCGGCGGTGCGCACCAGCACCGCGTTGTCCGACCCGCCGTCGGTGACCGCGCGGCGCACCCGGTCCAGCGGACCGTCCACCTCGGCGTGCAGCCGGTAGTACAGGTCGCGGTACTGCTGGGCGTTGCGGGTGTAGGACCGCTCGATCGCCGGGGCCGGACCGTAACCGGTGTAGTAGGCCTCGCGGAACGCGATCTGGGCGGCGGGTTTGTCGGACAGGTCCTCGTCGGCGGTCGGGGCCGGCGGCACGTGCGGTGGATCCAGCGGCGACGGGCGCACCGGGTTGCGCCGCTGCCACGCCGGGAACAGCACGATGTCGTGCGGGTTGACGAAGCTCGCGACGAGCAGGAACGGTTTGAGCGCCTCGGGGTCGCCCGCGCGGCGCCGCTCGTAGCGGTCGTTGAGCCAGGCGACCACCCGGTCGGCGATCAGGTTGTCGCGCCGCACCCCGGCGTTGGCCAGCGGCGCGCCGTGCGGCTCCGGGCCCACCCAGCCGGAAAACCCGTACGGGGCAAGGGGATCGGCCTCGAGGTAGCGCCGCACAGCGGCCGGGTCGACGACGCCGTCGTCGTCGTTGGTGGCCAGCGGCTGCCCGGTGGCCGGGTCGATGAGGTCGGCGTGGGAGATGTGCCACTTGCCGTCGTAGTGGGTGTCGTAGCCGGCGGCGCGGAACCAGTTGCCCAGCGTCGGCACCTCGAAGGGCCGCAACCAGCGCATCCGCGAGTCGTCGGCGCTCTTGCCGATGCCGTCGGTCTGGGTGACGCCGTGCAGGTCGGGGTACTGGCCGGTGAAGATCGTCGGCCGGCTCGGCACGCACGCCAGCGACCCGGTGTAGTGGCGCTGGAAGCTGACGCCGTGCTCGTCGAACCACTTGCGGCCGGTCAGCGTGCGGTCGCGCCAGGCCGTCAGCTCGGGCGGCTCGTAGGGCGGGGCGGCCCGCTCCTCGTCGGTCATCACGATCACGATGTCGGGCCGGTCAGACATGGCTGCCCTCCAGGTAGTCGGCGAGGTCGGCGAGCATGGCGGCGGCGCTGGCCGCCATCAGCAGGCGCACCGGCGGGGTGGCGGTGGTGTGGATGGTCACGACGGTCTCGCCGCCGCCGGTGGCCTCCAGCGTCCAGCGGTTGTTGACGCGGCCGAGGATCCTCGGCAGCCCCTCGACGTCGTAGGCCAGCGCGAACTGCTCGTCGAACTCGGTGATCCGCTCCACGAGCACCGTGCGGCCGAGCTGGATGCGCCGCGTGGTACCGATCATGTCCGGGGTGCTGGCCAGGATGCAGGAGTGGTCGACGCGGTCCATCCAGCGGCTGACCGCCCCGAAATCGGCGAGCACGTTCCAGATCTGCGTCGGTGTCGCCGCGATGACACGGCTGCGGTCGAGGACGGCCACGGCCCCACCGTACGCGAAACTGACGACGCCGTCAGGGGGTTGCCGGTGGCGCGGTCAGGGCGTTCCGGGCAGGGTGGCGACATGAGCAAGGTCCTTCAGGTCGGCCCGCTGATGCCCGCGGTGGCGCAGGCGCTGCGCGACGACTACGACGCCCATGTTCTGCCCGATGGGGTTCTGCCCGACGATCCGGCGTTCCTGGTCGAGCACGGCGGTGAGATCACCGTCGTCGTGACCTCGGGGGCCGGCGCCGTCGACGCCGCGTTGATGGACGCGCTGCCCAACCTCGGGGCGATCGTGAACTTCGGCGTCGGGTACGACACCATCGACGTCGACGCCGCCCGCGCCCGCGGCATCGGCGTGAGCAACACCCCCGACGTGCTCAACGACGCCGTCGCGGACACCGCGGTCGCGTTGGTGCTCGACACGCTGCGCGGCTTCTCGGCGGCGGACCGGTTCGTGCGCGCGGGCCGGTGGCCGGTCGAGCGGATGTTCCCGCTGACGCGGGACGTGCGGGGAGCGCGGGTGGGCATCCTCGGGCTCGGCCGGATCGGCCGCGCGATCGCGTTGCGGCTGTTGGCCTTCGGATGTTCGATCAGCTACCACAACCGGCGCCGGGTGCCCGATGTGGAGTACCCGTATGCGGCGTCGCCGGTGGAGTTGGCGGCGTCGGTGGACGTGCTGGTGGTGGCCGTGACCGGCGGACCGTCGAGCACGGGGCTGGTGGACCGCGCGGTGCTCGACGCCCTGGGGCCGGAGGGGTACCTGGTGAACGTCTCGCGGGGGAGGGTGGTCGACGAGGCCGAGCTGGTCGCGGCGCTGGTCGAGGGCCGGCTGGCCGGTGCGGGACTGGACGTCTACACCGACGAGCCGCACGTGCCGAAGGCGCTGACCGGGCTCGACAACGTGGTGCTGTTGCCGCACGTCGGCAGCGCGACCGTGCAGACCCGTGCCGCGATGGCGGAGCTGATGCTGCGCAACGTGGCGTCGTTTCTGAAGACCGGTGAGCTGGTCACCCCGGTGGGCTGACGCCGCCGGGCGCCGAGTGTGGGGTTATGACACGCAAAACCGCCGTCAGGCGTGCGGGTAACCCACGTTCGCGGCCGAGGGTGTGGGGTTAGGCGTCGAACTGGCGGACCAGCTCGGCGAGCTCGGCGCGGCTGGTGACGCCCGCCTTGGCGCTGGCCTGATAGATGTGGCCCTCGACGGTGCGCACCGACAGCGACGTCGCCGCCGCGATCTCCTTGTTGGACAGCCCGTCGGAGACCAGCTTGGCGACCTCGTGCTCGCGGCGGGTGAACGGCAGCGGCACCTTCGCGGCGTCCAGCGCCGGGCTGACCGCCCCGCCACAGGCCCTCGCGATCCGGTGGGCGCGGGCGCTCGCGGTCAGCGCGCTGCCCCGGCGGCCGGCCAGCCGGTGGCTCACCGACGCCTGCGCGGCGGCGTCGGCGGCGGCCAGCGCGTCGCCGATCGCCTCGAAGTCCGCCGACACCGCGTCCAGTTCGGCGGCGTCGTCGGCGGCCACCGCCCTCGCGTAGCGGGCGGCCAGCGGCGCCCGCGGCCCCTCCACCCGCGCGGCCAGCTCCGCGAGCCGGCCCGCCGCACCGGCCTCCCCGAGCTGCACCGCCGTCTGCAGGCTCACCACCTCACGCGCCCACTGGCCGTGCTCGCGGGCGAAATCCGCGGCCGCACAGGCGCACTCGCGCGCCTCGGTGAGATGTCCGTGCGCGGCGTGCAGCCACGCCTGCGCGCGCAGCAGTTCAGGCTCCACGTACCGGTACGCGGGGTGCCGGCAGGCGTGGGCGGCCGCCAGCGCCGCGGTGGCGCCGTCGACGTCACCCGAGCGGGCCAGTGCCTCGGCGTGGGCGATGCGGAAGCGATAGATCAGCCCGGACAGCTCGCCGTAGCCGCCGAACCCCGACAGCGCGACACCCAGATGCTGCACGGCGGCCAGCAGGTCACCGGTCGCCAGGGCCGTGATGCCCAGCGCGCCAACGGCCATCGACCGGTTCAGCGGCGGCATGTCGGCGGCCTCGCGGTGGTACCGGTCGACGACTTCGACGGCGTCGTCCAGGCAACCGGCCGCCGCCAGCGCGAACGCGTGGAACTCCGCCAGACCAGACGCCTGAAACGAGTCCGTCGGCGACTCGGCCATCACGCGGTACCCGGCCGCCGCCCGCTCGCACGCGGCCGCCACCCGGCCCGAGTCGCCCAGCGCGACGGCCGCCGCCGAGCACCCCATCACCCGGCCGTAGGCGTCCAGCGCCGAGAAGTCGACCTGCTCCATGAGCGCCAGCGCCTCGGCGGGCTCGGCCGCGGTGGCACGCAGGATCGCGAGGAACACCCGCAGCGACGGGTTGCGCGTCTCGTCGCCCAGTGCCAGCGCCTCGGCGAGCACCGACCGCGCGGCATCTGGATTCCGCAGCGGCCACAGCAGATTCGCGGCCCGCAGGATCACCCCGTCGACGAACCCGGGTGCGACGAACTCCTCGCCCTCGAGGGTGTCGAGCAGTTCCTCGGCGGCCGCGCCCTTCTCCTGCAGGTACAGGATGTAGGCGAGCTGCAGGGTGGTCAGCGGCGCCGGTTGCGCGTCGAGGGCGGCGCGGGCCAGTCGCTCGGCGGTGTCGAGGTCGAGGCGGTGCGCGGCGATGCCCGCCGCGGTCGACATCAGCGTCATGTCCGGCGCCAGATCCGATTCCAGCCACAGCAGCCCGAGTCGCAGCGGGTCCACCGTCTGGGCCGCCGCCATCGCCGAAGCGACCTGGCCGCGAAGGCGTTTCAGCCGCAGCCCGCCGCACTGGGCGAGCCGGACCTCGGCGTAGAGCGGATGCCCGACGTAGATGGTGTCGCCGGTGGCGTCGGCGGCGATCAGGTCGCGCTGTTCGGCGCGCTCGACGGCCACCGGATCGGTGAGCGCCACCAGCAGCTCGCGGTCGACGGGCTCGGCGACGGCGACGATGTCGACCACGTCGCGCACGTCGACGGGTACCGCGCCGATCTGCTGCTCGACCAGTTCGACCAGCGTGGGTGAGGTCAACGCCGCGCCGTCCCAACGCCATTCGCCGTCGACCAGCGAAAGCCGGTGCTTCTCAAGGGCCTCCTCGACGAGGTGGTGCATGAACAGCACGTTGCCGCGGGTGAGCTTCCACATCCGGGCGGCGCAGTCGGCGCTGACCGGCGCGTCGAGCACGGTCTGCAGCAGGCCGGTCGACTCGTCGCGCGACAGCGGCTGCAGTTCCAGCCGGCGCAGCAGCCCGTCCTTCCACAGCGCGGTGACGGCGGCGGGTGCGGGCTCCCCGGTGCGGCTGGTGGCGATCACCCGGGCCAGGCCCTGCAGCGCGAGCTGGTGGACCAGCAGCGCCGACATGTCGTCGAGCAGATAGGCGTCGTCGACGAATAGCAGCAGCCGGTCGGCGTCGGCGTCGTCGGCGAGTCTGGCGAACACCCGTCGCGCCAGGGCCAGGGGTGTGGTGCTGGCGTCGTCGACCCAGCGGGCGAACGCCCCGAGGGTCACCGGGCGGCCGGTGGCGGTGCCGGCGATGCGGCGCACCACCCAGCCGTCCCGCGCCGCCGTGTCCGCCGCTGCCCGGGCCAACCTGGTCTTGCCCACGCCGGCCAGGCCGGTGAGCACGATGCCCTGATGCTCGTCGTCGGCGAGGGCCTCGCTGATGAGACGGAGTTCCTCACCGCGGCCCGTCAGGGGCCAGCGGCCGGTCATGGGTCAAGATCGTAGCGTTCGGCGTTTTCACCAGCAAACTTTTGTCAGGGACTGCCCTCTCGAGTGCGGTGCGCAGTTTCGCCCGGGCGAGCTCGATCAACGGGTCGAGACACTCCGGTTCGATGTGCAGGTAGTCGCAGATGACGTCGTCGGCGACGCCGGCGTCGGACAGCCGCAGCGCCAGCGAGTGCGCCTGCGGCAGCCGGCGCAGGGCCGCCTCGTACCGGTCCGGGCTCGCCAACATCAGTCCTGCGCGGCGGTGACGGCGGCGACCGCCAGCGTGCGGTACAGCCCCGCGGCGACGTGGGTGTAGGAGTATCCGCTGGGAAGCGTCGGGAGTGTGGCCTGCTCGACGTTGTCGAGGCCGGTACCCACGGCGACGCCGTCGGAGCGCAGCAGGATGGTGTGCCCGTAGCCGGCGACCACCTGGGTGTAGGCGAGTCCCGGTGGCAGGTCCGGGATGTCGAGCACGTCGTTCGCCGAGTCTCCCCACGCGACGGCCGTGCCGTCGGAACGCAATGCCACGACATGGAATCCGAAGACGTCCACCTGGGTGTAGGTGACACCCGGCGGCAGATCCGGGATGTCCAGTGCGTCGTAGTTGGTCTCGCCGACCCCGACCACGGTGCCGTCGGAGCGCAGCAGGAACGTGTTGGAGTACCCGGCGGCGACCTGGGTGTAGGTGACGCCCGGCGGCAGGTCCGGGATGTCGAGCTGACCGCTCTGGTTCGAGCCGACCGCGACGGCGACGCCATCGGAGCGCAGCAGCACGGTGTGCCGGTTCGACGAGGACACCTGGGTGTAGACGACACCCGCGGGCAGGTCCGGGATCTCGAGTTGTCCGTGGCTGTTGTTGCCGAGCACGTCGACGGTGCCGTCGGCGCGCAGCAGCACCGTGTGATCCGCGCCCACGGCCACCTGGGTGTAGGTGACACCCTCGGGCAGGTCGGCGAAGTTCAGCTGTCCGTAGGTGTTGTCGCCGATCCCGATCAGCACCCCATCGGAGCGCAGCAACACGATCTGGCGGTCCAGGCTGTCGCCACCGCTGACGGCGGTCCGGACGTAGGTCACCCCCGGCGGCAGGGCCGGGATGTCGACGTCGTAGCCGGCGACGACGACGTTGTTGACGGTGCCGACGGTCACGGTCTTCGGGGCCGCGTCGAGTGTGCCGTCGGTTGCGGTCACGGTGACGACGAGCTGTCTGCCGGGATTGGCCAGGGCCCAGTCGGTATCGGTGACGGTGACGGTGAAGGTGTTGTCGTCGACGGCGGTGACGGTGACCTTGCCGGTGTCGGCGGGGGTGACGGTGACGCTCACGGGATCGCCGTCGGGGTCGGACGTCTCGACGGTGACGGTCCAGGTGTTGCCGGTGCCCGGATCCGACGTCACAGAGTCGATCAGCGGGGCCGCATTCGGCGCCTCGGTCACGGTGACGGTGACCGTGGCGGTGCCGACGGTGCTGCCGTCGGAGGCCAGGTAGTGGAAGGTGTCGTCGCCGACGAACCCGGCGCCGGGGGTGTAGGTGACGGTGCCGTCGGCGCCGAGTGACACCGTGCCGTTGGCCGCACCCCACACCGCGGTGATGGCCAGCGGGGTGCCGTCCGGGTCGGAGTCGTTGGCCAGCAACGTGTTCGGGTCGATGGTCAGCGGTGTGTCCTCGACGGTGGTCAGGGTGTCGTCACCGGCGGCCGGTGCGGCGTTGACGATCGCGATCGCCACGGAGTGCGCCAGGCCGGCGGAGACCTGCGTGTAGGCGACACCGGGCGGCGGCGCCGGCACGGTGGCCTGCCCGTTGTAGTTTCCGCCCGCTCCGACGACGACCCCGTCGGAGCGCACCAGCAGGGTGTGGTGCCCGCCCGCGACGACCCCCGTATAGACCAGGCCCGGCGGGAGATCCGGAAGATTGCGCTGCTCGAACTCGTTCCAGCCGATCGCGACCGCGACGCCGTCGGAGCGCAGCAGCACGGAGTTGTAGCCGCTCGCCGAGACCTGCGTGTAGATCACCCCGGCGGGCAGAGTCGGGATGCTGCTCTGTCCCTCGCTGTTGTCGCCGATCCCGACGACGCTGCCGTCGGAGCGCAGCAGCAGCGTGTGGTCATAGCCCGCCGCGACACCGGTGTAGACGACGCCGTCGGGCAGGTCCGGAATGCTGATCTGGCCCAGGGTGTCGTCGCCGACCGCGACGACGGTGCCGTCGGACAGCAGCGCCACGGTGTGCCGGTTGCCGCCGACGATCTGCGTGTAGGTGAGCCCGGCGGGCGGATCGGGGAGGTCGAGCTGGCCGTGGCCGTTGGCGCCGGTCCCGACGACGACGCCGTCGGAACGCAGCAGCACCGTGTGGTTGTACCCCGCGCCGATGTTCACATAGGTGACGCCGTCGGGCAGCTCCGGGATGTTCAGTTGGCCGAAGTCATTGGCACCGACCCCGACGACGGAGCCGTCGGAGCGCAGCAGCACGGTGTGCGAGCCGCCGGTGGCGACCCGCGTGTAGGTCACCCCGGGCGGCAGGGCCGGGATGTTCGAATGAGCACCGACCGCGACCACGTTGTTGACCGTGCCGATCGTCAGGGTGACCGGGGCGGCGTCGAGCGCACCGTCGGTGGCGGTGACCGTGACCTCGAGCTGCCTGCCGGGATTGGCTCTGGCCCAGTCGGTGTCGGTGACGGTCACGGTGTAGGTGTTGGTCTCGCCGTCGACGGCGGTGACGCTGACCTTGCCGGTGTCGGCGGGGGTGACGGTGACGGTGACGGGATCGCCGTCGGGATCGGAGGTTTCGACGACAACGGTCCACGAGTTACCCGTGCCCGGGTCCGACGTCACCGACTCGATGACCGGGGCGTCGTTGGGCGCGGCGGTCAGGTTGACGGTGACGGTGGCGGTCCTGGTGTGGCGGCCGTCCGGTGCGAAGAGGCCGAACAGACCGTGCAGATGTGTGTACGCGTCGCTGGCGGTGATGGTGAACGTGTCGGTACCGGCGTACGACGGGTCGGTCAGCGTGTAGGTGAACGTGCCGTCCGGGTTGACCGTCACGCTGCCGTGCGCGCCGTCGGTGGCGGTGTAGCGCAGCACATCTCCGTCGTAGTCATCGAAATCGATTGCCCCGGTGACGATCACGTCGCCGTCGTCGGTGAGCTCGGTGGTGCTGATGGTGACGCCCTGCGCGGTGGGGGTGTCGTTGTAGAAGAACGACTCCACCCGCCGGTACACCGCCCACATCGCGGCCAGCAGCGGGTTCGGGGTCGGGCTGCCCGGGGCCGGGGTCGGGCTGAACCCGAAGACGCCGAGGAAACCGAGCACCAGCTGGCGGATCGGCCGGAACTCCGGGGTCTGCGTGGGGGTGATGGTGGTGACGGTCGCGGTGGCGGTCGGCGGCCGCAGCAGCGGCGGCGCGTCCTGGGTGTCGGTGTCCGCCGCGGCGGTGCTGAACCCGGCGAAGACCGCTGCCTCGTCGGTGTGGACGTCGGGGTCGTCGTCGGGGTCAACGGTCGGTTCGGGATCGGGATCGGGATCGGGCTCCGGCGCGGGCGGCGGGGCCGGGGCCGGCTGCTGGTTCTTCTGCGGCGCGGGTTCGGCGTCGTCTACCGGCTCGGGGTCGGGCTCGGGTTCCGGTTCGAGGTCGGCGTCGAGGTTGCCGGGGTCCTCGAAGTCGTCGGGTTCCGGTTCCTCCTCCTCCTCCTCCTCTTCGGGGTCCGACGAGGTGTTCGTCTGCGCGCTGACGGTGGTGGGCGGCGAGTCTTTGATCTGCACGTCGCCGGGGTCGGTGTCGTCGTTGCCGGTGGGTTCCTGCCCGGTGGTCTCAGCGGACTCGGTGGAGGGGGCGTCGGATTCGGTGGCCCAGGCGACGGGCTGGCCGTTGATGACGGCGGCGCCGATACCGGTGACGACGGCTCCCGCCCGCAGCCAGCGCACCACCCTCTCGGTGTCGCGACGGTTCTTGCGGTGCTTCTTGCTCGGTTTGGGCTTGGCCATCGCGGGATCCTCTGCTGCAGGCATGACGGTGCAGATTGACCCTGACCGCTCGGGCTGCCGATCGGCCCCGTAGTGCACTACTTGGATTTGCCGGGACCGCTACTTGTTTTCCGGACGTGAGTCAGGCGCGGCGGAGGCGCTCGGCCAGGCCGGACGCCCGGATGGCCCGCCGCTGGACCGCCGCGCGCACCGACGACTCCGGCCCGACGACGCGCACCCGCTTCTTCGCCCTGGTCACCGCGGTGTAGAACAGCTCGCGGGTCAACAGCCGCGAGTCGTCGGACGGCAGCAGCACGGTCACCTCGTCGGCCTGGCTGCCCTGCGACTTGTGGATCGTCATCGCGTGCATGGTCTCGACCTCGGCGAGCCGACTGGTCGCGAACTCCAGCCGCTGTGTCCCGGCGATCACCGCCCGCAGCGTGCCGTCGCGCACCACCGTCACCCCGGTGTCGCCGTTGTACAGGCCCAGCCCGTAGTCGTTCGCCGTCACCAGCACCGGCCGGCCCGGGTACCACGGCGACCAGATCGGTTCGCCGGTGGCCTCGGCCAGCCACCGCTCGATCTGGTGGTTCCAGTACCGCACGCCGGCCGGGCCGCGCCGGTGCGCGCACAGCAGCCGGTGTTCGTCGAGCACCTCCAGCGCGGTCTGGTCGTCGCCGAGCACCGCGGCCTTCCGCAGCTCCGTCACCCACGGCACCAGCACCGCGCGCAGCGGCTCCGACGGGTCCTCGGCCTCGATCCACTCGATGTGCTCGCCGCCGTCGCGCAGCACCTCGACCACACCGTCGGCGTCGCCGGCGCGGATCGCCGAGGCCAGCGCCCCGATGCTCTCCCCGAACCGGTGCGACGTCTTGAGCTGCGCGATCCGGCCCGCGCCGAGCCCGTCGACCAGGTCGGCGAGCACCGCGCCGGCCTCCACCGACGCCAGCTGGTCCGGATCCCCGACCAGCACCAGCCGGGCGTCGGGCCGCACCGCCTCCAGCAGCCGCGCCATCATCGTCAGCGACACCATCGACGTCTCGTCGACGACGATCACGTCGTGCGGCAACCGGTTGCCGCGGTGGTGGCGGAACCGCGCCGACGTGTCCGGCCTGCTGCCCAGCAGCCGGTGCAGCGTGGTCGCGTGCATTCCCGACAGCGCGGCGCGGTCGGCCTCCGGCAGCTTGTCGAGCTCGGTCTGCACCGCCTCCTGCAGTCGCGCCGCCGCCTTGCCGGTCGGTGCCGCCAGCGCCACCCGCAGCCGGGTGCCGCCGGCCAGCAGCGCCAGCAGCCGCGCCACCGTCGTCGTCTTGCCGGTGCCCGGACCACCGGTCAGCACCGTAAGTCCCTGTGAGAGCGCCAGTTCCGCGGCCGCGCGCTGTTCCTCGAAACCCGGCGGGAACAGCCGCCCGACATCCGGGGCGGCCGCGGCAGGCCTGGAGGAAACCATCGCCAGGATGTCGTCGCACACCTGCTGCTCTTCGAGCCAGTACCGGTCCAGGTACAGCAGGTCGCCGTCGACGCGCAGCACCGGCGGATCGTTGGTCAGCGGATGCGCGTGCACCGCCGCCAGCCAGTCGTCGACGGCGGGCCACGGCAGCCCGTCGACCGGCACCTGCGCGGCCACCGTCCGCAGATCCAGGCACACCGACCCGGTGCGCAGCGCCCGCACCACCAGCGCGATCGCCAGCTCGACGACCTCGTCGCGCGCCCGTGCCAGCGTGCAGAGTCGTTGCGCCACATGCACATCCGGGGCGTCGATGACTTCCGTGTCGGTGAACGTCTTCAGCAGGCCCTCCGCGGCCACCGACCGCCGCCACTCGGTCATGCCGCCACCCGCCCCGCGTCGAGCAGATCCGACAGCGCCACGATCAGCTCCTCCGGCGGCTGCCAGCTGAACACCCCGGCCGGATGCCCGTCGACCACCGGGGTCGACGGCCCGCACATCCCGCGCAGGAACAGGTACAGCACCCCGCCCAGATGGTGGTCCGGTGAGTACCCGCGCAGCCGCCAGCGCAGGAAGCGGTGCAGCACAACGCTGTACAGCAGCGCCTGCAGCGGGTAGTCGGAGTGCAGCATCGCCTCGACCAGCCGCGGGCGCGCGTAGTCGGCGGCGGTCAGCGGGCGCGTCGGGTCACCGAGCCAGTTCGTCTTGTAGTCGACGACGAGATACCGGTCGCCGAGGCGCAGCACCGCGTCCACCGACCCCGACAGGTAGCCCTTCAACGGCTGGCGGCCCAGGCCGGGGCCCTGCAGCCGGTCGGCGTACACCCGCAGCGGGTCGTCGTCCGGGAGATGCTCGGCCAGCAGGGCGCCCACGTGTTCGAGCCGGATGTCGGGCGCCGATGTGCGCAGATCGCCGCCGGCCAGCGGGAATTCGAACTCCATCTCCCGCATCCGGTCGGCCAGCCCGATCTGGCGCAGCGTCACCCCGTCGGCCAGCGGGCCCAGCGGGGTGTCGTGCATCGGCACCATCGCCGCGGCCAGGTCCTCGGGCGGCACGTCGACCGGCCACCACACCAGGTGCTCGCGGATCGTCGCCTCCAGCTCGGCGGCCAGGTCGGGGGCGAACGGGTCGGCGTTCTCCAGCACCGCGTGCACCAGCGACCCGAACTTCGCGCCGGTCGGCAGCTCGGCCATCGGCGACGGCACGTCCGCGCCGACTGCCGGTTCGGTCAGCGCGATCTCGGCCACCTCGTCGTCGAGTTCGGACACCTCGGGTTCGCTGCTCACCGGCGTCGGCTCCACGTCCCGGATCAGCCCGCTGTAGGACGTGCGCTTCCACGCGGTGTCGATCGAGCGGTGGAAGTGGCGCGCCTCGAACGGCCCGACGGCGGTATCCGACGGCCGCGCGGGCACCGTGCACGGCACCGCGTCCTCGATCACCGGCCCGCCGACGGCCTCCCACTCGCGGAACCGGGCCAGCGCGTCGTCGTCGGAAACCTTTGGCGGCACAACGGTGTCGGGCACCATCGCCTCACCAGGGCGGCGGCCGCGCAGCAGCCGCGACAGCCCGCCGTTGACCTCGTCGCGCGACGGCGCCCACCACGCCACCAGCTGCGACTGGGCGCGCGTCATCGCGACGTACATCAGCCGGCTGTCGTCGCTGGCGTCCTCGGCGCGGCCCAGCCGCTGCACCTGGTTGAAGTCCGGGCTGTCCGGCCCGCCGATGTGCAGGCAGCGGGTCTCGCCCTCGTGGTAGAGCACGATCTCGGGATCGCGGACGTAGCGGTTGAACGCGAACGGCAGGTACACGATCGGGAACTGCAGGCCCTTGGCGACGAACACCGTCATCACCTGCACGGCCGCGGCATCGGTGTCGAGACGGCGGAACCGTTCGGCGGCGCCGCTGCCCTCCTCGCGCTGGGTGCGCAGCCAGTCCCGCAGCGCGGGCAGCGTGAGGTGTTCGCGGTGCGCGGCCTCCTGCAGCAGCTGTGTGACGTGCGCGAGGTCGGTCATCAGCCGGTCGCCGTTCTGCCACGACAGCACCCGGTCGCTCATCCCGGCCAACTTGGCGGCCTCGAAGATCGCCGCGACCCCGCGCTCACGGGCGTGACTCGCCCACTCCCGCAACGTCTCCGCGATCCGGTCGGTCAGCGCGTCACCGCCGGCCACCAGCGACTCGGCGGTCTCGC
Source organism: Mycolicibacterium phlei (assembly GCF_001583415.1). The sequence continues at coordinate 1,202,257 of NZ_CP014475.1, forward strand.
CGAAGAACATCGTCGCCGCCGCGGCGCGCACCACCCCGGGCCGGTGCGGCTGGTCGAACGCCTCCAGCAGCGCCAGCCAGTCCGCGGCGGCGTCGGAGCTGAAGATGTCCGAGTCGCCGGTGTAGACGGCGGGGATCCCGGCGTCGCACAGCGCCTTGTAGCAGACGCGGGCGTCCTTGTGGGTCTCGACGATCACCGCGATGTCACCGGCGCCCAGTGTGCGGCCGTCGAACGTCGCGCCCGAGGCCAGCAGCGCGCCGATGTCGGCGGCCAGGTCGCGGGAGATGTAGGTGCGCAGCTGGTCGATCGCCGGGGTGCGGGTCTGGCTGACGCCCAACGCATCCCGGCGCACCACCCGCAGCCGGAACGGGTCACCGTACGGCGCCCCGACCAGCCGGGAGCCGGTGTGGTGGGCCTCGACGTCGTGCACGACGATCTGCTCGTGGCCCAGTTGCGCGCCGCGAAGCACCGCCTGCAGCCGATCGACCAGCGCCTTGTCGCTGCGCCAGTTGGTGCCCAGCGTCATCTGCGCGTCGGCCTTCGACGCCGCGCTCAGGTACGTGACGATGTCGCCGCCGCGGAACGCGTAGATCGCCTGCTTCGGGTCGCCGATCAGGATCAGCGTGGAGCGGCCGGTGAACGCCCGGTCGATCACCTTCCACTGCACCGGGTCGGTGTCCTGGAACTCGTCGACCATCACGATCGGCCAGCGCTGCGGCATCCGCACCTGCGCGGCCGAGTCGTCGGAGTCCAGGGCGTCGGCCAGCCGGCTCAGCAGGTCGTCGTAGCCGAGGATGCCGCGCTGGCGTTTGCGCTTATCCAGTTCGGCGAGAACGTCGTTGGCGAACCGCAGACACACCGCGGCGCGCGACTCCGGCTCCGGGTCGCGCGGGCGCAGCTCGGTGGCCGGCTTGTTCACCACCTCCTTGGCCAGTTCCAGCGCGTCCTTGTAGGGCAGCAGCGGGTCGCGGTCACGGCCGAAGTGCGCCAGGTAGAGGTCGTCGACGATCTCGGTGACCAGGTCGTCGAGGTTGTCGACCAGCGTCACCCCGGAATCGGTGTCACCCGCGACGCCCAGCGAGCGCAGCACCAGCTGGCAGAACTGGTGGGTGGTGGCGATGGTGGCGGCGTCGAACGCGGCCAGCGCGTCGCGCAGATTGCGTTCCCGCGCCGCCAACTCGTCGGCGGTCCCGGTCAGCAGATAGTCGATCAGCTCGGTGCGCGACGCCGGCGGATCGGCGAAAGCCGTTACCGCGTCCACGATCTGGCGGCGCACCCGGTCACGCAGCTCCTGGCTGGCGGCGCGGCTGAACGTGATCAGCAGCATCTGGTCCAGCGTCGCGACACCCTCGGCCACGTACCGGGTGACCAGCCCGGCCAGCGCGAACGTCTTGCCCGTGCCCGCACTGGCCTCCAGCACCGTCGTGGTGCGCGGTGCGGGCAGCGGTCCCAGCAGATCAAACGGTTGCATCAGCTCTCAGCTCTCCAACGCCTGCAGCATCGGCAGCCACATCCGCTGCGCGTAGCGGTCCAGCCCGCGCTCGACGAGATGGCTGAGCCAGGTGTTCTTCCCGAACGCCAGCTCATACGCCGGTTCGACGTCCTCGCCCGGGAAGTTGGCCGACTGCCAGCGGTAGCGCGCCCGCTGTTCCGGATCGCCGTGGCCGTGCACGGCCTCGGCCCACGCGTATGACGTCTTCACCGGCAGCGGCAGCGGTGCGCGGCGGCCCTCGTCGTACAGCGCGACCAGGTCGGCCAGCAGCTCCGGCGGCGATGCGGGCCGGCCCATCACCTCGGTGCGCGGGGTGGTGCCGCGGCGCGGGCGGCCGACGACGACGGCCTTCCACTCCCGGCCGGGATCGTGGGCGTACAAGGCCAGCAACAGGATCCATGGCTGCATCAGATGTCTGCCGTCGAGCTTGGAGTACGTCACCGACACCAGCCGGTCGTCGTACACCGGGGCGACGGTGCCGGTCACCCGGCGCCCGCCCAGGTCGATGTCGACGTCGACCGCCCGCGGGTCGGCCTTGCGGTACGGCTGCGCCGCCTGGGCGAGTTGCGTTGCCTGATCACAGATCTCGGTGGCGCGCTGCCAACCCAGGTGTCCGGGTGGCAGGGTGCCGCGCCGCCACTCGGCCTCGCGGGCCTGCCTGGGCGCCATGCCGCGCAGCATGTCGTGCAGCATGCGGTCGCCGACCGTCCACTCCTGCAGCGCGTCGAGGTCGACCGGCATCGCGTCCTCGACCCCGTCGACCTCCCACGGCAGCGTGTAGTCCAGCGACCGGAAGAACCCCTTGACCGGATCCTTGAAGAACGCGACGAGGTCGGCGAGCACGACGTCGTCGGGCGGGGGAGCGGGCAGCGGGCCGGAGATGAACGGCGGCCGCTCGGCGCGTTCGGCGGCGCGGGTGGCGGCGGCCCGCTTGACGGTGGAGTCGAACGTGAACGGCTCGCCGGGCACCAGTGCGCCGGGGACGACGTTGCGGGTGTCGAAGGGCTGCAACGGATGTCGAGTGAGGACGTCCTCGCGGACGGGGTGCTCGGTGGTGCGGTCGAGCACGTCGAGCAGTTCGGCCAGCGGCACCGCGGGTGGGCGTTCCTGCCCGGAGTGCTCGTTGGCGCCGGTGTAGGTGATCACCAGCGTCTCGGTGGCGGCGCCGATCGCGTCGAGCAGCAGCTGGCGGTCCTCGGAGCGGATGTCGCGCTCACCGGTCATCGGGTCGCGGGCCAGCACGTCGTCGCCGTCGACGATGCCCAGCCGCGGGAACACCCCGTCGTCGAGACCCACCAGGCAGACCACCCGGTGCGGCACCGAGCGCATCGGCACCATCGTGCACACGGTCAGCGTCCCGGTACGGAAGTTGGCGCGGGTGGGACGGCCGGCGAGGTGACGGTCCAGCAGCGCGCGCACGTCGGCCAGCCGCATCTCGGTGCCGGCGCGCGGGCCCGCGGTGGCCAGGATCTCGGCGAACTCGCGTTCCAGTTGCGCGGTCTGCCAGACGTCGTCGTCGCCGACCTCGGTGAGCGAGGTGACGGCGTCGGTGAGCGCCGTCAGCCAGTCGGCGAGAGGCCGTGCGCCGGCGAGGTTCTCGACCGCGCGCTGCAGCCGTTCGACGTATTCGGCGAGCTGGCCGGCCAGGTCGACGCGGTTGCTGCTGACGTCGTCGAGGGGCAACGTGGTGTCGATCCAGGCGTGCGAGTCGTCGGACATGGCGACCCCGGCGAGCACCCGGTCGATGCCGAAGCGCCAGGTGTTCTGGACGAAGTCGACGCCGTACGGCTTGCGGTGGTCCTTGTCGAAGCCCCAGCGGATGCCGGCCTGGCGGACCCAGCGGGTGATGTCCTCGAGGTCGTCGTCGCTGAAGTCGAAGCGGGCCCGCACCGGGGGCGCCTGCGCCAGGTTGAGCACCTCGCTGGCGGTGGCGCGCCCGCCGGCCAAGGTCAGCAGCTGGGCGGCGACGTTGAGCAGCGGGTTGGTCTGCACCAGCGCGCGGTCGGCCAGCCGCACCCGCAGCTGATGCGCCGGGTGCACGCCCTGGATCATGTCGCCGAGCCCGAAGCCCGCCACGATCAGCGGGGCGTAGGTCTCGATGTCCGGGCACATGACGAGGATGTCGCGGGGTTCCAGCGTCGGGTCGTCGGCGAGCAGGCCGAGCAGCACCTCGCGCAGCACGTCGATCTGACGGGCCGGGCCGTGGCAGGCGTGTACCTGCACCGAGCGGTCGGTCTTGTCGTAGACGCGGCCGGCGGGGCGCAGCCGGTTGGCGGTGATGTCGGACTGCAGCCAGCCGAGCAGGGTGTCCGGGTGGTCGCGGCCGCCGAGGTACTCGTCGGTGGCCGGGTCGGCGGGCAGGGCGCGCTGCAGTTCGCGCAGGTCGCGGCCGAGGGTGGCCAGCAGCGGGTGGGCGACCTCCCGGTGGCTGGTGTCGTCGCGGCGGGGGATCTGGCCGTGCACGCCCTTCAGGGACTGCCACAGCGGGTCGCTGGGGTGCGGCAGCCACAGGTGCAGGTCGTGGTGGGTGGCCAGCGCCTCGAGCAGTTCGATCTCGGTGCTGGGTAGCCGGGTGTGCCCGAACAGCGAGAGCCGCTGCGGCAGGTCGGTCGGCGACTCCCGCAGCCGGGCAACGGTTTTCGCGTGCCGGATGTGCGGGGTGTCGGCGTCGATGCGGTCGATCAACGCGCGCCACAGGTGCGGCTGCCAGCTCAGGTCGGCCGGTACGCCACCGTCGGCGCCGTCCTCCCAGTCGACGAGCAGCTGCGGGCGCTGGCGGGCGTAGGAGGCGAACAGCCCGGCCAGCCGGCGCGCGACGGCGTAGCGGCGGCCCTGGCGCAGCTCCCTCTCGTCGCCGGCCTCGAAGTGACCGAGGTGGGTGGCCAGCGGTTTGCACCAGTCCTCGGTGCAGGAGGCGTCGATGACCTCCATCAGCGGCCAGACCATGGCGTCCGGCGACCACGGGTCGTCACCGGCGGCGGTGCCGGTGAGCTCGGCGATCAGCGAGCGCGGGTTGCGGAACGCGATGCCCGCGCACACGCCGTCGTCGCCGGTGCCCGAGCCCAGGATGTGGCTCAGCCGCTGGCTCAGCCAGCGTTCGACCCCCTTGGCCGGCACGATCACCAGCTCCTCGGCGAACGGATCGGCGGGCGGCTCGGAGAGCAGCGCACCGAGTCCGTCGGCCAGCAGATCGGTGCGTTCGGCCCGATGGATGTGAAGCGCCATCGGTGCCACCCTAAGAGGTGGGTACGACATTCGCGGCAACCCGGGCGGCGTGTGTGCGGCATGGGTGAGGATGGCGAGATGAGCGAGACGTCCGCACCGCGGCTGGGCCCCCGGTTCGAGGAGGCGCTCGGCTACGCCGCCGAGCTGCACCGCACGCAGACCCGCAAGGCCAGCAAGGTGCCCTACATCGGCCATCTGCTGTCGGTGGCGGGGCTGGTGATCGAGGACGACGGCACCGAGACCGAGGCCATCGCGGCGCTGCTGCACGACGCCGCCGAGGATCAGGGCGGTGAGGCGACGCTGGCGCAGATCGCCGCGCGGTTCGGACCGGAGGTCGCCGACATCGTTGCCGAGTGCAGCGACACCACCGTCGTCCCGAAGCCGCCGTGGCGCAAGCGCAAGGAGGACTACATCGCGCACCTGGGGTCGGTGTCGGACAGCACGATTCGGGTGTCGATGGCCGACAAGCTCGATAACGCCCGCGCCATCCTGCGCGACCTGCGCCGCGAGGGCCCGTCGGTGTGGCAGCGGTTCAACACCTCCGACCCGCAGGACCACCTCTGGTACTACCGCTCGCTGCTGGCGGTGTACCGGCAGCGCAGCACCAGCTGGATGGTCGACGAGCTGGCTCGCGTGATCGACACCCTGGCCGGGGAGATCGCCGGCTGACCCTTGCCCGGGTGTTAGTGGCACCTACATACTGCACAGGTGCGGACACGAGGAGCGATCCTGCACGGGGTCGGTCAACCCTGGTCGGTCGAGGAGTTCGAGCTGGACCCGCCGCGCGCGGGGGAGGTGCTGGTCCGGTTGGCGGCCGCCGGGCTGTGCCACTCCGACGAGCACATCCGCAACGGCGACATGTCCGCCCCGAACGAGGTCATGCGCGCCATGGGCATGCCGGAGATGTTCCCGCTCATCGGCGGACACGAGGGCGCGGGTGTCGTCGTCGAGGTGGGCGACGGCGTCACCGGCCTGGCACCCGGCGACCATGTGGTGATGTCGTTCGTCGCCACCTGCGGGCGCTGCCGCTGGTGTGCCTCCGGTGCGCAATACCTCTGCGACTGCGGCTCGTTGACGATGGTGCCCGGTATGCCCACCGACGGCACGTTCCGCCACCACACGCTGGCCGGCAAGGGGCTGGGCCATCTGTCGAAGATCGGGGCGTTCGCCGAGCACACCGTCGTCGCGGAGACCTCGCTGATCAAGATCGATCCCGAGATCCCGTTGCGTACAGCGGCGTTGGTGTCGTGCGCGGTGCCGACGGGCTACGGGTCGATGGCCAACCGGGCCGGTGTGCGCGGCGGGGACACCGCGGTGGTGCTGGGCTGCGGCGGCATCGGGATGTGCGCGGTGCAGGCGGCACGGATCCACGGGGCGCGTCACATCGTCGCGGTGGATCCCTCGGAGTTCAAACGCAAGTCGGCGCTGGACTTCGGGGCGACGCACACCGCGGCGTCGGCGGCCGAGGCCGTCGGGCTGGTGCGTGAGCTGACCCGCGGGGTGATGGCCGACGCGGTCGTCGTCGCACCGTCGGTGGTGCGGCAGGAGACCCCGGCGGCCGGGCTGGCGTTGACGCGCAAGGGCGGCACCTGTGTGCTGACCGGGATGGCGTCGCAGACACTGCGGTCCTTCGACTTCAACGTGCAGGACTTCACGCTGATGAACAAGACGCTGGCCGGCACGATCCTCGGCTCGATGAACCCGCGCTCGGATGTGCCGATGCTGTTGGAGCTGTACGCCTCCGGCCAGCTCAAGCTCGACGAGATGATCACCCGCACCTACACCCTGGACCAGATCAACGACGGCTACCAGGATCTGCGGTCCGACCGCAACGTCCGCGGCGTGATCGTGTTCGACTAACGATGCGTGGTGCCGTCGACGATGAGGCGGGCCAGCTCCCGCACCATCCGGTCCTTGCCGGGAATCCGCTTCTGCGCCGGGTACACCCAGTCCTCGAGAACCACTGAGCCGACGATCATCGCGGCGACGGCGCCGATGGTGGCCGGGCTGTCCTCACCTTTGATGCCGTGCCGGTCGGCCACCGGGTACGAGGCGTCGTGCACGGCGCGCAGACCCGTGCGCAGTGCACCGCTGACCGCGATGGAGGCGGCGTGCAGGTCGCTGCGCGGGTCCGATCGCGCCGCGATGAGTTCCTGAAAGATCCGGTGATGACGACGGACCAGCGTGTAGAGCCCGTCGGCGAGTTGGGTGGCCATCTGCTCAAGCGTTGCCGCGCTGGAGGATTCGACCCACGACCGGCTCCACTCGTCGATGTCGTTCTTGAGCGGGGCCAGCACGCTGGCCTCGAACACGTCGACCTTGGACCCGAAGTGCCGGAACAGCGTCAGTTCGGCGACCCGCGCCCGGGCGGCGATCTCCTTGGTGGTGGTCGCGCGGTAGCCGCGCTCGGTGAACAGCTCGCGGGCCGCGTCGAGGAGACGGTCCCGGACGCTGACAGGCATGGCGACAGTCTAGCCGGGAGGTGCGGTAGCTGAAGTCTCCGCTGTGGCAAAGCTTCTCGACGCGCCGGACCGGGTGATGACGGTGATCGGCCGGCCCGACACGTGGGACCGCGAGACGCACGGCTACACGGTGGCGCGCTGAACCCGACTACCGTCAGGGCATGGTCTTCATCAGCGCGCAGGAGTTGACGGGTCTGCTCGGGACGGTGACGCTGCTCGACGTCCGCTGGCAGCTGACCGAGCCCGACGGCCGGGCCGCCTACGAGGCGGAGCACATTCCGGGGGCGGTGTACGTGTCGCTGGAGGACGAGCTCAGCGATCACAGCGTCCCCGGTCGCGGCCGGCATCCGCTGCCGTCGGGGGCGGCGCTGCAGGAGTCGGCACGACGCTGGGGTGTGCGGGCCGGGGTGCCGGTCGTCGTCTACGACGACTGGAACCGGGCCGGCTCGGCGCGGGCGTGGTGGGTGCTGACCGCCGCGGGCATTCCCGACGTGCGGATCCTCGACGGCGGGCTGGTGGCGTGGAAGGCGGCCGGCGGGCCCGTCGAGTCCGATGCGGTCACGCCGGAGCCGGGGGATGTGACCGTCGCGCACGAGGACCTCTACGCGGGGGCACTGCCGACGCTGCGCGCCGACGAGCTGCTGGACCGGTCCGGGGTGCTGCTCGACGCGCGGGCGCCGGAGCGCTACCGCGGCGAGGTGGAGCCCGTCGACCCCGTCGCCGGGCACATCCCGGGCGCGCGCAACCTGCCGAGCACGAGCCTGCTCGCCGAGGACGGGACGCTGCGCCGCGACGTGTCGCTGCCGGATTCCGACGTCGCGGTGTACTGCGGATCGGGGGTGACGGCGTCGGTGGTGATCGCCGCGCTGGCCGAGGCCGGGGTGGACGCGGCGCTGTTCCCGGGGTCGTGGTCGGAGTGGAGCTCGGACCCGTCGCGCCCGGTGGAGCGCGGCTGACTTTCGGGTTAAGGGCCCGCGAGTTCTACACCAGGGCTGCGATCGGCGACGGATCGCGACCCTGGTGTAGAACTCGGCGACCCGTCGCGCGCAAAAGGCCGCGCGCTAAAGGGCGCGCAATAGGCGAGGCCCTTCCCGATCCGGCACTCGGGAAGGGCCTCTGGTCAAGTGGTCTACGAGAACAGGTTCTGGACGTGGAAGTGGCCGCCGTGGTGGTGGATCGTGCCCTGCGGATGGGCGTGGGTCTGCGGGGTGGCGACCAGCCCGGGCCGCGGGGTGTTGTCCGGCGTGTAGGTGCCGGCGTGGGCGGCCGCGGAGAAGCCGAACGCTGCGGCGAGCAGACCCGCCATGACGAACGGGATGGCGAAGATGCTGGCGATGCGGGTGCGGATGGTGGTCATGTCGTTCTCCTCTTTGAGTTCGTTTTCCGGTGTGTTCCGGCGATGACTCAAGAGTGCTGCTCAGCGGCCGAAATGTATGTCGGGCGACCGGTGGATCAGGGGGTGGAATCCGGTGTCCCCCGATCGGTGGACCCCGGCGAGCGTCGCCGCTTCGGCTTGGGCGGGTCCCAGCCGCGGCGCCGGAAGGCGTCGAACACCCGGTGCAGGATGTACGCCCGGCTGTGCTCCTTGAGCACGTGGATATCGATCCAGCCCTGATGGTCGACGAACTCGTTGCGCCCGACGTCGTGGACGTAGCGTTTGCGGTCCTCGCTGTGGTGCACCCCGTCGTAGTCCAGCCCGACCTTCGGCTCCTCGTAGCCCATGTCGAGGAACGCCTCGGTGTAGCCGTCGTACAGCCGGATCTGGGTGCGCGGCGCGGGCAGTCCGGCGTCGATGAGTATCAGGCGGACGCGGGTCTCCTCGGGTGACTGCGCGCCACCGTCCATGAGCGACAAGGCGATCCGTGCGCGACGGACTCCCCGCGCTCCGCGGTACCGCTCCAGCAGCGGCAGCACGTCGGCGGCGGTCAGACCCGTTGCCGCCGAGAGCGCGTCGAGATGCGCGACGGCCTGGTTGCGCGGCAGGTGCCGGGCGAGATCCAGCGCGGTGCGGGCGACGCTGGTCACCGGCAGCTCACCGATGTAGGTGATCTCGTCGGGGGCGATGCGTTCCTCCCGGACGATGACGCCGTCGCGGCGGCGACCGTGTGCGGTGATGATCTCGATCGGCGTCGACGCGCGGACCCACTTCGCGCCGTGCAGCGCCGCGGCCGCCCGCCCCGCGATGATGCCCCGGCGGCCGGAGTGCAGCCACGCCGCCATCGCGTTCATGTGCACGGTGCGTTCGGCGCCGTTGGGGATGTACACCCGCGGCAGGACCGCGGTGTTGCGCCAACGCAGTTGTCCTCGGGTGAGCCGGCCTGCGGCGAGGGCCTCGGGGCCCAGAAACGGTGTCCACATGCCGTGAGCGTGACGACGCCCCACGACAGATTCGGCTCTCGGACAGCCGTTTCGGGGTGGACCTGTGGATAACTCCGCGGTTTAGTGCGTCGCGAGTTCTACACCAGGGTCGTGGTCAGCCCGAAATCACGACCCTGGTGTAGAACTCGGCGAAGAAAAGGGAAGCAAGGGCGCCCGGGCGCCGGGGCGCAGCTAGCCGCGCGTGACGATGTTGTCGCCCGACGCGCTGATCTCCGGGTCGCCGTCGTGGAAGACGACCTCGTTGTCGAAGCCCGATGCCTGGATCCGGTCGGCGCTGTCGACGGTGACGTCGTTCTCGATACCCGAGACGTTCACGCTCGCGCAGTGGCCCAGCAGGGTGAGGGTGTTGTTGACCCCGCTGACGCTGATGTGGGCGCCGTTGCACTCGACGATGTCGACGTTCTCGACCCCCGCGATGCTGTACTGCCCGCCCGCCGGGGCGACCGCCACCTTCGGCGGCGCATCCGGATCCGGGGTGGGGATGTCGATCGACGGGAAGCTCGGCATGGTCCACGTGGGGACCGCGATCGACGGGGGATCGTCGAAGGAGCCGCCGATGGTGGGCGACCCGACGGTGCTCGACCGCATGATCGCCAGCACGGTGCCGATCGCGGCCACCACCATGACCGCGACCGCCCCGATGATCCCGAAGATCAGCCACGGCGAGATACCCGACCGTGGAGCCTGCGGGTAGGCGACCCCGAACGGCGGTGCCGCATACGGTGACTGCCCGTACGGCTGCTGGTACGGCTCGTCGTAGACCGGCGGCGGCAGGGCCGAGGTGTCGGTCCGGGTTCGGTCCTCGGCGCCGAGTTCCACCCCGGAGCGGGTCAGCGGCTGTTCCAGCTGCCGGATCCGCTCCTCCGGGTCGTCCTGCGGGTTCATGCGCAGATGCTCCCACATGTCGTGGCGATGGTCGACGGAGATCGGCCCGCGATGTCGTAGGGTTCGGCTGCGGTGTCGAGGAGGGAAACTGGGCGATGAGCATCGAGGTGACCGCGTTCACCGACACCGGTCTGGTGCGCGACCACAACGAGGACGCGCTGCTCGTCGGCGCCTGGTCGTGTCAGGCGGCGACGGGGTCGGTGGTGCACATGCGCTTCGGCGACGACGTGCCCTTCGTCGCCGCCGTCGCCGACGGGATGGGCGGGCACGCCGGTGGTGAGCTGGCGAGCCGGCTGGCGCTGAGCGTGATCGCCGACATCGCGCCGGGCTGGGCGGGCCCGGACGACGTCGCCGACGGCCTGCAGCACGCCAACGACCAGGTGCACCAGGTGGGCCAGAACCCCGAACTGCTCGGCATGGGCACCACGATCGCCGGGGTCTGCGCGTTCGCCGACCAGGTGGTGGTCTTCAACGTCGGCGACAGCCGCGTCTACGGCATCAGCGACGGTGTGCTGCAACAGCTCTCGGTCGACGACGCCCTTCTCGACGACCAGGGCCGTCCGACGCACCGCATCACCCAGGCGCTCGGCCAGCGGATGCCCGTCGACCCGCACCTGACCGTGCAGCCGCGCGGCGGCACCGCCTACCTGGTCTGCTCCGACGGGGTCAGCGGCATGATGTCCGACGAGGCGCTGCGCGACGCGGTGACCGGCCCGAGCCCCGCCGAGACGATCATCGAGGCGACCCGCAAAGCCGGTGCCCAGGACAACTTCTCGTTCCTGCTGATCTCGCTGGACTAGAGCTCGTCGACGTCGAGCAGGCCGTCCTGGATCGCCCGCGCGATCAGCGAGGCCTTCGTCGGCGCCGGCCGGCCCACCGCCGCGTACTTGGCCCGCACCCGCTGCAGGTGCGTGCGCACCGTCGACGGTTCGATGAACAGCCGCTTGGCGACCAGGTCCTTGTTCTCGGTCTGGCACCAGGCGATCAGCACCTCACGTTCGCGGGTGCTCAGCCGCGGCCGGCCCTTCAGTTCGCCGTTGCGCAGCGCCTGCGCCATGCAGGGCGCGACGTAGGGCTCCGGTGAGCGCGCGGCGTAGATCGCCTCGGCCAGGTGGTGGCCGCTCTCGGATTTCAGCACGTACGACACCGCGCCGGCGTCGAGGCTGTTGAGAATGATCTCGTCGTTGTGCAGGTGCGAGTAGACGATGACCGGGTAGCCGACGGCGCACAGCTTGCGCAGGTTGTCGAACTCCGGGGTGCGGCCCGACGGCCCGAACACGACGACGTCGATCGACGGGGAGTCGCTGGGCTGCTGGTCGAGGAACTCCTGCGGACCGGCGTAGTGCGCGACCACCTTCACCCGCGGTTGGCTGCCCGTCGCCCAGGCCTCGATGCCGACATGGACGACGTCATGGCCGTCGACCACCGCTACAGAGACGTTTGCGTCATCCCCCGGCACTGTCCTGACCCCCCAAGCTCCAGCTAACTCTGATCAAGATCGATTAGATCAGCGAACCGTTCTGTGCGCAATATTTGCGATCACCGTGTAAACGCGCCCCGAACGTCGGCACCGTCAATTAGTACAATTACTTAAATAATGACGCCATAACTCAAATATCCGGCAATGACCATACGAAACGGTTGCTGTCCGCTAATGCTCCAGCGCTGCCGACCGGGAGTGTGCCAGTCACTCAATACGCATGTATCGGCAACTGCTGGCGCTGTGCTAAATGGGCGGCATTACAGCTGCATTGATACGCATCGGGCAAAATTTTCACTGTAGTTAAAATTGGGCGCGGTGCTCCGTGCTCGACGGGCGCGGCTCCCGATGTCAGGATCGTCGGGTGACCCCCGAACTCGAGGCCCAGCTCGTCGAGCTCGGGTGGATCGACCTCGACGGGCAGCTCTTTCGTCAGGACCTGCCGGTGTCCACCGGCGGCACGCAGACCGTGCTCTTCGGCCGCCACGGCGCCGATCTGGCCCTGCTGGCGCCGATCGGCGACGCCGTCGTCGACTACTCCGAGGCCCGCTACGACATCGACATCGCCGCCGACATCGTCGTCCTGGTGCACCGTTTCGCCGGCACCCCGACACTCAAGGAGATCGCCGCCGAGGCCCACGACCTGGCCGAGTACGCCAGCGGCAGAGCCGATCCGCACGAGTCGCCGACGACCGTCGTCCCGGCGCCCCCGCCCGAGGAGGCGCCGACGCAGATGGCGCCGGTGGTGGACGAGCCGACGCAGCTTGCCCCGGCCGCCGAGCCCTATGGGGCGCCGACGATGGCCGGCCCGGTCATCGAATACGCCTACAGCGACGAACAACCGGTCATCGAGTTCGGCTACGAGGAACCGCAACCCGAACCGGAACCCGAGGAGTCGTCGTCGCGCAGCCCGGTGCTGATCGCCGCAGTCATCGCCGTGGCCGCCGTCGTCCTCGCCGCCGTGGTGTTCGTGCTGACCCGCGACGGATCCGACAGCGCCGCACCGGTGACCATCGGCGAGGTCGGGCCCTGCGACGTCGCCCCGCTGATGACGCCCGAGAAGCTCACCTACTCCGACCGCGGCCTGACGGTCACCACCCACATCATCCCCGGCTGCGACAGCGGTGATCTGCTGGTCAACCACGGCTACCGGATCAACGTCGTCGACGACACCGGAAAAGACGTCGCCTCAGGGGTTTTCGACCTCACCGGCACGCCGATCGCGGTCGGCAGGAGCGGCGCCACCGTCGACTTCACGTTCCCGCCGGGCAGCTTCCTCCGCACCGCCGACACGATCAACGGTGCCGTGCGGATCATCCCGCACCGCGACAGCTACGACGGGAAACCCGACTCCGACACGGTGTCGGCCACCGCGGTGACCGCCGCCGAGCCCGGCATCCCGGAGACCGGCGACCTGGAGGCCGCGGCCGCGACGGCGCTGACCGACATCGCCGCCGCCGACCGCCAGATCCTCGACGACACCCTGCTCGACGTGTGGCAGCCCCAGCTCAGCTCGAAGCGACCCGGCGAGGTCGCCGAGGGCATCACCTGGACCAACGCCGACGTCCTGCGCGAGCACCTGCAGCTGCGCGGCCGGCATCCGAACGCGCGGCTGGTGTGGTCGGGCGACTGGCCGGTCTACAGCGACCCCACCTGGTGGGTCACCGTCGCCGGCGTGCCGTTCGACAGCGCCGACGGGGCGCTGGGCTGGTGCGCCGACCAGCAGTACGACGCGGAGCACTGCCTGGCGAAGATGCTCAGCCAGACCCGCGGCAGCGACGGCACGGCCGTGCCGCAGGGACGCTAGACCTGCTGCGTCACAACCAGTCTCGGCGTTTGAACATCACGTACAGCAGGATTACCAGCCCGGCGATCAGCGCCGAGCTGGTGACGAACCCGCCGACGGTGTCGACGCCGGGGAAGACCAGGTTCTGGCCGTAGAAGCCGGTGATGGCGGTCGGCACCGCGATGATCGCCGCCCAGCCGGTCAGCTTCTTCATCACCGTGTTCAGCCGGGCGTCCTGCAGCGACAGGCTGGTCTCGAAGACGGTGGTGATCATGTCGCGCAGCGACTCCGTCCACTCCGCGGCGCGCAGCACGTGGTCGTAGAGGTCGGCGTAGAGCGGGTCGAGTTCGGGGGAGATCTGGTGGTCGGCGCGGCGGTGCTGGATCGCGTTGACCACCTCGCGCATCGGCAGCACGACGCGGCGCAGCTGCACGAGATCCTTGCGCAACCGGTAGGTCTGTTTCTGGAACTCGCCTGTGGGCGGGTGCTCCTCGAACAGCTCGTCCTCGAGGGCCTCGATCGCGTCGTCGAGGCGCTGCACCGCGTCGAAGTGGCTGTCGACGACGACGTCGAGCAGGCCGTGCACCAGCGCGCCGACGCCGAACTCCTGACCGCCGAGCTCGTCGAACCGCCGGGACACCTGATCCATGTCGAAGTCGGCCGACAACCGCACCGTGACCAGCCCGCGTGGCAGCACGAAACCCGAGATGCGGTGCGCGGCAACCGATGTGCCGTTCGGCGTGACGGCGTAAACGGTGTAGAAGGTGTGGGTGCGGTAGACGACGGCCTTGGTCCGCTCGGACTCGGCGATGGCGTCCTCGACGGCCCAGTCGTTGAGCCCGATCTCGGCGGCGAGCTGCTTGAGCGTCTCGTGGCTCGGGTCGAAGATGTCACACCAGACCAGCGTGTCGTCCTCGGCGAGGTAGTCGGCCATCGCGGCGAAGTCGAAGTCGTCGACGGGTTTGCCGGAACGCCACACCCGGCCGCGGATCTTGGTGGTCATCGCACCATCATGCTGTCTTTTCGGCGATTTCGGTGTAGACCGTTGCGCTGGGCGCGACTAACTACACCGAAATCGCGGGGGTTAGAGCAGGGTGAACTCGGTTGGCAAGCTCTCGATCCCGGCGCGGATACCCTTGAGTACGTCCCCGCGCGCCTTGAGCTTGCTGTCCCGGTGCGCGCGGGTGTGGATGGTCTTGGCGGCCTCGGCGGCGAACTCCTGGGCCCGGGCGACGACGCGGTCGGCCTCGACGATCTCGTCCAGCCAGCCCGCCGCGATCGCGGCGTCGCCGGTGAACGTCGTCGCCAGCGCGTTCGCCCGCTGATACGCCGCCGGCGTCAGTCGGTACTTCATGATCTCCAGCGCCGCGTACGGCATCGTCATGCCGATCGCCACCTCGATGGCCTGGCAGCGGGTCTTCGGCTGGCCCACCAGGTGATCGCCGGCCAGCAGCAGGAAGCCACCCATCGCGATCGCCGGGCCCGTCGCCGCCATGACCACCGGCGCCCGGAACGACAGCAGCCGTGCCGCCAGCTCGAACCCGCCCGACAGCATCTGCAGCGACTTCTCCTTGTCGCCGGACTGAAAGACCTCCAGGTCGAACCCGCCGCTGAACACCCGCCCGTTGCCGGCCAGCACGAGGGCCTTGACCTCGTCGGCCTCGGCGCGGTCGAGGGCCTCGTTGAGCGCGGCCTGCATGGCCAGACCGAGGACGTTGACCTTGCCGTCGTCCATGGTCAGCGTCGCGACGGTGTCGGTGAGTTCGTAGCCAACGGTCATGCCATCTCCTTAAAGCGCTGAATCCGATCGATGGTACGAAACCGGTCCGGGTTGGAGTAGCGCACTACTCACGACAGCGGTGCGGGGGTGTTCGTAGCGTTGCAGTCGGCCCGGTAGCGAGGGGTTGCCGGGCCACACTCGACCGTCAAGCGCCGTATAAGCGTCGTCAAGCGTCGCGAGTTCTACACCTGGGCTGTGCTCAGCCGAAAATCACGACCGTGGTGTAGAACTCGGCGCAAAAGAGCGCAAAGAGCGCAAAAACTAAGGCCTAGGTTTCGACCAGGCGGTGCCGCGGCCGGTGGCCGTTGTGCACCCGGTTGATGATCTGGGTGTGGGCCTCTTCGAACTCGGCGTCGATGTCGACCGCGGCGACCGGCGGCGGTGGCGGCGGCGGTGGTGAAGGCCGCTGCGGCGCTTCGTATTCGGCGCGGTAACGCTCGCGCAGCTCCTCGGCGGCGGCGCGCACCTGGTTGATCTCCTTGCGCAGCACCTCTTCGCGGCTCTCCTTGACCGCGTAGTGGTAGTACGTCAGCAGATGGCGCAGCAGCTCGAGCTTCTGCTTCTCCTGGCGGGCCAGGTCGTGGGTGGTGAGCAGCTCAAGGCGTTCGACCGGATGCAGTGTCGCCCAGTCCAGCACCGCCGTGGAGCGGAACTTGTCGCGGCGGCGTTTGCGCTTGGGATCCTTCGGCTGCGCGTAGTAGGTGACCGCGCCGTCGAAGCGCGATGCGATGGCCTCGCCCAACTCTTTTCGGTCCAGCGCCGAGTCCCACACGATGCGCCACTCCTGGTTGGGTGCCAGGTAGGGGATCAGTGCGGGCAGGTTGAGCGGAACGATGTCGAGGTAGCGGCCGTCGTGGTAGGAGTTCTCGTATTTGGCGACGGTCGGCGGGTTGGGGAACTCGAAGCGGATGTCGTAGGCCGGGGTGCGGCCGAAGTTCTTGACGACGAGCTCGATCAGGTGCCAGTCGTCGGCGGCCGGCTCCATGAACATCGCGACGTTGGGCTGCATGAGCTCGGCGCTCTGCTTCTTGGCCCGCTGGTACTGCCGCCAGGCGTAGATCAGCGCGATGACCCCGACCACGACGGCCACCCACGCGGCGATGGCCGTCCACATCCCCGACGACAGCCCGAGCAGTTTGCTATCCGCGTCCACGTCTGGCAGTAAACCACGGTTGAGGCGCTTTCACACCGTCCGCGATATTTGCCCGACGGTCAATATGTTGCTGGCCGAGCGCTCGGAATCAGTGCGCGCTGAGCAGCAGCTCGGCGGGCGTCGTTGCCGCCACCGGGGTCTCGGCCCACTTCGGGTCCGCCCACTGCACCGACTCCGGCAGCCGGCGCCAGTAGTCCGGGTGCTCGCGCAGATACCGTTCGACGCTGTCGTGCACCGTCGCACCCTCCGGCACCGTGCGCAACCCGATCGTCGGCGGCGTCTCGGTCAGCGCGTCGTCGACCGTGGGCCGGTGCAGCAGCGCGCGCCGCGCCGCCGGGATCGCCAGCCCCGCGCCGATCGCCCCGGACAGCACCCAGTCGAACGCGATGGACGCCAGCGGTGCGCACGCCCCCGCGCCGCCGACGATGTCGCGCGATGCGCCGCGGAACCACTGCTCGTCGACGCGCTCGCAGTCGACCAGCCGCTCACCGGGCAGGCCGTCGATCGCCAGGGCGTGGCGGCCCATCTCGACGTTGGTCATCGGAATCGGCATCGCGCAGCGGGAGAAGCCCGGGATCGTCGTGGTGTCCCACAGGCCCAGGAACCACACCGGGATTCCCGCGCGCTGCTTCTCCATCAGCTGGTCGGCCAGGCTGCGCACCCGCTCCCAGTCGTCGGCGGCGCGCTTGGTGGGCGGCAGGGCATACGCGGCCATCGACTCCATCAGGTCCGGCAGCACCCCGACGATGTTGAGCAGCCGGGTCAGCGTCTGCGCGCAGTAGGCGCCGCGGCCCCCGCCGAACATGTACACCCGGTCGCCTGGCTCCCAGTGGTCGACCAGGAACTGGTAGGCCGAGGTGATCGTCGCGCGGGCCTCGTCGGCGGCCGCGGTACGCCACCGCAGCCGCGCCAGCCCGGTCCGCGGTGCGGGGCCGGGGTGGTACCAGAGCATCTGGTCGGGGCGCTCGTCGAGCAGACGGAAGACTCGGCCGGTGTTGGTGATCGCGGCCGTCGGATCCCCGGACGGCCGCGCAGAAGCGCGCGCGGTGTCAAAGCACAGCACCAGCTTCTTCACGACATTTCCCCCGCAAACAAGAAATTGACGACTGCGTTACAGTCTGCCTAAATCTTCTGATCTTGTCTACGCCTTTAGTTAACCGAAAGCAACGAATTTCGCGGGGGCCCTTGACGAGGCAAAAACCCTGGTCAGGCGTGCATTCGGGTGGTGCGACGAGTACCTGCCGGTGAAGGGTTCTGGGCGCCGGGGTGGCTGCTACCCGGCGGCCGGAAATCTCAGGACAGCCGGATCTTCACGCCCGGGCTGGCCGGATCCGCGCGCAGCGCGAGGATCTCGGGCACGGTGGCCGGCGGCACGTCGTAGGCGACGCCGACGTGGGCCTCGGCGCCCGGTGGGATCTCGACGTAGCCGCCGTTGACGTAGAGCGACGCCTCGTCGTCGATGGCGTAGGCGGTGCCGCCGGCGTGCAGGGTCTGCAGGGTGCCGTGGAAGTGCGCGGTCGCGCCGCCGATGTTGACCACCGCCAGCCGCACCACGATGTACTGCCCGATCGCGGTCTTCTCCGCTGGCTCCTCGGTCGACGAGACCGTCGTCCCCACCTCGATCTCGTCGACGCGGAACGCGAACGGCCCGTCCACCCACTCGCCGTGCGGGGCCGCCAGGTCGGGAGTCGGCGCGGCCTGCGGGGCGACGGCCGGGCCGGCGGGGGAGGGCGCGCTCACGGCGATGTCGCGGCCCCCGGCCTGCGACACCAGCGTGTAGATGACCGCCACGGTCAGCGCGACCAGCAGCGCCGTGCACACGGTGAACCACCGGATCAACAGCGTGCGCCGTCGCTCCAGTTCGGCGACCGTGGCCACATCCTCGGCGGACCGGGAGGCCGTCCACGCCGAGCCGTCCCAGTACCGTTCACCGCCGGAGCCGTCGGAGTACCACCCCGCCGGCGTCTCCAGCGCTTTTGTCATCGAAAACGTCCTCCCCGTACCTGCGCGTGTGCGTGGGCAAACCGGAGAATAACGGCCTAACTCCGCTTATGCGGCATTTAATTTACCGCGTTGTCGTTTAAGCAAAGATCTAGGCCCCCATCAGCATGCGCCACTGGTCGAGGTCGCGGGCCCGGTAGACGTAGTTGCTGCGCTTGACCTCCTCCAGCGGGGCGCTGGGCTCGGCGGAGTACCAGTGACCGGGGTAGACGGTCGGATCGCCGCTCAGTTTGGCCAGCGCCTGCAGGCTGCGGAACATGTCGTCGACGTTTCCGCCGGGGAAGTCGGTGCGACCGCAGCCCTCCAGGAACAGGGTGTCGCCGGCGACCAGCTTCCCGTCGACGAGGAAGCACTGGCTTCCGGGCGTGTGGCCCGGGGTGTGCAGCAGTTCGATGTCGATGGCGCCGACGGAGACGACGTCGCCGTGCTGGTGGCCGGTGAGCTCGCTGCGGGCGATCCCGGTGACCTTCGAAACCCAGTCCGCCTCAAGGGCGTTGACGTGCACCGGCACGGTGGTGTGCTCGAGCAGCTCGGCCACGCCCTTGAGGGTGAAGCCCATCATCGAGCCGCCGACGTGGTCGGGGTGGTGGTGGGTGACCAGCACGCCGGCCAGCCGCATGCCGTCGGCCTCCAGCGCGTTGACCAGGTCACCGGCGGCGTAGGCGGGGTCGACGACGACGGCCTCGCCGGTCTCGCGGTCGCCGATCAGGTACGCGAAGTTGCGCATCTGCTGGGCCATGACGTCGCCGGCGGCGAAGTCGCGCCCACTGAGCAGCTGACGGAAATACAGGCGGTCAGACATGCCGCCAGCGTATCGACGGCTAATCCGCCCGCCTAATCCTCACCGCGGAGCCGCACCATCCGGATCGTCGACGATTCGTCCAGTTCGACGAGGTCCGAGCGGGACCGCAGGAAGTCGCTGAACGAGCGGTAGCCCAGCGACTTCTCCGAGAACGACGGGTCCATCCGCTTCATCTGCGCCTTGAGCGCCGAGTTGTGCAGCCAGTCGGCGTCGTCCTTGCCGTGCGCGATGCGCAGCGCCCGCTCCAGCAGCGCGGTGGCGGCGGCCTGCGGGTCGGGTTGCTCGGGTTCGGCCTCGGCCTCGGCCTTGGTGCGACGGCGTTTGGGCGCCTCGGTGCTGACCTGCGGCACGCCGGGCAGCGAGTCGTAGGAGACGTACTCGTCGCAGGCGGCGGTCAGCGAGCGGCTGATCGAGCCGGTGATGCCGATGCCCACCACGTAGCGGCCCAGCCGCTTGCAGCGCTGCGCCAGCGGGATGTAGTCGGAGTCGCCGGCGACGATCACCACGTGGGTCAGGTCGGGTAACCGGAACATGTCCTCGACGGCGTCGACGGCCAGCCGGATGTCGGCGCCGTTCTTGTTGTAGGCCGCGGCGGGGAACAGTTGCACGAGATCGACTGCGCGCCCGACCAATTGGTCGCGGTAGTCGGCGTTGACGTCGGTGGACCAGTCGGCGTAGGCGCGGGTCAGCACCAGGGTGCCGAACGACGACGCGTAGTCGATGATGGCGCCGACGTCGACGGTGGCCTCGGCGAGCCGGCCGGGCTTCTTGTGGAAGCCGGCCGCCCGGTCCTTCTGGAAGGCGTTGCGACCGTGGATCTGGTCGTAGCGGGAGATGACGATGTTGTCGAAGTCGAGGTACACCGCCACACGCGCAACACTGGTATCGGTCACGTGTCCGTCCTACCACCTGGGGTGAGGTGCGTGGAGTGATTCGGGTGGGCACCCGGTGCGCACCCGGAAAACGGGGCCTACTACAGTTCAGAAACAGCCGGTTACGGCGCGGTTTGGCGCGGCAAACGGCGAGCCTGTACCCTTTCTGAGGCTCGCGCTGCGGCGCGGGCTGCGAAGTAGGCAGGCCCCCTTAGCTCAGTCGGCAGAGCGTTTCCATGGTAAGGAAAAGGTCAACGGTTCGATTCCGTTAGGGGGCTCGGTGGTCGGGCGGACTACTGCCCGGATCCCGGGGCGGTGTAGCTCAGCTGGTTAGAGCGCACGACTCATAATCGTGAGGTCGGGGGATCGAGCCCCCCCACCGCTACAGACAGCAGCAACGCGTAGACGAAGGACGACAGAACCGTGGCCTCCAGTACCGACGTACGGCCCAAGATCACCTTGGCGTGCGAGGTGTGCAAGCACCGCAACTACATCACCAAGAAGAACCGCCGCAACGATCCCGACCGGCTGGAGCTCAAGAAGTTCTGCCCCAACTGCGGCAAGCACCAACCGCACAAGGAATCGCGCTAAGCAGGCGCCGCGCCGAACGGGCAGGTACGCCCGGGCTGACTAGGTAGGTTCACTAACTGTGGCATTGTCCGACCGGATCGTCGGGATGCACTACCGCTATCCCGACTGTTACGTCGTGGGCCGGGAGAAGATCCGCGAGTTCGCGACCGCGGTCAAGAACGACAACGAGGTTTTCTTCGACGAGAAGATCGCCGCTGAACTGGGCCACCGGGCCCTGCCCACCCCGCTGACGTTCACCGCCGTTTTCGGTTACCTGGTGCAGACGTCGTTCTTCAAGTGGGCCGGCGTCGGCATCAAGGACATGAAGATCGTCCAGGTCGACCAGGTGTTCAAGTACGCCAAACCGATCTACGCGGGCGACAAGCTCTACTGCGACCTGTATGTCGACTCCGTGCGTCAGGCGCACGGCACCGACATCGTCGTGCTCAAGAACATCGTCACCGACGAGGCCGGTGACGTCGTGCAGGAGACCTTCACGACCCTGGCGGGTCGGGCGGGCGACGACGGAGAAGAGGGTTTTACTGATGGCACTGCGTGAGTTCGACTCGGTGAAGGTGGGTGACCAGCTCCCCGAGAAGGTGATCTCACTGACCCGGCAGGACCTGGTGAACTATGCCGGGGTGTCCGGTGACCTCAATCCGATCCACTGGGACGACGAGATCGCCAAGCAGGTCGGTCTGGACACCGCGATCGCGCACGGCATGCTGACCATGGGTCTGGGTGGCGGCTACGTGACGTCGTGGGTGGGTGACCCGGCCGCGGTCACCGAGTACAACGTCCGGTTCACCGCCGTGGTGCCGGTGCCCAACGACGGGGTGGGCGCCGAGATCGTGTTCAGCGGCCGGGTGAAGTCCGTCGACCCGGAGACCAAGTCGGTGACGATCGCGCTGACGGCGACCACCGGTGGCAAGAAGATCTTCGGTCGCGCCGTCGCGGTCGCGAAGCTGGCGTAGTTCATGGCGCTCAAAATCGACATCCAGGGGATGGTCTGGAAGTACCCCGAGCCGTTCGTCGTGGGCCGTGAGCAGATCCGCCAGTACGCCGGCGCGGTCAAGGCCGAGGACCCGCAGAGCTTCGACGTGGCCGCGGCCAAGGAGTCCGGTCACGACGGGCTGGTGGCGCCGCTGACGTTCATGTCGATCTTCGCGGTGATGATCCAGCGGCACTTCTTCCAGCACAACGACGTGGGCTTCGAGACCATGCAGATCGTGCAGGTCGACCAGAAGTTCAAGTACCACCGGCCGATCAAAGAGGGCGATGTGCTGACCGGTGTGCTGCACATCGAGTCCGTCGACGAGCGGTTCGGCGCCGACATCGTCACCACCCGCAACGTGCTCACCGACGACAAGGGTGAGGTGGTGATGGAGTCGTTCACCACGCTGATGGGCCATGAGGGCGACAACTCGATCTCGGCCGGTTGGGACCCCAAGACTGGGCAGGTCACCCGCAAGCCCGTCAAGCACGACACCACCGCCGAGGAGTCGGTCGCCAAGGCGGATTAGTAAGTACGAGCGGGAGCACGCTACACTCGGAACTCGGGGTTTTCCCAGTCCAGCGCGCTTCCGTCGGTGCGAGTTATCCGATCGGGGAGCGCGCGAATTGTGTGAGCCCCGAACCGGCGGGATTTTTCCCGCCAAAGGGGCGTAGCTCAACTGGCAGAGCAGCGGTCTCCAAAACCGCAGGTTGCAGGTTCAAGTCCTGTCGCCCCTGCTCAACTGAATACTCGACAAGTGTGGACACTGGAGGTATGTGGCCACACAAGGACCAGACGAAAGGCATGCGGTGAGCGACGAGCGCGAAGGTGCCGGCTCCGCAGGCACGGACACCGGAACCGGCGCGGTGGTGACCCGGCCGACGCGGCCCTCGGGCAAGCGGACCCGTCGCGCCGCGGCGGGCGAGGACGTCACCGCTGCGATCGACCTGGGGACCGGCGAGGAGGCGTCGCCCACCAAGAACGGATCCGGCGACCGCAAGAAGACCGCCAAGAAGCGGGGGGACCGCCCGTCGCGCAACCCGTTCCTGTTCGTCTGGAACTTCCTGAAGCAGGTCGTCGCCGAGCTGCGCAAGGTGATCTGGCCGAACCGCAAGCAGATGGCCAGCTACACCATGGTGGTGCTGACCTTCCTGGCGTTCATGGTGGCCATGATCTACGGCGTGGATTTCGGATTCGCCAAGCTCATGACGCTGGTCTTCGGGTGACGACGAGCGACGTACTGAGAGGACTGACAAGTGACTAGCTTCGAGGGCGAAGAGCCTTCGGCCGAGGGTGTCGATCTGGTCGAGGAGACCACCGACGCGGTGACCGAGGACGCCGACGTCGCTGGTGACACCGACGAGGCCGCCGCTGAGGCCCCTGCTGAGGCTGCTGAGGCTGAAGCCCCCGCCGAGGCCGAGGAGGAAGAGGACCCGGCCGTCGCGCTCAAGAAGGAGCTGCGCCGCCTGCCGGGCGAGTGGTACGTCATCCACTCGTACGCGGGCTACGAGAACAAGGTGAAGGCCAACCTCGAGACCCGTGTGCAGAACCTCGACGTCGGCGACTACATCTTCCAGGTCGAGGTGCCGACCGAAGAGGTCACCGAGATCAAGAACGGCCAGCGCAAGCAGGTCAACCGCAAGGTGCTGCCGGGCTACATCCTGGTGCGCATGGAGCTCAACGACGAGTCGTGGGGCGCGGTGCGCAACACCCCGGGTGTGACGGGCTTCGTCGGCGCGACGTCGCGGCCGTCGCCGCTGAGCCTCGACGACGTGGTGAAGTTCCTGCTGCCGCCGCAGACCGCCAAGAAGCCGGGCAAGGCCGCCGCGGCCGCCGCCGGTGCGGCGTCGTCGGGCGAGGCGACGCTGGAGCGTCCGGAGATCGTCGTGGACTTCGAGGTCGGCGAGTCGGTCACCGTCATGGACGGGCCGTTCGCGACGCTGCCCGCCTCGATCAGCGAGGTCAACGCCGAGCAGCAGAAGCTCAAGGTGCTGGTGTCCATCTTCGGCCGCGAAACACCTGTCGAGCTGACCTTCAACCAGGTCGCCAAGATTTAGTAGCAGGAGGGACGGGCCCTCCATGACCACTAATTAGTAAAGGAAACACCACACCCATGGCCCCGAAGAAGAAAGTCATCGGGCTGATCAAGTTGCAGATCCAGGCCGGGCAGGCCAACCCCGCCCCGCCGGTGGGTCCGGCGCTCGGCCAGCACGGTGTCAACATCATGGAGTTCTGCAAGGCGTACAACGCCGCGACGGAGTCGCAGCGCGGCAACGTCGTCCCCGTGGAGATCACCGTCTACGAGGACCGCAGCTTCTCCTTCCAGCTGAAGACCCCGCCGGCCGCCAAGCTGCTGCTCAAGGCCGCGGGCATCCAGAAGGGTTCCGGTGAGCCGCACAAGACCAAGGTCGCCAAGGTGACCTGGGATCAGGTGCGCGAGATCGCCGAGACCAAGAAGGAAGACCTCAACGCCAACGACATCGACGCCGCGGCGAAGATCATCGCCGGCACCGCGCGGTCGATGGGGATCACGGTCGAGTAACTCGACCCGTCCCAGTGGGAGAGCTGGCATCGGCTCGCCAACCACAACTTCGATAAGGAGATTCAAATGAGCAAGAAGAGCAAGGCCTACCGCGAAGCCGCGGAGAAGGTGGACCGCAGCCGGCTGTACACGCCGCTGGAGGCGGCCAAGCTGGCCAAGGAGACGTCGTCGAAGAAGCAGGACGCGACCGTCGAGGTGGCGATCCGGCTGGGCGTGGATCCGCGCAAGGCCGACCAGATGGTGCGTGGCACCGTGAACCTGCCCCATGGCACCGGTAAGACCGCCCGCGTTGTGGTGTTCGCGGTCGGTGAGAAGGCCGAGGAGGCCAAGGCGGCCGGCGCCGACGAGGTGGGCAGCGACGACCTGATCGAGAAGATCC
The DNA here is from genome assembly GCF_001583415.1 of Mycolicibacterium phlei. The sequence continues at coordinate 1,227,059 of NZ_CP014475.1, forward strand.
AGGGCGGCTGGACCGATTTCGACGCCGCGATCGCGACGCCGGACCAGATGGCCAAGGTGGGGCGCATCGCGCGCATCCTGGGTCCGCGTGGCCTGATGCCGAACCCGAAGACCGGCACGGTGACCCCGGATGTCGCCAAGGCGGTGTCCGACATCAAGGGCGGCAAGATCAACTTCCGCGTCGACAAGCAGGCCAACCTGCACTTCGTGATCGGCAAGGCCTCGTTCGACGAGAAGAAGCTGGCCGAGAACTACGGTGCGGCGCTCGACGAGATCCTGCGGGCCAAGCCGTCGTCGTCGAAGGGTCGCTACCTGAAGAAGGTCACCATGACCACGACGACCGGTCCGGGCATCCCGGTCGACCCGTCGGTGACCCGCAACTTCGCCGAGGCGTAAGACCTTTTCGCTTCACCCGACGCCCCCGTCTCAAAGAGGCGGGGGCGTCGGTGTTTTCGGAGGCAACTTTCTAACGATCGGGAGGAACCTGCCCGCCGGAAATCTCGATCGGCTAAATTGACTCGGACGTACAGCGGACCCGGAGCCGCTGTCCGGTGCGACGATGCGATGGAGGTTTGAGATGGGTCGGCTGCGTGACGGGCGGCGAGGGTCTGCTGCGGTGAAGGTCATGCTGTCGGCGCTATCGGTGGTGGCCGCGGCGGCGGTGATGCTGGTGGGCTTGGGGCCCGGCATGGCGGCCGCGGCCGACCCGCTGGTGGGCAAGAAGTACTCTGACGCGGCATCGTGGGTCAACCGGCGCGGCGGCACCCCGGTGGTGACCACGGTGGCCGGCAGCCAGCTCAGCCTGGACGACTGCGTGGTCACCTCGTGGAGCCAGGGCGGCTTCCTGAACTCCAGCGGGAAGAACGACCGGCGCCGGGAGTACTACCTGCATCTGAACTGCAACAACACGCTGGCCAGCCCGGGGCATCCGGGTAACTCCCTGATGACGCCGGAGGGCGCCAAGCGCAAGGCCCAGGAGCGGACCGCGGCGCGGCTGAACGAGCGGCCGGAGCAGTGCCAGCGCAGCGAGTCGATGCTCGAGAGCTGCCGGCGGTTCTGCAACAACACGGGTCTCTGCAAGTTCGAGTTGTAGATCTGTCAGTACCCGGTAGGTCGCGCTGCTAACGGTTCCGCTCCGACCATGCTTGCCGACCGCTACTGAGGTGAGCCCCTCGTAGTGGTCCAGTCGTTGTGCGACTCTGTTGCCCGGTCTGCGGGCAAGGAAGAATCGACAACGACATGGCATCGAACAAGCGCCGGCGGCATACGCCGGATCAGATCATCCGCAAGCTGGCCGAGGGCAACAAGCTGCTCGGGAGCGGCCAGGAGCTCGCTGAGGTGTGTCGGCACCTGGAGATCGCCGAATCGACCTGGCATCGCTGGGTAGCCCAGTACGGCGGCATGAAGGCCAACGAGGCCAAACGGCTCAAAGAGCTCGAGGCCGAGAACGCCCGGCTCGAGAAGCTGGTCGCCAATCAGGCTCTCGACATCGACATGCTCAAGGAGATTTCGGCGGGAAACTTTTGACCCCGAACCGCAAGCGCAGCGCCGTAGCGGCGCTGCGTGAGCGGTTCGGGGTGTCCGAACGCCGCGCCTGCACCGTCGTGGGCATCCACCGGTCCACAAAGCGCCTGACCCCGGCGCCGGTGACCACCGAGGAAGCCGAGTTGCGGGCCTGGCTGCGCAAGTTCTCCACTGACCGGCCACGCTGGGGGTGGCGACGGGCGGCCAAGATGGCCCGCCGCGCCGGCTGGCAGGTCAACAACAAGCGCATCCGTCGACTGTGGCGCGCAGAGGGCCTTCGGGTTCCGCAGCGGCGCCGCAAAAAGCGTCTCACCGGTATCGGCGTCGCCGTCAGCGCGATGTCACCGATCCGCCCCAACGTCATCTGGGCGATGGACTTCCAGTTCGACACCACCGCCGATGGCCGCACCATCAAGATGCTCAACGTCATCGACGAGTTCACCCGCCAAGCACTCGCGATCGAGGTCGACCGCGCCATCAACGCCGACGGCGTCGTCGACGTGCTGGATCGCCTGGCGCTGACCCACGGGGCGCCGCGGTACGTGCGTTTCGACAACGGTCCTGAGTTCGTCGCCCACGCCGTGAGCGATTGGTGCCGATTCAACAGTGCTGGTTCACTTTTCATTGATCCCGGCTCGCCCTGGCAGAACGCCTTCATCGAATCATTCAACGGTCGCCTGCGCGACGAACTGCTCAACTCCTGGCGCTTCGACTCCCTACGCGAAGCCCGCGTGATCATCGAAGACTGGAGGATCGACTACAACGCCAACCGACCCCACTCCGCCCACGGTGAACTCACCCCGACCGAGTTCGCTCTACAGTGGGCCACGACCCACCAACCCCAAGTCGCTTAACGAGTGGACCACCAAACGGGTCCCCCTCAGCCGGACCAAGGCACGTCGCTACGAACACCCCGCGCCCGGGGATCTGATCCATGTCGACATCAAAAAGCTCGGTCGTATCCCCGACGGGGGCGGACATCGCATGCTGGGGCGCACGGTCGGCAACCGCAACAACAAGAAGCGCGGCCGAGGTTACGCCTATCTGCACCACGCGCTCGACGACCACTCTCGGCTGGCCTACTCAGAGATCCTCGCCGATGAACGCAAAGAGACCGCCTCAGCGTTCTGGATCCGCGCTCAAGCGTTCTTCGACGAGCATGGCATCGTGGTCAAACGGGTGCTCACCGACAACGGATCCTGTTACCGGTCAAAGCTGTTCGCCGAGACCATCGGTGAAACGCCCTGGAAATCCCGGAGGCTCCTGACCTTGGAAACGAGGATGCAGGTATGCCGAAGGAACAGTCGCCCGGGAAGCCGACGACACGTCGATACAGTGCCGAGGAGAAGGCCGCCGCGGTGCGGATGGTCCGCACCTTGCGCGCGGAGCTGGGCACCGAGCAGGGCACAGTGCAGCGGGTCGCTCGCCAGCTCGGCTACGGAGTGGAATCGGTGCGCACCTGGGTCCGTCAGGTCGACATCGACGAAGGCCTGGCTCCTGGGGTGACGACCTCGGAGTCGAAGAAGGTGAAGGAACTCGAACAGGAGATCCGAGAACTCAAGCGTGCCAACGAGATTCTGAAGCGAGCGGCAAGTTTCTTCGGGGCGGAGCTCGACCGCCAACACAAGAAATAGTCGATTTCATCGACGACAATCGCGGGGAGTTCGGGGTCGAGCCCATCTGCACGGTCCTGCGCAGCGCAGGCTTGCAGGTGGCCCTGAGCACCTACTACGACGCCAAAGCCCGGGTCCCATCGGCGCGGGCCCTGCGCGACGCCGTCCTCGGGCCGGCGTTGTGCCAGCTCTGGAAAGACAACTACTGCGTCTATGGGGCCCGCAAACTCTGGAAAACGGCTCGTCGCGATGGTCATGACGTCGGTCGCGATCAGGTGGCCCGGCTGATGCGGGCCGCAGGCATTGAGGGGGTCCGGCGCGGCAAACGGGTGCGGACCACCAAAGCTGACCCAGCCGCGGCGCGGCACCCGGACTTGGTGCACCGCAACTTCGCCGCGGCTGCCCCGAACCAACTCTGGGTGACCGACCTGACATTCGTGCCGACCTGGGCCGGGGTGGCCTACGTGTGCTTCATCATTGACGCACACTCGCGGATGATCGTGGGGTGGCGGGTGGCTTCGCACATGCGGACCTCGATGGTTCTCGACGCGTTGGAGATGGCGCGTTGGTCACGCGGAACTACATTGCAGGACTTGATATGTCACTCAGATGCCGGGTCGCAATTCACGTCCATTCGCTACGGCGAGCGGCTCGCTGAGATCGGCGCAGTCCCGTCAATTGGGACCGTTGGAGATAGTTTCGATAACGCTCTCGCGGAGACAGTCAACGGTTACTACAAGGCCGAGCTGATCTACGGGCCGGCTCGAAGCGGACCGTGGAAGACCGTCGAGGACGTAGAACTCGCCACCCTCAGTTGGGTCCACTGGCACAACACCAGCCGCCTGCACAGCTACCTCGGCGACATCCCACCCACGGAGTTCGAAGCCGCGTTCTACGATGCATACCGGACCGACCAACCCTTGATCGGAATCCAATAGCCCGAGCCTCCGGGAAACCCAGGGCGCTTCAAGCATCCTTACCCGCCGTCCTCGCCGAACAACCGGCCCAGCTCCGCACGCGACCGAATGCCGAGCTTGCGGTAGATCCGCGACAGGTTCGACTCCACCGTCTTCGGGCTCACGAACAACGCCGCCGCCACATCCTTCGTCGTCATCCCCGTCGCCACCAGCTCGGCCACCCGCTGCTCGGACGGCGTCAGCCCCAGCGCACCCGCCGGCGCCGTGCTCAGCCGCGCCAGCTCCGCACGCGCCCGCTCCACCCACAGCGGCGTGCCCAGCCGCTCGAACGCCGCCTCCGCCTCGCTGAGCGTCGCCCGCGCGATCTCTTTCTGCCGCTGCCGGCGCTGCAACTGCCCGACCAGCAGCAGCGTGCGCGCCCGCTCGAACGGCATCGGCAGCCGCTCATGCTGACGCAGCGCCTCCTGCGCCTTCTCCAGCGCCGCCGGCACCTCCCCGCGCGCCGCCAGCCACAGGCTGCGGCACCGCGCCCCCATCGCCAGCATCCACGGCCGGTCCACCATCTGCCCGTTGGTCTCCAGCGCCTCGATCATCGGCGTCGCCTCGTCCACCCGGCCCAGCGCCACCAGCGCCTCCACCGCGTCGGGGATGTAGCCGACCGTGATGATCTCCGTACCCGGCAGGAACGGGAACCGCTCGAGCAGCGGCGCCAACACCTCCAGCGCCCGCTCGTTGTTGCCCAGCGACACCTCGAGGAACCCCAGGCTCACCGCCGCCCAGTCCGCCAGTCGCGGCGACCCGCACGCCTGCGCCAGGTCGATCGCCGCCTGCGCCACCGAGCGGGTGCGCTCCTCCTCGCCCAGATACGCCGCCACCGCGGCCTGCATCGTCTTGGCGATCACCCGCAGGTGCTCACCGCCGAGTTGCTGTGCGCGCTGGACGGTTTCGTCGGCCAACTCGCGGGCCTCGCGGTAGCGGCCCCGCCAGATCTCGGTGAGCGCGCTGAACACCGCGACGAAGATCAGATCGGTCTCCGCGCCGCGCTCCTCGCAGTGCCTGCGCACCGCCGTCAGCCGCTCGGCGGCCTCGTCGAGCTGCCCCAGCCAGGACAATATCAGCGCGTAGTTGGCGCCGGCGCGAAACGCGATGGGCGCCTCGCTGTTCGGGTCCTCCAACGCCAGTGCCCGCCGCACGCTGGCCAGGTCGACCCCGCGACCTGACATGCACCCGATCGTCGCCCGCACCGCCAGCACCTGACTGGTCAGATCGTCGATGCCGATGTCCTGGGCGTAGGCCGCCGCCCGCTCCACACTCTGCAGCGCAGGCCCGAACTCCCCGGAGTTCAACCGCGCATACGACAACAGCAGCAGCGTGCGCACCCGCACCTCGCGGTGCCCCTCGTCGTTGTCGAGTGCCTCCTGCAGCATCTCGACCGCCTGGGTGAAGCTGTTGTTGTGAATCTGCATGTTGGCCAACAGATTCAGCGCCATCGCGCGGTACATGCCCGACGGCACCCGGTCGGTCAGGCCCTCCAGCAGCTGCTCCGCACGCGCCAGATCCCCGGCGTGCAGATAGTGGTCGGCGGCGTAGATCCGGCGCAGCGGGGTGTCGCCGCCCAGCCCGATCGCCAGCTCCAGCAGCTCGGCCGCCGCCGCCGGGGCGCCGCGCGCCCACGCCGAGGCGGCCGCGATGTCCAATTCCTCCAACGTCTTCGGGTCCGCGCTGGCCGCCGCCAGCGCCATGTGCCGGGCCCGCGACTCCTGCAGCGGCACCACCTCGGCCAGCGCCCGGTGCATCGCCCGCCGCGCCGCCGGTCTGGCGTCGGTGTACACGCTGCGCGCCAGCAGGGGATGGCTGAACGCGACCGTGGCGGCGTCGCCCTCACCGTCGATCGTGATGATGCCCTTGTCTCTCGCCTCGCCCAGCAGCTCCAGCGTGCGTTCGACGGTGTTGTCGGTGACGCGGGCCAACTGCTCGACCGTCGGGCCCGCCGCCGCCGCGGCCGCCAGCAGCAGCACCTGGGTGTCGGGATCGAGCCGGCCGATACGCCGGCGCATCAACTCCGCCAGCGTGCCCGGCAGCGCCGTCTGCGAACCGCCCGCCTCGATCGCCCGCGCGAGTTCCAGTGCGTAGAACGGGTTTCCGCCGGAGATCTCGGTGATGCGCACCATCGTCGGGCGCGGGAACGACCGGCCCAGCCGCTTCTGGATCATCGCGTGCAGGGCGCCCAGGCTCAGCGGCCCGATGTGCACCCGGGCGGGCCGCACACTCTCGGCCAGCCGCAGCCACTCGGAAGCGCCCGGGCCCTCGTGCTCGGCGCGTTCGGTCACCAGCAGGCCCACCCGGCCGCGGAACTGCCGCGCCGCGAACGCGACCACCGCCTGGCTCGACGGGTTCAGCCACTGCACGTCGTCGATCGCCACCAGCACCGGTGCATCGGCGCTGAGTCGTTTCACCGTCTCGGTGAACGCCGCCGCCACCACGCCCTGATCGGTGCCCGGCCCGCCGCTTTCGGCGCGCAGCAGCACACGGTCGACCGCCAGCCGCTGCACCTCGGGCAGCGAGTCGATGATCTCGGGATCCACACCGCCGAGCAGGTCGGCGACCGCCGCATACGCCAGCGCGGTCTCAGCCTGCGCGGCCCGCGCCGTCAACACCGTGAAGCCGAGTTCGCGCGCCTCGGCGACCCCGTTCAGCCACACGGTGGTCTTGCCCGCGCCGGCCTCACCCTCGATGACGAGCGCCGACGGGGTCTGCTGGGCGGACGCCAGAAACTCCGTCACCGCCCGGAATTCAGACGGCCGATCTACGACGCCGCCGGCCAAATACCCCCACCCCTCTTTGCGCAAGCATCGCGACCATACCGCGCCGTCCGGACACACCGCAGGCGCAGCGCGGCGAAATCCACCGTTTGGCCGACAAACCGCCGCTCGCGCTCGAGGAGCGGGTTCAGATCCTGGGCTGGGTGATCTTGGTTTCAGCGCGGGGAGCGGCGAATTCGCGTGCCCACCCGTGCGGACAGCCGCTGGTGCGGGGCACCGGCGGCCAGGCACGTACGCGAGACGGCCTCCGGGGAGTCGGCGCCGAACACGCCGTAGAGCACCTCGTCCTCGGGTACCGCGAGGGTGACCAACAGCTGCACCGGAGTGCCCCCGTCGGTGGCCGTGGCGGCCGCGGCGTCCAGGCGCGCGACGATGTCATCGACCGACTGCTGGGTGAACTCCGGCAGGTACCACTCGGCTAGGAAACACGCCGACTCGTCACGCCTGTCCACACCTGTCACGGTAGTCCGCGCCGGCGTGCGGGGAATCCGGTGAAACCCTACGTTCTTAATGGGCTGCGTACCTAAGCATTTGGCGCCAGGGCGCGGCGCAGCGCAGGGCTGGGCGCGACGAAATCGCAATCCCGGCAACGGAGATGTCTCGCCGCGGGTCAGCGGTGGGGGAGGGAATGCGCGCGTCGTCAACTAGACGACAACGGCGGGCACGGCGAACTGCGGCCTGTCGGGCGACGTCGTGTCGCGGCGCGGGATGGCGATGCCTCCGCCACCGAGGCACGCGTGCGCCCGATCTCCGAAGGGGTGGTCGCAGATTGGACATGCGCCGTCCAGATCTGCCGGCTTGGTTCGTTTACCGCCTTTGAACCAACGCCCGATGATCTTCCACACGGCAAACCCCCGATTCGACAGCCTGATCTTGAAAGTAACCCTGCCTTACAGGTACGTCAATATTTGAAAACGATCATTGTCGGCTCGGGATCCATATCGGGGTTGCGAAGATGGGTTGCCGTGCTGGTCAATCGGCGGCCGAGCGGTTGCTCCCGGCGATTCTCACCTCGGCCACCAGGGCGCGATGGTCGGACCCGTCCACCGCAACCGTTCTCACGGTCGTCGCGGTGGCGTCGCGCACCAGGATGTGGTCGACGGCGAACACCGGTGGCACCGCGAGATCGGCCGGGTGGGTGCGCGTCAGCCCCGCGCCGGCCTGCTCGGCGGCGTCCCGGTAGCCCGCGTCGAGGAGCGTGCGGAACTCGCGCATATCGGTGGTCGCGTTGAAGTCCCCGGCCACGATCACCGGTCCCGGCGCCTGAGTCGCGATGCCCCGCAAGGTGTTTGCCATCTCGGTCAGGTCGGCGCGCCAACCGTCGAACGGATCCGGCCACGGCGCCGACATGTGGGTGGTGGCCACCGTCGTCGGGGCGCCGGTGCCCGGCACCTGCAGGCGCGCGGTCAGCAGGCCCAACCAGAACTGGTCGTAGTCGTGCGGATCGGTGAGCGGGTGGCGGCTCCACAGGCCGACACCGGCCGGGCCCTCCCGCGGCCGTACCTCGCGGTACGGAAAGTCCTCACCCAGAGCCTCATCGAGCCACTGCGCCAACTGCGGGGTGAGCTCCTGCACCGCCAGCACGTCGGCGTCGCGGCGGGCCAGCTCCGCCACCGCCGCCGGCTCCGCCTGCCCGTAGCGCAGATTCACCGACGCCACCCGCAGCGTCACCCCGGGTGGTGAGCCGTCGGCGACGAACAACGGCACCTGCCCGGCCACCACCGCCGCCGTCAGCGCCGCCGCCAGCAGCGCTGGCAGCCAGCGGCGCGCCAGGGCGAACCCGAGCACCGCGACCGGCGCACCCAGCATCAGATACGGCGCCAGCGCGGCCGTCGCGATCAGCGCACGGTTGACGATCGGCACCCAGCGCACCACCAGACCCACCACGGCCAGCACCGACGCCACCACCGCCAGCGTCGTCGCCGCCCGCCTCATCCGTCACTCCCGTCCGTTTATTGACACCGCTTGTGAATTTGCTCAGAAATCCCCGGTCCGACGTGGTCGGTATGTGACAGTTAACCCATGCCTAGAGCGGCCCGCGTCATCGTGCTGTCCATTTTCGGCCTGCTGGGCACCGCAGCGCTCGGCGCGCTCACCGCGCTGCTGTCGGCGGTCGCGCTGGCCGCCACCGCGCTGATCGTGCCGGGCACCGGCACCCCGAACGCCAACATCGTCGACAAGTATCTGGAGAACGCGCGCAGCCGCTACCTCGCGCCGTTCTCCGACTGCACCACCGCGGCCGACTGCAACCTCGTCGGAATCGACTATCCCGCTTCGTTTTACCCGCTGTCGATCATCCCCGGCTGGTGTGTGCCGGGCCGCTGCGAGACGTGGAACGTGTCGGTGGGCGAGGGAGTGGACAACCTCTACAACCACATCGACCCGACCGCCGCCGACGGCGAATACGTGGTGTTCGGCTACTCCCAGGGCGGGGCGGTGGTCTCCGACGCGCTGCGCCGCATCGCCAAGGACAACCCCGACCTGTTCGCCAAGATCTCGCACGTGGTGACGATCGGCAACGTCTACAACCCCGACGGTGGCCTGTTCACCCGGCTCGGCTTCCTGCCGACCATCCCGTTCCTCAACGTCACCTTCGGGCCCGCCACCCCGACCGATACCGGGGTGCCGATGACCACCATCGGCTTCCAGTACGACCCGATCGTCTACGCGCCGCTGTACTGGGGCAACCTGCTGGCGGTGGCCAACGCGTTCGCCGGGTTCGACAACGTCCACCCCGGCTACCTGACGCCCAACGGCAACCGCGACGAACCGATGTCCTACGACTACACCGACGAGGAACTGGCCGCCATCTTCGCCACCGGCTGCCCCGGCACCTACTGCCGCGTCGACGGCAACGGCAACGAGTACTGGATGCTGCCGGCCAAGAGCCTGCCGCTGATGAACCTCATCTACTCGTTCACCCCGGACCTGCTCAAGCCGATCGTCAAACCGCTGATCAACCTGAGCAGCCCGGTGCTCAAGGTGCTCATCGACCTGGCCTACGACTGGAGCGGCGACCCCGGCAAGGTCCGGTACCTGTCGCTGCTGCCGTTCGACCCGTCCACCAACTGGCTCAAGGTCGGCATCGACCTGGCCGTCGCGGTGGTGCAGGGCATCACCGACATGATCAACGGCGGGCCCACCATCGCGATCCCGGCCGGGGAGAACAGCGATGCCAACCTGCTGCTCGCGCAGCGCTCTGTCGCACCCGAGCCCAAGCAGACCGTCGTCCCCGAGGGCGAGGGCGAGGACACCGGCGCGGTGACGGGCCTGTCCCAGAAGACCGGCTCTGACGAGCACCTCGGGACCGGCCCCTCGGAGAGCGACGTCGAAGGCGTCGGGGACGGCACCGAGGTTGAGGGCGAGGACCCCGTCGGCGCCGACGAGCAGGACGACCTCGCGCTCGACGAGGACGACCTCACCGAGGAGGCCGCCGAGGACGACGACACCACCACCGGCGGCGACCCGACCGACGGCACCCAGCCCGAGACCCCGGACGTGACCGACTCCGACGAGAACGGCGCCGGCGCCCCCCAGGACGCCGACGCCGAAAACGACACCGAGAAGAAGGCCGCCTGACGCGGCCCGCGGGTTACGCCGCCGCGGCCGACTTCAGGTAGGTGACGAGGCTGACGTCGATGCTCTCGTCGATGAAGTAGTACTGGCAGCCCTTCAGGTAACGCATGTAGTTGTTGTAGGTCTGCTCGTCGGTCGCCGCGATCGCCAGATCCTTGCTGCGCTCCAGCCGGTCGGCCCAGATGCCCAGCGTCTTGATGTAGTGGTTGCGCAGCGAAAGCGTCTCGGGCACAACGAAACCGGCCTTCTCACCGTGCTCGACGAGCATCTGCGTCGTCGGGATCCGCCCGCCCGGGAAGATCTCGGTGAGCATGAACTTGATGAACCGGGCCAGCTCGAAGGTCAGCTTCTTGCCGCGCGCCGCCAGATCGTAGGGGTGATAGCCCACGCTGGACTGGATCGTCATCCGGCCGTCCTCGGGCAGGATGTCGTAGCACGTCTTGAAGAAGTCGTCGTAGCGCTCGAACCCGAAGTGCTCGATCGCCTCGATCGACACGATCCGGTCGACGGGGGAGTGGAACTGCTCCCAGCCCTCCAGCCGGATGTCGAACGTGCGGTTGGTGTCGACCTTGCTGAGCAGCTGCTGGCAGTAGGCCTGCTGGTTCTTGCTCAGCGTCAGGCCGATGACGTTGACGTCGTAGCGCTCCATCGCCCGCTGCAGCGTCAGACCCCAGCCGCAGCCGACCTCCAGCAGCGTCATTCCGGGCTTGAGGTCCAGCCGCTCCAGGTGCTGATCGACGTTGGCGACCTGCGCCTCCGACAGCGTGACGTCCGGACCGGTGAAGAACGCGCAGCTGTACTTGCGCGTCGGGTCCTGGAACAGGCCGAAGAAGTCGTCGGACAGGTCGTAGTGCGCCTGGATCTCCTCGAAATGCGGCCGCATGTCCTTCGTACCGGTTGCGTTTTCAGACATATGTCCTGTTTGGCCCTTCCAATGCTGTGATCCGACCGGAGCGGCTCGTCACATTGCGATCTGGTCAGTGATCTGGTCACACACCCTAGCCCCTCCGGCTGGGGATCGACCGTATGCGCCGCCTCGCCACTCCGGCGAATTGACCAACCTGTCGATGTCAAACTGCTCGCCCGATGGTCTTCAGGCGCGGCTTGACGCCGAGACTAATGCACCGGCCCGGCGCGCGTGGTTCCGGCCGCTACCGGCGTGGCGTCACTTGACCAGAGTGAACTGATTGACGTCGATGTATCCCACCCGGAAGCCGTCCGCGCAGCCGGTCAGATAGTGCAGGTAGCGGTCGTAGACCTCCTGCGACTGCACCGCCACCGCCTCGTCGTGGTGGGCCCGCAGCGCCTCGGCCCAGCAGTCCAGGGTGCGGGCGTAGTGCGGCTGCAGCGACTGGCGCCGGGTCAGCGTGAAGCCGGCCTGGGCGGCGTGCTCACCGACCAGCTCGATCGACGGCAGATACCCGCCCGGGAAGATCTCGGTGAGGATGAACTTCACGAACCGCGCCACCGAGAACGTCAGCGGCATCCCGCGGTCGGCCATCTGCGGCAGCGTCAGCGCCGTGATCGTGTGCAGCAGCATCACCCCGTCGTCGGGCAGCACCCGGTGGGCGGTGGCGAAGAAGTCGTCCCAGCGGTCGCGGCCGAAGTGCTCGAACGCGCCGATCGACACGATCCGGTCCACCGGCTCGTCGAACTGCTCCCAGCCCTGCAGCAGCACCCGCTTGTCGCGGCCGCTGGGATGGGCGTCGAACCGCTCGGTGACGTGGGCGTGCTGGTTCTCGCTGAGCGTGAGGCCGACGACGTTGACGTCGTAGCGGTCCAGCGCCCGCAGCATCGTCGACCCCCAGCCGCAGCCCACGTCGAGCAGCGTCATCCCCGGTTGCAGGCCCAGCTTGCCCAGCGCCAGGTCCACCTTGGCCTGCTGGGCTTCCTCCAGCGTCATGTCGTCGCGCTCGAAGAACGCGCAGCTGTAGGTCTGCGACGGGTCCAGCCAGAGCCGGAAGAACTCGTCGGACAGGTCGTAGTGGGCCTGTACGTCCTGGAAATGCGGCATTAAGTTGCGGCGTGGAGCCATCGGTGCCTTCCTGGGCGAATCAGAAGCCCGGCGGTCGCCGTGTAGCCCTGAAGCACTCGGCTCGACAGTACGCCCCGCATCGAAGGTGCGGAACGCCGTTAATTTCCCGGTGGCCGCGGCGCGGTTTGCTCAGTGCGCGTCGGCGAAGGTGTTCTTCAGCTCGCCGACGATGTCGTCCCACAGCGGCTCGGGCAGGTCGTGGCCCATGCCCTCGAACAGCACCAGCCGGGCGTTGGGGATGTTGCGGGCGATCGACTTGCCGCCCGTCGGGCGCATCAGCTTGTCGGCCTTGCCGTGGATCACCACCGTCGGTGCGGTGGTGCGGCGGTTGTAGGGCAGCAGGCTGCCGCTGCCGACGATCGCGTTGAACTGCCGCGCCACCCCCTGCGGGTAGTAGGAGCGCTCGTAGAACTCGATGGCGTCGGCGCGGATCTCGTCGTCGCTCTTGCGCAGCGCCGGATGCGGGCTGCCGATGATGCGGCTGAGCTTGATCGAGTTCTCGATGACCACCTCACGCGGCGCGTCCGGCGGCGGGCCGGTCAGGATGCTGAACAGCTGGCGCGGGCCCGGCGGCGGCAGCAGCGCGCGGTTGTTCGATGAGAAGATGACACCCAGGCTGCGGGTGCGGTGGGCGTGTCGGCCCGCGACGATCTGCGCGATCATCCCGCCCATCGACCCGCCGACGATGTGCGCCCGCTCGACGTCGAGATGGTCCAGGACCGCGATCGCGTCGTCGGCCATGTCCTCGAGCGTGTACACCGCGGGGCTCTTCACCCCGACCAGCGAGCGCGCCATGTTGCCGATCTGCGAGCCCTTGGTGCGGTGCCCGTCGAGCTTGCTGGACAGGCCGACGTCGCGGTTGTCGAAGCGGATCACCCGCAGGCCCTGGTCGATCAGCCTCTGGCAGAAGCCGTCGCGCCAGTACACCAGCTGGGCGCCCAGGCCCATAATCAGCAGGACGGCCGGGTCGTTCGGATTGCCGAGGTCCTCGTAGTGGATCTGCAGATCCCCCGAGGGTGCCTTGCCCTCGCGTTTCTCGATCGCCACCTACACCTCTTCGGTGACGGTCGGGTCGGCGGCGTCGGCGTCGAGCTCCTCCTTGTGCTCGCGGCTGACCTCGACCATGAAGTTGGCGAAGTAGCCGGTCAGCTGCGGGTCGTTCATCATCTGCCACTTGGGCGCCAGCAGCTTCATGTAGCGCTCGACGTAGAGGAACTGCTTGCCGATCAGCACCAGCTCGCGCGGCAGCTTGACGTCGTAGGCGTCGGCCAGCGCCGAGAGCTGGCGGCCGATCTCGGCGTAGCTCATGTCGCCGAGGGTCTTCATCGTCAGCGGGGTGGCGAACTTCTCCAGGTCCTTGGCGGCCTGGGCCTCCGGTTTGACGGTGCCGACGGCGCCCATCAGCACGACGATCTTGCCGGCGGCGGCGTGGTCCTTCTTGACCAGCAGCGCGTAGACCAGCTCGCGCAGCAACCAGCGGGTGCGCGGGTCGATGCGGCCCATGATGCCGAAGTCGAAGAAGACGATCTTGCCGTCGTCGTCGACGTAGAGGTTGCCGGCGTGCAGGTCGCCGTGGAACAGGCCGTGGCGCAGACCGCCCTCGAAGACGCTGAACAGCAGGGCCTTGACCAGCTCCTCACCGTCGAAGCCCTTGGCCTTGATGGTCTTGACGTCGTCGATGCGGGTGCCCTGGATGCGCTCCATGGTCAGCACCCGCTCGGTGGTCAGATCCCAGTAGACCTGCGGGACCCGGATGTTCTGGCCCAGCGGCGAGGCGTGCATGTGCGACACCCACGCGTCCATCGACTGGGCCTCCAGCCGGAAGTCGAGCTCCTCGGCGAGGTTGTCGGCGAAGTCGGCGACGACGTCCTGGGCGGACAGCCGCTGACCGAGCTTGGCCAGCTCGACGAGGCGGGCGCCGCGCTTGAGGATCTGCAGGTCGGCGGCCACCCGGCGGCGGATGCCGGGCCGCTGGATCTTGACGACGACCTCCTCGCCGCTGTGCAGGGTCGCGTAGTGGACCTGCGCGATCGACGCGGACGCGAACGGCTTGTCGTCGAAGCTCTTGAACAGCTCCTTGGGTTCCTTGCCGAGCTCCTCGAGGAACAGCTTGTGCACCTCGGCGGGGTCGGCAGGCGGCACCCGGTCGAGCAGGCTGCGGAACTCCCTGGACAGCGGCTCGCCGAAGGCGCCGGGGCTCGACGCGATGATCTGGCCGAACTTGACGTAGGTGGGGCCCAGGTCGGAGAAGGTCTGGGGGATCTGCTTGATGATCTTCTGCTGCAGCGAACCGCGGCCGCCGATGTTGGCGAGGACGCGTGCGCCGGTGCGGGTGATCTGCCAACCCGTCGCGCCGATGCGGGCGGCCTCGACCGGAAGCGGAACGCGGTCGAGTCTCGGAAGGTCGCGGTGCTGCGTGTTTCGCGATGCACTCATAAGTTGCAGTCTCTCAAAATCCGTGGTGGCGGTCGAAAACCTGTGGACGGGGTCACAGTGGTATGCCCGTTTCCGCCGCTTTTCACGGGGTGGAGTGTCACGGCGGTCCGGCCGGCGATCAGACGCCGGCGAACTCGCGCTCGACCTCGTCGCGGCTCATCTCCGGATCGTCGCCGGGCTTGTAGGTTGGCACGGTGTGCTTGACGTAGGTCCCGGACTTCACCCGCTCCTGGGCCTGGCGGAACTCCGGGATCGGGCCCTGCATCAGGTGCAGCGAGTTGATCACGGACCACACCATCGCGCGGCGGGCGGTGCGCTCGATGATGTTGGGGTCCTTGTGTTGGATCAGCTGCTTGGCCCACTTCGGCATGGTGTCGCGGATCGCCCAGTTCAGCGCGGCCTGCACCGGCGGCAGGTCCGGGCCGGTGGCGACGGCGGCACCGTGGGTGAGGGCCAGCCGCGGCAGGTAGGACTCCAGGCACTCCAGTGTCTCGGCCTTGGTCTCGGGCAGGTCGGTGCCGCCCAGGGCGTGGCCGACGCGGACGAACTCCTTGTAGTAACGATCGATGTCTTTGCCGCGCAACGGGTTCGGGTGGTACAGCTCGTGCGCGGTGGCCAGGCCCCACACGACGGTGGCGTAGTTCCAGCGCAGCCACTCGGGATCGTCGGCGTCGTAGCGGGCCCCGTCGGGGCGGGTGCCCTTGATGGTGTGGTGCATGGCGCGCACCGTCTTGGCGAGCCGCTCGGCGGTCTCGGTGGAGCCGTAGGCGGTGCCGATGAAGAAGGCGATCGAGTGGCCGAGGCGCACCGCCGCGCCCTTGGGGTCGATCTCGGGGCGGGCGACGCCGTTCTCGTCGCGCTTGACCAGCCGCGAGTGGTGCATGCCCATCCAGTAGATGGACGGGTCGAGGCGTTCCATGAACGCCGCACACTGCAGGCCGAAGATCAGCGCCTGCATGTGGGAGTGGACGTGCCAGACCGCGCTGCCCGGTCCGAACCAGCCCGGGTCGCCGACCGGCGCGGCGAACTCCATGCCGCGGAAGTAGTTGCGGCGGACGTCCTTGTCGAAACGCTGGTTGAGGAACTCACCGATGAACTGGTGCGGAAGCAGGATCACGCTCGGTCCTTTCGCGGACTCTGGTCACGGTTGTAACCAGAATACAACTCTGGTCACGAGCGTGACCAGATCTTGGTGGTGGCCGTACGCTGAAGGGCGTGTCGAGTCCCACCCGGTGGGCAGGCGTGCCGCTCACCGACCGTCGAGCCGAGAGGCGTGCGCAGCTGATCGCGGCAGCGTTCGAGCTGTTCGGTGAGGGTGGGGAGGCCGCGCTGTCGGTGCGGTCGGTGTGCCGGGCGTGCGGGCTGAACACCCGGTACTTCTACGAGAGCTTCGCCGACACCGACGAGCTGCTGGGCGCGGTGTACGACCAGGTGTCGGCCGAGTTGGCGGCGGCGGTGGAGGCGGCGATGGCCGC
Organism: Mycolicibacterium phlei; assembly: GCF_001583415.1. Next base: position 1,243,456 of record NZ_CP014475.1, read on the forward strand.
GGCGGGGGACTCGCTGCGGGCCCGGACGCGGGCGGGGATCGCCGCGGTGCTGGGGTTCTCGTCGGAGGATCCGCGGCGCGGCCGGGTGTTGTTCACCGATGCGCGGTCCAATCCGGTGCTGCTGGCGCGGCGGGCGGCGACGCAGGATCTGCTGCGCGAGGGCGTGCTGGCCGAGGGCTGGCAGCTGCACCCGGACACCGATCCGATCGCGGCCCAGGTGGGCGCGGCGATGTACACCGGCGCGATGGCCGAACTGGCCCAGCAGTGGCTGACCGGCCGGCTGGGCGACGACCTGGATGCGGTGGTGGATCACGCCGTGCGGCAGTGGTTGCGGTAGAAGCCTTTTGGCGTTGGCGCCGGCCGGCGCGCGGAGACCTGCGTATGTCTCTTTGCCAACCTTGGAGCGACTTTGTCGCTCGCCTTGGTGGGGCCGGGATGAGGGGAGTGGGGCGCGGAAGCGGGGACCCCTCCCGACCCTCCCCTTCCCGGCCGCGGCGCAGCCGCGTATGACTCTTTGCCAACCTTCGAGCGACTTTGTCGCTGAAGTTAGCAGCGGCGGTAGTAGTTGAGCGACTTTGTCGCTCCAAGGTTGGCGAAGAGACATATGCATGTCTCGCGGGCGCGCGCCGGGAGCCCTCGGCCGCCCGCCGGGACCCCGCGGACGCGCGCCGGGAGCCCGCGGGCGTGCGCCGGGGAGATACGCCCGGGCTCGGCCCCGCCCTGCGGCGAGGCGTACGCACGGGGTGACAGTCGACGTGAGTTATCCACAGCCTGGGACGAATCCGCCCCCGATTTGTCGGGGGCCGCCGCCATGGTGGCCCTATGCTCCAACGGAAACTCCTGCGTGGCACCGAACTTCGGTATGTCCTGACCGCCTACATCGCCGCCCAAGGGCCGCAGACCGTCGAATCTCTTCTCGACTACCTCGACTACCACGACTTCGAGGTCCCCGGCCGGCCCTCCAAGACCGTCTCCGACGCTCTGCGCTGGGAGCGCCGGCGTGGCCGCGTCCGTCGCCTCCGCCGCGCCCACTACGGCCCCGGCACCATGCCGCGCTCCACCGAGTCCTACATCCACAAGCGCGCCATGGCACTCCGCGACGAGGCCGCCAAGATCGCCGTCAGCGGCGAAAGCGAGGACGCCTACTATCAGCGCCTCTACGCCCGGCTCGACCCGTACGACGAGTTCTGAAAGTGGTTTGCGGGCAATCAACCCGTCAGGCACCCGAACCCGAACGGGTCACACCGCCTCGGCCACCGCCTCCCGCAGCACCTGCTCATACATCGCCAGGTGCTCGCGGATCTGCTGCTCGCTGTACAGCGCCGTGCGATAGCTGGCCTCCCACACCATCGACGACCCCGTGTCCACCACATTGATGAACAACTCGAACGTCTCCGCCTGGCGCACCATCGTCTCGTAACCGACGGCCAACCCGGTGTGGCTGATGTCGTCGTCGCGCACATCGATGTTGAACACCACGCTCACCAGCGGCGGCCGATCATCCGACCGCGCCAACGCCAGATCCGGCAGCAGCGTCCCGAAGCTGACCCCCTGATGGTCATACGCGTCCAGCAGCGTGTCCCGCGTCGTCGCCAACGCCTCCGCGAACGTCTCCGCCGACTGCAGCCGCAGCCGCAGCGGCAGCAGGTTCACGCAGTGCCCCACCAACTGGCCCTGCCCGTGGAACGACTGGCCCGCCGCCGCCAGCCCGATCACCAGATCGTCCTGGTCCGTGCACCGCCGGAACACCTGCGCGAACCCCGTCAGCATCGTCGCCACCAGGCTCGCCCCGTGCGCACCGCCCAGCCTGCGCAGCCCCGCGACCAGCTCCGGATCCACCGGCACATCCACCCGCGCCGCGCTCAGATCCAGCTCCGCCCCCGGCGTCCGATCCGGCGGCAACTGCGGCGGCGCCGGCGCATCGTGCAGCTGCTTGAGCCAGAACTCCCGATGCCCCCGGCCCGCCGACGACTCCAGGAAATGCCGTTCCACCGCAACGTAATCCGCATACCTCGGCGCCTCCGGCAACCCCGCCTGCCGGCCCTCGACCGCCGCCGAGTACAACGCGCCCAGCTCGCTCAGCAGCACCGCCGCCGACCACCCGTCGCAGACCGCGTGGTGCGCGATGAACACCAGCCGGTGCCGCCGCTCGTCCAATCGCACCAGGGTGAACCGCACCAGCGGTCCGCGACGGAGGTCAAAGGCGCGGCCCATCTCCTCGGCGCACAACTGCTCGAACTGTGCCTCGGAGAGCTCCAGCCGCGGAAGTTCCAGCGGCAGACGCCGTTTGATGATCAGCGACCGGCCGTCACGGCTGAAATGCGCCCGCAGCGACTCGTGCCTATCCAGCAGCGTCTGCAACGCCGCACGTAACGCGTCCTCGTCCAGCGCGCCGTCCAGTCGCAACAGAACGCCCTCGTTGTAGGCCAGGCTGTTGCCCGCGACGAACCGCGCCGCCAGCCACACCTCCCGCTGCGACTCCGTGCTCGGCACGGTGATCGACTCCTCGTCGGCGGCCAGCGTCACCAGCGACGCGTCCGGCCGGATGTCGTCGAGGAACCCGCCCCGCTTCATCTGGCCGATCGCATACGCGAAACCGTCGACGATCTCCGCGATCTCGGCCTCGCCGTGCTCGGTGGTCAGATAGTTCGGCCGGCCGTCCCACGCGTACACCCCCGCCTCGCGCAGGAAGTAGTAGAACAGCTCCCCGAACTCGACGTCGCGCGTCCACTCCGGCTTCAGCAGCGACCCGAACCGCCCGATGTGCATCGGGAACCCCTCGGCGGCGAACATCGCGTTGAGCCGGTCCACCAGCGACCTCGCCCGCTCGTTCACCTGCTCCTGCAGGTGCGGGTTGGCCCGCATGTGCGTCAGCGCCGCGTGCACGACGGCCATCGTCATCGGGTGCCGCACGAACGTGCCCGCGAAGTACGTCACCCCGACCTCGGGCATCGAGTCGTCGCCGAACCGCCACTGACCGCCGTCGAGCGCGTCCATGAACCGCCGCGACCCGGCCACCGCCCCGACCGGCATACCCGCACCGAAAACCTTGCCGTAGCAGGCGATATCGGCCTTCACGCCCCAGACGCCCTGCGCGCCGGCCCAGTGCACCCGGAACCCGCACACCACCTCGTCCATGATCAGCGCGGTGCCGCTCTCGTCGCAGATCCGGCGCACCTCGCGGACATAGTCGGCCGGCTGCAGATCCGGTTTACGCGACTGCACCGGCTCGATCACCACCGCCGCCAGCTCGTGCGCCCGCTCCCGCAGCACCTGCAGCGAGCGCTCCGACCCGTACTCCAGCACGATCGTGTTGGCCACCGCCTCCGGCGGCACCCCCGCCGCAGCCGGGATGCTGCGCCCGCTCGGGGTGCCGCGCACCAGCACCTCGTCGACGATGCCGTGATAGTCGCCCTCGTGCTGGACGATCAGGTTGCGCCCGGTCACCGTGCGGGCCAACCGGATCGCCGCCAGCACCGCCTCCGAGCCGGTGTTGCAGAACGCCGCCCGCTCATGGCCGGTCATCTCGGCGAACATCCGCGCGCACTCGCCGGCCAGCGCGTTCTGCGGGCCGATCATGATGTCGGACTCGATCTGGTTGTGCACCGCCTCGACGACGAAATCCGGCCGGTGACCGAAGAACACCGAACCGAACCCGTTCATCAGGTCGACGTAGGTGTTGCCGTCGATATCGGTGAACCGCGGACCCTTCGACGTCTTCGCCACAATCGGGTACACCAGGTCCTTCCACAGCGGGTGGAAGCCCGACACCGCGCGCGGGTCGGCCAGGTGCGGGCGGTGCTCCTCGGCGTAGGCGCGGCTGTTCGCGGTGCGCGCCGTGTAGCGGGCGATCAGCCCGTCGAGCGCCTCGCGCTGCTGCGGCGTCAGCCGCGGACCGCTGTCGGTGGTGATCTTCGTCCCGGCACCGAACACCTTGCCCGTCGTCGCCGCGCTGTCCAGATGCTGCGCCAGCGCCGCCGGGGTCGGGAACTCCTCGATCAGCTGCCGGAACCGCAGCGACAGCCTCATCCGCTGGTTGAGCTGCGTCGTCAACTGGGTGAGCAGCAGCGAGTCGAAGCCCAGCTCCAGGAACGTGCGGTGCTCGTCGGCCGGACTGAGCTCGACCCCGGCGACCTCGGCGATCAGATCGCACACCGGCGCGGGGGCGGAGGTCTGAGCGACGGGTTCCGGTTCGGGCGCAACGGGTTCCGCGGCGCCGATCCAGTGCCGGGTGCGTTCGAACGGATACGGCGGCAGGCTCACCCGGCGGCGGGTCTCGCCGGCGTGGAAACGCTGCGCGTCGACGCGCACCCCCGCGGTGTAGAGCTGGGCGAGCGCGCCGCCGAGGTGCTCGGCGTCGTCGGCGTCGGTGCTACCGGCGTGCGGCAGCGACGCCACCGCGACCGCCGCCGGGACCGTCTGCCGGGTGCTCGTCGTCAGGTTCTGGCCCGGACCGCACTCCAGCACAACGCAATCCACGTCGACCGCGTGCGTGATCGCCGGGGCGAACCGCACCGCGCCGCGCACCTGCTGCGCCCAGTAGTGCGGGTCGGTCGCCTGCGCCTCGGTGATCGGCAGCCCGGTCAGGCTCGAATAGAACGGCACCCGCGGCGCGCTGCGCGGGTAGCGGGCCACCACCTGCGCGAACGGCTCGACGATTGGGTCCATCATCGGCGAGTGGAACGCGTGGCTGGTGTGCAGCGGTGTGCACGCGACACCATCGGCGGCCAGCCGTTCGCGCACCGCCGAAAGCGCCGGGTGCGGGCCGGACAGCACTGTCAGCGTCGGCGCGTTCACCGCCGCGACCGCGACCCCGTCGGCGAGGTAGCCGGCCACGTCGTCCTCGCTGAGCCGCACCGCCAGCATCCCGCCCGGCGGCATCGACTGCATCAGCCGGGCGCGCTCGGCGAGGATCAGCAGCGCGTGCTCCAGCTCGAACACCCCGGCCAGTGTGGCCGCCACGTACTCGCCGACGCTGTGGCCGACCATCGCGTCCGGGGTCAGGCCCCAGCTCTGCCACAGCCGCGCGGTGGCGTAGCTGATCGTGAAGATCGCCGGCTGGGCCAGCTGGGTGTTGCGCAGCGCGTCCCCGTCGCCGTCGAACATGACCGACCGGAGGTCGGTGTCCAGCACGGGGGCAAGGATTTCCGCGCACTCGTTGACCGCCGCGCGGAACACGCTCTCCGTCTCGTACAGCCGCCGGCCCATGCCGGGATGCTGGGCGCCCTGACCCGGGAACGTGAACACCAGCCGCGGGTCCGGCCGGCACAGGCCGGTGGGCGCGGTGGCCAGCCGGTCGCGGGCCTCGGCCACGCTGCGCGCGACGACCGCGGCGCGGTGCGGATGGTGGTTGCGCCCGACGTCGAGCGTGTAGGAGATGTCGGCCAGCTCGGCGTCGGTGGACTCCAGCGCCTCCCGCAGGTTCGCGATCTGGCGCGACAGCGCGGCCCCGGTCTTCGCCGACACCCGCAGCACCTGCCAGTCCCGCCGCGCCGGGGTGCCGGTGACCCGCGTGGCCTGCTCGAGGATCGCGTGGAAGTTGGTGCCGCCGAACCCGAACGACGACAGCGCACCCCGGCGCGGCCCGTCGGCGCTCCAGTCGCGCCGCCGCGTGTTGACGAAGAACGGCGAGGTCTCGAATTCGCAGGCCGGGTTGGGCTTGTCGACGTGCAGGGTGGCGGGAATCTGACCGTCGCGCAGCGCCAGCGCCAGCTTGATCGCGCCGACCGACGCAGCGGCGGCGTCGAGGTGACCGATGTTGGACTTGACGCTGCCGATCGCGCAGAACCCGGTGTCGGCGGTGTCCTCCCGCCACGCCTGGGTGAGCGCGGTGACCTCGATCGGATCGCCGAGCGCGGTGCCGGTGCCGTGCGCCTCCACCATCCCGATGCTGCGGGCGTCGACCCCCGCGCGGTCCAGCGCCGCCCGGATCGCGTCGCGCTGACCGGCGACGCTGGGCGCGGTGAAGCTGGCGCGCTGCGCGCCGTCGTTGGTCAGCGCCGTCGCCCGGATCACCGCGTAGACGGTGTGGCCGTCGGCGAGCGCGTCCTGCAGCCGGCGCAGCACCAGGCAGGCGCCGCCGCCGGTGAGCACCATCCCGGTGGCGTCGGCGTCGAACGCCCGCACCCGGCCGTCGGCCGACAGCGCCCCGTCGGGCACATGCGGGTAGCCGTGCCGGAACTGCCACGGCAGCGACGCGCCGCCGGCCAGCGCGACATCGCAGTCGCCCTCGCGCAGCGCCTGGCACGCCAGGTGGATCGCGGTGCCGCTCGACGAGCACGCCGTCTGCACCGTCATCGCCGGGCCGGTGAACCCCAGCTTGTGCGCGATCCGGGTGGCCGCGTAGTCCTTGTCGTTGCCCAGCAGCGTGTGGCTGAGCCCCAGATCGCGAACACCGTCGTACGGCAACACGTTCCGGGTCAGATACGTGTTGGCGGCCAGGCCCGCGTAGATGCCGACCCGCAACGACGTGCCCGCCGTCGGCAGACCGGCGTCGTCGAACGCGGTCGCGGCCAGCTCCAGCAGCAGCCGCTGCTGCGGGTCGATGCGCTCGGCCTCGTACGGGGTGTAGCCGAAGTACTCGTGGTCGAACGCGTCGGTGTCCTCGGCCCAGCCCGACACCGGGACGTAGTCCGCGCCGACGTCGCGGACCCCGGCCAGCTCGAGCTCCTCAGCGGAGAGCACCCGCAGCGCGTCGACGCCGTCGAGCAGGTTGCGCCACAGTGTCGCCGCGTCGTCGGCACCCGGAACGCGGGCGGCCACCCCGACGATCGCGATGTCGTCGCCGCGGTACTGCGGGCGACGCGACGAGGGGGGAGTCGCGTCGCCGCGCAGCACCGCCGCCAGCCCGGCGATGGTGGCGGTCTCGAAGAACCGCGCCACCGGTACGTCGGTGCCCAGCTCCTCGTTGACCCGCGCCATCAGCCGGGCCGCGAGCAGTGAGTTGCCGCCGACCTCGAAGAACGGGTCGTCCACCCCGACTCCGTCGAAACCCAGGATGTCGCAGAAGATTCCGGCCAGCCGCCGCTCCAGGTCGTCGCGCGGGGCGCGGTACGGCGTCGCCAGCTCCGGCCGCTCCAGCACCGGGGCGGGCAGCGCCTTGCGGTCGACCTTGAAGCTGGCGTTGACCGGGAACTCGTCGAGGAACGTGTAGCTGGCCGGGACCATGTAGTCCGGCAGCCGCTCGGCCAGGAACGCGGACAGCTCGCCGCGGTCCAGCGCGGTATCGCCGCGGATGTAGGCGGCCAGGAACCGTTCGCCGCCCGGTCGTTCGGGGGCGGTGACGACGGCCTGCCGCACACCGGGGTGGCGGTCGAGGGCCTGTTCGACCTCGCCGAGCTCCACCCGGTGCCCGCGGATCTTGACCTGCGCGTCCATCCGGCCGTGGTAGAGCAACAGCCCGTCGGCGGTGCGGCTGACGAGATCGCCGGTGCGGTAGAGCCGTTGCCCGGTGTGCGGGTCGTCGACGAACGCCGCGGCGGTCTGCTCGGGCAGGTTGCGGTAGCCGGCGCCGACGCAGACGCCCTGGATGCACAGCTCGCCCTTCTCACCGGGGGCCAGCTCGGCCAGGTCGGCGTCGCGCACAGTCAGCGTTACGTTCGGGATCGCGGTACCCAGCGGGCAGACCCCGCCGGCCCGCAGGTCGGCCGGGGTGACCTCGTGGGCGGCCACCATGTCGGCGCACTCGGTGGGGCCGTACCCGTTGACCACCCGCGGCGTGGAATCGGTGCTCAGCCAACGCCGCAACGGTTCCAGACGCAGCGCCTCACCGAGGATCAGCACATGCTCGACACCCGCGAGCTGGTCGAAGTGCTCGCCCTCCAGCAGGCCGTACACCGCGGTGGGGGTGTGCTGGAAGCTCGTGATGCGGTGCTCGACGATCGCCTGCCGGATGCGCGCCGGGTCGTAGACCGGCGAGTCGTAGAGCACGACGGTGCCGCCGCACAGCAGCGGGGAGAAGATGCCCTTGCTGGTGATGTCGAACCCGATCGAGGTCATCACCAGGAACCGGGTGTGCGGGCCGACCCCGAACCCGTCGATCATCCAGCGGTTCAGGTTCACCGCGCCGCGCTGGTAGTTCAGCGTGCCCTTGGGGCGGCCCGTCGAGCCGGAGGTGTAGATCGAGTACACCAGGTCGTCGCCGCGGCCCGGACCCACCGGCGGGGCGGCGTCATCACCGACGGTCCCGTCCTCGGCGGTGAGAACGACGGCCTGGCAGGGGAATTCACGGTCCCGCTGATCGGTGACGACGGCGACCGGGCGGGCATCGTCGAGGATCCCGTCGATGCGCGACACCGGGTAGGCCGGATCCAGTGGGATGTAGTGACCGCGGACCTTGAGGACGGCCAACAGCGCGATCGGCAGCAGCGGGGTGCGCTCACACAGCACCGCGACACCGTCACCGGGCCGCACACCGGCCTCCAGCAGCCGGGCGGCGAGCCGGTTCGCGCACGCGTCGAGACGGGCGTAGGTGAGCGTGGTGTCCCGGTACACGATCGCCGTGCGGTCCGGCGTGTGGGCGACCTGCTCGGCGAACAGGTCCTGGATCGTCTCGCCGCGGCCGTCGCGCGCCGCGATGAACCCGGTCATGGCAGCCGCGCGCACACCGACAGGAACCGCATGCCCGCCGTCTCGGTCTCGGTGACCTCGACGACCTCCCACCCGGCCCGCCGCAGCAGGTGCGGATGGTTGTGGCTGAAGCTGAACTCCGGTCCCGACGGCCGCGATTCGGTCTCGGTGGCCAGGTCGTAATCGCGGTACACCGGCTCGGTCAGCACCCACCACGCCGGCCCGCCCAGGCTCGCGGTGCGCCGGTACAGCTTCTCGACGGTGGCCTGCGGGAAGTACTCCAGCACCCCGGCGTTGGAGAAGTACGCCCAGCCCGGTTCGGCGTAGTGGGTGATCCACTGTGCGGCGTCGGCGTGCACGAACTCCAGCCGCGGGTCGTCATGCCACCGCTGTGCGTTGAGTTTCGTTGCGGTGCGGTTGATGTCGACGCCGATGAAGCGGGGGATCTGCGTCAGCGTCCGACTGGCGTGCTCAAGCGCCAGGCCGTTGCCGCTGCCGATCTCGCACAGCGCCCGGCAGTGCTGCGCGTCGAGCTGGCGGCGCAGCGTCTCCAGCGCCCGGGCGTGGCTGCCGAGGAACCACTCCTCGAAACGCCGGGCGATCTCGGGTGCGGTGTTGAACGCCGCACCGCCGCGGCCCTCCCAGAACCGCTGGTGCAGGGCGCTCAGCGCCGGCCAGTCCGCGGTCCGTGCGGCCCGGCTCATCCAGCCGGTGACGACCAGCCGGTCGATGGTGGAGAAGTCCATCGGGTCGCCGTCGGCCAGCAGCTGCTCGGCGCGCCGGGGCAGCAGCGCCAGGGCGATGCGGCCCAGGCCGACCTTGAGCGCGCGCCGCCACGGGTTGTCGGGAAGCAGCAGTGGATAACGGATCTCGGGTTCAGCGATGCAGAGGTCGGTCATCATTCACCTGCCGTCGCGGTGAGTTGGGGAACAGGGGATTCGGGACGGTGCGCCTCGAACGGATGGCGCAGCCACTGCGCGGCCCGCAGCAGCGGGTGGCGGCCGTGCACCGCGCCGAACATGACCACCAGCGTGGCCCGCAGCGCCTCCCTCTCGCAGGGGAACGTCGCGTGGAACGTGCGGTACCCGCTGAACAGGTACGCGTTGCCCGGCTGCAGCGGGATCACCGCGGTGTCCCGGTCGAAGTCCAGGCGCTTCTGAAAACGCCTGCGGTAGAAGTCGTTCTGCGCGATAGCCTTCTCGACGATGTTCGTCACCACCCACCGGCGGAACCGGCGCCGGTTCGGGCACAGGATGAGCTCCCCGGAGAACCGGGGCCGGCCGCGGGGGATAATGATGGGCACGACCATGGTGACCACGCTGCGGTCGTAGTGGAACCACAACGGGTCGGCCTCGGTGCCGTCGCCGACGATGACGCGGATGATGGGCTCGATGTAGTCGGGCTGGCCGGCCACCCGCGGGTAGCCGTGCTCCGCGACCGCCCGCATCAACGACCGCACCCGCGGGTCGTCGATGAACTGACGGACGAACGCGTGCTCGGTGGCGGGCGCGCCCTGGATCTCGAGCTCGTCGCCGGGGGCCATCGGCAGGTAGGTGGCGACACCGTCACGTGCGGCGGCCAGCCACTCCTCGGAGATCACGCCGGGCAGACACGCCGCACCAACGGTTTTCAGCTGTTCGGCGATCCCCTCGGCGGTGCGGTCGAGTCCGTCAAAACTCATGGTGCCGGCCACCCGTCACAGCGGCAGGGTGGGCAGGCCGAAGACACGGGAGCGGGCCAGCTCGGCGGCGATGCTGACGGCCCGCCACACGCCCCGCGGGTCGTCCCACGGTCCGCTGTTGTCGTAGCGCATGGCGCGCCGGATGATGTTGCGCGACCGGCGCTTCAGCCGGCTGCGCGGATGGCCCATGCCGGTCAGATCCTGAACGATCACCGTGGCGACGACGCGGGCATCGTCCCAGGTCATGCCGTTGAACGCGCCCTCGTTGCCGAGCTCGTCGGCGAACTGGTCGACGATCCAGCGATACCAGGAGTCCTTGTCGACCAGGCCGCGCATGTATTCGGTTGTCCTGGCGGTGATGTCGTCAGGGAGCGTGGTCGTCGCTGCCTGGCGGGGGCAGACTGTCGCAGCCATTTTCAACCCTCCAGAGGAGTCATTGTTATGCGACGCCGACGGGCATCGCCAGAGGAATGTGGGGACCCACGCCGATGTGGGTGATTCGCATTGGGATTTGCTGTGGATCACGGTCGCAAACATCGACCGGCTATGCAAGGGCTACCTAACCGCGTTGTCTGGTGCGACACCAAAGTCTGTTTTGTCGCACACCAATCGACGCGAAATTGGTGCACTTGTATTGGAACTCGTTCTACTTTTCTGTGGTTTGGGTCACGTTTTATGAGGTAAACGGGTTTAAGTCACGTGCCTGACTGTCCAAAGAGTCGTGCGGCCTTATCGGTGCCGTTGTCGGCCAGATTTCGAAAACGCGCGGTCTTCTATTCCTTCCGGAATGGCGAATATCGCTGCAAGTAGCATTGCAGGTAACAGGCAAGTAGTTTGCTAGCGACGGTAACTAGTACCGGCGGTCCCGTTTTCCCTGGTCAGCGGGGTGAACCCGGTCGTCGTCGGGTGGCCGGACGTCGCGCCGGACTGGTCCGCTGATTTGCTCACGGCCCGTGCGGGATTGGCGACGGTAAACCGACCCGCACCCCCAGGGCCCGGTTGCGGGGGCCCAGCGGCCAAGGTCGTGGCCAGCTACCGTGCCCAACGGGATGTGCGAAGACTCGCGAATCACCAGCATCAGCTAACACATTGGCTTTGCTCTGCGCCGGGATCGCGGTTAGACTCCGGCCGACAGACGAGGGCTTAGGAGTTCCTATGCAGCGCACATCCGTCCGCGGTTTCCTCGCGAGGTTCGCCGCACCTCTGTGGCCGATGACACTGTCCGCCGCTGCGGCGGGCGCGGTGATCGGCGCGGCGGCGCTGCCCACCTCGGGCGTCACCGCGGCAGCCACCATCCAGGTCGATCCACCGATCGACGCCAACCAGCTGATCACCGGGACCCAGCCGTTCCCGGACTCGCAGCCGGACTACCTCGCCGGCGAGATGGTCTACCTGCGCTCGGCGGGCTTCGCCGACGCCGTCGCCGAGCGGCTCAACGAGGTCACCCCGCCGACGCTGTCGGCGGCGCTCAACGGCGACTCCAACCTGGTGACGATCTCGGCCACCGCCGACACCGGCGACGAGGCCGTCCGCGACGCCGACGCCGCCGTCCAGACCTACATCGAGCACCTGAAGGAACAGGCCTGGGCGCGCTACCAGCCGGCCCTGGACGCGGTCAACGCGACCATCCCGCGCCTGGAACAAGCGGCCCGCGCGGCCGCCGCGGAGGCGATGGTTCCCTACGAGCCCACCGACGAGCTCGTCCAGCTGTACTTCCAGCGGACCTCGCTGAAGGTGCAGCTGCAGCGCGACCCGGCGGTGTGGGTGGTGGAGCCGGCGGGCGTCGTCGAGGAGGGCGGCGCGCTGCCGCTGGGGCTGCTCGGCGCCGTCGGCGGTGCGCTGGCCGGCGCCCTGCTCGGGCTGGGCGGTGCGCTGCTGTGGCGGCACCGCACCGGCGTGCTGACCTCCCCGGAGCAGGTGGACGCCGGGATCGCCCCGCTGCTGCCGGTGCTGCGGGTCAACGGCCACCGCATCGATGAGGCGGCCGCGCGCGCCCTGTACGCCCAGCTGCCCGTCGGGCACCGCGACCGGATCCTCGTCGTCGGCGCGACGACCGGGTCCGGCACCACCGCCGTCGCCGAGCACCTCGCCCACGCGGGGGAGGAGCACGGCCCGGTCCAGCTGGTCGACCTGCGCGCCGACGGCCTGCCGCGGGACCGCGAGGGCATCACCGTCGTCGAGGGCGGCGCGCTGCACGACTCGCCTGCGCTGCCCGACGCCGCGGCGCGCGCCGGCCAGATCGTCGTCGCCGCGCGACTGGGCCACGACACCGTCGCCGAGCTGGCCGCGGTGATCCGCGCGATGGCGCAGTACGACGCGCCGGTCGCGATCGTCTGCACCCGCGCCGGCGTCTTCGCGTCGCTGCCCGGCCCGCACGACGTCCCCGCCGCGCACCGGCGCGAGACCATCAACAACTGACCTACTGCGGGTCGATCTCCAGCGGCCGGCCGTCGCGCGTCCACTCCTGCAGGGAGAACGCGGCGGCCGGCACGTTCGTGTAGAACGGCGCGAGCTCGTCGCCGGTCAGGCGGATGCCGCGCAGCGTGATCCCGCCGAGCGCCTTGGTTCCGGCGCCGGTCTCGTCGACGATGGCCACGTCGCGCTTCGCCGACGCGCTGGTGGCCGCGATCTCCACGTCGGCGATGGTCACGCCGCGCACCGAGCGGCCCCGCTTATTGCCGGCGTAGACCAGCGCCGCGCCCTGCTCGATGTCGGTGTCGTGGTTGGCGCCGGTGATCGTGCCGTCCGACATCACCACGTCGCGCACCGAGCGGGTGAAGAACGGCGCCCCCTCGGTGGCCACATAGAGGCCCGCCGAGCTGGTGTCGCGGACGGTGAAGCGGGACACCCGCACCTTCTCCCCGCCGACCACCGTGATCCCGCGGCCCCAGGTGGTGCCGTCGACCTCGACGTCGCGCACGACGATGTCGTGGCAGGGCGCCGCGTCGGCGTCGTAGGAGACGACCGCGACACCGTCGTCGCCGGTCCGCGACGTCCGCACCGACTCGACGTGGCCGTAGGCGCTGCCGCCGGTCATGTGCACGCCGTCGGCGCGGCTGCCGCGGACCTCGACGTCGCGCAGCGAGAAGTTCGTCGCGCCGGTCAGGTAGACGCCCGCGCCGGCCGAACCGTCCACCCGGACGCCGGTCAGCGTGGCGTTGTCGCCGCTGACCACCAGCTTGTGCTGGTCCTCGCCGTAGCGGCGGATGCCCTCGGGCGGCGCGGCCAGGGTGAGGTCGGTGACCGTCACACCGTCGGCCTCGATGCGCACCGCCGACGTCTCGTCGCGGGTGGCCCGCAGCGTCGCGCCGTTGCCGTCGATCGTGACATCGGGGACCGTCACCCGCAGCACCCCGCTGTGCGGGTAGGTGACGCCCGCGTCCAGCTCCAGCGTGTCGCCCGGGCGCAGCGCGTCCAGCCGTGCCTGCAGTTCGGCGGTGCGGTCGGTCATGTCCTCGACAGGGACGGCCGGCGGCGGTGCGGCGGCGCAGCCGGCGGTCAGCACGGCAGCGGCCAGCGTGCCCAGGGCCGAAGCGAGGGGCAGGGTCCGTTGTGCCACGCGGTTACTCCGTCGCGGCCACGAGCAGCTCGCGCCGACGCTCCCGGCGGCGCACCACCGCGGCCAGCACCAGCACCACCGCCAGCGCGAGCCAGGAGTACGTGCAGCGGCCCTGGAACCAGTACAGGTAGCGCGGCAGCTCGACGAACCCGGTGAACACGAACGGATAGACCAGCAGCCCGACGAGGTGGCCCGACGCGAACGCGCGGTACAGCAGGCCGGTCACCACGCCGATCAGCGCGAAGAACATCAGCCCGCCGACCGGCCCGTAGTCGACGAACGGGGCCACGTAGCCGCTGGGGTTGTTGAACTCGGGGTTGGCGGCCTGCGCGAGCGCGTGGAAGTAGGGCGACTCCTCGTCGCCGCTCTTGGCGTACGGCCGGTCGTGGCCGCCGAGCACCTCGTAGAGCCGCAGCTGGTAGACGCCCTGCAGCGACCAGAACGCGTCGAGGGTGTCGAACGGCAGCCGGCCCGGGAAGGCCAGGTGGTCGAGGATGACCTGGCCGTTGTTGATCGCGGTGGCGTAGTAGCCGGCAAGCCGGTTGGCGGCGAACTCCCAGAACGACATGTCGCCGCGCTGCCGGTAGAACTGCCAGGACCGGAAGTACTCGAACACCGCGAACAGCACGCCGACCACCGCCAGCCCCGCGACCGGCGTCGCCTTGGCGATCGCGCGCTGGCGCCGGGACCGGTTCGACAGCCACGCCGCGCCGACGACGACGGCGGGCACGGCCAGCTCCAGCAGCGCCAGCCGCTCGGAGTAGATATAGGCGCGCGGCACCGACAGCGTCAGCACCGTGACCAGTCTGGCCAGCTCGGCGCGGGTGAACCGCTGTGCGAGCAGCACCGACGACACCGTCGCGGCGGCCATCCCGACCTGGGTCAGCGTGGTCACGCCGGGGATGGTGCCGATCGCGATCTTCACCGGCGCGTCCCACGGGTTGTCCACGTCGCCGAACAGTTCGGCCAGGCTCAGCCCCGAGCGGGCGATCGCGATCGCGAAGCCGAGGTAGCCGGCCAGCGTCAGCGTTGTGAGCACCGTGCTGGCCCGGCGCAGCAGCCGCTCGGTCGCGGGGGACAGGTTCGGCCACGGGCCGGTGAGGCCGGTGCGCGGCGCCGCCACGGTGGTGGCGATCAGCGCGGCCAGCGCGAACGCGAGCACGCCGCACTCGAACAGCACCAGCGTCTCGGTGGTGACGAGCTTGGGCTCGTCCCAGTACCGGCGGAAATCGGCGTCGCCGACGGCGGCCGTCAGCACGACGGCGACGGTGCCGATGAACAGCGTGACGGCCACCGGCGACAGCCACCACAGGGTGACGGCGGGGAACCGGGACGCGGGACCGCCGGGGGTGCCGCCGGTGGCGGCGCGCTCGGCCGGCTTGAGGGCTGTCATCGGGTCAACCTCGTGTTGTCCGCGGCGTCGAATCGGTGGTTGCGCGGGAGCGCGAACCCGCACGTCCGCGGTGCTGTGATGTTAACACAGCAAACTCATGTGCTGCCTGGCTGCGTCCGGGCCGGGTCAGTAGGCGCCCTTGCGCTGCAGCACCGCGGTGGCCGTGCCGGCGACGATCATCAGGTCGCGCGCGGTGGAGAAGTTGTCCACGTAGGCGTGGTCGAGGCGGATGCGCTCCTCGTCGGAGACGTCGGAGCGGCCCGAGATCTGCCACAGACCGGTCATGCCGGGCTTGAGCAGGGCGCGGCGCTGCAGGAAGTACGGGACCGAGCTGCCCTCGCCCGGCACCAGCGGGCGGGGGCCGACGATGCTCATCGACCCGCCGAGCACGTTGAACAGCTGCGGCAGCTCGTCGAGGCTGGTCTTGCGCAGCACCCGGCCGACGCGGGTGATGCGGGAGTCGTTGGCGGACTTGAAGAACACCCCGGCCTGGTCGGCGCCCTTGCGTTCGTCGTCCTTTCTGGCCTCCGCGTCGACGATCATGGTGCGGAACTTGAAGATTCGGAACGGCTTGCCGTGCAGGCCCACCCGGGTCTGGCGGAACATCACCGGACCGCCGTCGTCGAGCTTGATCGCCACCGCGACAACGGCCATCACCGGCAGCGCCACCAGCAGCGCCAGGGTGCCGAACGCCAGGTCGAACGCCCGCTTGACGACGGCGGCGGGGCCTTCGAACCGCGGCCGCTTGACATGCATGATCGGCGCATTGTCGATGTGGCCCAGCGTGATCCGCTCGCGCACGGTGTCGGCCAGGCCAGGCACCACGAGCAGTTCGACGTCCAGGTCCTGCAGCGTCCACTCCAGTGTCTTCATCCGGTCGGGGCCGAGCTCCTCGGCCGAGGTGACGACGACGGCGTCCGCGCCGGTCACCTGCAGCGCCAGCGCGATCGACGCGTGGTCGCTGAGCACCGGAAGCGCGCCGAGCGCGGTGGGCACCGTCGCGTCGAGGTCGCCGGTGAAGTCGGGGATGCACACGCCGACGACGTCGTACCCGATGGCCGCGTGCCTGCACAGCGAGTCGCAGAACCGGGTCGCCGAATCCTCGTTGCCCAGAACGACGATGCGGGTCATGCCCTCGCCGTTGGCGCGGCGGTTGGCCAGATCGCGGCGCATCAGGTAGCGACCGGTCAGCAGGGTGAGCAGTGTGCCGGTGAAGACGATCGGCACGAACAGCCGGGTGGTGTCGGACTCGATGACCGTGCAGACCTGCGGGCAGAAGCCCACAGCGGCCGCGGCGAGCAGGATGGCGGCGCCGGAGGCGAACGCGGTGCCGACCGCCTTGGCGACCCGGCGGTTCTCCTCGGCGGCGACATCGAGCATCGACAGGTCGCGCGACCGGCATGCCGCCAGCGCAAACAGCGACGCCGCGATGACGAAGGCGCTCGAAACGGCCTGGACGGCCAGCGAGACGTCGGTGCCCAGCGTGAAGGTGATGCTGTTGGCCAGCAGCGTGGCGGCCAGCACCGCGGCGCTGTCCACGACCGCAGTTCGCTTGGCGTGCCGACGTTTCCATTCGCTGCGCGGGGTCACAGCGGCGGGCCGTCGGGTGGGCGCGGCGGCACGCAGATCAACGGTGTCAGACGGAAGTGTGGTCATCTCTACCCCTGCCCCCTCGTTTGCCCGAAATGTGTCGAGCAAATACTTGCAAAGCGGGGCTGGGTAGCGAAGGTCTGTACAAGATCATCGAGACAGCAATCACAAGCAGGGGGTACAACCTTCCCGACGGAAATAGTCGGGCAAACAGTCAGAGTTGTTGCCACCGACAGGGGACGGGGTTGACTGAACCGTGAATTACGCTGGCGCCCAGCCGGATCGGTACGCTGCGGACTAGTCGTTGAGGTAGGCGCGGACGCCCGACGGCCACCGGCCGGTGTCGAATCCGTGGGTTCGCAGCAACGCCAGCGCGATGCGCTCCATGCCGAATCCGACGCAGGCACTGTGCGCGGTGGCACCGTCGACGGTGATGCCGAACGTGGCGCCGAAATGGTCGCCGTGACAGTTGGCCGACGCGACGGCGGTGCCGTCGTCGAGATCGCCGTAGAGCTGCACCACGAGCTCGGTCTTGCGGCCCTCGTCCCGCTGACCGGCCGCCAGCAGCCGGCCCGCACGGCCGAAGAACGGATCGTTGGCCGGGGTCGCGGTGGCGTCCAGGCCGAGCTCGGTCAGCACCTCCTCGGCGCGCTCGACCCAGCGGTCCCGGTGTGACTGCGCCTGTTGCGGTGTTCCCACACAGACGATCTCGTGCATGCGGAACGCCTGCATACGCGCCGGGTCGATCGCCGGCTCATGGCGGAAGCAGTACCCGTAGATGTCCAGCAGCTCACCCTCGCCGGGCAGTGAGCTCGGCAGCGTCGCGTAGCACGGATGACACGCCGCCGAGACCAGCATCGTGCCCGCCGGGTTCAGGTGGCCGTCCCACGGTTCGCCGGCCGCCCGGTCCGCCAGCAGGGCGCGGTGCGCGCGGTCGTCACCGGTGAACGTCGACACCGCGCCGGTCAGATGCGGGAAAGACGCGATGTAGTCGGTCTTCTCGAACGCCTCACGGGGAAACACCGGCGGGAACCGCAGGACCCGCGGCGGCGTCGGGTAGGTGCTCGTGATGGCGCGGCGGATCGCGGCGTCCACGGCCTCGACGATCTGCTCGAACACCGCGCCGCGACCGTAGAGACCGTCGATGCCCATCGGCACCAGCAGGCCCGCGTCGATCAGCCGGTCGCGGAAGGCGCGCCGCGCGGCATCGAGGGTCTCGGTCATCGACGGAACCTCCTGCGGTTTGCCAGTTTCGAGCACTTCGTTGCTGAAGATCATATCCGTGCTGAGAGCTTCCGCGGTCGATGTAACAGCATCGTTTGCTGTAAAGTAAGAGACCGCAACCGGATACCGATGAGAAGGATCGGCGATATGGAGCAGAAGGTCCGCGAGATTCTGGCCGCGAACAGCCGGGTGGCCGATGCCACCCAGGTTGCTGCCGACGCCGACCTGTACGCGCTCGGGCTGACCTCGCATGCGTCGGTGAACGTGATGCTCGCCCTCGAGGAGGAGTTCGACGTCGAGTTCCCCGACGAGCTGCTGAAGAAGGAGACGTTCTCGACCGTGCGCAGCATCGTCACCGCGCTGTCCGGCCTGGTCGAGGCGTGACGGGCCCGTTCGACTCCGAACTCGCGGCCGTGGGCTGTGAGGTCGCCGTCGGCTGCGACGTGGTGGCCCTCGACGAGATCGCGACCTCCTTGCAGCGGTTCGGCGACCGGTTCCTGCGCCGGGTGTACACCGCCGACGAGGTGCGAGAGTGCCTGGGGGCGAACCGGATCGAACGGCTGGCCGCACGGTTCGCCGCCAAGGAGGCGGTGATCAAGGCCTTCGCCGATCCGGCGGCGCCGATGCCGCTGACCGACATCGCGGTGCTGCGCGCCGGTGACCTGCCGACGCTGGCGCTGACCGGACTGGTCGCCGAGCACGCACACCGGCACGGCTGGTTGCAGACCAGCGTGTCGCTGTCGCACACCGACTGTCACGCGATGGCGACCGTGGCGGTGCTGCGCCGGGCGGTCAGTCAAGGCTCTTGAGGATGGTGCGCGCCGAGTCCGCCCAGGTGTAGCGGCGCGCGTTGTCGCGGCCGCGGGCGCGCAGCTCCTCGATCAGGTCGGCGTCGGACTCCAACCGGTCCAGCAGGGCGGGCAGCCGCGCCGGGTCGGTCGGATCGAAGAACAGCGCGCCGTCGCCGGCCACCTCGGGCAGCGAGGCCGCGTTCGACGTGACCACCGGGCAGCCCAGCGACTGCGCCTCCAGCACCGGGATGCCGAATCCCTCGTAACGCGACGGGAAGACCAGCGCGCGGGCGTTGCGGTACAGCCAGGCCAGCTCGGCGTCGGACAGCCGGCCGGCGATCACCGCGTTTCGGCTCAGCGGTGACGCCTCGCTGAACACCCGCTGATGCCCCGACGCCCCGACCACCACGATCGTGCGGCCCGACGCGGCGATCGCCTCGACCGTCGCCTCCAGGTTCTTGTGCTTGGCCAGGGTGCCGACCACCAGGTAGAACGGGCCGTCGAGCTCGAGCTCCGGGCGCACCGGGGTGATCTCGGCGAGGTTGTCGGCGGCGCACCCGGCCACCACGAACCGGTCCGCCGGGATCCGCAGCACCGACTCGAGTTCGGCCGCGCTGAAGTGCGACACCGTCACCAGCCGCCGCGCGTAACGCCCCAGCAGCGCGTAGGCCACCAGGTAGAACAGCACGAACGACCGGCGGAACGTGTGCGGGAAGCGGAACGGGGTCGCGTCGTGCATCGTGACCAGCTGACGGCGCTTGAGCAGCGGCGCGGGCCCGGCGAAGTTGAGCAGCAGCTCACCGCGCGTGGCGACCGGCAGATAGAACTGCTCGAAGACAACGCCTTTCGCCTTCGACCTGCGGACCTGGACCCGCGGGTGGCTCAGCCACTCCGGGACCTGTGCGTCAGCTGGGACGTGCACCACCAGGTCGGCGGTGTCCAGCGCGATGATCGCGCGCACGACCTCCGACGCATAGCGCTGGGTGCCGGTCAGCCGCTGCGCCAGCCACTTGCCGTTGACGTGGATCATCGCGCCCGCCCGTACAGTTCGCGCAGCGCCGCCCGCTGGTGGGTGCCGGTGTGCTCGGACAGCGCGTCGGCGACACCCTTGCGCAGCCGGTCCAGCGCGCGATCCGCACTGAGATCGACGATCACCTGCGCGAATTCGTCCGGCTCGTCGATGACGACCGGCAGTCCGACGCCCTCGGTGTACGGGCGGCGCCGCGACACCACCGGCAGGCCGAGCCCGGCGGCCTCCAGGATCGCGATCGGGAAGCCCTCCCACGCCGCGGTGTGCAGGTAGAGATCGCAGGAGGCCATCACCTCGAGCGCCTCGTGGCGGGGCAGCCAGCCGGTGACCTCCACCCCGGCGCGGCGCAGCAGGTCGACCGCGTCGGGGTCGCCGCCGCCCACCCACACCCCGGTGATGTCGGGTAGCACCTCGCGGGCGGCGGTGATCGCGCGGGCGAAGAACTCCGGGTCCTTCTGCGGACCCAGCCGGCCGTTGCACACCACCCGCAGCGGTCGGCTGTCGAAATCCCGGCTGCGCTGCGTGATTCCGGCGGGCTGCACGTTCGGCACCGCGACGACGCGGGCCCGGCTGCCCGGCCAGCGCGACAACTGCGCCTCCCGTGGCGAGCAGGCGCCGAAGGCCGTGGTGTTGAACGACAGCAGCCACTCGACCGTCCGGAACGCGGCGCGCACGGGTGCGCTGACGTCCGAGCGCTCGAACGCGTAGCAGTGCGGGGTGTACATCACCCGGCGGCGCCTGGTCCTGGCGATCGCGGTGCGCACGTACAGGCCCGCCCAGCTGGAGTGCGCGTGCACGATGACGTCGTCGCCGAAACTCCGCAGATGCCTGCGCAGGAAGCGGATCCGGGCCAGCGTGCCCTCGGGCATCGGCGTCATCGACGCGAAGCAGTCGATCCCGGTCGGGTCCAGCTTGGCGACGTCACACAGGGCGTAAACCAGATGATGTTGTGCCTCAGGGTAATTGCGGACGTAGTCGAGGATCGCCGAAGCCGTGCCGCTGGCAAACGACTCGGAGACATGGACCACGGTCGGGGTGCCCGCGGGTGCCTTCGTGGGGCGGGCTTCGGTGGTCGCGGCGATGTCCAGCAACTCACACCTCCTAGCGAGGGGCGCAGCAACGATGTGTGCGGCGGGAAGTGGAGCCGACGCTAACGGCGCAACCGCGAGCTCATCCATTCCGTCACGCTGAGCGTGACTAAGCCAACAAATGGCGGTACAGCCAAGGTATTTGGCGAAAAGGCCAGCTTTGATAGTGGTGTCCGACAATACGGACGACCTGCGTCCGGGCGGCCTTCGTGGCAGTCGGACCGCCGCTGTACCCGTCATTTGTGAGCAATTCCAGCTAACTATTCGACGGGTCTGCGGGTATCGTGAACGACGTCCGGATCAACAGGCCGGTGTTTTCTGCGGCCGGCCAAGTCGCGCGAATCAGCCGACGGGGGAGGGCAAATGATGCTGAGTCGACGACAGCCGTCACCGGCATCTCCGCGCACGGCGGGGGTGGCCGGGCAGCCGACCTGGTTCGGTCCAGAGTCCGCACCGTTGTTCGGGGTCGTGCACGTGCCCTCCGGGGGACAGGCGCGCGCAGGCGTGGTGATCTGCCCGCCGCTGGGCAAGGAACACGTCGACACTTACGGCGGGCTGAAGCTGCTGGCGCAGAAACTGTGTGAGGCGGGCTTCGCCGTGCTGCGGTTCGACTACCGGGGCACCGGCGACTCGTCGGCCGACCAGGGGTGCGACACCGCGGTCGGCGACTTCCTGGACAGCGTCGACGAGGCGGTGGCCTACCTGCGCGCCAGCGGGGTGCCGTCGGTGGGCCTGGTCGGGCTGCGGATGGGCGCGCTGCTCGGTGCGCTGCGCGCGTCGGCGTCCGACATCTCGCATCTGGTGCTGTGGGATCCGGTGACCAGCGGGCGCAGGTATCTGCGCGAGCAGCGGACGCTGTACCGGATGATGCTGGGGGACGCGCAGGGGAACACCGACGGTCACGACGACAGCGAGCCGATCCCGGGTCTGGACCTGTCGTCCGCGGCCGCAGCCGAGATCAAACGGCTGCGGCTGCCCGCGGTGTCCGACCGCGAGGTGCTGGCGTTGGCCCGGCCCGACCGAGCCGAGTCGGTGCGCGTCGACCTGCAGGACTGCGCGCGGACCACGCTGCTGGAGGTCAGCGGTCAGGCGGAGTTCGTGGAGCCGCCGAGTTTCGTGGTGAAGATCCCGGTCGGCACCATCGACGCGATCACCGCATGGCTGGACGCGCGGATGCCGACCACCCGCGTCGCCGTGACCCCGGTGATCCGCAGGACCGCCATCGTCGCCACGCTCTCCGACGGCACCGCGCTGGTGGAGGAGATCGACGAACTCGGCCCCCACCGGCTCTTCGCGATCCGCACCACCGCGTCCGCCGGCGCCGCCGACGGTCCGACACTGCTCATCCACAACACCGCCGCCCAGCACCGCGTCGGCCCCGGCCGCGTCTGGGTCGAGACCGCCCGCGAACTGGCCGGCCGCGGCGTCGAGGTGATCCGCTACGACCGCCGCGGCACCGGCGAGACCGGGCTGGCCACACCGGATTTCGCGCCGATCTACTCGAAGACCACCAAAGAGGACATCCGCCAGGCCATCTCGGCGACCGGAACGCCGCCGGAGCGGTTGATGATGACCGGGCTGTGCTCGGGCGCGTGGAGCTCGGCCTACGGCGCCCTGGTGTCCGGGGCGAGATCGGTGGTGCTGGTCAACGCGATCGTCTACTCGGTACGGCAACTGAGTTTCGGGCTGGAGTCGCTGCTCGGCCTGACCACCCCGGAGCCCGGTGCACGGCCGTCCTCACCCACCAAGCGCAGGATCTGGGAGGTGTTCAAGACCGTGGTGCGACGGACACTGCCGTACCCGCTGTGGCTGCAGCTCGGACGGCTCGGGCTGACGCAGGTGCCCGAGGTGCTGCTCAAACCGCTGCGCGACAAGACGTCGTCGGTCGACATCGTGCTCTCACCCGACGACTACGCGTGGTTCGAAACCCAGCGCGGCAACCAGTCCGTCGCGCGGCTCAGCGAACGGGAGTGGCGCCCGACCGTCGCCGTCGCCCCGTCCGGTGACCACGCGCTGCTCGAACGCGACTTCCAGAACTACACCCGGCGGTACCTGGCCGAGGTGGCGGCCCGGGACTTCGGCGTCACCGCACCGGAGGGGCGACGGCCACTGCCCGCGCGGACCTGCAGCGGGGTGCGATGACGACCACCGCCCACAACACCACCGCGGCGCACGACGTCGACCACGCCACCCAGCACCGCGAGGCCGCCAAGAACACCGTCGCCATGCTGCTCAGCCGGCTGGCGGTGGCGGTCATGGGCTGGTCGGGAACCGTGCTGATCGCCCGACTGCTCTCGCCCACCGACTGGGGTGTCTACTCGTTCGTCTTCGGGCTGCTCGGCATGATGTCGATCGTCACCGACCTGCAGGTCGGCCGCGTCGTGCTGGCCCGGCTGCTGACCGGTGACGACGACGAAAGAGAGCTGGTGAGCAGCTCTTTCGTCTATCTGCGGGCGCTGCTGGGCCTGGTCGGCTACGCCGTCGCCCTCGGCTACGTCGCCGTGATGGGCTATCCGGCCCGGGTGCTGTGGGTGACCGCGCTGGCCGGGCTGGTCGTGGTGATCGCGACACCCAGCCACGCGCTGTCGGTGCTCTACCAGAGCCGGCTGAAGATGGTGAAGGTGGCGGTGGCGGAGGCGTTCGCGCAGCTGGTGCAGCTGCTGCTGACCATCGCCATCGCGTTCACCATGCCGGTGCTGCTGATCTTCATCCTGCCCGCGATCGTCAACGAGATCGTCGCGGGGACATGGAAGTTCGTCGGCATCCGGCGCGGCTGGCTCGGACTGCGGCTGAACCGGATGCCGCAGCTGCGGTTGTGGAAGGAGATGCTGGTGGAGGCGGTGCCGCTCAGCATCGGCTTCGGGATCGTGACCCTGCTGTCGAAGGTCGACGTGCTGATGCTCGGCAAGCTCGACACCTTCGCATCCGTCGGGTTCTACTCGATCGCCTACAAGTTCGCCGACCTGGTGGCCTACGGCGTGCTGGCGGTGACCACACCCGTCGCCACCCTGCTGGTCGCCGCCTGGCCGCACTTCACCGACGAGTTCCGCAGCCGCACCCGCGCCGCGATGGTGGCCGTCGCACTGCTCACCACGCTGGCCGCCGTCGCGCTGTGGGGCCCCGCCGAACCGGTCGTCGCGCTGCTCTACGGGGAACGGTTCGGTGAGGCCGGCAACGCGATGCGGTGGCTGCTGGTCGGCGCGGTGTTCTCCGGTCTGACCCAGATGGTGCTGGTGGTGCTGGTCGCGGCGAACAGACAGCGGCGCTACCCGTGGATCGCGCTGGCGGCGTTGGCCGTCAACATCGGCCTCAACGCGGCGCTGATCCCGCGGCTGTCCTACGACGGTGCCGCCTACGCGACGGTGGTGACCGAGGTGGTGATGCTGGCCGCCATGTGGATCCTGATGGTGCGCACCGTGCCGGTACGCGGGCTGATGCCCGTCGGACAGCTGGCCATGATCGCCGGACTCGGGTTGGGGGTGTGCGTGGTCGAGTCGCTGGTCGTCGAATTCGGCGGCGTGCCAAGGGCGGTGGCCGCCGTCGGGGCGGTGCTGGTGTTCATCGCGTTGGCGTTCGCGCTGCGGATCGCCGACGCGCGGACGCTGCGGCGGCTGGTCCGGTCATGAGCACCATCGTCTTCGTCAACCGGGCCGGGCGGGTGTCCGGCGCCGAGGTGATGCTGCTGCGGCTGATCGACGTCGCGCTGTCGCGCGGCCACCGGGTGCGGGTGGTGTGCCCGGACGGCGACCTGGCGGCGCGGCTACCGGACGTCGTCGAGCACCGGCGCATCGACGAACTCGACCTCGGCGGCACGTCGGGTGCGGCCCGGGTGAGGGCCGCCGCCGAACTGATCCGGCGCTGGTGGCGCGCCGCGGCGGTGATCCGCGCCGCCGCCGAACCGGGCTGCCCCGTCGTGGTGAACTCGCTGCTGGCGCTGCCCGCGGCGCGACTGGCGCGCATTCCCGGCGGGGTGTCCTGGCTGGTGCACGACACCATCGCCGACGCCCAGCAGCGCGCGGTGATCCGGCTGAGCCGCAGCGCGATTCGGCATGCCGTCGCGGTGTCGCCGGTGACCGCGGAATCGGTGCGCCCGCTCGGCGTCGACCCCGCGGTGTCACCCCAGGGCGTGGCGATCGTGCCGATGCGCGATCCGGCCGAGCGTGCCGATCCGCCCGTCGTCGGCATCATGGGGGCGCTGACCGGGTGGAAGGGGCACCGGGTGCTGCTGGAGGCGTTGACGAAGGTGCCCGGCGTGCACTGCGAGCTCGCCGGCCCGGTGTTCGACGGCGACCAGGCCTACGCGCAGGAGCTGCGCGAGACGGCGTCCCAGCCCGCGCTCGCCGGACGCGTGGCGTTCCTCGGGCACGTCGACCCGATCGCCACGATGCGGCGCTGGCACGCGCTGGTCAGCGCCAGCACCTCCCCGGAGGCCGGCCCGCTGGTCGCGTTGGAGGCGATGAGCGTCGGGGTGCCGGTGGTCGGTACCAACCACGGGGGCTGTGCCTGGCTGCTGCGCGACGGTGCGGGCGTGCTGGTGCCGGTCGGTGACGCGGACGCGCTCGCGCAGGCGCTGCGACGGGTGCTGGCCGGCGGACCGGAGGTGGACTCGATGGTGGCGCGGGCGCGCGAGCGCGTCGTCAGCGACCACGACGCCGAGAAGACCTACCCCGCCCTACTGGACGCTCTGCTCGCGTAGCGGCGAGTTGTGGCTGCCTGACGGGGAACTCACCGAGTCGAGGTTCTCCCGGCGACGCAGCTCCTCGATGGTCTCCACCAGCACGAGCTGGGAGGCGGGCGACAGCCCGCACA
This sequence comes from Mycolicibacterium phlei, assembly GCF_001583415.1. The sequence goes on from NZ_CP014475.1 coordinate 1,269,189, forward strand.
CCCGGTTTGCGATGCGGCGCAGACCGTCGTCGTGCATGGCCTCCAGGACGGTGAGCTCGGCGCTGATGCGTTCGTAATAGTCGTCGTCGAGGAAATACGCAGGGTCGACGCGGAAGAAGGCCGCCAGCTGCCTGATGGTGGCCAGCGAGGGCCGGCCACGCTTACCGGAGCGCAGCTGGGACATGTACGGCGCCGATATCGAGAAGCCCTGCTGATTGAGGGCTTTGACCACCTCAGCCGACGTGTACGGCCCGCGTCCGGGCGGACACACGACGTTGAAGAGCCGGTTCAGGCGCTCGGCAAACGACGCCGACATCGGTCAGCCTCCTTGGGCATCAGTGGATTTGGCGAATCCTCAATGCCAGCGGATCGTATCGGTCCGCGGATGCCGCGGGAAGCGGCGTGCATGCCGCTTGTGACGAAACCCACGGATAGGCAATCCAATTCGGCGCCGCTCAGTTCGGGCAGGGGTGGTCGACCGGGGGCGCCTCGCCGGGCCGGTCGGGCAGCGGGTCGCGGGGTGCTATCGGGAGAAGTTTGCCAACTCTCCAGGATGCGGGTGGGTCGGCGGGTGGGGGAGGCGGGCCGGTTCAGGTGATTCCAGGTATTTCGGCGGGCGGCCGGCCTGCGTTACGGCGTCGGGATGGTGAATTCAAGATCGTTGCCACGAATCGCCGGGGTGGGCGGCAATGCGGGCAATTGCGTGATCGTGTGAGGACTATCTCAAGTAGGTGGTACAGGCGTGTGGCAAGTGTGTCCCGGCGGGGGGTCGGCAATGGCCCGGGCTGCGGGCACGTACCTCTTGCGGGATGCAAAAAGCGTGCTTAAGGTTGTATTTTCGGAAGCGTTAGTTAAGCGCGGGGTGTCCCCGTGAGCGCGGTAGGTGGACTTCTCGAGGGGCGGGGCGAAGGGGTCTTCGACGCGATTGCGGCATGTCTCTCCGCTTGACGGATTTCGGAGATATGTCAACACTTGGACCCTGTAAGGCATTTGCCAGGCGGTGCGTCGGGTGGGATCCGCGTCCAAACTTCGTTCATCGCGGTGCGCGGTCGACCGATGGTGGCTCGGTTCGGCAGGACCATCACTTCTCGCCGCTGGGGCGCCGCGATATTGAATTTGCTGAAAGCGGTAAGGTATGACCGTTTGTATGAGGGCGGACCTAGCGCCATGGATGCGGGCTCAGATACCGGATCTCCTCGACGAGGTCTACACGACACTCACTGAACGGATCCGGTTGTACCGCGACGCGCAGATCGTCCCCGCCGACGATCTGCGGTCGTCGATCAGCGATCACGCACACGCATTCCTCGCCATAGTCACCGATCCGGACACGGATCCGGACCCGTCGACGGCCCGCGCCATCGGAATCCGTCGTGCACATCAAGGGCTGCCGCTGTCGGATGTGCTCCGCGAAGTGCACATCGCGCTGTCGCGACTATGGGAAGGGTTGCTGGCGAGGGCTTTACAGGAGAAGTGCGACATCGAGACCGCGACGATGCTGTCCGCGACGTCCAGGATCTGGCAGTTGATCGACGCACGCTCGGTTGCTGTGGCCGAGGCGTACCGGGCCGCGAGCGCGGAGGTGAGCGGAACATTCGGCGAGCAGCGCGCGGCCATGGTCGAGGCGGTGATGTCCGGTTGCACGGCGCCGGGCGCCGACCCGGTACGGGCCGCCGCGATACTCGGACTACCGCCGGACGCGGAGTACGTGGTCGTCGTCGCCGACATCGGCGGAGCGGCCGAGGGCGGCGCCCCGCCATTCGAGGCGGCGCTGGCGGCGAAAGGGGTGGTGTCGGCCTGGCGGTCGACGCCGGCGCTGCTCGAAGGCGTGGTGGCGGTCCGTCCCGGCGACCACGAGGTGGCCCTTGAGATCCTGCGTGAGGTGGCCACCGGTCCCACCGGCGTCAGCCCGTCGTACCGGTCGCTGACCGACTCGCCCCGCTCACTCGAACTCTCCCGCGCCGCGATGGCCGCGCTGGGCCCGGACCGCGCCGAGGTCAACGAGTTCGAGGCCAGCCCGCTCAACGCGCTGCTCGCGCGGGCGCCCGGCGAGGCGACACGGCTGATGCGGGAGGTCTTCGGGCGGTTGACCGCGCTGCCCGACGACGACCGCGAGATGCTGCTCGAGACGCTCAGCGCGTACTTCGCGCACGGCGGATCCGCCGAGGCCGCGGCCAAGGCTCTGCACTGTCACGCCAACACGGTGCGCTACCGACTGCGCCGACTGCACGAACTCACCGGCCGCACGCTGACCAGTCCGCAGAGCATCGCCGAGGTGATCATGGCGATGTACGCGATGCGGATGAACCCCCGCTGGAGCGCCTCGGAGGAGTAGCGGGCCGCCGCGCCGGGAGGTGCGGGCTGCCGCGCCGGGAGGTGCGGATGTCTCTCTGCCAACCTTGGAGCGACAGTGTCGCTGAAGCTGGGCGCCGCGGTAGTAGGTGAGCGACTTTGTCGCTGCAAGCTTGGCGGAGAGACATTCGGGTGTCTCGCGGTGTGCCGAGGCCGGGGCGCGAAAACGGCTTAACGGGTTGATCACTCGCAAATAGTGCAAGCGATCAACCCGTTAAGCGACTCAGCCGACCGTCGCCGGGCGCCAGCGCTTGATGAAGTCGGTCTCCGGCCACTCCTCGTTGGCCGCCATCAGCTCGTACATCGTTGCGCCGTCGAGGGATTCGCGGATGATGTCGGCGTGGCCGGCGTGCCGGGACAGCTCCTCGATCAGGTGCATCGCGACCCAGCGGGCGTTCCAGTGGTCGATGTCCTGCGGGAACCACGGCACCTCGTGCGGGATCGGCACCGGCGTGGACAGGTCGACCTCACGCAGCGCCCGCAGGGTCGCCTCGTTCTGGGCGCGCAGCTGATCCAGCAGGCCGGCCAGCGTCTCGTCCTCACGCATCACGTACTGATCGGCGTGGTCGGCCATGATCTCCTCGATCGGGCGCTCGTCGCGCGGCGGGAAGTCCGGCGCCGCGACGAGCCGGTCCGTCCAGCCCTTCTGCACACCCGCGGCGTGCTTGACCAGCCCGCCGATCGACAGCGCGCTCACCGACGGCGTCGACCGGGCCTGCTCGTCGGTCAACCCGTAGGCGACCGAGAAGAACGCGTTCTGCTGGAAGGCGAGGAACTCGATCAGCGTCTGGCGCTCGTCGGCGGCAGGAGAAGGAAGTCCGGGCATCGTCACTGTCCCTTTCGGTTGTTGGTGTGGACGTAAAGGTCTCGGATACAAGCGATTTCCGCGCCGTGATGGATGAACTCGCGGTTGATGTGCAGCACCAGCGCCAGCATCGGGTAGTCAGCGTACGGGCCCTCGGCCGGACCGCACGGTCGATTGAGGTCATCCGCGCTCAACCCGCGCACCCCGTCGATCCAGATGCCGTACTGCTCGTCGAGCTGACGCAGCGCGGTCGCCGCGTCAGTCGCGTAGCGCCACGTCTGGTAACTCGCCGGCGGTGCGCCGAAGTGGCTGTGGTTGCGCATCGCGAACACCCCGACGATCACGTGCGCGAGCCGCCACGCGATCGTCGTGAACGGCGCCGGCGTGGGCTCCGGATCGGCGAAGTCGACCGAGCCGTCCGGGTGCACCGTCCAGCAGTCCGGGACCGGCTGCCAGACGTACTCGTCGTCGGTGAGGCCCTGCAGGCGCGGGCGCAGGAACCGGGTCCAGTGGAAGTCGATCTGCTCTGCGAGCTCGTCGGTGATGGTCACGCCATTGAGCGTGTCAGCCATAGAGGACAGTTCCGGTCCTATGACTTGCCGGGGCTACCCTCGACTGCAGAGCCGCATGTCAGGGGAGGTCCGGATGACCGATGAGCAGCGGGACGAACCGCAGCCCTATCCGGAGGAATCCGCCCCCTACCCGTACCCGTCCTACCCCGGATATCCGGCGTACCCCGCGTATCCGGCGTACCGCCCGCCCGCACCCAAGCCGCCGCCCAAGAAGCAGTGGTACCTGCTCGGCGTGGCGCTCGCCGTCGTCGGCGTGCTGCTGATCGGCCTCGGCATCACGGCCGTGGTCGGGTCCCTCGGCGCCCAGCCGCCGAGCGAGAACACCTTCGGCTCCGGCGAGTCGACCACCGTCTACCTGGTCGCCGGGGCCGCAAGGTCATCTACATCTCCGGCGCCTCGATCGCCGGCAGCCAGCGGGTGCGCTGCGTCGTCAGCGACGCCGCGGGTCAGCGGCTCGCGGTCGAGCCGTACCGGGGCAGCATGGTCCTCAACCAGTGGCAGGCGGCCTACGCCGTCAACCCCGACCGCCCCGGTGACTACACGTTCCGGTGCAGCGGCGCCGACGCGGACACCTTCGGCGTCGGCGACGAGGTCGGGGTGGCCGCGCTGGTCGGCGGCGTGCTGTCCGCCGCGGCGGGGCTGGCGCTGGTGCTGTTCGGGCTGATCGCGGCCGTCGTCACCGGGTGGCTGCGCAAGCGCCGCAGTCAAGGGACTGAACCTGTCCGCTGAGTGTGGCAGTCTGCGGCTATGTCGGAGACGACGAGCCGCGTGCTGCAGCTGCTCGGGCTGCTGCAGTCCCGGCGGGTGTGGACCGGTGAGGAACTGGCCGAACGGCTCGGCGTCACCACCCGCAGCGTGCGCCGCGACATCGAGCGGTTGCGCGACCTCGGCTACCCCGTGCACGCCAGCAAGGGCCACGGCGGCGGCTACCAGCTGGGCGCGGGCGCCGCGCTCCCGCCGCTGCTGCTCGACCCCGACGAGGCCGTCGCGATGGCCGTCTGCCTGCGGCTGGCCGCCGGCGGCAGCGTGGCCGGCGTCGGCGAATCCGCGCTGCGCGCGCTGAGCAAGCTCGACCAGGTGATGCCGGCGCGGCTGCGCGCCCAGGTGTCCGCCGTGCACGACACGACCGTCACGCTGGCGTCGTCGTCGGACACCCCCGTCGCGCCCGACGTGCTGATGACCCTGGCCCGGGCCTGCCGCGACCACGAACACGTCGCCACCGGTTACGTCGACGTCCGCGGCAACACCAGCCAGCGCCGGCTCGAGCCCTACCAGCTCGTCACCACCGGGCGGCGCTGGTACCTGCTGGTCTACGACCGCGACAGACGGGACTGGCGCAGCCTGCGGCTGGACCGGATGGCCGACGTGCGCGCGCTCGGCACCACGTTCACCCCGCGCGAGGCGCCCGACGCCGCGACCTACGTGCAGCACTCGATCAGCACCTCGCCGTACCGCTACGCCGCGCGGGTGCGCTTTTACGCTCCAGAACACGTTGTCGCCCAGCATTTCTCACCAGCGTCGGTGACGATCGAAGGCGAGAGCGACCACACCTGCATCGTCACCGCCGGCGCCGACGACCCCGAACGCATGGTGTTCTACTTCGCCACCGTCGGCTGCGACTTCGAGGTGCTGTCCCCGCCGGAGGTGGTGCGCGCGGTGGCCACCGTCGCCGAACGGCTCCAGCGCAGCGTCAGTCGGTGAGGCTCAGCCGCTCGACCAGCACCAGGAACGCCGCCGCGAACGGGCTGTCGGCGGTGTCGGCGCGGATCCGCTCCCAGTCCAGCCGCTCGCGCACCGCACGCACGGCGGGCAGCAGCGCGGCGAAGTCGCAGTGGTGTTCGTTGAGCGAGAGCAGCTTCTCGCGCAGTACCTCCGTCGGCGCCAGCACGCGCATCCGGATCGCGAGCACGTCGAGCTCCTCGGCGGCGACGATCGTCTGCTTGTCCACCGGGACACCGTTGAGCCGGTGCAGCACGTCGATGACGAAATCGTCCTCGACGCACGCCTTGAACAGCCAGTCCTCGGGGGTGCGCTCGATGCGGAACCCCGCCTCCTCCAGCGTCTCGGCCGCCTTCTCGGTGTCGGGTTCGGCGACGACGAAGTCGACGTCGTGCACGGGCTCGGGACCGCCGAACACCCACAGCGCGTAGCTGCCCGCCAGCGCGAAGTCCGGGCCCTGGGCCCGCAGCGCCGAGGCCGCGCGTTTGAGCGCGTCGCGCAGATCGTCGTTTCTGGCGGCCGTGTGTGTCTGGGGCACGGGCACTCCTGTCGTTATGGGTAGTCAAGTACCCATGCGACTGCGATTGGCCACCTTCAACATCCTGCACGGGCGCAGCGTCCACGACGGGGTGGTGCACCGCGACCGACTGGTCGCGGCGGTGCGGTCGCTGGACCCCGACGTGCTGGCGCTGCAGGAGGTCGACCTGGATCAGGAACGCTCGGGACGCGCCGACCTGACCGCCGTCGCCGCCGAGGCGATGGGCGCCGTCAGCCACCGCTTCGTCGCCGCCATCTCCGGCACCCCCGGCGCCACCTGGATGGCCGCCACCGGCGACGAACAACCCGGCACCGCCGCCTACGGCATCGCGCTGTTGTCGCGCTACCCCGCCGAGACCTGGCAGGTGCTGCGGCTGCCGCGGATCCCGGCGCCGTTCCCGATGTACCTGCCGGGGCCGGGGCGTGTGCAGATCGTCAACGAGGAACCGCGTGCGGCGGTGGTCGGCGTGCTCGACACCCCGCTCGGCCGGTTGACCGTCGCGAACACCCACCTGTCGTTCGTGCCGGGGTGGAACCGCCTGCAGCTGCGCCGGCTGATGCGCGATCTCTCCGGATTCGCGTCGCCGCGGGTGCTGATGGGCGACCTGAACATGCTGCCCGCACCGGTGCGGCGGTGGACCGGATTGCGTTCGCTGGCGTCGGGATTGACGTTCCCGTCGACCGGGCCCGACCGTCAGCTCGATCACATCCTCACCGACGACCCGAGCCTGTGCGTGTCGTCGTGCCGGGCGGTGGACCTGCCGATCAGCGACCACCGGGCCCTGATCGCGGACGTGGCGTGTTCCGGGGCGCTCGGCACGTAGGGTTGAGAAGGTGCGGGTCATCGGGGCGGAGTCGACGGAGCTGTTCGTCGGGCCTGCTGACGCCCCGCTGCAGATCGTGCGTGTGCACTACGACGACGGGCCCGGCGAGGTCCGCATCGACGGCGACGGGCTGACCGGCCACGCCGATGCGGTGGACACCAGCGGCACCGTGGAGGTGCCCGTCGCGGTGGCCGATCCGGTCGTCGGGCAGCGGCGGCAAGCCCGGGTGGGCACAAGCGACACGCTCACCCCGTTCGAGTTCGTCGTCGCCGAACCCGGCTGGACCATGTTCATGGTCAGCCACTTCCACTACGACCCGGTCTGGTGGAACACCCAGGCCGCCTACACCAGCGTCTGGACCGAGGACCCGCCGGGCCGCTGCCGTCAGACCAACGGCTTCGACCTGGTGCGCGCACACCTCGAAATGGCGCGCCGCGAACCGGAATACAAGTTCGTGCTGGCCGAGGTCGACTACCTCAAACCGTTCTGGGACACCCACCCCGAGGAGCGCGACGACCTACGCCGCTTCCTCGCCGAGGGCCGCGTCGAGATCATGGGCGGCACCTACAACGAACCCAACACCAACCTGACCAGTCCGGAGACGACGATCCGGAACTTCGTGCACGGCATCGGGTTTCAGCGCGACGTACTGGGCGCCGCCCCGGCCACGGCCTGGCAGCTCGACGCGTTCGGCCACGACCCGCAGTTCCCGGGAATGGCCGCCGACGCCGGGCTGACGTCGAGCTCGTGGGCGCGCGGCCCGCACCACCAGTGGGGGCCGATGGCCGGCGGCGGCGACCCGACGCGGATGCAGTTCGCCAGCGAGTTCGAGTGGATCGCCCCGTCCGGGCGCGGACTGCTCACCCACTACATGCCCGCGCACTACGCGGCGGGCTGGTGGATGGACTCCGCGCCCACGCTGGAGGAGGCGATCGAGCAGACCGTCGAGCTGTTCACGGCGCTGAAGAAGGTCGCGCTGACCCGCAACGTGCTGCTGCCCGTCGGCACCGACTACACCCCGCCGAACAAGTGGGTCACCGAGATTCACCGCACCTGGAACGCGCGCTACACCTGGCCGCGGTTCATCTGCGCGCTGCCCAAGGAGTTCTTCGCGGCGGTGCGCGCCGAACTCGCGGCGCGGGGTGCGCAGCCGTCGCCGCAGACCCGCGACATGAACCCGATCTACACCGGCAAGGACGTCTCCTACATCGACACCAAACAGGCCAACCGGGCCGCCGAGCACGCGGTGCTCGACGCCGAACGGTTCGCGGTGTTCGCCGGGCTGCTCGGCGGCACCACCTACCCGCACGCGGCGCTGACCAAGGCCTGGGTGCAGCTGGTCTACGGCGCCCACCACGACGCCATCACCGGCTCGGAGTCCGACCAGGTCTACCTGGACCTGCTGACCGGGTGGCGCGACGCCTGGGAACTCGGCCGCAGCGCGCGCGACAACGCCCTGCGGGTGCTGTCCAGCGCCGTCGACGCCGACGTCGTGGTGTGGAACCCGTTGACGCACAAGCGCACCGACGTGGTGCACGCCCACCTGCCGGAGGCGTCCGGTCCGGTGCGGGTGCTGGACTGGACCGGCTCACCGGTGCCCGCCGACGTCTCCCGCGACGGCCGGGTGGTCAGCTGGGTGGCGCGCGACATGCCGTCGCTGGGATGGCGGTCCTACCGGCTGGAGCCCGCCGACTCGGCGCCGACGTGGCAGCCGGTGGCAGGGGTGTCGATCGCCAACGAGTTCTACTCGCTGCGGGTCGACCCGGACCGCGGCGGGGCGGTCGACTCGCTGATCGCCTCCGGCCGTGAGCTTCTCGCCGACGGGCGGGTCGGCAACGAGCTGGCCGTCTACGACGAGTACCCCGCACACCCGGAGGCCGGGGAGGGGCCGTGGCACCTGCTGCCGCGCGGGCCGGTGCGGTACTCGTCGGCCGAACCGGCGTCGGTGCAGGCGTTCTCCGGCCCGCTCGGGTCGCGGCTGGTGGTGCGCGGCCGGATCGGCGACCTGCTGCGCTACACACAGACGCTGACGCTGTGGGACGGGGTGGCGCGCGTCGACTGCCACACCAGGATCGACGAGTTCACCGGCGAGGACCGACTGCTGCGGGTGCGCTGGCCGTGCCCGGTGCCCGGGGCGCTGCCCGTCTCGGAGGTCGGCGACGCGGTGATCGGGCGCGGCTTCTCGCTGTTCTCCGACGGCTCCGGCGCAGTCGACGCCGCGAAACACCCCTGGACACTGGACAACCCGGCGTACGGCTGGTTCGGGTTGTCGTCGGCGGTGCGGGTACGCGTCGGTGACGTGGTGCGCGCGGTGTCGGTGGCGGAGGTGGTGTCTTTTGAGCCGTCGCGGGCGCGGCCGCTGATGGTGGCGCTCGCCCGCGCCGGGGTGACCGCGACGTGCAGTGCGCCGACGGCGCCGCGCTACGGCGACCTGTCCGTCGACTCCAACCTGCCCGACACCCGCATCGCGATCGGCGGACCCGACGAGAACCCTTTCACCGCAGCGGTTCTCGCCGAGGCCGACGATGCCTACGGCCAGGAGCTGCGGCGCCAGCTCGACAGCACCGGCTCGGCGCGGGTGTGGGTGCCCGCCGCCGCACCGCTGACCGCGGTGTGGAAACCGTCGGCGGACCTGCGCGGTGTGCGGACGCTGCCGGTGCTGATCGTCGCCGGCGACGCAGTGTCCGGGCTGATCGACGACCTGGCCGACGCCGAGATCGAGGTGGTGCAGTCGGCGCCCGCGGGCGACGAGCCGTTCGAGGACCGCACCGTCGCCGTGCTCAACCGCGGCATCCCCGGATTCGCCGTCGAACCCGATGGCACCCTGCACCTTTCGCTGATGCGCTCGTGCACCGGCTGGCCGTCGGGCACCTGGATCGACCCGCCGCGACGCACCGCCCCCGACGGGTCGAACTTCCAACTGCAGCACTGGACGCACACCTTCGAGTACGCGCTGGTCGCCGGCGACGGCGACTGGCGGCGCGCCGGGGTGCCCGCCGCGAGCGCGGAGTACGGCAGCCCGCTGCTGGCGGTCGGCTCACGGCCCACCGCGGCCGGGCGGATGCCGTCGTGGGGATCGCTGCTGGAGGTCGAACCCGCCGACTCCGTGCAGTTGGCCGCGTTGAAGGCGGCCGGCAATCCGCTGGCCGCCGGCCGCGGCCAGCCCGTGCACCCGGCCGACGGGGTCGCCATGCGGCTGGTCGAAACCTGCGGCGGCACAACCGAGGGCACGCTCACCTCCGGGCTGCGACACGTGCCGGTGACCCGCGTCGACCTGCTCGAGGAGCCCCGCGTGCAGGAACTCGAGGACGGACTGACGCTGCACGGCTACCAGATCGCCACCGTGCTGACCCGGTTCAACCTGCCGCGGGTGATCGACGCCGACCACGAGGTGCTCGCCCCCGACGCCGAGCCCGCCCAACCGCTGTACGCCCGCTACTGGCTGCACAACCGCGGGCCCGCCCCGCTCGGCGGGCTGCCCGCCGTCGCGCACCTGCAGCCGCAGCACGTCGTCGCCGATTCGGCGGTGCGGCTGCGGCTCACCGCCGTCAGCGACTGCACCGACGAGGTGCTGCACGGCCGGGTGCGGCTGCTGTGCCCCAAGGGCTGGACCGTGGAACCCGCCGTGCTGCCGTTCATGCTGCCGCCCGGCGAGTACCTGGACAGCCACGTCGACGTCATCCCGCCCGACGAGGTGGCACCCGGCCTGTACCCGGTGCGCGCCGAGCTGGCACTGACCGGGGCGCACGACCCGATCCCGCCGTCTTGGCGACAGGTCGTCGAGGACGTCAGCGTCATCGCCGTCGGCCCGCCGGACGGCGACGCGCTGCTGCGCATCGTGACCGAGCCGGCGCCGGTCGAGGTGGCGGCCGGGGAGTCGGCGCAGCTGACCGTCGAGGTCGGCACCGACGCGTACACCGACCTGGCCGTCGAGGCGCACCTGATCAGCCCGTGGGGCACTTGGGAGTGGCTGGGCCCCGCGTCGTGCGGAGCAGAAGCGCCCGCGCGAGGGACGGTTTCGATCCCCTTCGACGTCGCCCCGCCGGTGTGGACCGAACCCGGCGAGTGGTGGGCGCTGATCCGGGTGGCCGCCGCCGGGCAGCTGCTCTACACCCCGGCGGTGAAGGTGACGGTGCGATGAGCGTGGCCGCCGTGGTGGACGGGGTCGAGGTGCCCGTCGCCGAGATCGACGCCCGCGAGGCACAGTTGCGGGCCTCGCGGATCGCGTCGTCGCTGCCGCGGCCCGGCACCAGCGAGGGCCGCCAGCTGCGCCGGTGGCTCACCCAGCTGGTGGTCACCGAGAAGGTGCTGGCCGCCGAGGCGCGGGCACGCGGGCTGACCGCGGCCGGGGCGCCCGCACTGGCCGAGGTGATCCCCGATATGACCGTGCGGATGGAGCTGGGCAGTGTGGCGGCGTCGGTGCTCGGCGACCCGCTGGCGCGGGCCGTGTACGCGTCGGTGACGGCAGGCGTCGACGTCGGCGGGGCCGAGGTGTCGGCGTACATGCAACGAAACCCACGGCGGTTCACGACGTTTGACGAGGCGTACGGCCATCTGCTGGGCGCCGCCCGTCGTCGCGCGTTCCGGCTGTGGCTGGACGCGAGGTGCGCCGCCGTCGTCACCCTCGCGCCGGGATACGAGCATCCCGGCGATCCCCGGCAACCCGACAACACGCACCGGCACTGATGGCTGAACCGACGCTGGCACTGGACATCGGCGGCACCAAGATCGCCGTCGGGCTGGTCGACGACGACGGCTCGCTGCTGCACCGTGCGCAACTGCCGACACCCGACGGGGATCCGGAATCGATTTGGGCGGTGGTGGATTCGCTGCTGACCGAGTCGCTGGCGGCGGCGGGCGGCCGGGTGCGCGGGGTGGGGATCGCGTCGGCGGGGCCGATCGACCTGGCCGAGGGCACGGTGAGCCCGATCAATATCGTCGAGTGGCAGCGGTTCCCGATCGTCGAGCGGGTGTCGACGACGGTGGGTGCGCCGACCCGGCTGGGCGGCGACGGGCTGTGCATGGCGCTGGGGGAGCGGTGGCGCGGAGCCGGCCGCGGCGCGGACTTCCTGCTCGGGATGGTGGTGTCGACGGGGGTCGGCGGCGGGCTGGTGCTCGACGGGGCGCCCTACGACGGACGGACCGGCAACGCGGGGCACGTCGGGCATGTCGTCGTGGATCCCGACGGGGCGGCGTGCACCTGCGGCGGGCGCGGGTGTGTGGAGACGATCGCGGCCGGTCCGCGCATGGTGGAGTGGGCGCGGTCGCAGGGCTGGGTCGGCGCGGACGCCAAGGAGCTGGCCGACGCGGCGGCCGGTGGGGACGCAGTCGCGCTGCGGGCGTACCGGCGCGGGGCGACGGCGGTGGCGGCGATGATCGCGTCCGTCGGCGCGGTGTGCGATCTGGACCGGGTGGTGATCGGCGGCGGAGTGGCCAAGGCCGGGGCGCTGCTGTTCGAGCCGCTGCGCGAGGCGTTGGCGAGCTATGCCGGACTGAGCTTCCTGCGCGACCTGCAGGTACTGCCCGCCGAGTTGGGTGGCGACGCCGGGCTGGTGGGCGCCGCCGCGCTGGTGTCGGCGGGTCTTACGCCTTAACGGGTTGATTACCTGCACATAGTGCGAGGAAATAACCCGTTAAGGGGTAAAGCTGGGCAGGCGCGGCGGGGCCGCGGCGAGCTCCGGCCGCGAGTGTGCGCAAATGCTGGGATTTCCCCGGCGTGTCGTCGACAGACGCGCACGCTCGCGCAGAAGGGTGCAAAAGGGGGAGGGGGCGCTCGCGAATTGGGGAAACCCGCGGTCGTCGGCTATTGTGGTCAAGTTCCACCGAAGACCGTCGGTCACCGAGCAATCGGTTGAAGGTCCGGGATTACCCCGGCGGCCCACGCAGGAGGACGAGGCAAGAGCATATTTCCGTGTGCGCCCCGACCTGTCTGCGTCGGGGCGTTCGTCGTATTTCCGGTCCCGACAGGCCCGCAAGCCGTCCGATGGTCACCCACCAACGAGGAGGCATGCATGGCCAAGGCTGACAAGGCCACCGCGGTTGCCGACATCGCCGAGAAGTTCAAGGAGGCTTCGGCGACGCTCGTCACCGAGTACCGCGGGCTGACGGTCGCTGACCTCAGAGACCTTCGCCGTTCGCTCGGTGACTCCGCCACCTACACGGTCGCCAAGAACACGCTGGTCAAGCGTGCCGCGGCCGAGGCGGGCATCGAGGGTCTCGACGACCTGTTCGTCGGGCCCACCGCGATCGCGTTCGTCAAGGGCGAGGCTGTCGACGCCGCCAAGGCGATCAAGAAGTTCGCCAAGGACAACAAGGCCCTCGTCATCAAGGGCGGCTACATGGATGGCCGTGCCCTGAGCGTCGCCGAGGTCGAGCAGATCGCCGACCTGGAGTCGCGCGAGGTGCTGCTGGCCAAGCTGGCCGGCGCGATGAAGGCGAACCTGGCCAAGGCCGCCGGCCTGTTCAACGCTCCGGCGTCGCAGGTCGCACGGCTGGCCGCTGCTCTGCAGGAGAAGAAGGCCGGCGAAGAGGCCGCTTAACACCCACCCCCGACCTGCGAACTGTCCCGAACAGGTCGCAACCAGATGTAAGTAAGGAAAGGACCCACCATGGCCAAGCTGTCCACCGACGAGCTGCTCGAGGCTTTCAAGGAGCTGACGCTGCTGGAGCTCTCCGAGTTCGTCAAGAAGTTCGAGGAGACCTTCGAGGTCACCGCCGCTGCTCCGGTCGCCGTCGCCGCGGCCCCGGCCGCCGGTGGTGGCGCTGCCGCCGCCGACGCCGGTGAGGAGCAGTCGGAGTTCGACGTCATCCTCGAGAGCGCCGGTGACAAGAAGATCGGCGTCATCAAGGTCGTCCGCGAGATCGTCTCCGGCCTGGGCCTCAAGGAGGCCAAGGACCTGGTCGACGGTGCGCCGAAGCCGCTGCTCGAGAAGGTCGACAAGGCCGCTGCCGAGGACGCCAAGGCCAAGCTCGAGGCCGCCGGCGCCACCGTCACCCTCAAGTAAGACGGAACGCAGCTGTACCACACCGTGGGGCCGCTCCCAGCAAATGGGGGTCGGCCCCACGGTCGTCTCTGCGGTAGGTCACAATCTCTGCCTAGACGAGTGTTACGGCCGTCTGACGTAAGCTACAGTGACTCAAACCACAGGTGGGCTCCTGTGGTGTGTGACAACGAATTGGCGGAAGGATCGCGCTAGTGGGCATTGGCATCCAGATTGAGGGGCTGACCAAGTCCTTCGGCCCCCAGCGAATCTGGGAGGACGTCACGTTCGACCTGCCTCCGGGCGAGGTCAGCGTGCTGCTGGGCCCGTCTGGTACCGGTAAGTCGGTCTTCCTGAAGTCGCTGATCGGCCTGCTGCGGCCGGAGCGCGGCAAGATCATCGTCGACGGCACCGACATCATCCAGTGCACCGCCAAGGAGCTCTACGAGATCCGAACGCTGTTCGGCGTGATGTTCCAGGACGGCGCGCTGTTCGGGTCGATGAACCTCTACGACAACACCGCCTTCCCGCTTCGTGAGCACACGAAGAAGAAGGAATCCGAGATCCGCAAGATCGTCATGGAGAAGCTCGAGCTGGTCGGTCTGGCCGGCGACGAGAACAAGTTCCCCGGCGAGATCTCCGGCGGTATGCGCAAGCGTGCCGGTCTGGCCCGCTCCCTGGTGCTCGACCCGCAGATCATCCTCTGCGACGAGCCGGACTCCGGTCTGGACCCGGTCCGTACGGCCTACCTGAGCCAGCTGCTGATCGACATCAACGCCCAGATCGACGCCACGATCCTGATCGTTACCCACAACATCAACATCGCCCGCACGGTGCCGGACAACATGGGCATGCTGTTCCGCAAGCACCTGGTGATGTTCGGCCCGCGCGAGGTGCTGCTGACCAGCGACGAGCCGGTGGTCCGCCAGTTCCTCAACGGCCGCCGTATCGGCCCGATCGGCATGTCCGAGGAGAAGGACGAGGCGACGATGGCCGAAGAGCAGGCCATGGTCGACGCCGGCCACCACGACGGTGGCGTCGAGGAGATCGAGGGCGTGCCGCCGCAGATCAACCCGACCCCGGGTATGCCCGAGCGCAAGGCCGTCGCCCGCCGCCAGGCCCGGGTGCGCGAGATCCTGCACACCCTGCCGCCCAAGGCGCAGCAGGCCATCCTCGACGACCTCGAGGGCACCCACCGCTACCCGTCGCACGCCATCCCGGACGTGGACGACGCGCCGACGGGCGCCATCCCGCGCGCCCAGCAGTAGGAGCGGCCTACGCGCGACGAGCGCTCACCGGTCCAGCAGACGTCGGTCCCGACGTTCTGCCGGATCTGTGAGCCGCTCTGCGGCATGATCGCCACCGTCGAGGACGGCCGTCTGCTGGCGCTGCGCCCGGACAAGGACCACCCGGTGTCCGCCGGTTTCGCCTGCCCGAAGGGCATCGCGTTCACCGAGGTAGTCAACGACCCCGACCGGGTGACCACCCCGCTGCGCCGGCTGCCCGACGGCGGCTTCGCACCGGTCAGCTGGGACGCGGCGATGACCGACATCGCCGGCCGGCTCGCCGCGATCCTGCGCAGGCACGGCTCCGACGCGGTCGGCTGGTACTTCGGCAACCCGGGCGCGTTCAGCTACTCCTACACGCTGGCGCTGAACTCGCTGACCGTCGGGCTGCCGCGGCTGCACCTGTTCACCGCGGGCTCGCAGGACGTCAACAACCGGTTCGTCGCCAGCCAAATGCTGTACGGTTCGCCGCTGGCGCTGCCGGTGCCCGACGTGCCGCGCACCGACCTGCTCGTCGTGATGGGCGCCAACCCGATCGTCTCGCACGGCAGCGTGCTCACCCTGCCGCGGATCCGCGACCGCATGCACGACGTCGTCAAACGCGGCGGTCGGGTGCTGGTGATCGACCCGCGCAGGACCGAGACCGCCGCGCAGTTCGAGTGGCTGGGCATCGTCCCCGACGGCGACGCCTACCTGCTGCTGTCGCTGCTGCACGTGATGTTCGGCGAGGGGCTGGCCGACCGGGCCCGGCTGCGCCGTCTGGCCGACGGCGTCGAGTGGCTGGAGCACCTGGTGCGCCCGTTCACCCCGGAGGCGACCGAGGCGCGCACCGGCATCGACGCGTCGACGGTGCGGTCGCTGGCCCGCGACCTGGTGCGCACCGAACGCGCCGCGGTGTACGGCCGCGTCGGCACCAGCGTCGGTGAAAACGGGACTCTCACAACGTATCTGATCGACGCGGTGAACCTGGTGGCCGGCAACCTCGACGTGCCCGGCGGCGCGATGTTCGGCCGGCTCGGGCTGCCGGGGGAGCGGTGGCTGAACAAGGCGGGCGGCGCGCTGCTGCGGCTGGCCTACGAGCGGCGCCGCTCGCGGATCGGCGGCTTCCCGGCGGTGCTGGGCTCCGAACCGGCCACCGTGATGGCCAAGGAGATCACCACCCTCGGCCGCGGTCAGGTGCGGGCACTGTTCGTCGGCGCCGGCAACCCGGTGCTGTCGGTGCCCAACGGCGACGAGCTCGAGGCGGCCATGGAGTCGCTGGAGCTGGCGGTCGGCATCGACATCTACCTCAACGAGACGCTGGCGCACTGCGACTACGTGCTGCCCGCGACGACGATGTACGAGCGCGACGACTTCCCGCTGGCCTTCCAGATGCTGCAGCCGACGCCGATGCGCCAGGCCACCGAGGCCGTCGTCGCGCCGGTGGGGCAGGCCCGCCCGGAGTGGGAGATCATCGACGAGCTGACCAGCCGGCTGTGGCGGGTGGCGCCCGGTTTCGCGGTGGCCGCCGGTTTGCGAAAACTGTTGTCGGCGTTCGGTGTTCGATACAGTCCGCGGCTGCTGGCGGGCGCGGTGATCCGGCTGGCCGAGGGCGGCGACCGGTTCGGGCTGCGTCGCGGCGGGCTGAGCTTCGCGACGCTGACGCGCCGGTATCCGCACGGCAAGGTGCTGGCGGCGCACCTGCGTGGCGGGGTGCTGCGCGACGTCGTCGTCTACCGCGGCGGGCGGGTGCGGCTGCGCCACGACGCGATCGCCGCCGAGGTCGCCAAGCTGTCGCGGCGCCGCGCCCCGGCGGACTACCCGCTGCGGCTGATCGGGATGCGCGAGCTGCGCTCGGAGAACTCCTGGCTGCACAACTCGCCGCTGCTGATGCGAGGCGAGCGGGCCCAGCGCGCCCTGGTGCACGTCAGCGACGCCGAGGCCGCGGGCATCCGCGACGGCGACACCGTGCGGATCACGTCGGAGCACGGCGAGATCGAGCTGCCGGTGGCGGTGACGAAGGACCTCGTCGCCGGGGTGGTGGCGGTGCCGCACGGCTGGGGACACAAGGGCACCGCCGGGTGGCGGGTCGCCAACGCCGCGGGCGGGGTCAACGTCAACCGGCTGATGTCCTCGGAGGTGGCCGATGTGGAGGGGCTTGCCGGGATGGCGCGGCTGACCGGTGTGCCGGTGCGCATTTCGCACACGTAAGCGGCGAAAACAGCCCGGCACGCGGCGGCGTCGCGTTATGTTTCCCGCGTTGCTCGGCTCGCGAACGTGAACTTATGTGCGAGATTCGCCGCGGATCTCGCACATAACTTCACGTTCGACGGGCGGGGGAGTCGGACAGGAGGGTCATGGGCGACCGGTTCTTGGCATGGGTAGGCGTCGGGGTTCTCGCCGCCGGGCTGTCGGCGGGGATGCTCACCGCGGCGGGCGCGGCGCTCGCGGAGGAGTCCACCGACGGCGGGACCACCTCGGAGACGACGAATTCGGCTGAGAACGAGCAGGATTCGGACGATCTGGAGAACTCGGGTGATGCTCCCGAGGTCGATGAGGCCGATCTCGAGGACGAGCCGGAGCTGGAGGAGCTCGAGGACGAGCCGGAGCTGGAGGAGTTCGACGAGGAGGAGCCGGTCGTCGAGGAGGCCGTCGACGAGGAGTCCGTCGCGAACGACACCGTTGAGGACGACACCGTCGAGACCAAGAAGGACAACCGCAAGCAGGACGAGGAGTCACCGGAGCCGACGGTGACCGTCGTCGACGAGACGCGTGAGATCGCCGAGACCCGACTGCAGCCCGCGGCCGCGGCCAGGACGGTCGCCGTCACGACCGAGAAGGCGCAGCCGCCGGTCGAGCAGGAACCCGCGATCGCGATGGTGACGCTGGACGAACCGGCCGCCACCGCCGCGGCCGTCAGCGTCGCCACCGCACCGCGCATCCCGGCGGTCATCCGGTTCATCGGCACGCTGGTGTTCAACCTGTACGGCTTGGCGCAGCGGCTCTTCGGCGGCCCGCCGATCCTGCCGGCGAACGCCAACGTCACCGTGCGCAGCACGACCCTGCGCATCGAGTGCGGCTGCGACGGGAAGTCCGTGGAGGTCCCCGCCGACTGGTACTTCCCGAACCTGCCCGAGGGCGAGGAGCCGGAGCGACTGATCTACCTGCAGCACGGCTTCCTGGCGGCCGGCCCGTGGTACAGCCACACCGCGGCGGCGCTGGCCGAGCAGACCCGCAGCATCGTGGTGGCGCCGACGATCACGTCGAACTTCTTCGCCGCCGACGGCTGCTGGCTCGGCGCACCGCCGATGCACGAGGGCATGGCCAAGCTGTTCGACGCGGACAACACCGCGCTGGCCGACAGCGCCGCCAAGGTCGGCTACACCGGGACGCTGCCGAACCGCGTTGTGCTGGTTGGCCATTCGCTCGGCGGCGGGGCGGTGTCGGGGATCGCCGGCTACATGGTCGAGCGTGACACCGTCGACCGGCTGGCCGGGGTGCTGCTGCTCGACGGCGTCGGCCTCGACGACCCGTCGCGGATGGTCGAGTCGTTGAAGGCGGTGCCGGCCGACATCCCGATCTACCAGCTGGCGGCCCCGGTCTACATGTGGAACGCGTTCGGCGTCGGGCTGGACGCGTTGGCCGAGGCGCGGCCGGACCAGTTCATCGGCGTCACGCTGGTCGGCGGCTCACACGTCGACATGATGCGCGGCGGCAACCCGGTCATCCAGTTCGCGCAGGAACTGGTCGCCGGGTTCACCAAACCGCAGAACGCCGCGGCCGCCCGGATGCTGATGGTCGGCTGGGTCAACGACATGTTCGCAGGCACCCACGACGAGGGCCTCTACCTCGAGCCCGGCGCCGAGTACAGCTTCGAGACCCCCAAGGGGCAGGCGTCGGTGGTGGCGCTGCCGAACTCGCTGAAGAAGTCGTTCCCGCTGAACTTCCTGCAGCCGTTCATGTCGCTGATGACCGGGCTGTTCACCTTCGAGCCGTCGTGTGTCGCGGCCTCCGTCGGGGCAAGGAGTGCCACATGCGAGAGTTCGATCGCCGCCTGACGGCCTCGCTGAGCGCGGGCGTGCTGGTCGCCGGGGTCGGCGCGGGCACGCTGCTCGGGGCGGGCCTGGCGTTCGCCGACGACGACGAGGCCTCCGGCGATCCGCACACTCGCAGTCGACTCCCGCTGACCCGCAAGAAGATTCGCCCGACGACGAGACGACGGAACAGGCGGAACCCGATCCCGACGAGGTGACTGACGAGGTCGAGGACATCGAGATCGACGACGAGGAGCTCGACAACGCGATCGACGAGGAGATCGACGACGAGATCGAGAAGGAGTCGCTCTCGGACGGTTCCGGTCAAGCGATTCCCCAGATCGTGTCCGGTGAGAACGAGACCGAAGAGGTCACCGAGGAGGTCACCGAGGAGATAGAGGAGAAGGCGTCGGACTTCTCCGAGCCGGTGGAGCCGGTGGAACCCGCGCCCGAGCCTGAGCCCGAACCGGCGCCGGTGGCCGCGCGCGCCGCCGTGCAGACCAACGGCATGCAGACCACCGTCGAGGCCGCCGGCGTCCCGGCCACCCCGGCCCGGCCGACGCTGATCAACATCGTCGGCACGCTGGTGTGGAGCGTGGCCGACTTCGTCATCAACCTCATCGTCGGACCGCCGGTGGTGGTGCCCGGCAGCGGGGTGAGCGCGGGCCGCTCCACGGTCAAGATCGACTGCGGCGACGGCTACCGCGTGCAGACCGACTGGTACTTCCCGACCGAGGGCCAGCCCGACAAGCTCATCTACTTCCAGCACGGGTTCCTCTCACCCGCGGCGACCTACAACGTCACGCTCACCGAGCTGGCCCGGCGCAACAACGCGATCGTCGTCGCCCCCTCGATCACCTCGAACTACTTCGCCTGTGACAGCTGCAGCCTGACCGCCGACCAGATGCACGCCGCGGTCGCCGAGCTGTTCGCCGGGGACCGCACCGCGCTGCAGGAGAGCGCCGCGGCGGCCGGGTTCGAGGGCACGCTGCCGACGCAGTTCGTGCTGGCCGGGCAGTCCGCCGGCTCGATCCTGGCGGCCGGCACCGCGGGCTACTACTACGAGAAGGCCGCCGACGACCGCAAGGCCGACCTGGTCGGGGTGCTGCTCTACGACGGTTCGGCGGCCAACGGCGCGCTGGCCCGCGCGCTGGACAAACTGCCCGCCGACCTGCCGGTGCTGCAGATCGCCGGGGTGCCCGCGGTGGTCAACAACGGCGGCGAGGCCAACGCCGTGCTCGCCGAGAAGCGTCCCGGTCAGTTCACCGGCCTGCAGCTGGTCAACGGCGCCCACTCCGACGCGTTCCGCAGCAGCATCTACGGCGGGCTGGTGCAGGCCTTCGTCGGGCTGGTCTTCGGCCAGTCCACGCCGGAGAACGTCGAGGCCGTGCAGGTGCTGCCCCAGGGCTGGCTGACCGACATGTACGCCGGCCGGGTGTTCGACGAGAACACCCGCACCGGCATCTACGGCCCGGTCGGCGCGCCCGGCACCTCGATCGTCGACATCCCGACCTCCGCCGGCCCGGCCCGCGGCTACGTGCTGCCCGGCCCGGCGTCGTCGCTGTCACCGATCGAACGGGTCTTCGCCACCCTGCTGCACTCCATCAACGCCGACGACTACGCGGTGTGCGCCGCCGATCCCGCCGCCTGCAACGCCTGAACCCCGCGAATATGCACACCGAAGACCGTGTTATCTCTTGACGGGAGGGCGGCGAAGCGCCAATCTGTTGGGCAGCATGTATGCACTTTCTGAGGACGCCAGCCAGCGCCGACGAGTCGCCTGCATGCAGTTGGGCTGTGCATGTTGAGGAATACGCCGTCCTGCGGTACTGTTGGACGTTGCGCTGGCTGCATCCTGCCCACCTATACCCGCACCTGACACCGTAGTCCTAGCCTGAGTTCGCTCAGTGAACTAGCCGTGTGCCGTGCTTCGGGAGTCGTGGTCGTGAGCGGCCAGCCGAACCGACGCAGATAAAGCGGCGACTGGGACCCGGCTCGCACCGGTACTCCCCAGGAAGTCGCACTAGGTGCTGGAAGGATGCATCTTGGCAGGGTCTCGCCCAAGCAAGACAGCTGAAGCTACAAACCACTCCGTCCCAGGAGCACCAAACCGGATTTCTTTTGCCAAGCTCCGCGAGCCCCTCGAGGTTCCCGGGCTTCTTGACGTTCAAACCGAGTCTTTCGAATGGCTGATCGGCTCCGACGCCTGGCGTGAGAAGGCCAAGGCCCGGGGCGACCTCAATCCCGTCGGCGGCCTCGAAGAGGTGCTGGCCGAGCTGAGCCCGATCGAGGACTTCTCGGGCTCGATGTCGCTGTCCTTCTCCGATCCGCGCTTCGACGAGGTCAAGGCACCCGTCGAGGAGTGCAAGGACAAGGACATGACGTACGCGGCCCCGCTGTTCGTCACCGCCGAGTTCATCAACAACAACACCGGCGAGATCAAGAGCCAGACGGTCTTCATGGGTGACTTCCCGATGATGACCGAGAAGGGCACCTTCATCATCAACGGCACCGAGCGTGTCGTGGTGTCCCAGCTGGTTCGCTCGCCGGGTGTGTACTTCGACGAGACGATCGACAAGTCCACCGAGAAGACGCTGCACAGCGTCAAGGTGATCCCCGGCCGCGGCGCGTGGCTGGAGTTCGACGTCGACAAGCGCGACACCGTCGGCGTGCGCATCGACCGCAAGCGCCGCCAGCCCGTCACCGTGCTGCTCAAGGCGCTGGGCTGGACCAACGAGCAGATCACCGAGCGGTTCGGCTTCAGCGAGATCATGATGAGCACGCTGGAGAAGGACAACACCGCCAACCAGGACGAGGCGCTGCTCGACATCTACCGCAAGCTGCGTCCGGGCGAGCCGCCGACCAAGGAGTCCGCGCAGACCCTGCTGGAGAACCTGTTCTTCAAGGAGAAGCGCTACGACCTCGCCCGCGTCGGCCGCTACAAGGTCAACAAGAAGCTGGGCCTGAACCCGGGTCAGCCGATCGGCACCACCACGCTGACCGAAGAGGACGTCGTCGCCACCATCGAGTACCTGGTGCGCCTGCACCAGGGCGACAAGACGATGACCGTGCCCGGCGGCGTCGAGGTCCCCGTCGAGGTCGACGACATCGACCACTTCGGCAACCGTCGTCTGCGCACCGTCGGCGAGCTGATCCAGAACCAGATCCGGGTCGGCCTGTCGCGTATGGAGCGCGTCGTGCGCGAGCGCATGACCACCCAGGACGTCGAGGCGATCACGCCGCAGACCCTGATCAACATCCGTCCCGTCGTGGCGGCGATCAAGGAGTTCTTCGGCACCAGCCAGCTGTCGCAGTTCATGGACCAGAACAACCCGCTGTCGGGTCTGACCCACAAGCGCCGCCTGTCGGCGCTGGGCCCGGGCGGTCTGTCCCGTGAGCGCGCCGGCCTCGAGGTCCGCGACGTGCACCACAGCCACTACGGCCGCATGTGCCCGATCGAGACCCCTGAGGGTCCGAACATCGGTCTGATCGGCTCGCTGTCGGTGTACGCCCGGGTCAACCCGTTCGGCTTCATCGAGACGCCGTACCGCAAGGTCATCGACGGTGTCGTCACCGACGAGATCGACTACCTGACCGCCGACGAGGAGGACCGCCACGTCGTGGCGCAGGCCAACTCGCCGACCGACGAGAACGGCCGGTTCATCGAGGACCGCGTCCTGGTGCGCCGCAAGGGCGGCGAGGTCGAGTACGTCTCGGCCGACCAGGTCGACTACATGGACGTCTCGCCGCGCCAGATGGTGTCGGTCGCGACGGCGATGATCCCGTTCCTCGAGCACGACGACGCCAACCGCGCCCTGATGGGTGCCAACATGCAGCGCCAGGCGGTTCCGCTGGTGCGCAGCGAGGCCCCGCTGGTCGGCACCGGTATGGAGCTGCGTGCGGCCATCGACGCCGGCGACGTCGTCGTCAGCGACAAGGCCGGTGTGATCGAGGAGGTCAGCGCCGACTACATCACGGTGATGGCCGACGACGGCACGCGCCAGACCTACCGGCTGCGCAAGTTCGCCCGGTCCAACCACGGCACCTGCGCCAACCAGCGTCCGATCGTCGACGCCGGCCAGCGGGTCGAGGCGGGCCAGGTCATCGCCGACGGGCCGTGCACCGAGAACGGTGAGATGGCGCTGGGCAAGAACCTGCTCGTGGCGATCATGCCGTGGGAAGGCCACAACTACGAGGACGCGATCATCCTCTCCAGCCGCCTGGTTGAGGAGGACGTGCTCACCTCGATCCACATCGAGGAGCACGAGATCGACGCCCGCGACACCAAGCTGGGCGCCGAGGAGATCACCCGGGACATCCCGAACGTCTCCGATGAGGTGCTGGCCGACCTCGACGAGCGCGGCATCGTCCGCATCGGCGCCGAGGTCCGCGACGGCGACATCCTGGTCGGCAAGGTCACCCCGAAGGGTGAGACCGAGCTGACCCCCGAGGAGCGCCTGCTGCGCGCCATCTTCGGTGAGAAGGCCCGCGAGGTCCGCGACACGTCGCTGAAGGTGCCGCACGGTGAGTCCGGCAAGGTCATCGGCATCCGCGTGTTCTCCCGCGAGGACGACGACGAGCTGCCCGCCGGCGTCAACGAGCTGGTCCGCGTCTACGTCGCGCAGAAGCGCAAGATCTCCGACGGTGACAAGCTGGCCGGCCGCCACGGCAACAAGGGCGTCATCGGCAAGATCCTGCCCGTCGAGGACATGCCGTTCCTGCCCGACGGCACCCCGGTGGACATCATCCTCAACACCCACGGCGTGCCGCGTCGTATGAACATCGGCCAGATCCTGGAGACCCACCTCGGGTGGGTGGCCAAGGCCGGCTGGAAGATCGAGGGTGATCCGGAGTGGGCGAAGAACCTCCCCGAGGATCTTCGCGAAGCGGAGCCGAACAGCATCGTCGCCACCCCGGTGTTCGACGGTGCCCGCGAGGAGGAGCTGCAGGGTCTGCTGTCCTCCACGCTGCCCAACCGCGACGGCGAGCAGATGGTCGACGGCGACGGCAAGGCCGTCCTCTACGACGGACGCAGCGGCGAACCGTTCCCGTACCCGGTGACGGTTGGCTACATGTACATCCTCAAGCTGCACCACCTGGTGGACGACAAGATCCACGCGCGCTCCACCGGCCCGTACTCGATGATCACCCAGCAGCCGCTGGGCGGTAAGGCGCAGTTCGGTGGCCAGCGCTTCGGTGAGATGGAATGTTGGGCCATGCAGGCCTACGGCGCCGCCTACACGCTGCAGGAACTGCTGACCATCAAGTCCGACGACACGGTCGGCCGCGTCAAGGTGTACGAGGCGATCGTCAAGGGCGAGAACATCCCCGAGCCGGGCATTCCGGAGTCGTTCAAGGTGCTGCTCAAGGAGCTGCAGTCGTTGTGCCTCAACGTCGAGGTGCTGTCTTCGGACGGCGCCGCGATCGAGATGCGCGACGGCGACGACGAGGATCTCGAGCGCGCTGCGGCGAACTTGGGAATCAACCTGTCGCGCAACGAGTCTGCTTCTGTCGAGGATTTGGCCTGAGGGCCTTAGTTACTAATCCCGAAAGGGGAAAGGGAGTTACGTGCTAGACGTCAACTTCTTCGATGAGCTCCGGATCGGCCTGGCCACCGCAGACGACATCCGTCAGTGGTCCTACGGCGAGGTCAAGAAGCCCGAGACCATCAACTACCGCACGCTCAAGCCTGAGAAGGACGGCCTGTTCTGCGAGAAGATCTTCGGACCGACTCGCGACTGGGAGTGCTACTGCGGTAAGTACAAGCGCGTCCGCTTCAAGGGCATCATCTGCGAGCGCTGCGGCGTCGAGGTGACCCGCGCCAAGGTGCGCCGTGAGCGGATGGGCCACATCGAGCTGGCCGCCCCCGTCACGCACATCTGGTACTTCAAGGGTGTGCCCTCGCGGCTCGGGTACCTGCTCGACCTGGCGCCGAAGGATCTCGAGAAGATCATCTACTTCGCCGCGTACGTCATCACGTCGGTCAACGACGAGATGCGCCACAACGAGCTCTCGACGCTGGAGGCCGAGATGGCCGTCGAGCGCAAGGCGATCGAGGACCAGCGTGACCTCGACCTGGCCGAGCGCGCGAAGAAGCTCGAGGACGACCTGGCCGAGCTGGAGAAGGAAGGCGCCAAGAGCGACGTGCGCCGCAAGGTGCGCGACGGCGGCGAGCGTGAGATGCGCCAGATCCGCGACCGGGCCCAGCGTGAGCTGGACCGGCTCGACGAGATCTGGAACACCTTCACCAAGCTGGCGCCCAAGCAGCTCATCGTCGACGAGGTGCTCTACCGCGAGCTGCAGGACCGCTACGGCGAGTACTTCGAGGGCGCCATGGGTGCCGAGGCGATCAAGAAGCTCATCGAGAACTTCGACATCGACGCCGAGGCCGAGCAGCTGCGCGAGATCATCCGCAACGGCAAGGGGCAGAAGAAGCTTCGCGCCCTCAAGCGCCTGAAGGTGGTCGCCGCGTTCCAGAACTCGAGCAACTCGCCGATGGGCATGGTGCTCGACGCGGTGCCGGTGATCCCGCCGGAGCTGCGCCCGATGGTCCAGCTCGACGGTGGCCGCTTCGCCACCTCCGACCTGAACGACCTGTACCGCCGCGTCATCAACCGCAACAACCGCCTGAAGCGACTGATCGACCTCGGCGCGCCCGAGATCATCGTCAACAACGAGAAGCGCATGCTTCAGGAGTCGGTGGACGCGCTGTTCGACAACGGCCGCCGCGGCCGCCCGGTCACCGGGCCGGGCAACCGTCCGCTGAAGTCGCTGTCGGATCTGCTCAAGGGCAAGCAGGGCCGGTTCCGCCAGAACCTGCTCGGTAAGCGCGTCGACTACTCGGGCCGTTCGGTCATCGTGGTCGGCCCGCAGCTCAAGCTGCACCAGTGCGGTCTGCCCAAGCTGATGGCGCTGGAGCTGTTCAAGCCGTTCGTGATGAAGCGTCTGGTCGACCTGAACCACGCGCAGAACATCAAGAGCGCAAAGCGCATGGTGGAGCGGCAGCGGCCGCAGGTGTGGGACGTCCTCGAAGAGGTCATCGCCGAGCACCCGGTGCTGCTGAACCGCGCACCCACGCTGCACCGCCTCGGTATCCAGGCCTTCGAGCCGCAGCTGGTGGAGGGCAAGGCCATTCAGCTGCACCCGCTGGTCTGCGAGGCGTTCAACGCCGACTTCGACGGTGACCAGATGGCCGTGCACCTTCCGCTGTCGGCGGAGGCGCAGGCCGAGGCGCGCATCCTGATGCTGTCGTCGAACAACATCCTGTCGCCCGCGTCGGGCCGCCCGCTGGCCATGCCGCGTCTGGACATGGTGACCGGCCTGTACTACCTGACCACGATGGTCGAGGGCGACAAGGGCGAGTACAAGCCCGCGTCGAAGGAGGGTCCGGAGCAGGGCGTGTACAGCAGCCCGGCCGAGGCCATCATGGCGATGGACCGCGGTGCGCTGAGCGTGCGGGCCAAGATCAAGGTGCGGTTGACGCAGCTGCGTCCGCCGGCCGACATCGAGGCCGAGCTGTTCCCGGAGGGCTGGAAGCCGGGCGACGCCTGGACCGCGGAGACCACGCTGGGCCGGGTCATGTTCAACGAGCTTCTGCCGCACGGGTATCCGTTCGTCAACGAGCAGATGCACAAGAAGGTCCAGGCCCGGATCGTCAACGACCTGGCCGAGCGCTACCCGATGATCGTGGTGGCGCAGACCGTCGACAAGCTCAAGGACGCCGGCTTCTACTGGGCCACCCGTTCGGGTGTCACCGTGTCGATGGCCGACGTGCTCGTGCCGCCGCAGAAGAAGGAGATCCTCGACCGCTACGAGCGTGAAGCCGACGCGATCGAGAAGAAGTACCAGCGCGGTGCTCTCAACCACGACGAGCGCAACGACGCCCTGGTCAAGATCTGGCAGGACGCCACCGAAGAGGTCGGTGAGGCGCTGCGGGCGCACTACCCGAAGGACAACCCGATCATCACGATCGTGGACTCGGGTGCGACGGGTAACTTCACCCAGACCCGAACGCTGGCCGGCATGAAGGGTCTGGTGACCAACCCGAAGGGTGAGTTCATCCCGCGTCCGATCAAGTCCTCGTTCCGCGAGGGCCTGACGGTGCTGGAGTACTTCATCAACACCCACGGCGCCCGTAAGGGTCTGGCGGACACCGCTCTTCGTACCGCCGACTCGGGTTACCTGACCCGTCGTCTGGTGGACGTCTCGCAGGACGTCATCGTGCGCGAGCACGACTGCGAGACCGAGCGCGGCATCCTGGTCACCCTGGCCGAGAAGCAGCCCGACGGCACGCTGGTGCGCGACGCGCACATCGAGACCTCGGCGTACGCGCGCACCCTGGCGCAGGACGCGGTCGACACGGACGGCAACGTCATCGTCGAGCGTGGCCGCGACCTGGGCGACCCGCAGATCGAGGCGCTGCTGTCGGCCGGTATCACCGAGGTGAAGGTCCGCTCCGTGCTGACCTGCGCCACCGGCACCGGCGTCTGCGCGATGTGCTACGGCCGCTCGATGGCCACCGGCAAGCTCGTCGACATCGGCGAGGCCGTCGGCATCGTCGCCGCCCAGTCCATCGGTGAGCCCGGTACCCAGCTGACCATGCGTACGTTCCACCAGGGTGGCGTCGGTGAGGACATCACCGGTGGTCTGCCGCGCGTGCAGGAGCTGTTCGAGGCCCGCATCCCGCGGAACAAGGCCCCGATCGCCGACGTGTCCGGCCGCGTGCAGCTGGAGGAGGGCGACCGGTTCTACAAGATCACCATCATCCCGGATGACGGTGGCGAACCGGTGGTCTACGACAAGCTGTCTCGTCGTCAGCGCCTGAAGGTGTTCAAGCACGACGACGGCACCGAGCGCCTGCTCGCCGACGGCGACCACGTCGAGGTGGGCCAGCAGCTGATGGAAGGTGCGGCCGACCCGCACGAGGTGCTGCGTGTCCAGGGCCCGCGCGAGGTGCAGATCCACCTCGTCAAGGAGGTCCAGGAGGTCTACCGGGCCCAGGGCGTGTCGATCCACGACAAGCACATCGAGGTCATCGTCCGGCAGATGCTGCGTCGCGTCACGATCATCGACTCGGGCTCGACGGAGTTCCTGCCCGGCTCGCTGACCGAGCGCGCGGAGTTCGAGGCGGAGAACCGTCGGGTCGTCGCCGAGGGCGGCGAGCCCGCGGCCGGCCGTCCGGTGCTGATGGGTATCACGAAGGCGTCGCTGGCCACCGACTCGTGGCTGTCGGCGGCGTCGTTCCAGGAGACCACTCGCGTGCTGACCGATGCGGCGATCAACTGCCGCAGCGACAAGCTGCAGGGTCTGAAGGAGAACGTGATCATCGGCAAGCTGATCCCGGCCGGTACCGGCATCAACCGCTACCGCAACATCCAGGTGCAGCCGACCGAGGAGGCCCGGGCCGCCGCGTACACGATCCCGTCCTACGAGGATCAGTACTACAGCCCGGACTTCGGCCAGTCGACCGGCGCCGCGGTGCCGCTGGACGACTACGGCTACTCCGATTACCGGTAGCTAGACCACGGAAAGGCCCCCGCGTCCGCGCGGGGGTCTTTTCTTTTTGCGTGCTCCTGCCGCGAACGTGGGTTACCCGCACGCTTTTCGGCGGTTTTGCGTGTATTAAGCCCACACTCGGCGGCAGATGATCGAGTGGCAGGGGTGCCGGGTTGTCCCTAGCATGAGATTCATTGCCTGGCCTTCAATGCCGACGGTCGCCAAACCCACGCGTGTTCTGGAGTCGCATTGAGCTATTCGCAGTCGATTGGCGGGCGGACCTATCAGTTCCACGGACTGGTCGACGTGCTGGCCAAGGCCAGCCCCCG
Source organism: Mycolicibacterium phlei (assembly GCF_001583415.1). Next base: position 1,298,101 of record NZ_CP014475.1, read on the forward strand.
GCGCTCCGGCGACGAGCTGGCCGGGTGCGCCGCCGAATCCGACGCCGAACGGGCCGCGGCGCAGTGGGTGCTGGCCGACATCCCGCTGACGACCATCCTCGAGGATCCGGTCGTGCCGTATGAGACCGACTCGGTGACCCGGCTCATCATCGACACCCACGACAAGCAGGTCTTCGCTTCGCACCTGTCCCACATGACCGTCGGCGGCTTCCGCGACTGGCTGATGAGCATGGCCGTCCGAGACGACGGCGCCGAGCGCATCGCCGCCGTCGCACCCGGGCTGACCCCGGAGATGGTGGCCGCCGCGTCGAAGATCATGCGCAACCAGGACCTGATCCTCGCCGCGTCCGCCGTCGCGCCGACATCGGCGTTCCGCACCACCATCGGGCTGCCCGGCCGGCTGGCGACGCGGCTGCAACCCAACCACCCGACCGACCACCCGAAGGGCGTCGCCGCCTCGGTTCTCGACGGGCTGCTCAACGGCTGCGGTGACGCCGTCATCGGCATCAACCCCGCCACCGACTCGCCCGAGGCGGTCGCCGACCTGCTGCACCTGCTCGACGACATCCGTCAGCGCTTCGACATCCCCACCCAGACCTGCGTGCTCACGCATGTGACCACCACGATGGGACTCATCGAGCGAAATATGCCGGTGGACTTGGTCTTCCAGTCGATCGCCGGCACCGAGAAGGCCAACGACAGCTTCGGGGTGACCGTGCCGATGCTGTTGGAGGCCAACGCCGCCGCGCGTGAACTCAACCGCGGCACCCTCGGCGATAACGTCATGTACCTCGAAACCGGCCAGGGCTCAGCGCTGTCCGCCAACGCCCACATCGGCGTCGACGGCAGGCCGGTCGACCAGCAGACCCTGGAGGCGCGCGCGTACGGTCTGGCCCGCGCCCTGGAACCGCTGCTGATCAACACGGTGGTCGGCTTCATCGGGCCGGAATACCTCTACGACGGCAAGCAGATCATCCGCGCCGGCCTGGAGGACCACTTCTGCGGCAAGCTGCTCGGCCTGCCGATGGGTGTCGACGTGTGCTACACCAACCACGCCGAGGCCGACCAGGACGACATGGACATCCTGCTGACGCTGCTGGGCGCGGCCGGTGCGGCGTTCGTCATCGCGGTGCCCGGCGCCGACGACGTGATGCTCGGCTACCAGAGCCTGTCGTTCCACGATGTGCTCTACGTCCGGCGTGTGCTGAACCTGAGGGCCACACCGGAATTCGAGCAGTGGCTGATGCGGATGGGCATCGCCGACGGCGCCGGCCGGGTCCGGCCCGCCGAGCTCGACATGTCCGAACTGCGGGCGCTGGGGGTGGGCTGATGACGCTCGACCACGTCGCCGACGACGCGTGGGCACCGCTGCGGACGTTCACCCCGGCCCGCATCGGGCTGGGTGCGGCCGGGGTGTCTGAACCGGTCGGTTCGGTGCTGCGGTTCAAGGCCGACCACGCCCTGGCGCGCGACGCCGTGCACATCCCGCTCGACGTCGACGCCGTCGTCGCGGATTTGGAGCCGCTCGGGCTGGGGCCGGTGCACCGCGTCAGCAGCCAGGCCCGGGACCGCGGTGAGTATCTGCGCCGGCCCGACCTCGGGCGCATCCCGGCCGACACGACGGGCCTGCCGCACACCGGGGCCGACGTCGGTCTCGTCATCGCCGACGGGCTGTCCGCCCAGGCGATCGCGCGGCATGCGGTGCCGTTGGTCGAGGCGATGCTGACGGTGTTCGACGGCCGCTACCGGATCGCGCCGCCCGTCGTCGCGACCCAGGCCCGGGTGGCCATCGGCGACCACATCGGCGCGGCCCTCGGGGTGCAGACCGTGCTGGTGCTGATCGGGGAGCGGCCGGGCCTGTCGGTGTCCGACAGCGTGGGCATCTACCTCACCCACCATCCCGTCCCGGGCCGGACCGACGCCGACCGCAACTGCATCTCCAACATCCACGGCAACGGGCTGAGCTACGCCGAGGCCGCGGCGGTGTGCGCCGCACTGGTCGAGGGCGCGCGCCGGCTCGGCCGCTCCGGTGTCGACCTGAAGGACACGTCGCGGGGCGGTGCGCTCGCAGAGGGGGCGAGTCCGGAACTGGCACGCTGACCCACCCGTGCTAACTTGCGGCGAACGTGGGTTACCCGCACGGGTTTAGGGGGTTTTGCGTGTATCAAGCCGACACTCGGCGACGAGTGGCCTGCTGATGCTCGCGCACTCCGTCTGGTTCGCGGCGGGGCTGGCGCTGCTGATCGTCGGCGCCGAGATCATGGTCCGCGGCGGTGCGGGCGTGGCGGCGCGGCTGGGGATCAGCCCGATCATCATCGGCCTGACCATCGTGTCGATCGGCACCAGCGCGCCCGAACTGGCGGTCGGCGTGGTGGCGGCGCAGGGCGGCAGCGGCGCGCTGGCGGTCGGCAACATCGCAGGCACCAACATCGTCAACATCCTGCTGATCCTCGGGCTCAGCGCGTTCATCCTGCCGCTGCGGCTGGAGACCCGCACCATCCGGCTCGAGCTGCCGATGATGGCCGCCGCGGCGCTGACGCTGTGGGCGGTCACCGTCGACGGGCGGATGAACCGCACCGACGGCGCCATCCTCGTCGTGCTGGCGCTGGTCTACACCGGGGTGGTGATCTGGTCGGCCCTGCGGGAATCCCGGGCGGTGGTAGCGGAGTTCGAGGCCGAGTTGGCCGAGGAGTTCGACGCCGGCGACGGCGGGACCGGGCCGGCCGAGGGGCGGCGGATGTTCGCCAACGTGCTGATGACGATCGGCGGCATCGTCGTCATCGTGATCGGGGCGGACTGGCTGGTCGACGGGGCGGTCGGGATGGCCCGCCAGTTCGGGGTGTCCGACGCGCTGATCGGGTTGACGGTGGTGGCGATCGGCACGTCCGCGCCCGAACTGGTGACCACCCTGATCTCGACGATCCGCGGCGACCGCGACATCGCGGTCGGCAACCTGATCGGCAGCAGCATCTACAACATCCTGCTGATCCTCGGCGTCACCGCGCTGGTGCCCGCCGCCGGGATGGACCTGCCGAACAGCCTGGTGCGCATCGACATCCCGATCATGGTGGCCGTCGCGCTGGCCTGCATCCCGATCTTCATCTCCGGTCGCCGCGTCAGCCGGCTCGAGGGCGGGCTGATGGTCGCGGCGTACCTGGGGTACCTGGCGTTCCTGCTGTCGACGCAGACCTGACGCTTTCCGTGCCGAACGTGGGTTACCCGCACTGGTTCGGCGGGTTTGGCGTGTCACAAGCCCACACTCGGCGCGGGTCTGTTCAGTCCTTGTAGTAGACGATCTGGTGCGTCGTCACCAGCAGTCGCCCGTCGCGCGACCACACCTGACCGGTCTGGTCCAGGTAGCCCCGGGCGTACTGCTGGCCGCGGGCGGTGGCGAGCACGAAGTCGTCGCCCACCGCGGCCAGCCCGGCGGCGTCGACGTGGAAGTACGTCGTCATCGAGATCGTCCCCGCCGGCACCGGCCTGCCCAGGCGCCGGTAGATGCGCGGATAGAAGATGTCCGACAGCGCGGTCAGCGCGGCGAAGTCCAGCGGGCGGGCCGGGTAGTCGCGGGCCCACAGCGTCGTCGTCGACGACGGCTGCCCCACACCGTCCACCGGCGGGGGACCGGCGACGTAGCGCAGGTCGTAGTTGCGCATGAACGGAATGCCCTCGAGGGTGGGGAAGCGCTCCAGCGTCTCGGGCGCCGGCGCGTCGGGCATGACGGCCTCCACCTCCGACCAGGTCTCCCGGCGGATCCCGAAAACCGCGGTGGCCGTGGTCATCACACCGTTCGGCTGGGTCAGGGTCATCGTCCAGTGCTGGTTGGTCCGGTTGGCGCGCATCAGGGCGGTGTCGATCCGGAACTCGCCCTCGGCGATCGGGGCGGCGAAGTTCACCGTCAGCGCGACGGGGTCACCGGCCCGGTCGTCGTGCAGTTCCACGGCGTGCAGCAGGGCCGCCGCGGTGGTGCCGCCGAACGGGCCGACCATGTTGGCGTACGGGGCCGTGGTCCGGCCGACCAGCGCACCGTCGGCGCCGGGGGTGAGGCGGACGGCGTCGTCGAGGGGATGGACGGTCATGCGACTGAGTTTACTTTGCAATACTCAGCGCGCGTGGCCGGGGTTTCACCGCCGGGCCAGTGCCGCCGAGATCGCGTCGGCCAGTCGTTCCAGCGCCGCGGCGATCGCCCACAACGGGTCGTCGCGGCGGTGATCCGCGGTCTCGGCGGGTTCGGGGGCCGGGGCCTCGTGGTGGTGATGGTGGTGCGGGGTGGCCTCGGCCTCGGCGACGGCGTGGCGGGAGCCGTTGTTGTCCGGCGTGCCGTTGTACGTCGTCTCCGACAACCGGATCCCGCGGCCCTGCCAACGCAACAGCGGCCGGCCGTCGGCGTTGGGCACACCGGAGTGGGCGTCACGGTGCCCCTCGGCGAGCATGCAGCGCTGCATCGACACCACCTCGGCGCCGATTTTGGCCGCGAGCGATCGCCGCATGGACTCCTGCAGGAACACCGTGGCGCGACACCGATCCACGTCCATTGACCATCTCCCCGGGGCAGCAACTAGGGGGTAGCCTGTCGTGCCCGTGGCGTGTCGGCGCGCGTACGCGCCCACCTGCGCCAAAGCGCAACAAAGTCGTGACTCCCGGGTGTCCCAACCGTGGGACGCGGCTCGTTCCTCGCCGCTTGATCGTCGCCTGCGGTGTCGGATGGGCAGGCTCCTCATCGCGGCTCGTTCCTCGCCGCTTGATCGTCGCCTGCCTAGACTCGACTACGTGCTCATCGGATCTCACGTCAGCGGCGACGACCCGCTCGCCCACGCCCAGGCCGACGGCGCCGACGTCGTCCAGTTCTTCCTCGGCAACCCGCAGAGCTGGAAGAAGCCCAAGCCGCGCGAGGACGCCGAGGTCCTGAAGGCGTCGAGCATCCCGATCTACATCCACGCGCCGTACCTGATCAACGTCGCCTCGGCCAACAACCGGGTCCGCATCCCGTCGCGCAAGATCCTGCAGGACACCTGCGACGCGGCCGCCGAGGTCGGCGCCAAGGCGGTGATCGTGCACGGCGGCCACGCCGACGACAACGACATGGAGGCCGGCTTCGAGCGCTGGGTCAAGGCGCTGGACTATCTGCAGACCGACGTGCCGGTCTACCTGGAGAACACCGCGGGCGGCGACCACGCGATGGCCCGCCACTTCGACACCATCGCCCGGCTGTGGGACCACATCGGCGACAAGGGCATCGGCTTCTGCCTGGACACCTGCCACGCCTGGGCGGCCGGCGAGGCGCTGATCGACGCCGTCGACCGGATCAAGGCGATCACCGGCCGCATCGACCTGGTGCACTGCAACGACTCCCGCGACGCCGCCGGCTCGGGCGCCGACCGACACGCCAACTTCGGCTCCGGGCAGATCGACCCGCAGCTGCTGGTCGCGGTGGTCAAGGCCGCCGACGCCCCGGTGATCTGCGAGACCTCCGACGAGGGCCGCAAGGATGACATCGCCTTTTTGCGCGAGAACGTCTGAATCACGATCCGGCAAACGACGCGCTGCATAACTGCAGGTGACCGCCGGGTGAACTAGATTCGTCCGCGTGTCCACGGTCGACGAGCCTTCGCTGGCGCCGCCGCGCGCCGCCGTGGCGGCCGACGAGCCCCAGGTGCAGACGCCTGAGGTGGCCGGCAGGCGGGACCGGTACTTCACGATCATCCGGCGCGTCGCCGTGCTGATCTGGGCCGTCGTCATCGTCTACCGCACCATCACCACCGGCTTCGCCTTCAACCGCGAACTGCTGCTGCTCTACATCGCCACCGGCCTGCTGTGCGCCAGCATCGGCCGGGGCCGCAGGATGCTCTACGTCATCCGCGACTGGCTGCCGTTCGCGCTGGTGCTGCTGGCCTACGACCTCACCCGCGGCGCCGCCGACCTGCTCGGCCGGCCCACCCTGTGGCACTGGCAGATCGACGCCGACCGCTTCCTGTTCAACGGTGTCGTGCCGACGGTCTGGCTGCAGGAACGGCTCAAACTGCCACACCCGCCGTGGTGGGAGATCGGCATCAGCACCGTCTACATGTCGTTCTTCATCCTCCCGTACGTGATCGCCGCCGTGCTGTGGCTGCGCAACCGCGAGGAGTGGAAGGCGTTCGTGCGGCTGTTCGTCGGGCTGTCGTTCGCCGCGCTGGTCATCTACGCACTGCTGCCCGCCGCACCGCCGTGGGCCGCCGCCCGCTGCACCCCCGTCGACGTCGAGGGCGGTCCCGCCGGTCCGCGCTGTATGTACAAGTCCGCCAAGGGAGTTCCCGACGGCGGTCTGCTCGGCGCCATGCAGAGCGCGCAGGACGGCGCCAACCCGTGGATCGAGCGGATCGTCGGACGTGGTTGGCGCAAGCTGGAACTGCACACCGCCAGCGCGCTGATCGACGCCGGACAGGCCAGCGTCAACCTGGTGGCCGCCATCCCGTCCCTGCACGCCGGGCTGTCACTGGCGCTGTCGGTGTTCCTGTGGAACCGGCTGCACCGCGGCTGGCGACCCGTGCTGGTCGCCTACCCGCTGATCATGGCGTTCACCCTGGTCTACACCGCCGAGCACTACGTCATCGACCTGCTGCTGGGCTGGGCGCTGGCGACCGTCGTGCTGCTGATCCTCAACTGGTACGAGACTCGTAGACGAGCCAGCGCATCGCTATCGGGCTTCGTTCCCGATCCAGATCAAACAGGTCCTGACCGCTGACCCAGTTGGCGTACCAGCCCGTCGGCGGCCACGCCCCGTCGGGCAGATTGGCCTTCTCGTACTCGTAGACCGAGTCATCGGCGACCAGGTCGACCGGTAGACCGGCTGCGGCGGCGGCCATCTCGTCGCGAGTGAACACGCTGGTGTACACCTGCTGGCCGAGTTCGCGTGCGGCACTGTCGGGTTCATAGCCGTCGCGGGCCAGAAACGCGTTGAACACCAACCGTCCGCCGGGTGCCAGCCGCGCCGCCGCGAGTTCGAACACCGACCGCAGCTCCTGCGTGGTGCGGAAGTCCGACACCACCTCCGACGACAGGATGAGCCGGTAGTCGTCGCGCAGGGCATCCGTCGTCGCGAAGATGTCCCCGGTGAGCACCCGCACCCCGAGCCGTTCCCGCTCGGCGTCGGCGCGGATGGCGTCGGCGAAATCGGCCGTCATCTCCACCGCGTCGACCGGATGACCGCGCCGCGCCAGCGCCAGCGCGTTGCGCCCGGTGCCCGCCCCGATGTCGAGCACCGGGCAGCCCGCCGGATCGGTGGCCTCGCCGGCCAGCGCCCACAGCCGGGCGTCGGGGTGCGAGCCGAACAGCGGCGGCTGACGCGTCGACAGCCACGTCGCGTAGGCGCCGTCGAGGGTGTACCACTCGGCCCGGACGTGGTAGTTCAGCACGGTGCCGACCGGGGCGTCGATCGTGATGACGATGTTGGAGCGCGGCGACTGCTCGTAGGCGATCGCCACCTGTTCGGCGATGATGCCGCGGCAGTCGTCGAGCTGCTCCGGGGTGAACTTGCGGCCGACCGCGGTGAAGATCGCGTCGCACATCCGCATGTACTCGTCGATCATCGCCGGCACGGCGGGCAGGGTGATGGTGCTGGCGACGACGGACCGGCGGTACAGACGACGCGCCAATGCCTCGCGAAGCGTCGAGGTCTCCATCCGCCCCTTATTACCGGACGGCGGCGCCGCGCGTGGTCAGGTCAGATAAACCTTGCGCAGCGTCTCGGTCACCGTCCACGCCGTCTGCGCGCCCGCGGCCAGCCGGACCACGTCGCCCGGGCCCAGCGTCAGGGCCGGGGTGCCGTCGGCGAATTCGACGGTGGCCGCGCCGGAGAGCACCACGAACACCTCGTCGGCCTCGACGTCGGTCATCACGCCCGGGCTCATCTCCCACACGCCGACCTCGAGGCCGTTGAACTCGCCGAGCTCGACGGCGGCGGTGGTGGGGTAGTCGCGCACGGACTGCGCGGCGGGCACGGGCTCGTGCTCGAGGGTCAGGTCGGCGGCGTGGACCACGGAGTTGGGCTGCATGACCGAAACGATATCTATTACATTCTTCCGACAAGCGTCGTGGAAATGTAACATCGCTGTCATGCCCGACACACACGTCGTCACCAACCAGGTCCCGCCCCTGGAGGACTACAACCCGGCCACCTCGCCGGTGCTGACCGAGGCGCTGATCCGCGAAGGCGGCCAGTGGGGCCTCGACGAGGTCACCGAACTCGGCGCGCTCAGCGGCTCCGCGCAGGCCCAGCGCTGGGGCGAACTCGCCGACCGCAACCAACCGGTGCTGCACACCCACGACCGCTACGGCCACCGCATCGACGAGGTCGAGTACGACCCGGCCTACCACTCGCTGATGAGCACCGCGATCGCGCACGGCCTGCACGCCGCGCCGTGGGCCGAGGACCGGCCCGGCGCCCACGTCGTGCGCGCGGCCAAGATGTCGGTCTGGACACCCGAACCCGGCCACGTCTGCCCGATCTCGATGACCTACGCGGTGGTCCCGGCGCTGCGGCACAACCCCGAACTGGCCGCCGTCTACGAGCCGCTGCTGACCAGCCGTGTCTACGACCCCGAGCTCAAGGTGCCGACCACCAAGGCCGGGATCACCGCGGGCATGTCGATGACCGAGAAGCAGGGCGGCTCCGACGTGCGCGCCGGCACCACCCAGGCGGTGCCCAACGGCGACGGCAGCTACTCGCTGACCGGGCACAAGTGGTTCACCTCGGCGCCGATGTGCGACATCTTCCTGGTGCTCGCGCAGGCGCCGGGCGGGTTGTCGTGCTTCCTGCTGCCGCGTGTGCTGCCCGACGGCACCCGCAACCGGATGTTCCTGCAGCGGCTCAAGGACAAGCTGGGCAACCACGCCAACGCCTCCTCGGAGGTCGAGTACGACGGCGCGGTGGCCTGGCTGGTCGGCGAGGAGGGCCGCGGTGTCCCGACGATCATCGAGATGGTCAACCTCACCCGGCTGGACTGCACGCTGGGCAGCGCCACCTCGATGCGCAACGGCCTGGCCCGCGCGATCCACCACGCCCAGCACCGCAAGGCATTCGGCGCCTATCTGATCGACCAGCCGCTGATGCGCAACGTGCTGGCCGACCTGGCCGTGGAGGCCGAGGCCGCCACCGTGGTGGCGATGCGGATGGCCGGTGCGACGGACGCCGCGGTGCGCGGGGACCAGCGCGAGACGCTGCTGCGCCGCATCGGGCTGGCCGCCGCCAAGTACTGGGTGTGCAAGCGCGCCACCCCGCACGCGGCCGAGGCGATGGAATGCCTGGGCGGCAACGGCTACGTCGAGGACTTCGGCATGGCCCGGCTGTACCGCGAGGCCCCGCTGATGGGCATCTGGGAGGGCTCCGGCAACGTCAGCGCGCTGGATACGTTGCGCGCCATGGCAACCCGGCCCGAGTGCGTCGACGTGCTGTTCGACGAGCTGTCTGTGACCTCCGGCGCCGATGCGCGGCTGGACGCGTTCGTGTCCGGGCTGCGGTCGTCCCTGGGCGATCTGGAGACCATCCAGTACCGCGCCCGCAAGGTGTCCGAGGACATCTGCCTGGCGCTGCAGGGCTCGCTGCTGGTGCGGCACGGGCATCCGGCCGTCGCCGAGGCGTTCCTGGCCACCCGGATGGGCGGGGCCTGGGGCGGGGCGTTCGGCACGCTGCCCGCCGGGCTGGACCTCGGCCCGATCCTCGAACGCGCGCTGGTCAAGGGATGACTTTTCCTGGCGCTTTTCCTGGCGAGCAGACACAGAATCGCACGGAATCAGATGTGAGAGTGCGATTCTGTGTCTGCTCGCGGGGGAGGGGGAGCGCTCGATGACGCATGCGATCAGGCCCGTCGACTTCGACAACCTCAAGACCATGACCTACGAGGTCACCGGTCGCGTCGCGCGGATCACGTTCAACCGGCCGGAGAAGGGCAACGCGATCATCGCCGACACCCCGCTGGAGCTGTCGGCCTGCGTGGAACGCGCCGACCTCGACCCCAACGTGCACGTGATCCTGGTGTCCGGTCGCGGGGAGGGGTTCTGCGCCGGCTTCGACCTGTCGGCCTACGCCGAGGGATCCTCGTCGGCCGGTGGCGGCAGCCCGTACCGCGACACCGTGCTGTCGGGCCGGATCCAGGCCGAGAACTCCCGGCCGGACCAGCCGTGGGACCCGATGATCGACTACCAGATGATGAGCCGGTTCGTCCGCGGCTTCTCCAGCCTGATGCACTGCGACAAGCCCACGGTGGTCAAGATCCACGGCTACTGCATCGCCGGCGGCACCGACATCGCGCTGCACGCCGACCAGGTGATCGCCGCCGCCGACGCCAAGATCGGATACCCGCCCACCCGCGTGTGGGGGGTGCCCGCCGCCGGGATGTGGGCCCACCGGCTCGGCGACCAGCGCGCCAAACGCCTTCTGCTGACCGGTGATTCGATCACCGGCGCCCAGGCCGCCGAATGGGGGCTGGCCGTCGAGGCGCCCGCGCCCGAGGACCTCGACGAGCGCACCGAACGGCTGGTGGAGCGCATCGCGCAGGTGCCGGTCAATCAGCTCATCATGGTCAAGCTGGCGATGAACTCCGCGCTGTACAACCAGGGCACCGCCAACAGCGCGATGATCTCGACAGTGTTCGACGGGATCGCCCGGCACACCCCGGAGGGGCACGCGTTCGTCGCGCAGGCCCGCGAACACGGGTTCCGGGAGGCGGTGCGTCGGCGCGACGAACCGTTCGGCGACCACGGGCGCAAGGCCTCCGGGGTCTGATGGCCCGGTCGCTGTCGCGCCTGACCGCCCGCTCGGTGGTGCTGAGCGTCCTGCTGGGCGCCCACCCGGCGTGGGCGACGGCCAGCGAACTCATCAGGCTCACCTCGGATTTCGACCTGCGCGAGTCGACGGTGCGGGTGGCGCTGACACGGATGGTCAGCGCCGGGGACCTGGTGCGCTCGGCCGACGGCTACCGGCTGTCGGACCGCCTGCTGGAGCGGCAGCGCCGCCAGGACGACGCGCTGGACCCGCGGCTGCGGCCGTGGAGCGGGGACTGGACGATGCTGGTCATCACCAGCGTCGGCACCGACGCGCGCACCCGCGCGGCGCTGCGAACCAGCCTGCAGCGCAACCGGTTCGGAGAGCTGCGGGAAGGAGTGTGGCTGCGGACCGACAACCTCGAGGTGGCGCTGCCTTCCGACGTGGTGCAGCGCGGCCGGCTGATGACCGTGCGCGACGAGGCCCCCGCCGAACTGGCGGGGCGGCTGTGGGACCTGACCGGCTGGGCTGGTGAGGGTCGTCGGCTGCTGGACGAAATGTCTTCGGCGGCAGACGTTCCCGCGCGGTTCGTCGTCGCCGCGGCGATCGTGCGGCACCTGCTCACCGACCCGGTGCTGCCCGCCGAACTGCTGCCCGCGGACTGGCCCGGCGCCGCCCTGCGCGCGGCCTACCAGGACTTCGCCGCGGAATTGTCCGCGCGGCGCGACAGTACCGAACTGATGGAGGCGACATGAGCGGTGGAGTGCGGGTCGAACGCGACGGCCCGGTGACGACGGTGATCATGAACCGGCCCGAGGCGCGCAACGCGGTCAACGGTCCCGCCGCGGCCGAACTGTACGCGGCGTTCGAGGAGTTCGATCGCGACGACTCCGCGGCCGTCGCCGTGCTGTGGGGAGACAACGGAACCTTCTGCGCCGGAGCCGATCTGAAGGCCTTCCAGACCGGTGACGCCAACCCCGTGCATCGCACCGGGATGGCGCCGATGGGGCCGAGCCGGATGGTGCTGTCCAAACCGGTGATCGCCGCGATCAGCGGCTACGCGGTGGCAGGCGGGCTCGAACTGGCGCTGTGGTGCGACATGCGGGTGGTCGAGGAGGACGCGGTGATGGGCGTGTTCTGCCGACGCTGGGGCGTACCGCTGATCGACGGCGGCACGGTGCGGCTGCCCCGGCTGATCGGGGAGAGCCGCGCGATGGACCTGATCCTCACCGGCCGCGCCGTCGACGCCGCCGAGGCGCTGGCCATCGGGCTGGCCAACCGGGTGGTGCCGAAGGGGGAGGCCCGTCAGCGCGCCGAGGAACTGGCCGCCGAGCTGGCCCGGCTGCCGCAGCAGTGCCTGCGCGCCGACCGGCTGTCGGTGCTGCACCAGTGGGGGCGGCCCGAGTCCGAGGCGATGGACTTCGAGTTCGGCAGCCTGTCGAAGGTCAAGGACCAGATGCTCGACGGCGTGAAGCGGTTCGCCGCCGGCGCGGGACGGCACGGCGAACGCGCCTGACGCTTCTCGGGGCCGCGGAGGCCGGGGCGAGCGTGCGCAAATGCCGGAAATTCCGCGGCGTGTCGTGTGCAAACACGCACGCTCGCGGGGGTAGGGCTACTTCTTGTCGATCGTGTTGTTGCTGCCGGTGTCGTTGACCTGCGGGTCGCCGTCCCGGTAGGTCACCCGGTTGTTGAGGCCGACGACGGTGATCTCCTTGTCGACCCGCTCCAGCATCACGATGTTGTCGGCGCCGCCGATGTTGACCTTCGCGCAGGTGCCCTTGACCGTCAGGGTGTTGTTCGACCCGCCGATGTTCAGCGACTTGCCGTCGGCGCAGTCGATCTCGGTCTTGGTGCCGAGCGACCCGTAGTTGATCGTGTTGGCGATCTCGACCTGCGCGCCCGACGGGCCTGCCGTCATGGTCGGGCTTTCGGTGTCGCTGCTCTGCGAGCCGCAGCCGGCCACGACGAGTGCGACGCCGAGCGTCGCGAGGAGCGGAAGACTCCGCACCGTCATGCGGGCACCCTGCTGATGCTGTTGGTCATGCCGAGCTCATGGCCCCGGTCCAGGATCGCCGGGCTGCCGTTCTTGTAGACCACCTGCTGGTCCCAGCCGTACACGGTGATGTCGTTGACGACGTTGTCGGCGATGACGACGTTGCCGTTGCCCTGCATGGTCACCGCCCAGCAGGTGCCCAGCGCGGTGATCCGGTTGTTCGCGCCGTTGATCAGCAGCGTGGCGTTCTTGCAGTCGATGGTGTCGACGACGCCGATCCCGGTGATGTGGGTGTCGGCGGCGTCGTGGCCGCCGACGATGCCGTTGTCGGCGCACTGGCGGGCGTACGGGTTGCAGATCTCCGGTTCCGCCACCGCGGCCGGAGCCGCCGCGAGCGGGAGAGCGAGGGTGGCTGCCGCAACCGACCGGGTCAAGGTCCACAACATGTGAAGAAGAGTACGTGGCGGTCCCGGCGACGAACAGAGCGTTCCATCGAGTCGCTAGACCCCGACGTGATCGGTACCGTGAGCGGCGATGCGTTGGCGGTTCGGTTCGATTGCTGTCGCGGTGGTCGTAGCGGTGTTGACGGTGGCCGGGTGTGCCCAGACCGTCAGCGGCAGCGCGCAGCGTGAGCTGGTGACGGCCCCCGACCCCGACCGCAACTACGGCTACACCGAGAACCGGTGCGGGCTGCTCGACGACGACACCGTCGGCGAGATACTCGCCGCCGACGACGTCACCCGGCCCTACAGCGGGGCGGTCTGCCAGTACGTGCTCTACCGCGGCGAGGACCCGGTCGACGTCACGTTCTCCTGGTTCGACACCGGCTCGCTGGAACGCGAGCGCGACCTGGCCGTCGCCCGCGGCGCCGAGGTCGCCGACCTCGACGTCGAGCGGCACCAGGGCTTCACCGCCCGCCGCGACATCACCGGGGCCGCCTGCTCGGCGACCGCCGCCGCCGGCACCGGCGTGCTGAGCTGGTGGGTGCAGTACCGCGGCACCTACACCGGCGACCCGTGCGCCGACGCCGAGAAACTGTTGGCCGCGACCCTGCAATCGGACCTGTGATCGTGAGAAACGTCAGACTCTGCGCGGCGGCCCTGCTGGTCGGCGGCCTCGCGCTGGCCGGCTGCGGCAGCGACACCCCCGCAGAGGAACCCGCGCAGCAGGCGGCGTCGCCGAAGGTCGGCTTCGACAGCCTCGACTGCAACGGCATCACCGACGCCGACATCGCCGCCGCGGCCGGGCCTGGCAAATTCTCCAAGGCGGTGGTCAGCGACGCCGGCTGCTTCTGGCAGGAGGACACCCTGTTCGGCACCGTCGGCGCCGGCATGGGCATCTCCACCTGGTGGTACCGCGGCAGCGACATGGACACCGAACGCCGCCTCGAACAGCAGGCCGGCCGCAGCCTCACCGAACTGTCCATCGACGGCAACAAGGGCTTCAAGGCGTTCGACGACAACGCCTGCAGCTTCTACGTGGCCAAGGGCGACGACGTGATCACCTGGTCGATCCAGACGATGAACCCGGCGGCGCTGCCGGACCTGTGCTCGATCACCCAACACCTCGCCGAGCTGAGCCAGGAGCGCGTCAACTGATCACCGGCGAACTAGAGGTGTTAGTTTCTGGACGGACCAACTCATCTTTTTCGTGACGGCAGGGGGCGACGCGCTTATGGCTCAGCCGTCGGGCACCCCGGGGCGGCGATCGCCGCGACTGAGCCGGGACTCGATCGTCAACGCGGCACTGACCTTTCTGGACCGCGAGGGTTGGGACGCGCTGACCATCAACGCGCTCGCCGCCCAGCTCGGCACCAAGGGCCCGTCGCTGTACAACCACGTCGACAACCTCGATGACCTGCGGCGCAGCGTGCGTATGCGGGTGGTCGGCGACATCATCGACATGCTCACAACGGTCGGTCAGGGCCGCACCCGCGACGACGCGGTGATGGCGATGGCCGCCGCGTACCGCAGCTATGCCCACCACCATCCGGGCCGGTATTCGGCGTTCACCCGGATGCCGCTCGGCGGCGACGACCCCGAGTTCACCGAGGCCACCCGCCAGGCCGCCACCCCCGTCATCGAGGTGCTGGCGTCCTACGGACTCGAGGGTGAGAACGCGTTCTATGCGGCGCTGGAGTTCTGGTCGGCGATGCACGGCTTCGTGCTGCTGGAGATGACCGGGGCGATGAAGGGCATCGACACCGACGCCGTCTACAGCGACATGGTGATGCGGTTGGCCGCCGGCATGGAGCGGCGCTGACGCGCGGCCCGGCGCCGGAGTGTCAGACCGTCCCCGCAGGCGCACATGGAATAAGGTGGCCCAAACGCCCTGCGTGCCCCCGGTTGCACTGTCACTTCGCGGGGGATCCGGAAGCGCAGGTCAGCGGGTTTTGTCGCCGTCGCCACCCCTGGTATTGTGGACGTTCGTGCCTGGCAGATAAGGCGCTGTGTGGGTGCGTTGAAAAGCGCAGCCCACGGAGCGTGCCTGCACGCCGGGCCAATTCGCATGTCGCCATGCCTAGCAGAATTGCCTCGAATTCCTCGAGGGCGGGCGCGTGCGACACACCCGATCGCGGGGTACGCGGACGGGACATACGTGCAGGACAAAGACTTAAGACACAGGAACGCAACACAGGAAGCCGGTAGATGCCAACCATCCAGCAGCTGGTCCGTAAGGGCCGCCACGACAAGGCCGCCAAGGTGAAGACCGCGGCCCTCAAGGGCAGCCCGCAGCGCCGTGGCGTGTGCACCCGCGTGTACACCACCACCCCGAAGAAGCCGAACTCGGCACTTCGCAAGGTCGCCCGCGTCAAGCTGACCAGCCAGGTTGAGGTCACGGCTTACATCCCGGGTGAGGGCCACAACCTGCAGGAGCACTCGATGGTGCTCGTGCGCGGCGGTCGTGTGAAGGACCTGCCGGGTGTCCGCTACAAGATCATCCGCGGCTCCCTGGACACCCAGGGCGTGAAGAACCGCAAGCAGGCCCGTAGCCGTTACGGCGCGAAGAAGGAGAAGAGCTAATGCCGCGCAAGGGACCCGCGCCCAAGCGTCCGCTGGTCAACGATCCGGTCTACGGGTCGCAGCTGGTCACCCAGCTGGTCAACAAAGTTCTCCTGAATGGGAAGAAATCGCTGGCCGAGCGCATTGTCTACGAGGCGCTCGAGCAGGCCCGCGAGAAGACCGGCACCGACCCGGTCGTCACCCTCAAGCGCGCGCTCGACAACGTCAAGCCGACCCTCGAGGTCCGCAGCCGCCGCGTCGGCGGTGCGACCTACCAGGTCCCCGTCGAGGTGCGTCCCGACCGCAGCACCACCCTGGCCCTGCGGTGGCTGGTCAACTTCTCGCGGCAGCGTCGTGAGAAGACCATGGTCGAGCGCCTGGCGAACGAGATCCTCGACGCCAGCAACGGTCTCGGCGCCTCCGTCAAGCGGCGTGAGGACACCCACAAGATGGCCGAGGCCAACCGCGCCTTCGCGCACTACCGCTGGTGATAGCCGCCGGCGCGCAGTGATGCCGCCGGCGCTGTAACCACACCGCACCTACCAAGCGAGAGAGAAGACTTCTGTGGCACAGAAGGACGTGCTTACCGACCTGAGCAAGGTCCGCAACATCGGCATCATGGCGCACATCGATGCCGGTAAGACCACGACGACCGAGCGCATCCTGTACTACACCGGCGTCAACTACAAGATCGGTGAGACGCACGACGGTGCGTCGACCACCGACTGGATGGAGCAGGAGCAGGAGCGCGGCATCACCATCACCTCGGCGGCGGTGACGTGCTTCTGGAACGGCAACCAGATCAACATCATCGACACGCCGGGCCACGTCGACTTCACCGTCGAGGTGGAGCGCTCGCTGCGCGTGCTCGACGGTGCCGTCGCCGTCTTCGACGGCAAGGAGGGTGTCGAGCCGCAGTCCGAGCAGGTGTGGCGCCAGGCCGACAAGTACGACGTGCCGCGCATCTGCTTCGTCAACAAGATGGACAAGCTCGGTGCGGACTTCTACTTCACCGTGCGCACCATCGAGGAGCGCCTCGGCGCCAAGCCGCTGGTCATCCAGCTGCCGATCGGCGCCGAGAACGACTTCATCGGCATCATCGACCTGGTCGAGATGAAGGCCAAGGTCTGGCGCGGTGAGACCGCCCTGGGCGAGAAGTACGAGGTCGAGGAGATCCCGGCCGAGCTCGCCGACAAGGCCGAGGAGTACCGCACCAAGCTGATCGAGACGGTCGCCGAGACCGACGAGGCGCTGCTGGAGAAGTACTTCGGCGGCGAGGAGCTCACGATCGAGGAGATCAAGGGCGCCATCCGCAAGCTCACCGTGACCAGCGAGATGTACCCGGTGCTGTGCGGTTCGGCGTTCAAGAACAAGGGCGTGCAGCCCATGCTCGACGCCGTCATCGACTACCTGCCGTCGCCGCTGGACCTCGAGTCCGTGCAGGGCCACGTCCCCGGCAAGGAGGACGAGGTCATCACCCGCAAGCCGTCGGTCGACGAGCCGTTCTCGGCGCTGGCGTTCAAGATCGCCGTGCACCCGTTCTTCGGCAAGCTGACCTACATCCGGGTGTACTCCGGCCAGGTCGAGTCCGGTGCGCAGGTGGTCAACTCCACCAAGGGCAAGAAGGAGCGGCTGGGCAAGCTGTTCCAGATGCACGCCAACAAGGAGAACCCGGTCGAGCGGGTCTCCGCGGGCCACATCTACGCGGTCATCGGTCTGAAGGACACCACCACCGGTGACACCCTGTGCGACTCGAACGGCCAGATCGTGCTGGAGTCGATGACCTTCCCCGATCCCGTTATCGAGGTGGCCATCGAGCCCAAGACCAAGAGCGATCAGGAGAAGCTCGGCACAGCGATCCAGAAGCTGGCCGAGGAGGACCCGACGTTCAAGGTCCACCTGGACCAGGAGACCGGCCAGACCGTCATCGGCGGCATGGGCGAACTCCATCTCGACATCCTCGTCGACCGCATGCGGCGCGAGTTCAAGGTCGAGGCCAACGTGGGCAAGCCGCAGGTGGCCTACCGCGAGACCATCAAGAAGGCTGTCCAGAACGTCGAGTACACCCACAAGAAGCAGACGGGTGGCTCGGGCCAGTTCGCGAAGGTCATCATCAACGTCGAGCCGTTCACCGGCGAAGACGGTGCGACCTACGAGTTCGAGAGCAAGGTCACCGGCGGTCGTATTCCGCGCGAGTACATCCCGTCGGTGGACGCCGGCTGCCAGGACGCCATGCAGTACGGCGTGCTCGCCGGCTACCCGCTGGTGAACCTGAAGGTCACCCTGCTCGACGGTGCCTACCACGAGGTTGACTCCTCGGAAATGGCGTTCAAAGTTGCAGGCTCACAGGCGCTGAAGAAGGCCGCCCAGGCGGCTCAGCCGGTGATCCTCGAGCCGATCATGGCGGTCGAAGTGACCACACCCGAGGACTACATGGGTGACGTGATCGGCGACCTGAACTCCCGCCGTGGTCAGATCCAGGCCATGGAGGAGCGGGGCGGCTCCCGCGTCGTCAAGGCGCTGGTTCCGCTGTCGGAGATGTTCGGCTACGTCGGAGACCTGCGGTCGAAGACGCAGGGCCGGGCGAACTACTCCATGGTGTTCGACTCGTACGCCGAGGTTCCGGCGGCCGTGTCGAAGGAGATCATCGCGAAGGCGACCGGGCAGTGAGGACCCGAGGGCGTCAGCCCGAGGCCCGGAACTGGCCGCGAGCCGAGCAATGGGATGGCGCGAAGGCGACCGGGCAGTAACCCGGTTGTCCCGCGGCGAGTAACAACTGCAAAGATCAACACTGCTTAGCAAGCACCAACAGAAGTCCAGGAGGACAACACAGTGGCGAAGGCGAAGTTCGAGCGGACGAAGCCGCACGTCAACATCGGGACCATTGGTCACGTTGACCACGGCAAGACCACGCTGACCGCAGCAATCACCAAGGTTCTGCACGACAAGTATCCCGATTTGAACGAGTCGCGCGCATTCGACCAGATCGACAATGCGCCTGAGGAGCGCCAGCGCGGCATCACCATCAACATCTCCCACGTGGAGTACCAGACCGAGAAGCGTCACTACGCGCACGTCGACGCTCCTGGCCACGCGGACTACATCAAGAACATGATCACCGGTGCCGCCCAGATGGACGGCGCGATCCTGGTGGTCGCCGCGACCGACGGCCCGATGCCGCAGACCCGCGAGCACGTGCTGCTGGCTCGCCAGGTCGGTGTGCCCTACATCCTGGTCGCCCTGAACAAGGCCGACGCCGTGGATGACGAGGAGCTCATCGAGCTCGTCGAGATGGAGGTCCGTGAGCTGCTGGCCTCGCAGGACTTCGACGAGGAGGCCCCGGTGGTCCGCGTCTCGGCGCTCAAGGCGCTCGAGGGCGACCCGAAGTGGGTCAAGTCCATCGAGGACCTGATGGACGCTGTCGACGAGTCGATCCCGGATCCGGTCCGCGAGACCGACAAGCCGTTCCTGATGCCCGTTGAGGACGTCTTCACGATCACCGGCCGCGGCACCGTGGTCACCGGTCGTATCGAGCGCGGCGTGATCAACGTGAACGAAGAGGTCGAGATCGTCGGCATCCGCCCGGAGACCACCAAGACCACGGTCACCGGTGTCGAGATGTTCCGCAAGCTGCTCGACCAGGGCCAGGCCGGTGACAACGTCGGTCTGCTGCTCCGCGGCATCAAGCGTGAGGACGTCGAGCGCGGTCAGGTTGTGACCAAGCCCGGCACCACCACCCCGCACACCGAGTTCGAGGGCCAGGTCTACATCCTGAGCAAGGACGAGGGTGGCCGCCACACGCCGTTCTTCAACAACTACCGTCCGCAGTTCTACTTCCGGACCACGGACGTGACCGGCGTCGTGACCCTGCCCGAGGGCACCGAGATGGTGATGCCCGGTGACAACACCGACATCTCCGTCAAGCTGATCCAGCCCGTCGCCATGGACGAGGGCCTGCGCTTCGCGATCCGCGAGGGCGGCCGTACCGTCGGCGCCGGCCGGGTTACCAAGATCATTAAGTAGGCTCCGCCTACGGCGATCATTCGAGTGATCTAGGTTTATCGCTGCGAAGCGGCGCTCACCTTCGGGTGGGCGCCGCTTTCGCATTTCGGGGGGCGTTCATGTCGCCGAGTTCTACGCCTGGGTCGTGAATCGGGCCGGATAACGACCCTGGTGTAGAAGTCGCGGACGGTTCCGGGTGCGGCGGCGGTGTAACGCCCGTCGCACGCGCGACGATGTACTTCCCGAATGCCCTGGTCGGGTCAGGAAGAGGTAGGGATTCATGCTCGGTCGTCTCACGTCGTTCGCCAGTGCCGTCGCTGTCGCGGGTGCCGCCTTCGCGATGTCCGTCGGGTTGGCGTCCGCACAGCCGACGTGCCCCGACGTGCACTGGATCGGCGCC
Organism: Mycolicibacterium phlei; assembly: GCF_001583415.1. Next base: position 1,318,239 of record NZ_CP014475.1, read on the forward strand.
GCCGGCTCCGGTGAGCGCACCCCGGCCGAGATCGCCCAGTACAAGGGCATGGGCCGGGTCGTGCACCAGTCCCTGCAGGAGCTGTCCGCAGAGGTCGCCCAGGACGGCCGCACCATGACCGCCGAGGCCGTCGAGTACCCCGCGGTCGAGGTGCCCGGCGAGGACGGCGGCATCGGCGAGTGGCTCGGCTTCATGGGCAGCGTGGACACCGGCACCGCCGCGCTGGCCCAGCAGTACCAGTCGTTCGTGGCCCGCTGCCCGGCCAGCAAGGTCGTGCTGGCCGGCTACTCGCAGGGCGCCATGGTGGTGCACCGCAACCTCGCCGCCCTGGAGACCAGTCCCAACCTCGCGGCGGTGCTGCTCGTCGCCGACGGCGACCGCCTGCCCACCGATCCCACCCTCAACCTCGGCACCGCCGCCGGCATCCCCGACCGCGGCAAGGGCGTCGCGCAGGACTGGCCGATCCTGGCGCACGCGCCCGGCCCGCTGTCGCCGACGATCGGCGCCCGCACCATCAGCGTCTGCGACCTCGGCGACGCCGTCTGCGACTACGACGAGGACGCCGACGACTCGCCGGTCGCCTACGCCCGCCGCGTCGCCGTGCACACCAGCTACGCCCGGGTGCCGGGCCTGCCGTGGACCGCGCCGCTGTACTTCCTGCTCGGCCCCGCCCCGCAGACCGCGGCCGAGACCGTCGACTCGCAGCCCGTCGTTCCGCTCAGCGCCTCCACCCCGACTCCGTAACCTGCGGCGAAACCTCGGCGGTTTGGCGTTACTCTGACGCGAGACTGTCGAGGACGGGAGCGGGGGCGTGTCCACATTCTGGCGTTACCTGAAGGTGCAGGCCTTCGTCCTGCTGTGCGGCATCGTAGGGCCGATCTTCCTGATCATCTACTTCGCGTCCGGCGCCGATCCGCTGATGGGCTGGATGTTCTGGCTCGGGCTGGGCATCACCGCGCTGGACGTGCTGATCGCGCTGGGCATCACCGCCCTCGGCACGCAGAAGGCCGCCAAACTCGCCCATCTCGAGCAGACCGGTGTGCTGGCGCTGGCGCGGGTGGTCGGCATCCACGAGACCAACACCCGCATCAACGAACGCCCGCTGGTCAAACTCGACCTGCAGATCACCGGTCCGGGCATCGCCCCGTTCGCCAGCCAGGACCGGGTGATCGCGTCGATGGACCGGCTGCCGGTGATCACCAGCCGTAAGCTCGTCGCGCTCGTCGACCCCGTCACCAACGACTACCAGATCGACTGGGACAGAAGCGGTCTGATCAGCGGCATGCTGCCTGCGACCTTCACGATCACCGAGGACAACCGCACCTACGACCTGACCGGTCAGACCGAGGCGCTGATGGAGATCCTGCAGATCCTCAAGGCGCACAACATCAGCCTCGACAACATGGTCGATCTGCGTGCGAATCCCGCTGCGCGTCAGCAGGTTCAAGAGGTGGTGCGACGTGCCGTCGTCCAACCGCAAGCGCCCGCCGGGGCGGCCCCGCCGGTGAGCGCACCTCCCGTGGTGGCGCCGCAGATGTCGACCGCCCAGCGGCTGCAGGAACTCGAGACGCTGCGCGCCTCCGGCGCGATCTCCGATGTGGAGTACAACGCCAAGCGGCAGAAGATCATCGACGACCTCTGACATTCCCCGATAACCGGGATCCCCGCCTGCTAACGTCCGGTACGTGCCGTCTGGCGTCGGATCGGACGCGCGGTGATGTCGGGTCCACTGCGGGATCGCGGGGCCCGCGCTCCGTGGCTGCCTGACGCCCCGACCTCGTCTGAGCGGACGGAACCAACATGACCGCCACCGAGCCGCGCACCGACAGCGCCGAGCAGAAGGTCAGCCTCCCCACGCTGACCGCCATGGTCGTCGGGTCGATGATCGGCTCCGGGGTGTTCCTGCTGCCCAGGCGGTTCGGCACCGAGACCGGCGTGCTCGGCGCCCTCATCGCCTGGACCATCGCCGGGACCGGAATGCTCATGCTGGCGTTCGTCTTCCAGCGACTGGCCGTCCGCAAACCCGACCTCAACGCCGGCATCTTCACCTACGCCAAGGCCGGGTTCGGTGACTACATCGGATTCAACTCCGCCATCGGCTACTGGGCGTCCGCCTGCGCCGGCAACACCTCGTACTGGGTGCTCATCACCACGACGCTGTCCGCCGTGGTGCCGGGCTTCGGCTCCGGTGACACCATCCTGGCGGTCGCTGTCTCGACAATCGGGGTGTGGTCGTTCGCCGCGCTGGTCATGCGCGGCGTCAGGGACGCCGCGGTGATCAACTACATCGTCACCGTCGCCAAGGTGCTGCCGATCCTGGTGTTCATCGTGATCGCGCTCGTCGCCTTCGAGGCCGGTGTCTTCTCCGACAACTTTTGGGGCGACGCCGGCGGCTACTCGTTCGCGTCGGTCTGGGACCAGGCCACCGGCACCATGCTCATCACCGTGTTCGTGTTCCTCGGCATCGAGGGTGCCGCCGTCTACTCCCGGATGGCACGCCGGCGGGAAGACGTCGGGAAGGCAACGGTTTTCGGGTTCCTCGGGGTGCTCGGCGTGTTCGCGATGGTGACGCTGGTGTCCTACGGCGTGCTGCCGCAGGACGAGCTCGCCGGAGTCGCCCAGCCGTCCATGGCCTCGGTGCTGGAGTCGATTGTCGGCCCCTGGGGCGCGGTGTTCATCAAGGTCGGTGTCATCGTGTCGGTGCTCGGCGCATACCTGGCCTGGACGCTGATGGCCGCCGAAGTGCTGTTCATCCCGGCCAAATCCGATGACATGCCGCGGTTCCTGGCGCGGACCAACCGCCACGACGCCCCCGTCACCGCGCTGGTGATGGCCGCCGCGCTGACCACCCTTTTGCTGGTCGCGTTGCTGTTCGCCGCGGACGCACTGGACTTCATGCTCGACCTCACCGCCGCGCTGTCGTTGATCCCGTACCTGCTCGCCGCCGCCTATGCGCTGAAGCTGACCGCCACCCGCGAGACCTACGAGGACCGCCGCTCGCTGGTTCCCGACATGGTGATCGCCGCGGTGGCGACCGTCTACACGCTGTTCCTCGTCTACGCCGCCGGCATCGACAAGCTGCTGCTGTCCTGCATCCTCTACGCCCCGGCCGCGGCGCTGTACGTCAAGGCCCGTCGCGAGCGTGGGCTGCGGGTGTTCCGGCCGGCCGAGGCCGTGCTGTTCGGGGTGATCCTCATCGGCGCCGTCGCCGGCGTCGTGTCCCTGGCTACCGGTGCGATCGAAATCTGAGGCAGGAGGCGAGATGTCGACGACGGCGGACTACGGGGTGCACTCCGAGGTCGGGAAACTGCGCAAGGTGCTGGTGTGCTCGCCGGGGCTGGCGCACGAGCGGCTGACGCCGAAGAACTGCGACTCCCTTTTGTTCGACGACGTGCTGTGGGTGCAGAGCGCCCGCCGCGACCACCTCGACTTCGTCGACAAGATGCGCGAACGCGGCGTCGAGGTGGTCGAGCTGCACGACCTGCTCGCCGAGACCGTCGTCGACCCGGCGGCCAAGGGGTGGCTGCTGGACCGCAAGATCGTGCCCAACGAGGTGGGACTCGGGCTCGTCGACGACACCCGCGCCTACCTCGACGAGCTGCCTCCGGCGCGGCTGGCCGAACTGCTCATCGGCGGCATGTCGATCCGCGACCTGCCCGCCGACCTCGGCGCCGGTTACCGCGCGCTGGCTCGCGAGAACAGCGGCGTCACCGAGTATCTGATGCCACCGCTGCCCAACACCCTCTACACCCGCGACACCACCTGCTGGATCTACGGCGGGCTGACGCTCAACCCGCTGTTCTGGCCCGCCCGTCACGACGAGACGTTGCTGATGAAGGCGATCTACGAGTTCCACCCCGACTTCGTCGGCTCCCGGGTGTGGTGGGGAGATCCCGAACAGTCCTGGGGGATGGCCACTTTCGAAGGCGGCGACGTGCTGGTGCCCGGCCAGGGCGTCGTCATCATCGGGATGAGCGAACGCACCTCACGCCAGGCCGTCACCCAGGTGGCGGCCAACCTGTTCGCCGAAGGTGCGGCCACCCAGGTGATCGTCGCCGGCATGCCGAAACTGCGCGCGGCCATGCACTTGGACACCGTCTTCACGTTCGCCGACCGCGACGTGGTCACGATCTACCCCGAGATCGTCGACGCCATGCAGACGTTCCAGCTGTACCCCAGCGACAGCGCCCCCGGGGTGGAGGTGGTCGAGGCGGGCAAGCCGTTCGTCGAGGTCGTCGCCGCCGCGCTCGGGGTGGGGGAGTTGCGGGTGGTCGAGACCGGCGGCACCGCCTACGACTCCGAGCGTCAGCAGTGGGACAGCGGCAACAACCTGGTCGCCGTCGAACCCGGCGTGGTGTTCGCCTACGACCGCAACACCCACACCAACACGCTGCTGCGCCGCGCCGGCATCGAGGTGATCACCATCGTCGGCGCCGAACTCGGCCGCGGCCGCGGCGGCGGGCACTGCATGACCTGCCCGATCATCCGTGACCCGTAACCGGCCGCAACGGCATTCCTGGTCGGTGAGACGACTCTAGAACGTGTTCCAGTTCTGCTGTTAGCCTGACGGGAGCAGACCCCGAAAGGAGCAGCGGTGGCGGCGACGAAACCCCTGGAAGGCCGCGTGGCGTTCATTACCGGAGCGGCTCGCGGACAAGGCCGGTCGCACGCGATCCGGCTGGCCGAGGAGGGCGCCGACATCGTCGCGATCGACGTCTGCAAGCCGATCTCCGAGACCATCACCTACCCGCTGGCCACCTCCGACGACCTGGCCGAGACGGTGCGCGCGGTGGAGGCGACGGGTCGCAAGGTGCTGGCCCGCGAGGTCGACGTCCGCGACCTGGCCGCCCTGCAGAAGGTGGTGGCCGACACCATCGAGCAGTTCGGGCGTCTCGACATCCTGGTCGCCAACGCCGGCGTGCTGAGCTGGGGCCGCATCTGGGAGATGTCCGAGGAGCAGTGGGACACCGTCATCGACGTCAACCTCAACGGCACCTGGCGCACCGTGCGCGCTGTGCTGCCCGCCATGATCGAGGCCGGTAACGGCGGGTCGGTCATCCTGGTCAGCTCGTCGGCGGGCCTGAAGGCCACACCCGGCAACGCGCACTACGCGGCGTCCAAGCACGGCGTCACCGCGCTGACCAACGCGCTGGCCATCGAGGCCGGCGAGTACGGCATCCGGGTCAACTCGATCCACCCCTACTCGATCGACACCCCGATGATCGAGAAGGACGCGATGATCGAGCTGTTCACCAAGCACCCCAGCTTCATTCACGGCTTCTCGCCGATGCCGTACCACCCGGTCAACGCCGACGGCAGCAAGGGCCTGCAGGACTTCATGACCGTCGAGGAGGTCTCCGACGTGGTCGCCTGGCTGGCCGGCGACGGGTCGCGCACCATCTCGGGCAGCCAGATCGCCATCGACCGCGGCTCGCTCAAGTACTGACCCGCCCGCGGGTCGCGAAATACTGACCCGCCCGCGGGTCGGGCATTACTAGCCCGGCAGCACCAGCACCGGCACCGGGCTGTAGCGCACGATCTTCGTGCCCCGCGAGCCGAGGAACACCCGCGCGACCGCACCCGTCGGCGTCGTCCCCAGCGCCAGCAGCTCGCCGTCGCGCCAGTGCGCGTTGGCCAGCGCGCCCGCCCAGCCGTCGCCCGCCACGACCTCCAGCTCGACGTCGGGGCCGACGACACCGTCGGCGCGCAACCGGTCCAACGCCTCCCGCGCCTGCTCGGTCCACGCCTCCAGGATCGAGTCCTCGGCGCGCAGACCCACTTCCGGCGGATACATCGTGCGGCCGCGCACCGCGAACGTCAGCACCCGCATTGGAACGCCCAGCCGCGCAGCCAGTTCCGACACGCGCCGCACCACCGACACCGTCTCGGCGGTGGCCGGATAGGCACACGTGATCCGCGACAGCCCCGCCCCGTTGGAGCCGCGGTAACCCTGCGGCGCGATCGCCACCGGCACCGGCGACGAGTGCAGCAGCCGGTCCGCCGTCGACCCCACCATCACCCGGCCCAGCGGTCCGTCCGCCGCCGAACCCAGTACCAGCACGTCGGCGTCGAGTTCGGTCGCCGCCTCGATCAGCCCGCCCGACACGGACCGGTGCGCCACCTTGTGAAACCCGACATGGATACCGTCGGCCAGCTCCGCGATGCATTCTCGTGCGGCCCTGGCCGATTCGGCGGCCAACTGTTCGGCGTAGGCGGCGTACTCAGCGTCGATGCGCGCCTTCGACGGGGTCAGCCACGGCCGCGGCACCACACTCACCACCGTCAGCGACGTGTTCAGCGTCCGAGCCGCCTCCACCGCCAGATACAGCTCGGAGTGATCACCCTTACCGGCGAGAAAGCCGACGGCGACCGTCATTTCGCGCTCCCGTTGAGCGCGCTGTGCCGTCGGCCCCACAACAGGTAGAACAGCAGCACCGCGCCCACCCACAGGCCGAACCACAGCCAGGTGACCGTCGGCAGCCCGGACAGCACGTACAGACAGGCGGCCACCGACAGCACCGGGGTCACCGGGTAGCCGGGCACCCGGAACCCGCGCGGCAGGTCGGGCTGGCGCACCCGCAGGATGATCACGCCGACCGACACCACGATGAACGCGATCAGCGTGCCGATCGACACCAGGTCCCACAGGTAGTCCAGCGGAACGAATCCCGCGAGCAGACCGGTCACGGTGCCGACGATGACGGTGTTGGACACCGGTGTCATGGTGCGGGTGTTGACCCGGGCGAACCGGGCGGGCAGCAGGCCGTCGCGGCCCATCGCGAACAGGATGCGGGTCTGGCCGTACATCACCACCAGCGTCACCGAGAAGATCGAGATCACCGCGCCCAGCGCGAGAATGTTGCTGGCCCAGGTCTGCCCGTGCAGGACGTTGCGCAGGATCACCGACAGCCCGGCCTCGGACTGCTCGGGCGACCCGAACTCGTCGGCGCTCTGGGTGCCCAACCCGGCGAACGCCACCAGCAGGTACACGCTGGTCACCACGACCAGCGCGCCGATGATCGCGATCGGCATGGTCTTCTGCGGGTTCTTCACCTCGTCGCCGGCGGTGGACACCGCGTCCAGGCCGATGAACGTGAAGAAGATGGTGGCCGCCGCCGCGGTGATCCCGCTGAAGCCCTTGTCCCAGAACCCCGCGAAGTGGTCGGTGGTGAACGCGGTGAACGCGACCGCCACGAACAGGCCCAGCACCCCGAGCTTGATCAGCACCATGACGGCGTTGACCGCCGCCGACTCGCTGGCGCCGCGGATCAGCAGCAGCGCGCACATCACGATGAGGATCACCGCGGGCAGGTTGACCAGACCCGGATCCTCCCCGAACGGGGCGGCGGTCAGCGTGTGCGGGATCCGGAACCCGAAGACGTTGTCGAACAGTTCGTTGAGGTATCCGCTCCACCCGATCGACGTCGCCGACGTCGACACCCCGTACTCCAGCAGCAGGCACGCCGCTACACCCATCGCCACGATCTCGCCCATCGTGGTGTAGGCGTACGAGTAGGTGGACCCCGAAACCGGTACCGCCGACGCCATTTCGGCGTAGCACAGCGCCGACAGGCCGGCGGCGACACCGGCCAGCAAAAACGAGATCAGCACCGCGGGCCCGGCCTTCGGCACGGCCTCCTGCAGCACGATGAAGATGCCGGTGCCGACCGTGGCGCCGACGCCGAACATCGTCAGCTGGAATGGGCCGATCGAGCGTTTGAGGTGGTCGGAGGCGCCGTGGGCGACCGGCGCTCCGGTCACCGGGCGCCTGCGCAGCAGCTGTTCGGTCAGGGACACGGTGGGCGTGCTCATCGCGCCTCCTCCTGCGGTCAGGCCGTCGCGCGGATCTCCTCGCCGAACCGGTCGACGACCCAGTCGATCTCCTCGTCGGTGATCACCAGCGGCGGGGCGAAGCGCAGGGTCGATCCGTGCGTGTCCTTAACGAGAACACCCCGACGCGCCAAGCGCAAGCACATCTGCTTTCCGGATCCGAGCTTCGGGTCCAGATCGACACCCGCCCACAGGCCCCTGCCGCGGACCGCGACCACCCCGTGGCCGATCAGTTCGCGCAGCCGGCGGTGCAGGTGCTCACCGAGTTCGGCTGAGCGGCGCTGGAACTCGCCGCGCGCCAGCATGCCGACGACGGTGGTGCCGATCGCCGCGGCCAGCGGGTTGCCGCCGAACGTCGACCCGTGCTCGCCGGGATGCAGCACGCCGAGGATGTCGCGGTCGGCGACCACCGCCGACAGCGGGACTACCCCGCCGCCGAGCGCCTTGCCGAGCAGGTACATGTCCGGGACGACACCCCAGTGGTCGCAGGCGAACGTGCGCCCGGTGCGGGCCAGCCCGGACTGGATCTCGTCGGCGATCAGCAGCACGTTGCGCTCGGTGCACAGCGCCCGCAGCCGGGGCAGGAAGTCGTCGGGCGGCACGATGATGCCGGCCTCGCCCTGGATCGGCTCGACCAGCACCGCCACGGTGTTGTCGTCGATCGCGGCGGCGAACGCGTCGGCGTCACCGAACGGGGCCGAGCGGAAACCCGGTGTGTACGGGCCGAATCCGCGGCGCGCGGTCTCGTCGTCGGAGAAGCTGATGATCGTGGTGGTGCGGCCGTGGAAGTTGTTGTGCGCCACCACGATGTTGGCCTGACCCGGCGGCACACCCTTGACGTCGGTGCCCCACTTGCGGGCCACCTTCAACCCGCTCTCGACGGCCTCGGCGCCGCTGTTCATCGGCAGCACCATGTCCTTGCCGCACAGTTGCGCCAGCGCCGCGCAGAACGGGCCCAGCCGGTCGGAGTGAAAGGCGCGGCTGACCAGCGTCACCCGGTCCAGCTGCGCGTGCGCGGCCGCGATGATCTCCGGGTTGCGGTGCCCGAAGTTGACCGCGGAATAGGCCGCCAGGCAGTCGAGGTAGCGGCGGCCGTCGACGTCGGTAATCCAGGCGCCCTCCGCCTCGGCGGCGACCACCGGCAGCGGGGAGTAGTTGTGCGCGGCGTAGCGCTCGTCGAGGGCGATCGCGGCGCGGGTCGCTTCGGACAGGCCGGTCTCGAGGGTGGTCATCGGTACACCTCCAGCGTGCAGCACTTGATGGAACCGCCGCCCTTGAGCAGCTCGGACAGGTCGACGGGGACGGGCGCGAAGCCCGCGTCGCGCAGCTGATCGGCGAAACCGGTTGCGGCGCTGGGCAGCACGACGTGGTATCCGTCGGAGACCGCGTTCAGCCCGAGCACGTAGGCGTCGGCGCTGGACACCTCGATGGCGGTCGGGAACAGTTCGGTCACCCTGGCACGGGCGGCGTCGGTGAACGCCGGCGGGTAGTAGGCGATCGTGGAGTCGTCGAGCACCGCCAGCGCGGTGTCGAGGTGGTAGAAGCGCGGGTCGACGAGCTCGAGGCTGACCACCGGCCTGCCGGTGAGCCGGGCGATCTCGTCGTGGGCGCGGCGGTCGGTGCGGAACCCGTAGCCCGCCAGGATGCGCGGGCCGACGACGAGCAGGTCGCCCTGACCCTCGTTGACGTGGCGGGTCCGCACCGGCCGGAAGCCGTGGCGGCGCATCCAGTCGGCGTAGGCGTCCGCCTCCGCGGCGCGCTGCGGGTAGGCGAAGCGGGCGACGACGGCGGTGTCGCCGACGATCAGGCCGCCGTTGGCGGCGTACACCATGTCGGGCAGGCCGGCGACCGGGTCGACGAGGTCGACGCGGTGGCCGAGATCGAGATAGGTCTGCCGCAGCGTCTCCCACTGCCGCATGGCCCGCTCGGTGTCGACCGGTGTGGCGGTGTCCATCCAGGGGTTGATCGCGTACTCGACGGCGAAGTGCACCGCCGGGGTCATCGCGTACCGGCGCGTCTGCGCCCGCCGTGCGGGAGTCTGATCAGGGGCTTCCTCGGGACGGGGTACGACGATGGTCATGAATCCACGGTATGACCTGCCAATTTTGCAATCAATCGTCGTTCATTGCGTATGGTGCTTATAAATATTGTGCTTGGCTCAAATGAGGGTCGATTTATTGCGCGGAGGAGCGGTGGACCGTCTGGATGAGACCGACGAGAGGATCCTCGCGGTGCTGGCCGACGACGCCCGCGCCACCTACGCCGAGATCGGCGAACGGGTCAACCTGTCGGCGCCCGCGGCCAAACGCCGCGTCGACCGGATGCTCGAGCGCGGGGTGATCCGCGGGTTCACTACCGTCATCGACCGCAGTGCGCTGGGCTGGACCACCGAGGCTTACGTGCAGGTGTTCCGGCACGGCACGATCGCCCCGGAACGGTTGCGGCAGGCCTGGATCGACATCCCCGAGGTGATCAGCGCGGCGACCGTCACCGGCACCGCCGACGCGATGCTGCACGTCGTCGCGCGCGACATGCGCCACCTGGAGGAGGCCCTGGAACGCATCCGCGCCGCCGCCGACGTCGAACGCAGCGAGAGCATCGTCGTGCTGACCAAGATCATCGACCGCAACCGCGGCTGGGACGCCCAGGGCTGAGAGCCTGTGCCCGGGGTGGCGGACAAATCCGCGGGGGCATCGTGTAAGAAACTGCCATGAGTACTACCCGCGGCATCGTTATCGTCGGCGGCGGCCTCGCGGCTGCCCGGACCGCTGAGCAGCTGCGCCGGTCCGAGTACACCGGCCCGGTGACCATCATCAGCGACGAGGACCACCTGCCCTACGACCGGCCGCCGCTGTCCAAAGAGGTGCTGCACGCCGACCACGACGACATCACCCTCAAGCCCGCGGAGTTCTACCAGGAGAACGACATCACCCTGCGGCTGGGCAACGGCGCGACCGCCGTCGACACCGCCGCGCAGACGGTCACGCTGCAGGACGGCAGCACCGTCGGGTACGACGAGCTGATCATCGCGACCGGCCTGGTGCCCAAGCGCATTCCGTCGTTCCCGGATCTGGCCGGCATCCACGTGCTGCGCAACTACGACGAGGCCGTCGCGCTGCGTAAGGAGGCCGCCTCGGCCAAGCGCGCCGTCGTCGTCGGCGCCGGGTTCATCGGCTGCGAGGTGGCCGCCAGCCTGCGCAAGCTCGGTGTCGAGGCGGTGCTGGTCGAGCCGCAGCCCACGCCGCTGGCGTCGGTGCTCGGCGAGCAGATCGGCGAGCTGGTCACCCGGCTGCACCGCGCCGAGGGCGTCGACGTGCGCTGCGGCGTCGGGGTGGCCGAGGTGCGCGGCACCGACCGGGTGGAGAAGGTCGTGCTCAGCGACGGCTCGGAGATTGACGCCGACCTCGTCATCGTCGGCATCGGGTCCAACCCGGCCACCGGCTGGCTGGAGGGCAGCGGGATCAAGCTGGACAACGGCGTCGTCTGCGACGAGCACGGCCGGACCAGCGCGCCGCACGTGTGGGCCATCGGCGACGTCGCCTCCTGGCGTCACACGCTGGGCCACCAAGTGCGCGTTGAGCATTGGAGCAACGTCGCCGACCAGGCCCGGGTGCTGGTGCCCGCGCTGCTCGGCGAGGAGCCGCCCGCGGTGGTGTCGGTGCCGTACTTCTGGAGCGACCAGTACGACGTGAAGATCCAGGCCCTCGGCGAGCCGGAGCCCGGCGACGCCGTGCACATCGTCGAGGACGACGGCCGCAAGTTCCTGGCGTACTACGAGCGCGACGGCGTACTCGCCGCCGTGGTCGGCGGCGGGATGCCGGGCAAGGTGATGAAGGCGCGCGCCAAGATCGCCGCGGGCGCACCCATCACCGACGTCCTCGGCTGACTTTGGGGCGGTTTGGGTGTAGTTGGTGGCGCCCAGCGCGACTAACTACACCGAAATCGCTAGGAGGTAGAAGCGCACGCCCTGGTCGTCGGCGCACATCGCTGAGCGGCCGTAGGGCTGGTTCGACGGCTCCTCGAGGACGGTGCCGCCGGCCTCGCGCACCCGCTCGACGGCGGCGTCGACATCCTCGACTGTCCACATCGGCACCACCGCCGCCTCAGTGTTGCCGCCGGCGATACCCGTCATCGGCCGGGTCTCGCGCACGCCCCAGCCGTCGTCGATGCGGCCCGGCTCGAACGTCCAGAACAGCACCCGGCTGTAGAACGCCCGGAACGTCGCCGAGTCCGGGACGAACTGCGTGATGTACGAAAGCTCGCCCGGCCCAGTGCCGTTGAGTGCGGGCCGGGGGGTGCCCGGGTTCGGCTGGAACACCGCGAACGCCAGCCCGGACGGGTCGGTGGCGTCGAGCACGGCGCCGAAGTCCTCCTCGCGGCGATCGCCGACACGGCCGCCGCCGTCGAGGATCGACTGCCGCGCCGCGTCGAGATCGGTGACCGCGTAGCAGCACAGCATGCCCTGGCGACTGTCGGAGGAGACGATGCCGATCGGCATGTCGGTGCTGGTCACCCGGCGGGTCGCCGGGTCGTAGGTCCAGCCCAGCACGTGGCCGTAGAACGCGGCGGCCCGGTCGGCGTCGGGCACCCACACCGACACGAACCCGGTGTCGCCGTGCTGGATCGGCACCGCCGTGCCGGTCACCGGGCCGTGCAGCATCCAGCGGTGCCCGAACGGGTCGATGATCGCGGCGTTGCGGGCGCCGTAGTTCTCGTACGGTTCGCGCTGCACCTGTGCGCCGTGGCGGCGCGCCCGCTCCAGCGTGGCGTCGGTGTCGTCGACCGACAGCTGCAGGCTCACCGAAACACCCTGTGGCGACGGGGCTTTCAAGCCGATCTCGGGATACTCGTCGGCCAGGTAGAGCACCCCGCCGGCGATGAGCAGCTCGGCGTGGCCGATGCGGCCGTCGTCCATCTCGACCGGCGCGCCGACGACCGTCGCCTCGAACACGTCGCCGTACCAGGCGATGGCGGCGCGCGCGTCGGGGACGGTCAGGTACGGCACCGCGGCCGGTCGCGGCGGGGCCTGGTCTGAGGTCAGTTCGTCGAGCACAGCAGCGGTGCCGCTCATGGTGACTCCTTCGGTTCCGGTGGGCAGGTTCAGCGCCGACTCCAGGCGGGCCCGCAGCCGCGCGGCGAACGCCGGGTCCGGGTGGACGGGAAGGTCGTCACCGCGAAGCACATCCAGCGGGTCGCTCATGACTTCCCTCCCTCCGGATAACTGGCGCGAAACGCGCGACGCGCCCGCACCAGAAGCGCCTCGGTGGCGTGCACGGTGCGGCCGAGCAGCTCGGCGCACTCAGGCACCGAACAGTCGTCCAGGTAGCGCAGGATCAGCACCGCGCGGTGCTGGTCGGACAGCTTGGCCAGCACGCTCTCGGCGACGATGCGGTCCAGCTCGGCGTCCCAGCCGTCGCGGGCCTCGGGTTCGGGCACCTCGTCGACGGGGACGCTGAACCGGTCGTGGCGGCGGCGGTAGTGGTCGGCCAGCTTGTGCCGGGCCACCCCGATCAGCCACGGCACCGTGATCGGCGGTGGAGCGGGCTTTCTGGCGGCATCCATCGCCGCCAGAAAGGTTTCCGACGTCAGGTCTTCGGCGGTTCCGCGGTCGCCACAGCGCCGGACGAAGTAGCCGTACACGCGTGGTAGTGCTTCGTCGTACAGCGCCAGTAGCTGCCGCGGAGCGTCCGGGCCGTTCGGTTCGGCGCTCACACCCTTATCGTCGCGGTCCGACACCGAACTCCGACGGGTCTCGCCGAACTTTTTTTAAACCGGGGGTTGCGGGGGTTAAGCCCGGTACTCGGGGACCCAGCGGACCTCGTCGATGCGCTGGCGCAACTCCTCGGGCGTGCGCTGTGGTGCGACACCGTCGGCCACCGCCTGCTCCGCCACCGCGTGCGCGATGCGCACCGCGACGGTGGGCAGCTCGGCCCAGGAGGGCAGCAGCGGGGCGTTCGGATCGGTGAGCGCGGGGGAGGCGTCGCCGAGCGCGGCGGCCGCGGCGCGCATCATCTCGTCGGTCACCCGGGTGGCCTGCGCGGCGGTCACCGCCAACCCGATCGCCGGGAAGATGTAGACGTTGTTGCACTGCGCGACCGGCCGGGGCACCCCGTCGCGCATCAGCGGGGCGAACGGTGAACCGGTCGCGATCAGCGCGCGGCCGTCGGTCCACTCGTCGAGCTCGGCCGGGTGCGCCTCGGCGCGGCTGGTCGGATTCGACAGCGGGAAGATGATCGGCCGCTGCACCTTCGCCGCCATCTCACGCACGATCGACTCGGTGAAAGCCCCTGCGGCGGTGGACAGTCCGATCAGGACGCCGACCTCGACATGGTGCACCACGTCGGCCAGCGTCGCGGGCTCGGACAGGCCCCAGCCGGCCACCTTGGCCGCCGGCTGGGCGAACCGGCGCTGGCTGGGGGACAGGTCGGTGCGGTCGTCGGTGAGCAGGCCGTCGATGTCGACGACCCAGATCCGGTCGGCCGCCTGCTCGGGAGTCAGCCCCTCGGTGACCATCTGTCGGTGCACCATGTCCAGCACCCCGATGCCCGCCGACCCGGCGCCCAGCATCACCACCTGCTGCTCGGACAGCGGCCTACCGGATACCCGGGCCGCGCCGTGCAGCGCGCCCAGGGCGACCGCGGCGGTGCCCTGGATGTCGTCGTTGAACGTCAGCAGCCGGTCGCGGTAGCGCTCGAGGATCGGCAGCGCGTGCGCGGTCGCGAAATCCTCCCACTGCAACAGCACATTCGGCAGTTCCTGCTGGACGACCGAGACGAACTCATCGATGAACGCGTAGTACTCCTCCTCGCCGATGCGGCGGTGCCGCCAGCCGAGATACTGCGGATCCTCGAGCAGGCCGGCGTTGTCGGTGCCGACGTCGAGCACCACCGGCAGGGTGCGTGCCGGGTCGATCCCGCCGATCAGCGTGTACAGCGACAGCTTGCCGATCGGGATGCCCATCCCGCCGATGCCCTGATCGCCGAGGCCGAGGATGCGCTGCCCGTCGGTCACCACGATGACGTCGACCTCGCGCTGCGGCCGGTTGCGCAGCACCTCGCGCAGGCAGTCCCGGTCGGGATACGACACGAACAGCCCGCGCGGGCGCCGGTAGATCTCGCTGAACCGCTGACAGGCCTCGCCGACGGTCGGGGTGTAGACGATCGGCATGGTGTCGGCGATGTGGTCGCGCAGCAACCGGTAGAACAGTGTCTCGTTGCGGTCCTGCAGGTTGCGCAGATAGATGTGCTTGTCGATCGGGTCCTGCCGGCGGCTGAACTCCAGCCACGAGTGCTCGGTCTGCTGCTCGATCGTCTTCTCGGCGGTGGGAAGTAAACCGAGTAAACCCAATTCGCGACGTTCGGCTCTGCTGAACGCCGTGCCCTTGGTCTCCAGGGCGTCAAACAGCAGGGCGTGACCGGTCTTGTTCTCGCGCATCGAAGGTCCCTTCCGCCGTCGCGGCTCCAAACCTAGCCCGGCGCGGCCCGCCCATCCAGGTTTCGAAGACCATCGGCGACGGTGTCGAACGACGCGCCGAGTGCGTCGGCCAGCGAGACGGACTCGTCGCCCAGCCAGTACTCGTAGGCCGACAGCGCGACGCCCAGCATCGTCCATGCCACCGTCTGCGGCACCAGGTCGGTGGGGGAGGCGCCCAGCCGCTTGGCGACGAAGTCGGCGACGACGCCGCGCCAGCCGGCGTACATCGTCATCGAGTAGGCCTGCAGCGCCTCCGTCCCGAGGATCACCCGCATGCGCTTACGGTGCCGCGCGGTCTCGGCCTCGTCGAAGGCGTTGAACACCAGCAGCGCGGCGCGCAGCGCCTCGCGGATCGGCACCCCGGGCTCGAAGTCGGCAAGCAGGTCGCGCAGGTGCGCCAGGTGGGAGTCGAAATCGCCCCAGGGCAAGGCGTTTTTGGACGGGAAGTACCGAAACAGGGTGCGCCGCGAGATGCCGGCGGCCTCCGCGACGTCGTCGACGCTGACCTGGTCGAACCCGCGGGTGGCGAACAGGTCGATCGCCACGTTGCTGATGTGGTCCCACGTCGTCGAGCGGCGTCGGCCCACCCGGTGTTCGTCCGTCGGGGCCTCCTCTTCCCATTTAGGCACTCGATGCCATATTATGGCGACCTCGATCACAGTTGTCGAGAACCGGCGAACGGAAAGGCGGAGTTCGATGGATTCGAATCAGCAGGTCAACAACGAGGAACTGGTCACCGAGACCCTCGTCGAAGAGGTGTCGATCGACGGGATGTGCGGGGTCTACTGACCGTGACCTCGACGTCGACGGGTTCGGAGGCCGCGCCGGCTGACGGCGTGGCCTTCGACCCGGAGCGTGGCTGGCGGCTGCACCACCAGGTGGCCGTACGGCCCGAGCCGTTCGGCGCGCTGCTGTACCACTTCGGCACGCGCAAGCTGTCGTTCCTGAAGAACCGCACGATCGTCGACGTCGTCAACTCGCTCGGCGACCATCCCGACGCCCGATCCGCCTGCCGCGCCGCCGGAGTCGACGACGCGCAGCAGGGTCCGTACCTGCATGCACTCGGTGTGCTTGCCCAATCGAAAATGCTGGTGCCGCAGTGACTTCCACTCTTGAACCGACGTCAACCGAACCCGTCCGCGTGCCGCGGCTGATCGAGCAGTTCGAGCACGGTCTCGACGCGCCGATCTGCCTGACCTGGGAGCTCACCTACGCCTGCAACCTGGCGTGCGTGCACTGCCTGTCGTCGTCGGGTAAGCGCGACCCGCGCGAGCTGACCACTCAGCAGTGCAAGGACATCATCGACGAGCTCGAGCGCATGCAGGTGTTCTACGTCAACATCGGCGGCGGTGAGCCGACCGTGCGTTCGGACTTCTGGGAGCTCGTCGACTACGCCACCGCCCACCACGTCGGGGTGAAGTTCTCCACCAACGGGGTGCGCATCACCCGCGAGGTCGCCCAGCGGCTGGCCGCCAGCGACTACGTCGACGTGCAGATCTCGCTCGACGGTGCCACCGCGGAGGTCAACGACGCGGTGCGCGGCGCCGGTTCGTTCGCGATGGCGACCCAGGCGCTGCAGAACCTGGCCGACGCCGGCTTCAAGGACGCCAAGATCTCGGTGGTGGTGACCCGCCACAACGTCGACCAGCTCGATGAATTCGTCGCGCTGGCAGACAAATACGGCGCCACGCTGCGGATCACCCGGCTGCGCCCGTCCGGTCGCGGCGCCGACGTGTGGGACGAGCTGCACCCCACCGCCGAACAGCAGGTGCGGCTGTACAACTGGCTGGTCGCCAAGGGTGAGCGGGTGCTCACCGGCGACTCGTTCTTCCACCTGTCCGGCCTCGGCGAGCCCGGTGCGCTGGCCGGCCTGAACCTCTGCGGCGCGGGCCGGGTGGTGTGCCTGATCGACCCGGTCGGCGACGTCTACGCCTGCCCGTTCGCGATCCACGAGAAGTTCCTCGCCGGAAACATCCTGTCCGACGGCGGATTCCAGAACGTCTGGCAGAACTCGCAGCTGTTCCGGGAACTGCGCGAACCGCAGTCGGCGGGCGCCTGCGCCTCCTGCGGCCACTACGACAGCTGCCGCGGCGGCTGCATGGCCGCGAAGTTCTTCACCGGGCTGCCGATGGACGGCCCGGACCCCGAATGCGTGGAGGGCTACGGCGCTCCCGCGCTGGCCCGCGAACGGGTCAAACCCAAGCCCAGCGTCGACCACTCGCGCTCGGGCCCGGTGATGCTCAAGCTGCTCACCACCCCGCCCAAGCGTCTGTGCAACGAAAGTCCGGTGTAACTCAACATGGCCGATACCTGGTTCGAAACCGTCGCGATCGCGCAGGAGCGCGCGAAGAAGCGGCTGCCCAAGCCGGTGTACTCCGCGCTGCTCGCGGCCAGCGAGAAGGGTGTGACCGTCCACGACAACGTGGAGGCGTTCGCCGAGCTCGGCTTCGCCCCGCACGTCATCGGCGCCACCGAGAAGCGGGATCTGGCGACCACCGTGATGGGCCAGGACATTTCGATGCCCGTGCTGATCTCGCCGACCGGCGTGCAGGCGGTGCACCCCGACGGCGAGGTCGCCGTCGCCCGCGCCGCGGCCGCCCGCGGCACCGCGATGGGCCTGTCGTCGTTCGCCAGCAAGCCGATCGAGGATGTCATCGCGGCCAACCCGAAGCTGTTCTTCCAGCTGTACTGGCTGGGCAGCCGCGACGACATCGCCGCCCGCGTGGAGCGGGCCCGCCAGGCCGGCGCCGTCGGTCTGATCGTGACCACCGACTGGAGCTTCTCGCACGGTCGCGACTGGGGCAGTCCCAAGATCCCCGAGCAGATGGACCTCAAGACCATCGTCAAGATGCTGCCCACCGGGCTGACCAAGCCGCGGTGGATGTGGCAGTGGGGCAAGACCTTCCGGCCGCCGAACCTGCGTGTGCCGAACCAGGCCGGCCGCGGCGAGGCAGGCCCGCCGTTCTTCCACGCCTACGGCGAGTGGATGGGCACCCCGCCGCCGAGCTGGGACGACATCGCCTGGCTGCGCGAACTCTGGGGCGGCCCGTTCATGCTCAAGGGCGTGATGCGCGTCGACGACGCCAAACGTGCTGTGGACGCGGGTGTTTCGGCGATCTCGGTGTCCAACCACGGTGGTAACAACCTGGACGGCACACCGGCGTCGATCCGGGCGCTGCCCGCGATCGCCGAGGCCGTCGGCGACCAGGTCGAGGTGTTGCTGGACGGCGGCATCCGCCGCGGCAGCGACGTCGTCAAGGCGGTCGCTCTCGGCGCCCGCGCGGTCATGATCGGCCGGGCCTACCTGTGGGGTCTGGCGGCCAACGGTCAGGCCGGGGTTGAGAATGTGCTCGACGTGTTGCGCGGCGGCATCGATTCTGCATTGATGGGTCTGGGCAAGGGCTCGGTGCACGAGCTCGGACCCGACGACGTCTTGGTGCCGCCGGGCTTCGTCCGCGCGCTCGGAGTGCCCTCGAACTGACACTGCCGGCGACTGACCCTGCTGGTACGGACGTGGCAGAGGTGGCGGACGGGACTCGGCCGCTGACGGAGACGACGAATCTGGTGAATCATTCGTTGCGCATGCGCGAACAATTGGCGCACACCAGGTGAATTCGGCTTACCATCGGCGGGTGCCCTCTGTGATCGAGCTCGCCAACGCGACATCGAAGCAGCTGTGGGGTACCTCGTCAGCGCTGCTGGTCCCCGTCGGCTCCACTGAACAGCACGGACCGCACCTGCCGCTGGACACCGACACCCGCATCGCCACCGCGGTGGCCAGGGCGCTGGCCGACCGGCTGAGCGGGCCGTCGGAGCCGGTCTGGCGGGTCGCGCCGGCCATCGGGTACGGCGCCAGCGGTGAACACGAGTCGTTCGACGGCACGGTCTCGGTGGGCACCGCGGCGCTGGAGTTGTTGCTGGTGGAGTTCGGCCGCTCGGCCTCGCGGTGGGCATCGCGGCTGGTCTTCGTCAACGGCCACGGCGGCAACGTGGAGGCACTGGCCGCTGCCACGGCTTTGCTTCGGTACGAGGGCCGCGACGCCGGCTGGTGCTCGTGCTCGGTGCCGGGCGCCGACGCTCACGCGGGCCATACCGAAACGTCTGTATTGCTCCATATTTCGCCGCAGGACGTGCGTACCGGCGAGTGGGTGCCCGGCAACAGCGCGCCGCTGCGTGAGCTGATGCCCGAACTGCGCCGCGGCGGTGTCGCCGCGGTCAGCGAGGTCGGGGTGCTCGGGGACCCCACCACCGCGACCGCGGCCGACGGCGCCCGGATCTTCGCCGATATGGTCGAGGGGTGTTTGCGGGGGATCGAACGGTGGGCACCCGACCGCAACGGGATGCTGACATGACCGGACCACGACTGCCCGACGGTTTCGCCGTCCAGGTCGACCGCCGGGTCAAGGTGCTGGGGGAGGGCTCCGCGCTGCTGGGCGGATCGCCGACGCGGCTGCTGCGGCTGGCGCCCGCCGCCCAGTCGATGCTGTCCGGCGGCCGCCTCGAGGTGCGCGACGCGCGCAGCGCCCAGCTGGCCCGCACCCTGCTGGACGCCACGGTCGCCCACCCGCGGCCAGCCAGCGGACCGTCGCACCGTGACGTCACCGTCGTTATTCCGGTGCGCGACAACGCCTCCGGCGTCCGCCGACTGCTCGGCGCGGTGCGCGGCCTGCGGGTCATCGTGGTCGACGACGGCTCGGCGATCCCGCTGACCGCCGCCGACTTCGCCGACCTGCACAGCGACGTGCAGGTGCTGCGCCACGACGTCAGCCGGGGCCCGGCGGCCGCCCGCAACACCGGCATGGCCGCCTGCAACACCGACTTCGTCGCGTTCCTCGACAGCGACGTGGTCCCGCGGCGGGGCTGGCTGGAGGCCCTGCTCGGCCACTTCTGCGATCCGGCGGTGGCGCTGGTCGCCCCGCGCATCGTCAGCCTCAAGGAACCCGACGGGGTGGTGGCCCGCTACGAGGCGGTGCGCTCCTCGCTGGACCTGGGGCTGCGCGAGGCCCCGGTGGTGCCCTACGGCGCGGTGTCCTACGTCCCCAGCGCGGCGATCATCTGCCGCCGCTCGGCGCTCAAGGAGATCGGCGGTTTCGACGAGTCGATGCACTCCGGCGAGGACGTCGACCTGTGCTGGCGGCTGATCGAATTCGGCGCCCGGCTGCGCTACGAACCGATCGCGCTGGTCGCCCACGACCACCGCACCCGGCTGCGAGAGTGGTTCTCGCGCAGGGCCTTCTACGGCAGCGCGGCGGCGCCGCTGGCGACCCGGCACCCCGGCAAGACCGCACCGCTGGTGATCTCCGGCTGGACACTGCTGGCGTGGATCCTGCTGGCGATGGGCTCACCGATCGGCTACCTGGCCTCGGTCGTCGTCGCGGCGGTGACCGGGCGGCGCATCGCCAAGTCGCTGTCGAGCGTGGAGACCGAACCCAAGGACGTCGCCGTGGTCACCGCGCACGGGCTGTGGTCGGCCGCCATGCAGCTGGCCTCGGCGATCTGCCGGCACTACTGGCCGCTGGCGCTGCTGGCGGCGACGCTGTCGCGGCGGTGCCGGCACGTGGTGCTGATCGCCGCGGTGGCCGACGGTGTGGTGGACTGGCTGACCCGCAACGGCAACGTCGGTGACGACACCAGACGCGTCGGGCTGCTCACCTACATCGTGCTCAAGCGGCTCGACGACATCGCCTACGGCGCGGGCCTGTGGACCGGGGTGGTCCGCGAACGCCACCTCGGCGCGCTCAAACCGCAGATCCGGAAGTGAGGCGGCGCCACCCGCGTGTCTGACGTCCTGATCGTTGGTGCCGGCAGCGCCGGTTCCGTTCTCGCCGAACGACTCTCCGCTGACCCGTCGTGCCGGGTCACGCTCGTCGAGTCGGGTCCGGCGCCGACGGACCCCCGCGTGCACACCCAGATCAGCGACGGGCTGCGGCTGCCGATCGGGCCGGCCAGCTCGGTGGTGCGGCGCTACCCGACCACCCTGACCGTCGACCCCGAGCGGCACGGACAGATCATGCGCGGCGCCGTGGTGGGCGGCTCAGGCGCCGTCAACGGCGGCTACTTCTGCCGCGGTCTGCCCTCGGACTTCGCGGCCTGGAACCTGCCCGGCTGGAGCTGGGCCGATGTGCTGCCGCACTTCAAGGCGCTGGAGACCGACCTGGACTTCCGCACCGACGTGCACGGCACCGACGGTCCGATCACCGTTCAGCGGGTACGCGAATTCGACGGCTGTACAGCGCTGTTCGTCGCGGCCGCGACCCGGGCCGGGCATCCGTGGATCGCCGATCTCAACGGCTCGACACCGGAGGCGCCGGTGGGCGCCGGGGTGGGGCCGGTGCCGCTGAACATCCACCGGGGCACCCGC
Source organism: Mycolicibacterium phlei (assembly GCF_001583415.1). Next base: position 1,339,903 of record NZ_CP014475.1, read on the forward strand.
GTCGGGCCCGGCGGCGCGGTGCTGCAGCCGGCGCTGGAGCGGCCGAACCTGACGCTGCTGGCCGGCACCCGGGCGGTGGCGGTCCGGATCCGCGACGGCCGCGCCGTCGGCGTGACGTGCACCGGGCCCGCGGGGCGCACCGACCTGGACGCCGACCGGGTCGTGCTGTGCGCCGGGGCGGTCGGATCGGCGCATCTGCTGATGCTCTCCGGTGTCGGGCCTGCCGGGGTGCTGCGGGCGGCCGGGATCCCGGTGGTGGCCGACCTGCCCGTCGGCGCCGCGTTCGCCGACCACCCGGAGTGGGTGGTGCCGGTGCACTGGGCCGAGACGCACGGGGTGCCCCCGCTGGAGGCGGTGCTCACCACCGACGACGGTCTGGAGATTCGTTCCTACACCGCCGGTTTCGGCGCGATGGTGACCGGGCGGCGTAACGATCCCGGGGATCATCCGCACATCGGGGTGACCCTGATGCGGCCGCGCTCACGCGGGCGGGTCACCGTCGTCTCCGACGACCCCGACCGGCTGCCGCACATCGAGCACCGCTACGACACCGAACTCGCCGACGTCGACCTGCTCCGCGAGGGCGTCGAAATGGTCCGCGAGATAGTCGGCGGCACAACCGAACTGGGCCCGGTGTCATGGTCGACGTCGCAGCATCTGTCGCGCACCGCGCCGATGGGCGCCGACGACGATCCGGACGCGGTGGTGGATCCGCGGTGCCGGGTGCGGGGGATCGACCGGCTGTGGGTGGCCGACGGGTCAGTCCTGCCCGCGATCACCAGCCGCGGCCCGCACGCCACCATCTGCATGATCGGCCACCGCGTCGCCGAGTTCATCGGCTGAGGGCTCATCCGGCGACTCCGCGCGGCGGGCCAGGAAGCCGAACTGCTCACCGTCGCGTCCCGGCGCCCACACCGCGACGATCGCCGCGACCACCGCCAGCGCGGTGGCCAGCACCACCAGCGACAGCCCCATCGCGTCGATGAACGCCGCCGTGGCGGCCTCGACCAGCCCGGCACCCGCCGGTCCCAGCTGCTGCGCGATCTCCATGGCCGCCGCCAGCGAGTCCGCCGCCGCGTCGCGGACCTGCTCCGGGAACGCGGCCAGCGCCGGGGCCAGTGCCGAACTGTACTGTGCGGCAAGCACACTGCCTGCGACCGCGATGCCGATGGCCGCGCCGACCTCGCGTGAGGTGTCGTTGACCGCCGAGGCCACGCCCTGCTTCTCGAGCGGCACCGCGTTCGTGATTGCCGACGTGCTCGGTGCGACGCACAGGCCGATGCCGATGGCCATCACCAGCAGCGGGGTGACGAGGTCGGTGTACTGCGCGCCCTCGTCGATGCGGCTGAGCAGGAACAGCCCGCCAGCCTGGAACGCCAGCCCGCTGGCCACCGTGGTGCGCAGCCCGACCCTCGGCAGGTAGAGGTGCATGGTCGCGCCCAGGATGATGATCGGCACCGCCAGCGGCGCCAGCGCGAACGCGGTCTGCAGCGCGCTATAGCCCATCACCAACTGCAGGTACTGCATCTCGACGAAGAAGAAACCGAAGTTCGAGAAGAATAGGCAGGTGATCCCGAGGGCGCCGGTGCCGAAATCCGGTCGGGCGAACAGGCGCACGTCGAGCATCGGCGCGTCGTGGCGCAGCTCCACCACGGCGAAGACCCCGGCGAGTACCACGCCCGCCGCCAGACAACCCCACACCGCCGGGTGGCTCCACCCGTATCTGGGCGCCTCGATCATGCCGTAGACGAACAGCGCCACCGCGGCGCCGATGGTCACCGCGCCAAGCCAGTCCAGCGGCGTGTTCGACTCGTCGCGGGAGGTGGGAATCGTCAACGTGCACAACAGAAGAGCGATGGCTGCTGCGGTGAACGCCCAGAAGATCGACTGCCAGGAGTAGAACTCCAGCAGCAGTCCGGTGCCGAGGAAGCCGACGATGGCCGCCGCGCTCGCGGTACCGGCCCAGATCCCGACGGCCTTGTTGCGCTCCTCCTTGGGGAACGACGCGGTCAGCAGCGACAGCGTCGCCGGCATCACGAACGCCGCACCCGCCCCGGCGACCAGGCGCGCCATGATGATGTGCAGCGGGGCGTCGAAGATCAGCGGCGCCGCCGAGGCCACCGCGAACAGCGCGAGCCCGAACAGCATGGCGCCGCGGCGGCCGTAGCGGTCACCCAGGGCGCCGGCGGGTAACAGCAGACAGGCCAGCACCAGGGTGTAGCCGTCGACGATCCACGTCAGGTCGGTCTGGCTGGCCCCGGTCGCCAGCGCCAGGTCGGGCATCGCCGCGTTGAGCCCGACCATCGACGCGATCACCAGCAGCACGCCGAGCGAGGCGACGGTGAGCAGCCAGAAACGCGCGAATCTCTCGGCGCGGGCGCCGATATCCTTAGCGGACCGGTCGAGTCGGTGGGCCATAGGTCCGGCGGCTCCTTCGGCGATCGGGAGTTTTGAGACTAACAGTCTTGTTGCAAGACCGATAGTCTTGTTTTGCTACGCTAAGGATCAGGAGGTGGGGATGAGCGGGGCGAGCACCGATCCCCGGCCCGCGCGCTCCCGGGCACGCCTGCTCGACGCCGCGGCCAGCCTGTTGCGCACCGGCGGACCCAACGCGGTCACCGTCGACGCCGTCACCCGCACCGCCAACGTCGCGCGGGCCACCCTGTACCGGCACTTCTCCAGCGCCAACGATCTGATGGCCGCCGCGTTCACCAGCCTGCTCAGCCCCGCGCCGATGCCGCCCGCCGAGGGCAGCCTGCGGGACCGGCTGGTCGCCGTCGTCCACGGCTGGGCGGAGACCATCGCCGAGGCCTCCACCGTGCTGACCGCGATGACCTGGATGGCGTCAGGTCCGGATGTCGGGTCCTATCCCGATGCGCGGCAAGGCGATTCGGAAGAGTTCAACACGCTGCGGGCACGTATCGTGCAGCTGTACTCCGCGCCGTTCGACGCGATCCTGGACAGCCCGCAGGCCGCCGAGGAACTCGACGAGGTGGACCGCATCCAGACGATCGCGCTGCTGATCGGCCCGCTCATCCTGGGCAAGCTGTCCACCGTCGCCGACTTCGACTACCGCGCGTGCGCGGAGGCCGCCGTCGACGGCTTCCTCGCCACGCACGCCCGCAGGAAGGGCGGGATCACCGCACCGAGTAGCGAATCGGCAGGTGCTTGAGCCCGCCGACGAACACCGTCGCCGCCAGCTCCGGCTCACCGGCCAGCTCGATCGAGTCCAGCCGCGGGATCAGTTCGGAGAACAGGCTGTTCATCTCCATCCGGGCCAGCGCCGCGCCCAGGCAGAAGTGCACACCGTAGCCGAATGACAGGTGCCGGTTGGGATCACGGCCGATGTCGAACTTGAACGGGTCCTCGAAGATCTCCTCGTCGCGGTTGGCCGAGACGTAGGACAGGTAAACCGACTCACCCTTCCTGATCGGCACGCCGCGCACCTCGGTGTCGCGGGCGGCGGTGCGCATGAACTCCTTGACCGGTGTGGCCCAACGGATCATCTCCTCGACCGCGGTGCCCATCATGTCCGGGTTGGCCTTCAGCCGCTCCAGCTGGTCGGGGTTCTCGATCAGCGCGAGCAGACCGCCGGAGATCGCGTCCTTGGTGGTGTCATGGCCGGCGGAGGCGACGATGACGTAGTAGGACAGCGTGTCCATGTCGGACATGAGCTCGCCGTTGATGCGGCCGTTGGCGATGGCCGAGGCCAGGTCGTCGGTGGGGTTCTCCCGCCGCGAGGCCGTCAGCGCCGCGAAGTAGTTGAAGAAGTCGGTGAGCACCTCCAGCTGCTCCTCGACCGTGGTGCCGCGCTTGTACTCCTCGTCGTCGCCGCCGAACATCTCCTGGGTCAGCATGTGCATCCGGCCGAAGTCCTCCTCGGGCAGGCCGAGCAGCGACAGGATCACGTACAGCGGGAAGTTCACGGCGATGTCGGTGACGAAGTCGCACTCGGGGCCGATCTCGACCATCCGGTCGACGTAGCGTTTGGCCAGCTCGTCGACGCGGACCTTCAGATCGCGCATGGCCTTGGGGCGGAACCAGTCCGCGCCGATCTTGCGGACGTCCCGGTGGTGCGGGTCGTCCATGTGGATCAGCGTGTTCAGGCCGATGCCGGCCTCCTTCTGCTGCCTGCCGATGTCGTCGGCCTCCGCGGTGGCCAGCAGCGGGCGCGGCGCCGACAGCCACAGGTCGTTGGCGCGCTCGATCTCCATCACGTCGGCGTGCTTGGTGATCGCGTAGAACGGCCGGTACGGCGCGAAATCGACGTAGGGGACCGGGTTGTGGGCGCGCAGATGCGCGAGTGCCTTCTGCAGCCGGGCGTCGTCGGCGTAAGCCGTCGGGTCGGCGAAGACCCGGGCGGCTTCCTGCGTTTCCTGGCTCAGCGTCGGCGTGCTCATAAGGCTCCTCACGGCGGTTCTTGACAAGTGTCAAAGACAGTCTATGTGACCGCCGCCACGTTCCGCCGTGAGGATGCCCTGAGTCACATCAGACGATCGCCGGGTCAGACAATCTCGTAGCGGATCGGGACGTGCTTGAGCCCGCCGACGAACGTCGACGCGATGAACTTGGGGTCGCCGGCCAGCTCCACCGACTTCAGCCGCGGCAGCAGCTCGGCGAAGAAGGTGTTGATCTCCATGCGGGCCAGCGCGGCGCCCAGGCAGAAGTGCACGCCGTAGCCGAACGACAGATGCTTGTTCGGGTCACGCGCGATGTCGAACTTGAACGGGTCGGTGAACACGTCCTCGTCGCGGTTGGCCGACACGTAGGACAGCAGCACCGACTCGCCCGCCTTGATCGGTACGCCGCGCACCTCGGTGTCGGCGGTGGCGGTGCGCATGAACTCCTTCACCGGGGTGACCCAGCGGATGATCTCCTCGGTCGCCAGCCCCATCAGCTTCGGGTTCGCCTGCAGCTTGGCCAGCTGATCCTGGTGCTCGACCAGGGCCAGCATGCCGCCGGCGATCGCCGCGCTGGTGGTGTCGTGGCCCGCGCTGGCGACGATGACGTAGTAGGACAGGCAGTCCACGTCGTTGAGGTACTCGCCGTTGAGCTTGGCGTTGGCGATCGCCGAGGCGAGGTCCTCGGTCGGGTTCTTACGCCGCTCGGCGGTCAGCTGGGTGAAGTAGTTGAAGAAGTCCAGGATGACCGCGTTGAGCTCCTCGGCGGACTGCCCGCGGGAGAACTCCTCGTCCTCGTTGCCGAACAGCTCCTGGGTGAGCTTGAGCATCCGGGGGAAGTCCGACTCGGGCAGGCCGAGCAACGACAGGATCACGTACAGCGGGTAGTTGACCGCGACCTCCTGGGCGAAGTCGCACTCGTTGCCCAGCTCGGCCATCCGGTCGACGTAGCGCTTGGCCAGCTCGCGGACCCGCTCCTGCAGCGCGCGCATCGCCTTCGGCCGGAACCAGTCGGCGCCGATCTTGCGGATGTCGCGGTGCAGCGGGTCGTCCATGTGGATCAGGGTGCGCAGCCCGCCGCCGGCGGCCAGGTTGGCCTTGGCCAGGTCGTCCTTGTCCTTGGTCAGCAGCATCGGCCGCGGGGCGTTGATCCACAGCTCGTTGTCCCGCTCGATGTCCATGATGTCGGCGTGCTTGGTGATCGCCCAGAACGGATAGCACTCCTCGATGTCGACGTAGGACACCGGTGCGTTCTTTCGCAGGTGGCTGAGCGCCGCGTGCAGACGCGGTTCGTCGGCGTAGGCCTTCGGGTCGGCCAGCACTTTGGCAGCGTCGTCGATGATCGGTGCAGACATGGGTACCTCGCTCGGGCTCGGTGCTACTTGACAGGTGTCAAGTCGCGCTTTGACGCAATCGTAAGGCATCGCGCAAGTGGTCCGGCGCACAACCGTCAGTAGGCTCGCGACGTGCTGAGTCGACGGGTGCGACGGGCGGTCGCGGTGCTCGCGGCGGCCACGCTGGTGCTGTCCGGATGCGCCCGCGGGCAGACCGCCGCCCACCGCGACACCATCGACGTGCCCGCCGACCCGGCCGTCGTGCACACCCAGGCCGGATCGGTGCGCGGCAGCACCGCCATCGACCACCGCTACTTCGCCGGAATCCCTTATGCGGCACCGCCCGTCGGCCGGCTGCGGTGGCAGCCGCCGGCACCCGTCGAACCCTGGGAGGGGCTGCGCGACGCCACCGAACCCGGACCGCGCTGCATCCAGGACACCAGCATCGACCCCGACCCCAGGCCGACCAGCGAGGACTGCCTGACGCTGAACGTGTGGACCCCGCCGCCGTCGGACGAGCCGCGGCCGGTGCTGGTCTGGATCCACGGCGGCAGCTTCCTCAACGGCAGCGGCGACATCTACGGCGCCCGCGGCCTGGCCAACCGCGGCATCGTCGTCGTCACCATCAACTACCGGCTCGGCGCGCTCGGGTTCCTGGCCCACCCCGCGCTCGGACCCGACGCCGGCAACTACGGGCTGGCCGACCAGCAGGCCGCACTGCGCTGGGTGCGCGACAACATCGCCGCGTTCGGCGGCGACCCGGACCGGGTCACCATCGCGGGGGAGTCCGCGGGCGGCATGTCGGTGTGCGACCACCTCGTCGCCCCCGGATCGGCCGGTCTGTTCGCGCGGGCGATCATCCAGAGCGGGCTCTGCGCCGACCAGTACGACCTGCCCGCCGCGCAGCGGGCCAGCACCGAATACGTCGGCGCCACCGAGTGCCGCGACGCCCACCTCGTCGTCGACTGCCTGCGCGCGCTGCCCGCCGCGGCGTTCGAGACGCCGCTGCTGTACGCGCGGTTCGGCACCGAGCGGCTCAGCGGGCCGGTGACCGGCACCCCCACGCTGCCGGAGAACCCGGTCACCGCGATCGTCGCGGGCCGCGGCGCCGACGTACCGGTGATGGTCAACACCACCGCCGACGAGTTCAACCTGTTCGCCGCGCTGCAGTTCCTGCGCGGCAACTCACTCGACGACGCCAGCTACCCCGACCTGCTCGCCGAGGCGTACGGCCCGCACGCGCCCGCCGTCGCCGAGCGGTACCGGCCGCAGGACTACGGCGGCAGCGTCGCGCGGGCTTACTCGGCGGCGCTGACCGACAGCGACTTCGCGTGCGTGGCCGACCGCATCGCCGAGGCGTACGTCACGGCGGGCAGGCCGGTGTACGCCTCGGAGTTCGGCGACCGGGCCGCCCCCGCCCCGGAACCGCTGCTGCGGGCACCGTTTCCCGTCGGCGCCGCGCACTCGCTGGAGTTGCGCTACCTGTTCGACGTCGGCGGGGCGCCGCCGCCGCAGCCGGCCCAGCGGCGGCTGGCGGCGCTGATGTCCGACTACTGGGCGCGGTTCGCCGACAGCGGCGATCCCGGCGAGGGCTGGCCGCAGCTGGGGGAGCGCGGCGAGTGGCTGTGGCTCGACCCGGCGGGCAACCGCCTCGTCACCGACTTCGCCGACAAGCACCGGTGCGCGTTCTGGGCCGGCCTGGCGCGCTGATCCGGCACTCGCGCAGAAGCCGGAAAGTCCGCGAGTTCTGCATGAGGGTCGTGATTCGGGCTGGATCACAGCCCCTGCGTAGAAATCGCGGAACCGCAGGTCGGCGCGGTCGCGACGGGGCACCGTAACGGCCGGTAGAGTCGCCCGACGGCGCTGATGCCCGGGGCGGCGGGTTTCCGTGGCTCGAGACGGCGCCAGGGATTTGGAGCACGCCGTTTTCTAGGGCATACTGTTCGGGTTGCCTTGAGCCGGGCAGGTGCGGGATCGCACCGCGCGGCCGGGGCATCCGAACCGGCGCCCACCCGGGCGCATCCGGTGCCAACCTCGATCGTGACGAATTCTCGCCGCGAACGAGCGCGTATAAGGGCGACACGCCCGACCGCGGGTGCCGGTGGACCACAGACAGAAAAACAGCGGCGGCATGCAGTTGCGACTGCGCCGGTGAGAGCGGCCCGAACGGGCCCCGTATGAGTGAGGTAGGGAAGCGTGGCGGGACAGAAGATCCGCATCAGGCTCAAGGCCTACGACCACGAGGCCATCGACGCCTCGGCGCGCAAGATCGTGGAGACGGTCACCAGAACCGGCGCGAGTGTGGTCGGCCCTGTGCCGCTGCCGACCGAGAAGAACGTGTACTGCGTCATCCGGTCCCCGCATAAGTACAAGGACTCGCGGGAGCACTTCGAGATGCGCACCCACAAGCGGTTGATCGACATCCTCGACCCGACGCCTAAGACCGTTGACGCCCTCATGCGCATCGATCTGCCGGCCAGCGTCGACGTCAATATCCAATAGGGCATCCGGTAGGAGATTCCAGAGCAGATGGCTAGAAAAGGCATTCTGGGCACCAAGCTGGGCATGACGCAGGTGTTCGACGAGAACAACCGAGTCGTGCCGGTGACGGTCGTCAAGGCCGGGCCCAACGTGGTTACGCGGATCCGCACGCCTGAGCGTGACGGCTACAGCGCAGTGCAGTTGGCGTACGGCGAGATCAACCCGCGCAAGGTGAAGAAGCCGCTCGCCGGCCAGTACGCCGCCGCGGGTGTCAACCCCCGCCGCCACCTCGCCGAGCTGCGGCTCGACGATGAGGCCGCCGCCGCCGAGTACGAGGTCGGCCAGGAGCTGACCGCCGACATCTTCACCGACGGCAGCTACGTCGACGTGACCGGCACCAGCAAGGGCAAGGGCTACGCGGGCACCATGAAGCGCCACGGCTTCCGTGGCCAGGGCGCCAGCCACGGCGCGCAGGCCGTGCACCGCCGCCCGGGTTCGATCGGCGGCTGCGCCACCCCGGGTCGCGTGTTCAAGGGCACCCGCATGTCGGGCCGCATGGGCAACGACCGGGTGACCACGCAGAACCTGAAGGTGCACAAGGTCGATGCCGAGAACGGCGTGCTGTTGATCAAGGGCGCGATCCCTGGCCGCAACGGCGGTCTGGTGATGGTCCGCACCGCAGTTAAGCGAGGCGAGAAGTAATGGCTCTGAAGATTGATGTCCACACCCCGGCGGGTAAGAAGGACGGCTCCGTGGAGCTGCCCGCCGAGCTGTTCGACGTCGAGGCGAACATCGCGCTGATGCATCAGGTGGTGACGGCTCAGCTGGCCGCCGCGCGTCAGGGCACGCATTCGACCAAGACCCGCGGTGAGGTCTCCGGCGGCGGCAAGAAGCCGTACCGGCAGAAGGGCACCGGCCGGGCCCGCCAGGGTTCGACCCGGGCGCCGCAGTTCACCGGCGGTGGCACCGTGCACGGCCCGAAGCCGCGCGACTACAGCGAGCGCACCCCCAAGAAGATGATCCGCGCCGCGCTGCGCGGGGCGCTGTCGGACCGGGCGCGCAATGGCCGCATCCACGCGGTCACCGAGCTGGTCGAGGGTCAGACCCCGTCGACCAAGAGCGCCAAGGCGTTCCTGTCGACGCTGACCGACCGGCCCAAGGTGCTGGTCGTCATCGGCCGCGCCGACGAGACCGGTGCCAAGAGCGTGCGCAACCTGCCCGGTGTGCACGTGATCGCCCCGGACCAGCTCAACACCTACGACGTCCTCAAGGCCGACGACGTGGTGTTCAGCGTGGAGGCCCTCAACAGCTACATCGAGGCCAACACCCAGACCGCCGAGGAGGTTTCGGCCTGATGGCAACCGTGACTGACCCCCGCGACATCATTTTGGCTCCGGTCATCTCGGAGAAGTCCTACGGACTGATCGAGGAGAACCAGTACACGTTCATCGTTCACCCGGACTCGAACAAGACGCAGATCAAGATCGCCATCGAGAAGATCTTCGGCGTCAAGGTCGATTCGGTGAACACCGCCAACCGGCAGGGCAAGCGCAAGCGCACCCGGACCGGCTTCGGTAAGCGCAAGAGCACCAAGCGCGCGATTGTCACGCTGGCCGAAGGCAGCAAGCCCATCGACCTGTTCGGAGCGCCGGCCTAAGCCGGCAGAGGGAACTTAGAGAATCATGGCTATTCGCAAGTACAAGCCGACGACCCCGGGTCGTCGCGGTGCCAGCGTCTCCGATTTCGCTGAGATCACCCGCGATCATCCGGAGAAGTCGCTGGTTCGCCCGCTGCACGGCAAGGGTGGGCGAAATGCCCACGGCCGCATCACCACCCGTCACAAGGGTGGTGGCCACAAGCGCGCTTACCGGATCATCGACTTCCGTCGCCACGACAAGGACGGCGTCAACGCCAAGGTCGCGCACATCGAGTACGACCCGAACCGCACCGCGAACATCGCGCTGCTGCACTACCTGGACGGCGAGAAGCGCTACATCATCGCGCCGCAGGGTCTCAAGCAGGGCGACATCGTGGAGTCCGGCGCCAACGCCGACATCAAGCCGGGTAACAACCTGCCGCTGCGCAACATCCCGGCCGGCACGCTGATCCACGCGGTGGAGCTGCGTCCGGGCGGCGGCGCCAAGCTCGCCCGCTCCGCGGGTGCGAGCATCCAGCTGCTGGGCAAGGAGGGCACCTACGCCTCGCTGCGTATGCCCTCCGGTGAGATCCGCCGCGTCGACGTGCGCTGCCGCGCCACCGTCGGCGAGGTCGGCAACGCCGAGCAGGCCAACATCAACTGGGGTAAGGCCGGCCGTATGCGGTGGAAGGGCAAGCGCCCCACCGTCCGTGGTGTCGTGATGAACCCGGTCGACCACCCGCACGGCGGTGGTGAGGGTAAGACCTCCGGTGGCCGCCACCCGGTGAGCCCCTGGGGTAAGCCCGAGGGCCGCACTCGTAAGCCGAACAAAGCGAGCAACAAGCTCATCGTCCGCCGCCGGCGCACCGGCAAGAAGCGCTAGGCCGGAAAGGAAGCAACGATGCCACGCAGCCTTAAGAAGGGTCCGTTCGTCGACGACCATCTGCTCAAGAAGGTCGACGCCCAGAACGAGAAGGGCACCAAGCAGGTCATCAAGACCTGGTCGCGTCGGTCCACCATCATCCCCGACTTCATCGGGCACACCTTTGCGGTTCACGACGGCCGCAAGCACGTCCCGGTGTTCGTCACCGAGGCGATGGTCGGGCACAAGCTCGGCGAGTTCGCGCCGACCCGCACTTTCAAGGGTCATATCAAGGACGACCGGAAGGCTAAGCGCCGGTGAGTATTACGACTGAATATCCGTCTGCTGTCGCCAAGGCGCGCTTCGTGCGCGTGTCGGCGACCAAGGCGCGCCGGGTCATCGACCTGGTGCGTGGTAAGCCGGTGGCCGAGGCACTGGACATCCTGCGGTGGGCGCCGCAGGCCGCCAGCGAGCCGGTCGCCAAGGTGATCGCCAGCGCCGCGGCCAACGCGCAGAACAACGCGGGTCTGGATCCGGCGACGCTGGTCGTCGGCACCATCTACGCCGACGAGGGCCCGACCGCCAAGCGCATCCGGCCGCGCGCCCAGGGGCGTGCGTTCCGAATCCGCAAGCGCACCAGCCACATCACCGTGATCGTCGAGAGCCGTCCGCCCAAGGACGGTGGCAAGGCCGGTACGAGCGCCCGCACGCGGCGCGCCCAGGCCAGCAAGGCCGCGTCCGCGAAGAAGGCCGACACCAAGGCGGCTGCTTCCACGAAGGCTTCTGAAGAGGCGAAGGAGGGCTCGGAGTAGTGGGCCAGAAAATCAATCCCCACGGCTTCCGGCTCGGTATCACCACCGACTGGAAGTCCCGGTGGTACGCCGACAAGCAGTACAAGGACTACGTCAAGGAAGACGTGGCGATCCGTCGGCTGCTGGCCACCGGACTCGAGCGCGCCGGCATCGCCGACGTGGAGATCGAGCGCACCCGTGACCGGGTTCGGGTGGACATCCACACCGCCCGGCCGGGCATCGTGATCGGCCGCCGCGGCACCGAGGCCGACCGCATCCGCGCCGACCTGGAGAAGCTCACCGGCAAGCAGGTCCAGCTGAACATCCTCGAGGTGAAGAACCCCGAGAGCTCCGCTCAGCTGGTCGCCCAGGGTGTCGCCGAGCAGCTGAGCAACCGTGTGGCGTTCCGCCGCGCGATGCGCAAGGCGATCCAGTCGGCGATGCGCCAGCCCAACGTCAAGGGCATCCGCGTGCAGTGCTCGGGCCGCCTCGGCGGCGCCGAGATGAGCCGCTCGGAGTTCTACCGCGAGGGCCGGGTGCCGCTGCACACGCTGCGCGCCGACATCGACTACGGCCTCTACGAGGCCAAGACCACCTTCGGCCGGATCGGCGTGAAGGTGTGGATCTACAAGGGCGACATCGTCGGTGGCAAGCGCGAACTGGCCGCCGCCGCACCCGCCGCGGATCGTCCGCGCCGCGAGCGGTCGGGCAGCCGGCCGCGTCGTAGCGGGTCGTCGGGCACCACCGCCACGAGCACCGAGGCGGGTCGCGCCGCCACCGGTACCGAAGATGCGCCTGCCGCCGCCGAAGCGACCGGCGCCACCGAGGCCGCTGCCGCACAGGCCGCTGCCACGGAGAACACGGAGAGCTGAATCATGCTGATTCCCCGCAAGGTCAAACACCGCAAGCAGCACCACCCCAAGCAGCGTGGTATCGCCAGCGGCGGCACCTCGGTCGCGTTCGGTGACTACGGCATCCAGGCTCTGGAGCACGCCTACATCACCAACCGCCAGATCGAGTCCGCGCGTATCGCGATCAACCGGCACATCAAGCGTGGCGGCAAGGTGTGGATCAACATCTTCCCGGACCGTCCGCTGACCAAGAAGCCCGCCGAGACCCGTATGGGTTCGGGTAAGGGCTCGCCGGAGTGGTGGGTCGCCAACGTCAAGCCTGGCCGTGTGTTGTTCGAGCTGAGCTACCCCAATGAGGAGATCGCCCGGGCCGCACTGACCCGCGCGATCCACAAGCTGCCGATCAAGGCACGCATCGTTACCCGAGAGGAGCACTTCTGATGGCAGTCGGAGTGACACCGGGCGAACTGCGCGAGCTGACCGACGAAGAACTGAAGGACAAGCTGCGCGAGTCGAAGGAAGAGCTGTTCAACCTGCGCTTCCAGATGGCCACCGGGCAGCTGTCCAACAACCGCCGTCTGCGGACGGTGCGTCAGGAAATCGCGCGGGTGTACACCATCCTGCGTGAACGAGAGCTGGGTCTGGCCTCCGGACCCGTTGGTGAGGATTCGTAATGGCAGACACCGCAACGGGCAAGGGGCCCAAGCACACCCCGCGTAAGGAGAAGCCGCGCGGCCGCCGCAAGACCGCGATCGGTTACGTGGTCAGCGACAAGATGCAGAAGACGATCGTGGTCGAGCTCGAGGACCGCAAGATGCATCCGCTGTACGGCAAGATCATCCGGACGACCAAGAAGGTCAAGGCCCACGACGAGAACGACATCGCCGGCGTCGGCGACCGCGTCTCGCTGATGGAGACCCGGCCGCTGTCGGCCACCAAGCGCTGGCGTCTCGTGGAGATCCTCGAGAAGGCCAAGTAAGAAGCGCCGCACAACGCCCCCGCACACCGGTGCGGGGGCGTTTTTGCATTGTGCCCCGCGGTAATTGCCGCGTCCGTCACTTTTGGCCTGTTTCAAAGTATGAACGATTAACCTCGGGGGTATGGAGGAGTTGTGGCGCGCGCGTAGATCGGCCTTGGCGGCCGGAGTCACCTGTATTGGAATACTGCTCGCCGCAACAACCTTCACGCCTGCCTCCGCGCAACCCGACGAGCCGGACGAGGCTCCCGAGACCTCGGTGCTGAGTTTGCCAGCACTGGGCAACGACCCCGACATCTCGCTGTACGGCCTGGGTCGGCTACTGGTTGCAGGTCGACCGCGGCTTCATCCTCGGCGACGCGCTGTCGCGGGTGTCGGCGGCGCAGGCCGTGCTGTTCAGCCGCGACCCGCACCTGGCCGCGATCGGCTTCATCTTCACCCCGCTGACGGCGTTGCTGCAGATACCCGCGGTGCTGCTCAGCCCGCTGTGGCCGGTGCTGACCGAACGCGCCTTCGCCGGCTCGATCGTGTCCGCCCTGTTCATGGCCGGCTGTGCGCTGCAGGTGATGAGCATGGGCACCGACCGCGGCCTGCCCCGCGGCTACCTCCTCGCGATCACCGCGCTGTTCGCCCTGAACCCGATGATCGTCTTCTACGGCTCCAACGGGATGAGCGAGGCGCCGTTTTTGTTCTTCATCACCTGGGCGGTGCGCCGGCTGATGATGTGGATGGTCAACGACGACGTACACCACCTGATCGCCGCCGGCGGTGTGGCGATGGCGATGTCGTATCTGACCCGGTATGACGCCGCGGCCTGTATCGCCGCCGCGGGCGTCATCGTCTTCACCACCACCTACCTGCGGGCCCGGCCCGCCCCGCGGTTCCGCCGCGCGCTGCTGGACCTGATCCTGGTCAGCGCGCCCGGGTGCGCGTCGTTCGTCGGCTGGGCGATCGCCAGCTGGATGATCACCGGAGAACCGTTCGCGCAGTTCACCTCCCAGTACGGCAACTCGGCGATCCTGAAGCAGTCCGGCGCGCCGACAGCCGACTTCACCTCGGGGGTGGCGTTCGCGGCGACGTGCGTGACGCTGATGGCGCCGACGCTGATCCCGCTGCTGGCGTGGGCCGGGGTGGCGCGATTCCGCAGGCCCTTCTGGACGGTGCTGATCATCCCGGTCGCGCTGTTCGGCGGGGTGCTGGCCTTCCAGACGCTCAGCTACGCGACCGGGTCGACGTTTCCGTTCCTGCGGTTCTACATCGCGGCGATCCCGTTCGCGGCGTGCCTGGCGATGCTGGCGGTACCCGAGGGGAGTACGCGCCCGCCAAGCGGCCCGGCCGGTACGCGCCCACCCCGCCGGCACAGCCGCCGAAACGCCGGGGCTGGCCCGCCTATCTGCCGGTGGCGCTGGTGTTCGCGGTGACCGCGCCGTCCACCGCGTGGGGGATGACCCAGCTCGACTACGCGCCGCAGGAGTACGCGTTGGCGCAGGTGCTGCACCCCGACCCCGACGACCCCTCCGACCGCGCCGCCCTGGAACGCCGGGTGGCCGCGACGTTCTCCACCGAGCGCAGGATCGCGCGCTACCTCGAGGAGCTCGACCTGCCGGAGAGCTCGGTGATCACCGACACCGTCTACGGGTTCGGCGTGGTGGCCGCCTCGACGAAGCCGAAAACCTTTGTGGTGCCCTCGGATCCGGACTTCACCCAGAAGCTCAACGACCCGGTCGGCGAAGGCGTCAAGTATCTGCTCGCGGTGCCGCCGACCGGCCGCGGCATCTCCGATGCGCTCAACGTGCGCTACCCGACGCTCTACGACAACGGCGCCGAGATCGCGACGCTGGAGATGGAGATCCCCAACGACGGGGACAGCCAGCCGGACTGGCGGCTCTACCGGGTCAACGAACCGACGCCGGCCGGTTAGATCTTGGCGGCGATGCCGTCGAGCAGGTGGCCGACGGCGTCGTGCAGGTCGGTCAGCGGATCGGTGCCGACGGGGTCGAACGCGCCGGCGTCCAGCGCGGCGGCCAGCGCCGGGAAGCGATCCCGGTCCAGGAGGCGCCGCAGCAGCGCCGGATACTCCGGCCAGTCCAGCCGGCCCGCCTCGAGGTGCAGGGCGGCCGCGCCGCGCACCAGGTGCAGCAGCGCCGTCACCGCCGCGAGCTTGTCCCGCTCGGTCAGCGGGGTGTCGCGCAGCGCGGTCAGGGCGGCGTCCAGCCACGCCAGCTGTCCCGGATCCGCGGGCGGGCCGGCCACGGCGGTCTGCAGGATCCATGGATGCCGGTGGTAGACCTGCCACAACGCGGACGCCCAATGACGCAGGCTGCCAGCCCAATCCGTGGTATCCACCGGCGGAGGCTCACCCGCGGCGGCGGCGACCATGAACGTCACCAGTTCGTCCTTGTTGGCGACGTGTCGGTACAGCGACATCGTGCCGCAGCCGAGGCGCTCGGCCAGCCGCGCCATCGACAGCGCGGCCAGCCCGTCGGTGTCGGCCAGCTCGACGGCCGCGGCCACGATGCGCTCACGGGTCAGCCCGGCGCCGCGGCGGCGGGCCGACGGCCGGCGCCAGAGGATCTCCAGCGCGCGGGGCAGGGGCTCGGTCATCGGTGCCGAGCCTAACGGACTGTTCAACCATGTGCGTATGACGTACGCTTTATGCGTATGACATACGCATACCGGTTCGGTCTGCCGATCGTCGTGCTGGCATTCCTCGTGTACTCGCTGCCGCCGTATCTTGTCGGCGACACCCGGGTGCCCGCCACCTTCGGCCTGCACCACCCGCTGCTGCTCGGCCACGTGGCGCTCGGCACCGTCGCGCTCGTCGCCGGCGTCGCGCAGGTCTGGCCCCGGCCGCGCCTGCGGCACCCCGCGCGGCACCGGCTCGTCGGACGCCTCTACGTCGTGGCGACCGTGCCGTCCGCGCTGTTCGCGGCGGTGATCGGCGCCCTGACCCCGTTCGGGCCGTTGCTGGCGGTCAGCAACACCGTGCTCGGGGTGCTGTGGCTGGGGTTCACCGTCGGCGGCTACCTCGCGGCCCGCGCCGGGCGCTACGCCACCCACCGCAGGCGCATGCTGCTCAGCGTCACGCTGGCGTTGTCGGTGATCACCAACAGGCTGTGGGCGCCGGTGCTGTTCCTCATCTGTGACCCGTTGCGGACCAGCGTCTTTGGCGGCGACGACGAGCGCTATCTCTGGTTCACCGCCGGGGTGGCCGGCTGGCTGGGCTGGGTGCTGCCGCTGGCCGCCGTCGGGTGGTGGCTGCACCGGCGGCCGGCCGTTGCGGCGACGTCAATTCCCACGGTCTCCGAGGTGCCCCGCGTGTAGATTTGCAGGGCGAACACCGGTGCACGGCGGAACGAGGGTGCGGATGGCGACCGAATTCAACGGCAGGATCGAGCTGGACATCCGCGATTCGGAGCCGGACTGGGGGCCGTACGCCCCGCCCACCGCGCCGGAGGGCGCGCCCAACGTGCTCTACATCGTGTGGGACGACATCGGCATCGCCACCTGGGACTGCTTCGGCGGTCTGGTCGAGATGCCCACGATGCGTCGCATAGCCGAGCACGGTGTGCGGCTCAGCCAGTTCCACACCACCGCACTGTGCTCGCCGACGCGGGCGTCGCTGCTGACCGGCCGCAACCCCACCACCGTCGGGATGGCCACCATCGAGGAGTTCACCGACGGCTTCCCGGGTATGAACGGCCGCATCCCGTTCGAGACCGCGCTGCTGTCGGAGGTGCTCGCCGAGCACGGCTACAACACCTACGCCGTCGGCAAATGGCACCTGACCCCGATCGAGGAGTCCAACCTCGCCGCCACCAAACGGCACTGGCCGCTGGGCCGCGGCTTCGAACGGTTCTACGGCTTCCTCGGCGGCGAGACCGACCAGTGGTATCCCGACCTGGTCTACGACAACCACCCGGTGCCGCCACCGGCCACCCCCGAGGACGGCTACCACCTGTCAAAAGACCTCGCGGACAAGACCATCGAGTTCATCCGCGACGCCAAGACCATCGCACCCGACAAACCGTGGTTCTCCTACGTCTGCCCGGGCGCCGGGCACGCGCCGCACCACGTGTTCAAGGAGTGGGCGGACCGGTACGCCGGCAAGTTCGACATGGGCTACGAGCGCTACCGCGAGATCGTGTTCGAGAACCAGAAGAAACTCGGCATCATCCCGCCCGACACCGAGCTCTCCCCGCTGAACCCGTACCAGGACGTCAAGGGCCCCAACGGCGAACCGTGGCCCGCGCAGGACACGGTGCGGCCGTGGGATTCGCTGAGCGACGAGGAGAAGCGGCTGTTCGCCCGGATGGCCGAGGTGTTCGCCGGCTTCCTGTCCTACACCGACGCCCAACTCGGCCGCATCATCGACTTCCTCGAGGAGACCGGCCAGCTCGACAACACGATCATCGTGGTCATCTCCGACAACGGGGCCAGCGGCGAGGGCGGCCCGAACGGGTCGGTCAACGAGGTGAAGTTCTTCAACGGCTACATCGACACCACCGAGGAGAGCCTCAAACGCATCGACAAGCTCGGCGGGCCGGAGACCTACAACCACTATCCGATCGGCTGGGCGATGGCGTTCAACACGCCGTACAAGCTCTACAAGCGCTACGCCTCACACGAGGGCGGGATCGCCGACCCGGCGATCATCAGCTGGCCCGCCGGTATCGCGGCCCACGGTGAGATCCGCGACCAGTACATCAACGTCTGCGACGTCACCCCGACGGTGTACGACCTGCTGGGCATCACCCCGCCGGAGACCGTCCGCGGTGTGCCGCAGAAACCGCTCGACGGGGTGAGTTTCAAAGCGGCGCTGGCGGATCCGTCGGCCGACACCGGCAAGAAGACGCAGTTCTACACGATGCTGGGCACCCGAGGGATCTGGCACGACGGCTGGTTCGCCGACGCCGTGCACGCCGCGTCGCCGTCGGGCTGGTCGCACTTCGACAGGGACCGGTGGGAACTGTTCCACATCGAGTCCGACCGCAGCCAGTGCCATGACCTGGCGGCCGAGAACCCGGACAAGCTCGAAGAGCTCATCGCGCTGTGGTTCGCCGAGGCCGAGCGCTACAACGGGTTGCCGCTCAACGACCTCAACATCCTCGAGACGATCTCGCGGTGGCGGCCGCTGGTCGCCGGTGAGCGGCAGTCCTACTCGTACTACCCGAACACCGCCGAGGCCGGGCTGGGCGCCGCGGTCGAGATCAACGGCCGCTCGTTCACCGTGCTCGCCGACGTCACGATCGACCGGCCCGACGCCGAAGGCGTGATCATCAAACACGGTGGCGCCCACGGCGGATACACGCTGTTCTGCCAGAACGGGCAGCTGAACTTCGTGTACAACTTCCTCGGCGACGAGGAGCAGCTGCTGTCGGCGCCGCTGCCGGTGGGACGCCACGTCCTCGGCGCGTCGTTCACCAGGACCGGCACCATCGAGGGCACCCCGACACCCATCGGCGACGGCGGCCTCTACATCGACGACCAACAGGTCGCGACGCTGTCCGGGATGCGTACGCACCCAGGCACATTCGGCCTGGCGTCGGCGACGCTGGCCGTCGGCCGCAACTCCGGCTCGCCGGTGTCGCGCGCGTACAAGCCGCCGTTCGTGTTCACCGGCGGCACGATCGCCAGGGTCAACGTCGACGTCTCCGGCAAGCCCTACGTTGACCTGGAGACCGAGTTCGCCAAGGCGTTCGCGAAAGACTGAGGGGAACCAGGTGATTCGCGTCGGCGTACCCGCGGTGATGGTGGTGCTGCTGGCCGGGTGCGGCAGCACCGTCGAAGGTGAACCCGTCGCCGGACCGCAGACGTCGACCACCACCACCACCACTAGGACCACCACGTCGTCCTCCGCGTCACCACCGGAGCCGTCGACCCCGCCGCCCGACGACGACGTGCCCGGCGTCGTACCCACCACCGCGGCCCCGGCCGCCGGCACCTGCGACCCGGCGGACCCACCGCCGGTGGGCGTCACCGCATCGGTGGAGGATCCGCGCGCCCCGAAGATCACCGTCGCGCTGCCCGAGGGCTGGGGGACGACGGCGGGGGAGGGCTCCGTCGGGGCGTGGCTGACCGGACCCGACGGCGAGTCGGCCACCGTCACCATCACCGAGACTTCCGCCGGACCGGCCGAGGCGTTCGACGAGTACGCCGACCACGCCATGGACCAGGCGTCGGTCAGCAGCATCAGCGTGCTGCCCGGCGACCTGTGTGGGTTCAGCGGGCAGAAGCTGATCGGATCCTGGGCCGAACCACCGGATCCGGGCGTCAGATTCGGCGACCGGATCGCCCACATCCCGTCCGGCGGCACGACCTACCTGGTCGCGGTGCACGTCGAGGGATCGGGTGACTTCGGCCCGTTCGACTCGCCGCTGCTCGACGACTTCGCGGTCGTCATACCCTGAGGTGATGCTGACCGAGCTCGTCGAGCTGCCCGGCGGCTCGTTCCGGATGGGCTCGACGCAGTTCTATCCGGAGGAGGCGCCGGTCCACACCGTGACCGTCGCGCCGTTCGCGATCGAGCGGCACCCCGTCACCAACGCCCAGTTCGCGGCGTTCGTCGCCGACACCGGGTACGTGACGGTGGCCGAGCAGCCCATCGACCCCGCGCTGTACCCCGGGGCCGACCCCGCCGACCTGGTGCCCGGCGCGCTGGTGTTCACCCCGACCGAGGGGCCGGTGGCCCTGCGGGACTGGCGGCAGTGGTGGCGCTGGGTGCCCGGCGCCTGCTGGCGGCACCCGTTCGGACCGGACTCGGGCATCGAGGACCGGATGGACCACCCCGTCGTGCAGGTGGCCTACCCCGACGCCGCCGCCTACGCGCGATGGGCGGGCCGGCGGCTGCCCACCGAGGCCGAGTGGGAGTACGCCGCCCGCGCCGGCACCACGACCACCTATCCGTGGGGCGATGACCCCACCCCCGACGGCCGGCTGATGGCCAACACCTGGCAGGGCGACTTCCCGTACCGCAACACCGGGGCGCTGGGCTGGGTCGGCACGTCACCGGTCGGGGTGTTCCCGCCCAACGGGTTCGGGCTGGTCGACATGATCGGCAACGTCTGGGAGTGGACGACCACGCGGTTCACCGGCCATCACCGCATCGGTGAGCAGCCGAAGTCGTGCTGCACGCCGAGCGGTCCGCCGAACCCCGCGATCAGCCAGGCGCTCAAGGGCGGGTCGCACCTGTGCGCGCCGGAGTACTGCCACCGCTACCGGGCCGCCGCGCGTTCGCCGCAGTCCCAGGACAGCGCGACGACGCACATCGGCTTCCGCTGCGTCGGGTAGGGGAGGGCCTCAGGCGGCCACCGGCTGCAGCACCCGCGGCAGCAGTCGGCGGTGTCCGACCCACGTCACGCCGGCGGTGAGCGCCGCCGCCACCGCGAACGGCACCGCCATGTGGACCCGCAGCAGCAGCGCGCCGGTCAGCGCGCCCGCGAAGATGACCACGATGGCACCGAGTCGGCGGTTGAGCAGCGGTGAACCCGCCTTGCGGGTCCACGTCTCGCCGGCCAGCCCGGCCAGCGTCGACGTCACCACGACCGTCGTCATGTCGGTGACGGCGAGTGCGCGGGCGACCACCGCCTGAGATCCCATGGTCGCCGCTGTCGCTGCGGCCATGGCGGCCGCGACGGGCGGCGGCGGGTGGTCACCGACAGCGACGGCGAGCAGAGCCAGCACACCCAGCGCCGCGGCGCCGAGCCCCAGCAGCACCGTGACCCGGTGGTGCCATCCCGGCGGGTTCTGCGCCCGCGGCCGGCGCAGCGCCAGGCCGGCGACCCAGGCGGCGGCGGTGAACGCGGCCAGCGCCACCGCCGGGCCGAACACCGGCAGCTCGTCGGCGCCTGCGACACCCATGCCGAGGATGACGATGTTGCCGGTCATGTTCCCGGTGAAAACCCGGTCCAGGGCTAGGAATCCGACAGCATCGACGATGCCGGTGACGAACGTCAGGATGATCGTGACGGTCAGCGCCAGGTCCGGCGCGGTGCGCGTCGCGGGCGTGCGCATCGGTCAGAAGACCAGGATCGCGAACACCGTGCTGACGATCAGCGCGGCCATGACCGGCAGGAAGCACTTTCGGGCCAGCGTCAGCACCGGAACCCGGGCGAAACCGGCGACCGCGACCAGCGAGGACCACGCCACCAGCGTGCCGCCGCCGGACCAGATGTTGCCCATCTGGCCGATCGCGGCCAGCGTCGACGGATCCATACCCGCGGCCGGACCGAGCGCACCGGCCAGCGAACCGGTCAGCGGAAGACCGGAGAAGCCCGAACCCTCCAGGCCGGCGACCAGTCCGACCAGAAGCACCGTGAAGGCGACGATGAACGGATGCGGTGAGACGTTGGCCAGCGCGGACTGGATCAGGTCGAACAGGAACGCCGGTCCGGTCACTCCCTCGGGCAGGCTGAGGATCTGGGCCGAGAAATCGCCGTTACCGATGAAGAAGAACCCGGCGATCGGCAACACGATGCCCATCGCCTTGAACGCGAACACCAGACCGTCGACGACGTGCGAGGAGGACGTCTCCAGGAAGTCGCGTCGTGAGTTGCACGCCGATGCCGCGAACAGGATCAGCGCGGCGATGCCGCCGACGATCGCCGCCGCGTCCCCGCCCATGAGCGGAGGAACGAGGGTGGTGAACTTGCCCAGCAGCAGATAGACGATGAAGATCAGGTAGACCAGCGGTACCAGCCCGGCGAAAACCTTGGCGGACAGCGACTTCCGCTCCGCGGGGGCGCCCTCCAGGGACGGTGTGCCCTGCAGTGTCTCGATTTTGTCGAGAATCTTCCTCTCGTCCTGTTCGTTGTGTTCGCCCTCCACCAGGGTCGCCGTGGAGACACCCGCGACGGTCATCGAGGAGTTCGCGGCCCGCACCGCGGTACCGCCACCCGAGCCCCCCGCGGGGGCGGTGACCAGCACACCACCGTCGTCGGGTCCGTCGCCGGGGACACCCTCAGTGGAGTTCTCCCAGGCCTCCAGCAGTTCCGGCGCGGGTTTGCGCCAGGTGTGGCGTTGCATGACGTAGGTGATGCCCAGGGCGGTCAGACCGACGATCAGCGACAACACCATCGCCTTGTCCGCCACGCTGTCGGCGTCCACGCCGGCCGCCTTCGCCGAAATCCCCGGCGCCACTTTGATGATGTAGTCCGAGGACAGGGCCATGCCCTGCCCGGCGATCGCGATGACCATGCCCACCGAAAGCGGCGGCAGGCCGGCCCGGATCGCCACCGGGATCAGGACGGCACCCACCAGTGGCACCGCCGGCGTGGGCCAGAAGAACAGCGAGATCACATACGTGACGACCGCAAGGATGATGAAACTGGTTGTCCCCGTACGCATGACACGGCGGAACGGGGTGACCATCAGGCGGTCGGCGCCCATCTCCCGCAGCGCGCCGAGCATCGCGGTGACCAGCGCGATGATCAGGAAGATGTTGAACAGCTCCTTGGCGGCGACCAGGCTCGCGTTGAAGATCGACGACAGGCCGGTGATCACACTGCCCGAGAACGCCCACGCCGTCAGCATCGTCGCGGTCACCGCGGGTACCACGATGTTCTTGCGCATGGCCATGGTGGCCAGAATGACGACGATGCCCGCCAGGTAGATCCAATGGGCGGCGCTGAGATGTATATCCATCAACCACGTCTTCCGTCGCAACTGCAGTCGGGCTGTGCAGTTTGATGTCGTGAATGCTCGGCCGAGAACAGGCCAGGGTCAACGAGCACTGTGCACAGCGGTGTGACGTCGCTCATGTGCATAGTGCTCGGACGTTGTCGATCGTGTGACGAGCTGTTGCGGCCACGTAAATCTCGCTGTCTTCCAGGCGTTTTGATGATGATCGACGGGACAGCGGCAGGCGGCGGGCAGGTCATTGTGGCCCGCGCCGGCAGGCGCGGTTGTGCACATTGTCCGACGGCGTCTGTGCCACAGCAGGCCGCGGAGTGAGAGAGTGGCTGTGGCGGGCACAGCCGTGTCCACACCGCACGCCGGTGCCCCGAACCGACGCACATAACGACGGACCGATGACTGACACCGAAAACCGCACGCCACCGGGCGTCGACCGGGACGGCACCCCACTCGGACTCGCGGCACTGCTGGCCGGAACCCTGGTGGGCACGGTCGGCAACAACGTTGTCAACGTCCCGTTGCCGGCGATGCTCGCCGAATTCGACGCCCCACTGAGCAGCGGCGTGTTCGTGGTCGTCGGATTCCTGCTCACCTTCACCGCCACGATGCCACTCGTCGGCTGGATCGGTGACCGGTTCGGCAGGCGGCGGGTGTATCTGGCGGCACTCGTCGGCACTGCGGTCTGTGCGATCGGCGCGGCGACCGCGCCGACGCTGGAGGTGCTGATCGCGTGGCGGTGTGCGGGCGGTGTCGCAGCCGCGGCGTTCGGGCCCGCCGTGATGGGCCTGCTCACCTGGATGTTCTCCGGAGCGCGGCGTGGCCGTGCGGTCGGGATGTGGGCGTCGGTGAACGGCATCGGCCAGGCGATCGGACCCACCATGGGCGGCGTCATCGCCGACATGTGGGGCTGGCGGTGGGTGTTCATCCCGCTGGTGCCCGTCGCCCTGGCCGGACTGATCGGCACCCTGCTGCACGTTCCGAACTACCGCGGCGTGCGGATGCCGTTCGATGTGTTCGGGGCGGCGGCGCTGACCCTGGGCTCCGGCCTGCTGATCCTCGGCGTCGCCCTCATTCCGCGGGCCGGTGCGTTGCCCGTGGTGCTCGGCTCGCTGGCCGCGGCCGCGGTGATCCTCGCGGTGCTGGTGTGGCACTGCCTGCGGGTACCCGATCCATTCGTCGATGTACGCCTGGTGCTGGAATCCCGGTTCGTCCGCAGCTCACTAGCGGCGTTCGCGATGATGTTCAGCCTGGGCGCCGTTCTTCTGGCGATCCCGCTGTACCTGAACCGGGGCAACTGGTCGGCCACGGTGGCGGGCCTGGTGCTGCTGGTGGTGCCCGCCACCATGGTGGTGCTCGGGCCGTTCGTCGGGCGCTACCAGGACCGGCTCGGCCCGCGGCGCGTGCTGCGCACCGGTCTGGTGCTGTTGGCCGGCGGGCACGCCGGCTTGGCGATCGCCACCGGCGCGTCGTCCCCGCTCGGTGTGCTGGTGGCGATCCTGGCGCTCACCGGAGTCGGCATCGCGATGGTGCAGACCCCGGCCGCCACCGGCGCCACCCGTTCGCCGGCCGGTGCGCAGGGCACCGGTCTGGGGCTCTACAACCTGATCCGGTTCAGCGGTTCGGCGATGGGCGCCGCATGGGTGGCCATCGCCCTGGCCGGGTCGACGTTCACGCTGGTGTTCGGGGTGGCCGCCGCTGTGGTGGTGCTCGGGTTGGCGTGCACGTTCGTCGGCCCGGATCCGCGGCCGGTCTAGCGGAAGGTGGTCTCCCGGTCGACGGCGGCACGCACCTCGCTGAGCATGTCCAGGCGGATCGCCAGCCATGCGGTGAACTGATGCTCGGGTTGGCGGATGTCCAGGCCGAGCACCCGCGACACCTTCTCAAGCTTGGCCAGCATGGTGTTGCGGTGCACGTTGAGCGCACGGGCGGTGGCGTTGACGTTGCCGCCGTGTTCCAAATAGCTGACCAGGGTCTCCAGCAGGTCCGGTGACGAGCGCAGCGGCGCGACGATCTCGGCCAGCAGCGCCCGGCTGTGTTCGGTGTCGGTGATGTCGGCCAGCACCGTGAAACTGCGCAGTTGCTGATACGACGTCGCGCCGGTACGGCCGAGCCTGCGCGCGATGCCCAGCGCGACGCGGGCTTCGCGGTAGCTGTCGGACACCTCGCCGGCGCCGTGCGCGGGCCTGCCGTACGCGACGGCGACGGGGGCGTTGCGGCGCTTCTCCAGTTCGGCGGCCATCGCCTCGGCGTAGCGGGTCATCTCGGTGCGCATCGCCGCGTCGTCCTCACCGCGCAGCGTGCGCACGACGACGAGCACGTCGCCGATGACCGTCACGTAGGAGCGCACCAGCGGATCGGGGGCCACCCCGGCCGCGTAGCGCGCCAGCCGCACCATGCTGGCGGCCGGATTGTCAACGCCGCGGGGCTGCACCCCGGGCGCGACGAAAACGCCGAAGCGGGAATCGATCTCGATCTCGTGGTACTCCGCGCGGGCCCGCATGTCGTGGACGCTGGAGAAGCTGCCGTGTACCAGGGCCTGTACGAAGTCGCCCCGGGCGCGTTCCTCGGCCTCGTCGACGCTGTGCTGGCGCAGCATCTCTGAGCCGATGATGGCGGTGGCCTGCTCGGTCACCACGGTGTGGCGGGCCAGGTCGTGGGAGCCGGGTTCCGGGCCGGGAACCAGCACCAGCACCCAGCCCTCGAACGCCTTACCCAACCGGATCGCGCTGGCGATCATCGTCCACGCGCCGCCGGGACCGTCGAGGCGTTCGATGCGGGTGTCGTGGCCCGCGGTGCGTTTGGCGGCGGGCAGATCCTCCGCCAGGATCGGCGCGATGACCTCGTTGAGCGTCGCCACCGTGCCGGCTGCCAGACCGTTGTAGGCGACGACGTTGCCGCGGGCGTCCAGGGCCAGCGCCGGGTTGCGGGCCAGGTTGGACACCTCCCGGATCAGCATCTGCATCCCGGCGCCGCGGTGGAACAACCCGGCCAGCGATGCGTGGACGTGCGTCGAGTAGCGCATGACGTGCACTTCCTGGCTGAGCGCGCGCTCCGCCAGCAGACGGTTCAGGGCGGCGAAGCCGACCGGGAATCCGGTTTCGATCACCACCAGGTCCGGCGGCAGTTCGTCGTCGGTGAACTCGGCGGGCATAGTGCCGTCGACCAGCAGCGTCGTCGCGCCGCGGGCCGTCAGCGCGGCCAGTGTGCTGTGGGCGCCCAGCAGCGCCTCGGGGCGGGTGTACACCGCGACGCCGTGCAACGGATCGGGTCTGGACAGCACCTCGGCCAACGGCAGCACCCAGTGCAGTTCGACGTTGCTCTTATCGGCGCCGCTGATCACCCGCGCGCCCGACATCAGCGACTCGTCGAGGAGTCCCGCGACGGTCAGTCGGTCCTCGTGTTCGGTTGGCTGATCATGCATTCATTTCACCTGGGCCGCTGTACCGCTGGTAGGCAACGCTGCATAAGGAGTACCCCGTGGCGCACACCCGCCACCATGTGCACTTTAACCCGTAGATCCGGAAATGACAGGACATTGTGTCCCTGCCGTTCGGCGGTCCGGATTGGTAGAACTGCAGCACGGCACACGGCGAGGTGATCGCCGCACCGCCGCTGTCGAGAAAACTCTCAAATCCCTCATCACAGAAGGCATAACGATGCATCAGATTTACCGGATCACCCTCGACGACGCACTGCCCCTGCTGGCCGCCGGACGCGCCAAGGCTGAGGAGATCGGTGTCAAACAGACCCTGTGCATCTGCGATGACGGCGGCAATGTCATTGCGCTGCACCGGCTTCCGGGAGCGCGCCTGACCGGTGTGGACATCGCGATCGCGAAGGCGTTCACCGCGGCAGGTCACGAACGGGCGACGCACCTGTTCAACGAACCGCCCAACGGCCCGGCGCTGCCCGGTAACGAGGCGTTCGGCATCAGCCACATGCTGCCCGGCAAGTTCGCGATCTTCGTCGGCGGATTCCCGTTGGTCTTCGACGGCCAGATCGTCGGCGGCGTCGGGATCAGCGGCGGCAACGGGGAACAGGACAAGGCCGTCGGTGCGGCGATCCTGGCCGAGTTCGAGGCGCTGACCTCGTCGGTCGCCCGGCGATGAGCACTGTGCACGATCACCCGAAAGCGTCGCCGCAGACGGTGATTGTGCACCTGGTCAGCACACTCGCAACTCACTAACGTCGTTGACACACTGAGGATTTCGACTCGGTGTGAGGTTTCGGGAAGTTCCGTGTCGGTGCGGAACCACCCACTGGTCAGCACAAATCTGAAAGGTGACAACCATGACCGAACTGCTGGGACGGGACGAATTCCGCGCCGAGCTGGAGAACGCGATCAAGGGCCGCGAGGCCAAGAACGCGTCGTTCTCCAAAGCCTGGGCCGAGGGCAAGCTCGAGCGCCACCACTTCGCGCGCTGGGCCGAGAACCACTACCACTACGTCGGCCCGTTCGCCGACTACCTGGCCAACATCTACGCCAACACTCCCGACGAGTTCACCAACGCCAAGGACTTCACCCTGCAGAACATGTACGAGGAGGAGTTGGCGGACATCCGGCACACCGACCTGCTGATCAAGTTCGGCGAGGCGTGCGGCACCACCCGGGAACGCATCGAGGACCCGAACAACATGAACGCCATCACCCGCGGCCTGCAGTCATGGTGCTACGCGGTGTCGCAGCGGGAGCACTTCGTGGTCGCCACCGCCGCGCTGGTGGTGGGCCTGGAGTCTCAGGTGCCGAGCATCTACACCAAGCAGATCGTTCCGCTGCGCGAGGTGTACGGGTTCACCGAGGACGAGATCGAGTTCTTCGACCTGCACATCACCTCTGACGTGGTGCACGGCGAGCGTGGCTACCAGATCGTGCTCGACCACGCCGACACCCCGGCGCTGCAGCAGCGCTGCCTGCAGATGGTGCGGTGGGGCGCCGAGATGCGCTTCGCCTACACCAAGGGGCTCTACGACACCTACGTGGCACCCGAACTCGCCGCTGTCTAAACCGATTTCGGCGTGATCCGGTTCGCCCGACGAGCCGGGTCACGCCGAGATCCCAAGAAAAGAGGGCCCGATGACCCAGGACTGGGTGGCGGTGGCCACCACCAAGGAGCTCACCCGGCGGCGCAAGCTGCGGGTGGAGGTCGGCGATGTCGCCATCGCACTGTTCCACGCCGCCGGCAAGGTCTACGCGTTCGCCGACCTGTGCGTGCACCAGGACCGTTCGCTGGCCAAGGGCACCCTGCTGCACGGCAAGGTGATCTGCCCCGGACACCAGTGGCAGTTCGACCTCGAGACCGGCTACGAGGCAGACCAGGACCGCTGCCAGCCGACCTACCCGGTGCGGGTCGACGAGGAGAGCGGCACCGTGTTCGTCCTTCCGGTGCCGCGCAGCACCCGCGCCCAGTCAGATCAGGAGGTCCGGGCATGACCCGTCCCACTTACGTCACCATCGGCGCCGGCCAGACCGCCGCCGTCGCCGCCCGCAACCTGCGCCGGCGCGGTTTCGACGGCCGGATCGTGCTCGTCGGCGACGAGCCGTATGTGCCGTACCAGCGGCCCCCGCTGTCCAAGGAGTTCCTCGCCGGCACCGAGACCGAGGACGGGCTGTGGATCCTGCCGCAGTCCTGGATAGCCGACAACGACGTCGAGATCCTCACCGGTGCCGCGGTCACCCGGGTCGACACCGCGACCCGCACCGTCGAGCTGGATGGGCAGGCGGCGCTGCGCGCCGACGCGGTGCTGTTCGCCACCGGCGGCAGTCCCCGCACCCTGCCGGTGCCGGGTCCGCGTCCGGAGCTGGTGCACTACCTGCGCACCCTCGACGACTCCCGGAGGCTGGCCACCCAGCTGGCGCCCGGACGTCGGCTGGCGATCATCGGCGCGGGTTTCATCGGACTCGAAATCGCCTCGACAGCACAGGCTTGCGGGGTCTCGGTGACCGTGTTCGAGGCGGGTGCGGTGCCGTTGGCTCCGGTCCTGGGCCCCGAGATGGGCGCAGTGATGACCCAGCTGCACCGGGATCACGGCGTCGACGTGCGTACGAGCGTGTCCGTGACCGCGGTGCGCACCACCGACACCGGCGTGCAGATCGACCTGAGCGGCGGCGGCACCTTCGAGGCAGACGCCGTCGTGATCGGTATCGGCATCACCCCGAACGTCGCGGTGGCCGCGGCGTCCGGCCTCGCGGTCGAGGACGGCATCGTCGTCGACGCCGTCGGCCGGACCAGCGTGCCGGGGGTGTTCGCCGCGGGCGACGTCGCCCGCCGCTTCTCCGCACGGGCCGGCAGGCACGTCCGGGTCGAACACTTCGACAACGCCAGCCGCCAGGGTGTCGCGGTGGCCAGTGCGATGCTTGGCCGCGACGCCCCCTCTGACGACCCGCACTGGTTCTGGTCAGACCAGTACGGCCTCAACACCCAGTTCGTCGGCACCGCCGCCGGCAGGCCGGTGATCCGCGGTGATCTCGCCGCGCTGGACTTCACCGGCTTCTACTTCGAGGGTCCGGTGCTGTGCGGGGCGTTCAGCGTCGAACGGGGCGAGGACATCTCAGCGGCGCGCGAGATGCTGGGCCGCACAGTCGATCCGAGGGCGCTGTGCGACGAGGACACCGACCTGTGGGACCTCGTCTACGAAGACGCCGATGAACACGCCGATGAAGATGCCGAAGCGCAGGTGCGAGCATGATCACCGGTTCCAACTTCATCAACGGCGAGTGGGTGCCCGCCGCCTCCGGTAGGACCTTCACCCGTCGCAACCCCGCCGACCCGAACGACGTCATCGGCACCTTCCCGGACTCCGGCCCCGACGACGTGCGCAGTGCCGTCGACATGCTGGAGAAAGCGGCCCCCGAGTGGGCCGTCACGTCACCGGAGAAGCGGGCCGGCATCCTGGAAAAGGCTGCCGCCGTTCTGGAGTCGCGCAGCGCGCAGCTGATCAGCGAGCTGGTCCGCGAGGAGGGCAAGACCACCGCCGAGGCCACCATGGAGGTGACCCGGACGCCGATGAACCTGCGCTACTACGCGGCCGAGGCGACCCGGTGCGCCGGCAGCACGCTGCCCGCGGCGGGGGAGACGCTGCTCTACACGCTGCGCGAACCGATCGGTGTGGTTGGCGCCATCACGCCGTGGAACTTCCCGCTCAACATTCCATCGCGCAAGCTCGGGCCCGCCCTGGCGGTCGGAAACCCCGTGCTGTTCAAGCCGTCCGAGATCACGCCGCTGATGGGGCAGCGGCTGGTCGAGGCGCTGCTCGACGGGGGACTGCCGCCGAACGTGCTGGCCCTGGTCCAGGGCGGCGGGGAGGCCGGCGCGGCGGTGGCCGCCGACGACCGGGTCGCCGCGGTCACCTTCACCGGGTCCACCAAGGTCGGCAGGCAGATCCACGCCCAGATCGGACCGCACCGTCGGGTGCAACTCGAGATGGGTGGCAAGAACCCGGTCGTCGTCGCCCCCGACGCCGATCCCGAGCGGGCTGCCGCACTGATCATCAAGGGCGCCTTCGGCCTGTCCGGCCAGGCCTGCACCGGCACCAGCCGGGTGATCGTCACCCCGGACAACCACGACGCCGTCGTCGAGGCGGTCGTGGCGCGCGCCGAGGCGCTGCGGGTCGGCCCCGGTGACCGGCAGGACGTCGACATGGGTGCGCTGGCCAGCGAGCAACAGTTCCGCAAGTTCACCGAGTACGTGCAGCGCGGCGTCGACTCCGGTGCCACCCTGCGGTGTGGCGGAACCGTCGTCGCCGTCGGGGACCGGCCCGGCGGCTACTTCGTGCGGCCCGCGGTGTTCACCGACGCCGAGCCCGGGATGCCGATCGTCGACGAAGAGGTGTTCGGCCCGCTGCTGAGCGTGCAGCGCGCCCGCTCACTCGACCACGCGATCGACCTGGCAAACGCAACCGAGTTCGGGCTGTCGGCAGCCATCGTCACCGGGGATCTGGCCACCGCGCAGATGTTCGCCCGCCGTTCGAAGACCGGCCTGGTCAAGATCAACCAGCCCACCACCGGCATGGCGATGAACGCACCCTTCGGCGGCTACAAGGCGTCATCCACCGCCACGTTCAAGGAACAGGCCGGTGCGTCGATGATCGAGTTCTACCTCAACGAGAAGACCGTCTATCTCAACCCCGCGTACTGAGCGGCCCTACCAGAAACAGGAAAAGACAATGGAATTCGTTCGTGTGGCCCGATCGGGGCAGGTGCCGGAGGGGATCGTGCGGCGGTTCTACGCCGGGGAGCACGAGTTCGCGGTGGCGCGGCTGAACGGTAAGGCGTACGCCACCTCCAACTACTGCACGCATCTGGACTGCCTGCTGTCGTCCGGCAAGCTGCGCGACGACGGCATCGGATGCTCCTGCCACGGAAGCGCTTTCGACCTCGAGACCGGGGAGCCGATCAGCCCGCCCGCCACCGAGCCGATCAAGACGTTCCCGTGCGAGGAGCGCGACGGCGAGATCTTCGTCGGCATCGCACCCGGCGAGGCGCCCGCAGGCCCGACCCGACGACTGCGCCGGCAGGCGTGATGACCGCACTGCGTCCGGCAACGCTGGCCACCGGCGGCATGGTCAGCAGTAGCCATCCCGCCGCAAGCCTGGCCGGGGCCCGGGTGCTGGCCGACGGCGGTAACGCCATCGACGCCACCCTGGCCATGGCGGCGCTCACCTGGTTGACGCTGCCCGGTCAGTGCGGCATCGGTGGCGACGCCTTCGCCGTCGTCCGCGAACCCGACGGTCGAGTGTGGACGGTCAACGGATCCGGCTACGGGCCCGACGGTGGCACCGCGGAGTTCTATGCGGCACAGGGATATTCGGCGATACCCATGGATGGTCCGCTGGCGGTCTCGGTGCCCGGCGCCCCCGCCGCGCTCGCCGCGCTGCACCGCAACGGCGCCACCCGGGAACTCGCCGAGCTGTGGGAGCCCGCCGCGGAGCTGGCCGAGCGAGGGCTGCCGTGCTCGGCGCGCACCGCCGGTGACGTCACCGAGGCGCTGGCCGCGATGCGCGCCGACGCCGGCCTGAGCGCGGTGTACACCGTCGACGGCACACCTCCGCGCGTCGGCACCCGGTTGCCGCAGCCCGACCTGGCCGCCACCATCCGGACACTCGCCCGCGATCCGGGCTGGTTCTACACCGGCGGCTTCGCGCAGCGGGCGGTCGAGGCCCTGCGCGCCGGGGGAGCGCCGTTCAGCGGCGACGAATGGGCGGCAGGTGCCGACGTCAGCCCGCAGGACCCGCTCACCGGCCGCTACGCCGGAGCCCTGGTGCACCAGACAGCGCTGCCGACCCCGGGCTGGATGGTGCTGCAGCAGGCCGCGCTGTGCGACGGCGCCGTCGGCTACAGCGGCTGGTTGTCCGTCGACGCGGTGGACCGGCTGGCCCGGGCGGCGCGGACCGCGTTCGCCGACCGGTTGGAGCTGTGCGGCAGCGACAACGGCGGCGCCGCCCGGGTGCTCGACCCGGACCGGCTCGCCGCCCAGTACCGCGCCCTCGACGCCGGTATCGCCGGCGGTGCCACCATCGACGTCCGCGCCGGCGACACCACCTCGACCGTCGCCGTCGACGCCGACGGACGTGCGGTCAGCTTCATCCACTCGCTGGCGTTCACCTTCGGCGCGAAGTTCTCCGTGCCGGGCACCGGCGTCGTACTCAACAACCGACTGGGTCGCGGCGCCTACGTGATTCCGGGCCACCCCAACGAGGTGGCACCGCGCCGCAAGCCGCTGCACACGCTGAACGCGTGGATAGTCACCGACCAGGCGGGGGCCCTGCTGCACGTCGGCAACACCCCCGGCGGTGACGGGCAGGTGCAGTGGAACATGCAGCTGCTGTCGCACCTGCTCGACCACGGCGTGGACCCGGCCGAGGCCGTGGCTGCACCCCGGTTCACCGTGTTTCCCGGCTCGGATGCGGACGTCCTCGGCGCCCCCGACGAGCTGCGTGTGGAGGAGACGCTGCCCGAGGCCACCCGTTCGGAGCTGGCCCGCCGCGGTCACCGCGTCGTCGTGCAGCCCGCGTGGAGTGGGGGCGGGAGCGCGCAGGTCATCTCCCGCGACGACCGTGGGGTGCTGTCCGGCGCCGCGGACCCGCGTCAAGAAGGAATCGCCCTCGGTGTCGACTGACCTCACTCCGCCGGCGCCGCGCGGCGACTACGTGCCCGCCGTCCTGCACAACGGCGTCGCCCATACCGCGGGCATGACCCCGCGGCGCGGCGGCGAGCTGGCGTTTCGCGGGCTGGTGGGCGCCGACCTGTCGGTGGAGGAGGGACGCCGAGCCGCGGGCCTGGCCGCGGCCAACGCGGTGGCCGCGGTCCGTTCGGTCGCCGGCCTGGACGCCGCCGTGAGATGTCTGAGGATGACCGTCTACATCGCCTGCACGCCCGGGTTCCAGGACTTGAGTGGCGTCGCCGACGGGGCGTCGGCCACCATCCGCGACCTGCTGGGGGATGCGGCGCTGCCTGCCCGCTCGGCCATCGGGGTGCTGGCGCTGCCGTCCGGCGCGCCGGTCGAGGTGGAGCTCACCGCGGCGGTGCTGGACTGACCTGCCTCGCCGGACGTCCTTAACGCCGGCCGCGCGAGCGTGCGTGAAATGCTGAAATCCCGCGGCGTGTCGTGTGCAGACACGCACGCTGGCGGCTGAAGGGGGCTGAAGGGAAGGCCCTGATCAGCGGCGATTTGGTTTCCCGCAGGTCGTCCCATAGAATCAGGCGGTTGCCTTGGGCAGACCTCGGCCGGCCGGACACGGCAGGCCCCGCGTGCCCTTCGGTGACAGCAAGACCGCGCACGTTCAGGTCGGTATCTGGCGTGCATACAAAAACCAGGTCGAGGAGATCGAGTGATTCAGCAGGAATCGCGGCTGAAGGTCGCCGACAACACGGGCGCCAAGGAGATCTTGTGCATCCGCGTGCTCGGCGGCTCGTCGCGGCGCTACGCGGGCATCGGTGATGTCATCGTGGCCACAGTCAAGGACGCCATTCCCGGCGGCAACGTCAAGCGTGGCGATGTCGTCAAGGCCGTGGTGGTGCGCACCGTCAAGGAGCGTCGCCGCCCGGACGGCAGCTACATCAAGTTCGACGAGAACGCCGCCGTCATCATCAAGGCCGACAACGACCCGCGCGGCACCCGCATCTTCGGCCCGGTCGGCCGCGAGCTGCGTGAGAAGAAGTTCATGAAGATCGTCTCGCTTGCACCGGAGGTGTTGTAGATGAAGGTCCACAAGGGCGACACCGTCCTGGTGATCTCCGGTAAGGACAAGGGCGCCAAGGGCAAGGTCCTGCAGGCCTACCCGTCCCGGAACAAGGTGCTCGTCGAGGGCGTGAACCGGATCAAGAAGCACACCGCCGTCTCGCGCAACGAGCGCGGCGTGCAGTCGGGCGGCATCGTGACCCAGGAAGCGCCGATCCACGTCTCGAACGTGATGGTCGTCGACTCCGACGGCAAGCCGACCCGGATCGGGTACCGCATCGACGAAGAGACCGGCAAGAAGGTCCGCGTCGCCAAGACCAACGGCAAGGACATCTGACATGACTACCGCTGAGAAGACTCTGCCGCGCCTCAAGCAGCGCTACCGCGAGGAGATTCGCGAGGCCCTGCAGAAGGAGTTCGGCTACGCCAACGTCATGCAGATCCCCGGCGTGGTCAAGGTCGTCGTCAACATGGGTGTCGGCGACGCCGCCCGCGACGCCAAGCTGATCAACGGTGCGGTCAACGACCTCGCGCTGATCACCGGCCAGAAGCCGGAGATCCGCCGGGCCCGCAAGTCCATCGCGCAGTTCAAGCTCCGCGAGGGTATGCCGATCGGCGCCCGGGTCACCCTGCGCGGCGACCGGATGTGGGAGTTCCTGGACCGCCTGATCTCGATCGCGCTGCCGCGTATCCGCGACTTCCGCGGCCTGAGCCCCAAGCAGTTCGACGGGACCGGCAACTACACCTTCGGCCTGACCGAGCAGTCGGTGTTCCACGAGATCGACGTGGACTCCATCGACCGCCCGCGCGGCATGGACATCACCGTCGTCACCTCGGCGACGACCGACGACGAAGGCCGAGCGCTGCTGCGGGCCCTGGGCTTCCCCTTCAAGGAGAACTGATATGGCAAAGAAGGCACTGGTCAACAAGGCCAACAAGAAGCCGAAGTTCAAGGTGCGTGCCTACACCCGCTGCCAGCGCTGCGGCCGGCCGCACTCGGTCTTCCGCAAGTTCGGCCTCTGCCGGATCTGCCTGCGCGAGATGGCGCACCGCGGCGAGCTGCCCGGTGTGCAGAAGGCCAGCTGGTAACCCAGCTCCACAGACCAGACCAAACAACAGGTTGCGGAAGGCCCGAAATCCTTTGGGAACCACCGCGAGAAAGGTGAGCCGGCTGTCATGACCATGACGGACCCGATCGCAGACTTCTTGACACGTCTGCGCAACGCCAATTCGGCGTACCACGATGAGGTGAGACTGCCCCACTCGAAGATCAAGGCCAACATCGCCGAGATCCTCAAGCGTGAGGGCTACATCGCCGACTACCGCACCGAGGATGCGCGGGTCGGCAAGTCGCTCGTCGTGCAACTGAAGTACGGCCCCAGCCGGGAGCGGAGCATCGCCGGGTTGCGGCGCGTCTCCAAGCCCGGTCTGCGGGTGTACGCGAAGTCCAACAACCTGCCGCGGGTCCTCGGTGGCCTCGGCGTGGCGATCATCTCCACGTCGTCGGGCCTCAAGACCGACCGCCAGGCAGCCCAAGAGGGCGTGGGCGGCGAAGTCCTCGCTTACGTGTGGTAGGCGAGAGGGAGAGCTAGAGATATGTCGCGTATTGGAAAGCAGCCGGTTCCGGTTCCGGCCGGGGTCGACGTGTCGATCAATGGGCAGAACGTGTCCGTCAAGGGGCCCAAGGGCACCCTGGAGCTCGAGATCGCCGAGCCGATCAAGGTCTCGCGTGACGAGGACGGCGCCATCGTGGTGACCCGTCCCGACGACGAGCGCCGCAGCCGCTCCCTGCACGGTCTGTCCCGCACGCTGGTGGCGAACCTGATCACCGGTGTCACCGAGGGCTACACCACCAAGATGGAGATCCACGGCGTCGGCTACCGCGTGCAGCAGAAGGGCAACGACCTCGAGTTCGCGCTGGGTTACAGCCATCCCGTGACGATCAACGCCCCCGAGGGTGTGACGTTCGCGGTGGAGAGCCCGACCAAGTTCTCGATCTCCGGCATCGACAAGCAGAAGGTCGGCCAGGTGGCTGCCAACATCCGCCGGTTGCGCAAGAGCGACCCGTACAAGGGCAAGGGCATCCGGTACGAGGGTGAGCAGATCCGCCGCAAGGTCGGAAAGACAGGTAAGTAGACATGGCTGCAAAGACTGAGGCCCAGGTTCGTAAGCCGGTGGGACAGAACATCTCCGAGATCCGGCGGACTGCCCGGCTGCGCCGTCACGCGCGGCTGCGCAAGAAGATCGCCGGCACCGCTGAGGTGCCGCGCCTGGTGGTCAACCGTTCGTCGCGGCACATCCATGTGCAGCTGGTCAACGACGAGAACGGCACCACGCTGGCCGCCGCTTCCTCGATCGAGGCCGACGTGCGGGCGATCGAGGGCGACAAGAAAGCTCACAGCGTGCGGGTCGGTCAGCTGATCGCCGAGCGCGCCAAGGCCCAGGGCATCGAGAAGGTCGTGTTCGACCGCGGTGGGTACACCTACGGCGGCCGGATCGCGGCACTGGCCGATGCGGCACGAGAGGGCGGGCTGAAATTCTGATGACCAACCACATGGGAAGGACTGCATGATGGCCGAACAGGCAACTGCCGGCGGCCCCTCGGAAGGCCGTGGCTCGCGCGGTGACCGCGACGGGCGTGGCCGGCGCGACGACCGTCGCGGCCGCGACGGTGGCGACAAGAGCAACTACCTCGAGCGCGTCGTCTCGATCAACCGCGTGTCCAAGGTGGTCAAGGGTGGCCGCCGGTTCAGCTTCACCGCGCTGGTGATCGTCGGCGACGGCAACGGCATGGTCGGTGTCGGCTACGGCAAGGCCAAGGAAGTTCCGGCTGCCATCGCCAAGGGCGTCGAGGAAGCACGCAAGAACTTCTTCCGGGTTCCGCTGATCGGCGGCACCATCACCCACCCGGTGCAGGGCGAAGCCGCCGCCGGTGTCGTGATGCTGCGTCCGGCCAGCCCCGGTACCGGTGTGATCGCCGGTGGTGCGTGCCGCGCGGTGCTGGAATGCGCCGGTGTGCACGACATCCTGGCCAAGTCGCTGGGTAGCGACAACGCGATCAACGTGGTGCACGCCACCGTTGCCGCGCTGAAGCTGCTGCAGCGTCCCGAAGAGGTCGCGGCCCGCCGTGGCCTGCCGATCGAGGACGTCGCGCCGCCGGCCATGCTGAAGGCGCGCCGGGAGGCCGATGCGCTCGCCGCGTCGGCTGCGCGTGAAGGGTCGTAACCAATGGCAGAGCTGAAGATCACCCAGGTGCGCAGCACCATCGGTGCGCGCTGGAAGCAGCGGGAGAGCCTGCGGACGCTGGGGCTGCGCAAGATCCGCCAGTCCGTCGTCCGTGAGGACAACGCGCAGACGCGGGGTCTGATCAAGACCGTGCATCACCTCGTAGAGGTGGAGGAAGTCAAATGAGCGTCATCAAACTGCATGACCTGAAGCCGGCGCCCGGTTCGAAGAAGGCCAAGACCCGCGTGGGTCGCGGCGAGGGTTCGAAGGGTAAGACCGCAGGTCGCGGCACCAAGGGCACCAAGGCCCGCAAGAACGTCCCGGTGACGTTCGAGGGCGGCCAGATGCCGATCCACATGCGGCTGCCGAAGCTCAAGGGCTTCCGTAACCGGTTCCGCACCGAGTACGAGGTCGTCAACGTCGGCGACATCAACAAGGCCTTCCCGGAGGGCGGCACCGTCGGTGTCGACGAGCTGGTGGCCAAGGGCCTGGTGCGCAAGAACAGCCTGGTCAAGGTGCTCGGCGACGGCAAGCTGTCGGTCAAGGTCGACGTCACCGCCAACAAGTTCAGCGGCAGCGCCCGCGAGAAGATCTCGGCGGCGGGCGGCTCGGCCACCGAGCTGTAAATGGCGGCTCGGCCGCCGAGCTGTAAATGGCGGCTCGGCCGCCGAGCTGTAAATGGCGGCTCGGCCGCCGAGCTGTAAATCCGCTTGAAACGAGGGCCCCCACCGGACACGGTGGGGGCTTTCGTGTTGAAATGCGTAACACGCGTCGCCGTTGCCGCGATTCACTCTGCGCAGGCTGAGCTTTCAGGAGTTAAGAGATGACGTTCCGGGTCGCTGTGATCGCCGTGACCGCCGCCGCGGCGCTGTTCGCCGGCGCGGGCACCGCCGTCGCCCAGGACAACGACGCGAAGTTCGCCGACGCGGTGTCGCAACTGCAGATCCCCACCGAGGGCCTCGACGTGCCCGCACTGGGCAAGGGCATCTGCGACATGCTCAGCAACGGGCTGGCCACCTCCATCAACCCGGTGCCCGTCGTACGCGGTGTGCGCGACCGGCTCACCACCGGCGGCATCACCCGCGAGCAGGCCTCGGGCCTGATGCGTGCGGCGTCGGCCGCCTACTGCCCGCAGCTGCTGCCGAAGCTCGGCCGCTAGACCGGCTGCTCCACCAGCGCCAGCGGCCGGATCGGTGCGCCGGTCGCCCCGACGACGGGCAGGGGAGCGCCGACGAACACGAACTCCCGCGCGCCGGTCTGCGCGAGTTCCTCCAGGTTCATCGCCTCGATGATGTTGATCCCGCTGTCCTGCAGCAGCACCCGGTGCACGGGCAGGTTGGCGAAACCGGCGCCGGCGGGAATGTGCTCGAGTGCCAGGGTGTCGGCGCCGACCGCGCGCACCCCCGCGGCGGCCAGCAGCCGGGCGCCGTCGACGGCGAGCCCGGGAACACCGCTGGCCGCGCCGAGGTAGGCGTCGGGGTCATGCCACAGCTGCGCCCACCCGGTCCGGATGAGCACGACGTCGCCGCGGCGGATGTCGGCGTCCCGCAGATCCGCCGCGGTCACGGGTTCGGCCGCCGGCAGCCGCTCCACCCCGCGCAGGGCCGGGACGTCGACGAGCACACCCCGGCACACCAGCGGGGCCACCTCGTCGATCCCGTGACTGGCGTACCGGCCGTCGGTCACGGCGACCGGGGTGCCGCCGTGGAAGCGGCCGTCGACCGCGACGTGGGCGAGCGCGTCCATGTGGGTGCCGACGTGACCGCCGAGCACGAGCATCTCGTGCGATCCGGTCATCCCGTCGGGCCGTGCCACGTCGCCGTGTCGGCGACTGAGCGCCATCCGGAACCCGGGATGGGTGGGCGAGCACGGCATGCCCTCCCGCAGCGGCTGCGCGAGGTCGACGATCCGCGGCGGAGCGGTGGTGAGCACGTCGAGCAGCGAAGTGGTCATGACAGATCCTTCCCGCAGGTCTCCGGCATCCCGATGATCACCAGTGTGGAGACCAGGAGCAGCACCACGCAGTAGCCGGTGTAGTAGATCGGGTCCAGGTTCGTGCCGAGCCACGTCTGCAGATAGGGCGCCGTGCCGCCGAAGCTCGCGACGGCCACGGAGTACGGCACCGCCAGGCCGAGCGCACGGATGCCGGTCGGGAACATCTCGGCGTACACCGCGGGCAGGATCGACACCCCGGCCGAGATGAACACCGCCGCGATCGTCATCGCCGCGAACAACTGCCACGCGCTGTCACGCACCAGGAACTGCACCGGGATCAGCACCGCCGCGCCACCGGCCGTCGAGATCAGCAGGACGGGCCGCCTGCCGATCCGGTCGGACAGCGCACCCCACAGGGGCATCAACCCCATCAGGACGAGGCTGGAGGTCACGCCGGCCCACAGCGCACCGGACGGCGACACGTGCAGCGAGTTGATCGCGTACGCCGGCGCGGCCACCACCCACGAGTAGTAGAAGACCGTGAACCCAACCGACAGGCCGATGACGCGGAGTGCCTGACCGCGGTAACGCACGAGCTCGGGCCACAACCGGGGCCGCTCGCGCCGAGTGGAGGACTTGCTGAAGATCTCGGTCTCCGGCATCCTCCGTCGCATGTAGACGGCGACCAGACCGAACACCCCGCCGAGGAGGAACGGGATCCGCCAGCCGTACGAGTGCATTTCGGCCTCGGACAGGCTCAGCGTGAGAACCAGGCCGAGCAGCACGCCGACGGTGTTGCCGAAGACGCTGGCGATATAGATGACGCTCGACCAGGTGCCGCGCCGGTGCGCGGGTGCGATCTCCGACAGGTAGGTCTGCGCCGACGGCAGCTCGCCGCCACAGGCCAGGCCCTGAACGACGCGGGCCACCAACAGGATCAGTGACGCCCACGCGCCGACCGCGGCGTACGTCGGTGCGACGCCGATGGTGAAGCTCGCCGCGGCGGTCGTCACCACCGTCGCCATCATCGACGTGCGCCGACCGACGCGGTCGGCCAGCCAGCCGAACACGAAGCCGCCGACCGGTCGTGCGATGAACCCGACCGCGAACACCGCGAGGCTCGCCAGCACCGCCGAGAACCGGTTGCTCTGATCGAAGAACTGGGTGGCGAAGAACGGCACGAAGATCGCGTAGATGCCCCAGTCGTACCACTCCAGCGCGTGACCCAGCGCGGTCCCGATCAGCTGGGGGGTGCGCCGCGTCGGCGCCGGCGCGCCGTGTCGGGTGCGGAGTTGGATCGTCTGGCTCATCAGCGGCCTTTCTGTGTTGTGTCGTGAAGGCGGCGGATGGCGAGCTCGGCGAAAAGCGCTGCGCCGTCGGGCAGCACGGAGTCGTCGAACACGGCCTGCGGGCTGTGGTTGAAGGCCGCCTTGTCCGGGTCCGCTCCCTGCGGGAGCGCCCCGAGCGCGACGATGCACCCGGGCACTTCTTCGAGCACCCGCGCGAAGTCCTCCGCGCCGGTGAAGGGCTGGGCCAACGGGGCGTACCGGCGTTCCCCGAAGGTCTCGGCGATGACCTCGCGCACGAGCGCGGTCTCGTCGGCGTCGTTCACCGTGGGCGGTCGGCCCTCGGCGTAGTCGGCGTCGACGTCGACGCCGTGCGCGTCGGCGATCCCGGAGACCAGCCGCAGCACGACGTCGCGGACCCGCCGCGAGGACTCCCTCGAGAACGTGCGGATGGTGGCCTCGAACGCGGCCGTCGCCGGAATCACGTTGCTGCGCGTGCCCGCCCGCAGCACGCCGACCGTCAGCACCACCGGGTCGAACACGTCGAACCGCCGGGTGACGGCGGTCTGCAAAGCGGTCACCATCTCGGCCAGAACGGGAACCGGGTCCTTGGCCAGATGCGGTGTCGAACCGTGGCCACCTGCGCCGCGGACGGTCACCCGCAGGGTCGCCGACGCCGCGAGGGTGACACCGGGCCGGCTGAAGAACGTGCCCGCCGGGCCGAGGGTGGAGAACACGTGCAGTGCGTAGGCCGCGTCCGGGCGGCGTCCCGCCGCGTCCAGCACGCCTTCGTCGATCATCGTGCGGGCGCCCTCCCAGCCCTCCTCACCCGGCTGGAACATGAACACCACGTCGCCGCCGAGCTTGTCGCGCTGGTCGGCGAGAAGACGCGCCGCACCCACGAGCATGGCGGTGTGCAGGTCGTGGCCGCACCCGTGCATCGTCCCGTCGATCCGGGAGGTGAAGTCGAGGCCGGTGTCCTCCTGCACCGGCAGCGCGTCCATGTCCGCGCGCAGCAGCACCACACCGTCGCCGCGCCCACGCAGCACGGCGGTGACCGAGGTGCAGCTTGTCCCGGTGCTGATCTCCAGGGGCAGACCCTCGAGCGCCGCCAGTACCCGCTCCTGCGTGCGCGGCAGGACCAGGCCGAGCTCGGGTTCCCGGTGCAGGTCGCGGCGGAACCGGACGAGCTCGTCGGCCATCTCCCGGGCCTGCGCGACCATCGACATCCCGCACTTCCTCCTCATCCGGCGAACAGTGCGCGTAGTTTGAGGTGCACGGCGACGAGTCGGCCCAAACGGCGTTGATCCGTGCACAGAAATCTTCTTGAGGAGTGTTTTCGTGCATCCCGGCGCGGTGACTGAGCTGGATCTGGAGCTGCTGCACGGCCTGCAGATCGCGCCGCGGATCAGTTGGGTCGACGCGGCGCGGATCCTCCGCACCACCCCCGCCACGCTCGCCGCCCGCTGGGCGCGGCTGCGCCGGGAGGGGCTGGCCTGGATCACGGCGCACCGCGGTGGGTCTCCGCCGCCTGTCCTGGCGCTCGTCGAGGTCGACTGCGTGCCCGGCACGCGCGCCGAGGTGGCCAGGGCGCTCTGCGCCGACCGCAGGGCGGTGACCGTCGAGGAGTCCACCCGCGGACGCGACCTGCTCGTCACCGCCCTGACCCGTGACCTCGCCGGTCTGACCGCGTTCGTGCTCGACGACCTGAGCGCGCAACCGGGGGTGCAGCGGCAGCGCACCTCGGTGGTCACCACCCTGCATCGGCACGGCGGCGACTGGCGGCTGGGCGCGCTGGACCGCTGGCAGGAGTCGGCGTTCGAGGCCGCCGCCGCGGAG
Source organism: Mycolicibacterium phlei (assembly GCF_001583415.1). Next base: position 1,382,329 of record NZ_CP014475.1, read on the forward strand.
ATGCGCCCGACCCGCCGGATGCGACCGCCTGAGGACGGCGGTCCCCTGCTCGAGGTACTCGCCGCCAACGGGCGGGCCAGCGCCGCCGACTGTGCGCGCGCCACGGGCCGCAATCCGGCGACCGTGCGACGTCAGCTGGCCCGGCTGCTGGCGTCGGGGGTGGTGACGTTCCGGTGCGAGGTGGCGCAGGTGGTGTCGGGTCACCCGATCAGCAGCACCTGGCTGGTGTCGGTGGCGCCGGCGGATCAGGAACGCACGGTGGCGGCGCTGTCGACGCTGTCGGAACTGCGGATGTGCGCCTCGATCACCGGCGACGCCACGATCGCGTTCACGGTGTGGACGAGCTCGCTGGCCGACATCGCCAGGCTGGAACGCCGGATCGGTGAACGGTTGCCGTGGCTGTCGGTGCGCGACAGCGGTGTCAACCTGCGCACCCGAAAACGCATGGGCTGGATGCTCGATCCGGACGGACGGGCCACCGGCGTCGTCGTCCCGCCCGTGTGACGAACCGGGTCAGGGTCCGCGGCGTCGGTAGGCTCGGCGGCATGTTCGCCTTCCTGCCCGGCATTCCCGGACCCGACGACCTGCGCGCGCTGGCCCGGCGCGTCGACACCGCCCGTCATCACGGTGTGCCCAGCGGTTGCGTGCTTGAACTCGACCTCCTCAACGTGCCGCCGGAGACCAGCGGCTTCGACCCGCTGGCGCTGATCAGCGGCGCCGGTAAACCGCTGCTGCTGCGCGACGCCGTCGCCGCGATCCACCGAGCCGCCGACGACCCGCGGGTGGCCGGGCTGATCGCGCGGGTGCAGTTCCCGGCCGCGCCGCCCGGACCGGTACAGGAACTGCGCGAGGCGATCGCGGCCTTCAGCGCGGTCAAACCGTCGCTGGCGTGGGCCGAGACCTACCCCGGCACCCTGGCGTACTACCTAGCGTCGGCGTTCCGCGAGGTGTGGATGCAGCCGTCGGGCACCGTCGGACTGGTCGGCTTCGCGACCAACGCGATGTTCCTGCGCGACGCCCTGGACAAGGCGGGCATCGAGGCGCAGTTCGTCGCGCGCGGCGAGTACAAGTCGGCGGCCAACCTGTTCACCGAAGACTCCTACACCGACGCGCACCGGGAGGCCGACGAGCGGTTGATCCGCAGCCTGCACGAGCAGGTGCTCGCCGGTGTCGCCGAGTCCCGCAAGCTCACCGTCGAGGAGGTCGACGCGCTCGCGGACAAGGCCCCGCTGCTGCGCGACGACGCGGTGGCGGGCAAGCTGATCGACCGCATCGGCTTCCGCGACGAGGCCTACGCGCGCATCGGTGAACTCGTCGGCGCCGCACCCGATTCCGGTGACCCCGACGGCGAGGACGCCGCGCCGCGGCTGTACCTGTCGCGCTACGCCAAGGCCGAGCGGCCCGCCCCGCCGCTGCCGCCCATCCCGGGGCGCAAGGGCAAGCCGACGATCGCGGTGGTCACCCTGCACGGCCCGATCGTCAGCGGGCGCGGCGGCCCGCAGCCGCTGCCGCCGCTGGGATCGTCGAGCGCCGGCGGGGACACCATCGCCGCCGCGCTGCGCGAAGCCGCCGCCGACGACGACGTGTCGGCGATCGTGCTGCGGGTGGACAGCCCCGGCGGCGCGGTCACCGGGTCGGAGACCATCTGGCGGGAGGTGAACCGGATCCGCGGCAAGGGCACGCCGGTGGTCGCGTCGATGGGCGCGGTCGCGGCGTCCGGCGGCTACTACGTGTCGATGGGGGCCGACGAGATCGTCGCCAACCCGGGCACCATCACCGGGTCGATCGGCGTGGTGACCGGCAAGCTGGTCGCCCGCGAACTCAAGGAGAAGCTCGGCGTCGGCTCAGATGCCGTGCGCACCAACCCCAATGCCGACGCCTGGTCGATCAACGCGCCGTTCACCGACGAGCAGCAGGCGCACGTGGAGGCCCAGGCCGACCTGATCTACGCGGACTTCGTCGCGCGGGTCGCCGAGGGCCGCGGGATGAGCGTCGAGGAGGTCGACAAGATCGCCCGCGGCCGGGTCTGGACGGGCGCCGACGCGCGGGAGCGCGGCCTGGTCGACCACCTCGGCGGACTGCGCACCGCGGTCCGGCGGGCCAAGGTGCTGGCCGGGCTGGGGGAGGACGACGACGTGCGCCTGGTCTCGTATCCGGGTTCGTCGCTGATGGACCGGCTGCGGCCCAAGCCGTCGTCGGTGCCCGCGGCAGCGTCGGTGTCCGATGCGTTCACCGCGCTGGTCGGCCGGTCGCTGCTGGCCATGGTGGGTCAGGCCGAGCGGTCGCTGACCGGGGTGAACGCCCTGTGGCTGGGGGACTACCGGTTCTGACGGTCTCGCCGCACGGCATCTGCGGGCGCGAGCGTGCGCAAATGTCGGGATTTCCGCGGCGTGTCGTGAGCAGACACGCACGCTCGCGGGAAGGAAATTAGGACTTCACGGCCGACAGGTAGCTCATGTCGGCGAAGTGGGCGATCGGGGAGTCCTCCGGGAACTCGAAACCGTTGGCGGCGAAGGCCTCCCGCATACCCTGCACGGTCACATCCCAGCCCCGCTCGGTGAGGTACACCGCGACGTCGTTGCGCTCACCGGGATAGATCAGCTCGCTCATCTCGATGTTGTGGCCGTACACCCGCAGCCGGTCGGCGATCTCGCGGGAGCGTTCGTCGCCGAACATGCTGACGTCGGGGATGTGCTCGCAGGCCACCCGGCTGCCCGGGGCGCTGAGCTCGTCGATGCGGTCGAACAGCAGATCCTGCGCCTGCGGCGGCAGATAGATCAGCAGCCCCTCGGCGATCCACGCCGTCGGCTGCGCCGGGTCGAAACCGTTGTCCCGCAGCACCCGCGGCCAGTCGTCGCGCAGATCGACCGCCAGCGCGCGGCGCTCGGCCCTCGGCTCGGCGCCCAGCGCGGCCAGCGTGTCGCTCTTGAACGCGATCACCGCGGGCTGGTCCAGCTCGTAGACCGTGGTGCCGTCCGGCCACGGCAGCCGGTAGGCGCGGGCGTCCAGCCCGGAGGCCAGGATCACCGCCTGCCGGACCCCGGCGTCGGCGGCGTCGGTGAACAACCGGTCGAAGTGGCGGGTGCGCACCGCCATGCTCTCGGCGGCGCGCTGCGGGTTGAACACCGGGGTGATCTCCTCGAGGTCGATCTCCCCGTCGAGCGCCCGCACGAAGAAGTCCACCCCGACCGCGCGCACCAGCGGTTCGGCGTACGGGTCGTCGATCATGCCGGCGCGGTGGCTCAGCACGCGCTGGGCGGCGACCATCGTCGCGGTCGAACCGACGCTGGACGCCAGATCCCAGGTGTCGTTGTCGCTGCGGGTCACGACCCCAGTATCCCGGTGAGGTAAGCCATCTCACCGAGGTTGCCCATCTCGTCGTCGGCGGGCGGGCGGGGCCGGCCGTTGTCGGCCAGCAGCTCGTCGACGGTGCGGCGGGTCACCCGCCAGCCGCGGTCGGCCAGGTAGGTGCCCGGGTCGTTGCGGTCACCGATGTACACCAGCTCGGAGAAGTCCAGGTCGAACCCGTGGTCGCGCCACTGCTGCGACGCCTGCCGCATGCGCTCGACCACGTTCTCCCGCTCGGCCTCGGGGATGCTCGTCGGCCCGCACTCCACGGCGAACCGGCTGCCCGGCGCGCTCAGCGCGGTGACGGTGTCCAGCAGCTGGTCCTGCGCCTCCGGCGGCAGATAACCCAGCAGCCCCTCGGCACTCCAGGCCGTCGGCGCCGACGGGTCGAAGCCGGCCGCCTTCAGCGCCGTCGGCCAGTCGTAGCGCAGGTCGATGGCGACGGTGCGCAGCTCGGCGGTCGGGTCGGCGCCCAGCGAGCCCATCGTCGTGGTCTTGAACTCGATGACGCCGGGCTGGTCGATCTCGTAGACGACGGTGCCGTCCGCCCACGCCAGCCGGTAGGCCCGTGCGTCCAGGCCGGAGGCCAGGATCACCGCCTGCCGGATGCCCGCGCGGCCGGCCTCGAGAAAGAAGTCGTCGAAGAACTTCGTGCGCGCGGCCATGTTGTCGGTCATCCGCGCCAGGCCCATCGTCTGGTTACCGGTGTCGAGATCCTCGAGCCCGAGCCCGCCACTGGCCAACCGGGTGAAGAAGTCGACCCCGACCGCGCGCACCAACGGCTCGGCGAACGGATCGGAGATCAGCGCGTCGTCCTGGCGGGTGGCCACCGCCCGCGCCGCGGCGACCATCGTCGCCGTCGCGCCCACGCTCGACGTGAGATCCCAGGTGTCGTTGTCGGTCCGTGCCATCGTCAGCTCCTCAGCAAAAGTAATTAGTAGATATAACGAGCCGACGTCCACGTTATGTTCCCGCCCTGATGAAACGCTGAGAAGAGGTGCCGCACGTGTGGATGCGGGTGTGCGCAGGCCCAACTGTTACTCTCGTAGACTGTTTGGCGGGTAACTCTGCAGGCTGCGCGCTTGGCGGGGGTCCGCACACGACTTAACCATGACGCTGGGCGAATCCAGCCCCATTCGCACGCCGACCCCGGCTGCGCAGGAGGAAGAGTGCTTTCGGCTTTCATCTCTTCACTCAGGACTGTCGACCTGAGAAGGAAGATCCTGTTCACGTTGGGGATCGTGATCCTGTACCGGCTCGGGGCGTCGATCCCCTCGCCGGGGGTGAACTACCCGAACGTGCAGGAGTGCATCGCCGAGGTCACCGGCGGTGAATCGGGACAGCTGTACTCCCTGATCAACCTGTTCTCCGGTGGCGCGCTGCTGCAGCTGTCGGTGTTCGCGGTGGGCGTGATGCCCTACATCACCGCGAGCATCATCGTGCAGCTGCTGACCGTGGTGATCCCGCGCTTCGAACAGCTGCGCAAGGAGGGCCAGGCCGGTCAGGCCAAGATGACGCAGTACACGCGTTATCTGGCGATCGCGCTGGCGCTGCTGCAGAGCACCAGCATCGTCGCGCTGGCCGCCAACGGCGGCCTGCTGCAGGGCTGCTCGCTGGAGATCATCCAGGGCCAGGACGCCGAGGGCTGGAACATCTTCACCCTGGTCGTGATGGTGCTGGTGATGACCGCGGGCGCGGCCCTGGTGATGTGGATGGGCGAGCTGGTCACCGAGCGCGGCGTCGGCAACGGCATGTCGCTGATCATCTTCACCAGCATCGCCTCGGCCATCCCCGGTGAGGGGCAGGCCATCCTGCAGGACCGCGGCGGGCTGGTCTTCGCGCTGGTCTGCGCGGGTGCGCTGGCGATCATCGTCGGCGTGGTGTTCGTCGAGCAGGGTCAGCGCCGCATCCCGGTGCAGTACGCCAAGCGCATGGTGGGCCGCAAGATGTACGGCGGCACCTCCACCTACCTGCCGCTGAAGGTCAACCAGGCCGGCGTCATCCCGGTGATCTTCGCGTCGTCGCTGATCTACATCCCGCAGCTGATCACCCAGCTGATCCAGAGCGGCAGCTCCGACCCGAACAAGACCAACTGGTGGACCCGGTTCGTCGCCGAGTACCTCAGCGACCCGAGCAACCCGGTCTACATCGCGATCTACTTCGGGCTGATCGTGTTCTTCACCTACTTCTATGTGTCGATCACGTTCAACCCCGACGAGCGCGCCGACGAGATGAAGAAGTTCGGCGGCTTCATCCCCGGCATCCGCCCGGGCAAGCCCACCGCCGACTACCTGCGCTACGTGCTCAGCCGCATCACCCTGCCGGGTTCGATCTACCTGGGCACCATCGCGGTGCTGCCCAACCTGTTCCTGACGCTCGGCAGCGGCGGACCGGTGCAGAACCTGCCGTTCGGCGGCGTCGGGGTGCTGATCATGGTCGGCGTCGGCTTGGATACGGTCAAGCAGATTGAAAGCCAGTTGATGCAACGTAACTACGAAGGGTTCCTGAAGTGAGAGTCGTTCTGCTTGGTCCGCCCGGCGCTGGTAAGGGCACACAGGCCCAGAAGCTCTCGGAGAAGCTCGGGATCCCCCAGATTTCGACCGGCGACCTGTTCCGCAAGAACATCGGCGACGGCACCCCGCTCGGCCTGGAGGCCAAGCGCTACCTCGACGCCGGCGACCTGGTGCCCGCCGAGCTGACGAACCGTCTCGTCGAGGACCGCATCGACCAGCCCGACGCCGCCAACGGGTTCATCCTCGACGGCTACCCCCGCTCGGTGGAGCAGGCCAAGGCGCTCGACGACATGCTCAAGGCGCGCAACACCAAGATCGACGCGGTGCTGGAGTTCAAGGTCTCCGAGGACGAGCTGTTCACGCGGCTCAAGGCCCGCGGCCGCGCCGACGACACCGAGGACGTCATCCGCAACCGGATGCAGGTCTACCGCGACGAGACCTACCCGCTGCTCGAGTACTACAAGGACAGCAACCTGCAGACCATCGACGCCGTCGGCGCTCTCGACGAGGTGTTCGCCCGGGCGCTGCGGGCGCTCGGCCAGTGACCCGATGATCGGCCGCCTGCGCAACCGCAAGGTCGTGCCGCAGCGCACGCCCGGTGAGCTCGACGCGATGGCGGTCGCCGGCGCGCTGGTCGCCAAGGCGCTCGCCGCGGTGCGCGAGGCCGCCGCACCCGGGGTGTCCACCAAGACGCTCGACGAGGTCGCCGAAGCGGTGATCCGCGACGGCGGCGGCGTCCCGTCGTTCCTGGGCTACCACGGCTACCCGGCCACCATCTGCTCGTCGGTCAACGATCGGGTGGTGCACGGAATCCCGTCGGCCGACGAGATCCTGGCCCCCGGCGACCTGGTGTCGATCGACTGCGGCGCTATCGTCGACGGCTGGCACGGCGACTCGGCGATCACCTTCGGTGTCGAGACCCTGATCCCCGCCGACGAGGCGCTGTCGGCGGCGACCCGCGAAGCCCTGGAGGCCGGGGCGGCCGCGATGGTGCCGGGCAACCGGCTCACCGACGTCTCGCACGCCATCGAGAAGGCCACCCGCGCCGCCGAGAAGCGCTACGACCGCCGGTTCGGGATCGTCGAGAACTACGGCGGACACGGCATCGGCCGCCAGATGCACATGGACCCCTTCCTGCCCAACGAGGGCTCGCCGGGCCGCGGACCGTACCTCGAGGTCGGATCGGTGCTGGCGATCGAGCCGATGCTCACGCTGGGCACCACCCGGACCAGGGTCCTCGACGACGAGTGGACGGTCGTCACCACCGACGGCTCCCGCGCGGCACACTGGGAGCACACGGTCGCCGTCACCGAGGACGGCCCGCGCATCCTCACCCGGTAGCCGCCCGGCGCCCATCTGAACCGGACGTCCGGCAACCCCGTGTACATGACGGAGGTTGGATTTGGACGACCCGGAAGCCACCGTCATGCGGCTGCTCTATGCCGAGCACGCCGCCGCCATCTGGCGCTATGCGGTGCGGCTGACGGGAGACCGGGCACGGGCGGAGGATGTCGTGCAGGAGACGTTGCTGCGGGCGTGGCGCCACCCCGAGGTGACGGCCGACCCCTCGCGGTCCGCGCGGGCGTGGCTGTTCACCGTCGCCCGCAACCTCGTCATCGACGAGCGGCGCAGCGCCCGGTTCCGCAGCGAGTCCGGGACCCCCGACGTGGAGGCCGAGGCCGACCGGGCCGGGCCCGACGAGTCCGAGTCGATGCTGGACCGGATGCTGCTCGGCGAGGCGATCAGGGAACTGTCCGAAGAGCACCGCGCGGTGATCAGCCGCGCCTACTACCGGGGCTGGAGCACCGCGCAGATCGCCGAGGACCTGCACATCGCCGAGGGGACGGTGAAGTCGCGGCTGCACTACGGGGTGCGCGCGCTGCGGCTCAGGCTCGAGGAGATGGGGGTGACCCGGTGACCGGCGTCGAGCTCAACGGCGACCGCTACGCGACGTGGGACGCGGCCTACGTGCTCGGCGCGCTGACCGAGCAGGACCGCGCCGAATACGAGTCCCACCTGCGCAGCTGTGCGCGGTGCCGGGCCGAGGTGGCCGAACTGAGCGCCATCCCACCGCTGTTGAGCGGGGTGGGGCCCGAGGTGTTCCACGACGAGGCGCCCGGCGCCGGCCCGCCGCCCGAACTGCTGGCCACCCTGCTGGACCGCACGCGCAGCCGTCGCACCCGCGCCCGGTGGCTGGCCACGGCGGCGCTGACGCTGGCCGCCGCGGCGCTGGCCGTCGGGCTGACCGTGGCGATCCGGCCGGACGCGTTCGGGCTCGGCGACAGGACCCCGCCGCAGGCGACCGCCCAGCAACTGGAGATGCACAAGGTGTCCGAGACGCCGATCAACGCCAGCGTCGCGCTGACCGAACACGGGTGGGGCACCCGCATCGACATGGCCTGCTCCTACGGCGAGTGGGGGCAGAGCAGCGCCCGCGCGCAGAACCTGGCGATGGTGGTGGTCGGTCACGACGGCACCCGCAACCAGGTCGCGACCTGGCTGGGCCTGTCGGGGGCCACCGCCCTGCCCAGCGCGACCACACCGCTGAAGATGCACGAAATCGCTGCGGTGCAACTGGTTTCACCGGACACCGGCGAGGTGCTGCTGGAGCGCCCGATCGGAGTCTGAAACGGTGAACTGTACGCCGCCGACGGCGGGGTGCGCATCACCGTCGGCGACCACACCTCGACCGCCGCGGTGCTGGCGGCCGTGAGAAGGGCCACCGGCGCGGCCTGAAATTTGGGGATCCCGTAGCCGGATGCGGTAAGAAGAAGCGTGTCCGAGGAACACCACGACGACCGCGACCCGATCGCGCTTGCGCGGGAGAACTGGGAACGCGCGGGCTGGGGAGACGTCGCCGACGGCATGGTCGCGGTGACCTCGGTGATGCGTGCCCACCAGATCCTGCTGGCGCGGGTGGAGGCGGCGCTGCGCCCCTACGACCTGAGCTTCTCCCGCTTCGAGCTGCTGCGCCTGCTGGCGTTCACCCGAACCGGCGCGCTGCCGATCACCAAGGCCTCGGACCGGCTGCAGGTGCACGTCACCAGCGTCACCCACGCCATCCGCAGGCTGGAGGCCGACGGGTTGGTGGAGCGGATTCCGCATCCCACCGACGGGCGCACCACGCTGGTGCGCATCACCGACCTCGGCCGCTCCACCGTCGAGGACGCGACGGTCACGCTGAACAAAGAGGTGTTCGCCGACATCGGCATGTCCGACGAGGAGTCCAGGGCGCTGGCCGCCGCGATCCAGACCCTGCGGCACAACTCGGGCGACTTCTGATCAGTGCGCGGGCAGTGGGATGGTGGCCGTCACCGCCGTCCCCGCACCCGGCCGGGACCGGATGTTGAGCCGGCCGCCGACGATCTCGGCGCGCTCGGCCATCGACAGCAGCCCGTAGCCGCCCATCTCGTCGCCGCCCAGCGGGTGCTCGAACGTGTCGAAACCGACTCCGTCGTCGACGATCTCGAGCCGCGCCACCCGGCCGCCGTCGGCGTCGTCGACCGCGAACGTCAGCCGCGCGCTCGACGCGTGCGCGTGCTTGACGACGTTCTGCAGGCACTCCTGCGCGATCCGGTACAGCGCCAGCTCGATGTGGTCCGGCAGCCGGGTCTCCTCGAGGTCGACGTCGATGCCGACCTGCGGGATCGACCGGGCCAGGCTGGCCAGCCCGCCCGCCAGACCGAGGTCGTCGAGCACCGGCGGGCGCAACCCGCTGATCGCCGCGCGGGCCTCCGCCAGCGTCAGCTCCACCAGCTCGCGGGCCTTGCCCAGCTGCTCGGCGACCACCGCGGCGTCGTCGGCGCGGGCGGCGGCGTCCAGCCGGTACGACAGCGTGACCAGCCGCTGCGAGATGCCGTCGTGGATATCGCTTGCCAGACGGCGCCTTTCGAGTTCCTGGGCCTCGATGACCTGCTCGACGAAGTTCTCGTGGGCGCGTTCGCGGGCCACCAGCTGGCGGTGCAGCCGCGCCTGGTGCATGGCGCCGGCGATCAACCGGCCGATCACCACCAGCAGCTCGACGTCGCGCTCGCTGAACTCGCGGCGCTCGACGGTGTGCACGTTGAGCACGCCGACCAGGCCGCCCGGATCGGTCTGCATCGGCACCGACACCATCGAGGTGAAGTCGGAGCCGCGCAGCGCCGGGAACGGCATGTACCGCGGATCGGACTCCTTGTTCTCGGTGATCACCACCGGTTCGCGGTTACTGGCCACCCAACCCGAGATGCCTTGTCCCAGAGGTAGTCTGATCTTGCCGACCTGCGAGTCGAACGGGGGAGTGGCGCCCGCCAGGGTCAGCGAGCGGCCGCTGTCGTCGAGGACGTGCACGAAGCAGACGTCGCTGGCGGTGGCCTCGGTGATCATCCGCGCCGCGGCGGCGGCCAGCGGTTCGACGCCCGGCCCGGTGGAGGCGGCCTGGATCAGCTCGCGCAGCAGGGCCAGCTCGCGGTCGGCGGCCAGCGCGTACTGGCTGAGCTCACGCACAGCGTCGGACGCGCGGCTGTCACTCACTTGTAGATGCCCTCCCGCAGCGCGGTGGCGACCGCGCCAGTGCGGTCGCTGACCCCCAGCTTGCGGTAGATCGAGCTCAGGTGGGACTTGACGGTCTCCTCGCCGATGACGAGTTTGGTCGCGATCGCGCGGTTGGACAGGCCGTTGACGACGAACGACAGGATCTCGCTCTCGCGCTGGGTGAGCCCCTGGCGGGCGCCCGGCCAGAACTCGTCGCGTTGCAGCCGGGCCGCGGTGTCGGCGGCCCGCGCGGCCATGCCCGGGTCGATCGCGATCTGGCCCTGGTGCACGAACTCGAGCTGACGCACCAACTCGTCGCTGCTGATGCTCTTGAGCAGGTAGCCCTTGGCGCCGACCCGCAGGGCCTGGAACAGGTACTGCTCGTCGTCGTAGACCGACAGCATCACGACCTTGCGCTGCGGGTCGCGTTCGCGCAGCTCCAGGCACAGATCCAGGCCGCTGGCGCCCTGCATCCGCACGTCGCACAGCACGATGTCGGGGTCGAGCTCGTCGATGACGGCGCGGGCGCGTTCGGCGCCGACCGCCTGGCCGACCACCTGCACCCGGTCGGAGAACGCCGCCAGCATCGCTTTGAGGCCTTCGATGACCATCTCGTGGTCGTCGACCAGCACAAGTCGTACCGGTGGGCTGCTCGGCATGGCACCACCTTAGTGGCGCCGGGGGCGGGTTAATCCGCAGGTAGAGCAACTACGGGCCGAGTTGGCGCCCCGGATCCCCCGAATGGGGGAGGCACGACGGTGTGATGTGGGCCACTCTTGTGTCATGTCGACAGAGACGTGGCGTGCGGGTCGGTTCTGGTGGGACTGCGCCACCACGGCGAACAGCGCGTTGCGCGCCGTGGTGTTCGACCTCGACGCCCTCACCGATATCGAGTGCGACGGGCACCGGGTAGCGTACAACGAGGCGTTCGCCGAGCACGGTCTGGACTTCCAGTGGTCGGTGGCCCGGTACCGGCAGCTGCTGGCGCTTCCCGATGAACGTCAACGGGTGGCCGCGGAGCTGCGCAGGCGAGGGGTGGCCACCGAGTGCGACGTGCTGACCAAGCTGTTGGCCGACGAGATCTACGCGACCAAGACCATGCTGTTCGACGAGCTGGTCGCCGACAGCGACCTCAGCCCGCGGGCCGGTCTGTTGGATTTCGTGATCGACGCGGTGCGCGCGGACGTGCAGCTGGCGGTGGTGACGACGGGCCACCGCCGGTGGGCCGAGCCGCTGGTGCGCCAGCTCGCCGGTGACGGGATGGTCGCGACCGTCGTCACCGCCGAGGACGTCACCAAGCCCGCCCCGGATCCCGAGGCGCACCGGCAGGCGCTGTGGGAGCTCGGGGTGTGCCCGCAGGACGCGATCGCGATCGCCGGCTCGGCGTGCGGGCTGCGCGCCGCGAACGCCGCCGGGTTGGCGACGATCGTCGTCACCGGCGAAGGCACGCCCGACATCCGTTCGGCGATGGCGGTGCGACCCGACTACGCCGGGGATCACCCGCTGCGGGTCGCCGACTGCCGCCGGATGCACGGGCTGTGGTGGCGCGACCACCGCCCCACCGCCGCCTGATTGTGGGGTCCTGATTGTGGGGTGATGTGTCGGGGTTCACCTGACACCGGTCGCCGCTGGCGCTGACTAACGTCCGGCGCATGGCTAAGTCGAAGATGGCCGCGGTGTGGAGCGGAACACTGGTCGCGGCGTCGCTGCTGGCCCCGGCGCCGGTGGCCCAGGCCGAACCCCTGGCCGAGATCCGGGGGACCGTCACCAAGGACCGCATCCAGGCCGGGTGTCCCGAGCTGAAGTACAACCAACTGCTCCAGGAAATCGCCTTCGACACCGTTTTCTACGCCATCCACCGGGTCTCGAACTCGCAGCAACTCATCGCCCAATATCCGGGCAAGGTGCATTCGTACGTTGGTTACGGCGATCCGATGGCGGCGGCGGTGAACCACACCTACCGGATGGGTGCCGGCGACCAGATCCGCGACTGCGCGGCCTGGTCTGAATACGGTGTGGCCTTCATCCGGGTAGAGGACAGAGAAAAGGACTACGTCTCCATTGTCTTCGGCCGACCGGAGGCGCCACCGCCGGAGAACAAGCCGGCCGAACCGCCCAAGCCGCAGGAGCAGCCGAAGCCTCAGGAACCGCCGCCCCCGCCGCCGAAGCAGTGCCCGCCGGGCGGCCTGAAATCCGAGGTGCCCGCCGGTCAGGAGTGCCCGCCGCCGACCAACGCGGTGCGGGTGAGCTTCGACCGTGGCCTCGGGGTGTGGACGGTCAACGTCCGCAACGAGGCCGGTATCGGGGGCCGGTGCACCTACCGGGCGGTCAGCCAGACCGGGTTGACCGGTGTGAACCGGGATTTCGACATCGCGCCGAACGGGTCGGCGAGTTTCTCGGTCCCGGCGCCGCCGCCGTTGACCACCTATGAGGTGACGACGACGTGCACCGGCACCTACGACGGCAAGCAGGTCGAGTTCGGCCGCGACGTGCAGAAGGTGTCGCTCTAGCGGACCGGGCAGTACTCTGCCCCGCGATGGGCAGAGACGTGATCGGCGGCGACGCCGACGAGGGCTACGGCAAGGTCGCCGACGCGTTCCGCCGCAACTTCGACCGCGGCCGCGAGCTCGGCGCCGCCGTGTCGGTGTACCGCGATGGCCGCAAGGTCGTGGACCTGTGGGGCGGTCACCGCGACGCCGACCGGCGAGCGCCGTGGACCGCCGACACCCTGGTCAACGTCTTCTCGACGACGAAAGGCGTTGCCTCCCTGGCCATCGCGCTGGCGGTGTCACGGGGCCTGCTCGACTACGACGCGCCCGTCGCCGCGTACTGGCCCGACTTCGCGCAGGCCGGTAAGGAGGCGGTCACCGTCCGCCAGCTGTGCGGCCATCAGGCCGGGCTGGTGGTCGTCGACCCGCCGCTGAGCGTGGAGGAGGTCGCGGACCCGGAGGTGCTGGCGGCGCGGATCGCCCGGCAGGCGCCGGCGTGGGAGCCCGGCACCCGGCACGGCTATCACGCGCTGACGCTGGGCTGGTATCAGTCCGCGCTGCTGCGGCAGGTGGACCCGCAGCGCCGGACGCTGGGCCGGTTCCTCGCCGACGAGATCGCTGCGCCGCTGGGTCTGGAGCTCTACATCGGGCTGCCGCGGTCCGTCGACCGGGACCGCGTCGCGCAACTCGTCGCCGACCACCCGTGGCGGCGGCTGCTGCAACTGCACCGGGTGCCGCCGCGGCTCGTGCTGGCGTCGCTGAACAAGAGGAGCCTGGGGGCCCGGGCCCTGGAGATGGCCGGGCCCGCGTTCGAGGTGGCGACGTTCAACCGCGAGCAGTACCAGCGGGTGGAGATGCCCGCCGCCAACGGCACCGCGACCGCGCGGGCGATCGCCAAGCTCTACGGCGCCGCCCTCACCGGTGAGTTCGGGTTGGCCCCGTCCGTCCGGCAGGCGTTGGAGGCGCCCGCCGTCACCCCGACGCAGGGCGTGCGGGACCTGGTCACCCAGCAGGACGTGCTGTACTCGCTGGGCTTCGGCAAGCCGACACCCAGGCTGGTATTCGGTTCGTCGGGGCGGGCTTTCGGCTGGTCCGGTGCCGGCGGGTCGTTCGGCTTCGCCGACCCCGACACCGGCATCGGCTACGCCTACGTGATGAACCGGATGGGCTATTCGGTGTCCAGTGACCCGCGGGAGCTTGCGCTGCGCCAGGCGTTGTTCCGCGACACGCTCGGCGCACGCCCGCAGCGCTAGCCGTTCTCGCGCCGCGAGCCCCGCGGTGAAGGGGGGGAGGAGGGGGTCAGCGCAGCAGTTCGATGACCGCGCTGAAGTCCTTGTCCGCGTTGTCCTCGTTGAACTTCGCGTAGATCTCGGCGGCGTGGCTGCCCAGCGGCGCCGCCGTCCCACTCGACTTGACGGCATCCATCGCCAGACCGAGGTCCTTGTTCATCAACGCGGTCGCGAACCCCGGCTTGAAGTCGTTGTTGGCCGGCGACGTCGGCACCGGACCCGGCACCGGGCAGTTGGTGTGCACGGCCCAGCAGTTACCGGTGGCGCCGGTGATCACGTCGAACAGCGACTGCGCCGACAGGCCCAGCTTCTCGGCGAGCACGAACGCCTCGCCGATCGCGATCTGCTGCACCGCCAGCACCATGTTGTTGCACAGTTTGGCGGCCTGTCCGGTGCCCGAGGCGCCGCAGTGAATGATCTTGCCCGCCATGGGTTCCAGGATCGGCTTGGCCCGCTCGAAGGCGTCGTCCTCACCGCCGACCATGAACGCCAGCGTGCCCGCGGCCGCGCCCTTGACCCCGCCGGACACCGGCGCGTCGAGCTGGGCGAAGCCCCCGTCGAGCGCCTGCTTGTGGATCTCGCGGGCGTCGTCGACGGAGATCGTCGAGGTGTCGATGAACAGCGCACCCTTCTCGGCGGCGGGCAGCACCTCGCCGTAGACGCTCTTGACGATCGCGCCGTTGGGCAGCGAGGTGATCACCACCTCGGCGCCGGCGACGGCCTCCGCGCCGGTCTCGAACGGTGTCACCCCGTTGTCGGCGGCCGCCGACCGGGACGCCGGCACCGGGTCGAACCCGCGCACGGTGTGTCCCGCCTTGACCAGGTTGGCCGCCATCGGCCCACCCATGTTGCCCAGCCCGAGAAACGCGATCGTCGTCATTGATGACCTTTCCTACGCCGACGCACGGACCTTGGCGGCCTGCGACCGCCCGATGACCACGCGCATGATTTCGTTGGTGCCCTCCAGGATTCGGTGCACCCGCAGATCCCGCAGGATCTTCTCCAAACCGTATTCCTTCAGATACCCGTAGCCGCCGTGCAGCTGCAGCGCCGAGTCCGCCACCTCGTAGCAGGCGTCGGTGACGTACCGCTTGGCCATGGCGCACAGCTCGACCTTGTCCGGCGAGTCGGCGTCCAGCGCGGATGCCGCGCGCCACAACATCATTCGCGACGTCTCCAGGCTGGTGGCCATGTCGGCGAGCGTGAACCGGATGGTCGGCTCGTCGAGCAGCGACCCGCCGAACGCCTCCCGGTCGCGCACATAGGCGGCGGCCTTCTCGAACGCGGTGCGCGCCCCGCCCAGCGAGCAGGCGGCGATGTTGATGCGGCCGCCGTTGAGCCCGTTCATCGCGATGCCGAAGCCGCTGCCCTCACCCTCCGGGCCGCCGAGCATGTTCTCGGCGGGGATGCGGGCCTTCTCGAAGATCACCTGCGCGGTGGGCTGGGCGTTCCAGCCCATCTTGGCCTCGTTGGGGCCGAACGACAGTCCGGGCGTGTCCTTCTCGACGATGAACGTCGAGATGCCGCGCGGACCCTCCCCGCCGGTGCGGGCCATCACGACGTAGACGTCGGACGTGCCCGCGCCCGAGATGAACTGCTTGACCCCGTCGAGCACGTAGTGGTCGCCGTCGCGCACCGCGCGGGTGCGCAGCGCCGCCGCGTCCGAGCCGGCGCCCGGTTCGGTGAGGCAGTAGCTGGCGATGGCCTCCATCGAGGCCAGCCGCGGCACCCACGTCTTGCGCTGCTCGGCGGTGCCGTACGTGTCGATCATCCAGGCGCACATGTTGTGGATCGAGATGAACGACGCGATGGTCGGGTCGGCAGCGGCCAACTCCTCGAAGATGCGGACCGCGTCCAAACGACGCAGCCCGCTTCCTCCGACCTCCTCGGAGCAGTAGATGGCGCCCATGCCGAGTTCGGCCGCCTCGCGCAGGGCGTCGACCGGGAAGTGCTTATCGGCGTCCCACTCGAGTGCGTGCGGGGCAAGGCGTTTGGCGGCGAACGCGGCCGCCGTCTCGGCGATCACGCGTTCGTCGTCATCGAGTTCGAACATGCGCTCCCGACCTACTTCATGGTCGGGATGACGAACTCCGCGCCATCCTTGATGCCCGACGGCCAGCGCTGCGTGACCGTCTTGGTCCGGGTGTAGAACAGGATCGAGTGCGGGCCGTGCTGGTTGAGATCGCCGAAGCCGGAACGCTTCCAGCCGCCGAAGGTGTGGTAGGCCACCGGCACCGGGATCGGCACGTTCACGCCCACCATGCCGACCTGCACCCGGGCCACGAAGTCGCGGGCGGCGTCACCGTCGCGGGTGAAGATCGCCACGCCGTTGCCGTACTCGTGCTCGGAGGGCAGCGCCAGCGCCTCCTCGTAATCCTTGGCGCGCACGATGCACAGCACCGGGCCGAAGATCTCGTCGGTGTAGATCGACATGTCGGTGGTGACGTGGTCGAACAGGGTCGGCCCGATGAAGAAGCCGTTCTCCAGGTTCGCGTCACCGAACTGCAGGTCGTCGGCGCCGCGCTCGCGACCGTCGACCACCAGCTCGGCGCCGGCAGCCACACCCGCGTCGATGTAGCCGCGCACCCGCTTGAGGGCGGCCTCGGTGACCAGCGGGCCGTAGGTGGCCTTCGGGTCGAGGCTGTGCCCCACGCGCAGCTCGGCGACCCGCTCCGCCAGCCTGGCGCGCAGCCGGTTCGCCGTCTCCTCGCCGACGGGCACCGCGACGCTGATCGCCATGCAGCGCTCACCGGCGCTGCCGTAGCCGGCGCCGATCAGCGCGTCGACGGCCTGATCCAGGTCGGCGTCGGGCATGACGATCATGTGGTTCTTCGCCCCGCCGAAGCACTGCGCGCGCTTACCGCGCGACGTCGCACCGGAGTAGATGTACTGCGCGATGTCCGAGCTGCCGACGAAGCCGACGGCCTGGATGGTCGGGTGCTCGAGGATCGCGTCGACGGCCTCCTTGTCACCCTGCACGACCTGGAACAGTCCCGGCGGCAGCCCGGCCTCCAGGAACAGCTCGGCCAGCCGCAGCGGCACCGAGGGGTCACGCTCTGACGGCTTGAGGACGAACGCGTTACCGCACGCCAGCGCGGGGCCGGCCTTCCACAGCGGGATCATCGCGGGGAAGTTGAACGGGGTGATGCCGGCGACCACACCCAGCGGCTGGCGCAGCGAGTAGACGTCGATGCCCGGTCCCGCGCCCTCGGTGTACTCACCCTTGAGCAGGTGCGGGATGCCGACCGCGAACTCGATGACCTCCAGGCCGCGCTGGATGTCGCCCAGCGAGTCGGCGTGGGTCTTGCCGTGCTCGAGGGAGAGCAGCTCGGCGAGCTCGTTGGCGTTCTGGTTGACCAGGTCGATGAACTTCATCAGCACGCGGGCGCGGCGCTGCGGGTTCCAGGCGGCCCACTCCTTCTGGGCCTCGGCGGCGCCGGCGACGGCCGCGTCGACATCGGCGGCCGTGCCCAGCACGACCTTGGCCTGCACTTCACCGGTGCTGGGATTGAAGACGTCAGCGGTACGGGTCGACTGCCCGTTCGTGCGCTTGCCGTCGATGAAATGCGGAATCTGCGTGGTCATGGCTCAGCCCCTTAGCGATCGAGATACTTGGATATCCTAGTAATGGTGTGGGCCACGATGCAAGGCCCCTGGTGAGCCGTCTCACGGACGCCGGGTCACGTGGTCGCGGGAAGCGTTGCGCCCGTGGCTATCTCGGCGTAACCACGCATGAGGCGCAGGGCGGTGTCGCGGTCCAGGTCGGGATCGCGGGCGACGATGCGGTAGCCCAGGTAGTCCTCCATCGACATCAGCGTCATCGCGATGTCGCGCGCGGGGGAGCGCAGTTCGAACGTGCCGGACCGCGCGCCGGCGTCGAGGATCTGAACGTACAGATCCACCTGGCGGTGGTAGATGTGCTGGACGTCGCGCCGCTGGTCGAGTTCGAAGCCGGCGGCCAGTACCGCACGCCAGATCGCACGCCATTCGGCATCCTCGGGTCCGGTCGGCAGCCCCGCGGCGATGGTCAGGGCGAGCTGGTCGCGTGGATCCGCGGTGCGCTCCACGACCGCGAGACGGTCGTCGTAGAACCGCCTGTCCGACCGTTGCGCCAGCTCGGAGAGCAGCTGGTCCATCTCCTTGAAGTAGTAGCGCACGGCGTTCGGGGTCAGGCCGAGCTCGGCCGCCACATCGGCGATGCGCAGTTCGGCGAGGTCGTGCCGCTCGATCAGGGCGATCGCGGCGTCGAGGATCTCCTCCCGCCGCTGCGCCTGCCGATTGGGTCTGCCCACCTGTTCATCGTTACTGATTTCGCTCCAGCGGTTGCGCGCGGTGCCCACCGGCCGCATTATTTTCCGAACGTGAAAAGAACTCATCGGCAACTTCGGGGTACTTGTGTCTGACAGTCCGCGCAAACGCGCCCGCGATCTCGGTGTCGTCGTCGGCGAACACCCGACCGGCCCGTACAACGCGATCACCGACGTGGCGGGCGTACGCGTCGGGCATGCCACGATCCAGGACGGGGCAGCGGTCAACACCGGCGTCACGGTCGTCATCCCGCACGACGACATCTGGCACGAACCGGTGTTCGCGGGCGCGCACCGCCTCAACGGCAGCGGCGAGATGACCGGACTGGAGTGGATCCGCGAGTCCGGCGAACTCACCACGGCCATCGGGCTGACCAACACCCACAGCGCCGGCGTCGTGCGCGACGCGCTGGTCGACGCGCAGGTCGCCGCCCGCGGCGACGGCCTGTACTGGTCATTGCCGGTGGTCGGGGAGACCTACGACGGTCTGCTCAACGACATCAACGGCCATCACGTGAAGGCCGACCACGTGCACGCCGCACTCGCCGCTGCCACCGGCGGTCCGGTCGACGAGGGCAACGTCGGCGGGGGCACCGGCATGATCTGCCACGGCTTCAAGGGCGGCATCGGCACCGCGTCTCGGGTCACCGACACCGCGGCGGGCCGGTACACCGTGGGTGTTCTGGTGCAGGCCAACCACGGTCGACGGGAACGGTTGCGGGTCAACGGGGTTCCGGTGGGCGAGCTGATCGGCCCCGACGCCGTGCCGCTTCCCGATATGCTGTCGGCGTACGAACCCGGATCGGGATCGATCATCGTCATCGTCGCCACCGACGCGCCGCTGCTGCCACATCAGTGCGCGCGGTTGGCGCAACGATCGGCGCTGGCCGTCGGGCGCCTCGGCGGCACCGGCGAGCAGTACAGCGGTGACCTGATGCTCGCGTTCGCCACCGGCAACCGGGGTATCCCGCCGTACGCGTGGGACGAGAACGTCGACACCGAGCGCCCGGAGATCGACCTGCGAATGGTCGCTCCGCAGCTGATGACCCGGCTGTTCGACCTGACGATCGAGGCCACCGAGGAGGCCATCCTCAACGTCCTCGTCGCCGCCGAAACCCTCACCGGGCGTGACGGCCGTACCGCACACGCCCTCGACCACGACCTGCTCCGCACCGCACTTCGCCTGGAGGATCACCGATGAGCACGAACGCCCCCACCACCGAGGATCAAGACGATCAGCGAGACGGTCAGCGCCTGCACGGCAGGCTCGGCCCCATCGCGGTCGTGTTCATGGTGGTCGCGGCCGCCGCACCGCTCACCGTGATCGGCGGCAACATGCCTCTGGGCATGGGCCTCGGTAACGGCGCCGGAGCGCCGGTCGGCTTCCTCATCGCCGCGCTGGTCCTGCTGCTGTTCAGCATCGGATTCGTCGCGATGACCCCGTACGTCCCGGAGGCCGGAGCGTTCTTCTCGTACGTGACGCTGGGGCTGGGCAAGCGCCTGGGCAGCGGCATCGCCGCGGTCGCGCTCATCGCCTACACCGCGATCCAGGTGGGCATCTACGGCTACATCGGGTGGGCCATCGACGACACCGTGCGCTTCTACGGCGGCCCGGAAATACCCTGGCCCGTCTACTCTTTCGCGACGCTGGCCCTCGTCGCGGTGCTCGGCTACCGCCACATCGAACTGTCCGCCAAGGTGCTCGGAGTCGCGCTCGCCCTCGAAATCGGCATCGTGATCCTGCTCGACCTGGTGATCGTCGCGGATCCGGGGCCCGCCGGGCTGACCTTCGCATCCTTCACCCCCGGCGTCTTCACCGACGGTGTGCTGGGTATCGCGGTGCTGTTCGCGCTGACCGGGTTCATCGGATTCGAGGCCACCGCGGTGTTCCGCGACGAGGCCCGCGACCCCGAACGCACCATCCCCCGCGCGACCTACGCCGCCGTGCTGATCATCGGCGGGTTCTACGCCCTGACCTGCTGGGCGTTCGTCGTCGCGATCGGTCCCGATCAGGTCGTCGAGGTCGCGCAGCGCACCCTCGACGGCGAGGCGAACATGCTGCTCGACACCACCGGCGACAATCTGGGCCGGATCGGCCGGGACGTCGTCAACGTGCTGTTGCTGACCAGCCTGTTCGCGTGCGTGCTGTCGTTCCACAACGTCATCGCGCGCTACCAGTTCGCGCTGGCCCGAAAAGGCCTGCTGCCCAAGGTCCTGGCCACCGTGCACCCGCGCCACGGGTCGCCGTCGGTGTCGTCGCTCGTGCAGACCGCGACCGCCGCGGTGATCGTCGCGATCTTCGCGATCCTGGGTGTCGACCCCCTGGTCGGCGTGTTCGGGTCGATGGCCGGGGTGGCGACAGTCGGCATGGTCCTGCTGATGCTCACCACGTCGGTGGCGGTGCTGGTGTTCTTCGCGCGGAACGCGGATCTCGCGGCCGGACGGACCTGGCAGACCCGCATCGCGCCGGTGCTCGCATGCCTGGGCCTGGTGGGTGCGCTGCTGCTGGTGCTGACCAACTTCACGCTGGTGACCGGCGGCAGCGCCACGGTGAGCACGATCCTCGCGGCGGTGCCGTTCGTCGGCCTGCTGGTGGGCGCGGCGCGGCCGGTGCGCGACTAACCGCGCAGCGACTCCACGAACGCCCGGGTCTCGTCCCAGGTCGGCAGGATGCCCTCGGCCCGGGCCCGCTCCAGCGACGGCGCCGCGCGGTCCCGGTCGGACAGAATCAGCGCGCCGGTGTCCACCGGCCAGGCGATGCCGATCGCCGGGTCGAGCGGGTCGACGGTGTGCTCGCGTTGCGGGTCATAGCCCGCCGAGCACAGGTACATCACCGTGGAGTCGTCCTCCAGCGCCAGGAACGCGTGTCCGAGCCCCTCGGAGATGTAGATGGTGCGACGGTCGCGGTCGTCGAGGCGAACCGCGTCCCACTGCCCGAAAGTCGGTGAGCCGACCCGGATGTCGACGACGACGTCGTACACCGCGCCGCGCACACAGGTGACGTACTTGGCCTGGCTGGGCGGCACCTGCGCGAAGTGCAGCCCGCGCAGCACCCCGGCCGCCGACACCGAGCAGTTGGCCTGCCGCAGATCGAAGCGGTGACCGGCGAACCCCCGAAAGGCGTTGTCGGTGAACCACTCGAAGAACACCCCACGGGCGTCGGCGTGCAGGGTCGGGGTGATCTCCCACGCGCCGGGCACCGCCAATTCGCGGGCGTTCACTGGCCACGCTCCGCATACGTCGCCTCGACGGCGTCCTTGATCGGGCCCCACCAGGATTCGTTGGCGCGATACCAGTCGATGGTGGCGCGCAGGCCCTCCTCGAAGTCGGTGTGGCGCGGCTGCCAGCCCAGCTCGTTCTGCAGCACCGACGGGTCGATCGCGTAGCGCAGGTCGTGTCCGGCGCGATCGGTGACGTGATCGAAGTCGTCGGGGTCGCGGCCCATCAGCCGCAGGATCGTGCGCAGCACGGTCAGGTTGTCGTGCTCGCCGTTGGCGCCGATGAGGTAGGTGCGGCCGGGCCGGCCGTCGGCGAGGATGCGCCGCACAGCGGTGTTGTGGTCGTCGACGTGGATCCAGTCGCGCACGTTGGCGCCGCTGCCGTACAGCTTGGGCCGCCGACCGGTGAGGACGTTGGTGATCTGCCGCGGGATGAACTTCTCGACGTGCTGGTACGGCCCGTAGTTGTTGGAGCAGTTCGAGATCGTCGCGCGCACACCGTAGGACCGCACCCACGCCCGCACCAGCATGTCGGCGGCGGCCTTGGTCGACGAGTACGGGCTCGACGGGTTGTAGGGCGTCGACTCGGTGAACCGCTGCGGGCTGTCCAGTTCGAGGTCGCCGTACACCTCGTCGGTGGACACGTGGTGCAGCCGGACGCCGTGCGCGCGGACCGCCTCGAGGATGGTGTAGGTGCCGATGACGTTGGCGCGCAGGAACGGCTCGGGGTCGGCGAGCGCGTTGTCGACGTGCGTCTCGGCGGCGAAGTGCACGACGGCGTCGGCCCCGGCGACCAGCTTGTGCACCAGCGCGGCGTCGGTGATGTCGCCCTCGACCAGGTCGATGCGGTCCTCGACGGGCGCCAGCGACTGGCGGCTGCCCGCGTACGTCATCGCGTCGAGCACGGTGACGCGGTCCTCGGGGTGGTCGCGCACGGAGGTGTGCACGAAGTTGGCGCCGATGAACCCCGCGCCGCCGGTGACCAGCAATCGCATGGTGTCCGACAGTAGCGCGGCTGGGCCCGACGGGAGCTACCCCGTCAGGCCGAGCGGGCCCGCCAGGTCGGTCAGCGTCGGGATCAGCACGTCCTCACCGCCGAGCACCTGGATCGCGACGTGGTCGGCACCGGCCTCGAGATGCTCGTTGAGCCGCGCGGCGATCGACTCCGGTGTGCCGTGCGCGACGACCGCGTCGATGAACCGGTCGCTGCCCGGGCGGGCCAGGTCCTCGTCGGTGAAGCCCAACCGCTTCCAGTTGTTCAGGTAGTTCGACAACCCCAGGTAGAAGTCCACCGTCTGCCTGCCGATCTCCCGGGACGCGGCGGCGTCGCGGGCCAGCACCACCTTGTGCTCGGGCGCCAGAAACACCGTCGGCCCCAACAGGTTGCGCGCCTCGCCGGTGTGCTGCGGGGTGGTCAGGTACGGATGCGCGCCCGCGCTGCGCTGCGCGGCCAGCTTGAGCACCCGCGGCCCCAGCGCGGCCAGCACCCGCCGGCTGGTCGGCACCTTCTTGGCGTCCAGCGCGTCGAGGTACTCGACGAGCACGTCGTAGGGCTTGCGGTACTCCTCGGTGTGCTCGGGATGACCGATCCCGATGCCGAGCAGGAAGCGTCCCGGGAACGCCTTCTCCACCCGGTGGTACGCGTCGGCGACCTCCTCGGCCGGAGCCGTCCACACGTTGAGGATCCCGGTCGCGACCTGCAGGCGCTCGGTGGCCTCCAGGATCGGTTCGACGTAGGACAAGTCGGCCGCCGGTGACCCGCCGATCCACACCGCGCCGTAGCCGAGCCTCTCGATCTCGGCGGCCTGCTCGGGGGTGGGGGCACCGAAGATCCAGACGCCGTAGCGGCCGAGATCGGGTTTCAGCTCAGTCATGCGGATCCTTTCGACAGTCCGAGCGGACCCGCCAGTTCACGCAACGCGTCCACCAGTTTGTCCGGCGAGGTGAGCACCTGCACCGGCACGTGATCGGCCCCCGCGTCGCGGTGCTCGCCGAGCCGCTTGGCGATGGCGTCGACGGTGCCGTACGCGACCACCGCGTCGACCAGCCGGTCGCTGCCCGGCCTGGCGATGTCCTCGTCGGTGAACCCTAACCGCTTCCAGTTGTTCAGGTAGTTCTGCAGGCCCAGATACATGTCGAGCGCCTTGCGGCCGACCGCGCGGGCCCTCTCCGCGTCGGTGGTCAGCACCACCTTGTGCTCGGGGGCGATGAACGCGTCCGGGCCGAGCAGCTCACGCGCCGACGCGGTGTGCTCCGGCGTCGTCAGGTACGGGTGCGGGCCCGCGGCCCGGCGCGCCGACAGCTTGAGCACCCGCGGCCCCAGCGCGGCCACCACCCGGCGGTCCTGCGGCACGCCGTGCTCGTCGAGCTTGTCCAGATAGGCCTGCAGCGCGTCGTACGGCTTCTGGTACTCGGTCTGCGACTCGGGATGGCCGACGCCGATGCCGAGCAGGAACCGGCCGGGATAGGCCCTCTCGATGCGGTGGTAGGACTCGGCGACCGCGGCGGCGTCGGCGGTCCAGATGTTGACAATGCCCGTCGCGAGCTTGAGCTCACGGGTCGCCTCCAGAATCGGCTCCACCCACGGCAGCTCCGCGGGCGGCGATCCGCCCGCCCAGATCGCGCCGTAACCGAGCTCCTCGAT
Source organism: Mycolicibacterium phlei (assembly GCF_001583415.1). Next base: position 1,406,649 of record NZ_CP014475.1, read on the forward strand.
CGCGCGCAGCGAGGCGGCCGGCAGCTGCTGCCACATCGTGTAGTGGCCGAACACGCCGTAGGGGCCGAACGCAGGTTTGGTCATGGCTCCTCCAACTTCGGGTGTGCCCGCCGCTATTTCGTTCTATTCAGCCTGAGTCTTAATCCCCGCCGGCGGCGTCGCCGGAGCCGGCGCCACCAGCGGCAGGAAGATCTGGAACCGGGTGTCGCCGGGTCGCGAGTCCACCCGGATGTCGCCCTGATGCTTCTCGACGACGATGCGCCGCGCCAGATCCAGGCCGAGCCCGGTGCCCTGGCCGAACGGCTTGGTGGTGAAGAACGGGGTGAAGATCCGGTCGATGACGTCCTCGGGGATGCCGGGGCCGTCGTCGCGGATCTCCACACCGATCATGTTCTCGTTCTTGCGCCAGGTGCGGATCGTCAGCGTGCCGCGGCCATTCATCGCCTGGATCGCGTTGTCGATGATGTTGGTCCAGACCTCGTTGAGTTCGCCTGGGTAGCACAGCAGTTCGGGCAGCGAGGTGTCCTTCTCCCACACCACCTTGACCGGTTTGTCCTTGCCCACCTTGTCGCCGAAGATCGTCTTGATCGTGCTGCGGATCAGCTCGTGGACGTTGGCGGCCTCGTACTCGCTGCGGTCCATCTGCGAGTACTGCTTGGCGCCGGCCAGCAGCGCCGAGATCCGCTTGCTGGCGTCGGCGATCTCGTTGAGCCGCAGCTCGGTGTCGATCGTGTACTTCAGCCAGCCCAGCGCGCTCTGCAGCGTCGCCGAGCAGTCCACGTCGCCGATCGAGGCCTCCACCCGGCTCAGCCAGTCGATGTCCAGGCCGGCCTCGACGAACGTCGGCGCGTAGTCCCAGGCGCCGATGATGCTGCGCTGCTCCAGCCAGTCGCCGATCTGCTCCTCGCGGTCGGACAGCTCCAGCGCGGTCAGCTCCTGCGTCTTGGACTTGGCGACCTGCTCGGCCACCTCCTCCTGGATGCTGACCAGCACGCGCAGCGCCTCGCGGGTCAACTTGCCGTCGGCCAGCATCTTCATCTTGTAGCGCATCTTGCTGACGCCCTCGCGCAGATCGGCGACGGCGCGGGCGGCCGCGGCCGCCGGGTTGTTCAGCTGGTGCGTGAGCCCGGCGGTGATGGTGCCCAGGGCCAACAGCTTGTCGCGCTGGTCGAGGATCTGGCGCTGCCTGCGCCCGCCGACGCGGTGGCCCTCCAGCAGGTGCACCGCCATCGGGAACTCGCTCTGCATGAACCGGGCGAACGCGTCGGCGTCGAGCACGAAGAACCGCGACGGCCGGGTGACCCGCACCGATGCCTCGTACACGTGCTCCTCGCCGGGCACGTACGCCGACCACGCGCCGCAGTACACGCCGCGCTGGGAGGTGCGGTTGGTCTCGATGTCGACGCCGCCGGAGCGCTTCGACATCACCAACTCCCCGTCGAGCAGCACGTAGAAACACGTCGCCGGGTCACCCTCGGTGCACACCGGGCCCGGCTCGAACACCCTGATATGGCCGTTGTCGCACAGCACCTGCAGTTGCCGGTCGTCGAGGGCCTCGAACAGGAACAGCGTCCGCAGTTCGTCAGGCAGGCACTTATTGCCCATGGCCTTCTCTCCTAAGCTTCCGCCAGGTAGCGGTGTACGAACATCACGGCCATCGACCCGTCGCCGACGGCGGCGGCCACGCGCTTCGCCGATTCGGAGCGCACGTCTCCTGCAACAAACACACCCGGCACGCTTGTTTCCAGGTGGTACGGCGGGCGATCCAGGGTCCAGCCGGCGACCTTGGTGACGTCGGGTCCGGCCAGGATGAACCCGTAGTCGTCCTTGGCGACGATGTCGAGCCAGTCGGTGCGCGGTTCGGCGCCGATGAAGCAGCACATCCGGTTGCAGGGCACCTTCTCCTGCTCCCCGGACTGCCGGTTGAGCAGCACCAGCCCGGTGAGGTGGTCGCCGTCGCCGGTGGTGTCGACGACCTCGGTGCAGGTGCGCACGTGGATCCGCGGGTGGTTCTCGATGCGCTCGACCAGGTAGTGCGACATCGACGCCGCCAGCGACGGGCCGCGCACCAGCAGGGTCACGCTGGCCGCCTTCTTGGCCATGTGCAGGGCGGCCTGACCCGCCGAGTTGGCGCCGCCGACGATGTAGACGTCCTCGCCGGCGCACTCGTTCTCGTCGGCCACCGAGGCGCCGTAGTAGACGCCGCGGCCCACGTAGTTACAGGCGCCGGGGGAGGGGTCGTCCCAGCAGCCGCGCACCCCGCGCAGCTGGCGGTACTCGACGCCGGTGGCGACGATGACGGAACGGGCGGCGATCGACTCGCCGCCCTCGAACTCGATGGTCTTGGTCGCCCCGACCTCGTCGGCGCGTAGCCGGGCGGCGCGGCGGGTGGTGATCACCTCGGCGCCGAACCGTTCGGCCTGCAACCGCGCCGCCAGGGTCAGCTCCGCACCCGAGACACCCTTCGGGAAGCCGAGGTAGTTCTCGATGCGGGAACTGCGGCCGGCCTGCCCGCCGGTGGTGGCGGCCTCGATCAGCACGGTCTTGAGGCCCTCCGACGCGCCGTACACCGCGGCGGCCAGCCCGGCCGGGCCGCCGCCGATCACCGCGAGGTCGTAGAGGTCCAGCGCCGGGTTGGTCGACAGCCCGAGCATCGCGGCCAGGTCGGCGTCGTTGGGCTGCACCAGCGTCTCGCCGCCCTCGGTGATCACCACCGGCAGCGAGAACTCGTCGAGGCCGGCGGCGTCGAGCAGCTGGCGGCCCTTGGGGTCGTCGGCCATGAACGACCGGAACGGATGCTGGTTGCGGGCCAGGAACTGGCGCACCTCCCAGGACCGCTCGCTGTAGCGGTGCCCGATGACCTTGGTGTGCGGGATCGCGCGGTCCCCGGTCTCGCGCCAGGCCTCGATCAGCGCGTCGAGCACCGGGTACAGCTTCTCCTCCGGCGGGTCCCACGGCTTGAGCAGGTAGTGGTCCAGGTCGACGACGTTGATGGCGTCGATCGCGGCGTTGGTGTCGGCGTAGGCGGTCAGCAGCACCCGGCGCGCCATCGGGAAGACGTCCATCGCCGCCTCGAGAAACTCGATGCCGCTCATCTGCGGCATCCGGTAGTCGGCGACGAACACCGCGACGGTCTCGCCGCGCAGCTTGAGCTGGTTGACGGTCTGCAGCGCGTCGAGGCCGTTCTCGGCGCGCACGATGCGGAAGTCCTCGCCGTAGTGTCGCCGCAGGTCACGGGCGACCGCGCGGGACACCGCGGGATCGTCGTCGACGCTGAGGATGACAGGTTTACGGGACAGTGGGGGCGTGGGGCCGGTCATCGCTATCCAGTATGCGCTGCGCGACCGCCCCCAGCCGATTCGTTTTGCGTCCTTTTCCTGGGGCGGCGGGGTGCTGAGGGTCGCCCCGGCGGCCGATGTGAGACGATTCGAGGGCCCCGACCGCGGGGTTGGCCGCACGAATTTTGGAGCCTGGCGCAGAGGCGGGTATCGTAGTACGGCGGTGCGCCTGCGTGCGCCGGCTTTTGCGTGCAGTTGGGTTCGTCTGGAATTCCCGGACAGATTCTCACGTTACTCAATAGTCGGGGCGCAGGCTGTGCCGAGCACGGGCGTTAGCGCAGTACACAGATACGAAACCGACAGAAGATACGAAACCCCAGACGACAGGATCGCCAACGAGTATGGCCAAGAAAGACGGTGCCATCGAGGTTGAGGGCCGCGTGATCGAGCCCCTGCCCAATGCGATGTTCCGCATTGAGCTGGAAAACGGTCACAAGGTGCTCGCCCACATCAGCGGCAAGATGCGGCAGCACTACATCCGCATCCTGCCCGAGGACCGCGTCGTGGTGGAGCTCTCTCCCTACGACCTGTCCCGCGGCCGCATTGTGTATCGCTACAAGTAAGCCCGCGCGCCCACCAGACACATCGAAACCAAAGGATCGAAACTGCCGTGAAGGTCAACCCGAGCGTCAAGCCCATTTGCGATAAGTGCAGGGTGATCCGCCGGCATGGTCGGGTCATGGTGATCTGCCAGGATCCGCGCCACAAGCAGCGGCAGGGTTAGTCAACCCCGCCCGCACAACTGAATGATGAAATCCCAGCGCCACTGAGCGGATACGCCGCTCGACCACGTTCGGTACGGAGGCCGAACCCCGCGACTCACGAGGGCGGGAACGGGCTGGGACCAGACCTCCGCTAGATAAGAAGGAACACTGCCTGATGGCACGTCTCATGGGCGTTGACCTCCCGCGCGATAAGCGCATGGAGATCGCGCTGACCTACATCTACGGCATCGGCCGTACCCGCAGCAACGAGATCCTCGCTGCGACCGGGATCTCGAAGGATCTGCGCACGAAGGACCTGACCGACGACCAGGTCACCCAGCTTCGTGACTACATCGAAGAGCACTTCAAGGTGGAGGGCGATCTGCGCCGCGAGGTGCAGGCCGACATCCGCCGCAAGATCGAGATCGGCTGCTACCAGGGTCTGCGGCACCGCCGCGGCCTGCCGGTGCGCGGCCAGCGGACCAAGACCAATGCGCGCACCCGCAAGGGCCCGAAGCGCACCATCGCGGGCAAGAAGAAGGCCAGGTAAGCAGATGCCTCCAGCTAAGAAGTCGGCAGCAGGCCCCAAGAAGGGCCAGAAGACCCGTCGCCGGGAAAAGAAGAACGTCCCGCACGGCGCCGCACACATCAAGAGCACGTTCAACAACACGATCGTTTCGATCACCGACCCGCAGGGCAACGTCATCGCCTGGGCGTCCTCGGGCCACGTGGGCTTCAAGGGTTCGCGTAAGTCGACCCCGTTCGCCGCGCAGCTGGCCGCCGAGAACGCCGCGCGCAAGGCGCAGGAGCACGGCGTGAAGAAGGTCGACGTGTTCGTCAAGGGTCCGGGCTCGGGCCGTGAGACCGCGATCCGCTCGCTGCAGGCCGCCGGCCTCGAGGTCGGCGCGATCGCCGATGTCACGCCGCAGCCGCACAACGGCTGCCGTCCGCCGAAGCGTCGCCGGGTCTAGGGGAGGAGAGGAATTCCATGGCTCGTTACACCGGACCCGCAACCCGCAAGTCGCGCCGCCTGGGCGTCGACCTCGTCGGTGGCGATCAGTCGTTCGAGAAGCGCCCCTACCCGCCCGGCCAGCACGGCCGCGCGCGGATCAAGGAGAGCGAATACCGCACCCAGCTGCAGGAGAAGCAGAAGGCCCGCTTCACCTACGGCGTGATGGAGAAGCAGTTCCGCCGCTACTACGAAGAGGCGAACCGCAAGCCCGGCAAGACCGGTGACAACCTCCTGCAGATCCTGGAGAGCCGGCTGGACAACGTCGTGTACCGCGCCGGCCTGGCGCGCACCCGCCGGATGGCCCGCCAGCTGGTCAGCCACGGCCACTTCCTGGTCAACGGTGTCAAGGTCGACATCCCCAGCTACCGGGTGTCGCAGTACGACATCATCGACGTCCGGGAGAAGTCGCTGAACACGCTGCCGTTCCAGATCGCGCGGGAGACCGCAGGTGAGCGGCCGATCCCGTCGTGGCTGCAGGTCGTCGGCGAGCGTCAGCGCATCCTGGTGCACCAGCTGCCGACGCGCGACCAGATCGACGTCCCGCTGACCGAGCAGCTGATCGTCGAGCTTTACTCGAAGTAACACACCTCCCGGGGGCCGCCGGCCCCCGGGATCCCCCTAAGCGGCATCAAATAGCGGTTGCCGAGAAGGAGAAAGAAAAAGATGCTGATCTCTCAGCGCCCCACCCTGTCCGAAGAGGTGGTGTCCGAGAATCGGTCCCGGTTCGTCATCGAGCCGCTGGAGCCGGGTTTCGGTTACACCCTGGGCAACTCACTTCGGCGCACCCTGCTGTCGTCCATCCCGGGCGCGGCGGTCACCAGCATCCGCATCGACGGTGTGCTGCACGAGTTCACCACGGTGCCGGGCGTCAAGGAAGACGTCACCGACATCATCCTGAACCTCAAGGGCCTGGTCGTCTCCTCGGAGGAGGACGAGCCCGTCACCATGTACCTGCGCAAGCAGGGTCCGGGTGAGGTCACCGCGGGCGACATCGTGCCGCCCGCCGGTGTCACGGTGCACAACCCGGAGATGCACATCGCCACCCTCAACGACAAGGGCAAGCTTGAGGTCGAGCTCGTCGTCGAGCGCGGCCGCGGCTACGTGCCCGCCGTGCAGAACAAGGCGTCGGGTGCCGAGATCGGTCGGATTCCGATCGACTCGATCTACTCGCCGGTGCTCAAGGTCACCTACAAGGTGGAGGCGACCCGCGTCGAGCAGCGCACCGACTTCGACAAGCTGATCATCGACGTCGAGACCAAGGCCTCGATCAGCCCGCGCGACGCGCTCGCGTCGGCCGGTGGCACCCTCGTCGAACTGTTCGGCCTGGCACGGGAACTCAACGCCGACGCCGAGCACATCGAGATCGGGCCGTCGCCGACCGAGGCCGATCACATCGCGGCGTTCGCGCTGCCGATCGACGACCTGGACCTCACGGTGCGGTCGTACAACTGCCTCAAGCGCGAGGGTGTGCACACGGTGGGCGAGCTCGTGGCCCGCACGGAGTCCGACCTGCTGGATATCCGTAACTTCGGCCAGAAGTCCATCGACGAGGTGAAGATCAAGCTGCACCAGCTGGGTCTGTCGCTGAAGGACAGCCCGGCCACGTTTGATCCGTCCGAGGTTGCCGGTTACGACGTCGCCACCGGCACCTGGAACAGCGATGCCGGCTACGACCTGGACGACAACCAGGACTACGCCGAAACCGAACAGCTCTAAGTTAATTTCGTCCCGGCCCTACCTGATACGGGGGTCGGCCCCACATAGGAGAAGTCGCAATGCCCAAGCCCACCAAGGGCCCTCGCCTCGGCGGGTCGTCCTCGCACCAGAAGGCCCTTCTGGCCAACCTGGCCACGTCGCTCTTCGAGCACGGCCGCATCAAGACGACTGAGCCCAAGGCGAGGGCGTTGCGGCCCTATGCGGAGAAGCTCATCACCCACGCCAAGAAGGGTGCGCTGCACAACCGGCGCGAGGTGATGAAGAAGATCCGCGACAAGGACGTCGTGCACACCTTGTTCGCCGAGATCGCGCCGTTCTACGCCGACCGCAACGGCGGCTACACCCGCATCATCAAGGTCGAGAACCGCAAGGGCGACAACGCCCCGATGGCGGTCATCGAGCTGGTGCGGGAGAAGACGGTGACCGACGAGGCCAACCGGGCGCGCCGTGCCGCGGCTTCGCAGGCCAAGGCTGAGGAAGCCAAGGCCGAGGAGGCTCCGGCTGAGGAAGCCAAGGCCGAGGAGACCGCTGAGGCTCCCGCCGCCGAGGCCGCCGAGGGCGAAGCCGACAAGGATGCCGACAAGTAGTCCTGACGACTCAGTGAACAACCCCGTCACCGCCCCCGGTGGCGGGGTTGTTCGTCTTCGTCTCGACATCGCCTACGACGGAACCGATTTCGCGGGCTGGGCGGTGCAGGCGAGTCAACGCACCGTGGCCGGGGTGATCGAGGACGCGCTGTCGACGGTGTTCCGCACCCGGATCCAGTTGCGCGCGGCCGGCCGCACCGACACCGGGGTGCACGCCACCGCTCAGGTGGCCCACGCCGACATCCCCGCCGACGCGCTGCCGCGCGCCTATCCGCGCACCACCCGGCCCGGCGACGCCGAGTTCACCCCGCTGGTGCGGCGGCTGGCCCGGCTGCTGCCCGGTGACGTGCGGGTGCTCGACATCGTCCGTGCCCCAGCGGGTTTCGACGCCCGGTTCTCCGCGCTGCGGCGGCACTACACGTACCGGCTGTCGACGGCGCCGTACGGGGTGGAGCCGCAGGACACCCGGTTCGTCACGGCCTGGCCGCGACCGCTGGACGTCGATGCGATGAACGAGGCGTCGCGGCCGCTGCTCGGGCTGCACGACTTCGCGGCGTTCTGCCGGCACCGCGAGGGCGCCACCACGATTCGGGAACTGCAGCGGCTGGACTGGACCCGTGACGGCCACCGCGTCACCGCACACGTCACCGCCGACGCGTTCTGCTGGTCGATGGTGCGCTCGCTGGTGGGGGCGATCCTGGCCGTCGGCGAGCACCGCCGCGAACCGGGTTGGCTGGCAGGGCTGTTGACCGCCGACCGGCGCTCCAGCGAGTTCGCCGCGGCCCCGCCGCAGGGGCTCACGCTGGTCGGGGTGGACTACCCGCCCGACGACGAGCTCGAAGCCCGCACCCACATCACCCGCGATCTGCGGATCCTCGACAAATAGCGCCGCTAGATACGGGCGACGATGAAGTCGGCGGCCTGGTTGACCATGCCGGCGTTGATGTAGGCGCGCGCCAGGTGGTCGGGCCAGTTGGCCTGCCAGGTCTCCGGATCGGCCGGGTTGCAGATCGGGTCGGCGCCGTGGCACAGCTCGATCGTGCGCTCGTTGTAGAGCGGGTTGAAGTTGGTGATCGGCCCCACCCAGGCGATGCCGTTGCCGAACAGCGCGACCGCGGCGATATGGCGGTCCATGCCCGGCGGCAGCGGGTTCTTGAAGCCGAACGCCGCGATCGGCGCGGCCAGCACCACGTCGGTGACCGCGGCGCCCAACGAGTAGCCGCCCAGCACCAGCCGGGTGTCGGGGCAGCGGGCGGCCATGTCCTGGATGCGCGCGCTCATGTCGTTGGCGCCGATGTCGACCTGGTAGTCGGCCGGATAGGCGACCGAGTACAGCGCGACGTTCTTCTTGGTCTTACTGCGGATCGCGCCGATGAGCGCGTTGCCGATCGCTCCGGGTCCGGGCGGCTCGGTGCGGCCCCGGGCGAAGATCAGCTCGGCGTCGGGGCAGGCCGCGGCGGCAGTCGGAACAACAGCGGTGGGTGTGCCGGGCAGAACCGACGGGGCGAGCAATCCTGCGATGGCGATGACGATGGCGCCGGCGACGGTGGAACCGCGGCGGCGCAGACGGCCAACAAGATCAGGTTGCACCCCGCCGATCTTATCGGATCGAATCGACGTGCCCGAAAAGTCGCGGTCCGCTACAGCAGCGGGGCAACGAAGTTCGCCGCCGCGACGGCCATCGCGTGGTAGTCGCTGTGCGCGAACGGGTTGCGGCCCGGCGAGCAGATCGGATCGCCGTTGGTGCACAGGTCGATGGCCCGGCCTGCGAACATCGGCGACGAGGTGATCGGCTTGCCGAACTTCGCGGCGGGGTTGCCGAACGCCGCGACCGCCGCGACCTTCTGCGCCAGCCCCGCAGGCAGTGGCTGTCCGATGGTGCCGAGCCCGTCGCCCAGCGGCGGCACCCCGGCGAGCATGTCGACCACGGCGGCGCCCTGCGAGAACCCGCCGAGCACGACCCGACTGTTCGGGCAGTTCCGCGAGAGGTTGTCGATGAACGCCGACGCGTCCGCGGCGCCGTCGGTGGCCAGCGTGAAGTCGTAGCTGGCGGGATAGTTCACCCCGTACGCGGTCAGCGTGCGGCCGCCGATCTGCGGGCGCAGCGCGTCGACCAGCGACTGGCCGACCCGGCCGATGCCGGGCGGCTCACCGGTCCCGCGAGCGAACACCACCACGACATCGGAGCACTCCTGCGCCGCGGCGGCCGGCGTCGACAGGAACGGCAGCACACACGCGGCGGCCGCGGTTACGGCGGAGACGAGTACGCGCAACCTCACGGGCTCAGATGATATCCGGGCCGGTGCGGAATTCGGTCAGACCAGGCTCGCGACGAAGCTGGCGGCCTGCTGCGTCAGCCCGGCGCTCACATAGTCGTCGTGCGCGAACGGATTTCGGCCCCGCGAGCAGATCGGGTCGCCGTCCTTGCACAGATCGATGGCGCGGCCCGCGAACACCGACCGGGTGAGCGGCAGGCTGAACTTGGCGGACGGGTTACCGAACACGGCGACGGCGGCGACGTTGGGCAGCAGGCTCGCGGGCAGCGGCGGCGCCGAGCCGACCGCCCCGACCTTGTTGCCCAGCGGCGGCACCCCGGCGAGCATGTCGACCACCGCGGCGCCCTGCGAGTAGCCGCCCAGTACCAGGCGGGTCTGCGGACAGTTCTGCGCCATGTACGCCACCCGGTTGGTCGCGTCGATCGCCCCGTCGGCGGCGGCCAGGAAGTCGTAGGACGCCGGGTAGTTCACCGCGTAGCCGTTGACGCTGCGGCCCTGCACCATGGCGCGCAGCGCGTTGACGAACGCGTCGCCGGGCGTGCCGAGGCCGGGGGTGTCGTTGGTGCCGCGGGCGAAGATCACCTCGATGTCCGGGCACCCCGGCCGCTGCGCCGGGGCCGCGACCGGTCCCGGATCGGCGCCCGCACCGTGACCAGGGTCGACGGGGCCGGGCGGAGGGCCGGGTTGGGCTGTCGCCAGCGGGACCGGGCCGGCCAGAACGGCGACCGCGGCGACGACGGCGGACAGCCGGGCGCGCAGCAAAGTCACGCCGACATACTCACATACCCGGGTGTCCGCTGCCTAGCAGGGCACTTTGTCCGTGCTCGGCTCGCCTGCCGGACCGTCGGGCCAGGTGACCTCGGTGAGCGCCTCGGCGGACTCGGACCGGTCGCCCGCGCGGGCCAGCGCCAGGCCGGCCAGCACGATGGCGCCGCCGACGGCCTGCGTCGCGGTCATCGCCTCGCCGAGCAGCACCCACGCCGCCAGCACCGCGAACATCACCTCGGACAGTCCGACCAGCGACGCGAACCGCGGCTGGAGCCGGGAGATGCCCATGATGCCCAGCGTGTAGGCGACCGCGGTGGCGATGACGCCCAGCGCGACGACCGGAACCAGCCACGAGACCGTGAACCCGGCGACCACGGCGTCGTTGGCGGTGAACCTCAGCGGCATCGCACCGCTGATCCCGAGCAGCGTGACCGCGGCCGAGCCGACGACCAGCCCGGCCGCCGACAGCGTCACCGGGTCGATGCCCTCGCCGTCGGCGCCGTGCGCCGTCTTGGCCGACAGCACGAAGTAACAGGCGGCGCAGACCGCCGCGGCCAGGCCCCAGCCCACGCCGACCAGGTTGATGTGCGCACCCGCGAACACGTCGAGCACCAGCATGATCCCGGCGATCGCCAGCGCGACGCCGGCCAGCGTCAAGGTGGTGGGGCGGCGCCGGGTGGTGGCCCAGACCCAGCCGACGACGATGACCGGCGAGGTGTACTCCAGCAGCAGGGCCACGCCGACCGACAGATGCGCCACGGCGTTGTAGTAGAAGAGCTGTGCGCCGGCGATCGGGATCACGCCGTAGGCCAGCACGATCCCCGGGTGGCGCAGCGCCTCGCGGATCCAGTCGCGCTTGAGGATCGTCGCGACGACCGCCATCACCAGCGCGCCACCCGCCAGCCGGGCCACGACCGCCGCGGTCGGGCTCCAGCCGGCGGTCATCAGCGCCTTGGCGAACGGGCCCGAACTGCCGAACGCCAGCGCAGAGCCCACGGCGAGCATCAGCCCGAGCCGAAAGTGATCTGTGGCCGGACGCGCACCGGTCTCCGCCACGGCCATGACCGCCTCCCGAAGTGTGTAATGAGTAAAATGAGCTTTGGTAATGACATTAATGACGGAAGGCGTCATGAGTCAAATGCGTTTTAGTCATGACACCGAGCTCACACTGCGGGCGGCGTGTGCGCTGGTCAACAGCGACCGCGTGGACGGTGAGCAGCTCGGCGAGATGTCCGCGCTGAACGCCTTCCTCGACGCCTACGGCTGGACCGGCCGCCGCGACTACGACGACGCCGAACTCGAGTCGGTGCACCGGCTGCGCAAGCGGCTCGGCAAGATCTGGGCGGCCGCCGACGACGAGGAGCGTGTCGTCGGGCTGGTCAACGCGCTGCTCGCCGACACCAAGGCCTCGCCGTGGCTGACCCGCCATCCCGAGATGCCCGAATGGCACCTGCACCTGGCGTCCATCCACGACCCGCTGTGGCAGCGGATGGGCGCGGAGATGGCGATGGCGCTGGCCGACCTGATCCGCGGCGGCGAACTGCGCCGCCTGAAGACCTGCGCGGCCTCGGACTGCGAGGCGGTGCTGATCGACCTGTCGCGCAACCGGTCCGGCAAGTTCTGCGACACCGGCAACTGCGGCAACCGCCAGCACGTCGCGGCCTACCGCGAACGGCGCGCGAAAGAGGGCTGAGCGGGTAGCGTCTGCGCCGTGGGGGAGACCCGGCGCGATATCGACATCGCGCTCTACGGCGCGACGGGGGCGGTCGGCAGGCTCACCGCCGCCTACCTGGCGCGCGCCGGGGTGCGGGTCGCGCTGTCCGGCCGCAGTGCGGAGCGTCTCGACGCGCTGCGGTCCTCGCTGCCCGGTGAGGCCCGCAGCTGGCCGGTGATCGCCGCCGCCGACCGCCCGGATGTGTTGCAAGGGTTGGCTGATCGGGCACGGGTGGTGATCAGCGCGGTCGGGCCGTACGCCGCGCACGGCCTGCCCGTGGTCGAGGCGTGTGTGGCCGGCGGCGCCGACTACGTCGACCTGGCCGCGGAGGTGCCGTTCGTGCGGCGCAGCATCGACCGGTACCACGGGCCCGCCGAGCGGGCCGGGGTGCGGATCGTGCACTCCTGCGGATTCGATTCCATCCCTTCGGATCTGACGGTCTACGCGCTGCACCGCGCGGCGGCCGCCGACGACACCGGTGAACTGGCCGACACCACGTTCGTGCTGCGCTCGGCCACCTACGCGATGGGCTTCTCCCGCGGCACCGTCGACACCATGTTCGAGCTGATGCGCAGCGGCTTCGGCGATCCCGCGGTGCGGGCGCTGCTCGACGACCCGTACGGGCTGAGCCCGCGCCGCGACGCCGAGCCGGATCTCGGTCCGCAACCGGACATCTCGCTGCGCCGGGGCGAGGAGATCGCACCCGAACTGGCCGGGCTGTGGACGAGCGGCTACCTGATGGCGCTGTACAACACCCGCTGCGTGCGCCGCACCAACGCGCTGCTGGGCTGGCGGTACGGCCGCCGGTTCCGCTACACCGAGACCGCGAGCATGGGATCCTCGCCCGCCGCACCGGCGATGGCGATGATGACCAACGCGACCATCACCGGCGCTTCCCGGCTCGGCGGCGCCTACCTGAGGCTGGCGCCACCCGGGTTGCTGGAGAGCCTGATCCCGCAGCCGCCCGGCGACGCGCCGGCGCGCGGCGACTACCTGGTCGAGACCTACACCACCACGACGCGCGGCGCGCGGTACGTGGCGGCGGTGGCGCAGCACGGCGACCCGGGCTACGCGGCGACGGCGGTGCTGCTCGGGCAGAGCGCGCTGGCGCTGGTGGCAGACCGTGACCGGCTGCCGCAGCGCTTCGGGGTGCTGACCCCGGCCGCGGCGATGGGCGACGTGCTGCTGAACCGCCTTGCCGCCGCGGGGGTTACGGTGCGCACCGCGCGGCTGCGCTGACCTCAGGGCAGATAGAAACCCCGGATCCGGTAGCGGTGGCCGCGGCCGAGCAGCGCGTTGGCCGCCTGCAACCCGGAGGCCACCGCGGCCTCGATGCAGCCGGCGTTGAACCCCGAGTCGGTCCAGTCGCCGGCCAGCACGAGGTTGTCGTATCCGCTCTCGTCGGAGCGCAGCCGGTACCGGTCGGACCCGGGCACCGACTGCACATAGCGGTCGGACGGGTCGATGTTGACGCTGACGTGCTGGGTCGCCAGCGCGTCAGCGCCCACCCGGCCGTCGGCGCCGACCAGCAGATCCCAAGCGAAGCCGCCCTCGGTGACGGCGCCGGGCAGATACAGGCCGACGTGGTTGTCGAGGTAGTCGACGGCAGCGTCGAACACCGCCTGCCTGCAGGCCGCGACGTAGGCGTCCGGTGCGGTGGGCGGCGGCCACGGCGCGGCCAGCGCCCCGCAGAAGTAGCCGACGGTGCGCGGCGTCCCGGGATCCGGCCACTGCTCGGCCCACAGCGTCTGCGGCATCGACGCCCAGGTGTCGAACGGGGAGACGTAGCCGCTGGTGGTGACCCCGGGCAGGGTCCAGCCCAGCTCGCTCTCCTCAGGTCGCAGCCACAGCTGGAATGCCTGTGTCGCAACGGTTCTGATGTGGGTGCACATCTCCCGCCACTGTGGGCTGTCGGCGATCAGCTCACCCGAGATCAGCTCCACCATGCCCAGCGAGGCGGCCAGCACGACGTGGTCGAAGTCCACCCCGCGGCGCAGCACCCGGGTCTCGACGTCGGCGCGGACCCCGAAATGCGACTCCAGGTCGTCGGCGACCGGTGCGGCGAGCTGGTCGGCCAGCGGGCGGTCCGGGAAGACGGGCAGCCCGCCGACGCGGACCAGCGGCTGGTACTCGTCGACCCCGTCGGCGAGGTGGGCCTGCCTGCCGACGGTGACCGCCTCGATCGCCTGGCGGCGGTCGTCGAGGTGCAGGGCGTCGACGCGGTGGAAGAACTCGAACCGCACCCCGCGGCGGCGCAGCGCCTGATACAGCGGGGCGATCACCACGTCGCCCATCCCGGCGGTCATCTTCCAGAAGAACGCGCCCCGGTACTGGAACAGCGCGATCCCGGTGAGCAGCAGCGCCACCCCGGCGGCGAACGCCGGGCGGTCGAAATCGCCGTCCTGGTAGCCGAACACCATGTCGTAGAGCCCACGGATCAACGGGAAGTCGAGCACGTCGGGATGCGCGCCGTGACGCAGGATCCACGCGCAGAAGTCCTCGTCGTTGATGGCGCGGAAGCCGCGCGGATCGGTGACCAGGTTGTCGGCGATGATGCCGCGTGCGGTCGCGGTCTCCAGGGACAGGAACAGCCAGACGCGACGGTGCGCGGGCCGGTTCTCGTAGTCGAGCGCGGCGCGTACCGCCTCCAGCGCCCGGTTCAGCGGATCCGTTGTGATCGACTGGGGGACACCGGGTGTGGCGAGTGCGGCCAGCACAGCGGTGACGCCGTAGCGGACGACGTCAAGCCATTCGGCGGTGTCGTCGTCGCCGTCCAGCGATGCGGCGAAGTCGCGCACCAGGCCCAATGCGCGGCGCACGAAGTCGACGGCGGTGAACTCACGGCCGGTGCTGTCCGGTTCGCCGGGCAGGCCGCTCGTGGGCGCGAACTCCCCGGGCCACACCAGCCAGTCCGCGCCGAACCGGTCGGCGATGCCGAGGTGCTGCGACGGGCCGAACGCCTGCTCCCAGGTCTGGATGGGGCAGTCGGGATCGGTTGTCGGCCGGTCGAGTTCGGCGTAGCACTCGCGCAGCAGGGCGAACGCGTTGTCGTAGCAGCCGAGCCACACGTGCAGGCCGTGCTCCTCGATGCGTCCGTGCGGGCCGCGACTGGACGCGCCCTTGCCGCCGAGCCGCCAGCCGCGCTGATAGACGGTGATCGACTCGAAGCGGTCCCGCCACCCGGGTTCGCTGAGCCGCCATGCCGCGCTCAGCCCGGCCATACCGCCGCCCAGGATGGCCACCCGGCCGCGCCGCCGGGTCACCGCAGTAGGGCGCGCGCGTCGGCGAGGTCGGGCCAGGTCTGCTCGGCGGGCACCAGCCGGCACGCCCGTTTCAGGTCGGTCCGCGCGGGCTCGCCCGCTAACCTGAAAGCATCTGCAGCGCACCGAATCTCGAAGATGTGCGCGCCCTGCCTGCGGGCCAGGGCGATCGCCTCTTCGAGCACCGCGTGCCCGGCGGCCGGGTCCAGCGTCCGCGCGCGCAGCCGCATCAGCTCGGCGTCGTAGAACTGCATCAGGGTGTCCGCGCCCATCTGCAGCGCCATGTCGAGGTGCGCGCGGGCCGCGTCCAGATCGCCCGCCGCGATGAGCAGCCGGGCCAGCACGGCGTCGTAGGCGGCCAGGAAGGTCTTGACGTCGGCCAGCCGCCACGTCTGCACGACGTTGGTCATGGTCTCGATCAGAGATCTGAGCGCGGCGGGGTCCGGTGCCCCATCGTCGAGGGCGAGCAGCGCCGCCGCGACGGTCTCCTGCGTCCAGCCCACCATCACCCACTCGTCGAAGTCGTACTGCTTTCCCAGCCGGGTCAACTCGGCGGCCAGCGCGGCGCTGCGCGCGGCGTCGCCCGTCTCCGCGCGGATCAAAGCCTCGATCGAGCGGCCGTAGCAGAGGCTGAACGCGCCCCGCGGGAACCCCACCGCGTGGCTGCGCACCTCCATCCGCTGCAGCGCCGTCTCGCTGCCGCGCAGATCGCCCTGCATGAACCGGGTGAACGCGAGAAACGAGTAGGTGCCGCCGATCGGGTCGTTGGGCCCGTAGTACGTCACCGATTGGGACAGCGGGTCGTCGTCGACGCCGTCGACGGCGCGTTCCAGCCATTCACGGGACTCGTGGAAGTCGCCGCGGAAGCCGGCCAGGATGCCCATCGTCGTCGCGGTGCCGCGGCTGTACCGGGCGCGCTGTTCGAGCTTGGCGCCCAGCGCCTCGGCCAGCTGGGCGCCGCGGCGCAGGTCGCCGCGGGCGGTGTAGTACACCCACAGCGCGTCGAGGGTGGCGTACAACTCCGGACCCGGGTTGCTGCCGATCAGCTCCAGGCAGCGTTCGAACTGTGCGGCCGCCTCGGCGCTGGAGTGGCCCTGCGCGGTCGACGCGAGGAACCCGGCGTCGAGCCGGGTGGAGATCTCCTTGTGGTCGCGCACCGGACCCGGCGGCATCTGGGCGATGGCGTCCAGTGCGCGGGTCAGATGGGTACGGGCCTCGTTCAGCGCGCCGCGCCGGCGGGCGTCCGCCGAGGCCTCGCGGTGCGCGGCGGCCGCCTCGTCGAAGCGCTGCGCGAGCTCGTAATGGTGTGCCACCAAAGACCATTCGGGCACCGCGTCGGTGCGGGCGCCCGCCAGCGCGTCGGCGATGCGGCTGTGCAGTCGGCGGCGCACACTCGGCGGGGACACCTCGGCGGCCACCTCGCGCAGCAGCTCGTGGTGGAACCGCAGACTGCCCGCGTCGGTGGGGGCGAAAACCCTTGCGCGGGTGAGCTCGTCGAGCATCTCGCCGAGCTCGTCGGGGGCGATGTCGAGCACCGCCTGCAGCAGTGTGCGGTCGAAGCGGCTGCCGATCATCGCGGCCGCCTCCACCACGATGAGGGTGTCGCGGCCGGACCGCAGCCGCGCGAACAGGGTCTCGTAGAGAGTGTCGGGCACCTGCGCGGACTGGTCGGAGCTGTCCGGGTCGGCGGTGTCCTCCCGCAGTTTGGCCACCACCTCCTCGATGTAGAGCGGGATGCCGTCGCAGCGGCGGTGCACCGCGACGCGGGCCTCGCTGCGCAGCCCCGGATGCAGTGTCTGGACCAGCCTGTCGGCGTCGGCGCCGGTGAGCGGGCCGACCTCGAACACCGTGGTGTTGGGCAGTTCGGGCAGTTCGCGGCCGGTGATCGCCAGCATCACCCGGCCGTCGGCCTCGGCGAGCACGGTCTGCACCAACTCGACGGTGTCCTCGTCGAACCAGTGCATGTCGTCGGCCAGGATCAACGCCGGGCCGTCGCCGATGCACGCGTACAGGTAGTCGCGCACCGCGCGGATGATCCGGCTGAACAGTCTGAGGCCGGCGGCGCGCGCGGACTGGTATCCGCTCTCCGGTGCGATGCCCAGCACGGGCGCCAGCAGCGGCACCATGGTGTCGGGATCCAGTCCGCGCTGGGTCATCTCGGCGGACAACCGGCGTAGCCGCTCGGCGGGATCGGACTCGCGTTTGATGCCGCAGCGGCGCTCGAGCAGCCGCCGAACCGGGCGCAGGCCGATGTGGGCGTGGAACGGCGAGCCGAACAGGGCGAGCACCACCGCGCCGTCGCGCTGGGCCATCTCGACCGCCACCTGCGCCAGCCGGGTCTTGCCGATGCCGCCCTCGCCGAGGAACGCGACGCCGGGGGTGGACAGCGTGCCCGCGGTGGCCGCCGCCCAACTCTGCTGCAGGTGCGCCACTTCGGCGTCGCGGCCGACCAGCGGCCCGGTGGGGGTGATGACCAGGTCGCGGTCGCCGACCACCCGGTGGGTCTGCAGCGGGTCGGGCACCCCCTTGACCGGCTGCGGATCGTTGGCGGCCAGTTCGAACGAGTCGCGCACCACCCGTTCGATGGGACCGGACACCGCGACGGTGCCCGCGCCTGCGATGCTGCACACCCGCGCCGCGACGTTGGCGCCCAGGCCGTACACGTCGTCCTGCGGGATGTCCAGATAGACCAGTCCGCGGTGCACACCGACGCGGACGTCGATGTCGAACCCGAACCGCGCCTGCACGCGGGAGCTGAGCGCGTGCACCGCGCGGACGATGTCCAGGCCGGCGTAGACCGCACGGTGCGCGTCGTTCTCGTGCGCGATCGGATGCCCGAACACCGCGAGCAGACCGTCGCCCTTAGTGGATCCGAGGTGGCCCTCGTAGTGGTTGACGATGCGGATCACCTCGTCGCGGTAGCGGCCCACGACGGTGCGGTAGGTCTCCAGCTCGATCCGGTTGGACAGCGCGGTCGAGTCCACCAGGTCGGCGAAAAGGATTGTCAGACGCCGGATCTCGCCGCCGTCGTCGGGTGCGCGCAGCAGGTCCTCGGCGTCTTTGTTGCCGCCGTCGACGGCGAGGATCTGCCCGGCGAGCGCGTCGGCCGTGGTGCGGTCACCCTCGTTGATCGCTTGAATCGCGCGGTCGAGCAGTTCGTCGATCGCGGCGGACTTGTGGTCGGTCACAATCCGACGGTGACCACCTTTTCCTCCGGCACCAGATCCTCAGCGGCGACGTCGGGACCCGGGGCGTTGGGCGTCAGCCTGATCGTGGCGGTGTAGTTCGCGCCGACGAAGGAGTGGTTGGTCAGCACCAGCCGGAACTCGGTGTGTCCCGGCGGCAGGACCGCCGGCTCGAACGCCACCGCGCTGGTCGGGATCTTGACCGCGGGCTGCCCGACCCGCTCGAGGGGGCAGGCGCACTCGACGGTGCGGGTGAACGGTTTCGGGGCCACCGTGACGGGTTCGGACGGCAGCGGCGCGGCGGCCGGGGCGGTGCCCGGAAAGAACGCGGCGCCGTTCTTGAGCAGCAGGTCCAGCCAGGTGACACAGCCCTTCACCCACAGGTCGACCAGACCGTGCACCAGCGCGATCCGCCCGTCGATGCCGAGGCCCTCCGCGGAGTCGCTCTGCGCGGCCGCGTCGAGCCACAGCTTCTTGGCGTCCGCGACGACCTTCTGCGCCACGGCGGTCTGTTCGCCGATCGGTGTGCTCATTTGCCGGGCCCCTTACCCTTCGCGATGGCGGCCATGATGCGGAACGGTTCGCCGGCGATGCGTGCGGTCACGTCGGCGCTGTGCTTGGCGAGCTCGTCGAGGGTCAGCTTGCCCGACATCCACTTGTCGGCGAGGTCGAACTGGCTGGCGGTCACCTCCTCGAAACACTGCGCCAGCATGGTGATCGTCGTCGAGGCAACGCTGTTCTGCGGGTGGGGTTTCGATGCGGCGGCCATCGTCGTCGCGCCGGCGGACGGCTGTTCGTCTGCCGGGTCCTCCCACGGGCGAAGCCCCGGCGGCAGCGGGTCCTTGCACGCGTTGCCGCAGAGCATCTCGACGGCCGCGTTTCCGTAGCCGAAGATGCACACGAAGCGGGCCATCGTGTACGGCCGCAGCCCGGTGATGTGGGCGACCTTGCGGGTCCGGACCGTGACGGGTGGGACGGTCGGATCGCCCTGCGGCGCCCACATGTTGATGAACCCGCGGTCGACGGTGATCACGCCGTCGCCCTCCGGGTCGGGCGCCGGGTCGCAGAGGTCGTAGTCGAGGCGCGCCTCGGTCGGCGACACCGTCGTCTTGAGGTACTTGAGCTTGGTGACCAGCTGGCGGCTGCCCGCCAGCCCGACCGTCTCCAGCACCCGCCGCCAGCTGTCGGGGCGCAGCCCCCGGTAGTCCATGGAGCGGAAGAAGTCCGGGTAGTTGTCGTCCCAGTTGTTCGGATCGACAACGGCTTTGAGCTGGTTCAGCGACACCTCGGTCGAGGTGAACTCGGTGTCGACGACGACGGATTCGATGCCGTCGACGGTGATCACCGACGGCACGCACAGCGGCACCGCGGCGATGTCGGAGCGCAGGAACGCACCTCCGGCCAGCGATTCGGTGACGGTGGGCCAGTCCTGCCATCCGGTGAGCCGGGTGGCGAACAGCTCCCCGAGGTCCGCGCCGGTCGGAGCGGCGGTGTGGGTGGCATCGAGGGTCGGGAAACCGCCGCCCCGCTCGGGGGCGACGAGCTCGAGCAGGCGGTCGACGGGGCTGCCGCCGGGTGCGCTGTCGGTGAGTCCCTGGATGCGCGGCTGGGGTGCGGTCGGATCGGCGAACGGCAGCTCGACGTCGGCGGGCGCGTTTCTGGTCAGGTGCACCACCGCGCCGAGCGCGTACATCAACCGGGACGCCTCCGGGGCGGTCAGCGGCGGGGCCGACGGTGTGGGGGCGATGCCCGCGGCGCCGCCGGTGTCGGGGGCGTCGGAGAAGAGCTCCTGCAGTGCGTGGACCGGGTCCGGTCCGGTCGGCGCCTGCCCGCCCGAGTCCGGGCCGGCGGGAACGCCGTCGGGGAACAGGAACGCCTTGAGCTCGGAGTACCAGCCGGCGTTTGCTGCACTGCCGGGGAAGAAGCGGTCGACGATCTCGGCGACACGGGGATCCCGGGTCTCGATCACCGCCCTGTCGAGGGAGCCCTGCAGTTCCAGAATCGCCCGAAGTGTCGACATTTGCCCCCGCCTCACGACATTTGCGCAGCTAGCATAGCGTGATTCAGGCAACATCGTGCTCCATTGGCGGGAGGTTTCCGCTGCTTACCGGGGAGGGGTGACAGGCGCGTGAGCAACGACCTTCCGTGGGCTTCGGTGTTCGACTCCGCCGCCAACATGCGTGCTCTGAGCGCGATTCAGGCCGACGGGCTGCGCGCCGCCAGCGAACTCGTCGACCGTTTCGTGCAGATGGCGGCCGCCGGACTGGAGTCGCGGCAGGCCGACAGCGCGCCCCCGCCGGCGGCGAACCACACCGACCGGTACGGGGCCAGCGGGCTCGAGCCGTTCGTCACCTCGTGGTGGACGATCATGGATCAGTTGCTGAGAGTGTCGGCGCCGCGCACCGGCGGCGCGGCGGCCGCCGGCCCGAGCCTGGACCTCTCCGCGGTGCAGGCCAGCGGTCAGGTGGATCTGTACGTCGCGGGTGCGGGCCCGGCCACCGCGGAGGTGTGGGTGCACAACCGCGGAGCCACCGACATGGGCAAGGTCGCGTTGCGCTGCAGTGACCTGCTCTCGCACACCGGCGCGGTGATCGGGGCCGACCGGATGAGGTTCGAACCCGACCTGGTGCCGCTGCCGGCGCGCAGCAGCCGCGGGATCACCACCGCGATCGACATCGACGGCGGCGACGCCCAGGGCACGTACCGCGGCATGCTGCTCGTCGACGGGCACCCCGACGTGTGGCTGCCGATCGAACTCGTCGTCGCCGCGCCGCTGCCGTGACCACCACCGAGACGCTCGTCGCCGAGGTCGACACCCACCTGCGGGGTGTCGCGAAGTCGGTGCGGCGGGCCATGCTCGACGCGATCCCCGACGGTGAACCGGTGCAGTGGCTCTACGGTCCGATGCGGGAGTACCCGTCGCGTCCCGGTAAGGCCCTGCGGCCCGCGCTGTGCCTGTCGGCCTGCCGCGCGTACGGCGGTGAACCCGACGCTGCGCTCGGTATCGCCGTGGCGATCGAACTGCTGCACAACGCTTTTCTGGTGCACGACGACATCGCCGACGGCAGCGAGATGCGGCGCGGACGGCCGACGCTGGCGGCCACCCACGGGATGCCCGCCGCGCTCAACGCCGGTGACGGTCTGGCCATCATCGCGGGTCAGGTGCTGCGCCGGGCGACCCGGTCGCTGCCCGCCGACCTCGCCGACGCGGTGTGGCACGAGTTCGACATGATGGCGTTGCGCACGCTCGAGGGGCAGGCGATCGAACTCGGCTGGCAGGCCGACAACGTCGAGGATCTGCGGCCCGACGACTACCTCGAGCTGATCATGCACAAGACGTGCTGGTACACCACGATCCACCCGCTGCGGGTCGGCGCGCTGGTGGGTTCGGCCGGTACGGCGGACCTGGCGCCGTTGGTGCGCTTCGGTTTTCACTTCGGTGCGGCCTTCCAGATCCGCGACGACCTGCTCAACCTCGTCGGCGACGAGCAGTCGTACGGCAAGGAGATCCTCGGCGACCTCTACGAGGGCAAGCGCACCCTGCCGCTGGTGCACCTGCTGTCGACGGCGACGGGGGAGGACCTCGCGCTGGTGCGGGACTACCTGCGGCGCAACCGATCCGAACGCACCCCGGAGATGGTCACCGCGGTGCGCGAGCTGATGGACGGCTACGGCAGCCTGACGTTCACCACCGAGTACGCCGAGGGCATCCTGTCGGTGGCCGAAGAGTACTTCGAGCAGGCGTTCGCCGACGCGCGGCCCGGCCCCGACCTCGACTTCCTGCGCGCCCTGGTGCCCTACGTGTGGGCGCGTTGGCGCTGAAGGATTTTCGTGCGCCGACCCCCTGCGCCGGGCCGATAGGCTCGAGCCAGAATGCAGATCGGTGAGCAGCGGTTCCTGACGCGACGGATGGCGCACGCGCTGGTGCGCGGCGACGTCCGCATGCTCGACGATCCGCTGCGGGCCCAGTCGACATCGCTGGCCGCCGGCTGTGTGCTCGCCGCGATCGGCCTGGCGGCCGCCGCGGCGCTGGCCTACCTGGCGCCCCGCGGCGCCCTCGGCGACGACCCGATTGTCATGGTGCGCGACTCCGGCGCGCTGTACGTCCGCGTCGACGAGACACTGCATCCCGTCCCCAACCTCACCTCGGCCCGGCTCGTCACCGGCTCACCGCAGAGCCCGCGCCTGGTGAACGCCTCAGCGCTGGCCTCCGCCGCGCGCGGTGCGCCCGTCGGCATCCCCGGCGCACCGGCCGCGATCGGTGCCCCGCTGTCCGCGAACGAATCCGGTTGGCAGGTCTGCGAAGACGACACCGCGACCACCACCGTGATCGTCGGCGCCGGCACCGGCGGCCAGCCGACCAGCGCGCTGGTCACCGCCGACGGCGAGACCTACCTGCTCTACGACGGCCGGCGCGCGCGGGTCGACCTGCGAAACCCGGCCGTCGTCCGCGCGCTGCGACTCGACGGCGTCACACCCCGGCCGGTGTCCCGCGCGCTGCTGGACGCCCTGCCCGAGGTCGCGCCGATCGCGCCCCCCGCGATCCCCGGGATCGGCGGGCCCGGACCGGCGCCACTGCACGGCCTGCACGTCGGCACCGTCATCCGGGTCGCCCGCGCCGCCGGGTTCGACCACTACGTCGTGCTGCCCGGCGGTGTGCAGCGGGTCGGCGCGGTCGCCGCCGACCTCATCCGGTTCACCCGCCCCGGCGGGCACCGGGAGATCGTCACCGTCGAACCCGGCGCGGTCGGGGCGCTGCCCACCCGCGACGAGCTGTCGGTCGGTCATTTCCCGGAGCGGGCGGGGGTCGGCTCCGATCCGGTGCTGTGCGCGCGGTGGTCCGGCGGGGGCGCCGACACCGCGGTGACGGCGGGGCCCGCGCTGCCGCCCGGCTCGCCGCCGGTGCCGCTGGCGTGGGCCGACGGGGCGGGCGGTAGGGTCGACGCGGTGATCCTCGACGCGCAGCGCAGCGCCTACCTGCGCGCCGCCGGCGTCACCGGGGACGGCGCCACCACCGGACCGCGGTATGTGCTGACCTCCGACGGCACGGTGTTCGGGGTGCGCGACGACGAGGCGGCCACCCGGCTGGGCCTCGACACGGACCCGGTGCCCGCGCCGTGGCCGCTGCTCGCTCACCTGCCCCGCGGGCCCGAGCTCAGCGTCCAGGCGGCCTCCGCGACACCGGAATCAGCGCCAGCGCCGTGACCACCGCCAGGCAGACGGCGGCACCGATGAACGCGGCGCGACCGGCCGGTCGCTGGGGTCGCGGGTCTTCGGCGGCGACCGGAACCCGTCGCGGCGCCGCGCCCTCGGCGGGCGCACCGGCCGTCACCGCCGCCACCGGATCGATGACACCGTGTCCGACCAGCGGATCCCATCCGGCGGCCGGTGTGCGCGCGGTCTCCTCGATGCGCGCCATCACCTGCCGCGCGGTCAGCGCGGGAAACCGCGACCGGACCAGTGCGGCCACACCGGCGACCACGGGTGCGGCGTAACTCGTTCCGGCAAGCGGTGTTTCGCCGTCGGACGGGTGCACCGTGGCGACCAGGCCCTCGCCGTCGCGGTCCAGCGACACCACCCGCTCACCCGGGGCGGCGACGTCGACCCACGGCCCGGCGGCGCTGAACGCCGACGGCCCGCCGTCCGGGCCGACCGACCCCACGGTCAACACGTGGTCGTCGTACCAGGCCGGGCTGACCACCACGTCGACGTCGGACCAGTCGGGCCGACCCGGCGTCGTCGGGTTCTGCCCTGGGCACTGTCCGGGTGCGCCGACGTTGCCCGCCGCGGCCACCACGACCGCCCCGCGGACGTCGACCGCGTAGGCCAGCGCGGCGCCGAGCTCCCGGTCGTCGATTCCGGTGGCGGCGTCGACGCACGCGACGGTGGAGATGTTGATGACCGTCGCACCCAGGTCAGCCGCCGTGCGCACCGCCCGCGCCAGGGTCCGCACGTCACCGAACCCACCCGGGCCCGTCGCGCCGGCGGCGCGGAATCTGGTGCTGGACTGGCGGATCGCGATCACCGTGGCCTCCGGTGCGATACCGCTGAACGCGCCCGGCCGCTCGGGAACGGCGGCGAGGATGCCCGCGACGACGGTGCCGTGGCCGTCGCAGTCGTCGGTGCCGTCCCCGGTGGAGACGTAGTCGCCGCCTGCGACCAGGCGGGGGAGCAGGCGGTGCGGTGCGACACCGGTGTCGATGACCGCGATCGTCTGACCGGCGCCCCGCGTGAGCGGCCACACCGCCTGCAGGTCCAGGGCCGCGAGCTGACTGTCCGCCGGCGGTGCGACCGCGGCGGCGCCGGACGCACAGGCCTCGGTCTGCTCGGTGGCGGTCGGCGGCACCGCGGGGCTCGGCGCGGGCAGCAGCGAGTTGTCGACAGCCGGCGGACTCACCGCGGACGCCGGTGACGCACCGAGCATCCCGACGAGCACCACCACCAGGCCGATGTACACCAGCCGCCTCATGACAGCGCCAGCCCGCGCACCAGACCGAACAGCCCGGACACCAGACAGGCCAGCGGAATCGCCGCCGCCAGCACCAGGTACTCGCCCACCTCGGCCAGACGACGCATCCCCGGGCCGGGTCCGACTCCCGCCACCGGGCCAGCCGCCGCGGCGGCCGCCCCGACCGCCAGCAGGCTCAACCCGTGCGCGTGCTGCGGCGCCCACACCGTCGTCGCGACGAATCCACCCGCCACCGCCGCCAGCCCGCACACCACCAGCGCGCAGCGCCGCACGGCGTCCGCATGCACCCGCGTGCGCAACATCAGCGCCGCCCCGACGGTGACGGCGAAAGCCGTTGTGAACAGCCCGGGTCGAGTCAACAACGCCAGCAGGACACCCGCCGAGGCCGCCACCGCCGCGCCGGCCACCACCCCACTGAGCAGGCGATGCACCCGCCGCGCCGCCGCGGGTGTCAGGTCGGGGCCGGGCCGCGCCACGGCGATCACCAGCCGCGGGGCCGCCCCCAGAACCACCAGCGACCCCGCGGCGAGCACCGCCCCCGAGGTCACCGGGTGCAGGTGCCACACCAGCGTCGCCGCCGACACCCCAGCACCTGACAGCGCGGCCACCGCGAGCGCGGTCAGCGCCGTGACCGCCGTCCCGGTGCACCGCACGACCAGCACGGCCACCGCCGCCGCAGCCGATCCGGCGAGCATCGACGCGGCAGCCCCGTCCGGCGCGGCGAGTGCGCCGGTGGCGGCGGCGAACAGCACCGCCACCACCCCGGACAGCCCGCACAGCGCCGCGTCCCGGTGTGCCAGCAGCGCGGCCACGACCGCGGCGACGGTCACGACGGCGCCGAGCGCCACCGCCGCGGTGTCCGCCGCCCACACCAGCGCCGCGGCGCCCAGCGTCGCGGCCACCAGGCTCGCGCCGATGCACAGGCCGCGGCTCATCCCCGCCTCACACACCGCACCGGCGAGGGTGTGGCAGACATCCAGATCCGACCAGACCGGCGGCGGCACCTCGTCGGCGGTCAGCCACAGCACCTCACCGTCGCGAACCCCGTTCTGCGCCAGCGTCAGTGACTCGTCGATCGGTTCGCCGCCGACGCGGCGCAGCTGCCAGCGCGCCGGGGCGCTCACCGCGCCGTGCAGCAGTTCGACCACCGACGGCAGCAGGTCCGCGACACACAGCGCGCTGGGCAGCGCGAGATCGGCGGTCCGATCGAATGTTTCGTTGTTCGCGTGAATCCGCACGCGGCACAGGGCATCTGACATCGCAACCCCCTCGAGGGCACGCTAACCCGGCCGCGGGTGACCCTCGTGCGGCAATTGGGCGGCCTGTGGATGGAACCGGGCGCCGGTCCGCCGCGTCAGATCAGGCAATGGTCCCTGTGAAACCTCCGCCCGCACTGCCGAAGGCGACACCGGCCAACCCGGTGGCCCGGCTGCTGCCGGTCGCGATGCTGGTGGCCGCCGCCGGAATGGTGGCCGTCTACGTCCAGTCGGGCGCCGGGCGCAGCCCGATGTTCCTGTTCTTCCCGGTGATGATGCTGGTGTCGGTGCTCGGCACGATGGCCTACGGTGCGCGCGGAGGTGTGACCCGCGCGGCCGAGATCGACGAGAACCGGCGCGGCTATCTGCGCTACCTCGACAGCGTCGACGACGAGCTCGCGACGCTGGCGACCGCGCAGCACACCGCGAACCACACCCGCCACCCGTGCCCGGAGTCGCTGTGGACGGCGGTGGGCGGTGACCGCATGTGGACCGCCGGTGAGGACGACTTCTGCTGTGTGCGGGTCGGTCTCGGACCGGCGACGATGCCGCTGCGCGAACCCGACATCGACGACACCCAGGAGCAGGACCCGGTGACGGTGGCGGCGATGCGCACCCTGGTGCGGCGCCGCGGGGTGCTCGACGGGCAGCCGGTGACGGTGTCGCTGATCGAGCACCCGCTGCTGGCGGTGCACGGCGACCGGCGCCGGGCGCGCCGACTGGTCCGGGCGATGGTGTGTCAGCTCGCGGTGGCGCACGCACCCGGCACACTGGCCGTCACCGCGGTGACCGATGCGCCCGACGAGTGGGACTGGCTGAAATGGCTTCCACACCACGGTTGTACGGCGCCGCACACCGTCGTCATCGTCGACGGCGGCCGGGTGCCCGCGCCGCGGCCGGGCACCAGCGTGGTCGTCATCGGCGCACATCCGGCGCCCGCCCACCTCGACGCCGACACCAGGCTGGACGCGCTCACCCGGGCGCAGGCCGAGGCGTGCGCGCGGCGGCTGGCGGCGCACCGCGCGACCGCCGTGGGCACCGCGAGCGGACACAGTTGGTGGGATCTGACCGGCATCCCGGGACCCGAGCGACTCGACGCCGACACGCTGTGGGCCGAGACGACGGGGCTGCGCGCCGTCCCCGTCGGTGTCGGCGACGACGGATCACCGGTGACCATCGACATCAACGAGGCGGCCCGCGGCGGCGTCGGCCCGCACGGACTGTGCGTCGGCGCGACGGGATCGGGCAAGTCGGAGTTTCTGCGCACGCTGGTGCTGGGGATGATCGCGGCCCATCCACCCGACGTCCTCAACCTCGTACTCGTCGACTTCAAGGGCGGGGCGACCTTCCTCGGTCTGGAACGGTGTCACCACGTCGCCGCGGTGATCACCAACCTCGCCGACGAGGCCCACCTGGTCGCCCGGATGGCCGACGCCCTCGCGGGCGAACTGCACCGCCGTCAGGAACTGCTGCGCGCCGCAGGCGGATTCACCAACACCTCGGAGTACGCCGCCGCGCGGGCCCGCGGCGCACCGCTGCCGCCACTGCCCGCACTGTTCGTCGTCGTCGACGAGTTCTCCGAACTGCTCACCCAGCACCCGGATTTCGCCGACCTGTTCCTGGCGATCGGGCGGCTCGGCCGCTCACTGGGCATCCACCTGCTGCTGGCCAGTCAGCGGCTCGACGAGGGCAGGCTGCGCGGCCTGGACACCCACCTGTCGTATCGCATCTGCCTGAAGACGTTCTCCGCCAGCGAGTCCCGTGCCGTGCTCGGCGTTCCAGACGCCCACCACCTGCCCGCCACCCCGGGAGCGGGCTACCTGCAGACCGCCGACGGGCGGCTCACCCGCTTCTCGACCGCCTACGTCTCCGGACCCTGCCCGCGGCCCCGCTCCCACGCCGTGCGCCCCGCCCTGTTCACCGCCGCCGCACCCGATCCGTTGCCGCCGGCCGACGACGAACCCACCCTGCTCGACACCGTGCTGGCCCGGCTGGGTGGCCGCGGACCGGCCGCACATCGCGTCTGGCTGCCGCCGCTGACCCAGGCGCCGCCGGTGGACACCCTCCCGGCGGACACCGCGGGCCTGACCGTGCCGATCGGCCTGATCGACAGCCCGTATCACCAGCGTTACGACCTGCTGCGGGCCGAGCTCGACGGCGGCGCCGGGCACGTCGCGATCGTCGGCGCCCCGCGCTCCGGCAAGTCGACCGCGGTGCGCACGCTGGTCACCGCCCTGGCCGCCCGGCACAGCCCGGCCGACGTCACGTTCTACTGCCTGGACTTCGGCGGCGGCACGCTGTCCGAACTGGCGGACCTGCCGCACGTCGGCGCCGTCGCCGGCCGCGGCGACGCCGACCTGTGCCGCCGCACCGTCGCGGTGCTGGAGTCGCTGCTGCGCGGCCGGGAGAACCGCGCCGACGACCGGTACGGCGAGGTGTTCCTCGTCGTCGACGGCTGGGCGCAGCTGCGTCAGCAGCACGAGACGCTGGAGGGCGCGATCACCGCGCTGGCCGCCGCGGGCCTCGGCTACGGCATCCACGTCGTCATCACCGCGTCGCGGTGGGCGGAGCTGCGGCCCGCGCTCAAGGACCAGATCGGCACTCGCATCGAGCTGCGCCTCGGCGATCCCGCCGACTCCGAGATGGACCGCCGACGCGCCCGCACGCTGACCCACCTCGCGCCCGGCCACGGAATCACCGCCGACGGCCGCGAGTTCGCCATCGCCTCACCCGCGACCGCGCGCACGCCGTGGCCCGGTCAGCGCGCACCGCGCATCGAACTGCTGCCCGCCGAGATCGACCACCGCGACATCGTGGCCGCCGCACCCGACCGGAACCGGATCATCCTCGGCCTCGGGGAACGCGAACTCGCGCCGGTCACACTCGATTTCGCCGACCAACCGCACCTGCTGGCACTCGGGGAGCCCGGGTGCGGCAAGAGCTCGCTGCTGCGGCTGCTGTGCCGCGAGATCATCCGCACCGCCGATCCGGCGCAGGCCCAACTGGAGATCGTCGACTTCCGCCGCGCGCTGCTCGGGGTCGTCGAGACCGACCACCTGTCCGGTTACACGGCCTCCCCGGCGGCGCTGACCAGCCGGGTGCCGAAGCTGTTGGCCCGCCTGGAGGAACGCATGCCCGGCGACACCGTCACCCAACGGCAGCTGCGGGAGCGCTCGTGGTGGTCCGGGCCCGACATCTACCTGGTGATCGACGACTACGACCTGGTGTCCGCCGCCACCGGCAGCCCGCTGACCCCGCTCGCCGATCTGCTGCCGCACGCCGCCGACCTCGGCCTGCACCTCATCGTCGCCCGCCGCTCCGGCGGCGCGGGCCGCGCGATGTTCGATCCCGTGCTGACCCGGATGCGGGAACTCGGCTGCGCGGGGCTGATGATGAGCGCCAGCCCCGACGAGGGGGTGCTGCTCGGCTCGGTGCGACCGGCCCCGTTGCCGCCGGGCCGGGCCACCCTGATCACCCGCGCCGACGGCGACCAGCTGGTGCAGCTCGGATGGACGCCGTGACGGTCGTCGAGGTCGGCCCGGAGACCGTGGTCGGGCCGAATCCGGTTGATCCGGAGCTGGTTTGGGCCGCACTGGAGGCGATCGACGACGAACTCGCCCTGGTCGACGAGCGCGCGGTGCCGGCCGGACAGTTGTGGGCCGAGCTGTTGACCACCGCCGGTTGCGACGCCGCGACGCCGGTGCTGTGCCCGACCTGGTGGCCGGCGCGGCGCCTGGAAAGGGTGCGCGCCGCGGCCGGGGGCGCCGAGATCCTGCGGCGTGCTGATCTCCTCGGCGCGGACATCGAGGTCAGCGCGGACTTCGTCGTCGTCGCGCAACCCGGGGCCCGGCCACTCGTCATCGCGGTGCACAACCGGCCCGCCGAGGCCGCCCGCAGGGTGCTCGCCGCGCTCGGGGCCCGGCCCGAGGTCCTCGTCGACCGGCCCGCCGGGGCGGCCGCCGAGCCCGTCACCGCAGTGTTGCTGAACCTACTGCGCGGCAACGGAACCCGGGTCCGACTCACCGACCGCGCGATGATCACGCACGCGGCGGCCGCCCGCGCCCCGGCCGCGCCCGCGACGCCGCGACGCCACCCGTGGATGGCGGCGACCGCGGCGGCGGCCCTCGTGGTGGGTGCCGGCTTCGCGGTGCGCGCCCACCCCGCGCCGCCGGAGGACGGCTCGCTGCTGGTGGAGGGCCGGGTCGGCGTCGTCGTCCCCGCCACCTGGCCCGTGCGGCGCATCACCTCCGGTCCGGGATCGGCTCGGCTGCAGCTGAATTCGCCGGACACCCCCGAGCTCGCGCTGCACCTCACCCAGGCGGGCGGACAGCGGGACCTCGCGCACACCGCCGAGACGCTGACCGCGGCGCTGGCCGCCGAGGCGGGGGAGGTGTTCGTCGACTTCACCCCCGCGGGCAGTCGCGCCGGCCGCGCCGCCGTCACCTACCGGGAGCTGCGGGCGCAGCGGGAGGTCGCGTGGACGGTGCTCGTCGACGGCGGGGTCGCCATCGCGATCGGGTGCCAGAGCGCGCCGGGCCGCGCCGAGGACATCCGCGAGGTGTGCGACCGGGCGGTCCGATCCGCTCACACCCGCGCCGACACTCACACCGAAGTGGAACCGAACCCGTCCGGGCTGCGTCCAACCCAACAAGAACCCGAATGAGAGGACCCACATGACCGGCGCACTGAACACCGACTTCGACCTGATGGCCGCCGTGGCGGCCAGGACCGACGCGCGCAACGACGAGATCCGCGCGATGCTGCAGTCGTTCATCGGCCGGATGAGCACCGTGCCGCCGTCGGTGTGGGGTGGCGTCGCGGCGGCCCGCTTCCGCGACGTCGTCGACCGCTGGAACGCCGAGTCGCTGCGGTTGCACGCCGCCCTGCAGCGCATCGCCGAGACCATCCGGCTCAACGAGCAGACCCTGCGCGAAGCCGCCGACAGCCATGCGCACCACATCGGTGCCGTCGCCAACCACCTGTGAGGAGCGTGCCGTGGACAACGTGTTGTCGTACAACTTCGCCGAGATCGAGTACACGGTGCGCCAGGAGATCCACGCCACCGCGGCGCGGCTGAACGCGGCGCTGGACGACCTGCGCACCCAGATCGCGCCGCTGCAGCAGGTGTGGACCCGGCAGGCCGCCGAGGCGTACCGGCTCGAGCAGGCCCGCTGGGAGCAGGCGGCCGCCGCGCTCAACGAGATCCTGGTCAGCCTGGGCAACGCGGTCCGCGACGGCGCCGACGACGTCGCCGCGACCGACCGGCGCGCCGCCACCGCCTGGGGCGGCTGACCCCGGACCTGGCGCCACCGCGGCCGGTGGAGAGACGGCTGCGGTGGCGTCACCTCGTCGGCTCGGTCGAGGGCGTTTTGACCTGCGATGACGCCGCCGGGTAAGCTGCCACGTTGGCGTGCGGTACGCACGGGTCCTCGGGTCAATGTCGGTCGCCGAGAGCAACTCACCGCCTACGCCTGACCGGCGCCCGGGTCACCGGGGTAAGTAACCCGAAAGAAGAGAGGTAGCGCTGTGCCTACGTACACGCCGAAGGCGGGTGACACCACGCGTTCGTGGTACGTCATCGACGCCACCGACGTGCGCCTCGGCCGGCTCGCCGTGCAGGCAGCGAACCTGCTGCGCGGCAAGCACAAGCCGACGTACACGCCGAATGTCGACGGTGGCGACTTCGTCATCGTCATCAACGCAGAGAAGATCTCGCTCGCCGGTAACAAGGCGGACCGCACGTTCCACTACCGCCACTCGGGTTACCCCGGCGGTCTGCGGAAGCGGTCGCTGAGCGAGGAGCTGCAGAAGCATGCCGACCGCGTCGTGGAGCGCGCGATCGTCGGCATGATCCCGCACACCAAGCTGGGCCGTCAGATCAAGAAGAAGCTGCGGGTCTACGTCGGGCCGGATCATCCGC
Organism: Mycolicibacterium phlei; assembly: GCF_001583415.1. The sequence goes on from NZ_CP014475.1 coordinate 1,438,854, forward strand.
ACGCCGCGCAGCAGCCGATTCCGTTCGAGATCAAGCAGGTGGCCCAGTGACCGAGACCGTCGACACGACCCCCGAGACCACTGACGTCGCGACCGACGCCGCCGTCGAGGCCGCGCCGCGCGAGCCCGTCTACATCGACCGTCCGATCCAGACCGTCGGCCGCCGCAAGGAGGCCGTCGTGCGTGTCCGGTTGGTGCCGGGCACCGGGAAGTTCAACCTCGACGGCCGCACCCTCGAGGACTACTTCCCGAACAAGGTGCACCAGCAGCTCATCAAGGCGCCGCTGGTGACCGTCGACCGGCTGGATCAGTTCGACATCTACGCCCACCTCGACGGTGGCGGCCCGTCCGGGCAGGCCGGCGCGCTGCGCCTGGCGATCGCCCGTGCGCTGATCCTGGTGCAGCCGGAGGACCGGCCCGCGCTGAAGAAGGCCGGCTTCCTGACCCGCGACCCGCGGTCCACGGAGCGCAAGAAGTACGGCCTCAAGAAGGCCCGTAAGGCGCCTCAGTACAGCAAGCGCTGATCGAACCACCGAAACCGCCGGGTGTGCACCGCACGCCCGGCGGTTTTGTATTCAGATCGGGTTACCTCACAATTTCGCCCCTCCGGGTTTGGATCGCGGCCAGAACGTGAACCCGTGGTCGCTGGAGGCGATGGTTCGACCGTCACCTCCCGACTGAAAAGGAGTTATTTGATGAGGAACGTCGCGAAGACCGCGAAGACCCTTGGTGCCGGGACCGTGCTGGGCGGCTCACTGCTGTTCACCGCCGGCTTGGGGATGGCCCTCGCGCAGCCGGGCAGTGCCGCTGAGAAGGCTGATGACGGGCGCGTGAACGTCACCGTCGGCACCGCCGGTGTCCTCGAGGACGTCGAGCTGGCCACCGCCGCGCAGATCGCGGCAGGCGTGTGCGACATCGACGACACCTCGGTCGCCGCGCTGGCGAAGGCCGCCGACACCGAGGGCACCGATCAGACGGTGTGCACGAACTCCGTGGGCACGATCGTGCTCCAGCAGAACCTTGAGCAGGACGCGCACCAGGCTCCGACGGCGCAGACGCCGGGCGCGAGCCATGAGGCCACCGGCCATGAGTCCACCACCGCCGAGGACAGCGCCACCGACGGTAACTGACCTGCGTAACCTCACCGCCCGTATCCACCCGGATGCGGGCGGTGAGTCGTCTCCGGGGTGGCAATTGGCTCTCCGGTGCCCCGTTGTGAGAAGTTTGAGCACATGGCTCGACTGTTCGGCACCGACGGGGTGCGCGGCGTCGCCAACCAGGACCTGACCGCTGAGTTGGCGCTGGCACTCGGTTCCGCGGCGGCCAGGCGGCTGACCGGCCCCGGTGGGCACGCCCGGCGCGTGGCGGTGGTCGGCCGCGACCCCCGGGCCAGCGGTGAGATGCTGGAGGCCGCCGTGATCGCCGGCCTGACCAGCGAGGGCGTCGACGCGCTGCGCGTCGGGATCCTGCCCACCCCGGCCGTCGCCTACCTGACCAGCGCCTACGACGCCGACTTCGGTGTCATGATCAGCGCCTCGCACAACCCGATGCCCGACAACGGCATCAAGATCTTCGGTCCGGGCGGTCACAAGCTCGACGACGCCACCGAGGACCGCATCGAGGAACTCGTCGCGGCCGGTCCGGGGCACCGGCCCACCGGCGCGGGGATCGGCCGCGTGGTGGACGCCGCCGACGCGCTGGACCGCTACCTGCGGCACGTCGCCAAGGCCGTCACCACCCGGCTGGACGGCCTGACCGTCGTCGTCGACTGCGCCCACGGCGCCGCCTCCGAGGCCGCCCCGCAGGCCTACCGCGCCGCCGGCGCGAACGTGATCGCGATCAACAACGCCCCCAACGGGCTCAACATCAACGAGCACTGCGGCTCCACCCACATGGAGGCGCTGCGGTCGGCGGTGGTGTCCTACGGCGCCGACCTGGGCCTGGCCCACGACGGCGACGCGGACCGCTGCCTGGCCGTCGACGCCGCGGGCCGCGTGATCGACGGGGACGCGATCATGGTGGTCCTCGCGCTTGCCATGCGGGAGTCCGGCGAGCTGGCGGGCAACACGCTGGTGGCGACGGTGATGAGCAACATGGGGCTGCACCTGGCGATGCGGTCGGCGGGTATCGCGGTCCGCACCACCAGCGTCGGCGACCGCTACGTGCTCGAGGAGCTGCGTGCCGGGGCGTTCGCGCTGGGCGGTGAGCAGTCCGGGCACATCGTGATGCCGTCGCTGGGCACCACGGGTGACGGCATCGTCACCGGGCTGCGGTTGATGTCGCGGATGGCCCAGACCCGCAAGACGCTGGCCGAGCTGGCCGAGCCGATGCGGACCCTGCCGCAGGTGCTGATCAACGTCAAGGTCGAGGACAAGACGACGGTCGCGCAGGCGCCCGCCGTGCAGTCCGCGGTCGCCGAGGTGGAGGCCGAACTCGGCGACACCGGCCGAATCCTGTTGCGGCCCTCGGGAACCGAGCAGGTGGTGCGGGTCATGGTGGAGGCCGCCGACGAGGACACCGCACGCCAGATGGCGGTGCGGGTCGCCGAGACGGTCAGCGCCGCGCGGTAGCGCCGGAACCGACGGGCGCGGTGGTGCGTCCAACCTGATGTGGGAGCAGACGACGCCGCCCGCGTCGATGTCGCGGCACTGCTGCGCGTCGCGGCGCGGTACCAGGGAATCGCCGACGCCCTCGACGGCGCGGTGCACAGATATCTGAGCGGGCTGACGTTCGACGGGGCCACCGCCGGGCGCGCGTATGTCGCGCACGGCGACGCGGTGCGCCGTGCGGTGGACGATCTCGCCGACCGGATGCGACGGTGGTCGCGGGCCAGTGCCGAGATCGCCGCCGCGTTACGGGCATCGGCGGACCGGTACGACCAGGCCGACGCGCTGGCCGCCCGGCGGGTGGGCTGACAATGGCCGGAACCGACGCTGCGACAGCACGATTGGCGGACGGTCTGCCCGGCGTGGCGGACATCGAGGGCTATGTTCTGGCGTGCCGCGCGCTGGGTTACACCCATCCCGAGTTGACCGCGCACGCCGGGCAGGTGCGCGACTGGTACACCAGCGAGGACGGACTGCGGTTGTCCGCCCTGGAATCGGACTGCGCCGCGTTGCAGTCGGTTTCACAGGTGGTCGAGGACGTCCTGGTGCAGCAGCAGGAGCAGCTGCGGGCGCTGTCGGGGGCCTGGCAGGGTGGCGGCGCCGCCGCGGCCCGGGAGTTCCTGCAGCGGCACGGGCAGGCGGCGACACGGGTGGCGGCTTCGGTCCGGTCGGCGGCGCAGGCGCTGGCGGAGCTGCGCGACCGGTTGTGGCAGGCGGTGGACGGCAAGGTCGCGACGGCGGTGGCGGTCGGCGAGCGGGGGCGTCGCGCGGACTGGCGCGCCGCCGCGCACACCGTGACGACGGGCGCGGGTGACCGCGCGGCGGCCAGTGAGCTGGTCGATGCGGAGGTCCGGCCGTTCGTGGCCGACAGCGTGGCCGGGGAGTGGCTGACCGCGATGCGGGCGGCGATCGCCGCGATCGAGGCCGCATACGAGGCGACGACGGCGGAGCTGGCCGGGGAGCCCGCGGTGACGTTCGAGGTGCCGGGCGAGCTGGGTCCGCCGCCGGCAGTGGGGGAGACGGTGCCGGCGGGTGCGTCCGTCGCCGCGCCGGTTCTGTCGGCTGTCGCAGCGCCGCCACCACCCGCGGTCCCGCCTGCGGTCCCACCCGCGGTCCCGCCTGCGCCGCCGGTCGCGCCCGCGCCGCCGGTCGCGCCCGCGCCGATGGCCTCCGCGCCGCCGCCGGTGGAGGCGCCCGCCGCGGCCGTACCCGGCGCGCCGTCCGCGCCGTCGGTGCCGTCGCTGCCGCTGCCCGAATTCGGCAGTGCGCTCTCGGGTTTCGGTCAGCAGCTGGGGAACCTGCTCGGTGCGCTGGTCGAGTCGGCGGATGTGGGCGAGATCGACGAGGTCGAACCGCCCGACGAGCCCGACGAGATCGAGGAGGAAGAGCCCGCCGAGGAGGAAGAGGACCAGCCTCTCGACGAAACCGACCCCGACCCCGAACCCGAGCCCGAGGACGAGGAGCCGCTTGACGAGCCAGTCGCCACGCCGGCGCCGGAACCGGTTGCGGTCGAACAACTGGCGGAGCCGCCGATTGTCGAGGCCGAGCCCGACCTCGAAGCCGCGACACCGTGCGAGATCGCCGCGGGTGAACTACCGCAGGTCGGCGAATGAGCTTAACGGGTTGATTACTTGCAAATAGTGCGAGTAATCAACCCGTTAAGGTCGCGGCTCAGCGCGACGAGGCGGCCGCCGGCCGGCGCGAACGCGGCTGACGACGCCGTCCCGGGCGCTGCTGCCCCGACGACGGCCGGTGCTGCCGCTGCTGCGGCCGAGCGGCCTCGGGCTTCGGCAACGCCACCGGCTCGCCGAAAGTCCGCTCGCCCGGCGCGATCTCACGCAGCACCGGATCCGAGGACCCGCTGCACCGCGTGACGGTCGGCTTGACGCCGGCCTTGCGGGTCAGCTGACGCACGTCGGAGACCTGCTCGTCGAGCATCAGCGTCACCACCGTGCCGTCGTTGCCGGCGCGCGCGGTGCGGCCCGAGCGGTGCAGGTACGCCTTGTGCTCGACCGGCGGATCGGCGTGCACGACCAGGCTGACCCCGTCGACGTGGATGCCGCGCGCGGCGATGTCGGTGGCCACCAGCACGGTCGCCGTGCCATCGGAGAACGCGCCCAGATTGCGCGTCCGCGCGTTCTGAGACAGGTTGCCGTGCAGTTCGACCGCGGGCACGCCACGCGAATTCAGCTGGCGGGCCAGGTTCTTGGCGCCGTGCTTGGTGCGGGCGAACACGATGGTGCGGCCCGGTGACGCCGCCAGGTCGGCCAGCACGGCCAGCCGAGCGGCCTTGTCCACATGCAGCACATGGTGTTCCATCGCCGCGACCGGGGACTGCGCCGAGTCGACGCTGTGCACGACGGGATCGCTGAGGTAGCGCTTGACCAGGATGTCGACGCCGTTGTCCAGCGTCGCCGAGAACAGTAGCCGCTGCCCGTCCCGCGGGGTGCGGTCCAGCAGCCGCTTCACCGGCGGCAGGAAGCCGAGGTCGGCCATGTGGTCGGCCTCGTCGAGGATGGTGATCTCGATGCCGGACAGGTCGGCGTGACCCGACTTGACGTGGTCCTCCAGCCGGCCCGGGCACGCGATCACGATGTCGACGCCGCGGCGCAGCGCCTGGATCTGCGGATTGGGGCCGACGCCGCCGATCACCGTCACCGACCGCAGGCCGGTGGCGGCCGCCAGCGGGGCCAGCGACTCGTTGATCTGGGCGACGAGCTCACGCGTCGGCGCCAGGATCAGCGCACGCGGGCGGCCCGGCACACGACGGGCGGGCTGCGCTGTGAGCCTGGTCACCAGCGGCAGCAGGAACGCGTAGGTCTTGCCCGATCCGGTGCGACCGCGGCCCAGCACGTCACGGCCGGCCAGCGAATCGGGCAGCGTCGCCGCCTGGATGGGGAAGGGGTTCTCGATGCCGTTGGCAGCGAGCACGCCGACGACGGCCTCGGGGAGGCCGAGCTCGGCGAAGGTGGGCACGGTTGTGCCACTGACGATTTGGTCAGTCAAGAAAAAACTCCGAAAGTAGTGTGGTCGTCCTGCCCGGCGCGGGGATCCGCGGCGCTCGGTTGACGATCGAGATAGCGGCAAAAGGCAGAACAGATGATGCCGCTGCACACCACTGTACAGGTATGCGGCCGAAGCCGGTAATCGGAGCTACGGCAGCAGGTTCTGCAATTCCTCGACGAACCCGGCGATTTCGCGTCGGTCCAGCGAAAGCGGCTGCAGCAGAAGAGTTGTCGCACCCGCCTCGGCGAACGCCGCGACCCGCTCCTTGACGTACCCGCGCGGGCCGACCAGCGACACCGCGCGCACCAGATCGTCGGGCACCGCCGCGATCGCCTCGGCCTTCTTGCCGGCCAGGAACAGATCCTGGATCTGCGCGGCGACGTCACCGTAGCCGTAGCGGGTGGCCAGTTCGTTGTAGAAGTTCTTGCCCTTCGCGCCCATTCCGCCGATGTAGAGCGCCAGCTGCGGCTTGACCCAGGCGATCCGGTCCTCGACGTCGTCGCCGACCGCCAGCGGCGCGCTGACCATCACGTCCAGCGGACCCAGCGCCGGATCGCGTTTGGCGAACCCGGCACGCAGCGCGTCACCCCACACCTCGTCGGCCTTCTCGGGCAGGAAGAACACCGGCTGCCAGCCCTCGGCGATCTCGGCGGTCAGCTGCACGTTCTTCGGGCCCAGCGAGGCGATGGTGATCGGAATCCGGTCGCGCACAGGGTGATTGATGAGCTTGAGCGGTTTGCCCAGCCCGGTGCCCCTCTCCGCCGGCAGCGGGATCTGATAGTGCTTGCCGTCGAACTGCACCCGCTCGCGGCGCCACACGTGCCTGCAGATCTCGACCACCTCGCGGGTGCGGCCCAGCGGCGCGTCGAACGGCACACCGTGGAAGCCCTCCATCACCTGCGGACCCGAGGTGCCGATGCCCAGCCGGAACCGGCCACCGGAGACGTAGTCCAGCCCTGCCGCGGTCATCGCCAGCAGGGTCGGGGTGCGGGTGTAGATCGGGACGACGCCGGTGCCGAGCTCCATGCGTGTGGTGCGCGCGGCGAGGAAGCCCAGCTGGCTGATCGCGTCGTACGAGTACGCCTCGGCCACCAGCGCGAGGTCCACACCGAGCTTCTCCAGCTCGACGACCTGGTCGACCGCCTCGAGGAAGCCGTCGGTGTAGTTGAGGAAGATCCCGGTGCGCATCCCCGAGTTATATCCCAACCGGTTGGTTGGGCGCCAGTGGGCTCAGGGTTTCAGCAGCGCGACGACCTTGTTCTCCAGGTCGACGGGACTCTGGCCGAACGGGTCCGCCGCCGGGGCCTTCGGCAGGTCGGCGTGCGGATCGGAGAAGGCCCGGTAGGTCTTGTCGCCGGTCAGCGTGTGCAGCAGGTAGCCGGTCAGCAGCGCCCGCACCACCTTCTGGGTGCCGCGGTCGGCGCCCGGCAGCCCGACGGTGCGCGCCAGCCGGCGGCCCTCGATCAGCCCGCCGGCCTTCGCCTTGTTCACCGTGCGCAGGGTGGCCGTCTTCCAGGCCCGGGCCAGCTCCACCGCGTTCGAGCGCAGCGTCATCGGGTCACCCGGCGCGGACAGGATCAGGCCCGGCACCGACAGCGTCGACGCCGGCTCTTCGGCAGGTGGGACGGTCGCTGTGGGGAAGATCGCAACGACGGATTTCGGTTTGTGCGGCATACCCGCCGCGGCGAACACCGCCGCCGACCCGCCGAACCCGTGCCCGACCACGCCGAGCTTGTTCGGGTGCACGCTGATGCGGCCCTCGCCGAGCCGCACCCCGGTGATGATGTCGAGCGTGGTGCCCAGGTCATAGGCGAAATTCAGCACCGACGGCGCCAGCCCGCGTTCGGTGGCGGGTGCCGCGGCGACGATGCCCCACGACGCCAGGTGCTCCAGCGTCCCCTCGTAGCGGTCGGCGCCGGCAACCCATTCGTGGCCGAACGCCACGCCGGGCAGGCCCAGCCCCTCCTCCGGGGTGTACACCACGCCGGGCAGACCGGCGAAGGCCAGGTCACCACGTAAAACGCGGTACGGTCCGCGGCGGGTCAACGCGTTGAAGATCTTCTTCGTGCTGGCCACCCGATGACGGTAGCTCACCGGGGCCACACCGGCGTTTGCACTACCCTGAAGTCCTATGTGCGGAATCGTCGGCTACGTAGGGCAGCGGCCTGCCTGCGGCATAGTGGTCGACGCGCTGCGCCGGATGGAGTACCGCGGCTACGACTCCTCAGGGGTCGCCCTACTCGACGGCAAGGGCGGGCTGACCGTCCGGCGGCGCGCCGGCCGGTTGGCCAACCTCGAGGCCGCGCTGGCCGAGACCGACGCCGCCGCGCTGGCCGGCAGCACCGGACTGGGCCACACCCGCTGGGCCACCCACGGCCGGCCCACCGACCGCAACGCCCACCCGCACCGCGACGCCGACGGCAAGATCGCCGTCGTCCACAACGGCATCATCGAGAACTACGCCGCGCTGCGCGAGGAACTGGAGAAGACCGGCGTCGAGTTCGCCAGCGACACCGACACCGAGGTCGCCGTGCACCTGGTCTCCTGGCAGTACAAGCACGGCCCGACCGCCGGTGACTTCGCCGAGTCCGTGCTGGCCGTGCTGCGCCGGCTGGAGGGCCACTTCACGCTGGTGTTCGCCAACGCCGACGAGCCCGGCACGATCGTCGCCGCGCGGCGGTCCACCCCACTGGTGCTCGGCGTCGGCGACGGCGAGATGTTCGTCGGGTCGGATGTGGCCGCGTTCATCGAGCACACCCGCGACGCCGTCGAACTGGGCCAGGACCAGGCCGTCGTCGTCACCGCCGACGGCTACCGGATCACCGACTTCCACGGCAACGACGGCTCCGCGCAGGCGCGGGCCTTCCACATCGACTGGGACATGTCGGCCGCCGAGAAGGGCGGCTACGAGTACTTCATGCTCAAGGAGATCGCCGAGCAGCCCGCCGCGGTCTCCGACACCCTGCTCGGCCACTTCGTCGACAACCGCATCGTGCTCGACGAGCAGCGGCTGTCCGACCAGGAGCTGCGCGACGTCGACAAGGTCTTCGTGGTGGCGTGCGGCACCGCGTACCACTCCGGGCTGCTGGCCAAGTACGCCATCGAGCACTGGACCCGGCTGCCGGTGGAGGCCGAGCTGGCCAGCGAATTCCGGTACCGCGACCCGGTTCTGGACAGCCACACCCTGGTGGTGGCGATCTCGCAGTCCGGTGAGACCGCCGACACGCTGGAGGCGGTCCGGCACGCCAAGGAGCAGAAGGCCAAGGTGCTGGCCATCTGCAACACCAACGGCAGCCAGATCCCCCGCGAGTGCGACGCGGTGCTCTACACCCGCGCCGGCCCGGAGATCGGGGTGGCGTCCACCAAGACGTTCCTCGCCCAGATCGCGGCGAATTACCTTGTCGGACTTGCGCTTGCGCAGGCGCGCGGCACCAAGTACCCCGACGAGGTGGCTCGCGAGTACCGCGAGCTGGAGGCGATGCCCGATCTGGTGGCGCGGGTGATCGACGGTATCGACCCGGTGTTCGACCTGGCGCGGCGCTTCGCGAAGTCCCAGACCGTGCTGTTCCTCGGCCGCCACGTCGGCTACCCGGTCGCGCTGGAGGGTGCGCTCAAGCTCAAGGAGCTGGCGTACATGCACGCCGAGGGCTTCGCCGCCGGTGAGCTCAAGCACGGCCCGATCGCGCTGATCGAGGACGACCTGCCGGTCATCGTCGTGATGCCGTCGCCGAAGAACTCGCCGATGCTGCACGCCAAGCTGCTGAGCAACATCCGCGAGATCCAGGCCCGCGGCGCGATCACGATCGTGATCGCCGAGGAGGGCGACGAGACGGTGCGGCCCTACGCCGACCACCTGATCGAGATCCCCGCGGTGTCAACGCTGTATCAGCCGCTGCTGTCCACGATTCCGCTGCAGGTGTTCGCCGCCGGGGTCGCGCAGGCCCGCGGCTACGACGTCGACAAGCCGCGCAACCTGGCCAAGTCGGTCACCGTCGAGTAGTGCCGGACCGGGTCGGAGGCTACCGAAGCGAGTCCGCCCGGGCCCACTTCCACACCGCCTACCGGAACGCGCTGGCGCAACTGCCGACCATCGCGGAAACCCGGGACGTGCCAACCACGTTCGGGTCTGTGCGGATCTACCGGTTCGCCGGCGCCGCCGACGGGACACCGGTCCTGCTGCTGCCCGGACGCAACGCGTCCACCCCGGTGTGGGGGGACAACATCGCGGCGCTGGGTGGGCGCCGACCCGTCCTCGGTGTCGACCTGCTCGGTGAGGCGGGAATGTCGGTGCAGCACACACCGATCACCGGCCCCGACGACGAGGCGCAGTGGCTCGACGAGGCGCTCGCCGGCTTCGGGGTGGACCGCGTACACCTGATGGGGTTGTCGATCGGCGGCTGGACCGCGACCAACTACGCGGTCCGCAGACCCGGCCGGGCCGCATCGCTGGTGCTGCTTGATCCGGTGCTCACCTTCGCGCCGATCGCCGCCAAGGCGGTGCTCGCCTCACCGGCCCTGTTCGTGCCGGGTGTCCCGAAGCGGGTGCGACGACGGGTGCTGCGGTGGATCGGCGGCGGCCACGATATCGACGACACCGCCCCCGAGACCGCGCTGATAGCCGCCGGCGCCACCGATTACGTGCTGCGTAAGGCGATGCCGCGGCTGATCACCGACGAGCAGCTGCGCGGTCTGGACATCCCGGTGCTCGCGCTGATCGCCGGGCGCAGCGTGATGCACGACGCGGCCCGGGCCGCGCGCCGGGCGGAAAACCTGTTGCGACACGGCGAGGTCGAGGTGTGGCGTTATGCGTCACACGCGGTCAACGGCGAGTACGTGCACGAGATCGCCCAGCGGGCCGGGGCGTTCTGGGACCGGTGATCACGGTCCGCAGCGGCCGGTGGGCACCGGCTGCGCGTGGTCGAGTCCGGCGGTGTGGCGGGTCAACTCGACGGACGTGAGCGCGAAGCCGGTGTCGGTGCTGTTGACGTCGTTGCCGAACAGCACACCGAGCACCCGGCCCGACCGGTCGATCAGCGGTCCGCCGCTGGCGCCCCGCGGCAGCCCGCCCGACATCGACACGACGTACACCGCGCGCGTCACCCGGGCCGTGTGCGACAGGTTCGGGCCGGTCAGGTCCAGCAGCGCGCCGATCTGCGCCGGCACCACCGACAGGTCCCCGCCGCCGGGGTAGCCCAGCGCCACCGCCTCGGTGTGCGGTGACACCGGCAGCCCGGCCAGGCTCAGCGGTGCGGCGGTCAGTCCGGGCACGTCGAGCACGGCCACGTCGGCGTTCTCGTCGTAGGACACCACCCGGGCGGCCAGCACGGTGCCGTCGGCGTCGACCGAGACGCTGTCGCTGCCGGCCACCACGTGCGCGGCGGTCACCACCTTCTGGGGGGCCACCACGAACCCGCTGCCGCCCGTCAGGGTTCCGCACCCCACCGCCGGGGCGCTCACCTTGACGACGCTGTGCCGCACCGCCTCGACGGTCTGCGCCGGCGCGGAGGCCGGCTGCGTGATCCGCGACGGCACCATCATCGCCGGGGCCTCGACGTCGGCGATGCGCGCGCAGCCGCCGAGGACGACACAGATCGCCGTCACCCAAGCCGCCAGCGCCGCGCGCGCCATGGGCCAACTTTAGCCCCCGACAAGCGCCTTCGGTCGTGCGGCGAGAAACTCCGGCCGAGGGCGGGCCGCGGCGAACGGCTCGGTCAGCGCGTTGTCCACCGAGTTGAACACCAGGAAGACGTTCGACCGCGGGAACGGGGTGATGTTCGAGCCGGACCCGTGCATGATGTTGCAGTCGAACCACAGCGCGGTACCCGCCGGGCCGGTGAACTGGCTGATGCCGAAGCGGTGCGCCGCCTCGGTGAGCGCCTCGCGGCTGGGCACCCCGATGTCCTGGCGCACCAGCGACGCCCGGTGGTGGTTGTCCGGGGTGGCGCCCACGCACGGGTAGAAGACGCGGTGCGAACCCGGCATCAGCATCAGCGACCCGTTGTAGGAGTAGTTGTCGGTCAACGCGATCGAGCACGACACCGCCCGCATCGCCGGCATGCCGTCCTCGGCGTGCCAGGTCTCGAAGTCGGAGTGCCAGTAGAAGCCGGCGCCGGTGAAGCCCGGCATGAAGTTGACCCGGGCCTGGTGGATGTAGACGTCGCCGCCCAGCAGCTGGCGTGCCACCGGCAGCACCGTGTCCAGCTCGACAACCTGCGCGACCAGGTCGGACAGCAGGTGAGGTTCGAACACCGAGCGCACACCGCCGCCGGGCTCGCGGATGACCCGTGGGTCGTCGTCGGCGGCCGCGGCGCCCATCCGGTCCAGCTCACCGCGCAGCGGATCCAGCCAGTCGGCGCCGACCGTGCCCGGGCGCACCAGGAAGCCCTGGTCGGCGTAGCTGTTGAGCGCCGCCTGGTCCAGCGGGCCGTCCGTCAGCGTGCCCCACACGGTCGGCTCGGCGCGCGGGATCGGCGGGCTCGGCTGGTCGAGTCGGGTGGGATAGGTGTCGATCATGCGGCAGGCCTCGGTGGGGGATAGGCGCCGGTCTCGTCGTGGACCTCCTGTCCGGTCACCGGCGGGTTGAACACACAGAACATCCGCAGCTGCTCGTCGCAGGTGACGGTGTGGCGCTCGTGGCCGTCGAGCAGGTACATGGTGCCCGCCGAAAGCGGGTGCCGCTCACCGGTTTCCCGGTTGGTCAGGGTGCCGCGGCCCTCGACCACCCACACCGCCTCGACGTGGTGGCGGTAGTGGAACTCGCACACCGCGCCGGTCTCGATCGTGGTCTCGTGGAACGAGAAGCCGACGCCGTCGCCGGCCAGGATGATGCGCTTGGAGCGCCAGTTCGTGCCGGACACGTCCCGGTCGGTACCGGTGATCTCTTCGGTGGTGCGGACAATCATCGATCACTCCTTGGTCGCGGTGGTGTGGACGACGGCGATGGACTCGGCCAGCACGTCCAGCCCCGCCGTCAGGTCGCTCGGTGAAATAGTCAGCGGCGGAAGCAGTTTGACGACCTCGTCGTCGGGTCCGCTGGTTTCCATCAGCACGCCGCGCTCGAACGCGGCGCGGCAGATCCGCCCGGCCAGCTCGGCCGTCCCGAACCTCAGTCCCTGGGCCATGCCGCGGCCGCGGACGGTGACGCCGTCGTACTGGCCGGCGATCGTCTCCAGCCGGTCGCGGATCACCCGCCCCTTGGCGACGGTGTCCTCGGCGAAGGCGTCGGTGTCCCAGTAGGTCTCGAGCGCGGCGGTGGCGGTGACGAACGCCGGGTTGTGGCCGCGGAAGGTGCCGTTGTGTTCTCCGGGCGCCCAGACGTCGAGCTCGGGGCGCAACAGCGTCAGCGCCATCGGCAGCCCGTAGCCGCTGATCGACTTCGACAGGCACACGATGTCGGGCACGATGCCCGCCGCCTCGAAGCTGAAGAACGGCCCGGTGCGGCCGCAGCCCATCTGCACGTCGTCGACGATCAGCAGGATGTCGCGGCTGCGGCACAGTCCGGCGAGCGCCTGCAGCCACTCGATGCGCGCGGCGTTGAGGCCGCCCTCGCCCTGCACGGTCTCCACGATCACCGCGGCCGGCTGGTTGAGGCCGCTGCCGGCGTCGTCGAGGACGCGCTCGAACCAGTGGAAGTCCTCGGTGACCCCGCCGAAGTAGTTGTCGTACGGCATCGGCGTCGCGTGCACCAGCGGAATGCCGGCGCCCGCCCGTTTCATCGAGTTGCCGGTCACCGCCAGCGCGCCCAGCGTCATGCCGTGAAACGCGTTGGTGAAGCTGATGATCGACTCGCGGCCGGTAACCTTGCGGGCCAGTTTCAGCGCCGACTCCACCGCGTTGGTGCCCGTCGGTCCGGGGAACTGCACCTTGTAGTCGAGACCGCGCGGCTGCAGGATCAGCCGCGAGAACGTCTCGAGGAACGTCTGTTTCGCGGTGGTGGCGATGTCGAGCGAGTGCACGATCCCGTCGCCGGCGAGGTAGTCGAGCACCGCCTTCTTCAGCACCGGGTTGTTGTGCCCGTAGTTGAGCGCGCCTGCGCCGGCGAAGAAGTCGAGGTAGCGGTGGCCGTCGGTGTCGGTCAGCCACGATCCGCTGGCGGTCTGCATCACGGTGGGCCAGCCGCGGCAGTAGCTGCGCACCTCGGATTCGATCGACGAGAACACCTCGGGCAGTTCGTCGTCGCGTTCCAGAACGTCTGTTTCGAGAAGCGTCATTGCTCTTTTCGTTTCGGTTGTGGGTTATCAGCGCTGAATGATCGGGCCGATGCGCAGCACGGGTTCGTCCTCGTGCCCGCCGTCGGGGTCGAGAAGGCGGCCGTCGAACCGCGGGCGTTCCAGGCAGGGCACGCCGTGGCGGCGCGCGAACCCGCCGAACAGCGCCCGTGAGGCGGTGTTGCTCGGGGCGACGGTCGCCTCCACGGTCACCGGATGGCCGAACCGGTCGCTGCGGACCCGGTGCACGAGCTCGTCGAGCATCGCGGCGCCGAGGCCGCGGCCCTGTGCCGCCGGGGCGACGGCGACCTGCCAGACGAACAAAACCTCGGGCCGGCCCGGCGGGTGATAACCGGTGATGAAGCCGACCACCTCGTCGTCGGCCTCGGCAACGATCGAGGTGTCGGCGAAATCCGTCGCCATCAGGAGGTAGGCGTAGGGGGAGTTGAGGTCGAGAGTTGCGGTGGCCGCCGCCACGCGGTGCATTCCAAGGGCGTCGGCCTGTCGTGGTCGACGCAGGTCAAGTACACGCATCCAGTTAGCTACTTACTGCCGATCTTGCTTACGAACTTCTGCTTCACGTCGTCGGTCAGCCCGACTCAAACACAGCACCGCGGGGCGGTTCAACCGTGTGGGCGCCCAGCTAACCCGCCACGACCACGGCGAATTCGGCGATCATCCAGCGGAAAGGCCGGTTTCCGGCCCATCTCGAACCGGTCGGCCACCGTTATCAAAACGTTATCTACGGGGCCGTCGGCGTCTTGATTTGATCCCCTGTCGAATTTGCTGGTCAACGCGGGTCGGGCGGCCAGTCCGACGGCGAGTCCGGCGGCGATGAACCCGATGCCCGCCCATACCGCCGGCCCGACCGGTTCCCCGGTCAGCGGCAGCGAGATCGTCGCGGCGGCGATCGGCGCGACACCGGTGAGCAACCCGGCCCGTGCGGCGCCCAGTGCGGACACGCACGAGTACCACAGGATGAACGCCACCGCCGTCACCCCGACGGCCAGATAGCCGATCGCCAGAATGTCGCCGGTATCGAAAGTCGCGGCCGCCCAAGGTCCTTCGGTGATGACCGCAGGCACCGCGAAGATCGCCGCGGCCAGCCAGGTGGTGTGCACCGACACGCCCACCGCGCCGTGTCTGCCCAATACAGGAACGGCCAGCAGGGTGAAGCCCGTCTCGCAGGCGAACACGGTCAGCGCCCACAGCAGACCCGTTGTGTCGCAACGGCCGAGACCCTCGACCAGGATCGCGCCCGCGGTGACGACGACGGCCGCCGCCAGGACCCGCGGGCCCGGACGTCGCCGCTGCTGCAACGGGCCGACCACCGCCAGCGCGATCGGTACGCACGCCACCGCCACCGCCAGCACCGCCGGTTCGGCGTGCGTGGCGCCGCGCACCAGTGCGACGTTGAACACCACCAGACCGGTCAGTGCGACGCCGAGCAGCCACAGCCACTCCGCACCCCGAGGCCGGAGCAGTCGCCGCCCGGTGATCCGGGCCCAGCCCATCAGCAGCAGGCAGGCGACCGCATAGCGCAGCGCCTGCGCGGTGGACAGTGGCGCGTCGGCGAGGGCGCCGGATACCGCCGCGCTGCCGCCGACGAACGTCATGCCGAGAACGCCGGACAGGATGCTGGACACCCCGCCATGGTCGCGCCAAGATGGTCCGATATACAGGGCCAAGAGTGGGTGATTCAAATGGGCCAAACGGCAGCGGGCACCGACTTCCTGCTGCTCGACCGCGCCCGGGTTCCGGCCCGCGGGCTGACCGAGTGGCTGGTGGCGGCGCTGCGCGGCGCCATCGGCGACGGCCGGCTCGGTCCGGGGGCGCGGCTGCCCGCGACCCGCGCCTTAGCCGACGATCTGGGCGTCTCGCGCGGTGTCGTCGTCGAGGCCTACCGGCGGCTGGCCGACGAGGGGCTGGTCGGCGGCCGCCGCGGCGGCGGCACCGTGGTGCTGGCCCGGCCCACCGGTGCGCCGCGACAGCCGCAACGTCGACCGGCCACCGGCGCACTGCGGCTGCCGCGCCCACGGCTACCGGTGGGCGAGGGCGTCGACCTGTCACCGGGTGTGCCCGACCTGTCGGCCTTCCCGCGTAGCCTCTGGCTGCGCACGGAACGCGCTGTGCTCGCCGACACCGCACCGGAGGACCTCGGCTACGGCGACCCGCGCGGGCATCCGCGACTGCGGGCGGCACTCGCGCCGTGGCTGGCCCGCACTCGCGGGCTGCACGTCGGGCCCGATGACATCGTCGTCGTCTCCGGGGTCGCGCAGGCGATGGCGCTGCTCGCCCAGTTGCTACGCCGCGACGGCGTCGACGCCATCGCGGTCGAGGACCCGGGATCCCGCGGCGCGGTCGACGAATTCGCCTACTGGGGACTGCATCCCGAACCGGTCCCGGTCGACGGCGACGGTATCCGGGTCGACGCGCTCGCCGCGGCCGGGGTGCGGGCGGCGTTCCTCACCCCGGCGCACCAGTTTCCAACCGGCGTGGTGCTCGCACCCCAGCGCCGCCGCGAACTGCTTGCCTGGGCCGCGGACGCCGACCTGGTCATCGAGGACGATTACGACGCCGAGTACCGCTACGACCGTGCGCCGGTACCCGCCCTGCACGCGTCGGCGCCGGAGCGGATCGCCTACGCGGGAAGCACATCGAAGAGCCTGGCGCCCGCGCTGCGGCTGGGCTGGCTGGTCCCGCCGCCACGTCTGTATGACGACGTGGTGGCCGCCAAGCACGCGACCGATCTCGGCAGCCCGACCGTCCCGCAGCTGGTGTTGGCCCGGCTGCTGGAAAGCGGTGAGTACGACCGGCATCTGCGTCTGGTGCGGTCGCGGCACCGGGCCCGGCGCGACGCGCTGCTCGGCGCGCTGCGCACCCATCTGCCCGAGGCGTCGGTGCACGGGGTGGCCGCCGGACTGCACCTGCTGATCACCCTGCCCGGCGCGGTCGACGACGTCGCGACGGCCGAGCGACTGCGCGACGCCGGGGTGCTGGTGCACCCGCTGTCCTGGCACCGCCGGCTGCCCGGACCACCGGGTATGGTCATCGGCTACGCGGCGCACCCACCCGACCGTTTGCGCGACGCGGCGGCCACCATTGCCCACGTCGTCGCGGGACGCCTTTGAGCCGCTGTCCCCATTAGTCCAGGCGCAGCCCGGTGCTGACGTCGAAGCGGTGCACGTCGGCCGGGGTGGCTGAGAGTTCCACCCGGGTGCCGACGCCGATCTCGGTCAGCGCGGCGGCGGGCACCACACTGGTCAGCCGGTGCTCGCCGGCGCGCACCGTGACGATTGCGCGGGGGCCGAGCAACTCGACGAGCTCCACCGCCGCCGAGCCGGCGGGGCTCGGGGTGAGCAGAAGGTCGTCGGGACGGACACCCACGGTGACGGAGTCGGTGGCCGGGCCGCCGATGGTGAGGCGCAGCCCGCCCGCCGCGCGCAGCTCGCCATCGCTCACCGTGCCATCGATGAGGTTCATCTTCGGGCTGCCTACGAACGTGGCGACGAACGTGTCGGCGGGGCGGCGGTACACCTCCTCGGGGCGGCCGGACTGGGCGACGCGACCGTCGCGCATCACCACGATGCGGTCCGACAGCGTCATCGCCTCCTCCTGATCGTGGGTGACGTACAGCGAGGTGACGCCGAGCTCGCGTTGCAGCCGTAGAAGTTCGGTGCGCATCTCGACGCGCAGCTTGGCGTCGAGGTTGCTCAGTGGCTCGTCGAACAGGAACACCGCGGGTTCGCGGATGATGGCCCGGCCGATCGCCACCCGCTGCTGCTGGCCGCCGGACAGATCCTTGGGTTTGCGCCCGACCAGGTTGCCCAGCCCTAGCGAGGCGGCGATCTCATCGGCTCGGCGCAGCGCATCGGCGCGGTTGATCTTCTTGGCGCGCAACGGGAACGCGATGTTCTCTCGCACCGTCAGATGCGGGTACAGAGCGTAGTTCTGGAACACCATCGCCACGTCACGTTCCTTGGGTTCGAGGTTCGTGACGTCGCGGTCTCCGATGCGGATGACCCCTGAGCTGACCTTTTCCAGTCCGGCCAGCATGCGCAGCGAGGTCGTCTTGCCGCACCCGGACGGGCCGACGAGCACCGTCATACTGCCGTCGTCGAGGTGCAGATCCAGGTCCGACACCACCGCGGCGGGGCCGTACGACTTGGTGACCTGCTCGAAGCTGACTGCTGCCATGTACGCGAAACCTTTGTCCGTCTTTAGTATTTGACCGCGCCGCCGCTGATGCCCTGAACCAGGCGGCGCTGGATGAAGAAGCTGGCCACCACCACCGGGATGATCGCGATCATGATCGCCGCGCTCATTGCGCCGATCTGCACCCCGCGGAAGGTGTTGAAGTTCGAGATCGCCACCGGCAGGATCGCGGCGTTGCCGGGGGCCAGAATCAGCCCGTAGAACATGTCGTTCCAACTCAGGGTGAACCCGAAGATCGCCGCGGCCCCGATCCCGGGGTAGACCTGCGGCAGCACCACCAGTCGGAACGCCTGCCAGCGGGTGAACCCGTCGACGCGGGCCTGCTCCTCCAGCGACGACGGCACCGCCTCGAAGAAGCCGATGAGGAACCAGGTCACCAGCGGCAGAACGAAACTCAGGTGCGCGAAGATCACCGGCGCCAGCGTGTCGGTCATCCGCAGCGCCTGCGCCATGGTCAGGAACGGGAAAACCATCACCGCAGGCGGCACCACCTGGGCGGCCAGCATCCCAAACCGGGTCAGCGACCCGCCTGCGCGGTACTTGGCGATCACGTAGGCGCCCATGCTCCCCACCACCAGGCTCACCCCGACGGTGATGACTCCGACGGTGAGGCTGCGCCCGGCGGCGGCGAAGATGCCCGAATCCAGCACCGAACGCCAGTTGTCCAGGGTGGGGGAGAACAGCACCAGGAACGGCTCCGACATCTGGGCGGGGGTCTTGAAGCTCGCCAGCGCCACCCAGACGATCGGGAACAGCACGCAGACGAAGGCTGCGGTCAGCACCGCGATCCGCAGGATCTCCAGGCCACGTGATCTGGTCATCGGGCCATGTCCTCCCTGTTGCGCTCCATAGCGCGGAACACCACCACGATCACCCCGAGCACCAGGACGAGCACGATGAACGCCATCGCGCTGGCCGATGCCAGCCGGAAGAACTGGATGCCCTCGAGATACATGAAGTACTGCAGGGTCTGGGTCTGGGTGCCGGGCCCGCCGCGGGTCGTAGCGTAGATGTATTCGAACGTTCGCAGCGCGTCCAGTCCGCGCAGCAGCACCGCCACCGTTAGTACGGGCGCGAGCATCGGGATCAGCACCCGGCGCAGCAGGTACACGGGGCCCGCCCCGTCCACCCGGGCGGCCTCCAGCGGCTGCTTGGGCATCGACTCCAACCCGGCCAGGATCAGCAGCACCATAAACGGCGTCCACTGCCACACGTCGATGAACGCCAGTGTGATCAGGGCCCGGCCGGAGCCGAAGAAGTCATAGTCGGCGCCGACGGCGTGCAGCAGTGCCGGCACCGCACCGATCTGGTCGTTGAGCAGGAACCGGAAGATCAACCCGACCGCGATCGGGGTGATGAACATCGGTGCCAGCACCACCGCGCGGGCCAGATCCTTGGCCCAGCGCTGCCGGTACAGCGACAGCGCGATGGCGAATCCGATCACAAGCTCGCAGCTCACCGCGATCACCACGTAGATTGCGGTGGTGCCGAACGCCTCCCAGAACGCCGAATTTGACAGCGCATCGGCGAAATTCGTGACGCCCACGAAGTCCGGGGTGCCGCGGTCGGTCAGCTTGTAGTCGGTGACCGACAGGTACAACGCGTAGCAGAGCGGGAACCCGACGGCCACGCCGAAAAGCGCCAGAAGCGGCGCCAGCATGCCGTACTTGAAGCTCATCGTCGGCCGCCGATCGACGTGGCCGCCGGATTCCCATGTCTCACTTCTGGATCCGCTCCGCAGCCGCCTGGGCGTCGCGCAGTGCGTCGGCGACGCTCTTGTTGCCTGCCACCGCTTCGTTGAGCTCGGTGCCGACGGCCTGGATCATCTCCTCACCGCCGTTGCCACGGGTCAGCGGCGAAGCATCGGAGAGGATCTCGCCGACGGTGCGGTAGTAGTCCTCACCGAAGCCGTCGGAGAGCACCTTCTCGTTGGTCAGCGAGCTCTCCCGAATCGCGGCGCCGCCCTTGGCGACCCGCTCGGCGTCGACCTCGGGCGAGGTGATCCACGAGACGAACGCCCACGCCGCGTCCGGAGCTGCCGAGTTGGCCGGGATCGCCCAGCTCCAGGATCCGAGCACCGACTTGCCGCCCGGAATCGGCGCCAGGGCGAACTGGCCGGCCCGTTCACCGGAGGCTCCGGTCGGGTCGTTGAGCGCGGGCAGGTTCCAGTTGTAGGTGATCATTGACGCGGCCTGGCCGGACGACACCGACCGGAACGCCTCGTCGAACGCCCAGTTGAGGCTGTTCGCCGGGGCCGCAGTGCGGTAGGTCTCGATGTAGGCCTCCAGCGCGCGGGCCGCCTCCGGGGTGTCCAGGGTCGGCTTGCCGTCTTCGCCGTAGATCGAGCCGCCGGCCGCGAACAGCCAGTTGGCCCACTCCTCGAAGATCTTGTAGCCGCGCTGCGGCTGCATCGCGATGCCGGCGCGGCCGTCGGTCTTCAGCTTCTGTGAGGTGCTCACCAGCTCGTCGAGTGTGGTGGGCACCTGCACGCCGGCCTGCTTCAGGTCTTCGGTGTTGTAGATGTAGCCCAGGGCGTAGTTGTAGAACGGGACGCCGTAGTGGGTGCCGTCGACCTCGGTGATCTCGGTCAGCGACGGGAAGAAGTCGTCGGCGTCGTAGTCCGGTGTGTTGGCGATGCGCTCGTCCAGCGGCTCGAGGAAGTTCGCGGCGGCGAAGTCGTCCATCCACGGATAGTCGACGACGATGAGGTCGTAGGCCGGTTCGGCGGCCTGGAATGACGAGACCAGCCGGTCACGCATCTGGTCGAAGGTCATCGTCTCGATGTCGAGGGTGATGTTCGGGTACTTCTCGTTGAACTGCGGCACCAGTTGTTTGACGATGTCGGTGTCGGGCACGTTCTCCATCAGCACCCGCACCGTCGCCGTGGTATCGGTCGACACCTCGCCGACACCGGAGGACTCCTGCTCGCCGGAGCCCCCGCTGCCCGCACAGCCCGCCAGGGTCAGGCAGGTGGCGGCCACCAATGCGCTCCAGGCCATCGGCCGGTTCACCGACCGACGGCGAAACTGTGGAATCTTCATGCGCTCTCCCTTTTTCCGATGGGTGAACCGGACCCCGGGCGGGGTCAGTCCATGTAGGCACCGCCGTTGACCGACAGTGCCTCGCCGGTGATGAACCGGGCATCGTCTGAGGCGAGGAAGGCCACCGACCGGGCGACGTCGTCGGGGGTCTCAAGCCGCCCGAGTGGGGTCGCGTCGATCCAGGCCTGCTTCACCTGTTCCGGGGTGGTACCGGAAAGCGCTGCCTCCCATTCCAATTCACGCGACTGCATGGGGGTGGCGACGAATCCCGGGCACACGCAGTTGACCGTGATGCCGTGTTCGGCCAGCTCGAAGGCCATGGCCTGAGTCAGGCCCAGCACACCGAACTTGGAGGCGACATAGTCTGAAAGGAACGGGACCCGGCCCTGTTTGGCCGCCATCGAGGCGGTGTTGATGATGGTGCCCTTGCGCCCGGTGCGGATCATCGCGCGGGCCGCAGCCTGCCCGCAGAAGAACACCGCCTTTAGATTGATCTGCAGCGAGCGATCGTACTGCTCCTCGGACACGTCGACGAACCGCGCCATCGCCGAGACACCGGCGTTGTTGATCCAGGCGTCGAGGCCCAGCCGGTCGGCGATGTCGTCGGCGAGCGCGGCGGCGCCAGCGCGGTCGGTGACGTCGAGGCGGTGGTGTTCGTGACCGGTTCCGGTCAGGCCTGCGGCGGTAGCGGCCGCGGCGTCGGCGTTGATGTCGGTCACGACCACGCGCCACCCGCGCTCGGCCAGCGTGGTGGCGATACCGCGGCCGATGCCGGAGCCTGCGCCGGTCACCACGGCGGTGCGGGTGGGGGAATTGGCGGTCATGAACGGGCCTTTCGTGCGAGTCGGTGGGAAACGGGGGTGAGGACGTCGCCGAGGTTGCGCCACTCGGCGTAGGCCTCGGCGTAGGCGGCGGTGTTACGCGGGTCGGGGGTGACCGGGTCGCCCAGGATGCGGAACTGGTCGATCTGAGCCCAGTCGTCGACGAGTCCGACGCCGACGCCGGCGATCACCGCTGCGCCTAGCGAGGCGCCGGGATGGCCGATCACCGGCCACAGTTCGGTGTCAAGCACGTCGGCGAGGATCTGCTTCCACAGTGTGGACTTGCTGCCGCCGTTGGTGACCATCGCTTGCCGCAGCGCCACTCCCATCTCGGCGAAAACCTCGGTGTGGTGCCGGAATCCGAACGCGACGGCCTCCAGCACCGCGCGGTACATGTCCGCGCGGGTGTGCGCCAGGTCCACCCCGACGAACGCGCCCCGAAGATCGGGGTCGTGCAGCGGGCTCTTCTCGCCGAGAAAGTAGGGCAGGCAGAGGATATCGGCGGGTCGGCGCTCGACCGCCTCGGCGTCGAGGTCCAGCAGGTCCACCCCGCCGGTCAGCGTCTGGAACCAGCGGATCAGGCTGCCGCTGGTGGCCATGCAGCCGTTGGGGAGCCAGCGGCCCGGCACCGGGTGGGCGTCCAGGTACAGCCGGGCGTCGACCACCGGGCGGTCGGCGGCGGCCAGCACATCCCCGGCGCCACCGAGCTTGACCAGCCAGTCCCCGGCGGCGTTCACCCCGGCCGCATACGCCGACAGCACATGGTCGGCGCCACCGACGATAAGCGGCAGCCCGGCGGGCAGTCCGGTGGCCTCGGCGGCGTCCGCCGACAGCGTGCCCGCCTGCGAACCCGGGGCCAGGATCGGCGGCACGATGTCTTCGACGAGGTCGGCCGCGGCGAACATCGGCGGATAGTGCCGGCCCTCCAGTGTGCCGAGCCCGGACTCGATCGCCCAGTTCAGCTCGACGTGCGGGGCGGCTCCCAGCGCCATGAGCACCCAGTCGTAGGACCCGACCAGCCGCGCGGTGCGTCGCCAGTTCTCCGCTTCGTGGGTGCGCAGCCACAGCGCGGTGGGGGCCACCGACTGCTGGGTGATCGCCGACCCGGTGGCGGCGAGCACCTCGTCGGCGTCGAGTTGGCCGCGCAGCGCTTCGATCTCGGCGGTGGCGCGGGAGTCGTTCTGCAGCATGGCGCGGCGCACCGGAGCACCGGTGATGTCGACGGGTACGACGGCGGGCACCATACCGGTGGTGGCCAGTGCCCCGACCTCGGCACCGGGCACCCCGGACTCACTGAGTACCTCACGGATCGTGTTGTGTGCGTTGGCGAGCCACTGCGCGGGATCGGCTTCGGCATGTCCGGGTGCGTCCGCGTGTAGTCGGCTCTCGCGGGAGGACTGGGCCACAATGCGGCCCTCGGTGACGTCGACCAGCACCGTCTTGGTTCCCGTGGTGCCGATGTCGACACCGATCGTGAACTGCGGCATGCCGTCCTTTCCCATCGGGTCGGTTAGACGATACCAACCGAGCTGTTAGATTCTCACATGTTCTGTGTGACAATCACGGTATTTGGGCCATACTGACCCGAAGTGCTGTTATCAAATAACACCGTCGACGAGATGACAACCCGAAAGGCGTTCCATGTCCACCTGGCTTGATGACGTATTCGGCGTGCGGAAGCCCGTGATCGCGATGCTGCACCTGCTTGCCCTGCCGGGCGACCCCGGCTTCGACACGGCCAGCGGCATCCGCGCCGTGGTCGACCGCGCCAAGGCCGAGCTGGCCGAACTGCAGGACGGCGGGGTGGACGGCGTGATGATCTCCAACGAGTTCAGCCTCCCCTACCTGACGAAGACGGAGCCGATCACCGCGATCACCATGGCGCGGGTGATCGGCGAGCTGCTGGGCGATCTTTCGGTGCCGTACGGCGTCAACGTGCTGTGGGACGGCCGCGCCTCGATTGACCTCGCGGTGGCCACCGGCGCGCAGTGGGTGCGGGAGATCTTCACCGGTGTGTACGCCAGCGACTTCGGGTTGTGGGACACCAACGTCGGCGAGGTCGCCCGGCACCGCCACCGCATCGGCGGCGCGAATGTGAAGCTGCTGTTCAACATCGTTCCGGAGTCGGCGACCTACCTGGCCGGGCGCGATCTGGGCTCGATCGCCAAGACGACCGTGTTCGCCACCAAACCCGACGCGCTGTGCGTGTCCGGGCTGACCGCCGGAGCGGCCACCGATGCGCAGGCGCTGCGGGTGGTCAAGGACAACGCCGGTGGGGTGCCGGTGTTCGTCAACACCGGGGTGCGCGCTGACAACGCGGCCGATCAACTCGCCATCGCCGACGGCGCGATCGTCGGCACGTACTTCAAGCAGGACGGCGTGTTCGAGAACCGCGCGGAGGCCGCGCGGGTGCGCGAGCTGATGGGCGCGGTCAAGGACTTTCGTGCCACCTTGTGAACGCACGCTGTGAACGCCGAATTGCTGGAGCTGACCGTCACGGCCGCGCGCGCTGGCGCGGCGTGCTGCCTCGACGGTCTCGACGGTGGGCTGCAGGTGCAGACGAAGGGTGCGGCCGGTGACCTGGTGACCCAGGTCGACCGCGCCGCGGAAACCGTGGTACGGCAGGTGATCTCGCAGGCCCGGCCGCACGACGCGATCCTCGGTGAGGAGTTGGCGTCGCGGCCGGGCAGCTCCGGGTTGCAGTGGGTGATCGATCCGCTGGACGGCACCACGAACTTCACCAGGCGGCTGCCGTTCTTCGCTACGTCGGTTGCGGTGCGCGGGGCGCAAGGGGAGTGGCTGGCCGGCGCGGTGAGCGCCCCGCTGCTCGGGAGCACCTGGTGTGCCGCGCGCGGCGGGGGCGCCCACCTTGAGACCGCGACGGGGCGACGCCCGTTGCCGCTGGCGCTGCCCGGCACGACCGCCCGATTGCTGGGCACCGGCTTGTCCTACGACCTGGATCGGCGGCGCGGGCAGATCGGGCGGCTGCCAACGCTGCTCGACGGCTACACCGACATGCGCCGGTTCGGCGCGGCTGCCATCGACCTGTGCCTGGTCGCCCAGGGCAGCCTGGACGCCTTCGTCGAGGACGACCTGGCGATCCACGACTGGGCCGCGGGTGCACTGATCGCCGAGGAGTCCGGGGCACGGGTGCACCGGCCCACCGCCGAGGATCCAACGGTGTCAGCCGTCCGCTAACCGCGGGTGTCAGCCGTCCGCTAGCGGCGCGCGTCGACGCAGCGCACGTCCACCCCGGCCTCCCGCAACTCGACCACCGTCGGGTGGTCGGGCGCGCCATCGGTCACCAGCACCGAGATCGCCGACACCGGAGCGACATTGATCAACTGCACGCGGCCCAGCTTGGACGCGTCGGCGGCGACGATCACCCGATCGGCCGAGCGCATCGCCGCCTGCTTCACGTTGCCCTCCTCGCGGTGGTACTCCGATGCGCCGCGGCGGCCGTGCACGCCGGCGATCCCCATCACGTAGGTGTCGGCGTTGTAGCGCAGGTAGAAGTCCTCGGCCTCCGCGCCGATAAGGCTCAGCTCACCGGGCCGCACCTTGCCGCCGGTCAGCAGGATCGTGGTGTCGGGCTCGTCGGCCAGCTCCACCGCCACCAGCAGGCTCGGGGTGATCACCGTCAATCCCAGGTTGCGGCCCTTGATCGCGCGGGCGACTGCCAGCACCGTGCTGCCGCTGTCGAGGACGACCGTCTCACGGGGGACGAGCAGATCGGCCACCGCGCTGGCTATGTGCACCTTCTCGCCGGCCGCCACCGCCGCGCGGGCGTCGAACGACGGTTCGGTCGACTTGCCGCCGTAGGCGATCGCGCCACCGAGAACCCGGCGCGCGATGCCCTGTTCCTCCAGCCGTTCGATGTCGCGGCGGATGGTCATCTCCGATACGCGGAACTCCTCGGCCAGAGAGCCGAAATCAACCTCGCGCTCGGCCTGGATGCGCGCGGCGATCGCGGCGCGCCGGGCGTGGACGTTCAACGAGGGCACGCCCGCAGCCTACCTGTGATCTGATCACACCGATCACAGATATCCGCATGACATATGTCAACGTTGTGAGTTGGCGACAGTGTCGTGTCGGCGCACCGAAGCCGCCGGGGTCATGTCATCCTGACCGTGATGCGCTCCTACTACACCGCAGAGCAGATCAGGCAGGCCGAGGCACCGTTGCTGGCCGCCCTGCCCGACGGTGCGCTGATGCGCCGCGCCGCCACCGGGCTGGCGACCGCGGTGGCGCGGGAGCTGCGGCTGCGCACCGGTGGGGTGTCCGGACGACGGGTGTGCGCGGTGGTCGGCTCCGGCGACAACGGTGGCGACGCGCTGTGGGCCGCGACGTTCCTGCGCCGCCGCGGCGCCGGTGCGGCCGCGGTGCTGCTCAACCCGGACAAGGCGCACAAGAAGGGCCTGGCGGCGTTCACCGCGGCTGGCGGGCGCATCGTCGAAAGCGTGCCCGCCGGAACCGATCTGGTCATCGACGGGGTGGCCGGCATCTCCGGGCAGGGGCCGCTGCGGCCCGGCGCCGCCGAGGTCTTCGCCGCCGTCGACGCGGCGGGCATCCCGGTCGTCGCCGTCGACATCCCCAGCGGGGTGGACGTGCACACCGGCGCCGTCACCGGCCCTCACGTCAACGCCGCGCTGACCGTCACCTTCGGTGGCCTCAAACCCGTGCACGCGCTGGGCGACTGCGGCCGCGTCGAACTCGTCGACATCGGCCTGGACCTGCCCGAACCCGCGATGCTGGGCTTCGAGGCCGGCGACGTCGCCGCGCGCTGGCCGGTCCCCGGACCCCGCGACGACAAGTACACCCAGGGCGTCACCGGTGTGCTCGCCGGCTCGGCCACCTATCCCGGTGCCGCCGTGCTGTGCACCGGCGCCGCCGTCGCCGCCACCTCCGGCATGGTGCGCTACGCTGGCACCGCCGCCCAGCAGGTGCTCACGCACTGGCCCGAGGTGATCGCCACCACCAGTCCGGCCGCCGCAGGCCGGGTGCAGGCCTGGGTCGTCGGCCCCGGTCTGGGCACCGACGAAACCGGTGCCGCCGCACTGTGGTTCGCGCTCGACACCGATCTGCCGGTGATCGTCGACGCCGACGCGCTGACCATCCTGGCCGCCCACCCCGACCTGCTCGCCAACCGGTCGGCGCCCACCGTGCTCACCCCGCACGCCGGGGAGTTCGCCCGGCTCGCCGGCGCGCCCCCGGGCGAGGACCGCGTCGCGGCCACCCGGGCGCTGGCCGACCGGTTCGGCGCCACCGTGCTGCTCAAGGGCAACGTCACCGTCATCGCCGAACCCGGCGGCACGGTCTACCTCAACCCCGCCGGCCAATCCTGGGCCGCCACAGCGGGTTCCGGTGACGTACTGTCCGGCATCATCGGTGCGCTGCTGGCCGCCGGCCTGCCGCCCGGTGAGGCGGCCGCCGCCGCGGCGTTCGTACACGCCCGCGCCGCGAACCTGTCCGCGGCCGACCCCGGACCGAGCCCGGCACCGACGTCGGCGTCACGCATCCTCGCGCATGTGCGCACGGCCATCGCGAGTCTGTAACACCCGGTATCTCTCCCGAACACGATTGAAAGGAAACCCCATGCCCCGCAAGCGCAGTCACGCGCCCCAGGTCGCGCCCGCCTACACCGGACGGTTGGCGATGGCGCCCGTGCCGTCGCTGCGCCTGCCCGACGACGCGATGGACCCCGACGCCGCCTACCGCTTCATCCACGACGAGCTGATGCTCGACGGCAGCAGCCGGCTCAACCTCGCGACGTTCGTCACCACCTGGATGGACCCGCAGGCCGAACGTCTGATGGCAGAGACGTTCGACAAGAACATGATCGACAAGGACGAGTACCCGGCCACCGCGGCGATCGAGCAGCGTTGCGTGTGCATGGTCGCCGATCTTTTCCACGCCGAGGACCTGCGCGACGACGACCCGTCCAGCGCCATCGGGGTGTCCACCATCGGCTCCAGTGAGGCCGTCATGCTGGCCGGGCTGGCGATGAAGTGGCGGTGGCGCGACCGCGTCGGCGACGGTTGGAAGGGCCGCACCCCCAACCTGGTGCTGGGCGCCAACGTGCAGGTGGTGTGGGAGAAGTTCTGCCGCTACTTCGACGTCGAGCCGCGCTACCTGCCGATGGCCGAGGACCGCTTCGTCATCACCCCCGAGCAGGTGGTCGAGGCCGTCGACGAGGACACCATCGGCGTGGTCGGCATCCTCGGCACCACCTACACCGGCGAGCTCGAGCCGATCGCCGAGATCTGCGCGGCGCTGGACAAACTCGCCGCCGACGGCGGCCCGGACGTCCCGGTGCACGTCGACGCGGCCAGCGGCGGCTTCGTGGTGCCGTTCCTGCACCCGGACCTGGAGTGGGACTTCCGGCTGCCCCGGGTGGTGTCGATCAACGTCTCCGGCCACAAGTACGGCCTGACCTACCCGGGCATCGGGTTCGTGGTGTGGCGCAGCAAGGAGTACCTGCCCGAGGGGTTGGTCTTCCACGTCAACTACCTCGGCGGCGACATGCCGACGTTCACACTGAACTTCTCCCGCCCGGGCAACCAGGTCGTCGGCCAGTACTACAACTTCCTGCGCCTCGGCCGCGCCGGCTACTCGCAGGTGATGCACAGCCTGTCGCAGACCGCGCGCTGGCTCGGCGACCAGCTCGAGGCCAGCGAACACTTCGACGTCGTCTCCGACGGGTCGGCGATCCCGGTGGTGGCGTTCAAGCTCAAGCGTGATTTCGGCTACACCGAGTTCGACGTGTCGCAGGCGCTGCGGTCGTTCGGCTGGCAGGTGCCCGCCTACACGATGCCCGAGGGCGCCGAGGACGTCCGGATGCTGCGCATCGTGGTCCGCGAGGGTTTCTCCGCCGACCTGGCCCGTGCGCTCTACGAGGATCTGGCCAAGGTGATCAGCCACCTCGACGCGCTGCAGCCGAAGGGTCTGTTCAACACCGAGCAGCCGTTCGCCCATTAGCCGTCCGGGCCGGTCTGGGACAATCGGCCGTAGTGAACACCACCGAAACCACCACCCCGGCGGCGATCGCGGCCCCGCAGGCGGTCATCGACCTCGACGCGGTCGCCCATAACGTGCGCCTGCTGCGCGAGGCCGCGGGCGGTGGCGCCCGGGTGATGGCGGTGGTCAAGGCCGACGCCTACGGGCACGGTGCCGTCCAGGTGGGCCGGACCGCGCTGGCCGCGGGCGCCGCCGAGCTGGGCGTGGCGACCGTCACCGAGGCGCTGGCGCTGCGGGCCGGGGGCATCACCGCGCCGATCCTGGCGTGGCTGCACTCGCCGGGCACCGACTTCGCCCCCGCGGTCAGCGCCGACGTGCAGCTCGCGGTGTCCTCGCAGCGTGAACTCGACGCCGTGCTCGACGCCGTCGGGCGCACCGGGCGCCCCGCCACGGTCACCGCCAAGGTCGACACCGGGCTCAGCCGCAACGGCGTCGGCGCCGACGACTACCCGGCGGTCGTCGACGCGCTGCGCCGCGCCCAGTCCGACGGTGCGATCCGGGTCCGCGGCCTGATGTCGCACCTGGTGCACGGCGACGACCCGGAGCACCCCTTCAACGACGTGCAGGGCAGGCGGCTCACCGAGATGCGGGCCTACGCCGCCGAGCACGGCGTGCACTACGAGGTGGCGCACCTGGCCAACTCGCCGGCCACGCTGACCCGCCCGGACCTCGCGTTCGACATGGTGCGCCCGGGCATCGCGATCTACGGGCAGACCCCGATCCCGGAGCGCGGCGACATGGGCCTGCGTCCGGCGATGACGCTGAAATGCCCGGTGGCGATGGTGCGTTCGCTGCGCGCCGGCCAGGGTGTCTCCTACGGGCACACGTGGGTCGCCGACCGCGACACCAAGGTGGCGCTGCTGCCGGTCGGATACGCCGACGGCATCTACCGCGCCCTGAGCAACCGCATCGAGGTGCTCATCAACGGCAGGCGCTACCGCAACGTCGGGCGGATCTGCATGGACCAGTTCGTCGTCGACCTCGGCCCCGACGGTCAGGCCGCCGTCGGCGACGACGCGATCCTGTTCGGCCCCGGCACCCAGGGCGAGCCGACCGCACAGGACTGGGCCGACCTACTGGGCACCATCAACTACGAGGTGGTGACCAGCCCGCGTAACCGCATCGTGCGCACCTACATCCGAGCAGCAGGCGAAACACGGTGAGCGAACCGCAGACTCGCGACTCCACCGCGCGCTGGCTGGCGGGCGCGGCGGGGCTGGCCGCGGTGGGCGCGGCCGCCGGGGTGTCGGTGGCCCGCACGCTGCGCCGCCGGCTCGCCCCCGTGGACCACTACGCCGGCGAGGACTTCGAACGTCTCGACGCCGACCGCAGCTCGGTGGTCACCACCCCCGACGGCGTCGCACTGGCGGTGCGTGAGGTCGGGCCGCGGAACGCACCGCTGACCGTGGTGTTCTGCCACGGGTTCAGCCTGCGCATGGCGTCCTTCCACTTCCAGCGGGTCCGGCTCGCCGAGCAGTGGGGCGACCAGGTCCGGATGGTGTTCTACGACCAGCGCGGCCACGGCCGGTCCGACGAGGCGCCGCCGCAGACCTACACCGTCCCCCAGCTGGGACAGGACCTGGAGACCGTGCTGTCGGTGGTGGCACCGAAGGGCCCGGTGGTGCTCGTCGGTCACTCGATGGGCGGGATGACCGTGCTGTCGCACGCCCGCCAGTTCCCGCAGCGCTATCCCACCCGCGTCGTCGGTGCGGCGATCATCTCCTCGGCGGCCGAAGGGGTTTCACGTTCACCGCTGGGCGAGATCCTGCGCAACCCGGCGCTGGAGGTGGTCAAGTTCAGCGCCCGCTACGCGCCGAAGGCGGTGCACCGCACCCGCCGCGCCGCCAAGGCGATCATCGCCCCGATCCTGCGGGCCGCGTCCTACGGCGACGAGAAGATCAGCCCCAGCGTGGTGGCGTTCTCGGAGAAGATGATGCACGGCACGCCGATCCCGACGCTGGTCGAGTTCCTGCACGCGCTCGAGGTGCACGACGAGACCGAGGGCCTGACGACGCTGGCCAAGATCCCGACGCTGATCGCGTGCGGTGACCGGGACCTGCTGACCCCCAAGGAGTACTCCGAGGAGATGGCCGCGGTGCTGCCGAAGGCCGAGCTGCTGATCGTCGGCGGCGCAGGGCATCTCGTTCAGCTTGAACAACCCGAGGCGATCAACGACGCGCTGGTGCGCCTCGTCGAGCGGGCCACTCCGAACAAACTTGTCGCCCTGACCCGGCGTCTGCGAGAAAGGGTGCGCAATCATGGCTGAGCGCATCGGCGGCACCGCCGAACTGGCGACGGCCGAGGACACCATCGCGCTGGGTGTGCGGCTGGGCGCGCAGCTGCGCGCCGGTGACGTCGTCGTGCTGTCAGGACCGCTGGGTGCTGGAAAAACCGTGCTGGCCAAGGGGATCGCCCAGGCCCTGGACGTGGAGGGGCCGGTGATCTCGCCGACGTTCGTGCTGGCGCGGGTGCACCGCGCCCGCCGGCCCGGCGCCCCGGCGATGATCCACGTCGACCTGTACCGGCTGCTCGACGACCCCGAGGTCGACCTGCTGGCCGAGCTGGACTCGCTGGACCTCGACACCGATCTCGAGGACGCGGTGGTGGTCGTCGAGTGGGGTGAGGGCCTGGCCGAACGGCTCTCCGACAGCCATCTCGACGTGCGGTTGGAGCGCACCAACGACTCCGAGGTGCGCACGGCGGTGTGGGAATGGAGCAGGCCGTGAGCGTGGTACTGGCGATCGACACGGCGACCCCCGCGGTCACCGCGGGCGTGGTGCGCCGCGACGGCTTCGAGGTGCTCGCCGAGCGGGTCACCGTCGACGCGCGGGCGCACGCCGAACAGCTGACCCCCAACGTCGTCGGCGCGGTTTCCGATGCGGGACTGGACTTCTCGGAGCTGACCGCGGTCGTGGTCGGCTGCGGCCCCGGCCCGTTCACCGGCCTGCGGGTCGGCATGGCGTCGGCCGCCGCGTACGCGCACGCGCTCGGCGTGCCGGTCTACGGGGTGTGCAGCCTCGACGCCATCGGCATCGACACCACCGGCGACGTGCTGGTGGTGACCGACGCCCGGCGCCGCGAGGTGTACTGGGCGCGCTACACCGACGGGCGCCGCACCGACGGGCCCGCGGTCTGCGCGCCCGCGGACGTGCCGCCGGGCGCCGCCGCGGTGGCCGGATCCCCGGACCACGTCGCGCTGTTCGACCTGCCGCGCCAGGCGCCGGTCTATCCGACCGCGTCCGGGCTGGTGCGCGCGGTGGCGGACTGGTCGGCCGAACCGGCGCCGCTGGTGCCGCTGTACCTGCGCCGCCCCGACGCCAAACCCCCGGCGGCGCGGCGATGATCATCGAGTACGGCCCACTGCAGCGCGCCGACGCCGCGCGCTGCGCCGAACTGGAGAGCCAACTGTTCGCCGGCGACGACCCGTGGCCGGAGCGGGCGTTCTTGGCCGAACTGGCGTCCAAGCACAACCGCTACATCGCCGCCCGCCACGAGGGCAAGCTCGTCGGCTACGCCGGCATCGCGCGGCTGGGCCGAAAGAAGCCCTACGAGTACGAGATTCACACCATCGGCGTCGACCCCGCCTACCAGGGCCGGGGGATCGGCAGGCGGATGCTCGGTGACCTGCTGGCCGACACAGGCGACGGTGTGGTCTTCCTGGAGGTCCGTACGGACAACGAACCGGCGATCAAGCTGTACGAGAGCTTCGGTTTCGTCAACGTCGGGCTGCGTAAGCGCTACTACCGGGCCAGTGGCGCCGACGCCTATACGATGAGGCGGGACCCCACATCATGACGATCATCCTGGCCATTGAGAGCTCCTGCGACGAAACCGGCGTCGGCATTGCCGAATTGAGCGCCGACGGGTCGGTGCGCCTGCTGGCCGACGAGGTGGCCTCCAGCGTCGACGAACACGCCCGCTTCGGCGGCGTCGTCCCCGAGATCGCCTCACGCGCACACCTGGAGGCGCTCGGGCCGACGATGCGCCGCGCCATGGCCGCCGCCGGCATCGACAAACCCGACATCGTCGCCGCCACCATCGGGCCGGGCCTGGCCGGTGCGCTGCTGGTCGGGGTGGCCGCCGCCAAGGCGTACGCCGCCGCGTGGGGGGTGCCGTTCTACGCGGTCAACCACCTGGGCGGGCATCTGGCCGCCGACGTCTACGACCACGGTCCGCTGCCGGAGAGCGTCGGGCTGCTGGTCTCCGGAGGGCACACCCACCTGCTGCACGTGCGTTCGCTGGGCGAGCCCATCGAGGAGCTGGGCAGCACCGTCGACGACGCCGCAGGGGAGGCCTACGACAAGGTGGCGCGGCTGCTCGGGCTCGGCTATCCGGGCGGGCGGGTGCTCGACGAGCTGGCCCGCACCGGTGACCGCGACGCGATCGTGTTCCCGCGCGGAATGACCGGCCCGCGCGACGACCCCTACGCGTTCAGCTTCTCCGGGCTCAAGACCGCGGTGGCCCGCTACGTGGAGAGCCACCCGGAGGCGTCGACCGCCGACGTGGCCGCCGGCTTCCAGGAGGCGGTGGTCGACGTGCTCACCCTCAAGGCGGTGCGGGCCTGCACGGATCTGGGGGTCTCGACGCTGCTGATCGCCGGCGGGGTGGCGGCCAACTCGCGGCTGCGTGAGCTGGCCGAACAGCGGTGCGCCGAGAACGGGCTGACCCTGCGCATCCCGCGACCGCGGTTGTGCACCGACAACGGCGCGATGATCGCGTCGTTCGCCGCGCACCTGATCGCGGCCGGGGCCGAGCCGTCGCCGCTGGACGCCGTCAGCAATCCGGGCCTGCCCGTCGTGCAGGGCCAGGTGGCATGACCGTCGTCGACAAGCTCGCGGTGACCGAGCTGCTGTACCGGTATGCCGAGCTGGTCGACGCCGGCGACTTCGACGGGGTTGGGCAGTTGCTGGGCCGGGGCAACTTCATGGGGGTGGCCGGCGCGGAGGCGATCGCGGGCCTGTTCGTCGCCACCACGCGCCGCTACCCGGAGCACGGCAACACCCCGCGCACCCGGCACATGGTGCTCAACCCGATCGTCGAGATCGGCGACGACGGGACCGCCGCCGCCCGGTCCACCTTCTGCGTGGTGCAGCAGACCGAGACCGTGCCGCTGCAGCCGATCGTGGTCGGCCGCTATTTCGACACGTTCGCCAAGGACGAAACCGGCTGGTTCTTCACCGAGCGGCGGGTCGATGTCGAGATGGTGGGCGAGGTGTCGGCACACCTGACGATCGACCCGCGCCCACAGGCAGAGGGCTAACCTTGAGTGCTAGCACTCTCATGTATAGAGTGCTAGGTGGCAGGTGGCCAATCCCCGCGCCGGCACCCGCGACGACGGTGCGTGGGCACGGACGCCAGCCGTACACCTGGTAACGCAGAGATCCGGAAACCCGGGTCGAACACCTGAACTAGTGGAGGGCTCCATCGTGGCGAGCGTGAACATCAAGCCACTCGAGGACAAGATCCTCGTACAGGCCAACGAGGCCGAGACCACGACCGCTTCGGGTCTGGTCATCCCCGACACCGCCAAGGAGAAGCCGCAGGAAGGCACCGTCGTCGCAGTTGGTCCCGGCCGCTGGGATGAGGACGGCGAGAAGCGCATCCCGCTGGATGTCGCCGAGGGTGACACCGTCATCTACAGCAAGTACGGCGGCACCGAGATCAAGTACAACGGCGAGGAGTACCTGATCCTGTCGGCGCGCGACGTGCTGGCCGTCGTCAACAAGTAAAGGCACCCGTGTCCGCCCCGGGAATCCCCGTCTCTCACGGGTGATTTCCGGGGCGGCATGCGTTCGAGCGAAAGACTGTCATGAGCAAGCAGATTGAGTTCAACGAAACCGCGCGCCGCGCGATGGAGGCTGGTGTAGACAAGCTGGCCGACGCGGTGCGGGTGACGCTGGGGCCGCGCGGCCGCAACGTGGTGCTGGCCAAGTCGTGGGGTGGGCCGACCGTCACCAACGACGGTGTGACCATCGCCCGCGAGATCGACCTCGAGGATCCGTTCGAGAACCTCGGCGCCCAGTTGGTGAAGTCGGTGGCCACCAAGACCAACGACGTCGCCGGCGACGGCACCACCACCGCCACCGTGCTGGCCCAGGCGCTGGTCAAGGCCGGTCTGAAGAACGTGGCGGCGGGTGCCAACCCGATCGCGCTGGGCGCGGGCATCGCCAAGGCCGCCGACGCGGTCTCCGAGGCGCTGCTGGCCGCGGCCACCCCGGTGTCCGACAAGAGCGCCATCGCCCAGGTCGCCACCGTGTCGTCGCGCGACGAGCACGTCGGCAACCTGGTCGGCGAGGCGATGACCAAGGTGGGCTCCGACGGTGTGGTGTCCGTCGAGGAGTCCTCGACGCTGAACACCGAACTGGTGATCACCGACGGCGTCGGCTTCGACAAGGGTTACCTGTCGGCGTACTTCGTCACCGACTTCGACACCCAGGAGGCGGTGCTCGAGGACGCCTACGTGCTGCTGCACCGCGAGAAGATCAGCTCGCTGCCGGACCTGCTGCCGCTGCTGGAGAAGGTCGCCGAGTCGGGCAAGCCGCTGCTGATCGTCGCCGAAGACGTTGAGGGCGAGGCGCTTTCGACGCTGGTTGTCAACGCGATCCGCAAGACCCTGAAGGCCGTCGCGGTCAAGGCGCCGTACTTCGGTGACCGCCGCAAGGCGTTCCTGCAGGACCTGGCGATCGTCACCGGCGCTCAGGTGGTCGACCCCGACGTCGGCCTGGTGCTGCGCGAGGTCGGTCTGGAGGTGCTCGGCCGGGCGCGGCGCATCGTCGTCGACAAGGACAGCACCACGATCGTCGACGGTGCCGGCACCAAGGAGGACATCGAGGCCCGCAAGAAGCAGCTGCGCGCCGAGATCGAGGACGCCGACTCCGACTGGGATCGCGAGAAGCTCGAGGAGCGGCTGGCCAAGCTGGCCGGCGGCGTCGCCGTCATCCAGGTCGGCGCGGCCACCGAGACCGACCTCAAGAAGCGCAAGGAGGCCGTCGAGGACGCGGTCGCCGCGGCCAAGGCCGCCGTCGAGGAGGGCGTGATCTCCGGTGGCGGTTCGGCGCTGGTCAAGGCCCGCAGCGCGCTGGACAAGCTGCGTGAGGAGCTGACCGGCGACGAGCGCCTCGGTGTCGAGGTGTTCTACCAGGCGCTGGGCGCTCCGCTGTACTGGATCGCCACCAACGCCGGGCTGGACGGCTCGGTCGTGGTCGCCAAGGTCGCCGATCTGCCTGCGGGGCAGGGCCTCAACGCCGCCACGCTGCAGTTCGAGGATCTGGCCGCCGCCGGTGTCGTCGACCCGGTGAAGGTGACCCGCTCGGCGGTGCTCAACGCCTCGTCGGTGGCCCGCATGGTGCTGACCACCGAGACCGCGGTCGTCGACAAGCCGGAGGAGCCGGAGGACGACGGCCATGGTCACGGCCACGGCCATCACCACCATCACTGAGTAGTTCGCAAAACGCCCCCGGTCCGCTCGGGCCGGGGGCGTTTTCGTGTCTGGCGCTCGTGCTCAACTGCCGACCGGAACCAGTCGGTCGAGGATGTCGAAGTCGTAACCGTCGGCGAAGGCGATGTAGACCTGCTGGTCGAATTGGCTGTCCTGCAGGTTCATCGGGCCGCGCGGTCCGTCGTAGCCCACGTCGGGAGCGCTGGCGAGCAGATCGGCGATCGCGGGGGAACGGGCCTGTCGGATCAGCGCCTCCAGCGCGAGCAGTCCTTCGTAACAGGATTCGGCCATCACGTTCAGCGGCGGTGCGTCCGGACCGTAGGTGGCTACATAGCTGCCCATGAGGTCCATGGCGCCCGCGGTGGCCAGCGAGCTGAAGTACGCCGCTGCGACGTACAGGTTCTCGGTGGACTCCGCTCCGCTGGCGAGCAGCATGTTCTCCTCCATCAGCGGGCTGAACCGAGCCATCCGGTCGTGCCCCCCGGCTCGGGCGAACTCTCGGTTGAACAGCACTGCATCCTGGCCCACCAGCAGCATCAAGACCGCCTGCGCGCCGGAGGAGATGGCCTCGCGGGCCGGTCCGCGGAAATCATCGGAGCCGTAGGGGACGTAGATCTCCCGTTTGAGTTCCAGCCCGAGTTCGCGGCAGTACGCACGGGCTGCGGCGGCGGACCGCCGTGGCCAGATGTAGTCGTCGCCGACCAAGCACCAAGACCGAATTCCGAAGTGGTCACGCAACCAGGCCAGGGCCGGCGCGATCTGAATTCGCGGGGTCTCGCCGGTGCAGAACACCCCGGGTGTACGTTCCCCTCCCTCGTACAACGACGTGTACACGTACGGGACCCGATCCCTGAGGACCGGAACGAGGCTGTTGCGCACGGCCGAGATGTGCCAGCCGGTCACGGCGTCCAGGCCGCGCCCGCGTAACCGGTCGGCGACGGTTCGGGCCACCTCGTCGCCGGGGGCTCCCCCGTCGAGCACCTCGATCGTGACCTTGCGGCCTCGCAGCCCGCCTCGGTCGTTGACCTCGTCGGCTGCGAGTTGGGCCACCGCCTCGCACGACGGCGCGAAGATCCCAGCTGGTCCTTGGAGGGGAATCACCAGTCCGACTCGAAATTCAAGCCTGCGGTCCTGCACTCCAGATCACCGTCGATCCCGTGTAGTGTGCTTTAGTGCTTTCTAGCAGAAATAATTCAATCTGGGCAGATATTGCGCCGACGGGAGGGACTTCGCACCGATGGCTGCCGCATCGCAGCGCCCTGGCACCCTTCTGACGCCGTTGGTGCGACTGACTGAGCGCGTCGAGTCCGCGGTCGCCCGGATCTTGGCGATGTCGTCGCTGAAGGTGGAGGACTGGCGGGTTCTCGACGAGTTGGCCGGGCGGCGCACGGTACCGATGACCGACTTGGCGCAGGCCACCGCGATCACCGGGCCGACCCTCACTCGAACCGTGGATCGCCTTGTATCGCAGGGGATCATTTACCGCACGGCCGATGTCCATGACCGTCGGCGTGTGCTCGTCGCGCTCACCGCGCGAGGTCGGACCATGCGCAACAAGCTGGCGGGCCCGGTTGCCGATGCCGAGCGAACCGCCCTCGAGTCTTCGGGGATCGACGTGGAGAAGTTGCGCGACCTGGTCTGGGCTGCTTCGTCCCTAACCTTCTGACGGTCATCACCTAGCGGTGGTGGACGGGAGTCACTCCTTGACAGATAGTTTCAGATGGATATATTCCAGATGAACTGAAAGGAGTGGCGATGCCGACCTACACGTTCCGCTGTACTTCCTGTGGGCCCTTCGCGGTGACACGCTCGATGAACGACCAGCCGCGGACCCCTTCCTGCCCGGTCTGCACGGCGCCGGCGCGGCGGGTGTTCAGTTCGACCGCACTGACCACGTTCACCGCGGCCGAGCACCGCGCCATCGATGCCGCCGCGGCGAGCGCGGAGAACCCCATGGTGGTGAAGTCGATCCCGGCCTCGGTTGGTCGCCTGCGGGCCCCACGCCGCAACCCTCGTCTGCCCGGACTCCCGAGGTGGTGATCGCCGGATGGGTGGAGTCGGACTCTTCTACGTGGGGGCCGTTCTGATCGTCAACGGCCTGATGCTGCTGGGTCACATCAGCGTCAAAGGGGCCGTGCCGCTTAACTTCTTTGTAGGTGGACTGCAGGTGGTGACACCCACCGTGCTGATCCTTCAGTCCGGCGGCGACGCCGAGGTGATCTTCGCGGCTTCCGGCCTGTATCTGTTCGGCTTCACCTACCTGTGGGTGGCCGTCAACGGTGTGACGGACTGGTCGGGCGAGGGCCTCGGGTGGTTCTCGCTGTTTGTCGCGGTCGCCGCACTGGGGTATTCCTGGCACGCCTTCACGGCCGAGGCCGATCCGGCCTTCGGGGTGATCTGGTCGCTGTGGGCCGTGTTGTGGTTGCTGTTCTTCCTGCTTCTGGGGTTGGGGCGAAGTGCCCTGGCGCCGGCAGTCGGAGTGGTCGCCGTGGTCGACGGCGTGATCACGGCCGCTGTTCCGGCCTTCTTGATCGTGTCAGGCAACTGGGAAACAGGCACGCTGCCCGCCGCCGTCATCGGCGTGATCGGCGTGTCCGCCGTCGCCTTCGCTGTCCCCCTCGGGCGCCGACTGGCTGTCTCGCCCGAAGTCAACGCACCGGCCGCGACCGTGGCCGCTAGATGAGAGAAAGGGAATCCACCATGCCCGAAGTCGTCTTCAGCGTGGACCATTCGAAATCCATGCGAGATCAGGCTGTTCCCGGCCACAACCGCTGGCATCCCGACATCCCCGCGGCGGCAACGGTGAAGCCGGGCAGCGAGTTCCGGATCGAATGCAAGGAGTGGACCGACGGGCAGATCGGAAACAACGACTCTGCCAACGACGTTCGCGACGTCGATCTCGCCCCGTGCCATATGCTCTCCGGACCGATCAGGGTCGAGGGTGCCGAGCCGGGCGACCTGCTGATCGTCGACATCCTCGATATCGGACCCGTGCCGCAGAAGAACGGACCCAACTGTGGCGAGGGTTGGGGTTACTCCGGCATCTTCGCGAAGGTCAACGGTGGCGGGTTCCTCACCGACTACTACCCGGACGCCTACAAGGCGATCTGGGACTTCCACGGCCAGCAGTGCACCTCCCGGCACGTGCCCGGCGTGCGTTACACCGGTATCACGCATCCCGGTCTGTTCGGTACCGCTCCGTCGCCGGAACTGCTGGCGAAGTGGAACGAACGTGAACGCGCCCTGATCGCCACCGAGCCCGACCGGGTACCGCCACTGGCGCTGCCGCCGCTGGTGGACGGGACCCTGGGCGGAACCGCCTCGGGTGACCTGCTGGAGCGGATCGCCCGGGAGGGCGCCCGCACAGTGCCGCCCCGGGAGAACGGTGGTAACCACGACATCAAGAACTTCACGCGGGGCAGCCGGATCTTCTACCCGGTGTTCGTCGAAGGAGCCATGCTCTCCGGCGGCGACCTGCACTTCTCGCAGGGCGACGGTGAGATCAACTTCTGCGGCGCCATCGAGATGGGCGGCTTCATCGATATGCATGTCGACCTGATCAAGGGGGGCATGGAGACCTATGGGGTCACCACCAACCCCATCTTCATGCCGGGGCGCGTCGAGCCGCTCTACTCCGAATGGCTGACGTTCATCGGGATCTCGGTCGACCACGCCGAGAACCGCAACGCCTACATGGACGCGACGATGGCGTACCGCAATGCGTGCCTCAACGCGATCGAGTACCTGAAGAAGTGGGGCTACACAGGGGAACAGGCCTATCTGATCCTGGGCACCTCGCCGATCGAGGGCCGGATCGGCGGCGTCGTCGACATCCCGAACGCGTGCTGCTCGGTGTTCCTGCCGACGGAGATCTTCGACTTCGACATCCGCCCCGGGGGCAACGGTCCGCAGAAGGTTGACCGAGGGCAGGTCGCGGTCACCTCGTAGGCCTCGTGGGCCCGGGATTACAGCTAGGTGCTGCTGATCCCGGGCCTCGCGTTGTCGCCCCCGATTTGGGTCGGCGACACGCCGCGGTATACCCTGTCAGTCGTGAACCTCTGCGGACGTGCCTACTGGCGCTTTATCAAGGCTCCGGGCGGAGCCGATAAGGCGCAGCGATAACACGCGTCCGACCCGGAGCCTAGGCAGTGACCAACAGGTCGCTGCCTTTCGTCATTAAAGGGCCCCGGGCGAATCACCCAGGTGCCCACAACAAAGGAAAGGCACCTCGAAGATGAACCCGGCGCAGACCGCCACCCCGCCCGCCACGTCGGACCGGCGCATTCGCAGTTTCAGCGAGATCCCCAGCCCGCACCAGGTGCTGGCCGAGTTCCCGCTGGGCGCCCGCCGCGCCGAGCGCGTCGCACGGGACCGGGCCGAGATCGCCGACATCCTCGCCGGCCGGGACAACCGGCTGCTCGTCGTGGTCGGGCCCTGCTCGGTGCACGACCCGGCCGCCGCCCTGGACTACGCCAGCCGGCTGGTCAAGGTCGCCGAGGAGCTCAAGGACACCGTCAAGATCGTCATGCGCGTCTACTTCGAGAAGCCGCGCACCACGATCGGCTGGAAGGGTCTGATCAACGACCCGGGCATGGACAACACCTTCGACGTCAGCCGTGGTCTGCGCATCGCCCGCCAGCTGCTGCTCGACATCGTCGACATCGGCCTGCCGGTCGGCTGCGAGTTCCTCGAGCCCACCAGCCCGCAGTACATCGCCGACGCCGTCGCCTGGGGTGCGATCGGCGCCCGCACCACCGAGTCGCAGGTGCACCGCCAGCTCGCGTCGGGCCTGTCGATGCCCGTCGGCTTCAAGAACGGCACCGACGGCAACATCCAGGTCGCCGTCGACGGGGTGAAGGCCGCCGCCGCCGAGCACGTCTTCTTCGGCATGGACGATCTGGGCCGCGGTGCGCTGGTCAGCACCGCTGGTAACGAGGACTGCCACGTCATCCTGCGCGGCGGCACCGACGGCCCGAACTACGGTCGCGACGCCGTCCTCGCCACCGCCGAGAAGCTCACCGCCGCAGGCCTGCCCGGCCGGGTGGTCATCGACTGCAGCCACGCCAACTCCGGCAAGGACCACATCCGTCAGGCCGAGGTCGCCGCCGAGGTCGCCGACATGGTCCGCGACGGCCTGCCGATCAGCGGCGTGATGCTGGAGAGCTTCCTGGTCGGCGGCGCCCAGTCGCCCGATGCCAAGCCGCTGACCTACGGGCAGTCGGTCACCGACAAGTGCATGGACTGGTACACCACCGAATCGGTGCTGCGTAACCTCGGCAAGCCCGCCTAATTACCAGTGGGCATCGCGTACTCGGCGGTGTCGGGATCGAACGCGGGCCGGCGCGCGTAGTCGAGTTCGATGAGCACTTCGGGCTCGTCGGGCGCGACGGTGACCACCACGGCGGTGTTCACGCGCGGCACCCGCGTCGTCGTGGTGACCATGTTCGCCGTGACGCGCTGCGTCCCGGCCGCGGTCGGGAAGTCCACCACGACGGTGAACAGCGGATGGGTGTCGCTCCACTTGTTGAGGAACCCGACCTCACTCAGCACCCCGGGCACCCGCCTGCCGCGGCGTCGGACATCGTGGATCCACTCCCGGCGACGCCGGGTGTAGCGCAACGCCGACCACGCCAGCAGCCCGGCTACCGCCGCGCACAGGCCGCACGCGACGGCCGCCAGCGCCAGCCAGAGGCCGATGCCGTCGCGTGTCCACACCGCGACACCGAGGATCCCGAACCCCGCGCCCGCGAGGGCGGGCACCGCCGTGATGCGTTTGGCCGCTGAACGCTGGCCGAGGGTGTCGCGCGCCTCGTCGACGGCCGCGTCGGCGATCATCATCGGCAGGAATGAATAGAGGATTGCGCAGATGCCGAACCATTTCGGGTCGGGGCCGGGCTCGCTCATCACCGCGACGAACAGCGCCGCGCCGACCCCGGACGGCACCCATGCCACGAACGTGACCACCATGAAACCGGTGATCAGCCGCGGGGCGCCGAGGGGTATCGCGGTGATGTGCTCACCCTTCTCGCGCATCGAGAAGTGCGGGAAGGTGTCCTCCCACGAAGGGGTCTCGCTGATCATCGCCCCAGTATTGCCACGCGAATCCGGCCCGCGCTGCCGGTGGCCGGACGTCAGGCCGGATTCTCACGAAAGGCTCAGAGCTTCACCATGGTTCACTTCAGCGTCGTCGCCGATGCTGTGAATATGGCTGCGCGACAACGGCAACGGGAGTGGCCCGGTGATCCGCACGCGGTGTGGGGGGCCACGCGCGGGTGGTGCGACATGCAGTCACCGCCCCGGCCGCGCCTGCCCGATTGGCGTGACGCCGACGTCTTCGCACAATGCGTGTCGCCGCGGCATGTCACACCGACGCCGTGGTGCACCGTGGCCGCGGGGTTGTTCTTCGCCGTCTGCGTGTGGTTGCAGGACGGCGGCCTGCTCGACATCGTGTTCGCCGTGGGCGCAGTCGGGCTCGTCACCGCAGGGTTCTATTTCATGTGGTGGGAGCGCTACCGCCACGCCCACTGGATGCGCCGACTGCACGCCCGCGCCCTGGAGTACGGGGTGGGCGGGCATGCGTACCGTACGGAGTTCACATGGCACGACGGTGAAGGCGCCCCGACGGCGACGTTTCTCGTCGTCGACGAACGGTTGCCCGACCACGCCGCGCTGCGCCTGCACCGGGCCCTCACCACATGGCTGGATCGCGTCACGGCCGACCCCCAACTGAATTCGCGTGCACGTCAATTGTTTAACCGCCGTTGGGCCGTCGCGCTGGTCGAGATCTTCGGCCCGGAAGCGGCCGGCGGCTGGCTGGTTCTCGATCAGGGCGACGACGACTCGCCGTGGCGACTGCTGCTCGACCGGCCCACCGGCGTCGAGGAGTACCTGCACGACGAGATCATGGTCATCGGCGCTCACCCGTCGGGTGGTAAGCCGTCACGAGGCGCGGCGAATACCACGCTTGAGCAATAGTTCACGCTCGGATTCCGACAACCCTCCCCAGATGCCGTAGGGCTCACCGACCGCCAGCGCATGCGACCGGCACTGGGCGATCACCGGGCAGCGCCGGCACATCTCCTTCGCACGCATCTCCCGCTGCGCCCGGGCGCGGCCACGCTCACCGTCGGGATGGAAGAACATCGACGAATCGACGCCTCGGCAAAGGCCCGACATCTGCCAGTCCCAAATGTCAGCGTTCGGCCCCGGAAGCTGTTGCGGTTGTGGCATTGGAAAACCCCTCTCTGCGCACCTATTTCACGTACTAATCGGTGCGTGAGTTACAGAACCGATCCGAGCTCAAGTCGCCGATGACCACTCGTGGTGACAAAGTATGGGGGAGCGCGAAATTCCGTCAATAGCCCGAACATGTGCTCATCGACATAACCGCAGGCCAAGAATTTACCTCACGTTCATCATTGCGACTCACGTGTAGCGGGAACGGTGCTATGCAAACGAAGCGCCGTGCGCCGCGACGCGTGTTTGTCCAGTTCGCGTACAAACGGGGGTTAACAGCAATTCCCGGCGTCTTACATGCCGTTAACATTGCGCCAATCAACTGTTAACCGCGGTTCGGGCG
Organism: Mycolicibacterium phlei; assembly: GCF_001583415.1. Next base: position 1,482,783 of record NZ_CP014475.1, read on the forward strand.
GTTGGTAGCGTGCCCAGACGATGTCCGCTGCCGACCAGTTGTTCACCGCCGCGTTCGGAGACGCTCCGGGGCGCTGGCCGCTGCCCGCCGCCGTGACGCCGCACGAGCGGTGGCTGCGCGCCGTCGCCGCCGGCGGCCAGGGCCGCTACGCGTCGGCCCGGGCCGAGCTGGCGGTCCTCTACCGCGAATCCGGCCCCCAACGGTCGCTCGCCTACAACACCCAGGCCTCGTTCCTGCGTCAACTCGGCTGGCACACCCCGGCCCGCTGCTGGGACGGGCGGGCGCTGGCCGCCGCCGGCGATGACGACGAGGCGACCGCCGACGCGCTGATCGGGCTCGCCGCCGACGCGCTGGGCGTCGGCCGGTTCCCCGCGTCGGCGCGGGCCCTCGAGCGCGCCGCCGACCTGGTCGGTGACCATCCGAGGCTGCGGGTGCGCTACGCCTGGGTCAGCGCCGAACTGGCCATGGCCAGCGGCCGCGGCGCCGACGCCCTCGACCACGCACAGCGCGCCGTCGGCCACGCCGAGCGGTTCGGCTCCACCCGGCACCGGGTGAAGTCGTCGGCGGTGCTGGCGGCCGCGCACTGCAGCGCCGGCGACCTCGCCGCCGCCCGCACCGTCGCCGACACCGCCCTCGCCGAGACCGAGGAACACGGGCTGGTACCGCTGCGTTGGGCACTGGCGTGCCTGCTGTCCGACATCGGCAGCGACCGGCATTCCGCGCAGGCCATCGCGGACATCCGCGATGACAGCGCGACCGTTGTCCGCCTGCGCGGCGGGGTCTGGTCGGTGCGGTGAGCGGGGGAACGCCGTGGTGAAAGTTATTGTTTAGCTGAGCTGCCCTGCCTAATCGAGCCGTTCGTAACGTTGGAGAGATCGCCCACGATGACACTTCCGGGAGAACGTCTCGATGCTGTCGTTGCTGAGGCAGTGGCAGGCAACCGGGACGCGCTCCGGGAGGTGCTGGAGACCATCCGCCCGATCATTGTCCGGTACTGCCGGGCACGGATCGGAGCCGCGGAACGTAGTGGTCTCTCGGCAGACGACGTTGCGCAGGAGGTTTGCTTGGCCGCCATCACGGCGTTGCCGCGGTACAAGGATCAGGGACGCCCGTTCCTGGCCTTTGTGTACGGCATAGCCGCACACAAGGTTGCTGACGCGCATCGTGCTGCGGCCAGGAACAAGTCCGACCCGACCGATGTCGTGCCGGAACGGTATTCCCTGGAAGCCGGTCCGGAGCAGATGGCTCTGGACAACGAGGCGTCGGCGCGGATGAACAAACTTCTGTCCGTCCTTCCCGAGAAACAGCGCGAAATCCTGATTTTGCGGGTGGTTGTGGGCATGAGTGCGGAGGAGACGGCCGAGGCCGTCGGCAGCACGCCCGGCGCGGTCCGCGTCGCTCAGCACCGCGCGCTGGCGCGGCTCAAGTCCGAGATCGTGGCGACGGGGCGTGACTATGCCTGACTTCGGACGCTGGACGTCGAACGGGGGAGACCCCTCACTCAACGAGATCAACCGGTCCGACCGGTTCCTCGACGCGCTGGCCAACCAGCAGCAGCCGTATGTGACCGACCACGCCGAGGCCGAACTCGCGCAGCTGATGGCCAGCTGGCGCGACGAGGTCAGGCATGCGCCGCTGACCGCGGTGGTCACCCCGCGCGACGCGGTGATCGCCCTGGACCGCGCCGCCACGTCGCGTCGTCGCACCCGGTTGTCGCTGGCCGTCATCGGCTCGGCCGCCGCCGCGGTGCTGGCCTTGGGCGGCGTCGGCGCCGTCGTCGCCGGCTCGGGACCGGGGGATCCGCTCTACGGGCTGCGCACCATGTTGTTCGGTGAGCAGCAGAGCACCCGCGACGACGCAGTGGTGCTGGCCGCCCAGACGCAGATGGCCGAGGTGCAGCAGCTCATCGACCAGGGCCAGTGGGAGGCCGCGCAGGACAAGCTGCAGACGCTGACCACCACCGTCGCCACCGTGAGCGACGAGCAGGTCAAAGAGGAGCTCGTCACGCAGTGGCAGGAGCTGACGGTCAAGGTCGAGGCCCAGGACCCCGCGGCGACCCTGCCGCCGGACGCCCCGGCGCCGGAGTTCCCCGACATCACCGTGCTGGAGCTGCCGCCGGTGCTGGAGAACCCCGCGACGACGGATACCTCGACGGAGACGACCGTCCCGTCGGAGGAGCCCACGTCGGACCCGTCGGACACCGCGACGACCGAGCCGTCCCCGGTGGAGGGCCCGTCGCCGACGGAAAGCCCGATCCCCACTCAGACTCCCGCCCCGACGTCGGAGCCCGTGCAGCTGCCGAAGCCGACGCAGACGACGGTTCCTTCCACAACGACGGTGCCCACCACAACGACGGTGCCCACCACAACGACGGTGCCTTCTACAACGACGGTGCCTTCTACAACGACGGTGCCCACCACTTCAACGGCGGCACCGCAGCCGACGCGCACGACGAGCGTCCCCCAGCCCACGCAGGAAGAACCTGCGCAGGAAGAACCTGCGCAGGAAGACGAGGAGCGGCCGGCACCCGAGATCGTCACGACGACGGTCGTCGTCCCCGAGCCGGGAGGCGACGCGGAGGAGTAGCCGCTCAGCGCCGCCGAGAGGTCAGCGGAAGTTGTCGGTGTCCGACGTCGCCTCGTTGAGCGAGGCGTCCGCGTAACCGCGGCAGTAGTCCCACGTCACGTAGGCGTCGGGCTCGGGATCGTAGGCAGGCTCATGCGGCCGGACCGTCCCGTCGACGAGCAGCTGCAGCAGGTTGGCGCGCAGCATGTCCCAGTCGTGGTAGTGGTCCTGCTGGCATTCGTCGCAGCACACCACGAGCCCGCGGATGCCCTTGTGGGCGAGCAGCGCCTCGTACACCGCCAGATCGGCCAGATCAGCCTCGACCGCGATCCGTTCCTGCGGGTCCAGCGGCTGCCCGGGTTCGAGGGCATCCAGCGCTGCCGACGGGTCGTACGGGTCATCGGCGAACGGGTCGGGTGGCAAACCCGGTGGCAGGTGATCACGCACGAGTCCACCCTACGCAGCGGCGCTATATCGCGCTAGCCGATCCCCCTACATGGTGGCGTGGGCGAACAGCGCCCTTCAGCCGATAAGATGTATGTCTAGCTCGACGATTGTGTTCGGCTGTCGCGTTCTTACTGGAGGCCAACTTGTCGATTTCCACGTCGGCTGCCGAAAGCAGCATCCCCTTCACGGTGCCGGTGCCGACCGGCGGGGATGATCCGACGAAGGTCGCCATGCTTGGCCTCACCTTCGACGACGTCCTGCTGCTGCCCGCAGCGTCCGACGTCATCCCCGCCACCGCCGACACCTCGAGTCAGCTGACCCGCAAGATCCGGCTGAAGGTGCCGCTGGTCAGCTCGGCGATGGACACCGTCACCGAGTCCCGGATGGCCATCGCGATGGCCCGCAACGGCGGCATGGGCGTGCTACACCGGAACCTGCCCGTCGCCGAACAGGCCGGCCAGGTGGAGACCGTCAAGCGCTCGGAGGCCGGCATGGTCACCGACCCGGTCACCTGCTCGCCGGACAACACGCTGGCCGAGGTCGACGCGATGTGCGCGCGGTTCCGCATCTCGGGGCTGCCCGTCGTCGACGACACCGGTGAGCTCGTCGGCATCATCACCAACCGCGACATGCGCTTCGAGGTCGACCAGTCCAAGCCGGTCTCGGAGGTGATGACCAAGGCGCCGCTGATCACCGCCCGCGAGGGGGTGTCCGCCGAGGCCGCGCTGGGCCTGCTGCGGCGCCACAAGATCGAGAAGCTGCCGATCGTCGACAACCACGGCAAGCTGACCGGCCTGATCACCGTCAAGGACTTCGTCAAGACCGAGCAGTTCCCGCTGGCCACCAAGGATGAGGACGGGCGGCTGCTGGTCGGCGCCGCCGTCGGCGTCGGCGAGGACGCCTGGACCCGGGCCATGACCCTGGTCGACGCCGGGGTCGACGTGCTCGTCGTCGACACCGCCCACGCGCACAACCGCGGGGTGCTCGACATGGTGAGCCGGCTGAAGAAGGCCGTCGGTGACCGCGTCGAGGTGATCGGCGGCAACGTCGCAACCCGCGCCGCGGCCGCCGCGCTGGTGGAGGCCGGCGCGGACGCGGTGAAGGTCGGGGTGGGCCCCGGCTCGATCTGCACCACCCGCGTCGTCGCCGGTGTCGGGGCCCCGCAGATCACCGCGATCCTCGAGGCCGTGGCGGCCACCGCCCCGCACGGGGTGCCGGTCATCGCCGACGGCGGCCTGCAGTACTCCGGCGACATCGCCAAGGCGCTGGCCGCGGGTGCGTCGACCGCGATGCTCGGGTCGCTGCTGGCCGGTACCGCCGAGTCGCCGGGTGAGCTGATCTTCGTCAACGGCAAGCAGTTCAAGAGCTACCGCGGCATGGGGTCGCTGGGCGCGATGCAGGGTCGCGGCGCCACCGGCAACCTGCGCGGCAGCTACTCCAAGGACCGCTACTTCCAGGACGACGTGCTCTCCGAGGACAAGCTGGTGCCGGAGGGCATCGAGGGCCGGGTGCCGTTCCGCGGCCCGCTGGCCAGCGTCCTGCACCAGCTCGTCGGCGGTCTGCGCGCCGCGATGGGCTATACCGGTTCGGCCACCATCGAGCAGCTGCAACAGGCGCAGTTCGTCCAGATCACCGCCGCCGGGCTCAAGGAGAGCCACCCGCACGACATCACCATGACCGTCGAGGCGCCGAACTACTACGCCCGCTGACCCGGGTGACCTGCCGCTCAAAGAGGAGATAACGGGGCCGTGCGAGACATGGTTGAAATCGGCATGGGCAGAACCGCCCGCCGCACATACGAACTCGATGACATCAACATCGTGCCGTCTCGGCGGACCCGCTCGTCGAAGGACGTCTCGACCGCGTGGCAGCTCGACGCCTACCGGTTCGAGATCCCGGTCGTCACGCATCCGACCGACGCGCTGGTGTCCCCGGAGTTCGCCATCGAGATGGGCCGGCTCGGCGGGCTCGGCGTCATCAACGGTGAGGGCCTGATCGGCAGGCACCGCGACGTGGCCGCCAAGGTCGCCCAGGTTGTCGAGGCCGCGGAGAAGGAACCCGAGTCCTCGGCGGCGATCCGGCTGCTGCAGCAGCTGCACGCCGCGCCGCTGAACCCGGATCTGCTCGGCGAGGCCGTCGCGCGGATCCGCGACGCCGGGGTGACCACCGCGGTGCGGGTCAGCCCGCAGAACGCCAAGGCGCTGACCCCGGTGCTGGTCCAGGCCGGGATCGACCTGCTGGTCATCCAGGGCACGATCATCTCCGCCGAGCGGGTGGCCAACAACGGTGAACCGCTGAACCTCAAGACGTTCATCTCCGAGCTCGACGTGCCCGTCGTCGCCGGCGGGGTGCTCGACCACCGCACCGCGCTGCACCTGATGCGCACCGGGGCGGCCGGCGTCATCGTCGGCTACGGCTCCACCGAGGGCGCCACCACCAGCGGTGAGGTGCTGGGCATCAGCGTGCCGATGGCCACCGCGATCGCCGACGCCGCCGCCGCCCGCCGCGAGTACCTCGACGAGACCGGCGGCCGCTACGTGCACGTCATCGCCGACGGCGACATCCACACCTCCGGCGACCTGGCCAAGGCCATCGCCTGCGGCGCCGACGCCGTCATGCTCGGCACCCCGCTGGCCGCGTCGGCCGAGGCGCTGGGCGGGGGCTGGTTCTGGCCGGCCGCCGCCGCGCACCCGTCGCTGCCGCGCGGCGCGTTCCTGCAGGTCGCGTTCGGGGAGCGGCCGCCGCTGGAGCAGGTCCTCAACGGGCCCTCCGACGATCCGTTCGGCTCGCTGAACCTGGTCGGCGGCCTGCGCCGGTCGATGGCCAAGGCCGGCTACTGCGACCTCAAGGAGTTCCAGAAGGTCGGCCTGACCGTCGGCAGCTGAGCCCCTCGCGAGGGCACCCTGGCTAGGAGTTACCGGCGGGTAACGCCATACTGGGTGCATGGCTCCTGTGGCTCCTGACTACGACGTCCTGGTGATCGGTTCGGGCTTCGGTGGCAGCGTCACCGCGTTGCGGCTCACCGAGAAGGGCTACCGCGTCGGGGTGCTGGAAGCCGGCCGCCGCTACGCCGACGAGGAGTTCGCCAAGACCTCCTGGCAGCTGCGCAAATTCCTGTGGGCGCCGAAACTCGGCTGCTACGGCATCCAGCGCATCCACCTGCTGCGCAACGTGATGATCCTGGCCGGCGCCGGCGTCGGCGGCGGATCGCTGAACTACGCCAACACGCTGTATGTGCCGCCGGAGCCGTTCTTCAACGACCCGCAGTGGCGCGACATCACCGACTGGCGTGCCGAGCTGATGCCGCACTACGACCAGGCCCAGCGGATGCTCGGCGTGGTCACAAACCCGACCTTCACCGACGCCGACCGGGTGATGAAGGAGGTCGCCGACGAGATGGGTGTCGGGGACACGTTCGTCCCGACGCCGGTCGGGGTGTTCTTCGGGCCCGACGGCACCAAGGCGCCCGGCAAGACCGTGCCCGACCCGTACTTCGGCGGTGCCGGCCCGGCCCGCACCGGCTGCATCGAATGCGGCTCCTGCATGACCGGTTGCCGCTACGGCGCCAAGAACACCCTGCTGAAGAACTACCTCGGCCTCGCGGAACGCCATGGCGCGGAAGTCCATTCGATGACGACGGTGACCGGGTTCGAGCAGCGGCCCGACGGCCTGTGGGAGGTGCACACCGCGCGCACCGGCGCCTGGGTGCGCCGCAAGCGCCGCACGTTCACCGCGACCCACCTCGTGTTGGCGGCGGGCACCTGGGGCACCCAGCGGCTGCTGTTCAAGATGCGCGACGCCGGAAAGCTCCCGCAGCTGTCCGACCGGCTCGGCCTGCTGACCCGCACCAACTCCGAATCCATCGTCGGCGCAGGGCGGTTCGAGGTGTCCGACGACCTCGACCTGACCCACGGCGTGGCGATCACGTCGTCGATCCACCCGACCCCGGACACCCACATCGAGCCGGTGCGCTACGGCAAGGGTTCCAACGCGATGGGTCTGCTGCAGACGCTGATGACCGACGGCGACGGCCCCGAGGGGCCGGGTATCCCGCGCTGGAAGCAGTTGATCCTCAACGCCCGTCAGGACCCGCGCGGCACGCTGCGGCTGCTCAACGTGCACCGGTGGAGCGAGCGCACGCTGATCGCGCTGGTCATGCAGCACCTCGACAACTCGATCACCACGTTCACCAAGCGCGGGCCGTTCGGTATCCGCCGGTTCTCCAGCAAGCAGGGCCACGGCGCGCCCAACCCGTCGTGGATCCCGGTCGGCAACGAGGTCACCCGCCGGATCGCCAAGAAGATCGACGGTGTCGCGGGCGGCACCTGGGGCGAGTTGTTCAACATCCCGCTGACCGCGCACTTCCTCGGCGGCGCCGCGATCGGCGACAGCCCCGAGCACGGCGTGATCGACCCGTATCAGCGAGTGTGGAACTATCCCACCCTGTCGGTGCACGACGGCGCCGCGATCACCGCGAATCTCGGTGTCAATCCGTCGCTTTCGATCACCGCGCAGGCCGAGCGGGCGACCTCGCTGTGGCCGAACAAGGGCGAGCAGGACCAGCGTCCCGCCCAGGGTGAGCCCTACCGTCGGCTCGCGCCGATCGCCCCGAAGCGCCCGGTGGTGCCCGCCGACGCGCCCGCCGCGCTGCGCTGGCTGCCGATCGAACCCGGCCGGCATACCGGCTAGCGGTACCCGGGATTGCCCGGCAGCGTCGATGCCGGGGCGCACCCCTGTCGGCGAGGGTTGACTCACCAACTCACCAGATAGGGGTGCTCTCATGACCGATCAGCAGACCGTCCATGACGTGACGTTCGACCTGCTCCGCAAGCTGGGCCTGACAACGGTTTTCGGAAACCCGGGCTCAACCGAGCAGACGTTCCTGCAGAACTGGCCCGACGACTTCGAGTACGTGCTGGCGCTGCAGGAGGCATCGGCGGTGGCGATGGCCGACGCGTTCTCGCAGGCCACCGGCAAGCCCGCGCTGGTCAACCTGCACACCGCCGCGGGCACCGGCAACGGCATCGGCAGCCTGGTGGCCGCCTACCGGGCCAACACCCCGCTGATCATCACGGCCGGTCAGCAGACCCGCGAGATGTCGCTGATCGACCCCTACCTGAACAACCCGGACGCCACCGAGATGCCCAAGCCCTGGGTGAAGTGGTCCTACGAACCGGCCCGCGGCGAGGATGTGCCCGCCGCGTTCATGCAGGCCTACGCGATGGCCATGCAGGCGCCGAAAGGCCCGGTGTTCCTGTCGATTCCGCTCGACGACTGGGATAAGCCGGCGCTCGGGCCCGCGGTGGTGCGGCAGGTGTCGGAGAAGGTCGCCCCCGACGTGCAGCGGTTGTCGGCGTTCGCCGAGCGGATCAGCGCGGCGCGCACGCCCATGCTGGTGCTCGGCCCGGAGGTGGACCGCGCCGGCGGCTGGGACGCCGGCATCGCGTTCGCCGAGAAGCTGCGCGCGCCCGTCTACGCCAGCGCGCTGTCGGACCGGGTGTCCTTCCCGGAGACCCATCCGCTCTACGCCGGGCCGCTGGGCCTGACGATCGCCGACGTCGAACAGCAGATCCGCGGCCACGACCTGGTCATCGTGATCGGCGCCCCGGTGTTCCGCTACTACCCGTACGTCGCCGGGCAGTACCTGCCGGAGGGCAGCGAGCTGCTGCACATCACCTCCGATCCGCACGTCGCGGGCGTCGCCCCCGTCGGCGACAGCCTGATCGGCGACGTCGCCGTCGCGCTGACCCAGCTCACCGACATGATCCGGGTGCCCGACGACCGGCAGCCACCGCAGCCGCTGGTGCGCACAACGCGCTCTACGAGACGCTGAGCACCGTCAAGCCCGACGACGCCGCGGTGGTCATGGAGTCGACGTCGACGCTGCTGGACCTGTTCAACTGGCTGCCGACCACCCGCACCGGCAGCTTCTACGCCACCGGCAGCGGCGGCATCGGATGGGGTCTGCCCGCCGCGGTGGGCCTGGCGCTCGGCGACCGCGCCCGCGGCGTGCACCGCCCGATCGTCGCGACCATCGGCGACGGCTCCTTCCAGTACTCGATCCAGGCGCTGTGGACGGCCGCGCAGCACAAGCTGCCGATCGTGTTCGTGGTGCTGCGCAACGGCGAGTACGCGATCCTCAAGTCGTTCGCGGAGCTGGAGGAGACGCCGAACGTGCCCGGCCTGAACCTTCCCGGGCTCGACATCGCCTCGGTGGCACGCGGTTTCGGATGCCGGGCGGTCGACGTCGACAGCACCGACATGCTCGCCGAACAGTTCAAGACGTCCCTGGACGCCGACGGTCCGACCGTGCTCGTCGTGCCCACCATCCCGCAGCTGCCGCGGCTGGGGTGAGTCTGATGCCGATCTACACCGTCACCACCGCCCGCGGGACCCTGGACCGGAACACCAAGGCGGCGTTGGCCGCCGAGGTGACCCGCATCCACTCCGAGGTCAACCACGTGCCGAGCACCTACGTCAACGTGGTGTTCTCCGAACTGGATCCCGACAACGTGTACACCGACGCGACGCCGGCGCGGCCGTTGATCGTCAACGGATGGGTGCGCTCCGGTCACCCTGACGACGAGACCGGTCAGCTGGTCCGGCAGGTCGCCGCCGCGGCGACGCAGGTCACCGGGATCCCGGCCGAGCGGGTGCTCGTCGTGATCGGAAACAGCCCGGCCCGGTTCGCGATCGAGGGCGGGCGGGTGCTGCCCGAACCCGGCCACGAACTCGAGTGGCTACAAGAGAACGCCTGACCCGTCACTTCCGCCGCCGATACAGCGGCTCCCGACCAGGGGGCTGCGTCGGCGGCGGAAGCATGGGTGCACACGGGTGCACCGGAACTGTAGTCGGCTCACCAGATTTCAGCTCGACCTCGTCGCCGGCGTGGCGGATCGTCAGCGTCGAGCCGGGGCCGTCGCGCAGGGTGTAGGTGACGTCGACGTGGTTGGCGTCGACCGTCAACCGGAAACTGCGCCAGCGCAACCGGAACCTCAGCCGCGAAATCCCCTCGGGCAGGCGCGGATTCAGCGACAGCACACCCTCGTCGTCGCGCAACCCGCCGAACCCGGCCACCAGCGCGGTCCACGTCCCGGCCAGCGACGCCATGTGCAGGCCGTCGCGGGTGTTGCGGTGCAGGTCGCGCAGGTCGATCATCGCGGCCTCATAGGTGTAGTCGTGGGCCAGCTCGAGATGTCCGACCTCCGCGCACATCACCGCCTGCGTGCACGCCGACAACGACGAGTCGCGGGTGGTGCGCCGCTCGTAGTAGTCGACGTTGCGGGCCTTCTGCTCCGGGGTGAACGCGTGGCCCTGCCAGTGCATCGCCAGCACCAGGTCGGCCTGTTTGATCACCTGCGCCGGATACAGCCGCACATACGGTTCGTGCAGCAGCAGCGGATAGGCGGTGTTGTACTCGAAGTCCCACTCCCGCAGCGTGGTGAAGCCCTCGCACTGCGGATGCACCCCCAGCTCCTCGTCGTAGGGGATGTGCACGGCGTCGGCGGCCGCCCGCCAGGCCCGGATCTCCCCGGCGGTGACGCCGAACTCCGGCGCGAGCTGCGGATGACGTTCGCAGGCGTCGGCGGCGGCGCGCAGGTTCGCCGCGGCCATCAGGTTGGTGAACACGTTGTCGCGCACCACCGCGGTGTACTCGTCGGGCCCGGTCACCCCGTCGATGTGCCACACCCCGTGCCGGTCGTACTGGCCCAGCGACGACCACAGCCGGGCGGTGTCGACCAGCACCTCCAGCCCGCACTCGGTCTCCAGCGAGTCGTCGCCGGTGACGATGCGGTAGCGCTCGAACGCCATCGCGATGTCGGCGTTGACGTGGAACGCCGCGGTGCCCGCCGGCCAGTACGCCGAACACTCCTCACCGCGGATGGTGCGCCACGGGAACGCCGCACCGTCGAGGTCGAGCTGGGCGGCCCGCTCCCGCGCCATCGGCAGGATCGAGGCCCGCCAGCGCAGCGCGTCGGCCGCCGCGGCCGGTTCGGTGTAGGTCAGCACCGGAAGCACGAAACCCTCGGTGTCCCAGAACGCGTGGCCGTCGTAGCCGGTGCCGGTCAGCCCCTTGCCGGGGATCGCGCGACGCTCGGCGCGGGCACTGGCCTGCAGCACGTGGAACAGCCCGAACCGCACCGCCTGCTGGACGTCGGCGTCGCCCTCCACCTCGACGTCGGCGCCGTCCCAGAAGTCGTCGAGGTAGGCCCGCTGGGCGTCGAGCAGCCCCTGCCAGCCGGTGTAGCGGGCGCTGCTGAGCGCCGCGGCGGTCTGATCGCGCAGCGCCGGGCGTGACCGCAGGCTCGACCAGCCGTACGCCAGGTACTTCACGATCCGCAGCCGCTGACCGGGCCGCAGCCCGCAGATGATCGTGGTGGTGGCCCAGTCGGCTCCGGATCCGGTGCTGATCTCGACCCGGCCGGGCACGTCGACCTCGTGGTCCATCGCCGCGGCCATCGTGAGGTTGCTGCCGCGGGTGCGGTGCAGCAGCACCGCACCGCGGTCGGAGTGCTCGTGCTGCACCGGCTCCAGCGGTTTGTCCAGCACCGCGGCCACCCGCGGGTCCCGCGAGGACTCCGGCAGCTCCTCGTTGGCGACGAGCTCGGACTGCACGGTCACCCGGGTGAAGTCGTCGACGGCCTCGACGACGTACTCGATCGCCGCGACGCTGCGCTGCGAGAGCGAAACCAGGCGCGTGGAAACGACTTTGACCCGCTTACCGGTCGGTGACTCCCACAGCGCGGCGCGGGTGAGCGTGCCGGCCCGGAAGTCCAGCACGCGTTCGTGGTCGAGCAGCGAGCCGTAGCGCACGTCGAACGGTTCGTCGTCGACCAGCAGCCGCATCAGCTTGCCGTTGGTGACGTTGACGACCGTCTGACCGTCCTCCGGGTAGCCGTAGCCGGCCTCGGCGTACGGCAGCGGACGGACCTCGTAGAACGAGTTCAGATAGGTGCCGGGCAGTGCGTGCGGTTCGCCCTCGTCGAGGTTGCCGCGCATCCCGATGTGCCCGTTGGACAACGCGAACAGCGACTCTGTCTGCGCGAGGATGTCCAGGTTCAGCGACGTCTCGCGCAGCCGCCACGGTTCGACGGGGAACACCTGCTCGTTGAGCATCACGGCAGCAGCTCCGCCAGGTCGGCGACGACGATGTCAGCGCCGTTGTGCCGCAATGCTTCCGACTGGCCCACCCGGTCGACGCCGACCACCACGCCGAAACCCCCGGCGCGGGCGGCGGCGACACCGGCCAGCGCGTCCTCGAACACCGCGCCGTGTGCGGGGGTGACGCCGAGAAGTTCGGCGGCGCGCAGGAACGAGTCCGGCGCGGGCTTACCGGGAATGGCGTGCTCGCGCATCACCACCCCGTCGACGCGGTGCTGCACATACCGGGCCAGCCCGGTGCGTTCGAGCACCTCCTCGGTGTTGGCGCTCGACGACACCACCGCGATGCCCAGACCGGCGTCGGCGGTGGCCTGCAGGTAGCGGCGCGAGCCTTCGAACACCTCGACGCCGTCGGTGCGCAGAACCTGTTGGAACATCGCGTTCTTGCGGTCACCGAGCGTGCGCACGGTGTCGTCGTCGGCGTCGATGTCCCGGCTGGCCAGAAACGCGCGTATCCCGTCCTCGCGCCGCTTGCCGTCGACGTAGGTCAGGTAGTCGGCGTCGACGTCGAACGGGACGAACCCGTCGCCGCAGCGCTGCCGCAGGTACTCGTCGAACATCGACTTCCACGCCTTCTTGTGCACGCTGGCCGTGTCGGTCAGCACGCCGTCGAGGTCGAACAGCGAGGCGCGGATCCCGTCGGGCAGTCCCACAGATGTCGGCGCAGGCACAGTCCATCCATTCCCGGTATCGCTGGCGGGCATACTTCGCACCGACGAACATACGTGCGCCGCGGCGGGCCCGGCTACCAAATCCGCGCTGCGGGTGTGAGCCCGGCGGCGCCCTCTAGACTGGGCGGGTGAGCTCAGGATCGCCCCGCCCCGTACTCGTGATCGACTTCGGCGCCCAGTACGCGCAACTGATCGCCAGGAGAATCCGCGAGGCACGGGTGTACTCCGAGGTGATCCCGCACACCGCCGGCGTCGAGGAGATCCGCGCCCGCGACCCGCAGGCCATCGTGCTGTCCGGCGGGCCCGCCAGCGTCTACGAGGACGGTGCCCCGCAGCTGCAGCCTGAGCTGTTCGATCTCGACGTGCCGGTGTTCGGCATCTGCTACGGGTTCCAGGCCATGGCGCAGGCCCTCGGCGGCACGGTCGCGCAGACCGGCACCCGCGAGTACGGCCGCACGGAGCTGAAAGTCACTGGTGGCGAACTGCATTCGGACCTTCCCGAGACCCAGCCGGTGTGGATGAGCCACGGTGACGCGGTGACCGTCGCACCCGAGGGATTCGATGTGGTCGCGGTCAGCTCCGGCGCGCCGGTCGCGGCGTTCGAGAACCGGGCCCGCCGGCTGGCCGGGGTGCAGTACCACCCCGAGGTGATGCACACCCCGCACGGTCAGCAGGTGCTCAGCCGGTTCCTGCACGAGTTCGCGGGCATCGACTCGACGTGGACCCCGGCCAACATCGCCGACTCGCTGATCGAACAGGTCCGCGAGCAGATCGGCGACGGCCGCGCGATCTGCGGGCTGTCCGGCGGCGTGGACTCGGCGGTGGCCGCCGCCCTGGTGCAGCGTGCCATCGGCGACCGGCTGACCTGCGTGTTCGTCGACCACGGGCTGCTGAGGGCGGGGGAGCGGGCCCAGGTGGAGCGCGACTTCGTCGCCGCCACCCACGCCAAGCTGGTCACCGTCGACGTCTCCGACCGGTTCCTGGAGGCGTTGAGCGGGGTGACCAACCCCGAGGGCAAGCGCAAGATCATCGGCCGCGAGTTCATCCGCGCGTTCGAGGGCGCGGTGCGCGACCTGGTCGAGGGCGGTGCCAGCGGCGGGGAGCCCATCGACTTCCTGGTGCAGGGCACGCTGTATCCGGACGTGGTGGAGTCCGGCGGCGGGGCGGGCACCGCGAACATCAAGAGCCACCACAACGTCGGCGGCCTGCCCGACGACCTGAAGTTCAAGCTCGTCGAGCCGCTGCGGCTGCTGTTCAAGGACGAGGTCCGCGCTGTCGGCCGTGAGCTCGGCCTGCCCGAGGAAATCGTTGCGCGCCAACCGTTCCCGGGCCCGGGGCTGGGTATCCGGATCGTCGGCGAGGTCACCAGGGAGCGGTTGGAGACGCTGCGGCGCGCCGACGCGATCGCCCGTGAGGAGTTGACCGCCGCCGGCCTGGACAACCAGATCTGGCAGTGCCCGGTGGTGCTGCTGGCCGATGTCCGCTCGGTCGGGGTGCAGGGCGACGGCCGCACCTACGGCCATCCGATCGTGCTGCGCCCGGTGTCCAGTGAGGACGCGATGACCGCCGACTGGACCCGGGTGCCCTACGAGGTGCTCGAACGCATCTCCACCCGCATCACCAACGAGGTGCCCGACGTGAACCGCGTCGTGCTCGATGTGACGAGCAAGCCGCCGGGCACCATCGAATGGGAGTGAGTTAGTCCCTTCCTGACGCCGCGAGCAGGTGTGCTCGCGGTGAGTCCTGCGCGCTTGACGGTGTCGGTGGGTGGGTGTTTACTCAGCGTATCGAACATACATTCGAACGATCGATGTTTCTGATGGTGTGGGAGGTGCTGCTGTGACAGTGGCTGCGAACCTGGATCAGCGTCAGCTTACCCGCGCTGAGCAGGTCGAACACCTGCGCCGGAAGATAGCGGCCGTCTCCGGCAGGGTCGGCGGCGGGCGGCGCGGCGCGGCGCAGACACTCGACCCGCTGCCGGCCTCGGAAAGTTTGCTGCCGATGCCCGAAACGCTGGCCGAACAGCTTGGGGCGCCGTTGCCGCGCGGTGCGGTGGCGGTGGTCTCGGGCGCCCGGTCGCTGCCGCTGAGCATGGTGGCGGCGGTGACGGCCGCCGGTGGGCACGCCGCGATCGTCGGCCAGCCCGACGTCGGTCTGCTGGCGGCCGTGGAGATGGGCGCAGACCTGAGCCGTATCGCGCTCATCCCCGAACCGGGCGCCGACCCGGTCGAGGTGGCCGCCGTGCTGATGGACGGGATGGATCTGGTGGTGCTCGGCCTGCGTGGGCGGACGGTGTCGGCCACCCGGGCGCGCGCGGTCACCGCGCGGGCCCGGCAGAAGGGGTGCACGCTGCTGGTCGCCGACGGCGACTGGCAGGGCGCGGCGGTCCGGCTGGAGGCCCGGGTCAGCGGCTACGAGATCGCCGGCCACGGGCGCCCGGGTTTCGGCCGCATCAGCCGGGTCCGGTTGGCGATGCGGGGGCGCGGCCGTTCCTTCGGGCCGACCCGCGCGGTCGGCGGATGAGCACCTCGCGGGTACTGGCGGTCTGGTGTATGGACTGGCCCGCCGTCGCCGCCGCGGCCGCCGCCGGTCTGCCGCCGACCACCCCGGTCGCGGTGACGCTGGCCAACCGGGTCATCGCCTGCTTGGCGGCGGCCCGCGCGGTCGGGGTGCGCCGCGGGCTGCGCCGCCGCGAAGCGCAGGCCCGCTGCCCGCAGCTGCACGTGGTCACCGCCGACCCGGCCCGCGACGCCCGTCACTTCGAGCAGGTGACGCTCGCGGTCGACGAGCTGGTGCCGCGCGCCGAGGTGCTGCGGCCGGGGCTGCTGGTGCTGCCGGTGCGGGGTGCGGCGCGCTACTTCGGCTCCGAGCAGGCCGCCGCCGAACGGCTGGTCGACGCGGTGGCCGCCGCAGGAGCCGAGTGTCAGGTCGGCATCGCCGATCAGCTGCCCACCGCGGTCTTCGCCGCACGGGCGGGCCGCATCGTCGAACCCGGCGGTGACGCGCGGTTTCTGGCGCCGCTGTCGATCCGGTCGCTGGCCGCCGAACCCAGCCTGGCCGGACCCGGCCGCGAGGAGCTGGCGGATCTGTTGTGGCGCATGGGAATCCGCACCTTCGGGCAGTTCGCCGAGCTGCCCCGCAGCGATGTGGCGTCGCGGTTCGACGCTGACGCGGTGGCCGCCCACCAACTCGTCCGCGGCGAACCGAGCCGGGCCCCGTCGGGCCGGGACCCCGACCCCGAGCTCGACGCGGTCCTGGACTGCGACCCGCCCATCGATCGGGTGGACGCCGCGGCGTTCGCCGGCCGGTCGCTGGCCGCCGAACTGCACCGCAGCCTGGCCGGGGCCGGGGTGGGCTGCACCCGGCTGGCCATCCACGCCGTCACCGCCGACGGCCGAGAGCTGGAGCGGGTCTGGCGCTGCGCCGAACCGCTGACCGAGGACGCCACCGCCGACCGGGTGCGCTGGCAACTCGACGGCTGGCTGAACCGGCGCAACCCCGCCGACCGGCCCACCGCGCCGATCACCGTGCTGCGGCTGCGCCCGGTGGAGGTCGTCTCGGCCGGGGCGCTGCAGTTGCCGCTGTGGGGCGGCGTCGGTGAGGAGGACCGGCTGCGGGCCCGCCGCGCGCTGGTGCGGGTGCAGGGTCTGCTCGGGCCGGAGGCGGTGCAGGTGCCGGTGCTCAGCGGTGGCCGCGGCCCCGCCGAACGCATCACGCTGACCCCGCTCGGCGACGAACCGGTGCCGCGCGCCGACCCGTCCCAGCCGTGGCCCGGCCAGCTGCCCGAACCGTCGCCGACGGTGCTGCTCGACGATCCGGTCGACCTGTTCGACGCCGACGGACGCCCGGTGCGGGTGACCGCGCGCGGGTTGTTCTCCGCCGACCCGGCGCGGCTGGACGCCCCCGGCAAGGTGGTCAAGGCGGGCCGGCTGGCGTGGTGGGCGGGGCCGTGGCCGGTCGACGAGCGGTGGTGGGATCCCGGGCAGGTGCGGGCAGGCCGCACCGCCCGCGCGCAGGTGCTGCTCGACCGCAACGGCAGGCCCGGTCAGGCGCTGCTGCTGTGCTACCGGCAGCGGCGGTGGTACGTCGAGGGGATTTATGAGTAGGCCAGCCGGCCCGCGAACGCCCCGACCCGCTCGATGAACCGGTCGAAGAACACCGCCGGGTCGACGCCGACACCGATGTGCGCGTTGGGTTTCCGGCCCCAGCGCTGACTCCAGTCCGCGATCGTCATGCCGCGGGTCAGGGTGCCGGTGAGCTCGACGTCGACGGTGGTGGTGCGCGTGGTCACCAGGGCGGGGTCCAGGGCGACGGCCGCGGCCAGCGGATCGTGCAGGTGCGCCAGGTAGCCCTCGCCCTGGGACTCGTGGAACTCGAAGTAGAACCGCATCGCGTCCTCGAGCACCGTGATCAGTTCGGTGGCGCCACCGGCCCGTTCGGCCAGTCGGGCGAACAGCTCGGGGGTCATCGCGATGTTCTCGGTCAGGTTGAGCCCCAACACAATCGGCAGATGCGCCGGTTCGTCGTCCCAGGCGGCGGTCCAGCCGGCGAACACCTCGGCGGCGGCCTCCGGGTCGACGCTGATGTTCCACTCCGCGACCGGGGTGGTGTTGCCGCGGTAGTCGAACGCCCCGCCCATGATGACCAGTCGGCGCAGCAGCCTGGGCAGCGCGGGTTCGCGGCGCATCGCCAGCGCGAGGTTGGTCAGCGGGCCGACGGCGATCGCCACCAGTTCACCCGGGTGGGCGTGCGCGGCGCGCACCCACGCGTCGGCGGCGTCGTGGTCGGTCAGCGTCAGCGAGGTCGGCGGCAGCGTCGCGTAGCCCAGCCCCTCGGGGCCGTGGGTGTCCTCGGCGGTGCGCAGAGGGGCGGTCAGCGGGACATCCGAACCCTTGGAGACCGGGATGTCCGGGCGTCCGCACAGCGCCAGCAGTCCGAGGTTGTTGCGGCAAACCTGGTGTACCGGAACGTTTCCCGCGGTAGAGGCGATACCGACCAGGTCGGCGTCGGGCCTGGCGAGCAGGTACGTCAGGGCCATGGCGTCGTCGACGCCGGTGTCGACATCGGCGAACACGGGCAGGCTCACGCCGAAAACGATAGGGAACCGCAGCTACCAGTGCACACCCGGGACCAGGCGCACCGCGGTCTTCACCGGGTGCGGCACCCGCAGCCGCGGCACCGGGCGTGCCGGGCGGCGGGGACGGCGCTGGGGCCGCGGCCGGGGTGCCGGGGTCTCACCGCGGGCGGCGGGGGAGTCCGGGTAGCCGAGGTAGAGCTGGTGCAGCAGCCGCCGGGACAGCTTCGGCGTGAGGTAGTGCCCGACGTCGGAGAGTGTGCCCAGCGGGGTGTCGATGCGGGCGGGTTTCTCGATCAGGGCGCGCACCACCATCGCCGCGGCGTGCTCGGGGCTGATCGCGGGCACCGGATTGAGCCGGTGCGACGGCACGATCATCGGGGTGCGCACCAGCGGCATGTGGATGTTGGTGAACGTGACGTGGTCTGAGAGCGTCTCGGCGGCGACGACGTCGGCGAACGCGTCGAGCGCCGCCTTGCTCGGCAGATACGAGCTGTACCGCGGGTTGCGCGCCTGCACACCCGCGCTGGAGACGTTGACGACGTGCCCGAAGCGGCGTTCGCGCCAGTGCGGGAGCAGCGCGAGCACCATCCGCACGGCGCCGAAGTAGTTGACCGCCATGACGCGTTCGTAGTCGTGCAGCCGGTCGGCGGAGCTGACCACCGAACGGCGGATGGAGCGGCCGGCGTTGTTGACCAGGTAGTCGACGTGGTCGAAGCGGCCCAGGATGTCCTTGACGGTGCCCTCCACCGAGGTGGAGTCGGTGACGTCGCAGGTGAACGCGTGGGCCTGCCCGCCGCGGGCGCGGATCTCGGCGACCAGCTCGTCGAGCGCGTCGGCGTTGCGGGCCAGGGCGAACACCGTCGCGCCCTTGTCCGCCACCGCGATCGCCGAGGCGCGCCCGATCCCGCTGGAGGCACCGGTGATAATGACGTGCCTGCCGACCAGCGGCCCGGCCGGATCGTCGCGGCGGGCCCGGTCCGGGTCGAGGTGCTGGGCCCAGTAGCGCCAAAGCGCCGGGGCGTAGTCGGCGAAGTCCGGGACGTGGATACCGGTGCCGCGCAACGCTTCTGTGGTGTTGTCGGAGGTGAACACCGGGTGCAGGTCGACGACGTCGAGGATCTCGGCGGGTACGCCGAGCTGGGTGACAGCCATGTTGCGCAGCACCTTGGCGCGGCCGCCGGCGTGTAGGAACGGGGCGGCGGTGGCCCGCGGCAGCGACGCCACCAGCGGTGGCAGTCCGGCCGCCTTGGCGACGCCTCGGTAGATACCGCGCAGCCCAATGGTTTTCGGTGCGACGAGGTGGAAGGTCTGGCCGTCGCGCCCGTCGAGGTGCATCAGGGCGACGAGCGCGTCGACGACGTAGTCGACGGGCACCAGGTTGGTGCGCCCGGTGTCGGGCAGGGCCATCGGCGTGATCGACGGCAGCCTGGCGAGCCTGGCCAGCAGTGGGAAGAAGTAGTACGGGCCGTCGATCTTGTCCATCTCGCCGGTGCGTGAGTCCCCGACCACCACGGCGGGGCGGTACACCCGGTAGCGCAGTCCTGGTGCGGAGCGAACCAGCAGTTCGGCCTCGAACCTGGTCTGGTGGTAGGGCGTCGGCAGTTGCTGGCCGACGTCGAAGTCGTCCTCGGTGAACTCACCGCGGAAGTCGCCGGCCACCGCGATCGAGGAGACGTGGTGCAGGGTGGCGTCGAGGCGGCGGGCCAGATCGATGACGGCGCGGGTGCTCTCGACATTGGCGGCGCCGCAGTGCACGACGTGGTCGACGGCGCCGAGGTCGCCGACCAGGGGTTTCGCCCGGACATCCCAGGTCGCGGCGAGGCTTTCGAGGCGGGGCAACGAGCCCCGTCGCACCAGGATGAACACCTCGGCGCCGGGGTCGCGGGCCAGCAGTTGCGACACCACGCGGCGGCCTATAAACCCGGTACCGCCGGTAACGACATAGCGCATCTGAGCATCGTGGCCCCCGGATTGCGAAAGGTCAATGCTTGCCAATCCGCCGATATCGGGGCCGTCGGGTTGACAGGATGACGGCATGAGGCTCGTCGTGGGGTACCTGGCCACCGCGGGTGGCGCCGATGCATTGGCCCTCGGGGTCCGGCTCGCGCGCACGCTGGGAGCGGAGCTCGACCTGTGCATGGTGCTGCCCCCGGACCGGGTGGTGCCGTCGATCAAGCCGGTTGGCAACTTCGAGGAGCACCTGGCCGAGCAGGCCAGGGAGTGGCTGGTCGAGGCGAGTGCGTCGGTGCCCGACGACATCGGGGTGCGCAGGCATGTGCGGTTCGACGAGGCGGCCGTCGGGCTGATTCACGAGGCGGCCCGGGTGCAGGCCGACATGATCGTGGTGGGTGGGCACGGCGGCGCGCTGACGGGCGGTTTCTCGCTGGGGTCGGTGGTCAACGAGCTGCTGCACTCGTCTCCCATTCCGGTTGCGGTGGCGCCGCGGGGCATTCGCGAGTCGCCGGTGGACCGGGTCGCGGAGGTGACGTGCGCGCTGGGGGAGCGGGACGGCGCGGATCTGCTGCTGGAGACGGCGGTGCGGTTCAGCCGGGCGGCGGGGACGCCGTTGCGGTTGGTGTCGCTGGTGGCGCTGGATCCGGCGTTCGGCACGCTGCGCGGCGACTCCGAGGCGGTCCGCCAGCGCGCTCTGGCCCACGCGCGTCACGTGCAGGAGTCCGCCAAAGCCGAACTGCCGCCGGACTTTCCGGTGACCTCCATGATCGTCGACGGCGAGACCGTGGAGGAGGCGGTGGGCAAGCTGAGCTGGCAGGACGGCGACCTGATCATGGTGGGCTCAAGCCGGCTGGGCGCACCGCGGCGGTTGTTCCTCGGCTCGACCGCGGCCAAAATGCTGCGGGTGCTCAACGTGCCCATGGTGGTGGTGCCCCGCGATCAGTTGGGCCGCGAGGATCTGCCCTAGCGGATCAGAAGAACAGCCGACGTACGTCGTTCCTGTCCAGTTGCCACATCACTGTCCGGCCGTCGGCATGAACGTCGACTTTGACGTTCGAGGGTGAACCGCCGAAGGCAGTCATCTTCACGAGGCCCTCGTACTGGTGCTCAGCCACCCTCACTAGGGCGATGTCCAGCACTTCAATCCCCAGTCTGGATCGTTCGGGGTCACTGAAGTGCTCTCGCATGTTGGTCAACACCTCGGCTTCAAGCCCAGCCAGCGCCGCATTCTCGGCAGCGATACGTGCCTGCTCCTCTGCCGCCTCGCGCTCGGCCCGTACAGCCGCGACATCGGCAGAGTTCGCGGTTGGTGCGCCTTCAACGCGGCGGCCGTCCATCAGGCCCGGGGCCGCAAGAACACCGGCGCCGACCATCAACACCAATGCCCTTACCACCGAAAAAATCCGAGGCCACTTGCGCGCGATGACTATTCCCCCCATGCGCCGAATGCTAACGAGGGTGACTGACACACGTGCCCTGGCCGCTCACGGTGGCGGCCGGTTGCGTTCGGCCTCTGTCGCCTGAGCGCGGTTCTGTGCGCGGGTGCGCCTGCGGCGCGGCATCTTCAGACCGCGCGCCGCATCGTCGGCGAGCTCCGCGTCGGGGTCGACGACCGCCGGTGCGGTCGGGCGGCACAGCGCCGGGAACTGCAACCTGCTACCCGGGTGCGTGGTGTACCTCTGCCCGGTGGGGGAGAGCCACTCGACGGTGCCGTCCGGCAATTGATGATCGCGCCAGCCGAGGAAGGTCTTCACCAGGTGGTGAAAACGGCACAGACATTTGAGGTTCGACGCCTGCGTCTTGCCCCGTGGATACGGGATTGTGTGGTCGAGGTCGCACCGGGTGGCCGGCTTGTGACAGCCCGGGAACCGGCACGTCAGATCCCGGCAGCGCACGAACCACGTCAGCGCCGCCGATGGAAACCGTCCCCTCTCCGGCGGCGCATCGCCGGGATGTTTGACCGGCTGCCGCTTGGCGACAGCCAGTTTCGCCGCCACGATCGGCGCCGGCAACACCCCGCGGCCCATCACGTGACCCGGCTCGGTCTGAGCCGGGCCGGTCAGCGTGGGGTCGTTCGGTTCGATCGTCTCGACGGGCCTGGCGCCGTCGAGCTCGGCCGGCGTCGCGTCCTCGAGCGTGTCCTCGTTGGCCACCACGTGCACCACCACATGGCTGGCCGTCAGCCCCGCGGCGGGGCACTCGTCGGACCCACAGGCGCACGGCATGCGGTCGGCGCCGGCCATGGCGGGCGCCACCGCGTCGGCGCGGCGCTGCTCCAGGGTGCGGGGGTCGTTCTCGCATACCGTGGCGGCCAGCGCGTCCAGGCGCCGGTCGATGTACTCGCCGTCGTGACTGAGCACCGATGCGTCGATGAAGGCGACACCGGACCCGTTCGTGTCCGGCTTGACCTCGAAATACCGGCTGCGGGAGCTGTTCTCGGCGCGACGGACCGCGGCGGGATCATACCGGTCCACCCAGTAGTCGATCGCGGTCTGCAACTTCGGCTGTGACAGCGCCGTCCACTCCTCCACATGCTCGGCGATCGCGGCGTCGACCGCGGCCATCGCATCGGGGTCCTTGATCAGAAGGGTCCGGTTCACGATGGCGGTGACGATGCGGTAGGTGATCACGCCGGTGAGGAACACCGCGTTGGTGCGCGGCAACCGGTCCCGCAGTGCGACCGCCACCTCCAGCTGCGCGGCCGCGATCCCCGTCGACACGTGCTGGGTCGCCGCGATCACCGCGGTGACCGCGGCGAAGTTGTCGATGATCCACTGCTCGCGGTCCGCCGAGCCGTCGGCGGCGTACATCTGGTCCAGGACGTCGGCGCAGGCGGACAGTCGGCGCGCGCAGGCGGCGTTCTCCACGCGCGCCCATCCGCCCGCCGCCTCGGCACCCCCGGTGCCGTCGACCGCCTCCACCAACTGATCGAACATACGAACGAATTTACCGAGGTTGACCGCTCAGTGGGACGGTCAAGTGCACATCTGTGGATAAAGTCGCCGTTGGGGATAACCGCCCGTTTTACCTGCTAGAAGTGCAGATAGTGCCACCGTAAGCGGGTAAGGTGGACAACTGTCGTCTCGAACGCCTGTTCGATACACTGGGCGTATGGGCTGGCACACCGGACCACCGAGCTGGTCGGAGATGGAGCGGGTACTCAACGGCAAACCGCGCCGCGCCGGCAGCTGGCCGATCGACCAACAACTAGGTGACGGCGGCGACAGCCCGGCCTGGTCGCGCAAACGCGAACAGTACGAACCCGCCGACGTCCAGCGGCCCACCTCGCCGGTGCCGTACGCCGAACTGCACGCGCACTCGGCCTACAGCTTCCTCGACGGCGCCAGCACGCCCGAGGAACTCGTCGAGGAGGCGGTCCGGCTCGACCTGCGCGCCATCGCGCTGACCGACCACGACGGTCTCTACGGGGTGGTGCGCTTCGCCGAGGCCGCCAGGGAGCTCGACATGGCGACCGTGTTCGGCGCCGAGCTGTCCCTGGGCGGTGGCGACCGCACCCGCGACCCCGACCCGCCGGGCCCGCATCTGCTGGTGCTGGCCCGCGGCCCCGAGGGCTACCGGCGGCTGTCCCGCGAGCTCGCCAGGGCCCACCTGGCCGGCGGTGAGAAGGGGGTGCTCCGCTACGACTACGACGCGCTGACCGAGGCGGCGGGCGGTCACTGGCACATCCTCACCGGTTGCCGCAAAGGCCATGTCCGCCAGGCGCTTTCCACCGGCGGCCCGGAGGCGGCCGCCGCAGCGCTGGCCGACCTGGTGGACCGGTTCGGCCGCGACCGGGTCAGCGTCGAACTCACCCACCACGGTCATCCCTGCGACGACGAGCGCAACGCCGTGCTGGCCGACCTGGCGCCGCGCTTCGGCCTCAGCGTCGTCGCCACCACCGCCGCGCACTTCGCCGAACCGTCCCGCGGACGACTGGCGATGGCGATGGGCGCCATCCGCGCCCGCCACTCACTGGACGAGGCCGCCGGATACCTCGCCCCGCTGGGTGGATCGCATCTGCGCTCGGGCGCCGAGATGGCGCGGCTGTTCGCCGACCGGCCCGAAGTCGTCACCGCCGCGGCCGAACTCGGCGAGCAGTGCGCCTTCGAGCTCGCGCTGATCGCACCCCAGCTGCCGCCGTTCGACGTTCCCGAGGGCCACACCGAGAACAGCTGGCTGCGACATCTGACCATGGAGGGGGCGAGCCGCCGCTACGGCCCGCCGCACCGTGCCCCGCGGGCCTACGCGCAGATCGAACACGAGCTGAGAATCATTGAGCAGCTGGACTTCCCGGGCTACTTCCTGGTCGTCCACGACATCACCCGGTTCGGCAAGGAGAACGGAATCCTGTGCCAGGGCAGGGGATCGGCGGCCAATTCGGCGGTCTGCTACGCGCTCGGGGTCACCAACGTCGACCCGATCGCCAACGACCTGCTGTTCGAGCGCTTCCTGTCTCCGGCACGCGACGGTCCACCGGACATCGACATCGACATCGAGTCCGACCTGCGCGAGCAGGTGATCCAGTACGTCTACAACCGCTACGGCCGCGACTACGCCGCCCAGGTCGCCAACGTCATCACCTACCGGGGCCGCAGCGCGGTCCGCGACATGGCCCGCGCGCTGGGCTATTCGCAGGGCCAGCAGGACGCCTGGAGTAAACAGCTCGGCCAGTGGGGCGACCTCACCGAGGCCCCGCACACCGACGACATCCCCGAGCAGGTGATCGAACTGGCCAAGCAGGTCGCCAACCTGCCCCGCCACATGGGCATCCACTCCGGCGGCATGGTGATCTGCGACCGCCCGATCGCCGACGTGTGCCCGGTGGAGTGGGCCCGCATGGAGAACCGCAGCGTGCTGCAGTGGGACAAAGACGACTGTGCGGCAATCGGTCTGGTCAAGTTCGACCTGCTCGGCCTGGGCATGCTCTCGGCACTGCACTACTGCATCGACCTGGTCCGCGAACACAAGGGCATCGAGGTCGATCTCGCCCAGCTGGACCTGTCCGAACCGGCCGTCTACGAGATGCTGCAGAAGGCCGACTCGGTCGGGGTGTTCCAGGTCGAGTCACGCGCACAGATGGCCACCCTGCCGCGCCTGAAACCGCGGGTGTTCTACGACCTGGTCGTCGAGGTCGCGCTGATCCGGCCCGGCCCGATCCAGGGCGGATCCGTGCACCCGTACATCAAGCGGCGCAACGGCGAGGAACCCGTTACCTACGACCACCCGTCGATGGAACCGGCGCTGCACAAGACGCTGGGAGTACCGCTGTTCCAGGAACAGCTGATGCAACTGGCGGTGGACTGCGCGGGATTCACCCCCGCCGAGGCCGACCAACTGCGTCGCGCGATGGGCTCCAAACGCTCCACCGAGCGGATGCGCCGACTGCGCGGCCGCTTCTACGACGGCATGCGCCAACGCCACGGCATCACCGGCGAGGTGGCCGACCGCATCTACGAGAAACTCGAGGCGTTCGCCAATTTCGGCTTCCCCGAGAGCCATTCGCTGAGCTTCGCATCGCTGGTGTTCTACTCGTCGTGGTTCAAGCTGCACCACCCCGCCGCGTTCTGTGCGGCGCTGCTGCGCGCCCAGCCAATGGGGTTCTACTCGCCGCAGACCCTCGTGGCCGACGCCCGCCGCCACGGCGTGAAAGTCCACGGGCCCGACGTCAACGCCAGCCTCGCGCACCCCACCCTGGAGAACAAGGGCACCGAGGTCCGGATGGGGCTGGGCAGCGTCCGTCACATCGGCGACGACCTGGCCGAGCGGATCGTCGAAGAGCGAAAAGCCAACGGCCCGTTCGCCTCCCTGCTGGACCTGACGCAGCGGGTGCAGCTGACGGTGCCGCAGACCGAGGCGCTGGCCACCGCGGGCGCGCTGGGCTGCTTCGGCATCACCCGCCGCGAGGGACTGTGGGCGGCCGGCGCGGCGGCGACACAGCGGCCCGACCGGCTGCCCGGGGTGGGGTCGTCGTCGCACATCCCCGCCCTGCCCGGCATGAGCGAACTGGAGCTGGCCGCCGCCGACGTGTGGGCCACCGGGGTGTCACCCGACAGCTACCCGACCCAGTTCCTGCGCGAGGATCTCGACGCCCTCGGCGTCATCCCCGCGAACCGGCTGCTGGATCTGCCCGACGGGTCCCGGGTGCTGATCGCCGGAGCGGTGACACACCGGCAGCGGCCCGCCACGGCGCAGGGCGTCACCTTCCTCAACCTCGAGGACGAGACCGGCATGGTCAACGTCATCTGCTCGCGCGGAGTGTGGGCCCGGCACCGCAAGCTGGCGCAGACGGCACCGGCCCTGCTGATCCGCGGTCAGTTGCAGAACGCCACCGGCGCCGTCACCGTCGTCGCCGAACGGTTGGGCAAGCTCTCCCTCGCAGTCGGCTCCAAGTCCCGCGACTTCCGCTAATCGGTCTCCGAGTCCGCGTCTTCGGTGTCGGCCGGCTCATCGGCGTCGGTGTCATCGGAATCCGTTGTCTCGCCGCTGTCCTCGGGTTCGTCGCCGGCATCCCCGAGCGTTCCGGGGCGGGCCACGATGCCGACGCGGACGTCGGCCTCATCCGACTCGGACTCCTCGTCGTCGATCACTTCGTCGTCGATCACCAGCTCGTCGGTCACCTCGTCGGTCACCTCGTCGGCGGGCTCCTCAACCGGCTCGTCGGCGGGCTCCTCAACCGGCTCCTCGGTCGAGTCGGGGCCGGCGGCCGGCTCGGTGCCGGCCGCCGGGCCCTCTTCGGCCGCCGGGCCCTCTTCGGCCGCCGACCCCTCTACGGCGGCCGGTTGATCCTGGTCGGTCAATGAGACCTCGACGACCGGCGAGTTTTCCGTGGTGTCGCTTTCGGGGGTGTCGGAAGACAGTGCGTCGGAGGCCATCTGAGCGCCCGCGGCGATGCCCTCGCGCACGTCCTCGGGCAGCCTCAGCGCCGCGGTGGCGCTGCTGCGCGGGCTGAACAGCGCCGCGATCGCGTCCGTCACCGCACGGAACATCGCGTTGACGGTGTTGATCATGCCCTCGAACTGCTGCTGGAACAGCTGGACGGTGGCGCGGATCTGTTCGAAGACCGACTGCAGCGCAACGGCGATCGCCTCGATGATGTTGCGCGGCGGCGGTGTGACGGTGCCCGGATCCGTCGGGTTCTCGGGATCGGCGAGGAACTCCATCAGCCAATCGACGACCTTCTTGGCCACCCACTGGCCGGTGACCGGGTCGTACTTGAACAATCCGAACGACGTCGCCTCGGTGATCTCACCGTTGAGGAAGGCGTCGCGCAGCGTGTACAGGAAGGCGGGACCGGCGAAGTCGAGTTTCGCCCACTCCACCAGGAAGTCCGCGATGTAGTCGCGCTGCTGGTCCTCGGTGACACCGTTGAGACCGAACGTCGGCAGGCCGTACTCCGACGCCCAGATGCGCAGCGCCTCATCGCCGTTGTCGATCATCAACTGCCGGATAGCCAGCACCTGCTCCAGCGGGGAGTTGGCCTTCCACGGCTCGAAGATGTTGTACTTGCCGTCGCCGAACTTCAGCGAGTAGTGGTAGGGGTGGAACGACAGCGCGTCGAAGTACCCCTGGGCGCCCGCCGCATACATCCGCTGCACGAATTTGCGCGGATCCATCGTGAACTGGCTGTCGACGACGGCGCCCAGCACGCCCGCCACCACCAGTGTGTCGGGGTTGACGGCCTTGATCGCGTTATACGCGGCGATGAGGACCTCGGTGTAGAGCTCCGGGTTGATGTTCGGCGCCCAGCCGGTCACACCGTTGGGTTCGTTCCAGATCTCGTAGGCCGACACCTTGTCGCCGTAGCGCTGCGCGACCCGGGTCGCGTACGCGGCGAAGAGGTCGACGTCGGGGGCCTCCTCAAGCCCGATCGACGCGTACGGCTCGTCGTAGTAGCTGCCCCACTCCGGCGCGTGGTTGAGCACACCGAGCACGGCCATGCCCCGCTCGTAGGCGGCGTTGATGATGAAGTCCGACCGCTGCCAGGCGGAGGCCTCCAGCCAGGGGAAGCCGGTCGTTCCGGGCTGCCACGGTTCGTTGCCGCGCCACGGGAGGATCACGCGGACGGTGTCGACCCCGAGCGCCAGCATGGTGTCGAGATGGGCCTCCATGGCCTCGAAGTCAGGACTGCCGTCGGGCTTCGACAACTCCCAGATGTGTGAGTCCGCGATGCCGACCGTCGACCCCGACTCGTCGATCGCGGCGGTGAGCAGATACGGCGTCGAGTAGGTGGTCGGGACCATCCGTCGCTCGTTGTCGAGCAAACTTCCGGCGGCGGTGATCATGCCAGCCGCGGGGACCACCGCGAGGGTCGTCAACACCGCACCCCACCGCCGCTGGGACGGAGTCCAACACCTCATAGCGCTCCCCTCTCGGTCTGGCTGAGCGAGCCGTATCTTGAGTTATGTCCCTCAAGCTAACCCATCGATAGTCCACCTTCGCCCATTTTTGACGTAAACGCTAATTGATCTTGGCGAAGGGGGGCGGTTAACTTTCGCTGGCGCCGAATAGTCGCGTGAACTATGCGATCTCAGCAACGAAACCGGTGGTTTCGAAATGGATCGCAATGCCGCTTTTCAGTCACATGTATTACCGCGCTACCTGGGAAGACAGTATTGACGTAGCCGAAATTAGGTTGCCCAAAGCCGCCTTTTTGCCACTGCCGGATGGTGCATTCAGCAAAGTGTTGACTTGGCGCGTCAGCTATTACCGACATCGCATGTTGTCGTTAGCTTAGGAAATGAATTTCTGAGCGGGGTGGTGACCAGGCAGCAGGGACCAACGGCCCTAGACAGGCTCGGCAGCAATTCTCCCACACCTGCCCCGTGCGCTGTTCCGGGCGGAGGTCACCGTGATTCCGGAAACCGTGCGGACGCGCGCGCGGCGGCGTGGCTGGATGTCGATCCAGCAAACCCCACGGCGACGGCGGCCGCGCGGACGGTTACCGTGTCACGGTGCGGCGACCAGCCTTGGCTCTCATCTGCGCGGGTACCGCGCTCATCGCGTGCTGTTACGGGTTCGGCCGGTTCGCGTACGGACTGTTCGGGCCGGTGTTCGCCGAGACCTTCGGGCTGAACTCCACGATCACCGGGGTGATCGGCGCGGGCAGCTACATCGGCTACTGCGCGGCGATCGTGGCGAGCCTGCTGCTGACCGACCGGCTCGGTGCGCGTGCCGTCGCGGTGGCGGCGGGAGTCGTTGCGGCAGCCGGGATCTCGATCATCGCGCTCGCGCCCAGCGCATGGGTGCTGGCGGTCGGCGTGCTGGTCGCCGGGTGCAGCACCGGCATCGTGTCACCGCCGCTGGCCGCCGCCGTCGCCGAACACGTGCCCGCCGACAAGGCTGACCGTGCCCAGACAATCGTCAACGGCGGCACCGGAATCGGGGTGGTGCTCTCCGCGCCGGTCGCGCTGCTGCTCCTCGACCACTGGCGCGGTGCGTGGGTGATCTTCGCGGTGGCCAGCGCGGCCGTGACCGTGTGGATCTACCGGGTCGTACCCGCCCCGGTGCACCGGCGCAGCAGCCTCGTCGTCGAACAGCCCTGGCGGGCCGGAACGGCGGCACTGCTGGTCGCGGCACTGCTGACCGGATTCGGCAGCGCCGCGGTGTGGACCTTCGGCCGTGACCTGGTCACCACGGTGGGTGGGGCCGACGCCACCCGGTCGTCGCTGATGTGGATCGTCATCGGCGCCGCGGGCATCGCCGGGGCACTGGCCGGCGACGCCGCCCGGCGCATCGGATTACGCGGCGCCTGGATCGCGGCCACCGCGACGATGGGGGCCGCCTCGCTGCTGCTGGCCGCGGCGCCGTCGGCCGTCGCACTGAGCCTGTTGGCCGCCACGCTGTTCGGCGCCGCCTACATCGCGCTCACCGGCCTGGTGCTGCTGTGGGGTGCGCGGCTGTACCCGGACAGCGCGTCGTTCGGGGTCGGCCTCGGGTTCTTCATCCTCGCGGCGGGCCAGGCCGTGGGGGCGCCCGTCACCGGCGCCCTGATCGACGTGTACGGCGGCCGGGTCGCGTTTGCGGCCGTCGCCGTCG
Organism: Mycolicibacterium phlei; assembly: GCF_001583415.1. Next base: position 1,512,693 of record NZ_CP014475.1, read on the forward strand.
TCGGACTGGCCGCGGCCGCGGTGCGGCCGGTGCGCACGGGCCGCGAATGTAATGTCGAGGAATGAACCTGAACCTGTCCGCCGACGAAGTCCTGACCACCACGCGTTCGGTTCGCAAACGCCTCGACCTCGAGCGGCCGGTGCCCCGCGAGGTGCTGCTCGAGTGCCTCGACATCGCGCTTCAGGCCCCCACCGGCTCCAATGCCCAAGGCTGGCAATGGGTGTTCGTCGACGACCCGGAGAAGAAGAAGGCGCTCGCCGACATCTACCGGCACAACGCCACGCCCTACCTGGACGCCCCCAAGCCCGAGTACGGCGACGTCCGCGACGAGCGGCGGCCGCTGGTCACCGAGTCCGCGAAGTATCTCAACGAGCATCTGCACGAGGTCCCCGTCATGCTCATCCCGTGCCTGGAGGGTCGGCCGGACGGTGCGCCTGCCGGGATGAGCGCCAGCTTCTGGGGTTCGCTGCTGCCGGCGGTGTGGAGCTTCATGCTCGCGTTGCGCAACCGCGGCCTCGGCTCGGCGTGGACGACGCTGCACCTGCTCGGCAAGGGGGAGAAGCTCGCCGCCGACGTCCTCGGGATCCCCTACGAGCAGTACAGCCAGGGCGGGCTGTTCCCGATCGCCTACACCAAGGGCACCGACTTCCGTCGCGCCAAGCGACTGCCCGCGGAGCAGCTCGCGCACTTCAACACCTGGTGACGCGCGCCAGCAGAAGCAGCGCGACACCGGTCAGGATCGCGGCCACCCACACCGGCCCGAGAACCCCGCACCAGGACAACCCCACCGCGCCGACCGCGGGACCGGCCGCCGCCCCGACGTTGAGAGCGGCGGTCGCGTACGAACCGCCCATGGTCGGTGCGCCCGACGCCGCATAGAGCACCCGCGCGATCAGCGTGCTGCCCACGGCGAACGCCGTCGCGCCCTGGACGAAGACCAGGATCAGCATCGGCGCCGGGTGCGCGGCCAGCTGTGCGAACGCCAGCCACCCGACGAGCAGCACCGGTGTGCCCACGCCGAGGGTCAGCCGCGGATGGCTGTCGGAGATCCGTCCGGCCGCCGTCACCCCGACAAAGGACCCGATCCCGAACAGCACCAAGGCCACCGGCACCCACGCCTGACTCAGTCCCGCGGTGTCGGTGACCACCGGCGCCAGAAACGTGAACGCCGCGAACGTGCCGCCGTTGACCAGGGCGCCGAGCAGCATCGCCAACCGCAGTCGGGGCGAACGAAGCTGTGCGAGTTCAGAGTTCAGCGACCTGGTGTCGGCGCCGGGTTCAGTGGGGGAGGGCCGGATCCCGGCGAGGACACCGACCGCGGCCGGCAGGCACAGCAGCGCGACGGCCCAGAACGTGGCGCGCCACCCCAGCGCGCCGCCGAGCACAGCGCCCGCGGGGACACCGGCGATGGTCGCCAGCGTCGTCCCGGACAGCAGGATCGCCAGCGCCCGGCCCTTCCGGTCCGGGGCCACCAGTGCGGTCGTGGTGCTCAGCGCGACGGCGAGGAAGCCCGCGTTGGCCACCGCCGCGACCACCCGGGTGGTGAACAACACCGGAAACGACGTGGTGACGGCGGCGACGTGACACAGCGCGAACACCACTGTGCAGCCGAAAAGCGTTGCCCGCGCGGGCCATCGGCGCGCGAACGCGGCCATCGTGGGGGCGCCGGCGATCATCCCGACCGCGTAGGCCGACGTGAGCAGGCCGGCGGTCCCGACCGAGACACCGAAGTCGGCGGCGATATCCGGCACCAGGCCGGCGAGCATGAACTCCGAGGTGCCCATGGCGAAGACGGCAAGGGCGAGCAGATAGAGGGCAAGAGGCATCGAGACACTCCGAGGAAGAAACGGACAGACGGCGTTTCGTCACCCGGCCAGCCCGATGCAGGCCCGAAAAGGTCAGAGGCTCAGAGGTTCAGGGGGCTGGCGGCGTGACCGACAGCCCCCACGGTGTCCGACTCGGGGCTCGACATGGGTCGCACTCTAGCCGTCAGCCTCAAGCCGGCGCACCGGATTTTTCAGACGGCGCCCTGGAAGCCGTGCTGGCGCCACGCCTCGTACACCACCACGGCGGCGGCGTTGGACAGGTTCAACGACCGCCGGCCGGCGAGCATCGGGATGCGGAGCCGTTCGGTGATGTGCGGGTCGGCCAGCGTCTGCTCGTCCAGGCCCGTCGGCTCCGGGCCGAACATCAGCACATCGCCCGGCTGGTAGGCGATATCGGCGAACGATGTGGTCGCGTGCGCGGTGAACGCATAGACCCGCTGCGGCTGAAGCGAGGCCCACGCGCTGTCCAGATCGGGGTGCACGGTCACCGACGCCAGATCGTGGTAGTCCAGCCCGGCGCGGCGCAGCTTCGGCTCGGACAGGTCGAACCCGAGCGGTTCCACCAGGTGCAGTTCGGCGCCGGTGGCGGCGACCATCCGGATCGCGTTGCCGGTGTTGGGGGCGATGCGCGGCGAGTAGAACATCAGCCGGAACACAGCACCTCCGTCTACTGGGCGATCGCGATGGTGAGCTCCCGCCCGTCGGGACCGCCGAGATGGGTGTGCCAGCCGGGGTCGGGAACGTCGTCCTCAAAGTAGTAGCCCAGGGACAGGTACAGCAGATAGGCCTCCTCGGAGGTCAGGATGGCCCACACATCGGTCAGCGGTTCGCCCTCGCTGTAATCCTGCGCCGGCACCTGAATAATGGGCTCATGGTCGCGGAGAGCCTCTGGATGCAGAAAGTCGCGGCGGATCCCGGGCATTCGCAGTGGTACATCGAACGGTTTCGTGCGATGGCCCGCGCGGGGGAGGACCTCGACGGCGAGGCTCGCATGATCGACGCGATGGCCCCGCGCGGTGCGCGCATCCTCGACGCCGGCTGCGGGCCGGGGCGCGTCGGCGGGTACCTGGCCAGGGCGGGCCACGACGTCGTCGGCGTCGACGTCGACCCGGCGCTGATCGAGGCCGCCGAACAGGACCACCCCGGACCGCACTGGCTGGTCGGTGATCTCGCCGAACTGGACCTGCCCGCCCGCGGTATCCCCGAACCGTTCGACATCATCGTCGCGGCGGGCAACGTCATGACGTTCCTGGCGCCCAGCACCCGCGGCGAGGTGCTGAGCCGACTGCGGGCGCACCTCGCCGCCGACGGGCGCGCGGTGATCGGCTTCGGCGCCGGCCGCGACTACCCGTTCGGCGACTTCCTGTACGACGCGGGTGTCGCCGGCTTCGCGCCGGACCTGCTGCTGTCGACGTGGGATCTGCGGCCGTTCACCGACGACTCGGACTTCCTCGTCGCCGTGCTGCGCCGGGGATAGCCGGTCACGAAAGCATTCCGGTATCTGCTCGGAATCCTCACAAACAGTCGTTCACCTGCACAAATGGTGTCTGGCTTGGCATACTCGACCAATTGCCAGGGCCGAATGGTGCCCGTCGGGTGGGGCAACGTAGCTCAACCGCGGCTGAAAGTCAGCAGGAAGCCTTATGAATGACGCGCGACTAGTGAACCTCGGGTCACCGGCCGACCGTGCGGGTCGCCGATGAGCGCGTTCTCCCAGCTCAAGCAGTCCGACGGGACGGTGGTCGACTTCGAGCGCGGCAAGCCCGAACCGGTGCGGCGGCCGTCGCGGTGGTCACCGGCCAATTGGTCGGTGCGCCTGAAGGTTCTGGCGATCGTGCTGCTGCCGCTGCTTCTGGCCGGGACGTTCGGCGGGCTGCGGATCTACAGCGCCTACACCGCCGAGACCGATCTGCGCCGCGCCGCCGAACGCGCCGACATGGTGCCCGCCATCGCCGACTACATGGCCGCGCTCGAGGACGTGATGCTCGCCGTCCCGACCGGCGGCGATCCGCAGGCCGCGCTGGGCCGCTTCGACGAGCGCCGCCGCGCGCTGCAGAGCCGGTTGACCGACACCGACGTCGCGCCCGACGTGCGCCAGGGCGTCACCACCCTGGTCGACGACGGGCAGCTCCTCGTCGAGAAGGTGGCCGCCAACAGCATCGGCCTGCGCGACGAGGTCCAGGCCTACGCGCTGCTCCTGCTGCCCGCCGAGGACACCGTCACCGGCTCGGTGCGCGTGGACGACGAGCGCATCCGCGCCGAGGCCGCCGGGGTGGCGCGGGCGATCGGGGCGCGCGGCCAGATGACGATGCAGCGGCTCGCGTTGACCCGCGGCGCCGAGCTGCCCGAGCCCGAGCTGCGCACCGCGCTGACCGCGGTGGCCGGCACCGAACCGTCGACGCTGTTCGGGATGAGCCAGGTGCTCGGTGTCGGATCGGCCGACGCGCAGCAGCTGCAGGCCGAGTTCGTCAAACGGATGGCGCTACTGACCGACCCCGCGGTGCCGATCGCCAACAACCGCGAACTGCTGGCCTCGGTCGCCGAGACCGACCGGATCGCCCGCCAGGTCATCGACACCGGCACCGGGGCGCTGACCGCGGCTGTGGAGCAGAAGGCCGACGAACAACGCACCACGCTCATCCGCGACGCCGCCGTCGTCGGCGCCGCGATCCTGCTGGCACTGGTCATCGTGGCCCTGGCGGCGCGCTCGCTGGTGCGCCCGCTGCGCCGGCTGCGCGACAGCGCGCTCAAGGTCGCCCACGAGGACCTGCCCCGCGAGATCGAGCAGGTCCGCGCGGGCGGCGACGCCGGACAGATCACCCCGATCCCGGTGCACACCTCCGAGGAGGTCGGCCAGGTCGCGCACGCCGTCGACGAACTGCACGAGCAGGCGGTGCTGCTGGCCGCCGAGCAGGCCCGGCTGCAGCTGCAGATCGGTGACATGTTCGAGACGCTGTCGCGGCGCAGCCGGTCGCTGGTGGACCAGCAGCTCGCGCTGATCGACCAGCTGGAACGCAACGAGGAGGACCCGGACCGGCTGCAGGCGCTGTTCCGGCTGGATCACCTGGCCGCGCGGATGCGCCGCAACGGCGCCAACCTGCTGGTGCTCTCCGGCGCGAAGGTGCCCCGCGAACAGGCCGAGCCGGTGCCGGTGACGGCGGTGATCAACGCCGCGGCCTCCGAGGTGGAGGACTACGCGCGCGTGGTCACCCTGACCGTGCCCGACAGCGAGGTCAGCGGTGCCGTCGCCGGCGACCTGGTGCACCTGCTGGCCGAGCTGCTCGACAACGCGCTGCGGTACTCGCCGCCCACCACGCAGGTGCGGGTGTCGGCGGTGCACACCGGCAACGGCGGTCTGGTCATCGAGGTCAGCGACACCGGGCTGGGCATGACCGAGTCCGACCTGCGGGTGGCCAACACCCGCCTGCAGTCCGGCGGCGAGATCAACCCGTACACCGCCCGCCACATGGGCCTGTTCGTGGTCGGCCGGCTGGCCGCCCAGCACGGTCTGGTGGTCCGGCTGCGTGCCACCGTGACCGGTGAACCGGACTCGGGGACCACCGCCGGCGTGTACGTGCCCGCCGAGCTGCTGCACCGGGCCGACGAGCCGGAGGATCCCGTCGTCGAGGTGCCGATCGCGGTGCTGCCGCAGCGCAGCCCGGGGGCCAGCGGCATCACCGAGGTGCCCGCCTCGCTGACCGCGCCGCAGCCGCGGGTCGACGAGCAGGGCTGGCCCGTCGAGACACCGACGGACACCTCCGGGTACTTCGCCGCTCGGGTGCAGGCCGAGCCCGAGCCGGAACCGGCGCCCGCGGCCGAGCCGGAACCAGCGCCCGCACCCGAGCCGGTGTCGGCACCGGAACCGGAACCGGAGGAGGACACCATCTACCAGAAGATGTTGTCGGAGTGGCTGGTCGATCCGACCGAACTGGCCAACAGCGAGGACCTGAACTGGCAGTCGGTGTGGGACCGCGGCTGGTCGGCGGCGGCCGAGGCCGAGCAGAAACCGGTCACCAAGGTCACCGAGGAGGGCCTGCCGGTGCGCGAGCCGGGTGCCCGGCTGGTGCCGGGGGCCGCGGATCCGGCCGAGGTGGCGCCCGACGCGACGCAGGTAGCATCGACCCCTGAGCCCGGACCGCTTCCGCGGCGCGACCCCGACGCCGTGCGCGCCAGCATCAGCAGCCACTTCGGCGGGGTACGCGCCGGCCGCTCGCACGCGAGAGAGCAAGGGACAGAACAGCAGTGACTCATTCGGCGGGAACCCAGCGGGAATCGCTGGACTGGCTGGTATCCCGGTTCGCCCGCGAGGTGCCCGGGGTGTCACACGCCGTGCTGGTGTCCGCCGACGGGCTGCTGATGGCGGCCAGCGAGCACATCCCCACCGAACGCGCCGATCAGCTCGCGGCGGTGGCGTCCGGGCTGGCCAGCCTGTCGATCGGCGCCGCGCAGCTGTTCGAGGGCGGCCACGTGCTGCAGTCGGTGATCGAGATGGAGCACGGCTACCTGTTGCTGATGCGCGTGGGCGACGGCTCGAACCTGGCCACCCTGGCCACCCGAAACTGCGACATCGGGCAGATCGGGTACGAGATGGCGGTCCTGGTCGAACGGGTCTGGACCGTCGTGCAGGCGGCCCGACGACGAGCCCCGAACCACCCGTGAGCGGCCGATGGACGAGGAGTTCAGCGCGGTGGCCGGAAGATCGCTGTGGGACAGCGATCTCACCGAGCAGCCCAGCCTCGTCCGGCCCTACATCCTGACCGCGGGGCGCACCGACGCCCGCGTCGACCTGCCGCTGGAAGCGCCCATCGAGACCGTGCACACCCCGCAGCCCCCGCTGTGGCCCCGCAGTGACGTGCGCCACCAGATCCTCGAACTGTGCGCCGAGCGCCCCTCCGTCGCCGAGATCGCGGTGAAGTTATCCTTGCCGCTCGGCGTGGCGCGCGTGCTCATCGGGGATCTGGTGCTGCAGGGTTGTCTCATGGTGCGCGCCACCATGAGCGACACGTCCACCGTCGACGAACGACGCGAGCTGATAGGAAGGACACTGCGTGGCCTCAGGGCACTTTGAGCCGGGCAGTCCGCGGCGCACGGCCTCGACGAAGATCGTCATCTCCGGCGGGTTCGGCGTCGGCAAGACGACGTTCGTCGGCGCGGTGTCGGAGATCATGCCGCTGCGCACCGAGGCGCTGGTGACCACCGCCTCCACCGGCGTCGACGGCCTGGAGGCCACCCCCGACAAGAACACCACCACCGTGGCCATGGACTTCGGCCGCATCACCCTCGACGACGACCTGGTGCTGTATCTGTTCGGCACACCCGGGCAGCGCCGGTTCTGGTTCATGTGGGACGACCTGGTGCGCGGCGCCATCGGCGCGATCGTGCTGGTCGACGTGCGGCGCCTGCAGGACAGCTTCGCCGCGGTCGACTTCTTCGAGGCCCGCAAGCTGCCGTTCCTCATTGCCGTCAACCAATTCGACGGTGCGCCAACCTATCCCGTCTCCGCGGTGCGCAAGGCGCTGGCGCTGGCCGACCACATCCCGATCATCACCGTCGACGCCCGTGACCGGGAGTCGGCCAAACAGGCGCTGATCGCGGTCACCGAGTACGCGCTGTCCACCCTGACCCGTGTCTGACGAATCCGTCTGGGTCGAGCGGGAATTCACCGGCCGCGACTTCCGCGACGAGGATCTCAGCAGGCTGCGCACCGAGCGGGTGGTGTTCGACGAGTGCGACTTCCGCGGCGTCAACCTCGCCGAGTCCGAACACCTCGGCTCCGCCTTCCGTAACTGCCGGTTCGAACGGGCGATGTTGCACCACAGCGCGTTTCGGCAGTGCAGCATGCTGGGCTCGGTGTTCACCGGGGCCAAACTGCGGCCGCTGACCATCGTCGAGGTGGACTTCACGCTGGCCGTGCTCGCCGGCTGCGACCTGCGCGGCGTCGACCTGACCGGCTGCCGACTGCGGGAGGCCAGCCTCGTGGAGGCGGACCTGCGCAAGGCGGTGCTGTGCGGTGCCGACCTCTCCGGCGCCCGGGTACAGGGCCTGCGCCTCGACGACGCCGACCTGCGCGGCGCCCGCGCCGACGCCACGCTGTGGACCAACGCCGGGCTGCGCGGCGCCAAGATCGACGTCGAGCAGGCGCTGGCCTTCGCCGCCGCCCACGGCCTGTCCATCAACTAACAGGCCTGGTCAAAAAACCGCACGTCACGGGGTGTTTAACCCCACAGCCCGAAAATTGGCATTTCAGATACCGAATTACCTAGCGTCGGTCGCATGCAGCTCACCCGGTTCACCGACCTCGGTCTTCGCGCCATGATGCTGCTCGCCGACGGCGAGGCGGCCGACCGGCGCGTGACCACCCGGTCCATCGCGGCCGGCGCGCACGCCTCGGAGAACCACGTCGCCAAGGCCGTCGCCCGGCTGGCCGAACTCGGCATGGTGCACACCCAGCGCGGCCGCGTCGGCGGGCTCACCCTGACCGAGGCAGGCCGCACCGCCTCGCTCGGCTGGCTCGTCCGGGCGCTGGAGGGGGACCGCGAGGTCATCGACTGCGACGGCGCCCACCCGTGCCCGCTGATCTCGGCGTGCCGGCTGCGCCGCGCCCTCGCCGAGGCCAAGGAAGCCTTCTACCGCGAACTCGATCGCTACACGATCGCCGATATGTCCAGGGCCCCAAACCTTCTGATGATCCAGGGCCCGGTAACCGAAAGGAATGACAGATGACCGCCATCGCCGCCGCGTCACTTGAGCTGGAGCCGCAGCACGCCGAGATCGTCTCGGCGACGCTCCCGCTGATCGGTGCCCACATCGACGAGATCACCACCGAGTTCTACCGTCGGATGTTCACCAATCACCCGGAGCTGCTGCGTAACCTGTTCAACCGCGGTAACCAGGCGCAGGGCGCCCAGCAGCGGGCGCTGGCCGCGTCGATCGCGACCTTCGCCACCCATCTGGTCGACCCCGACCTGCCGCACCCGGCGGAACTGTTGTCGCGCATCGGGCACAAGCACGCGTCGCTGGGCGTCACCGCCGACCAGTACCCGATCGTGCACGAGAACCTGTTCGCCGCGATCGTCGCGGTGCTCGGGGCCGACACCGTGACCGACGACGTCGCCGCCGCCTGGGACCGGGTGTACTGGATCATGGCGCAGACCCTCATCGACCTCGAGCACGCGCTCTACGAGGACGCCGGGGTGGCCGACGGCGACGTCTTCCGCCGTGCGCGGGTGGTGGCGCGGGTCGACGATCCGTCCGGCGCGGTGCTGCTGACCGTGCGCTCGACCGGTGCGGCGTTCCCGAAATTCCGTCCCGGACAATACGTCTCGGTCGGTGTCGTGATGCCTGACGGTGCCCGTCAGCTGCGTCAGTACAGCCTGATCAACGCGCCGGGCAGCGAGGACCTGACCTTCGCGGTCAAGCCGGTCGCCGGCACCGACACCCAGCCGGCCGGCGAGGTGTCCACCTGGATCGCGGCCAATGTCTGCGTCGGCGATCTGCTCGACGTCACGGTGCCGTTCGGCGACCTACCGGCGCCCGACGGCCGGCCCGTCGTCCTGATCTCCGCGGGCATCGGCATCACCCCGATGATCGGCATCCTCGAGTACCTGGCCGCCGAGAAGCCCCAGACCGCGGTGCGAGTGCTGCACGCCGACCGCGGCGACGCCACCCATCCGCTGCGGGAACGGCAGCGGGAACTGCTGGCGCAGCTGCCCAACGGCACGCTCGACGTCTGGTACGAGGACGGGGTGACCGCCGGACTGCCCGGTGTGCACGCCGGACTGCTGACGCTCGACGGCATCGAGGTGCCCGCCGACGCGGAGATCTACCTGTGCGGCAACAACGGTTTCGTGCAGGCGGTGCGCGGTCAGCTCATCGACCGAGGGGTGCCCGCCGCGCGCGTGCACAGCGAACTGTTCTCACCGAACGACTGGCTGCTCGGCTGAGAAGCTCAGAAGTTCTGGCAGGTGCTGGCCACCGCGTTGATCACCGGGATGTACGGCTGTACCCCCGGGAACGCCCGGGCCTGGGCGACCATCACGCGGCGCTGATCCGGCGGCGCGGCGATCAGGCTCTTGAGCCAGCCGGTCGCCGCGGGCACCTCCTGCAGCTGCTCCGCGAGCTTGGGATCCTGCGCGGCCAGCGCCGCGGTCACCTGCGGGTAGCTGCACGTGGAGTTGACGATCACGTCGTCCATGGCGGGCTGTGCGGAGGCCACACCTGCTCCGGCGGCCAGCAGAGCGGTCAGACCGCCCGAGGCGACAAGCAGTTTCGTCGTCATGCGCATCACTCCACGCTAACACCATCGCGGGAGTGCTCGCCGTGTTCCGCCGAGCGCGAACAGGTCAGCTGCTGGCCAGCCGGATCCGCCAGCGAACGAACAGGGTGTAGCCGATGGAGATGACGGCAAGCATCGCCATGTCGAACCACCAGGTTCCGGCCGTGTGCTCCCAATGGCGGTCGTGCGGGGTCAGCGGACCCGGAACCAACCGGATCAGATCGATCGTCGAGGCCGACGCCGCGAAACCCCAGCGGGCCGGGGTCAGCCAGGACAGCTGGTCGAGCACGATGCGGTCGGTCACCGGGATCATGCCGCCGGAGAACACCAGCTGCGACATGATCGCGACCACCAGCAGCGGCATGGTCTGCTCGTTCGACTTGGCCAGCGCCGACAGCGCCAGACCCACCATGGCCGCCGCGATCGTCGTCGCCGCGATGTCGATGAACAGCTCCAGGCTGCGGCTGCTCAAGAACGCGCCGGTCTCCACCGCGCCCTTGCCCCAGCCCTTGCCCGCGATCGCGATCGAGGTGACGATCGCCGACTGCACGATCGCGAACGCGGTGAACACGAACACCTTTGCCAACAGGTAGGCGGTGGTGGACAACCCGACCGCCTGTTCGCGGCGGAAAATCGCCCGTTCGCCGATCAGGGCGCGGATCGTCAACGCGGTGCCCATGAAGACGGCGCCGACGTTGAGCATCACCAGGATCTGGCCCGGTTCGTTGGGTGCCGCGCCGCCCTCGATCGCCGGGACCGGCACACCGAAGCCGACGTCGCCGGGCACCGACAGCGACAGGATGCCCATGATGAACGGCAGGAACATCAGGAACGCGAAGTAGGCGCGGTCGGAGATCACCAGCCGCACCTGGCGCCGCGCGATCGTGGAGAACTGGCGGCGCACGCTGGTGCTCGTCGGGCTGCCCAGATCCGAGGGCTGCTCGGTCGCCGGCGGCGGTGGTGGCGGCCCGTGCCGCGACATGAACCTCTGGTGCGCGGCCTCCGGGTCACCGGCCACGGTGGAGAAGATGTCGGCCCAGTTGGTGGTGCCCAGCTCCGGACCGATCTGGCTGGGCGGACCGTAGAACGCGGTCTTGCCGCCCGGCGCCAGCAGCAGCACCTGGTCACACACGTCGAGGTAGGTCAGCGAGTGCGTGACCACCAGCACCACGCGACCGGCGTCGGCCAGCTGGCGCAGCATCGTCATCACCTGCCGGTCCAGCGCCGGGTCCAGGCCGGAGGTGGGTTCGTCGAGGATCAGCAGCGACGGGCCGGTCAGCAGCTCCAGCGCCACAGAGGCGCGCTTGCGCTGGCCGCCGGAGAGCTTCTCGACGCGGGTGTCGAGGTGCTTGGTCATCTCCAGCTCCTCGAGCACCTGCATGACGACCTGCTCGCGGTCGGCCTTGGTGGTGTCCGGCGGCAGTCGCAGTTCGGCGGCGTACATCAGCGCCTGCCGGACCGTCAGCTGGCCGTGCACCACGTCGTCCTGCGGCACCATCCCGATTCGGGAGCGCAGCGAGGCGTACTCGGCGTGGATGTCGTGGCCCTCGAACGTGACCCGACCGCTGGTGGGATGCGTCAGGCCCGCGACCTGCTTGGCGAACGTCGACTTACCGGCGCCCGACGGACCGATCACCGCGGTCAGGGTGCCCGGCCGGGCGTCGATCGAGATGTTGTCCAGCAGCGTCTTGTTGCCCTCGATGGTCCACGTCAGGCCGCGGACCTCGAGACCACCGGTGCGGGTGGCGGCCTCGGTCTCGGTGCGCCGGACCAGTGTGCCGCCGGAGAAGACCAGGTCGATGTTGCCGATCGTGACCGTGTCGCCCTCGCGCAGCAGCGCCGAGTCCACCCGCGCACCGTTGACGAACGTGCCGTTGATGCTGCGGTTGTCGCGGATCTCGGTGCCTGCGGGCGTCGGCACCAGGGTGGCGTGGTGGCGCGAGGCCAGCACGTCGGGGACGACGATGTCGTTGTCGGTCGCGCGGCCGATCTTGATCGCGCCGGGGATGTTGTCCGCGGGCCGGGCACCGGGCCGCAGGATCTTGAGCATGCTCGTCGCGATGTTGCCGTCGCCCGACCGCGGCGCCGCGGTCGGGCCCATCACCGTCGCCGACTCCAGATCCGGGGAGTCCAGCGGCGGGCGCGGCGGCGCCTGTCGCGCGGTCGGCGGCGGGTAGGACCCGGGACGGGACGCCGGTTGGGGCGCGCTCGGATACCGCGGCGGCGGGGGCGCTGCCGGCTGGGTCGGCGGGCGGTACGGACCCGACGGCGGCCCGTACGGGCGGGCGGGCCGCTGCCCGGTCGCGATCGGCACGGCCTGCGTCGGGGTGCGACCGGCCGCACCCTGGTGGCGGCCGACCTCGAAGATCAGCCGCGGGCCGTCCGGATTGCCGATGTTGACCGCGAGGCCGTCGGTGATGTCGACGGCGGGCACCCGCCGGTTGTTGACGAAAAGACCGTTGAGGCTGCCGTTGTCGATGGCGATCCAGCGGCCCTGGTCGAACCGCAGCACCAGATGGGCGCGGGAGATCAGGGGGTGAGCGATCCGGACGTCGGCGCGCAGGTCACGGCCGACGACCACATCGCTGCCGGGGGCGAAGGTCCGGGTCGAGCCGTCGTAGCGGACGGTGAGCGCGGGAGGGGTAGGCCTGGACATCGCGAGTCACTCTATCCGGAGAAGTGCCACCCACGACGGAGGCGAGTGCTGTGAACCGGCTGGGTTCGTCGGCGAGTCGCGCCGGGATTGGGGCCGCCACGTGGTCACCATGGAGCATGGTGTCGCGAACATTCTTCGTGGTGATCGGGATCGTCGGCCTCGTCGTCGTCGCGGCGCTGCTGGCCCCGATGATTGACGCCCAGACCGAACTGTCCACCGACGACCGCGGGTTCGTCGGCACCGAGGCGCGGTGTGAGTCGCCCTCGGTGGCCGTGGCATTCGGGCGCACCCAGCGGTCCCTGGTCGCGATCTGCGTGGAGGACGGCGCCTACGAGTACCGCGGCGTGCGGATCCGCGACGACGCGCTGCTCACCGCGCCCGCCAAGGCCGTCGGCGACGGGGTGTTCACCGCCGCCAACGAGGAGACGACGTACCGGTTCTCGGCCAAAGACCTGCGGGTCATCGTCAAGGACCCGGACGGGGACGACAAGGTGATCCGCGTCGAGCCGATGGTGGCCTACGTCGAACCGCGGTTGGCCGCCGAGGGCTGATAATTGTCCGGTGCGCCGGTCAGCACACAGTGGGTGTGGCTGTAGATGGTGGCCATGCACTTGTTGCAGTGGTCGCAGATCGAGCGCACCGAGCTGTCGGCCTGAATCCGCTTGAGCAGATCGGGTTCGGCCAGCAGCGCACGGCCCATCGCGACGAACTCGAAGCCCTCGGCCATCGCGGTGTCCATGGTCTCGCGGTTGGTGATGCCGCCGAGCAGGATCAGCGGCATCTTCAGCTCCTTGCGGAACTCCCGGGCATGGCGCAGTAGGAACGCCTCGCGGTAGGGGTACTCGCGCAGGAACTTCTTGCCGGTCATCCGGATGCCCCACCGCAGCGGCGGCTTGAAGGCGCCGGCGAACTCCTTGATCGGGGCGTCGCCGTGGAACAGGTACATCGGGTTGACCAGCGAGCTGCCCGCGGTCAACTCGATGGCGTCGAGGCAGCCGTCCTCCTCGAGCCACTTCGCGGTCTGCAGCGACTCCTCGATGCTGATGCCGCCGCGCACCCCGTCGGTCATGGTGAGCTTGGCGGTGACCGCGATCGGGTTGCCCTCCTTCTCCACCGCCTGGCGCACCGCGCGCACCACGCCGCGGGCCACCTTGGCGCGGTTCTCCAGCGAGCCGCCGAACTCGTCGGTGCGACGGTTCAACAGCGGCGACAAAAACGAGCTGGCCAGGTAGTTGTGGCCGAGGTGGATCTCGACGGCGTCGAAGCCGGACTCGATGGCCAGCCGGGCGGCGTTGGCGTGCGCCTCGGTGACCTCGCGGATGTCCTCCTTGGTGGCCTTGCGCGCGAACTTCATCGACAGCGGGTTGAAGAACCGGATGGGCGCCAGCGCGGGGGCCTTGTTGGTGCGGGCGTTGGCGACCGGGCCGGCGTGGCCGATCTGCGCGCTGATTGCCGCGCCCTCGGCGTGGATCGCCTCGGTCAGCCGCTTGAGGCCCGGCACCGCCTCCGGGCGCATCCAGATCTGCCAGCCGTCGGTGCGGCCGCCGGGCATGACGGCGCAGTACGCGACCGTCGTCATGCCGACGCCCCCGGCCGCGGGCAGCCGGTGGTAGTTGATCAGCTCGTCGGTGACGAGCGCGTCGGGCGTGGCCGCCTCGAACGTCGCCGCCTTGATGATCCGGTTGCGCAGCGTCACCGGGCCGAGTTTGGCCGGGGTGAACACATTGGGCTGAGTGTTCATAGATGGGAGCATGCCAGACTGTCATCCGTGGGTGCGATGACACTGGACGGCAAGGCCACGCGCGACGAGATCTTCGTCGACCTCAAGAGCCGGGTCGCGGCACTGACCGCGGCCGGCCAGACCCCCGGGCTGGGCACGGTGCTGGTCGGCGACGACCCGGGCTCACACGCCTACGTGCGCGGTAAGCACGCCGACTGCGCGAAGGTCGGCATCAACTCGATCCGCCGCGACCTGCCCGCCGACATCACCCAGGCGCAGCTCGAGGAGACCATCGACGAGCTCAACGCCAACCCGGAATGCACCGGGTACATCGTGCAGCTGCCGCTGCCGAAGCACCTGAACGAGAACGCGGCGCTGGAGCGTATCGACCCGGGCAAGGACGCCGACGGGCTGCACCCGACCAACCTGGGCCGGCTGGTGCTCAACGAGCCCGCCCCGCTGCCGTGCACCCCGCGCGGGATCGTGCACCTGCTGCGGCGCTACGAGGTGCCGATCGCCGGTGCGCACGTGGTGGTGATCGGCCGCGGGGTGACCGTCGGCCGCCCGCTCGGGCTGCTGCTGACCCGTCGCTCGGAGAACGCCACGGTCACGTTGTGCCACACCGGAACCCGTAACCTCGCCGAGCTGGCGCGGCAGGCCGACATCATCGTCGCCGCGGCGGGGGTGCCGCACATGGTCACCGCGGACATGGTCAAGCCGGGCGCGGCGGTGGTCGACGTGGGTGTCAGCCGCGACGACGCCGGCAAGCTGGTCGGCGATGTGCACCCCGACGTGTGGGAGGTGGCCGGTCACGTGTCGCCCAACCCGGGCGGGGTGGGCCCGCTGACCCGGGCGTTCCTGCTGACCAACGTCGTCGAACGCGCGGAGGCCCTCGCCGGACGGTGACCGCAAAGGAGTTCGCGCGCAAGGTCTTCGCCGGGCAGTGGCCGTTCTGGCTGGTCGGTCTGTTCGTGGTGGCCGCGTTCGTCCTGGTGATCGCCGGCTACTGGCGCCGCGGCGCGCTGGTGCTGGCGATCGGCGTCGGTGTCGCGGGGGGCCTGCGGCTGCTGCTTCCCGACGACCGCGCCGGGCTGCTCGCGGTGCGGACCCGGCTCATCGACGTCGCCACCACCGCCACGGTCAGCGCCGCGATGCTCTACATCGCCTGGACGATCGACCCGCTGGGCACGAGCTAGCCGCGGTCAGGCCAGGGTCGCGCGGATGCACACCGTGATGTACGGCAGCGCCAGGCCCGCGGAGTTGGCCAGCGCGGGATGGGTGGCCAGCAGCTCACGCACCCGGTCCAGGGTGCGGGTGCGCACCTGCTCGGGAGAGGTGATGCAGTAGCTGCGCGAGGCGACCAGGTCGATGAGCGCCTGCGGCGTCAGGTAACTCGTCCACTCCACCCGGTACCGCTCGACGTCGGTGAACACGTCGGGCAGCGTGGTCTTCTCGTGGAAGTGCGCGTCCTCGGAACCGATGATGCGGCCCAGGTCGCGCACCCAGCCCATCCGCTCGTCGCGCGCGTTCCACACCAGCCCGAGCCGGCCGCCCGGCCGCAGCACCCGGGCCACCTCCTTGACGGCGAGCTCGGGGTCGAACCAGTGCCACGCCTGCGCCACCAGCACCGCGTCGACGCTGTTGTCGGGCAGCGGGATCTCCTCGGCGGTGCCCAGCAGCGCGGGGGTGTCCGGCAGCGAGTTGCGCAGCAGCTCAAGCATTTCCGGGATCGGGTCGACGGCGACCACGTCGAGCCCGCGCTGCACCAGACGGGTGGTCAGCTTGCCGGTGCCCGCGCCGAGGTCGAGCACCTTGCGGGCGTCGGGCGGCAGCATCCAGTCGATGGCCTCCGGCGGGTATGACGGCCTGCCCCGCTCGTAGGCCGCGGCTTCCGCGCCGAAGGACAGCGAGCGTTGCTTATCGGGCCGGGTCACCGTTCGGCCAGCTCCAGGGTCTGTCGGATCAGCTTGTACACGGCGTCGGTCTCGACGAGGAAACCGTCGTGGCCGTAGATCGATTCAATCACGTTGAGCCCGTCGCAGCCGGGCAGCAGCTCGGCCAGCTCCTGCTGCAGCCGCAGCGGGTAGAGCCGGTCGGACGTGATGCCGCCGACCACCACCGGCACCGGGCAGCTGCGCAGCGCGGCCTCGATGCCGCCGCGGCCGCGACCCACGTCGTGGCTGGACAGCGCGTCGGTGAGCGCCACGTACGTGCCGGCGTCGAAGCGCGACACCAGCTTTCGGCCCTGATGCTCCAGGTAGCTCTGCACCGCGTAGCGGCCGCCGGTCGCCGGGTTCTCACCCTCCTGCGCGTCGTTGCCGAAGCGGGTGTCGAGCTCCAGCTCACCGCGGTAGGTCAGGTGCGCGAACTGGCGGGCGATCTGCAGGCCCTGGTCGGGAAACCGGCCGGTGCCGTGGTAGTCGCCGCCGCACCAGTTCGGGTCGGCCTTGATCGCGGCGATCTGCGAGCTCTGCGTGCCGATCTGATCGGCGGTGGCGCGGGCGCCGACGGCCAGCACTAGCGCCGAACGCACCCGGTCCGGGTGGCCGATGATCCACTCCAGTGCGCGGGCGCCGCCCATCGAACCGCCCACGACCGCGGCGACCTCGGTGATGCCGAGCCGCTCCAGCGCGGCCAGGTCGGCGGCCACCTGGTCGCGGATCGAGATGACCGGGAACCGCGAGCCCCACGCCCCGCCGTCGGGGTGCGGCGAGCTCGGGCCCGTCGACCCGCGGCAGCCGCCCAGCACGTTGGTCGCCACCGCGCACCAGCGGTTGGTGTCGATCGGTGCGCCGGGCCCGGCGACACCGTCCCACCAGCCCGGGGTCGGGTGGTCGGGACCGGCCGGGCCGGTGATGTGCGAGTCGCCGGTGAGCGCGTGCAGCACCATCACCACGTTGTCGCGCGTCGGCGAGAGCTCGCCCCAGCGCTGCACGGCGATCTGCACGTCGTCGAGGACGGCACCGTTCTCCAGGGTCAGCGAACCGATGTCGACGATGCCGATCTCGCCTTCGGCGGGCAGGCTGCGCACAAGCACCTCGGGATCGATTTCGGACAGCGTCATCAGAACGCCGCCGTGGTATTCGGATCGGCGGACTGCGACGAGCTGAACGGCTTGG
This sequence comes from Mycolicibacterium phlei, assembly GCF_001583415.1. Next base: position 1,530,289 of record NZ_CP014475.1, read on the forward strand.
CCGCCGCGAATCCCCGATCCAGGTCGGCCAGGATGTCGTCGATGCCCTCGATGCCGACCGCCAGCCGCACCAGCCCGGGCGTGACACCGGTGGCCAGCTGCTCCTCGGGGGTCAGCTGGGCGTGCGTGGTCGAGGCCGGGTGGATCACCAGCGAGCGCACGTCGCCGATGTTGGCGACATGGCTGTGCAGCTTCAGCGCGTTGACGAACGCCTTGCCCGCGTCGACGCCGCCGGCCAGCTCGAACGACAGCACCGCGCCGGTTCCCTTGGGCGCCAGCTTCTTTCCGAGCTCATGCCACGGCGACGAGGGCAGACCCGCGTAGTTCACCGACAGCACGTCGGGGTGGGCCTCCAGATACTCGGCGACCTTCTGCGCGTTGGCGACGTGGCGCTCGATGCGCAGGCTCAGCGTCTCCAGGCCCTGGGCGATCAGGAACGCGTTGAACGGTGAGGCCGACGAGCCCAGGTCGCGCAGCAGCTGCACCCGCGCCTTGAGCGCGTAGGCCGGGGCGCCCAGGTCGGCGAACACCACACCGTGGTAGCTCGGGTCGGGCTCGGTGAAGCCGGGGAACTTGCCGTTGGTCCAGTCGAACGTGCCGCCGTCGACCACCACACCGGCGATCGCCGAGCCGTGCCCGCCGAGGTACTTCGTCGCCGAGTGCACGACGATGTCGGCGCCGTGGCTCAGCGGCTGGATCAGGTACGGCGTCGCGACGGTGTTGTCGACGATCAGCGGCACCCCGTTGCGGTGCGCGACCTCGGCGACGTTCGGGATGTCGAGGATGTCGATCTTCGGGTTGGAGATCGTCTCGCCGAAGAACGCCTTGGTGTTCGGTCGCACCGCCGCCTGCCACGAGTCCAGGTCGTCGGGGTTCTCCACGAAGGTGACCTCGATGCCGAGCTTGGCCAGCGTGTAGTGGAACAGGTTGTAGGTGCCGCCGTACAGCCGCGGGCTGGACACGATGTGGTCGCCGGAGTTGGCCAGGTTGAGGATGGCGAACGTCTCGGCGGCCTGCCCGGAGGCCAGCAGAAGCGCGGCCACGCCGCCCTCGAGCGCGGCGATGCGCTGCTCGACGACGTCCTGCGTCGGGTTCATGATCCGGGTGTAGATGTTGCCCGGCTCGGCCAGACCGAACAGCGCGGCGGCGTGTTCGGTGCTGTTGAACGTGTACGACGTGGTCTGGTAGATCGGCAGCGCCCGTGCGTTGGTCGCGATGTCCGGGGTCTGCCCGGCGTGGACCTGCTTGGTCTCGAACGCCCAGGTGCTCGGGTCGACAGCGTCGTGCTCGGTGGTCATCGAATCTCCTGTTGTGAGGGGCCTGGCAGGCCTGGTCCAGTACTCAGTTCTGTCACGCGATTAGCGGCAACTGCGCACGCCGGACCTCCACCTGTCTTCTCTGGGGGCCCGTCACAACGGACCCGCGCTTGCCGGTGACCGTGCTAACGGTCACACAACCTGGTCATCACCCGGGGCACCCCACCGCGGTTGGAGGGTTGCCGACCAGCAAGCCGGGGCTTGTCGCTGGCACTCATGACCGATACGAAGACTAGCGCACACCGAATGGGGCGTGCCAGCGCGCTGTCGGCGCGGGAAAGTTACCGGTCGGTAGCCAGATCACTCCGGTGTGCCGTGGCCACCCTGGGTCACACACGATCCGGGGTGCGGGGCGATACTGGGAGGCGACGACAGACACACAACGCGAAACAAGACGCCGGGAGAGCAACCGCATGACAGCCGAGCAGCCGACCATCATCTACACACTCACCGACGAGGCGCCGCTGCTGGCGACGTATGCGTTCCTGCCGATCATCCGCACCTTCACCGAGCCGGCCGGCATCAACGTCGAGACCAGCGACATCTCGGTGGCCGCGCGCATCCTCGCCGAGTTCTCCGACCGGCTGACCGAGGAGCAGCGGGTTCCCGACAACCTGGCCCGCCTCGGCGAGCTGACCGAGAAGCCCGACACCAACATCATCAAGCTGCCCAACATCAGCGCCTCGGTGCCGCAGCTGGTGGCCGCGATCAAGGAGCTCAAGGCCAAGGGCTACGACCTGCCCGACTACCCGGGCGACCCGAAGACCGACGAAGAGAAGGCAATCAAGGAGCGCTACGCCAAGGTTCTCGGCAGCGCCGTGAACCCCGTTCTGCGCCAGGGCAACTCGGACCGGCGCGCGCCGAAGGCGGTCAAGGAGTACGCCCGCAAGCATCCGCACAGCATGGGGGAGTGGTCGCAGGCGTCGCGCACCCACGTCGCCACCATGAAGACCGGCGACTTCTACCACGGCGAGAAGTCGATGACGCTGGACCGCGACCGCCGGGTCAAGATGGTGCTGGAGACCAAGAGCGGCGAAACCATCGTGCTCAAGCCGGAAGTCAAGCTCGACAACGGCGACATCATCGACTCGATGTACATGAGCAAGAAGGCGCTCATCAAGTTCTACGAGGAACAGATCGAGGACGCCTACAAGACCGGCGTGATGTTCTCGCTGCACGTCAAGGCGACCATGATGAAGGTCAGCCACCCGATCGTGTTCGGCCACGCCGTCAAGGTCTTCTACAAGGACGCCTTCGAGAAGCACGGCAAGCTGTTCGAGGAACTCGGCGTCAACGTCAACAACGGTCTGTCCGACCTCTACGACAAGATCCAGTCGCTGCCCGCCTCGCAGCGCGAGGAGATCATCGAGGACCTGCACAAGTGCCATGAGCACCGGCCGGAACTGGCGATGGTGGACTCGGCCAAGGGCATCTCGAACTTCCACTCGCCGTCGGATGTGATCGTCGACGCGTCGATGCCCGCCATGATCCGGCTGGGCGGCAAGATGTACGGCGCCGACGGCCGCACCAAGGACACCAAGGCGGTCAACCCGGAGTCGACCTTCTCCCGGATCTACCAGGAGATGATCAACTTCTGCAAGACCCACGGCCAGTTCGATCCCCGGACCATGGGCACCGTGCCCAACGTCGGTCTGATGGCGCAGAAGGCCGAGGAGTACGGCAGCCACGACAAGACGTTCGAGATCCCCGAGGACGGGGTGGCCAACATCGTCGACATCGACACCGGCGAGGTGCTGATGAGCCAGAACGTCGAGGAGGGCGACATCTGGCGGATGCCGGTGGTCAAGGACGCCCCGATCCGCGACTGGGTGAAGCTGGCCGTCGACCGGGCCCGCGCCTCAGGGATGACGGCGGTGTTCTGGCTCGACACCGAGCGCCCGCACGAGGTCGAGCTGCGCAAGAAGGTCAAGCAGTACCTCAAGGAGCATGACACCGAGGGCCTGCACATCCAGATCATGCCGCAGGTCTGGGCCATGCGGTACACGCTGGAGCGGCTGATCCGCGGCCAGGACACCATCGCGGTGACCGGCAACATCCTGCGCGACTACCTGACCGACCTGTTCCCGATCCTGGAGCTGGGCACCAGCGCCAAGATGCTGTCGATCGTCCCGCTGATGGCAGGCGGCGGCATGTACGAGACCGGTGCGGGCGGTTCGGCGCCCAAGCACGTCTCGCAGCTGCTCGAGGAGAACCACCTGCGCTGGGATTCGCTGGGCGAGTTCCTCGCTCTCGGAGCGTGTTTCGAGGACATCGGTCGCAAGACCGAGAACAAGCGCGCGACGCTGCTGGGCACCACGCTCGACGCCGCGATCGGAAAGCTGTTGGACGAGAACAAGAGTCCGTCGCGTAAGGCAGGCGAGCTGGACAACCGGGGCAGCCAGTTCTACCTCGCGATGTACTGGGCGCAGGCGCTGGCCGACCAGGACGAGGACGCCGAGCTCGCCGAGCACTTCGCCAAGCTGGCCAAGGCGCTGGCCGAGAACGAGGAGACCATCGTCAAGGAGCTCAACGAGGTTCAGGGCAAGCCGGCCGACATCGGCGGCTACTACTTCCCGGACCCGGAGAAGACCGCGGCGGTGATGCGGCCCAGCAAGACGCTCAACTCACTGCTGGAGGCTGCTTCCGCGTAGGCGGGTTCGAGTATTCACCGATGAACCCGACGATCAGCTCGGCGACGCGCTGGGGCGCCTCGAACATCGGGATGTGCCCCACGCCGTCGAGATGGGTGATGCGGGTGTCGGGCGGCAGTTGCGAGGTGAAGTGCCGGGTGAACCGCGGATGCGGCAGCACCCGGTCCTTCTCGCAGATCACCAGGTGCGTGGGCACGCTGCCGTCGGCCATCTCCAGCAGGCCCGGCGCGGTCAGCGATTTGATCAGCAGCTGGTAGTAGGCCGGGCAGTGCGTGACGTCGTCGATGATGTCGCGCAGGTTCTCGTCGGACAGGCCGTCCGGGGTGGCGCTGCACGGGAGGTGCGCCAGGTAGCGGGTGATCGGCAGCTTGAGCACCCGCTCGCGGAACACCAGGGTGAACAGCCAGACCGGGAAGCCGGCGAGGAACTTGCCGACGATCTCGAACTTGGCCGGGGTGAAGTGCCGCCAGCCGCCGGCGGGCGCGATGCCGGTCAGCGTGCGGGCGCGGCCGCGCCGCTCCAGCTCGAACGCCACCCAGCCGCCCAGCGAGTTGCCGACGATGTGCGCGGTGTCCCAGCCCAGCGCGTCGAGCCGGCGTTCGACGTCGTCGGCCAGGGACGGGGTGTCCAGGAAGAACTTGCCGCGACCGCCGCCGTTGTGGCCGAGCATCGTCGGCGCGAACACCTCGTAGCGGCCGGTGTCGGCGATTCCGGGGGCGACGTCCTTCCACACGCTCTGCGACATCATGAACGGGTGCAGCAGCAGCACCGGCTCGCCGGATCCCAGGTGGATGGGTGCACGCTCGGTCATGCAGCCCGACACTAAGGTGATACCGCCGGTACCGCAAGTGTGTCGGTTAAGGTCTGCCGCTGTGAGTGATCTGACCACCCCGCTGACCGTGAGCACGATCAACGTCAACGGCATCCGGGCCGCGGTGAAGCAGCGCTCGGCGGAGAACCTGGGCCTGCTGCACTGGTTGTCCGAGACCGGGGCCGACATCGTGTGCCTGCAGGAGACCCGCGCCGACGACGAGCAGGTCGCCAAGGCGCTGGCGCCCGCGGTCGCCGAGGGGTGGCAGGTGGCCACCGCCGAACCGCACATCAAGGGCCGCAGCGGGGTGGCCGTGCTGTCGCGGCACCCGATCGACGACGCCCGCCTGCTGGAGTCCGACGAATTCCGTTCGCACGGACGTTATCTGGAGGTCGACACCGCCGGTGTGACGGTGGCCAGCGTGTACGTGCAGACCGGTGAGGCCGACACCCCGTTCCAGCAGGAGAAGGAACGGTTCATGGCGACGCTGGCCGAGCGCATGGAGGTGCTGCGCACCGCCGGCCGCGAGGCCGTCGTCTGCGGCGACTGGAACATCGCGCACACCGAGCGGGACATCAAGAACTGGAAGGGCAACCTCAAGAAGTCCGGTTTTCTGCCCAACGAGAGGCAGTGGGTGACAGAGCTTCTCGAGACCGGCTGGGTCGACGTGGTGCGCCGGCTGCACCCCGATGTGGAGGGCGGCCCGTACTCCTGGTGGTCGTGGCGCGGGCGCGCGTTCGACAACGACGCCGGCTGGCGCATCGACTACCACCTGGTGACCCCGGGCCTGGCGGCGCGCGCGGTCTCCGGCGGCACCGAGAAGCCGGCGGCCTACGCGCTGCGCTGGACCGACCACGCGCCGGTCACGGTCACGTTCGGCTGACCGGCTGCGGGTGGGTGCCCACGACGACGGATTCGGCGTCGTGACATGATCGGACCATCATGAGCAACGATCGCGCGGCCGCGCACGGAAAGACCGTGTTCTCCGGCGCCCAACCCACCTCCGACTCACTCCATCTCGGCAACGCCCTCGGCGCGGTGCAGCAGTGGGTCGGCCTGCAGGACGACTACGAAGCCTTCTTCTGCGTCGTCAACCTGCACGCGATCACCGTCCCGCAGGAGCCCGAGCAGCTGCGCCGTCGCACGCTGGTCACCGCCGCGCAGTACCTGGCGCTGGGCATCGACCCCAAGCGCGCGACGATCTTCGTGCAGAGCCACGTCGCCGAGCACACCGAACTCGCGTGGGTGCTGGGCTGTTTCACCGGGTTCGGGCAGGCGTCGCGGATGACGCAGTTCAAGGACAAGAGCCAGAAGCAGGGGGCGGAGGCCACCACCGTCGGGCTGTTCACCTACCCGGTGCTGATGGCCGCCGACGTGCTGCTCTACGACACCGACCTGGTGCCCGTCGGCGAGGACCAGCGTCAGCACCTCGAGCTGGCCCGCGACGTCGCGCAGCGGTTCAACGCCCGCTTCCCGGACACCTTCGTCATCCCCGAGCCGATGATCCAGAAGGTGACCGCCAAGATCTACGACCTGCAGGAACCGACGGCGAAGATGAGCAAGTCGGCGGCCACCGAGGCCGGGCTGATCGCCCTGCTCGACGACCCCAAGGTGACGGCCAAGAAGATCCGCTCGGCGGTCACCGACAGCGAGCGCGAGATCCGCTACGACCCGGAGGCCAAGCCGGGTATCTCCAACCTGCTGACCATCCAGTCGGCGGTCACCGGCACCCCGATCGAGACGCTGGTCGAGGGCTACGCCGGCCGCGGCTACGGCGACCTGAAGAAGGACACCGCTGACGCCGTCGTCGAGTACGTCACCCCGATCAAGGCGCGCGTCGACGAACTGCTCGCCGACCCCGCCGAACTGGAGTCGATCCTGGCGGTCGGTGCCGAACGTGCCCGCGAGGTGTCTGCCCAGACGCTGCAGCGGGTATACGACCGGCTCGGTTTCCTGCGCCCGCGCAGCTGACACTTGGGGAGACGGGGATGACGGCTCCGGCCGATCGACCGGACACCGGAAAACCGGGCGTCGTCGACCGGCTGCGCGCGCGGTATCCCTGGTTCGACCACGTGATGCGCGCCCAGGGCCGCTACAACGACAGCAAGGGCGACTTCTACGCCGCGGGCATCACGTACTTCACCATCTTCGCGCTGTTCCCGCTGCTGATGGTCGGCTTCTCGGTGACCGGCTTCGTGCTGGTCAGCCAGCCCGACCTGCTCGCCGAGATCGAGAACCGGATCAAGGCGGCGGTGTCGGCCGACGCGGGCAGCCAGCTGATCGAGCTGATGCAGTCGGCGATCAACTCGCGCACCTCGGTCGGCGTGATCGGGCTGCTCACCGCGGCGTGGGCGGGCCTGGGCTGGATGTCGAACCTGCGCGAGGCGCTCAGCCAGATGTGGGGCCTGCAGCGGCGTCAGCCGCCGAAGTTCCTGCGCGCCAAGCTGTCGGACCTCACCGCGATGCTCGGCCTGTTCATCGCGATCGTGATCACCGTCGCGCTGACCGTGGTGAGCAGTTCCGGGCTGGCCAGGAGCGCGGTGGAATGGCTTGGGCTGCAGGATGTCTGGGGGATGAGCGTGCTGCTGCGGGCCGTCTCGCTGGTGATGTCGGTGCTGGTGTCGTGGATGCTGTTCACCTGGATCATCGCGCGGCTGCCCCGGGAGACGGTCACGCTGCGGTCGGCGGCCCGCGCCGGGCTGCTGGCCGCGGTGGGTTTCGAGGTGTTCAAGCAGGTGGCCTCGATCTACCTGCAGTCGGTGCTGACCGGTCCCGCCGGGGCGACCTTCGGCCCGGTGCTGGGCCTGATGGTGTTCGCCTACATCACCGCCCGGCTGATCCTGTTCGCCACCGCGTGGGCGGCGACCACCCCCGAGATCATGGAGCTGGCCCCGGTGCTGCCACCCAACGGGGCCCGGATCACGCCGCGCGTCGAGGTGCGCGAGGGCCTCGGGGTGGCCGGTGCGCTGATCGCGGCCGGGGTGGGCGCGCTCGGCGCCCTGGGCATCTCACGGATGTGGCGACGTTAGCTGCAGGCCCGCCACGCAGCCGACGATCCCGAGGATCAGCGCGACCTTGAGCAGCGAGGCCGGTTCGGCGCCGGTGGCCATCGAGTACAGCACCGTCAGCGCCGCCCCGACGCCCACCCACACCGCGTAGCCGGTCCCGACGGGCAACTCCCGCAACGCCAGACCGAGCCCACCCATCGACACCACGAGCGCGACGACGAACACCGCGATCGGGACCGGTTTGGTGAACCCCTCCGACTTGCTCAGGGCGATCGCCCAGACCGCCTCGAACGCGCCGGAGATGAACAGAATCAGCCACGCCACAGGTGCCTCCATCGCATATCGCCCTCGACGTTAACAAAGCTGTAACGTCGCATTCCGTGCCGCTTTCCACGCCCTGGTCCGAGCGGATGGGCCTGACCGCGCCGATCGTCAACGCCCCGATGGGCGGCGCCGCCGGCGGGCGGCTGGCCGCGGCGGTGTCGGCGGCCGGCGGGCTGGGCATGATCGGGATGGGCAGTTCGGCCACGGCCGCGGCGCTGACCGCCGAACTGCCGCACGTCGCAGGCCTGGACCGCCCGTTCGGCATCGGTCTCGTGCACTGGGTGACGGCCGCCGAACCCGCCCTGCTGGAGGCGGCGCTGGCGGCCGGACCGGCGCTGCTGGCGGTCAGCTTCGGCGACGACTGGGCGTGGGTGGCCCGCGCCCACGACGCCGGGGTGCCGGTGGCCGCGCAGGTCGCCGACGTCACCGGGGCGCGCCGGGCCGTCGACGCCGGCGTTGACGTGGTGGTGGCGCGCGGCGCCGAGGGCGGCGGCCACGGCGAACCGCGCATGGGCACCCTGCCGCTGCTCGCCGAGGTGCTCGACGCCGTCGACGTGCCGGTGCTGGCCGCGGGCGGTATCGGCTCGGCGCGCGGGCTGGCCGCGGTGCTGGCGGCCGGGGCGGCGGGGGCGTGGCTGGGCACCGTGTTCACCACCTGCACCGAGGCGCTGACCCCGCCGGCCGCGCGCGCCGAACTGCTGGCGGCCTCCGGGGAGGCCACCGTCACCACCCGGGTGTTCGACGTGGCACTGGACTACCCGTGGCCGGTGCACCTGCCCGAGCGGGTGCTGCGCAACGAGTTCGTCGATCGCTTCGACGGCCGCGAGGACGAGATCGGGGCCGACGCGCGCGCCGAGCTGGCCGCCGCGATCCGGGTGGGCGACCACCGGCGCGCACCCGTCAACGCCGGACAGGGCGTGGGCATGGTGCGGGCGTCCCGGCCGGCCGCCGACGTCGTCGCCGAGCTGTGCGCGGGCGCCGAGCGGCTGCTGCGCCGCTGGGGTTAGAGCCGGGCGCTGCGGCGGTTCAGCGACCGCGCGCCCATGATGAGCATGAACACGATGACGGTGCCGACCACCGCGACACCGACCCGCACCGGCACCGCGTCGATCTCCGGCAGCGGGGTGGCGGCGGTGACCGTCGGGTCGGCGGCCGGCTTCTGGCCGGTCAGCACCGGGTCGGGATCGACCAGCGTGCCGATCTTGGTGCCGGGCGGGGTGGCGAACCCGTAGTCGAGCAGCCGGGCGGCCTGCTCCCACGGCGCGATCGGCTGGCGGGTGCCCTTGAGCAGCACGGCGACCAGCCGGCGCCCGTCGCGCTCGGCGGCGCCGACGAAGGTCTGGCCCGCGTCGTCGGTGTAGCCGGTCTTACCGCCCAGCGCGCCCGGATAGTTGGCCAGCAGCTTGTTGTCGTTCTCGATCGGGTAGCCGACATCGCCGCGGCCCGGGAAGTCGAACTCCCGGGTGGCCACGATCTTGGCGAAGATCGGGTTCTGCCAGGCGTAGCGGTAGAAAAGCGCCATGTCGTAGGCCGAGGTGCTCATGCCCGGGCCGTCCAGCCCGGACGGGGTGGCCACCCGGGTGTCGAGGCCGCCGAGCTTGTGGGCCAGATCGTTGAGCTTGGCCAGCGTCGCGTCCCACCCGCCGAGGTTGCGGGCCAGCGCGAACGCGGCGTCGTTGCCCGAGTACATCATCAGCCCGTGCAGCAGGTCGTTGATCGAGTAGTGGCCGCCCTCGCCGACACCGACCTTGGTGCCCTCCTGGGCCTGGTCCTCGGCGGTGCCGGGCACCACCTTGTGGATCGGCAGCTCCTTGATGGCCTGCATCGCGACCAGCACCTTGATGATGCTGGCCGGGCGGTGGCGGCCGTGCGGGTCCTTGGCGGCGATGACGTCGCCGGTGTCGAGGTCGGCGACGATCCAGGCCTCCGCGGAGACGTCCTCGGGCACCGGCGGGGTGCCCGGTGCGGTGATCACGCCGCAGCCGGACAGCGCGTCACCGCCGAGCGGCTTGGCGGGCACCGGCAGCGGGGCGGGCGGCGCCTCGCCGGGCTTGGGTTCCTCGGAGGCGTCGACGGCCGGCGGTGTCGTCTCGCGGTACGGGCAGGCGCTGGGTTCCGGGGCGGCCGGCGGCTGCGCGTTCGCGACGGCCGGTCCGCCGAGCACGAACAACGCCGCCACCAGCGCGGCGACGCGAGTACGGATCTTCGCCATGGTGACCGCAGATTAGGCGCTTCGCGCCGCGATGCCACGGAGGCGCGCTGTTACAGGTGAGGCTTGAGTTTCAAATGTGACTTACAGCGGTGCGGGCAGCGGGCAGTGCGCCAGCGCCGGGAACCCGATCGTGCCCATCCACAGCCGGCCGTGCGCCTCGACCAGCCCGGTCACCAGACCGAACCGCGGATGCTCGGTGCGCACACCGGCGACGGCCTCGCCGCTGTCCGGGTCGAACGCCACCGCCCACACCTCGGGCTTCAGCGTCGGCTGCAACCGGTCGGGCAGCCGCCACAGCAGCCTGCGCAGCAGCGGCGAGCGCGGGGCCAGCCACTCGGCGGCCGCGCTGGGCGGGGAGACCATCGCGCACCAGATCCGCCCGTCGGCGCCGGTGGACAGGTTGTCGGGCATCCCGGGCAGGTTCTCGACCAGCGGGGTCACCGTGCCCGCCCGCTCACCGGTCAGCCAGTACTTCGACAGCCGACGGCCCAGCGTCTCGGCGAACACCAGCGCCGACCCGTCGGCCGTCGGCGTCACCCCGTTGGCGAAGTACAGTCCGGCCACCACGGTGACCGCGGTGCCGTCGGCGTCGAGGCGGAACAGGCTGCCGCGCGGGCGCGCCTCGAACGCCGCGCCCTTGAAGTGGGCGTAGCTGAACGCACTCGTCGACTCGGTGAAATAGATTGTGCCGTCCGGCGATTGGGTGACGTTCGAACAGAACGTCAGCCTGCGCCCGCCCACGTCGGCGACCAGCGTGTCCAGCCTGCCGGCGGCCGGATCCAGTGCCAGCAGCCCACCGGGGCTGGTGCACACCAGGATTCGGCCGTCGTGAGCGACGTGCAGACCCAGCGGGCGGCCCTCGGTGGTGGCGACGACGTCGACGTCCTTGGGCGCGTCGCCGGGCGAGAGCCGCACGATGCGACCGTCGACCAACCCCGTCCAGAGGTTGCCGTCGGCGTCGACGACGACGTCCTCGGGCGCGTCGCCGGGCAGCGGGACGACCGTCAACCGCGCCGACGGGACGTCGGGCAGCGGGTCGATCTGCGGCGGCTTCCAGCGGACGGGGTCGATCGGCGGTTTCGCGCTCACCCCGCCATTCTCGCGTGGAACTACAGCCGGCGGGCGGCTTCCTCGAGTACGCCGCGCAGGATCTGGTAGATCTCGTTGAACTCTTTCTCACCGCTGATCAGCGGGGGAGCCAGCTGCACGACCGGGTCGCCGCGGTCGTCGGCGCGGCAGTACAGACCCGCCTCCCACAACGCGGGGGTCAAGAAGCCGCGCAGCAGCCGCTCGGACTCCTCGTCGTTGAACGTCTCCTTGGTGGCCTTGTCTTTGACCAGCTCGATGCCGTAGAAGAAGCCCTCACCGCGGACGTCGCCGACGATCGGCACGTCCAGCAGCTGTTCGAGGGTGGCGCGGAACTTCGGCGCGTTCTCCTTGACGTGGGCGTTGAGGCCCTCGCGCTCGAAGATGTCGAGGTTGGCCAGCGCCACCGCCGACGACACCGGGTGCCCGCCGAACGTGTAGCCGTGCGCGAACGTGGTCACGCCGTCGTTGAACGGCTCGAACAGCCGGTCGCTGGCGATCATCGCGCCGATCGGCGAGTAGCCGGACGTCAAACCCTTTGCGCAGGTGATGATGTCGGGCACGTAGCCGAAGTCGTCGCAGGCGAACATCGAGCCGATGCGGCCGTAGGCGCAGATCACCTCGTCGGAGACCAGCAGCACGTCGTACTCGTCGCAGATCTCGCGCACCCGCTCGAAATAGCCCGGGGGCGGCGGGAAGCAGCCGCCGGCGTTCTGCACCGGCTCGAGGAAGACCGCGGCGACGGTGTCGGGACCCTCGAACTCGATGGCCTCGGCGATGCGGTCGGCGCAGTAGCGGCCGAACGCCTTGATGTCGTGCGAGTACTCCTCGGGCGCGCGGTAGAAGTTGGTGTTCGGCACCCGGAACCCGCCCGGGGTGAGCGGCTCGAACTGCGCCTTGAACGCCGGCAGGCCGGTGATGGCCAGCGCGCCCTGCGGGGTGCCGTGGTAGGCGATCGATCGCGAGATCACCTTGTGCTTACCGGGTTTGCCGGTCAGCTTGAAGTAGTTCTTGGCCAGCTTCCACGCCGACTCGACGGCCTCGCCGCCGCCGGTGGTGAAGAACACCCGGTTCAGGTCGCCGGGCGCGTAGTTGGCGATCCGCTCGGCGAGCTCGATCGCCGTCGGGGTGGCGTAGGACCACAGCGGGAAGAACGCCAGCTGCTCGGCCTGTTTGGCGGCGGCCTCGGCGAGCTCGGCGCGGCCGTGTCCGACCTGCACCACGAACAGCCCGGACAGACCGTCGATGTAGCTCTTGCCCTTGTCGTCCCAGATCCGCACACCCTCACCGCGGGTGATGATCGGGGGCGTGATGCCGGCGCCGTGGCGGGCGAAGTGGCCCCACAGGTGGCGGTTGGCCTTCGCCCCCAGATCAGAGCCGATTTCGGTAGTAGTCATCGTGTACCCCAATTGTATTGCTGTTTAACAAGTTTCAGATATACGAGCGTTTCGGTGGATATCACTCCCGGAAGGGCTCGGATCTGGGTGTTGAGAAGGTCGAGGAGGCTGTCGTCGTCCTCGCAGACGACCTCCACGATCGCGTCGAAGGATCCCGCGGTCAGCACCACGTAGTCCACCGACTCGAGTTCGGCCAGCTTCTCGGCGACCTTGGTGGTGTCGCCGGTGCAACGGATGCCGATCATCGCCTGGCGCGCGAACCCGAGTTGCATCGGATCGGTGACGGCTACGATCTGCATCACACCGGCGTCGACCATGCGCTGCACGCGCTGACGCACGGCGGCCTCGGACAAGCCGACATCCTTGCCGATGCCTGCGTAGGACCGGCGCCCGTCCTGCTGCAGCTTCTCGATGATCTGCTTGCTCAGGTCATCAAGTTGGAACGCCGCGCCCGGTTTGGAGGTGTTGACGCGGAAAGAGACGGGCCCGATGGGGTGAGCTGCACCCGGGTTAGGCATGACGATGATTGTGCACGGAATCCGTCGTGCCAGGCAACCGTAACCATGAAATCCCTCGTTTCACTCTGGTTGCGCTGAGGTATTGCGTAGCTGAAGCGGGTCCGGTCCGTTAAGTTGAGGCCATGACTGCGAGTTCTGTATCCACCAGCGTGGCAGGCAGCTGGATCAACGGCGCACCGGTGGTCACCGGCGGGGCCACCCACCAGGTCATCAACCCCGCGACCGGGCAGGCCGTCGCCGAATACGCCGCGGCCACCCCGGCCGACGTCGACACCGCGGTCGCCGCGGCGCGCGCCGCGCTGCCGGAGTGGGCCACCGCCACCCCGGCGGACCGGTCAAGTGTTCTGTTCAAGCTGGCGAAATTGACCGGCGACGCCGCCGACGACCTGGTCGCCGAGGAGGTCAGCCAGACCGGTAAGCCGGTGCGGCTGGCCTCGGAGTTCGACGTGCCGGGCAGCGTCGACAACATCGACTTCTTCGCCGGCGCCGCCCGCCACCTGGAGGGCAAGGCCACCGCCGAGTACTCGCCCGACCACACGTCGAGCATCCGCCGCGAACCGGTCGGCGTGGTGGGCACCATCACCCCGTGGAACTACCCGCTGCAGATGGCGGTGTGGAAGGTCATCCCCGCGCTGGCCGCCGGCTGCTCGGTGGTGATCAAACCGTGTGAGCTCACCCCGCTGACCACGCTGACGCTGGCCCGGCTGGCCAAGGAGGCCGGCCTGCCCGACGGGGTGCTCAACGTCGTCACCGGCCTGGGCTCCGATGTCGGCTCGGCGCTGGCCGGGCACCGCGACGTCGACGTCGTCACGTTCACCGGGTCGACGCCGGTCGGCCGCAAGGTGATGGCCGCCGCCGCGGCGCACGGGCACCGGGTGCAGCTCGAGCTCGGCGGTAAGGCGCCGTTCGTGGTGTTCGACGACGCCGACCTGGACGCCGCCATCCAGGGCGCGGCCGCCGGCGCGCTGATCAACACCGGCCAGGACTGCACCGCCGCGGCCCGCGCGATCGTCGCCCGCGAGCTCTACGACGACTTCGTCGCCGGTGTCGCCGAGGTGTTCTCCAAGGTGGTCGTCGGCGACCCGGAGGACCCAGACACCGACCTGGGGCCGCTGATCTCGATGGCGCACCGCGCCAAGGTCGCCGGCATGGTCGAACGCGCACCCGGCCAGGGCGGGCGGATCGTGTGCGGCGGCAAGGCGCCCGACCGGCCCGGCTCGTTCTACCTGCCGACGGTGATCGCCGACGTCGACGAGTCCTCGGAGGTGTACCGCGACGAGATCTTCGGGCCGGTGCTGACCGTGCGCCCGTTCACCGACGACGACGACGCGATCCGGCAGGCCAACGACACCGACTACGGCCTGGCCGCCTCGGCGTGGACCCGCGACGTGTACCGCGCGCAGCGGGCGTCACGCGAGATCAAGGCCGGCTGCGTGTGGATCAACGACCACATCCCGATCATCAGCGAGATGCCGCACGGCGGTGTCGGCGCGTCCGGGTTCGGCAAGGACATGAGCGACTACTCGTTCGAGGAGTACCTCACCATCAAGCACGTGATGAGCGACCTCACCGGGGTGGCCGACAAGGACTGGCACCGCATCATCTTCACCAAGCGGTAGGCCGCCTCAGGAGTGCGGGATCACCAGCACCGGGGCGTCGACGCCGGCCAGGATCCGTGCGGCGGTGGAGCCCAGGAAGATCCGGCGCGGCGCGGCGAACCGGCTGGACCCGACGACCAGCAGGTCCGAATCGCGCCAGCTGAGCTTCTTGAGCGCGGACTCCAGCGTGAGACCGTCGGCGACCAGGGACTCGATGTCCGCGGTGTCCGGCAGCGTGCGGGCGGCCACCGCGAGGTTCTCCTCGGCGGCGGCGACCTGCATCTGGCGCACCTCCCGCACACTGTCGGCGTCGTTGAGGTTCTCCGCGGACACCAGCGACAGCATCCGCAGCGGTAGCCCGGCGGCGCTGGCCAGGTCCAGCGCGAACGGCAATGGGTTGTCGTCCCTGGGCCGGGTCGGCACCGCCGCCGTCACCTTGGTGATCGCGTCGGGCGGATCCTCGGCGTAGCCGCGCGGCGCCAGCGCGACCGGGATCGGGGAGGCGTGCAGCAGCGCGCCGGCCACCGAGCCGATGACGTGGCCGCCGAACAGCCCGTAGCGCGCGCCGCCGACGACGATCGCATCGGAGTGCCTCTCCTCGGCGAACCCGATCAGCGTCTCGGCGAACGACTCACCGACCAGCACCGTCGACGAGGCGCTCACCCCCATCGCGGCCAGCGCGTCGATCGCCTTCGAGATCCACTCCTCGCCGCGCTCGACGAGCAGCCTCTGATACTCGGCGCGACCCGGATGCCCGTCGGGCAGCTCCTCGCGCACCACCAGCACGACGTCCACCCGCGCGCCGAAGGTCCTGGCGAGCACCCCGGCCAGCGCGACACCGTCGTCGCCGGCGGGTGTGGCGAGATATCCGACGGTCAAATGCATTGCGGCTCCTGCTCAGTAGGTGTCGGGGACCTTGACCTCGGTGGTCGGCGTCAACGTCTCGCCGCGGAAGAAGCGTTTGGTGCCGAACGCGAAGCAGGCCAGCATGAGCGGCACCCCCAGCACCAGCATCCCGACCCCGAGGACGAACACCCCGCCGACCGGCCCGAACGCCGTGTAGCCGTAGTCGGGCTGGATCATGTCGATCGCGCTCTGGAAGAACGCCCACGTCATCGCCAACCCGCCGAGCACGGGGAAGATCCCGCGGAAGAACAGGTTTCGCACCGAACTCAACAGCGTGGAGCGGAAGTACCACACGCAGGCGAACGCGGTGATGCCGTAGTAGAAGGCGACGGCCAGACCCAGCGACGCGATCGAGTCGGCCAGCGCGTTCTCCGACAGCAGGCTCAGCAGCAGGTAGAAGAACAACGCCGACAGGCCCATCACGATGGTGCCGAACGCCGGGGTCATGTACCGGGGATGCACGCTGGCGAACCGCTTCGGGATCGCCTCGTACACCGCCATCGACAGGGTGCCTCGGGCGGTCGGCAGGATCGTGGTCTGCGTCGACGACAGCGCCGACACCGAGACCGTCAGCAGCAGCGCCGACGCGGCGATGGCCCCCGCGACGGGTTTGCCGAGCACGGTGAGCACGTCGTCGGTGTTGTCCGGGTTGTTCAGTCCGATGCCGACGTCGCTGAACCCGGAGAACGACTGCACGGCGTAGGCCACCAGCACGTAGGTGAACACCAGGATCAGCGTGGTCAGCACCGCGGCGATCCCGGGGGTGCGGCCCGGGTTCTTGGTCTCCTCGCCGACGGCCAGGCAGGCGTCCCACCCCCAGTAGATGAAGATGCACAGGATGACCGCCGCCGCGATCGACGACTCGTCCAGACCGGACGGCCACAGCCAGGACAGCTGCGGTGAAACCGCCTGCGCACCAGCGGTTCCGGAGAACACGCGGATCAGCGCGATGGCGCTGATCACGATGAGCACACCGAACTGGATGGCCATCAGGACGTTCTGCAGCCGCTCGGAGACCACGATGCCGCGGGCGCTGACCAGCGTCATCCCCACGATGAAGAACGAGCCCAGCAGCACCTTCGCCAACAGGTTGTCGGCGAGGTCGTCGAGGTTGAGGAACTCGAACAGGTAGATCGCGGACACCTCGGCGACGTTGGCCAGCACGATGATCGCCGAAACCGCCAGCCCCCAGCCGCCGATCCAGCCGACCCACGGCCCGAATGCCTTGGTGCCCCAGGTGAATGTGGTGCCGCAGTCGGGGGTGTCCTCGGCGAGCTCCTTGTAGGCGAACGCCACCAACAGCATCGGGATGAAGGCCACCACGAACATCGACGGCGCCTTCTCGCCGACGGCGAGAACCACGTAGCCGAGCGTGGCGGCCAGGCTGTACGCCGGTGCCGTGGCGGCCAGGCCGATCACGATGTTGCCGACCAGGCCCAGAGCGCCCGCCTGCAGTCCCTTCTCGCCGACCGCGGGGACGGCGGGTTGCTGTATGGCCATTGCCGCAGAATACGGTTCACCAGCGTTGTTGCGCGCCGGATTGCGGTGGGTAGGAGAACTAGACTCGCGGGTATGGTCGCCAGCCGAGTCGACGAGTTCGAGGAGCTGCGCCCGCACCTGATGTCGGTGGCCTACCGGCTGACCGGCACGGTGGCCGACGCCGAGGACATCGTGCAGGACGCCTGGCTGCGCTGGAGCGCCGCCGAACAGGAGAAGATCGCCGATCTGCGCGCCTGGTTGACCACCGTGGTCAGCCGGCTCGGGCTGGATCGGCTGCGTTCGGCCGCGCGTCGTCGCGAAACCTATGTGGGGCAATGGCTTCCGGAACCGGTTGTGACGCCGCTGGACGGCAGTGACCCGCTGGCCGCGGTGGTGGCCGATGAGGACGCCCGGTTCGCGGCGATGGTGGTGCTCGACCGGCTCACCCCCGACCAGCGGGTGGCCTTCGTGCTGCACGACGGGTTCGCGGTGCCGTTCGACGAGATCGCCGACGTGCTCGGGGTCAGCGCCGCCGCGGCGCGGCAGCTGGCGTCGCGGGCCCGGCGGGCGGTGGCGGCCGCCCCGCCGCCGGCACCCGACGACGAACACAACCGGGTGGCGGGGGAGTTGATGGCCGCACTGGCCGCCGGTGACATGGAAGCCGTTGTGCGGCTTCTGCATCCGGACGCCACCTTCACCGGTGACGCCAACCGCCGGGCCCCGACCGCGCCGCGTGTCATCGTCGGCGCGGAGAAGGTGGCGCGCTTCCTGTTCGGGCTGGCGCGCCGCTACGGGCCCGGCTGGCTGGACGGCAACCAGCTGGCCCTGGTGAACGGCCAGCTGGGTGCCTACACGTTCGGCTCGACGCCGGATGACGACCGTCCGGCGGTGATGCCCCGGGTGACCGCGGTGACCGTGCGCGACGGCAAGGTCGCCGCGCTCTGGGACATCGCCAACCCGGACAAGTTCACCGGTTCGCCGCTGCGTTGTCTGGCTGGTCGGTAGCCCACGGCACCCGGCACGCGTCGCCGGAGTTGAAGCCCTGCTCGGTGATGCCCAGCGCGGCGTTGACGCGGGCGCGCATGTTCTCCACGCCGATCTGCATGGTCAGCTCGATCACCCCGGCATCGCCGAAGCGCCGGCGCAGGTCGGCGACCTGCTCATCGGTGACGGTGTGCGGATCGGTGGTGACGGCCTGGGCGTAGGCGATCGCGGCGCGCTCGTCGTCGGTGAACAGCGGCGAGGTCGCGTAGTCGTCGATGTGCTTGAGCCGGTCGATGTCGAGGCCGTCGAGGCGCTGCAGCATGGTGCCGAAGTCCACGCACCACGAGCAGCCGATCTGGCGGGCGGTCCAATACACGGCCAGTTCACGCACGTTCGCGGGCAGGCGGGTGCTGGTCTTCTCCAGCAGCGTCTCGTGCACCGCGCTGGTCAGCAGCTGGCCCGGATGGTGGGCGTAGACGGTGAACGGTTCGGGCACCTCGCCGAAGCGCCGTTTGGCGACCCGGTACATCAGCCGGGTCAGCAGGTTGGCTTGCTTCGGGGCAACAGGGTCGATGCGTGTTTTCTCGGTCATACCCCTTAGACGGGGCGACGTCGCGATGTGTGACAGCGATACGCGTGACATGGTATTTCCGCGCACCATAAGCGGACTTAGTTAAATCCGCTTAAGGGTTCGCCCGGCGTCGGGCGGGACGGCGGCTTTCGCTTGCTGGATAGCGGGTTTGCTCAGGACTTGCAAAGCTGTGGCTCAACGCACATTATTAACGCGATCGTTAATATCTGGCCTGGTGATACACGGGCCGAACGGTCGGTGTCGGAGACATTACGGCATGGTTTGCGGACGCGGGGGGACCGGGCCGTCGGGCCGGATCGGAGGGCTATGTAACGGGCCTGCTCATCACTTTGCTGCACAACGTCAATAGCTCTCTCGAAATCACGTGAAGGAAAACATGAACGCCTTGATTCGTCCCAGGCTCGCCACCGGTGTCGCCCTGGTTGGTGCCGCCGCGATCGCGATGTCGCCGGTGGTGGTCTCGCCGTCCGACACCGTCGACCGGCTCACGGTCGCCGCCCCGCAGATCCAGCTCAACGCGATCGACAACCCGTTCCCGCTGTGGGAGGCGATCACCCAGCAGGCGCTGGGCAGCCTGCAGCAGCTGGTCAACGAGTACCTCGCCGACCCGGTGCCGGTGCTGCGGCAGATCGCCGCCAACCAGACCGAGAGCCTCACCGAGCTGGCGATGCTGGCCACCACGTACGTGGCGTCGCTGGGCACGGCGATCTGGAACACCCCCGCCGACGTGCTCGAGATCCTCGGTGACCTCCAGGCCGGCAACGGCGGTGCGGCGCTGGAGAAGCTCGCCGCGACGCTGATGACCCCGATCAACCTGACGGCCAAGCTGGGCGCCGACGCGTTCCCGATCCTGGTGCGTCCGATCGACCGGCTGCTGGGGCTCGGGACCGCCATTCCCGCGGTGATCAGCCCGATCGTCGACGCGATCATGATCGGCGCCAGCACGTTCATCATGTCGGTCGCCGGCACCGCCGACGACGTGTGGCACAACGTCAAGAAGCTCGACGTCGACGGTGCGATCAACGCGCTGCTGACCGGCCTGGCGGTGATCCCGGCGACCGCGCTGGGTCTGGTCGCCGCCCCGCTGCAGGGGTTGATCGAGGCCAGCCACGTCATCGCGAGCGTGCTGCGCAGCATCGACCCGCCGCCGGGGCTGCCCACGTCCACGGCCTCGCAGGTGCCCGACGAGGACGCGCCGACGGTGACAGTCGATGTGGTGGACGAGGATCCGGCGCCCGAGGACGAGGTGCTCTTCCAGAAGGTCGCGCTGACCGATGAGGTCGAGGACGAAGATCTCGACCTCGGGGAGCTCGACGAGGCAGAGGAGCTCGATCTCGGGGAGCTCGATACCGACCTCGCTACCGACCTGGACGCTCTGACGGACGACGACGTCGTCGAAGAGGTCATCGAGAAGGACGTCAACGAGGACGCCGTCGAGAAGGACGCCGAGAAGGACGTCAACGAGGACGCCACCGAATAAGCGAATTCGGTGTAGTTGGTGGTGCTCAGCGCCACCAACTACACCGAAATCGCAAGGGGGGTCAGCGCGCGAACATCAGGGCGCGCTTGACCTCCTGAATCGCCTTGGTCACCTGGATGCCACGCGGGCACGACTCGGTGCAGTTGAACGTCGTGCGGCAGCGCCACACGCCGTCGACCTCGTTGAGGATGTCGAGGCGCTCGGCGGCGGCCTCGTCACGCGAGTCGAAGATGAACCGGTGCGCGTTGACGATCGCGGCCGGACCGAAGTACGACCCCTCGCTCCAGTAGATCGGGCAGCTCGTCGTGCAGCACGCGCACAGGATGCACTTGGTGGTGTCGTCGTAGCGGGCCCGGTCGGTGGGGCTCTGGATGCGCTCCCGGGTCGGCGGGTTGCCGCTGGTGACCAGGTACGGCTTGATCGCGCGGTAGGCGTCGAAGAACGGCTCCATGTTCACCACGAGATCCTTCTCCACGGGCAGGCCGCGGATCGGCTCGATGGTGATCGTCAGTTCCTTCTTCGGGTTCTTCGGCAGCATGTCGCGCATCAGAACCTTGCACGCCAGCCGGTTCACGCCGTTGATCCGCATGGCGTCGGACCCGCACACACCGTGCGCGCACGACCGGCGGAACGTCAGCGTGCCGTCCAGGTACCACTTCACGTAGTGCAGCAGGTTCAGCAGACGGTCGCTGGGCAGGCACGGCACCCGGAAGCTCTGCCAGCCCCCCGAATCCGCATAGGCGTCCGGATTCTCCGGGTTGAAGCGGGCGATCTTCAGGGTGACGAACACCGCGCCGTCGGGCACGGGCGGCAGCTCGGGATCGCCGGCTTCCGGCTTGTCAATGACGGGTGCACTCATCGTCAGTACTTCCGTTCCATCGGCTCATAGCGGGTCATGACCACGGGCTTGTAGTCCAACCGGATGTCGGACAGCAGCTCCGTGCCCTCCTTGTAGGCCATGGTGTGGCGCATGTAGTTGGTGTCGTCGCGGTTCGGGTAGTCCTCGCGGGCGTGGCCGCCGCGGGACTCCTTGCGGTTGAGCGCGCCGACCACGGTGACCTCGGCCAGCTCCAGCAGGAAGCCCAGCTCGATGGCCTCGAGCAGGTCGCTGTTGTAGCGCTTGCCCTTGTCGTGCACCGTGATTCGCTTGTACCGCTCCTTGAGGGCGTGAATGTCGGTCAGCGCCTGCTTGAGCGTCTCCTCGGTGCGGAACACCGCGGCGTTGTTGTCCATCGACTGCTGCAGCGCGCTACGGATGTCGGCGACGCGCTCGTTGCCGTGCTCGGACAGGATGTCGCCGACCCAGTTGACCACCATGCCCGCCGGGTCGTCCGGCAGCGGCGTGAAGTCATGGCCCAGCGCGTAGTTCGCGGCGGCGATGCCGGCGCGACGGCCGAACACGTTGATGTCCAGCAGCGAGTTGGTGCCCAGGCGGTTGGCGCCGTGCACCGACACGCACGCGCACTCGCCTGCGGCGTACAGACCCGGCAGCGGGGTGGTGTTGTCGCGCAGCACCTGGCCGTTGACGTTGGTCGGGATACCGCCCATGACGTAGTGGCACGTCGGGTAGACCGGCACCAGTTCCTTGACCGGGTCCACACCGAGGTAGGTGCGGGCGAACTCGGTGATGTCGGGCAGCTTGGCCTCGAGCACGTCCTCGCCGAGGTGGCGCACGTCGATGTAGACGTAGTCCTTGTTCGGCCCGGCGCCGCGGCCCTCGAGCACCTCGAGCACCATCGAGCGGGCGACGATGTCACGCGGCGCGAGGTCGACGATCGTCGGCGCGTAGCGCTCCATGAACCGTTCGCCCTCGCCGTTGAGCAGACGACCGCCCTCGCCGCGCACGGCCTCCGAGATCAGGATGCCCAGGCCCGCCAGACCCGTCGGGTGGAACTGGTGGAACTCCATGTCCTCCAACGGAAGTCCCTTGCGGAACACGATGCCCAGACCGTCGCCGGTCAGCGTGTGGGCGTTGGAGGTGGTCTTGTACATCCGGCCCGACCCGCCGGTGGCGAACACGATCGCCTTGGCGTGGAAGACGTGGATGTCACCGGTGGCCAGCTCGTAGGCGATGACGCCGGTGGCCACGGGGCCGGCCTGGGTCTCGGTGATCGCCAGGTCGAGCGCGTAGAACTCGTTGA
Organism: Mycolicibacterium phlei; assembly: GCF_001583415.1. The sequence continues at coordinate 1,552,791 of NZ_CP014475.1, forward strand.
AGAACTCGACGTCGTGCTTGACGCAGTTCTGGTACAGCGTCTGCAGGATCATGTGGCCGGTGCGGTCGGCGGCGTAGCAGGCCCGGCGCACCGGGGCCTTGCCGTGGTCGCGGGTGTGCCCGCCGAACCGGCGCTGGTCGATGCGGCCCTCGGGGGTGCGGTTGAACGGCATCCCCATCTTCTCGAGGTCGAGGACCGCGTCGATGGCCTCCTTGCACATGATCTCGACCGCGTCCTGGTCGGCGAGGTAGTCGCCGCCCTTGACGGTGTCGAAGGTGTGCCACTCCCAGTTGTCCTCTTCGACGTTGGCCAGCGCGGCGCACATGCCGCCCTGCGCCGCGCCGGTGTGGCTGCGGGTGGGATACACCTTGGTCAGCACGGCGGTCCGCACGCGCGGGCCGGCTTCGACCGCGGCGCGCATCCCGGCGCCGCCTGCGCCGACGATCACGACGTCGTAGCGATGTTCCTGAATCATCAGCCGTCCCCTATGTGATGTTCGCGTCGAAGGTGACCAGCACGTAGCTGCCCAGTACGAGGGTGAACCCGGTCGCCAGCAGCAGGATCGAGTTCAGCCAGAACTTCGTGACGTTCTTGCGGGCGTAGTCGCCGATGATGATGCGCAGGCCGTTGGCGCCGTGCACCATGGCCAGCCACAGCAGCGCCATGTCCCAGATCTGCCAGAACGGCGACGCCCAGCGCTCGGCGACGTAGTTGAAGTCGATGCGGTAGACGCCGTCCTGCCACATCAACATCACGAACAGGTGGCCCAGCGCCAGGAAGACCAGCGCCACGCCGGAGAACCGCATGAACAGCCAGGCGTACTTCTCGAAGTACGGGATGCCGCGCGGACGGCGGGGCGCCCGCGGGTGGTCCAGACCGGCCGGCCGGTCGTGCTCCTTCTCCAGAACCGGTGCGATGCGGCCTTCGCGGTGGTGCGGGGTCCAGGCGCCGCCGCCTGCCGACCCGCCCGCCGGGGCGCTCACAGGAACCGCTCCGCCATGTGCATACCGATCACTCCAAGCGACGGGATGAAGATTGCCAGGAAGACGCCGATGACGACCCACAGCATCACCCGCTGGTAGCGCGGGCCCTCCTGCCAGAAGTCGATCAGGATGATGCGGATGCCGTTCAGCGCGTGGTAGAGCACCGCCACGACCAGCCCGATCTCCATCAGGCCGATGATCGGCGTCTTGTACGTCTCGATGACCTCGTTGTAGGCCTGCGGGCTGACCCGCACCAGCGCGGTGTCGAGCACGTGCACGAACAGGAAGAAGAAGATGGTCGCACCGGTGATGCGGTGCAGAACCCAGGACCACATGGCCGGGTCGCCGCGGTACAGCGACCGTCTGCGCGACGGCCCCGAGCGAGGAGTCGGCACCGCCGAGGGCGGTCCCTCCGAAACTTGAGTACTCATCTGGCCTCCAACGCCTTCGGTGGACGAATGGGCTGTCGAGCAGCCCACCGGGCGGAATGTCGACTGGTCCGGTTGGCGCACTTCACCCAAACCACGGGTGGACTCTAGTCCCACTCGTACTGGTAAACGAACTACGGTCGTGGTGGCGGTGTCTTCGAAACCGCCAAAGTTAGGTTCTCCTAACATGGAACGGCGTTCGTCGGGGGAGGCCTCGGAATGGATTCAGAATCGACTCAGCGAGGGTTCGATGCCGTCCGAAATTGACTGGAATCTGCTGCGGCGCAAGGCGTTTGAGGTAACCCGGAACGCCTACGCCCCGTATTCGGGGTTTCCGGTGGGTGCGGCCGCTCTGGTCGACGATGGGCGTGTCGTCGCCGGATGCAATGTGGAAAATGTCTCATATGGCCTTGGTCTCTGTGCCGAGTGCGCTGTGGTCTGCAACCTGTTCGCCACCGGCGGCGGACGGTTGCTCGCGCTGGCGTGTGTCGACGCCGCGGGGGACCCGCTGATGCCGTGCGGACGGTGTCGCCAGGTGCTGCTCGAACACGGCGGACCGGCGATGCTGATCGACCATCCCGGCGGGCCCCGGCCGCTGGGCGATCTGCTGCCCGACGCGTTCGGCCCCGATGATCTGGCTCGCACGAAACGGCAAAGCCCGTGACCCAGTTCACATTCGACGCTCCTGGGTCCAATGTCGCGCCCTTCGACGCTCCGACCATAATCCGGACCAAGCGCGACGGCGGCGTGCTGTCCGACGCCGCGATCGACTGGGTGATCGACGCCTACACCCGCGGGGCCGTCGCCGACGAGCAGATGTCGGCGCTGCTGATGGCGATCTTCCTGCGCGGGATGACCGGCCCGGAGATCGCGCGCTGGACCGCGGCGATGGTCAACTCCGGGGAACGGTTGGACTTCACCGATCTGCGCCGCGACGGCAGGCCGCTGGCGCTGGTGGACAAGCACTCCACCGGCGGGGTGGGCGACAAGATCACGATCCCGCTGGTCCCGGTGGTGATGGCGTGCGGCGGCGCGGTCCCGCAGGCGGCCGGCCGCGGCCTCGGCCACACCGGCGGCACCCTCGACAAACTCGAGTCCATCCCGGGGTTCTCCGCGGAGCTGCCGAAAGAACGGATCAGGCAACAGCTTTGCGAGCTCGGCGCGGCGATCTTCGCCGCCGGGGAGCTGGCACCCGCCGACCGCAAGATCTACGCGCTGCGCGACATCACGGCGACCACCGAGTCGCTGCCGCTGATCGCCAGCTCGGTGATGAGCAAGAAGATCGCCGAGGGCGCCCGCGCGCTGGTGCTCGACACCAAGGTCGGCTCGGGTGCGTTCCTCAAGACCGAGGCCGAGTCGCGGGAGCTGGCCCGCACGATGGTCGACCTGGGCAGCGCGCACGGGCTGTCGACCAGGGCGCTGCTCACCGACATGGCCACCCCGCTGGGCCGCGCGGTCGGCAATGCCGTGGAGGTCGAGGAGTCGCTGGAGGTGCTGGCCGGCGGCGGGCCGCGCGATGTCGTCGAGCTGACACTGGCACTGGCGCGCGAGATGCTCGACGCGGCCGGCCTCGACGGCGTCGACCCCGCCGACACCCTGCGCGACGGCACCGCGATGGACCGGTTCCGCGCGCTGGTGGCCGCCCAGGGCGGCGATCTGAACCGGCCGCTGCCGGTGGGCCGCTGCAGCGAGACGCTCACCGCGTCGAGCACCGGCGTCGTGCGGCGGCTCGACGCGTTGGCGGTCGGCCTGGCGGTCTGGCGGCTGGGCGCGGGCCGCTCGGCGCCCGGCGAGCAGGTGCAGTTCGGCGCCGGGCTGCGGATCCACCGCCGCGAGGGGGAGCCGGTGACCGCCGGGGAACCGCTGCTGACGCTCTACACCGACACCCCGGAGCGGTTCGCCGCCGCCGTCGCCGAACTCGACGGCGCCGTCGACATCGGCGACACCGCACCGCCGCCGCGGCCGCTGATCATCGACCGGATCGTCTGACGGCGCGGATGATGGGGGATATGACGACGCCGTTGACCCCCGAGACGATCCACCAGGCGCCCAAGGCGCTGTTGCACGACCATCTCGACGGCGGACTGCGACCGGCCACGGTGCTCGAACTCGCCGAGGCCCACGGCTACGACCAGCTGCCCGCCGACGACCCCGACGAACTCGCCACGTTCTTCCGCACCGCCGCGCACAGCGGTTCGCTGGAGCGCTACCTGGAGCCGTTCGCCCACACCGTCGGGGTGATGCAGACCCCGGAGGCGCTGCACCGGGTGGCCTACGAGTGCGTCGAGGACCTGGCCGCCGACAACGTCGTCTACGCCGAGGTCCGGTTCGCCCCCGAGCTGCACATCAACGGCGGACTGTCGCTGGACGAGGTGGTCGACGCGGTGCTGGCCGGGTTCGCCGACGGGGAGAAGGCGGTGAGCGCCGAGGGCCGCCCGATCACGGTGCGGTGCCTGGTGACCGCGATGCGCCACGCCGCCCGCTCCCGGGAGATCGCCGAGCTGGCGATCCGGTTCCGCGACAAGGGCGTGGTCGGGTTCGACATCGCGGGCGCCGAGGCCGGTTACCCGCCGTCACGGCACCTCGACGCGTTCGAGTACATGCGAAGCAACAACGCGCGCTTCACGATTCACGCGGGTGAGGCGTTCGGCCTGCCGTCCATCCACGAGGCGATCGCCTACTGCGGCGCCGACCGGCTGGGCCACGGGGTGCGCATCGTCGACGACATCACCGTGCTGCCCGACGGCACCGCCAAGCTCGGCAGGCTGGCGGCGCTGCTGCGCGACAAGCGCATCCCGTTCGAGATGTGCCCGTCGTCGAACGTGCAGACCGGCGCGGTGCCCAGCATCGCCGAGCACCCGTTCGATCTGCTGGCGCGCTTGCGGTTTCGCGTCACCGTCAACACCGACAACCGGCTGATGAGCGACACCACGATGACCCAGGAGATGCTGCGGCTGGTCGAGACGTTCGGCTACGGCTGGAGCGACCTGCAGCGGTTCACGATCAACGCGATGAAGTCGGCGTTCATCTCCTTCGACGAGCGCCTGGCCATCATCGACGAGGTGATCAAACCCCGCTACGCGGTCCTGATCGGCTGACAGCCCGGCCGCGCTACTCGGGACGCAGCCGCGACTCGACGAACGCCTCCAGCTTCTCCCACTGCGCGACGACCTCGGCGTACGGCGGCTCGGGCCGCTCGACCGACTCCGGGTCGAGCACATGCGCGATGAACCGGCCCAGCGGCTGCTCGGGGTCGAGCGCCTGGTCGACGGTGGTCTCCTCGGAGTAGTCGCCGACATCGCGCAGCAGTTCGACGGCCAGCTCGAGCTGATCGCGGTCGACGGCGTCGGGGCCGTCGGCGATGTCGTCGACGAGGCCGGTGAGCACGTAGACGTTCTCCTCGTCGACCTCGACCTCCAGCGACCCGTCGGTGGCCGCGGTGCGGATGTCGTCGTAGGTGGACAGGCCGGCCAGGTCGTGGTCGTGCTCGTCGGCCAGGTAGCGCGCCAGCGCCCGCTCGGACGGGAACACGCTGATGCGGCCGTTGCGGCCGAGGAACACCGGCTGGTCCTCGAGGTAGCAGCGCAGCGTGTAGTAGGTGCCGGCACTGGTCATCAGTCGCACCGGGTCGATGCCGACCTGCAGCCAGAAGTCCTCGTCGCCGCCCAGCACCCGGCTCTGCGCCTGCGCGACCAGCTCGTCGCCCTCGTCCTCGTCGCCGTCGGAGTCCTCGGCGCCCTCGGACTCGAGCTCCTCGACGACCTCCTCCTCGGGCTCGGGTTCAGGTGCGGGCTCGGCGAGTTCGGCCTCGGCCGCGCGCACCGCGGCCGCGTCGACCTCCGGGATCGTGACGAGCTCGTCGAGCGCGTCGACGACGCTGTCCCACGACCGCGCGATCACGGTCTCGATCTCGGCCCACCGCTTGCGCCCGGCCCGGCCGGAGAACGCGTCGATGCCGCCGCCGAGCGTGCTCAGCACCGGGTTGCCGTTGAACAGCTTGGCCACCGCGGGCAGTTCGCAGACGGTGCCGAGCGAGTTGACGATCGCCAGCGTGCGGAACAGCGTGGTGACCCGCTCCTCGTTGACCTTCTCCGCGACGATCTCGGGCACGCCGATGATGTCGTAGAGGTTCTCCTCTTTCGGCTCGAACCGGTGCGCGTTGGCCTGCGTGGTCTTCTCCCACGCCGGGTGGTCGGTGAGGTCGTTGTCGGTGTTGGTCCTGACGAACGCGACCAGGTCGGCAACCGACTCGAACACGTAGAGGTCCTCGTCCTTGCCGAGGAACGCCTCCCACTCGTCACCGGCATCGCGCCAGCGTGGAGCCCATAGCGTGTACAGGTCGCCCTTGGTCAGGCCGAGCCGGATCGGCACGATGTCAGCAGCCATGGCGCACAGCCTAACGACCTGACCGGGGAGTCAGGCCGCCACACGGTCGTGTCGATCAGCCGGTGGGTCGCCAGAACCCCTGAAAACCCTGTCCCGCGTTGGTGGTGCGGATCGGGGAGAGTTTCACCGGGTCGCCCGCCTCGATCATCTGGCCGTTGCCGACGACCATCGCGACGTGGCCGTCCCACACCGCCAGGTCGCCGGGCCGCAGATCCCCGAACGCCACCGGCGCGCCGATGTCCTGTTCCTGCGCCAGCCGCGGCAGCGTCAGCCCCGCCTCGCGGTACGCCCACTGGGTCAGCCCGCTGCAGTCCAGGCCGACGCCGGGCGTGGTGCCGCCCCACTGATACGGCACGCCCAGTTGGGTGAGCGCGTGGCGAACCGCGCTGGCGGCGACCGCGTTCGGGGCGGTCACCACGCTGCCGTCGGGCAGTCGCACCGCCACGCCGTCGCCGAAGGCCGCCGCCTCCGGGGTCTCCGGCCGCGCCGCTTCGGCGATCTCGCGCACCAGCGACCCGAGCCCGCCGGCGGCCGGCACACCGGCGGAGGCCGCGCCCAACGCGCCCGGCACCCCGCCGCCGGGCGTGACGCCCGACGGTGCGGTGGACGCCGGAGCGGCCGCGGGCGCGGGGACAGCGGAGGTGACGGCTGAGGTGTGGCCGTCGAGTTCGGCGCGCAGGTCGTCGACCACCGCGACGGCTTCGGCCAGCGCCCGGCGGGCGTCGTTGACCAGCGCGTCGACCACCTCGGGGGAGTCCAGGTAGGGCTCCAGGGCCCGGGCGCGCGCCTCGAACCCCTCGACGATGTCGCGCAGCCGCCGGTGGGCCCGCGCCACCGCCGCACCGGCCGCGTCGGCCGAGCGGGCCAGCAGCGCCACCCGCTCGGCGGCGTCCTCCGCGGCCGCGACCGTCGCCGACACCGCAGCGGCCGCCGCGTCGGCACCCGCCCCCGTCCACGCGTCGGCGGTGCGCCACCAGCCCCGCCCGGTGGCCGCCGCCAGCTCGTCGAGCGCGGTGCGCACGGCCGTCAGGTCCGCCGCGACGTCGTCGGCGCCGCCGGGCCCGACCAGCGCCGCCATCTCGCGCAGCGGCGCGGTGAGCGCCGCGACCAGCGCGCCGGACATGTCAGAGTCCGCCCACCCGGGCGCCGACGCGCCCGTCGGCGTCGTCGTAGGCGGTCGCCGCCCGGGCCGCGCTCACCGCGGTCTGCGCCATCCGGTCACGCAGCGCGGCCACCGCCTCGGCCTCGCGCGCCAGCGCCGCCCGCAGCGCGGCCACGAAATCGGCGCCGACGGGGCCGAGGCCCGCCGGGGTGGGGGTGTTGGACAGTCGGGCCGCGATCGCGGTGAGCTCGTCGGCGTGGGCGGTGTGGGCGGCGGCCAGCGCCCGGATCGCGTCGGTGTCGGCGTGCATGTCGGTAGGACGCGGCGCGGCCGTGGGCGGTTCCCGTTAAGGTCTGCCCCATGGATGTGCGCGTCGTCGATCACCCTCTCGCGGCGGCACGGTTGACCACCCTGCGCGACGAGGCCACCGACAACGCCGCATTCCGCGCGGCGCTGCGTGACCTGACCCTGATGCTCGTCTACGAGGCCACTCGCGACGCGGCGGTGCAGACGGTGCCCGTGCGGACCCCGGTCGCCGAGACCACCGGCTGCCGGCTGGCCAACCCGCCGCTGCTGGTGCCCGTGCTGCGGGCCGGGCTCGGCATGGTCGACCAGGCGCACGCGCTGATCCCCGAGGCCCAGGTCGGGTTCGTCGGGGTGGTGCGCGACGAGGAGACCCATCTGCCGACGCCGTACCTGGCGTCGCTGCCCGACGACCTGAGCACCCAGCCGGTGTTCGTGCTCGACCCGATGCTGGCGACGGGCGGCTCGATGGTGCACACCCTGGAGCTGCTCTACAGCCGCGACGCCGTCGACGTCACCGCGATCTGCGTCGTCGCCGCTCCGGAAGGCATTGCGGCGCTGGAGAAGGCCGCACCCGACGTCCGGCTCTACACCGCGACGGTCGACTACGGCCTCAACGAGTCCGCCTACATCGTGCCGGGCCTCGGCGACGCCGGTGACCGGCAGTTCGGTCCGCGCTAGAGAGCTGCTAGAGAGCTTCGGCCGCGTCGACGAGGTCGGCCTGGATCCGCCGCGCCCGCGCCCGCGCGGCGGTCAGGTCGTCGGTCGGTGCGCAGCGGACCTCGATGTAGGACTTGACTTTCGGTTCGGTGCCCGACGGGCGCACCACGACCCGCACCGCGGTGTCGGGGTCGCCGCCGGCCAGGATCACCGCGTCGGTGCCGGGCGCGAGGTCGGTGACCGTGGCGGCGAATCCGGCGAGCCGCTGCGGCGGTGTCTGCCGCAGCCGGGCCATCACGGCGGCGGCCTCGTCGGGGTCGGCCACCACCTTCGTCACCGCGGTGGTGGTGTGCACCCCGTGCCTGCGGGCCAGGCCGTCGAGCGCGTCGAGCACGGTGTGCCCGCGGTCGCGCAGCGCGGCAACCAGATCGCACACCAGCACCGCCGCGCTGATGCCGTCCTTGTCGCGCACCGCCGACGGGTCGACACAGTGGCCGATCGCCTCCTCGTAGGCGTACACCAGCGTGCAGCCGGGCAGGTCGGCGTCGGCGCGCGACAACCACTTGAAGCCGGTCGGCGTCTCGACGTGGCGGGCGCCGTGGTCGGCGGCGATCGCCGCCAGCATGCGCGACGACACCAGCGAGCTGGCCACCACCGTCGCCTCGGCGACCGGGCCGGGATCGAGTTGGGAGAGGATGTAATCGCCGAGCAGCCAACCGGTTTCGTCGCCGGAGAGCATGCGCCAGCCGTCCGGGGTGGGGATGCCGACCGCGCAGCGGTCCGCGTCGGGGTCCAGGGCGATCGCGACCTCGGCGTCGACCTCGGCGGCCCGTTTCAGCAGCGCCGCCACCGCGGCCGGGTCCTCCGGGTTGGGGTAGGTCACGGTCGGGAAGTCGGGGTCGGGGGTGAACTGCTCCTCGACGACGTGCACGTCGTCGAACCCGGCCAGCGCCAAGGCGTCCAGCGCGTACTCGCCGCCCACGCCGTGCAGAGGGGTCAGCGCGACGCGCACCGACCCGTGGGTGCGCCGCACCCCGGCCGCCCGTTCGAGGTAGCGCTGGATCTCGCCCAGACCGGCCGGGGTCACCGGGGCGCGCGGGATCTGGTCGGCGGGCGGCGCTTCGGCCATCGCCTGCTCGATCTCGCGGTCGGTGGGGGAGATGATCGGGTAGCCGCCCTCGAAGTACACCTTGTAGCCGTTGTCGGTGGGCGGGTTGTGTGAGGCGGTGATCTGGACACCCGCCGCGGCGGGCAGGCTGCGCACCGTGAAGGCGACGACGGGCGTGGGCACCGCGGCCAGGAACAGCGTCACCGGAAAGCCCTGCGCGGCAAGCACTTCAGCGGCGGCGAGCGCGAACTCGTCGGAGCCGTGCCGGGTGTCGCGGCCGACGACGACGTCCTGGCCGGCCAGTCCGCGGTCGGTGAGCACCTTGGCGACGGCCCAGCTGGCGCGCAGCACCACCGCGAGGTTCATCCCGTCGGGGCCGGCGCGCAGCGGACCGCGCAGGCCCGCGGTGCCGAACGTCAGCGGACGCGCGAAGCGGCGCTCGAGTTCGTCGGGGGAGCAGGCGCGCAGCTCGGCGACCGACTCCGGGTCGGGGTCGTGGGCGATCCACTCCTGCGCGGTGTCGAGGGTGCCGGTCATGACGTCAGTGTGCCCACATTCGATTCGGCGTACGCCAGCTTGCGCAGCACCGGGGCGACGAGCATCAGCAGGTCGAACTCCAGCTGGGTGAGGTTGTCGCGCATGGTGGCGTACAGCCATGCGTCGCGCTCGGCGCGGTCGCGCTCGAGCAGGTCCTTACCGGCGTCGGTGAGGTCGATGAGCTGGCGGCGCCGGTCGTCGGGGTCGGGCCTGCGGGTGATCAGGCCACGGCTGACGAGCTCGTTGAGGCCGTCGGTCAGCGACTGTGCGCGCACGCCCATCCGGGTGCCGAGCTCGGCCGGGGTGGTGGTGCCGGCGCGGCTGATCTCGCCGAGCAGCTGTAGCTGGCTCAGCGGCAGCCCGTGGTCGGGGCGGTGTCTGCGCAGTTGGCGCGTGAGCGCCATCATCGCCTCCCGCAGCTCGGTCGCCGCGGACACACTGCGGTCCATAAACCAAGTTATACCTTGGTAATTTGTCGAATCGGAAGATATCGAACAGGAAATTTCCCGGTTGCGGTCATGAGTTGCCAAGAGAATGCTTGATATTGCGATGCCCTGGACGAAGACGGCCATGAGATGGCTCCTGCTGGCGGCGGTGACGGTCGTGGTCACCTGGCCGCTGGAGCTCGTCGGCGTCCCGTCGGCGGCGCTGTTCGCGGCGCTGGTGGTGGGCATCGCGCTGGCGCTGGCCGCCGTCGCACCCGCCCGGGTGCCGCGCCGGCTGGGCGTCGCCGCCCAGGGCGTGCTGGGCGTCTACATCGGCACGATGGTGCACCAGGACGCGGTCGCCGAGCTGGGCCCGCACTGGCCGCTGGTGATCGGCATCGCGTTCGCCACGCTGGTGCTGAGCGTGGCCTGCGGTGCGCTGCTGGCGCTGCACCGCGGCGTCAGCGTGCTCACCGGGTCGCTGGCGCTGGTGGCCGGCGGGGCCTCCGGCCTGGTCGCGATCGCCCGCGAACTCGGCGGCGACGACCGGGTGGTGTCGGTGGTGCAGTACCTGCGGGTGGCCCTGGTGACCGCGTCGATGCCCGTCGTCGTCACGCTGGTCTACCACGCGGACCGCTCCCGCCCCACCTTCATCGCCGAAACCGAGTCCGCGCCTTGGTATCTCAGCCTGGCCATGCTGGTCGGGCTGGTGGTCGTCGGTGCGCTGGCCGGCCGGCTGGTGCACCTGCCCGGCGCCGGCCTGCTCGGCCCGCTGGCGCTGACGGTGGCCCTCGAGCTCAGCGGCTACTCGTTCGGGCTGGCGGTGCCGGTGGTGCTGGTCCAGCTCGGCTACGCGGTGATCGGCTGGCAGGCCGGGCTGGCGTTCACCCGCGAGTCGCTGCGCACCGTGGGGCGCACGCTGCCCACCGCGATCGGGCTGATCGCCGTGCTCGGCGTCGTCACCGCCGGGCTCGGTGTGCTGCTGTCGCGGCTGACCGGGCTGTCCCTGCTGGAGGGCTACCTGGCGACCAGCCCGGGCGGCGTCTACGCCGTGCTGGCGACCGCGGTGGAGACCGGCTCCGATGTCACGTTCATCATCGCCGCGCAGGTGGTGCGGATCCTGATGATGCTGTTCGCCGCGCCGCTGCTGGCGCGGGGCGTGGTGTGGCTGAGCCGGCGGCTGGGCGACGGGGATGGTCAGAGCCGGGCGATCACCGAGGCCAGCAGGGAACCCATCCGGGTCGCCGACTGACGGCCGGCCTCCAGCACCTCTTCGTGGTTGAGCGGCGCACCCGTCATCCCCGCCGCCAGGTTCGTCACCAGCGACACCCCGAGCACCGCCGCACCGGCCTCCCGCGCGGCGATCGTCTCGTGCACCGTCGACATGCCGACCAGGTCGGCGCCCAGCGTGCGCAGCATCCGGATCTCGGCGGGCGTCTCGTACTGCGGGCCGGGCAGCCCGGCGTAGACGCCCTCGGCCAGGGTCGGGTCGATCTCGCGGGCCAGCGCGCGCAGCCGCGGCGTGTACGCGTCGACCATGTCGACGAACCGCGGTCCCACTAGCGGGGAACGCCCGGTCAGGTTGAGGTGGTCGCTGATCAGCACCGGCTGGCCGACGGTGAAGTCGGCGCGCAGCCCGCCGGCGGCGTTGGTCAGCACCACGGTGCCCACCCCGGCCGCGCAGGCGGTGCGCACCGGGTGCACGACGTGGCGCAGGTCGTGGCCCTCGTAGGCGTGGATGCGGCCGACGAACACCAGCACCCGGTGCCCGCCGATCGGCACGGACAGCACCTGCCCGCCGTGGCCCTCGGCGGTGGGTGGGGTGAAGCCGGGCAGCTCGGCGACCGGCAGCACCGCGACCGGGTCGCCCAGCTCGCGCACCGCGGGCGCCCAGCCCGACCCGAGCACCACGGCGACGTCGTGGCGCGCGACGCCGGTGCGTTCGGCGATCGCCCTGGCGGCCTGGGTGGCGGCCTGCATCTCCGGTGCGGTCACAGTGGGCGAGCCTAGCCCCGGCAGCCGCCCCGGGATGCAGTGAGATACTGCGAAGATGCCAGCAGTCGCCGCGCCGGACGCCGTCGAGGACGCCGTCACCCGGCGCCGCGGTGATCTGGTGGAGCTGTCGCACTCCATCCACGCCGAACCCGAACTGGCCTTCGCCGAACACCGCAGCTGCGCCAAGGCCCAGGCCCTGGTCGCCGAACGCGGCTTCGAGATCCAGGCCGGCGCCGGCGGGCTGGAGACCGCGTTTCGCGCCGTCTACGGCAGCGGCCCACTGGTCGTCGGGGTGTGCGCCGAGTACGACGCGCTGCCCGGCCTCGGGCACGCCTGCGGGCACAACATCATCGCCGCGGCCGGGGTGGGCACCGCGCTGGCGCTGGCCGACGTCGCCGACGAGCTCGGGCTGACGGTGGTGCTGCTGGGCACCCCCGCCGAGGAGGCCGGCGGCGGAAAGGTGTTGATGCTCAACGCCGGAGCGTTCGACGACATCACCGTGTCGGTGATGCTGCATCCCGGCCCGCACGACATCGCGGCCGCCCGCTCGCTGGCGCTGTCGCAGGTCGCGGTGCGCTACGAGGGCCGGGAGGCGCACGCCGCCGTCGCGCCGTACCTGGGGCTCAACGCCGTCGACGCGGTCACCGTCGCACAGGTGGCGATCGGGCTGCTGCGCCAGCAGATGGCGCCCGGGCAGATGGCGCACGGCATCGTCACCGACGGCGGGCAGGCCACCAACGTGATCCCCGCGCGCGCCGAGATGCAGTACACGATGCGCGCCACCGACTCGGCCTCGCTGCGCGAGCTCGAGGCGCGGATGGCGGACTGCTTCCTGGCCGGTGCGGTGGCCACCGGCTGCTCCTACGACGTGCGCGAGACCGAACCCAGCTACCTCGAGCTGACCCCCGACGCGTGGCTGGCCGAGACGTTCCGCGCCGAGATGCAGCGGCTGGGCCGCTCCCCGGTGGGACCCGAGCTGGAGGCCGCGCTGCCGCTGGGCAGCACCGACATGGGCAACGTCACCCAGGTGATGCCGGGCATCCACCCGATCGTCGGCGTCGACGCCGGCGGCGCCTCGGTGCACCAGCCGGCGTTCGCCGATGCGGCCGGGGGACCCGACGGGGACCGCGCCGTGGTGGAGGGCGCGATCATGCTGGCCCGCACCGTGGTGCGGCTGGCGCAGACCCCCGCCGAGCGGGACCGGGTGCTGGAACTGCAGGCGAGGCGGGCGTCATGAGCGTGTTGCCGCACGCCGCCGCCCGGTGGCTGTCCGCCCACTTCGACGACCTCGTGGAGTGGCGCCGCCACATCCACCGGCACCCCGAGCTGGGCCGCCAGGAGTTCGCGACCACGCAGTTCGTCGCCTCCAAGCTGGCCGAGGCCGGGCTGAACCCGAAGGTGCTGCCCGGCGGCACCGGGCTGACCTGCGATCTGGGGCCCGACGACGGGCAGCGGATCGCGCTGCGCGCCGACATGGACGCACTGCCGATGCCGGACCGCAGCGGGGCGCCGTACGCGTCGCTGGTGCCCAACGTCGCGCACGCCTGCGGGCACGACGGGCACACCGCGATCCTGCTCGGCACGGCGCTGGCGCTGGCGTCGGTGCCGGAACTGCCGGTCGGGGTGCGGCTGATCTTCCAGGCCGCCGAGGAGCTGATGCCCGGCGGCGCGCTGGACGCCATCGCCGCAGGCGCGCTGACCGGGGTGTCGCGGATCTTCGCACTGCACTGCGACCCGCGGCTGGCGGTCGGCAAGGTCGCGGTGCGGCAGGGCCCGATCACGTCGGCGGCCGACCAGCTCGAGGTGACGCTGCACTCGCCGGGCGGGCACACGTCGCGTCCGCACCTGACCGGTGACCTGGTCTACGGGCTGGGCACTCTGATCACCGGGGTGCCCGGGGTGCTGTCGCGGCGCATCGACCCGCGCAACAGCACGGTGATGGTGTGGGGTGCGGTCAACGCCGGCGTCGCCGCCAACGCGATCCCGCAGACCGGCACCCTGGCCGGCACCATCCGCACCGCCAGCCGCGACACCTGGGTCACGCTGGAATCGATTATGCGCGAGATCATTTCGTCGCTGCTGGCGCCGCTGGGGCTGGAGCACACCGTGCAGTACCGGCGCGGGGTGCCGCCGGTGGTCAACGAGGAGATCTCGACGCGGATCCTGACCCACGCGATCGAGAGCATCGGCCCCGACGTGCTGGCCGACACCCGCCAGTCCGGCGGCGGCGAGGACTTCTCCTGGTACCTGGAGGAGGTGCCCGGCGCGATGGCCCGCCTCGGCGTGTGGAGCGGCCGCGGCCCGCAGCTGGACCTGCACCAGCCGACGTTCGACCTCGACGAGCGGGCGCTGGCGATCGGGGTGCGGCTGATGGTCAACATCGTCGACCAGGCCGCGCAGCTCTAGCGCGGGCCGTCCTCGCTACAGGCGGTCGCTGATGCTGCCCGGCCCGACGTTGCGCGACGGGCGGGTGCGCAGGTCGTGCACGTACTCCGGGGGCGCCCCGGCGATCTCGGCGGCGTCGGCCATCACGCCCAGATAGCGCGCCGACGGCAGCCCGCCCTCCCAGGCGTCGACCACGTACAACCAGGCCAGCACGGGATCGGTGCTGGTGTCCGACGAGATCCGGTCCACCCGGCAGCGGATCTTCTTGTGGATGCCGAGTTCGGCGCCCTCCCAGCGGTCGAGGGCCTCCTCGTCCTCCTTGGTCATGTCGTAGAGCACGACGAAGACCTTCGACGTCGGATCCTCGACCACGGTGGCGAGCGCGCCTTCCCAGCCGATGTCCTCACCGGCGAACGTCAGTCGCCAACCGTGCAGCCACCCCGTGCCCGCCATCGGCGAGTGGGGTGCACGCTGCAGCATCTGCTCAGGATCCATGTTGGACCCGTAGGCGGCGTAGAGCGGCACCAGGAAAGAGTAAGGCCTGCCGCCGCGATAGGTTGAAGGGCGTGGCTACCCGCATCGTGATCATCGGCGGCGGACCCGCCGGCTATGAGGCGGCACTGGTCGCCGCGTCACGCGGACCCGAGATCGCCGACGTCACCGTCGTCGACTCCGACGGCATCGGCGGTGCCTGCGTGCTCTACGACTGTGTCCCGTCCAAGACGTTCATCGCCTCGACCGGTGTGCGCACCGAGCTGCGCCGCGCCCCCGACCTGGGCTACGCCATCGAGTTCGAGAACGCCGCGACGTCGCTGCACCAGATCAACGAGCGGGTCAAGCGGCTGGCGGCCGCCCAGTCCGCCGACATCGCCGAGCAGCTCATCAACGCGGGTGTCACGTTGATCTCCGGGCGCGGTGAGCTGGTCGACGAGGTGCAAGGCCTGGCCACCCACACCGTCAAGGTCACCGGCAACGACGGCAGGGAGAGCACCCTGAAGGCCGACGTGGTGCTCATCGCCACCGGCGCCAGCCCGCGGATCCTGCCCGGCGCCGAACCCGACGGTGAGCGGATCCTGAACTGGCGCCAGCTCTACGACCTGGACGAGCTGCCCGAGCATCTGGTGGTCGTCGGCTCCGGCGTCACCGGCGCGGAGTTCGTCAACGCCTACACCGAGCTCGGGGTGAAGGTGACGGTGGTGGCCAGCCGCGACCAGATCCTGCCGCACGAGGACTCCGACGCCGCCGCCGTGCTGGAGAACACCCTGATCTCCCGCGGCGTCACGCTGGTCAAGAACGCCCGCGCGCAGTCGGTCACCCGCACCGCCGACGGGATCCGGGTCACCATGGCCGACGGCCGCACCGTCGAGGGCAGCCACGCGCTGATGACCGTCGGCTCGGTGCCCAACACCCAGGGCCTGGGCCTGGAGCGGGTCGGCGTCGAACTCGACGACCGCGGCTACATCAAGGTCGACCGGGTGTCGCGCACCTCGGTGCCGGGCATCTACGCCGGCGGCGACTGCACCGGACTGATGCTGCTGGCGTCGGTGGCCGCCATGCAGGGCCGCATCGCGATGTACCACGTGCTCGGCGAGGGGCTCGAGCCGATCCGGCTGCGCACCGTCGCCGCCGCGGTGTTCACCCGGCCGGAGATCGCCGCGGTCGGGGTGCCGCAGTCCGCGATCGACGACGGCACCGTGGCCGCCCGCACGATCATGCTGCCGCTGAACACCAACGCCCGCGCCAAGATGTCGGGCCTCAAACGCGGCTTCGTCAAGATCTTCTGCCGCCCGGCCACCGGCGTGGTGATCGGCGGTGTGGTGGTCGCGCCGATCGCCTCGGAGCTGATCATGCCGATCGCGCTGGCGGTGCAGAACGGCAACACCGTGGGCGACCTGGCGCAGACGTTCTCGGTCTACCCGTCGCTGACCGGATCGATCACCGAAGCCGGCCGACGTCTCATGGCGCACGACGATTTGGATTGATTGCACGTAGCCTGGGAACTCGGCACGGTAGCGACGAGTGACGAGGAGCCATCGCCGTGAGTGACCCGATCCCAGCTAGCGGACAGACCCTTCTAGGACCCCAACAGCGTGCCGAAGCCTGGGAGCGGCTCGGCAGCGAGCAGTTCGACGTGGTGGTGATCGGCGGGGGAGTCGTCGGTGCCGGTGCCGCCCTGGACGCGGCGACCCGCGGCCTCAAGGTCGCGCTGGTCGAGGCCCGCGACTTCGCGTCGGGCACCTCCAGCCGCAGCTCGAAGATGTTCCACGGCGGGTTGCGCTACCTCGAGCAGCTGGAGTTCGGGCTGGTGCGCGAGGCCCTGCACGAACGCGAGCTGTCGCTGACGACGCTGGCCCCGCACCTGGTCAAACCGCTGCCGTTCCTGTTCCCGCTGACCAACCGCTGGTGGGAGCGGCCGTACGTGGCGGCCGGCATCTTCCTCTACGACCAGCTGGGCGGCGCGAAATCCGTTCCCGCGCAGAAACATCTGACCAAGTCCGGGGCGCTGCGGCTGGCGCCGGGGCTGAAACGGTCGGCGCTGATCGGCGGGATCCGCTACTACGACACCGTCGTCGACGACGCGCGGCACACCCTGACGGTGGCGCGCACGGCCGCGCACTACGGTGCGGTGCTGCGCACCTCGTCACAGGTGGTGGCGCTGCTGCGGGAGGGCGACCGGGTGATCGGGGTGCAGGTCCGCGACTCCGAGAACGGGATGACCACCGAGGTGCACGGCCACGTGGTGGTCAACGCGACCGGGGTGTGGACCGACGAGATCCAGGCCCTGTCCAAGCAGCGCGGGCGGTTCCGGGTGCGCGCCTCCAAGGGGGTGCACATCGTGGTGCCGCGGGACCGCATCGTCAGCGAGGTCGCGATCATCCTGCGAACCGAGAAGTCGGTGCTGTTCGTGATCCCGTGGGGCACCCACTGGATCATCGGCACCACCGACACCGACTGGAATCTCGACCTGGCCCATCCGGCGGCCACCAAGGCCGACATCGACTACATCCTGCAGACCGTGAACACGGTGCTGGCCACCCCGCTCACCCACGACGACATCGACGGCGTCTACGCCGGGCTGCGGCCGCTGCTGGCCGGGGAGAGCGAGGAGACCTCCAAGCTGTCGCGTGAGCACGCCGTCGCGGTGCCCGCCCCCGGGCTGGTGGCGATCGCCGGCGGCAAGTACACCACCTACCGGGTGATGGGCCAGGACGCGATCGACGCCGCCGCGCAGTTCATCCCGACGCGGGTGGCGCCGTCGATCACCGAGAAGGTGCCGTTGATGGGCGCTGACGGCTACTTCGCGCTGATCAACCAGACCCAAACCGTCGGAAAGCATTACGGTCTGCACCCGTACCGGGTGCGGCACCTGCTGGACCGGTACGGCTCGCTGATCGGCGAGGTGCTGCAGATGGCGCAGGACAAGCCGGACCTGCTCACCCCGATCACCGAGGCGCCGGTGTACCTGAAGGTCGAGGCGTACTACGCCGCCGCCGCGGAGGGCGCGCTGCACCTGGAGGACATCCTGGCCCGGCGGATGCGCATCTCCATCGAGTACCCGCACCGCGGGGTGGACTGTGCCCGTGAGGTCGCCGAGATCGTCGCGCCGGTGCTGGGCTGGACCGCCGAAGACATCGACCGCGAGGTCAACACCTATCTGGCGCGGGTGGACGCCGAGATCCGCTCGCAGCAGGAGCCCGACGACGAGTCCGCCGACGCGCTGCGGGCGGCGGCGCCGGAGGCGCGCGCGGAGATCCTCGAACCGGTGCCGCTCAATTGAGCCCGGTGCCGCCGCTGCCGGACCGCGACGGTGTCGGGCCGACGCGGGTGCGGTTGCGCGGCGGCTCGGTGCTGGTGGAGCTGGCCGACCGGTTCGGGGAGCGGGCGGCCGCGAAAGTGCTTGCCGGAGAGGTGTTCTGCTCCGACGGCACGTCGGTGACGGCGTCGACGGTGCTGCCGCCGCTGTCGGATGTGTGGCTGTACCGGGACCTGCCCGACGAGGTCGAGGTGCCGTTCGACATCCCGGTGCTGTACCGCGACGACGACATCGTCGTGGTGGACAAACCGCACTTCCTGGCGACCACGCCGCGCGGCGGGCACGTCGCGCAGACGGCGACGGTGCGGCTGCGCCGCGAACTGGGGCTGCCCGAGCTGTCGCCCGCGCACCGGCTGGACCGGCTGACCGCCGGGGTGCTGCTGTTCACCGTCCGGCGCGAGATCCGGGGTGCGTACCAGACGATGTTCGCCCGCGGTGAGGTGCGCAAGACGTACCTGGCGCGCGCGGGTGTGGACCCCACCCTGCGGTTCCCGCGGGTGGTGTGGAGCCGAATCGTCAAGCACCGTGGGCAGTTACAGGCGGTCGAGGAGAACGGGCGGCCGAACGCCGAGACGCTGGTGTCGCATCTGGGCGACGGGGTGTACCGGCTGACCCCGACGACGGGCCGCACCCACCAGCTGCGGGTGCACATGAACTCGCTTGGCCTGCCGATCGTCGGAGACCCGTTGTACCCGACCGTGATCGACGTCGCGCCCGACGACTTCACGCGGCCGCTGCGGCTGCTGGCGCACACGCTGGAATTCGACGACCCGATCAGCGGACAGCCGCGCCGGTTCGTCAGCGCGCGGGAGTTGTGATCAGGCCGGGCTTTTCAGCGTCGCGACCATTTCGTTGATGACGTTGGCGTTGGGGGTGACGGTGGCGCCCTCGCGCAGCGAGATGACGAACACCACCGAGCCCTCCACGCCGGGCACCGTCGTCACGACGATGCTGTGGTAGGCGCCCGGGCCCGCGCACTCGGTGGTCTGGATGTCGCGCACCGTCGCCACCACCTGCACCGCCGGGTGCGGGCCGATCTGGAACTCCCGGATCGGGGCGAACTCCACGTTCGGCGCGTTGCCGTCGCGGGTGTAGATCGGCGACACCGTCTGCATCTCCTCGTCGAGCGCGGCGCGGATGTCGGGGTTGGCCGAGCGGGTGACCCCGGCGATGCCGAGGTTCTGCTTGGGGCAGGTCGGGTTGGCGACCGTCGACACCGCGCCGAGCTCGCGGATCACGCACTGGCCCTCCGGGCACGGCTGCACCCAGCCGGTGCGGGTGCCGCACACCGCGACGGTCCAGTCCGGTGGTGCGGCGTAGGCCAGCCCGAGGCGGTTGATCGCGGCGTGCCAGCCCGGCTGGGAGGACTCGTCGACGGAGGCCGTGTAGCCCTCGCACGTCATCGACGCGCTCTGCGGCGGTGCCGGCGGTGCGGCACCGGTCGGCAGCGGCGCCACCGTGGTCGCCGGAGCGGACGCGGTGGTCTGCTGCGCGGCGGGGCTCTGGTCGCCGCCGCGCTGGGTGACGAGCAGGACCGCCAGCACCACGATGATCACGACCGCGACCGCGAGCGCGATCCAGAGCCCGTACCGGCGGCGCGGGTACTCGTAGATCGGGGGTCCGGGTGGTGTCGGGTAGGTCACGTTCTCGCTCCGTATTCGCCTGTGGCAGCGACGCTACCGTCCGGACCCGAACGCCGGGTGCGTTTCACCGGCGCTCGCGGTCGTCGTCGATGGAACCGGCCGCGATCACCGCGCGGTTGCGGTCGGCGACGGCGCGCATCGACATCTTGACCAGCCACCGATCGTAGGTCATGAACCCGTTGACCTCGTTCTCCACGTCGGTGGTCTGCGTGTAGATCGCCGCGGACAGCCCGCCGCGGCGCACCGCCTCCTCGAGGTCGCGGCTGACCTCGATGTAGCGCTCGGTCAACCGGGCGCGGTCGGGGGCCATCTCGTAGGCCTGCGGTCTACCGGGCCAGCGGTTGCCGTGCGGGACGAGCCCGAGGCCGCCGTACTCGCCGTCGACGACGACACGGTGCTCGAGCGGGATCGGGTGGTCGCCGAGGCGGGTGCGCTCGTCGTGGCGGGTGGACGGGTTGTCGTGCAGCACGGGCTTGCCGGGGCCGACGTAGGTGTGGTCGTCGTAGATGTCGCCGGCGCGGGTGTCGGGCCGGGACTTGCAGCAGTTGACCCCGCTGTTGGCGTTGACCATGCGGGTGGGGTCGGCCGCCTTGGTGACCCCGGCGATGCGGGCGGTGTCGAACTCGCCCCAGCCCTCGTTGAACGGGACCCAGCCGACGATCGAAGTGACACTGCGCAATTGGTCGATCATCTCGACGAGTTCGCGTTCGAAGTTGGCCTTCGCCGCCGGTGACGGATCGGGGGCCGGGCCGACCGGGATGTCGAGCGAGACGTCGAGGGAGGGCATGTCCTGCCACACCAGCAGCCCGAGTTTGTCGGTCCAGTGGTACCAGCGGGCCGGTTCGACCTTCGCGTGCTTGCGCACGAAGTTCATCCCGAGCGCCTTGGTGCGTTCCAGGTCGAAGCGCAGCGCGTCGTCGGTGGGTGCGGTGTAGATGCCGTCGGGCCAGTAGCCCTGGTCCAGCGGGCCGTGCAGGAAGGTGATCTTGTTGTTCAACGCGATTCGCGGCCGGCCCTGCGGGTCGGGGAGAACGCTGATGGTGCGCAGGCCGCCGTAGCTGCCGACCTCGTCGACGACCTTGCCGGACGGGCTGATCAGCCGCACCGTCAGGTCGTAGAGGTACGGGTCGTCGGGCGTCCACAGCCGCGGTTTCGGAACGTTCACCCGCACCGGGTCACCCGGCTTGCCGGAGGCCCGGACGAGGGTGTCCCCGCCCGGGTCGGCGACGATCACCTCGGCGCGCTCCGTGGTGGTTCCGGTGACCCGCGGGGTGACCGTGAAACCGGTGAGATCCGAAGTGATGTCGAGTTTCTCGATGTGGGCGGCGCGCACCGGCTCCATCCACACGGTCTGCCAGATCCCGGAGGCGCCGGTGTAGAAGAGGCCCTCGGGGTTGGTGCGCTGCTTACCGACGGGGAACGGGTTGGCCTCGTTGCGGTCCTCGGCGCGCACGACGATCTCCTGCGGCCCGGACCAGCGCAGCGCGTCGGTGATGTCGGCGCTGAACGAGGTGTAGCCGCCCTCATGGTGGGCCACCCGGCGGCCGTTCACCCACACGGTGGCGATCTGGTCGACGGCGCCGAAGTGCAGCAGCACCCGTTGTCCGCGCCAGGTGCCGGGCAGTTGGAAGACCTTGCGGTACCACATCTGGTCGTCGTGGCGCTTGATGCCCGACAGGGCGGACTCGGTGGGGTAGGGGACCAGGATCCGCTCGTCGTACTGGTCGGCGGCCGGCGGGGTGCTCAGCGCCCTGTCGGCCGGGCGGCCGGTGTAGGCCCACACCCCGTTGAGGTTGAGCCAGCGGGCGCGGGTCATCGCCGGGCGCGGGTACTCCGGCAGCGCGTTGTTGGGGCTGACGAGGTGGGTCCACGGGGTGGCCAGCGGCGGGCTCTGGCGCTGCCAGGACTCGGCTGCGTGGGCGGGGGTGCCGAAGAGGACCATCCCCACCAAGACTGCCACGGTGACGGCGGTGAGCCGCCCGGCTGTTCTCATGATCCCCCTATGACAAAGGCGTCCCCGCAGCAAACTGTAGGCAGCGTTGACCAGCGCGGGAATCCGGTGTTTCCCCATCGCTTGTGCGGGTCGGCCGCAGCATGTCGCCTCTGCGGGCGCGGTGTGGGCATGAAGCAGTGCAAACGTGGGGTTCAAGTGCGTGCGGAGCCTAACATCCGGCTGCGTCCGGCGCCATGGTTACGAGCGGGATTTCGCACGATGGACAGCGAGAGCAGCGCTCGCTGTAGCAAATCAGAGTTTCTCGGGCTGGGCGGGGGTGCGGAAAAGGGCATCGACCATCTCATCGGTGCGGGCGGCGGTGTCGTTACGGCCCGAATTGACCCGAGCGTCAGTACGCTGGGCTCACGAAGGGAGGTGCCGTGCGCAACATCATGCTGTGGGTGGTGGCCGCGGGTATCGCCGGCGGTCTGATGACGGTCAGCGCGCCGACCGCCGAGGCGACGCTCTGCGGCTCCATCGGGGGTCGCCACATCGACGTGACCGGCTGCGCGGATCCGCTGTCCTACCTCAACGAGGCGCTGCCGCCGCCCCCACCGCCCCCGCCGCCCAGCGAGGTACCGCCGCCCAGCGACGCGCCACCACCGCCACCACCACCTCCGGCGTATGTGCCGCCACCGCCGGCGCCGAACGTCAGTGTCTGCGCGAACGTGGGACGAAGGGTGAGCGTCACCGGCTGTATCTGAATCTGCTTGACTGACAACCGTGGACCGCACTTCATTCGATCGTCTCTTCGACATGACCGGCCGCACGGTAATCGTCACCGGCGGCACCCGGGGTATCGGTTTGGCGCTGGCCGAGGGATTCGCGCTGGCCGGTGCCCGGGTGGTGGTGGCCAGCCGCAAGCCCGAGGCGTGCGAGCAGGCGGCGCAACGGTTGCGTGAGCTCGGTGGGCAGGCCATCGGGGTGCCGACGCACCTCGGCGAGCTGGACAGCCTCGACGCTCTCGTGGCGCGCACCGTCGAGGAGTTCGGCGGCATCGATGTGGTGGTCAACAACGCGGCCAACGCGCTGGCCCAGCCGTTGGGGCAGATGACCCCGGATGCGATGCAGAAGTCGTTCGAGGTCAACCTGCGCGGGCCGGTGTTCCTCGTTCAGTCGGCGCTGCCGTATCTGAAGGAGTCGCCGAAACCGGCTGTGATCAACATGATCTCGGTGGGCGCGTTCATGTTCGCGGGGTTCACCTCGATCTACTCGGCGAACAAGGCGGCGCTGATGTCGTTCACGCGGTCGATGGCCACGGAGTACGCGCCGTTCGGGATCCGGGTCAACGCGATCGCGCCCGGTCCCGTCGACACCGACATGATGCGCAACAACCCGCAGGAGGCCATCGACGCGATGGCCAACAGCACGCTGATGAAGCGACTGGCGTCACCGGACGAGATCGTCGGCACCGCGCTGCTGCTGGCCGCCGATGCCGGCAGCTACATCACCGGCACCGTCATGATTGTCGACGGCGGCGGAACGCCTCGGTAGCCTCGCGGATCGCCCCGCTGGTGGAGGCCAGGATCTGGCTGCGGTTCTCCACCTGCAGGGCCGCGTCCAGGCTGGGCGCCTCGAGGTTGGCCCACAGCACCTGCTTGGTGGACTCGACCCCGAACTTGGCGTAGCCGCAGAGGGTTTCGGCGATCTCGAGGGCATCGTCAACGACGTTGCCGGTGCTGATGCGGGAGACCAGCCCGAGCCGCAGGGCCTCCTGGGCGTCCACAGCGCGGGCGGTCAGGATGAGGTCGAACGCCGGCCCGGCGCCGATGATGCGGGGCAGGGTGTAGCTGACACCGATGTCGCAGCCGCCGAGTCCGAGCTTGATGAACTGGGTGCAGAACCGGGCGGATTCGGCGGCGACGCGGATGTCGCAGGCGGCGGCGATACCGAGACCGCCGCCGTAGGCGACGCCGTTGACCGCGGCGATGACGGGCTGGCGCAGGCGCTGGATCTTGACGGTGAGGTCGGCGATGAGCTCCTGGAAACGCATGCCGGAGCGGGGGAACTCCAGACCCTCCCCGGTGATCTCGGGGTCGTAGTCGGTCAGATCCAGGCCGGAGCAGAAGCCGCGGCCGGCGCCGGTGAGGACGACGACGCGGCAGTCGTTGTCGGCGCGCAGGTCGTCGAGGGCGGAGTGCAGGTCGCGGACGAGCTCATAGGACAGCGCGTTGAGCTTCTCGGGCCGGTTGAGCGTGATGACGGTGATGTCGGGGCGCGGGCGGCTCAGTTCCAGGGTCGACATGGGAACACCGTAGCCGCCGGAGGTTTCAGGGTGTGCTGCGCCACCCGTCGACGCCGACGGCAATCATCCGCAGCTGTTTGACGGCGACACGTTTGATCTCGTCGAGCGCGGCCTGGTCGTGGGCGTCCTCGATGGCCTCGGCAGTGACGATCATGGCGTTGACGAACAGGCTGGCCAGGATGTTGAGATCCTCGCTGCTCCAGGTGTTCAATCCGGGGAAGCGGGCCAGGTCGATGGCGAGTTCGGATGTGATGAGCCGGATTTCGGTGCGGATGGCGTAACGCAGCACCGAGACGCCGCTGTTGCGCTCCCGGCCGATGAACCGCCAGTGCTCGCGGCGCTCGTTGACCCCGTCGATGAGGATGTCGACGCTGGACTCGATGACGCGGGTGGGGTCGAGTTTGCCGGCGCGGGCGCCGCGCAGCAGGTCACGCAGGCTGCGGAAGGACTCGTCGATCAGGACGAGGCCGAGCGCCTCCATCGACTCGAAGTGGCGGTAGAACGCCGCCGGCACGATGCCGGCCTCGCGAGTGACCTCACGCAAGCTCAGCCCGGAGAAGCTGCGCTGCTCGAGCAGGCGCAGGGCGGCGTCGATGATGGCCTGCCGGGTCGCCTGCTTGCGCTCCTCGCGGGTGAGCGTGTCACGCGTGCGCGAACGCTCGCCCCGTCCGGACCGGCTACCCATGTTTGCCAGCGTACAGCTGTTCACTTACGTATCGGCGGGTGGTCAGAAATCCCGATCGTTGTCGGTTTCGGATATCGCGGCGGTGCTCCCCAGCGGATTTCCTGCCAGGTCTTTCGGACCGGACCCGGGAACCCAGGTCATCGTGGCGTTGGAGGTGACGGTGCCCTGGCCGATGAGGGGAAGGCCGAGGAGTTCGCCCTCAGGGCTGACGGCGCCGAGGGTGATCGTTACCGAGTTGCCGCTCATCACCATCGTTGAGTTGCTGTACTTGAGATACGCACCGAGGAGTCCGCCGAGCAGTGACGTAGCGTATCCCGCATTGTCGAGTTTGACTGTGCCGAGCGTCGTCAACTGTGCATTGTCAGCGGCGTTGTAGACCTGGAGCGTGTCCTGTCCCCCGAGGAGATTCAGCAGAATATCGCCGTCGAAGACTCGTACTGTGACGGTTTGGGCAGAGCCGTCCCAGCCGGCGAGGATGCTTCCCGGATCAATCGGCTCGCTGAACGTGTAGGTGATGGTGTCGCCCGGTTCGATCCTGCCTTGAGTACCGCCGTTCTTGTTGGTCGCCGTCACCATCACCGGTATCGGGGCGATGTTGTCGGTGATGGTCACCGTGGCGACATTGCTGTCGGCATTGCTGTCGCTGCCGTCATTGACCTTGTATGTGAACGAGTCGGCGCCCGTGTAGGTCCCGTTCGGCGTGTAGGTGATGGTGCCGTTCGCGTTGACCGTCACGCTGCCGTGGGCGGGTTGCGAGACGATCACCGGTGTCAGGGTCGTGCTGTCGACATCGATGTCGTTGGCGAGAACCGCGATGGTGACCGCCTGACCGGGATTGGTGTGAGCAGTGTCGTTGTTGGCGACCGGTGCGTCGTTGACGGGAGTGACCGTGATGGTCACGGTGCCTTCCGCACTGGTGGTTCCGTCGGAGACGGTGTACTTGAAGGAGTCGGTGCCGTTCCAATTGGTGGCCGGCGTGTACGAGAAGGTCCCGTCCGCGCTGACGCTCCACACGCCGCCGTTGACAGTGACGCCGTTGGCCGCAGTAACGGTGAGCGTCTCGCCGATGTCGACGTTCTGCGCGATGTCGTTGATCAGAACATTGCCGGTGATCGGACCGCCGTCTTCGAGCCCAGAGGCTGTGTCGTTGATCGCGACGACCGGATCGTTGACCGGGTTGACAGTGATGGTCACCGTGGCCGTATTACTGACCGCGCCACTGTTGTCGGTGATCTCGTAGGTGAAGCTGTCGGTGCCGTTGAAGTTGGCATTCGGTGTGTAGGTGAACTCCCCGGTGGTTTCGTTGAACGTCAGGGTGCCGTTCGAGGGACCCGTCACCACCGCCGCCGACACGATGGTGGCCTTGCCCTCGGGATCGGTGTCGTTGGTCAGTACGTTGCCTGTGACCTGAGTGTCCTCGTTGGTGGCGATGGTGTCGTTGACCGCGACCGGCGGATCATTGACCGGCTCCACCGTAATCGTCACCGTCGCTTCCTCACTCGTCAGCGAGCCGTCGCTGATCGTGTAGGTGAAGCTGTCGGTGCCGTTGAAGTTGAGTCCTGGCGTGTAGGTGAACTCTCCGGTGGTTTCGTTGAACGTCAGGGTGCCGTTCGAGGGCCCGATCACGACCTCCGCCGACTGGATCGTGTTGTTGCCGTCCGGGTCGGTGTCATTGGTCAGCACGTTGCCGGAGACCGCGGTGTCCTCGTCGGTGGTGAAGCTGTCATTCACAGCGACCGGTCGGTCGTTGACCGGGGTCACGGTGATGTCCACAGTGGCATCGGCGGTGCCACCCTGGCTGTCGGAGACGGTGTAGGTGAAGCTGTCGGTGCCGTGGTAATCCTGGTGCGGCGTATAGGTGAACGTGCCGTTGGGGTTCAGGTTCAGCGTGCCGTGCGACGGATCGGTATGCGAGATGACCGTCAGCGGGTTGCCATCGACGTCGCTGTCGTTGCTCAGGACGTTACCGCTGTAGGTGGTGTCCTCGGCGACGGTGAAGGAATCGTTGGCGGCGACCGGGGGGTCGTTGACCGGTGTGACCGTGATTGTGACGACACCCGCGGTCTGGCCGTTCACCGTGCCGTCGTTGACCCGGTAGAAGAACGTGTCGGTGCCGTAGAAGTTCGCATTCGGCGTGTAAGTGAAGGTGCCGTTGGAGTTCAGCGTCAGAGTCCCGTTGTTGGGCCCCATGACCAGAGTCGCCGACAGGGTGTCACCGTCGACGTCGATGTCGTTGGTCAACACGTTGCCGTTCAACGGGGTGTCCTCGTCGGTGTTGAACGAGTCGTTGACGGCGACGGGGCGGTCGTTCACCGGGTTGACGGTGATGTTCACGGTGCCGACAGCGGTGCCGCCCTGGCCGTCGGAGACGGTGTAGGTGAAGCTGTCGGTGCCGTTGTAATTCTCATGCGGTGTGTAGGTGAACGTGCCGTTGGGGTTCAGCGTCAGCGTGCCGTGCGCCGGGTTGGTATTCGCGATGACCGTCAGAGCGCCGCCGTCGACGTCGGTGTCGTTGGCCAGCAGACCGGTGCCGGCGGGCACGGTCAGGACGGTGTCCTCGTTGACGCTGTAGTTGTCGGTCACGGCGACAGGCGCATCGTTGACCGCGATCACCGTGATGTTCACGGTGCCGACGGCGGTGCCGCCCTGGCCGTCGGAGACGGTGTAGGTGAAGCTATCGGTGCCGTTGTAGTTGGCCACTGGGGTGTAGGTGAACGACCCGTCGGTGTTGACGGTGACGGTGCCGTGGGCCGGCTCGGTGGTCAGGGTGGCGGACAGAGTGCCGCCGTCGACGTCGGTGTCGTTGGCCAGCAGACCGGTGCCGACGGGCACGGTCAGGACGGTGTCCTCGTTCACGGTGTACGTGTCGGTGCCCGCGACCGGCGCGTCGTTGACCGAGGTGACCGAGATCGTCACCAACGCCGTATCGGTGCCGCCTTGGCCATCGGAGACCTCGTAGGTGAAGGTGTCGGTGCCGTTGAAGTTGAGATCGGGCGTGTAGGTGAACGTGCCGTCCTCGTTGAGCGTCAACGTGCCGCTGCTCGGACCCGACACCACGCCGACCACTGTCAGCGCATCCTTATCGGCGTCAACGTCGTTGGCGAGGACATCCATGGTGAGCTCGGTGTCCTCATCGACGGTGAACGAATCGTCGTTGGCCACCGGGGCGTCATTGACGTTGGTCACCACGATGGTGACCAACGCCGTGTTGCTCGTCAGCTCGCCGTCTGAGGCCTCGTAGGTGAAGGTGTCGGTGCCGTAGAAATCGACATTGGGGACGTAGGTGAAGCTACCGTCCGGGTTCAGCGTGAGTGTGCCGTTCTTCGGCCCGTCGACCAGGCTGACCGTGATGGAATCGCCGTCGACGTCGATGTCGTTGCCGATCACCGAGTCTTGCAGCGTTCCCTCTTCGGGGACGGTGAAGTTGTCGTTGTATGCGACCGGCGCATCGTTGACTGGCTGAATGTTGAATGTCACGGTGCCGGTGGCGATTCCGCCCTTGCCGTCGGAGACGGTGTAGGTGAACGAGTCGGTGCCGTGGTAGTTGGGGTTCGGCGTATAGGTGAACGTGCCGTCGGCGTTCAGGTCCAGGGTCCCGTTACTGGGTGGGTCATCCAGTGTCACGGTGAGGCTGTCGCCGTCGACGTCGTGGACGGTGACGCTGGACTCGATCTGGTGGTCCTCGTCGAAGGTGAAGGTGTCGTCTTCGGCGGTCGGGTCGTCGTTGACGGGGGTGATGGTGATGGTGATGGTGCCGGTGGCGGTTTCGCCGTCAGGGTCGGTGACGGTGTAGGTGAACGTATCGACACCGTTGAAGTTGGCGGCCGGTGTGTAGGTGTAGTCGCCGTTGGCGGTGATGCTGTAGGTGCCGCCGTTGGCGGTGGTCTGGTTGGTGACCGGTGTGACGGTGAGGGTTTCGTCGACGTCGACGTTGGCCGCGTTGTCGTTGGTCAGCACGTTGCCGGTCACAGCCGGGCCGTCTTCGACACCGGTGTTGGTGTCGTTGACCGCCACCACCGGGTCGTTGACCGCGGTGATGGTGATGGTGATGGTGCCGGTGGCGGTTTCGCCGTCGGGGTCGGTGACGGTGTAGGTGAAGGTGTCGTCGCCGTTGTAGTTGGCGGTTGGGGTGTAGGTGAAGGTGCCGTCGCCGTTGTCGGTGACGGTGCCGTGAGCGGGGGTGCCGAGGTTGATGGTCAAGGGGTCGCCGTCGGCATCGGAGATCGGCAGGGTCCCGGTGTAGGGGGTGTCCTCCTCGGTGGTCACGGTGTCATCGCCGGCGACGGGGGCGTCGTTGACGGGGGTGACGGTGATGGTGATGGTGCCGGTGTCGCTGTAGGTGCCGTCGCTGACGGTGTAGGTGAAGCTGTCGGTGCCGTTGAAGTTGGCGGCCGGTGTGTAGGTGTAGTCGCCGTTGGCGGTGATGCTGTAGGTGCCGCCGTTGGCGGTGGTGAGGTTGGTGACCGGTGTGACGGTGAGGGTTTCGCCGACGTCGACGTTGGCCGCGTTGTCGTTGGTCAGGACGTTGCCGGTGATCGGGCCGCCGTCTTCGTCGACGGTGTTGGTGTCGTCGACCGCGACGACGGGGTCGTTGACGGCGGTGATGGTGATGGTGATGGTGCCGGTGGCGGTTTCGCCGTCAGGGTCGGTGACGGTGTAGGTGAAGGAGTCGTCGCCGTTGTAATTCGTCGTCGGGGTGTAGGTGAAGGTGCCGTCTTCGTGGATGGTCAGGGCACCGTATTCCGGTTCGGTGCCGACCTCGATGGTCAGGGGGTCGCCGTCGGCATCGGAGATCGGCAGGGTCCCGGTGTAGGGGGTGTCCTCCTCGGTGGTCACGGTGTCATCGCCGGCGACGGGGGCGTCGTTGACGGGGGTGACGGTGATGGTGATGGTGCCGGTGTCGCTGTAGGTGCCGTCGCTGACGGTGTAGGTGAAGTTGTCGGTGCCGTTGAAGTTTTCGGCGGGGGTGTAGGTGTAGGTACCGTCCGCGGCGATGCTGTAGGTGCCGCCGTTGGCGGTGGTGAGGTTGGAAACCGGTGTGACAGTCAGAACCTCGCCGGCGTCGACGTTGGCCGCGTTGTCGTTGGTCAGGACGTTGCCGGTGATCGGGCCGCCGTCTTCGTCGACGGTGTTGGTGTCGTCGACCGCGACGACGGGGTCGTTGACCGCGGTGACGGTGATCGTCACGACACCGGTGGAGCTGGTGGCGCCGTCACTGATCGTGTAGGTGAAGCTGTCGGTGCCGTTGAAGTTTTCGGCGGGGGTGTAGGTGAACTCGCCGTCGGCGTCGATGGTCCAGGTGCCGCCGTTGGCGGTGACGCCGGAACCCGGTGTGACGGTGAGGACCTCGTCGTCGACGTTGGCGGCGTTGTTGGCGGTCAGAATGTTGCCGGTGGCCGTGGCGCCGTCCTCGACGGCGTCGGCGGTGATCTCGACGGCCTGCACCGGGTCGTTGACCGCGGTGACGGTGATGGTCACCGTGCCGATCGCGGTACCACCCTGCCCGTCGGAGACCAGGTAGGTGAAGGTGTCCCCGCCGTTGAAGTTCGGTGCCGGGGTGTAGGTGAAGGTGCCGTCGCCATCCAGCGTGACCGTGCCGTTCTTCGGTTCCGTCGCCAATATCACCGACAACCCATCGCCGTCGGGGTCGGTGTCGTTGCTGAGGACATTGCCGGTGAGCGTGCTGTCCTCGTTGATGGTGTAGGAGTCGGGACCGGCGACGGGCAGGTCGTTGACCGAGGCCACCGTGATCGTCACCGTGGCCGTGTTGCTCGTCAGGAGGCCGTCGGAGGCCTTGTACGTGAACGAGTCGACGCCGTGGAAGTTGGCGTTCGGCGTGTAGGAGAACGTGCCGTCCGGATTCAGCGTGAGCGTCCCGTTCGACGGGCCCGAAACCAGCTGTGCCGTCAGCGGATCGCCGTCTGAGTCGGTGTCGTTGTCCAGGACGCTGCCGGTCTTCGGAGTGTCCTCGTTGGTGGTGAACGTGTCGTTGGCCGCCACCGGTGCGTGGTTGATGTCGCGGACGGTGATGCGGACCGTCGCTACTTCACTGTCGGCGGCGTTGTCGGAGGCGATATAGGTGAACGAATCCTCGCCGTGGAAGCCGCTGTTGGGGATGTAGGTGAAGGTGCCGTCAGCGTTGAGCGTCACCGTGCCGTTGGCCGCCGGGCTCACCAGGGTGGCGGTGAGTGGGTTGTTGTCCTTGTCGGTGTCGTTGCTCAGGACGTTGCCGGTCAACACCGAATCCTCGTTGATCGTGTACGAGTCATCCTGGGCCACAGGCGGATCGTTGACCGGTGTCACCGAGATGATGACGATCGAGGCGTCACTGTCGACGACACCGTCGGAGATGGAGTAGTAGAAGTAGTCGACGCCGTTGAAGTCCGGTGCCGGCGTGTAGGTGAACGTGCCGTCCTCGTTCAGCGTCACGTCGCCGTGCGAGGGCGGCATCACCAGGACCGCGGTGAGCGCGTCGCCGTCGATGTCGTGGTCGTTGTCCAGGACGTTGCCCGTCAACGGCGAGTCCTCGGGCGTTGAGTAGAAGTCGTCCTGCGAGACCGGGGCGTCGTTGACGGGGGTGACGGTGACGGTGACCAGGCCGGTGTCGCTGCCACCCTTGCCGTCGATGACGGTGTAGGTGAAGGTGTCGGTGCCGTTGAAGTCCGCCGCCGGGGTGTAGGTGAACGACCCGTCCGGGTTGAAGGCCACCGTCCCGTGTCCCGGCTGCGTGACCGTCGACACCGAGAGCGGATTGCCGTCGACGTCGCTGTCGTTGGTCAGCAGGTTGCCGCTGAGCGTCCCGTCCTCGGCGACCACATAGACGTCGTCCTGAGCCACCGGTGCGTCGTTGACCGGGGTCACCGTGATCGTCACGACCGCCGGCGCGCTGGTGGCGGTGCCGTCGGACACCGTGTAGCTGAACGAGTCTGTGCCGTAGTAGTTCTCGTTAGGCTTGTAGGTGAAGCTGCCGTCCGACTCCAGCGTGAGTGTGCCGTGCGCCGGATTCGACACCACCGACGCGGTCAGTGAGTCGCCGTCCACATCGCTGTCGTTGGTGAGGACGTTGTTGGTGAGCGTGCCGTCCTCGGTGACGGTGAAGCTGTCGTTGACCGCGACGGGCGCGTCGTTGACCGGGTTGACCGTGATGGTGACGGTGGCGGGGCCACTGGTCGCGCCGTGGCTGTCGGTGACGGTGTAGGTGAACGAGTCGGTGCCGTGGAAGTTCGCGTTCGGCGTGTAGGTGAAGCTTCCGTTCGAATGCCACTGCAGCTGACCGTTCGCCGTCCCCGCGCCGGGGGTGACCGTCAGCGGGTCGCCGTCGACGTCGACGTCGTTGGCCAGCACGTTGCCGACCAGGACCGCGTCCTCGTTGACGGTGTAGGAATCCGGGTTCGCGACCGGGTCATCGTTGACGGGGGTGACGGTGATCCGCACCAGCGTCGGCGCACCCGTCAGCTCACCGTCGGTGGCGACATACGAGAACGCATCGGTGCCAGTGAAGTTCGCGTTCGGCGTGTAGACGAACGAGCCGTCGGCGTTGAGCTGGACGGTGCCGTGGCTGGGCGCGGTGTCCAGCACCGCGGTGAAGCTGTCACCGTCGGGATCGGAGTCGTTGGCCAGCACGTTGCCCGTGGCCTGCGAGTCCTCGGTGATGACGTACTCGTCGTCAGTGCCCACCGGGGGCCGGTTGACCGGGGTGATGATGATGGCGACGCGTGCCGGGGCGCCCGCCGCGCTGTTGTAGGCCGTGTAGAGGAACACGTCCTCGCCGGAGTACTCGGGATCGGGCTCGTAGAGGAACGAGCCGTCCGGTTGCAGCGTCAACCTGCCGTACTGAGGCTCCACAAGCGGTGCGGCGGTGAGGGTTTCGCCGTTGGGGTCGGTGTCGTTGGCCAGCACGTTGCCCGTGGCGGGCACGCCCTGTTCGGTGACGAACACATCGTTGTTCGGCGTCGGCGGCAGCGTCGCGGCCACAACCGTGATCCTGATCTTCGCCGAGTCGGTGTGGCCCCAGTGCGGGCGCAGGAAGCCGAGCAGGCCGTGCAGGTGCGGTCGGGTGTGGGCGTCGCTGACGGTGAGCCGGAACTCGTCGGTGCCGGTGAAGCCGGGGTCTGGGGTGTAGGTGAAGGTGCCGGTGGCCTGGTCGACGGTGACCGAGCCGTGCGTCGGCCCGCCGGGCACGCCCTGGGTGGGCACGTAGTACCGGAGGTTGTCACCGTCGAAGTCGTGCACGTGGAAGGAGATCGGGCCGCTCTCCCCGCCGGGAGGCAGCACCAGGGTGATCTCCTGGTTGATCGCGATCGGAGTCCAGTTGAAAAAGGTGCGCTGCACCTCGCGGCGCACGAACTCCAGCATCGCCCACAGCATCGGCGGGTGCGTCGGCGCGGACGGGTGCCCGAAGATCGGGGTCAGCAGGGCGGCGACGACGGTGTGCGCGAGATCGATGACGGCCATCGGCACCGCCAGCACCGCCTGCAGCGGGTTGACCGCGGTCGCCGACGGGATGGTCGGCGGCTGCCACCGGATGTGATGGGCCACCTGGTTCGGGGCCTCATTCCCGGTGTCCCCGATGTCCTCGGAGTCTTCGGAGGTGGCGGACAGACCGAACGCCTGCAGCACCGAATCGATGACGTCGGTATCGCTCGTCGGCTCCGGTGACCTGAACGCCTCTGCGGGCGAATTGTTTTCGGTCGAAGCCGGGTCGCCCCCAGACTCTGCGGCGGGATCGGACTCGGGCTCGGGATCCTGGATCGGCGGGACCGCCTCGTCCTCGCCGGCGACCGGCTCCGGCTCTTCCTCCTCGGGCTCCGGCTCCGGCTCCGGCGTCTCCACCTCGAGGTCGTCATCGGTCGCCTGTCCGGCGTCGTTGGTGGAGTTGGTGAGCCCACCGGAGCTGCTGACCTGCATGCCCCCGGAGGTGTCGGGGTCCGTGTCGGTGTCGGTGCCGGCGTTGCCCGAATTGTTCGACGACGGGGTCGACGGGGACTCCGCCGATTCGCTGGTGGTCGAGGGGGAGGTGTCGGACACCTTGGCGTCGTCGGAACCGGATTCGGGCTGGGCGTAGGCGACGGCCATGCCGTGATGGCCGGTGCCCACCACGGCGCCGATGCCGAGCGCCACCGCCAGCGCGCCGACGCGGCCGATGTAGCGCGAGTAGTTCGCCGCCGTCGCCGGTTCGAACGCGGCGGTCGCGTCGCGGTCGTCGGGGCGCAGGGTGAAGTGCGGGTATACCGCCTGCGGAGCGGATGTGCGGTTGTTTCTCCGGTGACGACCCCGGGTGCGGTCGACGCGCTGTCCACGCACATCGGTCACTGTCAGTCTCCCGCCGTCTGCGCCGCCTGGGCGAATCCGCTCGCTCTGCTGCCCACCCGACGCAGGGTATGGAGACCGACCGCTGTGGGGGAGCGTCAGCTAATTTAACTTACCTGTTAAATAATGCCAGCATAACGCTACCGTTGGTGGTCAATTCCCCGGCGAATCGGAAAAGTTCCGCATCGAAAGCGCGTTGAGTGCGCATAATCCGTGCTCAAGTAGCCGGTTCAGCGCGGAATCCGCAGGGCTTACCACTGGTGGGCATGTCGCCGAGATAAGTCCGTGAATTAGTAAAGCCATCTCAGCAAATGATCTTGATTCGTCCCGCAACTGCGCCGGGGTTGTCATTTCATTGCGACTCGAAATAGATACAACTGTTCAGCGAATCTCAGGGGGTCAACGGTGGCCGGGGATGCGTCGATCCGACGATCGCGCATCCCCGGTGTGCACACGTTCACTGAGATTTCGATACCGGCCGGCACGGTACTGACCAGTGCCGATGCCGAATCGGGCGCTCAGAAGTCCCGGTCGTTGCCGCCGGACTCGATGACCGGGGCGGGGGTCAGCGGATTGCCCGCGAGATCGGTGATGCCCTCCGCCGGCGTCCACGTCAGCTTGCTCCAGCCCAGGCCGTACGCACGGACGACACCCGTGAACTCCGACTGGTACGTGCCGATGGTGATCGTCAGCGTGTTGCCGGCCAGGGTCATCGTCGACGGGTCGCCGGTCGCGCCGAAGGTGACGTACTCGCCGTTGCCACCGGTCACGTAGTCCGCCCGACCCAGGTCGATCCGGCCGAAGGGCAGCAGCTCCTGGTTGGCCGCGTCGTACACCACCAGGCTGTCGTACCCGTTCTCGGTGGGGAAGCCGAGGACCGTGGCGTCATACGCCCGGACCACCACGTTGGCGGGGGCGGTGCCGTCCCAGCCGGCCAGGATCGAGCTCGGGTCGATCGGCTCGCTGAACGTGAACACGATCTGATCGCCCTTGCTGATCAGGCCCTCGCTGGACAGCCCCGAGTCGCGCACGCCGCTGTCGATCGTCTGCACGTCGATCGCCACCGGGGCGATGTTGTCCACGACGGTGATGCTGACGGTGGCGATGTTGCCGGTCGTGGTGCCGTCGCTGAGCTGGTAGGTGAAACTGTCCGTCCCGCTGAAGCCGGCCGTCGGGGTGTAGGTGAACGACCCGTCCTTGTTCAAAGTCACGGTGCCGCTGGCGGGCCCGTTGACCAGCGTGGCGGTGATCGCGTCACCGTCGACGTCGAAGTCGTTGCCGACCACGCCGGGGCCGGAGACCGTCAGCGTCTGACCCTGGTTCACCGAGTACGCGTCGTCGCTGGCCACCGGTGCGTCGTTGACCGCCGTGATCGTGATCGTGACGGTCGCGGTGTTGCTGGTCGCGCCGTCGCTGTCGGTGATCGTATAGGTGAAGGTGTCGGTGCCGTTCACGTCCGCCGCCGGCGTGTAGGTGAATTCGCCTGTGGCCGTGTTGAGATCGAGGGTGCCCTTGGTGGGTCCGGTCACGACGGTCATCGACGCGATGGTCGTCTTGCCGTCGACGTCGGTGTCGTTGGTCAGCACGTTGCCCTGCACGGCGGTGTCCTCGTTGGTGGTGACGGTGTCATCGCCGGCCACCGGTGCGTCGTTGACGGCCGTCACCGTGATCGTCACCGTCGCGACGTCGCTCGTGAGCGTGCCGTCGGAGACGGTGTAGCTGAAGCTGTCGGTGCCGGTGTAGTCGGTGTTCGGGGTGTAGGTGTAACTGCCGTCCGCCTGCAGGTGCAGCGTGCCGTTGTTCGGCTCGGTGTGCACCGTCGTGGTCAGGGTGTCGCCGTCGGCGTCGGTGACGTGGTTGAGGACGTTACCGCTGTGGGTGGTGTCCTCGGTAATCTTCACGGAGCCGTCGACGGTCACCGGCGCGTCGTTGACCGGGGTGACGGTGATGGTGACCGTGCCGAGCCTGGTGGTGGTGCCGCCGTCGCTGACCCGGTACACGAAAATGTCGGTGCCGTTGAAGTTCTCGTCCGGCGTGTAGGTGAAGGTGCCGTCCGCGTTGAAGTCCAGCTTGCCGTGCGTCGGTGCACCCACCAGCGACGTGGTGAGCGTGTCGCCGTCGATGTCGGTGTCGTTGGTCAGCACGTCGCCGGTCAGCTGGGTGCCCTCGTCGGTCGTGTACGAGTCGTCGGTGGCCACCGGCGCGTCGTTGACCGGCGTGACGTTGATGGTCACCGTCGCGAGGTTGCTCGTCGCGTTCTTCGCGTCGGTCACCGAGTAGACGAAGCTGTCGGTGCCGTTGTAGTCCGCCTCGGGTGTGTAGGTGAACGTGCCGTCGGCGTTGAGCTTCAGCGAGCCGTGTGTCGGCCCGGAAACCACTGCGGCGCTGAGATCGTCGTTGTCGGGGTCGAAGTCGTTGGTCAGCACGTTGTCGGTGAGGGCGCTGTCCTCGCCGATCGTGTACTCGTCGTTGACCGCGACCGGGGCGTCGTTGACGGCGGTCACGGAGATGGTCACCACGGCGGTGTCGCCGAGGCGGCCGTCGCCGGCGGCGTAGGTGAAGCTGTCGGTGCCGTTGTAGTCCGCCTCGGGCGTGTAGGTGAACGTGCCGTCGGCGTTGAGCGTCAGCGAGCCGTGGCTCGGACCCGAAACCACCTCGGCGGTAAGCCGATCGCCGTCGGTGTCGGTGTCGTTGTCCAGGACGTTGCCGGTCAGCTGGGTGCCCTCGCCGACGGTGTAGTCGTCGTCCTTGGCCACCGGGGCGTCGTTGACCGGGGTCACCACGATGGTGACCAGGGCGGTGTTGCTGGTCAGCTCGCCGTCGGAGGTCTGGTAGGTGAAGCTGTCGGTGCCGCTGAAGTCGGCGTCGGGCACGTAGGTGAAGCTGCCGTCGCCGTTGAGCGTGAGCGCACCGTTCGCCGGGCCCGTCACCAGCGTCGCGGTGACCGTGTCACCGTCGACCTCGCGGTCGTTGGCCAGGACCGAGTCGTGCAGCGAGCCGTCCTCGGCCACCGTGAACGTGTCGTTGTCAGCGACCGGCGCGTCGTTGACCGGGGTGATCTCGAAGGTGATCGTCGCGACGTCGCTGACCGCGGTGCCGTCGGACACGGCGTAGCTGAATGTGTCGGTGCCGTAGTAGTTCTCGTTCGGCGTGTAGGTGAAGCTGCCGTCGTCGTTGAGGGTGAGGGTGCCGTGGCTGGGCCCGCTGACCAGTGACGCGGTGAGCGTGTCGGCGTCGGCGTCGGTGTCGTTGGCCAGCACCTTGCCGGTGAGCGTGCCGTCCTCGGCGACGGTGAAGCGGTCGTCGTTGGCGACCGGCGCGTCGTTGACCGGGTTGACGGTGATCGTGACGGTGCTGTCCGCGGTGCCGCCCTGCCCATCGGAGACGGTGTAGGTGAACGTGTCCTCGCCGTGGTAGTCGGCGTGCGGGGTGTAGGTGAACGAGCCGTCGGCGTTGAGTTCGACATCGCCGTGCGCGGCGGGGGTGTCGAGCACCGCGGTGACGGCGTCACCGTCGGGGTCGCGGTCGTTGGTCAGCACGTTGCCGGTGACGGCCGTGTCCTCGCTGGTGGTGTACGCGTCGTCGACGCCGACCGGTGCGCGGTTGACCGGCGTGATGACGATGTCCACCCGGCCGGTGCTGCTGAGTTCGCCGTTGAACGCCGTGTAGACGAAGCTGTCCATGCCGTGATACTCGGGATCGGGCTCGTAGGTGAACGAACCGTCCACCGAGAACGCCAGTTTCCCGTAGCGCGGCCCGGTGACCAGTGCGGCGGTGAGGGTTTCGCCGTCCAGGGCGCTGTCGTTGGCCAGCACGTTGCCGACGATGGTCTTGCCCTGCTCGGCCACGAAGCGGTCGTCCGCGGTGACCGGGGGCTGGGCCGCGGAGACCACGGTGATGGTGATCTTCGCCGAGTCGGTGTGGCCCCAGTGCGGGCGCAGGAAGCCGAGCAGGCCGTGCAGGTGCGGTCGGGTCTGCGCATCGCTCACGGTGAGCCGGAACTCGTCGGTGCCGGTGAAGCCGGGGTCGGGGGTGTAGGTGAAGGTGCCGGTGGCCTGGTCGACGGTGACCGAGCCGTGCGTCGGCCCGCCGGCGACACCCTGCGTCGGCACGTAGTACTTCAGGCTCTCGCCGTCGAAGTCGTGCACGTGGAAGGAGATCGGGTCGCTTTCCTCGCCGGGCTTGAGCACCAGGGTGATCTCCTGGTTGACGGCCAGGGGAGTGCGGTTGAAGAAGGTGCGCTGGACCTCGCGGCGGACGAACTCCAGCATCGCCCACAGCAGCGGCGGCTGAGCCGGAGCCGACGGGGTGCC
This sequence comes from Mycolicibacterium phlei, assembly GCF_001583415.1. Next base: position 1,591,105 of record NZ_CP014475.1, read on the forward strand.
GAAGATCGGGGTCAGCAGGGCGGCGACGACGGTGTGCGCGAGGTCGACGACGGCCTTGGGTGCGGCCAGCACCGCCTGCAGCGGGTTGACCGCGGTCGCCGACGCGAACGTCGGCGGGGCGATCGTGGCGTGGTGGGCCACCTGGTTCAGCGTGACGTCCTCGACGCCGACGGACGTGGCACCGGCCCGGCCGACCGACTGCAGAGTCGAGTCGATGACGGTCGTGTCGCTGGCCGCCGGGGTGAATGTGTCGTGCTGCGAACCGATTTCGGCGGCGGGACGGTCCTTGTCGCTGCGTGCCGGTGTCGCGTCGGTCTGCTCGGTGGGGGCCGACTCGGCGTCGTCGGCGGGGGTCGTTTCCGGCTCACTGGCGGGCTCGGATGCGGTGGTGTCCTCGCCGGCGGATTCGTCGTCGTCTGCCGGTAGTTCATCGGCGTCGGTGACCTGATCGGTGTCGTCGTCGGAGTCGATGCGCCCACCGGAACTGCTGACCTGCATGCCGCCGGTGCCGGGGTCGTCGGAGGCGGAGTCGGTGTCCGCGTAGGCGACGGCCAGGCCGTGGTGGCCGGTGCCGACCACGACGCCGATGCCGAGCGCCACGGCCAGTGCGCCGACCCGGCCGATGTAGCGCGAGTAGTGCGCCGCGGTGGCCGGCTCGAGGCTGGTCGCCGCGTGGTCCTCGGCGCGCAGGGTGAAGTGCGGGTAGATCGCCTGTGGGCTCGTCGTGCGGGGGTTCCTCCGATGACGTCCCCTGTTCATTCCAGCCATGTCGTTCTCCCCGCGGTCAGGCGCCTCAGAGCGAAGTCGACCGCACTGATTCACGCCCCGATGCGCAGGTGACGCCTCAAGGGGCGGGCGCTCAGCTAATTTAACGAACTAGAACAATTGGTTAACCATAAGTCAACTTATGGAAATAACGTCCGACGGCGTGATTCGCATCTCGTTTCTGCAGGCGGGAAGTACTTCGGATTTCGCGTGAATAGCGCTTGAGTCACTACGAATTACGAATCTCGCCGACAAACCTGCAGTACTTGCATGTGCAAGAAATACCGGAATCCAGCAAATGATCCTGATGCGCGCCGGGGCGGTGTTCACGCAATTGAAACAAGTGTTCACTGAATGTGAGGGCGCCCACAAACCGGATAAACCCATTGATCGGGCCCTCGCCGTCGTGCACGGTGTACATATGTTCACTGGAAATTCCACTGGAACGTTGGCCCGGCGGGTGCTCCGGTCACCGCTGATCGACCTGCTCACCGGGCCGCACGGAGTGGACCGCTACACCGAGCTCGTCGCCCCGACCTGGACCGACGCCGAGGCCCGCGCCCAGGTCGTCGCCGTCACGCGGCCGACGCCGCGCGCCGTCACCCTGACCCTGCGCCCCAACCGTGCGTTCACCGGCTTCCGGGCAGGTCAGCACGTCAACCTCGCCGTCGAGATCGACGGTCGGCGCCGTGTCCGCCCCTACTCACCGGCCTGCGCGGAGAACGCCGGCCACCTCGAGCTGACCATCGGCCGCCACGACGGCGGGCTGGTCTCCACCTACCTCTACGAGCACGCCAGCCCCGGCATGGTCGTCGGCCTGAGCGACGCCGCCGGCGACTTCGTGCTGCCGGCCGAACGCCCCCACCGGATCCTGTTCATCTCCGGCGGCAGCGGCATCACCCCGGTGATGTCGATGCTGCGCACCCTGCGAGCCGAGCGCTTCGCGGGCGAGATCGCGTTCCTGCACTACGCGCGCGGCGCCGACGAGGCCTGCTACCGCGCCGAGCTGGCCGCGATGACCGGGGTGCGGGTGCTGCACGGCTACACCCGCGCGACCGACGGCTCCGACCTCGACGGCCGCTTCGGCCCCGCACATCTGGCCAAGGCGATGCCCGACCTCGACAGCGACACCGCGGTCTACGTGTGCGGCCCCGCCGAACTCGTCGACGCCGTGAAGACGCACTGCCCGCAGGCCCGTTCGGAAAGCTTTGTGCCACCCCGGTTGACGACCGTCGCATCGGGCGGCGCGGTTCGCTTCACCAAGTCCGGGACGACGGTCACCGACGACGGCCGCCCCCTGCTGGAGCAGGCCGAGGCCGCCGGGCTGACCCCCGAGAGCGGATGCCGGATGGGCATCTGCCACAGCTGCACCCGCCGCAAGACCCACGGCGTGGTGAAGAACCTGATCACCGGAGCGGTGTCGGGTCCCGACGCCGAGGACGTGCAGATCTGCGTGTCCGCGCCCGTCGGCGACGTCGACCTCCTGCTTTAAAGACCTGCTGCTTTAAGACCTGCCCTCTAGGAGAAGACATGACTCTCACAACGACACAACCCCGGACGCTCGAGAAGACCGTCGCCGGGCACACCGTCACGCTGACCGCCGAGCAGGCCGAGGCGTTCGGCCGCGAACTCGACGCCCTCAAGGAGAGCGTCATCGCCGACCTCGGCGAGCGCGACGCCACCTACATCCGCCGAATGGTCAAGGCCCAACGGGGATTTGAGGTCGCCGGCCGGGCGCTGCTGTTCGGCGGGGTGTTCCCGCCGTTCTGGTTGGCCGGCACTGCGATGCTGGGCGTGGCGAAGATCCTCGACAACATGGAGATCGGCCACAACGTCATGCACGGCCAGTACGACTGGATGAACGATCCGGCGCTGTCCAGCCGTGCGTTCGAGTGGGACACCGCCTGCCCGAGTGACCAGTGGCGACACTCGCACAACTACATGCACCACACCTACACCAACATCGTCGGCATGGACCGCGACGTCGGCTACGGCATCCTGCGGATCAGCAAGGACCAGCCGTGGAAGCCGTACTTCTTGGGCAACCCCGTCTACGCGTTCCTGCTGATGGTGCTGTTCCAGTACGGTGTCGCGCTGCACGATCTCGAGACCGAACGCATCCTCGCCGGCGAGGTCACGGTGGCCGAGAAACGCGAGATCCTCGAAGGCATCTGGCGCAAGACCCGACGCCAGACGCTCAAGGACTACGTGGCGTTTCCGCTGCTGGCCGGGCCGTTCGCGCCGTGGGTGCTCACCGGCAACCTGACCGCCAACCTGATCCGCAACGTGTGGTCGTACATGATCATCTTCTGCGGGCACTTTCCCGACGACGTCCAGGAGTTCTCCGTCGAGGAGACCAAGGCCGAGACTCGCGGCCAGTGGTACTTCCGCCAGGTGCTCGGATCGGCGAACCTCACCGGTCTCTTCCCCCGTCGCTTCGCTCGCCCCGACGGGAAGCTGTTCCACATCCTGTCCGGCAACCTGTCGTTCCAGATCGAACACCACCTGTTCCCGGACATCCCGGCCCACCGGCTCGCGGAGATCTCCACGCAGGTGCGCGAGATCTGCGGCCGCTACGGCATCCCGTACAACAGCGGGTCGCTGCCGCGCCAGTTCGCGACCGTGGTGCGCAAGATCGTCCGCCTCGCCCTGCCCTGAGACCGGTCCTATGCCGGTGCCGAAACTACGGAAGATGACGGAATTCCGTGGATTTTCGTCAACAACCGTAGTTTCGGTGTCCCGGTGCCGCGCTGAGTATTACTCTGGCCAAACTGGCGTCGCGGGTGGTATCAACCGACGATGGGCAGCTACAACCCCGCGATGCAGAAGGCTCGGTTCGCCGACATCGAGAGTGACGTGCACGGGCTGATCTCCAAACGCACCGCCGTCCTCGACGGGGTGTCGGTGACGCAGGTGACCTTCGACAAGGGCGCCAGGTGGTCGAACGATCTCAAGGACTATGCGGGTACCGAGTTGTGCGAGCTACCGCACGTCGCCGTCGTCCTCAGTGGCGCGCTGGCGGTGCGGATGGCCGATGGCTCCGAGGAGGTGTTCTCGGCGGGCGACGTCATGCTGCTCCCGCCTGGGCATGACGCGTGGACGGTCGGCGACGAGGCGTGCACGTTCGTGGAGTTCGCGCGCGGCAACGACTACTACGCGCGCTGACTAGCGCTGGCAGTTCGGGCACCAGTAGGAGACCCGATCGCCGGAGTCGTCCCACCGGATCGGGGTGCCGCAGCGCCGGCACGGTTTACCCCTGCGGCCGTACACCCACAGGTCCCGGCCGCCGCGGGTGTCTCCGGTGGTGGTGCGGTTGACCCGGGAACGGTTGAGCCACAGCATGTCTCGCGCCCGCTGCACCATCCGCAGCGGATCCTTGACGGCGCCCACCGGGGTGGTCGGCAGATACCCGGTGACGAAACACAACTCGTTGGCGTAGACGTTGCCGACGCCGGCCATCACCCGCTGGTCGAGCAACGCCTCGGCCAGCGGCCGGTCCGGCTCGGCGACGAGGTTGTCGCGCGCGACGCGCGGCTCCCAGTCGTCGCCGAGCAGATCCGGCCCTAGATGCGCGACGGCCTCCATGTCCTGGTCGCGCCGCAGGATCTCCAGCACGCCCAGATCCACGCCGGCGGCGCGGGAATCGGCCGTCGCCAACAGGATCCGGATCTTGAACTCCGGCACCCGGCGGATCTGCCCGTCGATCAGCCACGCGCCCTCCATCTTCAGGTGCGAGTGGATGCTGGCGTCGCCGACGCGGATGAACAGGTGCTTACCGCGGCTGAGCACCTCGTCGACCACGCACCCGGTCAGGTCCACGGTCGCGAACTTCGGCACCCGCACATCGCAGCGGGTCAGCGCCTTGCCCACCAGTGCCTCTCGCAGCTTGGTGGCGGCGCGGTAGACGGTGTCGCCTTCGGGCATAGGGCTTTACCGTAACCGCAGGCCGCGCGGTGTCCGCGCGAATCCGGACCCGAGCAGGGCGCCCTGCACCGCGGCGCGCTCGCCCTGCGCACCCGGCTCCAGCACCGGCACCCCGTTGACCTTCTCCACCAGCAGACCGCCGACGCGGCCGCTGCCGACCAGTTCCGCCAGCGCCGCCCCCGCCGCGAGGTGTGCGTCGGGGTCGGCGGAGAAGCTCAGCAGCGACCGGCCGCCGCGCTCCAGGAAGCACACCAGCTCACCGTCGACCAGCACCACCAGGGCGCCGGCCTTACGACCCGGCCGGTGCGTGACGTCGTCGCCGCCGGCATCGCCGGTCCGCTTCGCCGGCCACGGCAGCGCGGCGCCGTACGGGTTCGCCGGATCAGCGGCGGCCAGCACCACCGCGGCGTACTCACGATGGTCGGGCTCCACCTCATCGGAGTAGGTGCGCAGCCGGTCGACCGTCGACGCCACCGCGAACTGCGCCCCGCCCAGCGACTCGACGAAATACCCGCGCTGGCACCGGCCGACGTCCTCGAACGCCGTCAGCACCTTGTACAGCGTCGCGAAGCCGCCGGGCACCCCCTCCGCGCCGACCGCGCCCTTGGTGACCACACCGTGGCGGTGCAGCAGCAGCTCGGCCCGGAAGTGCGCCCGCACCGTGGACTCCGGCTCGGCAGCCGGCAGCGCCGACCACCGCCCGGCCACCGTCGGATCGGTGTTGCGGGTCTGGGCGTGGGCGATGCTGTAGCTGCTCAACCGCGGGGCACGCTGGCGCTGCCGGTGCGCGGGGGCGGCTTTGCGGCCGCTGCGGCGGGTGCCCATCAGCATCGCGCGCACCGGGGCGAACGTGTCGCCGGTGACCCAGCCGGCCCACACCAGCTCCCACAGCGCCCGCTTGTGCTCCTCGGTGGGGTTGTCGGCCAGCTGGCGGAAGAAGTAGGCGCCGCCGCCGTGCAGCGTGTCCAGGATCGCCCGGTGGGTGTCGGTGAACTCGATCTCGATCGGGTCGGCCAGCGTCATGGGAGCGGTCTCGGCGCCGTGGAACACCACCCAGCCGTCGCCGCCGCCGATCTGGCCGGCGCCCGACCACATCACCTCGCCGCTGGCCAGTAGCTCGTCGAGCATCGCGGGCTGGTAGTCGCGCACCCGCTGACCGAACACCAGCGGCTCCACCGCCGACGCCGGAATCGGCACGCCCGCAAGCTGATCGATCACCGCGGCCAGACCGTCGACGCCGTGCGCCGAACCGACCTGCTGCCACGCGGGCAGGAACCGGCCGTAGGCGGCGGTGCTGACCGGCTCGACCTGGGCGCGCAGCGCCGCCAGCGACCGGCGCCGCAGGATCCGCAGCACCTCGGCGTCGCACCACTCCTCGGACTCGCCGACCGCACCTGTCGCGGTGTCGGCGGTGCTGAACTCGCCGCGAATCAGCTTGCCGTCCACCGCCATCCGGCCCAGCACGTCGGAGGCGACCCGCAGCCCCAGCCCGAACCGGGCCGCCGCGTCGCGGGTGGTGAACGGCCCTCGGGTGCGCGCGTAGCGGCCCAGCAGGTCGACCAGCGGGTCGGCGACCGACTCGGTGAACGCCGTCGGCACCCCGACCGGCACCGCGACGCCGACCGCGTCGCGCAGCAGGCCGATGTCCTCGACGGCCACCCACCAGGTGCGCTCGGCGTACGACACGGTCAGCGCCCGCTTGGCGGCGCGCAGCCCGTCCAGCCAGGCACCCACCTCCGGGGTGGTGCAGCGCTCGGCGATCTCCGCCTCGGTCAACGGGCCCAGCCGGCGCAGCAGGTCGGCGATGCCCTCGGCGTCGCGGGCGCGGCGGTCCTCGGCCAGGTGCTGCAGCTGTCGTGTGGTGTTCTCGACGACCTTCGGGTCCAGCAGCTCGCGCAGCTCCACGCGGCCCAGCAGCTCGGCGAGCAGCACGCTGTCCAGCGACAGGGCGGCGGCGCGGCGTTCGGCCAGCGGGCTGTCGCCCTCGTACATGAACGCCCCGACGTAACCGAACAGCAGCGACGCCGCGAACGGCGACGGGGTCTGGGTCTCGACCTCCACCACCCGCAGCCTGCGCTGGGCCACCCGGTGCATCAGCTCGACGAGCGCGGGCACGTCATAGACGTCCTGCAGGCACTCCCGCACCGCCTCCAGCACGATCGGGAAGTCCGGGTATTTGCGTGCCACGTCGAGCAGTTGCGCGGCGCGCTGGCGCTGATGCCACAGCGGTGAGCGCTTTCCGGGATGCCGGCGCGGCAGCAGCAGCGCGCGGGCCGCGCACTCGCGGAACCGCGACGCGAACAGCGCCGAGCCACCGACCTCGGCGGTGACGATCGGTTCGATCTCGTCGGCGTCGAACACGAACAGATCGGCGCCGGGCGGTGCGTCCTCGGTGTCGGGCAGCCGCACGATGATGCCGTCGTCGGAGGCGGTGGGCTTCTCGTCGATGTCGTAGCGCTCCCGCAGCCGCCGCGACACCGCCAGCGCCAGCGGGCCGTGCACCCGCAGGCCGTAGGGGGAGTGCAGGATGACCCGCCAGTCGCCGAGCTCGTCGCGGAACCGCTCGACGACGAACGTGGTGTCCGACGGCACCACACCGGTGGCCTGCCGCTGGTCGTCGATGAGCCGCCACAGGTTGTCGGTGGCGAACTCGTCGAAACCCATTGCCCGGCACCGGTCGGCGAACTCGTCCTTGTCGAGCCGGGACAGCTCACCGGTGAACGCGCCGACGGCGGCGCCGAGTTCTGCGGGCCTGCCGACCCCGTCGCCGCGCCAGAACGGCAACCGCGCGGGCTCGCCCGGGGCCGGGATCACCAGCACCCGGTCGTGGGTGATCTCGGTGATCCGCCAGCTGGTGGCGCCCAGCGAGATGACGTCGCCGGGACGCGACTCGTAGACCATCTCCTCGTCGAGTTCGCCGACCCGCGAAGGCTTTTCGGACTCGCTGGCGAGGTACACGGTGAACATGCCGCGGTCGGGGATCGCGCCGCCGCTGGTGACGGCCAGCCGCTGCGAACCGGGCCGAGCGGTCAGCGTCCCGGTGTCGCGGTCGTACACCAGCCGCGGCCGCAGCTCGGCGAACTCGGTCGACGGGTACTTGCCCGACAGCAGGTCCAGCGTCGCCTCGAACGCGCTGCGCGGCAACGTCGCGAACGGGGCGGCGCGGCGCACCGTGTCGAACCACTCGTCGGCGCTGATCGGCTCCAGCGCACACGCCGCCACGGTGTGCTGGGCCAGCACGTCCAGCGGGTTGGTCGGCACCTTCAGCGTCTCGATCTGCCCGGCCAGCATGCGTTTGACCGTCACCGCGCAGCCGATCAGATCGGTGCGGTGCTTCGGGAACAGCACGCCCTGGGAGATCTCGCCGACCTGGTGGCCGGCGCGGCCGATGCGCTGCAGACCGCTGGCCACCGACGGCGGGGTCTCCACCTGGATCACCAGGTCGACGGCGCCCATGTCGATGCCCAGCTCCAGGCTGGACGTGGCGACGACGGCCTTGAGCCGTCCGCTCTTGAGGTCGTCCTCGACCTGGGCGCGCTGCTCCTTGCTGACCGAGCCGTGGTGCGCGCGGGCCAGCAGCGGCGGGGCGCCCGAGGCCTGACCGCTGCCCATGATGTGTGCGGGGGCGCCGCCCGCCACCCCCGGGTTGGGACCGGTGTCCAGTTCGACGCCGAGGCGTTCGGCGTGAATCTCGTTGAGCCGCGAGGTGAGTCGCTCCGCCAGCCGCCGCGAGTTGGCGAACACGATCGACGAGTTGTGCGCCTCAATCAGGTCGACGATGCGTTCCTCGACGTCGGGCCAGATGGTGTTGTTCTCCAGATTGGCCATGTCGGGCACCGGCACCTGCACCGACAGGTCGAACGTCTTGGCCGCCGGCGGCGCGACGATCGTCGTGCGCGCCTGCCCGGACAGAAAACGCGCCACCTCCTCGGGCGGGCGCACGGTGGCCGACAGCCCGATCCGCTGCGCCGGTGACTCCAGCAGCTGGTCCAGACGCTCCAGCGACAGCGCCAGATGCGCACCGCGTTTGGTGCCCGCCACGGCGTGCACCTCGTCGACGATCACGGTGCGCACCGCAGCCAGGGTGTCGCGCGCCGCCGAGGTCAGCATCAGAAACAGCGACTCCGGCGTGGTGATCAGGATGTCGGGCGGGCGGGCGATCAACTCGCGGCGCTGCGCGGGGGTGGTGTCGCCGGACCGGACGCCGACGGTGATGTCCGGCGGCGGCAGCCCGCGGCGCTCGGCCACCCGCGCGATCCCGGTCAGCGGGGTGCGCAGGTTGCGTTCGACGTCGACGGCGAGCGCCTTGAGCGGCGACACGTACAGCACCTGGGTGCCGGCGCGCTCGGGTTCCGGGGCGGGCCGGGCGGCCAGCTGGTCGATGGCCCACAGGAACGCCGCGAGCGTCTTACCCGAGCCGGTCGGGGCGATGACGAGGGTGTTGTCGCCGTCGGCGATCGCCGCCCAGGCGTCGGCCTGGGCGGGCGTCGGTTCGGCGAAGGTGCCGGCGAACCACTCCCGGGTCAGCTCGCTGAACCGGTCGAGGGCGGGTCTGCTCATTGCCTCCATGGTGTACCCCGTCACCGACAGGACCCGACAAGCCGACCGAAGCCGCAGGTCAGCGGTGCTCGGGTGACACCGCGTCGCGCAGCACCTGCGGAATGCCGGGCACCCGGTGGATCGCGTCGAGCAGCGCGTGGGCGCAGGCGGCGGCGACCTGATCGGCGTCGATCGACGGATCGAGGAGGCGTTGTCTGCACATCTCCAGCGTGAACGCCAGCCAGCCGTAGACGGTGACGCGCAGGTCCCGTTCGACCTTGTCGTCGAGCTGGTCGCCGACCGCGGCGCGGATACGGCCGAGGATCCGCTGCGCCTGGCGCTCGGTGTCGACGTCCTCGGTCTCGCGCAGCACCGGATCCGAACGCCCGACCCCGACGTAGGCCGCCCACGCGCCGTGCGGATGGTCCTCGTCGTAGCGCAGATACGCCAGCACCCCGCACCGCAGCTGGTCGAACAGGCTCAGGCTCGGGTCGGGCGGGGTGTTGGTGACCTCGAACAACCGCTCGCTCTCCGCGCGGATCACCTCGGCGAAGAACGTGCGCTTGTCCGGGAAGTAGTGGTACATCAGCGCGCGCGAGACCCCGGCGCGTTCGGCGATCTCGTCGATGCGGACCTCGTCGTAGGGACGCTGACCGAACACCTCCGCGCCCAGCGCGAGCAGTTCCCGGCGGCGCTCCTCAGGGGAGAGCCGGCGGCGCGGTTCGGCCATGACCCCAATCGTAGTGAACACCCGTCACACCCGCCCCGCGTCAGGTGCCCTTGACGTTGAGCACCTGCCGCAGGCTGGTCACCACCTCGACGAGATCGCGCGAATCGGCCATCACGGTGTCGATCGGCTTGTAGGCGTCCGGGATCTCGTCGACCCACGCCTCGCCGTGCCGGTACTCGATCCCCGCCATGCGGGACTTGAGGTCCGCGGCGGTGAACCGCCGTCGCGCCTCGCTGCGCGAGTACCGCCGGCCCGCACCGTGCGGGGCGCTGCACAGGCTGTCCGGGTTGCCCTTGCCGCGCACGATGTAGGACCGCGTGCCCATCGACCCCGGGATCACCCCCAGCCGGCCCGCGTGCGCGGCCACCGCACCCTTACGGGTCACCCACACGTCGGTGCCGCCGTGCCGTTCGGTGGCGGTGTAGTTGTGATGGGTGTTGATCCGTTCGGTCTCGACGCCGTCCGGGTCGGCGCGCATCCAGCGGGCCAGCGCCTGCCGGAACCGGTCCATCATCTCCTCGCGGTTGGCCAGCGCGAACTGCTGCGTCCACCCGAGATCGGCGATGTAGCGGTCGAATTCGGCGGTGCCCTCGGTCAGATAGGCCAGGTCGCGGTTGGGCAGCTCGACCCCATCGCGCCGGCACAGCCGCTTGGCCACCTCGATGTGGTGGGTGGCGATCTTGTTGCCGACGCCGCGGGACCCGGAGTGCAGGAACATCCACACCTGCCCGTCGTCGTCGACGCACAGCTCGATGAAGTGGTTCCCGCCGCCCAGGCTGCCCAGCTGCTCCTTCCACTTCGGCGAGTGCGACAGGTCCACCCCGTGCTCGGCGGCCAGCGTCTCCAGCCGTCGCACCCGGTCCGCGGTGAACGGATAACGCCGCAGCGACCGGTTGTAGTTGCCCGGGCTGAGCGGGATCGCCGACTCCAGCGACGCGCGCAGCAGCGAAAGGTCCCTACCCGCAATGTCGTTGGCGGTGAACACGGTGCGGGCGGCGATCATCCCGCAGCCGATGTCCACGCCGACGGCCGCGGGGATCACCGCGCCGACGGTGGGGATCACGGTGCCGACGGCGGCGCCCTTGCCGACGTGCGCGTCGGGCATCAGGGCGACATGCGGGCACACGAACGGCAGCGCCGCCGTCTGCCTGGCCTGCTCGACGGTCTGCTCGTCGATCTCGGTGGCGAAGTTGACGATCTTGGCGCTGGCGGCCTCGAACCTCACTGGGGTACCCACGGCGTCGAGGGTAGCCACGAGATCGCACGTCAGCTAATGAATCTCGCGGGGTTGTGTAGGCGAGGCGCCCCTGGGTACCCGGGGATCCGGACGCGACGAAAGGCCGATGATGAGCTTCCCCGAACAGCAACAGACCCCGCCCGGCGTGCAGAGCGCGATGGATCCCGTGCCCGACTGCGGGGAGACCAGCTACCGCGGCTCCGGCCGGCTCACCGGCAAGCGCGCGGTGATCACCGGCGGCGACAGCGGGATCGGGCGGGCCGCGGCGATCGCGTACGCGCGCGAGGGGGCCGACGTGCTGGTCGCCTACCTCAACGAGCACGAGGACGCCGAGGAGGTGCAGCGCTACGTGCACGAGGCCGGACGCAGGTGCGTGCTGGTGCCCGGTGACCTCGCCGACCCGGCGCACTGCCGCGCGGTGATCGACCGGGCCGTCGCGGAGTTCGGCGGCATCGACATCCTGGTGAACAACGCCGCCTACCAGATGACGCACGACAGCCTCGACGAGATCACCGACGAGGAGTGGGACTACACGTTCCGGCTCAACATCGGGGCGTACTTCTATCTGGTGAAGGCGGCGCTGCCGCACATGGGCCCCGGCGCCTCGATCATCGGCAGCTCGTCGGTCAACTCCGACATGCCCAATCCGAAGTTGGCGCCGTACGCCGCGACCAAGGCGGCGATCGCGAACTTCTCGGCCAGCCTCGCCGAGCTGTTGGGGGAGAAGGGGATCCGCGCCAACAGCGTCGCGCCGGGGCCGATCTGGACACCGCTGATCCCGGCGACGATGCCGCCGGAGAAGGTCAAGCGGTTCGGTGAGAACACCCCGCTGGGCCGTGCCGGGCAGCCGGCCGAACTGGCACCGGTGTATGTGATGCTGGCCTCCGATGAGGCCAGCTACGTCACCGGGGCGCGGGTCGCGGTGACCGGCGGACGGCCGATCCTCTAACCGGACTCGTCGTAGCGGACCGCCCAGGACGCGCAGAACACCTCACCGGGCTCCAGCCAGCGCAGGCCGGTGCCGGAGTTGAGGGCGTCGGCCGGGGCGGTCATCGGCTCCAGTGCGATCGCGGTGACGGGCCCGGCGGGCGTCGGGAACTCCCGGGTGATGAACACGTGCAGGTACCCGAAGTCGTGGTCCGCGCGCAGGGACACCGTGCGTCCGTCCGGGGCCCGCAGCGTGTGGGTGCTCCAGCGCGGCACCGCCCAGCAGTCGTCGAGGTCGAGGTCGCCGACCCGGCGGCCACGGCGCAGATCCCAGCCGGTGCCCGCGACGTCGGTCATGCCCACCGGGATCAGCCGGGCGTCGACGTCGATGTGGTGGCCGCCGTTCACCGTCACGGTCAGGTCGTCGGTGGGTACGTCGCCGATCGCCAGGAACGGATGTGCGCCGAACGCGACCGGCGCGCAGCCGGATCCGGTGTTGCGCGCGGCGTGGGTGACGACGACACCGTCGGGGAGCAGTTGGTAGGTGACGGTGGTGTCGAGCGCGAACGGGTAACCGGCGCACGGCAGGATCGGCGCGGCCAGGGTGACCGAGGACGACGTCCGTCGCACCACGCGGTACTCGGTGCCGCACAGCAGGCCGTGCAGTGCGGTGTGGTGCTCGGGATCGGTGATGTCGAGTTGCAGGACGCGGCCGCGGTGCCGCCACCGCCCGTCGCGGACCCGATTCGGCCAGGGGGACAACACTTTTCCGCAGAAGAACGGGGCGGTGGCGTGGCGCTCGAAGCCGGGGGTGAGGGCGGTGCCGTTGACCGACAGCCGGCGCAGTGCGGCGCCCACGCTTGAGATGGTGGCCCGCGCCGAGCCCAGTTCGAGCCGGTAGTCCGTCCCGGTCGCGCAGTGTGTGGTCACGGCGTGGCCCGGTCGCCGGGGCCGTCGCCGGCCGTGATGTGGGTGATGGTCGGCTCCCGGTAGCCGGCCTCGCCGACGCGTCGCCGGACCTCGGCCTCGACCGCGGCCCGCCGGGGCGCGGGGACCAGCGCGATGACGCAGCCGCCGAAGCCGCCGCCGGTCATCCGCGCGCCCAGCGCGCCGGCATCGGTGGCCGCCTCGGCGATCAGGTCGATGTGCCCGGTGGTGATCTCGAAGTCGTCGCGCATGGAGGTGTGCGATGCGGTGAACAACCGTCCCGCCGCGGCGAAGTCGTTGGCCTGCAGGGCCTCGACGGTGTCGAGGACGCGCCGGTTCTCGGTCAGCACGTGCCGGGCCCGGCGCGCCGCACCGGGGTCGGCGACCTCCGCCAGCGCCGCCTCCCCGCGGTGCTGCACGTCGCGCAGCGAGGCCGCTCCGAGCGCGGTGGCGGCCCGCTCGCACGACGCCCGCCGCTCGGCGTACTCGCCGCCGGCGTGGCGGTGGGTGGCGTGGGAGTTGATCAGCAGCAGCGTCACCCCGTGGGCGTCGGGGTCGAAGGTGACCGGGCGCAGGGTGAGGTGGCAGAAGTCGATCAGCTGCGCCCGCCGCGGCTGGGCGAACAGGATGGCCAGCTGGTCCATCAGACCCGTTGGGGCGCCGACGTATTCGTTTTCCGCGCGGTGGGCGATGCGGGCCTGCTCCATCGGGTCGAGGCGCAGACCGCCGGCTCGCAGCAGCGCACCGAGCACGGCGCACTCCAGCGCCGCCGAGGACGCCAGCCCGGCGCCCATCTCGACTCCGCCGGAGATCGTCAGCGTGCCGCCGGGCACCTGATGTCCGGCCCGGCGCAGCGCCCAGATGACGCCGGCCACGTACGCCGCCCAGCCGGTGACCGCACCCGGCGTCGTGTCCAGCGGAAACCGTTCCGGGGCCTGCGCACGGTCGCTGTGCACCGTCATCTCGGCGCTGTCCGAGGGGGCGAACGTCACGACGGTGCGCGCGGGCAGGGCGATCGGCAACGCGAAACCCTGGTTGTAGTCGGTGTGTTCGCCGATGAGGTTCACCCGGCCCGGTGCCGAGTGCCGCACGACGGTCATGTCGCCAACCCCCGCAGCGTCGCCGCCAGGGCTTCGGGGGTGACATCGTTGATGAAGGCGCCCATCACCGATTCCGAACTGGCCAGGTACTTCAGCTTGGTGGCGCTGCGCCGGGTGGAGATCACCTGCGCGTGGAACCGGCCCTCGCGCTGGGCGTCGGTGTCGCGGTACTGGTGCAGCGCGGCCATGTAGGGGAGGGGTTCGGGGTAGAGGCGGTCGAGGCGGCGCAGCACCGTGTGGTAGAGGGCGGTGAAGTCGTCGAGTTCCGCGGCGTCGAGGTCGAGCAGGTTGTGCACCGGCCGGTTCGGGTAGATGTGCACCTCGACCGGCCAGCGCGCCGCGAACGGCACGAACGCGGTGAACGTCTCGGTGCGCTCGATGACCCGCTTGCCCGCGGCGGTCTCGCGCTCCAGGATGTCGGCGAACAGGTTGGTGCCGTGGGCCGCCCGGTGCGCGGCCGCCTGGCGCAGCGTCGCCGCGGTGTGCGGGGTCAGATAGGGGTAGCCGTAGATCTGGCCGTGCGGATGGGTCAGCGTCACCCCGATCTCGTCGCCGCGGTTCTCGAAGCAGAACACCTGCTCGATGCCGGGCCGCGCCGACAGATCCCGGGTGCGGTGCCGCCACGCCTCGACGACCAGGCGGGCATGCGGCAGCGGCAGGTCGGCGAAGGAACCGGTGTGGGCGCTGGAGAAGCAGACGACCTCGCAGCGTCCGTGGCCCGGCCGCGGCACCAGCGGTGGGCCGCCGGACTCCGGCAGCGGGGTGTCCCCGGACCCGGACAGGCTGGCGAAGCGGTTCTCGAACACCGCGACGTCGTAATCGGGTGCGGGGATCTCGCTGGTCAGCCCGGACGGGCCGGGGCACAGCGGGCACTGGTCGGCAGGCGGCTTGTAGGTGCGGTCCTGGCGCAGCGCCGCGATGATGACCCACTCGCCGGTGGTGCGGTCGAACCGCAGCTCCGACTGCGCGGTGTCGCGCGGGGGCAGCGGGCGGCGGTCCCGCACCGGGGCGCAGCGGCGGCCGGGCAGGTCGAAGAACAGCAGTTCGCGCCCGTCGGCCAGGACCCAGCGTGTCGGCGTGGTCTGCCTCATCGACCGGGCCGTCACGGCGTGGGCATCTGCCGCGGCGGGTCCTGCAGGCTCTGCTGGTACCGCCGTGCCAGCTCCTCGCGGGTCAGTCCCAGCCCGGGCAGCTTCTCATCGGCTGACGGCCAGCCGTACGGCGCGGAGTTGCCCATGAACGTGACGATATCGTGCGCGAACCGATCTGCGACGCCACCGTCGGACATGTCAGGATGCACCCTTTCTCTTGTTGTAGATGTCGAAACCGACGGCGGCCAGCAGCACCATGCCCTTGATCACCTGCTGGATGTCACTTCCGATGCCCAGCAGGGACATCCCGTTGTTGAGCACGCCGAGCACGAAGCCACCGATGATGGCACCGAGCACGGTGCCCACGCCGCCGCTGGCCGACGCGCCGCCGATGAACGCCGCGGCGATGGCCTCCAGCTCCATGCCGATACCGGCCTGCGGGGTGGCCGAATTCAACCGCGCCGCGAACAGCAGGCCGGCCAGCGCGGACAGCAGGCCCATGTTGACGAACACCAGGAACGTGGTCCGCTTGGTCTTCACCCCGGACAACCGGGCCGCCGCCTCGTTACCGCCCACCGCGTACACCTGGCGCCCGAATACCGTGCTGCGCATGACGAATGCGTAGATCACGAACGCCACGGCCAGGATGATGCCGACGACCGGCACCCCGCGGTAACTGGCCAGCAGCAGCGTGAAGGCGGCCAGAGCGGCGACCAGCGCCGCGCACTTGAACACGAACCAGCCGCGCGGCGCCACCTCGAACCCGTAGCGGGACTGGGCCCGTCGCTGGCGCACCTGCTGCCACACCACCGCGACCATCACCACCAGCCCGAGGATCACCGTCGGCCAGTGGTAGAGGCTGTTCTCACCCAGCTCGGGCAGGAACCCGCTGCTGACCTGGCTGAAGCTGCGCGGGAACGGGGCGATCGACTGGCCCTCCAGCAGGTACTGGGTGGCCCCGCGGAACAGCAGCATGCCGGCCAACGTGACGATGAACGACGGGATGCCGACGTAGGCGATCCAGAACCCCTGCCACGCACCGATCACCGCGCCCATCAGAAGACACAGCGCGACGGCCACCGGCCAGGGCAGGTCGTTGCGGATCATCAGGACCGCCGACATCGCGCCGACGAAGCCGGCGATGGATCCGACGGACAGGTCGATGTGGCCGGAGATGATGACGATGACCATCCCGATCGCCAGGATCAGGATGTAGCCGTTCTGCTGAACGATGTTCGTCACATTCAGCGGTTTGAGCAGGATCCCGCCGGTCCACAGCTGGAACAGCAGCACGATCACCGCCAGCGCGACCACCATGCCGTACTGTCTGACGTTGCCGTGCAACGCCGCTTTCAGCCGGGTGACGGGTCCGTCGGGTGGTTCCGGGGTCTGGGATGGGCGCGGGGTCGCGGCCACCGTGGGGCTGGCGGTCATGCGGTGTGTCCCTTCATCATGTAGCGCATCAGCGTCTCCTGTGTCGCCTGCTCGCGGGGCACCTCGCCGGTGAGACGGCCCTCGTTGAGCGTGTAGATGCGGTCGCAGAGCCCGATCAGCTCGGGCAGCTCCGATGAGATGACGATCACGGCCTTCCCCTGGGCGGCAAGCGAATTGATGATCTGATAGATCTCGTACTTGGCGCCGACGTCGATTCCGCGGGTGGGTTCGTCGAGGATCAGCACGTCGGGGTCGGCGAAGATCCACTTGCTCAGCACGACCTTCTGCTGGTTGCCGCCGGACAGGTTGCCGGTGGTCGCCCGCACCGACGGGGCCTTGATGCGCATGTCGCGGCGGTACCGCTCGGCGACCATGGTCTCGTTGTGCTCGTTGATGACCGTCCGGTTGCTGACCTTCGGCAGCGACGCCAGCGTGATGCTGCGGGCGATGTCGTCCATCAGGTTCAGCCCGTAGTGCTTGCGGTCCTCGGTGACGTAGACGATGCCGTGGTCGACGGCCTCGGGCACCGTGCGGGTGCGGATCTCGCGGCCGTCCTTGACAACCCGGCCGCTGACGTACTTGCCGTAGCTGCGCCCGAACACGCTCATCGCCAGCTCGGTGCGGCCGGCGCCCATCAGCCCGGCCAGCCCGACGATCTCGCCGCGCCGGACGTGCAGCGATACGTCGTCGACGACCCGGCGCTGCTGATCCAGCGGATGCAGCACCGTCCAGTTCTCGATGGCGAGCGCGACATCGCCGATGGGGCGGGGTTCACGGTCGGGGAACCGGTCGGTCATGTCCCGGCCCACCATCCCGCGGATGATGTGCTCCTCGGTGAGCCCGTGTCCCACCGGCCGGGTCTCGATGGTGCGGCCGTCGCGCAGGATCGTCACGGTGTCGGCCACCCGCATCACCTCGTTGAGCTTGTGCGAGATGATGATGCACGTCAGCCCCTGGGATCTGAGCTCGAGAATGAGGTCGAGCAGATGCCTGCTGTCCTCGTCGTTGAGCGCGGCGGTGGGTTCGTCGAGGATCAGCAGCCGCACCCGCTTGCTCAGCGCCTTGGCGATCTCGACGAGCTGCTGCTTGCCGACCCCGATGTCGGAGATCCGGGTGTTGGGGTTCTCCCGGAGGCCGACGCGGCCGAGCAGCTCCTGGGCGCGGGTCATGGTCTCGTGCCAGTTGATGACGCCCGCCCGCGCGTGCTCGTTGCCGAGGAAGATGTTCTCGGCGATCGACAGCACCGGCACCAGCGCCAGCTCCTGGTGGATGATCGCGATACCGCACCGCTCACTGGACCGGATGTCCTTGAACTCGCATGGGCTGCCGTCGAAGACGATCTCCCCGTCGTAGCTGCCGTGCGGATAGATTCCGCTGAGCACCTTCATCAGCGTGGACTTGCCCGCGCCGTTCTCACCGCAGATCGCGTGGATCTCGCCGCGGCGCACCGCCAGGTTGACGTCGCGCAGGGCGGTCACCTGACCGAAACGTTTGGTGATGCCGCGCATCTCGAGCAGCAGCGGCGCGTCGGTCACCGTCACGCCAGCTGAGCCTCGGTGTAGTACCCGGAGTCGACGAGCACCTTCTGGTAGTTGCTCTTGTCGACGCTGACGGGTTCGAGCAGATAAGACGGCACCACCTTGACCCCGTTGTCGTAGGTCGTGGTGTCGTTGGTCTCCGGGGTTCCGCCGGTGAGCAGCGAATCTGCCATCTGCACAGCGGCTTTCGCGAGTTCGCGGGTGTCCTTGAACACGGTCTGGGTCTGCTCGCCCGCGATGATCGACTTCACCGAGGCCAGTTCGGCGTCCTGGCCGGTGACGATCGGCAACGGGTTGGCCGGGGTGCCGTAGCCGGCGCTCTTGAGCGCCGAGATGATGCCGATGGACATGCCGTCGTAGGGGGACAGCACCGCGTCGACCCGCCCGCTGGTGTAGCTGCGGCTGAGCAGGTTGTCCATCCGGGACTGGGCCAGCCCGCCGTCCCAGCGCAGCGTGGCGACCTGGTCGAAGGAGGTCTGCCCGCTCTTGACGACCAGTGCGCCGCTGTCGATGTAGGGCTGCAGCACGCTCATCGCGCCGTCGAAGAAGAACGTCGCGTTGTTGTCGTCGGGTGACCCCGCGAACACCTCGATGTTGAAGGGGCCCTTGCCTTCTGCCACTCCGAGCTTGTCGACGATGTAGGTGGCCTGCTGGACGCCGACCTTGAAGTTGTCGAAGGTCGCGTAGTAGTCGACGTTGTCGGTGCCGCGGATCAGCCGGTCATAGCTGACCACCGGGATGCCGGCGTCGGCGGCGCGGGCGAGGGTGTCGGTCAGCGAGGAGCCGTCGATCGGCGCGATGACCAGAACCCGCACGCCCTTGGTGATCATGTTCTCGATCTGCGACACCTGGTTCTGCACGATGTCGTCGCCGTACTGCAGATCGGTGTCATAGCCGAGTTCCTGGAACTGCTTGGCCATGTTGTCGCCGTCGGCGACCCAGCGCTCCGAGGACTTCGTCGGCATCGCGATGCCGACCGTGCCGGTGCGTTCACCACCGCTGTCGGCCGCCTCGGGAGCGGTCGAACGACCGCAGCCCGCGCTCGCCAGGGCGGTCGCCACGGCGAGCGCGCCCACGATTCGGACAAAGCTTCTGCGCATGAGAAATCCTCCGGAGTTGTGTCTCGGACGGCGAAAACGGCTTGACAGCCGATCAAGATGTGAGCGCTAACATGCCGATGATGTGATGGTGGTCACGGCTTTGTCAACCCCGAACTCGCTGTGAATGTGAGCGCTAACAAAGTCGTTGACACCCGGAGAATGTGAGCGTTAACATCCGTCCATGTGTAACGCCGGTCACAGCGGCCGGTGACGGTTCGAGATCTCGCACAATCGTTCAAAAACCCATCTTCACCTGCATTTATTCCACGAATAGGCCGATTGTGAAGGAGCTGTCGTGAACAAAATCCTGACCGCGGTGCTGAGCATCGCGACGGCCGGTGTGCTGGCGGCGTGCGGCAGCGGACCGGCGCCAAGATCCGACGGCGGCGACGCCGGTGGACGGCTGACGATGGGCTTCTCCCAGGTCGGCGCGGAGAGTGGCTGGCGAACTGCCAACACCACCTCCATCCAGGACGCCGCCAAGGCCGCCGACGTGGACCTGAAGTTCTCCGACGCCAACGGCAAACAGGAGAACCAGATCTCGGCGATCCGCTCGTTCATCCAGCAGCGCGTCGACGTGATCGCGTTCAGCCCGGTGGTGCGCACCGGCTGGGACGCCGTCCTGCTGGAGGCCAAGGCCGCCGGCATTCCGGTCATCCTCACCGACCGTGCCGTCGACACCACCGAACCCGACGTCTACGTGACGTTCTTGGGCGCGGACTTCGTGCAGGAGGGCCGGTGGGCCGGTGAGTGGGTGGTCAAGGAGTTCGCCTCGGCCACCGGCCCGGTCAACATCGTCCAGCTCGAGGGCACCACGGGTTCCGATCCCGCGCTCGAACGCACCAGCGGCTTCGCCGAGGCCATCAAGGCCAATCCCAATCTCAAGGTGATCGCCTCGCAGACAGGCGATTTCACGCGGTCAGGCGGTAAGCAGGTGATGGAGGCGTTCCTCAAGGCGCATCCGGACATCGATGTCGTGTTCGCGCAGAACGACGACATGGGGCTCGGCGCGATCGAGGCCATCGAGGCGGCGGGCAAGAAGCCCGGTGAGGACATCAAGATCGTCGCCATCGACGCCACCCGCGACGGGATGCAGGCCACCGCCGACGGCAAGTTCAACTTCCTCGTCGAATGCAACCCGCTGCTCGGACCCGAGCTGATGGACATCGCCAAGAAGGTCGTCGCCGGCGAGAGCGTACCGCCCCGGATCGTCACCCCGGACGAGACGTTCGACCAGGCGCAGGCAGCCGCGGCGCTGCCCGACCGCAAGTACTGAGACCGCCGGACCGGAGGACTGCGATGACGGCACCGACGCCGGTGGTGGAGATGAGAGGCATCACCATCGACTTCCCGGGCGTCAAGGCGCTCGACGGGGTCGACTTCCGCCTGCTGCCGGGCGAGATCCACGCCCTGATGGGGGAGAACGGCGCCGGTAAGTCGACGCTGATCAAGGCCCTCACCGGGGTGTACGACACCGACGCCGGGTCCATCGTCGTCGACGGCGTCGAACAGCGGTTCGCCGGGCCCCGGCAGGCGCAGGAGGCCGGCATCAGCACGGTCTACCAGGAGGTCAACCTCTGCCCGAATCTCACTGTGGCGGAAAACATTCTGTTGGGACGGGAGCCGCGCCGGTTCGGCGGCATCGACCACCGGGCGATGAACCGCAGGGCCGCAGAGCTTCTCGCCGACCTCGACCTCGACATCGCGCCCGACTCCACCCTCGGCGATCACCCGATCGCGGTGCAGCAACTCGTCGCGATCGCCCGGGCCACGGCGATCTCGGCGCGGGTGCTGATCCTCGACGAACCGACCTCCAGCCTGGACGCCGACGAGGTGGCCGAACTGTTCCGGGTGATGCGGCGGCTGCGCGACGGCGGCACCGCGATCCTGTTCGTCTCCCACTTCCTCGACCAGGTGTACGAGATCTCCGACCGGATGACGGTGCTGCGCAACGGACGTCTGGTCGGGGAGTACCCGACGGCGTCGCTGCAGCGGGTGCAGTTGATCGCCGCGATGCTCGGCCACGACCTCGAACTGCTCGAGGAGATCGGCGAGGAGGTCGCCGCCGCCGACACCCACGCCGGGACGACCGTGCTGTCCGCGCGCGGGCTCGGCCGCGCACCCGCGCTGCATCCGCTCGATCTCGACGTCCACCACGGCGAGGTGGTCGGACTGGCCGGCCTGCTCGGCTCCGGACGCACCGAACTGGCGCGGCTGCTGTTCGGCGCCGACCGGGCCACCAGCGGCACGACCACCGTCAACGGCCGCGACGTCGCCCTGCGCTCCCCGCGCACCGCCATCGCCAACGGCATCGCGTTCTCGTCGGAGGACCGCAAGCGCGAGGGCATCGTCGGGGACCTGTCCGTCGCCGACAACCTGATCCTGGCCCTGCAGGCCCGGCGCGGATTCGCCCGCCCGCTGTCGAAATCGGCCAAGGACGAACTGATCCGCCGCTACATGGATGCCCTCGACATCCGCCCCCGCGACCCCGGCGTGCTGGTCAAGAACCTCAGCGGCGGCAACCAGCAGAAGGTGCTGCTCGCGCGCTGGCTGATCACCGAACCGGAACTGTTCATCCTCGACGAACCCACCCGCGGCATCGACGTCGGCGCCAAGGCGCAGATCCAGAAACTCGTCGCCGACCTGGCCGCCGACGGTATGGGCGTGGTGTTCATCTCCGCCGAACTCGACGAGGTGGCCAGGATCAGCGACCGGGTGGTCGTGCTGCGCGACGGACATCGCGTCGGTGAGGTCGGATCCGACTGCACCGTGCGCGAACTGACCGCACTCATCGCGGCGGGGGCCGACGCATGACGGCCCTCAAGCAGCGGTTGAACCGCTCGCCGCTGGTGTGGCCCGCGGTGGCCCTGGTGGCCCTGCTGGCCGTGAATGTGCTTCTGACACCCAGTTTTCTGAAGATCCGGGTGCAGGACGGCCATCTGTTCGGCAGCCTGATCGACATCCTGCGCAACGGCGCACCGACCATGCTCGTCGCGCTCGGCATGACCCTGGTGATCGCCTCGCGCGGTATCGACCTGTCCGTCGGCGCGGTGGTCGCCGTCAGCGGGGCGCTGACCTGCGCCCACATCGCCGCGGCCCCGGATCCCGCGGCCACCGCGACCGTGCTGACCGCGATGGGGATCGCGCTCGCCGTGGCGGCCGCACTCGGACTGTGGAACGGCACGCTGGTGTCGGTCTTCGGGGTGCAGCCCATCATCGCGACGCTGGTGCTGATGACGGCGGGCCGCGGGATCGCGCTGTTCATCACCGACGGTCAGATCGTCACGACCGCCAGCGCCCCGTTCAAGGTGCTCGGCGCCGGCTACGCGCTGGGCCTGCCCGTCGCGATCCTGGTGAGCCTGACCGTCTTCGCCCTCGTCGGCGTGCTCACCCGGCGCACCGCGCTGGGCA
This sequence comes from Mycolicibacterium phlei, assembly GCF_001583415.1. The sequence continues at coordinate 1,613,828 of NZ_CP014475.1, forward strand.
TGCTGCTCGAGTCGGTGGGCGTCAACCCCGAGGCCAGCAGGCTGGCCGGGGTGCGGTTGCGGTCCATCGTGTTCGCGGTCTACGTCTTCAGTGCGCTGTGCGCCGGGGTGGCCGGGCTGATGATCGCCTCGAACATCTCGGCCGCCGACGCCAACAACGCGGGACTGTGGATCGAGATGGACGCGATCCTCGCCGTCGTCATCGGCGGCACCTCACTGCTCGGCGGGCGGTTCAGCCTGACCGGAACGATCCTGGGCGCCTTGATCATTCAGACCCTCACCACGACGGTCTACACCGCGGGCATCACCCCGGAGACGACGCTGGTCTTCAAGGCGCTCGTCGTGATCGCGGTGTGCCTGCTGCAGTCGCCGCGGTTCAGGGCCCGGCTGTCGCGCCGCCGCACCCCGCCGCCCGCCCCGGCGGGCGCGACCACGGACACCGCGCGGCCGCTGGAGATCCCCACCGCGTCCACACCGGCGATGGTGGTGGCCAAATGAGCGTGCAGACCGCGGTCCGGCCCGGTGCCGTCGCCGTCGCGGTGGGCAGGCGGCTCACCGGGCGCTACCTGTCCCCGCTGGCCTCCCTGGGGCTGCTGCTGGTCATGTTCGCCGCCGTGGTGGTGCGCTACGACTTCGCCAGCCCCGCCCAGGTGTTCCTGAACCTGTTCGTGGACAACGCCTATCTGATCGTGCTGGCTGTCGGGATGACGTTTGTGATCCTCACCGGCGGCATCGACCTGTCGGTCGGCTCGGTGGTGGCGCTGTCCACCGTCATCCTGGCCAGTGCGCTTAAGGCGCACTGGCCGATGCCGCTGGCCGTGCTGACCGTGCTGGTGGTCGGGCCCACGCTGGGCCTGCTGATGGGACTGGTCATCGAGTACTTCGACGTGCAGCCCTTCATCGCCACGCTGGCCGGAATGTTCCTGGCGCGCGGGCTGTGCTACGTGATCAGCGTCGACACCCTGCCCATCGAGGATCCCGTGCTGCGCGCCATCGGGCTGCACTACGTCTACCTCTACGAGGACAAGTTCATCCGATGGTCGGTCGTCATCGCGGCCGTCGTCGTGGCCGCCGCGGTCTACCTGCTGCACCGGACCCGGTTCGGCCGCACCGTGTACGCCGTCGGCGGGAACCGGCAGTCGGCACAGCTGATGGGCCTCAACGTCTCCCGCGCCCGGGTCGGGGTGTACGCGGTCAGCGGGTTCTGCGCGGCGCTGGCCGGCCTGCTGCTGGCCGTGCAGAAACTGTCCGGCTACAGCCTCAACGGCATCGGCCTGGAACTCGACGCGATCGCCGCCGCGGTCGTGGGCGGGGTGCTGCTCTCCGGCGGAGTCGGGTTCGTCCTCGGCTCGGTTGTCGGGGTCCTGGTGCTCGGCACGATACAAACATTCGTGACCGCGGAGAACCTGGACTCCTACTGGACCCGGATCATGACCGGCGTCCTGCTCCTGGTCTTCGTGCTTGTACAGCGCCTAGTAGTCAGGAAGCCCCGATGAGCACTCAGCCCACCCGTTCGGCGAAGCCCGTGATGGCCGACGTCGCGCGTCTGGCCGGCGTCAGTCACCAGACCGTCTCCCGAGTCATCAACGGCTCGCCCAGCATCCGCCCCGAGACCAAGGCCAAGGTGGAGCGCGCGATCGCCGAACTCGGCTACCGGCCCAACACCGCCGCCCGCGCCCTGGTCACCCGGCGCTCGGGCATCGTCGGCATCATCGGATCCAACAGCGGACTCTACGGACCCTCCAGCATCCAGCGCTCCGTCCAGGAGGCGGCCCGCGCCGCCGGCTACTTCTCCAGCCTGGTGCCGCTGGACGAGGTGACCCCCGACGAACTGCACAGCGCCCTGGACCATCTCACCCGCCAATCGGTCGAGGCGATCGTGATGATCGTCGGCCAGGAGGACGCACTGGAGGTGGTGCACGCCGCCAGCGCCGGGGTGCCGCTGATCGTCGTCGAGGGCGATCTGTCCGGGCGCGGGCTCACCGTCGGGGTCGACCAGGTCCGGGGCGCCCAGATGGCCACCTGCCACCTCATCGACCTCGGCCACCGGGTGATCGAGCACGTGGCGGGCCCGCTGAGCTACACCGAGGCCAAGGGCCGCCGCGCCGGCTACGAGGCGACGATGCGGGAGGCCGGGCTCACTCCCGGCCGGCTGTGGGAGGGCGACTGGACCGCCGAGAGCGGCTACCGGATCGGCCTCGATCTGCTCCGAAACCGGGAAGCCACAGCCGTTTTCGTCGCCAACGACCAGATGGCCATCGGGGTGATGCACGCGTTCGCGGAGGCCGGGGTGCGGGTGCCCGACGACGTGAGCATCGTCGGCTTCGACGACATCCCCGAGGCCGCCTACCTCAACCCCGCGCTGACCACCGTCCGGCAGGACTTCCACGTCCTCGGCAGGCGGGCCATCGAACTGGTGGCCAAGGCGCTGGAGGGCGCACCCGCCGACATGCCGCTGCTGACCCCCGAACTGATTGTCCGTTCCAGTACCGCACCGCCCGAGGAGACTCAGTGAGCTCGCAGAAGTCCACGGATTCCGAAAAGTACACGGTAGGAATCGATTTCGGCACCCTGTCGGGCAGGGCGCTGGTGGTCCGGGTCAGCGACGGCCGCGAGATCGCCAGCGCCGAGCACGCCTACCGCCACGGCGTCGTCACCGACACCCTGCCCGGCGGGGCCGTCACCCTGCCCGCGCAGTGGGCGCTGCAGGTCCCGTCCGACTACATCGACGTGCTGCGCACCGCCGTACCCGAGGCGGTGGCGCGCGCGGGCATCGACCCGGCCGACGTCGTCGGCGTCGGCACCGACTTCACCGCCTGCACCATGGTTCCGGTGCGCGCCGACGGCACCCCGCTGTGCGAACTCGACGGCTTCGCCGACCGTCCGCACGCCTACGCCAAACTGTGGCGCCATCACTCACCGCAGCCGCAGGCCGACCGCATCAACGCCGTCGCCGCCGCGCGCGGTGAGAGCTGGCTGCCCCGCTACGGCGGCCTGATCTCCAGCGAGTGGGAATTCGCCAAGGGCCTGGAGATCTTCGACGAGGACCCGCTGGTCTACGCGGCGATGGACCGCTTCGTCGAGGGCGCCGACTGGATCGTGTGGCAACTGACCGGAACCTATCTGCGCAACGCGTGCAGCGCCGGGTACAAGGGCATTCGGCAGGACGGCAGGTACCCGTCGCGCGAGTTCCTCGCCGAGGTGCGGCCCGGCTTCGAGAACTTCGTCACCGACAAACTGGACCAGCCGATCGGGCGGCTCGGCCAGCGCGCCGGTGGGCTGAGCGCGCAGGCCGCCGCGTGGACCGGCCTGCCGGAGGGCATCGCCGTCGCGGTCGGCAACGTCGACGCCCACGTCACCGTCGCGGCCGCCGACGCGCTGGACGCGGGCAAGCTCGTCGCGATCATGGGCACCTCCACCTGCCACGTGATGAATTCCGACGTGCTGCGCCACGTCCCCGGCATGTGCGGGGTGGTCCGCGACGGAATATCGGACGGCAGTTGGGGTTACGAGGCCGGGCAGTCCGGCGTCGGCGACATCTTCGCCTGGTTCGTCGACAACTGTGTGCCGGAGAGCTACCAGGTCGAGGCGCGCAGGCGGGGCATCTCGCTGCACGAGCACCTTACCGAGCTGGCCGGCCAGCAGCGGGTCGGCCAGCACGGCCTGGTCGCGCTGGACTGGCACAGCGGAAACCGTTCGGTGCTGGTCGACCACGAGCTCTCCGGGGTGATGATCGGCCAGACGCTGGCGACCACGTGCGTCGACATGTACCGGGCCCTGTTGGAGGCCACCGCATTCGGCACCCGGATGATCGTGGAGACGTTCGTCGACAGCGGCGTGCCCGTCAACGAACTCGTGGTGGCCGGCGGCCTGCTCAAGAACCGGCTGCTCATGCAGATCTACGCCGACGTCGTCGGGCTGCCGCTGTCGGTGGTGCCGTCGGCGCAGGCGCCGGCCCTGGGCTCGGCCATCCACGCGGCAGCCGCCGCCGGCGTCTACCCGGACGTGCCCGCCGCGGCGGCACGCATGGGACGGCGTATCCACAACGCCTACACCCCGATCCCCGAGAACGCGGCGGCCTACGACCGGCTGTACCGCGAATACGTGGCCGCCTACGAATGGTTCGGCCGCGGCAACGAGATGATGCGCCGCCTGCGTCGCATCGGAACACGAGAAACCCTGGGAGCAACCGCATGACAATCACCTCCGACGTCGACAGCGTCATCGCCGAGATGCGCCGGCAGGTGTGTGATCTGCACCGGCATCTGACCGAGTACGAGCTGGTCATCTGGACGGCGGGCAACGTGTCCGCGCGGGTACCCGGCCGCGACCTCATGGTGATCAAACCGTCGGGCGCCGACTACGATTCGCTCACCCCGGCCGACATGGTGGTGTGCGACCTGTACGGCAACCTGGTCGACGGTGAACTGAAGCCGTCGTCGGACACCGCCGCGCACGCCTACGTCTACCGGCACATGCCAGAGGTCGGCGGCGTCGTGCACACCCACTCCACCTACGCGACCGCCTGGGCGGCGCGCGGTGAGCCGATCCCGTGCGTGCTGACGATGATCGCCGACGAGTTCGGCGGCGACATCCCGGTCGGACCGTTCGCGCTCATCGGCGACGACTCCATCGGCCGCGGCATCGTCGAGACGTTGCGGCAGAGCAGATCTCCAGCCGTGCTGATGCGCAACCACGGACCGTTCACGATCGGGCGGACCGCCCGCGACGCGGTCAAGGCCGCTGTGATGGTCGAGGACGTGGCCCGCACCGTGCACATCAGCCGCCAGCTCGGCGCCGCCGAGCGGCTGGACCCCGCCGACATCAACGCGCTGTTCGAGCGCTACCAGAACGTCTACGGACAGAACGACACCCGCCAGGAGGCACAACGATGATCGGGTCCCGCCTGCCCACCAGCCAGGTCTGGCTCGTCACGGGCAGCCAGCACCTCTACGGCCCGGACATCCTCGCCCAGGTCGGCGACCAGTCGCGGCAGATCGCCGAACGGCTCGACGCCAGCAGCGAGATCCCCGTCGAGGTGCGGTGGTTGCCGGTGGTGACCGACGCCGATCAGATCGCGCGGGTGCTCGCCGAGGCCAACGCCGCCGACGAGTGCATCGGCGTCATCGCCTGGATGCACACCTTCTCGCCGGCCAAGATGTGGATCCGCGGCCTGAAGACGCTGCGCAAACCGCTGCTGCACCTGCACACCCAGTTCGGTGTCGAGCTGCCGTGGGACACCATCGACATGGACTTCATGAACCTCAACCAGGCCGCCCACGGCGACCGGGAGTTCGGCTACATCCAGTCGCGGTTGTCCCAGCCCCGCAAGACGGTCGCCGGTCACGTCGACCACGCCGAGACCCGGCAGCGGATCGGCTCCTGGGCGCGCGCGGCGCTCGGGTTCGCCGAGATCTCCACGCTGAAGGTCGCGCGCTTCGGCGACAACATGCGCGGAGTCGCGGTCACCGAGGGCGACAAGGTGGAGGCCGAGGCGCACTTCGGGGTGTCGGTCAACACCTACGGTGTCAACGACCTGGTCGACGTCGTCGAGCGGGTGCGGCCCGCCGACATCGACAAGCTGGTCCGCGAGTACGAGCACACCTACCGGGTGGCCGAGGAGCTGCGGCCCGGCGGGGACCGGCACGCCTCGCTGCGGCACGGCGCGCAGATCGAACTCGGTCTGCGGAAGTTCCTGCAGGACGGTGGGTTCCACGCCTTCACCACGAACTTCGAGGACCTCGGTGGGCTGCGTCAGCTGCCCGGACTGGCCGTGCAGCGGTTGATGGCCGACGGCTACGGCTTCGGCGGTGAGGGCGACTGGAAGACCGCGGTGATGCTGCGCACCATCAAGGTGATGGCCGAGGGTCTGCCCGGCGGCACGTCGTTCATGGAGGACTACACCTACGACCTGACCCCGGGCCGGGAACGCATCCTGGGTGCGCACATGCTGGAGGTGTGCCCCAGCATCGCGGCCGCCACCCCGACGCTGGAGGTGCATCCGCTGTCCATCGGGGATCGCGACGATCCGGTGCGGCTGCGGTTCACCGCGGCCCCCGCCGACGGCGTCGTCGTCGGCATCTGCGATATGGGCAGCCGGTTCCGCCTGGTGGCCAACGAGGTTCGCGTCGTCGAACCCGACGCGGAACTGCCCAGGTTGCCCGTGGCGTGCGCGGTGTGGGAGCCCAAACCGTCGTGGTCGACGTCGGCGGAGGCCTGGCTGATGGCCGGCGCTCCGCACCACACGGTGCTCACCACCGCGCTGGACACCGAGACGATCGACGACTTCGCCACGATGACCGGCACCGAACTGCTCGTCATCGACAACGACACCACCACCCGCGGGTTCGCCCGCGAACTGCGCTGGAACGACGTGTACCACCACGTCGCGGCCGGGCTGTGATGCTCGCGGCGCGCCTGCACGGCATCGGCGACCTGCGGGTCGGCACCGAACCCGAACCGGGGGAGCCGCAACCGGGATGGTCGCTGATCCGGGTGACCTCGGTCGGGATCTGCGGATCGGACCTGCACTGGTTCGCCGACGGCGGTATCGGCGAGAACCGGATCGAACACCCGGTGGTGCCCGGCCACGAGTTCGCCGGTGTCGCGCTGACCGGGCCGTACGCCGGACGCCGGGTCGCCGTCGACCCCGCGATCCCGTGCGAGAGCTGCGAGCGCTGTGAGGCCGGTGACCACAACCTATGCCCGACAGTCGAATTCGCCGGGCACGGCACCCTGGACGGGGCGCTGCGGGAGTACCTGGTGTGGCCGGACCGGCTGCTGCACCCGCTGCCGGATGAGCTCAGCGACGACGCAGGCGCGCTGCTCGAACCGCTGGGCGTGGCGATCCACGCCGTGGACGTCAGCCACCTGCGCCCGGGCGCCGACGTGCTCGTCGTCGGCGCGGGCCCGATCGGCCAGTTGGTGGTGCAGGTGGCGCGCCGCAAGGGCGCCGCCCGGGTGTACGCCGTCGAACCGCTCGCGCGGCGGCAGGCCTCGGCGCTCAACGCAGGCGCCGACGCGGCGTGGTCCCCGGCGGAGGGGGCGGAGCCGGTGCTGGACGCCACCGACGGCCGCGGCGTCGACGTCGTCATCGAGGTGGCGGGCACCGACGACGCGATCGGGGTCGCGGTCGCGGCGAGCCGGCCCGGGGCGCGCATCGCACTGGCCGGGATCCCCTCGGAGGACGCGTCGTCGTTTCCCGCCGCGCCCGCGCGCCGCAAGGGGCTGACGTTCGCGATGGTGCGCCGGATGAACGACACCTACCCGCGCGCGATCGAACTGGCCCGCACCGGGATCGACCTGGACGCCCTGGTGACCGAGTCCTACGGGCTCACCGACGCCGCCAAGGCGTTCACCGCCGCCGCGGAACGCCGCGGCGACAAGGTGGTGATCAGATGCGGCCGCCCGGGAACATCTCCTTGACCGTGTCGGTGATCGTGGCGCGTGCGGCGGCCTCGCTGACCGGCTGCAGCGAGCTGATCACCATCACGTAGCGGCGGTCGGGGCCGATCACCCCCGTCGACACGTGCAGCTGGTTGGCGCCGCTCCAACAGCAGAACCAGCCCTGCTTGACCGCGACACGTTCGGCGTAGAGCCCGTCGGGGATGCCGAACCGCTGCGGGTAGCCGTCGAGCCCGTTCGGGGTGAACTGCGCGATGTTGTCGAGGATGATGTCGGCCTGCGCGGGCGGCAGCCCGCCGGCCCCGCTGAGCAGCATGTCGTAGTAGCGGACCAGGTCGTTGGCCGTGCTCGTGGTGACGTCCCAGTGCCCGTTCCACGGCGCCGTCGTCCCGGCCAGCCCGTAGCGCGCCTTGATCCGCGCGATCACCGCGTTGCCGCCGCTGCGATCCCAGAACATCTGCGCCGCACCGTCATCCGACGAGCGCAGCATCGAGTCGATGGCCTGGCGGTCGGCGGGGGACAGCTCGACCTCACCCTCGGCGGCGCGCAGCAGCAGATCGTCGGCGATGAACAGCTTGGCCACCGAGGCGATCGGGAACGACTGGTCGGCCTTGGCGGAGATCACCTGGCCGGTCTCGCGGTCCAGCACCGCGGTGGTGACGTTCGCGCCGTCGGCCGCCGCGTCGGCGACCGCCTGCCGGACGCGGGACTCGGCGCCGGCCAGCCCGGAGGCCGGGCCCGGCGGGGCCGCCCAGACGTCCGAGATACACCCGTTGACCAGCAGCGCGACGCAGGCGATTGCCGTCGCCGCCATCGCGCGTGCCGAACGCCGCCGACGCATGTCTCTCCCTCCAGCAGGTCACTGCCAGGTACCCAAGCCTATTGTTTTCGAACCTATTGCTTTCGAACCAGCGGGTCGCATCGTGTGAATCCGCTATGAGTCTGCACCACCGGGCGCCGCGCCTTCCTAGCGTGGCGATCGTGACCTCTCAGACTGATCGCACAGACACCGGAGCCCGGTTCTGCCCGCGGTCGAACGCGCGGTGGTGGGGCGGCCGGCCACCGCGGAGACCTGGCACGCGGCGGCCCTGCTCGCCGCCGACGGGGCACGGCCGCTGCCGGAGAACGGGTTCAAGGTGGAGCTGTTGCGGCGCACCGTCGAACGTCAGCTCGCGACCGTCGCGGAGGCGTCATGACCTTCCCGACCGCGGTGCCGCGGTTCAGCGGTCGCCCTGTCACCCGCGTCGAGGGCCGGCTCAAGGTCACCGGACAGGCCGACTACACCGCCGACAACCCGGTACCCGGCCTCGCCTACGCGGCGCTGGTGGGCGCCACCGTCGCCCGCGGCGGCGTCACCGCCATCGACACCCGCGCCGCGCGGCGTCAGCCCGGAGTCATCCGGGTGCTCACCGAGTTCGACGGTGTCAGACTGCCGTTCGACCCCCGCAGCGTCGAGTCGTTCGGCCAGCCCGTCGCCGTCGTCGTCGCCGAGAGCCTCGAGGCCGCCACGCACGCCGCGACCCTCGTCGAGGTCGGCTTCGAGGCCGCCGATGCGGCCCTGCGCGGCGCGGCGGTCCGCGTCGACCTGTCGTTGGCGATGCCGCGCAACAACCACAACCCCATGGAACTGCCGTCGACCATCGCGCGGTGGGACGGGGACCGGCTGACCGTCCACGACAAGGTGCAGGCCGTCGCCTGGGCGCAGCAGGCCTACGCGGAGGCGTTCGGCATCCCGGCCGACAACGTGGAGGTCCGCTCGCCGTTCGTCGGCGGCGCCTTCGGCCACGCGGGCACCACCTGGCCACACAGTCTGCTGACGGCGTTCGCGGCCCGCCAGCTGGGCCGGCCGGTGAAGATCACGTTGCCGCGCAAGCAGTTCTACACCACCGTCGGCTATCGGCCGACCAACCGGCAGCGGATCGCGATCGGCGCCGACCGCAGCGGCCGGTTCACCGCCCTCGTCCACGAGGCGCGCGTGGAGAAGTCGCGGCACGGGGACTACGAGGACAACGTCACCGGTGTCCCGCGGTTCCTGTACTCGGTGCCCAACGTGCGCTCGACGTACCGGACGGTGGCGCTGGACGTCAACCCGCCGACGTTCTGCCGCGCACCGGGAACCGTCAGCGGGGTGTTCGCGCTGGAGAACGCGATCGACGAGTTGGCGTTCCGGCTCGGCATGGATCCGATCGACCTGCGGATCCACAATGAGCCCGCCCGCGACGAGTCCCGCGACCTGCCCTGGTCGACGCGCCGGCTCACCGAGTGCTTCCGCCGGGGCGCCGACACCTTCGGCTGGTCGCGGCGCAACCCGACCCCGAGCGCGGTCCGCGACGGGCACCTGCTGGTCGGAATGGGCACCGCCGCAGCGGTTTACCATGCGCTGGCGGCCGCCTGCGCGGTGTCGGTGCGGCTCAACCCCGACGGCACCGCCGACGTGCGGACCGGCACCATCGACATGGGGCCGGGCACCTACACCGCGATGACGCAGGTGGCATCCGACGCGCTGGGCCTGCCGATGAACCGGGTGCGCTTCGCGCTGGGTGACTCCCGGATGCCCGCCGCGCCCGTGCACGGCGCGTCGCAGACCATGGCCAGCGTCGGCTCCGGTGTGGTGAACGCCGCGAACCTGTTGCGGGACCGCTTCATCCGCACCGCGGTCGTCGATCCGGCATCGCCGCTGTCCGGGTTGCGGCCGGACCAGGTCACCGTCGCCGACGGCCGGATGCTGGCGGTCGACGACCCGTCACGCGGTGAGACGTACCAGGCGCTGCTGCGGCGGCGCGGCTGGGGTCCGCTGGACGCCACCGAGACGTGGTCGCCGAACCAGGCCGAGCACGGTGCCTACGCGCTGCACTCCTACGGCGCGGTGTTCGCGGAGGTCACCGTCGACGAACAACTCGGCACCGTCCGGGTCCGGCGGCTGTACGCCGTCTACGACGCCGGGCGCATCATCAACCCGCTGCTCGCGCACAGCCAGGCCATCGGCGGCATGGTCGGCGGGATCGGCATGGCGCTGCTGGAGTCCACCGATCTGGACCACCGCGACGGGCGCATCGTCAACGCCAACATGTCCGACTACCTGGTGCCGGTGCACGCCGACATCGGGGAGCTGGACGCGGCGTTCCTGCCGGGGGAGGACCCGGTGCTCACCCCGCTCGGGGTGAAGGGGCTGGCCGAGCTGGTGTTCGTCGGGGTGCCCGCCGCGATCGGCAACGCGGTGTTCAACGCCACCGGGCGGCGCGTCACCGAACTGCCGATCACGCTCGACAAGCTGATCTGAACCGTCAGCGCGGGCGCGGCGCCAGCCGCACCAGCTGGGTGACGTGCTCGGGGCCCAGCTCCTCGAGGCAGCTCACCCCCAGCAGGCGCATGGTGCGGGCCACCTGCTCGGACAGGATCCCGATGGCCCGGTCGACGCCGGCCTCACCACCGGCCATCAGGCCGTACAGGTAGGCCCGCCCGATCAGCGTGAACCGGGCGCCCAGCGCGATCGAGGCGACGATGTCGGCGCCGGACATGATCCCGGTGTCGAGCAGGATCTCGGTGTCGTGGCCGAGTTCGGCGGCGACCTCGGGCAGCAGATGGAACGGTACCGGCGCCCGGTCGAGTTGGCGCCCGCCGTGGTTGGACAGCACGATGCCGTCCACCCCGACGTCGACGACGCGGCGGGCGTCGGCCAGCGTCTGGATGCCCTTGACGACGACCCGGCCCGGCCACTGCTCCTTGATTCAGCGCAGATCCTCGTACGTCACGGTCGGGTCGAACATGCTGTCCAGCAGTTCGGCGACGGTGCCCGACCAGCGGTCCAGCGACGCGAACGACAGCGGCTCGGTGGTCAGGAAGTCGAACCACCACCACGGCCTCGGGATCGCGTCGACGACGGTGCGCAGCGTGAGCGCAGGCGGGATCGTCATGCCGTTGCGCTTGTCGCGCAGCCGCGCCCCGGCCACCGGGACGTCGACGGTCACCAGCAGCGTGTCGTACCCCGCCGCGGCGGCGCGCTCCACCAGCGCCATCGACCGGTCCCGGTCCTTCCACATGTAGAGCTGAAACCAGTTGCGGCCGTGGGGGTTCGCGGCGGCGACATCCTCGATGGACGTCGTCCCCATGGTGGACAGCGAGAACGGGATGCCGGCGCGGCCCGCCGCGCGCGCCCCGGCGATCTCACCCTCGGTGTGCATCATCCGGGTGAACCCGGTGGGCGCGATGCCGAACGGCTGGGCCACCGGCGCGCCCAGCACGTCCCACCCGGTGCGCACCGTCGACACGTCACGCAGGATCGCCGGGCGGAACTCGATGTCGGCGAACGCCTGCCGCGCCCGCGCCAGCGAGATCTCGGCCTCGGCCGATCCGTCGGTGTAGTCGAACGCCGCCTTCGGGGTGCGGCGTTTGGCGATGCGCCGCAGATCCTCGATGGTCAGCGCCTTCTCCAGCCGCCGCGTCTTCGGATCGAGCTGCGGCTTGCGGAACTGCAGCAGCGGCGCCAGATCGGCGATCCGCGGTACCCGGCGCTTCATGGTCTACGCCGGCCCGACGCGGTAGATCGACTTGATTCGGAAGTAGGCCTCCAGCCCCTCGGGGCCCAGCTCCCGGCCCAGCCCGCTGGCCTTGACCCCGCCGAACGGCGCCTGCAGGTCGAGCTGGTACTCGTTGACCCCGATCGTGCCGGTGTCGATGGCGCGGGCGATGTCGGTGGCGCGGTCGATGTCCGGTGACCACACCGTGCCTGCCAGCCCGAACTCGCTGTCGTTGGCGATCCGCACCGCCTCGGCGTCGTCGCGGTAGGGCGTGATGGTCAGCACCGGGCCGAAGATCTCCTCCTGCGCGATGCGCGACGCGTTGTCCACATCGGCGAACACGGTCGGGGACACAAACCAGCCCCTCGGCTGGTCCTTCGGAATTCCGCCGCCGGCAACGAGTTTGGCGCCGCTGTCGATACCGAGCTGGATGTACTCCAGCACCCGCTCGCGCTGGCGGCTGCTGACCAGCGGGCCGATCTCGGTGTCCTCGGCCAGTGGGTCGCCGACGGTCAGATCGTCGGCGAGCGCGGCGATCGCGTCGACGAACTCGGCGTAGCGCGACTCCGGCACCAGGATGCGTGAGCTCAGGTGGCAGGTCTGGCCGTTGTTGACGAACGACGCGCTGCGCAGGCCGTTGACGGTGGCCGACACGTCGGCGTCGTCGAGGATGATCGCCGCGGACTTGCCGCCGAGTTCCAGGGTGACCGGGCGGATCAGCCGCCCGCACTCGGCGCCGATCGCCCGTCCGGCGGCGGTGGACCCGGTGAACGCGATCTTGTCCACATCCGGGTGCGAGACCAGTCGGGCGCCGGCGGCCGCGTCCCCGGGAACGACGTTGAGCACCCCGGCCGGCAGCCCCGCCTCCTCGGCGGCCTCGGCGAACACCAGCGCGTCCAGCGAGGTCTCCGGGGCGGCCTTGAGGACCACCGAACAGCCCGCCGCCAGCGCCGGCGCGATCTTCATGATCGCCAGCGGTTGCGGGTAGTTCCACGGCGTGATGGCGCCGACGACACCGATCGGCTCCCTGCGCACGATGGTGTGGCCGATGCGCGCCTGCCGTGTCTCCTCGGCCTCGAAGCCGGCGATCAACTTGGCGTAGTAGCCGACGGCCACCGCGGGGAAGGCGCCGTTGGCCATGCGCGACAACGTGATCGGCATACCGTTCTCGCGCGACACCAGCATCGAGGTGGACTCGGCGCGGGCGCGCAGCGCCGCGGCGAAACGCTGCAGCGCCTCGGCGCGTTCGCGCGGCTCGGTCGTCCGCCACGCCAGCGCCTCGGGGCCGCGGGCGGCGGCGACCGCGTCGTCGATGTCGGTCTCGGTGGCGCACGGGCCGTCGGCGAGCGGCTCCCCGGTGGCCGCCTCGATGACCGGGACCGTCTTGGTGGCCGGGCGGAACCCGCCCCCGATGTAGAGATTCTGGGTGTCGGCGAAGCTCACGAGATCAGCCTAGCGAGCGGCTTGTTGGCTACCCTTCAGAACAAGCCTTTTCGGACCTCTCCCTCCGCAGCACCGGGCAGCACCGACAGAGCAGGAATCCACCGATATGCCTCGGCCGTCGAAACCCTTGATCAGCCGCGCGGCCGCGGTCGAGGCCGCCATCGAGATCATCGATACCGAAGGCCTCGCGGCGTTCAGCCTGCCCCGGCTCGCCGGGTACCTGGGGGTGCGCGCCCCGTCGCTGTATCACCACTTCGGCAGCAAGGACGACATCCTCATCGCGGTGGCACGCCACATCGCGGGTGAGGCGGTGGTGCGGCCGCGCCGCCCGCCGGGACCGGACTGGCCCGAGTACTTAGTCAGCCTCGGGCTGAACTTCCGCCAGGCCGTGCTGCGCCACCGCAACGCGGCGCCCGTCCTGATCGAGCACCTACCCCGCGGCCTGCTCATCCCGGACTTCGAGGACGCGGCCCGCCACCTGCACGACTCCGGGGTGCCGACCCACCTGCACGCCCGGATCCTCGACGGCGTCGAAACGCTGTGTCTCGGAACGGTGCTGACGGAGGCGGTGCGAAGGTCCCGGGGCCGCGGTGGGCTGTTCCCGGAGGTCAGCGCCGAGAACTACCCGTACCTCGCCGCGGCGCTGGACGCCAACGAGCTCACCGTCAAGGACCTGTTCGTCCACCGGATCCGCGCGTTCCTGCGCGGCGTCGTCGCCGACGACGGCGGGACGCCCTCGTCGCCGAGTGTGGGGTTATGACACGCCAAACCCGCGATTGGTGTGCGGGTAACCCACGTTCGGCGCGATCTAGCCGAAGTGCACGCCCTGGGCCAGCGGGAGATCGGTGGAGTAGTTGATCGTGTTGGTGGCCCGGCGCATGTAGGCCTTCCAGGAGTCTGAACCCGACTCGCGGCCGCCGCCGGTCTGCTTCTCCCCGCCGAACGCGCCGCCGATCTCGGCGCCCGAGGTGCCGATGTTGACGTTGGCGATCCCGCAGTCCGACCCGTCGGCGGCCAGGAAACGCTCCGCCTCCCGCATGTTCAGGGTGAAGATCGACGACGAAAGACCCTGTGGCACCGCGTTGTTCATCGCGATCGCCTCGTCGAGATCTTCGTACGTGAGCACGTAGAGGATCGGGGCGAACGTCTCGGCGTGCACCACCGCGGTCTGCGCGGGCATCCGCACCACCGCCGGTGCGACGTAGTACGCCGACTCCTGAAAATCACTGCCGACGTCGCATCGCTCACCACCGATCACCTCGCCGCCGTCGGCGCGGGCCTGCTCCAGCGCGCGCACCATGTCGCGGTAGGCGGTCTCGTGGATCAGCGGCCCGACCAGGGTGCCCTCGGCCGACGGGTCGCCGACCGGCAGCTGCCGGTAGGCGTCGACGATCCGCGACACCACCTCGTCGGCGATCGAGGAGTGCACGATCAGCCGGCGCAGCGTGGTGCAGCGCTGCCCGGCGGTGCCCGCTGCGGAGAACACGATCGCCCGCACGGCCAGATCCAGATCCGCCGACGGTGTCACGATCGCGGCGTTGTTGCCGCCCAGTTCCAGCAGCACCCTGCCGAACCGCTGCGCCACCCGCGGCCCGACCTGCTGACCCATCCGCACCGACCCGGTCGCGCTGACCAGCGCCACCCGCGGATCGTCGACCAGTCGCTCGCCGACCTCGCGACCGCCCTGCACCAGCCTGCTGACCTCGCGCGGCGCCCCGACGTCGTCGGCGGCCCGCTCGATCAGCGCCTGGCAGGCCAGTGCCGTCAGCGGCGTCAGCTCCGAGGGCTTCCACACCAGGGTGTCACCGCACACCAGCGCGATCGCGGCGTTCCACGCCCACACCGCGACCGGGAAGTTGAACGCGGTGATGACGCCGACGACGCCGAGCGGGTGCCAGGTCTCCATCAACCGGTGCCCGGGCCGCTCGGAGGCGATGGTCCTGCCGTACAGCTGCCGCGACAGGCCCACCGCGAACTGGCAGACGTCGATCATCTCCTGCACCTCGCCGAGCGCCTCGGAGGTGATCTTGCCCGCCTCCAGCGTCACCAGCGTCGCCAGATCCGCCTTGTGCGCCACCAGCAGCTCACCCAGCCGCGCCACCAGCGCGCCGCGCACCGGGGCGGGGGTGGTGCGCCAGGTGGTGAACGCCTGTGCGGCCGCCTCGATCGCCGCGTCGGCCTGCTCGACCGTCGCCTCCGGGACCGAGAACAGCACGTCGCCGGTGATCGGGCTGCTGGCCTGCAGGCCGGGTGCCCCCGGCCCGGCGAGCTCACCGTGCCAGCCGAGGGCGCGCAGCGCGTCGAGCGCACGGGTGCGCAGGGTGTCGGCGGAGGGCAGGGCCCGCGTCGTGGATGTCGCCATGGTGGTCATTGTGCTGCTTTCTCGTAGAGCTCGTAAGGGTCGTAGATGACGCGGCCGATCTGCTCGGACAGCCACGCCATGCTGTAGTGCGATGCGCCCTCGGCGTCACTCGCCCGGGTTTCGCGGTCCAGGTTCGACCGGAAGATGCCCGCCGCCGAGGCGGGCAGGAAATCCTCGTACACAACGGGTTTCGTCGGGTCGCCGCCGCGGTAGTAGGCCAGCCCGGACGCGGCGAGCTCGGCGTCGGTGCCCGGGAAGTAGCGGTGCCACACCGCGGCCGGGTCGGGTTCGGCCATCGCCGCGTCGTAGCGTGCGCGGCCCTCGGGTGTCAGCGCGACACCGCGGGCCTCCACCTCGCCGAAGCGCACCCGCAGCGTGCCCTCGCTGACCGTGCCGTCGGCCTCGCGGAACCGCCGCGGCTCGGCCAGCGCCCGAAACGACGTCTGCCGCAACAACACCGCGGGGCCGTCGGTGCGGGGCGGGCCCTGGATTGCGTCGATCATCGTGATGCCGCGCTCGGTCATCCGGCGGTACAGCTCGTCGATGTCGAGGACCCGCGGTGTGAGGTGGTTGATGTGGGTGGAGCCCACACCGGCGATGTCGGCCGCCACCGCCGACACCGCGGCCAGCTCGTCGTACCAGGCCCGGTCGATCGGCTCGCGGGACAGCGCGAACGCCGCGGCGGCGTCGGCGACGAACCGTTCGGCGGTGACGCTGTCGGTGCCGCCGTCGGCGGCGATGCGGCGGGCGGTGGCGATCAGCGCCGGGTCGAACAGCCGGCGCGCGGCGACGAAGCGCTCCACCCGCTCGCGCAGGTCGTCGGAGAAGAACCGCGCGTCGCCGGTGGCCAGCACCGAGGTGAACACCCGAAACGGGTTGCGCTCCAGCTCGTCCGGGTCGACCGGCCGAAACGCCGTGGACACCACCGGTACGGGGGAGGCGGCGTCGCGCAGATCGTAGAACCCGACCGGGTACATGCCGAACGCGGCGAACAGATCGGCGACGTCGGCGAGTTCGCGGGGGCTGCCGACGCGGATGGCGCCGTGGCGTTCGGCGGTGACCCGCTCCAGGGAACCCAGCCGCTCGGCGTCGCCGTGGCGTTCGACGTGGTCACGGTTGACTTCGGCGGCCACCTCGACCAGCGTCGTGTAGGCAGGCACCTCGGCGCCGTACATGCGCGACAGCGTCGCGGCGAACCGCGCCCGCAGCTGCCACAGCGCGACATCGCGGGTCATGCGCCGCACCGCCTCGGATACAGTGCCGCCATGGTTGAAGCCGACGACCACCAGCCGACGTATCTCGACGACATCGACCGCACCCTGGCGCGGGAACTGGTCGCCGACGGGCGCGCGACGCTGGCGCATCTGGCGGCCACCGCGGGGCTGTCGGTGTCGGCGGTGCAGTCCCGGGTGCGTCGCCTGGAGGCCCGCGGCGTGATCACGGGGTACTCGGCGCGGATCAACCCCGAGGCGGTCGGCAACATGCTGTCGGCGTTCGTGGCCATCACTCCTCTCGACCCCTCTCAACCCGATGACGCGCCCGCGCGGCTGGAACACATCCCGGAGATCGAGTCGTGCCATTCGGTGGCCGGGGACGAGAGCTATGTGCTGCTCGTCCGCGTCCCGTCGGCGCGGGCACTTGAGGACCTCCTGCAGCGGATCCGGACCGCTGCCAACGTGCGTACGCGGAGCACGATCATCCTACAGACTTTTTACGAGCGACGCGACGTCATTCCGTAAATATTCCTGTCAATAGTCGATTAGGCAGTAAAGATTCTGTTAGCATGGTCGTATGACCGACCTGCTGACGACTCCTGCCCGCGGCGCGGACGCCGATATCACGCCCGGCAGCATCACTCCCAGCGACGTGCGCGCCGTGCTGGCGCGCAGCATCCTGGCCGACGGCATGGATCTGGTGCTCGACACCGAGCGGTCGGCGGGCTCGTATCTGGTCGACGCCCGCACCGGGGACCGCTACCTCGACATGTTCACGTTCTTCGCGTCGTCGGCGCTGGGCATGAACCACCCCGCGCTGACCGACGAGGCGTTCCGCGCCGAGCTCGCCCAAGTCGCGGTCAACAAGCCCAGCAACTCCGACGTCTACACCGTGCCGATGGCCCGGTTCGTCGCCACCTTCGCCCGCGTCCTCGGCGACCCCGCGCTGCCGCACCTGTTCTTCGTCGACGGCGGCGCGCTGGCGGTGGAGAACGCGCTCAAGGTCGCGTTCGACTGGAAGAGCCGGCACAACGAGGCGCACGGCCGCGATCCGCGGCTCGGCACCAAGGTGCTGCACCTGCGCGGCGCCTTCCACGGCCGCAGCGGCTACACGCTGTCGCTGACCAACACCGACCCCAACAAGGTGGCCCGGTTCCCGAAGTTCGACTGGCCGCGCATCGACGCGCCCTACCTGCGGCCGGGTGCCGACATGGACGCGCTGGAGGCCGAGTCGCTGCGGCAGGCCCGCGCCGCGTTCGAGGCGCACCCGCACGACATCGCCTGCTTCATCGCCGAACCCATCCAGGGGGAGGGCGGTGACCGGCACTTCCGGCCGCAGTTCTTCGCCGCCATGCGCGAGCTGTGCGACGAGTACGACGCGCTGCTGATCTTCGACGAGGTGCAGACCGGCTGCGGGTTCACCGGCACCGCGTGGGCCTACCAGCAGCTGGGCGTGCAGCCCGACGTGGTGGCGTTCGGGAAGAAGACGCAGGTGTGCGGAATCATGGCCGGGGGCCCCGCACGCAAGGAGGGAACTGAGACCCGCGTCGACGAGGTGGCCGACAACGTGTTCCGGGTCAGCTCGCGGATCAACTCCACCTGGGGCGGCAACCTGGTCGACATGGTGCGCGCCCGGCGCATCCTCGAGGTCATCGAGGCCGACGGCCTGATGGACCACGCCGCCGAAGCCGGCCGCTACCTGCTCGACGGGCTGCAGGCGCTGGCCGCCGACTTCCCCGGCACCGTGCTCGACGTCCGCGGCCGCGGGTTGATGTGCGCGTTCAGCCTGCCGTCGGCCGAGCAGCGCGACGAGCTGCTGCGCCGGCTGTGGCAGCGCCGCGTCATCATGCTGGCCAGCGGTCCCGACAGCGTGCGGTTCCGTCCGGCCCTGACTGTGTCACACAAGGAGATCGACGAGGCCCTGGCGGCGGTGCGCGACGCGCTCAGCTGACCTCCGGCGACGGCTCCAGTAGCCGCCGGATGATGGCGCGCAGCCGCGGCAGCTCGGCGCCGCTGACCAGCTCGCAGCCGTGCAGTTCGGCGAGTTTGCGTGCCGCTGCGGTGAATTCGTGGTTGGTGACCACCATGGTCTTGGCGCAGTCCTGCATCGGGGCGCCGGCCACCACCTCCTGCACCGCCTGCGCGCCGACCGGCCGGGACTGACGTTTGCACTGGATCGCAATGCGATTGGGTCGCCTGCCGACGATGATGTCCACACCCCAGTCGCCCGTCATCGCCGTCATGATCACCGGAGCGCCGGTCGAGCGCGCGATGCGCGCGACGTAATCCTCGAACTCCGTCCCCGACATCTGCGCGGTGGCCTCGTCGCCGGGCGTCAGGGCCCCGGTGACCGCGCCGGCGAGGAACCGCGGCACGGCCGCGACCAGTATCGGGGTGCCGACCGCGAACGCCAGACAGTACAGCGGCGCCACCCCGGCCGCCCACGCCGTGATGCCCGCCGCCACGCCCACCGCCAGCAGCAGCCTGCCTCTCACGCGCCGAATCGTAGAGGGCCGGCCCGACAACCGCGTTTACCGGCGCGAACGCTCGGGAAGTCCTGCCGCATCCAGTGGTGGGATGAAAGAGACCGGGTTCATGTACGACGTTCCTGTTCGGGGAGACAACCAGCTGCGAGGCGTCCGCGACGCCGTACGGTTCGCGCTCGGCGCCGCCGCGGCGGGCGGGGTGCTGCTGTTCACCGCCGTGTTGTGGGTCGGCACCTGCCAGGGGGCGACGGACGACGCGCTGGCCTGCGGCGCGCCGCAACGTACCCTGCTGGCACTGAGCGCGCCCGCGGTGCCGGCGCTCGGCGGGCTCTGCGCGCTGCACCGGAGCCGACGTGGCGGACAGCCGGCCTGGGCGTGGCAGGGCGCCGGACTGTTCCTGCTCACCTCGACGGTGCTGGTGCTCACCGCGAGCCTGCCGCCACTGACCGGTTCCACCGTGATCGGGTGAGCCCGTCCGGTTTCACCGCGCGGTAGCGGGGTAGTCCTACCACGAATCGGGCACACCCGACGGTGGAGTGTGCCAGGAGAGGAGTACCGAGATGAAGAGCCCCAAGGATCCCGTGGATCATGCGAGGACCACGCGGCCGCATGCCGGGGAGTCGATGAAGGACACCAGGAACATGCCGGGTCTGATCCTGGCGGGAGTGGCGCTGGTGTTGTTCGTCTCGGCGATCGCGGCACATGCTGTCAGCAACCACGGTGTCGGCATCGGGCTGGGCAGTACCTCAGCGGTGGTCTTCGTGGTGGCGGGCGGATGGCTGCTCGCCGAGCACATGCGGGTACGCAAGCTCGAGGAACGTTGGTACGCCGAGCATCCCGACGTCCGCCAGCAACGATCGAGTTAATTGAGACCGCACGAAAAAGCCCAGCCGATCGGCTGGGCTTTTCTCGTTGATCAGCGCTGCTCGGCTTCCTGCCGCTTCTCGGCGGCCTTGGCGCCGGCCCGTGCGGACTCCGCCTCGGCCTCCTTGCGCGCGGCGTCCTGCTGCGCGTCGGCCTTGTCCTGCTGGGCCTTGCCCTCGCGGACCATGTCGTCACGCCCGGCGACGGTGCCGATCGTCTCCTTGGCCTTACCCTTGACGTCCTCGACGACGCCCTTGATGCCCTCTTCAGGGCCGCTGTTCTTCTCAGTCATACATACCTTCCCTCGGGGAATCTCCCCGTGCGGACCGGATTCCCGACCGCTGGTCGGGCTAAACGTTGCGCTTAATCAACTGGTGCACAACAGTTTTCGTCACTCGTCCACGGGTGCGTCGTCGGGATCGAGCTCCACCGCGTCCAACTGCTCGCGCCAGTCGGCCTCGGGTGTCTCCAGCGGGGGAGCGGCGGGGTCCTCGACGGCGGCCTCCTCGTCGGCGGGGGGAGTCACGGGGGGCGCGTTGCTGTTCGACAGCGTCGGCGACGGACGCCTCGTCGGGCAGCTCCTGGTTGTGTGGCATCCCCGCCGGGTATCCGTCGGCACCCGTATCGAAACGACCATCGAAACGACTATCGAAACGACCGTCCTGGGTCGGCGGGGATGTTTGAGGTCGGGCCGGTCGTGGGTATCAGTGAGCCACCATGCACAAGTCTGGCTACTCTGCGCCCTCGGATCGTCGGCTGTCGCCGTACCCACGCCGGGTAGTCGCGCCTCCCGCTGTGCGGGCGGCGCACCTCAACACGGCGGCCATTTGGAGTCTCTGTGGTTAGCTGGGACTCGGCCTGGGGTAATCTCGCCTCGACATCGCCAGGAGGTCAAATGGCCGACGTTGCCAACACGAATGCCGACGACAGGCAGGGGCACGGCGCGCGGTCGGTGGAACTCCGGGTCGCCGCCGAACTGGAGAACCTCGCCGTTCTTCGCACCCTGGTCGCCGCCGTCGCGACATTCGAGGATCTCGACTTCGACGCCGTCGCCGATCTTCGGCTCGCCGTCGACGAGGCGTGCACGCGACTCATCCGGTCCGCGGTACCCGACTCCGTGTTGTTACTCGTCATCGATCCGCGTGAGGACGCCGTCGTCATCGACGTGTCCACCACGTGCAAGACGTCGGACATCCTGGCTCCCGGCAGTTTCAGCTGGCATGTACTCAGCTCGCTGACCGACGAGGTCAAGACGTTCCAGAACGGGCAGCGGCCCGGGGACGCGCAGGTGTTCGGTATCTCGATGACAACGAGACGAGCGAGCACGCTGCAGTGACGCCGCCGACGTCGCAGGGTTCGTCGTCGCGTTCGAACTCTGAGTACGCGGATGTCGCCGACATGTTCCGCGCACTCAAGGAACTCCCGGAGGACTCCGCGAAGTTCCAGCGTCAGCGTGATCGCATCGTGGAGCGCTGCCTGCCGCTGGCCGACCACATCGCCCGCCGCTTCGACGGCCGCGGTGAGCCCCGTGAGGATCTGGTTCAGGTCGCCCGGGTGGGGCTGGTCAACGCGGTGATCCGGTTCGACGTGGAGGCCGGTTCGGACTTCGTGTCGTTCGCCGTCCCCACGATCATGGGGGAGGTCCGCAGGCACTTCCGTGACAACAGCTGGTCGGTGAAGGTGCCGCGCCGGCTCAAGGAACTGCACCTGCGGCTGGGCGCGGCCACCGCGGAGCTGTCCCAGCAGCTGGGCCGCGCGCCGACGGCGTCGGAACTGGCCGCCGAACTCGAGATGGACCGCGACGAGGTGGTCGAAGGCCTGGTCGCCGGCAGCTCCTACAACACGCTGTCGATCGACAGCGGTGGCAGCGGCTCCGAGGACGCCCCGGCGATCGCCGACACCCTCGGCGACGTCGACTTCGGTCTGGATCAGATCGAGAACCGGGAAGCGTTGCGCCCCTTGCTCGCCGCGCTACCGGAGCGGGAACGCCAGGTGCTGGTGCTGCGCTTCTTCGAGTCGATGACCCAGACGCAGATCGCCGAGCGGGTCGGGGTGTCGCAGATGCACGTGTCGCGGCTGCTGGCCAAATCGCTAGCGCGACTCCGCGACCAGCTTGAGTAGCGGCTTGTGCCGACGGTCGCCGGCCTCCAGAGCCGCCAGCGCCGCCGAGACGCTGTCGTACACCGGCAGCGCACCGTCCGGGTCGCAGATCCGCAGCAGCCGGCTGACCGGCGGTCCGGGCGTCAGCGCCCAGTAGATATCCTCACCCGCGGTGCGCACGTTGAGGGTGTGCAGCGCGGAAAAGCCGGAGGTGCCGAAGAATTCGACACCGGTGAGGTCGACGACCAGACGGTGCAGCCGGTCACGGTGGCGCATCGCGTACGCGACGAACTCCTGTGCGTTGGCCGCGTCGATCTCGCCGTCGGCGGACACCACCGCGGTGGTGTCATCGACCCAGCGGGTGACGAAGTGCGCGGTGTGGCATTCGCGCGGTTCGGCGAATGCGTCGGTGGAGAAGTTGGTGGAGAAATAGGAAATAGCAGACACGGTAATGGCTCCATCAGTGAATACGAACTACGAACTCTCGGTTCGTCAAATTTTTGGGGGGAGATGCCCCTGCTCGTCGATGACGTTCCCAGCACGGCTGTGAACTCAACCTGGTATGAACCCTACGCTGCATATTCGATGCGCACAATCGGTACCGGCATCACCGCGGGTCAGGGGCCGGAAGCGGCGGTGCATGCCGCACACTGATGTCATGGCGTCGACGGTTGCCGGGGTGGTGCTGGCCGCGGGGGCGGGAACCCGCTTCGGAATGCCGAAAGTTCTTGCCGCCGAAGGAAAGTGGTTGTCCGTGGCGGTCGACGCGCTACGCGGGGGCGGCTGCGCGGATGTCGTCGTGGTGCTCGGCGCGGCGATCGTCGACGTGCCGGCGCCGGCCCGCGCGGTGGTCGCCCGGGACTGGGCCGACGGGCTGTCGGCGTCCGTGCGCGCAGGCATGACCTCCGTCGATGCCGATTTCGTGGTGCTGCACACCGTGGACACCCCGGACGTCGGCGCCGAGGTGGTGCGCCGCGTCGTCGACGCCGCGCTCGCGTCGCCATCCGGTCTGGCCCGGGCCCGCTACGGCGGCGTGCCGGGACACCCGGTCGTGATCGCCCGTGCGCACCGGCCGGCGCTGCTGGCGCAGCTGCGCGGCGACGAGGGGGCGCGGGCGTTTCTGGCCGCGCGCGACGACGTCGTCGCCGTGGAGTGCGGGGATCTGGCGACCGGGCGGGATATCGACCGCTAAGCGATCGTCAGGCCCAGCATGGCGCTGGCGAAGCGTCGCACGGACTGCTCGGCGATGGTCGCCGCGTCACCGTGCCCGTCACGGAACCGTTTGTGCAGAACCGCTTTTCGTGGGTCGACGGTGATCTCGGCGAGCATCTCGCCGGTGGTCGGCTCGCACACCGCCCAGCTGTAGCCGGAGTCCGACGCCCACAGCGCGCGGCACCTGGCGACGTAACCGGGATCGGTCTCACCCATCTCGGCCAGCGCCGGACGGTCGTCCATCAGCTCGTCGTCGCGCAGCGCGCGCAGATACCACGCGCCGGCGTTGATCTCCACCGGTTCCATATGTGCCTCTAAAAGCGAGCAGACGCAAAGTGAACGGGCACTTTGCGTCTGCTCGGCGAAAACGTGTTACTTGATCTCGGCGATGACGGTGCCCTGGGTGATCGCGGCGCCCGCCTCGACCGCCAGGCCGGTGATCTTGCCGTCCTTGTGGGCGGTCACCGGGTTCTCCATCTTCATGGCCTCGAGCACGACGACCAGGTCACCGGCGGCGACCTCCTGGCCCTCCTCGACGGCCACCTTCACCACGGTGCCCTGCATCGGCGCGGTGACCGCGTCACCGGAGGCCGCCGCGCCACCGCCGCCACCACGCTTGCGCGGCTTCGGCTTCTTGCGCACCACACCGTTGGTCGCGGCACCGCCACCACCGCCGATCGCCAGGTCACCGGGCAGCGACACCTCGACGCGCCGGCCGCCGACCTCGACGACGACCTTCTGCCGCGGGACGGTGTCCTCTTCGTCGACGGCCTCGCCGCCGGTGAACGGTTCGACGGTGTTGTTCCACTCGGTCTCGATCCAGCGGGTGTGCACGTCGAACTTGGTGCCGTCACCGATGAACGCCGGGTCCTCGACCACCGCGCGGTGGAACGGGATGACCGTGGCCATGCCCTCGATGTTGAACTCGGCCAGCGCACGCCGCGAGCGCTCCAGCGCCTCCTGGCGGGTGGCGCCGGTGACGATCAGCTTGGCCAGCATCGAGTCAAACTGTCCGCCGATGACCGAACCGGTCTCCACGCCGGAGTCCAGGCGCACGCCCGGGCCGGTCGGCGCCTCGAACTTCGTCACGTTGCCGGGGGCGGGCAGGAAGCCGCGGCCGGCGTCCTCACCGTTGATGCGGAACTCGAACGAGTGGCCGCGCGGCTGCGGGTCCTCGGTGAGCTCGAGCTTCTCGCCGTTGGCGATGCGGAACTGCTGGCGCACCAGGTCGATGCCCGCGGTCTCCTCGGTGACCGGGTGCTCCACCTGCAGGCGGGTGTTGACCTCGAGGAAGCTGATCAGGCCGTCCTGGCCGACCAGGTACTCGACGGTGCCCGCACCGTAGTAACCGGCCTCCTTGCAGATCCGCTTGGCCGACTCGTGGATCTCCTTGCGCTGCTCGTCGGTCAGGAACGGCGCCGGGGCCTCCTCGACCAACTTCTGGAAGCGGCGCTGCAGCGAGCAGTCGCGGGTGCCGACGACGATGACGTTGCCGTGCTGGTCGGCCAGCACCTGCGCCTCGACGTGGCGCGGCTTGTCCAGGTAGCGCTCCACGAAGCACTCGCCGCGGCCGAACGCCGCGACCGCCTCGCGGGTGGCCGACTCGAACAGCTCGGGGATCTCCTCGATGGTCCGGGCCACCTTCATGCCGCGGCCACCGCCGCCGAAGGCCGCCTTGATGGCGATCGGCACACCGTGCTCCTTGGCGAACGCGACGACCTCGTCGGCGTCCTTGACCGGATCCGGGGTGCCCGGCACCAGCGGCGCGTTGGCGCGCGCGGCGATGTGGCGGGCGGTGACCTTGTCACCGAGGTCGCGGATCGCCTGCGGGCTCGGCCCGATCCAGATCAGCCCGGCGTCGATGACGGCCTGGGCGAAGTCGGCGTTCTCCGAAAGGAAGCCGTACCCCGGGTGGATCGCGTTGGCACCGGACTTGGCGGCGGCGTCGAGGATCTTCTCGAAGACGAGATAGGACTCCGCCGAGGTCTGCCCGCCGAGTGCGAACGCCTCATCCGCCAGACGGACGTGGGGTGCGTCGGCGTCGGGTTCGGCATAGACCGCCACACTCTCGAGTCCGGCGTCCTTGGCTGCGCGGATAACCCGGACTGCGATCTCCCCACGGTTGGCGACCAGCACCTTGGAGATCTTCGAGCTGGCGTGACTGGCCACTGGCCCTCCTGAAGGCATGTTCTCTAAGAAACGTCTTTAAGAATGTATCGGACGGAGTGTATGCGCCCCGCTGGTGGCGCTGACGAGCCGGTCCCTTACCCGTGAGTAACCCGTGTGAATCAGCGCGGTATCAGCGCGGTATCAGCGCAACCGGTTCTTGATGCGCGCCAGCATCGCCGACATTCCGCGCAGCCGCAGCGGGCTGATCAGCGCGGCCAGGCCCAGCTCGCTGTAGAAGTCGTCGGGCACGGCGAGGATCTCGTCGGCGGGGTGGTCGTCGAGCCCGGCGGCCAGGATCGCGGCGAACCCACGGGTGGTCGGCGCCTCGGCGGGGGCGCTGAAGTACAGCCGGACATGCTCGCGGTCGGTGGCGTCGACATGCAGGAACAACGGCGACTGGCACTCCGGCACCGGTTCCATCGCCGCCTCCTCGAGATCGGCGGGCAGCGGCGGCAGCTCGTTGGCGAACTCCAGCAGCAGCTGCAGCTTGTCCTGGCCGTCGACCTCTTTGAACTCCGACACCACCTCGGCGAGGGCGGCCGGCATCACGCTCATGAGGAGCTGGGCGCCTCGCCCGGCTCCTCGCCGGCCACGATCGGCACGCGCACCGCGTTGCCCCACTCGGTCCAGGAGCCGTCGTAGTTGCGCACGTTCGGCAGGCCGAGCAGGTAGGTCAGCACGAACCAGGTGTGGCTCGAGCGCTCCCCGATGCGGCAGTAGACGATCGTCTCATCGTCGGGGGACAGGAACCTGTACAGCTCCTCGAGTTCGGCGCGGCTGCGGAACCGCCCGCTGTCATCGGCGGCCTTGGCCCACGGGATCGAGACCGCGGTGGGAATGTGCCCGCCGCGCAGCGCGCCCTCCTCCGGGTAGTCCGGCATGTGGGTGCGCTCACCGGTGTACTCCTGCGGGGAGCGGACGTCGATCAGCGGCTGGCGGCCGATCGCGGCCAGCACGTCGTCCTTGAACGCCCGGATCGGGGCGTCGCTGCGCTCGACGACGGGGTAGCCGGCGGTCTGCTTGGACGGCACGTCCAGGGTGGTCTCGCGGCCGTCGGAGATCCACAGGTCGCGCCCGCCGTTGAGCAGGCGCACGTCCTCGTGGCCGAACAGGGTGAACACCCACAGCGCGTAGGCGGCCCACCAGTTGCTCTTGTCGCCGTAGATCACCACGGTGTCGTCGCGGCTGATGCCCTTGCGGTTCATCAGGTCGGCGAACTGCTCCCCGGTGATGTAGTCGCGCACGTGCGGATCGTTGAGGTCGACGTGCCAGTCGATCTTCACCGCGCCGGGGATGTGGCCGGTGTCGTAGAGCAGGACGTCTTCGTCGGATTCGACTATCGCCAGCCCGGGCCGGCCGAGGTTGGCCGACAACCAGTCGGCGGTGACCAGGCGCTCCGGGTGGGCGTAGGACTGCAGGGCGGGATCGGGATCGGCAGGCAGAGGCACAACGCAGAGCCTACCCAGCGGTCGGCCGACGCGCGGTCACCTCTGAACTTGCTTGTTCCGGCAAACTCTCTACGGTATGAAGTCCGGAAGGTATCCGATAGGCAATGGCTAATTCGGCGACGGGCGATGTCGGCACGACGGTCCCGGGGCCGCGGTCAGAAGCGGGAGCAGGACTGACGTGAGCGTAGAACCGCATGCAGACGCCGATGTCGTGGCGCGCAGGAAGGCGGCTGCCCCGGCGCTGAAGGTGCCTCCGGCACACGGTGAGACCCGGTGGCGCAGGCTGCGCAACCGCGTTGCCGAGCAAATATTCAATTCATTCATCACCCAGGTGCCGTCGCACACGGTCCGGCAGGGTTACCTGCGCGCCTTCGGAGCCGACATCGGGAAGAACTCGGCGATCATGCGGGGGACCCTCGTCTACGGCATCCCGTACCTGACCATCGGCGACGAGACCGCGATCGGGTGGCGCTGCATGCTCGACGCCACCGGCGGGCTCTACATCGGCAATAACGTCACCATCGCCAGCGACGTGCACATCATCGGCAGCATCCGTGACATTGATCACCCGGGCCTGCGGCCGGTGCCGACCCCGACGGTGGTCGAGGACTACGCGTGGATCGCCAGCCGGGCGGTGGTGCTGCCCGCGCACATCGGCCGCGGCGCCGTGGTCGCCGGGCAGGCGACGGTGTACCGCGACATCGACGAACTCGAGGTGGTGGGCGGTGACCCGCTCAAGACCATCGCGCAGCGTGACCCCGACGCACTCGGCTACACCGCGGGCTACCGTCCGCTGTTCTCGTAGGGCCGTGCCGCCGACGACGACGTCCGCTTGCGCGCCATTGAATCCCCCGAAATCGACCGATTGGCTTGATCGATGACCAAGGTGACCTTCCTGCTGTCGAAAGACCCCGCCACCCAGCACGGCGGTGATATCGAGCTCTCCCGGGTGGCGATGCGCCTCGCATCCGAGGCGTTCGACGTCGCCGCCCTGTGTCTGTCCTCCGAAACCGGTTCCACGACAGTGGATCTCGTGCCCGGCGGGCTGCCGCTGACCCGGGTGTTCAAGGAGCCGGTCGACAAGGTGAAGATCCTGGGCAGGTCGCTGCTGCAGCGCCGCAGCCTGGCGCATGTGCGCTTCGACTTCCCCGAACTGGTGCGCGGGATCGACGGCCTGGAGTCCGACGTGTTCGTCGCCGAGCACAGCTACATGGCCGAGTCGTTCCTGCGCAGCCGCCATGTCGGTAAGTCCGGCCTGATCATCAACACCATCAACACCGAGTCGCAGGTCTGGCTGTCCACCCGCGGGCTGCTCGGCAAGATCGAGGAACCGCGGCTGCTGCGCGACGAGCTGCGGGTGGCGCGTGCGGCCGACGCCGTCGGCACCTACGACTTCGAAGAGGCCGAGATGTACCGCGCCAACGGTCAGCCCAAGGCGCGCTGGCTCGACGTCACGCTGCCGCCGTCGGAGAAGGTCGACGTCTCCGCGACCGGTCCCCGGCTGGGCTTCGTCGGCGTCCGCGACTGGCCGCCGAACCAGGAGGGCTTCCTCTACGCGCTGGAGCTGTGGCCGCGCATCGCCGAGGGCATCCCCGGCGCCGAACTGTGCATCGCCGGGCCGAAGAAGCCCGGCGCCAAGGACCCGGTCTATCCGCCCGGCGTGCGCGACCTCGGCTTCGTCGAGGACCTGCCGGGCTTCTTCAAGACCTGCCGCGCGCTGATGGCGCCGATCAAGACCGGCGGCGGTGTGCGGGTCAAGATTCTCGACTCGATCTCCAAGGGGCTGCCGGTGATCGGCACCAGCCCGGCGGTCGGCTCCCTGCCGCGGCTGTTCGATCTGCCGACCTACGACGACGAGGAGCAGTTCATCGCGGAGTGCCGCCGCTTCCTGCTGGACAAGGATGTCGCGGTCAAGGCCGGCAACGAACTCTACGAGGCCAACCGGGCGCACTGGGAGAGCAAGAAGCCGCACAAGTCGTTCGAGGATCTGGTCCGCGCGGGAATTCGATCCTGACCTCCGCGGGCGAGTAGCGTGGGCGTCGCGGCAACGTCCGCCGGCGCTTTTTAACGGCCTCGATAATTGGCTTCCGATTACGCGAAATAGACGCCGACGACGTATTGTTTAACGGCGACCCCGCAAACTTCTCCTGAAATTGGGAACTGGAGGGCTATGTCTGAGCCAGCAAAATACGACGTGGGAATTGTCGGGCTGGGCTACGTCGGGTTGACGCTCGCCACGGTGCTGGCTGAATCCGGTAGTTCGGTGATCGGCGTGGAGACGCGCCCGGAGATCGTCGAGCTGACCAACGAGGGCACGCCGCATTTCACCGAGACCGGTCTGCCCGATGCGCTCTCCGGTGTGGTGCGCAGTGGCAAACTGCGTGCGGTCAACAAGTTCGACCCCAGCTTCACCTGTGACACCTACATCATCACCGTCGGCACGCCGCTGTCGGCCGATGGCGTGGCGCGTATCGACATGATCGAGGCCGCGGCCCGCGATATCGCCGAGAACATGAGAGACGGTGCGCTGGTTATTCTGCGCTCGACGGTGAAGGTGGGCACCACCCGTGACGTGGTGGCCCCCGCGCTGGCCTCCAGTGGCAAGAAGTTCGACATCGCGATGTGCCCCGAGCGCACGCTGGAGGGCAAGGCGCTGCAGGAGTTGCGTGAGCTCCCGCAAATCATCGGCGCCGATGATCAGGCGGTTGCCGACCGGGCCGCGGCGTTGTTCCGGCGGCTGACCAACTCGATCGTGCAGGTCTCGGACGTGGAGACCGCCGAGATCATCAAATTGGTGTCCAACACATTCCGCGATGTGCAATTCGCGTTCGCCAACGAGGTCGCCCGGCTATGTGACGCGTTCGGCGTCAACGCCCATGAAGTGATCGCGTCCGGCAAACTCGGTTACAACCGCACGAATATTCCGCTTCCGGGTCTGGTCGGCGGCCCCTGCCTGGAGAAGGATCCGCACATTCTCATGGAGTCCGCCCGCAGCCGCGGCGTGCACCTGGAGATGACCGCGGCCGGCCGGATGGTCAACGAGCGCCAGCCCGAGGAGACGGTGCAGTTCATCCGCCGCGAGATCGACCGGCGCGGCCTGGGCACCGACGAGCCGCTGAAGATCAGCCTGCTGGGCATGGCGTTCAAGGGCCAGCCGGAGACCAGCGATCTGCGCGGCTCGATGTCGATCAAGGTGCTCGACCGGCTCAAGAAGGCCCACCCGGAGGCCGAGGTCGGTGTCTACGACCCGGTCACGCCTGCCGAGACGCTGGCCGCCGAGTTCCCCGACGAGACCGTCTACACCCGCTTCGGCGACGCCGTCAGCGGTGCGCACGTCGTGGTGATCGGCAACAACCATCCGTCGCTGGGCCAGATCTCG
This sequence comes from Mycolicibacterium phlei, assembly GCF_001583415.1. The sequence continues at coordinate 1,644,425 of NZ_CP014475.1, forward strand.
CCGCGCACCATCAGCGAGTTCATCCGGCCCAACGGGTTCATCTTCGACTACTGGAACCACTTCAGCCATCTGCCCGCCTCCGAACGCGGCGACTCGTACTTCGCGGTCGGCAACGCCGGATGGGTGCCGTCCAATGTCTAAGCGCGTGGTGATCACCGGCGGCGGCGGCTTCATCGGGGCGTACCTGACCAAGCGGATGGTCGCCGACGGCTGGGATGTCGCGGTGGTGGACAACATGGTTCGCGGCGATGCCCGCCGGTTCGCCGAGGTCGCCGACGACGTCGAGCTGTTCACCTGCGACGTGCGTGACCAGGACGCGCTGGAGAAGGCGTTCAAGGGCGCCGAGGTGGTCATGCACCTGGCGGCCGTCAACGGCACCGAGAACTTCTACACCCAGCCCGAGATGGTGCTCGAGATCGGCATGCTCGGCGCGCTGGCGGTGACGAACGCCGCTCGCGCCCAGGATGTTCCGGATCTGGTCTTCGCCTCGACCGCGGAGGTGTACCAGACACCGTCGGTGATCCCGACGCCGGAGACGATCCCGCTGATGCTGCCGGACAGCCTCAACCCGCGCTACTCGTACGGCGGCGGCAAGATCGTCAGCGAGCTGATCGCGTTCAACTACGGGCGCGACCACTACCGCAAGGTGCAGATCTTCCGGCCGCACAACATCTTCGGGCCCGACATGGGCTGGAAGCACGTGGAGCCGCAGTTCATCATGCGGGCGCTGGCGGCCAAGGACGCCGGCGACGGCACCTTCCCGATCCAGGGTGACGGCACCGAGACGCGGTCGTTCCTCTACGTCGACGACTGCATCGACGGCATCCTGACGATGTACGAGAAGGGCGGGCACCGCGAGATCTACCACATCGGCAGCCAGGACGAGATCACCATCCGCGAGCTGGCGAACCGGATCGGCAGGATCGTCGGCATCGACCTCGACATCAAGCCGGGGGAGGCCCCCAAGGGCGGCACCAAGCGCCGCTGCCCGGACATCACCAAGATGCGCGGGCTGGGCTGGGAGCCGAAGGTGAGCCTCGACGAGGGGCTCGAGCGCACGGTGGCGTGGTACAGCGCGCACCGCGACGACAAGCCGGCCAACGACCTGATGTAGTCAGCGTCGAAAAAGCCGGGAACCCGTTGGGGTTCCCGGCTTTTTCGCTTCTGCGGGTCAGTCGTCCCCGGAATCGTCTCCGGTGCTCGCGGAACCGTCCTTGCCGTTGCCGCCGTGCGCACCGCCGCCCTGGCCCCGGCCGCCGGTGCCGCCCTTGCCCGGGGTGGCGGTGCCCTCACCGGCGTGGGCGTCGCCGCCCTTACCGCCGACGCCGCCGGGCGAGTCGAAGACGTTGGGCACACCGGTGCCGCCCGCACCGCCGTTGCCGCCCTTGGCCTCACCGCTGCCGACGTGGGCGCTGCCGCCGTGGCCGCCGCGGCCGCTCGGGCCCTGCCAGCCGCCGGCTCCGCCTCTGCCGCCGTTGCCGCCGGTGGCCTTGCCCTCATCGGCGTGGGCGTTGCCGCCGTTGCCGCCGTTACCGCCCCAGCCGTCCCAGGCGGTGCTGCCGCCGTTGCCGCCGTTGCCGCCGATCGCCTCGCCCTGGCCGACCGAGGCGTCACCGCCGTGGCCGCCGCGGGCGCGGCCGCTGCCGCCGTTGCCCTCGGTGTTACCGAACCACGCGGAATTGCCTGCGTTGCCGCCGTTTCCGCCCTTGGCGGTGCCGTTGTCGGTGTGGGCGGTGCCGCCGTCGCCGCCGGTGCCGCCGCGGCCGTCGATGCCGACGTTGCCGCCGTCGCCACCGTCGCCACCGGTCGCGTCGCCGTTCACACTGGTGGCGTCACCGCCCCGGCCGCCGACACCGCCGTCGCCGCTGGCCAGGTCGTGGTTGCCGCCGTTGCCGCCCTTACCGCCGACGGCGTCGCCGTCCTCGCTGCTCGCCGCGCCGCCGTCGCCGCCGGCGCCCGCGTTGCCGATCAGGCCGGAGTCGCCGCCGTTGCCGCCCTTTCCGCCCGTGGCGGTGCCGTCGGTGGACTTGGCGTCGCCGCCCTTGCCGCCGGTGCCCCCGGTGCCGATCAGCAGGCCGCCCGCGCCGCCGTTGCCGCCGTTGCCGCCGACCACGTCGCCGTCGCCCTCGATGTCGCCGCCGGCGCCGCCGTGGCCGCCGTTGCCGATGAAGAACCCGCCGCGGCCGCCGTCGCCGCCGTCCTGGCCGGCTGCGCCGTCACCGCCGTTGCCGCCGATGCCGATGAGCAGGCCGCCGTTGCCGCCGTTCTGGCCGGGACCGCCGTCGGCGCCGTTGCCGATCAACACGCCGCCGTGCTCGCCCGGCGCCTCGCCGTTGCGGACGAAGACGCGGAACAGGTCGCTGGCGACCTTGTCGGGGTTCTGCATGGGGTTGATCGCGACGATCTCGCGGACCGCGCGTTCGATGGTGGCCGAGATCTCCGGCGGGATGGAGGCGCCCGCCTCGGTGAAGTTGTTGATCGCCCGGTCACCGGCGTAGGCCGCCGGAACCGCGGCCAGCGGCACGGTCACCAGCGTCCACGGCCGCGCGAAAAGCTTGATGGAGTGCGGCCATCCGGCGATCGCCTGATCGTTGTGGTGCACCGGGTAGGACAGCCAGTTGACGAGCCCGTCGACGATCAGCCTGCCCGGGTCGAACGCCGCGGTGCCCACCTCGCCGCCGGTGCCGGTCTGGTCGGTGGTCTCGATCGCCTCGGTGTTCCCCACAGGCGGGGCCACCGCCGGGGTGGCGCCGGTGCCGATCACCAACGGGGTCGAGGAACTCGTCAGCCGCACCGAGTGGCCGAAGAGGCTGTTCGGGGTGGCGTACACGCCGACCGACTGTGGGGCGGATTCGGATGTCTGGATCAGCGCCTTGGTGCCGAGGGCGGCACCGGCGGCGGCCAGTGCGCCCATCGCCACCGCGGCCCGGACGCGGTGCGCGCGTTCTCTCTCCACGTGGTGTCTCCCACCCATTACAGGAATCCTTCCCGGCGGACGCCGAAGCTGGGTCGCCGCGTCTTCACAACCCAACCGTTGGCAAAGATGATCGCATCCTTTCAGACAAGGTCGAAATACGTACGCATTCGCGTTTTGTTAACCGCCGGAAAACGGATTTGAGGTCGCGCGCTGGCCCCGCCGGAGTGGAATTCGCGGTGTGCGTCGAGCGAACCCTGCCGTCAGCTGTTTATTAGCTGAGGAGACTCCTGTGCGCGTTTTCCGCAGGATGTCGGCCCGGGCCGGAAGTCCTTGACTTGTCCAGGATTCACCGCCCGCGACAGTTTGGCGATCACTGGGGCTCCTCGACGCGGTAACGCGTCATGATCAGCGGTTTTATGGATGCAGTCGGCATCCGGGGGTGTGGGGTGGTCGGCGGGTCTGGGCCGGTCCGCCGCGCCGGTGTGCAGGCGTGGTCGCGGCGCCCTGGACGAGGTGCCCATGCCCGGTTTACTTACGTATCCGCAAATTAGCGCGACGGAGCGTTATTTTCAGGTTCTGTCAATTTTGGAAATGATCGGTGGATCGTCGAGATCCGCGCCACACATTCAAATGTGTACCGCTGTGCAAAGGTGACAAGAACCGTCCAGCAACATCGTTAGCCGGTTTGGCCGGAGGGCTTATTGTGCGCCCACAAACGGGCCACCCCGACACCCACCCGTCCTAGCAGGTCGCGCACCAGGGGCAGGCCGATGCCGATCACCGCGGACGGATCGCCGTCGACACCCGCGATGAACCAGCCTCCGAGCCCGTCGATGGTGAACCCCCCGGCTACCGCGGTGGGCTCGCCGCTGGCGACATAGGCCGCCAGATCCTCGTCGGAGGGGGTGGCGAACCGCACCGTCGTCGCGGCCGCCTCGGCCGCGCGGTCCACCACCGCGCCGTCAAGCAGCCTCAGCACGCAGTGGCCGGTGTAGAGAGTGCCGGAGCGCCCGGCCATCTCGCGCCACCCCGCCAGTGCGTCCTCCGCGGTCGCGGGCTTACCCAGCAGCCTGCCATCGCGGAAAAGCATGGAGTCGCAACCGATCACGACGCAGTCGGCGGCGACATCGGCGGCCAGCCCGGGCACGACCGCCTCGGCCTTGGCACGGGCCAGCGCCACCGTCACCTCGGCGGGGGAGGCGGTGGCGCCCAGACTCGCCGCCACCGCGTCCTCGTCGACACCCGAGACGACGACCAGCGGATCGATTCCAGCCTGCCGCAAGACCTTCCGACGACCAGAAGACGCTGACGCGAGAACGAACCGCGTCATCGACGACGCATGTGTGTCCGTTCCACAAGCGTCACCCGCTGCCAGCTGTACGGCGTGTAGCGCAGCCGGTCGACCGGATGACCCCAGAGGTTGCGTTCCTGTTCGCGCAGCGGCTCGGGCTTACCCGCGGCGGCGGCCAGCACCGCGACCACCGCGGCCAGCTCCTCGTCGCTCGGGTTGCCCTTCAGCACCTGGATCAGCGGCTCGTGCTTCTGGTCCTCGCTCACCTCGGCCGCCTTCTCGTCGTTCGCCCCGCTCACAGGAGCTGAATTGTTCGCCCCGCTCACAGGAGCTGAATTGTTCGCCCCGCTCACAGTGGCTGTATTGTTCGCCCCGCTCACAGGGGGATATTCCCGTGCTTCTTCGGCGGCACCTGCGCGATCTTGCGCTCCAGCAGGCGCAGCGCGTTGGCCACATAGCCGCGGGTGTGCGCCGGCGGGATGACCGCGTCGACGTAGCCCCGCTCGGCCGCCACGTACGGGTTCACCAGGGTGTCCTCGTACTCCTGCTGCAGCTGCAGGCGCAGCGCGTCGACGTCCTCGCCCTTGGCCGCAGCCTCCTTGAGCTGCTGGCGGTAGACGAAGCCGACCGCGCCCGAGGCGCCCATGACGGCGATCTGGGCCGTCGGCCAGGCCACCACGACATCGGCGCCCATGTCCTTGGAGCCCATCACGCAGTACGCGCCGCCATAAGACTTGCGGGTGATCACCGTGATCTTGGCGACCGTCGCCTCACCGTAGGCGTACAGCAGCTTGGCGCCGCGGCGGATGATGCCGTTGTACTCCTGGCCGGTGCCGGGCAGGAAGCCGGGCACGTCGACCAGCAGCACGATCGGCACGTTGAAGGCGTCGCAGGTGCGGATGAAGCGCGCGGCCTTCTCCGAGGCGTTGATGTCCAGGCAGCCGGCGAACTGCGTCGGCTGGTTGGCCACGATGCCGACCGAGCGGCCCTCGATGCGGCCGAAGCCGACGATGATGTTCTGCGCGTAACCGGCCTGCACCTCGAGGAACTCGTCGTCGTCGAGGATGCGGGTGATGACCTCGTGCATGTCGTACGGCTGATTCGGCGAGTCCGGGATCAGCGTGTCGAGCTCGAGGTCCTCGGCGGTCAGGTTCTCCTCGATCGGGCCGTCCTGAGCCAGCGCCGGGTAGCGCGGCGGATCGGCGTGGTTGTTGCTCGGCAGGTACGACAGCAGCTCGCGCACGTAGTCGAACGCGTCCTGCTCACCGGTCGCGACGTAGTGCGCGGTGCCCGACTTGGACATGTGGGTGTGCGCGCCACCCAGCTCCTCCATCGTGACGTCCTCACCGGTGACCGTCTTGATGACGTCCGGGCCGGTGATGAACATCTGGCTGGTCTGGTCGACCATGATGATGAAGTCGGTCAGCGCGGGGGAGTACACGTGACCGCCCGCCGCGGCGCCCATGATCAGCGAGATCTGCGGGATGACACCGGAGGCCTTGATGTTGTTGTGGAAGATCCGGCTGTAGAGGCCGAGCGAGACCACACCCTCCTGGATGCGCGCGCCCGCGCCGTCGTTGATGCCGATAAGCGGCCGGCCGGTCTTGAGCGCCAGCTCCTGGACCTTGACGATCTTCTCGCCGTACACCTCGCCGAGGCTGCCGCCGAACACCGTGGCGTCCTGGCTGAAGATGCACACCTCGCGGCCGTCGATGGTGCCGTAACCGGTCACCACGCCGTCGCCGAGCGGCCGGTTCTTGTCCAGGCCGAAGTTGGTGCTGCGGTGCCGGGCCAGCGCGTCGAGCTCGACGAACGAACCCTCGTCCAGCAGAGCGAGAATGCGTTCGCGGGCAGTCAGTTTGCCCTTCGCGTGGACCTTCTCGATCGCGGCCTCACCGACCGGATGCTGGGCCTCCTCCAACCGCTTGCGCAGGTCCGCCAGCTTGCCCGCGGTGGTGTGGATATCGATCTCGTGCTCGCCCGAGGGCTCGACTGACTTCTCGCTCACGCTCGTCATGGGCAACGATGCTATACGACCGCCCTTAGGGATCTCTTAAGCAGGCTTACGCAACACGACGACCGCGAAGCTCGTCAGCGCCGGCACCGGATGCTTGATCAGGAAACGGGTCTTGGCCTTCTCGATCGCATCCAGCGGTTTGAGCACGTGGTAGTAGTGGTGGCCGAACGCGCCGTGCCACTGCTCGACCTCGAAGCCGACGCTCTCGAAGCGGCGGATCGCACGCTTGGTCGGCCCCGTCGTCCACCGGTAGTAGGCCGGGAACTTGTCCATGTTGCCCATCTGCAGGCGACCCGGCTGCAGCTTGTCGACGATCGCCAGCGCCGCCTTCTCCGGGATCAGCTTGTTCACCACGAACGGGAACGTGAACAGCGTCGGGAAGTAGTGCACCGACAGGCCGCCCGGACGTAGCAGGTTGAAGCAGTTCTGGTGGAACATGCGGGCATCGGGCAGGTGCTCGCACAACATCTTCGAGAACAGCAGGTCGTAGGTGTTGTGCTCCTCGGTGATCGGCTGGCACAGATCCGCCACCCGGGTCTCGACGTCACCCTGGGCCTTGGCCAGCTCGGTCGCCGAGATGTCGATGACCACCCGGTGCTTGGCGAAACCCCACAGGTCCGCGTCACCGATGATGGGATTGGCGCCGCCGCCCAGTTCGGCCACCCGCTCGACGCCCTCGCGTTGCGCCAGCTCCCGGACGAACGTGTCGTAGCCCTTCCACAGGGTGTCCAGGTCGGTGTAGTCAACTTGGCCGCGTCGGGTCATCACCGCGCCGGCGAAGTCGTCGTTTCCCATATCGTCACTTCCGGTGGTTATTTGCTGAACGCCACACTATACCCGGTTGAGATCCGGATTCGCTCGTTGAGACGGCGAGCACACAACGTGCTGACAACAGCGTTTTTGGCTGGCCCGCGGGAGGTTGCCGGGCCAGCCGTGACCGCCCTGTGCAGCCCCTCTACCTGCGATAACGCCGACCCCGAGGCGATACGTCGGGTGTTCGGTCCGCGGCGGCGCCGGGCGCCACGGATTACGTGTCGCCACGGATTGGCTTGTGACCTCGGCCGATTTGCGGTTCTATTAGTGCCGTTCCGATCGGATCCGGCTCAAAGCTATTCGTCGGCAAACGACCAACTCGCCGTTCAAGGGGCTAATCAGCGTGCAACCGAACCGTAGATACGACGGGGTCGACGGCCCCAAGGTGGCGATTGCGCACGACTATCTGACACAGCTCGGCGGGGCCGAGAAGATCGTGCTGTCGATGAGCAAGGCCTTCCCCGAGGCGCCGATCTACACCATGCTCTACGAGCCGTCGACGACCTACCCGGAGTTCGCCGACCTCGACGTGCGGGTGTCGCCGCTGAACAAGCTGAAGCTGGCGCGCAAGCACCACCGGGCGTTCCTGCCCGTGCTGCCCGCGGTGGCCAACTCGATGTTCGTCGACGCCGACATCGTGCTCACCAGCACCAGCGGCTGGGCGCACGGCTTCCGGACCCGTGGCCGCAAGCTGATCTACTGCTACTCACCGGCCCGCTGGCTGTACCTGTCCGACAAGTACCTCGGCGACGACAGCGGCTTCGTCAAGCGCGCCGGCCTGGCCGTCACTAAGCCCTACCTCAAGGCCTGGGACCGGCGGATGGCGCACAAGGCCGACAAGTACCTGGCGATCTCCACGCTGATCCAGGGCCGCATCCGGGACACCTACGGCATCGACGCCGAGGTGATGTTCGCCCCGGTCGCCATGTCGCAGACCTTCAACCCCGAACCGGTGCCGGGGGTGGGGGAGGACGACGGCTACTACCTGGTGGTCTCCCGGCTGCTGCCGTACAAGAACGTCGACGCCATCGTGCGCGCCTTCGCCGACGCCCCCGAGCGCCGGCTCGTGGTGGTCGGCAGGGGACCCGACGCCGAGCGGCTGGCCGCGATCAAGACGCCGAACGTCACGATGCTCTCCGATCTCACCGACGGTCAGATGGCGTTCCTGTACAAGAACTGTCGCGCGCTGCTGGCCGCGAGCTACGAGGACTTCGGCCTCACCCCGATCGAAGCCGGCGTGTGGGGGCGGCCGACCGTCGCCCTGCGGTTCGGCGGCTTCCTCGACACCATCGACGAGGGGGTCACCGGCATGTACTTCGACGAACCCACCCCGAGGGCGATCGCCGGGGCGCTGGACCGGTTCGAGGCGGCGGCCTTCGACCCGGACAAGATCCGCAGACACGTCGAGCAGTTCACCGAGGAGCGGTTCGCCGAGAAGCTGTACGCGGCCGTCGACAACCTGGCAGCGGCCGATGTCCGGTAACGGTTCGTCGAAAACCGCGACGGCCGAGTCCGTTTCGGATTCAGCACAAGGAGCACGCCACGTGAGTCGACCGCCTGCCAAGACGGACCCGCAGATCGTCGCACGCAAGCTCGCCGCCGCGCCGGGTCTGCGCCTGCCGCCGCCACCGAAGTACGACCTGCAGCCCGACGGCCGGGTCGCCAACTACCGCATGCAGGACATGCCGGTGTGGCGCAAGGCGCGCAACAGGATCGGGCAGCTGCTCTACAACTTCTTCGTCACCTTCATCCCGTCGCACCATGTGCGGCTGGCGTATCTGCGGCTGTTCGGCGCCAAACTGGGCAAGGGTGTCGCGGTCAACCGGTGCACCACGATCCTGGACATCGAGTTCTTGACCATCGGCGACGACACCACGGTCGGTGCCCGGTGCATGCTCGACGCGCGCGCCGGGCTGTACCTGGGCAACAACGTGATTCTGGCCAGCGACGTGCACGTCCTCGGCGGCGGCCACGACATCAACCACCCCGACTTCCTGCCCGTGCCGAACCCGACCGTGATCGAGGACTACGCCTGGATCGCCAGCCGGGCGATGATCCTGCCGTCCCACATCGGCCGTGGTGCCGTGGTGGCTGCGCAGTCGGTGGTGATCAAGGACGTCGGCGAATACGAGGTGGTGGGCGGCAATCCGGCCAAGGTCATCGCCAAACGCAACCCCGAGGCGTTGAAGTACAGCGGCAGGTTCCGCGCGCCGTTCTGGTGACGATGGTCGACCTCAAGCAGTACCGGCTCATCTACGTCGGGCCCGGATACGGCGAGACCGCTGTCGGCGACTACGCCGAGAACCTGCTGCCCGCGTTGCGGTCGCACTTCGGTGAGGTGGTCGAACGGCGCACCCTGGCCCCGGGCAAGGAAACCCTGCGCGACATCCGGGAACACCGCCGGTTCGTCAAAGAGCAGGTCGCACAGGGCCCGCCGGGGCGGGTGCTGGTGCACGCCGAGCTCGCCGCGGGCGGCATCTCACCGTTCTGGTCGACCGCCGGGCTGCGCGACGCTGCGGTCACCGCGACCGTGCATGACCCGCCGCAGGGGATCTGGTGGCCGGCCCGCACGAAATTCCTTGCCCAGCACAAACTTCTGATGCACGGGCTGCACTACCCGCTGCGACCGGTGTCGCGGGTCGTGGAGGGCTTCGTCAACGGGGACCGAACGATCTTCGCGCTCAGCGAGATCGGCCGGTTGTCCATCGAGATGACCTATCCGCGGACCAGGCCCGTCTACGTCCCGTACCTGGTGTGTGACCGGCCGACCATCAAGCCCGCGCACGAGCGGCCCAAGGCGGTCGGCTTCTTCGGACTGGTGTACCGCGGTAAGGGTTTCGAGCAGATCGCCCGGATCCGGCGCGAACTGCCCGACGACATCACGATCCGGGTGGCCGGTCGCGGCACCGAGGCGCTGCCCCGGCAGGAGGGGGTCGAGATCCTCGGTGCGGTGGAGGGACCCGACGAGGATGCCTTCTTCGAATCGGTGCGCGCGATCGCGATCCCCTACGGCAAGCGCCACTTCTACGCCGAGACCTATCCGGCCTCCTCGGTGGCCGCGCACGCGCTGGCCTACCAGACGCCGATCGTGTGCACCGGATACGGCTCACTGGCCGAATTCGACGAGGACACCGGCGCGGTCGTCGTGCCCATGGGAACCACGTATCCGCAGACACTGCCCGCCGGATTCTCGGGGGAGATCGAGTCACTGCTCAACGACGAGCAGCGGCTGACACGGCTGGCCCGCAACGCCGACCGGGTGCGCAGGGAGCGGTCCGCCGAGCGAACCGCCGCCGCGTTCGCGGCGGAGTGGTCGCGCATGCTCGAGCGGCGGTCACGGTAGGGGGGAGGAACACATGGATGAGCCAACGAACAGGAGTGCACCGGTGTTTGTCGAACCCGATACCGCCGACCCGGAGGACGTCGCCCGCAAGGTCGCGGCGGCACCGACGCTGAAGATCCCGCCGGCACCGGAGTGGGTGCTCAACGACGAGGGGCGCGTCATCGACATCCTGCAGGAGGGGATGACGTTCCGTCGCAAGCTGCGGAACTACCTCGGCGAGGTCGCCTACAACCTGGTCATCGGCCACATCCCCTCGCAGTTCATCCGCAAGGCCTACCTGCGCCGGCTCGGCGCCGACATCGGCCCCAACACCACGATCGGGCGCGGCACCAAGGTGCTGAGCATCGAGTTCCTCACCCTCGGCGCCAACACCGAGGTCGGCGCCCGCTGCCTGCTGGACGCCCGCGGCGGCCTGTGGATCGGCGACCACGTCGTGCTCAGCGACGACGTCCACCTGCTCGGCGGCGGCCACGACATCAACCACCCCGACTTCCTGCCCGTGCCCATCCCGACCGTCGTGGAGGACCACGTCTGGATCGGCAACCGGGCGATGATCCTGCCCTGCCTGATCCACCGCGGCGCGGTGGTGCGGGCGCACGCCATGGTGCGCAAGGACGTTCCCGAACTGCAGATCGTCGGCGGGAACCCGGCCAAACCGATCGGGGAGCGCAGCCCGGACGGCGTGCCCGCCCGAAAGTCGGCGTGACACGACCGATGTCGACACTGCTCAAGGACTACCGGCTGGTCTTCGTCGGCCCGGCCGAGGGCGAGACGGCGGTCGGCGACTACTCCGAGCACTTCGTCAACGCGGTGCGCCCCTACTTCGGTGACGTCGTCGAGGTGCGCACCCTGGGGCCGGGCGGCGACGGTGTCAGCGACATCGTCGGCTACCGCAGGGCCGTCGCGCAGGCGGTCCGCGACGCCCCGCGCGGACGGGTGCTCGTGCACACCGAACTCGCCGCGGGCGGGGTGGCGCCGTTCTGGTCCATGGTCGGGCTCGGCGACATTCCCGCCACCGCGACCATTCACGATCCGCCCCAAGGCATCTGGTGGCCGGCCCGAACAAGGTTCGTCGCCGAGCACCGCGTGCTGATGCACGGCCTGCACTACCCGCTGCGGCCGCTGTCGCGCGTGCTGGAGGGCGCGGTCAACGGCCGTCGCACCCTGTTCGCGCTGAGCAAGACCGGTGCGCGGTCCATCACCATCACCTATCCGCGCACCTACGTCGTCTACGTCCCGCACCTGGTGAAGGTCCGCCCGCAGATCAAACCGGCCGAGGAACGGCCGAAGGCGATCGGGCTGTTCGGGCACGTGTACCGCGGCAAGGGATTCGAGCAGATCTCCCGGATCCGCCGGTTGCTGCCCGACGACATCACGATCCGGGTGGCCGGCCGGGGCACCGAGAACCTCACTCCCAGTGCGGGAGTGGAGATCGTCGGCCCGGTCGACGGTGCGGCCGAGGACGAGTTCTTCGCGTCGGTGCGCGCGCTGCTCATCCCGTACAACAAGCGGCACTGGTACGCCGAGACGTACCCGGCGTCCGGCACCGTCGCCCACGCCGCGGCCTACCGCACCCCGGTGGTGTGCACCGACTACGGGTCGCTGGCCGAACTCGACGAGTCCACCGGCGCCGTCGTGGTGCGCATCGACCGCGACGACACCGCCGACGAGGTGGCGCGCGCGCTGGCCGCGGCGGTCGTCGACCTGGTCAACGACGACGACCGGCTGCGCGAGGTCGGCCGGGGCGCCGACCGGTGCCGGCAGGACCGGTCTCCGGCCAACACCGCAACGACATTCGTTTCGGCGTGGCTGGACGTGCTCACCAGCGGCGAGGATCGCTGATCCGGTATGGCCAGGACCCGCAACCTCGGCAACATCGCCAAGACCCTGGTGTCGATGTTCTGGATCTACGGCACCCGCGGTCTCGGCCTGCTGTGGGTCACGGCGCTGGTCGGCCATCTCGGTATCGCCGACTACGGCAAGTACGGCATGGCGGTGGCGCTCAACTCGATCGTGGGCCCCTCGCTGGACAATGCGTTCTCGGTGCGGGCGATGCGCGAGTCCGAGGAACGCTTCATCGCCGAACGCACCACCCGGTTCCTGCTCGGCGTCTCGCTGATCACCACCGGGCTGCTGGTGATTCAGTTCAGTTACTTCATCGGTTTCGGCATCATCGTCGCCGGCGGCGAGATCACCTTCAACGTGGTCAAGAGCCGGCTGGCCCGCGACGGTCACCCGGACAAGTTCTGGCGGCTGGACACCGCGCGCCAGGCCAGCGGTGTCGGCCTGGGCACCGGATACCTGTTCCTGGCGCCGAACCCGACACTGATGACCGCGAGCCTGCTGTACTGCGTGCCCTACGTGGTGATCATCATCGCGGGCGCGAGGGCGGTGTGGGGGCACCGGCCGGGCCTGCCCGGCAGCCCGCGGCTGATGGCCGCGCTGACCGGTGAGATGCTCGGCACCGCGGCGTATCTGCAGGGCGACGTGCTGCTGCTGGGCGCGCTGACCAACGACACCACGGTCGGCTACTACACGCTGACCTGGGTGGTGTGCGCGGCGATCGCGGCGGCGGGGCAGTCGTTCGGCATGAGCTACCACGAGAAGCTGCGCGAGGCCGGCGGTGCGCTGTCGGCGGGACCGCCGCTGCGCAACACGCTGCTGCTGGCGACCGTGGGGGCGACCGCGGTGCTCACCGTCGGAGTGGTGATGCTGTTCTGGCCGGCGCCGCGCGAGCTGGCCGTCGCGATGATGATCATGGCGCTGTTCGCCGGGCTGCGCGTGGTGGTGTCGGTGTTCCAGGTCGTGCTCTACGCCCAGCGCCGCGACCTGCTGCGGCTGACGTCGGCGATCGGGCTGGTCCCGGTCAAGCTGGCGCTGGTGGCGGCGCTGGCGTTCATGGGCGCTGTCGGAGCGGCGATCTCGACGTCGATCACCGACGCGCTGTTGCTGATCTGCTACACCTACGCGCTGTACGGTCGGCGCAGCAGACCGCCGTCGGTGGAGACGGACGTCAGTTCAGAACGACCTTGAACCCGATCCACGGCTGCCACGTCATGTAGCCGTGCTGGAAGTCGACGCGGTTGTAGCCGTTGAGGTAGGTCTCGTCGCTGGTGGCCAGCCCGAGTTCGGGGACATAGTTCTGCGCGAACCCCTCCGACGCCCAGTGCGCCCCGGTGGCCTCCGACCACCACACCCGGAACGGCGCCGGGGCGGTGAAGTCCTGATACCCGTTGGCGAACTTGGTCTTCGGTACACCCAGCCGCGCCAGCGCGACCTTCGCGACCGGTGTCGGTGACGTCACCATGCCCGAGCCGGGGATCTCCCACAGCGTGTTGACGGTGCGCATCTGCGCCCACGCCGTCGAACCGGCCTTGAACACCGGGCTGAGCACCGTCCCGTGCGCGGCGTCGGTGATCTGGGCGAAGCGTTGGTACTCCGCGGATTTCGGTGGACCGGCGGGGATCGCGAACTGCAGGGCCTGCTGGGCCTGCTTGGGGGTCCAGTTGGTGCGCAGCAGCCCGAAGGTGTCCTGGTCGCTGCTGCTGCCGGTGTTGCGGTCGCGGGTGGTGTAGATGTACAGCGGACCGGTGTAGGGCAGCTCCTGCCACTTGGTCCACATGTCCTTCAGATACGCGGTCTGGCCGGCCTCGTCGACCGCCGACGTCGGCTGGCCGTACTCGGTGGCCCAGATCTTCTTGCCCGAGTCCCCGTTGGCCACCATCACCGCGCGCATCTCCATCAGTTGCTGCACAGGCGAATTCGCGACCGGAACGCCGTCGGAGAACTTCAGGCTGTAGTGGTAGGGATGAAAGGACAGGGCGTCCATGTAGTCCCGGGCGCCGGCCTCGTACATGCCTTTGAGGAACCGCACCGGATTCCAGATCAGGTTGCCCCAGTCCACGACCGAGCCGACCACGCCGCCGATCACGGTGACCGACGGGTCGACCGCCTTGATCCGCGGATAGGCCGCGCGCAGCAGCGCGGTGTAGGCCGCCGGGTCGGGGGAGGGGGTCCAGAACTGGACGGCGTTGGGCTCGTTCCAGATCTCGTAGGCGGCGATCTTGCCCTTGTAGCGGGCCGCCACCTTCGCGGCGAACTCACCGTAGGCGTCCGCCGAGGCGGGGTGGCCGCTGATCGGGAGCCCGCCGGGCCCGACCGCCCAGGCCGGGGTGGAGTTGATGAACCCCAGGATCGACATGCCGCGGGCCGCCGCCGCGTTGACCGTCTTGTCGACCATCGACCAGTTCAGTTGGCCCTGAATCGGTTCGACACCGGCCCACGGGATCATCAGCCGCACGGTCTTGACGTTGGTGTTGCCCATCGCGCGCAGCGTGCGGTCGACGTCGGCCTCCGACATCCCGTAGATATCGGCGTCGGCGATGCCGATGGTGGTGGGCCGCGGCTCGATCGCCGCACTCTGGGCGACGGTCACCTTCCGCGGCGTGTCCGAGGGCAGGGCCAGCGCGATCGCGGCGACCGTGACGACACCGGTGACAAGGGCGACAACGAACGTGAGCAGACGACTGGAGCGTCGAATCCGGCGGGCGCGCACGTGACCTCCGTTTGACCGGGATCGCGTTTTCAAGACGCGAATGCGCCCTCAGTGTGCCGGAATGAAACTCTTTTCCCGTTCAAGATCGCCGACGTGTCGCGCCGGTTCTCGTTGTATTCGGTCGAGATAGGCCAGGAATGCCAGCATGATGGCGTATTTCAACTGCGATGGCGGGCTGCCCGCGACCGGGTGGTCCAGTTGCAGCGCGACAAGACAGAAACCGATGAAGATGCCGCCGTAAATGGCGCCCGGCATCCAATTCGCCCGAATTGCGCGGTACCCGTACACGCAGCCCATCACCATGATCGCCACGAAAACGATGCCGGTGAAAATTCCGCCGCGGTAAACAGTGAGCAGCGGGGCGTTGGAAACGTGGTTGAGCACGAACGCGTAATCGCCCTCGGTGTATTCGGGGCGGTCCCAGCCCAATCCGAACCACCAATGGCCCGACATCTGATGCGGGAATTCCCGCAGCGATTCGATTCGGTCGTTGGCACCCCGGTCGTCGCTGCGGAAAGCGCTCAGGAAACGGCGCCGAATTGACGGTGTGGACCACGCGGCGATCACCACCGCCGCGAATGCCGCCAGGCTCAGCAACCTGTCGCGGCTACGCATGCCGTGGAAGATCAGCACCAGGATCACGCCCACGACGACGCTGAAGATGCTGGCCCGGCTCAGGGTCAGCAGCAAAGCCAAACCGATGACCGTGGACATCACGACCCGCGTCCAGCCTCGCAGGACGATGAAGGACACCGCCAGCGCTGCTACCAGCGCGATGCCCTCGCCGTTGGGATCGACCATGGTGCCGCCGAGTCGGATCAACGCGACCGCGCCGCCGTCGGAGTAGGCGAAGCGCGGGGCGGTGTACTCGGGCGCGTACCCAACGAACCGCAGGTAGCGGAACGTGCTCTGGTCGCGGTCCAGCGCCACGATGTACAGACCGAACAGGGCGTTGAGGAACGACCCGTAGACGAAGTACCGGCCGAACTTGACGAGATCCTCGTTGGACAGCCGGATCAGCGCCACCGCGAGCACCGTGGCCAGCGACCAGCGCACGATCATGATGATGCTGATCAGGCTGATGCTGGTGGCCGCCACCGAGATCACCGAGACGGCGATGAACAACCAGGTCGCCAGCTCGAGCGGATGCGGTGAGCGGGCCAGCTTGGGGTGGACGTAGACCGCCACGATCGCCCCGAACGCCAGCGGCAGCCAGAACGGCAGGTTCACCCCCGGGAACTCGCCGAACGGCAGCGCGCCGATCACCCAGGCCAGCGCCCAGAACAGCCACAGGGGGTGGCGGAGGCCGATGTAGACCGCGGCCACCACACCGATCAGGCCCGCCGCCGCGAGCAGCCCCATGCGGCCGCCCATCAGCGCCAGACCGGCGAGTATGGGCACCCCAGCAACGATCGCCAGGCCTGCGATGAAATTGCGCGGCAGATCGCCGTGAGGGTTCACGGTGGCCATGTTCTCAGCTTCTCCAGCTAAGCTCAAACCACACGCGGTCCGTGTCCGACCCGTCTGGTGGGTTACCGAGCGCTAGCCTGTCACACGTCGCAACGAGAAAATTGAGGGGAACCGCCTTGGAGATCAGGGAATACCTGCGGATTTTCGCCAGGTACTGGTGGGTCATCGTGATCCTTACAGTCCTCGGCGGTGTCATCGGCTTTGCGACGTCACTGTTCATTACACCGCAATACCAGTCGACGGCGACGCTTTTCGTAGCGACGCAGAATGGCACCACGGCAACCGAGGCTTATCAGAACAATCTGTTCTCGACCGACCGGGTGAATTCATACGCATCGCTGGCAACCAGCGAACAAGTCGCTGCCCGTGCGGTGGATCAGCTCAAGGCCCCCATCTCCGCCGGCGAGCTGCGTTCCAAGATCACCGCGGTGCCGGGGCCGAAGACGGTGCTGTTGTCGGTGAGCGTCACCGACCCCGATCCCGCCCAGGCGCAGTCCTACGCCAACGCGGTCGCCAACCAGCTGGTGAACCTCGTCAGCGAGCTGGAGACCTCGCGGCGCGGCGGCACCCCGGCCGCCGGTGCGATCGTCGTCGACGAGGCGAACTACCCCACCGAACCCTCCGGGCTGGGGCTGGGCACGCGCATCGGGCTCGGCGCACTGGCCGGCCTCGTCCTCGGCGTCATCGCCGCGATCCTGATCGGCGTGTTCGACAAGCGCTTCCGCGGCCGCGAATCCGTTGAGAACCAAGCTGGTTCGCCGGTGATCGGGGCGCTGCCCGCCAGCCGGGTGCGCAGCCGCACCGCCGTGGTCGACCTCAGCAGCGACGGCGCCTACCCCGAGGCGGTCCGCGAGCTGCGCACCAACCTGCGGTTCCTGATGACGGCAGGCGGCCGGCGCTCACCGCGGGTGATCGCGGTGGCCAGCCCGTCGCGCGGCGACGGTCGCAGCACCGTGGCCGTCGACCTCGCCGCCGCCTTCGCCGAAACCGGAAAGTCGGTGCTGCTCGTCGACGGCGACCTGCGGCATCCGACCCTGGCGTCGCGGCTGCCGCTGACCGTGCCGATGCGCAACGCCGCCCAGACCAAGGGCCTGTCCACGCTGCTGGTCGGCGAGCACCAGGTGGCCGACGCGCTCGTTAGCGGTATTCCGCTCGGCAACCACACCGTCACGCTGCTGCCCGCGGGGCCGGCCGCGCCGCGCCCCGGTGAGCTGTGGGCCACCGACATCAGCGAGCACCTGCTGTCCGACCTGGCCGAGGAGTACGACTACGTCATCGTCGACACGCCCGCGCTCGACGAGTGCAGCGACGGCGCGGTGATCGGTGCCCTGTCCGACGGCGCCCTGCTGCTGGCCCGGCTGCAGCAAACCACCAGCACCGCGCTCAAGCGCGCGCTGCTCACCCTGCGCGGTCCCGGTGTCACCGTGCTCGGCGCGGTGGTCACGTTCGACCAGCTGCGCGGCAAGCCGGGGCATGACCGCCGCGACTCGGCGCCGTCGCGGGCCGAGCGCCGCGCGTCCTCGTCGGCCGCCAAATCCGCCGCGAAGACCACCGGCAAGTCCGCCGCCAAGGAGTCCGGCGGCGACGACACCGAGGTGATCGCGGACGGCAAGCTCGTCGGCAGCAGCGGACCGCAGCCGTCGGCGCGGTCCCGGCGCGGGACCTCCTGACGGTGCGGTGGCGCGCCGGTGCGGCGCTGGCCGCGGTGGTGGCGGTCGTGTTGTCGGGGTGCGCGCAGAGCGCACCCTCCGAGCCGAACACCTTTGACCGGCCGACGCGCACCCTCACCCCGCCGTTCCAGGGCGCTCCCACGCTGCCGCCGCCGGATCTGACCGACGACGGTCCGGGTTCGCTCGTCCGCGTCGAACCGATCGTCGACAACGAGTCGTTCCAGGAGAACGACGCCGCAGCGGTGAAGATCGCGTTCCGCTCGACGTCGGGCAGCGGGGAACCCACGGTGGTGACCGGCCTGGCCGCGATCCCGCCGGGGTCGCCGCCGCCGGGCGGGTGGCCGGTGGTGGCGTTCGGTCACGAGATGACCGGCACGATGAACAAGTGCGCGCCGTCGCGTGCCCCCGACTTCTGGGGGTACGCCAGCCAGATGGGCACGTTCCTGTCGCGGGGCTTCGCGGTGGCGCTGCCGGACTTCCAGGGCCTGGGCACCGAGGGCCCCGAGCACTCGATCCTGGATGCCACCACGCTGGCCAACAACATGACCGACGCCGCCAAGGCGGTGCGCCGGTTGTCGCCGGAGGTCAGCTCGCGGTGGGCCGCGTTCGGTGTCGGCGAGGGCGGGCTGGCCGCCTGGGCGGCCGCCGAGCGGGCCGGCATCTACAGCGGCGGCATGGACATGGTCGGCGCCGTCGCGGTAGCGCCGTACGCCGATCTATCACCGTTGGCCGACGCCGCCGAGGCCGGCACCCTGAATAAGGGCGAGCAGGTGCGGCTGTACATGATGGCGTTGCAAAGTCTTTCGGGCACACCGGGTTTCGAGCTGGACGAGCACCGTCGCGGGCTGGCCCGGGACCGCTGGACCGACATCCTGGACTGCGCGCCGGCCAACCCCACCGACGCCACCAGGGCGCTGGAGCGGATCAGCCCCGGCGATCTGCGCCCGGGCAACGTCGACGAGGTGCGCACGCGGCTCAGCGACTTCGCGCTGCCCGCGCGCTATCCCATCCCCGGTGCGGCGCCCGTGCTGGTCATCTGGGGTACCGGCGACACCGTCGTGCCCGGTACCGGAACCGACAACGCGGTGCTCGAGGCCTGCGAACGCGGTGAGGTGATCGAGGCGCAGCGGCGCGTCGGCGACACCAAACCGGTCAACGACCAGGTCATCAACGGGGCCCTGAGCTGGATGATCGGCCGCTTCGACGGCCAGCAGCCCGACAACTTCTGTGAGGACGGCCGGTGAAGCCGCCCGCATTCGTCCCGAAGGCGCGCGACTACCTGCGCATGCTCGTCCAGAGCTGGTGGGTGATCCTCTGCGCCACAGCGCTTTCCGGGCTCGCCGGCTGGCTGGTGTACGCCTACGGGCCGCACCACTACCAGGCCAACGCGCAGCTGTTCGTGCTCACCCCCGGCAACGCGACGACGATCGACGCGTACTACGGGCAGCTCAACGCCGCCACCCGGGCACCCACCTTCACCGGGCTGGCCCGCAGCTCACAGGTCACCATGCGCACGATCGAGCAGCTCGGCCTGCCCGAGACGCCCGACGCGCTGGCCGCCCGGATCACCGTGCTGCCGAGGACCCAGGTGGTCCTCGACGTCGCCGTCGTCGGGGACGAGCCGGACCAGACGCGCGCCACCGCCGAAGCCGTCGTCGAGAACATGGTCGCGCTGGCGCAGCAGCTGAACACGGTGGAGACCGGCGACACCGAGCTGGTCGCGATCGATGACGGCGCGGCCACGGTGCAGCGCCTCGAGTCCCGCACGACGCTGATCGCCGAGGGTGCCGGGGTCGGGTTCGCGCTGAGCGCGCTGCTGGTCCTCGCCTACGGGCTGATCCGGGACAAGCTCCTGGCGCGCGGGCAGGTGGGACGGTTGATCGACGAGTTCCGCGCGGTGAGCGACGAATGACCCGTCCGCTGCGGGCCCTGGCGGGCGGTCTGCTCGCGGGGTGCCTGCTGCTCGCGGGGTGCCAGCAGCAGACGGCGCCCGCCCCGCCGTCCGAGGACGCCGCCGCGGGCATGGACCTGCGGCCCGACACCGCCGGCGCCGGCCAGGAGCCCGGTGCGCTGGTCGCCGCCCGCACCCTGCCCAGCATCGACCTGCGGCTGAAGTCGGTGACGTCGCTGGCGGCCCGGATGGAGTACACCTCGACCTCCGGGATCAGCGGCGACCGCACCCGGGTCAGCGGCACGGTGTTCGTGCCCAACCGCCCCGCCCCGCCCGGCGGCTGGCCGGTCATCGTCTACGGGCACCCCACCACCGGCATCGACGCCGACTGCGCGCCGTCGAAGTCGCCCACCCTGCTGGGTGCCGCGCCGACGGTCGAGACGCTGGTCGCCGCGGGCTACGTGGTGACCGTCCCGGACTATCAGGGGCTGGGCGTCGACGACGGCGGACATCCGTACCTGGAACCCGCGACCGCCGGCTACAACGTGATCGACGCGGTCCGCGCCACCCGTCGGCTGGTCCCCGAGGTCTCCGACCGGTGGGCGGCGGTCGGGGTGTCGCAGGGCGGTCAGGCGGTGTGGGCGGCCAACGAGTTGGCGGGGGAGTACGGCGCCGGGCTGGCGCTGCTCGGCACGGTGAGCTTGTCGCCGCCCACCGATCTCACCGGCCTGGCCGTCGACGCGGGCGCGGGCACCCTGACCCGACAGCAGCAGGGCGCGCTGCAGTTACTGCTCAACGCGCTGCACCGCGAGCGCCCGCAGTTCAACCTCGACGACTACCGGCGAGGGGTGGTCGCCGACGAGTGGGAGGTGCTGTCGTCGTGTGATCGTGCCGACATCGCGGCCCGGATCGCCGCGCTCGACCGCATCACCCCCGACGACCTTCGCCCGGCAAACCCCGAGGCCCTGGCGGCGCTGGAGGATTATTTACGAGAGCGCAGCTTACCGAGCCGACCGACGATCGCGCCCATGATGGTCGTTTTCGGTGGCAAAGACGAGTTGTTACCGGAATCATGGACCCGTCGCGCGCTCGCCGCCGCGTGCGCGATGGGTGACGTCATCGACATCCAGTTCCAGCCGGAGAAGGGGCACCACGACATCGACGTGTCGATGGCATACCCGTGGCTGACGGGCCGGTTCGACGGCGCACCGGCGCCCGACACGTGCACCGAGTTCACCGCTCCCGCGGCGGCGGGAGCCGAATACACCGCTCCCGCGGCTGACGCGGGGGAGTCGGCTGACGTGGGGGAGCCGGCCGGCACCGACACCGGGTCCGACTCGACCGAGCCGGAGCCGACCGAACAGCAGTCGTCCGTCAGTGACGACACCACCGGAGACGGAGAATGACGCCAAGACCGACGTCCGAACCCCGCACCCCCACCACGCCGACACCCTCCGGGGTCGCCGGCACCCGGGCCAGGATCATCGGCCTGGACGGTGCCCGCGGCATCTCCTGCCTGTGCGTGGCGATCATGCACGTGGCCGTGCACTACTCGCCGCAGACCTCGGCGGAGTGGAAGATCAACCTGCTCGGTCTGGCGCTGATCTTCTTCTACGTGCTCAGCGGTTTCCTGCTCTTCCTGCCGTACGCCCGCAGCGTCTTCGCCGAGCGCGAGCAGGCGACGCTGCCCGACACCCGCAGCTTCGCGCTGAACCGCGTCATGCGGATCATGCCCGCCTACCTGGTCATCTTCCTGTTCTGCAACTACGTGCTGCAGGCCGTCTACGTCGGCAACGCCTCGATGCAGAGCGGTGGTGACTCCGGCACCGGGATGATCACCGACCCGGGCCAGCTGCTGGCCAACCTGACGCTGACCCAGAGCTACATTCCGGCCTACTTCCAGACCGGCCTGAACCCGTCCTGGTCGCTGACCCTGGAGTACGCGTTCTACGCCACGCTGCCGATCCTCGGGCTGCTGCTGATCCGGCTGCGCAGACGCACCGACACCCGTCCGCTGCGCCTGGCGCTGCTCGCCCCGCTCATCCTGATCGTCATCGGGTTCATCGGGCGGGCGTTCGTGCCGCTGATGATCGAGAAGTCCGGCCTGACCGACCCCACCGAGATCCAGTGGGGCGACAACTGGGTCGCCGTCTACACCAAATGCCTGCTGACCAACGCCGACACGTTCGCGATGGGGATGATCGCGGCGGTCGTGGTGGTCGCGATGGAACGAAAGGTCCTCAGCGACAGGCTGAGCCGCAGGGTGCGTCTGATCAGCGCACTGGCGGTGCTGCCGACCACCTTCGTGTTCCTGATCCTGATCGCCACCGCCAACCCGTACGCCACCTCCGGCATCGCGGTCACCTGCGCGCTGCTGATCCTGGTCATCGTCGCGCCGCTGGCCCGCGGTGAGGACTCCTGGATCGCGCGTGCGCTCGATGTCAAACCCCTGGAGTACGTCGGCAAGGTCTCGCTGTCGCTGTACCTGCTGCACTTCCCGGTCCTGATCGTGCTGGGCCGGCTCGGCTGGATGGCCGGCGACACGCTGGCCGGGGTGCTGCAGAACTCGGCGCTGGTGCTGCTGGTGGCGCTGATCGCGTCGTCGATCACCTACCACCTGGTGGAGGAACCCGCATTGAAATGGGCCCGGAGGCGGGGCCGCAGAGCCTGATGCGCCGTCGGGTCGTCGTCTGGGTCGCCGTCGCGGCCGCGGTGGTGCTGCTCGCCGCCCTGACACCGGTGGTCTGGAACGTGTGGCTGCGGCCCTCGGGGGACGGGCCGACACCGATCGACGGCGCCGACCTGTCGGGCACCGGGCCCGGCACACTCGTCAGCGCCGTGACGATGCCGGACTTCGCGCACACCAACTCCGGCCGCGGCATGCGGTCGGCGCGGGTGGTCTACCGCTCGACCAACGGGGACACCGGCGCGCAGACCGAGGTGTCGGGCAGCGTGTTCACCCCGCTGGGCGATCCGCCGCCCGGCGGTTGGCCGGTGATCGCGTTCGGGCACGGCACCACCGGCATCAACGAGCCGTGCGCGCCGTCGCTGTCGGGCACCCTGCTCGGCATGAGCGAGCCGATCGCGGCGCTGGTCAACGCCGGTTTCGCGGTGGCGTTCGCCGACTACCAGGGTCTGGGCGCCGACGGGGTGCACCCGTACCCGGACTCGCACACCGCCGGGTTGAACATCATCGACTCGGTGCGCGCCCTGCGCCACACCTTCGACGGGGTGTCGAACCGGTGGGCGGCGATCGGCGGCTCCCAGGGCGGCGGTGCGGTGTGGGCGGCGGCCGAGCAGGCCGGGACCTACGCCCCCGAACTCGACCTCGTCGGCGCGGTCGCCTACGTGCCGGCCGCCGACGTCAGCGGTCTCGTCGACAAGGCGGTGGACGGCACCATGACCGACGACCAGCGGCTGGTCTACGTCGCGATCGTGGAGTCGCTGGCCCGCCTGCACCCCGACCTCGACCGCGACGACTACCGGCGCGGCGCCGCGGCGAAGTACTGGGACATCCTCAACGCGTGCTCGGGGCCGATGGTGGCCGACCGCGACGCCGCCGCCGCCGAGGTGACCGCCGAGGACCTGACCCCGGCCTCCCCGCAGGCCGCCGACAGGCTGCGCGCCCTGCTGCAGGCGTGGGCGCTGCCGCAGCGCAGGTTGTCGGCGCCGCTGGCGGTCGTCTACTCGGGTCAGGACGAGTTCATCGACGAGCCGTGGACCACCGCGGCGCTCCGCCGGGCGTGTGACCTCGGCGGCCAGCTGACCTGGCGGCTGAACCCGACCAGCGGCCACGGGGGGTTGACCTGTCCGATCATTTCGGTTGGCTCGCCGACCGATTCGCGAACAAACCGGTGAACGATGAGTGCTCCGCGCAACCCTGACGGCGACAGCCCGCTCCACCTGCAACTGCTGGTTGAGGCGAAGTGTGTGGTCAAGCGACTGCTCGCGCCGCGAGGCGTCCCGGTCGACCCGCCGGAGACGCCGTATCTGGTGGTACCGATCCTCGGCCAGTCCAACGCCTTCGGCATGGGGGTCGGACTTGACCCCGACGGGCTGGACCGCCCGCATCCCCGGGTGCACCAGTGGGCGATGTGCGGCCGGTCGAAGAACACCGCCGTGCTGGCCCGCGATCCGCTGCTGCACGAGATCCCGGGTAAGGGTGTCGGATTCGGGATGACCTTCGCCAGGAATCTGGCCGACGCGACAGGGCGGACCGTGCTGCTCATCCCGGGCGCCCGCGGCGACACCTCGTTCACCCCGAAGAACGGCTATACCTGGGACCCCGCGGACACCCGCACCCGGGTCAACCTGTACCGGCGCGCGGTCAGCGCCATCGACACCGTGCTGCGGCGGTACCCCGGCAGCGAGGTGGCGGTGGTGCTGTGGCACCAGGGTGAGACCGACGTGCCGCTGATGTCCGGTCCGGACTACCAAGCAAAGCTGGATTCCACTTTCAACGACCTCCGATCGCGATACGGCAGCGACCTTCCGATCCTGCTCGGGCAAATGGTTCCCGAGGAGATGGAGCTCAGCCACAAGGATTATTCGGCGATCAACGCGGTCCACGAAGACACGCCGAATCGACTTGCTCACACAGCTTTCATCCCTGGTAGCCGTAATTGCATTAACGGGGGCGTCGACCGTCACTACAACGCTGTCGGCCAGCGTCGAATGGGCCAAGACATGTGGACCGCCTATCGGGAAAAGTTTGCCGACCGGCTGGCGGCGTATGCGGCGCGCTGACACCGTATGGACGGCCCTGGAGGTCGTCGCGGTGGTCGTGGCCGTGGTGGTCATCGACATGACAATCGCCGGTTATCTGCTGTTCACCAATGCTGCCGTCGACGAACTCGAACCGGCCGACGCGGTGCTGGTCCTCGCCGGTGAGCACGACGGCCGCGAGGACTACGGTGTCGAGTTGGTGCGGCAGGGCTGGGCGCCTACGGTGGTGCTGTCCGACCCGTATCGCGACGACGATGCGGTGATGAACCGGGTATGTCCCGGCCGCGACCCGAACGCCCAGGTCAAACCCGATTCTGACGACGATGTCGAGGTGGTTTGCATGGTTCCGCACCTGCTCACCACCCGCGGTGAGGCCATCGCGATGCGCCGACTGGCCGAGGAGCGGGGGTGGCAGCGGATCATCGTCGTCACCTGGCGCTACCACGTGCCGCGCACGCGTTTCGTATTTCGCCAGTGCTATTCGGACCGGCCCGGCGCAGCGGTCATGGTCGCGGTGCCGCGGTCCTACGACTTCTCGATTCCGCAGTGGGAGCTAACATATGCCTATCAATTTGCTGGCTTCGTGAAGGCAGCTATCTTGGGAGACTGTGCGTGAGCAGCCAGTTCCCCGAAAAAGTAGCGCGCATCGGCAAACTTTGACATAGTGAACCAGCGGCAAGAGGATTTATTCGCTGCAGGACTGCCAGCAAATCAGGAGGTTGGTCAAGCCGTGTCGGTGGCAGAAGAGGTCTTTGCGCCCGCAAACACCCGCTTGGCCGAGACGCGCGCCGCGACCGCTCTGGCGTGGCAGGAGCGCTACCGGAAAGCACTGATCGCCACGGACGCGATCGTGGTGGTCATCGCCATGATCATCGCCCAGGTGGCGCGGTTGGGAACCCCGGACAGCGTCCTCAACGCGCCGACCGCGTACTACGCCGTCTTCTCCTACTACTCGATCCTCTCGGTGATCGTCGCCGCGATCTGGCTCGGTCTGCTGGCGGCCTACCGGACCCGCTCGCCGCGCGTCATCGGCGGTGGCGTCGAGGAGTACCGCCGGGTGTTCTCCGCCACACTGGCAACCGTCGGGGTGATCGCGGTCGGGCTGATGCTCCTGCGCCCGGAGTACGCGCGTGGCTACCTGGCTGTCGGTATTCCGCTCGGACTTCTTCTGCTTCTGCTGAGCCGCAGCCTGTGCCGGCGTGTGCTGGCGCGCCAGCGCAAGAAGGGCAAGTGCGTGCAGCGGGTGGTCGCCGTCGGCGACGCCCGCGCGGTGCGCAGCCTGGTGCAGTCGCTGTCGCGGGGCTGGTCGTTCGGCTACCAGGTCGTCGGTGTGTGCCTGACCGGGCGCAGCGGCGGCGGCACCCTGGAGGTGCCGGGGGTGGGCGCCCTGCCGGTCCTCGGCGATGAGCACCAGGTGCACGAGGCGATCCTGGCCACCGGCGCCGACACCGTCGCGCTCACCACCACCGACCACCTCGGACCCGAGGGCGTTCGCGAACTGTCCTGGGATCTGGACAAACTCGGCGTCGACCTGGTGGTCTCGCCCGGCGTCGTCGATGTCGCGGGCCCCCGGCTGACGATGCGCCCGGTGGCCGGTCTGCCGCTGATCCACGTGGAGAAGCCGCAGTACAGCGGAACCAAGAAGCTGCAGAAGCGCGCCTTCGACATCGTGGTCTCGATCCTGGTGCTGCTGCTCACCGCGCCGGTGATGCTGGTCGCCGCGATCGCGATCAAGCTGACCAGCAAGGGCCCGGTGTTCTACAAGTCGGAGCGGATCGGCTTGGACGGCAAGCCGTTCGAGATGATCAAGTTCCGCACCATGGTCGACGGCGCCGACAAGCAGATCGACAACCTGCTGCACATCAACGAGAGCGCGGGCGGCGTGCTGTTCAAGATCCGCAACGATCCGCGGGTCACACCGGTCGGCCGGATCCTGCGCAAGTACAGCATCGACGAACTGCCCCAGTTCATCAACGTGCTGCGCCGCGACATGAGCGTCGTCGGGCCGCGGCCGCCGCTGCGCCGCGAGGTCGACACGTACACCGACCAGGTGCGCCGCCGGCTGCTCGTGCTGCCCGGCATCACCGGGCTGTGGCAGGTCAGCGGACGCTCGGACCTGTCGTGGGAGGACTCGGTCCGGCTCGACCTGTCCTACGTGGAGAACTGGTCGATCACCAACGATCTGCTCATCGCGGCCAAGACGATCCGCACGGTCGCCGTCGGCGCGGGCGCGTACTGACCGGCCGACACGCGGTTTTCGCCCCGTGCGCCACGGGATCCGGTCGCCGCATACGATCGGGACTCGCGAGGCGGTTCCGCCGGGTCGGGACCCCGATTGTGAAGTGACGGCGAGGTGCAACTGATTCCGTGAGTAACCGTGAGTAAGAGGCCATGAGTAACCAACGCGGTGGGGGGTTCCGCGCGGCGGTCTGGGCGGTGATCGCGGTCGTCGTGGTGGCTGCGGTGGTCGCGGCGGTGAACCTGCAGCCGATCATCTCGATGGTGGCCCTGCGGTTGGTCAACCAGTTCCCGTCCTCCGGTGGGGCCCCGGTCCCGGTGGCCACCGCCGACCTCACCGACACCGGACCCGGATCGCTGGTCTCGGCCACCACCATGCCTGCGGTGACCCGCACCTTCGAGGGTCGCGACCTGGTCGCCGCCCGCGTCGTCTACCGCTCGACCTCCGGGGACGACGAGTCGCCGACCGTCGTGTCCGGGTCGGTGTTCACCCCGCGCGGCGCGGCGCCCGACGACGGCTGGCCGGTGGTGGCGTTCGGGCACGGCACCCTCGGTATCGACGGGCGGTGCGGCCCGTCGCTGTCGCCGTCGCTGATGAACCTCGTCAACGTGGTGCGGGTGCTGGCCAGGCTCGGCTACGCCGTCGCACTGCCCGACTACCAGGGACTCGGCGTCAAGGGCGTGCACCCCTACTCGGACTCGATCACGGCCGGGCGCAACATGATCGACGCGGTGCGGGCGCTGCGGCACACGTTCCCGGACGTCTCCGACAGGTGGGCCGCGATGGGCGACTCCCAGGGCGGCGGCGCCGCCTGGGCGGCCGACGAACTCGCCGCCGAGTACGCACCCGAGCTGCGACTGGTCGGCGCGCTGGCGTCGTCTCCGTCGGCGGATCTCGCCGGCCTGGTGGACAAGGCCGACGCCGGCACCCTGACCCGGGAACAGCGGCCCGTGCTGCAGATGATCGTCGAGTCACTGGCCCGGCTGCACCCCGAGGAGGTCAACCGCGACGATTTCCGCCGCGGCGCCGCCGCGCACTACTGGAACGTGCTCGCCGACTGCACCGAGGCGGGCGCCTACAAACGCGGCAACGCGGTCAAACAGCTCAGCGCCCGCGACTTCACCCCGCGAAGCCCCCAGGCCGCCGACCGGCTGCGCGGTTACCTGCAGGCCTGGGCGCTGCCCCAGAAACCGCTCAGCGCACCGCTTTACGTGTGGTACGGCGGTCAGGACCCCTACATCGACGCCGACTGGACGACGGCGGCGATCCAGCGCGCCTGCACCCTCGGCGGGGTCGTCACCGTCAAGTTCGAACCCGAAGGCGGGCACAACCCCGGTAACGCGCTGAACATGCTCGACTGGATGGCGGACCGATTCGCCGGAAAGCCCGCACCCGATGACTGCTGAACGCGCACCCCTGGACGCCGCGGCCCTGCGCGCCGCCGTGCTCGGCGGTTCCTCGCCGTGGCGGCGGATCGACGTGGTCGCCGAAACCTCTTCCACCAACGCCGATCTGCTGGCCCGCGCCGAGACCGAGAACATCGACGGCGCCGTGCTGATCGCCGAGCACCAGACCGCGGGCCGCGGCAGGCGCGGCCGCAGCTGGTCGGCGGTGCCGCACGCACAGATCACCATGTCCGTCGGGGTCGACGTGACCGGGGTGCCCACCGACGCATGGGGCTGGCTGCCGCTGGCCACCGGCGTCGCCGTCGCCGACACCGTCGCCTCCGTCGGCGCCACGGCCGCGCTGAAATGGCCCAACGATGTGCTCGCCGGCGGCGGGAAGCTGGCGGGCATCCTCGCCGAGGTGACACCCGGCCAGCAGGCGGTGGTCATCGGCGTCGGCCTCAACGTGTCGTTGCGCGCCGACGAGATCCCCGTCGACGGGGTGGTGTCGCTGACCACCCTGGGCGTACCGGCCCCCGACCGCCAGCAGCTCATCGGTCGGCTGCTCGGCGAACTCGGCACCCGGATCGGGGCGTGGCGGGCCGCGGGCGGGTTCGATGCCCGGCTGCGTGCGGACTACCGCCGGTGCAGCGCCACCTTCGGTCAGCGCGTCCGCGCGATCCTGCCCGGCGACAGCGAGGTCGTCGGCACCGCCCGCGACGTCGACGACGAGGGCCGGCTGATCCTCGAGGCTGACGGCCGCACCGTGACGATCTCGGCGGGCGACATCGTGCACCTGAGGCCCCACGAGTAGGGACCCGTGCGCAGGGTGGCCGGCTGGGCCGCCGCCGCGGTCGCGGTGGCGGTGCTCGCGACCGTCGTCGCCTGGGTCACGCTGCGTGACCGCGACACCACCGCCACCGCGCCGGGCGACCTGGTCAGTTCATCCGGAATGCCTTTGGCGGCAACGCCTTCCGGTCACATGTTCGGCGCCAAGGTGACGTACCGGTCCACCACCGGGGACGGCGATCCCACCGTGGTCAGCGGCACGGTGTTCATGCCCGCCGGCCCGCCGCCGACCGGGGGATGGCCGGTGATCGCCGTCGGGCACCCGACGACCGGCATCGACGAGAACTGCGCGCCGTCGCGGTCGGACACCCTGCGCGGGCTGCGCGACCTCGTCACCGGACTGGTCGACCGCGGCTACGCGGTGGCCCTCACCGACTTCAGCGGACTGGGCACCCCCGGCCCGCACCGCTACCTCGACCACCGCACCGCGGGCCGCGAGCTCATCGACTCGGTGCGCGCGCTGCGCCACGTGTTCCCGGCGGCCTCGGCACGCTGGGCCGCGCTCGGCGCCTCCCAGGGCGGCGGGGCGGCGTGGTCGGCCGCCGAGCAGGCCGACTCCTACGGCCGGGGACTCGACCTGGTCGGCGCGGCCGTGGTGGCGCCCGCCGCCGATGTCTCCGGGCTGGTGGACAAGGCCGAGGCGGGCACGCTGACCATCGACCAGAACCGGTTCCTGGCCACCGTCATCGAGTCGCTGGCCCGGCTGGACCCCGACCTCGACCGCGACGACTACCGGCGCGGCGCCGTCGCGCGGCACTGGGACGTGCTGACCGCCTGCCGCGGCGACGTGGAGGACCGCCGCCCGCAGGCGGAGGCCGAGATCCGGCCCGGTGACCTGGCGCCCGCCGACCCGCAGGCCGCCCGACGGCTGCGCGATCACCTGGCGGCCTCGGCGGTGCCGCGGGAACCGCTGGCCGCGCCGCTGTTCGTCACCTTCGGCGGGCGCGACGCGTCCATCGACGCGCAGTGGACCGCGGGCGCGGTCGCGCGGGCGTGCGAGCTGGGCGGACAGGTGGAGTCGCTGCCGCAGCCCGACGCCGACCACTACACGATCGGATACGACGCGGCGCTGGCCTGGCTGGCCGACCGGTTCGCCGGTGCGCCCGCCGACAGCGTCTGCGTTCGCTGAGGCCGACAACCGATCGCCGGGCAGCAAACCTTGGTTAAATGCTGTCCATGCCCTATCCGGACAACGTGCTGGCCGCCGAGGAGCAGGTGGTGCTGCACCGCCACCCGCACTGGAAGCGGCTGGTCGGCCCGATCCTGATCCTGATCGTCGCGACCACGCTGGCGGCGTTCGGCGCCGGCTACGTCAACCAGACCGACTGGGACCGCACCGCCCGCAACATCGTGCTGATCGTCATCGGGGTGATCTGGCTGGTGATCGTGGGCTGGTTGACGCTGTGGCCGTTTCTGACCTGGCTCACCACGCACTTCGTGATCACCGACCGCCGGGTGATGTTCCGGCACGGGCTGCTCACCCGCTCGGGCATCGACATCCCGCTGGCCCGGATCAACAGCGTGGAGTTCCGGCACGGCATCGTCGACCGCATGCTGCGCACCGGCACGCTGATCATCGAGTCAGCGGCCCAGGATCCGCTGTCGTTCTACGACATCCCGCAAGTGGAACGGGTCCACTCGCTGCTGTATCACGAGGTCTTCGACACCCTCGGCTCGGAGGAGTCGCCGAGCTGAGCCAGCCGCCGGGCGCGGCGGCTGCGCAGCGGCGTCACGTTCCCCCTGGCCTTCACGGCCTGGCCGGCGATCTCCTCGTCGTGGTCCTCCATCACCTCGGCGAGGCCGCCCGCGGTCAGGGCCTCGACGGCCTTCTCCGGGTTGCGGCCGAACTCGTCGGGGAACACGAAACGGCGGAACGCCCAGAACCGGAAGGCCATCTGCAGCAGGTTGCCCACGATGTAGGCCGAGATGAAGTCCGCGATGTTCTCCACGGTCAGGCTGACCTCGGGTACGCGCAGCATCAGCACGTAGCTGGAGAACCACAGTGGGGCCATGCTCAACAGCACACCCACACCGCTGAACCCGAAGAACAGCAGCGCCTCGTGGTGGCGCTCGCGGCCGCCGCGGTCGCGGAAGCTCCATTCCCGGTTGAGGATGTAGGACGCGATCACCGCGACGATGCCGGCGATGATCTTGGCCGTGACGGGTTTGGGCTCCAGGACCGTGAGCTTGAGCGTGTAGAAGACCGACGTGTCGATGACGAAGGTCGTCGCGCCGACAATCGCGAACTTGATCAGTTCGTGATGGCGTTCGAAGAACGGCCGAAGCGGCTTCGGCAGCCGCGCGATCGTCGCATCGGTAAAGGACACGACAGCCAAGTGTACGGAAAACAGGCAGCCTACGCGTACACGCGCAGGTCGCAGCGGGTGGACGGCGGCGAGCGCGGCCGGGCGACATGACACCATTGGGGCGTGTCGAAGAACCCCAGTGGGCCGCCTGTGGTGGCCATGGTCGGCGGTGGGCAGCTGGCCCGGATGACCCATCAGGCGGCGATCGCGCTCGGCCAGACGCTGCGCGTGCTCGCCGTTGACGCGGCCGACCCCGCCGCCCAGGTCAGCCCCGACATCGTGCTGGGTTCCCACACTGACCTGGAGGCGCTGCGCCGCGCCGCGACCGGCGCCGCCGCGCTGACCTTCGACCACGAGCACGTGCCCACCGCGCTGCTGGACACGCTGGTGGCCGAGGGTGTCAACGTCGCCCCGCCGCCGACGGCGCTGGTGCACGCCCAGGACAAGCTGGTGATGCGGCGACGGCTGGCCGAGCTGGGCGCGCCGGTGCCGCGGTTCGCGGAGGTCACCACACCCGACGACGTCGACGCGTTCGCCGCCCGGGTCGACGGGCCCGTCGTCCTCAAGACCGCGCGGGGCGGCTACGACGGCCGCGGGGTGACGCTGGCCCGCGATCTGGCAGAGGCGCGCGCGGCCGCCGAGCGCTACCTGGCCGGCGGGGCCGAGGTGCTCATCGAGGAGCGGGTCGCGATGCGCCGTGAGCTGGCCGCGCTGGTGGCGCGGTCGCCGTTCGGGCAGGGCGCGGCCTGGCCGGTGGTGGAAACCGTTCAGCGCGACGGCATCTGCGTCGAGGTCGTCGCACCCGCACCGAACCTGGACGACGAACTGCGCAGCGCGGCAGGACAGTTGGGGTTGCGGCTGGCAGCCGAACTCGGGGTGGTCGGCGTGCTGGCCGTCGAGTTGTTCGAGACCGTCGACGGGGCCCTGGTGGTCAACGAACTCGCAATGCGCCCGCACAACTCGGGCCACTGGACCATGGACGGCGCCCGCACCAGCCAGTTCGAGCAGCACCTGCGCGCGGTGCTGGACTACCCGCTCGGCGACACCGCACCACTGGCGCCGGTCACCGTGATGGCCAACGTGCTCGGCGCCCCGCAGACACCGGCGATGTCGATGGACGAGCGGGTGCACCACCTGTTCGCGCGCATGCCCGACGCCAAGGTGCACCTGTACGGCAAGGGGGAGCGGCCGGGCCGCAAGATCGGCCACGTCAACATCGTCGGCGAGGCGAGCGGGTCGATCGACGACGCCGACTACGTCGCGCAGGTACGGGAACGTGCGGTCAGGGCGGCACATTGGTTGTCGCACGCGGAATGGACGGACGGATGGGATCCACATGAGTAGTGCCCCTGCGCCCCGGGTCGGTCTGATCATGGGCAGCGACAGCGACTGGTCGGTGATGGAGGAGGCCGCGCTGGCGCTGGCCGAGTTCGACGTGCCGTTCGAGGTCGGCGTCGTCTCCGCGCACCGCACCCCGGTGCGGATGATCGAGTACGCCCAGAACGCCGCCGACCGCGGCATCGAGGTGATCATCGCCGGCGCCGGCGGGGCCGCCCACCTGCCCGGCATGGTGGCCTCGGCGACACCGCTGCCGGTGATCGGGGTGCCGGTGCCGCTGGCGCGGCTCGACGGGCTGGACTCGCTGCTGTCGATCGTGCAGATGCCCGCGGGTGTCCCGGTGGCCACCGTGTCGATCGGCGGCGCCCGCAACGCCGGCCTGCTGGCGGTGCGCATCCTCGCCGCCGCCGACCGCGAACTGCGGGAGCGGATGGTGCGCTTCCAGGCCGACCTGCACGACATGGTGCTGGCCAAGGACGCGGCCCTTCGCGAGCGGCTGCTCGGGGACTAGCGTTGAGCCCGGTTGACGTCGGCGCCGTCGGCCGGGAGTAAAGTTACCGGCGAGTAACCGAGGAGAGGGCATGGCGATCAGCAACCCGTCGTTCGATGCATTCCAGCTGTCCGACGAGCACAACGAGTTGCGCGCGGTACTGCGCGACCTGTGTGAGAAGGAGATCGCGCCGCACGCGGCCGACGTGGACGAGAAGGCGCGCTACACCGACGAGGCGGCGGTCGCGCTGACCGCGGCGGGCATGGCCGCGATCCACATCCCCGAGGAGTACGGCGGGCAGGGCGGCGACGCGATCGCCGGCTGCATCGTGATCGAGGAGGTCGCCCGGGTCTGCGCGTCCTCGTCGCTGATCCCGATCTGCAACAAGCTCGGCACCACCGGTCTGCTGATGCGCGGCTCCGACGAGCTCAAGCAGTTGGTGCTGCCCTCGATCGCCTCCGGTGAGGCGATGGCCTCCTACGCGCTGTCCGAGCGCGAGGCCGGCAGCGACGCCGCCGCCATGCGCACCCGCGCCCAGAAGGTCGGCGACGAGTGGGTGCTCAACGGCTCCAAGTGCTGGATCTCCAACGGCGGCAAGTCCACCTGGTACACCGTGATGGCGGTGACCGACCCCGACAAGGGCTCCAACGGCATCTCGGCGTTCATCGTGCACAAGGACGATCCCGGCTTCAAGGTGGGCGCCAAGGAGAAGAAGATGGGCATCAAGGGATCGCCCACCACCGAGCTCTACTTCGAGGACTGCACGATCCCGGGCGACCGGATCATCGGCGAGCCGGGCACCGGCTTCAAGACCGCGCTGGCGACGCTGGACCACACCCGCCCGACCATCGGCGCGCAGGCCGTCGGCATCGCCCAGGGCGCGCTGGACGCCGCGATCGCCTACGTCAAGGAGCGCAAGCAGTTCGGCAAGCCGATCGCCGACTTCCAGAACACCCAGTTCATGCTGGCCGACATGGCGATGAAGATCGAGGCCGCCCGGCTGATGGTGTACACCGCCGCGGCCCGCGCCGAGCGCGGCGAACCCAACCTCGGGTTCATCTCCTCGGCGTCGAAGTGCTTCGCCTCCGACGTCGCGATGGAGGTCACCACCAACGCCGTGCAGCTGTTCGGCGGATACGGTTACACCACCGACTTCCCGGTCGAGCGGTACATGCGGGACGCCAAGATCACCCAGATCTACGAGGGCACCAACCAGATCCAGCGCGTGGTGATGTCGCGCTCCCTGTTGCGTTAGCAAACAATTCGGGTAGGGTTTCGCCCCAGCGGCGGTGGCGCTGCATCCGGTACCTCTCGGTGCCGGCAAACCAGTTGGGGCTGCTCTAGACGATGCGCGACTCGGAGACGATGGCACCGGTCGACGCGTTCTGGTATTGGCTCGGCCTGCGCATCCCCAGCGACCAGTTCCTGCTCTACGCGTTCGACGGGACACCGTCCGACCTCGGGCGGGCCGTTTCCGAGCTGCGCCGACGGGCGTTGGCGCAGTGGGATTTCCAGGTCCGCATCGCCGACCGTCACCCGTGGCGCTATCCGGTGTGGGAGCGCTGCGGAGTCGCCGATGAGCAGTTCGTGGTGCACGCGTCGCCGGGCGACTGGAACGGCTGCCTGAAGACACTCACGGCCCTGATGGCCGGCGAACAGGTCGATCCGACGGTCGCGCCGTGGCGGGTGCACATCTTCCCCGACGTCGAGGGTGTGCCGTCGACGCGGCGGTCCGCGACGGTCGCGGTGGTGCAGATGAGCCACGCGCTCGGCGACGGCGGCCGCTCCTCGGCGCTGGCGGCCCACCTGTTCGGCAGGACCGACCCGGTGCCCGCGGTGCACCCGCGGCGCGTCCGGGGGTTCGTGCCCCGCACGGTGGCGGCGCTGCGCTGGAAGCGGGTGCTCGAGCGTGACACCGCGGCGGGCACGGTGCCGCCCGCACTGCCGCCGGTGGCGTCGCTGAGCTCCAACCGCGACGCCGAGGGGAAACACGAGCTGCGCACGATCGTCGTACCGCGCTCGGCGTTGCCGGGCCCGTCGGTGACGGTCGGCGCGATGGCCGCGATCGGGAAGGCCCTCGGCGGCGTGCTGCGCGCACGCGGTGAGGACCCGTCGCAGCTGACGGCCCAGCTGCTGGTGGCGCACCGCGGCGAACGCACCGCGCACAACCATTTCGCCAGCGCGCCGATCCGGCTGCACCCGGATGTCGGGTCGCGGTGCGAACGCGCCCGGCTGATCCAGGTCGACCTCGCGAACTGGCTACGGCGCCAACAGCATTACGCATTCACCGCCGAGCAGCTGGCGTTCGACGCGATGCCCGCGGCGCTGCGCCGGTGGGGGACCGCGAAGGCGAACTTCGACGTGCGGCCCGCCGAGGTGCCGTACAACACCGTGGTGTCCAGCGTGAACCGCGGGCCCGCCGACCTGTGTCTCGGTGAGTGCCCGGTGGTCTTCACGTCCGGCTACCCGGCGATCTTCCCGATGATGGGGCTCACCCACGGCGTACACGGCATCGGCGACGTCGTCGCGATCAGCGTGCGCACCGCCCCCAACGTCATCCCCGACGTCGACGACTACCTCGACCGGCTGCGTTCGGCCGCAGCGGTCAGCCGCGGGTGACCTTCTCGGTCTGCCTGCGCCGGTCCAGCGCCGCCGGATCCGGGTTGGCCACCTGCACCAGCGACGCCCCCGCGGCGAACACCGCCAGCAGGTTGGCGATCAGGTCGTCGGCGGTGTCCCACCGGGCCGTCGACATGATCCGGTCTGTCGCGGTGATCCCTTGTGCGGCAGCGGATTCACGTGCGGCAGAGAGAACCTCGTCGACCGAACGGCCGTCCAGCGCCGGTCCCGGGTGGCGCTCCGGGACCACCTGGTCGCCGTGCACGCGCACCGCCGTCGCGTAGTCGGTCACCCCGACCGGCAGATCCGGCACCGGCTTGCCGAACGGATCCAGCGACAGCACCGCCACCTCGCCGGTGCCGACCGCCTCGTCGGCGTCGGCCAGCCGGTCGGCCGTGCACAGCGCGATCTCGGCCTCGGTGCCGGGCTCGAGCACGACCTGCGCTCCCGCCCACCAGATTCCGAACAGCACCGCGGCGGTCTGCCAGTGCGCGGGTAACAGCACCGCCACCCGCGTCGACGGGTCGGCGCCGAGTTCGTCGCGCAGCAGGTTGGCGGTCTTGGCCGCCCAGTTGGCCAACGTCACCGTCGACAACTCGATGCGCTCACCGGTGGCGTCGTCGTAGTAGGTGATGCGCGGACCCGCCGGGTCCGAGGCCATCAGCGGATCGAGGATGGCGGAGGTCAGATTCTCCATCGGTCAGTTGACACAGGCGGGATCGTCGGAGCCGGCCGTCAGGATCGGCGACGGCGGAGGCGGCGCCTCGGTGGCCGCGAGCGCGTCGACGCCGCCGTCGTAGCCGACGCTGCCGTCGAACCCGGAGCCCGGCCCGGTGTAGTCGTCGGCGAGCACCACCCGCACCGCGCCCCGCGGCACCGTCGCGTCCTCGACGATCGGCAGATCGCCGAGATCGCGCGAAACCGCCTGTGCGCCCAGGTCATCGGTGTTGGCCACCCGCACCTGGCTGCTGGCGACCGGCTCGCCCTCGTGGTTGCCGGTCGGACCCTCGGTGAAGCCCTTCGCCGTCAGCACCCCCGACACCGACGCGGCCAGGCCGTTGATGTCGGTCGCGTTGAGGACCTCAACGGTGGTCTTGTCCGGGGTGTAGGCGATCTCCTCGGTCTTGCCCTCCTCCTGGTTGTGCAGCAGGCTCTGCACCCAGTTCTTGACCTCGGCCGGATCGATGCGCACCACGCTCTGCATCCCGTCGTCGCTCCAGCCGTTCTCCTGAAGCACCGGGATGGTGGCGAACGCGACGTTGCCCGCCGCCAGTTGCTGTAACTGCGTGGCGAACTCCATCACATCCCAGCCGTCGGAGATCACCACCGACCGCTGCACGGCCTCCTGCAGCCGGTTCAGCGTCGCCGGGCTCGACAGCGTCTTACCCGAGATGACGTCGTGGGCCAGCGACGCCATCACCGCCTGCTGGCGGACCACCCGGTCGAGGTCGCCGCGCGGCAGGTCGTGGCGCTGACGAACGAAGCTCAGCGCCTGCGGGCCGTTGAGCCGCTGCCAGCCGGCCGGGAAGTCCGCACCCGAAAGGGGTTCGTAGACAGCCTCTTTGAGGCACACGTTGACGCCGCCGAGCGCATCGGTGATCAGCGCGAACCCGAGCAGCCCGACCTCGGCGTAGTGGTCGACGGTGACGCCGGTCAGGTTGGCCACCGTCTTGATCAGCGCCTCGCGGCCGGCCTCCTTGGCCTGCGGCTCGGCCAGCGCGGGATCCAGACCGTCGCCCTCGACCAGCTCGGTCAGCTTCTCGAAGTGCGCCGACCCGTACACCCCGTTGATCTTCATCCGGCCGATCCCCGGCGCGTCGACATAGGAGTCGCGGGGGATCGAGATCGCCGTCGCCGAGGTCCCGTTGTTCGGGATGCGGATCAGGATGATCGTGTCGGTGTTGGTCGCCACGTCGTCACCGGCGCGCAGCGTGGCCAGTTCCTCCGGCGACAGCGGGTTGCCGTGCGCATCGGTGCGGCTGTCGATGCCGACCAGCAGGATGTCGATCGCACCGTCCTCGCCGCCCTCACCGAGGGCGACCGACGAGATGTGATTGATCCCGGACTCGAAGGACCGGATCTTCCCCCACGCCGCACCCGTTCCGATCACGACCGCCAATGCCGCTGACACAGCGATGACACGAAGCATTCGAACGGGCATCAGCCCAGGTTACTGGCGAGCACGGCGCGAACCCGGTAGCGCAAGTCGGCGTGCCAGACTCGTGATCATGTCTTTATCGGGTTCGCGAATCGTCATACCCGGCGCCGGCGGGATGGCCGGCCGCCTCCTGGCGGCCACCGCCCGCGAGCAGGGCCGCGAGGTGGCGGCCTTCACGTCGGCGCAGTGGGACATCACCGACCCGCGCGTCGCCGCCGAGGTCATCCGCCCCGGTGACGTCGTCATCAACTGCGCCGCGTTCACCAGGGTGGACGCCGCCGAGGAGGACGCCGAACGGGCCCACGCCGTCAACGCCGAGGGGCCCGGCCACCTCGCGCGGGCGTGCGCCGCGGCCGGGGCGCAGCTGATCCACATCTCCACCGACTACGTGTTCTCCGGCACACAGCGCCGCCCGTATGAGATCGACGACCCGACCGGGCCGGTCAACGTCTACGGCCGCACCAAGCTGGAGGGTGAGCGGGCGGTGCTGGCGGCGCTGCCCACCGCCCACGTGGTGCGCACATCGTGGGTGTACGAGGGCGGCGACGGCGCCGACTTCGCCGCGGCGATGCGCCGCGCCGCCGCCGGCGACGGCGCCGTCGACGTGGTCGCCGACCAGATCGGCTCGCCGACCTACGTCGGCGACCTGGTCACCGCGCTGCTGCAGGTCGCCGGCGGTGGGATCAGCGCGCCGGTGCTGCACGCCGCCAACGCGGGCGAGGCCAGCCGCTATGAGCAGGCGCGGGCGGTGTTCGAGGCCGTCGGCGCCGATCCGGACCGGGTGCGGCCGGTGGGCAGCGACCGCCATCCCCGGCCCGCGCCGCGGCCGATGTACTCGGCACTGTCGACCCGGCGGTCGGTGGCCGCCGGCCTGACCCCGCTGCGGCCGTGGCGTGAGGCGCTGCGCGATGCGCTGGCCACCGCGGCCGCCCGCTACCCTCTACGCCGTGAGTGACGAACAGGTTCTGCGCGCGTGAGCGACGAACTGGTCGTGATCACGGTGACCTACTCACCGGGACCACACCTCGACCGGTTCCTGTCGTCGCTGTCGATCGCCACCGAGCGACCGGTGACGGTGGTGATGGCCGACAACGGCTCGACCGACGGCGCCCCCGAGGAGGCGCTCGAGCGGTACCCCAACGTGCGCCTGCTGCGCACCGGCGCCAACCTGGGCTACGGCACCGCGGTCAACCGGGCGGCCGACGAGTACCTCACATCGTCCGACTACGCCGACTTCTTCGTGGTGGCCAATCCCGACGTGCAGTGGGGCCCGCGCAGCATCGACCTGCTGTTGGAGGCGGCCGCCCGGTGGCCGCGCGCCGGGGCGCTGGGCCCGCTGATCCGCGACCCCGACGGGTCGGTGTACCCGTCGGCGCGCCACCAGCCCAGCCTGGTGCGCGGCGGTATGCACGCCGTGGTCGGACCGTTCTGGAAGAGCAACCCGTGGACGCAGGCCTACCGGCAGGAGCGGCAGGAGCCCAGCGAACGCGCCGTCGGCTGGCTGTCGGGATCGTGCCTGTTGCTGAGACGGTCCGCGTTCGACGAGATCAAGGGCTTCGACGAGCGCTACTTCATGTACATGGAGGACGTCGACCTCGGTGATCGGCTGTCGCGGGCCGGTTGGCAGAACGTGTATGTGCCCTCCGCCGAGATTTTGCACGACAAAGGACACTCGACAGGCCGAGACCCGGCGCGCAACTTGGCCGCCCATCACGAGAGCACCTACACTTTCCTCGCGGATCGGTATCCGAAGTGGTGGCAGGGGCCGCTGCGCTTAACGATCCGGGCGTCGCTCGCCGCGCGGGCGCGCCTGGTGGTCCGGAACTCACGGCGCAAACAAGCGAAAGGACGGCCCTAGCGTGAACACCCAAGAAGTCGACGCCGTCATCCTCGTCGGTGGACTGGGTACCCGGCTGCGCCCGCTGACGCTGTCGGCGCCCAAGCCGATGCTGCCCACGGCCGGCCTGCCGTTTCTGACCCACCTGCTGTCGCGTATCGCCGACGCCGGGATCAAACACGTCGTGCTCGGCACCGCGTACAAGGCCGGGGTTTTCGAGTCCGAGTTCGGTGACGGCTCGAAGCTGGGGCTGGAGATCGACTACGTCGTCGAGGACGAGCCGCTGGGCACCGGCGGCGGTATCGCCAACGTCGCGCCCAAGCTGCGCTACGACACCGCGCTGGTGTTCAACGGCGACGTGCTCTCCGGTGCCGACCTGCGGGCGCTGCTGGAGAGCCACGAGAACAACGACGCCGACGTCACGCTGCACCTGGTGCGCGTCGGCGACCCGCGCGCGTTCGGGTGTGTGCCCACCGACGCCGAGGGCCGGGTCACCGCGTTCCTGGAGAAGACGCAGGACCCGCCGACCGATCAGATCAACGCGGGCTGCTACGTGTTCAAGCGCTCGGTCATCGACCGCATCCCGAAGGGCCGCCCGGTGTCGGTGGAGCGCGAGGTGTTCCCGGGTCTGCTGTCCGACGGGCTGAAGGTGTACGGGTACGTCGACTCGTCGTACTGGCGGGACATGGGTACCCCTGAGGATTTCGTCCGCGGCTCAGCGGATCTGGTGCGCGGTATCGCG
Source organism: Mycolicibacterium phlei (assembly GCF_001583415.1). The sequence continues at coordinate 1,685,080 of NZ_CP014475.1, forward strand.
CCGTCGCCCGCGCTGGGCGGGCACCGCGGCGAGTCGCTGGTGCACGACGGTGCCAGTGTCGCCCCCGGCGCGTTCGTGATCGGCGGCACCGTGGTGGGCCGCGGCGCCGAGATCGCCGGCGGCGCAAGGCTTGACGGCGCGGTGATCTTCGACGGCGCGAAAGTCGGTGCGGGAGCGGTGATCGAGCGCTCCATCATCGGGTTCGGCGCCCGCATCGGCCCGCGTGCGCTGATCCGCGACGGGGTGATCGGCGACGGCGCCGACATCGGGGCGCGGTGCGAACTGCTGCGCGGTGCGCGGGTGTGGCCGGGAGTCCAGATCCCCGACGGCGGCATCCGCTTCTCCACCGACGTCTGACGAATCAGCGTCTGCGGGCGGCCTCGGCCAGTTGCGTCAGCCCGAAATCGCAGTCGTCGGGCAGCGAGTCGAGCGGCCACCAGCGCAGGTCCAGCGACTCGTCGCTGACCACGATCTCGGCATCCGCGGGCGCGTGCACGATGAACTGCAGGTCCAGGTGCCGGGTGGGCACGCCGAGCGAACACGTCACCGGGTGTACGTGCAACGCGGCCAGGGTCGGGTCGATGACCAGCCCGTCGATACCGGACTCCTCGGTGGCCTCCCGCAGCGCGGCCGCGAGCACCGACTCGTCGCCGGGCTCGCAGTGACCGCCCAGTTGCAGCCAGCGCCCGAACCGCGGGTGCAGGGTGAGCAGTGCGTGAGTTCCGGTGTGGTCCAACACCAGAGCGCTTCCGGTCACATGCCCGGGTGCGCACTCGCGCAGGCAGCCGTCGGGCCTGGCCGCCAGAAACGCCAACACCGCGTGCCGCAATGTGTCCTGGGCGGGATCGTCGGTCTGCCAGTCGGTGAGCACGTCGACGGCCGAGGAGTGCAGGCTCATTTGCGCACCAGCAGTCCGTCGACGGGAGCCGGGTCGCGCGGACTCGGCGGACCGTCCTGCGGATAGCCGATCGCGACGGCGCCCAGCGGTTCCCACTCGGCGGGCAGGTCGAGCTGCTCGCGGACCAGATCGGCGGCGAAGATCGTCGAGCCGATCCAGCAGCTGCCCACCCCGCGCACGGCCAGTGCCACCAGCAGCGCCTGTACCGCCGCACCGACCGCCACGGTGAACATGGTGTGCTCGGCGGCGGTGCGCTCGGCGTCGGGATAGGAGTGCGCGCCGTCGGGCACCAGGAACGGGATCACGACTTCCGGTGCGTCGTAGAGAATCTGGCCGCGGCCGATGCGGCGTTCCACCCAGTCGGCGGGCTTGCCGTCACCGAGCAGGTCGCGGCGCCACTTGTCCCTCATCCGGTCCAGCAGTGCGGTGCGGGTGTCACGGCCCTGCAGCCACACGAACCGCACGGGCCTGGTGTGGTGTGGCGCGGGGGCGGTGAGCGCCTCGGCCACCGCGCTTTCCACCAGCTGCGGGTCGACGGGTTGATCGGCGAACCGGCGCACCGAGCGGCGCAGCAGCTGGGCCTGGCTGCGACCCAGCGCGATCGCCTCCTCGGTGCCCAGCCAGAACAGGTCCTCCTCGCCGGCGCGCACCAGATGGCGTGCGGTGGAACCGTCGTCGGCGAGGCGCAGCCCGCGCACCACCGCGACGGGGATGTCGGTCAGCTTGCCCTTCACCAGATCCGCCGCCGCGGCGATCTCGTCGGCGACCGCGATCTCGGTGACGATCAACTCGTTTCCGTGGCGGTCGACCGAACCGCCGTAGTTGTGCAGCACTTTCAGGCCCGCCGCGCCGATCGCGACGTCGGTCTGCCCGTTGCGCCACGCGCGGCCCATGGTGTCGGTGATCACCACCCCGACCGTCACGCCGAGTCGATCACGCAGCGCTGCGCGCAGTTTCGCCGCGCTGCCGTCGGGATCGGTTGGCAGCAGCGCCAGTTCGGCGGAGTCGACGTTGGAGCCGTCCACCCCTGCGGCGGCCTGCACCAGGCCGATCGCGTTCTCGGTGATCAGCGTGCGCCCCTTGCGGGCCAGCACCCGTACCGCCTCGGCGTCGATCAGCCTGCGGCGCAGCGCGTCCCGTTCCTCCGGATCGGCGGGCGCGTCGACGATGCGGCCCTCGCACTTGGACAGCACCTTGCTGGTGACCACCAGCACGTCGTCGTCGCGCAGCCACGGTGCGGCCGCGGCGATGGCGGCGGCGAGGTCGTCGCCGGGCCGGAACTCGGGTAGCCCCGGTACGGGCAGCAACTCCACCGCGGCGGCGGCGCCGTGTCCGGTCATGGCGTCACACCGGCGAGTTCGAGTCCCGCGCGGACCATTTCGGCGGTCGCCGCGGGGTCGGTCATCAGCAGCGGCACGGCACGCACCTGAACACCGTCGATCTCGGCGTGGTCGCCCTCGTGGATGAGCCAGCCGTCGAGGATACCGACCTTGGAGCGGGCGCCGAAGTGCCTGCCCACCGCCTCGGAGGTGCTCTCCACCCCGATCACCGACAGGCACTCATCGGCCATGCCGCGCAACGGCTTCCCGCCGATGATGGGGGAGTAGCCGATGACCGGTGCCGGTGTCGACCGCAGTGCGCCGCGGATGCCGGGGATCGCCAGGATCGCGCCGATGCTGACTACCGGGTTCGACGGTGCGATCAACACCACGTCGGCGGTCTCGATGGCCTCCACCACACCCGGGCCCGCGGTGGCCTGTTCGGCGCCGACGAACGCGAAGCTGTGCGTCGGCACCTTCGCGCGGTAGCGCACCCACCACTCCTGGAAGTGGATGGCCTGTTTCTCGCCCGCGTGTTCGCCGGGGCCGGGATCGGTGATGACGACGTGGGTTTCGCAGCGGTCGTCGCTGGCCGGAAGCAGTCGCGCGCCGGGTGACCACCGCTTGCACAGCGCCTCGGTCACCTGTGAGAGCGGGTAGCCGGCGCGCAGCATCTGGCTGCGCACCAGATGGGTGGCCAGATCGCGGTCGCCGAGACCGAACCAGTCGGGCTGCACTCCGTAGGCGGCGAGTTCCTCTTTGGCGTGCCAGGTTTCGTTGCGGTGTCCCCAGCCGCGCTCGGGATCGATGCCGCCGCCGAGGGTGTACATGCACGTGTCGAGGTCGGGGCAGATGCGGACGCCGAACATCCAGGCGTCGTCGCCGATATTTACGACTGCGGTAAGCTCATGCGCAGCGGTACCAGACGCACCATCAGCATCATCCGTACCACCGAATTGCCCCAGCCCCAGCAGATGTTGGACGCCGAGCAGGAATCGGGCGCCACCGACACCACCGACGAGAACTGTGACCTTCACATCGACCGAGACTAGGCCGTCGATGCGAAACACGTTCGGGCAGGAGCACCGGCCGGGGGCGATGTGAGGGTGGTGTGACGGACACGCCGAAGCGCGACTCGCCGGAATTCGGTCACGGAATGGTATGAATTCCTGTTCTAGCGCTTGACCGGGACAGCTCTCGCGTGTGTAATCACACCAGTGTCATTTCCCGGTAGGCCATCCGGTTTTCGGTGCCGCAGACCGAGATTCGATCACTTGTTCGAATGGAGGGCCGCGCATCCCGGGTGCATCTCGGGGGCGGGGCGACATTGGGGATCTACGAGACCAGGTGAGGAGGCGGAAGATGTCTTTTGAGCGCGGCGAACTCAATCGTCTTGTTCGGTTTGACGACCGGGCGTTCGGCTCAGCAGACAGCGCACCGCACACCGATTCCGGTCCGGCACCGGTTGAGACGCCGCGGCGTCCCCAGCTAAGTCTGGTGCCGGAACCGATCGATGTTGTGCCGTCGCTTACCCCCGAGGACGAACTCTGGCAGGAGCGCGCACTGTGCGCGCAGACCGACCCGGAGGCGTTCTTCCCGGAGAAGGGTGGTTCGACCCGCGAGGCCAAGCGCATCTGCCAGGGTTGCGAGGTGCGCGACGCGTGCCTGGAGTACGCCCTGGCCAATGACGAGCGCTTCGGCATCTGGGGCGGGCTCTCCGAGCGCGAACGCCGTCGCCTCAAGCGCGGCATCGTCTAACCGCGCCGGACGTTTCACTCGGGGGATCCGGGGGGATCAGTCGTCGTCGATCGTCGGATCGATGACCGAGGGTTCAACACCCAGATAGGTGGCCACCTCGGCCACCAGAATCTCATGCAACAACTCTTCGAGCTCGATCGGATCTTTCGCCCGTCGCTCGATCGGTTTGCGGAACAACACTATTCGCGCCCGCGTCGGGTTACCGCGGACGTCCACGCCCGCCGGGATCAACCGGGCCAGGGCCACCGGCCCGTCGGCGACGACCTCCGGCGGCCACTGCACACTGTCGGGGTCCTTCGGCGTCATCCGCGGAACCTCGTCGACCGCGACGTCAAGCGCCCGCAGTCGGTCCTGCCACCGCCGCTCGATCGGCTCGTAGGCCTCCAGCACCGCCATGTCGAACTTCTCGGCCCGGGTACGCCACCCGGGCACGGTCGGCGGCAGCAGCGGCCCGCGCATCTCGCGGCCGCGCCGTGAACGCAGGTATCCCCGCTTGGCCACCGCGGCGGTGCTCCTTCCTAAATGTCAACAGGATCGTAACGGTTGGAACTCGGCCGCCCGGTAGCGCAGCGTGTCCCGGAGCGCGCCGCGTGCGGCCACGATAGATTCCTGGTCGTGAATGTTCCCCGTCGCTGCTGCCGGCCCGGGTGTCCGCACTATGCGGTCGCGACGCTGACCTTCGTGTACGCCGACTCGACCGCTGTCGTCGGCCCGCTGGCCACGGTTGCCGAACCGCATTCGTGGGATCTGTGCGTGATGCACGCTGGCCGCGTCACCGCTCCGCGCGGCTGGGAACTGGTCCGTCACGCCGGTCCGCTGCCCAGTCACCCCGATGAGGACGACCTCGTCGCGCTCGCCGAGGCGGTGCGCGAGGGGCGTGACGTCGCGCCTCCGGTCAACGGGATCGTCGCCGGCTTCTCCGACCCGGCCACCGGGACCCCCGGCGGCACCCTGACCGCCCCGCAGGCGCGTCGCCCCGAGTCCGCCGGGCGCCGCCGTGGTCATTTGCGGGTGTTGCCCGATCCCACCGACTAGCACCGATTCGGGCGGCGGCTAGCACACGTGAACGTCGGCCGGGGCGACTAGGCTGGCGGTGACAGTCCACCAAACAGTCCACATCGAGTAGTCGACATCGAGCAGTCCACATCGCAAGGAGAGCTATGTCTCGGCCCGCCGCGGCAGTCCATCGCGTCATCAAGGCCTATGACGTGCGCGGTCTGGTTGGTGAAGAACTCGACGAGCAGTTCGTCGCCGACGTCGGCGGGGCCTTCGCCCGGCTGGTGCGCGAGACCGCCGACCGGGTGGTGATCGCCCACGACATGCGCGCCAGCTCGCCGTCGCTGGCCGCGGCGTTCGCCGACGGGGTCACCGCGCAGGGGCTTGACGTGGTGCGGATCGGGCTGGCCTCCACCGACGAGCTCTACTTCGCCTCGGGTTTGCTGGACTGTCCCGGCGCGATGTTCACCGCGAGCCACAACCCGGCGGCCTACAACGGCATCAAGCTGTGCCGGGCCGGGGCCAAACCGGTCGGCAGGGACACCGGCCTGGGCACGATCGCCGACGAGGTGATCAACGGCGTACCCGGCTACGACGGCGCCCCCGGTTCGATCACCGACCGCGACGTGCTCACCGAGTACGGCGAGTTCCTGCGCTCGCTGGTCAGCATCGGCGGGCTGCGGCCGCTGAAGGTGGCCGTCGACGCGGGCAACGGGATGGCCGGCCACACCACCCCCGCGGTGCTGGGCCCGATCCCGTCGGTCACGCTGGAACCGCTGTACTTCGAGCTCGACGGCACCTTCCCCAACCACGAGGCCAACCCGCTGGAGCCGGCCAACCTGGTCGATCTGCAGAAGTTCGTGCTCGAGACCGGGGCCGACATCGGGCTGGCGTTCGACGGTGACGCCGACCGGTGTTTCGTCGTCGACGAGAAGGGGCATCCGGTCTCGCCCTCAGCGGTGACCGCCCTGGTCGCCGCGCGTGAACTGAGCAGGGAGTCCGGCGCCACCGTGATTCACAACCTGATCACCTCGCGGGCGGTGCCGGAACTGGTCGCCGAACGCGGCGGTACCCCCGTGCGCAGCCGGGTGGGCCACTCCTTCATCAAGGGGCTGATGGCCGAGACCGGCGCGATCTTCGGCGGCGAGCACTCGGCGCACTACTACTTCCGCGACTTCTGGGGCGCCGACTCGGGCATGCTGGCCGCACTGCACGTGCTGGCCGCGCTCGGTGAGCAGGACCGTCCGCTGTCCGAGCTGATGGCCGAGTACCAGCGCTACGAGGCCTCCGGCGAGATCAACTTCACCGTCGCCGACGCGCAGGCGTGCGTCGACGCGGTGCTGGCGTCGTTCGGCGACCGCATCCAGTCGCTCGACCACCTCGACGGTGTGACCGTCGACCTGGGTGACCGGGTGTGGTTCAACCTGCGGATGTCGAACACCGAACCGCTGCTGCGGCTCAACGTCGAGGCGCCGACCGCCGGTGAGGTCGCCGCCGTCGTCGACCAGGTGTCCGCCGCGGTCCACGCCCAGGTGCCTCCGGAGTCCGAGGCGGTCCCGTGAGCCCGAGCCCTCCGTCCTCTGCGGCCGTGATCGACCTCGACGACGTCGACGGTCTGCTCGGCGCGGACCGCGAGGGCCTGCTGCGGGCGGCCGCGATGGCGGGTGCGCAGGTGCGCGCCACGGCCGCCGCGCTCGAGGAGGGCGAACTCGAACCCCTGCGCGCCGACGGGCCGCCGCGCACCGTGGTGTGGGTGGCCACCCGCGGTCCCGCCGAGACCGCGGGCAGCCTGCTGGCCGCGGTGCTGGGCAGCGCGCTGGCCGCGCCGATCGTGGTGGTCGCGGAGGTGCCGAACTGGATCGGCCCGCTCGACGTGCTCATCATCGCCGGCGACGACCCGGCGGATCCCGCACTGGTCACCGCGGCCGGCACCGGAACCAAGCGCGGCGCGCGGGTCGCGGTGATCGCCCCGTATGAGGGACCGTTGCGCGACGTCGCAGCGGGCCGGGCGGTACCGCTGCCGCCGCGGGTCTGGGTGCGAGAGGAGTTCGGGCTGGCCCGCTACCTGGCCGCGGGCCTGGCCGCACTGCAGGTCGTCGACCCGAACCTGCGCGTCGACCTGGCCGCGATGGCCGACGAACTCGACGCCGAGGCGCTGCGCAACAGCGCTGGCCGCGAACTGTTCACCAACCCCGCGAAAGCGTTGGCAGACAAGATGACCGACCGTGAGGTCGTGCTCGCCGGCGACACCCCCGCGACGCTGGGGCTGGCACGCCACGGTGCGGCGATCCTGCTGCGCATCGCCCACCAGGCCGTCGCCGCGGTCGGATTGGCCGACGCGCTGGCCGCGCTGCACACCGGGCTGGGTGGGCTGACCGCCGCGGACCGGGAACGCTCGATCTTCCACGACGAGCAGATCGACGGTCCGCTGCCGCGCCGGGTGCGCACCTTCGTGCTGGCCACCGACACCGAGCGGTCCGTGGTCGCGGCTCGGGTCGCCGATCTGGACGGCGTCGACGTGCTCACCGCCGAGGACGTACCCGAGTTGCCGGAGTCCGCGGGCCAGCCCACGGCGGCGACGGCGGCGGGGCGGGTCGAACAACAGTTGGCCATGCTTGCCGTGCGGCTGGAGATGACGGCCGTGTACCTGCGACTAATTCGAGGTTAGATCGAGTGCACTTGCTACGAGGAGCGGTGCGGACCTATGCCTGGGGTTCGCGAACTGCCATTGCGGAATTCACTGGAAGGCCCAGTCCCACAGCGCATCCCGAGGCCGAGCTGTGGTTCGGTGCGCATCCCGGCGACCCGGCGATGCTGGAGACCGAACACGGGGAGCGCTCCCTGCTCGATGCGCTGGCTGATGACCCGGAGGGACAGCTGGGTGCCGTTGTGTGCGCCCGGTTCAACAAGACGCTGCCGTTCCTGGTCAAGGTGCTGGCCGCCGACGAGCCGCTGTCCCTGCAGGCGCATCCCAGCGCCGAACAGGCCGCCGAGGGCTTCGAGCGGGAGAACAACCTCGGGATCCCGGTCTCGGCACCCAACCGCAACTACCGCGATCCCAGCCACAAACCCGAATTGATCGTCGCGCTGGGGCAGTTCGAGGCGCTGGCCGGGTTCCGCCCCGTCGAACGCACCATCGAGCTGATGCGCGCGCTGGAGGTCACCGACCTCGACCCGTACATCAACCTGCTGTCCGGACAACCCGACGCCGGTGGCCTGCGCGCGGTGTTCACCACCTGGATCACCGCGCCGCAGCCGGATCTCGACGTCCTGGTGCCCGCCGTCGTCGACGGTGCGATCAACTACGTCCGTTCCGGCGCAACCGAATTCGAGGCCGAGGCGAAGACGGTCCTGGAGCTCGGCGAACGCTATCCGGGGGACGCCGGGGTGCTGGCCGCGCTGCTGCTCAACCGCATCACCCTGCAGCCGGGGGAGGGCATCTACCTGCCCGCCGGCAACCTGCACGCCTACCTCAACGGTGTCGGCGTCGAGGTGATGGCCAACTCCGACAACGTCCTGCGCGGCGGGCTGACCCCCAAGCACGTCGACGTCCCGGAGTTGTTGCGGGTGCTCGACTTCACGCCCGCCGCGGACGTGGTGGTGCACTCGGAGGCGGTGCAGGACGGCACCGCGGACGGCTTGGAGTCGGTGTATCCGACACCGGCGCCGGAGTTCACGGTGTCGGTGCTGCGTGTGGACGGCGACCACATCGGCCACGAGATCGACGCGCCCGCCCGCAACGACGGTCCGCAGATCCTGTTGTGCACCGAGGGTTCGACCGTCGTGCACGCCAAGAACGACTCGGTGACGCTGACGCGGGGTTCGGCGGCGTGGGTGGCCGCCGACGACGGCCCGATCCGGTTGGTCGCCTCGGAGCCGACCACGCTGTTCCGCACGACGGTGGGCATTTAGCCGCGGTCGGTGCGCCTCAGTGCGCGGGGGTCGTGTCCTTCTTGCCGAACGGCAGCAGGTGCATGATCCCCGCCACGATCGTGCCCACCACCAGGCCGACCACCGCCGAGATCGCGGTGTTGACCAGCCAGCCCAGCACGCCGCCGACGCCGGGCACCGCGTGGTGCACGGCCTCCTCGAGGTGGTGCACCAGCCCGTAGGGCAGATGCCAGCCCAGCGTGTCGGAGCCCTGCAACAGGATGTGCCCGCCGACCCACAGCATCGCCACGGTGCCGACCGTCGACAGCGCGGTCAGCAGCCTGGGCATCCCCGCCACCAGACCGCGGCCGAGTCTGCGGAGCGCCGACGACGACCGCTGTGCGAGGCTGAGCCCGATGTCGTCCATCTTCACGATCAGCGCGACGACGCCGTACACGCCGAGCGTGATCACGATCGCCACCACCAACAGGATGATCAGCCGCGGCCAGAACGCTTCGCTGGCAACCTCGTTGAGGGCGATCACCATGATCTCGGCGCTGAGGATGAAGTCGGTGCGGATCGCACCGGCGGCCACCCGCTTCTCGGCGTCGGGGCCCACCACCGCGCTCGGCTTGTCGCGGTGACCGGCCTCGCCGTGATGCAGGAACCGGCCCAGCACCTTCTCCGCACCCTCGAAGCACAGGTAGGTGGCGCCGCACATCAGCAGCGGGGTCAGCAGCCACGGCGCGAACTGGCTGAGCAGCAGCGCCGCGGGCAGGATGAACACGATCTTGTTGCGCAGCGACCCGATCGTGATGCGTTTGATGATCGGCAGTTCGCGTTCGGCGGTGATGCCGTGGACGTACTGCGGGGTGACCGCGGTGTCGTCGACCACGACCCCCGCCGCCTTGGCGGCGGCCCGGCCCGCGGCGGCGCCGATGTCGTCGACCGAGGCGGCCGCCATCCGGGCCAGTGCGGCGACGTCGTCGAGCAGCCCGAACAGCCCGGCGCTCATCGCATACCTTCCATGGGGAAAACGTACCTGACCCGGTGTTTCCGACTCGGCCACACCGGGCGCCCACTTGTGGGTAGATTTCCGGGACGGACGTCACGAAAGGATGCGCAATGGCTTGGCGCACCAAGTCGGTGGAGCAGTCCATCGCCGACACCGATGAACCGGACACACGATTGCGTAAAGACCTGAACTGGTGGGACCTCACCGTCTTCGGGGTCTCCGTGGTGATCGGCGCGGGCATCTTCACCATCACCGCCTCGACCGCCGGTAACCTCACCGGGCCCGCGATCTCGGTGTCCTTCGTGCTGGCCGCGATCGCCTGCGGCCTGGCCGCGCTGTGCTACGCGGAGTTCGCCTCCACGGTGCCGGTGGCCGGCAGCGCCTACACGTTCTCCTATGCGACGTTCGGCGAGTTCGTCGCCTGGATCATCGGGTGGGACCTGATCCTGGAGTTCGCGGTCGCCTCCGCCGTGGTGGCCAAGGGCTGGTCCAGCTACCTGGGCACGGTGTTCGGATTTGGCGGCGGCACAATGGATCTCGGCTCCATCCAGCTGGACTGGGGGGCGCTGCTGATCATCGGCTTCGTCACCGCGATCCTGGCGTACGGCACCAAGCTCTCGGCCGGGGTCAGCCTGGTCATCACCGCCATCAAGGTCGGCGTGGTGCTGCTGGTGGTGGCCGTCGGCGCGTTCTACATCAAGGCGTCGAACTACTCGCCGTTCCTGCCGCCCGCCGAGCCCGCCGAGGAGGGGGCCAGCGGCACCGAGCAGTCGCTGCTGTCGCTGATGTTCGGGGCCGAGGGCAGCCACTACGGCTGGTACGGCCTGCTGGCCGGCGCGTCGATCGTGTTCTTCGCGTTCATCGGGTTCGACATCGTCGCCACCACCGCCGAGGAGACCCGCAATCCGCAGCGCGACGTGGCCCGCGGCATCCTGTCCTCGCTGGCGATCGTCACGGTGCTCTACGTCGCGGTGTCGGTCGTGCTGACCGGCATGGTGCACTACACCGAGCTGCGCGACGCCGGATCCCGGGCCAACCTCGCGACGGCGTTCAGCGCCAACGGGATCGACTGGGCGGCCAAGGTCATCTCGATCGGGGCGCTGGCGGGTCTGACCACGGTGGTGATCGTGCTGGTGCTCGGCCAGACCCGGGTGCTGTTCGCGATGAGCCGCGACGGTCTGCTGCCGCGCTCGCTGGCCAGGACCGGCAGGCACGGCACCCCGGTGCGGATCACGCTGATCGTCGGTGTGCTGGTGGCCATCACCGCCTCGGTGTTCCCGGTCGGCAAGCTCGAGGAGATGGTCAACATCGGCACGCTGTTCGCGTTCGTGCTGGTGTCGGGTGGCGTCATCGTGCTGCGCCGCACCCGGCCCGACCTCAAGCGCGGCTTCCGCGCGCCGTGGGTGCCGTGGCTGCCGGTCGCCTCGATCGTGGCGTGCGTGTGGCTGATGCTGAACCTCACCGCTTTGACCTGGATCCGGTTCCTGGTCTGGATGGCGATCGGCGTGGTCGTGTACTTCCTCTACGGCAAGCGCCATTCGGTGCTGGCCGCCCGCTTCGACGGCTGACCACGCTTCGCGCGCTCACCCGGGTACGGGCTGACGGCCCACCAGGGTGGGCGCTCGCGGGCCCACAGGGCTTTACAAACATGGTCTTCGTGTCTAGACAAACGACAAATTCACCCCTATAGTCAACCGCAAGCGTGATGGCACTCACTTTCAGGAGGCTTGCGGTGACCACACAAGAACTCGACGAGAAACTCGACGTCACACAGTGGCGGGACAAGAAGCGCTACCTGTGGCTGATGGGCCTGATCGCCCCCACCGCACTGTTCGTGATGCTGCCGGTGGTGTGGGCGCTCAACCACTGGGGCTGGCACGCCGCGGCGCAGGTGCCGTTCTGGATCGGCCCGATCCTGCTGTACATCCTGCTGCCGCTGCTGGACCTCAAGTTCGGGCCGGACGGCCAGAACCCGCCGGATGAGGTGATGGAGCGGCTGGAGAACGACAAGTACTACCGCTACTGCACCTACGCCTACATCCCGTTTCAGTACGCCAGCGTCATCGTCGGCGCCTACCTGTTCACCGCCTCCGACCTGAGCTGGCTCGGATTCGACGGTGCGCTGCCCTGGCCGGCCAAGATCGGTCTTGCGCTGTCGGTGGGCGTGCTCGGCGGCGTCGGCATCAACACCGCCCACGAACTCGGCCACAAGAAGGACTCGCTGGAGCGCTGGCTGTCCAAGATCACCCTGGCGCAGACCTGCTACGGCCACTTCTACATCGAGCACAACCGCGGCCACCACGTCCGCGTCGCCACCCCGGAGGACCCGGCGTCGGCGCGCTTCGGCGAGACGTTCTGGGAGTTCTTGCCGCGCACCGTGTTCGGCTCGCTGAAGTCGGCGTGGCAGCTGGAGGCCAAGCGGCTCGAGCGGGCGGGCAAGAGCAAGTGGCATCCGTCCAACGACGTGCTCAACGCCTGGGCGATGTCGGCGGTGTTCTACGGCGTGCTGATCGCGATCTTCGGTTGGGGTCTGATCCCGTACATCCTGATCTCGGCGGTGTTCGGCTTCACGCTGCTGGAGACGGTGAACTACCTCGAGCACTACGGACTGCTGCGGCAGAAGACCGAGTCCGGCCGCTACGAGCGCTGCACCCCCGAGCACAGCTGGAACTCCGACCACATCGTGACCAACCTGTTCCTGTACCACCTGCAGCGGCACAGCGACCACCACGCCAACCCGACCCGGCGCTACCAGACGCTGCGCAGCATGGAGGGCGCGCCGAACCTGCCCAGCGGCTACGCGTCGATGATCGCGCTGACGTACTTCCCGCCGCTGTGGCGCAAGGTGATGGACCACCGGGTGCTCGAGCACTACGGCGGCGACATCACCCGCGTCAACATCCACCCGCGGGTGCGCGACAAGGTGCTGGCCCGCTACGCGCGTTCGGAGGTTGCGGCCTGACCATGAGCGCGTACCGGTGCCCGGTGTGTGACTACGTCTACGACGAGACCAAAGGTGCTGCGCGGGAGGGATTCCCGCCCGGCACCGCCTGGGCCGACGTGCCCGACGACTGGTGCTGCCCCGACTGCGGGGTGCGCGAGAAGGTCGACTTCGAAGAAATTGGAGTGAAGCAGTGAGCGACTACCGAGTGTTCGTCTGCGTGCAGTGCGGCTTCGAGTACGACGAGGCCAAGGGCTGGCCCGAGGAGGGCATCGCCCCCGGCACCCGCTGGGAGGACATCCCCGACGACTGGTGCTGCCCGGACTGCGGCGCGGCCAAGACCGATTTCGACATGGTCGAGATCGCCCGTCCGTGACGATTACGCTCGCGCGTGTGAAAGCGCGCGACCGCGCGCAGCGCGTCCCGTACGCCGAAGCGTCGCGGGCCCTGCTGCGCGACTCCATCCTCGACGGCATGCGGGACCTGCTGCTGACCCGCGACTGGTCGGCGATCACGCTGTCGCACGTCGCCAAGGCCGCCGGGATCAGCAGACAGACCATCTACAACGAGTTCGGGTCGCGGCAGGGCCTGGCGCAGGCCTACGCGCTGCGCCTGGCCGACCGCCTCGTCGACCACGTCGACGACGCCATCAACGGCAACGTCGGCGACATCTACGCCGCCTTCCAGCAGGGCTTCCGCGACTTCTTCACCGAATCGGCCGCCGACCCCCTGGTGCAGTCGCTGCTGACCGGCGAGACCAAGCCCGACCTGCTGCAACTGATCACCACCGACAGCGGCCCGATCCTCACGCACTGCAGCCAGCGCCTCACCGAGACGTTCGTCGGCAGCTGGCTCAAGGCCGACCGCGACGACGCCGGCGTGCTGGCCCGCGCCATCGTCCGGCTGGCCATGAGCTATGTGTCGATGCCGCCGGAGGCCGACCACGACGTGGCCGATGACCTGGCCCGATTGATGACGCCGTTCGCTGAACGCTACGGTGTCATGGACACTTCCTAGCTGTCAGAGCGCACGAGCTGTCACGCTGCGAGCGCCTGTCCCGCGAGCCCGCAGGCTAGGGGTTTCGTCAGGATGCCGCGGTACCCGCGCGCGTCCGGACACGCGCATTCACACACGAACGAAGAAGGGCTCTATATGACTGAGTTGAAGGCAGACGTCGTCAACGGCATCGACTTCAAGGTCGCCGACCTGTCGCTGGCCGAGTTCGGCCGCAAGGAGATCCGCCTGGCCGAGCACGAGATGCCCGGCCTGATGGCGCTGCGCCGTGAGTACCACGACGTGCAGCCGCTCAAGGGCGCGCGCATCTCCGGTTCGCTGCACATGACCGTGCAGACCGCGGTGCTGATCGAGACGCTGGTGGCCCTCGGCGCCGAGGTCCGCTGGGCGTCCTGCAACATCTTCTCCACCCAGGACCACGCCGCCGCGGCCGTCGTCGTCGGCCCGCACGGCACCCCGAAGAGCCCAAGGGCATCCCGGTGTTCGCGTGGAAGGGCGAGACCCTGGAGGAGTACTGGTGGGCCGCCGAGCAGATGCTCACCTGGCCGGGCGAGCCCGCCAACATGATCCTCGACGACGGCGGTGACGCCACCATGATGGTGCTGCGCGGCGCCCAGTACGAGAAGCAGGGCGTCGTGCCGCCCGCCGAGGACGACGATCCGGCGGAGTGGAAGGTCTTCCTGGCCACGCTGCGCAAGACCTTCGAGACCGACAAGAACAAGTGGACGAAGATCGCCGAGTCGGTCAAGGGCGTCACCGAGGAGACGACGACCGGTGTGCTGCGGCTGTACCAGTTCGAGGCCGCCGGCGAGCTGCCGTTCCCGGCGATCAACGTCAACGACTCGGTCACCAAGAGCAAGTTCGACAACAAGTACGGCACCCGCCACTCGCTGATCGACGGCATCAACCGCGGCACCGACGTGCTGATCGGCGGCAAAAAGGCGCTGGTCTGCGGCTACGGCGACGTCGGCAAGGGCTGCGCGGAGTCGCTGGCCGGGCAGGGCGCCCGCGTCGCGGTCACCGAGATCGACCCGATCAACGCGCTGCAGGCGCTGATGGACGGCTTCGACGTGGTCACCGTCGAGGACTTCATCGGTGAGGCCGACATCGTCATCACCGCGACGGGCAACAAGGACATCATCACGCTCGAGCACATGAAGGCGATGAAGAACCAGGCCATCCTGGGCAACATCGGCCACTTCGACAACGAGATCGACATGGCCGCGCTGGAGCGGTCGGGCGCCAAGAAGCTCAACATCAAGCCGCAGGTCGACCTGTGGACCTTCGAGGACGGCAAGTCGATCATCGTGCTGTCTGAGGGCCGCCTGCTGAACCTGGGTAACGCGACCGGCCACCCGTCGTTCGTGATGAGCAACAGCTTCTCCAACCAGGTGATCGCCCAGATCGAGCTGTGGACCAAGAACGACGAGTACGACAACGCGGTCTACCGCCTGGCCAAGCACCTCGATGAGAAGGTCGCGCGCATCCACGTCGAGGCTCTCGGCGGCAAGCTGACCAAGCTCACCAAGGAGCAGGCGGAGTACATCGGCGTCGACGTCGAGGGTCCGTACAAGCCGGAGCACTACCGCTACTGAGGCCCTTTAGGTTCTGGTTCGAGACTGCGGACAGATCGTCACCAGCCCGGAAACGGGCGATCTGTCCGCAGTTTCGGCGTCTATGGGTCTGGATAGATCTGGATAGGATCGTTGAGTGACCTCACCGCCGTTGCCCGACCATCCCGATGCCCTGATCGGTCACGCGCAGGCCATGCTGGAGCGTAACGACTTTCACGGGGCGGCGATGGCGGCGCATGCGGCGCTGGCGAGGGTGCCGGGCAGTGAGCACGCCCAGCGCATCTACGCGTTCGCGCTGAACGGGCAGGGACGCACCGCCGAGGCGCTGCAGGTGGCGTGGCGGTCGGTCACCGAGCATCCGCAGGTGTACCTCGCGCACCACGCATACGCGCGGCTGCTGTTGTCCGCGGGGCAGCCGCAGCAGGCGCTGACGGCGGCCAACGAGGCGTTGCGGCTCAATCCCGCCGCGGCCGACAACTGGGTGCTGCGCGGGGACGTCTACCGGGCGCTGAACTGGTGGGACCCGGCGGAGGCCGACTACCGCGAGGCGCTGCGACTGCAGCCCGACAACGCGGCCGCGCTGAACAACCTCGCGGCCAACCGGTTACAGCGCGGCGGTACCCGCGGGGTGATCGACGGGTTCGTCGGTGCGGGCCGGCTCGACCCCGAGGCGGCGGAGGTGGCGCATTACAACATCGGTGCCGCGCTGACGAAGTGGCTGCGGCTGGCGAACACGTGCGTGATCTTCCTGTTCGTGGCCGCGGGTGTGACGGCGGTGCTGCACGACGAGGGCAAGCCGACCGTGATCCCGAGGATCATCGCCGGCCTGATCGCCGTGGTATTCGCGGCGGTACTCGTCTGGATCGTGCGGCGCGTGCCGTGGCCGACGTTGCGCGCGGTGGTGGGGCAGCGGAAGATGCTGGCCGCGCGAATGTTGTTCCTGGTCCTCGCGGTTGTCGCCGGCCTGGGCATCTCGGTGTTCGGACCGAGCACGGTGGCCAGCGCGCTGACTGTCCTGCTGCTGCCGGGCGTCATCGTGATGACACTGATCAGGTGGTTCACCCCGTACTGACCGGGGCGGGTTGGGTTGGGTTCACCGCATGAGGTACGTGTAGTAGTTGCCGATGCGCTCGAGGGCCTTGGGGGACAGGTCGGGGTGTCTTGCGTGCATCTCTGCCTCGACATAGTCGCCGGCGTCGTTGAGCGTCATGCGCGACCAGTCAGGGCGAATGCTCATGGCCTCATCGAGTAGACGGCGCACGAGCGCTCTGGCGGCCGGCGCGTGGTCGGGGCCGAAGAACTCGTCGAACTCGGCGTCGTTGCTGCCCGGATAGTGTTTGAGAAACAGTGTGAGAGCTTGGCTCGCGTCGATACCGGAGTTCGCCGCAACCGGGGCAGGCGCCTCGATCACATCGCGTCCGAGGAGAACCCAGTCATCGGCGTCGTTGACGACTCGGACACCCGGTATCGCGGGGTTGTTCTTGATCATGTCGACAAGCTGTTCCCACTTGATTCCGCCGTACCGGATGCCGGGACGGTTTCGTGTCGTGTAGGTGAGGACCCACCCGTCCCGACCGGCGGCGGGGGAGGTCACCATGACAGGCGAACCGTCTGCGGAATCGGCGAGGTGAAGATAGATCTCCCTTCCGCGAAGCTGCGTCATCACCGGCTCATACCAGTGCTCGGAGTCCGTTCCCGCGGCTCCGGAGATCGCGCTCTCGAGGTCACCTTCGACGACCACCGGATCCGGGATCCGGTCGGCTTCGGGAACCGAGAGGTCCGCCAGGATCACCGGAATCTGGTCACGCGAAATCGGTACCGTCTCGTTTCTCATGTTCGCGATGACCAACCAGTCCGGACGGACAGTCTCATACGCCGTCCGCAGGATGTCCGACCACTTCGCGGCCAGGAATCGGTCGGGCAGATCAGGGTGGCGCCTCGAGGTGTACACGACCATCGCTGAACTGCCGTCGTCGAGTCGGCGCAGCCGGGTGGAGACCACAGGTTGGCCGTCGACCTCGGTCTTGGAGCCCACGTAGTACAACGTCACGCCGTCGAGTGCTCGGAACAGTTCGAGCCGCGCGTGACCCGAACCCGTCTCCCGCGCGGCGGCCGAGAAGATGCGCGCTCGCTGTTCTTTGTCGGTCATGAAGGGGTCCTAAAGTGAGTGGTGCCACAGGATAGTGCGGTATCGGCGGGTTGTTGACTACCAGTCATTATCGTCATCGTCCACTTCGGGCCACGGGTACTTATGAAGAAATTCCTTCGTATCCCGGTGATAGATGCCGTGTACGTCGAAGACCCTGTGGTCCCAATAGCCAAGACACGCAGCAAAATCCACGGCACCCATATTTGGCTTGAGAAGCTCGCTGAGCGTCGTGGGGCGGTCCACGGTGCGGGGCGTGCCTGACAACGTCAGGTCAGCAGGCGGAAAGAGCGTGTAGTTGGGCATCTCTTCGCCTGGGTAGTAGGTCTTCTTGAACACCCGCGAGGTGTCTCCGCCAGACTCGATGAGATTTCCCAGAGAGTTCGAGATTTGTGAGCCGTGCTCGGCGTACACGGTCAACGAGGTGCCTTCCGGAACCCGGAAGGTCTTGTTCTCGGCGAAGTAGTCGCCGTGTCCGCTCAGCTTGTAGCGGTTGTCCGAGCCTATCGCATCCTCGGTACGCCCATCGGACCTGGGCGGCTGATGTTCGTCGTGTGCCCGCGTGTGGTGGTCGTCCGCTCGTGTGTCAAGGTCTCGACCGTCAGCGGTGTCCCTCGACCCGTCTCGGGCAGGTTGAGTCACGTGCGTTTCACTCGGCGGTCTCGCGAAGAGTTCGGTGGTCCCGCCGGTATCCGGATCGATCTGGATGATGCGGTTGACCGCGGGGTTCTCGACCAGGCGTGGGATCTCAACTGTCTGCCAGATATTTCCCGGACGCAGATCGACTCCGATGACGGCAGTCACGTTGCCGCGAGCGTTCTGCGCGTAGGCCGCTGAAGCATCCTCCCAGAACCTGACCGATTCGGGATCATGGCGATTCCACGCCGGTAGGGGGCTGACTCCGTTGCGTTCGAGCAGCATTTCGAGGGTGGTCCCGCCGTTGTTCTCGGCGATTCGTTCGGCGATTCCCGAACCGCTCGGTCCGACGCCTACTCCGTTAGCGTCCCGTCCCGACCAGTAGTGAGCCGTGTCTGGTTCGGTCCTCGTCAGATGCAGGAGTTCCTGATACGACGGGAGCCTGCCCGGAACGTAGTGTCCGTTCTCGTCAAGCCGCGGGTTGTACTCGAAATCGCCTGTTCTACTACTCAAGTCGCGATCGACATCACGAACCGAATCCGTCTGTGCAGATTCGCCCCGGGGTGCCAATTGGCGTCCGGCGTCGCCGGGGTCGGTGACCGCCCTGGGAACAGTCGACTGTTGCGTCGGTACTGCCGGTGTGCTCCCCGGGGCCGGTCCGGCGGCGCCGGGGTGGGTGGTCCGTTGCTCCGGACTCCGCGTGGACATGTCGGGTGCAGTCGATCTTGCTGCGGGGGAGTGGCTTTCGCCGCCACCGTGTACCACACCGGGGGTATGGGGTGCGGGCGGTGCGACCGGGCCGCCCATAGTCGACGCCATCATCGGCGCCATCGCGGGCGGCTGAGCTTCACGGCCGGGCGCGCTGTTGCGCTCAGAAGCAGGAGAGCTCTCGGTGGTTCCGCTGTGCGTGGGCCGCTGGTAGCCATCGTCGGTCGCCGGTCGGTGGTGCTCCGCCGGCGGCGCAGGGGCGTCGGCAACCGGCGGTGCCGGGTTGTCGGCAACCGCAGCGCCGCCGTGCGGGGTCGGCGACTGCGTCGGGGTGTGGGCCTTCTCGCCGACGGGATCGTGAACCGGTTGCGATACCGAATGCTCTGCAGCCCCGAGTCTTTCGTGTGGCGCGGCGGGCATGGCTGGGTCGGCGGCGCGCTCGGGGATGTGATCGATCCTGGGTGGTGCCGCGGCGTCGGCTGGGTTGCCCCGGGTGACCGAGTCACCGACCGGCGGAGATGTCGAGTGAGTCGGACCCGGATCGCCGGGGCCGACCGGTCGCTGCGGGGGATCCGGAGGGGGGCCGTCACCGCCACCGACCGGGCCGGAGGCACCCGGGTTGTCAGGCCTCGGTGCGGGAGGATCCGGTGGCCGGACCGGGGTTTGAGTACCACCCTGGTGCGACGGGTCGTCCGTCCTGTGCGGCGGGTTGAAGTCGACGACGGAGTCGGGGATCCGATTCTGTGGGCTCTCCGGCACGTCGGGCACCCGTGTTCCCGTGACGGTCCGATCTGGGTCTGCGCCCTGGCGGCCTGTGGGCAGATCGAACGATGGGGTGTCGGACTTGCCGAAAACCTTGCGGGCCTTGGTGATACCTTTGGCGACAGTGCCACCCTTGGCCAGTGGTCCGCCCGGAGCGAACAGGCTGGCCACGTTGAAGCCCGCCTCTCCCAGGCCGCGGCCCGGGTTGTCTCCGGTCCACTGGTCCCAGGCCACGAACTCCTTGAGCACCTCCCTGCCGACATCGTCGATCAAGGTGGGGTCTCTGATGACCGATAAAGCGGTCTCGCCGATGCCTTTCCAGGTGTCGAGGTCGGCGAAGGCCACCGTTCCGGCCACCGTGTTGATCACGCCGTTGAGCACGCCGGTTGCCACATCGGTGCGGAACTTGATGAAATCCGAGATTGCACCACCGACCTGGTCGCCGAGGAGTTCACGCAGGTTTCGGTCAGCCCACTTCTGGAACTTGGTCACGGTGTCGTTGAGCGTGTCCTTGAGCTGTTCCAGCAGTCCGACGAGACCCTTGACCTGTCGTTGCGAGTTCTCCAGCACCTCGCGGACATCCCGGGCGACCTCTTTGATGATGTCGAGGCCCTCGCCGGTGAAGATGCCCTTCACCGTGTCGATGATCCCGCCGGCGGACGTGAGGCGATCCAGCAGTCGGCGCACCGCGTCCTGGGTGTCCTGGACGTTCTGTGCGAATTCTTCGAGTTTGGTGGCGATGTCCTGCGCCATGGTGGACAGGTCCGCGGCACCGTCGGCGAGGTCGTCGAGTGCCTGGAGTATCTGGTCACGCTCCGGGATTCGCTGCGTCGACACCGCGGTCTTCGCGCCCTTGACGAGATTCGACAGAGCCGAGAACCCGGTCGCCAGATTTCGCCACTGCGCCGCGGTCAGGCGCAGCATCGGCGGGTTGCCCGTCGGCCAGGCGAAGGGGCCGAGAAACGGCAGCAGGACACCGAACGTCGGCGGGGGCGCAACGATGCCGGCGTTCGGGCTGTGGCGGGCCTCCACGGGGGTCGTCTCGCTGACGTCGTCGGTGACACCGCCGGTGGCGCCGCCCCCGCCGATCGTCGACACCGCGTCCGCGTTCGCATAGTTGTGGCCGGTCACCTGCAACTTGATCCCGACGAACTTGAACGAGTTCGCGCCGGCAGCCACCGCGTCGGAGAACGTCTGCGTGAGGTCGCCGTACTCCAACGCCATGTTCAATCCGGCGGGGTCCCAGCCTGAGGTGATCCCGCTCGACAACATTGGTCCGAGCGCACCCATGAGCGCGTCGAACTGCTTGCCCAGCGAGGTCATGCTCTCGCCGGCGCCGATGAGTAGGCGGGGATCGACCTCAATGCGGATACCGGCAACGCCGCCACCGCCAGTGGCAGATGGCACTAGCCGGCCCACATTTCGGCGTTCTTGGCGACGGCGTCGGTGTAATTCGATCGTGCGGTCTGGGCAACCTTCTGCAGCTGCGACAGCGCCTCGCGCATCTGCTCGGCGCCTTCCCGCCACTGTGCCTGTGCCTGCGCCTGCGCGTCGGCGGCGTCACCGTGCCAGGACTGCTGCAACGACGCCATCGTCCGGTCAATGTGCTCCAGTGCGCTGGTCACCTCCCGCCCGAAGCTGGCCATATGCGCGATGGCGTCCTGCATCTGCTGGAAGTCGACCACCAGCGGGGCGCCGCTGTTGCTACTGGGCATCGTCGGCCCGCGTGCGCATCGTGGGTTCAGGTGTGACTGACGGTGGCGTCGCTGCCGGGGCTGACCCGCCGGATGAGCCTGGCGCAGCGCCCGATTCGTCATCCATCTGTTCATCCATCTGTTCGTCGCGCTCGTCCGCGGAGTCCGCCGTCTGGTCCTGCGCGGCCTGCACAATCCCCACCACACCCTGCGCGATACCCGCTGCCACCTGCGCCAGGCCGCCGACCGGTATGCCGGGAAGCTGCGCGCCACCCTGAGCGGTCGGGTCGCCGGACTGCTGTGCGAGAGGGCCACCGAGGCCCATCATCGAGGCCATCGACCGGATGGTCGGCGTCGAGGGGGCGACCTTCTGCGCCGCCGCCGTCGACGATGCCGACACCGCACCCGCGGCCGGTGTGGAGGCCCCGGGCTGGAAGGACGAGCCGACGGCCCCGGCGGCCTGTTGGTCGGTGGTGCTGTAGCTGTCAGCGGCGAGCCTCAAAGACTCCGCCATCGACCGCAGACCGCGGATCACCTGGCCCGCGCCGTTGTGCCACTTGTCCCACTGCTCGGAGTACGCCGATGCGGCGCCGCCTTTCCAACCGGAACCCAGCAGCTGGTCCACCGACAGGTCGACGGCGGCCAGACCGTCCTGCAGCCGCTGGCTGGTATCCGCGAGTGTGGCTGAGGCCGAACGCAATTCGGAGGTGACAACCTCGAGTGACTGCCCCACGGTGACACCTCCTGGATCGCGGACCCGGCAACCGGGTTCAACTCTATCGGCGGTGGCGGGGGCCCGATTGCACCAATTTCCGCGGTGCCGACCAGGAGATCTACGGCGCGATGACAGCCCCGCAGCGGTTCTTCAGATCCACCAGCGGCTGGCGGATCCCGGTCATCTCGGCCTGCTGCTGCGGATGCTGGGCCAGGTAGTCGCGCATGTGCTCGGCCACCTGTTCACGCGACAGCCCCTCCAGGGTGCTGACGTAGGCGTTGAGGTCCGGATGGGTGAACAGATACACCGACGTCGAGGCCTCGACCCCGGCGCGCACACCCTCCAGATCGGCGGTGGTGCAGTTCGGTTGGTCGGCGAGTGCCACCGGTGCCGCGCCGAGCAGGGCGGCGCCGACGAGCAGCGCTGTCGAGAGTGTCGTGGTGATTGGCATGGGCTGCTCCTGTCTGTGGACGACTGCACCTGCCAGTGTGGAAGCGCCGCACCGCCAACGCGTTGGCCCTCAAGCTCATTCACAGGAAACTGGTAGCTAGTCCGGATACTCGTCGCGTTTGCGCGGCCAGTCCGAGAAGTCGCTGCCGCGGCCCTTCGGTGCCCTGTCGAGCAGCTGCCACGTCGCGTTGAGCGCCTCGGTGCCGCGGTCGTAGGTGGAGTACGTGTGGTAGACGACCCCGTCGTCGAGCACGAAGCAGCTCAGCGCCATCAACTCCATCACGTCGAGCATGTTGCCGCCCGGCCGGCGCGGCGTCGGCACGTGCATGTAGCTGAAGAAGTCGGCGTCGAAATCGCTTCCGCCCGAGGACACCCACTCGACGTCCCAACCCATCCGCTGTTTGTAGGCGGTGAGTACCGGCAGCGGCGAGCGCGACGACAGGATGAACGTCACGTCGCGGCGCGCCAGGTGCGGCACCGCGCCGACGAGGTTGTCGGTCTCGAAGGTGCAGCCCGGGCAACCCTCCGGCGTCTTGGGTCCGTGCATGAAGTGCCGCACGATCAGCTGGGAGCGGCCGTCGAACAGCTCGGCGAGGGTGCGCGGGCCCGCGGTGGTGTCGAACACGTACCGCTTGTCTACCCGAACCCACGGCAGCGCCTGCCGTGAGCGCGCCAGCTCGTCGGACAGCCGGGTCAACTCCTTCTCCCTGGCGAGCTGGAGCTCGTAGGCGGCGCGCCACTGCGCGCGGGTGCCGGTCACATGCGTCGTCACGGGTCGGTCCTTCCGCTCTCTGGTCTCACCGGGACAGACCCGCCGCGCACCCTGAACTCATCGCTGAAGTCATCGCTCGGGCCGTTACGCTCGCCGGGTGCTGATCGTGATCGAAGGGGTCGACGGCGCGGGCAAGCGCACGCTCACCAACGGACTGCGGGTGGCGTTCGAGGCCGAGGGCCGGTCAGTGGCCGACCTGGCGTTCCCGCGCTACGGCCGCTCCATCGAAGCCGACCTCGCCGCCGAGGCGCTGCACGGCGGGCACGGCGACCTGGCCGACTCGGTGTACGCGATGGCGGTGCTGTTCGCCCTCGACCGGGCCGGCGCGCGCGACGAGATCGCCGCGCTGAGCCGCGACCACGACGTCGTCATCCTCGACCGCTACGTCGCCTCCAACGCCGCCTACAGCGCGGCGCGGCTGCACCAGGACGCCGAGGGTCCGGTGGTGCAGTGGGTGCGCGAACTCGAGTACCAGCGGCTGGCCCTGCCGGCCCCGGACTGGCAGGTGCTGCTGGCGGTGCCGACCGAGTTGGCCGCCCAGCGGGCCGACTACCGGGCCGCCACCGAGGCCGACCGGGCCAAGGACGCCTACGAGCGCGACGGCGGGCTGCAGCGGCGCACCTCCGATGTCTACGCGGCGCTGGCCGCCGCCGACTGGGGTGGACGCTGGCAGGTCGCCGGCCCCGACGTCGACCCGGTGGCGCTGGCCGCGTCGCTGCTGGGCGGGTAGCCCGGGCCGGGCGCCGGTGCCGCACCGCAGGATGTGAGCTTTTCACCGCAAAACGCCCGGTGTGGTACCCGGGTTTTGTCGCGATTCGATGACACCATGGACACCATGAGGCAAAGGATTCTGGTTGTCGACGACGATCCCTCGCTGGCGGAGATGCTCACCATCGTTCTGCGTGGTGAGGGGTTCGACACCGCGGTCATCGGCGACGGATCCCAGGCGCTGACGGCGGTCCGGGAACTGCGGCCCGACCTGGTGCTGCTCGACCTGATGCTGCCCGGCATGAACGGCATCGACGTCTGCCGCGCGCTGCGCGCCGACTCCGGGGTGCCGATCGTCATGCTGACCGCGAAGACCGACACCGTGGACGTCGTCCTGGGACTGGAGTCCGGCGCCGACGACTACGTGGTCAAGCCGTTCAAGCCCAAGGAGCTCGTCGCCCGTGTCCGGGCCCGGCTGCGCCGCAACGAGGACGAGCCCGCGGAGCTGCTGTCCATCGGCGACGTCGAGATCGACGTGCCCGCCCACAAGGTCACCCGCAACGGCGAGCAGATTTCGCTGACGCCGCTGGAGTTCGACCTGCTGGTGGCGTTGGCGCGCAAACCACGCCAGGTGTTTACTCGTGATGTGCTGCTCGAACAGGTGTGGGGGTACCGGCACCCCGCGGACACCCGTTTGGTGAACGTGCATGTTCAACGGTTGCGGGCCAAGGTCGAGAAGGACCCGGAGAACCCGCAGGTGGTGTTGACCGTTCGAGGAGTGGGATACAAGGCCGGACCGCCGTGATCAGACGGCTCGTCGTAACGACGGGTAGCGGTTCGGCCCGGCGGCGGTCGCCGTGATCTTCGGTTCTCGGCGGCGGATCCATCGCCGCTCGGCGCCGTTGGTGCGCGGGCTGGGAGTGCTCGGGCGGGCGTTGAGCCTGGCCTGGCGGCGTTCGCTGCAGCTGCGTGTGGTGTCGTTGACGCTGGGGTTGTCGCTCGCCGTCATCCTGGTGCTCGGCTTCGTGCTGACCAGCCAGATCACCGACCGCATCCTCGACGTCAAGGTGCGCGCGGCCACCGAGGAGATCGAACGCGCCCGCACCACCGTCAGCGGCATCGTCGGCGGTGAGGAGACCCGCTCGCTGGACAGCAGCCTGCAGCTGGCGCGCAACACCCTGATCGACCGCACCGCCGACGATCCGGGACTGGCGGGCACCTTCGACGCGGTGCTGCTGGTGCCCGGCGACGGACCGCGCGCGGCCACCGCCGCCGGCCCGGTGCAGCAGGTGCCCGAGGCGTTGCGCGACTTCGTCAAGGCCGGGCAGGTCAGCTACCAGTACGCGACCGTGCACACCGACACGTTCTCCGGACCCGCGCTGATCGTGGGCAGCCCGACGTCGTCGCCGGTGACGAACCTCGAGCTGTACCTGATCTTCCCGCTCAACAACGAGGAGTCGACCATCGCGCTGGTGCGCGGCACGATGGCCACCGCCGGTGTGGTGCTGCTCGGCCTGCTCGCCGCGATCGCGCTGCTGGTGGCCCGTCAGATCGTGCTGCCGGTGCGCTCGGCGTCGCGCATCGCCGAACGCTTCGCCGAGGGCCACCTCACCGAGCGGATGCCGGTGCGCGGCGAGGACGACATGGCGCGGCTGGCGGTGTCGTTCAACGACATGGCCGAGAGCCTGCACCGCCAGATCACCCAGCTGGAGGAGTTCGGCAACCTGCAGCGCCGCTTCACCTCCGACGTCAGCCACGAGCTGCGCACCCCGCTGACCACGGTGCGGATGGCCGCCGACCTGATCCACGACCACTCCGAGGATCTCGACCCGGCGCTGCGCCGCTCGATCGAGCTGATGGTCAGCGAGCTGGACCGGTTCGAGTCGCTGCTCAACGACCTGCTCGAGATCTCGCGCCACGACGCCGGTGTCGCCGAACTGGCGGTGGAGGCCGTCGACCTGCGCAACATCGTGCGCAGCGCGCTCGACAACGTCGGCCACCTCGCCGAGGACGCCGGTATCGAGCTGATCGTGGAGCTGCCGCCCAACGAGGTCATCGCCGAGGTCGACCCGCGGCGGGTGGAGCGCATCCTGCGCAACCTGATCGCCAACGCCATCGACCACGCCGAGCACAAGCCGGTGCGCATCCGGATGGCCGCCGACGCGGACACCGTCGCGGTGACCGTGCGCGATTACGGGGTCGGGCTGCGGCCCGGCGAGGAGAAGCTGGTGTTCAGCCGGTTCTGGCGGGCCGACCCGTCGCGGGTGCGTCGCTCCGGCGGCACCGGTCTGGGCCTGGCGATCAGCATCGAGGACGCCCGACTGCACCAGGGCCGGCTGGAGGCGTGGGGCGAACCGGGCAAGGGCGCCTGCTTCCGGCTGACGCTGCCGCTGGTGCGCGGCCACAAGGTCACCACCAGCCCGCTGCCGATGAAGCCGATCGACCCCGACGAGCCGCCGCCGTCCACCCGCGACCGTCAGCATGCCCAGGAGGGCGTGTGAGACGCCTGCTTGTCCTGACGCTGGTGGTGCTGCTGGCGGTCCTGACCGGATGCGCCGGGGTGCCGAGTTCGTCGGCGCCGCAGGCGATCGGCACCGTCGACCGGCCCGCGCCGCCGAGCCTGCCCAAGCCGACGCCGGACATGGCGCCGGATGTGCTGCTGCGCGAATTCCTCAAGGCCACCGCCGATCCCGCGAACCGGCATCTCGCGGCTCGCCAGTTCCTCACCGAATCCGCTTCGCGCGGTTGGGATGACGCGGGTTCGGCGCTGCTGATCGACAACGTGGTGTTCGACGAGAAGCGCGCACCCAACCGGGTGTCGGTCACCATGCGCGCCGACATCCTCGGATCGCTGTCGGACATGGGTGTGTTCGAGACGGGGGAGGGGGCGCTGCCCGACCCCGGCCCGATCGAGCTGGTGCGCACCCCGGACGGATGGCGTATCGACCGGCTGCCGAACGGCGTTTTCCTTGACTGGCAACAGTTCCAGGCCACCTACAAGCGGCACACGCTGTACTTCGTCGACCCCACCGGCACCACCGTGGTGCCCGACCCGCGCTACGTCGCGGTGTCCGACCCCGACCAGCTGGCCACCGAACTGGTCAGCAAGCTCATCGCCGGGCCGCGCCCGGAGATGGCCCACACGGTGCGCAACCTGCTGGGCCCGCCACTGAAGCTGCGCGGGCCGGTGACCCGCGCCGACGGCGGCAAGATGGGGGTCGGCCGCGGCTACGGCGGTGCCCGCATCGACCTCGACAACCTGTCCACCACCGACCCGCACAGCAGGCAACTGCTTGCCGCGCAGCTGATCTGGACGCTGAACCGGGCCGGTATCAACGGGCCGTACGTGATCAACGCCGACGGCGCCGCGCTCGACGACCGGTTCGTCGACGGCTGGGAGACCACCAACGTCGCGGCCACCGATCCGGGTGCGGCCTCCGGTGCGGCCGCCGGACTGCACGCCCTGGTGGGCGGATCGCTGGTCGCACTCGACGGGCAGCGCATCCCGCGGGTGCCCGGTCCGTTCGGCGAGATGCCCAACCAGACCGCCGCGGCGGTGTCGCGCACCGGCCAGGAGGTCGCCTCGATCGTGACGCTGCGGCCCGGCGCCCCCGACATGGCGTCGTCGCTGTGGATCGGGCCGCTCGGCGGTGACGCCTCCCAGGCCCTCGACGCGCGCAGCCTGTCGCGGCCCAGCTGGTCGCTCGACCACGCGGTGTGGGTGGTGGTCGACGGCAACAACGTGGTGCGCGTCCTCCAGGACGCGTCGGGTCAGCCGGCCCGCATCCCGGTCGACATCACCCCGGTGTCCAGCCGGTTCCCGGGTGTCATCTCTGAGCTGCAGCTGTCCCGCGACGGCACCCGTGCGGCGATGGTCATCGAGGGGCAGGTCATCCTCGCCGGTGTGGAGCAGACGCCCGGCGGCGGATACGCGCTGACCTACCCGCGCCGGCTGGGGTACGGCCTGCGCAACACCGTGGTGTCGCTGTCCTGGCGCACCGGCGACGACATCGTCGTCAGCCGCACCGACCCGCAGCACCCGGTGTCCTACGTCAACCTCGACGGGGTCAACTCCGACGGCCCCAGCCGCAACCTGCTGATGCCGGTCAGCACGGTGGCGGCCAACCCGTCGACGGTCTACGTGGCCGACGCCCGCGGGGTCATGCAGCTGTCCGGGTCGGCCGCGGAGGACGACCCGGCGTGGACCGAGGTCCGCCCGCTGATGGTCCCCGGCGCCCAGCCCGTGCTGCCCGGCTGAGAGTCGTTGCGGCGACGGGTTTTTAGACCTTTCGGACTCAGGAGCGGCGAGGACATCGTGCCGGCCTGATCCGCGGCTGTCGGTGGCGGCGGCGACACTGCGGACATGCTCGATCTGGTCCTGCCGCTGCAGTGCGGCGGCTGCGGGGCGCCGTCGACGCGCTGGTGCCCTGCCTGCGCGGCGGCGCTGACGGTGCGCGCCGACGAGCCTCACGTGGTCGCACCGCGTGTCGACCCCGGCGTGCCGGTGTTCTCGCTGGGCCGCTACGCCGGGCCGCGGCGGCGGGCCGTCGTCGCGCTCAAGGAGCACGGCCGCGCCGACCTGGCCGGTCCGCTGGCCGCCGCCCTGCACGCGGGGCTGACCCGTCTGTTGACCTGGGGGCTGCTCGACACCCCGCTGACGGTGGTGCCCGCGCCGACCCGGGCGCTGTCGGCGCGCCGCCGCGGCGGTGACCCCGTCACCCGGATCGCGCGCGCCGCCGCCGACGGGCTGCCCGGGGTCAGTGTCGTCACCGCCCTGCGGACCCGCGCGTTCGTCGCCGATTCCGTCGGGCTGTCCACCGCGGACCGGCAGCGCAACATCGCCGGACGCGTCAAGCCGATTCGCGAAGTGCGCGGCGAAATCCTGCTCGTCGACGATGTGGTGACCACCGGCGCCACCGCCGCCGAATCCGTTCGCGTGCTGCGCACTAATGGGGCGCACGTGGCGGCCGTGCTGGTTGTGGCGAACGCCTGACCTGCGTCGAGATGTCGCTTTATCAAAGCGATGTGAAGAACTGAAAACGCATGGTGAGTTTTAGTGGCCGAGTTCGGGAACTCGGACTACCGTCAGCAGCAACGGCGCTCAGAGAAGAGACGCCGACATCGCCCACGAGCGGTAGGAGGTGAGTAGTCGACACCTTGCACCGGCGAGCGGCGAGACATGCAAAGCCACGTCGGTGCGCTTAGAAGGACAACCCGGGCACGCTGACGCGTGCGGACGACAGAAACGAGTTGCCAAGCATGTCAAGTCAATCCCTGCATTCCGGCCAGTCGGTGATCGAGAACTCGGCGATCGATAACGGTGCCCCCGAGACTCGGCCCCGCGCCGAGGTTGCGGTCACAGGCCGCAATGTCGAGATACCCGATCACTTCCGTATCTACGTCGCAGAGAAACTGTCACGTTTGGAACGATTCGACCGCACGATCTACCTGTTCGACGTCGAGCTCGATCATGAGCGCAACCGACGACAGCGCAAGAACTGTCAGCACGTGGAGATCACCGCCCGCGGCAAGGGCCCCGTGGTTCGGGGTGAGGCCTGCGCCGACAGCTTCTACGGCGCGTTCGAGGCGGCGATCGACAAGCTCGCCGAACGGCTGCGTCGCGCGCGTGACCGCCGCAAGATCCACTACGGCGACAAGACCCCGGTGTCGGTCGCCAAGGCCACCGCGGTCGCCCCGAAGAGCGACGCCGGCGACGCCGCGGACGACCACGACCACGCCGTCGACGACCACGTGCCCGGCCGCATCGTCCGGGTCAAGGAGCACCCGGCCACGCCGATGACCGTCGACGACGCGCTGTCGCAGATGGAGCTCGTCGGCCACGACTTCTTCCTGTTCCACGACAAGGAGACCGACCGGCCGACCGTGGTCTACCGCAGACACGCCTACGACTACGGCCTGATCCGGCTGGGCTGATCGCCCGGTTCCGACCACCGACACTGATCCGGCTCCCCGGGGGCCGGATCAGTTCTGTTTCGGCCCGGCGTGCTCAGGATGGCCGGGTCAGGGGACGGGTCACCTACGATGGGTTGAGCTGACGAGACTTCAACCCATAGGGGACTAAGCGTGCTGCAAAAGTTGCTGCGACTCGGTGAGGGCCGCATGGTCAAGCGCCTCAACGGGGTCGCCGACTACGTCGATTCGCTGGCCGGCGACTACGAGAAGCTCACCGACGCTGAGCTGCGGGCCAAGACCGACGAGTTCAGGAAGCGCATCGACGATGGGGAAAGCCTCGACGACCTGCTGCCCGAGGCGTTCGCGGTGGCCCGTGAGGCGTCCTGGCGGGTGCGCAACCAGCGCCACTTCCACGTCCAGGTGATGGGCGGTGCGGCGCTGCACTTCGGCAACGTCGCCGAGATGAAGACCGGTGAGGGCAAGACGCTGACCGCGGTGCTGCCCGCCTACCTCAACGCCCTGTCCGGCAAGGGCGTGCACATCGTCACCGTCAACGACTACCTGGCCAAACGCGACGCCGAGCAGATGGGCCGCGTGCACCGCTTCCTCGGTCTGTCGGTCGGGGTGATCCTGTCCGGGATGACGCCGGACGAGCGGCGCGCCGCCTACGCCGCCGACATCACCTACGGCACGAACAACGAGTTCGGCTTCGACTACCTGCGCGACAACATGGCCCACTCGCTGGCCGACCTGGTGCAGCGCGGTCACAACTACGCCATCGTCGACGAGGTCGACTCCATCCTCATCGACGAGGCCCGGACCCCGCTGATCATCTCCGGGCCCGCCGACGGCGCGTCGCACTGGTACCAGGAGTTCGCGCGCCTGGCGCCGATGATGGAGAAGGACGTCCACTACGAGGTCGACCTGCGCAAACGCACCGTCGGCGTGCACGAGCTGGGGGTGGAGTTCGTCGAGGACCAGCTCGGCATCGACAACCTCTACGAGGCCGCCAACTCGCCGCTGGTCAGCTACCTGAACAACGCGCTGAAGGCCAAGGAGCTGTTCCACCGCGACAAGGACTACATCGTCCGCAACGGTGAGGTGCTCATCGTCGACGAGTTCACCGGCCGTGTGCTGGTGGGCCGCCGCTACAACGAGGGCATGCACCAGGCCATCGAGGCCAAGGAAGGTGTGGAGATCAAGGCCGAGAACCAGACGCTGGCCACGATCACCCTGCAGAACTACTTCCGCCTCTACGACAAGCTCGCCGGTATGACCGGTACCGCCCAGACCGAGGCGGCCGAGCTGCACGAGATCTACAAGCTCGGCGTGGTGCCGATCCCGACGAACAAGCCGATGATCCGCGTCGACCATTCCGACCTGATCTACAAGACCGAAGAGGCCAAGTACCTGGCCGTGGTCGACGACGTCGTCGAGCGCTACGAGAAGGGCCAGCCGGTGCTGATCGGCACCACCAGCGTCGAGCGCTCGGAGTACCTGTCGCGGCAGTTCCAGAAGCGCCGCATCCCGCACAACGTGCTCAACGCGAAGTACCACGAGCAGGAGGCCGCGATCATCGCCGAGGCGGGCCGCCGCGGCGCGATCACCGTCGCCACCAACATGGCCGGCCGCGGCACCGACATCGTGCTCGGCGGCAACCCCGACTTCCTCGTCGACAAGCGGCTGCGCGAGCAGGGCCTGGACCCGGTCACCACGCCCGACGAGTACGAGCAGGCCTGGCACGAGATGCTGCCGAAGGTCAAGGAGGAGTGCGCCCGGGAGGCCGAGGAGGTCATCGCCGCCGGTGGCCTGTACGTGCTGGGCACCGAGCGTCACGAGTCCCGCCGCATCGACAACCAGCTGCGCGGCCGCTCCGGCCGCCAGGGCGACCCGGGCGAGTCGCGGTTCTACCTGTCGCTGGGCGACGAGCTCATGCGGCGGTTCAACGGCGCCACCCTCGAGGCGCTGCTGACCCGGCTGAACCTGCCCGATGACGTGCCGATCGAGGCCAAGATGGTCACCCGCGCGATCAAGAGCGCGCAGACCCAGGTCGAGCAGCAGAACTTCGAGATCCGCAAGCAGGTTCTCAAGTACGACGAGGTGATGAACCAGCAGCGCAAGGTCATCTACGAGGAGCGGCGCCGCATCCTCGAGGGGGAGAACCTGCGCGACCAGGCGCTGGGCATGATCCGCGACGTGATTACCGCCTACGTCGAGGGCGCCACCGCCGAGGGCTACGCCGAGGACTGGGATCTCGAGCAGCTGTGGACCGCGCTGCGCCAGCTGTACCCGATCAGCGTCGACCACCACGACCTGATCGACTCCGACGCCGTCGGCGAGCCCGGTGAACTCACCCGCGAGGAGCTGCTCGAGGTGCTGATCGCCGACGCCGAACGCGCCTACGAGGAGCGCGAGCGGCAGATCGACGAGATCGCCGGTGAGGGCGCGATGCGCCAGCTCGAGCGCAACGTGCTGCTCAACGTGCTGGACCGCAAGTGGCGTGAGCACCTCTACGAGATGGACTACCTCAAGGAGGGCATCGGCCTGCGCGCGATGGCGCAGCGGGACCCGCTCGTCGAGTACCAGCGCGAGGGCTACGACATGTTCATCGCGATGCTCGAGGGCCTCAAGGAGGAGTCGGTCGGCTTCCTGTTCAACGTGCAGGTCGAGCCCGCGCCGCAGCCGACGGTCGCGCCGGTCGCGACCCCGTCCGGACTGGCGGAGTTCGCCAAGGCCGCGGCCGCACAGGCCCAGGCCGCCGGACAGGGCGGCGTCGCCACGGAAGCGCGTCCGGCTCCGGCAGGCTTGCGCGCCAAGGGAATCGACGACAACGAGAACCGTCCGCTGACCTACAGCGGGCCCTCGGAGGACGGGTCGACCCAGGTGCAGCGCAGCGGCAACGGCGGTGGCCGGCACGCGGCGCAGCAGGGCGGCACCCGCAAGGAGCGCCGGGAGGCGGCCCGCCAGCAGGCCCGCGACGCGAAGTCGATGCGCCGGCGCTGACCGATCAGGCGTCCTCGACGAGGGCGGCCAGCCGCGCCAGCGTGGCGCGCATGCCGTCCTCGGCGTGCCGGGCAGCGCCGCTGAGGGCCAGCAGCGGCCGCTGACGGTCCCGCGAGACGTCCCAGGTCTCGCGGACCAGGGTGGCCCGCCCGGACTCGACGGGTTCGAGTTGGTAGCGCCAGATCCGCCCACCGACGAGGCCGAGCGGGCCCATCGTGGTCTTCCACGCGATGCGCCGGTCGGGTTCGAACTCGACGACGGTGTTGGTGGTGCGGTAGGGCAGGAACAGCGACTCCGGTCTGCTGCGCATCGCCATGGTGAACCGCGCGCCCAGCGTCAACGGCCGGGGTTCTGTGGTGCCTTCCACCGTGCCCGAACCGTCGAACGCGGAATGCTTTGCGGCGTCGGACAACAACGCGAAGATCGCGGCCGCGGGCGCGGCGATGACGCGTTCGACGCTGATCGAGTTCGCAGGCACCGGAAAACCTTAGCCGTCAGCCGATCTCCAGGGCGACGATGCGCCAGCGCTCACCCTCCTGCGTGATGCGCGCGGCGATGGCCCGCACCCGGGGACCGCGGGTGTAGGTGCCGAACACCTCGGCGGCGGGGCCGTCGTCGCCGTCGACCATGCGCAGCCGGACCCGGCGCAGCCGCGCCGCCGCCGACTGCGGCACGCGGCTGAGCCCGAGCACGGTGTCGGTCAGTGCCGGGGTGATCAGCGGGCGCAGCTGGGTGACCGGTCGGCGCCGGTCGATCACCTCGAGCACGCGGCGCAGCGCGGCGTCGGCGAAGGCCACCGCGGCCCGGTTCGGCAGCGGTGCGGGTCGCGGATGCGGGCGGTGGGTGCCGGGGCCGCTGGGCCGGGGCGCGCGCAGGGATTCATGGGTGGGTGGCGGGCAGAGATTGGGCGTGGGTGGCGGGCAGAGACCGGGCGTGGGGGGCGGCTCGCAGTCGATGACGGGGGTGATCTGGGTGCGACGGCGGGTCGGGGTTGCGGTCACAGGTCGGCTCTCCAGCGGTCGACGGAACGGGATGTGCCTGCCGGAGAGTCACAGACCTCTTCATGATCGCACGGTTGAGCGGGGGCCCGATGCACCCGCGCTGCGCATTCCCAGGGAGGCGCTATAGCGTGATCGAGTCTTGGACAGTGCGGTGCAACCGCGAGGGATCGACGGGAGGGGAGCGTCGCGATGGTCACCCGGTTGTCGGCGGCGGACGCGGGGTTCTACCACCTGGAGAACACGTCCACGCCGATGTACGTGGGCACACTGTCGATCCTGCGCAGGCCCCACGCCGGGCTGAGCTACGAGACGCTGCTGGCCACCGTCGAACAGCGCCTGCCGCAGATTCCGCGTTACCGGCAGAAGGTGCGCGAGGTGACGCTCGGCCTGGCCCGGCCGGTGTGGGTCGACGACCCCGATTTCGACATCACCTACCACATCCGGCGGTCGGCTCTGCCGTCGCCGGGCAGCGACGCCCAGCTGCACGACCTGATCGCCCGGATGGGTTCGCGGCCGCTGGATAAGTCGCGGCCGCTGTGGGAGATGTACCTGATCGAGGGGCTGGCCAAGAACCGGATCGCGCTGTACACGAAGTCGCATCAGGCGCTGGTGAACGGCATGACGGCGCTGGAGATCGGCCACGTCATCGCCGACCGGACGCAGAAGCCGCCGGAGTTCGGTGAGGACATCTGGATCCCGTCGCGCGAGCCGTCCGACCGGCAGCTGCTGCTCGGCGCGGTCGGCGAGTGGATCATGCGGCCCGCCGAGCAGCTCGGCGCGCTGCGCAACACCGTCGTCGACGTCGCCACCAACGCCGGCCAGCTCGTCGACGTCGGACGCCGCGCCCTGCAGGTGGCGCGCACGGTGGCGCGCGGTGACGCACCCAGCAGCCCGCTGAACACCACGGTGTCGCGCAACCGCCGGTTCACCGTGGCCAGCGGGCGGCTCGACGACTTCCGCGCGGTGCGGGCACGCTACGACTGCGACATCAACGACGTGGTGCTGACCGTGGTGGCCGGTGCGCTGCGCAACTGGCTGATGTCACGGGGCGAGCCGGTGACCGCGACGACGACGGTGCGCGCGATGGCGCCGATGTCGGTGTACCCCGACGAGGAACTCGACGCCGCGACGCCGGGGCAGGCGATCAGCGAGGTGACACCGTTCCTGATCGACCTGCCCGTCGGCGAGGGCAACCCGGTCGTGCGGTTGTCGCAGATCGCGCACGCCACCGAGACGGCGTCGCGGGCCAGCAGCCTCGTCGACGCCAGGACGATCGTGACGCTGTCCGGTTTCGCGCCGCCGACGCTGCACGCGATGGGCATCCGGGTGGCGACGACGTTCTCGGCGCGCCAGTTCAACCTGCTGATCACCAACGTGCCCGGCGCGCAGCGCCAGATGTACATCGCGGGCACCAAGCTGCTCGAGACCTACGCGGTGCCGCCTTTGCTGCACAATCAGGTTCTGGCGATCGGCGTGACCTCCTACAACGGGATGGTCTACTTCGGCATCAACGCCGATTTCGACGCGATGAGCGACGTTGACGTGCTGCCGGGTCTGGTCAGCGAATCCATCGAGGAGCTGGTCGAGGCGGCGCGCTGAGCGTTTTTACGTTTGCGCAGGTGACTTCGGCGCCTTTTCCGGGTATCCAATTTGCATGCATATGACCGAGCGAGCGCTCAAGTCGCCGTCGAACGAGGCCATTCCGCATCATCCCGTTCTCGACCAGCCGGTTGAATCGCAGGCCTTCCGGTCGCGCGGAGTGGACTGGATCGTCTTCGGCGTCACCGCGGTGATCGCCCTGGCGTTCCTGGCGTGGGGTTTCGTCAGCACCGAGTCGCTGGCCACCGCCTCGGACAACGCCCTGAGTTGGGTGATGAACAACACCGGATGGCTGTTCGTGGTCACCGCCTCCGGGTTCGTGGTGTTCATCCTGTATCTCGCGCTGAGCCGCTACGGCGCGATCCCGCTGGGCCGCGACGACGAGGAGCCGGAGTTCCGCGCGGTGTCGTGGGTCGCGATGATGTTCAGCGCCGGTATGGGCATCGGGTTGATGTTCTTCGGTGTGGCCGAACCGCTTTCGCACCTGGTCACCCCACCGCCGGGGACCGGTGGCGTGAACGATCCGGACGTGGTGAAGAACGCGATGGCCACCACGTTGTTTCACTGGGCGCTGCACCCGTGGGCGATCTACGCGGTTGTCGGGCTGGCGATCGCCTACGGCGTCTACCGCAAGGGCCGACTGCAGTTGGTCAGCGCGGCGTTCGAACCGCTGATCGGGGAGCGCGCCAACGGCCCGTGGGGCAAGGTCATCGACATGCTGGCGATCTTCGCCACGTTGTTCGGGTCCGCGGCGTCACTGGGATTGGGCGCCTTGCAGATTCGCAGCGGACTGCAGATCGTGGGCGGGATCGGTGAGACCGGTAACGCGGTGCTGATCATGATCATCGCGGTGCTGACCGTGGCGTTCGTGCTGTCGGCGGTGTCCGGGGTGGCGCGCGGCATCCAGTGGTTGTCCAACATCAACATGGTGTTGGCCGTTCTGCTGGCGGTGTTCGTATTCGTCGTCGGCCCAACCGTTTTCATTCTCAACCTGCTGCCGACGTCGCTGGGCAGCTATATGGCGGACTTCGCGGCGATGAGCGCCCGCACCGGCGCCGAGGGGCCGGACGTCAACGAGTGGCTGCAGTCCTGGACGATCTTCTACTGGGCCTGGTGGGTGTCGTGGACGCCGTTCGTCGGCATGTTCATCGCGCGGATCTCGCGTGGCCGCACCATCCGGCAGTTCGTCGCCGGGGTGCTGCTGGTGCCCAGCCTGGTCTCGCTGATCTGGTTCGCGGTGTTCGGCGGAGCGGCGATCAACGAACAACAGGCCGGCGCCGACCTGGCCGGCGAGGGCAGCATCGAGGAGCAGCTGTTCGGGCTGCTGGGCCAGTACCCGATCGCGACCGTGGCAAGCGTGCTGGTGATGGTGCTGGTGGCGATCTTCTTCGTCTCCGGCGCCGACGCCGCGTCGGTGGTGATGGGCTCGCTGTCCGAACGCGGCACCATCAAGCCCGGCCGCGGCACGGTGGTGTTCTGGGGTGTGGCCACCGGTGCGGTGGCCGCGGTGATGCTGCTGGTCGGCGGTGAGGACGCGCTGACGGGGCTGCAGACCATCACGATCGTCGCGGCGCTGCCGTTCCTGCTGGTGATGATCGGGATGGCGGTGGCGCTGATGCGGGATCTGCGCAAGGACCCGCTGGTGGTGCGTAGGCGCTACGCCGAGGAGGCCGTCGAGACCGCGGTGATCCACGGTGTCACCGAGCACGGCGACGACTTCATCATCTCGGTGGAGAAGGATCCCGCCGCCGACGGCTAACCTCGCCTGGTGCGCGTCTACATACCGGTGACCCTGGCCATGCTGCAGCAGTTCGTCGCGGATCGGGTGTTGCACGCCCGCAGCGGCACCGCCTTCGCGGTGACCCCGACGCTGCGGGAGTCCTACGCCGAGGGCGACGACGAGGAGCTGGCCGAGGTGGCCAGGTCCGAGGCTGCGCTGGCGTCGCTGCGGCTGCTCGGCGGCGAGGACGGGGGAGAGTCGGGTCTGCCGCCGCGGCGCGCGGTGCTGGAGGCCGAGGTGGAGGGGGCGACCCCGCGGCCGGATCTCGACGACGCGGTGGTGCGGCTGGCCGGCCCGATCGCGTTCGAGGACCTGATCGCCGCCTACGTCGACAACGCCGACGCCGAGGCCGCGGTGCGCGCGGCGATCGACGCGATCGACCAGGCCGACCTCGGCGACGAGGACGCCGAGCTCACCGTCGGCGACGCCCAGGACCACGACCTGGCCTGGTACGCGCCGCAGGAGCTGCCGTTCCTGCTCGACCTGCTGTGAGTTTCCGGTGCCGAACAGACACAGAATCGCATGGTCACGACCGGTGTGACGCGATTCCGCGTCTGCTCGCGCCGTGATTTACCTGGCGAAAGGCTGGATACGGAAGCGTAGGTTACGGTAGCGTAGGTTCCGTGGCCAAGAACTACGTCAAGGTCTCGGCCAATGTGGCCGACACCGTCAGGCCGACGATCGCCGGTGCAGACCGGCATCCCGGACTTCACGCACTCCGTCGAATCGCCGAGCGGATCACCACTCCGCTGCTGCCGGACGACTACCTCAAACTCGCCAACCCGCTGTGGTCGGCACGCGAACTGCGCGGCAAGGTGCTCGAGGTGCGCCGGGAGACGGTCGACTCCGCCACGTTGGTCATCAAACCGGGTTGGGGCTTCACCTTCGACTACCAGCCGGGGCAGTACATCGGCATCGGCGTGCAGATCGATGGCCGGTTCCGGTGGCGGTCCTACTCGCTGACCTCGCCTCCGTCGCGCACCAGTCGCACCATCACCATCACCGTCAAGGCGATGCCCGAGGGCTTCCTGTCGACGCATCTCGTCGAGGGCCTAGCGCCCGGCACGATCGTGCGGCTGGCCGCGCCGCAGGGCAACTTCACCATGCCGGACCCCGCGCCGGCGAAGGTGCTGTTCATCACCGGCGGCTCGGGCATCACCCCGGTGATGTCGATGCTGCGCACGCTGGCTCGGCGCGACCAGATCACCGACATCGTCCATCTGCACTCGGCGCCGACGGAATCCGATGTGCTGTTCGCCGACGAGCTGACCGGGCTGGCCGACCGCTACGACAGCTACACGCTGCGGCTGCGGTTCACCCGCACCGAGGGCCGGTTCGACCTGGCCAAGCTGGATGCCGAGGTGCCGGACTGGCGGGAACGCCAGGTCTGGGCCTGCGGACCCGAGGGCATGCTCGACGCCGCGCAGGCGGCGTGGAAGGCCGCGGGGCTGGAGGACAACCTGCACCTCGAGCGCTTCGCGGTGTCGCGCAAGCCGGTGCACGGCGCCGGCGGCAAGGTCGAGTTCGCGCGCAGCGGCAAGACGGTCACCGTCGACGCCGCGACGTCGCTGATGGAGGCCGGCGAGGACGCCGGGATCCGGATGCCGTTCGGCTGCCGGATGGGTATCTGCCAGTCCTGTGTGGTGGGCCTGATCGACGGGCACGTCCGTGATCTGCGCACCGGCGTCGAGCACGAGCCGGGCAGCCGCATCCAGACCTGCGTGTCGGCGGCATCGGGCGATTGTGTGATCGATGTCTGAGGTTTACTGGCTGGTAACCTACGGGTACGTAGGTTACGGTAGCGTAGGCACGCGAGAGGAGGCTTGAGGATGGCGATCACTGATGTACCCGCATTCGCGCATCTGACCGAGGCGGATATCGAGAGCCTGGCCGTCGAGCTGGACGCGATCCGCCAGGACATCGAGGACTCCCGCGGCGAACGCGACGCCCGCTACATCCGCCGGACCATCGCCGCCCAGCGCGCGCTGGATCTGGCCGGCCGGTTGATGCTGGCCGCGGGCAAGCGCAAGTCGGCCTGGTGGGCCGGCACCGTGACCCTGGGCGTGGCCAAGATCATCGAGAACATGGAGATCGGCCACAACGTCATGCACGGCCAGTGGGACTGGATGAACGATCCCGAGATCCACTCCTCGACGTGGGAGTGGGACATGAGCGGGGCGGCCAAGCACTGGCGGTTCACCCACAACTTCATGCACCACAAGTACACGAACATCCTCGGGATGGACGACGACGTGGGCTACGGCCTGCTGCGCGTCACGCGTGACCAGAAGTGGAAGCCGCACAACGTCTTCAACCTGGTCTACAACACCATCCTGGCGCTGCTGTTCGAGTGGGGTGTGGCGCTGCAGCACCTGGAGATCGGCAAGGTCTTCAAGGGCCGGGACGACCGCCAGGCCACCATGGTGCGGCTGCGGGAGTTCGGGACCAAGGCCGGCCGCCAGGTGTTCAAGGACTACGTGGCCTGGCCCGCGATCACCGCGCTGTCGCCGGGGGCGACCTACAAGTCGACCGCCAAGGCCAACGCGGTGGCCAACATCATCCGCAACGTCTGGTCCAACGCGGTGATCTTCTGCGGCCATTTCCCCGACGGCGCAGAGAAATTCACCAAGACCGACATGGTCGGCGAGTCCAAGGGGCAGTGGTACCTGCGCCAGATGCTGGGCAGCGCCAACATCAAGGGCAGCCGGGTGATGGACTTCATGACCGGCAACCTGTCGTACCAGATCGAGCACCACCTGTACCCGGACCTGCCGAGCAACCGGCTCAAGGAGATCTCGATCCGGGTGCAGCAGGTCTGCGACAAGTACGACCTGCCCTACACCACCGGGCCGTTCCTGGTGCAGTACGCCAAGACCTGGCGGACCATCGCCAAGCTGTCGCTGCCGGACAAGTACCTGCGCGACACCGCGGACAACGCCCCGGAGACTCACAGCGAGCGGATGTTCGCCGACCTGCCGCCCGAGGAGAACCGCGGGCTGCGCTCGGCGATGAGGGCCGCTCGCGCGCGTCGCCGCGAGAAGCGGGCCGAGAAGGCGCTGCGCCGCGCGGCCTGACCGATTTCGAGACTGCGGGGAGATCGCGAATTCAGCTGAATTCCGCGATCTCCCCGCAGTTTCGGTTTGTCAGGGTTGGCGCCACCCCGCGGCGGCGATCTGGTGGGCCAGTTCACGCATCGCGGGGATCGCGGCGACCAGCGCGTTGACGCTGTCCTCGGACAGCGGCGTCAAGGCGTCGGTGACCGTACCCAGCACCGCGCGCTCGATCGCCTCGCGATTGGTCAGCGCTTGAGAAGTCGGCTCCAGCACCGTGATTCGGCGGTCCTGCGCATGGTGGTGCTTGGCCACCAGGCCGCGCTCGACCAGTGAGCGCACCGCCGCACTGACATTGCTGGACTGCATGGAGATCTGCGCGGCGACGTCGGAGACACTGCAGCCGGGCTGGTCCATGATGGCCCGCAGCACCGCCAGTTCGGAGGAGGGCAGCATCTCGACGCCGGCCTTGGCCGGCCCGAGTCGGGCGATCCGCCACGCCAGCTCGTGCAGCACACCCGCCAGCTCGCGCGCCGCGGTGTCGTTCATCACACCAGATTACATATGCAGATATATGTATTGCAAAATACATATAT
The DNA here is from genome assembly GCF_001583415.1 of Mycolicibacterium phlei. Next base: position 1,725,998 of record NZ_CP014475.1, read on the forward strand.
TGTCTAGCTATAGCGCCGCCCCCGAGATCTAGGACCGCATGACCGCCCACACCCCGACCAAGCCGATCCCGGCGTTGCTCATCTGCGTGCTCGCCCTGCTCAACGCGGTGACACCGCTGTCGATCGACATGTATCTGTCGGCGTTCCCGCAGATGGCCGACGAGTTCGGGACCACCCCGTCGGCGGTGCAGCTCTCACTCACCACGTTCCTGGTCGGGCTTGCCGTCGGCCAGCTGGTGATCGGCTCGCTGTCGGACCAGTTCGGCAGGCGCCGCCCGCTGATCATCGGTTCGATCGCCTGCCTGGTCATCAGCGCGCTGTGCGTCGTCGCCCCCGGTATCGAGGCGCTGGTGGCGTTGCGGTTCGCCCAGGGGTTCACCGGCGCCGCCGGTGTCGTCATCTCGCGGGCGATCATCGCCGACCGGGCACACGGCGCCGCCGCCGCCCGGTTGTTCGCGGTGATGATGCTCATCAGTGTGCTCGCGCCCATCCTGGGACCGATGGCCGGCGGCGCGATCGTCGTCGGATTCGGTTGGCGCGCGGTGTTTGTCGCGCTCGCGATCGTCAACCTGCTGATGGTGGTCGGGGTGGTGTGCTGCGTCGACGAGTCGCTGCCGCCCGACCGGCGCCGCCCGGGCGGGCTGCGCGCACTGGCCACCAGCGCCCGCAGCGTGCTCGGCAACCGCTACTACATCGGCTACACCCTGACGATGGCGTTCGCCGCGGCCGGGATGTTCGCCTACATCTCCGCCTCGCCGTTCGTGCTGCAGAACATCATCGGGCTCTCACCGCAGGCCTACGCGTTCACCTTCGGCGCCTGCGCGCTGGCCGTCGGTGTCAGCAGCGCGATCTCGGCGCGCATCGTCGGCCGGTTCGGTCCGCGCCGGGTGCTCAAGTTCGGCGTCACCGCGATGACGGTCGTCGGCGCCCTGCAGCTGCTCGACGTCACCGTCGGCGGTGTGATCCCGTGGGCGACCATCGCGTTGAACGCCGGTTTCATGGCCTCGCTCGGCTTCGTCTACAGCAACGCCACCAGCCTGGCGGTCACCGAGGTGCGCCACGCGGCCGGGTCGGGGTCGGCGGTGCTGGGCTTCCTGCAGTACGGTGCCGGCGCCGTCACCCCGCCGCTGGTCGGGCTGGCAGGCAGCGCCAACGCCGTTCCGATGGGGGTGGCGATGTTCACCGCGGCGGTGGCCGCGGCGCTGGCGGTCTTCGTGCTCACCCGCGGTCATGTCCCGGCCGACAGCAGGGCCGAAACCTCTGCGGCCCAGACGGTTCCGGCCGCTCAGTAAGCGCTCGCCTCGCTGAGCGCGGCCAGCATCCGGCGCGCCGCCGCGGCGCGGTCAGCCGCCGGTCCGCTCAGCGTGTCCAGCGCGCACTCGGGGTCGGCGGGCGGGCCCATGTGCCCACACCCGCGCGGGCAGTCCTTGATCGCCTCCGCGAGATCGGCGAATGCCAGCAGCACGTCGTCGGGTTCGATGTGGGCCAGCCCGAACGACCGGATGCCGGGCGTGTCGATGACCCAACCGCCGAACGGCAGCGGCAGCGCCACCGACTGCGTCGACGTGTGCCGGCCCTTGCCGATGTCGGTGACCTCCCCGGTGGCCCGGTCCGCCTCCGGCACAAGGCGGTTCACCAACGTCGACTTACCCACCCCGGAGTGGCCCAGTAGCACCGTGACCTGACCGGCCAGCAGTTCCCGCAGCGGCTCCAGCGGGTCGTCACGGCCCGCGGTCACCACGGTCAGGTCCAGGCCGTCGAACTCCGCGGCGAACGGTTCCGGCGGCGCCAGGTCCGTCTTCGTCAGGCACAGCACGGGTCTGAGTCCGCCGGCATAGGCGGCGATCAGCGCGCGCTGCACCAGTCCGGTGCGCGGCGGCGGATCGGCCAGCGCGACGACGATCAGCAGTTGGTCGGCGTTGGCGACGATGACGCGCTCGGTCGGGTCGGTGTCATCGGCGGTGCGGCGCAAGACAGTTCGCCGTTCCCCGCGGCGCACGATGCGGGCCAGCGTGTCGGGGCGACCGGACAGGTCGCCGACGACGCCGACCTCGTCGCCGACCACGATCGGGGTGCGACCCAGTTCGCGTGCCCGCATCGCCACCACCCGCCGCTGCGGATCCCCGCCGAGTGCGCAGCCCCACCGCCCCCGGTCGACGCTGACCACCATCGCCTCCTGGGCGTCCTCGTGGCGGGGACGGATCTTGGTGCGCGGCCGGGACCCTCGTCCGGGCCGCACCCGGACGTCGGACTCGTCGTACTCGCGCCGGCTCAAGCCTGGCCGACCTCCGTGGCCTGTCCGGCGAGCATGTCGGCCCACAGCGCCGCGAACTCCGGCAGCGTCTTGGCGGTGGTCTCGATGTCCTCCACCTGCACGCCCGGAACCCGAAGTCCCACAATGGCTCCCGCGGTCGCCATGCGGTGGTCGGCGTAGGAGTGCCACAGCCCGCCGCGCAGCGGTGTCGCGGTGATCACCAGTCCGTCGGAGGTCTCCTCGCAGTTGCCGCCGAGCCCGTTGATCTCGGCCGACAGCGCCGCCAGCCGGTCGGTCTCATGGCCGCGCAGATGCGCGATACCCGACAGCCGCGACACCGATCCCGGGCTGGCCAGCGCGGCCAGCGCCGCCACCGCCGGGGTCAGCTCACCCACGTCGTGCAGGTCGACGTCGATGCCGCCGTAGTTGGGCGTACCGACCACCTCGAGGTACGAGTCACCCTGGCGCACCGTCGAACCCAGCTTCTTGAGGATGGATTTCACCGTCTTCAGGGGCTGAATGCTGTGCTGCGGCCAGCCGGTCAGGCGCACCACGCCGCCGCTGACCACCGCCGCGGCCAGGAACGGCACCGCGTTCGACAGGTCGGGTTCGATGACCCAGTCGCGGGCTGCGATCGGCCCCGGCGACACCCGCCACCGGTTGGCCGTCGAGTCGTCGACGTCCACGCCGGCGTCGCGCAGCATCGCCACCGTCATCGCGATGTGCGGCGCCGACGGCACCGACTCGCCGGTGTGCTCGACGGTCAGCCCGTCACGGAACGCCGCCCCGGACAGCAGCAGCCCGGAGACGAACTGCGAGGACGCCGAGGCGTCGATCGCCACCGTGCCGCCGGCCACCTCACCGCTGCCGCGCACCGTGAACGGCAGCCCGTCGCCGTCGATGGCCACCCCCAGGCCGCGCAGCGCGTCGAGCAGCGGGGCGATCGGGCGGGCGCGGGCCTGCTCGTCGCCGTCGAACGTGATCGAGGCGGTGCTCAGCGCCGCGATCGGCGGCACGAACCGCAGCACCGTGCCTGCCAGCCCGCAGTCGACCGTCGCGCCGTCGGGCGGGGCGACCGCACCGCTGACCACCAGCTCGTCGTCGGAGCCCTCCACGGACAGGCCCAGGGTCTGCAGCGCACCGATCATCAGGTCGGTGTCGCGGCTGCGCAGCGCGCCGCGGATCGTCGACGGGCCCTGCGGGGTGGCCAGCGCCGCCAACACCAGCGCGCGGTTGGTCAGGGATTTCGAACCCGGCACCGTGACCGTGGCATGCACCGGACCCGAGGTCGACGGGGCAGGCCAGGGTCTCCGCTGTTCGGTGCTCACCGCTCCATCTTCCCCTGTCGGGTTCGCGTGCCACCATGGGATTCATGTGTGGACGTTTCGCGGTCGCCACCGACCCGGCTCTGCTGGCCGAGAAGATCAAGGCGATCGACGAGACGACGGCCGCCGCCAGGGAGTCCGGCCCCAACTACAACGTGGCGCCCACCACGACCGTCACCACCGTGGTGGAGCGGCACAGCGAACCCGACGACGAGGCCACCCGGCGGCTGCGCTCGATGCGCTGGGGTCTGGTGCCGCCGTGGGCGAAGGAGACCGCCGACGGCACCCCGGAGACCAAGGGTCCGCTGCTGATCAACGCCCGCGCCGACAAGCTGACCAGCTCGCCGGTGTTCCGCTCCTCGGCCAAGAACAAGCGGTGCCTGGTACCGATGGACGGCTGGTACGAGTGGAAGGGCGAGAAGGGCGCCAAGACGCCGTACTTCATGTACGCCGGTGACGGGGAGCCGCTGTTCATGGCCGGGCTGTGGTCGACGTGGCGGCCCAAGAACAGCTCCAAGGACGATCCGCCGCTGCTGAGCTGCACGATCATCACCACCGACGCCGCCGGGCCGCTGGCCGAGATCCACGACCGGATGCCGCTGAGCATCAGCGCCGAGGACTGGGAGCGCTGGCTGGACCCGGACGCCCCGATCGACGAGGGCCTGCTGCGCGGCCACGGCGACCTGGACCGGATCGCGATCCGTGAGGTGTCGCGGCTGGTCAACAGCGTGCGCAACAACGGCCCGGAACTGATCGCGCCGGTGGAACCGGAATCCGAACAGGGCACCCTGCTTTGACGGCCCCGGACCGCCCCGGGCCGCTGCACGCCACCGACGTCGTCGACGCCCTCGCCGCCGACCTGCGGCGGGCCGGCTACACCACCGACGGGGTGGCCGCCCTGCTCGGCGACGACGCCTACGCCGCGTTCGCGCGCGGGGTCTTCTGGCCGGCGCTGCGGGTCACCGAACACGCGCGCGACACCGACCGGAGCGCCCTGGCCACCGTGGTGCGGCTGTTTCTGCTCGGTGCCGACGAACCGGCCGACCGGGTCGCCGAGGCGCTGCCGTCGGCGGACATCGACACGCTGTGCGCCAACGAGGTCCTCGAGGCCGGCACACACAGCGTGCGCGCGGGCCTGGACATCCGCCCGCACGGCGACGGGGAGCGCGACTTCCTCGTCGTCTCCGACCTGGACTCCGGGATGCGTCCCGGCCCGGTGCGCCGCGACCACGTGCTCGGCATCGGCGGTGCGTCGATCTCGTTGGCCCGCACGGTGATCCGCGATCCGGTGCGCCGCGCGCTGGACCTGGGCACCGGCTGCGGCATCCAGGCGCTGCACCTCGACGGTCACTGCGAGCAGATCGTGGCCACCGACACCAACGAGCGTGCGCTGGCGGTCGCCGCGGGCACCGCCCGACTCAACGGCATGACCTGGGATCTGCGCAACGGCAGCCTGTTCGAGCCGGTCGCCGGGGAGCGGTTCGACCTGATCGTGTCCAATCCACCGTTCGTCGTCGGCGCAGGCGAACGCGACTACATCTACCGCGACTCCGGGATGGCCGGAGACACGTTGAGCCGCACCCTGATCGAACAGGTCGCCGACCACCTCGAGCCGGGCGGCACCGCGCACGTGATGGCCAACTGGATCGTGCACGAGGGTCACGACTGGCGTGACCGGGTGCGCGGCTGGCTGGCCGGTACCGGGCTGCACGCGTGGGTGGTGCAGCGCGAACTCGCCGACCCGGTCACCTACGTCACGCTGTGGGTGTCGGACGCGGGGGAGACGCCCGAGCAGGCGGCGGCGCGCGGCGGCCGCTGGCTGGACTGGTTCGCCGACGAGGGCATCGCCGGGATCGGGATGGGGCTCATCACGCTGCGCGCCCCGCGGCCCGGCGAACACAGGCCCCCCGACCACGTGCTCGAGGAGCTCACCGGTGCCGACGACGTGCTCACCGGCTACGAGGTCGACGCGTTCTTCGCCCGCCGCGAATACCTGCACAACACCACCGACGAGCAGCTTCTGGCGGCCCGGCTGTCCACCGCGCCGGTGTTCCTCGAGGAGCAGTCGCTGCCCGGCGAGGAGGGCTGGCAGGTTGTCGGCGCCGCGGTGCGCCGCCCCGGCGGCCCCGGCGCCGTCCTCGGCGTCGACGAGGTCAGCCGCGCCCTGCTCGCCGGCTGCCGCGGCGAGGTACCGCTGGGCATGCTGATCGAGCTGCTGGCCGGGGTGCACGGCGTCGACGCCGACGCGCTGGCCCAGGCCGCGCTGCCGCTGGTGCGCGAGGCGATCGGCCGCGGAATCCTCTACCAGGCACACTGAACCCTTGACAGAGGATTTCTCGGTTTTACTAGAGTGATCCTCGTGCCCCGGACGAGTGATGCACGGGCCCGGCTGATGGCGGTCGCACGCGCGCGGTTCGCCGCAGACGGCGCGCTGTCGGCCACCCTCGACGAGATCCGCCGCGAGGCCGGCGTCAGCGTCGGCGCGCTGTATCACCACTTCCCGGACAAGACCTCGCTGGCCACCGCGGTCTTCGCGGAACTGCTCGGCGAGTACCAGGCCGGGTTCGTCGAGACGCTGCGCAGACACGACACCGCCGAGGGCGGCATTCGCGGCGGGGTCGCCTACCACCTGCGCTGGGTGGCCGCCCACCGCGGCGAGGCCGGTCTGCTGCTCGGTCCCCGGCTCGACAGCGAGGAGCTGCGCCGGTCCAACGAGGCGTTCTTCACCGCGGTCGCCGACTGGTGGCGCCCGCACCACACCTACGGCGCGCTGCAGCCGCTGAACGTTCCGGTCACCGCGGCGCTGTGGGTGGGCCCGGCCCAGGAGTACAGCAGGCACTGGCTGGCCTCCGGCGCCAGGCGGCTCCCGCCGGGGGTGATCGAGACCTTCGCCGACGCCGCATGGAAAGCGCTGCGCGCCAACACAACCGAGGAGGATCGGACATGACGGACAAGGACTCGCTGTACCGGGCGATGGTGGCCAGCGGCGACGACCCGGACGCGCCGCGGCGGGTACGCGTCGAACGGCGCGGGGACCGGGCCGTGGTCACGCTCGACGAACCGCAACGGCTCAACGTGCTCTCCGCACCGCTGGTGCGCCAACTGCGCCGGGCGCTGGCCGATCTGGACGCCGACCCGCAGGTGCGCAGCGTCGTGCTCACCGGCGCCGATCCGGGCTTCTCCGCCGGGGGAGACCTGCAGATGATGGACGCCGCGATCAGCGCCCTCGACGCCGCCGAGGGCGCCGCCGACATCTGGCGCTGGATCCGCCGCGAATTCGGCGCTGTCGCACGGCTGATCGCCGGTTCGGACACCATCTTCATCGCCGCGCTCAACGGTGCGGCCGCCGGTGTCGGGCTGGCCTGGGCGCTGACCTGCGACGTGGTCATCGCCAGTGAGCGCGCGGTGATCGTGCCCGCCTTCGGCAAGCTGGGTCTGCTTCCGGAGGTCGGCACCAGCTGGGCGCTGACCCGCCGACTGGGGTATCAGGGCGCGCTGGCCTACTACCTGCGCGGTGAGCACCTCGACGCCCGCGCCGCCCAGCGCATGGGCCTGGTGCAGGAGGTCGTCGAGCACGAGCGGCTGCTCGCGGTCGCCGACGAGTGGTGCGACCGCGTCGCCGCACTGCCGCCGCACGCGACCGCGATGGCCAAACCGCTGCTGCGGGCGGCCGCCGACGCCGACTGGCCGGACGCGATCACGCTCGAGGAGTTCGCCGAGCCGGTCTGTTTCACCACCGGCGCGTTCGCCGACAGCGTCCGCTCCATGCTGTAGCGCCGTTTTCCCGAAAGCGCCGAACGGATGTGAATCGGCATTAACATAGGGGCCGTCGGACGAGCGAGAGGACGGCATGCTCCCTGCGGTGAAGAAGGTCCTGAGCTTCGAGATGACCATCGCCGAGTGGATCGGCACCGCGCTCATCCTGGCCGCGCCGTACGCGCTGATCGGGCTGGTCTGGACGGCGTGGCACCTCGACCAGTTGCGCGCGACGGGACCGCTGTGGCTGATCCGGTTCGTCGGGTCGGTGGTGTTCTGGCCGGCGATGGTGTTCTCGGCGGTGTGCGTGGGATGACCGACTACCGCATCAGCGTGCGCCGCCGGACCGCCCGCTGGGACCCCACCGAGGAGGTCTCGGCCGCCGACGCGATGGACTTCTGGGCGTTCGCCGCCGGACCGGCCAACGTGGTCATGCAACTGGCGCGGCCCGAGGTGGGCTACGGCGTCGTCGAGAGCAGGGTCGACTCCGGAAACCTGCTCAAGCACCCGTGGAAGCGGGCCCGCACGACGTTCCAGTACCTCGCGGTGGCGGTGCTCGGCAACGACGACGACCGCGTCGCGTTCCGCGCGGCGGTCGACACCTCGCACCGGCACGTGAAATCCACCGCCGACAGCCCGGTCCGCTACAACGCGTTCGACCGCGAGCTGCAGATGTGGGTCGCCGCTTGCCTTTTCGTCGGACTGGAGGACACCTACCAGCTGCTGCGCGGGCCGATGACCGCCGAGCAGGCCGAGCAGTTCTACCGGTCGGCCTGGCCGCTGGGCACCACACTGCAGGTCACCGAGGATCAGTGGCCGCCGACCCGCGCCGACTTCGACGAGTACTGGCGCCAGGCGTGCCAACGCATCTCGATCGACGACCGGGTGCGCGGCTACCTGATGCACATGCTCGACCTGAAGATGATCACCCCGCTGCTCGGGTTGCCGTTCCGGCCGCTGGTGAAGTTCCTCACCACCGGCTTTCTGGCCCCGCCGTTCCGTGAGCAGATGGGGCTGCGGTGGGGCGGTGTGCGGCAGTCGCTGTTCGAATCGCTGTTCCTGGTAGTGGCTTTCGTCAACCGGTTCCTGCCGGTGTTCGTCCGCCAGGGCGGCAGCCACATCCTGCTCGCCGACGTCCGGCGCCGGGTCCGTGCGCGGAAGGCGTTGGTATGACGGCACTGCGCCGGCTGCTCAGCCGCCGCGTCAGCGTGGAGGCGATGCTCGAGTTCCTGATGTGGCTGGCCATCCCGTACCTGCTGATCGGGCTGGTGTGGGCGTTCTTCGACGCCGAACAGGTGCAGTTGATCGACAGCGCGCTGCGCACCCGCATCCCCGCCGGCTCCGACATCGGGGCCTTCCTGATCACCGCGGCGTTCTGGCCGGCCAGCCTGCTCGGCTTCGACCTGTGCGTGCCGTAGCTAGGGTCCCTGGTAGCCGGGCGGGTTGGGGGAGTCCACCCACAGGTCGACGCCGAGGTCGCTGCCGGGCACACAGTCGTACACCGACAGGTCGGTCACACCGTTGTCGACGAGCACGTCCTCGCACAGCAGGGTGTTGCCGGTGAACTCGCGGGCCGGTTTGTTGAGGATCACGTAGGCCGCGTCGGCGTACACCTCCGGCTTGCGGGAGCGGGCCATCGCCTCGTCGCCGCCGAGTAGGTTCTGCACCGCGGCGGTGGCCACCATCGTGCGCGGCCACAGCGTATTGGACGCGATCCCGTGCTCGCGCATCTCCTCGGCGATGCCCAACGCGCACAACGTCATCCCGAACTTCGCCATCATGTACGGAGTCGGCTTGAGCCACTGCGGCTCGAGCCGGATCGGCGGCGACAGCGTCAGCACGTGCGGGTTGTCCCGGCTCTTCATGTGCGGCAGGCAGGCCTGCGAGACCGTGTAGGTGCCGCGCACCTGGATGCCGTTCATCAGGTCGAACCGCTTGAGCGGCACCTCCTCGATCGAGCCGAGGTTGATCGCCGAGGCGTTGTTGACGCAGATGTCGATACCGCCGAACTGCTCGACGGTTCTGGCCACCGCCGCGGCCACCGCGTCCTCGTCGCGGATGTCGCCGACGATCGGCAGCGCCTGCCCGCCGGCCTCCTCGATCTCCTTGGCGGCGGTGTAGATCGTGCCGGGCAGTTTGGGGTGCGGTTCGGCGGTCTTGGCGACCAGCGCGATGTTGGCGCCGTCGGCGGCCACCTTCTTGGCGATGGCCAGCCCGATGCCGCGGCTCGCACCCGAGATGAACATGGTCTTACCGGAGAGCGACATACGTCACACCCTAGGCGGCGCGCGGGTGTCAGGCGCAGATGTCGGCGGTGACCGCGCCGGTCAGGCGGATCAGATCCTGCGGGGGCAGGGCGATATCCAGACCGCGCTTGCCCGCGCTGCACAGCACACGGTCCCACCGCAGTGCGGAGGCGTCGACGACGGTGGGCAGCGGTCGGCGCTGGCCCAGCGGCGAGATCCCGCCGACGACGTAGCCGGTGGACCGCTCGGCGGCGGCCTTGTCGGCCATGGTGGCCTTGGGTGCCCCGAGCGCGGCGGCGGCCGCCTTCAGCGACAGCTTCTCCGGCACCGGCAGCACAGCCACCCCGAGGCCCTTGGGCAGCGCGATCACCAGCGTCTTGAACACCTGGGCGGGTTCGACGCCGTTCGCGGCGGCGAGCGCGGCCACGGCCTCCTCGCCGTAGGACTCGGCGCGCGGATCGTGGTGGTACTGCAGGACGTCGTGGGGCACGTTCGCGGCGACGAGGGCCGCGATGGCCGGGGTGGCGGCGCGTGGCACGGGCACAGAGTAACGGCACCGGTAACGACGTAGCCCCCCGGGAACATCCCGGCGCTCGGCTCTGTTGACGCAGTTATTGGGAGTTACTGGAGTTGTTGACGGAAGCGCTCGAGCCTCGTCGCGAGATATCGGCAGCGACGGCCGGGCCCCGATGTCGGTCATTGCCTCTACGATTGGCGAAGGAGGTCAGGTGCCAGCGCTGGCGATGGACTTTCCGATGGATTTGCCAGCATGTCCGGTGAGACGGCCGGGCATGACCGGTGGCGCCGCGACAGAAGGGACGGTGTTCCCCCCGATGACCGACTCCGACGGGGCAATACGCGACGAGGCGCCGGAGCGCGCGACCGACGCGCCGGAGACAGAATCAGCGCCGGAACGGCAGGAGAGCGACGCCGAGTTGACGGCGCGGTTCGAGCGGGACGCGATCCCGCTGCTCGACCAGCTCTACGGCGGCGCGCTGCGGATGACGCGCAATCCCTCCGACGCCGAGGACCTGGTGCAGGAGACGATGGTCAAGGCCTACGCCGGGTTCCGGTCTTTCCGTGAGGGCACCAACCTCAAGGCCTGGCTGTACCGCATCCTGACCAACACCTACATCAACAACTACCGCAAGAAGCAGCGGCAACCCTCGGAATACCCGACCGAGGAGATCACCGACTGGCAGCTGGCGGCCAACGCCGAACACTCCTCGACCGGGCTGCGCTCGGCCGAGATCGAGGCGCTGGAGGCGCTGCCGGACAGCGAGATCAAAGAAGCGCTGCAGCAGTTGCCCGAGGACTTCAGAATGGCGGTCTACTACGCCGACGTCGAAGGCTTCCCCTACAAGGAGATCGCCGAGATCATGGATACGCCGATTGGCACGGTGATGTCCCGGTTGCACCGGGGCAGGCGCCAACTGCGGGAACTGCTGGCCGGGGTGGCCCGTGACCGTGGTTTCATCCGGGGAGAGATGGACACGCCCGAGGAGGTGTCGTCGTGAGCGAGCGCTCAGAGACCGATGAGGAGCGCTGGACCCCGCCGATCGGGCCGATCGACCCCGAGCATCCCGAGTGCGCCGCGGTCATCGCAGAGGTCTGGACGCTGCTCGACGGGGAATGCACCCCCGACACCCGGGACCGGCTGCGCCAGCATCTGGAGGAGTGCCCCGCCTGCCTGCGCTACTACGGCGTGGAGGAACGGGTGAAGAAGCTGATCGCCAGCAAATGCGGCGGGGAGAAGGCTCCGGAGGGGCTGAAGGCCCGGCTGAAGCTGGAGATCAGCCGCACCACCATCATCCGGCGCGGCTGATCCAGGGCACAGACAAAACCAGCGCGGTCGAAACCGCGCTGGTCAGTGCCGTTTTTCGGCGTAATCGAGGCGGTCGCCCGCCGGAATTACTTGTTCGACCCGGCGTTGGGCCTCTTGCCGTGATTAGCCTTCGAGTGCTTGCGGTCGCGCTTCTTTCGGCCACGCTTGGCCATGGTGTACCTCCGGATGAGTCTGAGGGGTCACAAAGGGTTTCTGAGGGGACGTCCCCGCGCCCGCGGGCGCGCGTCGCCAACCATTGTCTCATGGCCCGGCGGCAGCGCTGACGGGCCCGTCGTGTGGTTCTATTAATCGTCAGCAGTCGTAGCCGGTGCGCCGGTAGAGGTGAAGCTCCGAAGGGGTGAAGATGGCCGAGGACGTTCGCGCTGAGATCGTGGCCAGTGTGCTCGAGGTCGTGGTGAGCGAGGGCGACCAGATCGGCGAGGGAGACACCCTGGTGCTGCTGGAGTCGATGAAGATGGAGATCCCGGTGCTCGCCGAGGTGTCGGGCACCGTGAGCAAGGTCAGCGTGTCGGTCGGCGACGTGATCCAGGCCGGCGACCTCATCGCGGTGATCGACTAGATCCGCGCGCCGCGCGCCAGGTAACCCACCATGTCCACCCTCGGTGACCTGCTCGCCGAGCACACGATGCTGCCCGGCAACGCCGTGGACCATCTGCACGCGGTGGTGGGCGAGTGGCAGATGCTGGCGGACCTGTCGTTCGCCGACTATCTGATGTGGGTGCGCCGCGACGACGGTGCACTGGTCTGTGTGGCCCAGGTGCGGCCCAACACCGCCTCGACGGTGCTGCTGGCCGACGCGGTCAGCACGGTGGCCGAGGCCGACGCGCTGCCGGTGGTCACCGCGGCGTTCGACTCCGGCGAGATCGTCGTCGGCGCCGGCACCGGACAGCAGGTGTCGCCCGGGCTCAACGTCGAGGCGGTCCCGGTGCGCTACGAGGACCAGGTGGTCGCGGTGCTCACGCACCAGACCGCGCTGGCCGAGCGCAAGGCCAGCCCGCTGGAGGCCGCCTATCTCGACTGCGCGGCCGACCTGCTGGTGATGCTGTCGGAGGGCACGTTCCCGAACGTCGGGGACCTGGCGATGTCGCGGTCCAGCCCCCGGGTGGGGGACGGGTTCATCCGGCTCGACAGCGAGGGTGTGGTCACCTTCGCCAGCCCCAACGCGATCTCCGCCTATCACCGGATGGGGCTGGCCGCCGAGCTGGAGGGCCACAACCTGGTCTCGGTGACGCGCCCGCTGATCGGCGACCCGTTCGAGGCGCAGGAGCTGGCCAACCATGTGCGCGATTCGCTGGCCGGCGGGTCGAGCATGCGGATGGAGGTCGAGGCTGGCGGCGCGGCGGTGCTGCTGCGCACCCTGCCGCTGGTGGTGCACGGGGAGGCGGTCGGCGCCGCGGTGCTGATCCGCGACGTCACCGAGGTCAAGCGGCGCGACCGCGCGCTGCTGTCCAAGGACGCCACCATCCGGGAGATCCACCACCGGGTGAAGAACAATCTGCAGACCGTCGCCGCGCTGCTGCGGCTGCAGGCCCGTCGCACCAACAACGCCGAGGGGCGCGAGGCGTTGATGGAGTCGGTGCGCCGGGTGTCGTCGATCGCGCTGGTGCACGACGCGCTGTCGATGTCGGTGGACGAGGAGGTCAACCTCGACGAGGTCATCGACCGGATCCTGCCGATCATGAATGACGTTGCGGCCGTTGACAGTCCGATCCGTATCAACCGGGTCGGCAATCTCGGTGTGCTCGACGCCGACCGGGCGACGGCACTGGTGATGGTCATCACCGAGTTGGTGCAGAACGCGATCGAGCACGCCTTCGACGCCACCACCGAGCAGGGGTGTGTGACGATCCGCGCCGAGCGTTCGGCGCGCTGGCTCGACGTGGTGGTGCACGACGACGGCCGCGGCCTGCCCGCGGGTTTCAGCCTGGAGAAGTCCGACCGGCTGGGCCTGCAGATCGTGCGCACGCTGGTGTCGGCGGAGCTGGACGGCTCGCTCGGGGTGCACGAGGCGCCGGGTGGGGGAACGGATGCGGTGTTGCGCGTGCCGCTCGGCCGGCAGCGCCGGCCGTCGCAGTGAGCCGGCAGCGCCGGCCGTCGCAGTGAGCCGGCAGCGCCGGCCGTCGCAGTGAGCCGGCAGTTAGCCGATAGTGCCGGACGTCACTGTGATCTTGGCCATTAACCGTTGTTACGGATTCGCAAAGCGACCAATTCACTCGTTAATTGGCCTTAATTGAATTTGGCAATAAAAACGGCCCCGACGAAAGTCGGGGCCGTAATTACATTTGCGTGAAGCGTCGGTCAGACTCCGCTGCGAGCCTTGGTCCGAGCGTTGCGACGCTTGAGCGCCCGCCGCTCGTCCTCGCTCATGCCGCCCCACACGCCCGCGTCCTGGCCGGACTCAAGAGCCCAGGTGAGGCACTCGGTCGTGACCGGGCAGCGGTTGCAGACGAGCTTCGCGTCAGCGATCTGGGCGAGCGCCGGCCCGCTGGTCCCCACCGGGAAGAACAGCTCCGGATCCTCGTCGCGACAGACCGCCTTGTGGCGCCAATCCATAGACCTACATCTCCTAATCATGTGCGCAGCAGGGCGCACGAGCATTTCTTCGGCTGTTAACACGTGCACACGAAATGTTTCTGCACTGTTGCTAACGATGTTTTCACAGGCTGGACAGATGTCAATAGCGCTTAGTTAACAAGTGCGCAATCTCACTAGCGGGGGCGGTGCCCGGAGGGGTCACCCGCCTGTACTAGACTCCGAACCAACTGCGCCCTCAAGCCTACATGGCGAGGGCGTTATCGCTGGTCAGAGCGGTTCTCTGCGGCCGGGGCGAGCACCCCCAGCGCGTCCGGAACGCTGGTGAACGTCATCGAGTCGCGCAAACCCACGTAGTCGCCGTCGATCTGGCAGGCCACCGGCGTGTCGCTCGTGACACGCAGCCACGGCAGGTCGTCCTCGCGGATCAGGTGCCGGGCCTCGATGCGGGCCTTCTTCGACAGCATCCGGCGCGCCAGCATCAGGTTGGCCCACACATTCATGCTGGTGGTGGCGAAAATGCCCAGGCCGGTCTCGAACGTCGTCGACGGGTTCGTCCACACCGGCCTGGCGTTGGCGTAGGTCCACGGGCTGGCGTTGGACACGAACGCGAAGTGCACGCCGGCGACCGGTTCCCGGTCGGGCAGGTGCAGCGTCAGCGCGGGCTCCTTGCGGGCGCTGGCGAGCACTTCGCGGATGGCCACCCGGACATACCGGCCCGCGGTCACCGCGCGGCCCTTGGCCCGCTGAGCCTCCACAGCGGCCACCACGTCGCCGTCGACACCCATGCCCGCGGTGAACACGCCCCAGCGCTCCCCGCAGTCCATCAGCCCGATGCGCCGCCAGGTCCGGCTGCGCCGGTACTCCGAGAGCAGATCGACGAGCTGGTTGGTGGCCTCGATCGGGTCCGGGCTGATGCCCAGCGCGCGGGCGAACACGTTGGCCGAGCCGCCCGGCACCACGCCGACCGCCGGCCCCTCCGCGCCCGGCCCGTTGACCTCCAGGACGCCGTTGACCACCTCGTTGACCGTGCCGTCGCCGCCGTGCACGATCAGCACCTCCACCCCGTCGCGGGCGGCGTCGCGGGCGATCTCGATGGCGTGGCCCCGGTGGTCGGTGTGCACGACGGTCAGCTTGACCCGGCTCTCGAGCGCATGGGCCAGCAGATCGCGCCCCGCCGGAGTCGTCGACGTCGCATTGGGGTTCACGATCAGCACGGCGCGCACGGGGTCCGAGCCTACTGAATGGCCGTCTAGGCTCTGACCGTGATCGTTGCATCCCCGACGACCGTCCGGCAGGCCGCGGTTCTGGTCGCCCTCGAGGGCGCCGCCGCGCTGGTGGCGGCGCTGGTCTACGTCATCAGCGGTTTCGGTGGCGCCGAGGTGTCCGGGCTCAACAAGTACGGCACCGCACTGTGGTTCGCGATCATGGGCGCGGGCGTGCTGGCCGCGGGCTGGGCGCTGTGGACCGGCCGCCGGTGGGGCCGCGGCATCGCGGTGTTCGCCCAGCTGCTGCTGCTCCCGGTGGCCTGGTACATGGGTCCCGGCTCACACCAGTGGGGGTATGCCATCCCCGTCGCCCTGGTCGCCGTGCTGACGATGGTGCTGCTGTTCAGCCCGTCCGCGCTGGAGTGGCTGGGTCAGGACAGCTCCGAGGCGAGCTCCGACAAACCCGGACCCGACACCCGGTAGGTGATCCACTCGCGCAGCGGCTTACCGCCGACGGAGTCGTACAGCGCGATCGCGTTGACGTTCCAGTCCAGCACCGCCCACGACAGCCGGCTGTAGCCGTTGTCGACACATTCGCGCGCCAGCGTGGCCAGGATTCGCCGCGCCAGCCCGCGCCTGCGGAACTGCGGCCGCACGTACAGGTCCTCGAGGTAGATGCCCGGCACCCCGTCCCAGGTGGAGAAGTTCAGGAACCACAGTGCGCCGCCGGCGGCCTGACCGTCGACCTCGGCGATGTGGGCGTGCAGCGTCACAGGCTTGTCGAAAAGCGCTTGCCGCAACTGGTTTTCGGTGACGGTGCACTCGGCCGCGGCGTGTTCGAACTCGGCGAGCTCGTAGACCATCGCGGTCAGCTCCGTCTCGTCGCCGGGCCGGGCCCGGCGGATCACATCGGTCACGTCTGCACTCCCAACGCCGACAGGATGGTGGTGAATTTGGTTGTGGTTTCCGCGACCTCGTCGTCGGGATCGGATTCGGCGACGATGCCGCCGCCCGAGAACGCCTCAGCGGTGCGGCGATCCGCCGACAGCTGGGCGCAGCGGATCGACACCACCCAGCGGCCGTCGCCGCGCTGATCGCACCAGCCGACGGCGCCGGCGTAGAACCCGCGGTCGCCCTCCAGTTCGGCGATCAACGCGGCCGCGTCCTTGGTGGGCACCCCGCCGACGGCCGGTGTCGGATGCAGTGCGATCGCCAGATCCAGTGCAGTGGTGGACTTTTCGCGCAGTGTGCCGGTGATGCGGGTGGCTAGGTGCCAGACGGCGTCGGTCTTGTGCAGTTGCGGCTCGGCCTGTACGTCGAGGTCGCGGCACAGCGGGTCGAGCGCCTCGCGGATCATGTCGACCACCAGCTGGTGTTCGTGACGGTTCTTCGCCGAGGCCGCCAGCGCCGCGCCGCTGGCCTCGTCGGTCCGCGGGTCGGGGGAGCGGGGTGCGGAACCGGCGAACGGTGCGCACAGAACCTGGTCGCCGCGCCGGGCCACCAGCAGTTCCGGGCTGGCCCCCACCAGCGCGGCACCCGAGTAGCCGCCGCCTGCCGCGGTCAGATCGGCCAGATACCCGTTGGCGGACGGGTCCGCGGCGGCCAGTCGGTGCAGCACGGTGCGCGCGTCGATCGGGCCGTCGGCGGTCAGCTTCAGCGCGCGCGCCAGCACCACCTTGTGCAGGCCGGAGGACGGGTCACGCATCCGGGCCACCGCCGCCGCGACCCGGGCACGGTGCTCGTCGGGGTCGGGCCGGGTCTCGGCGATCCGCACCGTGGGCATCTCCCGCAGCGGCCAGTCCGGCGCCGTGTCGAGGAAGCGCACGGTCTGCGGCCGGATCAGCGCCGCGGGCTTGTCGAGGTCAAAAGGTAACGCGCCGACCACGATTGGCGCACTGTGCGAGGCAAGCGCGGCCCGTGCGTCGGTGATGTCCGGGAACGCCGTGTGGACGCCCTCCGCGACGACAGTGCGGCGGGCGGCCATGACGAAGGTGGGTTCGCGAGTCACCGGGGTTTACACGGATCCTGGTGGCCGGTCAGTCCCTGCGCGATGATCTGGCGCTGCCCGTGCTCGAAGCCGAGCACGGCGATCGAGGCGGGTGCCATCGCGAACCGGATGCCGCTGGGGGCCGGCATCTCCACCCAGCGTGCGATCACCGATCGCGAGAAGTGCGCGTGTCCGACGAACACGACGTCGCGGGACTGCATATGCGTCAGCGCCAGCTCGACGGCGCGGTCGGCGCGGGCGGTCACGTCGGCGACGCTCTCGCCGCCGGGGGCGCCGTGGGTCCAGATTAACCAGTCCGGCACCGTCTCGCGGATCTGCGGAGTGGTCAGGCCCTCGTAGTCGCCGTAGTCCCATTCGTGCAGCAGCGGGTTCACCTCGTCGATGCGCAGCCCGGCGAGTTCGGCGGTGTCGATCGCCCTGCGCATCGGGCTGGACAGCACCAGCGGATCGTCGAGTTCGAGTTCGGTCAGCGCCTCGGCGGCCAGCCCGGCCCGTTCGCGGCCCGTCTCGGTGAGTTCGAGGTCGGTGCGGCCGGTGTGTCGACCGCTGCGCGACCACTCCGTCTCTCCGTGACGGAGCAGGATCAGGCGGTGCTGCAGAAGTGCCACGCCGACTGATTCTGCCGCACGGTCGGCAGCGGTGCGGCGGCCCATGTAACGATGAACAACGTGACTCGGGTACTTGCGGTCGCCAACCAAAAGGGTGGGGTAGCCAAGACGACGACGGTGGCGTCGTTGGGCGCGGCCTTGCAGGAGGCCGGGCAACGGGTCCTGTTGGTGGACCTGGACCCGCAGGGGTCGCTGACGTTCTCGCTGGGCCACGATCCGGACAAGCTGCCGGTGTCGGTGCACGAGGTGCTGCTCGGTGAGGTGGAACCCGACGTCGCGCTGCTCGACACCCCGGAGGGCATGGCGCTGTTGCCCGCCAACATCGATCTGGCGGGCGCGGAGGCGATGCTGCTGATGCGAGCGGGACGCGAGTACGCGCTCAAGCGGGCGCTGGCCAAGATCACCGGAGCCGCGGAGTCGGGGACAGACGGTGCAGACCGCTACGACGTGGTGATCATCGACTGCCCGCCGTCGCTGGGCGTGCTGACCCTCAACGGGCTCACCGCCGCCGCCGAGGTGATCGTGCCGCTGCAGTGTGAGACGTTGGCGCACCGCGGCGTCGGACAGTTCCTGCGCACCATCGCCGACGTGCAGGCGATCACCAACCCCGATCTCAAACTGCTGGGCGCGCTGCCGACGCTGTACGACTCGCGCACCACACACAGCCGCGACGTGGTGTTCGACGTCGCCGACCGCTACGACCTTCCGGTGCTGGCCCCGCCGATTCCGCGCACGGTGCGCTTCGCCGAGGCCAGCGCGTCGGGGTCGTCGGTGCTGTCCAGTCGCAAGAACAAAGGCGCCGAGGCCTACCGGGAACTCGCCAAGGCGCTGCTCAAGCACTGGAAGACCGGCAAACCGATGCCGACCTTCACGCCGGAGTTCTAGCCCCTGCCAAATTGGCGGCTCAGCCGCCCCTGCCAAATTGGCGGCTCAGCCGCCCCTGCCAAATTGGCGGCTCAGCCGCCGAGCGCCACCAGTTCGTCCCCGCGCTGCTCCAGCAGCACCGACCCCGCGACGCCGGGGACGACGGGGCCGTCGACGGCCGGGCGGGCCAGCGGAATGTGGCGCTCACCCTTGCCGGTGTCCGGATCGAACACGTCGTAGCCGTGGGTCACCGGGACCAGCAGCTTGCCCGCCATCACCACGCCCGGGCCGACCGGGACGTTCGGGCCCGCCGGGGCGACCGTGTACAGGTACCGTAATCCGTTGGCGGAGAACACCATCAGGCTGTCACCGGTCCACCAGGTGACCAGATCGCCGGTGCGGGTGGCCACCGCGCGCGGGGACACCGGCCGGGCGACCGCGGTGCTGGCGGTGGTCGAACCGGTGTCGTCGACGATGTTGACCGCCGGGGTGGGGGTGGGGACGTAGACGGCGGTGGTGGTGTCGACGACGGCGATCACGCGGGCGTCGGAGTCGGCCGCCACCTCGGGCTGCGGCACGTACTTCAGCTCGGGCTCGTCCTCGTCGTCGGCGGGCCGCAGGATCGTCAGCCGCAGATCGGTTTCGCCGGGGCACGCCTCGAGCACCGACACCGCGCTGGAGCTGCCCTGTGCCGAGACGAACCGGCACAGCGGGGTCGCCGGGGTGCCCGGCTTGATCGGCGCGTCCAGCGCGCCGTAGCTGAGCATGCGCACCATGTCGGAGCGCCACAGCTCGAGGCGGTTCTCGCCGGCGGAGAGCACCGCGGTGCCGTCGGAGCTCAGCGTCACCTGTTTGTCGGAATACGACGTGCGCGCCGAACCCCTCATCCCGGTCTTGCCGTCGATGGTGCTGACCTGCCCGCAGCCGCGCACGTCGGGGTAGACGGCCACCGCGTACTGGTACACGTAGGTGACCCCGCACAGGTCGCGATCGCGGGCGTAGGTCCAGCGGGTCTCCCCGCTCGCCGGGTCGCGGCCCTCGACCGTGCGACCGTCGCCGGTCACCACGGCCCCGCCGGCGACCACCGGCGCGGTGGTATTCGGGCTCGGCGCGGCCCACACCTGCCGCAGGGTGTCGGGCACCTCCTTGGCCGAGACCAGGTCCGGCAGCGGTTCGGCGGCCGGCCTGCTGATCGTGGCCCGCGCATCGCTGGTCCACCAGACCAGCAGCGCGGTCAGCGCCACGACCACCGCAATCGCCACGGCCACCAGCACATCGGTCCTGGTGCGGCGTTCGGGTCTGACCATCCGGTGGCCGGGCTCCCGACTAGCTGGTGCCGGCCTGAGCGCTGGCCGGTGTGGTGGCTGCCTGCGTGCCGGCCTGCGCGGACTTGCGCGGGCGGCGGCGACGGCGCCGCTTGGCCGGTGCCGGGGCGTCCTCGCCGGAGTTCTCCGGACCCGCCTCGCCGGCGGGCGCAGGCTGCTCGGTCTGCTCGGCCGCCGTCTCGGGGTGGCCGGTGATCGGCTTGCCGCGCAGGGTGCGACGCCGGGTACGGGTGCGGGTGCGGGCGGGCCTCTCCCGCTCGCGGTCGGTGGTCTCTCGCTTGGCGTCCGGGCGGAACGGCCGTCCGACCGTGCCCTTGGCGTCGGCCGGGATCTTGAGCTCCTCGTAGAGGTGCGGCGAGCTGGAGTACGTCTCCGGCGGATCCGGGCAGCCCAGGTCCAGCGCCTTGTCGATCATCTCCCAGCGGGGCAGCTCGTCCCAGTCCACCAGGGTCACCGCGACGCCGGTCTTGCCGGCGCGCCCGGTGCGGCCGATGCGGTGCACGTAGGCCTGCTCGTCCTCGGGGATCTGGTAGTTGATGACGTGGGTGACGTCGTCGATGTCGATACCGCGGGCGGCGACGTCGGTGGCGACCAGCACGTCGATCTCGCCGGTGCGGAACGCCTTGAGCGCCTTCTCCCGCGCGCCCTGGCCGAGATCGCCGTGCACGGCGCCGACCTTGAAGCCGCGCTCGGCCAGCTCGTCGGCGACCTTCTGCGCGGTGCGCTTGGTGCGGGTGAAGATCATCGTCGCGCCCCGGCCCTCGGCCTGCAGGATGCGGCTGATCATCTCGACCTTGTCCAGCGCGTGCGCCCGGTAGACGAACTGCTCGGTGGTGTCGTGGGTGGCCGCCGAGTGCGGGGCCTCGGCCCGGATGTGCGTCGGCTGGTTCATGAAGGTGCGGGCCAGCGTGATGATCGGGTCCGGCATCGTCGCCGAGAACAGCATCGACTGCCGGTCGTCGGGGATCTGGCGCAGCACGCGCTCGATGTCGGGCAGGAACCCGAGGTCGAGCATCTCGTCGGCCTCGTCGAGCACCAGCACCGACAGCCCGCCGAGCTTCAGGTGGCCCTGCTGGGCCAGGTCGAGCACGCGGCCGGGGGTGCCGACGACGACGTCGACGCCCTTCTTGAGCGCCTCGATCTGCGCCTCGTAGGGCCGGCCGCCGTAGATCGCCGTGACCGACAGCTTGCGGTCGCCGACGGTGAGGTACTTGGCGGCGCCGGCGAGGTCGCCGTAGACCTGCAGGCACAGCTCGCGGGTGGGTACCAGCACCAGGGCGCGCGGCACCCCGGTCAGCGGGCGGGTGTCGTCGGAGGTGATGCGCTGCAGTAGCGGCACACCGAATGCCAGGGTCTTGCCCATCCCGGTGCGGGCCTGACCGATCAGATCGTCACCGGCGAGCGCCAGCGGCATGGTCAGTTCCTGGATGGCAAATGGATGCGTCTTGCCGTCTTCGGCAAGTGCCCGCACGATTTCGTCGCGGACTCCAAGTTCAGCAAATGTGGGGTTGAGATGCGTCATACGCGAAAACGAGGCCTTTCAATCGTCAATCCTCATGGCTTCCACGCGCGCACGAGTTCAACGATATTGATGGCCTGTGACGACCAAAGCCCTGCGCTGAGGTAGGCGGGCCGACTGCGTGCACGCACATTTCTTCAGGTGACGACCTGTGATATGCCGCTACCTGTACACATTGTAGCTGGTCCGCCCGCAGGCACGGTTCGTGCCGCGAGGGGCACGCCGTTCGGCGTTTAAAGTTGGGCGCATGAACACGACGCCGCCTGCACCCGAGGAGACCGATCTGGCGACGTCAGGAGTCTCGGCCGGCCATCCCGGTGTCAACGAGCTGTTCGCCCTGCTCGCCTACGGCGAGGTGGCGGCGTTCTACCGGCTCACCGAGGAGGCGCGGATGGCGCCGAACCTGCGTGGTCGCATCAACATGGCCGCGATGGCGGCCGCCGAGATGCAGCACTACGAAGTGCTGCGCGACGCGCTGGAGCGGCGCGGCGTCGACGTCGTGCCCGCGATGACGAAGTACGCGCCGGTGCTGGAGAACTACCACCGGCTGACCACCCCGAGCACCTGGCTGGAGGCGCTGGTCAAGACGTACATCGGGGACGCGCTGGCCGCCGACTTCTACCTGGAGATCGCCGGTGCGCTGCCCGACGAGGTGGCCGACGTGGTGCGGCTGGTGCTGTCCGAGACCGGTCACTCGCAGTTCGTCGTCGCCGAGGTGCAGGCGGCGGTGAGCGCCAGCGACAAGCAGCGTCACCGGCTGGCGCTGTGGTCGCGGCGACTGCTGGGCGAGGCGATCACCCAGGCCCAGTACGTGCTGGCCGACCATGACGAGCTCGTCGACCTGGTGCTGGCCAGCGGCGAGGGGCTGACGCAGATGACCGAGTTCTTCGATCGTCTGCAGCGCACCCACGCCGCCCGGATGCACGAACTGGGCCTGGCCTGAGCCGCTGGCGCGGGCCGGCGGCGGTTACCGCGTGCAGGTCGCGATGATCGCGTTGTTGTTCTGAGCGACGATCTCGTTGCCCGCGGCGTCGGTGATGCTGCAGTTCAACGCGGACGCGACGCTGGTCGCGGTCACCGACTTCAGTTCCACCCCGGGCTCGAGCACGACGGTCTTCGACCACGGCAGCGCGACGTTGACGTCGGTCTGCAGGGCGCCGCGGCCGTCGGTGTAGACGATCGTGACCAGGTCGACGAGCGGGCGGGCGCCGGTCACCCGGTAGGTGATCGTGCGCGGATCGGCCGCCGGCGGCTCCGGGGCGGCCGCGACCGGGGCCGGGGGAGCGGACTCGACGGCGGGCGGGGCGGGCTCGGTCGGCGCCTCGGCGGACGGGGTCACGGTGGTCACGGTCTCCGGCGGCAGCGACGGCGCGCCGGGGGCGGGGGCCGCCGCCGACGGGCGCGCGCTGGTGGTGGCGGGCGCTGAGGTGGTCGGCTCGGTGTCGCCGGTCGCCGACACCTCCCCGCTGTCGCCGCCGCCCAGGACGATGCCCGTCGTCCCGATCGCGATGAACAAGATCACCCCGGCGATGCCGGCGACCCACATCCAGCGGCGGTCGGTCTTCTGCTCCTCGTACTTCTGCAGGTACTCGTCGAAGTCCTCGGGCTCCTGCAGGCCGGGGTACTCGGGCTGGGTCTCGTATCCACCGGGCTCGTGGCCCCGGTAGCCGTTCTGGTAGCCGTCCTGATTGCTGTAGCCGGCCTCGTATCCGGGCTCCTCGGGGTACGAGCGGATCCGCTCGGTCGGGCTCAGCGAATACGGTGAAGTGGCGGTATAAGTCCTGTTCATCGGCTTTTTCCCAGTCATCTCGAGCATTGGCGCGCCTGATGCTATCGGGGCTGGAGCGACAGGTGAGGTTCAGCGACCCGTGTGTCGATAACGGTCGGGACTCGGTTCGGTCGACCGGCCGTGATGCACGGCTTCGCTGCCCGCGAACTCACCGGCCCGGCGCGGCGTGAGCACCGTCCACTAGCCTTGCCTCAAGCTCAACAGTGCTTACGAGGATGCGTACGGAAAGGACCAGGCGTGGAGGTCAAGATCGGTGTCACGGACAGCCCGCGCGAGCTGAGCTTCAACAGCGCGCAGACACCCAGTGAGGTCGAGCAGCTCATCACCGATGCGCTCGCCAAGAACGACGGTGTGTTGTCCCTGACCGATGAGAAGGGCCGGCGGTTCCTGGTGCAGACGTCGAAGATCGCCTACGTCGAGATCGGCCCGTCGGACGTGCGCCGGGTCGGCTTCGGGGTGGGCGTCGGCGCGACCGGCTGACGCCGGATCAGGAGCGGGTGAGGGGCACGTGCGACAAGCCACCCCAGGCGAACTGCACGGTGCCCTCCACCGCGGCCTCCTTGGAGATCGGCCGCTCGTTGTTGAGCCAGTAGCGCGCGGAGTCGACGCTGATCGCGACCAGGCCGACCGCGATCATCCGCGCCCGGTGCGCCTCCAGCCCGGAATCGTGGCTGATCAGGTCCGCCACCGCATCGGTGCAGGCCTCGGTGGCGACCTTGACCTGCGCGGCGACCTGCGGTTCGGTGACGTAGTCGTTCTCGAAGATCAGCCGGTAACCCTGGCTGTCGTGCTCGATGAAGTCGAAGAACGCCTGCACCGCCGCCCGCAGCCGCTGCCGGTTGTCGGTGGTGGTGCGCAGCGCCTGGCGCACGCCGGAGACCAGGTTGTCGACGTGCTGGGCCAGCACCGCCAGGTACAGCTCCAGCTTCGACGAGAAGTGTTGGTAGAGAACCGGCTTGCTCACGCCGGCCCGCTCGGCGATCTCGTCCATACCCGCCGCGTGGTAGCCGCGGTCGACGAAGACTTCGCTGGCAGCTTGAAGTAGCTGACCCCGCCGCTCATCGCGCGGCAGCCGGTTGCCGCGGCGGTTCAGCGTTTCGCCGCTGCCCCGTGCGGGCCTCCTCGCGGCGGTATTGGCGAGATCGCTCATCACGTCCTTCATCTGCTCGGTGTCGCAACGACACTACTACCGTTGCCAATGCGCGCACGTCAGGCACACCTGGGAGCATCTGGAGCGGCCGTGGCGCGCCGAGACTACGACGGCCCGTCGTTGTGTCATCCTGTTGCGGTGACCTACGACTCCCGCGCGCGGGGCGGCGAGATGGGTCCAGACGGCCGCGCATCACCGGCGGGCGCGACCCGGCTGCCCGTATTGCGCGACCAGTGGCGCGAACCGCTTCGCGCGCAGCGCGACCCGCTCGCGGCCGACTCCGGGCGGGTCAGGTCCAACCGCGACGAGCACCGCGGCGTCCGCAAGCAGACCTGGCTGGGCCGGTTCATCTCGACCTACGGCTGGCGCGCCTACGCGTTGCCGGTGCTGATCGTGGTGACCGTCGTCGTGATCTACCAGACCATCACCGGCACCAGCGCACCCGCGCCCAAGCAGGCCGAGGGGCCGGTGCAGGGCCCCCCGACGATCGGCGCGGCCGGTACCGCGATCATCGGCGCCCCACCGAAGGGGCTGACCGAGTTCGACGCCAACCTGCCGACCGGCATCCTGCCCGAGGGCGGTCCGTTCACCGAGGCCGGCGGCAGGAACTGGCGCATCGTCCCGGGCACGACGCCGCAGGTCGGGGAGGGCACCGCCAAGGTGTTCCACTACACGATCGAGATCGAGGACGGCATCGACACCGCCCCGTTCGGCGGCGACGACGCCTTCGCCCGGATGGTCAGCGAGACGCTGGCCAACCCGAAGAGCTGGACCCACAACCCGCAGTTCGCGTTCGCCCGGGTGGACGAGTCGTCGGGTATCGAGCCGGACTTCCGTGTGTCGTTGACCACACCGATGACCGTGCGGGAGGGCTGCGGCTACGACATCCCGCTGGAGGCCTCCTGCTACAACCCGTCCTACCTGGACGGCCAGCCCCGGGTGTTCATCAACGAGGCGCGCTGGGTGCGCGGCGCGGTGCCGTTCCAGGGCGACATCGGGTCCTACCGGCAGTACCTGATCAACCACGAGGTCGGCCACGCCATCGGCTACCAGCGCCACGAACCGTGCGGCGGCAACGATCAGCTGGCGCCGGTGATGATGCAGCAGACCTTCTCGACCAGCAACAACGACGCCGCCCGGTTCGACCCGCAGTCGGTCAAACCGGACAACTTCACCTGCAAACCCAACCCCTGGCCGTACCCCATCGCCTGAGGCGTGCCCCTTTTCTTTCGCGAGTGTGCGTGTTTGCACCCGACACGCCGCGAAATCTCGACACTTTGCGCACGCTCACCGCGCTGACCGGCAGGGAAGGGCCGGGGTCTCGTTGCCGTTGAATCCCTTACCTGCTGAGATGATCAGGAGACGTCAAACCAAGGAGATTTCGGTGTCGACACCGTTGCCGCCGCTGGTCGAACCGGCGGCTGAACTCACCCGCGAGGAAGTCGCGCGCTACAGCCGTCACCTCATCATTCCGGACCTCGGGCTGGACGGGCAGAAGCGGCTGAAGAACGCCCGCGTGCTGGTCATCGGCGCCGGCGGGCTGGGCTCGCCGACGCTGCTGTACCTGGCCGCCGCCGGCGTGGGCACCATCGGGATCGTCGAGTACGACGTCGTCGACGAGTCGAACCTGCAGCGCCAGATCATCCACGGCCAGTCCGACATCGGTCGGTCCAAGGCCGAGAGCGCCCGCGACTCGATCCGCGAGGTCAACCCGCTGGTCACGGTCAACCTGCACGAGTTCCGTCTGGAACCCGACAACGCGGTCGAGCTGTTCAAGCAGTACGACCTGGTCCTCGACGGCACCGACAACTTCGCCACCCGCTACCTGGTCAACGACGCCGCCGTGCTGGCGGGCAAGCCGTACGTGTGGGGCTCGATCTTCCGCTTCGAGGGCCAGGTGTCGGTGTTCTGGGAGGACGCCCCCAACGGTCTCGGTCTCAACTACCGCGACCTGTACCCGGAGCCGCCGCCACCGGGGATGGTGCCGTCGTGCGCCGAGGGTGGCGTGCTCGGCATCCTGTGCGCCTCGATCGCCTCGATCATGGGCACCGAGGCCATCAAGCTGATCACCGGTATCGGGGAGACGCTGCTGGGCCGGCTGATGGTCTACGACGCGCTGGACATGACCTACCGGACGATCAAGATCCGCAAGGACCCGTCGACCCCGAAGATCACCGAACTGATCGACTACGAGGAGTTCTGCGGCGTCGTCTCCGATGCCGCCGCCGCGGCCGCCGCCGATTCGACGATCACCCCGCTCGAGCTCAAGGAGATGCTCGACTCGGGCAAGCCGATCGCGTTGATCGACGTCCGCGAACGCGTCGAGTGGGACATCAACCACATCGACGGCGCCGAGCTGATTCCCAAGGGCGCCTTCGAGTCCGGTGAGGCCCTGGCCAAGCTGCCGACCGACCGCACCCCGGTGTTCTACTGCAAGACCGGGGTCCGTTCGGCGGAGGTGCTGGCCATCGCGAAACGCGCCGGGTTCTCCGACGCGATGCACCTGCAGGGCGGAATCGTCGCCTGGGGCAAGCAACTCGACCCCGACATGGTGATGTACTAACGGCTGGTTTGCCGCGGCGCAGCTTAGGCTGAGGTGGTGACAGTCGAACGGCCACCGGATCATGTGCTGGCAGCGTTCGGCCTCACCGGCGTCACGCCGGTCCAGCTCGGTGAGGGCTGGGAAGGGGGCTGGCGCTGCGGGGAAGTCGTGCTCTCGATGGTGGCCGACCACGCCCGCGCCGCCTGGTCGGCCAAGGTACGCGAGACGCTGTTCGTCGACGGGGTGCGGCTGGCCCGGCCGGTGCGCTCGACCGACGGACGTTACGTGGTCGCCGGTTGGCGCGCCGACACGTACGTCTCCGGCACCCCCGAACCCCGCCACGACGAGGTGATCTCGGCGGCCGTGCGCCTGCACGAGGCCACCGCCAAGCTGGAGAGGCCGCGGTTCCTGACCCAACCGCCGGTCGCGCCGTGGTCCGACGTCGACGTGTTCATCGCCGCCGACCGGGCCGCCTGGGAGGAACGGCCGCTGCACTCGCTGCCGCCCGGGGCCAAGGTCTCACCGGGCTCCGCCGACGGCGAGCGTTCCATCGAACTGCTCAACCAGCTCGCCACACTGCGCAAGCCGACCAAGAGCCCCAGCCAGTTGGTGCACGGGGATCTCTACGGCACAGTGCTTTTCGCGGGCACCGCGGCGCCCGGTATCACCGACATCATCCCGTACTGGCGGCCCGCGTCATGGGCGGCCGGGGTGGTCGTGGTCGATGCGCTGTCGTGGGGTGAAGCCGACGACGGCCTGATCGAGCGCTGGGCCTCGCTGCCGGAGTGGCCGCAGATGTTGTTGCGTGCCTTGATGTTCCGTCTCGCGGTGCACGCGCTGCATCCGCGGTCGACGGCCGCGGCGTTCCCGGGCCTGGCCCGCACCGCGGCGCTGGTGCGCCTGACGCTGTAGCCCAGCGGCCCGCCGAACTCTGCGTACAGGGTTGTGAATCGTCGGTCGCAACGACCGTCAATGCAATAACGAGCCGTCGCGAACGCGTCAGAACGAATGGCGCACCTCGCGCAGCGGGATCCGGCCGTCCTCGGCGAGCACCCCCTCGGCGCGCAGCAGGTCGAGTTGGCGGGTGCTCAGATGCGGGGCGGGCCGCCCCGACGCCCGGATCACCCGGTGCCACGGCAGATCCGACGAGTCCGTGCGCATGATCCAGCCGACGATGCGCGGGCTGGACAGTCCGGCCGCCTCGGCGATGTCGCCGTAGGTGGCGACCCGGCCCGGCGGAATCGACGCGACCAGCGCGCGCACCGTCTCGACCTGCTCGCCGGTGACCGGGGGCATCGTCTAGAACTGCTCCCGGATCAGCGCCGCCGTCTGCTCGGGCAGCGCCTGGGCCACCATGTGGTCGCAGTCCCACTCCAGCAGCCGGAAGTCGTCGCTGAGGTGCCCGGCCAGTTCCGCGATCAGCTCATCGGACGCGTACGGCGGCACGGTCCTGGTGGCGCGCACCAGCGTCGTGGGAATTCCCTTGGGCGGCAACACCGCCGGCCGCGCCAACTCGCTCCAGTACGACAGCGCCGCCGGGATGCTGATCCGCCAGCCGACCCGGCCGTTGGGCAGGTCGATGAGGTGCTCGTCGAGTTCGCGGTCCAGTTCGGCGGGCTCCACCTCACCCCAGGAGCCGTTGGCCTTCTCGGCGCGCGCCTCGGCGCGGTCGGTGTAGTCGGGGGAGGCGAACATGTCGTCGGCGATCTGGCGCATCCACTCGCCGTCCAGCCCGACCGCCGGATCCAGCAGTACCAGCCGCGACACCAGGTCCGGTCGGTCGGCGGCCAGCCGCAGCGCCAGCGCCCCGCCGAACGAGTGGCCGACCACCACGACGGGCCCCTCGCCGTCCACCACGGCGGCCAGCGCCGCCACGTTCGCGTCGATCGTCCACGGCGCCACCCACGACGAGTGCCCGTGTCCGATCAAGTCCGGTGCGACGATCGCGATTTCGGGCAGGTGGCGATCGGCCAGCGTCTGCCAGCGCTGCCCGTGGCCGGTCAGCCCGTGGATGGCCAGCACCTGGGCCGGGCCGGCGGGACCGAAGCGGTGCACGTTGAGGTGTTGGGTCACATCTGGTGATGCTGCCAGCATCCGGCGCCGTCCACTTGTCAGACCCCCGTGATGTCATGCATGCATGTCCGCACCGCAGACCGATCTCACCCCCGCCGCGCTCACCGAGCCCGGCGTCCGTGGCGTCGTGCGCCTGCTCGGCGGCGCGGGCAGCGGTAAGAGCACCCTGCTGGTCGACACCGCGGTCGCGCACATCGCCGCCGGCCTGGACCCGGAATCGGTTCTGCTGCTGACGGGCTCGGCCCGGCTCGGCTCCGAGGCCCGCGCCCGCATCACGGCGGCGCTGCTGCGGGCGGGCGGGCGCACCGTGGTCCGCGAGCCGCTGGTGCGCACCGTGCACTCCTACGCGTTCGCGGTGCTGCGGCTGGCCGCCCAGCGCAACGGCGACCCGCCGCCGCGGCTGATCACCGGCGCCGAACAGGACGGCATCATCCGCGAACTGCTCGCCGGTGACCTCGAGGACGGCGACCGCTCGCCGGTGGCCTGGCCTGCGCATCTGCGGCCCGCGCTGAGCACCGTTGGGTTCGCCACCGAGCTGCGCGACCTGCTGGCCCGCTGCACCGAGCGCGGGGTGGATCCGGTTGCGCTGCAGCGCATCGGCCGCCGCGCCGGCCGGCCCGAGTGGGTGGCCGCAGGCCGGTTCGCCCAGGCCTACGAGCAGATCATGCTGCTGCGCTCGGCGGTCGGCATGGCCGCCCCGCAGGCCAGCATCCCCGCGCTGGGGGCGGCCGAACTCGTCGGCGCCGCGCTGGAGGCGCTGGCCGCCGACCCGGACCTGCTCGCCGGTGAGCACGCCCGGATCAAGCTGTTGCTGGTCGACGACGCGCAGAACCTCGACCCGCAGGCGGCGCGGCTGGTGCGGGTGCTCGCGCGCGGCGCCGACCTCACCGTGCTGGCCGGCGACCCGAACCAGGCGGTCTTCGGATACCGCGGCGCCGATCCGGCCTTGCTGCGCGGTGACGAGCCGGCGGTCACGCTCACCGCGTCGCACCGCTGCGCCCCCGCGATCGCCGACGCGATCAGCGCGGTCGCGCGCCGCCTGCCCCGCAACGACGACGGGCGCGTGCTCACCGGCACGGACGGCCAGCCCGGGTCGCTGAGCGTGCGGGTGGCAGCGTCCCCGCACGCCGAGTCCGCGATGATCGCCGACGCGCTGCGCCGCGCCCATCTCGTCGACGGGCTGGCGTGGTCGCAGATGGCGGTGATCGTGCGGTCGGTGCCGCGGCTGGGTGCCGGGCTGGCCCGCACCCTGGCTGCCGCCGGGGTGCCGGTGGACACGCCGACGCCGACGACGCCGCTGGCCCAACAGCCGGCCGTGCAGGCGCTGCTGACCGTGCTGGCCGCCACCGCGCAGGGGCTGGACGCCGAGCGGGCGACCGCGCTGGTGACCGGTCCGATCGGGCGGGTCGACCCGGTGTCGCTGCGCCAGCTGCGCCGGGCGCTGCGCCGCGCCGACACCGCGCAGCCGCGCCGCACCTTCGACGAGCTGCTCATCGAGGCGCTCGAGAACGGCACCGACGGGTTGCCGGAGAACCTGGCCCGCCCGCTCGAGCGGGTGCGCAAGGTGCTGGCGGCCGCCAGGCGCAGCGCCGAGGACGGCGCCGACCCGCGCTACACGCTGTGGCAGGCCTGGCACCGCTCGGGCCTGCAGCGGCGCTGGCTGGCCGCCAGTGAGCGCGGCGGACCGGCGGGGGTGCAGGCCGACCGCGACCTCGACGCGGTCACCACGCTGTTCGACGTCGCCGAGCAGTACGTCACCCGCACCGCGGGCGCCTCGCTGCGCGGGCTCATCGACCACGTCGCCGCGCTGGGCACCCCGGCCCGCGAGGAGCGCGCCGACGCCGACGCCGTCACCGTGCTCAGCGCGCACGCCGCACTGGGCCGCCAGTGGGAGTTCGTCGTCCTGGCCGGGCTGCAGGAAGGACTGTGGCCCAACACGATTCCGCGCGGCGGCGTGCTGGCCACCCAGCAGCTGGTCGACATCCTCGACGGGGTCACCGACGGCACCGGGCAGGGCGTGTCGACCAGGGCGCCGGTGCTGGCCGACGAGCGGCGGCTGTTGATCGCCGCGATGGGCCGGGCCCGCAGCCGGCTGCTGGTCACCGCGGTCGACAGCGACAGCGGCGACGAGTCGATGCTGCCGTCGGCGTTCTTCTACGAACTCGCCGCCACCGCCGGAGACTCCGACGCCGACCTCACCGCACCGGTCGAGGCGCCGCGGGTGCTGTCCCCGGCGGCGGTGGTCGGGCGGCTGCGTTCGGTGGTGTGCGCCCCCGACGGTGCGGTTGATGACGCGCAACGCGCCTGTGCGGCAGTGCAACTGGCGCGGCTGGCGGAGGCGGGTGTGCCGGGCGCCGACCCGGCGCAGTGGCAGACGCTGACCCCGTTGTCCACCGAGGACCCGCTGTGGGACGGCGACGACCACACCGTGACCCTGTCGCCGTCGACGCTGCAGATGCTCACCGACTGCCCGCTGCGCTGGCTCTTGGAACGCCACGGCGGCGACGACGGCCGCGACGTGCGCTCGGCGGTCGGCTCACTGATCCACGAGCTGGTCTCCGACCCGGACCGCACCGAGAGCCAGATGCTCAACGAGCTCGAAAAGGTCTGGTCCAGGCTGCCGTTCGAGTCCCGGTGGTACGCCGACAACGAACTCACCCGCCACAAGACCATGCTGGCCACGTTCGCCGAGTGGCGGGACCGCACCCGCGGTCAGCTCACCGAGGTGGGCACCGAGATCGACGTCGACGGGGTCATCGGTGGAGATGCTGACGAGGGCCCGCAGGTGCGGGTGCGCGGCCGGATCGACCGGCTCGAACGCGACCGCGACGGCCGGCTCGTCGTGGTCGACCTCAAGACCGGCAAGAGCCCGGTCACCAAGGACGACGCACAGTGTCACGCCCAGCTGGCGATGTATCAGTTGGCGATCGCCGAAGGGCTGCTCGGCGACGGGGACACCCCCGGCGGCGGCCGGCTGGTCTACCTCGGCAAGACGTCCCGCGGCGGAGCCACCGAGCGGGAGCAGAACCCGCTGACGCCGGAGGCGCAGGCCGAGTGGCGCGAGACCGTGCAGCGCGCGGCCGCCGCGACCCGGGGCCCGGAGTTCGTCGCCCGGATCAACGACGGATGCGCGCACTGCCCGGTACGCAGGATGTGCCCGGCGCAGGCCGCGAAGGGAGGATGCTCGTGACCGCGCGGTACAGCCCCGCCGAGCTGGCGCAGGCGCTCGGCCTGCACACCCCCACCGACGAGCAGGCCGCCGTCATCGCCGCGCCGCCGGGTCCGCTGGTGGTCATCGCAGGCGCGGGGGCGGGCAAGACCGAGACCATGGCCGCGCGGGTGGTCTGGCTGGTCGCCAACGGCTACGCCCGCCCCGGCGAGGTGCTCGGCCTGACGTTCACCCGCAAGGCCGCCGGCCAACTGCTGCGCCGCGTGCGCACCCGGCTCGCCCGACTGGCCGGCGCGGGCATCGCCCCGCAGGCCGCCGGTGTCACCGACGAGCCGCCGACCGTCAGCACCTACCACGCGTTCGCGGGCACCCTGCTTCGCGAGTTCGGGCTGCTGCTGCCGGTGGAGCCCGAGACCCGGCTGCTGAGCGAAACCGAGTTGTTCCAGTTGGCGTTTCGGGTCGTGTGCGAGCACCCGGCACTGGAGACCGACAAGTCGCCGGCCGCCGTCACGAGGATGGTGACGCGGTTGGCCGGTCAGCTGGCCGAGCACCTCGTCGACACCGGGCAGCTGCGCGACACCCACGTCGAACTCGAGCGGTTGATCCACACCCTGCCCGCCGGGCCCTACCAGCGTGACCGCGGCCCCAGCCAGTGGCTGTTGCGGCTGCTGGCCACCCAGACCGAACGCACCGAGCTGGTCCCGCTGATCGACGCGCTGCACCAGCGGATGCGCGACGAGAAGGTGATGGACTTCGGCATGCAGATGTCGGCGGCCGCGCGGCTGGCCGAACGCTTCCCGCAGGTGGGGGAGGAACTGCGGCGCCGCTACCGGGTGGTGCTGCTCGACGAGTACCAGGACACCGGCCACGCCCAGCGCGTGCTGCTGTCGGCGCTGTTCGGCGGTGGCCGCGACGACGCGCTGGCGCTGACCGCCGTCGGCGACCCCATCCAGTCGATCTACGGGTGGCGAGGCGCCTCGGCGACCAACCTGCCGCGGTTCACCACCGACTTCCCCCGCTCCGACGGCTCCCCGGCACCGACCCTGGAGCTGCGCACCAGCTGGCGCAACCCGCCGCGCGCGCTGCACCTGGCCAACGCGGTGTCCGCGCAGGCCCGCAAGCGGTCGGTCGCGGTGCGTTCGCTGCGGCCGCGTCCCGACGTCGAACCGGGCACCATCCGCTGTGCCCTGCTCAACGACGTTGCCGCCGAAAGCGACTGGATCGCCGACCACATCGCGGAGATCTACCACCGGGCGCGGCCCGAGGGCGTGCCCGCGCCGACGGCGGCGGTGCTGGTGCGCCGCAACGCCGACGCCGCGCCGATGGCCGACGCGCTGACCGCGCGCGGAGTGCCGGTCGAGGTGGTCGGGGTGGCCGGGCTGCTCGGTGTGCCGGAGGTCGCCGACGTGGTGGCG
This sequence comes from Mycolicibacterium phlei, assembly GCF_001583415.1. The sequence continues at coordinate 1,759,627 of NZ_CP014475.1, forward strand.
ATGCTGCGGCTGATCGCCGACCCGACCGCGGGCAGCGCCGCCATGCGGGTGCTGACCGGACCGCGGTGGCGGCTGGGCAGCCGCGACATCGCCGCGCTGTGGCGGCGCGCCGTGCAGTTGGACGCCGGCAGCGACGACGGCGAGCCGGACGGCACCGACCGCATCGTGGCGCAGGCGGTGCCCGACGCCGACACCGCCACCCTCGCCGAGGCCATCACCGATCCCGGTGCGCCCGAAGCGTATTCGCCGGCCGGCTACGCCCGCATCGTCGCGCTTGGCCGCGAGCTCACCGCGCTGCGCGCCCACCTGTCGCACCCTCTGCCCGACCTGGTCGCCGAGGTCCGCCGCGCGATCGGCGTCGACACCGAGGCCCGCGCCCGCCGTCCGGTGGCCACCGGCTGGTCGGGCACCGAACACCTCGACGCGTTCGCCGACGTGGTCGCCGACTTCGCCGCCCGCTCCACCGCGGGGCTGCCGGAGTTCCTGGCCTACCTCGACGCGGCCGAGGAGGTCGAGGACGGGTTGGCGCCCGCCGAGACGACGGTCGCCAGCGACCGGGTGCAGATCCTGACCGTGCACGCCGCCAAGGGGCTGGAGTGGCAGGTGGTGGCGGTGCCGCACCTGAGCGGGCGGGTGTTCCCGTCGACCGGGACCGCGCGCTTCTGGCTGACCGACGCCGGTGAGCTGCCGCCGCTGCTGCGCGGGGACCGCGCCACGCTGTCCGAACACGGTGTGCCGGTGCTCGACACCTCCGACGTCACCGACCGCAAGCAGTTGTCCGATGTGATCGACCGGCACAAGAAGAGCCTCGAACAGCGCCGAATCGACGAGGAACGCCGGCTGCTGTACGTGGCGCTCACCCGCGCCGAGGACACCCTGCTGCTCAGCGGCCACCACTGGGGTCCCGCCGAGAGCAAGCCCCGCGGTCCGTCGGAGTTCCTCTGCGAGCTCAAGCAGATCATCGACGACTCGGCCGCCGCGGGCGACCCCTGCGGCGTCATCGAGCACTGGGCGCCCGCCCCCGCCGACGGTGCGCAGAACCCGTTGCGGGACAAGGTGATCGAAGCGGTGTGGCCGGTCGACCCGGCGGGCTCGCGGCAGACCGAGGTGGCCCGCGGAGCCGAGTTGGTGGCCGGCGCGCTGGCCGGGGAGATCGACGACGCCCCCGACGCCGAGGGGTGGGCCGAGGACGTCGACGCACTGCTGGCCGAACGCCGGCAGGACAGCGCACCGGCGCCGGTGCCGCTGCCCGCGCAGGTGTCGGTCAGCACCCTGGTCGAACTGCACCGCGACCCGGCGGCCGTCGCGCAGCGGCTGCGCCGTCGGCTGCCCACCCGACCCGACCCACATGCGTTGCTGGGCACCGCGTTTCACGACTGGGTGCAACGGTTCTTCCACGCCGACCGGCTCTTCGACCTCGACGACCTGCCCGGTGCCGTCGACCACGACGCCGCCGTCGCCGAGGAACTCGCCGAACTGCAGGAAGCGTTCGCGGTGTCGACGTGGGCGTCACGCACCCCGATCGACGTCGAGGTGCCGTTCGACATGGTGATCGCCGGCCGGGTGGTGCGCGGCCGCATCGACGCGGTGTTCGCCGACGACGACGGGGGCGCCACCGTGGTGGACTGGAAGACCGGGGAGCCGCCGAGCACGCCGGAAGCCAAGCAGCACGCGGCGATTCAGCTCGCGGTGTACCGGATGGCGTGGGCGGCGCTGCGCGGCTGTGCGCTGGAGGATGTGCGGGCGGTGTTCCACTACGTGCGCACCGGCACCACCGTCGTCCCCGATCAGCTGCCCGGGCCCGCCGAACTCGAGGCCCTGCTCACCGCCGCCGACGAACAGGAGGTGGCCTGAAACCTAGATACCGGGGCGCGACTGGCGGTAGATCCGCCACGCCTCGACGATCATCGGCAGCTGCAGCGGCAGCCGGGCGATCGCGACGAGCCGCATCGGAAGCGACTTGCCGGGATCGCGCAACCACAGCCGCACCATGTTGACGTTGGCCGGATACACCGCGATGAACAGCGCGATCGCCGCCAACGCACCCAGTCGGCGGGTCTGCGGGGCGGCCAGCAGCCCGGCCACGCCGAGTTCGGCCACCCCCGAGGCGTAGGTGTAGAACCGGGCGCTGCCGGGCAGCTCGGCCGGCACGATCGTGTCGAACGGTTTCGGCGCCAGAAAGTGCAGCGTCCCGATGCCCAGCAGGCCCGCGGCCATCCGGAGGGCACGCGACGGACGGGCCGGTTGCTGCTGTTCGGGCAGGGGAGCGGTCATGATTACATTGTGGCGTGCATACCCCGGCGGGACCGGTAACGGACTCTCGTGGAAAAAGGTAGGTTGCGCCGTCGGCTGGCGGCGATCAACTCGGATCTGACAGCCCAGCCCGACGCGGCGCTCGTCGACATCCTGCGGGTGCCGGAGAGGTTCGTCAGTCCCACCCGACGCATCCTGCGGCGCATCGGCTACGCCCTGGCGGCGCTGTTCACCGCCGTCCTGATCGTCTACCTGGACCGCGACGGCTACCGCGACGTGCGGGGCGGGGAGCTGTCGCTGCTGGACTGCCTGTACTACGCGACGGTGTCGCTGTCGACGACCGGCTACGGCGACATCACCCCGGTCACCCCGGGCGCCCGGCTGGTCAACGTGCTGGTGATCACCCCGCTGCGGGTGATGTTCCTGATCGTGCTGATCGGTACCACCGTCGAAACCCTCACCAGCCAGTCGCGCGCGGCGTTGAAGATCCAGCGATGGAGGAGCAGAGTGCGCAACCACACCGTCGTCATCGGTTACGGCACCAAGGGCAGAACGGCGGTCGCCGCGATGATCGGCGACGAGGTCGCCCCCGCCGACATCGTCGTCGTCGACGAGAACGCCGACGTGCTCGAACGGGCCCGCAGCGCGGGACTGGTCACGGTGCACGGCGACGCCACCAAGGCCGACATCCTGCGCCTGGCCAGCGCCCAGCACGCCAAGTCGATCATCGTCGCCACCGACGACGACGCCAGCGCGGTACTGGTCACCCTGACCGCCCGCGAACTCGCGCCGAAGGCCAAGATCATCGCCGCGGCACGGGAATCCGACAACCAGCACCTGCTGCGCCAGTCCGGCGCCGACTCCACCGTGGTGTCGTCCGAGACCGCGGGCCGGCTGCTCGGCATCGCCACCCAGACCCCCAGCGTGGTGGAGATCATGGAGGACCTACTGACCCCCGACGCCGGATTCGCGATCGCCGAGCGCGAGGTCACCCCGAAGGAGGTGGGCGGCTCGCCGCGTCACCTGCAGGACATCGTGCTCGGGGTGGTCCGCGAGGGGCGGCTGCTGCGGATCAACTCACCGGAGGTCGACACCGTCGAGCCCGGTGACCGTCTCCTGTACATCCGCGACGCCGACGAGGACTGATGGCATTCGACGACTTCCGCCTGCGCAACGTGCCCCTGCTGTCGCGGGTCGGCGCGGACCGCGCCGACGAACTGCGCACCGACGTCGACGCGGCGATCGCCGGCTGGCGGGACGCGCTGCTGCTGCGCGTCGACCGGCGCAACCAGGTGCTGATCGCCGACGGCCGGGTGGTGCTCGGGTCCGCCGCCGCGCTCGGCGACCGGCCGCCGCAGGACGCGGTGTTCCTCGGCAAGCTCACCGACGGGCGGCACGTGTGGGCGATCCGCGCCGACCTCGAGCCGCCCGAGGACCCGACCGTGCAGGCGGAGGTGCTCGATCTGCGACGGGCCGGCCAGATCTTCGACGACGTCAGCGCACAGCTCGTCGCCACCGCCACCGCGCTGCTGAACTGGCACGACAACGCTCGGTTCAGCGCCGTCGACGGGATGCCGACCAAACCCATCAAGGGCGGCTGGGCGCGGATCAACCCGCTCACCGGGCACGAGGAGTTCCCGCGGATCGACCCGGCGATCATCTGTTTGGTGCACGACGGGCACGACCGCGCGGTGCTGGCCCGGCAGCGGATGTGGCCGGAGCGGCTGTTCTCGATCCTCGCCGGCTTCGTGGAGGCGGGCGAGTCCTTCGAGACGTGCGTGGTGCGCGAGATCGCCGAGGAGGTCGGGCTCAGCGTCTCCAACGTGCAGTACCTGGGCAGCCAGCCGTGGCCGTTCCCGCGGTCGCTGATGGTCGGCTTCCACGCGATAGCCGACCCGGAGCAGCCGTTCTCGTTCAACGACGGGGAGATCGCCGAGGCGGCCTGGTTCACCCGCGACGAGATCCGCGCCGCGCTGGAGGCCGGTGACTGGAACTCCGACCGGTCCTCGTCGCGGCTGCTGCTGCCCGGCTCGATCTCGATCGCCCGGGAGATCATCGAGTCCTGGGCGTACCGCGACTGACCCGCCAGGGTCACGCGGGTCAGAGGCCGAGCTTGGCCTTGACCTCGCGCGGGCTCGGGTTGGTCAGCGTGGACCCGTCCGGGAACTTCAGGGTCGGCACGGTCTGGTTGCCGCCGTTGGCCGACGCCACGAACTCGGCGGCGGCCGGGTCCTGCTCGATGTCGACCTCGGTGTAGGCGATGCCCTCGGCCTGCAGTGCCTTCTTCAGCCGGACGCAGTACCCGCACCACGGGGTGGTGTACATGATGACCTGTGCGCTCATAAGCCAGTCAACGTAGCCGATCGGCCGAACATGCCCCGACGGCGTCCCGGCTTTTGTCACACCCGGCTGCCAAGATGGTCGGCATGTCCGTAGAGGCCGCCTCCCTGCGCAACGGCCCCGGCGGCCCGCTCGACGATCTCGACGACGAACAGCGGGAAGCCGTGCTGGCCCCGCGCGGGCCGGTCTGCGTGCTGGCCGGCGCGGGCACCGGCAAGACCCGCACGATCACCCGCCGCATCGCGCATCTGGTCGCGGCCGGGCACGTCGCGCCGGGCCAGGTGCTGGCGGTCACGTTCACCCAGCGGGCGGCCGGCGAGATGCGGGCCCGGCTGCGCGCTCTCGACGACGGGGTCGGCACCGGCGCGGTGCAGGCGATGACGTTCCACGCCGCCGCGCGCCGCCAGTTGTCCTACTTCTGGCCCCGCGTGGTCGGTAACACCTCCTGGCAGCTGCTCGACACCAAGTTCTCGGTGGTGGCCCAGGCGGCCAACCGGGCTGGGTTGTCCACCGCCACCGACGACGTGCGAGACCTCGCCGGTGAGATCGAGTGGGCCAAGGCCTCGCTGATCAGTCCGGAGGCCTATCCGGAGGCGGTTGCCAAGGCGCAGCGCGACGTCCCGTTCGACGCGGCCAAGGTCGCCGCGGTCTACGCCGGTTACGAACGGCTCAAGGCCGGCCGCGACGGCACCACGCTGCTCGACTTCGACGACCTGCTGCTGCACGTGGCCGCCGCAATCGAGGCCGACGCCGGGGTGGCCGAGGAGTTCCGGGACCGCTACCGCTGCTTCGTCGTCGACGAGTACCAGGACGTCACCCCGCTGCAGCAGCGGGTGCTCAACGCCTGGCTCGGCGACCGCGACGACCTGACCGTCGTCGGCGACGCCAACCAGACCATCTACTCGTTCACCGGCGCCACCCCGCGCTTCCTGCTGGACTTCTCCCGCCGGTTCCCCGACGCCGCCGTGATCCGGCTGGAGCGTGACTACCGCTCCACCCCGCAGGTGGTGTCGCTGGCCAACCGGGTGATCGCGGCGGCGCGCGGCCGGATGGCCGGCAGCCGGCTGCACCTGATCGGGCAGCGGCCCCCCGGACCCGAACCGACGTTCGCCGAGTATCCCGACGAGGTCGCCGAGGCCGCCGCGGTGGCCAAGAAGGTCAAACGGCTCATCGAGGGCGGCACCGAACCCGCCGAGATCGCGGTGCTGTACCGCATCAACGCCCAGTCGGAGGTCTACGAGGAGGCGCTCACCGAGGCCGGTGTGCCGTTCCAGGTGCGCGGCGGTGAGGGGTTCTTCAGCCGCCAGGAGATCCGCCAGTCGCTGGTCGCGCTGCAGCGGGTCGCCGAACGCGGCGAGCCCGTCGACCAACCGCTGCCCGAACTGGTCCGCGCGGTGCTGGAGCCGCTGGGGCTGACCGCCGAACCACCCGCGGGCACCAAGGCGCGGGAACGCTGGGAGGCGCTGACCGCGCTGGCCGAACTCGTCGACGAGGAGGTGGCGCTGCGGCCCGGGCTGGATCTGCGCGGGCTGATGACCGAACTGCGCCAGCGCGCCGACGCCCGCCACGCGCCCGTCGTGCAGGGCGTCACGCTGGCCTCCCTGCACGCGGCCAAGGGCCTGGAGTGGGACGCGGTGTTCCTGGTCGGCCTCGCCGACGGCACACTGCCGATCTCGCACGCGCTCGCCTACGGCCCCGACAGTGAGGCCGTCGAGGAGGAACGGCGGCTGCTGTACGTCGGAGTCACAAGGGCACGAGTGCATCTGGCGTTGAGCTGGGCGCTGGCGCGCACCCCGGGCGGACGGCAGAGCCGCAAGCCGTCCCGTTTCCTCAACGGCATTGCGCCGCAGGCGTCGTCGAGTGGCGACACCCCCGCCAAGCCGCGCCGCCAGCGCGGCGCCACCCCGCGCTGCCGGGTGTGCAACAGCGTGCTGACCGCCCCGGCCGCCATCATGTTGCGGCGCTGCGAGACCTGCCCGTCCGACATCGACGAGGACCTGCTCGCCGAACTCAAGGAGTGGCGCTCGCGCACCTGCAAGGAGATGAACGTGCCCGCCTACGTGGTGTTCACCGACAACACGCTGATCGCGATCGCCGAGACCCTGCCGACCGACAACGCCGCCCTGGTCGCGATACCGGGCATCGGCGCGCGCAAGCTCGAGCAGTTCGGCCCCGACGTCCTTGCGATGGTCAAGAACCGCAAGCGCGCATAGACCGCCAAGTGTCGTAAAAATCGCGCCAAAACCGCAGGTCAGAAAATCGCTTGTGGCATACGGCTGTTACGCTTAGCCTCGATACCACACCGTAGGGGTGGCTGTCTGTGCGAAAGGAGGGTCCGTCATCGTGAAGAGCGCTCACGCTCGGCTCGGCGTACGCATCGCCGGCATGACGGTGACCCCGCACGCTGCGACCCCGCGCGTTGCCGCTGCGCACGCTGCCGTCTCCGCTGTTGCGGCTCAACCGTTTGCGCATGCCGCTGCCCGTACCGCCGCCGCTGCCGTGGCGATCAACCCGGTGCGTAAGCGTCACGCCGCCGCCGCGCTGTCCGTGGATCGGAGCCTCATCTAGAAGCTCCCGATAACCAGAAGGCCACGGACTCGCAGTCAGGGATCCGTGGCCTTGGTCTTTTCCAGGGGCTCCCAGCCCGACCGAGACCTGGTCCGGATCCGCAGAACAGATCCGACGAAGAGATTCGAAATCGACGACCAGGGAAGAGGATTGGACATGTCAGTCGGGACATGCCGAGAGAAGACGATGCTGGCGGTGCCGTGTCACAGCGAGAACCCCGATCTGTGGTTCGCCGAGAACCCCGTCGACCTCGAACGCGCGAAGGCGCTGTGCGCCGAGTGCCCGATCCGGCGTGAGTGTCTGGCCGCCGCGCTGGAACGGCAGGAGCCGTGGGGTGTCTGGGGCGGTGAGATCTTCGAGCGGGGCACGGTGATCGCCCGCAAGCGGCCCCGGGGCCGGCCGCGCAAGACCCCGGTGGCCGCTTAGCGGTCGGCGGTCGAAAACCGTTATGCCTCGGAGAAACCGGGGATCAGCTCGGTGGCCAACCGCAGCTGCGGGACGTGGGCGTCGAGCTGGCAGGCGATCGCCACCGCCGAGGCGATGACGCGCATCGGGATCGCCAGCTTGGCCGGAATGTCCATCTGCCGGGCGGCCTTCAGCTGCCCGGCAGCACGGTCCGGCTTCATGTTATGTGCGGTGATGCGCTGCAACCACTTTCGGGTGTAGTGGAACTCCTCGGTGCGCAGCGGCTCGACGTACTGGCGCATCATGTCGTCCATCTCGCGCTTGGAGACCTGCTCACCCTTCTGCACGAACCCGACTTCCTGCATGGTGATCAGCAGGTTCTCATAGTCGTCGGCGAGCGCGTAGCGCATGGCCAGCCCGATCTCCCGCGGGATGCCGCCGGGCATCGGCGCGACCGCACCGAAGTCGATGACCCCCATGCGGCCGTCGGGCAGCAGCATGAAGTTCCCCGGATGCGCGTCGCCGTGCATCATCTCCAGCCGACGCGGCGCGTCGTAGGTCAGCTCGAACAGCCTGGTGCCCATGATGTCCCGCTGCTCCGGGGTGCCCTCGCGGATGATCTGAGACATCGGCACACCGTCGATCCACTCCTGGATGACCACCTTCGGCGCGCTGGCCACCACCCGGGGGATCGCGAAATGCGGATGGTCCTTGTAGGCCTTGGCGAACGCCCGCTGGTTGTCGGCCTCCAGCCGGTAGTCGAGCTCCATCTCGGTGCGCTCGATGAGCTCGTCGACCACGCCCTGCACATCCGCGCCGGGGGAGAGCTGCTTGAGGATGCCGACCATCCGCTGCATGGTCTTCAGGTCGGCGCGCAGCGCCTCGTCGGCGCCCGGGTACTGGATCTTGACGGCGACCTCGCGGCCGTCCGACCAGATCGCCTTGTGCACCTGGCCGATGCTGGCCGACGCGACGGGGGTGTCGTCGAACGACTGGAACCGCTCGCGCCACTTCGTGCCGAGCTGTTGGTCGAGCACGCGGTGCACCTTGGCCGCCGGCAGCGGCGGTGCATCCTTCTGCAGCTTGGTCAGCGCCTCGCGGTACGGCTTGCCGTACTGCTCGGGAATGGCGGCCTCCATCACCGACAGCGCCTGGCCGACCTTCATCGCGCCGCCCTTGAGCTCGCCGAGAACCTGGAACAGCTGCTGGGCGGCCTTGTCCATCAGCTCGGCGTTGACCTCGTCCTTCGACTTACCGGTCAGCCGTTTGCCGAGCCCCAGCGCGGCCCGCCCGGCCATTCCGGCACCAAGGCCCGCCAGCTTCGCGTTGCGCGCAGCCCGGCCCCGCTTGATCTCACTCACCAGACCATCATCCACGACGCGCGGCGACGCGTGGCACCGACTTGCCAACGCGTGATGTCAGACAGCCGCAGCTGGGATGACGGGTCCACCGGCGGGCCACCACCGAGCCCACGTTGACGTCGAATTCCAGGGTGGTGTCCAGCGTCGCCGGTTGTTCGTCTGCCCGGATCACCCGCTCGATCTGGTTGAGCGCCAAGGCCGCGGTGGCCAGCAGCGTCGCGCGGTCGGCGTGGCCGACGGTGTGCAGCAGCTGCGCGGCCACCGCCGGCCAGGCCGCGTCGCGGTCGCTGCGGTGCAGATCCGCGCAACTCAGGCAGCTGGTGACACCGGGGATCACGAGCGGGCCGATTAGACCCACGCCGTCGCGGACTCGCACCTGAAGGTGCGTCACCCCGGCGGCGTGCAGCTCGCGCACCACGCGCGGGTCGGCCACCAGATCGTCGGCGAGCACCACCAGATCGGCCGGCCCCGGCGCCACGCCCGACTGGCTGCGGTTGCTGTGGGTGATCCGGGCGCCCGAGCAGCGCAGTGCGCCGGCGATCAGGTCCGACAGCGGTCCGCGGCCGTGGATGCGCACCCGCGGGGCGTGCCTGCGCGGCGGTCCTGCTGTGCTTACCCCGGCGCCCACCCCGGCCGTGACGATGCCGGCGGCGACGAGGGAGTCCACCAGCTCCTCGATCACCGCCGCGTCGACGCCGGGTACCCGCACACCCAGTTCGGGGATCGACGCGCCGACCTGCAGGGTGCGCAGCAGCGCGGCCAGGTCGGGGCCGGAGAGTTCCTCAGGGGGCCGGATGAGCACGGCGCGGCGCGGATCCCAGCCCAGCTGCACGACGCCGTCCGGGCGCAGCAGCACCGGCGTCGCCGGGTTGACCGCGTAGCGCGTCATCGCTTGAGCGTGCCACGGCCGCGACCCGTGCCCGCGAGTTATCCACAGGGGTCAGGAGGGTTCTGAGCCCTCTGGGCCCTCTCGGCCTTCTGGGCCCTTGTTGATCTCGCGTTCCAGATCGGCGATCGCGTCCTCGAACGCGGTGTCCGCATCGGCGCTCTCACCCGAGATCACCCGGTCGATGAACCCGGCGGGCGCGTCCAGATCCTCGGCGCTGGGCAGCAGATCGGGGTGCTGCCACACCGCGTCGCGGGCGTCGCCGCCGACCGCGTCGGTCAGCCGCCGCCACAGATCGGCGGCCTCACGCATCTTGCGCGGCCGCAGTTCCAGACCCACCAGCGTCGCGAACGTCTGCTCGGCGGGGCCGCCGGTGGCGCGCCGGCGGCGCATCAGTTCGGCCAGCGCCGCCGTCGAGGGGATGCGGTCACCCAGCGCGTCGGCGACGACGGTCTGCACCCAGCCCTCGATCAGGGCCAGCAGCGTCTCCAGCCGCTCCAGCGCCGCGGTCTGCTCCGGGGTGGCCTTGGGTTCGAAGATGCCCTGGTTGAGCAGTTCCTCCATCTGCGACGGGTCGGCCAGCGACGCCGGGTTGAAACCGGCGGCGAACTCCTCGATACCGCTCATATCGATCTTCATGCCCCGCGCGAACGCCTCGACCGCGTTGAGCAGCTGGCTGGCCAGCCACGGCACATGGCTGAACAGGCGGTGGTGCGCGGCCTCGCGGGCCGCCAGGAACGTTACGACCTCGCTGCGCGGATGCTCGAGACCCTCGCAGAGCTCCTCGATGGCCTCGGGCATCAGCGCCGCGACGCCCTGCGGGCCCAGCGGCAGGCCGATGTCGGTGGACGTCAACACCTCTCGGGACAGCTTGCCCAGCGCCTGGCCGAGCTGCGACCCGAACGCCATGCCGCCCATCTGCGACATCAGCGACAGCAGCGGCCCGGCCATCGCCTTGGCCTCCTCGGGCAGCGTCGACGCCCACACCGTCGAGATCTGCTCGGCCACCGGATCGCACAGCCGCTTCCAGCGCTCCAGCGTGTTGTCGATCCAGTCGGTCGGCGTCCACGCCTCTGTCCGGGTGGTGCCGGCGGGCAGGGCGGTCGCCCCGTCGAGCCAGGTCTCGGCCAGCCGCACCGCGTCGGCCATCGCCGCGCTGGTCTTCTCCGGCACCGGGGCGACGAACCCGATCTGGCTGGACGCCAGCTTGCGGGCCAGGTCGTAGTTCACCGGGCCGGGCTGCGTGTCGCCGGCCATCGCGCCGCCGGCGCCGCTGAACATCTCGCCGAGCTTGGTGAAGATCTGGCCGAGCTGCGACATGTCGAAGTCGCCGCCCGCGGCAAAGCCCATGCCGAACGGGTCACCGGAGCCCGGATCCGGATCTTTCTTGCGCTTGTCGCGCTCAGGGTCGTCTCCGGAGGAGAAGCCGAAGGGCAGGTCAGCCATGACCTCAACGGTACTCACCGCCGTCGGTGCGTGTCGGGCGGCGGTTCATGCCGAGAGCGAACCTCTACATTAGGCGGCGTGAACAGGCGGACTCTGACGTTGCTCGTCGCGCTCGTCCCCATCCTGGCCTTCGGGGTGCTGGCGTCGGTGGTGACGGTGCCCTTCGTGGCGCTGGGCCCGGGCCCGACGTTCAACACGCTCGGTGAGATCGACGGCAAGCCGGTCGTCGACATCGAGGGCACCGACGTGTATCCGACGTCCGGGCACCTGAACATGACCACCGTGTCGCAGCGCGACCAGCTGACGCTGGGGCAGGCGATGGCGCTGTGGCTGTCCGGCCGCGACCAGCTGGTGCCGCGTGATCTGGTCTACCCCCCGGACAAGTCCAAGGAAGAGGTCGAGGAGGCCAACACCACCGACTTCCGCCGGTCCGAGGACAGCGCCGAGTACGCCGCGCTGCAGTACCTGGACTACCCGATGGCGGTGACGGTCGAGAACGTCAACGAGGACGGCCCGTCGGCGGGCAAGCTGCAGGCCGGCGACGCCATCGACTTCGTCAACGGCAAGCCGGTGGCCAACCTGGAGGAGTTCCAGGAGCAGCTGAAGGACACCAAGCCCGGCGACACCGTCGTCCTGGACTACCGCCGCAAGGACGGCCCGCCCGGAACGGCGACCATCACCCTGGGTAAGCACCCCGAACGCGACCAGGGGTTCCTGGGCATCGGGGTGCTCGACGCGCCGTGGGCACCGTTCTCCATCAAGTTCAACCTCGCCAACGTCGGCGGCCCGTCGGCGGGCCTGATGTTCTCGCTGGCCGTCATCGACAAGCTGACCACCGGTGACCTCAACGACGGCCAGTTCGTCGCCGGCACCGGAACCATCAGCGGCGACGGCAAGGTCGGCTCCATCGGCGGCATCACCCACAAGATGCTGGCCGCCCGCGAGGCGGGCGCGTCGCTGTTCCTGGTGCCCGCCGAGAACTGCGAGGAGGCCAAGTCGGCGCCGCAGGACGGGCTCGAGCTGGTCAGGGTCGAGACCCTCGAGCAGGCCGTCGACGCGCTCAAGACGCTGTCCGCCGGTGGCGAACGCCCACACTGCTGAGTCGCTCACCGGTCACCCGCGAACTGCGGTTGCGTAGAGTTGGGGCACGTCAGGGTGACGGTGTGAGAAAGATGACTGGAGTCGACGAGTGGGTATGCGGCCCTCGGCGCGAATGCCGAAGCTGACACGACGTAGCCGTTTTCTCATCGGGGTGGGTGTATTCCTGCTGCTGCTGGCGTTGTTCGGCGGGCAGATGATCGACACCTACGTCAACTGGCTGTGGTTCGGGGAACTCGGGTACCGCTCGGTGTTCACCACCCGGCTGCTCACCCAGGTCGTGCTGTTCCTGGTGGTGGCGGTGGTGGTGGCCGCGATCCTGTTCGCCGGGCTGGCGCTGGCCTACCGCACCCGGCCGGTGTTCGTGCCCACCAACGGGCCCAACGACCCGATCGCCCAGTACCGCACCGCGGTGATGACGCGGCTGCGCCTGATCGGCATCGGGGTGCCCGCGCTGATCGGTGTGTTCACCGGGCTGTTCGCGGTGGGGCAGTGGGAGACCGTGCAGCTGTTCCTGCACGGCGGCAGCTTCGGCATCACCGATCCGGAGTTCGGCAAGGACCTCGGCTTCTACGCGTTCGACCTGCCGTTCTACCTGATGGTGCTCAACTACCTGTTCGTCGCGACGTTCCTGGCGTTCCTCGGAAACCTGTTGGGCCACTATCTGTTCGGCGGCATCCGGCTGGCCGGGCGGACCGGGGCGCTCAGCCGCGCCGCACGCATCCAGCTGGTCACCCTGGTCGGTGTCCTGATGCTGCTCAAGGCCGTCGCCTACTGGCTGGACCGCTACGAGCTGCTCAGCAACACCCGCGGCGGTAAGCCGTTCACCGGCGCCGGCTACACCGACATCAACGCGGTGCTGCCCGCCAAGCTCATCCTGATGGCGATCGCGGTGATCTGCGCGGTCGCCGTGTTCTCCGCGCTGGTGCTGCGCGACCTGCGCATCCCGGCGATCGGTGTGGTGCTGCTGCTGTTGTCGTCGCTGGTGGTCGGTTCCGGCTGGCCGCTGGTGGTCGAGCAGTTCAGCGTCAAACCCAATGCGGCGCAGAAGGAAGCCGAGTACATCAGCCGCAGCATCACCGCCACCCGGCACGCCTACGGGCTGACCGACGACGTCGTCACCTACCGCGACTACAGCGGGGACGCGACCGCCACCGCGCAGCAGGTCGCCGCCGACCGGGCGACCACCTCCAACATCCGGTTGCTCGACCCGACCATCGTCAGCCCCGCGTTCACCCAGTTCCAGCAGGGCAAGAACTTCTACTACTTCCCCGACCAGCTGGCGATGGACCGCTACGTCGACAAGGACGGCAACCTGCGCGACTACGTCGTCGCCGCCCGCGAACTCAACCCCGACCGGCTGATCGACAACCAGCGCAACTGGATCAACCGGCACACGGTCTACACCCACGGCAACGGGTTCATCGCCTCGCCCGCCAACACGGTGCGCGGAGTGGCCAACGACCCCAACCAGAACGGCGGCTACCCGGAGTTCCTGGCCAGCGTGGTCGGCGCCAACGGCAGCGTGATCTCACCGGGGCCTGCGCCGCTGGACCAGCCGCGCATCTACTACGGCCCCGTCATCGCGAACACCCCGGACGACTACGCGATCGTCGGCCTCAACGGCGGTCCGCGCGAGTACGACTACGAGACCAACACCGAGACCAAGAACTACACCTACACCGGCAAGGGCGGTGTCCCGGTCGGAAACTGGTTGTCGCGCGCGGTCTTCGCGATCAAGTACCGGCAGGGCGCGTTCCTGCTCAACCGCGACATCGGGGAGAACAGCAAGATCCTGTTCAACCGCGACCCGGCCAAGCGCGTGGAGGCGGTGGCCCCGTGGCTGACCACCGACACCAGCGTCTACCCGGCGATCGTCAACAAGCGGATGGTGTGGATCATCGACGGCTACACCACGCTGGACAACTACCCGTACTCGGAGCTGACCACGCTGTCGAGCGCCACCGCCGACTCCAACGAGGTGGCGCTGAACCGGCTGCAGCCCGACAAGCGGGTGTCCTACATCCGCAACTCGGTCAAGGCCACCGTCGACGCCTACGACGGCACCGTGACGCTGTACGCCCAGGACGAGGACGACCCGGTGCTCAAGGCGTGGATGAGCGTGTTCCCGGGCACGGTGAAACCCAAGAGCGACATCACCCCGGAACTGCAGCAGCACCTGCGCTATCCCGAGGACCTGTTCAAGGTGCAGCGCGCGCTGCTGGCCAAGTACCACGTCGACGACCCGATCACGTTCTTCTCGACGTCGGACTTCTGGGACGTGCCGCTGGATCCCAACCCGACCGCCAGCAGCTACCAGCCGCCGTACTACATCGTCGCCAAGAACCTGGTGGAGAACGACAAGACGGCGTCGTTCCAGCTGACCACGGCGATGAACCGGTTCCGCCGCGACTTCCTGGCGGCCTACATCAGCGCCAGCTCGGATCCGGACACGTACGGCAAGATCACGGTGCTGACCATCCCGGGTCAGGTCAACGGTCCGAAGCTGGCGTTCAACGCGATCAGCACCGACACCGCGGTCAGCCAGGACCTCGGTGTGATCGGCCGCGACAACCAGAACCGCATCCGGTGGGGCAACCTGCTGACGTTGCCGGTTGCCGAGGGCGGGCTGCTCTACGTGGCGCCGGTGTACGCGTCGCCCGGTAACACCGACGCGGCCTCGTCGTACCCGCGCCTGATCCGCGTGGCGATGATGTACAAGGACCGGGTCGGCTACGGCCCGACCGTGCGCGACGCGCTCACCGAGCTGTTCGGCCCCGGTGCCGACGCGACGGCCACCGGCCCGGCGCCGCTGACCGGTCCGGGGGCGCAACCGCCGGCCGCGCCGCCTGCCGACGGTCAGCCGCAGGCCCGGCCGCCGGCCAACCAGGGTGAGCAGCAGGAGGGCCGCGCCCCCGAGGTGCCGACCCCGGTCGCGACGCCGCCGGGCGCCCCGAGTCAGCTGTCGCCCGCGAAATCCGCTGCGCTGCAGGAGGTCAACGCCGCCCTGGACGCGTTGCGCGAGGCTCAGCGTGGTGGTGACTTCGCCGACTTCGGCGAGGCCCTGCAGCGCCTCGACGACGCGATGGACAAGTACCAGTCGGCGGGCTGACACCCACCGCCGGTGCACTATCGGTTACTGGGACCACTGCAGGTGGTCCGGGACGACGCCACACCCGTGGACGTCGGCCCGCACAAGCAGCGGGTGGTGCTCGCGGCGCTGCTGTTGGCGCAGGGCCGGGTGGTCTCGGTGGACCGCCTGATCGACGCGGTGTGGGGCGACGACGTGCCGGCGAGTGCGACCGCGAGCCTGCAGGCCTACATCTCCAACCTGCGCCGGGCGCTGCGCGCTGCCTCCGGTGACGCCCGGATGGCGTCGCCGATCGTGCGGCAGCCGCCCGGCTACTACCTCGACGTCGACCCCGAGACCGTCGACGTCACGGCCTTCGCGGCGCACTGCGCGCGTGCCTCCGCCGCGGTGGAGGCCGAACGCTGGGAGGACGGGCTGGCCGCGGCCGAGCAGGCGGTGAGCCTGGTGCGCGGCCCGCTGCTGGAGGACCTGCCCGACGCGGACTGGGCCCGCGAGGAGGCCGCCCGCATCGCGGCGCTGCACACCGAGTGCGTGGCGGACAAGGTGATCGCGTTGTTGGCGCTGGGCCGGGTGCCGGCGGCGCTGGGGGAGGCGACGCGGCTGCGGGCGCTGGATCCGCTGGGCGACCGTGGCTGCCGGCTGCAGATGCTGGCCCTGTACCGGGCCGGCCGTACCGCCGAGGCGCTGCAGACCTACACCCGGCACGCCCGGCTCATCGACGACGAGCTCGGCCTCGAACCCGGACCGGAGCTGCGCGAGCTGCAGACCGCCATCCTGCGTCAGGCCCCGGAGCTGGCGGCGTGGCCGCGCTCCCCGGAATGGACGGGGGCCGCGCCGATCTCGGGTCCCGTCGCCGACGCGGTGATCAGGCCCACGACGGAGCCGGTCGCATACCGGGCTCCGCTGTTCGGCCGGGACCGCGAGCTGGCGGCCGCGGACGAGGTGCTGGCCCGGGTGGCCGGGGGAGCGACGCGCTGGATGGTGCTGTCCGGTCCACCCGGAATCGGCAAAACCCGGCTGGCCGAGGAGATCTCGCAGCGCGCCGTGGCCGCGGGCGGCGACGTGGTCTGGGTGAGCTGCCCCGACGAGGGGCTGACCCCGCCGTGGTGGCCGATGCGTCAGCTGGTGCGGGCACTGGGCGGTGACGCCGACACGGTCCTCGAGGTGCCCGGCAACGCCGATCCCGACACCGCGAGATTCCTTGTCTACGAACGTATCCAGGCGCTTCTCGAGTCGGCGCCGCGCCCGCTGGCGGTGGTGATCGACGACGCCCAGTGGGCCGACAGCACGTCGGCGAGCTGTCTGGCCTACATTGCCGGGGCGCTGCGCGACCGGCCGGTGCTGGTGCTGGTCACCGTCCGCGACGGTGAGCACAGCGTCGAGGTGGCGCGGCTGCTGAGCACGATCGCGCGCGGTAAGGACAACCGGCACATCGAGGTGTCGGCGCTGTCCTCAGACGAGGTCGCGCTGCTGGCCAGCGCCGTCGCCGACGAACCGGTCACCGCCACCGAGGCCGCCGAACTGGCCGACCGTACCGGCGGCAACCCGTTCTTCGTCTCCGAGTACGCCCGGTTGCCGCGCGGCGAACGCGCGGGCAGCGAGATCCCCCGGGCGGTGCGCGCCGTGCTCGACCGCCGGCTGGCCACCCTCGACCCGGTCGTGGTCCAGGTGCTGCGCACCGCCGCGGTCATCGGCGAGGTGATCGACGCGGCCGCGGTGCCGCTGCTGGCGAAAACCACGGGGCTGGACCTCGATACGCTCGCCGACCACCTCGACGAGGCCGCCGACGAGCGGATCATCGTGACCGGGCACGGCGGCGGCTACGAGTTCGCGCACGGGCTGCTGCGCGAGCAGCTGCTGGCGGGCATTCCTGCGCTGCGCAGACAGCGGCTGCACGCCCGGCTCGCCGAGGCGCTGGCCGACTCCACCGCACCCGGTGCCGTCAGCCGCCGCGCCCAGCATCTGGTGGAGGCGCAGCCGCTGGTGGAGCCCGCGCAGGTGGTGGCGGCATGCCGGCTGGCCGCCGAAGAGGCCACCGCGCAGTGGAGTTCGGACATCGCCGCGCGTTGGTGGCAGGCGGCGCTGGACGCCTACGACCACCTGCCGGTCTCCCAGCGCGACGACGCTGATCGCGATGCGCTGACCGTCGAGCTGCTGCAAGCGAATTCACGTGCCGGCCGGGCGCAGCTGGTGCTCGACAGCGTGCAGCGCTATCTCGGCGAGGCGTTGCGCACCGGTCGTGCCGCCACCGCGGGCCGGCTCGCCGGTGCCCTGCTGCGCTCCAGCGGCGGGTGGCCGTGGCTGGCGCCCGGCCATGATCCGGGCGAGCTGCTGACACTGCTCGAGCGGGCCGCCGAGCTGGCCGACCCGTCGGCCCGGGCCCGTGCGCTGGCCGCGCTCGCGGTCGGATACTGCTACCACCCCGATCCCGTCGTCGCGGCGGGCAAGCTCGATGAGGCCGAGCGGTTGGCCGCCGAGACCGGCGATCCCGCGGTGATGGCCGACGTGCTGCTCGGGCGGCTGCTCACCTACTCCGGGGTGACCACCCACAGTGAGCAGACCCTGACCTGGGTCGATCGCCTGAATTCGTTGAGGCACAGTGGATCTCGCGAGGACTCGGTGATCGCGGCGTCGGTGGCGACGATGGCGGCGCTGAACCTCGGCGACGTGGCCGCGACCCGCCGCCACCTGCGCGCCGGCATCACGGGCAGCGACGAACTGAAGCTGCCGGTGCTGCGCACCCAGCTGCGGTTCATGGAGGCCGTCGTCGCCGCCTGGGTGGGCGACTTCGCCGAGGCCGACCGCCACCACGCCATCGCCGTGCACGTGCACGAGCAGACCGAGCTCTACGAGGCGGGCAGCGCGATGCTGTCGAAGTCGCTGCTGGTGCGTGAGCGCGGCGGCCCGGTCGGCCCGGAGTGGGAGGCCTTTCTCGACGACGAGGTCTTCCTCGGTCCCGGCGCGGTCAGCGTGGTCGGTACCGCGGTGCTGTCGCTGGTGCGCGGGCCGGGGGCACGCCCCAAGGCGCAGGACATGCTGCGGCGCTGGGTCGAACACGACGAGCTGTTCATCTGGCCGACGCTGGGCCATCGCACGCTGCTGGCGCACCTGGCCGCCGACCACCGGTTGCCCGAGTTCGCCGAGCCGCTGCTGGCCAAGCTCACCCCGTTCACCGGCCAGATCGCGACCCTGGGGCAGGTCGCCTGCGCCGGCCCGGTCGGTCTGGCCACCGCGCGGCTGTACGCGCTGCTCGGACAGCGCGACCGGGCGCTCGAGGACCTCGCACATGCCCGTGAGCTCGGCGAGCGCACCGGCGGTGTCCCGGCGCTGCTGCGCTGCCGGCTGCTCGAGTGTGAGCTGAGCCCGGCGGGACCGCGGCGCAGCGCCGCCGCGACGCGACTGGTCGAGGACGCGGAGGCGGTCGGGATGGTGTCGGTCGCCGAGGCCGCCAGGGCGCTGGCGTAGCGCCCTTTTCGCGCCGAGTGTGGGCTTGATGCACGCGACACGCCGTCGCGGCGTGACACAACCCCACACTCGACGGGCCTGGATTGCGGCTTGGATTTTTCTTGGATGCGCGGACAAGGGACGGCCAAGCGGGGTCGGTGATGCTTCCGGCGTCGAGTTGAGAAAGGACCCCGATGACCATCGACCTCACCCGCGACCGCACCGAGCCGCTCGCGACGCTGCGCGACCACGTCGGCACCCACGTCGCGCTGCCCGGCGAGCCCGGCTACGAGCGCTGCCAGCCGTGGAACCTCGCGGCCACCGTCACCCCGGCGGCGGTGGTGCTGGCCACCAGCGCCGCTGACGTCGCGGCCACCGTCCGCTTCGCCGCCGCCCACGGCTTCACCGTCACCGTGCAGGCCACCGGCCACGGCGCCGTCGGCGTCGGGCCCGACACCATCCTGGTTCAGACGTCGGCGATGAAGCACTGCGACGTCGACCCGCACACCCGCACGGCGCGGGTCGGGGCGGGGGCGCGCTGGCAGGACGTTCTCGACGCCGCCGCACCGCACGGCCTTGCGCCGCTGGCGGGTTCGGCCCCGGGGGTCGGTGTGGTCGGTTACCTCACCGGCGGCGGCATCGGTCCGCTGGTGCGGTCGGTGGGCCTGTCCTCGGACCACGTCCGCAGCTTCGACGTCGTCACGGGGGAGGGCCGGCTGTTCCGCGCGACACCGCGGGACAACGCCGACCTGTTCTGGGGGTTGCGCGGCGGCAAGGCCACCCTGGGCATCGTCGTCGGGGTGGAGATCGACCTGCTGCCGATCCCTGAGTTCTACGGCGGCACAGTGTTTTTCGACGGCGCCGACACCGCGACGGTGCTGCGGGCCTGGCGGGAGTGGACGGCCGGGCTGCCAGAGACGGTGAACACCTCGATCGCGATCCAGCAGTTGCCGCCGCTGCCCGGGGTGCCCGAACCGCTGGCCGGCCGGATGACGGTGGCGCTGCGCTACATGGCCATCGGCGATCTCGCCGAGGGGGAACGGCTGCTGGCGCCGATGCGTCAGGTCGCGACGCCGGTGCTCGACACCGTCGGCGTGCTGCCGTACGCGGCGATCGGAATGGTGCACTGCGATCCCGTCGACCCGATGCCGGTCTACGAGGACCAGGCGCTGCTGCGGGAACTGCCCGCCGAGGCCGTCGACGCGATCCTGGCGCTGGCGGGCCCGGCGTCCGGGTCACCGCAGATCCTCGTCGAACTGCGGCTGCTGGGCGGATCGCTGGCGCGGGAACCCCAGCACCGCAGTGCGTTCTGTCATCGCGACGCGCTCTACTCGCTTTCGGTCATCGGGCTGGGCGCACCGGAGTGCCGGCAGCAGACCGCCGAACACGCGGCCGCGCTGACGGGATCGGTGACGGCGTGGTCGACGGGCGGGCAGATGCCGAACTTCGCGCCGTCGTGCGACCCGGGCCGGCCGGCGCGGGTGTACAACGAGGACACCCTGCACTGGCTCGCGGCGCTGGCCGACCGCTACGACCCGGCGCGGGTGCTCGCGACGGGACAGGTCATCCGCACCCCGCGCTGACCTGTCAGGCCCTCCTTCAGGCGCGGAATCTCAGCGGTTTGTGCACGCTCGTGCCGTTCTGAAGGGGCTTTGAGCAGGCGATTTGGAAGCCATGCGACCACTTGGGTAACCTGATGTTCACCGACGCGGGGTGGAGCAGCTCGGTAGCTCGCTGGGCTCATAACCCAGAGGTCGCAGGTTCGAATCCTGTCCCCGCTACTAAGTGAAGCGGCCCCCGGAATCATTCCGGGGGCCGCTTTCTCGTCAAATGCGTTAGTGCACTTGCGGATCGGGCGGATTCTTGGTGCCCCGCCCGGACACCGCGTCACGAACGTGATCGATCGTGGCGGTCACCATGCCCACGGTGTTGAGCACCGCGGCGCTGGGTGGGGTGTCCGGATGCGGACGCGTCGGGGCGACCTTCTTGGCCGCCTCAAGCTTCTCGCCCAGGCTGCGCAACTGCTCAGGCGCCGCCGCCTCACGCAGCCGCGGCCACACCACATCCTGTTCGAACGCGATGTGCTCGCGGCCCAGCTGCACAAACTGCTGCAGTGCCTCCTGGTAGTCGGGCTCACCCGGCTCGCCGTCCTCCAGGCGTTGCAGGAGGTGTTTACCGGCCTGCTCCTGTTCGACGGCCGCGTCGGCCAGATCATCACCGTCATCGAGCACCTCGCGGACCAGCGGCCAGAACAGCTGTTCCTCGATGGCCTCGTGCTGTGACTCGGCGATGATCAGATTGGTGACCATGGTCTTCAGGCCGCTGTCGGCCGCGCCCTGGCCGGTCGGAGCGCCGTCGAGGACCTCGAACATGCCCAGCACGCTCTTGTGGTCCTCGCGGAGAAAGGACAGTGCATCCATAGGTGGTGCTCCTTCTAGTTCTGAGCGACGTGCTGCTCGTGCGTGAAGGGCTTCTCCGCGTCGATGTCCGGACCGCCGTCGGGATTGGTCTCGGCGCCCTTGTTGTCCCGCAGTGAGGTGCCCAGCCACTGCTTCTCGGGCTTCTCGACGTAGTCCCACTCGATGCCCTCGGGCCACGGGCCCTGACCCTCGTTCCACGGTCCGCGCACCGAACCCTTGCCGTTGCTCATGTTGAACGCCACGTTCTGGAAACGCGGATCGGCGGGCAGCTGTCCGGGCGGGAAGTTGACCGGCAGCTCGTTGAGCGCGGCGGTGAACTGCTGGTAGTGCGCCACCTCGCGGGACATCAGGAACGTCAGGGGTGTCATCAAGAGACCAGCCGAACCCCGCGCGCACCCGCGCCTCCAGCTCCCGCCGCGTCGCGGCACCGACTGGTGACGGCAGTCAGCCGGCCCGCGCCGCGATTCCGTCCAGCACGGCGTCGAGCATCCGGTC
Organism: Mycolicibacterium phlei; assembly: GCF_001583415.1. The sequence continues at coordinate 1,781,434 of NZ_CP014475.1, forward strand.
GAACTCCGCCACCGAGCCGAAATCGGCCATCGCCGGCGTGATCGCGGCCAGCGTCGGATAGTGCTGCGGGTCGATCGGCGGGACCGCGGAGTCGGGTCCTGCGCTGAGCACCGCCAGCAGATAGCCGTTGAGGAAACCGAACAGGATCAACGGCGTGTCGGCGACCACCCGGTCCGCGACCCCGGCCGCACGCATCGCCGCGGCCAGGCGCTCCAGCGCCGCCAGCGCCACCGGTGAGGTCTGCGGGCGGGTCGCCAACAGCGGCACCGTATGGGGATGCCGGTACGCCGCGGCCCGGTAGGCGTGCGCGGTGCGGCGGGCGATCGTGCGCCAGTCGCCGTCGACGTCGTCGAGATCGCGGGCCACCTCGGCGAGCACCGCCTCGGTGATCGCGTCCAGCAGGGCGGCTTTTCCCTTGATGTGGTTGTAGATCGACATCGGGTCGACGCCGAGTTCGTCGGCCAACCGCCGCACGCCGAACCGATCCAGGCCGTCCCGGTCCACCAGCGCGAGCGCGGCGGCGGCGATCCGGTCCCGGGTCAGTCCGGCCGGCACCCCTCGGGTCCGTCTCGCCACGCGCCCCTCCTTGTCAAACCTACGCCGTAGGATATAGCGTCGCGCTAAACCTACGTCGTAGATTTACGGAAGGAGAGATGTGCACCGCAGGCGTTTCCTGCAGGTCGCCGCCCTGGCCGGGGCGGCGCTCACCGCGTGCGGACCGCCCGCCACGACCGTCGAGCCCACCGTCACCACCCGCGCCGGGCGGGTGCGAGGAGTGCACACCGGCGGTGTCTACGCGTTCAAGGGGGTGCCCTACGCCGCCCCGCCGCGCGACGTGCACCGCTACCTGCCGCCGCGGCCCGCTGAACCGTGGTCAGGTGTGCGCGACGCCGTCGCCTTCGGCCCCACACCACCGCAGTTGCCCACCCCGCCGCCGCTGGACTTCTTCGCCCCGCCGATCCCCGGCGACGAGTACCTCAACCTCAACATCTGGACACCCGACCCGGGTGGCGCCCGGCTACCGGTGATGGTGTGGATCTACGGTGGCGGATTCGACAGCGGCAGCACAGAGCTCTACGACGGCCACGCCTTCGCCCGTGACGGAATCGTGTTCGTCTCGATCAACTACCGGCTCGGCGCGGAAGGCTTTCTGTGCCTCGACGACGGCATCGCCAATGTCGCGCTGCTCGACCAGATCGCCGCGCTGCAATGGGTGCACGACAACATCGCGGCGTTCGGCGGCGACCCGGACAACGTCACGATCTTCGGTCAGTCCGCGGGAGCCATGGCCGTCGGCACACTACTCGCGATGCCGCGTGCCCGCGGTCTGTTCCACCGGGCGATCATGCAGAGCGGCGCCGGAAACTTCTGCTACGACACCGCCACCGCGGCCGGGATCGGCCGTCGTCTCGCCGAGAAACTCGGCGTCGCCCCCACCCGCGAGACGCTCGCCGCCGCCGGTGTCGACAGGGTGCTGCAGGCGCAGGCGGCGGTGATGGCCGACCTCGCCCGCCGGCCGGACCCGCAGCGCTGGGGCGGCGAACCCGGGTGCCGGGTGAACATGTGGCGACCCACCATCGACGGAAACACCCTGCCCACCAAGCCTATCGACGCAGTCAGCGCGGGCGCCGGCCGTGACGTCGACGTGCTGATCGGCCACAACGCCGAGGAGGGACGGCTGTCCCTGCTGCCGATACGCAGCCTCGAGTCGGTCAGCGAGGCCGAACTGCGCACGGCGATGAGGTTGTACCGGCTACCCGTCGACGAGGCCGTGAGCGCCTACCGCCGCGCCTATCCGGAAGCCAATCCCGGTGCGCTGCTGGCGATTCTGCAGGGCGACTGGGTGTACGCGATCCCGGCCATCCGCCTAGCCGAAGCTCGCGCCGACGCTCCGGCGCCCACCTTTGTGTACCAATTCACCTGGCGGTCACCGCAGTTCGACGGTGAACTCGGGTCGTGTCACTTTCTCGAGGTGCCGTTCGTCTTCGATCAGTTGCACGATCGGCGGATGCAGTGGATCACCGGCCCGAGGCCGCCGCAGCGGCTCGCCGACGACATGCACAACACCTGGGTGCGGTTCGCGACCACCGGCCGCGTCGACTGGCCGCGCTACGAACCGCGGCAGCGCACTACCCGGCGGTTCGACGTCGCATCCGCTGTCGAGAGCGACCCGCACCCGACCCGCGTCCTCTGGCGGGGCGTCGATCTGTACTGACGCCCCTACTTGCGGCGGTGGCCCGCCAGGGCGGCCGTGCGCTCGTCGATCCAGCGGTGCATGGAATCCACCGCGTCCGTGAGGGTCTGCTCGTCGAGGCCGTCACTGAGCGGGATGCGCTGGGCGATCTCGTCGAGCGTCCGGTGCGCCAGACCGCTGGCGAACATCTCGTCGTAGAGATCCCAGTACGCCGTCTCGTACACCGCTGTGAACGCCGGCGACGCCAGGAAGCGATCCTTGAGCGGGTTGCCGAACCTCAGGCCCTTACTGCCGAACGGCGGTGCGCCCGGGGGAGGTCCACCCGAGGGCATCGGCGGCATCGGCATCTTGACCGGATCGTGCGGCCCGATCGTCTCGTTGCCCAGCATCGCCAGGTTCAGATCCCACGACACCACCGTGAACCTCTTCGTCGCCAGGTCGTACCACAGGTAGTAGTTCTGGCCAGGCCCGGCCATGTCGTCGCCGTTGGCCAGCAGGTTCTGCGTCGCGGCGTACCGCGCGAACGAGTCGACGTCCACCCAGTCGCCCAGGTGCGCATCGAATTCCGCCGCGTCGGCATTGTCCAGCCACTGCAGGAAGTTGATCACCGGCTGCAGGTTGCCGGTCTCCACCGAGTTCAGTTGTTTGAACTGTTCCGCGTACGCCGACTGGTCGGTGCCGACGAACTTCAACTCCGAGGTGGCGTCGGCCTTGTACAGATACCCCGCGCCGTCGAACAGCGTGTTCGCGTATCCCTCGTCGGGATGCTCGAGCAGCAGTCGGGTCGTGGTGCGCCCGTTGATCGTGTACGTCGCGTACGTGTAGCGCTGCGACGGTTGACCGGTGGCCGCCGTCAACGACAACGCCAGCGACTCGTTGAGCACCGGCGTCCCCGGCCGCACCGACAACTCCGTCAGGCCCTGATAGCCACGGCCCGCGGCGTTCTCGTTGAAGCTGATCAGCAGCGGCAGTGACGTCGGGTCGTCGGGCTTGGCGGACAGCGCCATCATCATGCTCATACCCGGAGGCGGCCCACCGTCCTTCGGCATGCCCGGTGGCCGGAACTTGTCGCCGCGCAACCCGAACAGCGTCGAGTTGCCCTTCAACCGCACCGCCACATCACTGATCGGTGTGCCGTCGAGGGTGATGTCCGCGGTCACCCACTTCTTGACGCCGTCCTTCTCGAACGCCGAGAGCATCTCGCGGTACTCGGCCTCGGTGATGTCGACCGTCAGGCTGTGCGGCACGGTCGGGTCGAACAGGTCGACGGTCCCGGCGATGTTGTCGGTGATCGGCGAGGCCATCACATCCGCGTCACCGGTGATGTACGGCCGGATCGTGGTCGAGCCGAACACCAGCGCGAGCACGACGACAACCACCGCCAGCACCGCGAGCAGCTTCCAGTACTGCCGCAACCGGGTGGGGGCGCGGTGGACGAGACGCCGACGGGGGACCGAGCCGGCGCGGGCCTGGTCGTCGTCGGTCATCAGATGTCGGTCTGGTCGTAACCGGTCAGCACCGTCACCCGCTGGCCCGCGTTCACCGCGCTCAGCGCCGCGATCAGCTCACTTGCCTTGCGGCCCTTCTTCAACTGCGCGGTGTAGTACAGCTCGGTGAGCGCACCCGCGCGGGCCGACTCGGTGGACACCAGCTCGAACTCCGAGCAGAACTGGATCAGCACATCCTCGACGCGCGAGGTGTACTCCGGCTCCGGCGGCACCTGCACCTTGACCACCTGACGCTGCACGTCGAGCTTGAACCAGTTGAACCGGTACATGATCAGCAGCACCAGGCAGATCACCACGGTCGCCACCGCGGCCAGCAGGTAGAAGCGCGTGCCGGTGGTCATGCCGATCGCCATCGCCAGGAACAGGAAGCCGACGTCACGGGTCTCCTTGATCGCGTTGCGGAACCGGATCACCGACAGGGCGCCGATGAGTGCGAACGCGCGCGCGATGTTGGAGCCGACGACCAGCATGATCACCGAGACCACCATGCAGACCATCACCAGGGTCTGCACGTACGACTGGCTGTACGAGACGTTCTTGTGCGTGTAGCGGTACGTCCAGCCGATGATCGAGGCCAGAACGAACGACAGCGCCAGCGACACCGCGACATCGAACACGGTGAACGTGCCGCTGAGGTCCTGCAAATCGATGGTCATCCAATTTCCTTCGGTAGCAACATAATCTGACAAATCTCAGGGCCGGTCGTCGCGGGCGAACGGGTCGGCAGGCGTTGGGTGGTCCGCGGCGTCGAACGACGTGAGCTCCGGTGAACCCATCATCGAGCGCGGCGCCAGGCCGAACGCCTGAACGGACTGGCAGTACTTGGAGATCCGCACCACCGACATCTCGATCCGCGCGGCCAGGTCGGTCACCCAGTAGGGCACCCGCTCGTTGGCCTTGATCTCGACGATCGCCAGCTTCGGCGGAATGATGTAGCGGTTCTGCGCCCCGGACGCGAAATGGAAGTCGCGGTCGCGGCCGTGCACCTTGTGGTCGATCGTGACACGCAGACCGAGGTCGGCGTCGCGGCCGACGAACGCCTCGCGCAGGTAACCCGTCGTCACGATGGGCCGCAGGTCGAGGTTGCCGATCAGGGTGGTCACCTCGTCGACGAACGGCTTGTGCGCGGCATCGCAGTCCGGCGGCTGGCGTTCGTCGAGCCAGCGCCGCGCGGTGCCGTAGGGCAGCGCCATGCGCCGCTTCTGGGTGACCCGGTTGACCCGCTGCTTGATCTCGACCTGCACGGGGGTGTCGTCGGTGCACTCGGCGGGCTGGCCGTACAGCCGCATCCGCAGCTTGCGCCGGAACCGCAGGCCCTCGATCTTCTCCCAGTAGAAGCGCAGATCCGCGGTGTCGTAATACAGCGACGTCACCGGGTACCCGCCGTGCGGCGAGTACGGGTCCGAGCCCATGTGCCTGGTCAGTTCCTCGCGCAGCGCGGGCACCTTGAACTCGTCGAGCAGGTACTTGATCTCGTAGCGGTTGAACGCGTGCAGCCGGCTGGCGGTCTGCTGGTAGCCACTCGGCCGGGTGGGAACGTCCTCCGGGGGCCGGGCGTCACCGTCCCGGCCGCGCAGGATCCGGTCGAACACTCCCATCGGGGTGGCGTCCTTTCGTCTCAGTCGGAGTCGGGTTCGGGAGGAGGGGTGGCCGTCAGCGGCGGCCAGGCGATCGTGGTGGGCGGCCACATCTGGACCGTGGGGGTGTCGCGCCTGTAGTCGCGACGGTCGTGGTCGTCCTCGGCGTGCGCGTAGCCCGCGCCGGCCAACGCCAACCCCGCCAGTCCGGCGGCCAGCGCCGCCCGCAGGGTCCGGGTCATATCGGCACCACCTCGCTGTACACGCTCAGGCTGTCGTCGGACGTGTCGGTGCTGGTCTGTCCCACCGCGAACAGGCGCGCCGTCACCACACCGCCGCACTCGTCCACCTGGACGTGCGCGTCGAGGATCGAGACCGTCGCGCTGCGCGCCTTGAGCGGTTTGGCCGCGAACCCGACGGTCTTGATACCGCCGGAGCGCAGGTTGGCGCCGATGTCGGGGTTCACCCCGATGATCGGCAGGTCGTCGAACAGGTCGGCGTCGAGATCGAGTCCGAGGTCGATGCCGTCGTCGAGGTTGACCTGGCAGCCCAGCTGCGCACCGACCACCAACTGTCCGCCGTTGACCTCGGCGCCGTCGCCCTCCACGGTCAGCGTCACCCGGCCGCTGAGGAACCCCTCCCGCGACAGCGGTGCGGCCGCCATATTCGGCACCGAGTCGATCGTGGCGTTGCTCAGGGTCAGGGTGACGCGAAGACCGTCGACGGTCTCGATGCTGCGGACCACGTCGGGAACCGGACGCAGCTCGGCCGCGGCGACGCCCGTCACCGGGGCACTGAGCAGGACAGCGGTCGCGGCGACGGGGCCCATCCACTTGGGCAAAACAGGTCACCACCGTTCTGTCGTCGACTGCGGGCAGGCGTCACCGGCTCTGCCGCTCGCTGATCATGCCCAGCAAACTTTTGTGTCAGCTGTGAAGACACTGGGCGCGAAATTAGCGTCAATTTTAGGTGGCCGGACACTGAACACACGCATCCGGAGTGGGCCTGTCCGAACACATGACGAAGCGGTTGTGTGGTGCGTCACCGGGGCACGGGTAGGCCCCTGCCGCCGATGTGGATCGGTTAGCTTGTCAGCTCGGACGACATTCGAGCGGGCAAACGTGTGAGGGGTGTCATGAACTCGCTGGCAGAGGCCTTTGCTCAGCGGTTGACCAACTCGGACAACGCGCTGTACGTCTTCGGCGACGGCCAGTGGACCCGCCACCCCTGGCCCGAGGTGCACGCCCGCTCTTTGAACGTCGCCGACTGGCTGCTCAACGAGGAGGTCGCCACGCTCGGCCTGGCCGGCGAGCCGACCGTCGAGCTGATCGCGGCGATCCTCGGGGCGTTCCAGGCGGGCGTTCCGGTCACGATCGCGCCCGGCCCGGTGCGCGGCGCCGACGCCGACAAGTGGGCGGCCACCACGACGACACGCTTCGCGGGCATGGGGGTCAGCCACGTTCTCAGCGCGGGCAGCCACCTCGAGCAGCTGTCCCGCGTCGAGGCCGGCCCCCTGGTCAAGGAACTCGATTCCGTTGCTCCTGTTGCCCGCTCGACGGGCTTCACCGCGCCCGACACCGAACCGGCGGTCGCACTGTTGCAGGGCACCGCGGGGTCGACGGGGGTGCCGCGCGCCGTGCAGCTGTCGCCTGCGGCGGTGCTGGCCAACCTGACCGGCCTCAACGGCCGGATCGGCGTCACCCCCGACGACACCGGTTGCTCGTGGCTGCCGCTCTACCACGACATGGGGCTGAGCTTCCTGCTCGCCGGCGCCGTCGGCGGCACCGACGTGTGGCAGGCGCCGACGAGTGCGTTCCAGGCCTCGCCGTTCCGCTGGCTGAACTGGCTCAGCGAGAGCCGCGCCACCATCACCGCGGCGCCCAACATGGCGTACGGGCTGATCGGCAAGTACTCGCGCCGGGTCAGCGACGTCGACCTGAGCGCCCTGCGGTTCGCGCTCAACGGCGGTGAACCGGTCGACTGCGAACTGACCGCGCGCTTCGCACAGGAGATGGCGCGGTTCGGCTTCGACTCCGGCGCGCTGGCCCCGTCCTACGGTCTGGCCGAATCCACGTGCGCGGTAACGGTTCCCGTGCCCGGTCGCGGTCTCGTCGTCGACGACGACGGTCATGCCGTGCTGGGCGAGCCGATCTCCGGTATGGAGGTGCGCATCGAACCCGGCGACGACGGCAGGGTAGGCGAGGTGATGATCCGCGGGACGTCCATGATGATCGGCTACCGCGACGACGCGCCGCTCGATCCCGAGACGTGGTTCCCCACCGGCGATCTCGGCTACCTCGTCGACGGCGGACTCGTGGTGTGCGGTCGCGCCAAGGAGCTCATCACGGTGGCGGGACGCAACATCTTCCCCGCCGAGGTCGAACGGGTGGCCGCCGGCGCCCCCGGTGTCCGTGAGGGCGCCGTCGTCGCCGTCGGGGTGGGGGAGAGGTCGATCCGCCCCGGCGTGGCCGTCGTCGCCGAGTACCGCGGACCCGACGAGGACAAGGCCCGCGCCGAGCTCATCGAGCGCGTCGCCTCCGAGTGCGGTGTCGTCCCGTCGGAGGTCCTGTTCGTGCGTCCCGGCACGCTGCCGCGCACGTCGTCGGGCAAGCTGCGCCGCCTCGAGGTGAAACGCACTCTGCTGCAGCAGCGGTAACCGAGGTGGCGGCGGCCACCGGACCTCTCGTCCGGTTCCGCACCTGATCCCGTCGCGGCGATGTCAGGATGTCGGTGTGGCTGAACGTGTCCGGTTCCCGAGTTCCAGCGGCCCGATGCTGGCCGGCCTCGTCGACCATCCCGACGGGCAGGTGCGCGGCTGGGGTGTGTTCGCGCACGGCTTCACGCTCGGCAAGGACAGCCCCGCCGCCAGTCGGATCTGCAAACAGCTGGCCGCCGAGGGCATCGGCATGCTGCGCTTCGACAACCTCGGACTCGGCGACTCCGAAGGGGATTGGGGCGACGGGTCGTTCTCCCACAAGGTCGCCGACACCGTGCGCGCCGTGGAGTTCATGCGCGAGCAGGGCCGCGATGTCCGGCTGCTGGTCGGACACTCGTTCGGCGGTTCGGCCGTCATCGCCGCCGCCCACCACTGCCCCGGTGTGGCCGCGGTGGTCAGCATCGGCGCGCCGTCCCAGCCGGCGCACGTCGAACGCACCTACGACGCGCTGGTGGCCCGCATCGAAACCGACGGGGAGGCACCGTTTCTCATCGGCGGTAAGGCGCTCACCCTCAAGCGTCACTTCATCGAGGACGTCCGCAAGGCCGACCTGCGTGAGTGCATCCACACGTTGCGGCGCGCACTGCTGGTGATGCACTCGCCGACCGACAACACCGTCGGCATCGAACACGCCAGCGAGATCTTCCGGTCCGCCCGCCACCCGCGCAGTTTCGTCTCGCTCGAGGGCGCCGACCACCTGCTCACCGGGCGCAACCAGGCGGCCCGCGCGGCCCGGATCATCAGCGCCTGGGCCGACCCCTATCTGTGATTTCGGTGTAGTCAGTGGCGCTGAGCGCGACTAACGACACCGAAATCACCGGATCTTGACGACGACCTTGCCCCTGGCCGTCCGATCCTCCAGCGCGGCAATGGCATCGGCGGCCTGCTCGAGCGGGAACACCTGCGGCTCCGGCGCCGACACCCTGCCCGAGGCCAGCAGCGGCTCCAGCTCCGCCCACTGCTCGGCGAGGTAGTCGGGATGGGTCAATGTCCAGGCACCCCAACCCACCCCGACCGCGTCGACGTTGTTGAGCAGCAGCCGGTTGACCTTGACGGTGGGGATCTCGCCGCCGGTGAAGCCGATCACCAGTAGCCGGCCGCCCGGCGCCAGCGAGCGCAGCGAGTCGGTGAACCGGTCACCGCCGACCGGGTCGACGACGATGTCCACGCCGCGCCCGCCGGTCAACTCCTTGACCTGGTCCTTGAACCCGTCGACGAACACCACGTCCGTCGCACCCGCCGCGCGGGCCACCTGCGCCTTCTCCTCGGTGCTGACCACCGCGATCACCCGCGACGCGCCGAACGCCGGGGCCAGTCGCAGCGTCGAGGTGCCGATGCCGCCTGCCGCGCCGTGCACCAGCACCGTCTCCCCGGGCGCCAGCCGGCCCCGGGTGCGCAGCGCGTGGTGCATGGTCAGGTCGTTGAACAGCAGGCCCGCACCCGCCTCGAAGGACACGTTGTCGGGCAGCTTGAACACCCGCTCGGCGGGCAGCGCCACCACCTCGGCCATGCCGCCGCACAGCATCGTCAGCCCCGCGACCCGGTCACCGGCCTTGACGTGGGCATCCGCCGGCGCGCTGCGCACCACCCCGGCCACCTCACCGCCCGGGACGTACGGCATCTCCGGTTTGTACTGGTAGAGGCCCCGCGTCTGCAGCACGTCCGGGAACGCCACTCCGGCGGCGTGCACCTCGATGATCACCGCGCCCGCGTCGTCCGGTTCGTCGATCTCGACGAGTCGGGCGGCCTGCGGCCCGTCCAGGCTGGCAACTTGAATCGCGCGCATGGCGCCCATTTAACCCGCCCAGGTGAGCCGCGCGGCGGAACACTTCCCAACCGGTGGGTAGGGGTTGACCCGGAAATCGCCGGGGCGTTAGATAAGCTCGCTTACGCGGCAGCGTTGCCGCGACCGATTGGAGCGCTTATGAGCCGTGGTCAGAGGGGTCGTTCGACGACCCGTGGCTTCGCCCCCGAGCTGCCTGAGGGCCGTCCCGTCGCAGTGCACTCGCGGGACGGCATCCGTCTGCACGCCGAGGTGTTCGGTCCGGAGGACGGCTACCCGATCGTCCTGGTTCACGGCATCACCTGCGCCATCCGGGTCTGGACCAACCAGATCGCCGATCTGTCCCGGCACTACCGGGTCATCGCCTACGACCACCGCGGCCACGGCCGCAGCGAGGTCCCGCTGCGCCGCGGCAGCTACAGCCTCGACCATCTGGCCGCCGACCTGGACTCGGTGCTCGAGGCGACGCTGGCGCCCGGCGAGCGCGCGGTGATCGCCGGCCACTCGATGGGCGGCATCGCGATCAGTTCGTGGGCCGAACGTCATCCCGAGCGGGTGAGCGAGCGCGCCGACGGGGTGGCGCTGATCAACACCACCAGCGGCGATCTGCTGCACAACGTGCAGTGGCTGCGGGTGCCGCGCCCGCTGGCGGGCTTCCGGGTCAACACGGCGGGCAAGGTGCTGCGCACGTTCGGCTCAGTGCCGTTGCCGCGCGGAATCCACGGTCCCAACCGGAAATTCGTCTCGATGCTGGCCGTCGGGCGCGACGCCGATCCGGCGGTCACCGATCTGGTCTACGAGCTGTTCACCGAGACCCCGGCGATCGGCCGCGGCGGGTGGGCGCGTGCGCTTGTCGACGGTATCGGCGCGCGGCAGTTCATCGGGTTGGAGAACCTCGTGGTCCCCACCGTGGTGATCGGCAGCCAGCACGACCGGCTGTTGCCGCTGAAGTCGGCGCGGCGCATCGCCGACGGGGTGCCCAACCTGGCTCAGCTCGTCGAACTCCCCGGCGGGCACTGCTCGATCCTCGAGTACCCCGACGAGGTCAACCGCCACCTGCGGCTGCTCGCCGACTCGGTGTCCGCGCAGCGGCGGCGCATCAGCTCCTGAGCGCGCGGTGCACCTCGTCGGCCGCGCGGCGGCCCGACCTGAGCGCACCGTCCAGGAACCCGGTCCAGGTGTCCGCGGTTTCGGTTCCCGCCCAGTGGATTCCGTCGATCGGGCGGCGCAGCCACGGGCCGTAGCTGGTCCACGACCCGGGCGGCACCGCCGCCGTCGGCCCACCGGGTGCGAAATCCTCGGTGCCCCAACAATGGTCGAGGTAGTCGATCGGGGACAGCGCCGCGTCGCCGAACAATGCGGCGAACCCCGCGAGCGCGCGCTGCCTGCGCTGCTCCGGTGGCAGCGGATCGAAGGTGCGCGCGTCGGTGAAGCCCAGCAGGACGCCGGGACCGTCGGGGTCGTCGGGGCTGACGTCGAAGGTGATGAACACCGGCCCCTCATCGGAAAGCGCTTCCCCGGAAAGGCCTTCGGCGCGCCAGAACGGTTTGTCGTAGGCGGCGTAGGCCTTGCTCAGGTGGCCCTGCGGCCAGTGCCGGGCCAGCTTGTCGTACTCCGGCGGCAGCTCCGGTGAGAACGTGATCGCCGCGCGGTGCTGGGGCGGGATCGCCACGACGACGGCCCGGGTGCTCACCGCGCCGTCGTCGGCGGCGACGGTCAGCGTGCCGTCGGCGTTGCGCTCGATCCGGCGGACGACCGCGCCGAGCACCACCCGCGGGCCCAGCTCGTCGGCCATCCGCAGCGCGATCTGCTGGGTTCCGCCCGGGAATCGGCTCTCCTGCGCGCCGCCCTCCACGTCGAGCATGCGGTTGAGCCCGCCCGCGGCCTTGACGTAGCGCACCGCGTGCAGCATCGACACCGCATCGGGTTCGCAGCCCCAGGTGACCCGCGAGACGATCGCCATCAGATCCCGGGTTCCGGCGCTGGCGTGCACCGATTTCAGCCAGCCGTCGAGCGACTGCGCGTCCAGGTCGCGGGCGTGCGGTGCGGTCCACGGCGTGTCCACCGGGACCCGGCGCGACACCCGGTCGAAGCGCCACTGGATGCGTGACACGTCGAGCAGTTCGAGGATCGACAGCCGCGGGATCGTGTTGCGGTAGGACTTCACCCGGCCGCGCCAGCGGATGAGGTTGCGGCCCTGGCTGTAGGTCGCGACGGTGGGTATGCCGAGTTCGGCGGCCAGCTCGGTGACCGCGTCCTGGGTGGGGCCGACGAACGTGGCGCCGAGGTCGACCGGGACACCGGCGATGGTCGCGGTCGACGACCGGCCGCCCACCCGGTCGCGTCCCTCCAGCACGACGACGTCGTGACCGAGCCCGGTCAGCGCACGCGCCGCCGCCAGCCCGGCGAATCCGGCGCCCACGACGACCACTTCGGCGGCGGACGGGATGCTCACCCGTCTAGGCTCTCACGCCATGAAGGTCATGACGGCGTTGTTCGGCCCAACCGATGCGATCGAGCGGTCCCGCCTGCTGCGGGAGGCCGGTGCCGGCGGGGTGTTCACCTTCGAGGGACCGCACGACGTGTTCACGCCGCTGACCCTGGCGTCCACCGTGGGCGGTCTGGACCTGCTGACCAACGTCGCCATCGCGTTCCCGCGCAACCCGATTCAGCTCGCCCACCAGGCCTACGACCTGCAGCTGCTGGCGCAGGGCCGGTTCACGCTGGGGCTGGGCACCCAGGTGCGCGCGCAGGTGGAGAAACGCTACGGCGCCGCGTTCGACCGGCCGGTCGCGCGGATGAAGGAGATGGTCGGGGCGCTGCGCGCGATCTTCGCGGCCTGGCAGACCGGCGAGCGGCTGAACTTCCGCGGAGAGTACTTCCGGCACACGCTGATGACCCCGACGTTCAACCCGGGGCCCAACCCGTACGGTCCGCCGCCGATCTATCTCGGCGCGCTGGGCCCGCGGCTGACCCGCGCGACCGCCGAGGTGGCCGACGGGCTGCTGGTGATGCCGTTCGGCTCCAAACGGTTCCTGCACGAGGTGACGCTGCCCGCGGTGCGCGACGGGCTGGCCGCTGCGGGACGCGACGAGAGCGACTTCGCGGTGGTGCCGGAGATCATCGTCTCGGTCGACAGTGGCAGCTCCGATGACCCGCACGCGGCCACCCGCCGGCTGCTAGCGTTCTACGGATCGACCCCGGCCTACAAGCCGGTGCTCGACGTGCACGGGTGGGGGGAATTGCAGCCGGAACTCAACGCGATGTCCAAACAGGGCCGCTGGCAGGAGATGGCCACCCTGATCGACGACGAGATGCTGCACACCATCGCCGCGTGCGGCAGCCCCGCCGAGATCGCCGCGCACGTGCGTGACCGAGTCGCCGGGGTGTCCGACCGCATCTGCCTGTACCAGCCGGGACCGATCGAAATCGACGCATTGGCCGAGATCGTCACCGCGCTGGCCGTCTGACTCCTATCGTGGTACCCAGCGGGACCAAAGGAGGTTGCGGATGGCCGAATATTCCGACGTGCTGATCATCGGGGCCGGGATCTCGGGGATCGGGGCCGCCTACCGCATGCAGGAGAAGAACCCCGCCCTGACCTACCGGGTGCTCGAGCGGCGGGCCCGCATCGGCGGCACGTGGGATCTGCACCGCTACCCGGGCATCCGCTCCGACAGCGACATCATCACGCTGAGCTACCCGTTCGAGCCGTGGACCCGGCCGGAGAACGTCGCTGACGGCCCCGACATCCGGGAGTACCTCGAGAACACCGCGCGCAAGCACGGCATCGACCGCCACATCGTGTTCAACACCCGTGTGCTGTCGGCGGATTGGGATTCCGACACCGACACCTGGACCGTGCACACCGAACAGGACGGCCAACCGGTCGACTACCAGTCACGGTTCCTGTTCTTCGGCACCGGCTACTACAACTACGACGAGCCCTACCGCCCCGAGTTCCCGGGCCTGGACCGGTTCGAGGGCCCGGTGGTGCACCCGCAGCACTGGCCGGAGGACCTGGACTACACCGGCAAGCGGCTGCTGGTGATCGGCAGCGGTGCCACCGCGATCAGCATGATCCCGTCGCTGACCGAGAAGGCCGGACACGTGACGATGCTGCAGCGGTCGCCGACGTACGTGCTGTCGACGTGGCGGGTGCACCCGGTGGTGCAGCTGCTGCGCAAGGCGCTGCCGGGCCGCGCCGGCTACTGGGCCGCGCGGGTCTTCAACACGATCTTCACGGTGTTCGTGTACGCGTTCGCGCGGGCGACACCGAAGTTGGCCCGCGCCTACATCCGTGGCTACGCCAAACGCCATCTGCCGCCGGGCTACCCCGTCGACGTGCACTTCAAGCCGCACTACGACCCGTGGGATCAGCGGCTGTGCGCGATGCTGGACAACGACTTCTACGACGCGATCAACGCGGGCCGCCTCGATGTGGTCACCGACCGGGTCGACCACATCGACGCCAACGGCGTTGTGCTGCAGTCCGGTCAGCGCATCGACGCCGACGTGATCATCACCGCCACCGGCATCCAGCTGCAGGCCCTGGGCGGGGTGCGGCTGAGCATCGACGGCGAGGAGGTCAAACCGCAGGACCGGTTCGTCTACAAGGAGCACATGCTCGAGGACATCCCGAACCTGGCCTGGTGCATCGGCTACATCAACGCGTCGTGGACGCTGCGCGCGGACCTGACCGCCCGTGCGTTCGCCCGGCTCGTGCACTTCATGGACACGCACGGCTACACGCACGCCTACCCGCATCTCGGCGACAAGCCGATGGCCGAGAAGCCGGCGTGGAACATCAACGCCGGTTATGTGCAGCGCGCGTTGCACGCACTGCCGAAGTCGGGGACACGGCGGCCGTGGAACGTGCGGCACAACTACGTGCTCGACGCGATCGACCACCGCTTCGACCGGATCGAGGAGTCGATGGTGTTCGGCCGGGCCAACTCTGCGATTTCGGTGTAGTTAGTAGCGCCCAGCGCGACCAGCTACACCGAAATCCCGGACTAGGGGGCGACGGACAGCCAGTCGGCGAAGCCCGACGGGTCGTGGCGGCCCAGCGCCCCGTGCTCGAACAGGCCCCAGCCCTCGACCGAGCGGCCGCCCTCGGTGCACACCGCCCGGCCGACGTGGTCGATCACCCCGAAGGCGGTGCGGCCGACGACCGCCGGGTCGGTCATGTCGTAGGTGAGCCGCTCGGTGAACTTCTCGCCCTTCCACACGCCGTGCAGCCAGTCGGAGTCGCCGCCGTAGCCGCCGCCGACGTGGATCGGCACCGGCAGTTTCGACTCCACCTCGAACACCACCGGTGATCCGTCCGGAGTGGTGGCTTCGATGGTGGCGCCGTAGGGGATTCGGGTGCCCGAGGTGTAGTGGATCTTGACGCGCGGCCAGCCGAGCTGCTCGATGCGGCCGTCACTCCACACCCGGGTGCAGTCGTTGAGGCTGCGGAACCCGTTCGGCTCCTCCTGGATGATCAGGCAGATCGCGAAGTCGTCGAACGCCATCGGCACGTACAGCCACCACATCCCCTCGAACGGCGGATCCGCGGGCCTGCCCGGCGGTTCGGGCTCACCGATCGGGCGGATGCCCCAGGACCGGTCACGGCTGCCGATCCACACCGACGGGTCGACGGCGATGTCCTCACCGTCGATCGCGATCGTGCCGCTCCACGCGCCGACCTGAGCGAAACGCTGGGCGTCCAACGTGATCCGGGTTCCGGTGCGCAGCACGTGGCGCTGTTCCTGGATGGCGTCGAACAGCCCGGTCCAGGTCAGGTCGACGGCGATGCCCTCCGTCTCCTCCATCACGATGCGCAGCTTGCGCAACGGTTCGCTGACCTCCACCCGGTAGCCGAGCACATGCTGGTTGAGCCGGTCCTGGTCGATCGCGTCGGACAGGTGCACCGCGGTCTGGGTGTCACCGCGCCGGACCAGGACGAACGCGTCCTTCACCCCGAGGTTGGGGTAGTAGCCGATCCCGGTGATCAGGAAGATGTCGCCGGTGCGGTCGTGGGCGTTGAAGTAGGACCGGTCGTAGAAGTTGCGGTCCGAGCTGCCGGGCCACGCGATCGGCTGGGGCAGCTGATGAATCGGGAATTCGTCCGTGGGACCGAGCATCAGGCGTCCTCTCCGATGAGTCGTTTCAGCAGCGAGCCGTGGTAGAACAGCGACTCCACGTTGTCGGGTTTCTCCATCTCCTCGAACCGCACCCGCCGTGCGCTGGTCCGCATGAACACGCACGCCCAGATGACGCCGGAGTACACGTAGAACCAGTGCAGGTCACCGAGTTCGACGCCGGTGCGCGCGGTGTAGGTGGCCTTGACGTCCTCCTCGCGCATGAAGTCCGGCAGCCCGGGCAGCCCGGCCAGACCGGCGAGTTCCTGGAAAACGTTGTGCGCAAATATCATCCACGCGACGTCCATCTCCCGCGGCCCGAGCGTGGCCATTTCCCAGTCGAGTACGGCGGCCGGCCGGTACCCGTCGTAGAGCACGTTGCCGACCCGCGCGTCGCCCCACACCAGCACGGGGTCGGTGGCCGCGACGTCGGCGGGCCAGTTGGCCTCGAGCCAGTCCAGGGCGCGTTCGACCAGCGGGGAGCGGCCGATGTCTGGAACCGCGAACCGGTACCAGTCCTGCAGCCAGTTCAGGTTGCGGCGCAGCGCGTTCGGGTCCGACCCGTTGTCGAGGAAGCCGAACGTCGTCGTCGGGTCCGGGATGGAGTGCAGCTCGGCCAGCACCGCGACCGTGTTGTCCTGCAGCTCGCGACGTTGCTGGGCGGGGGAGTCGGCAAACCAGTTGCCGCCGAACGTGTACGGCATGACGTCGGGCGGCACCCGACCGTCGATGTAGTCCATCAGGAAGAACGGGCTGCCCAGCACCTCGCCGGTGGGTTCCAGCCAGCGCACCCGGGGAACCGGCACGTTGGTTTTCTCCTGCACCAGGCGGATCACGTCGAACTGGTGATCCATCCGGTACTCGGAGAACACCGGGACGTCTCCGGGGGTCGGGGCGACCCGCGCCACCCACTTCTGCGTGCGTGGCTCACCGTCCTCGGACCACTGACCTGTCAGGATGATCGTCTCCGATGACATACCGTTGGCGTCGACGCCGCTTTCGACGGTAATTTCGGGGGTTGCACCGCTGGGGAGGACGGTTGACAGCCATCGTGACAGCACTGTGGGCAGAGAACTCAGATCGCGACTGGAAACTTCAAGGCGGCTGATGTCTTCGACAACGGGTTCGGCAGCCGGATCAGTGGTCACTCGCGCCTTCCTTCAACCTGAATTACGATACTATGGGTAGCGATATGAAACCAGACTCGTCGGGTGATGACAAGACCCGGTTGCGTGCGGAGCGGTCGGCCCCGGCGGCCGGACGGCCCCGCGATCCGCGTATAGACGCTGCCATATTGCAGGCCACCGCGGATCTGCTTGTCGAAATCGGCTACGCGAATCTGACGATGGCGGCGGTCGCCGAGCGGGCCGGCACCACCAAGACCGCGCTCTACCGGCGCTGGTCGAGCAAGGCCGAGCTGGTGCACGAGGCGGCGTTTCCCGCCGTGCCCAGCGCGATCGAGACCGAGCCCGGCGACATCGCCGCCGACATCCGCGCGATGGTGGCCGCCACCCGCGACGTGTTCATGAGCCCGGTGGTGCACGCGGCGTTGCCCGGGCTGATCTCCGATCTGGTGATCGATCTCGATCTGAACGCGCGGGTGCAGTCGCGGTTCACCGAGGTGTTCGGCGCGGTGCACACCCGGCTGTCCGACGCCGTCGAGCGCGGTGAGGTGAACTCCGACGTCGACCCCACCCGGCTGGTCGAGCTGATCGGCGGGTCGACGCTGCTGCGGATTCTGCTGGCCCCGGACCAGCCGCTCGACGACGACTGGGTGGACCAGACCACCGCGATCCTGGTCAACGGCGTCCTGCGCTAGACCCCGTAAGCCCCTCGCGAGCGTGCGCAAACTGCGGTAAATCCGCGGCGTGTCGTCGACAGACACGCACTCTCGCGCAAGAAAGGGGGGCGAGACTCAGATCTGGCTCTTGTTGCGCTGGGTGACGGCGGTGAACCGGTCGCCGAGACCCTCGAAATCGCGCTCCTGGGCGAACGCGATCCGCTTCTCGGCGGCCAGCGCGGGGTCGAGCACCGGGGCGGTGCCCGTCGTGTAGATCTCCTTGAGCCCGCGCATGACGGGCCCCGGCACCTCGGCGATCTGCGTGGCCAGCTCCACCGCCCGCGGTAGCAGGCGCTCATGCGCGACGACCTCGGTCACCAGGCCGATCCGCTCGGCGCGGGCGGCGTCGACCACCTCGCCGGTCATCGACAGCCTGCGTGCCATCGCATGGCCCACCACCAGCGGCAGTCGCGCGGTCATCCCGCCGCCGGGCAGGATGCCGACGCGGGCGTGGGTGTCGGCGAACACCGCCCGCTCCGAGGCGATCAGGAAATCGCAGCCCAGCGCCATCTCCAGCCCGCCGGTGAACGTCGCGCCGTTGATCGCGCCGATGATCGGGGTGCCCATCTCACCCGGCGCGGCGATGCAGTCGTGGGTCTGGAACTCCTCGAAGTACGCCGTGCCGTTGGCCTGGGCTTCTTTGAGGTCGACTCCCGCGCAGAACGCCGGGTCGGCGCCGGTCAGTACGACGGCGCGCACCGACTCGTCGGCGTCGGCCTCGGTGAGCGCGGTGTAGGACTCGCGAATCAGGGCGCGGCTCAACGCGTTCCGCGACTCAGGGCGGTTCAGTGTCAGCACCCGCACGGGGCCGACGTCGGCGACGAGGACAAGGTCGGTCATGTCCTGAATCTAGCGGTCGGCTGGGCGAGCGCGTATCGTGTTAACGAAACGGACCCGTAACGAAAGGCTCCGTGATGGAGCAAACCGACGTTCTCGTGGTCGGGGCCGGCCCCACCGGACTCGCCACCGCGTGTGCCCTGCTGCTGCAGGGTGTCCGAGTCCGGGTGATCGACAAGGCCGACGGGCCCGCCACCACGTCGCGCGCCAACTTCCTGCACGCCCGCGGGTCCGAAGTGCTGGACCGGCTCGGCGCGCTCGGCGATCTGCCCGCTCGCTCCGTGCGCGCCATGAGCATCGTCACCTACCTCGGCGGCGAGCCGATCATGCGGATCCGGTTCGGTGACCCCGGCATGCGCACCGCCGCACCGCCCATGGTCATCTCGCAGGCCGCCGTCGAGGCGCAACTGCGCGACCGATTCGCCCAGCTGGGTGGTGAGATCCGTTGGAGCACAGTACTTGACCGGATACGGCAGGACGAAGACGCGGTCACCGCACGCCTCGGCGGGGGAGAGGAAGTGCACGCGGGCTGGCTGGTCGGCTGCGACGGCGCGGGCAGCGCCACGCGCAACGCGGTCGGCATCGGCTTCCCCGGCGTCAAGCTCACCGAGCGGTTTCTGCTCGCCGACCTTCGTCTCGGCTGGGACCTGGACCGATCCGGCACGACCGGATGGATTCATCCTGACGGCATGATCGGGGCGATGCCGATGCCGGGCGGACTGTGGCGCATCATCGCCTACGACCCCGGGCTCACGGCCGACAAACCCACGCCCGGGGACATCCGCGCGCGACTGGTCCGCATCATCCCGGAACGCACCGGACTCGACGCCGAGATCCTGGGCAGCGAGTGGTTGTCGGTGTTCAGCGTGCACCGCCGGTTGGCGACGACGTACCGGCGCGGCCGCGTTCTCATCGCCGGCGACGCGGCCCACACGCACGCCCCGTTCGGTGGTCAGGGCATGCTGACCGGGTTGGGCGACGCCGAGAACGTGGCGTGGAAACTCGCGCTCGTGGTCTCGGGGCGCGCCGACCACCGCCTCCTCGACACCTACGAGGCCGAGCGACGCCCGCTGGCCACCGAGGTCCTGCGCGATACCAGCGCCCTCACGAAAGTCAATGTGGCGCAGACACCTGTCGGCAGGTTCGTCCGCG
This sequence comes from Mycolicibacterium phlei, assembly GCF_001583415.1. Next base: position 1,801,166 of record NZ_CP014475.1, read on the forward strand.
ATCGCCTTCTGGTCCCCGTGATGAGCGTCGCGGCGGTCCAGCGCTGGGTCACCTACCGCACCTCGCAGCTGTGGGTGTCCTACCGGCGCGGCCCGCTGGGCGGACGGGCGTTACGCAGGCCCCGGCCCGGCGACCGGGTGTCAGGCGTGGCCGGCGCCGAATTGGCGGGTCGATGGGGGATGCTCCGGTTCGACGACGAGTTGGCAAACATTGCACGGGAATTCCTCGGCAATCACATCTCGGCCGTCGACCGACGTGGCAGCGGCGACGCCCTCCTCATCCGACCCGACGGCCACCTCGCCTGGCGCGGACGCGACCCGGACAAGCTGCGCGGCTGGCTGCAGCGCGCCCTGACGACCGGAGTCGCGCGTTGACGACGCCGACTCGCGGCCGGCCCCGCAGTCAGGCCGCGCACACCGCGATCCTGCGGGCCGCACTCGACCTGTTCATCGAACGCGGCATCGAGGGGATGAGCATCGAACAGGTCGCCAGGCGGTCCGGCGTCGGCAAGCCCACCATCTACCGCCGCTGGCCGGACAAGGATGCCCTGGTCGCCGACGCGATCGAGGCCCACGTCGGCACCGAGATCGACTGGCCGACAGCCGAGGAGATCGCCGCCGTCGCACCCGAGGCCCTCGTTCGCCGCAACCTCGCCGCCGCCGCCCGCACGGCAGCGGATCCGCGGTTTCGCGGGCTCGTCGCACAGGTCTACGGCTCGGCGGTCAGCCACCCGCAGTTGATGCAGGTCTACTGGGACCGCTACGTGATGCCGCGCCGCGAACTGACCAAAGCGATGCTCCGCCGGGTCCGCCGCGACCTCGACACCGACCTCGACGTCATCATCGACATGCTCGCCGGAGCCGTGACATACCGGATCCTGCAACCGAACCCGCCGACCGAGCGGCAGATGCGCCGCTATCTGGAGGCCCTATACCGGAATGCCGGGTTGTTACCGGGCTAGGAACTGGTCGGCGTTGTTGGCCAGGTCCAGCAGCGGCTGCGGCAGCGCGCCCAGCACGAACGTCACGGCCGCGGACAGCGCGACCGCCGCGCCGCTGAGAAGGCTCGGTGTCACCACCACCGGCGCGTCCTCGGGCGGGTCGGTGAAGAACATCACCACGATCACGCGCACGTAGAAGTACGCGGCGATCGCGCTGGCCACCACACCGACGACCACCAGCGGGATCGCACCACCCTCGCCGGCGGCCTTGAACACCGCGAACTTGCTGACGAACCCGCTCGTCAACGGGATCCCGGCGAACGCCAGCAGGAACAGCGAGAACACCACGCCGACAACGGGATACCGCCGACCCAGGCCTGCCCACCGCTGCAGCGCGGTGTCCTCCTCGCCTGCGGCGTCGCGCACCAGTCCGACGACGGCGAACGCGCCGACCGTGCTGAACCCGTAGGCGAACAGGTAGAACAGCGTCGAGGACACACCCGCGTCGTTCGCCGCGATCAGGCCGGTCATGATGAAACCGGTGTGTGCGACGGCCGAATACGCCAGCATCCGCTTGACGTCGACCTGGGTCACCGCGGTGACGGTGCCGACCACCATCGTCAGGATCGCGATCGCCCACAGCACCGGCCGCCAGTCGTCGCGCAGTCCAGGCACCGCCACGTAGAACACCCGAAGCATCGCGCCGAACGCGGCGATCTTCGTCGCCGCCGCCATGAACGCCGTGATCGACGTCGGCGCACCCTGATACACGTCGGGAATCCAGGAGTGGAACGGCACCGCGCCGACCTTGAACAGCACGCCGACCAGCAGCACACCGGTACCGAGCAGCGCCAGCGACGTCGAACCCGACCCGGTCCGCACCGCCTCGGCGATCCCGGACAGCTCGAACGTGCCCGCGTACCCGTACAGCATCGCGACGCCGTACAGGAAGAACGCCGACGAGAACGCGCCCAGCAGGAAGTACTTCAGCGCCGCCTCCTGCGACAGCAGTCGGCGCCGCCGCGCCAGCCCGCACAGCAGATACAGCGGCAGCGACAGCACCTCCAGCGCGATGAACATCGTCAGCAGATCGTCGGACGCCGGGAACAGCAGCATCCCGCCGATCGCGAACATTGTCAGCGGGAACACCTCGGTCTGGATGTTGGCGGCCTTGGTGGCCACCTGTGCGGCGACGCTGCCGGGCACCACCGAGGCCTGCGGGGTGAACCCGTCCAGACCCCGACGGCCGCCGTCTCCGCCTGCGCGCGCCGGGATCTCGCGTTCGGCGATCAGCAGGATGCCGAGCACCCCGATCAGCAGGATGGTGCCCTGCAGGAACAGCGCGGGGCTGTCGACGGCGACGGCGCCCATCACCGCCGAGCGGCCCTCGGTGCCGTGCAGGTCACGGGCCAGCAGCACCACCGCGATCAGCGCGCCGGCCAGCCCGGCGAAGCCGACCACCAGCTGGGCGGCGTAACGGAGCTGCCGGGGCAGCAGTGCTTCGACGAGAACACCGACGATGGCCGCCCCGAAGACGATCAGCATCGGGGAGACCAGACCGTATTCGACGGTCGGCGGGGTGAGCGTCACGGTGTCGGCCCTTCCGCGAATCGGGGTACGGGGTCAGGTTGGTCGATGGTGGTCAACGTGTGGTCCACCGCGGGGTTGATGACGTCGAGCGCGGGCTTGGGATACACGCCAAGCACCAGCATCAGCGCGATCAGCGGTGCGACGACGACGAGTTCGCGCGGCACCAGGTCGCGGACGCGATCGTTGCCCGCGGTGACCGGCCCGGTCATCATCCGCTGGTACATCCACAGGATGTAGATCGCCGAGAGCACCAGCGCGGTCGTCGCGAACACCGCGAGCACCGGGAAGCGGGTGAATGTGCCGATCAGCACCAGGAATTCGCTGATGAACGGCGCCAGCCCGGGCAGCGACAGCGTCGCGAGTCCGGCCACCAGGAAGGTGCCGGCCAGCACCGGCGCCACCTTCTGCACCCCGCCGTAGGCGTTGATCAGGCGAGTGCCCCTGCGCGACACCAGGAATCCGGCGACCAGGAACAGCGCCGCGGTGGACAGACCGTGGTTGACCATGTACAGCGTCGACCCGGACTGACCCTGGCTGGTCATCACGAAGATGCCCAGGATGATGAACCCGAAGTGCGAGATCGACGTGTAGGCGATCAGCCGCATCACGTCGGTCTGCCCGATCGCCACAATCGCGCCGTAGACGATGCCGATCACCGCCAGCGTGACCACCACCGGCTGGAAGTACATCGAGGCGTCCGGGAACAGTTGCAGACAGTAGCGCAGCATGCCGAACGTGCCGACCTTGTCCATCACCGCCATCATCAGCACGGCGCTGGCCGGGGTGGCCTCCACGGCGGCGTCGGGCAGCCACCGGTGAAACGGCCACAGCGGCGCCTTGACCGCGAACGCGAACATGAAGCCGAGGAACAGCAGGTTGCCCACCGCCGGGCTGAGCGCGAACTGCCCGGACGACACCGCGGCCACGATCTCGCGGAAGTCGAACGTGCCCGCGCTGAACGCATCGCTGGCAGCGGTCACCACGTACAGCCCGATCACCGCGGCCAGCATGATCAGCCCGCCGAACAGGTTGTACAGCAGGAACTTCACCGCCGCCTTACCGCGGTTCTGCCCGCCGAAGCCGCCGATGAGGAAGTACATCGGGATCAGCATCGCCTCGAAGAACACGTAGAACAGCAGGATGTCCAGCGAGACCAGCGACATGATGACCATGGCCTCGACAGCCAGGGTCAGTGCCAGGTAGGTCTGCACCGAACGTCCGCGCAGACCGGTGAGCCGGTCGGCGTCGTTCCAGCCGGCGACGATCAGCAGCGGCACCAGCACGGCGGTCAGCACGACGATCGCCAGCGCGATACCGTCGACGCCCAGGATGTAGCCGGTGCCGAACGACGGTATCCAGCGGTGTGATTCGACGAACTGGTACCGCTCGCCGCCGGGCTGGAAGCCGAGCGCCACCACGCCGGTGAGCACCAGCACCGCGATCGACACGGCCAGGGCGAACCACTTCGCCAGGACCCGTTGCGATCCCGGCAGCAGGATCGTCACCACCGCGCCGAGCGTGGGTGTCGCCCACAGCAGGGTCAGCCAGGGAAAATTGCTCACCATAGTTGCACCGCCAGGATCGCCGCGACCACCAGAACCGCACCGGAGAGCATCGACAGCGCGTACGAGCGCGCGTAGCCGGTCTGGAGCCCGCGCAGCCCCGCCGACAACCGCGCCACCCCGGCGGCCAGGCCGGAGGCCGCGCCGTCGACCGCCTCGTCGTCGATCTCGACCAGCCCGCGCGCCAGCCGCTGCCCGGGCCGCATGAACGCCGCTTCGTTGAACGCGTCGCCGTAGAGGTCCCGGCGGGCGGCCACCGTCAGCGCCGAGCCGTCCGGAACCTCGGCGGGCACCGGTCTGGTCGCATACATCCGGTAGGCGATCGCGACACCCACCGCGACCACCGCCAGGATCACCGTGGTCACCACCCACACCGGGGCGACGTGGTGCACCTCGTGGCTGCCGACGACGGGTTCGAGCCAGTGCTCGAGCGTGCCGCCGATCGCGAACGCCGCACCGGAGCCGACGGACCCGACGGCCAGCAGGATCATCGGCCAGGTCATCACCGCGGGCGCCTCATGCGGGTGAGCCGTTTCGGCCCAGCGCTTCTCGCCGAAGAACGTCATCAGCATGACGCGGGTCATGTAGAAGGCGGTGATCCCGGCGCCGAGGATCGTCGCGCCGCCCAGGATGATGCCCTTGGCCCCGCCGGCGTCGAGCGCGGCCTCGATGATGCCGTCCTTGGAGAAGAAGCCGGCCAGCGGCGGCACCCCGATGATCGCGAGGTATCCGAGGCCGAACGTGGCGAACGTGATCGGCAGCGCCTTGCGCAGGCCACCGTAGCGGCGCATGTTGACCTCGTCGTCCATCGCGTGCATGACCGAGCCGGCGCCGAGGAACAGGCCCGCCTTGAAGAAGCCGTGGGTCAGCAGGTGCATGATCGCGAACGCGTAGCCGACCGGGCCGAGACCCGCGGCCAGCACCATGTAGCCGATCTGCGACATCGTCGACGCGGCAAGGGCTTTCTTGATGTCGTCCTTGGCGCAGCCGATGATCGCGCCGAACAGCAGCGTGACTGCGCCGACGATCACCACGCCCAGCTGCGCCGTCGGGGCGAGATCGAACACCGGCCCGGACCGCACGATCAGGTACACACCGGCGGTGACCATCGTGGCGGCGTGGATCAACGCCGACACCGGCGTCGGGCCCTCCATCGCGTCACCGAGCCAGGACTGCAGCGGCACCTGCGCGGACTTACCGCACGCGGCCAGCAGCAGCAGCAGGCCGATCGCGGTGAGCACCCCTTCCGAGGCGCCCGGCGCCGCGTCGAAAACCCCCGCGTACGAGATGGTGCCGAGGTAGGCGAACATCACCATCAGCGCGATCGCCAGACCCATGTCGCCGACGCGGTTGACCACGAACGCCTTCTTGGCCGCGGCGGCCGCCGACGGTTTGTGCGACCAGAACCCGATGAGCAGATACGACGCCAGGCCGACGCCCTCCCACCCGACGTAGAGGCCGAGGTAGTTGTCCGCCAGCACCAGCAGCAGCATCGCCGCCAGGAACAGGTTGAGGTATGCGAAGAAGCGCCGCCGGCCCGGATCCTCGGCCATGTAGCCGATCGAGTAGATGTGGATCAGCGAGCCCACCCCGGTGATCAGCAGCACGAAGCACATGGACAGCTGGTCGAGTTGCAGGCCGAAGTCGACCTGAAGACCGCCGACCGGCACCCAGGAGAACAGCGCCTCGTGCACGGCGCGGTGTTCGGCGTCGCGGCCCAGCATGCCCGCGAACAGCACCGCCCCGACGACGAACGACGCCAGCGCGGCCAGCGTGCCCAGCAGATGTCCCCAGGCGTCGGTGCGCCGGCCGCCCAGCAGCAGGATCGCCGCACCGGCCAGCGGCAGTGCGATGGTCAGCCACACAGGAATCGTCATCGCGCCCCTAGTGTTTGAGCAGATTCGCGTCGTCGACCGAAGCCGATTGGCGGGCACGGAAGATGGTCATGATGATCGCGAGGCCGACCACCACCTCGCACGCGGCGACGACCATCGTGAAGAACGCCACCACCTGACCGTCGAGCTGCCCGTGCATCCGGGAGAACGACACGAACGCCAGGTTGCACGCGTTGAGCATCAGCTCGACGCACATGAACATGACGATGGCGTTGCGGCGCAACAGCACTCCGGCGCCGCCGATCGTGAACAACAGTGCCGACAGATACAGGTAGTAGTCGGGGTTCACGCATCACCTCCGGTGTACTTCGCGAAACCGTCGTCGGGAACGGTGCGCTGCCGCAGCGTCGGGCTGACCGACAGCGGTGACGGCGAACCGTCGGGCAGCCGGGCCGCGATGTCGACGGCGTTGTTGCGGGCGAACACACCGGGATTGGGCAGCGTCGTCGGGTAGCCGCCGGGCCGGAAGCGTTCCTCGGCGAGCTCGCGCTGGGACTTGCGGCGCTCGAACCGCTCCCGGTGCGCCAGCACCATCGCGCCCAGGGCCGCGGTGATCAGCAGCGCGCTGGTGAGTTCGAACGCCCACAGGTAGCGCACGAAGATCAGCGCGGCCAGGCCCTCCACGTTGCCGCCGGCGTTGGCCTGCGCCAGCCCGGTGAACCCGCCCGCGGACACGTTGCCGATGCCTGCGATCAGCACGATGCCCAGGCCGACGCCGGCGACGATCGCCGCGACCCGTTGTCCGCGAATCGTTTCCACCAACGACTCCGCGGAGTCGACGCCGATGAGCATCAGCACGAACAAGAACAGCATCATCACCGCGCCGGTGTAGACCACCACCTGCACGACGCCGAGGAACAGCGCCCCCTGGGTGATGTAGATGACCGCCAGCACGATCATCGTCAGCGCCAGGAACATCGCGCTGTACACGGCCTTGCGGGCGGAGATCACCCCGAGCGCGCCGATCACCGCGACGGTGCCGAACACCCAGAACAGCACCGCCTCGGTGGTCGTCGTCAGTCCCGGGATGTCCTCGGCCCCGGCGGTCAGAACCGCGGAGGTCATCGGCCGTCTCCGACGGTCGCATCGGTGGTGACGGGACCGACCCTGCCGAGGTAGTAGTCGTCGTCGGTGGTGCCGGGTGCCATCGGATGCGGTGGCGGCAGCATCCCGGGCTCCAGCGGGGCCAGCAGCTTGTCCTTGCCGTAGATGAGGTCTTGGCGGTTGTCGTCGGCCAATTCGTAGTCGTTGGTCATCGTCAGGGCGCGGGTGGGACACGCCTCGATGCACAGCCCGCAGCCGATGCAGCGCAGGTAGTTGATCTGGTAGACGCGCCCGTACCGCTCACCGGGTGAGTACCGTTCGTGCTCGGTGTTGTCGGCGCCCTCGACGTAGATGGCGTCGGCGGGACACGCCCACGCGCACAGTTCGCAGCCGATGCACTTCTCCAGCCCGTCCGGGTACCGGTTGAGCTGATGGCGGCCGTGGTACCGCCGGGCCACCGGCCCCGGCTTCTCCGGATACTCCTCGGTGATGGGCTTTTTGAACATGGTTCCGAAGGTGACTCCGAAACCCTTGATGGCCTCGAGGAATTTAGGCATCTGCTCGCTCCTTGACAGGGGTCGGTAGCGGCGGGGTGGGGAAGACGGCCGGATCCAGCTTCTGGACCGGGATCTCGCGGTCACCCCGGCGGCGGGTTCGGCGCCACAGCGCGGCGACGATGAGCAGTGCGACGAACACCGCCAGCGCCGCCAGCGTGGTGGTGACCTGGGGCATCCCCTCGTTGCGCAGGGCGCGGGCAGTCGAGACCAGCACGATCCAGGCCAGCGAGAACGGGATCAGGATCTTCCAGCCCAGCCCCATGAACTGGTCGTAGCGCAGCCGCGGCAGGGTGGCGCGCAGCCAGAAGTACAGGAACATGAACGTCCAGACCTTGGCGACGAACCACAACAGCGGCCAGAACCCGGTGTTGGCGCCGTCCCACATGTTGATCGGCCACGGCGCGTGCCAGCCACCCAGGAACATCGTGGTCGCCAGCGACGACACGGTCACCATGTTGATGTACTCGGCGAGCATGAACATCGCGAACTTGATCGACGAGTACTCGGTGTGGAAGCCGCCGACGAGTTCACCCTCGGCCTCGGGCAGATCGAAGGGCGCGCGGTTGGTCTCACCGACCATCGACACCACGTACACCAGGAACGACGGCAGCAGCAGGAACACGAACCAGACGCCGTCCTGTGCGGCGACGATGCCCGACGTCGACATCGTGCCCGCGTACATGAACACCGCGACGAACGACAGCGCCATCGCGACCTCGTAGGAGATCACCTGTGCGCTGGAACGGATCCCGCCGAGAAGCGGGTACGTCGACCCGCTGGCCCAGCCGGCCAGCACGATGCCGTACACGCCGATCGAGGTCGCGGCCAGGATGTAGAGCACCGCGACGGGCATGTCGGTGAGCTGAAGCGCGGTGCGGTGACCGAAGATCGACACCTCACCGCCCATCGGGATGACCGCGAACGCGATGAACGCGGGCACCGCCGCGATGATCGGCGCGGCCAGGTAGACGAACTTGTCCACCCCGGTGGGGATCAGGCCCTCCTTGAGCGCCAGCTTCACCCCGTCGACCAGCGACTGCAGTAATCCCTTGGGGCCGACGCGGTTCGGGCCGAACCGCATCTGCATGCGGCCCAGCAGCTTGCGTTCGATGAGGATCGCGGCGAGCACCGACAGCATCAGGAACGCGAAGACCGCCACAGCCTTGATGATCACCAGCCACAGCGGGTCGTGGCCGAACAGAGTGGGATCGGGGTACGTCACGAGTCGGCCCTCCCGATCGAGACGACATCACCCGGCACCGCGCCCAGCCTCAGGTGCACCGCGGAGCCGGGGGAGTTCAGCGGCAGCCACACCACCCGGTCGGCCATGTCGGTGACGGCCAGCGGAAGGGTGATGGTGCCGCGCGGGGTCCGCACCGTCACCAGATCCCCGTCGGCGGCTCCGATCTCGGTGGCGGTGCCCTTCGACAGCCGCACCACCGGCGTGCGCGCGGTGCCTGCGAGATGGGGTTCGCCGTCCTGCAGTCGTCCGCCGTCGAGCAGCATCCGCCAGCCCGCCAGCACGGCCTGGCCCTCCGCAGGCGTGTCGGCGGGCGGGGCCGCGACCTCCGGTGCGGCGGCGCGCGGGCCCGACCACTGACCCAGCCGGGCCATGTCGGCGGCGGCCGCGGCGGCGTCGGGCAGGTTCAGCACCACCCCGAGCTCCTCGGCCAGGAAGTTCAGCACCCGCAGATCGGGGCTGGCCGCGGTCTTCAGCGACGGCTCGAACGGCCGGATCCTGCCCTCCCAGTTGACGAACGACCCAGCCTTCTCCACCACGGGCGCGACCGGGAACACCACGTCGGCGACGGCGGTGACCGCGCTCTCGCGCAGTTCCAGGCTGACCACGAACGGGGTGGCCTCGATCGCGGCCAGCGCCGCATGCGGGTCGGGCAGGTCGGCGACCTCCACCCCGCCGACCAGCAGTGCGCCCAGATCACCGGCGCGCGCGGCCTCGAGGATGGCGGCGGTGTCCCGGCCCGGGGTGCTCGGTATGTCGCCGACGAACCAGGCCGCGGCGGTCTCCTGCCGCGCGGTGGCGTCGGCGACCGGGCGGCCGCCCGGCAGCAGGTTGGGCAGCGCGCCGGCCTCGACCGCGCCGCGTTCGCCGGCGCGCCGGGGGATCCACGCCAGCCGGGCCCCGGTCGCCGCGGCCAATCGCGTTGCGGCCGTGAGCGCTCCGGGCGAGGTGGCCAGTCGCTCGCCGACGAGGATGACCGCGCCGGGCAGCCGCAGCGTGGCGTCGTCGGCGAGGGCGTCGAGCGCGGCGGCCTCCCGGCCGGGCGCGGTCATGATCAACCGCCCGCTGAGTTTGGTCAGCCCGCGCGACGCGAACGGGGCGATCGAGGCGACCCGCAGCCCCTTCTTGCGCACCGCCTTGCGCAGCCGCAGGAACACGATCGGCGATTCCTCTTCCGGCTCGAAGCCGGCCAGCAGCACCGCCGGTGCGTTCTCCAGGTCGGAGTAGGTGACCGTCATCGGCCGCCCCGCGACGTGTGCGGCCAGGAAGTCGGTCTCCTCGGCGCTGTGCGGGCGGGAGCGGAAGTCGATGTCGTTGGTACCCAGCACGATCCGGGCGAACTTGGCGTACGCGTAGGCGTCCTCGACCGTCGCGCGGCCACCCACCAGCACGCCGGCGCTGCCGCGGGCGGCCGCCAGCCCGGTGCTGGCCACCGTGAGCGCCTCCGACCAGGACGCGGGGCGCAGCCTACCGTCCTCGTCGCGGATCAGCGGGGTGGTGATGCGGTCGCCCTGGGTGGTGTAGGTGAACGCCCACCGGCCCTTGTCGCAGTTCCACTCCTCGTTGACCTGGGGATCGTCACCGGCCAGCCGCCGCATCACCTTTCCGCGCCGGTGGTCGGTGCGCTGGGCGCAGCCGGACGCGCAGTGCTCGCACACGCTCGGGCTGGACACCAGGTCGAAGGGCCGGGCGCGGAACCGGTAGGCGGCGCCGGTGAGGGCGCCGACCGGGCAGATCTGCACCGTGTTGCCGGAGAAGTACGACTCGAACGGTTCCCCGGTCGCGATGCCGACCTGTTGGCGCGCACCGCGTTCCAGCAGGTCGATGAACGGGTCGCCGGCGATCTGTTGGGAGAACCGCGTGCAGCGGGCGCACAGCACGCAGCGTTCGCGGTCCAGCAGCACCTGCGACGAGATGTTGATCGGCTTGGGGAACGTGCGCTTGACGTCCTCGAAGCGCGTCTCGGTCCGTCCGGTCGACATCGCCTGGTTCTGCAGCGGGCACTCGCCGCCCTTGTCGCAGATCGGGCAGTCCAGCGGATGGTTGATCAGCAGCAGCTCCATTACGCCCTGCTGCGCCTTGTCGGCGGCCGGTGAGGTGAACTGGGTGCGCACCACCATGTCCGGGGTGCAGGTGGTGGTGCACGACGCCAGCGGTTTGCGCTGACCCTCGACCTCGACCAGGCACTGCCGGCAGGCGCCGACGGGGTCGAGCAGCGGGTGGTCGCAGAACCGGGGGATCTGGATGCCGATCAGCTCGGCGGCGCGAATCACCAACGTGCCCTTGGGCACACTGAGCTCGACATCGTCGATGGTCAGGTGCACCATCTCGACGTCGGTGGCCGGCCCGGTGTCAGCGGTCTGTGTCATCGAACCCCCATCTCCCTGCGGAGTAACTGAGCCATCACACTCCCGCCCCCTCGGTCGCCATCAGCGCGGAAGCGTGCGGGTCGAACGGGCATCCGCCGTCGAGGTGCGCGATGTACTCGTCGCGGAAGTGCTTGATCGACGAGATGATCGGCGACGCCGCACCGTCGCCCAGCGCGCAGAACGACTTTCCGAAGATGTTGTCGGAGATGTCGAGCAGCTTGTCGATGTCGGCCTCGGTGCCCCGGCCGGTCTCCAGACGCTCGTAGATCTGCGTCAGCCAGTAGGTGCCCTCCCGGCACGGGGTGCACTTGCCGCACGACTCGTGTGCGTAGAACTCCGTCCACCGCCGCACCGCCCGGACCACGCAGGTGGTCTCGTCGAAGATCTGCAACGCCTTGGTGCCGAGCATGGTCCCGGCGCCCGCCATCCCCTCGTAGTCCAGCGGCACGTCGAGGTGTTCGTCGGTCAGCAGCGGCGTCGACGACCCGCCCGGGGTCCAGAACTTCAGCCGGTGGCCGGCCCGGATCCCGCCCGCGTACTCGAGCAGTTCGCGCAGCGTGATACCCAGCGGCGCCTCGTACTGGCCCGGCCGGGCGACGTGGCCCGACAGTGAGTACAGCGTGAACCCCGGGGACTTCTCGCTGCCCATCGAGCGGAACCAGTCGATGCCGTTGAGCAGGATCGGCGGCACGCTGGAGATCGACTCGACGTTGTTGACCACCGTCGGGCAGGCGTACAGGCCGGCGACCGCCGGGAACGGCGGCCGCAGCCGGGGCTGGCCGCGGCGGCCCTCCAGCGAGTCCAGCAGGGCGGTCTCCTCACCGCAGATGTAGGCGCCCGCGCCGGCGTGCACGATCAGCTCCAGGTCGAACCCGGAGCCGAGGATGTCGGTGCCCAGGTACCCGGCCTCGTAGGCCTCGGCCACCGCGGCGTGCAGTCGGCGCAGCACCGGCACCACCTCACCGCGCAGGTAGATGAACGCGTGGTGTGCGCGGATCGCGTAGGCCGCGATGATGGCGCCCTCCACCAGGAAGTGCGGGGTGGTCAGCATCAGCGGAATGTCTTTGCACGTACCGGGTTCCGACTCGTCGGCGTTGATCACCAGGTAGTGCGGTTTGGCGCCGGCTTCGCCGTCCTGCGGGATGAACGACCACTTGGTGCCGGTCGGGAAGCCCGCGCCGCCGCGGCCGCGCAGCCCGGAGTCCTTGACGAACGTGATGACCTCGTCGGGGTCCATCTTCAGCGCCCGCTCCAGGGCGCGGTAACCGTCGTGGCGCCGGTAGGTGTCCAGCGTCCATGGTTCCGGTTCGTCCCAGAACCGGCTGAGCACGGGGGTCAGTGCTGTCATGACTGCGAATCCGTTGCATCCGAGGTGGTTTCAGGGCTGTCCGGATCGGGTGCGGTCATCCCGCGGTCACGCGCGACGCGCAGCCCGGCCAGCGTCGCCTCGCCGACCCGCTCGCTGCCCTGCCGGGGGTCGGGCAGTCCGGCCAGGGTGCGGGCGGTCTCGCGGAACGTGCACAGCGGCGCCGAACCGCGGGTCGGGGCCGGGGGAGTACCGGAGCGCAGCCCGTCGACGAGATCGCGTGCCGACGACGGGGTCTGGTTGTCGTAGAACTCCCAGTTGACCATCACGACCGGGGCGTAGTCGCACGCCGCGTTGCACTCGACGTGTTCGAGCGTGATCCGGCCGTCCTCGGTGGTCTCGCCGGCGTGGATGCCGAGGTGCTGCTGCAGCGACTCCAGGATCGCGTCGCCGCCCATGATCGCGCACAGCGTGTTGGTGCACACGCCGACGAGGTAGTCGCCGGTCGGGGTGCGCCGGTACATCGAGTAGAACGTCGCCACCGCGGTGACCTCGGCGTCGGTCAGCCCCAACCTCCTGGCGCAGAAGGCGATTCCCGCCGGGGTCAGGCAGCCGTCCTCGGCCTGCACCAGGTGCAGCAGCGGCAGCAGCGCCGAACGGGCCTGCGGGTAGCGCGCGATGATCTTCTCGGCGTCGGCCGCCAGTCGCTGCTCGACGTCATCCGGATACGACACCGGCCCGTGGATCGGCGGGCCGGGTTCGTCGGGTCGCTGACCAAGCTCGAGGAATATGCTCATCTACCTGTCCACTCCACCCATCACGGGGTCGATCGACGCCACCGCGGTGATGGCGTCGGCGACCATGCCGCCCTCGCACATCGCGGCCACGGCCTGCAGGTTGTTGAACGACGGATCGCGGTAGTGCACCCGGTAGGGGCGGGTACCGCCGTCGGAGACCATGTGCACGCCGAGTTCGCCTCGGGGAGACTCGATTGCGACGTACACCTGACCGGGTGGCACCCGGATGCCCTCGGTCACGATCTTGAAGTGGTGGATCAGGCCCTCCATCGAGTGGCCCATGATCTTGGCGATGTGCTCCGGCGAGTTGCCCAGCCCGTCCGGGCCGACCTTCAGGTCGGCGGGCCAGGCCAGCTTCTTGTCCTCGATCATCACCGGGCCGGGCTTGAGCCGGTCGAGGCACTGCTCGATGATCTTGAGCGACTCGTGCATCTCCTTGACCCGGATCAGGTAGCGGCCGTAGGAGTCACAGCCCGGGTCGGTGATGACGTCGAACTCGTAGGTCTCGTAACCGCAGTACGGCTGGGCGCGGCGCAGGTCGTGCGGCAGGCCGGTCGAGCGCAGACACGGTCCGGTGATGCCCAGGGCCATGCAGCCGGTCAGGTCGAGGTAGCCGATGCCCTGGGTGCGGGCCTTCCAGATGGGGTTCTCGTTGAGCAGGTCCTCGAGATCCTTGAGTCGCTTGGGCATCAGCTTGAGCAGGTCGCGGATCTGCGGGATGGCCTCGTCGGGCAGGTCGACGGCCACGCCGCCGGGCCGGACGTAGGCGCTGTTCATCCGCAGGCCCGTGACGGTCTCGAACACCGACAGGATCTGCTCGCGTTCCCGGAAGCCGTAGAACATCGCGCTCATCGCGCCCAGTTCCATACCGCCGGTGGCCAGTGCGACCAGATGCGAGGAGATCCGGTTGAGCTCCATCATCATCACGCGGATCACGCTGGCGCGCTCGGGGATGTCGTCGGTGACGCCGAGCAGCTTCTCGACGGCCAGGCAGTAGGCGGTCTCGTTGAAGAACGGCGACAGGTAGTCCATCCGGGTGACGAACGTGACGCCCTGCGTCCAGGTGCGGAACTCGAGGTTCTTCTCAATGCCGGTGTGCAGGTATCCGATTCCGCACCGGGCGGACACGATCGTCTCGCCCTCGATCTCGAGGATCAGCCGCAGCACGCCGTGGGTGGACGGATGCTGCGGGCCCATGTTGACGACGATGCGCTCACCGGCGTGCGCGGCGGCGGCCTCCCGAGCGGCCCGCACCACCTCGTCCCAATCCTGGCCGCCCACAACGACAACGCGCTCGCCGCCGTCCGATGCCGATTCGCCCTGGGTGGGTGGTACGTGGTTGATCGTCATCAGTTGTAGGCCCTCCGCTGGTCGGGCGGCGGGATCTCGGCGCCCTTGAACTGCACCGGGATACCGCCCAACGGGTAGTCCTTGCGCTGCGGATGCCCCACCCAGTCGTCGGGCATCTCGATGCGGGTCAGCGACGGGTGGCCGTCGAAGATGATCCCGAAGAAGTCGTAGGTCTCGCGCTCATGCCAGTCGACGGTGGGATACACCCGGTACAGCGACGGGATGTGCGGGTCGGCGTCGGGGGCGGCGACCTCCATCCGGATCCGCCGGTTGTGGGTGATTGACATCAGCGGATACACCGCGTGCAGTTCGCGGCCGGCGTCCTCGGGGTAGTGCACACCGCTGACGCCCAGGCACAGCTCGAAGCGCAGCTGCGGGTCGTCGCGCAGCGCCTGGGCCACCGTCGGCAGCTGGGTGCGCTCGATCTCGAGGGTGAGCTCGTCGCGGTAGACCACCACCCGTTCGATGGACTCCGCGTAGCCGTCCTCGCCGAGCACCTCGGCCAGCCGGTCGACGACCTCGTCGAAATAGCCGCCGTACGGGCGCGGGGAGCTGCCCGGCAACGCCACCGTCCGCACCAGCCGGCCGTATCCGGAGGTGTCGCCGGTGTCGCGGTTGCCGAACATGCCGCGCCGCACGCCGATGACCTCCGGCGCGTCGGGGCGGTTCTGCTCGGTCATCGCAGCAGGCCCTTCAGCTCGACCGTCGGGGTCGCCGACAGTGCCGCCTCCTCGGCCGCGCGGACCGCCTCCTCGCGGTGCACGCCGAGCGGCATCTCCTGAATCTTGTCGTGCAGCTTGAGGATCGCGTGCAGCAGCATCTCCGGGCGGGGCGGGCAGCCGGGCAGGTAGATGTCCACCGGGACGACGTGGTCGACGCCCTGCACGATCGCGTAGTTGTTGAACATGCCGCCCGACGAGGCGCACACGCCCATCGCCAGCACCCATTTCGGTTCGGCCATCTGGTCGTAGATCTGGCGCAGCACCGGCGCCATCTTCTGGCTGACCCGGCCTGCGACGATCATCAGATCGGCCTGCCGCGGGGTGGCCGAGAACCGCTCCATCCCGAAGCGGGAGATGTCGAATCGCGGGCCCGCGGTCGCCATCATCTCGATGGCGCAGCAGGCCAGGCCGAACGTTGCCGGCCACAGCGAGCCCTTGCGGATGTAGCCGACCACCTTCTCCACGGTGGACAGCAGGATCCCGCCGGGTAGCTGTTCCTCTAGTCCCATTCCAGGCCTCCTCGTCGCCAGACGTACGCGTAGGCCACGAAGACCGTCAGCATGAAGAGCAGCATCTCTACCAGGGCAAACAGTCCGAGGCTGTCGAACGCCACCGCCCACGGGTAGAGGAAGACGATCTCGATGTCGAAGATGATGAACAACATCGCGGTCAGGTAGTACTTGATGGGAAACCGCTGGCCGGTGGGCTGACCGGAGGCCCCGCCGTGCGGAACGGGTTCGATCCCGCACTCGTAGGCCTCGAGCTTGGCCCGGTTGTAGCGCCGGGGTCCGATCAGCAGAGCAACAACGGCGACCGAGCCGACGGCGAAGGCCGCCGCGATCGCCCCGAGCACCAGGATTGGCGTGTACAGATCCATACCGCGCAGACGCTCCCTTGTGGGCTGTCGGTGTGAGCTTACCCACACACTAGCGAGGTTTGCGATCTGCGCCACACGTTTTGGTTAGTATCGCTATTAGCAACGTCTGGCGATGCCGTCGTGCCTCGAACAGACTGTGCGACAGGCGAATACGGGTATCCGGCTAATTGACGGTGCTTTCCGGCGGTGCCGGATGACGGTGCTGGTCGGTGCTCAGGAGACCGGGCTGCGCAGCAGCCCCGCGACCGCCTCACCCAGCCGGATCGGATCGATTGGATGCGGGACCGCGGCCTCCGCGCGCGACCACCGGGCCAGCCACGCGTCGTCGGCGCGGCCGGTGAGCACCAGGACGGGTGGGCAGTCCTCGAGTTCGTCCTTGAGCTGCTTGGCGATCCCCAGCCCGCCGACCGGGGTGGCCTCGCCGTCGAGGATCACCAGATCGAAGCCGCCCTCGTCCATCTTGCGGATGACCATCGGGCCCGTCGCCACCTCGACATAGGTCAGCTCCGGCAGTTCCGGGTGGACCCGCCTGCCGAGCGCCAGTTGCACCTGTTCGCGGGTTCGCGGGTTGTCGCTGTAGACGAGGACCCGCAGCGGACGCGATGACTCGACCATGCGGTGATGGTACGGCTAGCGGGCGTGCCGGAACACCAAGTCGCCGGAGATCGTCACACGGTCGCCGATCATGCCCACCAGGTTGCCGTCGACCCCGAAGTCGCGGCGGTTGATGTCGGCCCGCGCGGACAGCCGCATCCCGCCGTCGCCGACCGGGGTGACCGTGGTCGGCAGTGTCAGCGGTTTGGTGGTGGCCTTGATGGTCAGCCGGGCCCGCAGGTTCACCGTGTCGCCGTCGATCGCGTCGGCGCCGGTGACGAGCACCTCGATGTCCGGAAACCGCTCGGCGTCAAAGAAATCGGCGGATCGCAGGTGTTCGTCGCGTTTACCGATCCCGGTGCGCAGCGACGCCACCGTGATCACCACCCGCCCGGAAACCGTTTGCGGAGCGGCGAGTTCACCCTCACCGGTGAACTCGGTGAACCGCACGGTGACCGGCACCAGGCCCCACATCGTCCTGCTTCTCGCCGCGATCGAGGAGCCCGCCGGGTCCAGTGTCCAGCTGCCCGTCGAACCGGGATCGCTGAAAAGCTCGCTCAGGCTTGTCATGTCGTCTCCTCACGGCTGCTGGAGAAGCGGGGCGATCTCGGCGGGGTCGAAGTACTCGGCTATCGAGGTGATCAGCCCGTCGCTGTTCACCCGGACCACCAGGCACACCCGCATCTCGATGTCGCCGCCGGTGCGTCCGGTGGCATGCAGGATGTGCTGCTGGACGAACCCGCCGTCGAACAGCTCCCTGTCGAGGATCTCATAGCGGCGCCGTGTCGTCGCCCCGATGAACCAGTCGATGACCCGCAGCGCCCGCTGCTTGTCGCGGTCGCGGTCAGCGGTCTTCCAGACCACGATGTCCTCGCTCCACAGCCGGCTCACCGCGTCGCGGTCACCGGCCTCGATGGCGGTGAACAACGACTCGGCGACGTCGGTGATCGGTGCGCTCACAGGTCCTCCTTGACCTCAACGACGCTTGAGGTTGAACACTGGCGTCATGGATACAACACCTACTGTCTCGCTGTTCGACGACTCCTACAAGAGCGGTTTCGCGCCGTGGATCATCGGCCAACCGCAACCGGCGGTCGTCGAGCTGGAACGCAGCGGCGCCTTCCGCGGCCGGGTGCTCGACATCGGATGCGGCGCCGGGGAGCACACCATCCTGCTCACCCGCCTCGGCTACGACGTGCTCGGCGTCGACGCCGCCCCGACGGCGGTCGAGGTCGCCCGGCGCAACGCCGAGACCGCCGGGGTGGACGCACGCTTCGCGGTGGGCGATGCGTTCAACCTCGAGCCCGGTTACGACACCATCCTCGACAGCGCGCTGTTCCACATCTTCGACGCCGACGACCGACGCCGGTATGCGCGCAGCCTGCACACCGCGTGCAATCCCGGGGGAGTGGTGTACGTGCTGGCGCTGTCGGACGCCGGGCGGGGGTTCGGGCCGCAGGTCAGCGCGGCCGACATCCGCGGCGCGTTCACCGACGGCTGGCAGGTGGAGTCGCTGGTCGAGACCACCTACCGCGGGGTGATCGGCGAGTCGCACGCCGAGGCGTTCGGCCTGCCGGTGGGCACCCTGGTCGACGAGCCCGCCTGGCTGGCCCGCATCACCCGCGATTTGTGAGTGATTCCGTTCGCTCAGCGAACGTTTTCACGCCCAAATCGCCTAGTAGTAGCCGGGGTGGTTGACGTCGAGGCGGTGGCGCACCACCGTCCGCAGCACCGGGAGCAGCTCGTCGGCCCGTCCGTCGAGCTCACCGGCGCGGATCGCCGCCGCCAGCGACGGCTCATCCGGGTAGCCGAGCGCGGCCAGGGCGTCGGTGACCTCGCCGGCGGAGGTGTCGAGCAACTCGCGTTCGACGATGCGCAGCACGTTGGCCGCGACGCGGGCGTGGAAGTTCACCTGACCGGTGTCGGCCCCGCCGCCGGGCGCGGTCGCGGCGCGCACGTCGTTCTCCAGGAACCCGGCGACGGCGGCGACCAGTTCGGCCGCGGTCGGGCGGCCGTACAGCCAACTCATCGCGGACCTCCTCCCTGCAGCAGATCCAGCACGTCCCACTCGGTTTCGGCGACCCGTCGGCCGATTGCGGCGAGCTCCACCGACTCGGTCTGTCCGGACAGGTGGCGTTCGGCCTGGTAGCGGCAGATCACCCCCCAGCGCAGGGTGGCCACGGTGAGCCACCAGCGGAACGCGTCGCGGTCCAGCATCACCCCGGCCGCCGCCTCGTAGGCCGCCAGGAAGGTCTCGACGCTGCCCAGCCCGCCGGCGCCCATCTCCTCCGGCGCGCCGAACCGCCACGCCCGGATGCAGAACCAGGCGAGATCCTCGTACACCTCGCCGAGGTGCACCAGTTCCCAGTCCAGCACCGCGGCCAGGCCGTTGTCGTCGACGATCAGGTTGCCCATCCGGAAGTCGCCGTGCACCAGCACCTGCGGTGTGGGGTCCGGCCGGTTGGCTTCCAGCCAGCGAAACGCCCACTCGAAAGTGGCGGTGGTGTCGCCCATTTCGTCGAGCTGGTCGCGCCACTCGGTCAGCTGGTCCGACGGCGGCACCCCGACACCGGTGTAGTCGGCCCGGTGGATCGCGGCCAGCGCCTCGGCGCACCGGCGCAGCAGCCGGGCGCGACCGGCGTCGTCGAGTGAACGGTAGATCCTGCGCACGATCGTCTCACCGGCGATCGCGTCGCAGATCAGGTACGGATTGCCCAGCGCCGCAGGGGAGTTGGACGCGGTCAGGATGTGCGGCACCGGTGCGCCCGCGGCGGCCGCGCGCTGCTGCACCGCGGCCTCCAACTCCATCGGGGCGTGCACCTCATCGGGCAGCCCGGTGCGCAGGATCAGCGCCCGCCGGGTGTCGGTGACCGCGTCGAACGCCCAGGTGGTGCGGCTCGCCCCGCCGGTCAGCGCGTGCAGGTTCTCGACGGCGACGGTCTCACCGAGCACCGGGCGCAGCACCGCGGTGAGCGCGTCGGCGAGTTCTGCGCTCACTTCTTGGGCTTCTTGCCGAACCCGAACAGCCGCTGCGCCACCCGCCGGATCTGGATCTCCTCGGCGCCCTCGGTGATCCGGTAACGGCGGTGGTGGCGATAGATGTGCTCGAACGGTTCGTGACGGCTGTAGCCCACCCCGCCGAACACCTGCATCGCCCGGTCGGCGGCGTCGCACACCAGCCGGTTGGCGCGGTAGTTGGCCATCGACACCTTGTCCGAGACCTCCATGTGGTGGTTGCGGTCCAGTTCGGTGGCCGCGTAGTACACCAGCAGCCGCACCATCTGCGCCTCGGTCTGCAACTCCACCAGCGGCCACTGCACGGCCTGGTTCGACGACAGCGGCCTGCCGAACACGGTGCGCTCGTTGGCGTATTCGACCGCGCGGTCGATGCAGTACTGCGCGGCGCCCAGGCTGCTGGCGGCCTGCCGGATCCGGTTCTCGTGCAGGAACGTCTGACCGACCTCCAAGCCCGCGTCGACCTCGCCGAGCACCGCGTCGGCGGGCACCCGCACGTTGTCGAGCACCACCTCGCCGTGGTCGGTCGGCATGTTGAACGACCACCAGTAGTACGGCACGCTGAACCCCGGCGCGTCGGTGGGCACCAGGAACGCGGTGATGCCGCGCGCCGAACCGGGCTCGCCGGAGGTGCGGGCGAACACCAGGTCGTGGGTGGCGCGGTGCACGCCGGTGTTGAACCGCTTGGCGCCGTTGATCACCCAGCCCGCGTCGGGTCCTGAGCCGTCGCGCACCGCGGTGGTCTCCAGCCAGGTGGCGTCGGAGCCGTGGTTGGGTTCGGTCAGCCCGAACGCCATCGAGCGCTCACCGGTGATCAGCGCCTCGATCCACTCGGCCTTCTGCTGTTCGGTGCCGAACCGGTCCATCATGATGACCTGCGGGAAGTTCCCGACGATCGACGACTCGTTCTGCAGGTCGTTGTGCAGGCCGAGCCCCTTGTGCGCCAGATGTTCCCGGATGACCGCCATGTCGATGTTGCTGCCGTCGCGGCCGCCGAACTTCGACGGCAGCCCGTAGCGCAGCCAGCCGGCCGCGTCGGCGCGCCTGCGCATCTCGTCGAGCAGGTCCTCCCACTCCCGGCGCGGCACCCCGTCGTTGTCCCAGTCGGTGCGGGCGTGCTCGCGGCGTTTGTCGAAGAACTGGATGTGCTCGCGTTCCAGCGGTTTGATCTCGGCTTCGATGAACGCGTCCATCTCGGCGAGCAGACCGGGCAGATGGTCGGGGAGGGCGAAATCCACAGTGATTTCCTTTCGCTTCGCCTGCTAGGAGCCGTACAGCGTCTTCTTCCAGATCTTCGACAGCGTGGTGATCGCGTCCTCGTCGGTCATCTCCACACCGAGGCCGTTGGCGCCGACGAACACGCTGGTGAAGTTCTCGAACAGCAGCGCGATGGCCGCCGCGGTGTGCTCGGGGTTCAGGTCGGCGGCGTAGCCCTGCTCCTGCGCGTGCCGCACCGAGGCGGCGACGATGTTCATGCCGAGGCGGCGGAACTCGTTCTGCACGGCGGCAAACCGCGGCTGGGTCGCGGCCAGCTGAGCGACGGCGATCATGATCCCGATGTTCTGTTTGAACATGTTCCAGTAGCCGGTCACCACCGCGCGGAAGAACCCGTCGTCGTCCGGCGACGACGGCAGGTCGATGCTCGACCCCGACGGCTCCACCACCTCGTGCAGGAACCGCTCGGCCAGCACCGCCAGCAGGTCCTCCTTGTCGCTGAAGTAGCGGTAGAACACCGCGGGCGACTTACCGGCCGCGGCGGTGATGTCGCCCAGCGTGGTGCCGTGAAAACCGCGCTCGGCGAACAGCTTGCGCGCCGCCAACTCGATCGCCTCACGCGTCTGGCGGCCCTTGGCGCTCAGCGGTTGCGGCGGCACGTCGGGCTCAGCCCAGGATCCGGTCACCGGCGCGCAGCAGCGCGCTCGGCAGTTCGTGGCCGACCAGGCGCTGGGCCACCGCGGCCGCGTCGATCGCAGCGGCCAGGTCGACGTCCACACCGATTCCGCTGTCGCGCAACAGGTACACCAGGTCCTCGGTCGCGATGTTGCCGCTGGCACCGGGCGCGAACGGGCAGCCGCCCAGCCCGCCGACCGACGCGTCCAGCCGGGTCACCCCGGCGCTGACCGCGGCGTACGCGCTGGCCAGCCCGGCACCGCGGGTGTTGTGGAAGTGCGCGCCCAGCGGGATGTCGCCGATCAGCGGGCGCAGTGCCTCGATGGTCTCGGTCACCCGCCGAGGGGTGGTGGTGCCGATGGTGTCGGCGATCGCCAGCCGGTCGACCTCGCTGCGCACCGCGGTGGTGATCACGTCGACGACACGCTGGTGCGGGGTCGGCCCGTCGAACGGGCAGTCCCACGTGGTCGCCACGATCACCTCGACGGTCGCGCCGCTGTCGTGGGCGATCGCGGTGATCTCCGGGATCAGCGCCGTCGCCTCCGCTGAGGTGCGCCCGACGTTGGCGCGGCTGTGTCCGTCGGACGCCGACACCACGTACTCGATCGACGAAAGCCCGGCCGCGATCGCGCGTTTCGCGCCGTTCGGGCTGGCCACCAGCGCGGAGAACTCGATACCGTGCGAGTCGCGGAAGCCCTGCAGATGCGCCGCCAGCTCGGGCGCATCAGCCAGGGCGGGCACCTTCGACGGCGACACGAACGCCGTCGCCTCCATCTCCTTGACCCCGGTCGCGGCGATCGCGGCCAGCAGTTCGAGCTTGCCCTCCAACGGAATCGGGTCCTCGATCTGCAGACCGTCGCGCAGCGACACGTCCCGGATGCGTACGTGTTCGGGCAGTGAGTTCACAGCACCCCCTCCGCGTGCAGCGCCTCGAGTTCGGCGGCCGTCTTGCCCAGCAGCCCGCAGTAGATCTCCTCGTTGTGCTGACCCGGCCGCGCCGGGCCCGCCGACCGCACCGTGCCGGGGGTCTGCGACAGCACCGGAACCACGCCGGGGCCGAGCACGTTGCGCTGCACCCGCTCGTCGAAGTGCTCGACGAGCATCCCGCGCGCCCGCAGCTGCGGATCCTTGACCACCTCGGCGACCGTGTTGATCGGGCCCGCGATCACCCCTGCGGCGCTGAGGGTTTCGATGATGTCGTCGGGCTGACGCTGCGCGGCCCACTCGCCGATGATGCGGTCCAGCTCGTCCTGGTTGCGCCCGCGGGCGAGGTGGTCGACGAACCGCTCGTCGGTGGCCAGTTCGGGCTGGCCCATCGCGTCGCACAACCGGCGGAACACGGTGTCCTGGTTGGCCGCGATCACCACCCAGCTGCCGTCGGCGGCCTGGTAGATGTTCGACGGGGCGATGCCCTCCAGCCGGGTGCCCGACGGTCCGCGCACCACACCGCCGACGTCGTAGTCGGGGATCGTGGACTCCTGCACCGCCAGGCAGGCCTCGGTCAGCGCGGCGTCGACGACCTGCCCCTCACCGGTGACCGTGCGCCGGTACAGCGCGGCCATCGCACCCTGCGCGGCGAACATGCCGGCCAGGGTGTCGCCCAGGGACAGCGCCAGCCGCGGCGGCGGACCGCCCGGGAAACCGTTCATGTGGCGCAGCCCGCTGGCGGCCTCGGCCACCGAGGCGTAGCCGGCCTTGTGCGCCTCCGGTCCGGTCTGCCCGTAGCCGGACACCCGGACCAGGATGATGCCCCGGTTACGTTCGCGCAGAACGTCGTAGCCGAGGTTCCACTTCTCCAGCGTGCCGGGCCGGAAGTTCTCGACGATGATGTCGGAACGCTCGACCAGGTCCAGGAACAGCTCGCGGCCCGCCGCCTTGCGCAGGTCCAGCGTGACCGCCTTCTTGTTGCGGGCGTGCACCGTCCAGAAGAACCGGTGCCCGTCGAGCTCGGCCTGCCCCCAGGTGCGCAGCGGGTCGGGGGAGTTGGGCAGCTCGATCTTGATGACCTCCGCGCCCATGTCGCCGAGCAGACGGCCCGCGAACGGTCCCGAGATCAGCGTGCCGAGTTCGAGAACCCGGATGCCGTCCAGGGGTCCGACGACGGTGTTGTCGGGGCTCATAGCGAGAACCCGTGCCGGTGCAGCCAGTCGGTGACGATCCCGACCGCCTGGCGC
The DNA here is from genome assembly GCF_001583415.1 of Mycolicibacterium phlei. Next base: position 1,825,088 of record NZ_CP014475.1, read on the forward strand.
AGCTTGTCGCGCTGGTCGGGACCTGCGTAGTAGTGGTTCGCGCCGGGAATCTCATGCATTTCCTTGTCATGATGCCCGATCGCCTCGTACAGCCGGCGGGTATGGCTCGGCGTGCACGCGTCGTCGGCGAGGTTGCCGATCACCAGCGTCGGCACCGCGATGTCCGGGCCCGCCTTGACCGCGTCGCCGTTGGCGTCGTCGTAGCTCCACTGCGACAGCCAGCTGCGCAGCGTGCAGAACCGGGCCAGGCCGACGGGGGAGTTGTTGACCACCCGCGGGTCGCCCAGGTAGCAGGTGCCGGGTTTGCGCTCGTTGGGGTCGACGGTCGGGTCCAGCCAGCGCGGGTCGGCCATGGTGCCGTGCACGACGAACGCGTACTCGTCATCGGGCCGGCCGGCGGCCTTGAGCTCGGCGAGTTTCTCCTTGACCCACTTGGTGATCCGCCGGTTGCGGGCGATCTGCGCCTCGCGGTAGCGCGCCAGGAACTCCTGGCTGTACGGCGGCTGGTTGGGGTTGTCCGGGTTGTACAGGTCCAGTTCGGGATCGCGCTTGGTCGGGTCGGACTCGTCGAGGATGGACGCGTCCAGCCATTCGGTCAGCGTGCCGTGCCGGCTGATGTGCGCGGCCAGCAGCATCAGCCCGTCGGCGGGGATCAGCCCGAGCTTGGTCAGGTCCGGGCCGTCGCCGGACGGGCTGGCGGTGATCGTCGGGTGCTGCGCCTGCTGCTGGTAGAACACCGACAGCGATCCGCCGCCGCTCCAACCGGCCAGCACCACCTTGGAGTAGCCGAGCCGGTTCTTGGCGTCCTTGATGCACTCGCCGAGATCCTCGACGACCTTCTCCATCAGCAGCGCCGAGTCGGTGCCGCGGAACCTGCTGTTGCAGTAGATGACGTGGTGGCCGGCGCGGGCCAGCCCGTTGATCATCGGCAGGTAGGCGCCGCCGCCGATCGGGTGCATGAACACCAGCACGGTGTCGGACGGCTTGTCCTTCGGCTTGAGCAGGTAGCTCTCCAGCACGACCAGTTCGGCGACCCCGCCGTAGACGTCGCGGACACCCGAGTTGTTCTGGAAGGCAACGAGGTACGGGATCCGGTCGTACTCGTACTTCACGGTCTGCCCGGTGGTGGCGGTCATGCGTGCTGCCCCAGGTCGTGCGCCAGCACCTCGGCCGACGGGGTGAGCCGGCGCGACGTGTCGATCGCGATCACCTTCCAGTCGACGCGGTTCTGTTCGTCGAACTTGCGCCGCGCCCGCTCGCGGGCCTTCTCCGGCGCGCCGTGGTGCACACCCTGCGGGGCGTGGCTGATCAGGCCCGGTGGCATCGGGATGCCGAACAGGTCACCGCCGTGGAAGAACGCGATCTCGTCGTAGTCGACGTTGCGGTGGTACCACGGCGGCCGCTCCGTACCCGGAACCGTCTCGGCGGGCCGGGGCAGGAAGTTCATCACCGCCACGCCGGTGGCCTGCATGAACAGGTGCACCGTCGGCGGCAGGTGCACGCTCTCGCTGGCGACGACGTTGTAGTCCTCGATGTTGAACGTGAACGGGAAGTTGTCCCCGCGCCAGCCCTCCACGTCGAGCGGATTGTGTTGGTAGAACAGCGATGTCGGCCCGCCCTCGTGAATGAGCCTGACCTCGTACTCTCCGTCTACCTGCGGCCCGTCGCCGGTGTCGATGGCCTGCGGTTCGGGGATCGTCACCTGCGACGGGTCGAACGGGAAGTGCCTGCCCAGCGGCCCGGCCGGCGGCACCCGGAACTCGTCGGTGGCCTCGATCATCAGCAGCGTGGTCTGCTCGTCGGGCACCTGCCGCCAGGTGGTGGCCTTCGGGATGTAGACCCAGTCGCCGACGCGGTAGCGCAGCGGCCCGAACTCGGTTTCCAGCAGGCCCGAGCCCTCGTGCACGAACGACAGCAGGTCGCCGTCGATGTGGCGGACGAAGAACGGCATCGCCTCGGCGCGCCGGCTCAGCGAGATCCGGCAGTCCGGGTTGGAGAACATCAGCAGCGGCCCGCCCGCGGCGTCGGTGGCGTCGCCGGGCTTGAGCGAGGAGGCCATCACGTCGATCGGCTTGAGCGGGCCGACGGCGCGGTAGGCGGTGGGGTCGTGGCGGCGGTACATGTTCGCCGTCCGCCCGACGAACCCGCCGCGACCCAGCTCGTCGTCCTTGAGCCCGTCCAGATCGGCGTGTAACCGCTTGGGGGTGCGACCTTTTCGCAGGTGTACGAACGACTCCACGGAAACTCCATCGACGACGGTGGCGGGGGAAAGTGAAACTGACTTTAGTTTTACTTCCGGGGTCGGGTCAATAGTCAGTCGGAGTCAGTCGGTGAGATCGACCCGCACCGTCAGCAGGTTGGTGCCGAACGTGCGCACCCCGAAACTGTTGAACTGCGGCAGCGACCTGAGCCGCTGGTGTGCGTCGTCGTCGGGCAGCAGGTGCGCGACGCCGTTGTGCCAGCGGCCGTTCAGCCGCACCCGTACCCGGGGATCGGCCTTGATGTTCTTGATGTAGTCCGACTTCTCGCCGAACTCCGAGACGAACCAGAACTCGTTGCCGATCCGGCGTCCCCCGAGCGGGGTGCGGCGCGGCCGGCCGGACTTGCGGCCCGTCGTCTCCAGCAGCGTCTGAAACGGCAGCAGCCGCATCACCCGGTTGGCGACGTTCTTCTGAAAAAGCCTCGTGATGCGATCGCGCGCGTCATCGGCCATGTGCTTCTCCTGTCACACCATCGCGGTCCGTGGCACCTTCATACCCAGTTTCAGCGCACCGGCGAGCTCGCGGCTGGTGTCATAGTCGAAAACGACGTGACCGGTGATGACGTCGACGTCGCGTTTGAACCGCTGCAGCGGATGGTCGACGAAATGCGCGCTGGCCCCGGAGGCCTCGAGCAGCAGGCCGATCACCGCGCGCGACTCGCGCACGATGTGGGCCGCGGTCATCCGCGCCGCCGCCCGCACCGGTTTCGACACCGCCTCACCGGCGGTGACGAGGCCCTCGATCTCGCCGACCGTGTCGGCCAGCAGGGCCCGCAGCGCCCGCAGTCGCACCTCGGCCTCGGCCAGCCGGGCCTGCGCCATCGGCTTGTCCTTCTGGGTCGCGCCCTCGTAGGCCAGCACCCGGGTGCCGAGGCGTTCGGCGTAGATCTCGGCGACGCGCTCGGCGGCGCCCAGCGCCGGCATCGCGGCCAGCAGGGCCAGCGCGGGCACCATCGGCCAGCGGTAGGTGGGGGAGTCGTACAGCGCCGCACCGGGTGCGGTGCCCGAGTAGATGTCGACGACGTTGACCAGCCTGTGCCCGGGGACGAAGACGTCGGTGGCGACGACGTCGTTGGAGCCGGTGGCGCGCATGCCGTCGGTGTGCCAGACGTCCTCGACGGTGACGTCGTCGATCGGCAGCAGCGCCAGCGCGGGCCAGATCTTGGTCAGGTCGTCGTCGGGGCCGCACAGTGCCCCGACCATCACCCAGTTGCCGTGCATGACGCCGGTGGCCCACGACCAGCGGCCGGTCAGCCGGATCCCGCCGTCGGCGGGCAGACCCCGGCCGGTGGGTGCCAGCGGGGCGGGGGCCAAAAACGGCTGCGACGCGAACGCCTCGGCCTGGGCCCGCTCGTCGAACAGCGCCAGCATCCAGTTGTGCAGCGCCAGAAAGCCGATGGTCCAGGCGCTGGACGCGCAGCCGTGCGCCATCCGTCGCACCGGGTCCAGGATCGCCGGGAACGGGGCCTCCCGGCCCCCGAAGCGGGCCGGTCGCAGCAGGTCGCAGATGCCCGAGGCGGTGAACTCCGCGACCGTCTCGTCGGGCAGTCGGCGCAGGCGCTCGGCCTCGGCGGCGCGCTCGGCGAGCCGGGTGACGAACTCCTCGTTAATTGCCTCGTCAGTGAAGGCGGTGCTCATGCGCCGGACGCTACCATACATTTTTGTATGGTCTTGCGCCTCGAAACCGCGAGCGTGCGTGTCTGTCCGCGACACGCCGCCTGATCTGCTGATTTTGCGCACGCTCGCGCCGAAACGCCCAGGAAAATCAGCGGCTGAGCATGATGTCGAGGAACCGCTCCCGGCCGGCGGCGGCCGCATCGGTGGGCCTGGACCCGGCCAGATGCAGAAAGCCGATCCCCGCCGCGAACGTGGCGTTGGCGCGCACGTCGGCCTCGTCGGCGTCGAACCCGTGGTCGAGGAACGCCTGACGCACCGCCGCGAGCACCCGCGCGTCGGAGGCCCGCACCCCGGCGGCCACCGACTCGTCGGTGCGGGCCCATTCCCGCATCGCGCGCTCCAGCGTCCAGTGCCGCGCGTCAACCAGTGCGGCCATCATTCGCGACAGGCGCTCGCGCGGCGGCAGGTCGGCCAGCGCGGAGAACTGTCGACGGTCCTCGTCGCGCAGCTCACCCCAGGTCCGCACCAGCGCCGCGCGGTAGGCGGCCATGTCGGTGAAATGCCAGTAAAAGCTGCCTCTTGTGGCGCCCACCCGCGCGCACAGCGTCTCCAGTTTGAGCGCTTTGATGCCCTCGGCGGCCAGGATCGTGAAGCCGGCCTGGACCCAGTCCTCGACCGTGAGCCGTGATGTGCGGGCCTTAGCCATGCGGGCAGCCTACGAGTCCGACGGGCGCATTTGCCGACGCCGGCGTCAGTAAATGTTAGGTATCAAATGCGCCCCGGCACGGCCTCGTGGGCTTTCAACGGTGATGAGCGTCATGTTTTACTGCACACGCCACAACTGAAATTTTCTCGGTCCGTTCGACGGCCCCGGGGTCTGTCGGGCGGGCTCGACGGCGCGGTGGATACACCGCCGCGCTGTTAATGGCGATCGCCGATCGCCAGACAGCCCCGTGAAGAGGCAACCGGAAGATGGATGGACTCGCACTATGAGCTTGATTGACAAGATTCGTGGCCCGTGGGCGCGGCGCTTCGCCGTGGCCGCCTTCGTTGCGGCCCTGCTGCCAGGCGTCGTGAGCATCGCCGGGCAGACCGCAACCGCAGGGGCGTTCTCCCGGCCCGGCCTGCCGGTCGAGTACCTGATGGTGCCGTCCCCCTCAATGGGGCGTGACATCAAGGTTCAGTTCCAGAAGGGCACCGGATCCAAGGCGGTGTATCTGCTCGACGGCCTGCGCGCCCGCGACGACTACAACGGCTGGGACCTGGAGACGCAGGCCTTCGAGTGGTACTACGAGAGCCCGCTGTCGCTGATCATGCCGGTCGGCGGCCAGTCCAGCTTCTACAGCGACTGGTACCAGCCGGCCTGCGGCAACAACGGCTGCCAGACCTACAAGTGGGAGACCTTCCTGACCCAGGAGCTGCCGCAGTGGCTGTCGGCCAACCGCGGCGTGTCGCCCACCGGCAACGCGGCCGTCGGCCTGTCGATGTCCGGTAACTCGGCGCTGGTCCTGGCGATCTACCACCCCGACCAGTTCATCTACGCCGGCGCGCTGTCGGCGTTCCTGAACCCGTCGGAGGGCAGCTGGCCGTTCCTGATCAACATGGCGATGGGTGATGCCGGCGGCTACAAGGCCAACGACATGTGGGGCCCGACCGAGGATCCGAACAGCGCCTGGAAGCGCAACGACCCGATGCTGCACATCCCGACGCTGGTCGCCAACAACACCCGGCTGTGGGTCTACTGCGGTAACGGCACCCCGAACGAGCTGGGTGGCGCGAACCTGCCCGCCGAGTTCCTCGAGGGCCTGACGATCCGCACCAACATCACCTTCCGCGACAACTACATCGCGGCGGGCGGTAACAACGCGGTGTTCAACTTCCCGCCGTACGGCACGCACAGCTGGGAGTACTGGGCTCAGCAGCTTCAGGAGATGAAGCCTGACCTGATCTCGCACCTGGGTTCGTAAACCGATCGCGACAAGTCCCCGGACGCAACCCGCGTCCGGGGACTTTCGCGTTGGGGAACAATGACGGCATGAGCACCGTCAACGCATTGGTCGCGCACCAGGACGACGCCGGCGAGATCACCCTGCGCCACGAGGTCGTCGATGAGTCGTTCCTGCCGGAGGGGGACGTGACCGTCAAGGTCGAGTACTCCGGGATCAACTACAAGGACGCGTTGGCGGTGACGCCGAAAGGCGGTGTGGCGCGGTCGTATCCGCTCATCCCGGGGATCGACCTGGCCGGCACGGTGACGGCGTCGTCGTCGCCGGACTTCGCGGTCGGGGACCGGGTGGTCGCGCACGGCTACGACATCGGCACCGGCAGACACGGCGGCTACGCCGACACCGCGCGGCTGCCCGCCGACTACGTGGTCAAGCTCGACACGCTGACGACGGCCGAGGCGGCCGCCATCGGCACCGCCGGGTTCACCGCGGCGATGAGCGTCAACGCGATTCGCGCGCACGGGATCCGCCCGCAGGACGGCCCGGTGCTGGTGACCGGTGCGACGGGCGGCGTCGGCAGCATCAGTGTCGACCTGCTCGCCGGGCTGGGCTACGAGGTGGTCGCGTCGACGGGCAAGTCCGAGGCGCACGACTACCTGATGGGGCTGGGCGCCTACCGGGTGATCGGCCGACTGCCCGAGGAGGGCGAGAAGATCCGCCCGCTGGGCAAGTCGACCTGGGCGGCGGTGCTCGACAGCGTCGGCGGCGACACCCTGGCCTACGCCCTGTCCACCCTGAACTACGGTGGTGTGGCGGCGATTTCGGGTCTGGCCCGGTCAGCCGACCTGCCCACCACGGTGATGCCGTTCATTCTGCGCGGCGTCACGCTGGCCGGGATCGACTCGGTGCTGCTGCCGATCGGGCCGCGCCGCGAGATCTGGGGTCAGCTCGAGGGTGAGCTCAAGCCCGGACACCTCGCCGAGATCACGCATGACGTCACGGTGCTCGACGCCCCGCACACGCTGCGCACGATCATCGGCGGAGGTGTCACCGGCCGCACCCGTGTGGTCGTGCACGACGGGTTCTAGCGCCCCGTCCGCCGCGAAACGGGGTTACTTGAGTTCGGCCGACGACAGGCCCAGCAGGCGGCGCGCCACCACCAGCAGCTGGATCTGCTGGGTGCCCTCGAAGATGTCGAGGATCTTGCTGTCGCGCGCCCACTTCTCCAGCAGGGTCTGCTCCGAGTAGCCGACGGTGCCTGCCAGTTCGACGGCCTTGAGCGTGATGTCGCTGGCGACCCGGCCGGCCTTGGCCTTACCCATCGACGCTTCCTTGGAGTTCGGAATGTCGTTGTCGGCCTGCCACGCCGAGCGCACCATCAGCAGATACGCGGCCTCCCAGTCGGCCTCCATGCGCAGGAACTCCGCCGCCGGTGCGCTCTGCGCGTGCGACGGCTTGTCATAGGAGATCTCGATACCGGCCTCGGTGAGGATCCGCCGGACCTCCTCGAGCGCGGCGCGGGCGATCCCGACGGCCATCGCCGCGACCACCGGCCGGGTGTTGTCGAAGGTCTCCATCACCCCGGCGAAGCCCTTCTCGACCTCGATCTCCGGGCTGCCGAGCAGGTTCTCCTTCGGGATGCGGACATTGTCGAACCGGATCACCGCGGTGTCGGAGGCCCGGATGCCGAGCTTGTCCTCCAGCCGTTCGACGGTGACGCCGGGGTGCTCGCGCGGGACGACGAACGACTTGATCGCCGCGCGGCCCTTCGACTTGTCCAGCGTCGCCCACACCACGATGTGCGACGCGCGCGAGCCCGCGGTGACGAAGATCTTCTCGCCGTTGATGACGTACTCGTCGCCGTCGAGCGTCGCGGTGGTCGACACCGCCGCCGAGTCCGAGCCGAAGCCCGGCTCGGTGATCGCCATCGCCGCCCAGATGTCCTTGCCGAACCGCTCCAGCTGTTCCTTGGTGGCCACCGACGAGATCGCGGCGTTGCCCAGGCCCTGGCGCGGCACCGACAGCATCAATGCCACGTCGCCCCAACTGATCTCCATCACGTTGAGCACCGCGGACATGTTCGCGCCGTTGTTGTTGGCGCCCTTGGGGGTATCGCCGCCCGCGAACGCCTCGGCGCCGGCGAACGCGACGGTCTTCGCGTCCTGGATGCCCTCGAACAGGGTGGCCAGCGTGTCGAGTTCGACGGGGTATTCGTGTTCGCGCAGATCCCATTTGCGCGAGATCGGCCGCAGCATCTCCGCCGCGCCCTGATGGGCCTTCTCGATGACCGCTTCGAGCTTGCGCGGCAGTTCCAGATTGATCGCCATGTCTGCTCTTTCGCTTCCGAGGTCTCTAGATGACGACGACACCCTCGGCGACGCCGATGGCCCGCAGATCGCGGTACCAGCGCTCGACCGGGTGCTCCTTGGTGTAACCGTGGCCGCCGAGCAGCTGGACGCCGTCGAGGCCGATCTGCATGCCCTTGTCGGTGCCCAGCCGCTTGGCCAGCGCCGCTTCGCGGGCGAACGGCAGGCCCTGGTCGGCGCGCGCCGCGCCGCGCCAGGTGATCAGCCGCAGCCCGTCGAACTCGATCGCCATGTTGGCGCACATGAATGCGACCGCCTGGCGGTGCGCGATCGGCTCCCCGAACGCGTGGCGCTCCTTGACGTAGGGCACGACGTAGTCGAGCACCGCGTGCGAGGTGCCGACCGCCAGCGCCGCCCAGCCGAGCCGCGACAGCGCGATGGCCTCGGAGTAGTCCTGGTCGCTGGCGCCGTCCTCGCCGAGGCGCGCCGACAGCGGCACCGTGACCCCGTCGAGTTTGACCCGGCCGATCGCCGCGGCGCGGATACCCATCCCGGGGTCGGGGGTGACCGACAGTCCCTTGCTGCCCGACTCGACGATGAACAGCGCCGGCTTACCGTTCAGTTGCGCTGCGACGATGAACAGTTCGGCTTCGGCGGCGGCCGGCACCAGTGACTTCTCGCCGTCGAGGCGGTAGCCGCTCGGGGTGCGCACGGCGGTGGTGCGAAGCGCGGTCGGGTCGAACAGCGGGTGCGGTTCGGCGATCGCGACGCAGGCCTGCGGCACGTTCTCGCCTGCGAACTCCTTGAGGTAGGTGGCCTGCTGGTCGGCGCTGCCCCAGTGGGTCAGGGCCGACGCGACCCCGGCGGGCGCCAGGATCGGCAGGGCCAGTCCCATGTCACCGTAGGCCAGGGCCTCGGCGACGAGGACGTTGGTGACCGCGGCCCGGTGCGAGGCGATGCCCTCGAAGTCCTCGGGCACGTTGATCGCGGTGATCCCGAGTTCGGCCGCCTTGCCGACGAGGCCGTCGGGGTAGTGGGCGTTGTCGTCGGCCTCGCGTGCCGCGGGCCGCAGCACCTCCTCGGCGAACTCGTTGACCGTCTCGACGATCATCTTCTGTTCGTCGTCGGGGGTGAGGTCGAAGTAGTCCGAGCCGCTGGTCTTGAGCCGGGTCGGGCCGGACTTGCTGCCGGTGACGCGCTTGAACTGGCGCTGCGCGGCGCCGGCCGCCGAAAAGGCCTGCTTGACGCCGTACTTGAGGCCGCGGTTGAGCGGATCGCGCAGCCCGTAGCGGTCGAGGAACTCCTGGCCGACGATCGGCGTGATGAGCGCCAGGCCCAGATCGGTCGGGGTGCGCTTGAACTTGCGCAGACCGACGGCGCTCTCCTTGCTGCCGGCCGGTTTCGCCCCGTTTCTCGACGGCAGGGTGTTGGTCATATCTGCTGCCTCGCTTTGTGGTGGAGCCGAACTGACTCTGGAGTAAGGTTCGAACTGACTCCAGAGTAAGGTAGCCGGGCCGGGAAGCCAACCCGCCAGGTCAGCGCAGTCGGCGCAGCACCTCCTCGTGCAGCAGACCGTTGGTCGCCACGGCGCTGCCGCCGTGCGGACCCGGTGCGCCGTCCAGGTTGGTGAACCGCCCGCCGGCCTCCCGGACCAGCACGTCCAGCGGCGCCAGATCCCAGGTAGACACCTCGGGCTCCAGCGCGATGTCGACGGCGCCCTCGGCGACGAGGCAGTAGTTGAAGAAGTCGCCGTAGCCGCGCACCCGCCACACCGCGTCGGTGAGCGCGACGAACTTGTCGCGGATCCCGCGGTCGGCCCACCCGGACAGGCTGGAGAAGGCCAGGCTCGCCGAGCCGAGATCGTCGACGCGTGACACGCCCAGCCGTCGCCGCGGCTGCCCGGCCACCGCGACGTAGGCCCCCTGACCGGTCACCGCCCACCACCGCCGGTGCAGGGCGGGCGCGCTCACCACGCCGAGGATCGGGACGCCGTCCTGCAGCAGCGCGATCAGCGTCGCCCACACCGGCACCCCACGCACGAAGTTCTTGGTGCCGTCGATCGGGTCGACCACCCACTGCCGGCCCGCGAACTCCTTGGTGCCGCCGAACTCCTCCCCGAACACCGAGTCGTCGGGGCGCGCCTCGGCCAGTCGCTGGCGGATCGTCCGCTCGACGGCGAGGTCGGCGTCGGTGGCCGGGGTCATGTCCGGCTTCGTCTCCACCACCAGGTCCACCGCGCCGAACCGGTCCATGGTCTGGGTGTCGGCCTCGTCGGCGAGCGCGAGGGCGAGGGTCAGGTCGTCTGCTGCAAGCGCGGGGGAAGTCATGCCTGTCGTCCTACCATGGCGGGGTGTTCGAGTTCGTGATGATCCTGGTGCTGGTCGGTGCGCTGGTGCTGCTGGCCCGCCCACTGCTGAGACGCCGCCGCGGCGCGCCGCCGGACTGGCCGGCCGGTCAGCTGTTGGTCACCGGGGTCAGCCCGCGACCGGAGGGCGTCACCGGCCCGCAGTACGTGACGATCACCGGGGTCATCAACGGCCCGACGGTCAACGAGCACGTCGTCTACCAGCGGATGGAGGCCGACGTCGACGCGTGGCCGAAGATGGGCGACCTGTATCCGGTCGTGTACTCGCCGAGCAACCCGGACAACTGGCGGTTCGCGCCTGCCGAACCGCCGCCGACGATCCCGGACTATCCGCCCAGCGCCTAACCGGCCTGACAACTCAGCCGTGGCTGATCCGCAGCATCTCCTCGATGCTGGCCAGCTTCACCCGCGGCCGGCCGTGCGGTTCGCCCAGTGAGCGCTCGTGCGCGTCGATCCGCCTCCAGTGGTCGTGGGTGACGACCCGGGGCTGACGCTCCAGCAGCCACCGCGCCAGCTCGTCGGCATGGTCGGCCCCGAAGTCGGACGGCTCGGCGGCCTGCAGATCGGCGACCAGGGTGTCGACGGTCTCCTGCGAGTCGCTCTTGTTGCTGCCGATGACGCCCGTCGGCCCCCGCTTGATCCAGCCGACGACGTACTCGTGGCGCCGGCCCTCGATGCGGCCCGCGGTGTGCGGGATCGTGCCGCTGCGCTCGTCGAACGGCAGCCCGGGGGTGGGCACGCCGCGATAGCCGACCGCGCGCACCACCAGCTGCGCGGGAATCTCCTCGCGCTCGCCGGTGTCGCGGGCGACGACGCGGCCGTTCTCCTCGACCAGTTCGTTGCGGCCCAGCACGATCGACTCCACCCGGCCGTTGCCCTTGATCTCGATCGGTGAGGTGCGGAACCGGAACACGATGCGCCGCTTGGCGTTCTTCGGCGTTGTCTCGGCGAACCCCCGCAGCACCTTGATGTTGTTGCGCACGGTCTTGCCCGCGGCCTCGAGGTCGGCCTCGGTGATGTCGGCGAAGTCGGCGGGGTCGACCACGATGTCGACGTCGGCCAGACCCTCCAGGTGGCCGAGCTCGCGCAGCTCCAGCGTGGTGAACGGCGCCTGCAGGGGCCCGCGCCTGCCGACGACGAGCACCTCCTCCACACCGCGGTCGTGCAGTGACTCCAGCGCGTGGTCGGCGATGTCGGTGGCGGCCAGCGCGTCGGGATCGGTGACCAGGATCCGTGCCACGTCCAGTGCGACGTTGCCGTTGCCGATCACCACCGCGCGGCCGGTGGAGATGTCGGGCGCCATGTCCCTGTGGTGCGGGTGCGCGTTGTACCAACCGACGAAGTCGACGGCGGAGACGCTGCCCGGCAGGTCCTCGCCGGGGATGCCCAGCGACCGGTCCGACTGGGCGCCGATCGCGTAGATCACCGCGTGGTAGCGCTCGGCCAGTTCGGCGGGCAGCACGTGCTCACCGACGTTGACGTTGCCGAAGAAGCGCAGCCGCGGGTCGGCGGCGGTGCGCTCGAACTGCGCGCTGATCGACTTGATCTTGGGGTGGTCGGGGGCGACGCCGGAGCGCACCAGCCCCCACGGCGTCGGCAGCATCTCGAGCATGTCGATGTGCATGTCGACGTCGTTGGCGTCGGCGAATTTCAGCAGGGACGCCGCGGCAAAGAACCCCGAGGGTCCTGAGCCGACGATCGCCACGTGGTATCGGCGCAATGTACAGCCTTCTGTCGCTGTCCGGCCGCGCGCAGATGGGCTGTCGCGTCGCGGTCCGGATGGTTACCCACCCGATGCTAGAACGATCTTGGCCGTACCCGCCGGTAGTCAGCGAGAACCGGCGCGTGGTCAGCGCGGTCCGCCGCCGAACCGACCACAGGTAACCTGAATTCCCGTGGATCCTGATCGTCAAGCCGATATCGCCGCCCTCGACGCCACCCTCACGACGGTGGAGCGGGTGGTCGACGTCGAGGGTCTGCGCGGCCGCATCGAGAAACTCGAGCACGAGGCGTCGGACCCGAACCTGTGGGACGACCAGGCGCGCGCGCAGAAGGTGACCAGCGACCTGTCGCACGCTCAGGGCGAGTTGCGCCGGGTCGAGGATCTGCGCCGTCGGCTCGACGATCTGCCGGTGCTCTACGAGCTGGCCGCCGAAGAGGGCGGTGCGGACGAGCTCGCCGAGGCCGACGCCGAGCTCAAGAAGCTGCGCGAGGACATCGAGGCGATGGAGGTCCGCACGCTGCTGTCCGGTGAGTACGACGAGCGCGAGGCCGTCGTGACGATCCGGTCGGGCGCCGGTGGCGTCGACGCCGCCGACTGGGCCGAGATGCTGATGCGGATGTACATCCGCTGGGCGGAGAAGCACAACTACTCCGTCGAGGTTCTCGACACCTCCTACGCCGAGGAGGCCGGCATCAAGAGCGCGACGTTCGTCGTGCACGCCCCGTTCGCCTACGGCACCCTCTCGGTCGAGCAGGGCACCCACCGGCTGGTGCGGATCAGCCCGTTCGACAACCAGAGCCGTCGCCAGACGTCGTTCGCCGACGTCGAGGTGCTGCCGGTGGTGGAGACCACCGACCACATCGACATTCCGGAAACCGATGTGCGCGTTGACGTCTACCGTTCCAGCGGGCCGGGCGGCCAGTCGGTCAACACCACCGACTCGGCGGTCCGGTTGACCCACATCCCCACCGGGATCGTGGTGACCTGCCAGAACGAGAAGTCGCAGCTGCAGAACAAGATGTCGGCGATGCGCGTGCTGCAGGCGAAGCTGCTGGAGCGCAAACGTCAGGAGGAGCGCGCGGAGATGGACGCGCTCAAGGGCGACGGCGGCAGCTCGTGGGGCAACCAGATGCGCTCCTACGTCCTGCACCCCTACCAGATGGTCAAGGACCTGCGCACCGAGTACGAGGTGGGCAACCCGTCCGCGGTGCTCGACGGCGACATCGACGGTTTCCTGGAAGCCGGAATCCGTTGGCGCAAAAGCCAAAGTGACGAGTAACCCGAGATGAGCAACACCCTCCTCGCGCTGAACCTCGCCGAGAGCTGGCGCGGGTTCTGGGCCGGCGACATCGGCGTCTGGATCCTCGACCGCGGGGTGCGGATCGCGCTGCTGCTGATCGGCGGTGTGCTGGCCGCCCGGTTCATCAACTGGAGCGCGGTCAAGGTGGTGCGTCGCCTGGACGCCGAGTACGAGGGCAGCGATCAGCTGGTGCGCTCGGAGACCACCAAGCACCGCCAAGCCGTCGCCTCGGTGATCTCCTGGGTGTCGGTGGCGCTGCTGTTCGTCGTCGTCGCGGTCGAGATCACCGACATCCTCGCGATACCCATCGGCTCGCTGGTCGCACCCGCCGCGGTGCTGGGCGCCGCGCTGGGTTTCGGTGCGCAGCGGCTGGTGCAGGATCTGCTGTCGGGATTCTTCATCATCACCGAAAAGCAGTACGGCTTCGGTGATCTGGTGGCGCTGACGGTGACCGGCGTGTCCACGCCCGCGGAGGGCACCGTCGAGGACGTCACGCTGCGCGTCACCAAGCTGCGCTCCAGCGAGGGCGAGATGATGACGATCCCCAACGGGCAGATCGTCAAATCGGTGAACCTGTCCAAGGATTGGGCGCGTGCGGTCATCGACATCCCGGTGCCGGCGTCGGCCGACCTCAACCAGGTCAACGAACTGCTGCACGAGGTCGCCGACAGCGCCCTGCAGGACAAGTGGCTGCGCGACCTGCTGCTCGACGCCCCGCAGCTGATGGGTGTGGAGAGCATCGAACTCGACACCGTGAACCTGCGGATGGTGGCCCGCACGCTGCCCGGTAAGCAGTTCGAGGTGGGCCGCCGGCTGCGCGTGCTGGTGATCCGGGCGCTGCGCCGCGGCGGCATCCTGTCGCCCGCCGACGAGCACACGCCGATGGTCGCGGCCATCCCGCACCCGGCCAGGGTCCCCGACGACCAGGCCAAGAGCGCGGAGCACAAACAGTGAAGCTGGACGGCTGGCTCAAGGCGCGGCTGGGCCGGATGCGGGTGTCGACGATCGTGCTGATCGTCGCGTTCATCGCGCTGTTCTGGGTGAACCAGACGTTCCAGCCGGCGCCCACGCCGCAGCCCGATCCCGCGACGGTGGTGCCGCCGGGGTTCGTGCCCGACCCCAACTACACCTGGGTGCCGCGCACCAATGTGCGCAGGCCCAAGGAGCCCGACTACACGAGCACCACCACGACCACGACGCCGACCACCACCGAGACGACGACGCCGACCACGCTGCCCACCACGACCCCCACCACGCCGACGCCGTCACCCGGCCCGACCGACGTGCCCGGCGTGCCGCCGGTCGTCACCACCGTGATCGACCCCGACGGGATCGGGCCGATGCCACCGACCACCCAGACCATCACGCCGACGACGCCGGAGCCGCCGCCGCAGCTGCCCGGATTGCCGCAGCTTCCGCAGGTGTTCCCACCGTCACCGGCCACGCCGGTTGCGCCGGGATAGAAAACCCGCCGACACCGCTACACTGGCGTGCCGTGATGATCACCCTCAACAATGTGACGAAGCAGTACAAGTCGTCTGCGCGTCCCGCGCTGGACAACGTGTCGCTGCAGATCGACAAGGGTGAGTTCGTCTTTCTCATCGGTCCGTCGGGTTCGGGCAAGTCGACGTTCATGCGGTTGCTGCTGGCCGAGGAGACCCCGACCTCCGGCGACATTCAGGTGTCGAAGTTCCACGTCAACAAGCTGCACGGCCGCCACATCCCGGCGCTGCGGCAGGTGCTCGGCTGCGTGTTCCAGGACTTCCGGCTGCTCCAGCAGAAGACCGTCTTCGAGAACGTGGCGTTCGCGCTGGAGGTGATCGGCAAGCGCGCCGACACCATCAACCGGGTGGTGCCCGAGGTGCTGGAGATGGTCGGCCTGTCCGGCAAGGCCAACCGGCTGCCGCACGAGCTGTCCGGCGGTGAGCAGCAGCGCGTCGCGATCGCCCGCGCGTTCGTCAACCGGCCGCTGGTGCTGCTCGCCGACGAGCCGACCGGCAACCTGGACCCCGAGACCAGCAAGGACATCATGGATCTGCTCGAGCGGATCAACCGCACCGGCACGACGGTGCTGATGGCCACCCATGACCACCACATCGTCGACTCCATGCGTCAGCGGGTCGTCGAACTCGAACTCGGCCGGCTGGTCCGCGATGAACAGCGCGGCGTCTACGGAATGGATCGCTAGTGCGCTTCGGCTTCCTCATCAACGAAGTCCTCACCGGATTTCGTCGCAACGTCACCATGACCGTCGCGATGATCCTGACGACGGCGATCTCGATCGGCCTGTTCGGCGGCGGCCTGCTGGTGCTGCGGCTGGCCGACCAGTCGCGCCAGATCTATCTGGACCGTGTGGAGAGCCAGGTCTTTCTGACCAACGACGTCTCCGCCAACGACCCGACCTGCGACGCCGATCCGTGCAAGGCGCTGCGCACGATGATCGAGGAGCGCGACGACGTGCGCTCGGTGCGGTTCCTCAACCGCGACGAGGCCTACGAGGACGCGATCCGGAAGTTCCCGCAGTACAAGGACGTCGCGGGCCGCGAGGCGTTCCCGGCGTCGTTCATCGTCAAGCTCGAGGACCCGGAGAGGCACAAGGACTTCGACGACGCGATGGTCGGCCAGCCCGGTGTGCTCAACGTGCTCAACCAGAAGGATCTGATCGACCGGCTGTTCGCGGTGCTCGACGGCATCAGCAACGCCGCGTTCGCGGTGGCGCTGGTGCAGGCCATCGGCGCGATCCTGTTGATCGCCAACATGGTTCAAGTCGCGGCCTACACCCGGCGCACCGAGATCGGCATCATGCGCCTGGTCGGCGCCAGCCGCTGGTACACGCAGCTGCCGTTCCTGGTCGAGGCGATGCTGGCGGCCCTGATCGGTGTCGTGATCGCGATCATCGGGCTGATCGTGGTGCGGGCGGCGTTCCTGGAGAACGCGCTCGACCAGTTCTATCAGGCGAACCTGATCGCCAAGGTCGACTACGCTGACATCCTGTACTTCAGCGCCCCGCTGATGCTGTTCCTGGGGTTGGCGATGTCGGGGATCACGGCGTACATCACCCTGCGGCTCTACATCCGAAGGTAGCCGGATGGCGAAGAAGCCCAAGAAGGAAGACCCGGCGAAGGCCAACAACAAGGTCGTCGCCACCAACCGGCGGGCCCGGCACAACTACACGATCCTGGACACCTACGAGGCCGGGATCCAGTTGGTCGGCACCGAGGTCAAGAGCCTGCGCGAGGGCCAGGCGTCGCTGGCCGACGCGTTCGCCACCATCGACGACGGCGAGGTGTGGCTGCGCAATGTCCACATCCCGGAGTACCACCACGGCACCTGGACCAACCACGCGCCGCGGCGCAACCGCAAGCTGCTGCTGCACCGCAAGCAGATCGACCAGCTGATGGGCCGGGTGCGTGACGGCAACCTCACCCTGGTGCCGCTGTCGCTGTACTTCAAGGACGGCAAGGTCAAGGTGGAGCTGGCGCTGGCCCGCGGTAAGGAGGCCCGCGACAAGCGGCAGGACCTGGCGCGCCGCGACGCCGAGCGCGAGATCATCCGCGAGTTGGGCCGTCGCGCTAAGGGCCGCACCTGACCGGAATCGTCCTGGCGCTGGCCTCGGCGCTGGGATACGGGATCAGTGACTTCGTCGGCGGGCTGGCGTCCCGCCGCGTCGCCGCGCTGCGCGTGGTGCTGGTGTCGTATCCGCTGGCGCTGGTCATGCTCGCGGTGCTGGCGGCGGTGGTCGGCGGGGACGTCACCGGTGACGCACTGCTGTGGGGCGCCCTGTGCGGGGTGTCGCAGGCGTTCGGGGTGTGGTGGTTCTACGCGGCGCTGGGCGCCGGACCGATCTCGGTGGTGTCGCCGCTGACGGCGGTGCTGGTCGCCGGGTTGCCGGTCGGTGTGGGGCTGGCGATGGGGGAGCGGCCCGGGATGATCGCGCTGGTAGGCATCGTCGTGGCGATGGTCGCGGTGGTGCTGGTCAGCCGGGAGGCCACCGACGAGGACGTCGTCACGCACCGGTTCACCCCGAAGGTGGCGTGGCTGACGGTCGGCTCGGGCGTGCTGTTCGGGCTCAACTTCGTGCTCATAGACCAGGCGCCGGTGGAGGCGAAGCTGTGGCCGCTGGTGTTCGCACGGGCCTCGGCGACCACGCTGGTGCTGCTGATCGCGCTGGTCAGCCGGAATTTCCGGGTGCCGTCGGGGCAGCCGCTGAAGTTGGCGGTGCTGGCGGCGTTCCTCGACGTCGGGGCCAACATCGCGATGCTGCTGGCGCTGCAGGCGTCGCTGCTGTCGCTGGCCGGGGTGCTGATGTCGCTGTACCCGGCGGCGACGGTGCTGCTGGCGATCGTGCTGCTGCGGGAGCGGGTGACCCGCGCACAGGTGGTGGGCATGGTGTTGGCGCTGGCGGCCGTCGCGATGATCACCGCGGGCCGGTAGGCCGGCGAATCGGCACCGCCGGCCGGTAGGCCGGCGAACAGGCACCGCCGGCCGGTAGGCCGGCGAACAGGCACCGCGGGCCGGTAGGTCCGCGAACAGGCGTCCTTGCCTTTGTAAAGAAACCGGGTAGGTTCCGACGTGATGGTCAATTAGCGAGAGGAGCCGGGCCGTGGGCCGCGCACGCGACTACGACATCGTCATCGGGAACCTGCCGACCGGGCCGCACAACGCCATCACCGACGTCGACGGCGTGCGCGTCGGACACACGACGCTGATCTCCGGATCGGGGCCCCGTCACCCCGGCCACGGGCCGGTCCGCACCGGCGTGACCGTGGTGATCCCGCGCGACGAGCCGTGGAACCGGCCGCTGTTCGCCGCGCCGCACCGCCTCAACGGCAACGGCGAGCTCACCGGTCAGCACTGGGTCGCCGAGTCTGGCCAGCTCACCAGCTTCATCGGCCTGACCAACACTCACAGCCTGGGGGTGGTGCGCGACGCGCTGATCGCCCACGAGAAGAGTGTGCGGGGCGATGAGTTCTTCTTCTCGCTACCGGTGGTAGGGGAGACCTGCGACGGAATCCTCAACGACCTGAACGGCTTTCACGTCCGGCCTGAACACGTCGAGGCGGCCATCGCCAACGCCGCCGGCGGCCCGGTAGCGGAGGGCGCTGTCGGCGGCGGCACCGGCATGATCGCCCACGGTTACAAGGGCGGCATCGGGACGTCGTCGCGGGTGGTGGGCGACTACACCGTCGGCGTGTTGGTGCAGGCCAACCACGGCGCGCGGGAGCGGCTGATGATCGACGGGGTCCCCGTCGGGCGGTTGCTGCCGCCTCCGCCGACGCCGGTGATCATGCCGGGCCAGCCGCCGGAGGGCACCGGGTCGATCATCGTGCTGGTCGCCACCGACGCGCCGCTGATCCCGACGCAGTGCGCGAGGCTGGCGCAACGCGCGGCGCTGGGCATCGCCCGCACCGGCGGTGCCGGGGAGAACGGCAGCGGCGACATCGCGTTCTGCTTCTCCACCGGCAACGTCATCGCGGGCGACTTCGCCGCCGAGCCCGGCCCAGACGTGGCCGAGGTCAAGGTGCTGGCCAACCGGCTGATCGACGGCCTGTTCTACGCGACGATCGAGGCCACCGAGGAGGCGATCATCAACGCGATGTTCGCAGCGGAGACGATGGAGGGGCCCGACGGTCTGGTGGTGCACGCCCTGCCGCGCGAGGAGGCCGCCGACCTGGTCCGACGGTTCCGTTCGCAGGCGGGCGGGTAGGCGCGCCGGGAATTGTCGTCGGCGGGAATTATTCGGTGGAGTCCGCCGTTGGAGATGACGTACCATGAGTGGTCCCGCCACAAGCGGGGTGCTGTTTCGACAACTCAACAAGGGGCTGAACGGTTTCGACTTCGAGCATCGAATCAAGGGAAGCGTGCCGGTGCAGGCAAGAGACCACCGTAAGCGTCGTTGCGACTAATTAAGCGCCGATTCTCATCAGCGCGACTACGCTCTCGCTGCCTAAGCGACAGCTAGTCCGTCAGGCCGGGAACTCCCTCGTCCCGGATCCTGGCGTCGCCTAGAGGGATCCACCGCTGAGTCCGGTCGCGGGACTCAGCGGGACACCAAACAGCGACTGGGATCGTCCTCCTGACTTGTTCGCGTGATCAGGAGATCCGAGTAACGACATAGCGAACTGCGCACGGAGAAGCCTTGAGGGAATGCCGTAGGACCCGGGTTCAATTCCCGGCAGCTCCACGAATCGAGTACAGACAACTTCATATTTGAGACCTCCTTGCCGACAGCAAAAAGTGTCATACCTGTGGAGTACCACTAGTGGACAAGTCGGTGAGGAGGTCTCTTCATGCGGATAGTCGTGGTCCAGAGAAGTGCTCGTGCCGGCGAAGTACTCAGCCCTCCCGACGATGCGGCGTCGCTCCCGTGGTCGACGGTCGTGCAGACACTCGATCGACACGACATCCCGGACGGCCTGCCGTTCATCGTCGACGACGACGGCTCGCTGACCGGCTGCGAGCGACTCAACACGTACCTGCTCACCGCGTGGCGTCAACGCGCCTACGACCTCGACAGCCTCCGGAGCTTCCACGCCCACCACCTCGCCCGGTTGCTGCGGTTCGTCCGGGAGCGCCGCGGCGGGGAATTGGTAGACCTCACCGACACCACGACCGAGGACCTGACCGCTTACCGCGATGCCCGCCAGCAGGAAGTCCAAGACACCACGCTGGCTACCGAATTCGGCTGTTTGATCCGCCCCGGCATGTCGGGAGGTTCTCTTATCTGAGTGCCTCCTCGGCATGAGGGTGCCGTTGGCGATGGTAGTAGAGCGCTTCGGCCCGATCGGGGGTCAGGTCCTGGCAGTAGCCGTTGGGTCGCTGACGGTTGTAGAAGGCCACCCATTCGGCGGTCCCCAGCGCCAGTTCGGTGGCACCGGGATAGAGCGGCTGGCGGTCGATGAGTTCGGTCTTGTAGCTGCTGTTCACCGATTCGGCCAGAGCATTATCGAAACTATCCCCGACGGATCCGACTGAAGGCAGGATCCCCTCAGCGGCCAGACGTTCGGTGAACGCGACCGCGGTGTATTTTGGGCGGATTCAATCGGTGGTCGCAACACCGGCTTGATGAAGTGAGTGTAGGTGTTCGGCGAAGGCTTCCGCGGGAGTGCGCCAGCCGAGGGTTTTCCGCGGCCTGGTGTTGAGGGTATGGGCGATCGCTGCCACGTCCTCGGCCGACCATCTTGAGAGGTCGGTCCCTTTTGGAAAGTATTGGCGTAACAGGCCATTGGTGTTCTCATTGGTACCGCGCTGCCACGGACTCTTCGGATCAGCGAAGAACACCTTGACTCCGGAGGCGACCGAGAACTGGGCGTGCGCCGACAGTTCCTTGCCCCGGTCCCAGGTCAACGACCGACGCAGTTGCGCGGGCAACGTGGTGATCGTCTGTTCCAGAGCGTTGGCCATCGTGATGGCGCCATAGCCGGCCAACGCCGGCCCGTTCTTGGTCCGCGGAATTATCCCGTAACCAACTTCACGTGGCAGATGGACCAGCATGGTGAACCGGCTGCTGCGCTCGACCAGCGTGCCGATTGCACTGCGCTGCAAGCCAATCAGGAGATCACCCTCCCAATGTCCGGGAACAGCGCGATCATCGACCTCGGGTGGGCGTTGGCTGATCAACGTCTCAGGGGTGACATGGGCCCACGCCTTGGACCGCGTTCGTGCCCGCGGTACCCGCAGTGCCCGGCCTCGGCGCAGGCAGCTGACCAGATCCCGCTTCAGCGCACCGCGAGATTCGACGTACAGCGCTTGATAGATGGCCTCGTGGCTGATCCGCATAGTCACATCATCGGGGAAGTCCAGCGGGAGCCGTCGAGCGATCTGTTCTGGACTCCATGCCTGCACCCAGGCCCGATCACCCCGGTGCGGCTTGTTGCGTCCCTTCCACGGGGCGGCGGCGGGACCGACGATGACCTGGCCATCAGCGCCGCGAACGACGCCGGACAGTTTGTCCTGGACGTACTGACGCAGCCGGTCGTTGCTAACGAGCTTGGCGGTCTTGGGGCGGCGGGCGCGCCGCTCGGCGTGCCACTGCGCAGTGGAGGCCTTATAGTCGAGTCGATAGGTGCGGGTCGAGGCATTGCGGCGCAACTCCCGTGAGATGGTCGACGGTGCACGCTTGAGCCGCCGGGCGATCTCACGCACCCCGGCGCCCTGGGCGCGCCATAACGCGATGTTCTCACGTTCATCCGAGGACAGGTAACGTCCCGAAACTGTTTCTGGCAAGCATGGATTCACTCCACCAGCGTGACGGAACCAGCGGAACCCAACCGGCGACGACACGCCCGCTTCGGCAGCGGCGTCCTCAGTCATAGCCCCCGCAGCGATCGCCGCCCAGAACCTCACCCGATCCTGACGCCACGCCACCGACGGCCGACCCGGAGACGGAATCTGTCCCCGATACAACCGAACCGCCCGCTGCCGATCCAACACACCCATTCCACACCTCCATAATCGAGGTGTTGCGACGATCAGTTGAATCCGCCTTGCGAGCCCGCGTCGCTGTGGTGGATAAGTGAATCCAAAGATGCTGCACCCGAACGCTTTCTGGTGTCGATAGCGTGGTCGATCGCATCGGTCACCAGCTTCTGGGTCATCTCGGTAGCCACCTTCCAACCCACGATCTTGCGGGCATAGACATCGGTGACGAACGCCGTGTAGGCCCAGCCGGCACGAGTCCGGCAGTAGGTGAAATCGGCCACCCACAATCGGTCAGGCGCACCGGCGACGAAATTACGCCGGACCCGATCCGGGGCTCGCGTCGCTGCCGGATCGGCGACGGTGGTGCGCACCCGCCGGCGCTTGCACGCACCCCGCCAACCCATCTCCCGCATGACCCGTTCCACGACACAGCGCGATACGTCGATACCGTTGGTGCGCAATACAATCCATGTCTTACGAGCGCCCAGGACTCGGTACAGACTCTGCGATTGGCGAAGCTGCCAGATCGCATCGATCACCTGCGCATCGGCCCAGTCGGCTTTCGAGGGGCCCTGACGGGCGCGGTGGGCGTAATACGTCGACGGGGCGATCGTGACGCCGTACTCGGAAAGCACAGCGCACATCGACTCGACACCCCACTTGAGACCATCAACGCCCACCCGCATGTGCTGGTGGGCGCTGATGAACTCCACGACTACTGAGAGGGCCGGTCGAGCTCGGCGGCGAAGAAAACCGAGGCCGCCTTCAAGATCGCGTTGGCCCGCTTGAGTTCGGCATTCTCCCGGCGCAGCTTGCGCAGGACCTCGGATTCCTCGCTGGTCTGCCCCGCCCGAGAGCCGGCGTCGATCTCAGCCTGGCGGACCCATTTGCGCACCGTTTCGGCAGTACCGACGCCCAGCAGGTCAGCAACCCGGCCCATCGCCTCCCACTCCGAAACTGTCTCGCTGCGCAGATCGGCCACCATCTGCACCGCCCGCACCTTCAGCTCGTCTGGATACCGCCTCGATGACTTCGATCCCACGTGCCCATCCTTCCCAACGGAAGAACTCTCCCGACACGCCGGGGCGGATCGAACTGTGCCTGCGTGGCAGCGTGGGGTTTGAAGAGGTCGCTGTTGATTCGGTCGAACGGAGCACTCCAGCCACTCTGGGCATCGAGCAGGGGCTCGAGTGAGTCGAAAAGCTTCGAGTGCTGGGCGGCGATTCCAGACAAGCCCGTGAGGCGGTTGAGCGCGGTCTCGGGGAGCGAAAACGAGGAAAGCTTGGCCGCATCAGCTATGAACGTCGAAAAGGCGCTCGTGTCCACGGTGCTCGGGATGTTGACGCCGAACTTCGGCACTGAGATGCTCCGCAAGCTAGGTAGCAGAGGGCGCAGCCTCTCTGGCCCGTCATTGATGGACTTGAGGTTCTCGTGGTCTTCGAGTTCATCGGGGGACGGGTCCGAATTCACAGTGGCAGGCTACCGACGACGGCTGACACATCGCGGTGCGAGTCCAGGTGGGCCCGACGGCGTTCGGCAAACCGCCGAGGACTGCCCCCGCCGTCGCGGGCCGATCTTGGAGGCATGTCGCATCTCGGCTATGTCGAGACGCTGACGCGGCCAGTGACGATGGTGGGAAGTTACTCCGTCGAGCTCAACACGGATCGGACGGCGTACACACGACACGGAAGACACTGTGAATATGAGTTCAAATCCTGAGTTAGGCTCACGACCAGTGTTGGTTCGGTGGGGGGTGCCGTGGCAAACGAACTGAACGTGAACGCTGCTGGCCTGCGAGCCTCGGCCGCCCGCAGCGATGCGACAGCTGCGGAGTTGGCCGCAGGGACGGCAGGGGGCGGACGGGGTACGACTCCGAGTCAGGCAGGGGCGGCCGCGATCCTGGCCGCCGCTCAGTCCGTCCGCACCCGCCAGTCGCACCGCGTCTCCGGCCAGGCCGATGACCTCTCGGTGAGCGGCGCGCGCTACGACACCACGGACGACGACGGCGCCGCCGCGATCACCACGGTGTCCGTGTGAGCGCAGTCCCTTCACGCTCGGGTGCCCTCAGCAGGTCTGAGATCGAAGAGTGGCCGACCCAGCACCTCGACGACGCGGCCACACAACTGCGGAGCATGGGTGCCCAGTCCGTCGCACTGTTCGACGAGCACCGCCGCAACGTCGACTCACCCGGCGGAACCACGTGGGAGGGCAACGCGAAGGATGCCGCTCTCGACAGGGTGACGGCAGACACCGCGGTCGTGCGCCAGCAGACCACCGTTCAGAACGAGGCCGCCGACATCGCCGAGAACGGTGGTCATGATGTCCGGGCTGCCAAGCAGGAAGCAGTCGGGGCGATCACCGCGGCCGAGAACGACGGGTTCACGGTCGCCGAGGACTTAACGGTCACCGACTCCCGCCGCTACGACATCAACACGATCGTCGAGCGGAACAAGGCGGCCAAGGAGCACGCCGAGGACATCCGCTGGTACGCCGAGCGTCTCATTCAGGCCGATTCCTTTGTCGGGGAGCGCTTGCAGGCGAAGGCCGCGGAGCTGGAGGCGATCCGGTTCGACGGCGAGGACGATCAGCAGGGCGGGAACGGCGCCCACATCGCTCTGGTCGACCACACGTTCAAGCTGGACCCACCGCCTTCTGAACCAGGTCTGCCACAACCACCCGGCGGGTGGAGCGACGACCCCGTGATGGAGGACGCGCAGCGCATCGCCTACGGCCACGCCTGGCAGAAGCACTTCAGCGACTTCAAGGGGATGACGCAAGACCAGTTGGCCAAGCTCGTGCACGACATGCTCACCGGCAACCCACAAACCGATCCGTCGCTGCACGTGGGTCAGATTCCTGGGCGATCGTCGACGGCCATGTACAAGGACGGCATCGTTGTGATCCACGACCCGTTGACCGGGGACGGGGGCACGGTCTACCGGCCGACCGGAGGGTTCGACGAGTTCCTGCGGCTAATCGGAGGTGTCGGGGGTGCTGCGCCCATCATCGGCGCACCTCCGAACCTGCCGCCGTCGCTGCCGCACTCAGTGGAGGCCCCCCCTGCCGCGGCCCGCCCCACACGTGCCCGCGCCGCTGCCGTCGCCGCTGCCCGCAGATCCGAGCGGGCTGCCTCCGTGGCTGGCGAACCCGTCGCTTCCGGCGACCCCGGTGTCGCCAGGGGGCCGTTGATCCTCCCGAACACCCCGTTGATGCCCGGCCCGGGTGTGGATCTAAACCCGGGGCAGATCAGTGCGCCCGCGGCGACAGTGGGCGCAGTGGGGCTTGCCGGGATACTGGCGTTCCTGCTGTTGGCGCCGGGCTAAGCGTGATTCGTCGTGAAGGAGATGCGGATGCTGGAACCTGGATTCGGGGTGATGCGCGATGAGTGAGACTGCGGCGTTTGGGCACCGCCACGGGGACGAGTTCCCGTGGGATCGTGTCCTGGGCGAGTCCTCGCTGCTGGACTTCATCTCGGCCCAGGTCGACGGGTGGGTTCCGTTGCCGCCGGTGGAGGCGGTGTGGCTGACCGACACCCCGATACCCGATGGATGGCAGACGCTGCCGGTCGCCGGCGACGCTGTGACTCCACTGCGCGTCGTGGGAGCCACGGTCGAGGGGCGGCCGGGGTGGGCGGGAGTGCAGGCGCTCAGCGCCTTCCGGTTCACCGGCGTGCCGGATCCCGACGAGTTGATCACCTATGTGGACAGGGGCCTTCGGGACTGGAATGCCGAAGGAATCCGGACCAGCGAGATGGTGCTGCCGAAGCTGCCCGGGGTGTGGGGAGTGCGCGCGAGTGGCTACATCACGGCGAGCAACGAGTCGCTGTGGGTCGAGTACTGCACGCATCTGCGGGGTTCGACGGAACCCCGGCAGGGACTGGTGGTCGAGCAGATCTTCGCGGCCGCCGCGGGGCCCCGGATTCGGCTAGGTTCCGGGATCGGCGCACTCGCCGCAGCCACGAGCGACGCATTCATCCAATACATCGGTGCCACATCGGCCGATGTTGCGGCAGCAGCCGCCGACCACGCCGAGCAACTGAAGCGTGAAGCCGCGGGCAGCCCCAAGCTGTCCGGGGAACAGAAGCGGTTTTTGGACACTGCACTGTCCGTGTGGGGTGGGATCGCCGCCGGGCGGCCTGTGCCGATCGAAGCGCTCGGCTACACGGATAGGGCCGACTTCGACTCCGACGTTGCCCGGCTCCGCGACCAACTCAGCCGCAACAGGCCGAACCTGTCGACGTTGGACTGGACCCGTATCCAGTTCCTCGCCGAGATCAGCTGGGCCAGCGACATGATCGGCGCGGGGGTGGAGTTCGAGCTGGTTAACCCGTTCACCGACGTCGAAGCCCTCGTGCTGCTGCGGTCCGTTCAGCGGGCGTTGGTCCGCACGGTGGACCCGGCGGTGCTGTTTCCGCGCGCGGGCACCGACCGTCGTTAGCAGGTTAGGGGTGGCGAACAAGAAGTTCCGCTTGTCAGCCGAGGACATGGTGCCGGGCGTCGCTCCTGAGGATGGCTGCCTCGCAACGGACCGCATCGTCGTGGACGGCCACCCGGTGGGCTATATGTACCGCGACGGCTGGGGGCGGGTGTTCACCGCGGGTGACGAGACCCCGGAATGCCTTGCCGACGCCGGACATCTGAACATGTTGACGCTCAACGTGATCGCCAACTACGACCGCTCCATCGTCCCGTACTTACAGGCCCCACCGGGGTCGGCGTTCATCCGACACCAGGACGGGTTCGTGGAAGATCCCGAGGGCGCACCTCGCGCGCCGGATGAAGTGACTTCCCCAACCCTCAACCCACAGTTTCCCGTGATCAGCGGCGACCACGAACTCACTGAATCGTGGGTGCTCACCGTGCCCGAACCGATGAACTTCCGCATCGACAGCAACTCGGGGTCGTCGTCGGCGGTGTTCTGGCGGCCGGGCCTGACTGCGATGCTCACGCCGTGGGGCAACCCGAGGAACGACGCCCCTGCCCACCGCTTACAGCAAGTGCGGGGCCATGTCTCGCCGCGCGGATACGACCACGCCGAGTGGTCCGAGGACGGTGTGCACTACCTGACGTTCCGCCTCGATGAACGGGCTGGAGACGGACGGCTACCTGCGCTCTACGGCTTCGTTGTGAGCAACGCCGGCCACGTGCAGGTGGCCGTGTACGTCGACAGCGGCGACGATCTGACCTCGGCCCAGGCGCTCGTGCGGTCCGTCAAGAGCAGACGGTGAGCGGGTTCATTCTGCCCGGCAACCGCCCCAGTTCCGGTATGAGCGCTACCCGGACAACTGTCGGCAGGCGGTTCGACTGATGCGCACGCTGATGCTGCCAGATGCGCTGGTAGCTCAGCGTCGTCGCTGTGTACGCCGGCCAAGGTGACCGCGTTCGATGCGATTGCGACCCGGTCTCATCTCCGCGGTCCGGAGCGATACGCGAACATATTGCATGTGCGGGATGCAGGATCGCCTGGGAGACGCTCTCGCGGAAGTTCGGAGAGTCGATCTGATCTAAGGAAGACACTCCTTGTCTTGGATGCCGGATGAAACGGCGTACACATGAAACGGAAGACACCGTGAATATGACAGTTAGCTCCACCACTGAAAAGGGCCGCAGCAATGCGGCCCTTTTTCGTTGTGTCCGACTCTTGCCGCATCGAGTTCTACGCCAGGGTCGCGAATCACGCCATCGAGCAGCCCACACGTAGAACTCGGCGCGCGGAAGCCAGGGAGACCGGAAGGCGGGAAACACGCCTAGCGCGGTCGGACCAGGATCTCCTGGGCGGTGCTGGCGACGGTGTGGCCCGCGGCGTCGTGGATGATCCCGCGGATCAGCGCGCGGTGTCCGCTGATGGCGACCGTCTCCTGGGTGTACAGGTGCCACTCGTCGAAGCGGACCGGTCGGTGCAGCCACAGTGCATGGTCGAGGCTCACCGCCGCGATGGCGCCGTAGTCCGCCGGCTGCGGATGGTTGCGCATCGCCGCGTCGAGCATCAGGTAGTCGCTGGCGTAGGCCAGCAGCGCGGCGTGGGTGACCGGATCGGCACCAACCGGCCGCGGCAGCCGCATCCAGTGCGACCGCGGCCCGGATCGCTGCGGGCCGCCCAGGAAGCCGGTTGGCTCGGCGATGCGGATCTCGATCGCCGGCGGCACGTCGATCCAGGTCTGTGCGTTCGTGCGCATCGCCTCCGGGGCCCGCGGCACCCAGTGCTGCAGCAGCGGCATGGTCTCGGGCTCGGGGGCGTCGGGCATCGTCGTGTCGAACACCGGCTCGGCCGGGCCGGTGTGAAACGACGCGATCGCGGTCAACAGGGTGCGCTCGCCCTGCGCGACGGTCACCTGGCGGGTCGCCATCGACCGTCCGTCGCGGACGGCGTCGACGGTGATGTCGACCGGGGTGTCCGACGCGCCGGTCTGGACGAAGTATGCGTGCAGCGAATGCGGCGGATGGTGGTCGACGGTGCGGGCCGCGGCCGCCAGCGCCTGGCCGAGCAGCTGACCGCCGAACAGCCGCCCGAACCGGTCGCGCTCATTCGTCGCCCGAAAGCGGTGCTCGCCCAGCGGCTGCAACTCCAGCGCCTGTTCGAGGGTGTCCAGTGAGGCGAGGACGGCCTTCTCCAGAGCGGTGCCCTGCAGCGGGCCGGTGAGGTCGTCGGTCACGGGGTGGATCCTGCCAGATGTCCGTCGTCGGGTACCCGGTAGCCGTCACGGGTCAGGATCCGCACGGGGTCGCGGCCGTCCCAGGTCGCGCACGTCTCGGAGATGGCCTGCAGCCGGTCGACGAACGCTGGTGGCCCCTCGACGATTTCGGTGTAGAAGCCGAAATCGGCGACGGTGTCGATATAGGCCACCCGCAATCCGCCTCCGGCGCTCTGCGCGACGGCCGGATAGCCCAGATGCGCGAAGTGCGCCACCTTGCCGTTGTAGTCGGTTGTCAGCGTGGCGATCTGGTGGATGGCGCTGGTGCCGTTGCGGCTCCAGTCGGAGTAGATGCTCGGGGTGTCGCAGTGCTGCTGGATCAACTCGATCTGCACCGGGCCGGCCTGGGCGACGGCGACCTGGATCCGCACATCGCGGGTCTCGCCGCGATAGTCGACGCGCTGTTCACTGACGGGCAGTACGTGAAACGGCCCGACGCCGAAGGTCCGGGCCCAGCGCGCCGAAGCGGTCAGCACGTCGTCGACCACGTGGCCGACCTGAAAGAACCGGTATTCACCGTCAGGCCAGGCCTGTTCGAACAGCCTCGTCACCGGTCGAGGTCCCACTGTCCGAAATCTGCTGCGAGCACCTGGTTTTCGTCGACATGGGTGCCGCCCATCGCGATACCCGGCTCCGATCCGCTGACCACCACCGCCTGGTACAGCACCGCGCGGGGGTCGCGCCGGCCACCCGACCACGCCCTGGTCTGCCACGCCCACCAGTGGCCGTCGCTGGTGGAGCGGCCGATCACCCCGTCGGCGATCGCCCAGCCGCACACGTTGTAGTGGCCGTAGACACCGGTGCGGTCCACCCCGAGAACCGAGTTGATCCCGCGCAGCCACTCCACCGCGACGGTGTTCCAGGTGTCGGCGTCGATGTCCTCGTCGATGCTGAAGAAGATCGGCGCCGACGGTGGGCCGCCCGCCGCCGCGTGCAGTCGCAGAGCCGTTCGGGCATCGGCGACCCCGCCCTCGTAGCCGCGGGTGTAGTCCGACGGTGTCGGCCAGCCCGGCTTGCCGTACTGGTAGCAGCTGGCGATGTGCAGACCCGCGCTGCGCAGCGAGTCCGCGTACGCGCGGGTGACCGGCTTGAAGTCGAAGTCGGCGCCCGGGCGCAGCTCCGAGACGTACACCATGGCGCCGTCGTACCCGGCGGCCTTGATCTGATCGGCGGGCACCTGCCGGTGGGTGAAGTCCACGACCCGCAGTCCCTGCGCCGACGCCTGCGGCGCCTGCGCCGCCATCGCCAGAAACGGCGCTATTACAGCGGATTTCAGGATGTCGCGGCGCGTCGTGGGCACGCCGCGATGGTAACAACCCGAACGTGGATAGAAGGGGGATCCGGCGATCCTTGCCTGCCGGATAGGAAAACCTGTCCGGAGCACTGCGGATTCTCACCTCCCGGCGATTCTCGAAGCGGTTGTGGCGGCCGACTATTGGCGTACCGGGTCAACCACCCCACAACCACCAGGAGATCATCATGACCACTCTCATCCCGAGCCGACGTACCCGTACCGCGGCGGCAGTGCTGCTCGCATCGGCCGCCTCCGCGGCCGGCATGATCGGTATCGCCGCGCCCGCGTATGCCGCTGATCAATTCATCGCTCTCGCAGTCGGTTTCGTCAACGAGAACCCGCCGGTCACCATGGCGGGCGGGTCGGGCATCAGCGGCACCGAGAGCGGCGCGGCGTCGGGTGCCCTGACGAACTGCTCGGGCAACGGCGCCGGCCACTGCGCGGTGCAGGTCATCGCGAAGAACGAGTGCGCGGCGGCAGCGTCCAACGACTACGGCGAACGCACCGGCGCCACCGGTGCCACCCGGGCGGTGGCCGAGAGCAGGGCCAAGAGCATGCTGGAGAACAGCACCGGCGCCAAGATCATCGTGTCGGGCTGCGCCAACGGCTCCACCCCGCCGCCGTCCAACGATCCGCCGCCGCCACCCCCGCAGCCCAAGCTGGGTCCGACGGTGTCGTTCCGGACCATTCTCGGCGGCCTGGAGGCCAGCATCACCGACCGCAGCGGCGAGTCCTCGCAGTGCACGTACGCCACCGACGGCTACAACCGTGCGTTCGCTTTGTCGGCCAACTCCACGTACAACCTGCGGATCGTGCCCGCCGTCCCGCGGTTCCGGAACTGGACGGTGACGATCACCTGCGACAACGGCACCAAGACGACGGCGACCACATTCTTCTGAGCAAGCCCGCCCCGCCGGTCGCGCCCGGGTCGTGAGTCACGGCCCGGGCGCTCCCGTGGGTCAGAGACGGCGCCGCGAGGCGATCAGCCACAGCGCCGAGGCCAGGAAGTAGAACGCGCCGAACCCGGCGTAGGGTGCGACGTCGGCGATCGTCGGCACCGCCGGTGCCGCCGCCTGCTTGAGGAACAGCAGGCCGACGACGGCGGACTGGGCACCACTGAGCACCATCGCCCACTGCGCGCCGCTGCGCCAGCGGCGGATCCCGGTGGCCAGTTGCAGAAGCCCGGCCAGGGTGGCCCACAGCCCGAAGACGCCGAGCACCGCGTTCATGCCGAAGCCGAGCGCCACGGCGACCGCGCCGGCCGTCACCAGGCTGACAACGATGTTGACCGTCTGCGTGGGATTGAGCTTCCACCCGCCGTTGTGTTGTGCGTCAACAAGATTGGCGAACGCATCCCAGGCGGGGTAGAGCACCAGCAGCACGGCGGCGACGGCGAACACGGCGGTGCCGAACATGAACGCCGCGGCCATCCACACACCCGCCACGGCGGCGCGCAGCAGGTAGTACGACTGCAGCCACGGGCTGAGGTCGGTGGCTTTCGGTTCGGCGGAGATGGTGTGGGTCATCGGGGGCCTCTCGGATCGTAGGAGCGGGTTTCTACCTATCAGTAGGTAGGTTTTGGGGGCCGGAAGGAGTGCGGCCGCGGGGCTGGCGGGTCATTGCTCGACGGCCAGACGTTCGATCAGGGGCCGGGTGATGGTGGAGAACATCGACGGGTCACCGTGGGTCCGCGCGGACATCATCGCGCCGTGGACGGTGGCCATGAACATCTCGGCTTCGGCCCATGCGCTGCCGGACAGACGGAGTTCGCCGCGCTTCTCGCCGCGCTCGAGCACGGAGGTCAGCCACGACGACAGCGAGCGGAAGTACGCCCGCACCTCGAGGGTGATCTCCTGGGGGAGCACCGGAATCTGGGTGGCCAGCAGGGCGCAGACGCAGAAACTCGACGCCGGGTCCCCGATGCAGCTCTCCCAGTAGCCCAGGTAGCTGCGGAGCTGGTCGACCGAGTTGGGCGACTGCCGTTCGAAGGCGGCGATGCCGGCCTCGGCGTCCTCGCGGTACCGCTGCAGCAGTGTCCTGACGAGGTCGACCTTGGTGGGGAAGTGGTGGTGGATGCTCGCCTTGCGGATGCCGACGACCTCGGCGATGTCGGCGTAGCTGAAGCCGTTGTATCCGCCGGCGACGATCAGCGTCCGCGCGCAGCGCAGGATCTCGCCTGGGGTGTCGGTGGCGGTCGGCATGGTCGCCAATCTACCTACCAATAGGTAGGCATGTCAAAGTCGGCGAGCTGGTTGATCGCCCGCACATGGCGCGCGGGCGATCAACCCGTCGAGCCGAAAGCCGTCTAGGTGATCGTGACGCCGCCGTCGACGACGATCGTCTGGCCGGTGACATACCCGCCGGCGTCGGAGGCCAGCCACACCACGGTGGCGGCCAGCTCTTCGGGGTCGCCCATCCGCTTGATCACCGCGCGTGCGTCGATGGTCGCCTCGAGATAGCCCGGCTTGTACTCGTCGGTCATCTCCGACTTGAAGAACCCCGGCGCGACGGCGTTGACCCGGATGCCCTTTCGCGAACCCCACTGCTGCGCCAGGTCGCGGGTCAGGCCGAAGATCGCGGCCTTGCTGGCGCTGTAGGCCGCCTGCGGCAGCCCGCCGGTGGTCAGACCCAGGATGCTGGCGATGTTGATGATCGAGCTGCCCGGCTGCATCACCCGGCCGCACGCCTGCGCCGCCCAGTACGCCCCGTTCAGGTTGACGTCGACGACCCGGCGGAACTCGTCGGGGGTCTCCTTGGTCGCCGGCACCGCGGTGCCGACGCCGGCGTTGTTCACCAGCACGTCGACCCGGCCGAACTCCTTGAGGGCGGCATCCACCAGCGCGGTGCACTGGTCGGGGTCGACGACGTCGGTCTGCACGCTCAGCGCACGCCGCCCGGCCTTGCGGACCAGCTCCGCGGTGCCCTCGAGCTTCTCGACCCGGCGCGCCGCCAGCACGACGTCGGCGCCGGCCTCGGCGCACGCCTGGGCGAACGACACCCCCAAGCCGGAGGATGCGCCCGTGATGATGACGACTTTGTCGTCGAGGCGGAACCGGTCCAAGATCGTCATCGCACTCCCTGTCGTTCGGTCGGATGCCGCAACGAAGGATACGGCCCGGCCGGGTCAGGGTTGCCGGGTGCCGCGCAGGAAGACGGCCGCGATCACCGCCCACGCCACGGCGGAGATCGGCAGCGAGGCCGGTGAGAAGCCGACGGTGGATATGTCGCGGCGGTGTAGACCAGCCAGAACACCGGACACAGCGACCACCCCGCGGTGGTGGCGGCGATGAGGCCGATGGTCATGCGGTACGGAGCCCGGCGGCTACCGATCCCAAAAAATGCACGGACTCCCGGCGACATGGTTGCCGGACCCGCCGGGAGCCGTGCTAGGCCGGCCGAAATAGATGGTGGGGGGCAGGCCCGCCTCTAGGTATAGACCACCGAAGCGCGGATGTACAGATTATTGACGTAAACGTAATAAAACCCACAGGGTCTGGTGCTGGACACCTGTCCACAACCGTTACGCTGCCGGTCGACGTCAGCGAAGGGAACGGTGCGATGGGAGTTTACGTAGTCAGCGGGTCTTCCTCGGGCATGGGCCTTCAGGCCGCCGAGAAGCTGCGGGCGGCCGGCCACACCGTGATCGGGGTCGACGTCAAGGCGGGCGAGGGGGAGGTCAAGGCCGACCTGTCCAGCCACGCGGGACGCCGCCAGGCCGTCGTCGACATCGTGGCCGCC
Organism: Mycolicibacterium phlei; assembly: GCF_001583415.1. Next base: position 1,858,749 of record NZ_CP014475.1, read on the forward strand.
GCCGGCAACCGACTCGACGGCGCGGTGCTGGCGGCCGGGATCGGGCCGACCCCCGGCCCCGACAGCGTCCGGCGCATCTTCGAGATCAACTACTTCGGCGTCGTCGAGGTACTGCGCCCGCTGCAGCCGCTGCTCGCCGCCGCCGACCGCGCGAAGGTCGTGGTGATCGGCAGCAACTCCACGACCACCACACCGGCGGTGCCGCGACGCACGGTGCGCGCGCTGCTGGCGGGCGACATCGACAAGGCGGTGCGCTCGCTGCGGCTGCTGGGTCCGGTGGCGCCGTCGCTGGCCTACGCCGCATCCAAGATCGCGGTCTCACACTGGGTACGTCGCACGGCGGTCACCCGGGAGTGGGCGGGGGCGGGGATCCGACTCAACGCCCTGGCCCCGGGGGCGATCATGACCCCGCTGCTGGAGCAGCAGCTGAAGGATCCGCAGCAGGCCAAGGCGGTCAACGCGTTCCCGGTGCCGATCGGCGGGTTCGGCGATCCGGGCCAGCTCGCCGACTGGATGCTGTTCATGCTGTCCGACAGTGCTGACTTCCTCTGCGGCAGCGTTATTTTCGTCGACGGCGGCTCCGACGCCTACTTCCGCTCCCGGGACTGGCCCAACAGCGTTCCGGTGCGCAAGCTGCCGGCGTACCTGTGGCGGTTCGCCCGCGGCTAGAACTTCGCGACGGCTCCCGCGTCGACCGGCAGCGCCGCGCCGGTGATGTACTGCGCCTCATCCGACGCCAGGAACAGCACCGCGTTGCTGACCGCGCGCGCCTCGATCGCCGGCTTGGGCAGCATGTGGAAGCCGCCGATCACCTTCAGAGCGTCGTCCATCGTCGGCTCGGCGAGATCCGGGCGCACCGTGCGGCGGAAGTGATCGTTGTCGATCATCGGCGTCAGGATGTTGCCCGGATGAATGGAGTTGACCCGGATCCATTGCGGCGCAAGCTCATTGGCCAGCGAGTTCATCAGGCCGACAACCGCGTGCTTGGCCGACGCGTAGTGGGCCATGTAGCCGCCGCCGCGCAGCCCGAGCATCGAGCTGACCAGGATGATCGACCCACCGCCGTTGGTCATGTGCGGCAGCGCCGCCTTCACCGTGTGCCATACGCCGGTGACATTGATGTCGAGCATGGTCTGCCAGTCGGATTCGGCGATCATCGCCGCGGGCGCCGGGTTGGCGCTGATCCCGGCGTTGGCGACGACGATGTCGATCGCACCGAGTTCGGCGGCACCGCGGTCCACCGCCGCGCGCAACGCGTCGAGATCGCGCACGTCGGCCGTCGCGGTCACCATCCGGCCGCCGGCCTTCTCGACCAGCGCCGCGGTATCGGCCAGATCCGCCTCCGACGGACCGGGATAGCCCGCGGCGTCGATGTCGGCGCACACGTCGATCCCGATGATGTCGGCGCCCTCCTCGGCCAGCCGCACCGCGTGTTCGCGACCCTGACCCCGCGCCGTCCCCGTGATGAACGCGACCTTGCCGGCCACCCTGCCTGCCATTGCCACCTCCTCGACCGTCACACGGTAGCCGCAAACGGTAACCGTAAAAAGGACTTCGGACTCTCGCCCACGCATCCGCGTCTGGTAATCCTGTTCGGGTGTCCAACTCACCCGGCGTCGTGGCCGGTATCGACGGCTCGCCGGCAGCGCGGGTGGCTGTGGACTGGGCGGCGCGCGAGGCCGCGCTGCGGGAATGTCCGCTGACGATCGTGCACGTCGCGCACTGGAGTTCGGGTGCGGATGCGGCCGTCGCGGACGCGGTGGCCACAGCGGAACACGCCGCCGGGCGCAAGCAGGTCAAGATCATGACCGAGATCCTGGAGCCGCCGGTGGTTCCGGCGCTGATCGAGGTCTCCCGCGACGCAGGCATGCTCGTCGTCGGCCGCCGCGGCCTGGGCCGGGTCGGGCGGCGGCTGCTGGGTTCGGTGAGTTCGGGGCTGGTGCGCGACGCGATGTGCCCGGTCGCGGTGATCCACGACGAGGACCCGCTCATGGAGCACCCGGAAACCGCGCCGGTCGTGGTCGGCATCGACGGCTCGGCGCTCTCCGACGCGGCCACCGCCATCGCGTTCGACGGGGCCGAACGCCGGGGCGTCCTGCTGGTGGCGGTCCACGCATGGGGTGCCGGGCGCAGCGGTGAGCTGCGGGAGAGTTGGCCCGAGGCGCAGCGTGCCGCCACCGGCCTGCTCAACGGCCGTCTGGCGCAGTTCCAGCAGCGTCATCCGGGCGTGCGGGTGCGCCGGGTGGTCGTGATGGGCGATCCCGCACCGGAACTCGTCCGCCAGTCGGAGACCGCGCAGCTGACCGTCGTCGGTAGCCGCGGTCGCGGCCGGACGCAGGCGCCGCTCGGTTCGGTCAGCGAGGCGGTGGTGGAGGCGGCCCGGATGCCGGTGCTGGTGGTCCGGGGCTGAGGTACCACGGCGCCGGGGTCTTTCGTCACTATCCGGCGACGGTGTACCGCCTTAGGGTGACGGTATGACGACCGAGAACCAGCCCGTCACCATCCTGCCGGTCAGCGAATGCTGGGAACTGCTGTCCAGCGTGAAACTCGGCCGGCTGGTGACCGCCGTCGACGGCCAGCCCGAGGTGTTCCCGGTGAACTTCGCGGTGCAGAACCGCACCATCCTGTTCCGCACCGCCGAGGGCACCAAGCTGGTCAGCGCGATGATCAACAACAACGTGCTCTTCGAGGCCGACGACTACAACAGCACCGAGGGCTGGAGCGTCATCGTCAAGGGCAGCGCACGCTCGCTGCGCACCGACGAGGAGATCGCCGAAGCCGAACGCGCGGAACTGCTTCCGTGGGTCGGCACTCCGAAGAACCACTACGTCCGGATCAAACCGCTCAACATCACGGGCCGCCGGTTCCGGTTCGGCTAGGCGGGGTGGCGGTCGAGGAACGCCACCACCGCGTCGGCGAACACATCGTTGCGGTCCCCGGCCACCATGTGCCCGGCGCCGCCGACGTCGACGAACTCGACGGCCGGAAACCGTTGCAGGAACTCCTGTGCGCGGTCCTCGGTGACCAGATCGCTCATCTGGCCGCGCACCAGCAGTATCGGCACCCCGTCGCGCAGGATCGCGGCCACCGCCCGGTGCATCCGGTCGGCCACGATGCCCACCGCGTCGTCGGCGGTGACGCGAAACACGCGGGCTGTCAACGGATCAGCCCCCGCAACACCGTCGTGGTGATGGTCTCGGCCCGCTCCGGCCGGAACCGGCGGCCCTCGTTGAGGATCGCGTGCACGATGCCGCCGACGATCGCGTCGGCGGCCGCCCCCGCGGTGCTCTCGTCGAGACCGGCCTCGGTCAGGCGCACCGCCACGCCGCGGTGCAGGGGCACGCTGAACGCCTCGTACATCCTGGCCTTGGTGTCCTCGTGCTCGAGGCCGGCGACGGTGAGCACGCGCAGCATGGCGTTGCCGCGGGCGGTGGTCAGGGTGGTCGCCAGCCTGGTCGTCCACCGCACGAGATCGGCGACCGGGTCGTCGGAGTGGGGGACCGGCCGCAGGATCCTGTCGGCGTCCTCGAGCACGACGTCGGCGACGAGGGCGGGCCTGCTGGGCCACCAGCGGTAGATCGTCTGCTTGCCGACCCCCGCGCGGGCGGCGACCGCCTCGATGCTCAGCCCGTCGAATCCCCGTTCCAGCAGCAGTTCCCGGGTGGCGGTGACGATCGCCGTCCGGGACCGCTCACTGCGCCTGCGGGGCGTCTTCGCCTCGGTGGCCATCGCCTGACTCCGTGCACTTCGGGGGATTCGGGGACCGTCTTTACAGATCCTGACAGGGCACCATACTCTTGGCAAGACGAGACGTTGCGTCTCGTTAAGGAGAGGGAGTGGTGAACAAGCTCGTCATCGGCGCCAGCGGGTTTCTGGGCTCGCACGTCACCAGGCAGTTGGCCGCCCGCGGCGACGACGTGCGCGTGCTGCTGCGGCCGACCAGTTCCACCCGCGGCATCGACGGGCTCGACGTCGACATCCGGCGGGGCGACGTCTTCGATCCCGACTGCCTGCGCGAGGCGATGCGCGGCTGCGACGTCGTCTACTACTGCGTCGTCGACGCCAGGCCCTGGCTGCTCGACCCCACACCGCTGTGGCGCACCAACGTCGACGGGCTGCGCACCGTCCTCGACGTCGCGGCGACCGCCGACCTGCACCGCTTCGTGTTCACCAGCACCATCGGCACGATCGGTCGGCGCACCGACGCGCCGGCCGACGAGACCACCGCGCACAACTGGCTCGACATCGGCGGCGACTACATCCGCAGCCGGGTGGCGGCCGAGGAGATGGTGTTGCGCTACAGCGCCGAGAAGGGCCTGCCCGCGGTCGCGATGTGCGTGGCCAACACCTACGGGCCGGGGGACTGGCTGCCCACCCCGCACGGCGGGCTGTTGGCCGCCGCGGTGCGCGGCAAGATGCCGTTCTACATCGACGGCTACGAGTCCGAGACCGTCGGCATCGAGGACGCCGCCCGCGCGCTGCTGCTCGCCGGCGAGCGCGGCCGGGTGGGGGAACGCTACATCGTCTCGGAACGCTGGATGAGCTCACGGGAGATCTTCGAGACCGGCTGCGCGGCAGTCGGAGTCGAACCACCGCAGCGCCGGGTTCCGATCCGGCTGATGGCCGCCGCCAGCTACCCGAGCAGCTGGGTGGCGCGGCTGCGCGGCCGCGAGACCAAGCTGACCCCGCTCAACATCCGTCTGATGCACATCATGTCGCCGCTGGACCACTCCAAGGCGGTGCGGGAGCTCGGATGGCAGCCCGCGCCCACTCCGGACGCGGTCGCCGCGGCGGCCCGCTTCTTCGTCGAGGTTGCCGACAAGACACGGAAGGTGGCGCGATGACGCTGGCGCTGACCGCCGAACAGCGCGAACTCACCGACGCCGTCGCCGCGTTCGCCGCGCGACGGGCACCGCTGTCGGCCACCCGCGAGGGATTCGCCGACATCGCCAAGGGTCGGCTGCCGTCGTGGTGGGATGAGTTCGCCGCCACCGGATTTCCGGTCGTCCACCTGCCGGAGTCCTGCGGCGGCCAGGGTGGCACCATGGCCGACGCCGCCTGTGTGCTGGAGGCCGCGGGCCGGGCCGGGCTACCCGGACCGCTGCTGCCGACGATGACGGCGGGCGCGGTGGCGCTGCTCGCCGACGAGGCGTCGGCGCTGCTGCACCGGCTGGCCGGCGGCGCACCCGCCGCGGTGGTGCTGCCGCCCGCCGGCGAGTTCTCCACGCGCCGCGACGGCGACCGCTGGCTGATCACCGGGACCTCCGATCTGGTCTCCGGAATCGGTTCGGCCGCGGTCATTCTCCTTGGTACACCGCAGGTGTGGGCGGTCGTCGACCCCGCGCACCCGGCGGTCACGCTCGACCCGGTCGACGGCACCGACCTGCTCACCGACGTCGGCCGGCTGCGGCTCGCCGACTATCCCGTCGAACCCGCAGACATGCTCACCGGGATCGACCCCGAACGCGCCGAGTATCTCGCCGTGGCGCTGACCGCGGGCATGGCCACAGGCATCGCGGGGTGGTGTGTGCAGGCCGCCACCGAACACCTGCGCACCCGCGAACAGTTCGGCACGGTGATCGGCACCTTCCAGGCCCTGCAGCACAGCGCCGCGATGCTGCTGGTCAACACCGAGCTCGCTGCCGCGGCCACCTGGGACGCGGTGCGCGCGGCGGGCGAGCCGATCGAGCAGCACCGCATCGCCGCCGCAGGCGCGGCGCTGACCGCGGTGGCGAGCTGCCCGGACCTGGTACTCGACACGCTGACCCTGTTCGGCGCCATCGGCTTCACCTGGGAACACGACGTGCACCTGCACTGGCGGCGCGCCACCAGCCTGGCCGCGTCCATCGGTGCGCGCACCCGCTGGGCCCGGCTGCTCGGGCGGACCACCGCCACCTGCCAGCGCGACTTCGCCGTCGATCTCGGCGACGCCCAGGCCGAGTTCCGGGCCTGGGTCGCCGAAACCCTGGATGCCGCACTGACATTGCGCAACGACGGGCCCGGACGTGAGGGCGACCAGGAACACTTCGCCACCGGGCCGCAGCGCACCCTGCTCGCCGAGGCCCGCCTGATCGCCCCGCACTGGGCGCCGCCGTGGGGGCTGGGCGCCGACCCGCTGCAGCAGCTGATCATCAACGAGGAGTTCGCCCGGCGACCGGAGCTGGTGCGGCCGTCGCTCGGCATCTCCGAATGGATCCTGCCGTCGGTGATCCGCGCGGGCTCACCGGAACTGCAGCAGCGGTTGATCCCACCCACCCAGCGCGGCGAACTCGGCTGGTGTCAACTGTTCAGCGAGCCCGGCGCCGGCTCGGACCTGGCCGCGCTGACGACACGCGCCGTCAAGGTCGACGACGGCTGGCGCATCACCGGGCACAAGATCTGGACCTCGTGCGCACACCGCGCCGACTACGGGGCGCTGCTGGCCCGCACCGACCCGGACGCCCCCAAACACCGCGGCATCGGCTACTTCATCGTCGACATGAGCGCCGACGGCATCGAGGTGCAGCCGATCAGACAGGCCAGCGGCGACGCGGATTTCAACGAGGTCTTCCTCACCGACGTGTTCGTGCCCGACGAGATGCTGCTCGGCGGCCCCACCGACGGCTGGTCGCTGGCCATCGCGACGATGGCCGAGGAGCGTTCCGCCATCAGCGGCTACGTCCAGAACGACCGCGCCGCGCCGCTGCGGCCCGCCGCCCGCCGCGACGAGGACGCCCAGCGCGAGCTCGGCGAGCTCGACGCCTACGCCAACGCGATCAAGGCGCTCGGCGTGCGCGAGACGATTCGGCTGCTCGACGGCCAGCCCTCGGGACCGGCGTCGAGCATCGCCAAGGTCGCGATGAACGTGCTGCTGCGCCGCACCTTCGCCGCCACCGTCGGCGCCGCGGGCAGCGCCGCCATGGCGGGCGACACCGACGTGGTGCAGTCGTACCTGCGGGTGCCCGCGGAACTGATCGGCGGCGGCACCAAGGAGATTCAGCTCAACATCATCGCGCAGATGATTCTCGGCCTTCCCCGCAGATAGCGAGAGGACAGTACATGGGATTACGTGGTGACGCCGCCATCGTCGGCTACGTCGAACTGCCACCGGAACGGTTGAACAAGGCCGCCCCGGCGCCGTTCATCCTCGAACAGTGGGCCGACCTGGCGGCCGCCGCGCTGGAGGACGCCGGCCTGTCCGGGCAGTCGGTCAACGGGATCGTCACCTCGCACCTGGCCGAGTCGGAGATCTTCGTACCCTCCACCATCGCCGAATACCTTGGTGTGCCTGCGAACTTCGCCGAACTCGTCGACCTCGGCGGGGCCAGCGCCGCCGCCATGGTGTGGCGCGCGGCCGCGGCGATCGAGCTCGGCCTGTGTGACGTGGTGGTGTGCGCGCTGCCCGCCCGCTACATCACCCCGATGTCGGAGAAGAAGCCCCCACGCCTGTCCGACGCGGTGTTCTTCGGGTCGTCGAGCAACCAGTTCGGTTCCCCGCAGGCAGAATTCGAGATCCCCTACGGCAACCTCGGGCAGAACGGCCCCTACGGTCAGGTAGCCACCCGCTACGGCGCGGTGTACGGCTACGACGAGCGGGCGATGGCCAAGATCGTCGTCGACCAGCGGTTCAACGCCAACCACACCGAGGGCGCGATCTGGAAGGACAAGCCGCTGACCGTCGAGGATGTGCTGGCCAGCCCGGTGATCGCCGATCCGCTGCACATGCTCGAGATCGTGATGCCCTGTGTCGGCGGCGCGGCCGTCGTCGTCGCCAGCGCCGAGGCGGCCCGGCGCACCCGTCACCGCCCGGTCTGGATCAAGGGCTTCGGTGAGCACGTGCCGTTCAAAACCCCGACGTATGCGGCCGACCTGCTGCACACCCCGATGGCCGAGGCCGCGGACAAGGCGTTCGGCATGACCGAGCTGACCCGCTCCGACATGGACATGGTGTCGATCTACGACTGCTACACGATCACCGTGCTGCTGTCGCTGGAGGACGCCGGCTTCTGCGAGAAGGGCAAGGGCATGCAGTTCGTCGCCGACCACGACCTGACCTTCCGTGGCGACTTCCCGCTCAACACCGCGGGCGGGCAGCTCGGTTTCGGGCAGGCGGGGCTGGCCGGCGGCATGCACCACGTCTGCGACGCCACCCGCCAGATCATGGGTCGCGCCGGTGCCGCCCAGGTGGCCGACTGCAACCGCGCGTTCGTCTCCGGCAACGGCGGCATCCTTTCCGAGCAGACCGCGCTGATCCTGGAGGGAGACTGACCGTGACCACCTTCGAACGACCGATGCCGGTCAAGACCCCGACCACCGCACCGTTCTGGGACGCGCTGGCCGAACACCGCATCGTCATCCAGTACTCGCCGTCGTCGGACGCCTACGTCTTCTACCCGCGGGTGCGCGCACCCCGGACACTTGCCGACGATCTGGAATGGCGGGAGATCTCTGGGATGGGCACGCTGTACTCGTTCACGGTGGCGCGCCGCCCGGTCAGCCCGCACTTCGCCGACGCCGTGCCGCAGCTTCTGGCCATCGTGGAATGGGATGAGGGGCCGCGGTTTTCGACCGAGCTGGTCAACGTCGACCCCGCCGACGTGCGGGTGGGGATGCGGGTCAAACCGGTGTTCTGCGACTACCCCGAACACGACGTGACGATGCTGCGCTACGAGCCCGCGTAGTCAGCGTCGCCGCAGCGGCGCCAGCAGCGCCTCCAGCCCGTAGTCGAACACCGCGTCGTAGTCGGTCGGCGACTGCAGGGCCCGCACAAGGCCCTGGTCCGGCCAGTCGTCGGTCCACAGCGTGGGGTCCTCCTCGTCGTGCTTGTCCCCGCGCACTGCGGCGAACTGCATGACCGCCGAGGAGATCACGTGCACCTCGACGGCACGCAACACCAGAGCGGCGTCGGCGCCGGTGACACCCACGTCGGCGAGCTGAGCGGCCAGCGCGCGCTGTGCGGGCAGGAAAAGTCGCGGGGTGGCGTCGCGGGAGTGCGCGATGGCCAGCAGGTGCTGGCGCTCGATGAGCAACCGGCGCTGGGCGCGCGCCAGCGCGGCGATGCGGTCGACCGGGGTGTCACCGGTCATCGGCAGGTTCGCCATCTCGTCGACCAGCCGGGCGACCAGGCCGTCAAACAGCTTGTCGCGTCCGCCGACATGCCAGTAGATCGACGTCACCGCCACGCCGAGCCGCTCGGCCAGCCCGCGCATGGTGAAACGCTCGACGCCGTCGAGTTCGATCATCGCCGCGGCGGCGTCGAAGATCGCCTCCGGGGTGACCGGTTCAGGCACGGGGTTCACCTCCGGTCATCCGCGCGGACGCCGGCAGGTCCAGATAGCGTTCGAGGTTGCGGTGCATGTTGATGATGCGACGCTCCTCGTTGGACAGCGTCAAGTGGGTGAAACCGGGCTGGTGCAGCCCGCGCTGCAGCCCGGCCAGCACCGAGATGTCCTGTGTGAGAACCAGACCCGGATGCGCCTCCTCGGCGGGTACCCGCACGTCGACGGGTCTGGTGCGCGGCGCACCCGGCGGCATCCGGGTCCACAGGAACATCACCAGCTCACCGTGATCCGGGTCCGCGCCCGGATGCGACGTCATCACGGTCAGGTGATCGGCGTTGACCAGCAGCGTCATGTTCGGGAACACGTTGTACTGGTGCAGCCGCATGATCCGGTCGGTGTCGGCCCAGCTCAGGTCGACACCGCGGGACGCGGCGAACGCGCGGGTGCGGGCGGCGATCACGTCGGCCACCGTCGCCCCGGGCTCGCGGTCCCCGGGAAGCGGGGTGCCCTCCTCGACCCCCATCAGCGCGCCCTGGGTGGTGACGTAGGCGTCCCACACCTCGGCGTCGCTGAGTTGTTCCCGCAACTGCGGGCTGGGCACGCCGTAGACCTGCTCGGATTTTCCGGTATGGCCCCAGATGCGCTGTGGCGCAAACACGTCGTCCATGCAGCGGTGCAGCTCGGGGTGCAGGGTCTGGATGTGGTAGGTCTCGCTGTAGCCGTCGGCGATGGTCTTCCAGTTCGCCGCGACGTCGATGGTCATCGTCGCGTAGCAGCGGAAGTCGCCCAGCCGGCACCACGCGGTGTCGGCGGGCATCTGCTCCAGGTAGTCCGGCAGCGGCATCGCGTCGCGGTCGAGGTTGACGAACACCAGCCGCTCCCAGGCCTCGACGCGCACCGGCAGCAGCGGCAGGTCGGCCAGGTGCAGCTCGCCGAACCCCTTGCGGTTGGGCACCCGCCGCAGCTGCCCGGTCAGATCCCAGGTCCAGCCGTGGTAGCCGCACCGCAGTTCGGTCAGCTGTGATCCCGAGCCCGCGCACAGCGAGTTGCCGCGGTGGCGGCACACGTTCTGGAACGCCCGCAACTCGGCGTCGTCGCCGTGCACGATCAGCACCGAGTAAGGGCCGCAACGGTATTCGAAGTAGTCCCCGGGCTCGGCGACGTGGTCGACGGTGCAGGCCAGCTGCCACACCCGGGGCCACATGCGCTCGTTCTCCAACCGTGCGAACTCCGGGGAGTGGTAGCGCTCGGCGGGCACCAGCGTGGGCCGCGCGGGTGGTTCGCCGATCGCGTCCTCGCGCCGGACATCCTGCGCTGTACGCGTCACGATCGGTCCTCCCAAACTCGCCGAAGCGGCTCTGTAACGGTGTTACAGTGCCCGAATATATCGGCTGACGCGGGCTTGCGGAGGGCAATCGTGTTCGACCTGAAGATCACCGGCGGAACTGTCGTCGACGGCACCGGCGCGGACCGGTTCACCGCCGACATCGGCATCAGGGACGGCAGGATCATCGAGGTGCGGCGGCGCGGCCCCGACGATCCGCCGCTGGAGGGTGAGGCCGCCGAGACCATCGATGCCACAGGCAAAGTCGTCGCACCCGGCTTCGTCGACATCCACACCCACTACGACGGGCAGGTCAGCTGGGACAGCATGCTCGAACCGTCCAGCGGGCACGGTGTCACCACGGTCGTCACCGGCAACTGCGGCGTCGGGTTCGCCCCGGTGCGGCCGGGTCGCGAGCAGTGGCTGATCGGCCTGATGGAGGGCGTGGAGGACATTCCGGGTACCGCGCTCACCGAGGGCATCACCTGGGGGTGGGAGAGCTACCCGGAGTATCTCGACGTCATCGAGCAGGGCCGTTACGCCATCGACGTCGGCAGCCAGATCGCGCACGGCGCGGTGCGGGCGTACGCGATGGGGGAGCGCGGCGCCCGCAACGAACCCGCGACACCCGACGACATCGCCGCGATGGCGCGCATCGTGCAGGAGGGTATCGAGGCTGGGGCGCTGGGTTTTTCGACCTCGCGCACGCTGGGGCACCGCGCCATCGACGGCGAACCGGTGCCCGGCACCTTCGCCGCCGAGGACGAGTTGTTCGGTCTCGGCCGGGCGATGGCGGCCGGCGGGCAGGCGGTGTTCGAGCTCGCGCCGCAGGGCGTGGCGGGTGAGGACATCATCGCGCCGAAGAAGGAACTGGAGTGGATGACGCGGCTGGGCCGCGAGATCGACCGGCCCATCTCGTTCGGCATGATCCAGGTCGACGCGGCACCGGATCTGTGGCGTGAACAGCTGGAGATCTCCGCGGAGGCGCATGCGGCGGGCAGTCGGCTGTACCCGCAGATCGCGGCCCGCCCGTTCGGGATGTTGTTCGGCTTCGAGGGTCACCACGCGTTCACCCACCGTCCGACGTTCCGGCGGCTGAAGGCCGAGTGCAGCCGCGAGGAACTGGCGCGGCGACTGGTCGATCCGGCGGTCAAGGCCGCGATCCTGGCCGACGAGGATCTGCCGCCGGACCCGAACGTGTTGTTCGACGGCATGTTCGCTCTGATGCAGCACTCGCTGCACCGCGTCTACCCGCTGGGGGAGCCGCCGGACTACGAGCCGACCCCGGACCGCGCGGTCGCCGCGATCGCCGAACAGCGCGGCGAGGATCCGCTGTCGACCCTGTACGACCTGATGCTGGAACGCGACGCCACCGCGATGCTGATGCTGCCGTTCTACAACTACGCCAACGGGACTCACGATCCGATCCGGGAGATGCTGCTGCATCCGGCGGGCGTGGTGGGACTCTCGGACGGGGGCGCCCACTGCGGGATGATCTGCGACGCGTCGTATCCGACGTACCTGTTGACGCACTGGGCGCGGGACCGTCGGCGCGGCGAGAAACTGCCGCTGGAGTACGTGGTGCGCAAGCAGTCGCACGACACCGCGCAGCTGTTCGGGCTGACCGACCGCGGGGTGATCCAGGTGGGCAAGAAGGCCGACATCAACGTCATCGACATGGCGGCGCTGACACTGCACGCCCCGCGCATGGCGTATGACCTGCCCGCGGGCGGGAATCGGTTGGTGCAGAGCGCATCCGGATACGATGCGACGATCGTCAGCGGTGTGGTGACGCGCAGGCACGGCGTCGACACCGGTGCGCGGCCCGGTCGCCTGGTGCGCGGCGCGCGCTGAGACAGACACGCGCTGGGACCAAAAGAGGACGGCCCCCTCGTCGCCGAGGGGGCCGTCGTCGTGTGAGCGTCAGTTACTCCTTGTCGGAGCCACCGTCCTTCGACTCGCCGTCGTTCGAGTCGCCACCGTCGTTCGAGACCTTGTCGTTCGACTCGGTGGTGTCGTCGGTGTCGTCGTCGGAGTCCTCGTCTCCATCGAGGTCGTCATCGAGATCGCCGTCGAGATCGCCGTCGAGATCGCCGTCGAGATCGCCGTTGAGGTCGTCACCGTCGAGGTCGTCACCGAGGTCGCCGTCGAGGTCGTCATCGAGATCGCCGTCGAGGTCGTCCCCGAGATCGCCATCGAGGTCACCGTCGAGGTCCGACTCCTCCTCGTCGGTGGGCTGCTCGGCCTTCTTGGCGTCCTCGCTGCCCTCGGCACCCTTGTCCTGGGCACCCTTGTCTTTGGCGCCCTCGCCGTCCTCGTCGCCCTCTTCGAGGTTGACGGGGACCAGGTTGCCGCCACCGAAATTGGTGTTCGACGGACCCGACAGGCTCAGCAGGTTCGGGGTCGGTGCCGGCGGCGTGAGCGCGGTGGCGATCGCCTTGGGCAGCGTGACCAGCAGGTAGGTGAACAGGCCGCGGTCGAGCAGGCCCTGCCACTCGGCCGTGCCCGGCGCCGCGGCGGCTGGGACGATGCCGTTGAGCAGTGCGTCGACAGCCAGGATCGGCAGGTTCACCAGGTGGGTGGCCCAGTCGACGAGGTCGCCGTTGACGAACGCGTCGCGCGCCTTGTCGAGGGTCTCCGTGACGGCGACGAACGAGCCGACGATCGGCTCGAAGATCGCCTTGGTGAGTGCGAACTCGGAGAGGACGTCCATCACGGCAGGCAGCCGCTCGGCGCCGGGCAGGTTCGCCACGATCTGGCTCGGGATCGAGAACAGCGGGATCAGCGGCTGCATGCTGCCCAGGTAGCGCAGCACGAACCAGCCGTTGATCTTCGAGAACGCCTCGAAGAAGTGGCCCTGGGACAGCGCGGTGAACATGTCCTGGATCGCGATCGGGAGCTGTTCAGCCGCCAGCTGTGACCGGTCGCGGGTGCCGTTGAGGGCGGTCTCGATGGTGGCGCCGAAGTTGGCGTTGAAGTTGACCAGCTCGTTGAACAGCGGGCCCGGGTTCAGCACGTTGGCCACCAGGACGTTGAGCGTCTCCTGGATGATGGCGCCGGTGCTGAGCTGTCCGGTCAGGCTGAGCAGTGCGCCGGCCGTGTCCGGGACCAGGGTCGACAGGCTGCCGAACGTGTTGCCGATCGTCTGGCTCAGCGTGAGCAGCGGGTTGGTGGCCGCCGACAGCTGAACCGCAGCGGCCTGCGCGGCGCGCTCCGCGGCCCGGTCGATGTCGGTGATCGGGGCGACCGGGTTGACCGCGAGGATGCCGGCGCTCGCCATTGCGACGCCGGCGACCATCAGCTTGCTGCCGCGCCCGGCTGACGGGGAGGTACCGGCCATCGGCGCGCCCGCCTGAACTGCTAGCTGCACATCTTCTCCTAGTAAGTGACTGTGAGTTTGCCAAGTAGCACCTGGAGATTAGCTGAGCCTAACCTAAGAAACAAGAGCTACGTTGACGGCGGCGAAAGCGGCCGTGATCGGCCAGCCCGGATAGTCGCGCAGTCACAGGACGCGTCGCCCCGAAATCTATGCGCAGCGGCCGGTTTGCGGGGACCTACGTCTCCCGCCGCGCAGTGGTGCTCGTCACATCTGCGGGCCGGTCGCCCACGCCGGGCGGCAAACCGGCGGAAATGGTGGAACCGAGTGTCGGAGCCGCGCGGCGTCGCGTTGACAGCTGTTAGTTCGACAGGCTAGATATACGGCACAATTGACGGAGTTCTGTGACGCCGGACTCCGTGGGACGTGAAGGGGCCCGGGCGATGACTACCACCGACGCGGTTGTCGCGCACCGTTCCCGCATCGCCCGCTTCATCCGTGTCTTCGCCGTGCCGATCATCATCGGCTGGGTCGTGCTGACCGCGCTCAGCAATGTGCTCGTACCGTCGCTGGAGAAGGTCGGCGAGGCCAACACCGTCTCGATGAACGCCCATGACGCACCGGCGTTCATCGCCATGCAGCGCATCGGCGCCAACTTCCAGGAGTTCTCCTCCGACAGCAACGCGATGGTCATCCTCGAGGGCGACAAGCCCCTCGGGGCCGAGGCGCACGCCTACTACGACGAGCTGGTCAAGCGGTTCCGTGAGGACCGCGACCACGTCGAGCACGTCGCCGACTTCTGGAGCGACCCGCTGACCGCGGCCGGCGTGCAGAGCGGCGACGGCAAGTCGGCCTACGTACAGCTGTATCTGCGCGGCAACCTCGGTGAGACCCTCTCCAACGAGTCGATCGAGGCGGTGCGCGACATCATCGCCGAGACCCCGGCGCCCGACGGGCTCAAGGCGTACGTCGCCGGTAGCGCCGCGGTCAACGCCGACCAGCGCGTCGCCGGCGACAAGGGTTCGTTCAAGGCGACGGTCGCGACGCTGATCGTCATCGCGGTCATGCTGGTCTTCGTCTTCCGCTCGGCCGCCACCATGCTGCTGATCCTGTTCATGGTGTTCGTCGAGCTCGGGTCGTCGCGCGGCATCGTCGCGTTCCTCGGCGACAACGGGGTCATCGGCCTGTCGACGTTCGCCACCGGTCTGCTCACGCTGATCGCGATCGCCGCGGGCACCGACTACGCGATCTTCCTCATCGGCCGCTACCAGGAGGCCCGTCAGGTCGGCGAGGACAAGGAACAGGCGTACTACACGATGTTCCACAGCACCGCCCACGTGGTGCTGGGCTCCGGCCTGACGATCGCCGGCGCGCTGCTGTGTCTGAAGTTCACCCGGTTGCCGTGGTTCCAGACGATGGCGGTGCCGTGCGCGGTCGGCGTGCTCGTCGCGGTCCTGGCCGCGATGACACTCGGGCCCGCCGTGGTGGTGGTCGGCAGCCGGTTCGGCCGGTTCGAACCGAAGCGGGCCATCAACTCCCGCGGCTGGCGCCGCATCGGCATCGTCGTGGTGCGCTGGCCCGGACCTGTTCTGGTGACGACGATCGCGCTGTCGCTGGTCGGCTTGCTGGCGCTCAACGGCTACAAGGTCGACTACGACGGCCGCCACTTCATGCCCGAGGACGCCCCGGCCAACGTCGCCTACGCGGTGGCCGACCGGCACTTCGACGCCGCGCGGATGAACCCCGAACTGCTGATGGTGGAAAGCGACCACGATCTGCGCAACTCGTCGGACTTCCTGGTCATCGACAAGATCGCCAAGGCGATCTTCCGGGCGCCCGGCGTCGCCCGTGTCCGGACCATCACCCGGCCGCAGGGTAAGCCCATCGAGCACACCACGATCCCGTTCCTGATCGGGATGCAGGGCACCACCCAGCAGCTCAACCAGAAGTACCAGCAGGACCGGATGGCCGACATGCTCAAGCAGGCCGACGAGATGCTGGTGACGATCGACGACCTGACCCGGATGGCCAGCCTGACGGCGCAGATGGCCGAGACCACCCACAGCATGGTCACCAAGATGAAGACCATGACCGTCGACATCGCCGAATTGCGGGACCACATCTCGGATTTCGACGATTTCTTCCGGCCCATCCGCAACTACTTCTACTGGGAACCGCACTGCTACGACATCCCGGTCTGCTGGTCGCTGCGATCGGTGTTCGACACCCTCGACGGCATCGACGTGATGACCGACGACGTCCAGCAGATGCTGCCGGACATGGAGCGCCTCGACGCGCTGATGCCGCAACTGGTCACGCTGCTGCCGTCGCAGATCGAGACCATGAAGACGATGCGGCTGATGATGCTGACCATGCAGTCCTCGCAGAAGGGCCTGCTGGACCAGATGGCCGCGATGCAGGACAACTCCGACGCGATGGGCGACGCGTTCGACGAGTCGATGAACGACGACTCATTCTACCTGCCGCCGGAGGCGTTCGAGAACGAGGACTTCCAGCGCGGTATCAAGAACTTCATCTCGCCCGACGGCAAGTCGGTGCGGTTCATCATCGAGCACGAGGGTGATCCCGCCAGCCCCGAGGGCATCGAGCACATCGACGCGATCAGGCAGGCCGCCAAGGAGGCGATCAAGGGCACCCCGCTGGAGGGTTCGCGGATCTACCTCGGCGGCACCGCCGCGACCTACAAGGACATGCGCGACGGCGCGGGCTACGACCTTTTGATCGCCGGATTGGCAGCCGCCGCACTGATTTTCATCATCATGCTGATCATCACGCGCGCGGTGGTCGCCGCCGCGGTGATCGTCGGCACGGTGTTGCTGTCGCTGGGCACCTCATTCGGCCTGTCGGTGCTGGTGTGGCAGCACCTGCTCGGCATCCGGCTGCACTGGATCGTGCTGGTGATGTCGGTGATCGTGCTGCTGGCCGTCGGCTCGGACTACAACCTGCTGCTGGTGTCGCGGTTCAAGGAGGAGCTGCGCCACGGGTACAAGGTCGCGATCATCCGCGCGATGGCCGGCTCCGGGTCGGTGGTCACCTCCGCGGGTCTGGTGTTCGCCGCGACGATGGCGTCGTTCGTGGTCGGCGATCTGCGCAGCATGGCACAGGTGGGTACGACGATCGCGATCGGTCTGCTGTTCGACACGTTGGTCATCCGCGCGTTCATGACCCCGGCGATCGCCGCGCTGCTGGGTCGGTGGTTCTGGTGGCCGCAGCGCATCCAGACCCCGGCGTCGAAACGCCGCCTCGCGGCCGTGCTCGGCGACCGCGCCCCCGCGACTTCCTCAGCCAACCCCTCGGCCAGCCCCTCGGCCAGCCCGGCGCCCTGAGCGGGCCCCGCACACCGCCCGTCGATGCGATGATGGGCGCAGCGTCCGGTTGTCCGACAGAGCATGGGGGTATCACTGCACCATGACAGACGGCGGCATGGCCATCCGACAGTTGCCCGCGTGAGGCGTCCGCGGGAGGCGGTCGGGTCATGAGCACCATCGACATGCCGCCGGTGTTCGGCGCCGACGACGAGATCGGCCCCGACCTGGCCAGGGTCGCCTGGCAGGACACCCCGCTGGGCCCGCCCGCCGACTGGCCGCAGAGCCTGCGTACCGCGGTCAGCATCCTGCTGTCGAGTCGGTTCCCGATGTGGATGGCGTGGGGTCCCGAGCTGACCTTCTTCTGCAACGCCGCCTACCGCCGCGACACGCTCGGCCGCAAGTACCCGTGGGCGCTGGGCCGGCCGGCCACCCAGGTGTGGGCCGAGATCTGGCCCGACATCGGGCCGCGCATCGACAAGGTGCTGACCTCGGGGCAGTCGACGTGGGACTCCGCGCTGCTGTTGTTCCTGGAACGGTCGGGGTTTCAGGAGGAGACCTACCACACGTTCTCCTACAGTCCGCTCCACGACGACGACGGCCGCGTCGTCGGGATGCTGTGTGTGGTCAGCGAGGACACCCAGCAGGTCATCGGCGAGCGCCAGATGGCGACGCTGCGCGACCTCGGCTCCGACCCGAGCGTGGTGCGCACCGAGGAACAGATCCTGTCCTTCGTCGAACGTCAGCTCAACCAGAATCAGCGCGACCTGCCGTTCACGCTGACCTACCTGTTCGACGACGACGGCACACCGCGACTGGCCGCCTCCACCGGCGTGGCCCCCGGACACCGGATCGCCCCGCCGCAGCTGGCCGGTGACAGCGTGTGGCCGGTCGCCGGTCCGGCGCGCGGTGAGGCGGTCGTCGTCGACCTCGACGACCCCGGCCTGCCGACCGGCGCGTGGCGGGACCCGCCCACCCGCGCGCTGGTGGTTCCGCTGCTGCAGCAGGGCGGATCACCGAGCGGGCTGCTGGTCGCCGGGCTCAACCGCTACCGGCCGCTCGACGAGACCTACCGCGGCTTCGTCACGCTGGTCGCCGGCCACATCGCGGCGGGCATCGCCAGCGCCCGCAACTACCAGGCCCAACAGCGGCGCGCCGAGGAACTGGCCGAACTCGACCGCGCCAAGACGACGTTCTTCTCCAACATCAGCCACGAGTTCCGGACCCCGCTGACGCTGATCCTCGACCCGGTCGCCGAGCTGCGCAGCCGCGACCGCGGCCTCGACGACCGCGCCCGCGAAGAGCTCGACATCGTGTGGCGCAACGGGTTACGGCTGGCCAAGCTGGTCAACACGCTGCTGGACTTCTCCCGCATCGAGGCGGGCCGGATGCAGGCCAGCTACGTGCCGGTCGACCTCGGCGCGGTCACCGCCGAACTCGCCAGCGTGTTCCGCTCCGCGGTCGAGCGGGCCGGACTGACCTTCACCGTCGACTGCCCGCCACTTCCCGACGCGGTCTACATCGATCGCGACATGTGGGAGAAGGTGGTCTTCAACCTGCTGTCCAACGCGCTGAAATTCACGTTCTCCGGCGGTATCTCGGTCACGGTGCGCCTGGACGGGGACACCGCGGTCGTCACAGTCGCCGACACCGGCGCGGGGGTGCCCGCCACCGAGATGCCGAGGCTTTTCGAACGGTTCCACCGGATCGAGAACGTGCGGTCACGCTCCAACGAGGGCAGCGGTATCGGCCTGGCTCTGGTCAAGGAGCTCGTCGAACTGCACGGCGGCACCATCGCGGCCGACAGCACCGAGGGCGTGGGCACCACGTTCACGATCCGGCTGCCGCTGGGCGCCGCACATCTGCCCGCGGACGCGATCACCGACGAGACCGACGCCCGGGCACCGCAGGACAGCGCTGAGCCCTATCTGCAGGAGGCGCTGCGGTGGCTGCCCGCCGAAACCCCGACCGTCGACGACGAAACACCCAGCCACACCGGCGCTTCCACGTTCGGGGCGACACCGCGGGTGCTGATCGCCGACGACAACGCCGACATGCGCGAGTACGTCGTGCGCCTGCTGCGCAACGACGGCTACCTCGTCGAGGCGGTCACCGACGGTCAGCAGGCGCTCGACGCGGTGCGGGCCCGGCCGCCCGACATGGTGGTCAGCGATGTGATGATGCCGGGGCTCGACGGCCTTCAGTTCGTCACCGCACTGCGCGCCGACCCGCGCACCGCGGCGGTGCCGGTGCTGCTGCTGTCCGCGCGGGCGGGGCAGGAGGCGGCCATCGACGGGCTGCGGGCCGGCGCCGACGACTATCTCGTCAAACCGTTCGCCGCCGCCGAACTGCTGGCCCGGGTGCGCGCGAACGTCAAACTCGCGCGGCTGCGCAATCATCACGCCCGGTGGCGCACCGCGCTGATCGACTCGCTCCAGGAGGCGTTCTTCGTCTGCGACGAGCACGGCGCGGTGATCGAGGTCAACGCCGCGTTCACCGACATCCTCGGCTACGGCGTCGACGGGCTGCCCTACCAGCCGATCCATCCGTGGTGGCCGTCGGCGGACTCCGACCCCGAGTCGCACCGCCGGGTCCTCGAGGCGTTCGACCGGATGCTGACCGAACCGCACGGCCGGTTCACCGTGCCGGTCACCCACCGCAACGGGCACCGACTGTGGATCACGGTGACCTACAACCAGATCGAGGACCTCGACACCGGCAGGCGGGTCATGGTCGGCACCTTCCGCGACGTCACCGCCGAGCACTACACCGTGCAGCGCGAGACCGCCCTGGCGGCGCTCAACCAGCAACTCGCCCAGGCGGATTCACTGCACGACGCGGTCCAGGCGGCGGCCGACGAGCTGCGCACCGTGTGGCGGGCCCGGCGCGTGGTCGCGGCCAAGTTCCGGGCTGGGACCGAGAGCACCGCCGAGCCGACGGACTTCGTCTGCGCGGGGGAGCCGGTGCGCTGGTCGCAGCTCGCGGCGGAGGTGCAGCGGACGATGTGGTCGCTGCGGGCCCGGGACTCCATGGTCATCGAGGACGCCAGCCCGGGGTCGGTGTTCATCTCGCTGCAGCACCCGCGCGGAGTGCTCGTCGTCTACCTCGAGCTCGCCGAACACCGCCCCTTCACCCCGGAGGACCGCACCCTGTTGACCGTGCTGGCCGGCCGGCTCGGGCAGGGGCTGCAGCGGGTGCACCAGCTCGACCAGCAGCGCGAGACCGCGCTCGCGCTGCAGCATGCGATCCTGGGGCCGACGGTCTCCAGCGGTTTCGCGGTGCGCTACCAGCCCGCGACGCGCCCGCTGCAGGTCGGCGGGGACTGGTATGACGTCGTCGACCTCGACGACGGGCGCATCGCGCTGGTGGTCGGGGACTGCGTGGGGCACGGGCTGGCCGCCGCGACCGTCATGGGCCAGCTGCGCAGCGCCTGCCGGGCGCTGCTGCTCGAGCACCCCAGCCCGGCCGTCGCGCTGGCCGCCCTCGACCGGTTCGCGGCCAGGCTGCCCGGCGCGCAGTGCACCACGGCGTTCTGCGCGGTGCTCGACCCGGACACCGGGGAGGTGCGCTACTCCGGCGCGGGCCACCCGCCGCCGGTGCTGGTGCTGCCCGACGGCACCGTCCGGATGCTCGAGGACGCGTCGGTCACCCCGCTCGGGCTGCCCTTCGACGAGGTCCGTCCGGAAGGGGTCACCGTCATTCCGCCGCGGGCGACGCTGCTGCTCTACACCGACGGGCTGGTCGAGCGCAGGCGTGAACCGCTCGACGCAGGGATCCGGCGGGCGACCGCGGTGCTTCAGGATCACCGCAATGTCACGCTCGACGATCTCGCCGACGAGATCATGATGCGGCTGGCGCCAGGCCAGGGCTACCAGGACGACGTCGCGCTCATGCTGTACCGCAGGCCGGCGCCCCTGGAGATCGAGATCCCGGCCGCCGCGGAACAGTTGGCTCCGACCCGAAAGGCGTTGCGGGACTGGCTGACCCAGGCCGGGATCGGACCCGTGCAGACGATGGACGTGCTGGTGGCGGTCGGGGAGGCGCTGGCCAACGCGATCGAGCACGGGCACCGCGACAGGCCCGGCGGCACCGTGACCCTGCGCGCCGTGGCGCTGGCCGACCGGCTGGACGTCACCGTCGTCGACACCGGTGTCTGGAAGCCGGTGCACTTCGACCCGGCCGCGCACCGCGGCCGCGGTATCGAGCTGATGCGGGCGCTGATGAGCGATGTCGCCATCGAGCCCGGTGACGGCGGCACCACGATCTCGATGAGCGCCAGGGTCGGGTGATGACCACCCCGCTGCAGTTGCGCACCGAGCGCGCCGACGACGGGTCGCTGCTGCTCGCCGCCGTCGGTGAGCTCGATCTCAGCAACATCGCTGAGTTCACCGCAGCCGTGGCGGAAATGGTTGCAGACCAACCCGATTCACCGATGACCGTCGACCTCTCGGCTGTCGAGTACCTCGACAGCGGCGCCATCAACGTCCTGTTCGGGCACGTCGGCAGGATCCGCCGGATCGTCGTCAACCCGATCCTGATGCCGGTGCTGCGGGTCAGCGGACTCACCGCGGTCGCCGCGGTGGTGGTGCCGGACGGTTAGGGCAGCACGGTGCGCATCAGCATCACGTTGTAGGCCGACCACAGCGACAGGTTGAAGTACAACTCCTTACCCGTCGACCACGGATGCAGATACGGCGCGTAGATGCCGCCGGGGATCTCCGTCGAGCGCACCAGCACCCGCTCCGGACCCCACGGCCCCTGCGGGGCCGGCGCCGTGCGCATGACGACGTCGTTGGCGCCGTTGCCGTAGAGCACCACGTATTGGTTGAGGTAGGTGTTGAACTGCGCCGACATCTCCCCGACCGGACCCGGGATGACCGGGGTGGCTGCGCCGGGATCCCTGGGCACCCAGGCGTTTCGGTCGGCGTTCCAGTACTCGTAGCGACCCAGGTCGGGGATCGCGTCGGGCGGTACCCGCGCGATGAACGCCGAACCGCCGCGGCCCGCCGGGGTGCCGAAGGAGTACAGGTAGGGGTCGCCGGGCCCCGGCCGCAGGAACGCGCCCTGCTGAAAGTTCTGGTTGCCCGGAATGTGGTTGGCGATCTCCAGGCTGCCCGGCGCCGGGGTGCGCACACTGCCCGGGTACACGCCCCAGTGCTCACCGTTGTCCGGGGACACGGCGATCGCCGAGTAGTTGGTGGTCCACCGGCCGTCGGCGTCCCAGCTCTTGATCGACATGAAGTTCACGTACTGTTTGCCGCCCACCGCGATCCCGGCGGTCGGGATGATGCCCTTCTCGGTGGGCGCCCACTTCGTGGTGTTGATGATCTGCTTCGACAGGCCGGGTACCCACAGCGGTGAACCCGAATACCGGCTGCCCACAGCGCCGTCGGGCACCGACACCGTCCGCGACAGCGCGCCGTCGCGGGTGCGCAGCAGCACGTTGTACCGCCACTGCTGGCCCTTGACGCTGCAGTAGCCGTAGGTGTCGCCGAACGCCATCAGGACCTGGCGGTTGGCGGGATCGCCGTTGTCCCACATGATTCCGAGGTCGGTGCCGGTGATCGCGAACCGTCCCACGGTGTTGTTCGGGCTCTCCGGTCCGGTGACCCAGCCGACCAGTGTGGTGCCGGGCGGTGCCGGTGGTGGCGGCGGATCGGCGGGCAGCGCAGCGGCGTCGGGGACCGGTGCGGGGGCGTCGGGTACGACGGCCGCCTGCTGGCGCACCGGATTGCGCAGCGGCAGTTGGCCGAGCGACGGCAGCGGCGCCGCGTCGTTGGTGCCGCGCGGCCGGTGGCCGACGGGCGGCCCACCGGGTAGCGGCGGCGTCGCCTCGGTGTTGGGCGCGGCCGGCGGTTGGACGGCGGCCGCGGCACCGGAGCACGGTTCGGCGGCCGCGGTCGGTGCGGTGGCGGGCGCGACGCCCAGCGTCAGGCTCAACCCGACGGCCGCCGCCAGGGGGACCAGACGCGGCATGTCGCACCTCCCGGGTATGGACGCTGCCGCGAGCACGCCAGCGATGGGCGCAAGTGACGTTAGTGACGAATGCGACGAAAGTGATCTTCGTGTGCGGACCGGTACCCATCCGTGACCGTGTCGCAACCCGCGTACCGGGGTATCCGCGCGCACATGACGTCTGTCGACCAGGCCACCGACACCGCGCCGGAGACCAAGCTCAAGCGCAACATCACCGGGCCGCTGCTGTATCTGTTCATCCTCGGCGACGTGCTGGGCGCCGGAATCTACGCGCTGATGGGTGTGCTGGCCGGCGATGTCGGCGGCGTGCTGTGGGCGCCGCTGCTGCTGGCGCTGTTCCTCGCGCTGCTGACCGCCGGTTCCTACGCCGAGCTGGTCACCAAGTACCCGGAGGCCGGCGGCGCCGCGGTGTTCGCCGAACGGGCCTTCGGCAGGCCGATCGTGTCGTTCCTCGTCGGGTTCTGCATGCTGGCCGCGGGCGTGACCAGTGCCGCCGGACTGGCGCTGGCGTTCGCCGGTGACTACCTGACCACGTTCATCGACGTGCCCGCCGTGCCCGCGGCCATTGTGTTCCTGGCGTTGATCGGCTGCCTGAACGCCCGCGGCATCAGCGAGTCGGTCAAGAGCAACGTGGTGATGACGGTGATCGAGCTGACCGGCCTGCTCATCGTCGTCATCGCGGTCGCGGTGATGGTCGGTGGCGGGCGCGGCGACGTCGGCCGGGTCACCGAGTTCCCCGACGGCGCGACGCCGGGGCTGGCGGTGCTCAGCGGCGCGATCGTCGCGTACTACTCGTTCGTCGGGTTCGAGACGTCGGCCAACGTCGCCGAGGAGATCCGCAATCCCGGCAAGGTGTACCCGACCGCACTGTTCGGGGCGCTGATCACCGCCGGTGTGCTCTACGCCCTGGTGGGACTGGCCAGCGCGATCGCCCTGCCCGCCGACCGGCTGGCCGAATCGTCCGGACCGCTGCTCGATGTGGTGTCCGCCGCCGGTGTGGGCGTGCCCGACTGGGCGTTCAGCGCGATCGCGCTGGTGGCGGTGGCCAACGGCGCGTTGCTGACGATGATCATGGCGAGCCGGCTGACCTACGGCATGGCCGAGCACCGGCTGCTGCCCGCGGTGCTGGGCCGGGTGCTGCCGAACCGGCGCACCCCGTGGGCGGCGATCGTGGCCACGACGGTGGTGGCGATGCTGCTCAGCCTCGTCGGGGATCTGTCGACGTTGGCCGAGACGGTGGTGCTGCTGCTGTTGTTCGTGTTCATCGCCACCAACGTCGCGGTGCTGGTGCTGCGCCGAGACACCGTGGCGCACCCGCACTTCCGGGTGTGGACCGCGATCCCCGTGCTCGGGGTGGCCTCCTGTGTGCTGCTGCTGACCCAGCAGACCGCCACGGTGTGGCTGTTCGCGGCCATCATGCTGGCCGTCGGCGCCGTGCTGTATCTGGCCGCCCGCTTCACATCCCGGGTCAGGGGAACCTCTACGGTGGATGCGTCCGAAGACACTCGAAGAGGAGAGCCGTGAGCGACGCCGTTCCGGGAATCACCGGTATCCACCACATTTCGATCACCGTCACCGACATCGAGGCCAGCATGGCCTGGTACGAGAAGCTGTTCCAGGCCAACCGGCTGCCGGTCAAGTTCCCGCACTACGGTTGCGAGGACACCGGTTACGCGGAGTTGCTGATCGAACCGCGGTCGGGGCTGGCGATCGGCCTGCACAAGAACACGGCCAACAACGGTGAGAAGTTCGACGAGGCCAGGACGGGCCTGGATCACGTTGGGCTGCAGGTCTCCTCGCGGGAGGAGCTGGAGGCCTGGACCCGTCGCCTCGACGAACTGGGCATCCCGCACTCCGGAATCCAGGCCGAGCAGGAGCCGTTCCCGTTCGCGACCGTGGTCTTCCGCGACCCGGACAACATCCAGCTGGAGCTGTTCGTCGCGGGCTGACCGATTTCCCGGCGTGGCGCCGGTCGAGTTGCCTAGGCTGCGGCCATGGCACTCGATCGCGCCGCCGCCGTCGCCGGCACCATCCGGCTGGCCTCAGGAGTCTCGTTCCTCGTCGATCCGCTGCGCGCCAACAAGGTGTGGGGTGGCACCGAGGAGTCCTCGCCCACAGCACGATTGCTGTTGCGGTCGATGGGCTACCGCGACGCGCTGATCGGCGGGCTGCTGCTGTCCGCCGCGCTGCGCGGACGTGACACCCGCGGCTGGTTCCTCGCCTCCGGCGGCGCCGACGCCGCCGACCTGCTCGGCGGGATCGGCGTGCACCACGAGATGACGCGCGCCCAGCGGCTTGTCGGGCTCGGGGGAGCGGTGGTCGGCATCGGTGTCGGGCTGTGGGGTGCGCTGCGGCGACCGGCCCGCGCCGACGCCTGACGGTCAGCGGGTCAGCAGCAGACAGCCCGCGATCGGCCCGCCGCCGGCCGCGGCGACCGCCACCTCCGGCTGACGTGGCACCTGACGGTCCCCGGCCTGCCCGCGCAGCTGCAGGCACGCCTCGTGCAGCAGCCAGTAGCCGTGCATCCGGCCCGCCGACAGCTGCCCGCCGTAGGTGTTGAGCGGCAGGTCGCCGTCGAGAGCGATCCGGGTGGCGCCCTCCACGAACGGGCCGGCCTCGCCGTCGCCGCAGAAACCGAGCGCCTCCAGCCACGCGAACGTGAGAAACGTGAAGCCGTCGTACAGTTCGGCGACGTCGACGTCGGAGGGCCGCAGCTCGGTGCGCGCCCACATCTCGGCGGCCGCGTCGGTGGACGCCATCTTCGGATAGTCGTCGCGGTGGAACCACCCACCCGACCCGTAGGAGCCGCCGACCGCGGCGACCCGCACCGGCGGGGCCGGGCAGTCCGCGGCGTGGTCGGCGCGCGAGATCACCAACGCGATCGACCCGTCGATCGGGACATCGCAGTCGAACAGGCCGAACGGTGTCGACACCGGCCGCGCGGCCAGGTAGTCGTCCATCGTCATCGGATCACGGTAGGTCGCAAGCGGATTGCGCGCGGCGTTGCGCCTGCTGTTGATGGCCAGCCAGCCCAGCTGCTCCTTGGTGGTGCCGTACAGCTCCATGTGCCTGCGGCAGTGCATCGCCAGCCAGTTGGCGGCCGAGTACGCGTGCGCGGCCATCAGGTCGCCGAGATCGCCGAACGGGGGGATATGCCGCCGGGTTCCGGGAACCCGCGGCTCCACGGGCGGATTCGCCATCGGGTTGGGACCCGACGGTCCCTTCTGCGTCATCGTCCCGCCCAGCATCTGCACGGTGCGGTAGACCAGCACGTGGTGGGCGCGCCGCTGCGACACTGCCATCAGCGCGGAGATGACGGGGGTGAGCAGACCTCCGGTCGGATAGGCGAATCCGGGATCGGCGGCCCGATTGCCGAGCGCGGCGATGACATCGGCGGCCGGGACGTCGCCGAGTGTGCTCACCCCGTCGATGTCGGCGGCCGTCAGCCCGGCGTCGGCGATCGCGGCGTTGACGGCCTCCATGGTCAGCTCCATGGCAGGGATCCCGCTGCGCCGCCCGATGCGGGATATGCCGAGACCGCTGATGATCGCGTCCTTCTCGAACTTCTCCACCGGGCGCTCCTCTTTCGGCGACAGCGGATCCGACTGTACTTTGCTAAGCGTGTCCGATGAAGCCGCACCCGCCCGCATGTTGCCGCCGCTCGACGAGCACAACCGGGCGTACTGGACCGGTGGCCGGGACGGTCGGCTGCTGATCAGCCGGTGCGGCGGCTGCGGGCTGTGGGTGACGCCGCCGGCAGCGCAGTGCCCGGACTGCGACGCCGAACTCGCGCCGACGCCGGTGTCCGGGCGGGGCACGGTGTTCACCTACACGGTCAACCATCAGCCGTTCAACCCCGCGGTGCCGGTCCCGTACGTGATCGCGATCGTCGAGCTCGAGGAACAGCCGGGCCTACGCGTGGTGGCCAATATCGTCGGCTGCGAACCGGATTCGGTGCGGGTCGGGATGGCGGTCGAGGTGGATTTCGAGCGGCAACCTCACAGCGGGGAGGAGGTCTTCGTGCCGGTGTTCCGGCCGCGGTCCTGACCGCCGGCCGGACGCGCGCCCACCACCAGCGGGCTGTCCCAGATCGCCCCGGTGAGCGCGGCGGCGCCCAGGGCGGTCAGGCCGGCCATCGCGATGAGTGTGTCTGCGTCCATGGTGGGCTGAGTACCCACTGGGGCCGAAAATTATCCGTGTGATCTAACGGTTCGGGGCAGGCGCGTGGTTTGCGGGCACCCGCAGTCCCAACGCGTTGGCCCACAGAAGCGAGAGTTGTTCGGCCGCAGTGTCCAGATCGAAGTCGGGCTCGCGCACCGACCATCGGTACGCGAAGTTGCTCAGCATGCCGGTCAGCGCCGACGCGGCGGTCTTCGGTTCGATGGCGGGGTCGGCGGTGCCGTCGCTCTGCCAGCGCACGATCGCGCGCTCGATGCGCTCCGCGAACTTGTCGTTGGACTCCCTGCGCAACTGCTCGACGTGTTCGTTGAGGGTGGCGACCTGCTCCCACACGATCATGATCGGCTGGTTGGCCCGGTAGGTTTCGAGGTATACCCGGTTCGCCCGGAGAAGTCTTTCGTACGGATCCGTGAGCTCGTCGGCGGATTCCGACCAGACGGGGCGGAGTTCGTCGATCAGGTCGCGCAGCAGGGCGACGAAGATCTCTTCCTTGGAGTCGAAGTATCGGTAGAAAGATCCGTGCGCGGCGCCCGCCGCATCCGCGATATCGGTGATCCGCGCGTCGGCGAACCCGTCGCGGGCGAACACCTCTCTCGCGGCGTCGAGTAGCGCCTGCCTACTGCGCCTGCCGCGGGCGGTGGGCGGCAACGGTCGGGTCACCCGGTCGCTACCCCTCGCATAGAGAGCCACCCCCTACTCGACATGTCAGCTGCATCGGCTGGTGACGCGCCATGGAAGTCG
This sequence comes from Mycolicibacterium phlei, assembly GCF_001583415.1. The sequence continues at coordinate 1,886,871 of NZ_CP014475.1, forward strand.
GCACCACTTTACCGGCTCCCCGGTGGCCGGCTCGGCAACCGTGCCTGGGGTGTCCACGCGACGTGAACGCAGCGCGGACACCCCGTGGCGTCGATCCGACGCAGGCATCGGTCGGGTGGCTCACACGGGGTGCGAGATGCCGTAGTAGGCGACCACCGAGTCAACGGCGTTGGTGGTGCGGGTCAGGATGGCGTAGGGCCGGATGAACGTCTGGCCGTGGCAGTCCGCCTGAATCCGATAGGCGTTGATGGCGACAGAGGGATCCGCGCCGGTGAACTTCTCCTTGACGACCTCGATGTTCACGATGGCGGGCTTCATCATCGCCGCCATCCCGCCGCCGATGCACTGAACCTGGTAGCCGGCTTCGATCGTTCCGGTCGGGGTCGGGCTGGTGCCCCCGCTCGCGTTGCGCAGGGTGCCGTTGAACAGCGCGCTGACGATGAAGTCGCGTGAGGGTGCCTCGGGATGCAGGGGAGGGGCGGGGGTCAGGGTCTCGCTGTTGGCCGACAGCGCCAGCGTCCACCCGTCGGCGGTCTTGGCGGACACCGGTGGCGCCGACGGCACCGCAACCGGTCCGGGCGCCACCGGCTCGGCGGCCTCCGGTTCAGCCGATGCGCTTGCCGCCGTGACGATGGTCGCGCCTGCCAGCAGCGACGCCGCCAGCGTTGCGCATACCCGGCGTACCGGCCGCCGCGCGGTGACCGGGGCTGATGTGTTCTTCATTCCTACCTCCATGTGTTTTCGGTGGTCGCCTGGCGCGGCTACCGGTTGGGGGACAAGCGTCGGCACCGCCGACTCGGCGATGATGAACGTTCAGCGAATCCGAGCGGGTCTCACCGCGAGGTGCTGACCGAGTCCGGATCCCCAGTGTTTCCGTCGTCGACGGACCGGGTCGTTCGCCGCTCTCAGTGCGACGACATTCGTTGGTGCGCAGTCGTGTTCGTCTGGTGACTGGTGGTTCGGAGTGTCCTCTCGCGGCGCGTGCCGAACGCTGCGGCGGTGCCGCGACGAGCGCACCGGGTGGCGGCACCAGACGCTGAGCCGCAGGCGCCATCGGGTGACGGCGAGCATGGCCGCCGCCAGTACCGCCAACATCGCCATGTCGAACAGCCACCGACCGGGATCGTGGGCCCACAGCCGGTCGTCGGCCGGGGACAGCGGCGCGATGTGCAGCAGATCCGTGGTGGACGCCGACGCGGCGAACCCCCACCGGGCCGGGAACGCGCGGGATATCTGGTCGAGCCCGGTGCGTCCCGTGACCGGAATCAGCCCGCCGGAGAACACGATCGACAACATCACCGAGATCACCAGCGTCGGCAGGATCTGCTCCTGCGACCGGACCAGCGCCGAGAGGGTCAGGCCGAGGATGGCCGAGGCCGCCGCCGTCGCCGCGAGCGTGACGTACAACTCCAGTGCCGGATGTCCGAGCAGGGCCGCGCCCCGCGTCGGAGCGCCCTTACCCGCCGTCACGATCGCGGTGAGGACCGCGGTCTGAACGGCGGCGATCCCGCACGCCACCGCGACCTTGGCGACCAGATACGCCGACGCGCACAGTCCGACCGCCTGTTCGCGGCGGAAGATGGTGCGCTCACCCACCAGGTCGCGAATCGTCAACGCCAAGCCCATGAACACCGCGCTGATGTTGAGCATCATGAGGATCTGCGCGGGTTCGTTGGGGGCGGGTCCACGGGCGTCGGCGACACCGAAGCCCACGTGGCCGGGAACCACCAGAATCAGCGCACCCAGCACGAACGGCAGCACGGCCAGGAACGCGAAGTAGCCGCGCTCGGCGATGGTGAGCCGAAGTTGCCGGCGCGCGATCGTGGCCAGCTGGGCGACCCGCGCCCGGTGCGGTTGCCGCACCCGCGCCGGCGGGCCGGGCGGCAGCGGTGCCCCGGTTTCCTTCCCGCGCTGGTCGATTCCGCGACTGTAGGTCAGAAACCGGTGGTGGGCCGCCTCGGGATCGGCGCCGACGCGCGCAAAGATGTCCGCCCAGTCGTCGGCGCCCATCGTCGCCGAGATGTCGCCCGGCGGACCGCAATAGGCGACCTCACCCCGTGGCGTCAGAAACAACACCTGATCGCACACATCGAGATAGGTCAGGCAGTGGGTGACGACCAGCACGACCCGGCCCGCGTCGGCGAGCCGGCGCAGCGTGGACATGATGTGGCGGTCCAGTGCGGGATCCAGCCCGGACGTGGGCTCGTCGAGGATCAGCAGCGAGGGTTCGGTGAGAAGTTCCATCGCCACCGATGCGCGCTTGCGCTGACCACCCGAAAGGTCCGCCACCCGGGTCCCGGCGTGGTCGGACAGCTCGAGCTCACGTAGCACGCGCTGCACCGCGTCGCGCCGGTCGCTTCGGCTCGCCGCGGCCAACCGGAGTTCGGCGGCATAGCGCAGCGCCTGCTCGAGGGTCAGTTGGTGATGCACCACGTCGTCCTGCGGCACCATCCCGATTCGTGATCGCAGCGCGGCGTATTCGGCGTGCACGTCCCGGCCTTCGAAGCGCACGGTGCCCGAGGTCGGCGCGAGAACGCCGCCGACCAGCTTGGCCAACGTCGACTTGCCCGCGCCCGACGGGCCGATGATCGCGGTCAGCGAGCCGGTACCGCTGCGGAACGAGACGTCGCTGAGCAGCGCGCGCCGGCCGGACACCGCGAACGTGAGCGACTGCACGCTCAGCCACCCGTCGGCTTGCGACTGTGGTGACGACCCCAGGGGTCGCGGCGCGGTGTCCTGACGTGTTACTCCGCTCACAGCCGCACGCTAACACGAACATGACATCGGATTCATGTTTTTGGAATACGCGAGTCGGGCGTGCTGTTTCGGCCGTGCCGGGGCGTCGGTCAGATTCGGGCGATGTTCTCGAGGATGATCTCGCGGGCGGTCTCATAGAACGCGCTGATCAGCGTCGAGAACGACAGCTCGAACGGATAGATCATGTGCACGTCGAGGGCATCGGGCCGCCAGTGCGGCAGCACCGGGACCAGCGTGCCCGCGCGCAGTTCGTCGGTGCAGATGATCTGTGTCGGCATCACCCCGATGCCCAGCCCCTGCAGGATGTACTGCTTGCAGACCTGGAAGTTGTTGGCCCGGGCGCGAACCGACGGCGTCAGCTCGTAGTGGCCGGAATCGCGACGCAGCGTGATGCGCCGTGGTCCGCCGAAACCGAAGTCGATGAAGGGCACCGATCGCAGCTGCGCCGGATCTGTGATCGGCTCCTGCAGGGCCGCGGCGAATTCCGCTGAGGCGCAGAGGAACAACTCGAGGTCGAACACCTTGCGCGCGATGAGCGTGGAGTCCTGGAGCGGGCCGGTGCCGAACACCACGTCGAACCCGTCGCGGATGGGGTCGACCATGCTGTCGACGAGCCTGATATCCAGCCGCGAGTTCGGGTAGCGCGCCAGGAAGGCCGCGCCCACCCGCGAGGCGTAGTCGATGCCCACGAACACCGGGATCGCCACCCGCAGCTCGCCGCGCGGCTCCTGGCGGCTGCTCTCCACCAGGGCGCGCACGCCGTTGGCCTCGGTGAGGATGTTGACCGCGTGCGCATAGACCTTCTCACCGAGGTCGGTGACGGTGAGCTGGCGGGTGTTCTTGCGCAGCAGCTTGATGCCGAGGTCGGCCTCGAGTCTGGCCAGCTTGCGGCTGACCGTCGACTTCGGCATTCCGAGCAGTGTTGCCGCCTTCGACAGGCTGCGGTTCTCCACGACCTTCCCGAACACCAGCAGCGCGTCGATGTCGAACGGCAGGTTCTGCTCCACCGTGCTCCTTCGCCCGCTCGTGTCCTCCGTTCCAAATATGCAACACGGTGTTGCGTCAATGGGTCTGTTTCGGCTATTTCGGCGGCGGTACGTTCGGCCTACCGTCTTCGGCCCTACGGAGGAGTGATCCGTGAGTACCGACAGCCTGGTGACCAAACCCGCGAGCGGCCACTGGACCGACGCATACCCCGAACTCGGCCGCGGCCCGGTGTCGCTCGAGGACTGCGTCTCCCCGGAGTTCTACGAGAAGGAGATCGAGCACATCTTCCGCAAGACGTGGCTGTACGTCGGCCGCGTCGAACGGGTGCCGAGACCCTGTAGCTACTTCACCCGGGAGTTCCGGTTCCTCAACACCTCGGTGATCATCGTCCGCGGCAAGGACGACAAGATCAGGGCCTTCCACAACATCTGCCCGCACCGCGGCAACAAGATGCTGTGGGAGGACGACCCGTTCAAGGAGGTGGAGGGTCGCGCCCCGCTGCTGTACTGCCGGTTCCACGGCTGGCGCTACAAGCTCGACGGGTCACTGCACTCGACCACCCGCAAGGATCTGCTGCTGGACTTCGACGCCGACAGCTGCCGGGTTCCGGCCATCCAGTGCGATGTGTGGGAGGGGTTCATCTTCATCAACCTCGACCCGCACAACACCGAGTCGGTGCGCGACTATCTCGGCGAACTGGCGCACGGCATCGAGGGATACCCGTTCGCGGGTCCGCACCAGGTGTACAAGTTCACCGCCGAACTGCAGTGCAACTGGAAGATCTTCCTCGACGGGTTCGCCGAGAGCTACCACGGTCCCTACCTGCACGCGTCGTCGTTCGGCACGGTGACCGCGGAGGCGCGCGACGCCCTCGACAAACCGAACCCGTTCACCGATGCGCTGGCCTATCAACTCAAGGGGCCGCACCGGATGTTCTCGTTCTCCGGTGAGCCGTCGCAGAAGACGCCGTACTCCAAGCCGATCGAGTGCGTCTTCGAGGCCAGTGCCGCCGGGCCGTGGAACAAGCGCGACGACCGCGGCCCGCTGCCGCCCGGGCTGAACCCGACCCGCTCGGAGCGCTACGGCTTCGACTCGTTCCAGTTCTTCCCGAACTTCATCCTGATCTTCGGGGCCTCCGGGTTCACCGTGCACACGCACTGGCCGACCGGGCCGCACTCACACATCTTCGAGACCGAGATGTACTACGACCCGCCGCGCACCCACAAGGAGCGGCTCGGCCAGGAGCTGACGGTCACATACCTCAACGACATCATCCTCGAGGACGCCAGCCCGTCGGAGGGGCTGCAGGCCATGCTGAACAGTGGTGCGCTGACCCACTTCACGTTCAACGACGAGGAGATCCTGCTGCGCCACTTCCACAAGGTGGTGGCCGACTACGTCGACGAGGGCGAGCGGGCGAAACGCGCGAAGGAGAGGGTGAGCCGATGAGCGCCGTTCTGCCACCGGAGTTCTCGCATCTGGAGCCGCTGGTCGACGAGTGGGCCATCGAGGACGGGCATCAGCGCTACGTCAAGCGGGTCAACAGCACGATGGAGGAGATCCGCGCGTTCTACGACGCGGTGATGCCGTACGCCGAGGAGGCGCGCGACTACGTCGACAAGTTCCCCTACGGCGAACCGCTGCCCGAGGACGTCGCGAATCTCCGCAACCTGCTGTACTCGTTGATCACCGTGTCGCTCGCGGTCGAACTGTGGGGCCAGCCGCGAGTCAAGCATTCGGCCGACACGATCCTGACGAGAGTGAGCTGAGTCGCCGTGAGCCTGACATCCTCCCTGGAGATCATCGACTGCACGCCGCGCATCGGCAGCGAGATCCGCACCGACCTCGACACGCTGCTGTCCGGCCGGGAAGCCGAAAGGATCCGCGCCACACTGGAACAACGCGGTGTGGTGTTCTTCCGCGGGCTGCAGATCAGCGACGAGCAGCAGGTGGCGATCGCCAGGACGCTGGGCACCGTCGTCGCCAACGAGGGGGAGGACGGGATCTACAAGATCTCCCTCGACGAGTCGGTCAACCAGCGCGCGAAGTATCTGAAGGGTTCGCTGTTCTGGCATTTCGACGGCTCCCTGCAGCCGTATCCGAACCTGGCCACGCTGCTGCGGGCGGTGCGGTTGTCCGACACCGGCGGTGACACCGAGTTCTGCAACACCTACGCCGCCTACGACGATCTGCCGCAGTCCGACAAGGAGCTCATCGCCGATCTGCGCGTCGTGCACAGCGCCGAGCGCTCGCAGTACTACGTTACGCCGGAGATGAGTTACGAAGAGATCGCCTTCTGGCAGAAATCGCCGACGAAGGAGTGTCCGATCGTGTGGACGCACCGGTCCGGCCGCAAATCGCTGCTGCTGGGCGCGACGGCGGACTACGTCGTCGGCATGTCGCCCGAGGAGAGCCGGGCGCTGCTGGCGCGGTTGCGTGACTGGGCCACCCAACCGCAGTACGTCTACCGGCACCGCTGGCAGGTCGGCGATCTGCTGATCTGGGACAACACCGGCACGATGCACCGCGCGCTGCCGTATCCGGAGGACAGCGGCCGGCTCATGCACCGGACGATCCTGGCTGGCGAAGAGCCACTGAATTGACGCCTTCTGCGTTGAAGCTGGGCATCACCACGCCCGTCGTCACCAACGTCGCCGGCGCACCCCTGACATGGGAGGCCGACGCCGGCATCGCCGAGATCGCCCGCGTCGCGCAGGAGGCCGACCGGCTCGGCTACCACCACCTGACCTGCAGCGAGCACATCGGTGTGCCGTCAGCGGAGGCGGGGCGGCGGGGTTCGCGGTACTGGGATCCGTTGGCCACCTTCGGCTATGTGGCCGCGCGCACCGAACGCATCCGGTTGGTCACCATGACGCTGGTGCTCGGGTACCACCACCCGCTGGCGATCGTGAAGCGGTACGGCACCCTCGACCACGTCAGCAACGGCCGCGTCATCCTCGGCGTCGGCGTCGGCACCCTCAGGGAGGAGTTCGACCTTCTCGGCGCGCCGTTCGAGGACCGCGGCCCCCGCGCCGACGACGCGCTGCGTGCCCTGCGGGCCGCGTTGGCCAGCAACGAGCCCAGTTACCACGGCGAGTACTACTCGTTCGAGGGCCTGACCGTCGATCCGTGCGCGCTGCAACCGCACATGCCGATCTGGGTGGGCGGACGCACCCGACGGTCGCTGCGGCGCGCGCTCACCCTCGCCGACGGCTGGTGCCCGTTCGGTATCCCGGTGCAGACCGCCGCGGAGTGGTTGCGCGCCCGCGAGATTCCGCCCGGCTTCGAGGTGGTGCTGGCCGCCGACCGCGCGCTGGATCCCGTCGGCGACCCGGATGCCACCGCCGCCGCGCTGCGCGAACTGGCCGCCGCGGGCGCCACGATCGTGTCCGCCCGGTTCCGCCACCGGTCGCTGACGCACTATCTCGAGCAGTTGCAGGCGCTGACCGAACTGCGGGCTCAACTCGAAGGGTGACCATGACAGACCAACCGCTGCTGACGCCACTGGCCCCGCAGGAGTGGGGCGAGGACGAGTATGCCGCCGTCGGCGCGCTGATGGGCATCCCGGGTGACCAGGTGCCGCGCGCCGGCTCCGGGGATCCGCGCGATCCTTCCCGGTTCGACATCCTCGGTGTGCTGGCCCGCCACCCCAAGCTGGCCAGGAAGTTCCTGATCTTCAACGCGTATCTGCTGCAGGACGGTGAGCTGCCTGCGCGGCTGCGGGAGCTCGCGGTGCTGCGGCTGGCGTATGCGCGCCGCTCGGTGTTCTTCTGGGCCGAGCACGTGCGGATCGCCAGGGCCAGCGGGCTTTCCGACGATGAGATCGCCCGGATCGCCTGCGGTAACAGCGGTTTCGACGGGGTCGACCGGTTGGTGCTGGAGGCCACCGACACGGTGTTGACCACCGGCCGCGCGACACCGCAGCAGTGGCGCACCCTGGTGGACGAACTCGGCACACATCAGGCGATGGAGCTGCTGTTCGTCATCGGCACCTACGGGATGCTGGCGTCGGCGTGCGACACCTGGCAGCTCCGCCCGCCGCCGGACAGCCCGGAGCTGCCGGACTAGGCGTCGTCGGGCCTGCGGCGCCAGCTGCGCACACCGCGATGCGCGGCGTACGCGCCGGCGACCGCCGTGACACACCACACCCCGACCGCGACATAGGTCAGCGGCGTGTTCAGGTCCGAGATCGACGCCCCCAGCGCGGTGTAGACGAACGCCCGCGGCACCGAGCCGATGAACGCGCCGACGGCCATCTGCCACAACGGAACTCCGAAAGCCCCGAAGGCGTAGGAGGCCAACGCGTCGGAGACGCCGGGCACGAACCGCTGACCCACCACGGCCCACAGCCCGCCGCGCTCGATCAGACCGTCGAGCTTCTGCGAGCGCTGGGCGCCCAGCAGGGCGCGGGCACTGTCGCGTCCGGCCCGCCGGCCGATCAGGCTGGCCGTCACCGCGGTGCCGACCGTCGCCCCCAACGTGACGAATGTGCCGACCAGGGGGCCGAACAACAGGCCGCTGGTGGCGGCCAGGATCGGCCCCGGTACCAGCACCGCGCCCAGCAGCGCCGACACCGGGACGTAGACCAGGGGTGCGACAGGTCCGGCGGCCGCGACCACCGCCCGGATCCGGTCGACGTCGATGATGTCGGCGACCGCGGCGAGGTAGAACATCACCGCCAGGAAGGCCACGAAGACCAGCAGCCGGACGATGTGTGGCCGCAGGGGCTCGTCGCTGGTGGTCATGTCCCCGTCATCTTGCCGTACGCGGGGAGCGCCGTTCAGGTCCAGCGGCTGTCGAAGCCTTCCCGGCGCGCCTCGAGCTGGGCGGCGCGCTGCTCGGGTGTGACGAAGTCGTCGGCGGGCAGGTAGTCGCGGAGCTGGTCGTGCGTCATCACCTGCTGCTCGACGATGCGCGGCCGGACACCCTCGGGGTCGAGCTTCTGGAACCGGATCGCGACGGCGCCCTGGTTCAGCCCGCCGGTGGCCACCCAGTTCGCCGCGCCGGGATCGGTGGGGGAGATCACCAGCGTGTAGGTGCCGTCGGCGTTGCGCTTGGCCTGTTCGATGTTGAGGCTGGCCGGCTCGCTGACGTAGTCACCGGTGATGGTCCAGATGTTGTAGATCGGGACGACGAAGTACCCGGCGTCGCCCGGGTCGATCGTCAGGACCAGCACCTCGTCGTCGGCGAGCTGGAAGTGGCCGTTGCTCTGCAGCTGGTTGGCCAAAAACTCCGCGTTGCTCGACGGTTGGCCGATTTCGTTGACCGGGCGCCGGGAACCGGTGTCGGGGTCGTGGGTCGCCAGCGCCATGTACTTGGCCTGCTCGGAGGCGCCGCGCACCACGAGGATCACGGCGGTGAACACCCCGCGCAGCAGCGGCGGCATGTGCGGAAGCGGTGGCACCAACGACACCAGCGTGGTCAGCAGCGGGTTGTCGCTGACGAACTGCCCGAGGAACGCGAACCCGCCGATCTGGGCGAACAGGCTGTTCGGCGGCCCGCCGACGCGCTCGATGGACAGGCTCATCGGTACCTCGGAGTTCCAGTCGCCCAACGTGTCTCGCGCCGCGATGATCGTCGACCCGGCGGTCAGTTGCAGATGGTTGCGGCGACCGTTGGCCGGTTCCCGGCTCACCGTGATCGTGAAGTAGCCGTTCTCGTCGACGTCGATATCGTCGGCGGTCAGGATCGATGATGTCTTGCCGGACAGGCCCTCGAGCACGCTGAACGTGACGTCGGCGGGCCTTCCGTTCTCGTCGAGGTTGTGGAACCTGCCGGTGATCACGTACTCCGAGGCCCCGTTGACGCCCATGAACCGGTAGACGGTGTCGGGGTTGTCGTAGAGGATGCGCGACCCGCCGACCGCCTGACCGAACCAGAGGTGCGGCGGGGCGACCTGCGTGACCACCTTCGGGTTCATCGAGTCGAGCAGTTGCTGCTGGAACGCCGCGGCCATCGCGTACTCGTCGACGGCGCGGTTGAGCGCCGCCCGGTTCTCCGCATCGATACCGTCCGGGTAGAGCCGCTTCGCCTCGGTCAGGAACTGGTGGCGCAGAACCATTTTCATCAGCAGCACCGGCAGCGTCTGGACGGTGCGGGTGGCGGTCTTCTCGGCGGCCAGCTGTTCCGGGGTGGCCAGCGGTGAGGTCTGCGCCTGCACGCCGATCTCACGCCGCACGAAGCCCAGCGCCGCCCATGCAGTCGGCGGCTCCTGCGGCGGAGCGATCGGTGCGGTGTTGGTGATGCCGCCGACGTTGACGCCCAGCGCCGACAGTGTCGTCGTGACGACGGTGCGCACCCCGGTGGCGACGGCCGCGGCGACCGGCGGTGCGGCCCGGCGCTCGACCGCCGGTTCCGCGGCCGACGGCGCGGGATCGGTGCCGGCCTCGGTGTCGGTGTCGGTGACGGTGTCCGGCGCGGTGTCGGTGTCGCTCGTCGCTGCCTTGTCGGCGCTGCGGTCCTTGCGCGAGATGTTCGTCTGCGCGCTGATGGTGACCTGAGAGGCCTTGGTGCGCAGTCGAGTCGGACTGCGGCCGGTGTCGCTGCTGCCACCGGGCTCGTCGTCTGGGCCCGCCCCCTCGGCGTCGTTGGTGGCGGCGTTGGTGGCGTCGTCGGCGGTGTCGTCGTTCTGCGCCGTCTGCGGATCGGGCTTCTCGGTGCCGGCGTCGGTGCCCGAGTCGGATGCACCCCCGTCGGCCGAGGTGCCGGGGGAGTCGTCGTCCTGCGCGAACGCCAATCCGGGACTGCTGGCGATCGCCGCCCCGAGGCCGAGGGCGACCGCGAGCGCCCCGACCCTGCCGATGAACCGTGCGTAGCTGCTGGGCGTCGTTGCCACCGCGGGATCCTTCCGAGCAAACTCCGTGCCTCACGGTAGCCGAAATGACGGGTCCGTCGACCCGACTTCGGCAGGGTCTTCTCTCACCCGGTCAATTTGTGTACCGTTTGGTACATGATTACCGAGTGTGCCATCGACATCGATGCGCCCGCCGGGTTGGTGTGGTCGGTGTTCAGTGACGTGCAGCGGTGGCCGGAGTGGACCGCCTCGGTCACCCGGCTACGCGGGCTCGACGGCCCGGAACTGCTGGTGGGCAGGCGATTCGCGATCAAGCAACCCCGTATGCCGGAACTGGTGTGGACGGTGACCGAGGTGTCGCCCGGAACCTCGTGGACGTGGGAGCAGCGCTCCCCGGGCGGGTTGACCGTGGCCCGTCACGACGTCACGGCGACCGGGGAGCACACCACCCGGGTCAGCCAGCGGCTCGACCAACGCGGACCGGTGGGGGCGCTGTTCGGAATGCTCACGCGCGGGATGACGCGCCGCTACCTCGACATGGAGGCGACGGGCCTGAAGATGCGCAGTGAGCAACTCCAGCATGGCCCGACCGCCTGACCTGCGACGCCGCCAGGAACTCCTCGACGCCGTCGTCGAGGCGGTCGCGGCCGGCGGTATCGGGGACCGGTCACTGCGCGAGCTGGCTGAGGCCGTCGGCACCAGCCATCGCATGCTGCTGCACCATTTCGGATCGCGGGACGAGCTCCTGCTGGCGATCGTCGCCGAGGTCGAGAAGCGGCAGATGGCGCTGCTGGCCGAGCTGCCCGCTGATCCGGCCGACGCGATCGCCGCGATGTGGGCGAACCTGCGCAGACCGGAACTGCGCCCGTTCGAGCGGTTGTTCTTCGAGTGTTACGCCCGCGGGGTGCAGGGCGAGCAGCCGTTCGCGCGGATGCTGCCCGCCGCGGTGGACGACTGGCTGACCCGGGGTAGCGGACTCGACCCGGCGCTGATGCGGCTCGGGCTGGCGGTCGCGCGCGGTCTGCTGCTCGACCTCGTCGCCACCGAGGACCTCGACGGCGTGGACGCGGCGGCCGCGGCGTTCGCGCGGCTGGTGCGCGCTAATCCTTCGTGATCGTGAGCACCTCGGCGTTGGGCAGGCTGCTCAGCGCCTCGGGTGCGGCCAGCAGCTTCGCGCCGCGGAGGCCGGCTCCGATGATGACGGGGCCTGCCGCGACGACCTTCTCGTCGATCAGGATCGGCCAGTCGGACGGCAGCCCGACCGGCGTGATGCCGCCGTACTCCATCCCGGTCAGCGACACCGCGGTGTCCATCGATGCGAACGAGATCTTGCGGGCACCAAGGTGTTTGCGCACGATGCCGTTGATGTCGGCGCGGGTGCTGGCCAGCACCAGACACGCCGCGAACCAGGTGCGCTCGGCCCGCCGGGCCTCGACGACCACGCAGTTGGCCGACGCGTCCAGCCCGATGCCGTAGTGCTCGCAGAACGCGGCGGTGTCGGCGAGTTCGGGATCGATCCCGCTGACCCACAGGCCGTCCCGCAACAGCGGCCGCACCGGTTCGGCGACCAGTTCCGGCGCCGTGGCCGCGGGCACGAACGTCAACCGTCCGAACTGCATCTCACTCCTCACTGCTTCGTCTCGTGCCGATGAACTCCAGCAGGCGAGGGTCGTCGGAGGTGAACACCTCGACCTCCTCGCCGCCGTCGCAGCGCAGCAGTGCCACCGTCACCGCGGTCTCACTGCGGGCACGGACCACCCAGATGGCGCCCGCGTCCTGCCAGCGCTGCAGTTCTGCGATCCGGTCGACGGCCATAGCTCTACCATCCCATCGCATGGGTTCCCGCGTGCGGATCGCCCGGGTCTACGAGTCGCCGGACACGGGTGAGGGCACGCGGGTGCTGGTCGACCGGCTCTGGCCGCGGGGGATGCGCCGCGACGATCCGCGGGTGGGCCGCTGGCTGCCGGAGGTCGCGCCGTCGGCGGAGCTGCGGCACTGGTACGCGCACCAGCCCGGGCTGTTCGACCAGTTTGCTGGCCGCTACCGCGCCGAGCTCGCCGAGGGGACCGGCGCCGACGCGCTCGCCGCACTGCGCGCGCTGCTTGACGAGGGGCCGTTGCTGCTGGTGACGGCCACCCGCGAACCCGGGCAGAGTCACGCCGCGGTGCTGCGAAACATGCTGTCGGGGCCCGCTGACTGAGCCGCCCGCAGGGCAGGGGAAGGTAACCCTCACCTTAGTAGCTCGGGTAGGCTGCGAGGCGCGATGACTGAGATTGACGACGCTCCGGCTCCGGTGCTCCCACGCGAGCTGACGGAGATCTCCGACGAGGTGCGGGCGGTGCCGGCGCCGCCGACCCCGACGCTGGGTGATCCCTACGAGATCCGGCTCGTGGACCCCGACCGGGACTCGGAGATGATCTCGGAGTGGATGAACCGTCCGCATCTGGTCGAGGCGTGGGAGTACCCGTGGCCGCCGGAACGATTCCACCGGTATCTCAGCGCGCAACTGGCCGGCGAGTACTCCCGGCCGTTCATCGGAAGCTTCCGCGGCCAGCCGTTCGTCTACATCGAGCTGTACCGCGCCGCCAAGGACTCGATCGCGCCGCGCTACGACGCCGACCCGCACGACATCGGCATGCACGCCGCGATCGCCGAGCTGCGGTTCGTCAACCGCGGTATCGCCCCGATCCTGTTGCCGCGCTTGACCGCCAACATCTTCGAACTCGACCCGCAGTGCCGCCGGATCATGTTCGACCCGGACTACCGCAACACGGGCGCCAGGGGCGTCTGCGAGTACGCGGGCTGCGAGTTCCTCGGCGAGCACGACATGTCGAACCGCCGGATGGCGCTGTACGCGCTGCACCGCGACAGATAACCGGGCAGCCGCGAAGTGACTGAAAGCCCCTGAACACCAGCCACTCCGCGACTGCCCGGCAGCCTTCACGGGTCGAGGTTGAACTCGGCGTAGCCGTCGTGGTCGGGCTTCATCCCCGCGGCGACCAGCTCCCAGAGCACCTCGTCGGTCCCGCCGCCGACCCGGGCCAGTTTCATGTCCCGCCACCACCGGCCGAGCGGGGTCTCGTCGACGAGATAGCCGGAACCCCCGAAGATGTGCATGCACTCGCTGATCACCTCTTCGCCGAGGCGGGCGGCGCTGACCTTGATGCCGGCACAGGTGCGCAGATCCAGCTTCCCGGTCACGGCGATGCCGTCGAGTGCGAAGCGCAGCATGTCCACCCGGGCCTGCAGATCGGCGATTCTCAGTCGCAGCGCCTGGTGCTCGTACAGCGAGTGGCCGAACTGACGGCGAACCATCATGCGCGCCAAAGTGATACCGATAACACGCTGCGCCGACGTGGAGACCAGGCCTGCCGCCGACAGCCGCTCCTGCGCCAGGCCCCAGGAGATCGCCGCCAGGCCGATGCCGGGGCGGGCGACCAGGGCGTCGGCGGGCACCCAGGTGTCGATGTGCACGGCGGCGGTGTCCAGTGGGCCGGCCCCGACCTTGCGGTAGGGTGACTGGATCTCGCACTGCGCCAACGGCACCGCGATCACCACGACGTTGCCGTGCTTGCTGTTCGGGTCGTGGTCGACGTTGCGCGCCACGCACATGACGTGGTCGGCGATCGGGGACAGCGACACGAACTTCTTGACGCCGGTGACCCGGAATCCGTCCCCGTCGGTGCGCACCTCGGTGCCGACGATCTGCAGGTCGGAACCGCCGGACTGCTCGGAGGCGCCGATGCACAGCACCGCCTCGCCGCGGATCGCGCGTTCGGCGATGTCCTTGAGGTAGTCGGACTTTCCGAAGCGGCGCAGGATCGCGATGGCCGCGTCGTGCAGGCCGACGCCGACGCCGATACCCGCCGAGCCCAGGGTGCCCAGCTTGCGGGCGAGGTCGATGACCTTGCCGACGTCCGGATGTGCCTGGCCCGGCGCCCACTTCGCGGAGAACACCCCGGAGTCGCCGAGGTAGGGGATCAGGTCACGCGGAAACCGTTCGGTCTCTTCGGCTTCCGCGGTCCAGGCGGTGACCCGCTCGTCGAACACGCGGTCGAGGAGCTCCCGGTACTCCTCGCGGGTCGGCGCCGTCACGGCTGGTTCTGCGCCGTGGCCGCCTTGGCCAGGATGGCGGCCTCCAGATCGCCGACGGTGTCGCAGCTGAGCAGGTCCTCCTCGCTCAGCGCGATGCCCAGCTTGTCCTCGATGGCGACCATCCCCACCGCGAACGCGACCGAGTCCAGACCGACGTCATCGATCAGCCGGGAGTCGCGGGTGACTCGCTTGACGTCGACGTTCATGTCGTCGCGCAGGATCTCGGTGAGCGCGACGCTCACGGCTTCAGGAGTAGTCGGGTCCACGGCGTGCGACGGTACTACGTCGAGTCAGGTTAGGCTAGGCTTACCCCCGCTACAGCCGGCCGCCGAGCCAGTGGCCCAGGGCTGCCGCCGCCAGCCCCAGCGCCAGGCTGAGCACGATGTTCAGGACCGCGAGCGCCGCGCGCCCGTCGTCGCGCAGGTCCAGCGTCTGCGTCATCCACGTGGAGAACGTCGTGTACGCGCCGACAAAGGCCAGCCCGGCCAGCGCCGACGTCGTCGGCCCGAGCGTGAGGGCGGTCAGCAGGCCGAGCAGGAACGCGCCGGTGATGTTGACGACGAAGATGCCCGTCGGGAACAGGCTGGGCAGCCGGCGCGACACCGCCCGGTCGACCAGGAAACGTGACACCGCGCCCAGGCCACCGCACACGGCGATGCCCACCCACATCATCACCGTCGCGACCGTCACCGCCGCGCCCACCGGTAACCCAGCCACGCGCACAGCAGTCCGGCGGCGATGCTGGCGCCCGCGTACCCGGCGGCCAGCACGACGTGGTCGCGTTCGATCATGCGCAGGATCTCCACCTGCATCGTCGAGAAGGTCGTGAGGCCGCCGCACAGCCCGGTGCCCAGCAGGGGGCGGCGGTAGCTGCCGACGGGCAGTCGGCTGGCGACGTAACCGAGCAGGAATGCGCCGACCAGGTTGACCGCGAACGTCGACCACGGCCACTGCCCGGGCTCGGGCGCGACCAGCGTCTCGGACGCGGCGCGTGCGACGGTCCCGATCGCACCGCCGACGAACACAGCGAGCAGTTCGCGACCGTCGTAACCGAGCACCCGGTCAGTATGGATGCACCGGGTACATGTCGCACCGAGGCGAGCGATGCGCGGCGGCGAGGGGCACAATCGGCCTCATGGCCGCCAACCCACGAGCCGGTCAGCCGGCACAGCCCGAGGATCTCATCGACGTCGCCCACGTGGTGACGGCGTACTACACCGTCGAGCCCGACCCGGACAACGTCGACCAGCAGGTCGTGTTCGGCACGTCGGGGCACCGCGGGTCGAGCCTGGACGCGGCGTTCAACGAGGCGCACATCCTGGCGACGACGCAGGCGATCGTCGAGTACCGCGCCGCGCAGGTCACCACCGGTCCGCTGTTCATCGGCCGTGACACCCACGCGCTGTCCGAGCCGGCGTGGGTGTCGGCGCTGGAGGTGCTGGCCGCCAACGACGTTGTGGTGATGATCGATTCGGCGGACCGGTACACGCCGACCCCGGCGGTCAGCCACGCGATCCTGACGTACAACCGGGGCCGCAACGCGGAGCTGGCAGACGGGATCGTCGTCACGCCTTCGCACAACCCGCCGCGCGACGGCGGGTTCAAGTACAACCCGCCCAACGGCGGCCCCGCCGACACCGACGCGACCGGGTGGATCGCCAAGCGGGCCAACGAGTTGCTGCGCGACGGGCTCAAGGGCGTGAAGCGGGTGCCGTTCGCGCGGGCGGTGGCGGCCGCCCGGCGGTACGACTACCTGGACGCCTACGTGGCCGATCTGCCCAATGTCGTGGACCTGCACGCGATCAGCGCGCAGGGGGTGCGGATCGGGGCGGACCCGCTGGGCGGTGCCAGCGTCGACTACTGGGCGGCGATCGCCGAGCGGCACAACCTCGACCTGACCGTGGTGAACCCTCTGGTGGACGCGACGTGGCGGTTCATGACGCTCGACACCGACGGCAAGATCCGGATGGACTGCAGTTCGCCGAACGCGATGGCCTCGCTCATCGCGAACCGGGACGCCTACCAGATCGCGACCGGCAACGACGCGGACTCCGACCGGCACGGCATCGTCACCCCCGACGGCGGGCTGATGAACCCGAACCACTACCTGGCGGTGGCGATCGACTACCTGTACGCGCACCGGCCCGACTGGCCGGCGTCGACGGCGGTGGGCAAGACGGCCGTGAGCTCGTCGATCATCGACCGGGTGGTGGCGGGTCTGGGCCGCAAGCTGGTCGAGGTGCCGGTCGGGTTCAAGTGGTTCGTCGACGGACTGGTCAGCGGCACTATCGGATTCGGCGGCGAGGAGAGCGCGGGCGCGTCGTTCCTGCGCCGCGACGGGTCGGTGTGGACCACCGACAAGGACGGCATCATCCTGGCGTTGCTGGCGTCGGAGATCCTGGCGGTGACGGGGGAGACGCCGTCGCAGCGGTATGCGGCGCTGGCGGAGAAGTACGGGGCGCCGACGTACGCGCGCATCGACGCGCCGGCCAACCGGGAGCAGAAGGCGCGGCTGGGCAAGCTGTCGCCGGAGCAGGTGACCGCGACGGAGCTGGCGGGTGAACCGATCACCGCGAAGCTGACGACGGCGCCGGGCAACGGGGCGTCGCTGGGCGGATTGAAGGTCACCACCGAGAACGCCTGGTTCGCGGCGCGGCCGTCGGGCACCGAGGATGTCTACAAGATCTACGCCGAGTCGTTCAAGGGGCCCGAGCATCTTGCGGAGGTGCAGGAGGCGGCGCGTGAGGTGGTCAATAAGGTCATTGCGTGAGCTCTGACCGGGAGGGCGACTGTACGACGGTCGCCGGTAAACCGCGGCTGCCCCGGGACGTCTGGGTCCTCGTCGGCGCGAACGTGGTGGTGGCGCTGGGATACGGCGTGGTCGCGCCGGTGCTGCCGCAGTTCGCCCGGCATTTCGGGGTGAGCGTCAGCGCCGCGACGTTCGTGATCACCGCGTTCGCCGTCATGCGTCTGGTGGGCGCGCCGCCCGCGGGGCTGCTGGTGCAGCGGCTGGGGGAGCGCTGGGTCTACATCAGCGGGCTGCTGATCGTCGCGGTGTCGACCGGGGCGTGCGCGTTCGCCGAGACGTACTGGCAGCTGCTGGTTTACCGCTCGCTGGGCGGGATCGGGTCGGCGATGTTCACGGTGTCGTCGCTGGGCCTGATGATCCGGATCTCACCGGAGGACGCGCGGGGCCGGGTGGCCGGGCTGTTCTCGTCGGGCTTCATGATCGGGTCGGTCGGCGGGCCGGTGCTGGGCAGTCTGACCGCGGGGCTGGGGTTGTCGGCGCCGTTCCTGATCTACGGGGCGGCGCTGACGGTGGCGGCCACGGTGGTGTTGGTCAGCCTGCGGAACTCGCCGGTGGCGGGGAAGGCGGACGGCGAAGAAGGCAGCCCGGTGCCGTTCCGGGCGGTGGCGCGCAACGGGGCGTACCGGGCGGCGCTGTTCTCGAACTTCGCGACGGGGTGGGCGTCGTTCGGGCTGAGGATCGCGCTGGTACCGCTGTTCGTGGTGGAGGTGCTGGGACGCTCGCCGGGGGCGGCGGGGCTGGCGCTGACGGCGTTCGCGGTGGGCAACATCGCGGTGGTCATCCCGAGCGGGTACCTGTCGGATCGGCTGGGCCGGCGCAAACTGGTGATCTTCGGGCTGACGTTGGCGGCGGTGTCGACGGCGCTTGTGGGATTCACCACGTCGCTGCCGCTGTTTCTGGTGTCGGCTGTGGTGGCGGGTGCCGCGACTGGGATCTTCGTCTCACCTCAGCAGGCGGCGGTGGCAGATGTGGTGGGCAGCAAGTCGCGGGGCGGGACAGCCGTCGCGACCTTCCAGATGATGGCTGACTTCGGTTCGATCGGCGGTTCGCTGCTGGTCGGGCTCATCGCGGAGTACACGTCGTTCGGCTGGTCTTTCCTGGTCAGCGGGGTGATCCTGGCGCTGGCGGCGGTCGGGTGGCTGTTCGCCCCGGAGACCCGGCCTGCCCAGTCGACCGAGCACACACCCGCGCGCCCCCTCGGCCCGGAGGCTGGCGGGGAGGTGCCGTAGGGCCGATTTTGGCGGCCGGAACCTGTTGGTGTAATTTCAATGGGCATCCAGCACGGGGCTATGGCGCAGTTGGTAGCGCACCACACTGGCAGTGTGGGGGTCAGGGGTTCGAATCCCCTTAGCTCCACTCCTACAAGACCCGCTTCGACCACCGGTCGGGGCGGGTTTCGTGTTTCCGGCGCGCGCCCGCGCCTCTTGACCCGACATTGACGCCGGTGTGGTTGGTGGCCGGGTTAGCCTCGATTTTGCATCGAGTTGACGCGGAGTTGCTTTGAACGCTGGTTGTGTTGCTGGGGCGGTTTTTTTGGTATGACGGCATGATCGGTCGTCCCGTGTCGCCGGGTGGGGCGGGCTTTCCCAGGGCCTGTGGATCTTTCGTGATCGGTGGTCAAGGGGGCTGGCGGTTATCCGAAGGCGGTGCGCAGGTGTTGCCAGGCGGTGACGATCGCTGCGGCCCATCGCCAGGTGGCGTCGATGCGTAGCCGTAGTTGGCGGGCGCCGCGGGTGATGCGGGCGGCGACGTGCAGGACGCGGTAGCGGAAAGTGTTGATCTCGGCGCGGGCCAGCCCGGGCTGGTTGCGGAAGCCGATGAGTCTGGTCCAGGTGACCAGGTCGGCGGCGGCCAGCACGATTTCCAGCCAGGCGGCGTTGGCCCAAAACGAGTGACACGGCAGGTTGCGCAGGCCGGTGGCTTTGAGTTCGCGGATGCGGTCTTCGACGCGGGCGTGCTGGCGATGACGTAGCTCCAGGCCGGCGACTTGCCCGGGCACCACGCCGTGGGGTGTGTCGGTGATGAACGCGGTGACGCGCATCCCGTCGGCGTCGGTGAACCGTAACTGTGCACCCGGATGGGGGCGCTCCTTGCGCAGGATCAGTCGGGTGCCGGGCGGCCAGCTCTCGAGGTTGACCAGGTCGGTGGCCTCGGCGACCCAGGCCCCGTCGCGGATTCCGCCGCGGGTGTCGATGGCCGGATACCAGCATGAACCGAGGTTGAGGGTGTCCACGGCGTCCTGGACGCGAACGTCGACGGGGTAGCCGAACGAGAACCCCACCCCGGCAGTGCGGCAGGCCTCGGCGAACTTATGGGTGGCCCCGGCGGTGTCGCAGCGCACCAACACCTTCGGCTTATCGGGGTCGCCGGGTTGATCGGGGTCGGGCTGCCACGCTGGGGGCAGCGCGGCCAGGGCCTGCTCCAGGACAATGATGTGATCGCTGGCGGTGTTGGCACCGGCGTTGCCGGTGCGCAACAGCCCGCCCAGAGCTTCCCCACCGGCGATCTCCGGGCGGTCCAAAAACGCCAGCAGCGGATGGTGGCCGAACGTCTTCTTCCAGGTCGGCGTGGCGCCGGCTTTGTTGTCGGAGTGATCGATGACCAGGGTCGCATCGAGGTCGATGTGCAACCAGTCCTGATCAGCGGGGGCCGCTCCGGCGTCCCAGGCCGCCGCTCGCGCGGCGGCCCGCGCGGCCCGCACCGCGGGCAGGTGGGCGGCGTCGATGCGCTCATCGACCAGCCGCCACATCGTCGTCGACGCCGCGGCACCGAACACATGCTCACGATCGCCGCACAGCTGGCCGACCCCGTCGATGCAGTCCGCCCCGTCGGCGACCGCGGCGGCCAGATCAGCGAAGACATCACCGGGGGCGTAAACCCACGGGCCCCGGTAGGTGTCGGCCAAAGCTACGGTGACCTGCGTTGATAGGCCCGTGCGGTCGGCGAGTTCACGCACCATGCCCATCCCGGCGTGCGACACGACGCCGTGGCCGTCGGCTGAGACTTTCACCCGTGGTGCGACCGCGATATTCTTCACCTGCGAGGTGCCTTTCCGTGGGAACGATCCGAACCTTAGACAAGTCCGATTATTCCTTACAGGACAGGCACTTTCGCTTATCTACACGCCATCAAGGGCAACATTCCACGAAAAATCCGGGGTAATGCCCGTGTCACCGACTGGCTTCCGTACCGGATGCTGATGCCCCACGTCGACGTGATGATCACCAACGGCGGGTACGGCGGCGTGCAGTACGCGCTAAGCCACGGGGTGCCACTCATCGTGGCGGGGGAGACCTCCGACAAGGCCGAGATCGCGGCCCGGGTCGAGTTCTGCGGCGCCGGAATCGATCTCGGCACGGCAACGCCGACGGTGCGGGCGCTGCGGGCCGGTTTCGACCGCATCCGCGACCAGGACCGGTACCGCACCGCCGCACGTCGGCTGGCCCGCGAGATACGGTCCGCGGCGCCGTTGGACTCGATCGCCGCGACCCTCGAGCGGATCGTCGCCGCCGACGCGCTCAACCGGTCGGCGCGCACCGGAAGTGCCGGCGCACCAGATCCAGACTCAACGGATGATCGACCAGCGCCGCGGCCAGCACGGCCCCGAGTTCACTGATCGCCGGGTCCGCCTCCACACCGCGGGCGGCCAGCAGTTCGGACAACCACACGGCGGTCTCGGTGATCGGTCGGGTGTCCCCGGTGAGCAGGGCCGCCGACACCGCGTGCAGGGTCTGGGGCAGTGCCTCGCGCGCGACGGTGCGCAGCGAGGTCACCGCGGGGCCGGACGCCGCGCCGGCCGTCACCGTCCACTGCCGCCGGATGCCGTCGAGCAGCCGTGGCTGATCGAGGTCGAGGGCGCGTTGTTCGCGCGCGGGCGCGGCGGGCAGCGGCGGCGCCGGCGGCACCACGGTGGCCAGGGTGGTGATGACGTCCCGGGCTGCCCGGGCGTCGGGCGCCCACGCGGTAGCTCCCAGTGCGGCCGCCCGGAGTTCGTCGGCGCCCAGGGCCGCGCCGCCGACCATGACGGGCACCCCGGCCGCGGTGGCGGCCTCGATGAACCGGCGGGTGGTGGGCAGCGCGCCGAGCACCGAGCAGCTGACCGCCACCGCGTCCGGCCCGAGATCCTGGATGTACCGGCTCAACCGCATCGGCGGCGTCGCCGGCCCCAGCTGGGTCGTCCGCCACCCGTCGGCCCGCAGCACGCAGGCGATGATCGCGGCCGGCAGCCAGTGCCATTCGCGTTCCGCGCAGGTCACGATCACGTGACCGGCGGTGACCGGCAGCTGGTTCAACCGCCGCGCGACGACGTCGGTGGCCGCCATCGCCATCGCGGTCGCGGCGTGTTCCTGCGCGACCGTCCATTCGCCGCGCTGCCAGCGTTCACCGATCGCGCGCTGCACGGGCGCCACCACCCCGGTCAACACGTCCGGCGGCGCCACCCCGTCGTCCAGCAGACGCTCGACCAGCCCGGCGACGGCGGTCCGGTCGTCGGCCGCCGGGGCGTTCTCGTAGTGCTGCCGCGCTTCCCGCAGCGGTGTCAGCGGACGCATGTGACGGCCACCATCGCCATGTCGTCGTGCGGGCGGCCGTCGAGGTACTCCATGACGTCCTGCTCCACCGCCTCGCACACCACTTCCGGTGCGGCGCCCGCGTACGCCGGCAGCAGGGCGTGCAGCCGCGCCATCCCGTACTGACCGCCGGCGCCCCACGCCTCATCGATGCCGTCGGTGAACATCACCATGGTGTCACCGCGGTGGAGTTCGAGAGCCGTTGCACCGTAACGCATGCCCGAGACCAGGCCGGCGGCGGTCCCGTACACCTCGGCCTGTTCGACGCGGCCGTCCCCGCGCACGATCAGCGGGGCCGGGTGGCCCGCGGTGGCCAGGTCCACCCCGACGCCCCCACCCGGACGCGCACGGATCCGCGCGCACAGCACCGTGACGAACTGCTTCACCCGCAGATCGCACAGCACACTGTTCACCGCGCCGAGCACGACGTCCCGGCTGCGGTCGAAATGTGCTGTGGTTCTGAGACTCTGACGGGTCTGGCCGGTCAGCGCGGCGGCCTCGACCCCTTTACCGCACACGTCGCCGATGGCGATCAACCAATCGTGGTCGCTGCCGGTGACGTCGTAGAAGTCGCCACCGATGTCGAGGTGTTCGGCGGCGGGCCGGTAGCAGGCCGCCAACCGGACACCGGGGATGTCCGGCAGGGACGGCGGATGCAGACTCTGTTGCAGCACCGACGCCACCCGGGCCTGCTCCTCGTAGAGCCGCGCCGAATCGAAGGCCACGGCCGCGCGGTCGGCGACCCGCGCCACCACGTCGAGTTCGTCGGCGCGGAAGCCGGTGTCGCCCCGTCGCAGCACGACCAACGCGCCGAAGGTGCTGCCGCGGGCGGTCAACCCCACCGCGACCACCTCGGCCGGCGCCAGCGCGACGGCGGACTGCTGGAACGGTTCGACGGGGATCAATCCGGCCAGGTCGCGCCTCGGCGACCTTGACCAGATCGCGCCGCAGCGTCCTGATGTAGTTGGCGCTGTACGAGGTGTACGGGTACCAGCCGGGCATGGGTCTGCCGTCGGCCGAGGACCGCGCCGAGATCCTGCGGCTGATGGCGGACCGCGCCACACGGGGTGGGTCGGCCCCGCCGTCGCATTCCGCGCCGGCCCGGTGAGGCGTCAGGCAGGCGCGGCTGCCCGCAGATGTCGTGGCGTCACGCCGTCTTGCGGTGCAACCGACCGCCGATCCGCAGCCAGCGCACCTGTCCGGTGTCGTCGCGGACGAAGTCGGCGCGGCTGGGCAGCGGTTCGCCGTCGCGGTCCAGTTGCAGCACGTAGTCGTCCCGGTAGAACGCCAGATACGCGGGGGTGCCGGGCGGCGGGTCGGTGACGGGAGCACCGTCGTCGGAGAGCATCTGGTAGCGCAATCGGCCACGGTCGGCGGTGAGGACGGTGTCGGTGGCGTCCACCGAGCCGTCGACGCCGGTCTCGTAGGCGTGGTAACGCCCCTCGTAGTCGGCCAGTTCGGCGGGGGAGAGGTCGCGGACGGGCGCCGGCAGATTGTGCAGCCCGGCGAAATGGTCCAGCGCCCAGTCGGTGTACATCAGGTCCGCGACCAGCATCGCCCCGCCGTCGGAGTTGGTCAGCACCGTCATCGCGAAGTCCCGGTCCGGCACCAGGTAGAAACCCGAATGCTGACCGGACCAGGCCCCGCCGTGCTGGACGATGTGCACACCCTCGGCGCTGGGCCGCAGATGCCAGGTGACTCCCATCCCGTCGATCTCGACAGCCAGGGTTCCGCCCGGCCCCGGATCCGACCGCATCGCGGTCAGGGATTCCTCGCTCAGCAGGCCGAGGTCCGGCAGTCCGCCGCCGTCGCCGAGATGGAAACGGGCGTAGCGCAACTGGTCGCGGGCGGTGGAGATCAGCCCGCCGGTCGGGTTGAGGCAGCGAGGCATGTACCAGGCGGACCGGTCGAACCTCGGAGCGCCGTCCGCCATGGTGTGCGGTTCGGCCACCGGCGGGCCTTCGAGGTTGTCGACGCTGAAACCGGTGTGCTGCAGGCCCAGCGGCTCCAACAGTTCGGTGCGGACCACACGTTCGTAGCCGGTTCCGGTCACCGCCTCGATGATGCGGCCGGCCAGGGCGATGGCCGCGTTGTTGTAGGCGAACGTGGTGCCGAGCGGCGTCTGCTGCGGCAGTGTGGCAATCGCCGCAACGTATTTCGCCAGTGCGTCCTCGCCGGAACCGGTGTCGACGAAGTAGTCGCCGTGCCAGCCCGGCGTGTGGTTGAGCAACTGCCGCACGGTGACCCGCTCGGCGACCGTCGGGTCCGCGGTGGTGAAGTCGGGCAGATACGTGCGCACCCGTTCATCCAGGTCGATCCGGCCGGCCTCGACCAGCCGCATCACCGTGGTTCCGGTGAACGTCTTGGTGGTCGAGCCGATGCGGAACAGGGTGTCGGGGGTGACCGGTTCGGGATCGTCGACGTTGGTGACCCCGAAACCGCGGAGGTGTTCCACACCGTCGTGCCACACGCCCACCGCCACACCGGGCACCCCGTGGCGGTCCATGAGGTCCTGGATCTTGGCGTCGAGTTCGGCGAACAACCGGTCGCCCGAATCGGAGTCCTCGCGACGTCCGCATCCGGTGGTGGCGCCGGACACCGCACCGGCCAGCAGCGCACCCGCCACCACACCCCCGGTGGCGCGGAGCATCGACCGCCGGGACAGCCGCATCACCGGGCCGCCCCTGTGGTGGGGTACGTGTTGGACGCGCTAATCATGTTGCACCGCCTCGGATCTGCGCATATTGACTTCGCCGTCGATAATTGCCACATCATAAGCAACGGACGTGCTCGCCGACAGTGCATCTCGCCCAACTACGCGTGAATGTCTTGCGACAAGTGGCCTGTGCGACACTGGCGGCCATGGCGGATCTCCAGATGTCAGAGTCGATTTTCATCGCAGCGTCGCCCGAGCAGGTGTACGCGCTGGTCTCCGATGTGACCAGAACCGGCGAGTGGAGCCCGATCTGCAAGGCGTGCTGGTGGGACGAGGGCGACGGACCGGAGGTCGGCGCTTGGTTCACCGGCCGCAACGAGACCCCCGAACGCACCTGGGAGACCCGCAGCCAGGTGGTCGCCGCGACCCCGGGCCGGTCCTTCGCCTGGCAGGTCAACGGCGACTTGGTGTATTGGGCCTACACCATGGAACCGCGGGACGGCGGCACCCTGCTGACCGAGTCCTGGAAGGTGCTGCCCGCGGGCATCGCCGCCTTCCGGGAGCGCTTCGGGGAGCAGTCCGAAGCCGAGTTGGAGGCCCGGCGGCTGGCGGCCGAGACGGGTATTCCGGCGACGCTCGCCGCGATCAAGGCGATCGCCGAGGCGTCCTGACCGCCAGACCGGCCGGTCCTCTCACTCCGTGAGATCTCAGTCTGTGGCGTCGAGGATCGAGATCGCGAAGATCAGCGAGTCGCCCGGCTGGATGCCGGCGGCGGGCTGACCGTCGGGGTAGCCGTCCTCCGGCGTCATCGCCACCGCGACGGTCGATCCGACGGTCTGGCCGGCGATGGCCTTCTGGAACCCGGTGATCACCCCGTCGAGCGGGAAGTTCACCGGGGTGCCCCGTTCGAAGCTGGTGTCGAACACCGTGCCGTCCCGGCCGTTGACGCCCAGGTAGCACACCAGCACGTCGGCGGTGTCCGCGACGACCGGCCCGTCGCCGTCCTGCAGCACCTCGACCCGGGTCTCGGAGACGCTGAACGGTCCCTCGACGGTGACCAGCGGAGCAGCCTCATCGGTGGGTCCGGTGACCGCGATGCTGCCGGTGTCACCGGTGAACGTCCAGTCCGGTGCGACGTCCTCGCCCGGTGCGGCGGTGGGGCAGCTCTGTGCGACGGCGGTGCCGGTGGGTGACGTCGTCATGGTCGACGTGGTGGTGTCCGATGTCGTGGTGGCCGACGTCGAGTCGCTGTCGGAACCGCACGCGCTGAGCGTCAGGGCCAGCGCCGCGGCGCCGGCGACGATCGCGCCGGGAATCGCGAGGGGAGAAGACACACGAGATGAGTTCACGGTCAGCCACGCTACCGCCGTGTCGAACCCCGGTGCCGCCAGCCCCGTCAGCCGGGTGGAACAGCACCGTCGCTTGACTCCGCCCGCTTCGGGCAGGCGGTGGGCACCGGCGATAATCGTTCGGATGGACGTTCGGTTGGACAGCGTGGGTAGTGACGCCGCACGCGCCGGGGCGATGGCGCAGGTGCGGCGCCGGTTCGCCCTCACTCCCGGCGAACTGGCCCAGGCTGCGGTGTTCGCGGCGCTGATCGCGGCGCTGGGGCTGCCGGGCACGATCACGCTGGGCGCCAGCGGGGTGCCGATCACTTTCCAGACGCTCGGGGTGATGCTGGCCGGGTCGATCCTGGGGCCGCGCAAGGGTGTGCTGGCGGTCGGGCTGTTCACCGTCCTGGCGATCGCCGGGCTGCCCATTCTCGCCGGTGCGCGCACCGGGCTGGTGTCGTTGGCGTCGCCGACAGCCGGGTTCTTCGTCGGTTGGCTGCCCGCGGTGTTCGTGATCGGGGCGCTGACCGCGCTGATGATGCCGCGCTACCGGGTGGGCTGGGGCATCGCGATCAACATTCTCGGCGGCATGGCGGTGATCTATTGCTTCGGCGCCGCCGGGCTGTTGATCCGGACCGATCTGTCCTGGTGGGCGGCGGTGACCAGCAGCGGCGTCTACGTCCCCGGTGACCTGGCCAAAGCGGTCATCGCCGGTGTTGTCGCCGCGCAGGTGCACCGCACCCGGCCGGGACTCGTCGCACCGTGGCGGCGGCGCCGCTCGTTCGATGGTTGACCAACAGCCGGACTCGGTTGTCTTCGAGGACGTTTCGCACTCCTACGGCGACCGGAAGGTGCTCTGCGACGTGTCGCTGGTGCTCACCGAGCGCCGGATCGGCATCGTCGGCGCCAACGGCAGCGGGAAGTCGACGTTCGCGCGGATGATCAACGGTCTGGTGCTGCCCGACCGGGGAACGGTGCGGGTCTGTGGGCTCGACACCCGCCGGCACACCCGCCGGGTCCGCCGCCTGGCGGGGTTCGTGTTCACCGACCCCGACCGGCAGATTCTGATGCCGACGGTCGCCGAGGACATCGAACTGTCGCTGTCACGGCACCGGCTGACCACCGACGAGCGGCGGGATCGGGTCCACGAGGTGTTGGGCAGGTTCGGGTTGGCCGGTCACGCCGACCATCCCGCCCATCTGCTCTCCGGTGGGCAGAAGCAGCTGCTCGCGTTGGCGTCGGTGCTGGTCACCGAACCGCGCATCGTGGTGGCCGACGAGCCGACGACGCTGCTCGACCTGCGTAACACCCGGATGATCCGGGATGCGTTCGCCGCCCTGGACCATCAACTCGTCGTCGTGTCTCACGATCTGACGCTGCTCGACGACTTCGACCGGGTGATAGTGTTCGACGAGGGCAGGGTGGTCGCCGACGACGCACCCGCCGCCGCGATCGACGCCTATGAGCGGATGATGCTGCGATGAGCACGTTCGGGCAGTACCAGCCCGGCTCGTCCCCGCTGCATCGGCTGCCGGCCGGGGTGAAACTGGTCGCGCTCGCCGTGTCGATCGCCCTGATGGCGGTGTGGGTGCAGACCCCGGCGGATCTCGCGGTGGCCGCGCTGGGCGTCGCGGCGCTGGTGGCGGCCGCCGGTCTGCGGCCCCGGGCCCTCACCGCACAGCTGCGGCCGGTGCTGTGGGTGGTGGCGGTCATCTTCGGCTTTCAACTGCTGTTCACCGACTGGCGGCGCGCTCTGGTGGTGTGCGGCATCCTGCTGTTGTCCGTCGTGCTGGCCGCCGTCGTCACCGTCACCACCCGGGTGACCGCCATGCTGGCGGCGTTGACGGCGCTGATGAGGCCGCTCGGGCGGGTGGGTTTTCCGGTCGATCAACTCGCCCTGGCGTTGGCGCTGACCCTGCGCACGATCCCGTTGATGATCGACACCGTGCGGCAGGTCGAGGAGGCCCGCCGGGCGCGGGGTCTGCGGTTCTCGCCCCGCATCGTGCTGGCGCCGGTGATCACGGCGGCCCTCGACACCGCGGACGGTTTCGCCGAGGCGCTCACCGCACGGGGATTGGACTGACCCGAGCCCCGGTCACCTCTCACCACACCGCGTCGACGTTCTCGCCGATCTGCTGGGCGATCCGCACCGCCGAGTCGCCCGGATCGGCGCTGCACGTGTTGAACAAGGCAGACTGATCCAGGGCCATCGCGATGTTCCTCTCGGTAGTGATTCTTGGTCGTTTCACCACAGAGACTCACGCGATGGCCCTCCTACATCAGCACCGACACGCCGCCACTACTTACACCACTCCCCGGGACGCTCCCTTGATTCGTTCGGGGTAGGTCAGGGCTAGGGCGCCCAGTGCTTGCTTCCAGCCGTTGGTGCGTGCTCCTTCTACGAGGCGTTTGTTGCGTGAGCGGTCGCCGGTCTTGAGCGGGTCGTCGTAGAACTTCTGCCGTTCTCGAGCGCGTTTGTCCTCGATGTTGCAGATCGCCAGCCACAGCAGCTTGACCGCGGCCTGATAACTGGGGAAGTGGCCGCGGTTCTTGATGATCTTGCGGAGCTGGTAATTCAGCGATTCGATCGCGTTGGTGGTGTAGATGATCCGCCGCAGATCCGGCGGGAACGCCAGGAACGGAATGAACCGCTCCCAGGCATTACGCCAGGCGATCACCGTGGTCGGGTTCGACTGCCCCAGAGGTGAATTCGCGAACTCCTCGAATGCCTCAGCTGCGGCGTCGGCGGTCGGAGCGGTGTAGATGGTCTTGAGTGCGGCCGCGATCTCCTTGCGCTTTCCGTAGGAGACGAACCGCATAGAGTTGCGGATCAGATGCACCACACAGGTCTGCACGGTGGCCTGCGGCCACGTCGCCTCGACGGCCTCGGCGAACCCGGTCAGACCGTCAGTGCACACGATCAAAATGTCCTTGACGCCCCGGTTGGCCAGCTCGGCGCACACCCCGGCCCAGAACTTGGCGCCCTCGTTGGCAGTCACCCAGATCCCCAGCACATGGCGGATGCCATCGAGATCGACACCGACGGCGATGTGGGCGGCCCGGTTCTTGACCTGGTGACCGTCGCGGATCTTGATCACCAGAGCATCGAGATAGACGATCGGGTAGAGCTGCTGGCAGTTTCTAACGATCGTTGCGAATCCCGGACGGAAGGGATTCCGATGCCTCGGTACGCGCCAAACAAGATGCCGCCCGGTGTCAAGCGCCGGTACTTTGAATTAATCCGCGCCGGGATGTCCGGCTCAGCCGCGGCGCAGACGGTGGGCGTGTCGCTCAGCTGCGGATCGCTGTGGTTCATCGACGCTGGCAGCGTGCGATTTGTTGATACGCCGATAAGTCCCCGCTACCTGACACAAGACGACCGCATCGAAATCGCCGACGGGCTCGCCGCTGGCGAGCCGGTGAAGGTGATCGCCGAGCGGATCGGTAAGACCTTTCAAAGTGTGTACCGCGAGATCGCCCGGAATCGAAAGCCGGACGGCACCTACCAGCCCTGGTATGCCCACGGGCTGGCCTATCAGCGTCGTCGTCGGCCGAAAACGCGCCGGTTGGCAGCCGATGATGGACTACGGGTGGTGGTGGCACACAAGCTGGCGAAAAGGTGGTCTCCAGCGCAGATCAGCCGCTGGCTGCGGCGGCGATATCGTCGCCGGCCAGCGTGGCATCTATGTCCTGAGACGATCTACGAGGGTGTCTACCAGGGCCTGGTTGCCGACATTGATCAACAGGCCCGCAGTTCGGGCAAGAGCGCCAATGTCCTGCGGACCGGCCGGATTTACCGGCATCGACGCGGGCGTGGACGCTCTCGCGCCGGGGCTCTGAGACAACTTACCAAGCTGCGGTCAATCCACGACCGGCCAGCCAGTATTGAGCGCCGCCGACAGGCAGGCCATTGGGAGGGCGACCTCATCGTCGGCGCGCAGCAGCGGTCGGCCGTCGCAACGCTGGTGGAACGAAAGATGCGTCTGACACTGCTGGTTCGATTGCCGCATGGCCACTCGGCCCAGCATGTCGGGGATGCCCTGATCACAACTTTCAGCCAGCTGCCCGTCAATCTGCGGCGGACGCTGACCTGGGACCAGGGCAACGAGATGTTTCACCACGGGCGTATCGAGGCGGCAACGGGGCTGACGATCTACTTCGCAGACCCACACTCGCCCTGGCAGCGCGGTACCAACGAAAACACCAACGGACTTGTGCGCCAATACTTACCGAAGGGCACCGACCTCAGCCTCTGGGACGATGTCCAGCTCCGCCAGATCGCCGACGAGCTCAACGACCGTCCACGCCTATGCCTAAAGGACAAGACTCCAGCCGAAGTTCTGCAACGATGGGAGCGTCAGTACAAACTTCACTGATTCGCAACGATCACTGGAATCCGCCGCTCCTCGAGCGGTCGTTTCTGCCACTGGACGACCTCCTCGAGCACCGCGTCGGTGATCTTGGAGATCGTTTCGTGGGAGAGCTCGGTGCCGATCGTGGTAGCCAGATGATGCTGGATATCGCGGATCGTCATCCCGCCGGCGTAGAGTGAGATGATCATGTCATCGAGGCCGCCCAGG
Organism: Mycolicibacterium phlei; assembly: GCF_001583415.1. The sequence continues at coordinate 1,917,447 of NZ_CP014475.1, forward strand.
CGCCGTGAACCCTTCGGGACCAGCGTCGGAGTGAAAGTACCGTCGCGATCACGTGGGATCGCCAACCCGACCTCACCGACTTCACTGGCCACGGTCTTGGGCGTGAAACCGTTGCGAGCATTGGGCAGTTCACGCCCGATCGGATCGCCCTTCTCATAGCCCAGATGCTCGGTCAGCTCAGCAGCCAGCCCGCGCTCGAGCACGGCTTTGACCATCTCGGGCAAGAAGCCGCCTTCACCGGTCAACTGCAACTGGCCCGCATCGATCTTGGCCAACACATCGTCGAGCACACCTGCGGACTTCAACGCCTTCATGGCATCAGCGCCCGACATCGGTTCGTCAGTGGTCACATCCATCGATCCTGCTCCATTCATCAGGAGCCACCGCTACACAGACCATCTGACACGCCCCCAGCTCCGAGCCGGTGGCGAGGGTCAGGTCGCAGCCGGCGACCGCGTCGACAGCCGCCCGCAGTCCCTTGACGGCTGCCTGCAGACCCGTACCTGACGTAACTCGAACATACATTCGACCTCTGACAAATTCAGGGGTCCGAGCGCAAGCAATCTCAAAGTTCTTGTCCGGGGCGCATCGAGCGTGCACAAATGCCGAAAAATCCCCGGCGTGTCGTGTGTAAACACGCACACTCGCGCCGAAAGGCAAGAAGGAAGGGTCGGAAGCTCAGGGGCCGAACACCTGCCGGCGTGAGCGGGCGCGTCGATGCCAGAACATCCGCGCCTCGACCATCCGCCGTGCCTCCCGTCCGATATCACGCCGCAGGGTGCGCGCCAGGGCCCGCCGATCGACGCGGGGATCGTGAGCAGCCGCGGCCACCCAGCGCACCAGCCGCGCCGGGGTGAACACCTCCGTCGCCTGGCGCTTGCGGGAGAACACGTCGAGCAGCTCGGTCGCGCCGTCACGGGCGGCGAACCAGCGATAGGCCACATCCTCGATGGGGGAGACGGAGTCGTCGCGGCCGAGGTTGTTGGCCCACTGGTACATCGGCAGGCACTGCCGGTCGCGGTCGTCCTCCCATGCGGCCAGCGCGGTTTCGAGCGCCGACTCGTCGTCCAGATACGGCGCCACCGCCTCCCCGAGCAGCCGACCGAACCGCAGCGCATCCCGAATCCCCTGTGCGGTAACGGGATCCTTGAAGTGCCCGGCATCCCCAGCCAGCGCCCACCCCGGGCCGTGCGAATGGCGGAAGTACGACGGATGCGACACCGACGTGTAGATTCTGCTCACCCGCGTGCACCCGCTCAGGCGTTTGGCGAACGGTGCAATGCTGTCGACTGTCGCGTCGAACGCCGCCTCCGCATCGGTGCGGAACTCCCCGGCCCGACGCGCCGGCGACATCAGCAGCGCAACCAATTGTCCGCCGTCGCAGGGAAACACGGTGACCAGCTCGTCGTCCTGGCGCCACTGCATGGCGAGATTGCGTTCGTCGCCGTGGGTGTCCTCGTAGTAGGCGTAGGCCATCATCCGCTGGTTGGGCCAGTGGTGGTGTTCGGTGGTGCCGACCAGACGCGCGACGGTGGAGCGTCGGCCGTCGGCGCCGATGACCAGCCTCGCGTTGATGGATCCGCGAGCCCCGTCGCGACCCGTGTATCGCACCCCGGTGACTCGGCCGGACGGAGTCCTCACCAGCTCGGTTGCCCGAACCCGTTCGCGGACTTCGGCACCCGCCTCGCGTGCGGTCTCCACCAGCGCCAGATCCAGCCCCGGCCGACGGACACAGGCGCCGTAGTTCAGCCCGTCGTACGCGCTGTAACTCCCGACCACCTCCACGCCCGGTGCGCCCAGCCCGGCCCGGGTGTGCAGCGGGGGATCCAGCGCGAGCACGGGGTCCCGCGCGCCCAGGCGTTCCAGCTCCGCCCAATGCGGCGGGAAGAACAGATGCGTCGACAGCGTGTCCGACGGAAACGAGGCGCTGTCGAGCGCGACGACGGAGCGCCCGCGCCTGGCCAACGCGATCGCCGCGGCCGAACCGGCGCACCGGCTGCCGACGATCACGACATCGACGTCTTCCTGCATGGACGAAGAATGCCATGGTCACGACGTTTTTAGAACGAGATTCATAAAATGAATCAGATTCTAAATCGGATATGCTGGTGCGGTGCCGACAGAGGACCCACAGCGCAGCCCGCGTGCCGACCGGCGTCGCGCCCGCACCCGGGCCGCCATCCTCGACGCCGCCGAACTCGTCTTCACCCGCGACGGCTACGACGGCGCCCGCATCGAGTCCATCGCCGAGAAGGCCGACGTCTCGGTCGGCTCGATCTATGTCCACTTCGGCGGCAAGCGCGACGTGTACCTGCACGTGGTGGAGCGGTCGCTGCAGTTGTTCGCCGAGTACATGGCCGCCAGCGAGGATCCCGCGCTGACGCCGCTGCAGCGGGTGCTCGCCGGCGGCGACGCCTATCTGCGGTTTCACCTGGATCACCCGGGTGCGTTCGACTTCCTCGCGATGCCGACCGGCGCGGGCTCGGCGAATAGCGCCGAGATCGAGGCGCGGATCCGGGATCGGGTGGGGGAGTTGCTCGAACGGTTCGCCGCGCAGATCGACGCGGCGATCGAGGCGGGCCAGGCGCGTCCGGTCGACTCGATGCGGCTCACCCGCTACCTGTGGGGAGCGTGGAACGGTGTGATCGCGCTGCGCCATCAGCCCGAAGGTCTGCGCGTGTCGGACGAGGAGATCCAGGAGACGCTCGAACTGGCCCGCTGGCTGTTGCGCGAAGGTCTGGCCTCGGCCGCCCTGCGCGATGAGAAAGGTGAAGTGGGCGAACGGATTCCGCTGCCGCGGATCAGCAGGCCCGGCGCCGGTTAGACGGCAGCTTGAGCTTCATCCGGGCGCCACACTCGATGCAGGGCAGCACCGTCGCGGTCGCGAGCACCTTCTGCACGTGACCGCATTTGAAGCAGCGCACCCTTCGGGTGTCCACCTGTGACGCCGAGTCATGGCGTGGATACGACACGCTGATCTGGTTCTTGATGTCGCGGTAGGCCTGTACCCGCGCCATCACCGAGTCCGCGCCGGTGCTCTGCGGGGTGGTGCGCGGAGCGGCCTCGACCCCGTAGAGCATGGCACTCAGCTTCGCGTGCAACTGTGCGCGCTGTTCCGCGGTGCGCGCCTCCTCGCGTTCCTCCTGCAGCGACCTGTCGATCAGGCGGGCTTCCTCAGCGCACTGGCCGATCATGTTGATGCGTTGCAGCGCAGTGCTTTCCAGTTCGGACGCGGTCTCCTTCGCTTCCGCCAGGATCCTGCGGTCGTCCTCGCTGGGGTTGCGCAGGGCGGACAGCTCACCGATGACCTGGCGCAGCGAGTGCGCCTTCTCGAAGTTGGCGGTGACCGCCGCGATGTCGGCGGAGAAGTCGATGTCGCCGAGCCAGCCGGTGCGCGCGGCCTCCGTCTCCGACAGCTCGTCGATCGCCGCCAGCGCCGATTCCACGAGCGCCGCGTTGTCCTTGCCCAGCGTCTCGATGCGGTGCTGCCGCTCCCGGCGGGTGCGCTCCTTCTGCTCGGCGAGCTCCCGGGCCTCCTTGGCGGCGACATACTGCTCGTGCTTTTTCGCCACCCAGGAGATCAGTGCGATCAGGACCCCGAGGCCGGCGACCACGCCGAGCGCGATCCACACTTCCTTCGGAATCATCGCGATCAGGATGAAGATGGCGAAGATCAGCCCGCCGACACCGGTTCCGTCGGACTTCCTGCTCATGGTTCGGTTCCCCCCTCAACTCCCCTGGGGCCGAGGGTAACGGCGGGGTCCGACAAGCCCGCCGGGTTTCACCAGCTCAGGTGGTCGCGACCTGCGGGCAGAAGTACACCTTGGCGCCGGCGACGATGAAGTTCGACAGGTTCTCGTCCTTGGTCGCCTGATCCAGCCTGCCCAGCACGACGTCGAGATCGGCGCCGCGGGCGTACTCCGCGCAGACCTCCTTGGCCAGGGTGCTGATCGTCGCGCAGTCGCCGGTGAACCCGATGCCCGTCATGCTCTCGCAGAACTCGCTTTCGGGGGACGCGGCCGCGACCGGTGCGCCGATGAGGGCGCCGGCCACCGCCGACACCAGAAGTCCTGCTCGCAGATAAGGGGCCATAGACCGTCCTTCATACCCGCAATGCCGGCCGGTGCCCAGCGGCGCGCACAATCGCGCACGGATCGAGACGAGAGCGTTACTCGGGTCCGGTCACCGGTGCGTGACGGGCTCCTCGGCGGCGCCGACGCTGCGCCGGCGGGCCGCCGCTCGGGCGAGGACACGGACCAGCGCCTGATACGGCACCGACATCGGCCACAACGCCCCGAACACCACGGACACGACGGCGTGGGGGAGCGGTGCGATGGTGCCGCGCTGGGCACGCCAGAAACTCACACCGACCAGGACGGCGATGAAGACGTACGCGACGAGGGTCAGCAGGTGATCACCCACCGGCACACTCCTTCCCGTCGCGCAGTCCCGTGCCGAATGGTACGGCGGCTTTCTGAGGGCACGCTTAACACAACCGCGGTTTGCGCTGAGCTATGCCCGGTGGGTCGGCGGCGAACGGTCAGGGTTTGTTGCGGCCCGACCGGCTCAGCCGCCACTCCGGCGGGTAGTTCATGTCGTTGTCCTTGACGACGTTGTTGAGGCCCTTCTCGAACGTGCCGTCGGTGAGGTCGACGTCGTTGGGCTGATCGTTCTGGATCAGCGGCAGCATGCCCTCGACCATGCCCGTCAACAGGCTGCCGAAGTACTCGCCCTTGTGCTGCTTGTACAGCTCGAGGAAGGTCTTCTGCACCGCGACGGTGTCGGTGGGCCGCGTCTTCGAGCAGGCCAGCGCGTACTTCTCGGTCTCGGCCTCCAGCTGGTCGCGGGGCACCACGCTGTTGAGGAAGCCGCACTCGTACATCTCCTGCGCGGTGAACGGCCGTCCGGTGAACAGCATTTCGGAGAACTTGCGCAGCCCCATGGTCTCGGCCCACCACCACAGCCGTGGGCCCCAGCCGACGTACCGGAAGGCTGGGTGGCCGAAAAGCGCGTCGTCGGAGGAGATCACGAGATCGGCGTCGCCGGCCTGATAGAAGTGCCAGCCGTAGCAGTAGCCCTTGGCCTCGATGATGCTGATCTTGCGCAGCTCCTGCAGCGGCCGGTTGCCCGCCCGCGCCTTGGCGTAGAAGTCGGTGACCGTCGACAGGTACCGGTAGGAGCCGCCGGGCGGGTATTTGACGTCGTCATCGTTTATCGCCAGCTCGTGCAGCAGCGGCATGCCCGGGTTCTCCAGCATCTCCCGCTGCTCGGGCAGGTCGCCGCCGCTGCCGAAATCCTCTCCCTCGCCGCGGATCACGACGACCTTCACATCGTCATCGACGTTGCACTTGTGGATCAGGTCCGCGTAGAGCTGCCGCATGCCCATGGTGGTGGAGTTCTGGGCCTCCGGTCGATCGAACGTGATGTAGGCGATCCGGTTCTTGCGGTCCTTCTCGAACCGGATGTACTGCTCGGCTTCGCGCTTCATCTGCTCGTAGTCGTGCTCTGGCATGCTCGTCTCCTTCAGCGCCGGGATCGGCGGCCCCTCAAACACACAAAGCGGTGACGCGGACGCGCCACCGTTTCGCCGATCAGTCTGTCAGCGGCCGCCGCCCGCGGGGCCGTTTGTACTGACCGCTTAGATTCCGGCGACCTGCGAAATCATGATCAGCACATACGACACACCGGTCTCGTGCGTCACTACCGGCGCACATACCTGCCAGTATGTGCGCACAGCAAAGGCAACGGGTGCCTCTGCTCGCCGCTTCGTGCGGACGGACCCGTGAAGGTGGAAAGTGCGTCGATCCAGGCGGTTGCCGGCGAGGCGGGGGGTTGGGGCGGTCCGGACCACGGCGATGGCACTGGCCGTCGGGTTGGTGTGCACCACCGCGATCGTCGATCTCGGCAGACCCCGGCGGCCCGGCGGCGTGCTCGCCGCCGTCACCGTCTCGATCGATCCGGCGCCCACCACGGTCGGCATCGCCGACTCCGACGTCTACGGGATGACACAGGCCGACGTCGACAGGACCTTCGACCTGATGCGGGCCGACAACATCCGCGCGGTGCGCCTCATGGTGCCGTGGGCCGGCGTCGAGCCCACCAGGGGCAATCTGAACTGGAGCGTGATCGACAAGACCATCAACTCCGCCGCCGCGCGGAACCTGGCCGTGGTCGCCATGATCAACTCCACCCCACTCTGGGCGGTGGCCCCCGGCGGGCAGTACCTCAGCGGCCGGCCCGCCTCCCCGGAGGCATACGGCGAATTCGTCGCCAGGGTGATTTCGCGATATCCCGGCAAAATCGCAGCGGTCGAAATTTGGAACGAGCCGAATGCGATCTTCTTTTATACGCCCAAGCCGGACCCCGCCGGATATGTCGACCTGCTCAAGGCGGCCTATCCGAGAATCAAGGCGATCGACCCCTCGATCGAGGTGCTGGCGGGTTCGGTCGGATCGGTCGTCGACGTCGCGGGATTGGCGATCAATCCGGTGGCATTTGTGTCCGGTATGTACGCCGCCGGCGCGCAACCCTATTTCGACGCCCTGGCATTTCATCCGTACCACTACAGCCTGAAGTTCTCGGCGGGGGTGGGCGTGGCCAACTCCCCGGTGCTGCAGCTGATGCAGATGCGCCAGCTCATGGTCGCCAACGGCGACGCGGACAAGAGGATCTGGTCGACCGAGTTCGGTCAGCCCGTGTCCTCCGGCGGCGCGGCCAGACAGAACGACTACATCGCCGATGTCCTGCGCAAATGGCAGGAACTGCCCTACACGGGCCCGATGTTCATCTACACCACCCGCGACCGCCGGACCGGCAGCCTGGGCGCCGAGGACACCATCGGCATCTACAACTCCAACTGGACGCCGAAGCCCGCACAGGCCACGGTCCGCGCCGCGACGACGGGTGCGCTCGGCAAAGCCGACGAGTTCGTCCGGTTCGCGGCGTTCACCGACCCCGACTCGGGTGGTGTCCTGTCGCCGGTGTTCCGCACCACCGACGGCCGGTGGGCGCAGGTGCGCACGGTCAACACGGTCTACGAGACCCCCGACGGGTTCGTCACCTCACCCAACCCCGTCGCCCTCAAGGCCGGCCTGTACGCGGTGAGTCCGAAAGGTCCGTTCACCGGCGGGTACCAGGACTTCAACACGTCGAACGGACTGCGGGTCTGGTACTCCGAGGCCACCGGCGCGCATTCCGGCAGCAGGCCGTTCGCGGCCGCCTGGGTGCCCGAACTCGGGTTGGCTCTCACCGACGAGAGCGGCAGCCTGCTGGGGACGTCGATGCAGTTCCAGAACGGCAAGATCACCTGGACACCGCTGGGCGGCATGTCGGTCACCTGGAATCCCGGGCACGGTCCCGGCGCCACCCCGACCACCACACCGACGACGGTGCCGACGACCACGACCACCGCACCGACGTCGTTGCCAACATCGACGCCTCCGGTGACACCAACTCCAATACCAGCAGCAGATAATCCGATCAGCGCGGTGCTTACTCTTCTTGGTGGTTTGCTCGGCGCGCTCAGCGGTCAGAGATAACGAATGCGCAGCGTGTGAAGTAGTCGATATCTCTGTATTGCTCGACTATTTCTATGCAAGAATCAGCCTCGGAAACTTTCCATCGGGGGTTCATTTCCGGACGGAGGCAATCATCCCTACGTCGCATTTGCGCTTGACCGCGGGCGTATGTGTGCTTGCCGCAGGACTGATGTTCGGCGGCGGTGCCGTCGCACTCGCTGACGAGACCGGCTCCTCTTCGAATCCGAACCCGAGCCACGGCAGTGAATCCAGCAGCCAGCCCAACAGGCCGGGTGGCATCCGGGTGACCGGCCATTTCGGTCCGCGGGTCAAGGCCGGTTCGGAGACGGACGGTTCGACCGGGACGACCACTACCACGACGGTCCGCAACGACACCACCGACGACGGCGATCGGGCCTCGGCGGCCGACGGCGCCGACGCGACCGGTGGCCTCGACGCGACCGGCGATCTCGGTGCTGTCGATGACGGTGCGATCGATGACGGCGTGACCGGCGAGTCCGCCACGCAGACCACCCCGGCCGGCAGCACCAGCAGCGAGCCGTCGGCCTCGCCGAGTGGAACCGCGCCCGCGCTCGTGCCGACATCGTCTGAGTCCGGTACGGAGCCGTCGTCGAGCGCGCCCGCCAGCCCCAACCAGAGCGACAGCCCGCTGCTCAGTAACCCGTCGACCCCGGCCGGTCCCACCGTCGACCCGGTGCGGAAAGCGCTGGAGCCGGTGAGCAACGCGGTCACGACGTTCGGCCGGGTCCTCAACTCGGTGCCCGGACGGCTCGCCGACCTCAGTACCTCGACCACCCCGGTGCGCGACGTCATCGCCGAGGTCCGGGACATGCTGACCACGATGTACGGCGCGGTCACCCCGCTCATGGCGGTGCCCGGCAACCTGTACTCGCTGTTCGGCGTTCCTGTGCCGCCGGCCCAGCCGCTGATCGGTACCGGCGGGTCGTTCGACGGTGCCAAGATCGAGGTGCCCGACGAGGCTCCGCTGTTCGGACCGCAGCCCGCCCAGGTGGCGCCCGCGTACGTGCCCACGCCCGGCCCGCTGTTCGGCACGCTGGCACCGCGGCCGACGCTGGGCAAGGTGGCCACCGCCCCGCGGACGCAGCCGCTGACGGTCTCCGGCATCGTGCCGCTGAAGATGGACACGCCGCGCACCGCGCAGTCGCTGTTCCAGCACGTCATCGAGGCCGTCCTGGTACCCGCCTCGCTCACCGCGCTCGCCGCGGTGGCGCTGCCGGGTATCGGCGCCCTGCTCGTGGTGAGCGCCGCCGGTGTCCGCCTCGGCTACCGCCAGGCGAAGGCCGCCCTGAAGATGCGGACCTCCGGCATCGCCCGCTTCGCCGGGCCCGGCCCGATCGGCGTGGTGCGCTCGGGTTCGATGATCGCCCTGCGGCAGCGGTCACGCGGCCCGCGGACGGCGCGGGCGGTCTGCCCGGAGGTGGCCGCGCAGCCGGCGTCCACCGAGGCGACCGTGCTGACGCTGGAACGTATCGCCTAGCGACCCGTAGCCCGGGCCGAGAAGGTCCCACACATGATCGAGGCACTCGCCGATCTGCCCGATGGGGTGACCGGGATCCGGGTGTCCGGACGCGTCGACGCCGAACAGATCCGCGCGTTCGAGCCAACCATGGCCGAGCTGCTGGCCGGCGACGAGATCCGGTTCATCGAGGTGATCGACCACGACTACCAGGGCGTGAGCCCCGGGGCGGTGGTCGAGGATCTCAAGATGGACTTCAAGGTGGTGCTCAAGCGCCTGCCGGCGTTCAAGAAGATCGCCGTCGTCACCGACGTCGAGTGGATGGTGCACGCGCTGCACCTGATGGCCTGGATGGTGCCGGGGGAGCTGAAGGTCTTCGGACTCGCCGAGCTCGAGCAGGCCAAGCAGTGGGCGGCCCGCTGACGGCCGACGTCAGTGTTGTTGTGACGCCCGGCGTCAGTGTTGTTGTGACGCCCGGCGTCAGTGTTGTTGTGACTGCTCGAGATACGCCACGATCGCGTTCGTGAGTCCCCGCCGGGCCTCGTCGAGGTCGTAATAGCTGCCCAGCTGGCGTTCGGAGACGATGCCGCGCATGGCGCCCGGGATGAACGCCGCCACCTCGCGCACCCGCTGCGGGTCGACGTCGAGATCGGCGAAAGCCTTCTGGCACGCCGCCAGCCAGCTGTCGCCCCATGACGACAACTCGGCCGCGGTGCGCGGGTAGAGGCGCTCGAGTTCGGCGGGGTCGCTGGGCAGCGCGGCGCGCAGGTTCTCGATGGCGCGCGAATGCGTGGAGGTCAGCCCGTCGTAGAGGGTGTCGATGATCGCGGCGACGCGCTTGTCCAGCGGTGCGCCCGGCTCGGTCACCGCGGCCGGGATGTCGCCGCGCAGTTGCGCGGTGTAGTGCAGTACGGCCGCCCAGAACCCGTCGACATCACCGAACTGGTACTTCACCGCACCCCACGTCGCGCCGCTCTCGCGGGCGATGCGGCTGGCCGACACCGCGCCGGGGTCCCCGGACGCCAGCGAACGCAGCGCGGCGTCGAGCATGGCCTCGCGGGTGGCCTGGCCCCGGCGGTTGCTGCGCCTGCCCTGGGTGCCCGCGACGGTCATGACAGCGATGGTAATCGGCGCCCAACATTTTCACAGCGCCCTCTATGAAAGTTTCACAGTGGGCCCTATCATCTCTCGCATGGCTAAACCGCCGCTGTCGATGAAACCGACGGGCTGGTTCCAGGTCGCCTGGTCGGACGAGGTCGGGGTGGGCGATGTCCACAAGATGACCTACTTCGGCCAGGAGATGATCGCCTGGCGTTCCGAGACCGGCCGCGTCACCGTGATGAACGCCTACTGCGAGCACCTCGGCGCGCATCTGGGCCATGGCGGCAAGGTCGTCGGCGAGGTGCTGCAGTGCCCGTTCCACGGCTGGCAGTGGAATTCCGAGGGCCGCAACGTCTGCATCCCGTACGAAGACCGGCCCAACCGGGGCAGGCGGATCAAGACCTATCCCGTCGTCGAACGCAACGAGTCGATCTACATCTGGCACGACGTGCACGGGCGCGAACCGTTCTTCGACGCACCCGACGTGTTCGCCAGCTTCAACGACGGCAGCAGCCGCGCCGACTACTACCCGCAGCAACGGCTCTTCGAACGCGGCCTGGAGATGCACCCGCAGTACGTGCTCGAAAACGGGGTTGACTTCGCTCATTTCAAGTTCGTTCACAACACGCCGATCATCCCGGTGTTCACCCGCCACGACTTCGACCAGCCGTGGTCCTACGTGGACTTCACCATTACCTTCGAGGGCGACGAGCAGCAGAGCATCGACGACGTCAAGAGTGGTGTCGAGGCCATCAACGGCGGCCTGGGCATCGCGGTGACCAAGAGTTGGGGCATGGTCGACAACCGGACCATCTCGGCGATCACCCCCGTCGATGAGTACACCTCCGACGTTCGGTTCATGGTCTACATCGGTCGCCCCAAGGGCGAGGTCCGCAATCCCGAACGCGCACAGGCCAAGGCGGCCGAGTTCGGGCAGGAGGTCATTCGGCAGTTCAGCCAGGACATCGAGATCTGGGCGCACCAGCGCTATTCCGATCCGCCCGCATTGTCCAGCTCCGAGTACGCCGGGTTCACCGCGATTCGCAACTGGGCCAAGCAGTTCTATCCCGACGGCACCGGCGGAAGCGCCGCCGAGGTCCACGCCGCACGTCAGAGAGGCTGATCATGACCAAACCGATCCGGATCTTCCAGGTGGCCACCGGCAACGTCGGCTCCGAGATGATCAAACGCCTGCAGCACCGGGACGACCTGGAACTCATTGGGGTGCACTGCTATTCGGCGGACAAGATCGGCCGCGACGTCGGCGAGATCGTGGGCATCGGGCCCATCGGGGTGACGGCGACCGGCTCGGTCGACGAGATCATCGCCGCCAGACCCGATGTGCTGACCTTCCACGGTGTGTTCCCCGACGAGGACCTCTACGTCAAGGTGCTCGAGGCCGGCATCAACATCGTCACCACCGCCGACTGGATCACCGGGTGGCACCGCGACACCAACCATCCGCATCCCTCCGGTAAGCCGGTGACCCAGCTGCTGGCCGAGGCGTGCGCCAAGGGCGGCTCCACGTTCTACGGCACCGGCATGAACCCCGGCGTGAATCAGATTCTGGGCGTGGTGTGTTCGGCCGACGTCGCCGAGATCGAGAACGTCACCACCATCGAGTCCGTCGACGTGTCGTGTCACCACTCCCGCGACACCTGGATCGAGGTGGGCTACGGTCTGCCCGTCGACGACCCGTCCATCCCGGGCAAGCTGGAGAAGTACACCCGGGTGTTCTCCGACGCCGTGTTGATGATGGCCGACTGCTTCGACCTCAAGCTCGACGAGGTCAAGTTCAGCTACGAACTCGGCGCCTGCACAAAGGATGTCGACCTGGGCTGGTACAAGCTGCCGAAGGGTTCGCTGGGCGGCAACTACATCAAGTACCAGGGCATGGTGGACGGGGTACCGCGCGTCGAGACCCATCTGGAGTGGCAGATGACGCCGCACACCGACCCGCACTGGGATATCAAGGGCTGCTACATCACCCAGATCAAGGGCGATCCGTGCATCTACAACAAGCACATGATCTTCCCGAAACCCGGTGTGGACCTGTCGGATCCGGACAACTTCGCCTCGATCGGCATGACGGTCACCGGGCTGCCCGCCCTCAACGTCATCCGGTCCGTGGTGGCCGCCCCGCCCGGCCTGCTCACCAGCGCCGACGTGCCCCTGCGCGGTTTCGCGGGACGGTTCAAGCTGTAACTTGTCGTGCGTGAACGAGCGCAACGAGACCGTCGCCCGCGCGGTGGCCGCTGCGGGTATCGAACCCGCGATCAGGATCCTGGACGCCGACGTCAAGACGGCAGCGGCGGCGGCGCAGCGCCTGGGTTGCGAGGTGGGCGCGATCGCCAACAGCCTGGTGTTCGACTGTGACGGTGAGCCGCTGCTGGTGATGGCCAGCGGGGCCGCCCGGGTGGACACCGACCTGTTGGCCAAGCAGCTGGACGCGCAGCGGATCAGCCGGGCCACACCGCAGTTCGTCAAGGCGGCGACCGGCCAGGTGATCGGGGGAGTGGCGCCCACCGGGCACCCCAGCCCGCTGCGCACCGTCGTCGACGAATCGCTGCGGGACTACCCGCTGCTGTGGGCCGCCGCCGGAACGCCGGACTCGGTGATGCCGCTGACCTACGACCAGTTGCTCACGCTCACCGGCGGCCGGCCGATGCGGGTGCGCTGACCTGCGCTGACCTCAGCGGGGCCGGACGACGATCGTCGGCGCCTTGGCGCCCTGGGCGACGCGGGCGGCCACCGAGCCCAGCAGCAGGCCCTTGAACCCGCCGCGGCCGTGGCTGCCGACGACCACCAGTTGGGCATCCTCGGACAGGTCGATAAGCCATTTCGCCGGCTGATCGCACACGACGCGGCGGTGCACCGTGACATCGGGATAGCGTTCCCGCCAGCCGGCGAGCCGCTCTGCGAGCAGCGCCTGCGCTTCCTCCTCGTATCCCTGCCAGCCGCCGAGCGCTGGATACACCACATCGCTCCAGGCGTGCAGGGCCAGCACGTCCGCGCCGCGCCGCGACGCCTCGTCGAACGCCAGCGCGGTGGCCTCCTCCGACGCCGGGGAGCCGTCGATGCCGAGCAGCACCGGGGCCTTCTCGTCGACGGTCGCCTCGGCGGGCACCACCACGATCGGTCCTTGGCCGTGGTGCAGCAGGCCGCCGCTGACGGAGCCGAGCAGGGCGCGGCCGATCGCACCCAGACCCCGGCTGCCGCACACGCTCATGTACGCGTCGCGGGACTCGCTGACCATCGCCGACGGAGCGCCGAGGTTGCAGATCTTGGTCTGGATCTTCGGGGCCGACGCGCCGCTGTCGGCGGCGATCTTCTGGACGAGCTGCTGGGCGTTCTCGATGATCTCGCGGGCGTTGGCCTCCTGTGCCTCGAGATAGCTGGTCTCGAGGTAGGCCACCGGCCAGGTGACCACCACCGGCGGGATCGCGTGCAGCAGTTTGACCGGCTGCTCGTGCAGGATCGCCTCGCGCGTCGCCCACCGGATCGCGGCTTCGGAGTCCGGTGACCCGTCGACGCCGACGAGGATTCCGTTCGGTTGGGCGGCCATGGTGTTCTCCTTTGCGCTCCGTTGCGACGGTTCCACCGTAAGCCGAAGAGCACCGTTGACCTAGGGTCTTTCGGCCTCCGCGGGTGCGGCGGACGGCGGGGCCGCCCGCCGGGTGGCCAGCACGCTGCCGATCAGGATCAGCGTCAGCGAGACCAGGGTGCCGACGGTGAGGGGTTCGTCGAGCACCAGGACGCCCGCGAACAGCGCCACCACCGGGTTGATGTAGGTGATCACCAGCGCCCGGGCCGGGCCCACCTCCCGGATCAGCGCGAAGAACACCAGGAACGCCACCGCGGTGCAGAGCACGCCGAGCGCGAGCAGCGCGACGAGCACCCGCGTCGACGGCAGCGAGGTGGGCCAGGTCTTCACCGCTGGGGCCGCGTACACCGCGGCGGCGAACGTCAGGCAGACCGCGGTCATCGGCAGCGTCGGCACGTCGGCGAGCCGGCGCGCGGCGATCAGCGGGGCGATCGCGTAGCACGTCGCGACCAGCAGCACCTCGGTGATCGCCAGCGGGGTGCCCCCGATATGCGGTCCGGCCAGCGCCGCGACCCCGCTGATGCCGATCGCGAGCCCGGCAATCCGCTTGGGGCCCAGGTGTTCTCCACCGGTGCAGCGGTCCAGCACCGCGGCGACGATCGGCGACGCGGCGATCAGCAGGCCGGTCATGGAGCTGGTCAGGTGGCGTTCGGCGTCGGTGAGCAGATACCAGGCGGCGATGATCTCGAAGAAGGCGAACCCCAACAGGCCGGCCCAGTGGGTGCGGATCATCACCAGGGTCTGCCGGGACAGCGCCAGCGGCAGCAGCACCGCGGCACCGATCGCGATGCGGGCGAACACCAGCACCGGGACCGACACGCCCTCGACCGCGATCTTGATGAGCAGGTAGGGGATGCCCCAGATCACGCTCATGGCGAGGAACAACGTCGCACCCCGGGCGCTCACGGTCCATACCCTACGGGCGGCCGCCGACCGGCCCGGGCCGGGTCAGGCCCGGGTCAGTTCCGGGTTAGTTCCGGGTTAGTTCGGAGTAGCGCGAGACGTGAAAGTCGGTGGGCCCGAACTCGTACTGCAACGCGGTCAGCCGTTTGAAGTAGTGGCCGATCGCGAGTTCCTCGGTCATGCCCATGCCGCCGTGCAGTTGCACCGCCTGCTGCCCGATGAACCGCGCGGCCCGCCCGATCGTCGCCTTGGCGGCCGACACCGCCTTGGCCCGCACCGCGGGTTCGGCGTCGAGGTTGAGCACCGCCAGGTACGCCGCCGACACGGCCTGCTCCAGTTCCATGTACATGTCGACCATGCGGTGCTGCAGCGCCTGGAAGCTGCCGATCGGCTGACCGAACTGTTGTCGCTGCTTGGCGTATTCGACGGTGTCGGCCAGCACTTTGCGCATGCAGCCGACCGCCTCGGAGCACACCGCTGCGGCACCCTCGTCGCGGGCCTGCTCCAGCGACGGCCACGCACGGCCCTCCTCACCGAGCAGCGCGTCGGCCGGTAGCCGCACACCGTCGAACGTGAGGTCGGAGGCGCGCCGATCGTCGATGGTCCGGTAGTGGTGCGCCTGCAGGCCGGTGGCGGACTCGACCTCGACCAGAAACAGCGAGATCCCGTTCGTGGTGCGGGCGGTGACCAGCAGGTGCGACGCCAGCGGGGCGCTCACGGCGACGATCTTCGACCCGCGCAGCACCCACCCGTCGCCGTCGCGTTCGGCCGTGGTCGCCACCTCGGCCCAGTTGTGCCCGGAGTCCGCCTCGGTCGCGGCCAGCGCGACGATCGCGGTGCCCTCGACGATGCGTTCCAGCAGCGCGGTCGCTTGCGGTCCGCCCGCCCGCCGCAGCAGCCCGCCGACCACCACCACGGTGTCCACATACGGCTCGATGACCAGCGCGTGCCCCAGCGCCTCGGCGATCACCATCACCTCGACGGGTCCGCCGCCGATCCCGCCGAACTCCTCGGGCAGGGCCGCGCCGAGGATGCCGAGTTCATTGGCGAAGCCGGCCCAGATATCGGGCTGCCAGCCCGCGCCCGACTTGGCCGCCGCGCGGCTCGTCTCCAGGTCATAGCGCGTCGCGAGGAACTTGTTGAGCCCATCGCGCAACAGTTCCTGTTCCTTGCTCAGGTTGAAGTCCATGCCGAGCCGCCTTTCAGAGTCCCAGAGCCGCCTTGGCCAGGATGTTGCGCTGAATCTCGTTGCTGCCGGCGTAGATCGAGCCGGCACGGTCGTTGAAGTAGCGCAGCGGCGCGACCGCCTGCCACTCCTCGCCGCTGACGTAGCCGTCGGCGGGTGGCTCGAAGTCCGCGATCGGCCCGCCCGGGCAGGTCGCGTGCGGCTGGTAGACGCGTGCGCGGGGTCCGGCGGCCTCCATCGCCAGCTCGGTCAGCGTCTGGCTCAGCTCGGTGGACAGCACCTTGAGCATCGACGACGCCGGGCCGGGGTTCTTGCCCTCGGCCACCGACGCGAGCACGCGGTACTCCAGGATCTCGAGCACCTCGGTGCGGATGCGCGCGTCGGCGAGCCGGCGCGCGAACGCCGGGTCGTCGATCAGCCTGCCGCCCGCGGGCCCGGGCTGCTGGGCCGCCTCCTCGGCGATCTCCTGCGCCAGCACCTGCAGCGCCGGTGACGACGCGCCGCCGCCGCGTTCGAACTCCAGCAGGTACTTGGCGACGGTCCAGCCGTCGTCGATCCTGCCGAGCACGTTGCTCTTCGGCACCCGCACCCCGTCGAAGAACACCTGGTTCTGCACCTCCTCGCCGGAGGTCATCACCAGCGGCCGGATCTCGATGCCGGGTGAGGTCATGTCGATGAGCAGGAACGTGATGCCCTGCTGCTTCTTGGCCAGCCGCGAGGTGCGCACCAGCGCGAACATCCAGTTCGCCTCGCGGGCGTGGGTGGTCCAGATCTTGCTGCCGGTGCACACCAGGTGATCCCCGTCGTCGACGGCGGCCATCGACAGCGCCGCGAGGTCCGAGCCGGCCTCGGGTTCGGAGTAGCCCTGGCAGAAGAAGACCTCGCCGGTCAGGATCCGCGGCAGGAAGTAACTCTTCTGCTCCTCGGTGCCGAACTTGATGATCGCGTGCGCGACCATCCGAATCCCCATGGGCGACAACGACGGTGCGCCTGCCAGCGTCGACTCTCGGCTGAAGATGTAGTGCTGGGTCAGGGTCCAGTCACAGCCGCCGTACTCAACGGGCCAGGCCGGTGCCGCCCAGCCGCGTTCATGGAGGATCCGCTGCCACTCCATGCTCGCCTCGTGGTCGGCGTACACGCTCGTCATCAGGCGCCCTGCCCGGCGCAGTTCCGGTGTCAGCTTCTCGTCGAGAAAGCTGCGCACCTCGTCGCGGAACGCCGCGTCGGCGTCCGACCACTTGAGGTCCATCGTCGTCCCCTGTCGTCTGAACTCAGCACACGGTAAACCTGGTTACTTACGTCAGCCCCGGCGGGGCCCCATTAAGTTAATGGTCATTCAAGTCGGTTGACGGGATTCACACGCCGGTGCATGCCCGGGGACCGGCATAATTGGCGGCGTGGTGGAGCGGCGACGAGACGGCCAGGCCCAGAAAACACCGATCGAGGTGCTTCGTGAGCTACCCGCCCTCGTGGTGCTCGATCGGATGCCGGTGCCGGTGCTGGCGATCGCCGAGGACGGTTCGATCGTGTTCGCCAACTCTGCGTTCGCCGACATGGTCGGTTACCCGGCCGAGGCGCTCGGCGACATGAAGTACCACCAGATCTTCCACGCCATGCCCACCGACGAGTCCGCGGTGTCGGTGATGCGTGCGCACGCCAACCTCATCGTCGAACTGCTGCACAGCGACGGTTCGATCGTGCGGGCGTGGATGAGCAAGTCGGCGCTGCAGCGCGGCAACGATCCCGTCGCCCTGGCCACCTTCCAGGACCTGACCGAGAAGCTGTGGGTCGAGGAGCTGTAACCGGCTCAGTCGGTGCTGGTCGAGTCGGTGCTGGTCGAATCGGGGACGTGCCGCATCGACTCGCGCGCCAGGTACTCCTGGAAATAGGGCAGCGACTCCTCGGCCACGATCGTCGGCAACAGCAGGCCCCAGACCCGGGCCAGCCGCTCGAGTACCCCGTCGCGTGAGTCGATCGCGGTGGTCAGCACCTCGAGGCCCAGCATCGCGCACATCACCGTCTCGCCGATCGCCTGCGGGTCCACATCCGGCCGGAGGTCGCCCTCCTCGGCCGCCTCGACGACCCGCGCGACAAACGCCTCGAGCCAACCCGTGTAGACGGTCGCCGCGATCGAGTTGAAATCCCCGATGACGCGCAGCAGGTGGCCGCCGCAGCGGGCGACGTCGTCGGTGCTGAGCAGATCGGCCACCAGGAACGAGCCGTGGATGAGCCGTTCCAGTGCCGGCGCCGACGAGTCGCGGTCGAAGGCGCCGAGCAGTTTGACGGTGCCCTCCTCGATGATGGCCATCGCCAGCGCTTCTTTGGAGTCGAAGTGGTAGTACAGCGCGCCCTTGGTCATCCTGGCGCGGTCGATGATGTCGCCCAGACCGGTGGCCGGATATCCGGCGTCATTGAACAGTTCGACAGCGGCGGCGATGATGCGGCGTCGGGTGGCCTCAGACCGCGCCTGGCGAACCATCGTCAGTCAACCTCCGGAGGTCCCTCGGCCGACCGGCGGTGGTACCGGCCTGAACCGGGATCATAGTTCATGACGTGCCGGCCCGGTCTGCCCGCGCGCGGGCGGCCCTGCGCACCGCGACCGTGGTGCGGCGCTTGATGAACTCGGTGAGAAACGTCATCCGGTCGGGGGTCGCCAGACCGGGCAGCAGTAGCAGCCAGGCCGACTGCAGGTCGTGCAGGAAGCGTTGCGGATCGTCGAGGTCGGAGGCCTGACGCAGCCCCATGTACGTCGACACCAGCAGCCGGGCGATGGCCTCGGGGGGCTGGCGGTCGGTGATGTCGCCCTCGGCGACGCCCCGCTCGATCACCCGGCGGTAGGCGTCGACCCAGCCGCTGAGCACCTGGAGTTGCAAGCCTTCGGTGCGGCCGATGGACTCGATCAGGTTGAGGCTGGCCCGGGCGGTGTCGTCGGTGATGTCGTCGACGGCGATCACATAGGACAGGTCGATGACGGTCTCCAGCCCCGACATCCGGCGATGCAGCACCTCGGCGACGGCGTCGGTGGCCTCCTCGACGCGCAGGCTGATGATCGCCAGCGCCAGCGCGTGCTTGGACCGGAAGTGGAAGTACATCGCGCCCTTGGTGACCTCGGCGTCGGCCAGGATGTCGTCGAGGCTGACCCGGCTGTACGGGCTGCGCGCGAACAGGCGCGAGGCCGCGCGCAGAATCTGCAGCCGCGTGCCGTCGGATCGCCGGTCGACTTGTTCGGTCACGGGTGGGGGACGCCGTCCGTTCGGAGACTGTGGTTTCGCCTGTCGCGCCTGATATTGAGCCTGATATTGAACCCCGCGATTCTGCCATTCCGGGTTCCGTCCGGAATTGATCGCCCCGGCGCGTTCGCGGTCCGTAGCAATGCCGTGTGCCCCTTTCCTGGCCTGTTGTCCGAGGTGGGATCGAGTGCGACGTGATCCACAAACTGTAAGTCATGTCCTCTGCGGCATAACAGCCGAAAAGTATGTAAGGTGCATTCTGTGATGACTCGCGGTTCGCTCCCACCTGGCCGGATGTGTGCCGGCGTGGAGATCGGTCGCGGTCACGTCGGGGCCCGCAGGCGGTCGTCCCGGCTCCGCCGGGGCAACTTTGGTGGTACTTTCATCTCGTTGCCATGGTCCGATCTGGCAAATCCCCTCGAACTCCGTTTCGGGCTATGGCAACTTCCTCAGATGTTCGATTCTTTACCGTCACTAACGTTAAAGAATCACCGAGGCGGCCTCGATCGTCAGAGCGAACTTCAACCGCAGCAATTTTGGAGCAATTAACGGTGATGTGGGACGACGAAGTTGACGTGGTGTGCACCGGTGCGGGTGCCGCGGGGCTGGCCAACGCGCTCGCGGTGGCCGACCTCGACGCTGAGGTGTTCATCGCCGACGCCGCCGACACGGCGACCGCCGGACGGACCTGGCTTGAGGTCGCCGGCGGGGACCCGGAGACCAGCCACTACTTCACCGAGCTGGCGGCGGATCTGGGGCCGCTGCGGCGGAAGTCCGTCGACCCGTCGATCCCGGTCCGCGAGGTGCCCTCGACCGCCGGTTCCGACAGCGGCCGCACGATCGCGCCGTTTGTCGGGGCGCGGCTGCGCGAGTGGGCGGCGCGGTGCCTGGCGACTCCGTACGGTTTCCTGTCCACCCGGCTGCCGGACTGGCAGACCACGGTGCGCACCGCCGACGGGGAGATTCTCGAGGTGTCCGAACTCGGGACGCTGACCATCGGCTCCGGTGACGCCGAGGCCGCGGTGCGCGACTGGCTCACCGCCCGCATCGCGCAGGAGGGCATCGAGGTGCACCGCGGGCACACGCTGCAGCGGCTGGTGTTCGAGGAGGGGGTCGCGGTCGGGGCGGTGTTCGACACACCCGACGGGCCGTGGGCCGTCCGCGCCCGCCACGGGGTGACGGTGACCGGTGGTGCGGCTCCGCTTCCCGGCTCCGCGGCTCACCGGCTGCCGGCGGACGCCACCGTGCGCCTCTGTGTGGTCGGTCAGCGGGCGAGCCGGTTCGGCAGGCTGGAGCTGCTCACGTCGGACCCTCTTGAGCCGACGGTTCCGGTGACCTGCCGTGCCCGGGACCGTCGGCTAGTGGTGAACCTGCATGACACGCACCGTGGGCTACAGACGTGGCGCTGCGCCAAGATCGACCGGTATCCGTCCCTGGGCGAGTAGCTCCGCCATCTCCGCGCCCGGCACCGGCCGCGAGAGCAGGAAGCCCTGGGCGCGGTGGCAGCCGTGCTCCAGCAGGGTCATCGCGGCCGTCTCGGTTTCCACTCCTTCGGCGACCAGTTCCAGGCCGAAGGCGTCAGCGAGTGCGATGATCGCCCGCACGATCGCGAGATCGCCTGGATCGCTTCCGAGTTCGCGCACGAACCCCTTGTCTATCTTGAGCGTGTCCACCGGCAGTGACTTCAGGTGGGACAGCACGCTGTAGCCGGTCCCGAAGTCGTCGATGGCGACCCGGACGCCCGTCTGCTTGAGGCCGGCCAGTGTCTTGCGGGTGGTCTCGATGTCCTGGACGACCACGCTCTCGGTGATCTCCAGGCACACCGAACCGCTGTCGAGGCCGAACTCGTCGATGATGCCGGCCACCGATTCGACGAAGCCGTCGGCCACCAGTTGCACAGGTGACACGTTGATCCGCAGCACCGCGTCGCGTCCGATGCCGCGTGACCGCCAGTCGGCGAACTCGGCGCACGCGTTGCGCATCACCCAGCGGCCCACCTCGCCCGCCAGATTGATGGATTCGGCGACACCGATGAACGCGTTGGGGGCCAGCAACCCTCGGGCGGGGTGCCGCCAGCGGACCAGCGCCTCGGCGGCGAGGATCCCGCCGGTGCGCATGTCGACCTCGGGCTGATAGTGCAGAACCAGGGCGCCGCGCTCGATATCGCTCTGCAGGTGCAGCTCGATGTCGTTGCGCAACTCGGACTCCAGCGCCATCGCGTCGGAGAACACCGCGATCCTGTTGCCGCCGGAGCTCTTGGCGGTCAGCACCGCCTGGTCGGCGCGACGCAGAACGTCGGAGGTGCTGTCCTTACCCGGATTCGCCACTGCCACACCGATACTCACGGTTCGGGTGAGCATCTCGCCGTCCACCGGCACCCGCTCGTCCAGCATCGCCTGCAGGTGGTACGCCAACTGCTCGGCCTCCTCGGCGCTCATCGGCGACGCGGGCACCACGACGAACTCGTCGCCGCCCAGGCGCGCGATCAGGGTGCCGTCGGCGGCGCCCTCCCGGAGGCGCTCGGCCAGTACCCGGATGAACAGGTCGCCTGCGGTGTGCCCGAGGTAGTCGTTGATCGCCTTGAGCCGGTCGAGGTCGAGGAACAGCACCGACACCGGCCCGGGTTGTCCCTCGGCCAGCCGGGCGTCGAGGTGGGCCAGCAGCGCGCGCCGGTTGCACAGACCCGTCAGGTCGTCGTGGTCGGCGAGGTAGCGCAGCTGCTCCTCGGCGGCGATGCGCGCCTGCACCTGGGCGAACAACGACGCAATCGCCTTGAGCGCGTTGAGTTCTGCCTCCGTCCAGTCGCGGTCGCCGAACTTGACGAACCCCAGCACCCCGGTGGTGACGTCACCGGACAGCAGCGGCACACAGGCCATCGAGGTCTGCGGCACCTGCCGGCCCTCGGCGATGGTCTGCTGGTACTCGTCGGTGGCGGGCTCGGGCCGGAACACGATCGGTTCCTTCTGCGTCTCGCAGAGCGCGAACACCGGGTCGGCGCCCTCGAAGTACACCACCGCCAGTGGGTCGGGGTCCGGAATGCCGGGGCGCACCGGCCATTCGGCCACCAGTATCGACGCGCGGAGGTCGTGGTCGTTGTGCCGCAGGAAGCTGACATCGACGCCGAAGAAGCTCACCAGGTCGGCCAGCACCGCCTGGCTCACCTCTTTGGCGGTCGCGGAGTCGACCCCCATCAACCGGGTCGCGACCGAGGTGACGATGTTCTCGAGGCTGGGCATTGAACTCTCCCTATCCGCCGTTGGCGCTGCGGTGCCGGAGGGGGCTGCGGCGCCGGCTGCGCACCGATGCCCGCGGTGCATGCGCGAACCGGAGGATCAGCGCCTGCGACTCCGTGGGACCGGTGTCTGTCAGCTTACGGAAGCGCTCCCGCAGCTCGCCGAGCGCACCGGCATGGGCGGGGGAGACCCGCTCCAGGTCGGCGGAGTCGGCCGCGTACAGGAACGGTGGCGAAACCGGTTGCACGGCAAGGCCCTGCTGTTCGGCGCGGATCCACACCGACTCGACGGCCGCACCGGCGCGGGCGAAATCGGTCAGGGCGCCGCCGGTCACCGTGATCACCGCGATCGCCGAACTCGACGCCACCCGGGCGCGCATCTCCTCGCCGAGGGCGGCGCCGGCGTCCCACGTCGCGAGGTGACGCATCACCTCGGGGCGGCGCAGCACGTCGAGCATCACCAGATCGCCGGCGTTGAGCTCGAGGCTGCTGACGTCGATCCCGGTGTCGGGGTCCGCCGATCCGGGCCAGCGCAGCTCGCTGAACATCTCGCTGTGCAGCACCGGGGTCAGGAAGCGGATCCGGTCCGCCGCGCCGAGAATCTCGGCGGCCTCGTCGCGCTGCGCCTGGTCGGTGAGCACCGTCAGGGTCGCGCCCTCCTCTGCCGCGGCGGCGGACAGCACGGCGATCACCTCGTCGGGTACCGCCGCGGGTGTGCCGCGGCGGCGGTTGGTCTCCCGCCGCAGCATCGGTTCGTAGAGCTCGGCCAGCGCCGGATCGCTGCCCCTGCGCAGGCGCAGGGTCGCGGTGAGTGACCCGGCGTCGCCGTCGAACTCGACCTCGCCGACGAGCCGGTGGGCGGCCGCGGCGACCCGGGCGTTGAAGGCGGCGGCGCCGACGGCGACGGCGCCGCCGCGGAAGCCGACATCCATCGCCGTGACGTAGCCGGTGTCCAGCGCGATGCGTACGGTGTCGTCGCCCACGTCGATGCGCCAGGGCTGGCAGTTGCCGCCGGAGGGGGCGCGCGCGGCCGCGGCCGCGATCGCCTCGACGGCGGTGGTGGGTTCCGGTTCCCGGGCCGGCTCGTCGGCCGGTTCCCCGCCGGGTATCTGCGCCGGCGGATCGCAGAGCCGGTCGACGATGTCGGTGATGTCCAGACGCGCCCGGCCTGACGGCAGACGCTCACCGAGCCCGATGCGGCGCACCGCCTCGGCGGTGGCGGCGGCGTTGAGGGCCACCTCCGAGGAGAGCTGAGGCCAGGTCGCCAGGGTCTGGTTGACCTCGAGCAGCGACGCCGCCATCCGGGACGACACCTCGGCGGCGTCGACGAGCCGCAACGAGTAGGGGACGCGGTCGCTGCTGCTGAGGTTGCGCAGGCTCACCGTGTCGAGGTCGCCGACCAGTCCGTGCAGCAGGGGCCGTGCCGGGTCGAGGTCGAACCGCTCGACGTCGAGCAGACCGCGGTCGCTGGTCGTCATCAGCACCGGAACCTCGCGGCGGCGCGCGACCTCACGGACGAGCATCTTGGTGTCCAGCGAGTCGCACTCCTCGACCACGACGTCGAGCCCGTCGACGAACGCCTCGACGTTGTCCTCGGTGACGCCGGTATCCACCACCGTCACCGCCAGGTACGGGTCGAGTTCGGCGATCCGCCGCGCGCACACCACCGCCTTGTTCACCCCGATGTCGAACACCGTGGCCGGCACCCGGTTCAGGTTGGTCAGCTCCATCTCGTCGAAGTCGGCGAGCCGGAGGTGACCGCAGAGCCCTTGGGCGGCAAGGGTGTAGGCGATGGTGTGGCCGACGCTGAGCCCGACGACGCCGACGGTCAGGTCTGCCAGCCGCTCCTGCTCCTGTGTGGTGATCAGGTTGCGGTTGCGGTCGAACCGGACGAGCCGGAAGCCGCGAGGGCCGAGCACGCTGACCACGGTGCGACGCCACGGGTAGTACGCCCAGCGGATCGGTTCGGCGACAACGTCGTCGGGCGCAGCCGGCGTCAGCTGCCGCAGTGCCGAGCGCTGTGCCGGCGCGTTGTCGACGAACTCGATCCGTGGATCGGCACGCAGATCCTCGAGGGCCGGGTCGTCTGCGGCCAGGATGACCGCGGTGCAGGGGAGTGGCTGTGCGGCGCCCCGGGTCACCGCTCCGTCCCGGTAGCGGCCGCGGAGCGCAGCCCGTCGACCATCGGCGCCATCCGCTTCTGCTCGGCGAAGTAGAGCGAAAGCTGCTTCGAATCAGCGTGATTGGCGAACGTCATGCGGTCCCACCACGCCAGCCGGGTGTCATAGCGCTCGTCCGGATACGGGGTGGGCGGAATGTGCTTGGCGATGATCCCGCCGGAGGACAGCCAGCGCTTGAGCACGTACGACGCGGCGGTGGCGACGATGAACTGGATGTCGAGCAGACCCATCGCGTGCAGTGGGGTGCGCGAGATGGCGTAGGTGAGCTGGCGGCTGCGGTCGGGATCGTCGGTCACCCACGCGGTCTTCATCTCGCACACCCCGAACGGGATGCGGTCGGTGATCATCTTGTGCACCGCGTCGCGACCCGGTTGCCCGTCCCACTCCAGGAGTGCGTGCGCCTCGTCCGCCGACCGGTAGGGGCCCTTTGCCCGGAGGCCGCCGACCACACGGCCGGCCTTGTCGACACACGCGGCGAACAGGATGGTGTCCGAGCCGGAGTGCAGCGCCTCGAAATCCAGTGCCTTCTCCACACCGCGCGCGGTGTAGCTACGGATCGCGCCGTGCGCGAAGTCGCGCCACAGGTCGGGCTCGATCCTCGGGTGGGCGAAGACGACGGTGCACTCCGTCTCCGGATCCCAGCAACTCGGACTGTGTGCCAGATTGGCAACGGCGATGTCGGCGACATGGTCGGTGATATGCAGTTGCGGGGCGGTCATTCTCTTCCGATCGTCCAGGGGCAATTGGTACTGGCGTCGTGTGGTTTGCCACACATCGCAATGAGTATCGCGCCGTAGTGCGGTTTATCTCCAGCTAGCCGACGAATCGTGTCCGTTTAACGAAACATTTCCGCGCTGAATTCGTCAGCCATACCGCGACAGATTTTGTCGGTGGCTAATTCCTGAGATCATATTTCAGCAGGTTATTTAGTTGTCGGTAATACCATGGCGAACTGCGAAAGCTGTCGCCGCGGCCGGCCGCAGCGGAGCCGGGCGAACGGCTGCGATTTTGCTCTCGTCGAGCCCAGCGAGAGGTCTGCGACCACTCGCGGGTGAACTGCTGCGCTACTGGTCAGTGCTGCCGCGCGGGTGCTCAGCAACCTCGCGGCGCCCGCCGCGCGCCCGTTCCGACCGGTATCGGGACGCGGACCGGCGACGCCTCAGGCGCCGCAGGCGGGGGCTGAGGCCGGACGTCGCAGCGGCCCCGTGGTGACAGTGGGGGACGAATCCACAGCGGCGGCGCGGTGTGCCTGCGCAACCGATTCGGCCCGGTCCGGATTTGCGCACCACGGCCCGATACGGGCATGGCGATAATGGCCGCCGGATATCGCATGGAATTGCTGTCGCGTTCGCGGTGTGGCCTTGCCGTCGACAATTTCCGGGCCACCCGCGAAGGCCTGTTTTCGGGGTCCTGTGTGCGCTCGCGGTGGCCGGATGGCACCCTGTTCGCGTGGTGGGAGAGTATCCGGACCCCGGTCGTGGACGGTTGCCTGTCAGGGATGTCGGACGACTGCTGTTGCGCTGCGCCGACCGGCCAGGTCTGGTGGCGGCGATCAGCGCGTTCCTGGCCGATGCGGGTGCCAACATCGTCTCGCTCGATCAACACTCGACCGAGCAGACCGGCGGCATCTTCATGCAGCGCACGATCTTTCACCTGCCCGGACTGACCGCCGCCCGCGACGAGCTGGAACGCGAGTTCGCCCAACGGGTTGCCGAGCCGTTCGGCATGGACTTCCGGCTGACCGAGGCGGCCAAGCCGAAGCGGGTCGCGATCATGGCGTCCAAAGAGGACCACTGCGTGCTGGACCTGCTGTGGCGCAACCGCCGCGGCGAGCTCGACATGACCGTGGCCATGGTGATCTCGAACCATCCCGACCTCGCCGATCAGGTGCGCCCGTTCTCGGTGCCGTTCTTCCACATTCCGGCGAACAAGGACATCCGGGAGCAGGCCGAGAGCCGCCAGCTCGACCTGCTGCGCGGAAACGTCGACCTGGTGGTGCTGGCGCGCTACATGCAGATCCTCACGCCGCGGTTCATCGAGGAGGTGGGCTGCCCGCTGATCAACATCCACCACTCGTTCCTGCCGGCGTTCATCGGTGCGGCGCCCTACCGGCGGGCCAAGGAGCGCGGTGTGAAGCTCGTCGGTGCGACGGCGCATTACGTCACCGAGGATCTCGACGAGGGGCCGATCATCGAGCAGGATGTCGTGCGTGTCGACCACCGGCACACGGTGGAGGACCTGGTCCGGCTCGGGTCGGATGTCGAGAGACTTGTACTGTCGCGGGCGGTGTTGTGGCACTGTGAGGATCGGATCATCCGATACGGCAACCAGACCGTGGTTTTCTAGCTGCGTCCCGAAGGAGAAGTGGTGAAGAAGTTCAACAACCTCGACGAGTTCATCGCGGCGGCCGGCAGCAAGCTCGGCCCCACCGAGTGGCTGGAGGTCACCCAGGACCGCGTGAACCTGTTCGCCGACGCGACCGAGGACCACCAGTGGATCCACGTCGACCCGGAGAAGGCGAAGAACGGGCCGTTCGGCGGGACGATCGCGCACGGTCTGCTCACCTTGTCGCTGCTGCCGCACTTCTCGCACCAGCTGTACACGGTCGACAACGTGTCGATGGCGATCAACTACGGCTACAACAAGGTTCGCTTCATCAACCCGGTGAAGGTCGGGTCCAAGATCCGCGCCACCGCCGAGCTGACGAAGGTGGAAGAGGTCGCAGGCGGCGCCGTTCAGGTCACGATGACCACCACCGTCGAGATCGAGGGCGTCGAGAAGCCCGCCATGGTGGCCGAGTCCATCGCCCGGTTCATGCGCTGAGTACACCAGCAAAAAGTGCCCCGAGTTCGCAGGAATTCGGGGCACTTTTGCTTCTGGTCAGTACTGGGTGGAGCCCTGATCGACCGGAATCGCCGCTGCAGTCAAATATTTCGACTCGTCGGTGGCGAGCCAGCAGACCACGTCGGCGACGTCCTCGGGCTGCAGCACCCACGTGGGCAGAAACGGCGTCATCATGTTCTGCAGCAGGGGATTGCTCTCCATCGCCCTGCCGATCGCGGTGATCATGTCGCCGGATCCCATCGCGGTGGCCACCGGGCCCGGATGCACGCTGTTGACCCGGATCTCGTGCCTGCCGAGCTCGGCGGCGAACGCCCGCGCCATTCCGGTGACCGCGTGCTTGCTGGCGGTGTAGTGGATCATGAACGGCTGCAACTTGATACCGGCCGCCGAGCTGATCAGGATGATCGACCCGCCGCGTCCGCCGTCGATGATGTGCTGGGCACCGGCGATCACGGTGTTGAAGACACCGGTCACGTTGATGTCGAGGACGTCGCGGAAGTCCGCCGGGGTGATCTCGTTCCACCTCTGCGGCGGGGAGATCCCCGCGTTGGCGACGATGACGTCGAGGCGGCCGAACTCCGCGACGCCGGCATCGACCGTCTCGCGCAGTCCGTCGGCGTCGCGCACGTCGACCTGAGCTGCGTGGATGCGTCGTCCGGTGGCCTCGACCAGTCGCACGGTCTCGGCCAGATCCTCGGGTGTCGCGGGGTCGTAGGGGACGCAGTCCGGCAGCTTGCCCGCGACGTCGACGGCGATGATGTCGGCACCCTCGTTGGCCATCCGCACCGCGTGGGCGCGGCCCTGTCCGCGCGCCGCGCCGGTGATGAACGCGACGCGGTCCTGGAGCCGGCTGGCCGTCACGCGCGGGCCGCCCTCTGCGCGGCCTTGACCAGGTTCGACCCGATGATCAGCCGCTGGATCTCACTGGTGCCCTCGTACAGTCGCAGCAGGCGGACCTCGCGGTAGATGCGCTCGACGGGGACCTCCCGCATGTAGCCGGTGCCGCCGTGGATCTGCACCGCGAGATCGGCCACCTGACCGACCATTTCGGTGCAGAACAGCTTGGCGACCGACGGGGCAACCCGGCGGTCCTCGTTGGTCACCCACTTGCGCGCGGCGTCTCGCACCAGTGCGCGGCCGGCCATCACCCCGGTCTGCTGGTCGGCGATCATGGCCTGCACCAACTGGAAGTTCCCGATCGGCGTGCCACCCTGGGTGGCGGTGGCGGCGTAGGCCACCGACTCGTCGAGCGCGCGCTGCGCGGAACCGACTGCCAGCGCGGCGATGTGGACGCGACCGCGGGCCAGCGAGATCATCGCCGCGCGGTAGCCGATGTCCTCGCTGCCGCCGACCAGCGCCTCGGCGGGCACCCGCACGTCGTCGAAACTCACGTCGGCGGTCCAGGCGCCCTCCTGGCCCATCTTGGCGTCCTTGGCCCCCACCGAGACACCCGGTGTGTCGGCGGGCACCAGGAACACCGCGATGCCGGGACCGTCGTCGTCGGCCGGCCGGGTGCGGGCGAACACCAGGAACAGGTCGGCCGTCGGCGCGTTGGTGATGAACCTCTTCTGCCCGTTGATCACCCACGCCGCGTTGTCCCCCGAGCCGTCACGAACGGCTTTCGTGCGCAGCCCGGACGGGTTGGAGCCGGCGCCGGGCTCGGTCAGCGCGAACGAGGCGACCACGTCGCCGGACGCCATCGGCCCCAACCAGCGCGACTTCTGCTCGTCGGTGCCGAACCCGACCAGGACCTGTCCGGCGATCCCGTTGTTGGTGCCGAACATCGAGCGCAGCGCCAGCGACGTGTATCCGAGCTCCATCGCCAGCTCGACGTCCTGCGCGAGGTTCAGGCCGAGCCCGCCCCATTCCTGCGGGATCGCGTAGCCGAACAGCCCCATCTTCTTGGCCTGCTCGCGCAGGTCGTCGGGGACGCGGTCGGAGGCCAGGATCTCCGTCTCGCGCGGCACCACGGCGGTGCGGACGAAGTGGCGGGTCTGCGCCAGGATCTCGGCGAAATCCTCATCGCTGACTTCGGGCGTCGTCATCGAGTGCCTCCTTCTTCAGCGCGAGCAGACGCGGAATCGCATGAAAAGCACGCCAATCATGCGATTGTGCGTCTGCTCGCCGGGGTGGTGACCCGGAACCGCCGGGGTGGACCCCGAACTTCCGGGGATCATATATGAAATATGATGTTCGACCGGTGGGCCCTTGCCGGCCGTGGACCAGTGAGAGGGGTATGCAGTGTCGCTGTTGACCGGACAGACCGCAGTCATCACCGGAGGCGCGCAGGGCCTCGGGTACGCGATCGCCGAGCGGTTCGTCGCCGAGGGGGCACGAGTGGTGCTGGGCGACCTGAATCTGGAGGCTACCCAGGCGGCGGCCGAGAAGCTCGGCGGCGACGACGTCGCCGTGGCGGTGCAGTGTGACGTCACCAAGCTCGCCGACGTGGAGGCGCTGGTGGGCACCGCGGTGGACCGGTTCGGCGGGCTGGACATCATGGTCAACAACGCAGGCATCACCCGCGACGCCACGCTGCGCAAGATGACCGAGGAGCAGTTCGACCAGGTCATCGCCGTGCACCTGCGCGGCACCTGGAACGGGCTGAAGGCGGCGGCGCCGATCATGCGCGAACAGAAGCGCGGCGCGATCGTGAACATGTCGTCGATCTCCGGCAAGGTCGGCATGATCGGCCAGACCAACTACTCGGCGGCCAAGGCCGGCATCGTCGGCATGACCAAGGCCGCGTCGAAGGAGCTCGCCTATCTCGGCGTGCGGGTCAACGCGATTCAGCCGGGGCTGATCCGCTCGGCGATGACCGAGGCCATGCCGAAGAAGGCGTGGGACGAGAAGCTGGCGGAGGTGCCGATGGGCCGCGCCGGTGAGCCGGAGGAGGTCGCCAAGGTGGCGCTGTTCCTGGCCAGCGACATGTCGTCGTACATGACCGGCACCGTTCTGGAGGTGACCGGGGTCGGCACCTGTGAGGACCGCCCGAGCGAGGATCGCAGCGCAGCGAGGGGGAAGCCGAGCATGACGACCCGCACCGCCGTCATCTGTGAGCCCGTTCGGACCCCGATCGGCCGCTACGGGGGCATGTTCAAGAGCCTCACGGCCGTCGACCTCGGCGTGACCGCGCTCAAGGGGTTGTTGGAGCGCACCGGAATCGCCCCCGACGCGGTGCAGGACGTGATCCTCGGGCACTGCTACCCGAACAGCGAGGCGCCCGCGATCGGCCGTGTGGTGGCGCTGGACGCCGGGCTGCCGATCACCGTGCCCGGTATGCAGGTCGACCGTCGCTGCGGCTCCGGTTTGCAGGCCGTCATCCAGGCGTGCCTGCAGGTGGCCAGCGGCGACAACGATCTGGTGGTCGCGGGCGGCACCGAGAGCATGAGCAACGTCGTGTTCTACTCGACCGACATGCGGTGGGGCGGGGCGCGCACCGGCGTGCGGATCCACGATGGGCTGGCGCGGGGCCGCACCACCGCGGGCGGGCGGCACTACCCGGTGCCCGGCGGCATGCTCGAGACCGCCGAGAACCTGCGCCGCCAGTACGGAATCTCGCGCCAGGAGCAGGACGAGCTCGCGGTGACGTCGCACCAGCGGGCGGTGGCCGCGCAGCGCAACGGGATCCTGGCCGAGGAGATCGTGCCGGTCACCGTGCGCACCCGTCAGGGCGAGGAGGTGATCGACACCGACGAACACCCGCGGGCCGACACCACCGTCGAGGCGCTGGCGAAGCTGAAACCCGTTCTGCTGAAGGAGGATCCGGAGGCAACGGTGACCGCGGGCAACTCCAGCGGGCAGAACGACGCCGCGTCGATGTGCATCGTCACCACCCCGGAGAAGGCCGCCGAACTGGGGCTGACGCCGCTGGTGCGGTTGGTGTCGTGGGGTTCGGCCGGGGTGGCGCCCAACATCATGGGCATCGGGCCGGTGCCGGCGACCGAGGTGGCGCTCGCCAAGGCCGGACTGACACTGGCCGACATCGACCTGATCGAGCTCAACGAGGCGTTCGCCGCGCAGGCGCTTGCGGTGATGCGGGAGTGGAACTTCGGCGCCGCCGATCTCGAACGCACCAACGTGCACGGCTCCGGCATCTCGCTGGGCCATCCGGTCGGTGCCACCGGCGGGCGCATGCTGGCCACCCTGGCGCGCGAGCTCAACCGGCGCGAGGCCCGCTACGGCCTGGAGACCATGTGCATCGGTGGCGGCCAGGGTCTGGCCGCCGTGTTCGAGAGGGTGGCAGCCTGATGACCCGCATCGCCCAGACACTCGGCCTGACCGACGTACAGACCGAAATCCTGGCCACCGTACGGCAGTTCGTGGACAAGGAGATCATCCCGAACGCCGGGGAGCTGGACAGGGCCGACACCTACCCGCAGGCCATCGTCGACCAGATGAAGGACATGGGCCTGTTCGGGCTGATGATCCCCGAGGAGTACGGCGGCCTGGGGGAGTCCCTGCTGACCTACGCGCTGTGCGTGGAGGAACTCGCCCGCGGCTGGATGAGCATCTCCGGGGTGCTCAACACGCACTTCATCGTCGCCTACATGCTGCGCCAGCACGGCACCGAGGAGCAGAAGAAGCGGTTCCTGCCGCGGATGGCCACCGGGGAGACCCGCGGCGCGTTCTCGATGTCGGAACCCGAGCTCGGCTCCGACGTCGCGGCGATCCGCACCAGGGCCACCCGTCAGGACGACGGCACCTACCGCATCGACGGGCAGAAGATGTGGCTGACCAACGGTGGCACGTCCACGCTGGTCGCGGTGCTTGTCCGCACCGACGAGGGCGCGGACAAGCCGCACCGCAACCTGACCGCGTTCCTGGTCGAAAAGCCGGTCGGCTACGGCGAAGTGGTGCCCGGGCTGACGATCCCGGGCAAGATCGACAAGCTCGGTTACAAGGGCATCGACACCACCGAGCTGATCTTCGACGGCTACGTGGCCCAGGCCGCCGACATCCTCGGTGAGAAGCCCGGTCACGGCTTCTTCCAGATGATGGACGGTATCGAGGTGGGCCGCGTGAACGTCTCGGCGCGCGCGTGCGGCGTGGGGATCCGGGCGTTCGAGCTCGCGGTGCGTTACGCCCAGCAGCGCGAGACGTTCGGCAAGCCGATCGCCGAACACCAGGCCATCGCATTCCAGCTGGCCGAGATGGCCACGAAAGTCGAAGCGGCACATTTGATGATGGTCAACGCCGCGCGGTTGAAGGACTCCGGTGAGCGCAACGACGTCGCCGCGGGCATGGCGAAGTACCTGACCAGCGAGTTCTGCGCGGAGGTCACCGAACAGAGTTTCCGCATCCACGGCGGCTACGGCTACTCCAAGGAGTACGAGATCGAGCGGCTGATGCGCGACGCACCGTTCCTGCTGATCGGCGAGGGCACCAGCGAGATCCAGAAGCAGATCATCAGCAAGCGGCTGCTCGCCGAATACCAGGTGTGAGCGGTGACGGTCCCGGAGTTCGCCGCCCGGCCCCAGCTGGCCGAGGACGTCGCACGCTATGTGCGCCGGCGCATCTTCGACGGCACCTATGCGGCGGGGGAGTACGTGCGCTTGGACCAGCTCGCGGCGGAGCTGGGTGTCAGCGTGACCCCGGTGCGGGAGGCGCTGTTCGAGCTGAAAGCCGAAGGGCTGCTGGAACAACAACCACGGCGCGGGTTCGTGGTGCTGCCGGTGACCGGGCGCGACCTGGCCGACGTGTCGAATGTGCAGGCCTACATCGGCGGTGAGCTCGCCGCCCGGGCCGCGACCAACATCACCGACGAGCAGTTGCGCGAACTGGAGCGGATCCAGGCCGACCTGGAGAAGGCCTACGCCGCCGACGACGAGGAACGGGCGGTGCGGCTCAACCACGAGTTTCACCGCGCGATCAACGTCGCCGCCGAGTCGCCCAAGCTCGCCCAGCTGATGTCGCAGATCACCCGCTACGCCATGGAATCGGTATTCCCGACCATCCCCGGCTGGTCCGAACAGGCCACCGCGCACCACCGCCGGCTGCTGGACGCCTTGGCCGCGCGCGACGCGGCGCAGGCCCGCGCCGCGATGTCGGAGCATCTGGCCGCCGGCGCGGACCCGCTGATCGAACACCTCACCGAGCGCGGCGTGGTCTCCTAGCTCCCGCGAGCAGACACAGAATCGCGTGAAATCGCGCTGGAGCGTGCGATTCTATGTCTGCTCGGCAGGGGAGGTGAGCAGCTCGCGCAGGGCGGCGACGTCGATCTTGCCCGTCGCCTTGCGGGGGACGTCGTCGTCGCTGCCGACGACGCGCCACACCGTCGGAACCTTGAACGCGCTCAACCGGTTCCGTGCTTCGGCGCGGAGCTCGTCGACGCTCAGGTCGGAGATCACCAGCGCGCCGACCGCGCCGGACACCTCGGTGACGAACGCGCCCCGCACCCCGTCGATCGTTCGCAGCGCCTGCTCGACCTCGCTGGGGTACACGGTGGCGCCGCTGACCTTGAACATGTCGTCGCAGCGACCGTGGTAGAACATGAACCCGTCGGCGTCCAGATGCCCGAGATCGCCGGTCGGGTAGTAGCCGTCGGGGGTGAACACCTCGTCGCGGCTGCGCCGGCAGATCCCGCGCATCACGTGCGGGCCGCGGATCTGGATCATCCCGATCGTCGCGGTCGGCACCGGTTCGCCGGTGTCCGGGTCGACGATGCGGACTTCCATGCCCTCGAACGGTTTTCCGCAACTGCCCCACGCCGAGCGCGGCATGTCCGTGTCGGCGGGATAACCGCAGTACGGCCCGAACGACTCGGTCATCCCGAACAGCCTGGCCCGCGCACCCGGCGCCCCGCGCAACTCGGCGGGCAGCAGCGCCTCCAGGCTGCCCGGTCGCAGCGCCGACAGGTCCGCGCCCACCGACGCCGACTGGCGGGCCAGCGCCTCGGCCTGGTCGGGCCAGCCGCGGAACAGCGTCACCCGCTCGCGCTCGAGCAGTCGCAGCGTGGTCTCGGGCCGGGGAATCTGCTCGGTCACCAGCGTCGCCCCCGCCAGCAGCGCCGACAGGATGCCCGCCCCGAATCCGCCCACCCAGAAGAACGGCATCGGCAGATACAGTCGGGTGTCGGCGTCGATGCAGCGCGCCGCCAGCCCGGACCGCACCGCGCCCAACGCGTTTCCGTGCGAATGGATCACGGCCTTGGGCGGTCCGCTGCTGCCGGAGGTGAACATGATCGCCAGCGTGTCGCTGGGCGTCACCGCCGCGGTGATCGCGTCCACGGGAGCCTCGCCGCCGGACGGCAAGGCGTCGGCCCGCCACACCTGCCGCAGCGCGGGCAGTCCGTCGCGGACCTGCGCCAGATCATCCAGATACCGGTGGCCGCGGAACTCCTCGACGGTGATGAGGAACTGCACCGACGCCACCCGCAGCTGCGCCTGGAGTTCCGGTGGTGCCAGCAGGGTGCTCAGCGGCACCAGCACCGCACCGATGCGGGTCAGCGCGATCGCGGTGCGCACCCACTCCACGCTGTTCGGCATGATCAGCCCCACCCGGCTGCCCTTGCCGACACCGGCGGCGAACAGCGCGGCCGCCAACTCCCGTGTGGTGGCGTCCAGTTCGGCATACGTCAGCCGGGCATCCGGCTCGACCACCATCTCCTTGGCGCCGTCGCGTTCGGCGCGCAGACGCACCAGCGCGTCGATGGTGAGGGTGTCGGTGTCAACCATCGAACACCTCGCTCAACCTCTTCAGGTCGACCTTGCCGCTCGACATCATCGGGATCCGCGATCCCGGGACCGCCGCGAACCGGCGCGGAATCTTGTACGACGACAACTCGTCGCGCAGCCGCTCGCGAACCGTGGCCTCGTCGAACACCGGCCCACCCTCCTCCACCGCGACGACGGCCGCGACGATCTGCCCCCGATCGGCGTCGGGTAGCCCGAGCACGTAACTGCGCAGTCCGCCGGTAACCTTCGCGATCGCCCGTTCCACCTCTGCGGGAGCGACATTGGCGCCAGCGGTTTTGATCATCGTGCTGCTGCGGCCGACGAAGTAGTGGAAGCCGTCGGCGTCGGTGCGCACCAGATCCCCGGTGTGGAACCAGCCGTCGGCGTCGAAACACTCCTCGCGGCTGCGCTTGTAGTAGCGCTCCATCATGAACGGCCCCCGCACCCACAGCTCCCCGGTCTGACCGGTCGGCACGAGCGCCCCCGTGTCGGGGTCGACGATCCGGACCTCGAAGCCCGGCACGGGTTTTCCAAACGAGCCGCGCCGGTGCTCGGGTTGATCGGACTCGTCGGGCCAGGCCAGGATCACGCTGCCGGACTCGGTCATGCCGAGCATGGTGTGGCGCAGCTCAGGATCGGCGGGCCGCACCTCGGGCGCCATGATCGGATACAGGTTGCCGCGCCGCAGCGACGACAGGTCGCGCCGCGGCAGGCTCGGATGCCGCGCCAGGTGCGCGATCCCGCCGACGAAACCGTTGGTCATCGTGGGTTTCTCGGCCTCCAGCAGATCCAGTGTCTCGCCGGGGTCGACGGCGTTGGAGCACAGCAGCGTCGCACCCGCCAGCATCACCGCCAGGATGGAGTACGCGAATCCGCCCACCCAGAAGAACGGTGAGGGGGCGAACAGCTTCTCCTGGGCGGTCAGACCGCGGATCTCGTTGAGCACCACCTGGTGGTCGAGCAGCCCCGCGTGGGTGTGCACGACGCCCTTCGGGGCGCTGGTGGAGCCCGAGGTGTAGATGATCGCGAGCACGTCGGTCGGTTCGACGTCGTCCTCCAGCGCCGCCAGCAGTGCGGCGTCGGCGAGCTCGGTGGGCTCGGTGTCGATCAGCACGTGCCGCAGCAGCGGCAGATCGCCGACCTCCGCCAACCGCTGCCGGTAGTCGTGGGCGCGGTAGGACGCCGCCGAGAGCAGGATCTCGACGTCGGCGTGGCCGAGCTGCTCGCGCAACTCCCGGGCGGTGGCCAGCGTCGACACCGGGATCACGGTGGCGCCGATGCGGGCCGCGGCCAGCATCGCGACCAGGAACGCCGACCCGTTCGGGTACAGCACGCCGACGTGGGTGCCCTTGCCGGCACCCAGCGCGATCAGCCCGCGCGCCAACCGCGCCGAGCGGGTCTCGGCCTCGGCATAGCTCAACCGGTCGGCATCGCAGACCAGCAGCGGCTGGTCACCGCGCGTGGCCGCCCTCGCGCGCAGCAGCGCGCCGACTGTGCGCTCAGACATGGGTGGCGGCGAAGTGCCTGCGGACCGCCGTCAGGTCCGGTTTCCCGGACGGGGTGCGCGGCATCTGGTCGACGATCGCGATCGCGGTGGGAATCTCGTAGCGCGCCAGGCGATTACCGAGGTAGTCGGTGAGCTCGTCGGCGGTGACGGGTGCGCGGGGCTCGACCATCGCGACCGGCGTCTCACCGAGCCGGGGGTCGGGCCTGCCCACCACGGCCGCGCTGTGCACGGCCGGATGACTCTCGAGCGCGGTGCGCACATCGTCCGGCATGATCTTGAACCCTCCGCGGATGATCGCCTGATCGGCGCGGCCCAGGATCCACACGAACCCGTCGGCGTCGATGCGGGCCATGTCGGTGGTGCGCAGCCAGTCGGCGTCCGGACCGAGCTGACCCGGCTTGACCTCCAGCAGCCCGGGCTGGTCGGCGCCCAGCGGGTTGCCGTCCTCGTCGACCACCCGCAGCCGGGCGCCGAGGGTGGCCCGGCCGACGCTGCCGCGCTTGGACTTCCAGTACTTCTGATAGTCCGGCAGGGACCAGCCTGCCACCCCGCCGCCGAATTCGGTTGCCGCATAAGACGTCAGCACCGGGATGCCGAACTTCTCGGTGAACGCGTCGGCGTCCTCGGCGGACAGCGGTGCGGTACCGGAGGTGACCGCCTTGATGCCGGCGAGGTCCTCTCGGGTCAGATCGGAGTGCAGCACCGTGCGCAGCGCGGCGGGCACCAGCGAGACGGTGCGGGGGCGGTGCCTGCGCACCGCGTCGGCCCACCGGCTCAACTCGAACCGGTCCAGCAGCGCGAACGGGCGCCCCTCGCAGACACACTGCAGCACCCTGAACACCCCGCCGATGTGCACCAGCGGCGCGTTGACGATCGCCACGCCGCGGCGCAGCTCGGTCGGTGCGGGTGCGGACGCGAAGTCCTCACCGATGATGCTGTGCGCCAGCATGCGGTACGTCAGGTCGATGCGTTTCGGCGGGCCGGTGGTACCGCTGGTCAGCATCCGCACGGCGACGCCCGCGCGGGACTGGTCGGGCACCCGGGCAGCGGCGGGGGTGACCCGGATCGGGTCGTCGACCCCGGTGATGCCGACCGTGTCGCTGCCCGGTGTGGCCACCAGGCGGGTCAGGTCGGCCGGTGTGCCGATCACCAACGGAAGCGCGAGATCGGCCAGGTCCTCGCGGATCCGCTCGTCGCCGCGGTTCGGGTTGACCACGACGACGGTTCCGCCGCCGAGCAGCACCCCGAGGAACGCGGCGATGTGGGCCGGGGTGTTGCGCAACAGCATGCCGACCTGGCGCCCGCTGACACCGAGTTCCTCGATCCGGTGCGCCAGGCCGGCCACCTGCCCCCACGTGCACCAGGCGCCGTCGTACTCGATCGCACGGGTGTCCGGTTGCAGCGCGAGGACGTCGGCGATGCGCCTGCTCAGCGGGTGGGCGGCCATCAGCGGATCCTCGGGGTGACGCGCGGCCGGTCCGGCCTGTCCTCGAGTTCGGCCTGGCCCACCGGGTTTCCGAGCCGGGTGTAGATCAGATTCTGTTCCATCGCCGCGCGATACGGCTTGTCGAGGGACTCCCAGATCGCCTTCACCGTGCCCTGGGTGGCGGTGGGCGGTTTGGCCGCGATGGTGGCGGCGATCTCGTGGGCGCGGGCCCACAGCCGCTCGGCCGGAACCACCTCGGTGACCAGGCCGATCCGCAGCGCGGTCTCGGCGGACACCCGTTCGTCGTTGCCCATCAACGCGATCCGCAGCGTCTGTGCCAGCCCGACGCGGCGCATCATGCCGAGCGGCTCCAGCGCGCACACCAGCCCGGCGCTGACGTGGGAGTCGAAGAACGTGGCGTCCTCCGAGCAGATCACCACGTCGGACTCGTTGACGAAGTAGAACGCACCCGCGGTGCACATGCCCTGCACCGCGCACACCACGGGCTTCCACATCTTCTGCCACTTCGGGCTGAGATGCTCACCGGGATCCTCGTGGTTCCAGATGTTGTCGGGCTGACCGTAGGGCGTCTTGATGTCGAGTCCGGCGCTGAACGCGCGCTCGCCGGCGGCGCGCAGCACCACGGCGTGGACGGTGTCGTCGGCCTTGACGATCTGCCAGGCCCGTGACATCTCCTCGCACATCGTGCGGTTGAACGCGTTGAGCGAGTCCGGGCGGTTCAGCGTGATGGTGGCGACGTGGTCGTCGGCGTCCACGTCGAGCAGCAGGGTCTGGAAATCGGTCATTTGCACTGCCAGTTCGGGGCTCGCTTCTCCATGAAGGCCTTCGGGCCCTCCTGGGCGTCGGCGGTGCGCACGACGCGTTCCCGGAACGTCTCGGCGAGGATCTCGCCCTCGTGCAGCGGCAGATCCAGCGTCTTGTGGATGGCCAGCCGGGTACCGCGGACCGCCAGCGGGGCGTTGGAGTTGACGATGTCGGCGATCTCGTGCGCCCGCTCCAGCAGCCGGTCGTGCTCGACGACCTCGCTGATCAGGCCGAGCTCGTAGGCCCGCTGGGCGCCCATCCGCTCGTGTTTGCCCATCAGCGCCATGCGCAGCGCGATGTTGCGGGGCAGCACCCGGGCCAGCCGCACCATCTCCCGGGCGGCCACCAGACCGATGCTGACGTGCGGATCGAAGAACGTGGCCTTGTCCGACGCGATCGCGATGTCACCGGTGGTCAGCCAGTCCAGCCCGGCGCCGCAACAGATCCCGTTGACCGCCGTGAGCACCGGCTTGGCCATCCGGCGAAACGGCGGGGTGCCCTCCTGCGGGGCCTCCCACTGCTCGTAGGTGGACAGGTACGGGCGCTCGTAGATCACCCGGCCGTCCTCGGGGATCTCGCCGACGTCGGCGCCGGTGCAGAACGCGCGGCCGGTGCCGGTGACGATGATCAGCCAGATGTTGTCGTCGTTCTCGGCCTCGTCGTAGGCGGCGCGCAGCTCGGTGATCATGTGCGGGCTCAGCGCGTTGAGCGCCTGCGGCCGGTTCAGGGTGATGGTGGCCTTGTGCCCGTCGACCTCGTAGAGGATGTCGTCGTAACTGGACATGGGGGGTTCCTCTCGTCAGCGCCCGCGGAACTCCGGCCGGCGTCTCTCCCGGAACGCCGCCAGGCCCTCTTTGAAGTCGCTTGTCCGGCAGGACAACTCGACGTTGAACAGTTCCTGTGTCATGGAGTCGGCGAGGGTGGCCTGCTGCCCGTACGCGATGGCCTGCTTGGCCAGCCCGAGGGCCACGGTCGGGCCCGCGGCCAGGCGGGCGACCAGCTCGTCGGCGGTGGTGTCGAGCCGGTCGGCGGGCACCGCCTGGTGGATCAGGCCCCAGTCCGCGGCGTCGGCGCCGCTGACCTTCTCGCCGAGCAGCAGCATCCGCCTGGCGCGGGCCAACCCGACGAGCCGGGGGAGAAGCCAGGTAGACCCGGAGTCGGGACTGAACCCGCGCCCGATGAACGGCTCCCAGAACGTCGCGTCGTCGGCGGCGACGGTGAAGTCGGCGGCCAGCGCCAGGTTGGCGCCGAGCCCGACGGCCCAGCCCCGCACCGTGCACACGACGGGCAGATGCAGGGTGGTGACGAGCTCGACGACGCGGTTCGCGCCGTGCGGGATGCGCCGCACCAGGTCGCCGGTGCGCGGCCGGCGGTCACCGGAGTTGGCCGCCACCACGTCCGCGCCCGAACAGAAGTCCGGACCGGCGCTGCGGACGTGCACCGCGCGCAACGAGTCGTCGGTGGCGGCCTCGGTCAGTGCGGTGATGAGCTCGCCGATCATGTGGTAGCTCAACGAGTTCCGCCGGTCCGGCCGGTCCAGGGTGAGCCGCAGGATCGCGTCGTCGCGCTCGATGCGCACTTCACCACTGTCGGCTTCGGTCACCGTGGAATCCGCCAATCCATCGCTTTACGGTGAGACATACGGTAATGCTATCTTGTACAAGTTAGCAAGGACACGACATCGGCGTGAGTACGGAGGACAGCGATGGCCCAGCAGAAGCTCAGCTTCGGCGAGGAGCCGCTGCCCCAGACCGTCGCCGCCGCCGGCGCCCTGCGCAGGCTCACCGGGCTGCTGCTGTCACTGGAGCACGAGCACCCGACCGTCGACGCCATGCTCGACCAGATCGCGGTCTGGGAACGCGAACTCGCCGCGGCCGCACCGGCCGACCCGACCCCGCGCATCGGTCCCGACGCCACCGCCGAACAGCGGGTCTACCTCGACCACGCCTTCGACATCGGCGCCTACAACCCGGCCTTCCCCGAGTACACGTTCGACGAGCTCACCGAGGAGGCCGCGTCGGGACGGGTCACCT
This sequence comes from Mycolicibacterium phlei, assembly GCF_001583415.1. The sequence continues at coordinate 1,958,206 of NZ_CP014475.1, forward strand.
TCCCGGTGGTGTTCGAGGGGCCGCCGGGCCTGGTCAACGGCGGTTTTCTGGCCGTGTTCTTCGACTGCGTGACCCAGCACCAGAGTTGCGCGATCGGACGCACCGGCAAGACCCGGTCGCTGACCGTCACGTTCCGCCGCCCGACGCCGATCCTGACGGAGTTGCGCTTCGACATCGCCCGTGTCGAGAGCGACGGCAGGGTGACGTCGACGGCGCGCCTGCTGCTCGGCGACGAGGTGCTGTGCACCGGCGAATTCCACACCGCCGCATCATCGCCGGACAAGCTGTCGGTGTTCGCGTTCGGGAAACGCCGCCCCCGATGACCCAGCGGATCCGTCAACCCCGGGTGGCTGAGATCGTCGCCGCCCGGATCCGCGACGACATCCTGTCCGGCCGGCTCAAAGAGGGGGACGTGCTGCCCTCCCAGGACGGCCTGCTCGCCGAATTCGCGGTCAGCCCACCGGCGTTGCGGGAGGCGATTCACCTGCTCGAGACCGACGGGCTGATCTCGGTGCGGCGCGGCAACGTGGGCGGTGCGGTGGTGCGCCAGCCGTCGGCCGAACGCACCGCGCACATGATCAGCATGGTGCTGCAGGCCCGCTCGGCCACCCCGGCCGACGTCAGCGGCGCGTTGTTGCGCCTGGAACCGATCTGTGCGGGCATGTGTGCGGCCCGCGAGGACCGGGCGACCGAGGTGGTGCCGTACCTGGAACGTGAGATCGAGCGCCAGACGGCGGATCTGGGCGACCCGACGCGGTACGTACCCAACGCCCGCCGCTTCCACGAGACCGTCGTGTCCCGGTGCGGCAACGAGCCGATGATCCTGCTCATCGGGTCGCTGGAACTGATCTGGTCGGCGCACGAGTCCGCGGTCTGGGCCGACGAATCCAGCCCCGACCCGATGAACGACAAGACGATGCGGGCCGCGCTGCGCGACCACCAGCGTCTGCTCGACGCCATCCGTGACGGCAACGAGGCCCGTGCGGTGCGACTGGCCACCGACCACCTCGCCGCCGCGCGGCGCAACACGCTCGCCGTCGGCGCCGACAAGACGATCCAGGCCAAGCTCATCACCAACGCCCAGTGAGGACCCATGACCACCGATGACCGCGTGCTGTTCGACGTCGACCGCGACAAGCGAATCGCGACCATCACGCTGAACAACCCCAGACAGCGCAACTCCTACGACGCGGCGATGCGCGAGACCCTCGGCCGCTACCTCGACCAGGTGGCCGAGGACGACGACATCACCGTGGTGCTGCTGCGCGGTGCCGAGGGCGTGTTCTCCACGGGCGCGGACATGAACAACGCCTACGCCTGGTACGGCGACAAGGACTCGCCGCAGGCCAAGCGGCGGCCGAGTCAGCGGCGCCGACTCACGGTGGACCGCAAGTCATTCGGCTTCTACCACAACTTCATGGGCTTCCCGAAGGTCACGGTGGGGGAGATCAGCGGGTACGCGCTCGGCGGCGGTTTCGAGATGGCGCTGATGACCGACATCTCCGTCATCGCCCGCGACACCAAGATCGGCATGCCCGCGACCCGCTTCCTGGGGCCTGCGCTGGGCAGCCTGCACATGTTCTTCCACCGGCTGGGGCCGGTGCTGGCGCGGCGGCTGCTGCTCACCGGCGACATCATCGAGGCGGGCACCGTCGAGCACCTCGGCGTGTTCACCGAGACCGTCGCACCCGAGAAGGTGACCGCCCGCGCCCGGTACTGGGCCGAGAAGGCGGCGAAGATGCCCGCCGACGGCGTCGTGATCGCCAAGGAGGCCTTCCGGCTGGTCGAGCAGAGCCAGGCCTACCAGGGCGAGGAGGTGGCCAGCTACCTGTTCCACGCGTTCGGCACCAACCTGCAGTTCGCCGAGGGTGAGTTCAACTTCGTCAAGACCCGCGCCCGGCACGGCACCAAGGAGGCGTTCCGGCTGCGTGACGAGCACTTTCACGTCCCGGAACCGGAGTAGTGCCTAGCGCTACATACTCTGCTACTTTTGTAACGTCGTAAACAACGAAACCCGAGGTGGAGAACATGCCCACACCTGTCATCGTCGGTGCTGCCAGGACCGCCATCGGCCGTTCCTTCAAGGGGACGCTGGTCAACACTCCACCCGAGGAGCTGATCACCGCGGTGCTGCCGGAGGTGATCCGGCGCTCGAAGATCGACCCGGCCGACATCGACGACCTGATCTTCGCCGAATCCCATTACGGCGGCGGTGATCTGGCCCGCTACGCGGCCGACCACGCCGGCCTGCAGCACGTGCCGGGCCAGTCGGTCAACCGGCACTGCGCGGGCAGCCTGACCGCCATCGGCAACGCCGCGGCGCAGATTGGCTCCGGGATGGAGCGGGTGCTGATCGCCGGCGGTGTGCAGTCGCTGTCGATGACCCCGCTGGTGAACTGGCGCATCCCCGGCCCCGAGCTCAAGTTCGAGGAGAAGTGGATGCCGCCGACGCACGTCGAGACCCCCGACGCGCCGACCCGCGACATGTCGATCACCGTGGGCTGGAACACCGCACAGACCGTCGGCATCACCCGTGAGGAGATGGACGCCTGGGCGGCCCGGTCGCACCAGCGCGCCATCGCCGCGATCGACGCGGGCAAGTTCGTCGACGAGATCGTGCCGCTGAAGGTGCAGCAGTTCGACGGCTCGGTGATCGAGTTCAGCGTCGACGAGCATCCGCGCCGCGACACCACCGCCGAGAAGCTGGCCCAGCTCAAGCCGCTGCACCCGGAGATCGAGGGCTTCTCGATCACCGCCGGCAACAGCAGCGGCACCAACGACGCGGCGGCCGCGGTCGCGCTCGTCGACGCCGACTACGCCGAGGCCAACAACCTCACCAGGATGGCGACCGTGAAGGCCTGGGCCGCAGCCGGTGTGCCGCCGCGCGACTGCGGGCTCGGTGCGGTCAAGTCGATCGCTAAGGTGCTCGACCGGGCCAACCTCAAGCCGTCGGATGTGACGCTGTGGGAGATCAACGAGGCGTTCGCCTCGGTGCCCATCGCCGCGGTGCGCGAGTTCGGGCTCGACGAGGAACTGGTGAACTTCTCCGGCAGCGGGTGCAGCCTCGGCCATCCGATCGCGGCCTCGGGCGCGCGGATGGTGACCACGCTGGTCTACGAACTGCAGCGGCGCGGCGGCGGCATCGGCGTGGCCGCGATGTGCGCGGGCGGCGGCCAGGGCGGCGCCGTCGTCGTTGAGGTCTGAGCTGCCCAGTCTGAGTTGCCTGGGCCTCGCAGCGGCTTCGGGGCGCTACCGGTCGGTCAGCGATCGGTAGCGCGCCGGGTCAGCGCTTGCGGGTCTTCTTGGCGGACTTGTTCTCGGCGTTGTCCTCGATGAGGCGCTCCGCCCGCTCGAGGATGCACTCCAGGCCGAACTCGAAGTTGCGGTCGTCGGCGGCGCCGATGTGATGGCCCTTCTCGCTGACCATCGCGAGCAGCGGGGTGCTCTCGGCGTCGACGCTCATGGTGTCGTCGAGATCGCTGGGCCCCTCGCCGGCCGCGCGGTTCTTCTCCCGCAGCCGGTGCAGCACCACCGAGCCGCGGACGTGCACCGACACCGCGGAGTAGGTGTCGAAGGCGTCCTCGGGGACAGGCCCGCCTCGACCAGGCTGGCGATCGCCTTCTCCACCTCCTGCACCCCGACCTTGGCGGTGCGCGGGCTCAGTGCCGACCGGATGAGGATCAGGTCGCACAGAATCGGGTTGCCGATGAACGTCTTTCGCATGGTGCGCGCATGGTTGCGCAGCGTCTCGCGCCAGTCCTTGGCCTCCACGTAGGGCGTCTCGAAGACGTACTGGCGCAGGGCGCGGTCGGTCATCGCGTTGAGCAGGTCGTCCTTCTTGCGGAAGTACCAGTAGATGCTGGTGACGCCGACGCCGAGGTGCTTGCCGAGCAGCGGCATGGACAGGTTGTCGATGCCCACCTGCTCGGCGAGCTCGAACGCGCCCTTGATGATGTCGTCGGGGTTGATGGATCCGCGCTCGCGCCGTTGACGCTTCTCGGCGGTCGCCTGCCTTGCCACGAAGGGCACCTCCATCGCGATAAGCCGCGCACGCGACTTCCCGCGCACGGCGTCAGTGGGACTGAATCTACCGGCAGCCGCCTGTGATCTGCGTCTTTGCAGGTGTGTCGCGGCCCCTGTCGCTACCGTCAACGATACCGGGGGGCCTTCCGCGCTCCGGTTACCCGGGTCGTCTCAGCCGAATCCCTCCTTTACCGTAAGTCCAATAGTAAGCTTTTCCACGCATTCGGTGGGTGAAAGGCTCAGATGGATCTCGGACTGAAGAACGCCGCTGCCGTCGTCGTCGGTGGCGGCCGCGGAATGGGTTTCGCCTCGGCGCGCTGCCTGGCCGAGGACGGCGCGCGGGTGGCCGTCGTCGGCCGCACGCCCGATGTGCTCGACGAGGCGGCGATGGCGCTGACGGAGATCGGCAGCCCCGATGCCGTCGGCCTGGCCGCCGACATCACCGACGCCGACCAGGTGCAGCGCGTGTTCGACGAGATCGGGGCGCGCTGGGGCGGGCAACTGAACATCCTCGTCAACGCGGTGGGTCCGGAGGCCGTCGGGACCTTCGAGCAATTGACCGACGAACAGTGGCGGCACGCGTTCGACGGCGGCGTGATGGGCATGGTGCACTGTGTCCGCTCGGCGCTGCCGCTGCTGCGCGCCGCGGAGTGGGCGCGCATCGTGAACTTCTCCGCACACTCCACCCAGCGCCAGAGCGTGATCCTGCCCGCGTACACCGCGGCCAAGGCGGCGGTGACCAGCGTGTCGAAGAACCTGTCGCTGCTGCTGGCCAAGGACGAGATCATGGTCAACGTCGTCTCGCCGGGCAGCATCGCCTCCGAGGCGCTGATCGGCTGGGCCGAGTCGGTGGGCGTCGACGGCACCGACCCGTACGCGCTGATGTCGGCGATCGACGAGCACTTCGGTCACCCCGCCCACCTGCCGCGCGCCGGGCTGCCCGAGGAGATCGGGCCTGTGGTGGCGTTTCTCGCGTCCCGGCGCAACTCGTACATGACCGGGGCCAACATCAACGTCGACGGCGGCAGCGACTTCACCTAGACGGTCGGGAGGTCACCGTGGCAACGGCGCAGGAAGCCAGGGAATGGGCCCGCGAACACCTGCGGGGGATCGGCGACTCGCTCTACACCCCATTCTGCGGACCCGACGGCGACGACATCGACTGGGACGCCTACCGGACGCTGGTGCGCTACTGCGTCGGTGAGCTCAACCACCCGCTGCTGTGGTGCACCAGCGGGGTCGGCGAGTTCTGGGCGCTGACGATGGAGGAGCGAAAACGCCTGCTGGAGGTGGCGATCGAGGAGGGCCGCGCCGCCAACCCCGATGTCGTGGTGCAGGCGTGCACCGCGGCGACGTCGGCCAAGGACTGCCTGGAGCTGACCCGGCACGCCCAGGAGGTGGGCGCCGACATCGTCTACATCCAGACCCCGATGATGGAGGCGCACGGCGGTGCCGGCGTGCTGCGCTTCTTCCGCTACATCGCTGAGCGCACCGACATCGCGCTCGGCATGTTCAACTCGCCGTCCTCGGGGTACGTGCTCACACCGGCCGAGAGCGCGCGGATCTACGAGGAGATCCCCGCGGTGTGCGCGACGAAGGAGGGTGCGTTCCGGCCGGCGGCGAGCCGCCGTCTGCACGATCTGGCGCCCGGGCTGCTGGTGTGGGAGTGCGACAGGACGGTCTACCGCGCCGGGTGGCTGCGCGACGGAATCGTCTGTCCCGCACAGCTCGGCACCGCCGGGTATCTGATGGAGACCCCGCAGCGCCGCGTGTTCACCGAGTGGTGGGAACTGATCGCCGCCGACCGGCTGATCGAGGCGATGGACCACGCGCGGGAGTCCCGGCTCGACGTGTTCGACCTGGAGGTGGGTCCGTGGTTCACCTGCTACCCGGGCCGGGCGGACTACTTCACGCACTGGGGCAGTGCGTTCAAGTACGCGGCGTCGGTGCTGGGGCTGCCGGTCGGGTCATACCCGCACTCGCGCCCGCCGCAGGTGGAACTGCCCGCCGAGGGCAGGGCCCAGATCGAGGCCGCCTACAAGCGGTTCGGGCTCATCGACTGAGCGCGTGCGGCGCGCGCGCAGTCCACGCCAAACACCCACGTCAGCGGCGGTGGCTGTGCGACATTGGACGGGCGGTCCAGCCGATCCGCCGACCTGCTCGCAGAGCTTGCGGAAACCGCTACCGATAGGTGTACAGTATGAGCATTCACACGCCTCGGACTGCCGGAGGAGGACTGCCGGGTGAGCGCTGCTGACCACGTCGCCGATCCGCCGGTGCGGTACGAGGTGCGCGACTGCGGGGTCGCGATCATCACGCTGAACCGTCCGGAGCGGATGAACGGCTGGGGCGGCGGTCTGGCCGGCATGTTCTTCGAACGTCTCGACGAGGCCGAGGCCGACCCGGCCGTCCGCGCCGTCATCGTGACCGGCAGCGGCCGGGCGTTCTGCGCCGGCGCCGACATGGGCGACCTCAACGCCATCGGCGCCGCGACCGTCGACTCCGCCTCCCAGACCGACGTCAGCAAGCTGGTCGCCCGGCACCCGCACTCCGTGATGGCGGTGCGCAAGCCCGTCATCGCCGCGATCAACGGTGCCTGTGCCGGCATGGGTTTGACGCTCGCGCTGGCCTGCGACGTGCGGTTCGCCGCCGAGGGCGCGAAGTTCACCACCTCGTTCGCGCGCCGCGGCCTGATCGCCGAGTACGGCATCTCGTGGATCCTGCCGCGCATCGTCGGCAACGGTGTCGCGATGGACCTGCTGCTGTCCGGGCGGGTGTTCCTCGCCGACGAGGCCGCCCGCCTCGGTGTGGTCAACCACGTCGTCGCGCCCGACGAATTACTGTCGCGCGCAATAGGTTACGCCGAAGACATCGCCACGCACTGTGCGCCGAGTTCGCTCGCGGTGATCAAGGAGCAGGTCTACACCGACACCATGCGATCGGTCTTCGAGGCCAGCGACCGCGCCGAGAAGCTGATGCACGAGTCGATGCTGCGCCCCGACTTCATCGAGGGGATCACCAGCTTCTTCGAGAAGCGCCCGCCGAACTTCCCGCCCCTGGTACTCGAGAAGGAGGATGCGTCATGAGCGCACCACAGCCGTTGGACTACATGGCCATCGACGTCGACAACCACTACTACGAGCCGCTCGACGCGTTCACCCGCCACCTGCCCAAGGAGTTCCGCCAGCGCGGCGTGCAGATGCTCACCGACGGGAAGCGCACCTACGCGGTGTTCGGCGGGAAGATCAACCACTTCATCCCGAACCCGACGTTCGACCCGATCATCGAACCCGGCTGCCTGGACCTGCTGTTCCGCGGCGAGATCCCCGAGGGCGTCGACCCGGCGTCGCTGATGAAGGTCGACCGGCTCGCCGACCATCCCGAGTACCAGAACCGCGACGCGCGGGTGAAGAAGATGGACGAGCAGAACCTCGAAACCGTGTTCATGCTCCCGACTTTCGCGTGTGGCGTGGAGGAGGGACTCAAGCACGACATCCCCGCCACCATGGCCTCGATCCACGCCTTCAACCTGTGGCTCGACGAGGACTGGGGCTTCGACCGGCCCGATCACCGCATCCTGGCCGCGCCGATCATCTCGCTGGCCGATCCGCAGCAGGCGGTCGAGGAGGTCGAGTTCGTGCTGGGCCGCGGCGCCAAACTGGTGTGCATCCGGCCCGCGCCGGTGCCCGGTGAGGTGCGGCCGCGCTCGCTGGGCGACCCGGTGCACGATCCGGTGTGGGCCCGGCTCGCCGAGGCGGGCGTGCCCGTCGTCTTCCACCTGTCCGACTCCGGCTACATGGCGATCCCCGCGCTGTGGGGCGGCAGCGGGGAGTTCCGCGGGTTCGGCAGACGCGACCCGCTCGACATGGTGCTGATGGACGACCGCGCCATCCACGACACCCTCGCCTCGATGATCGTGCACCAGGTGTTCACCCGGCACCCCAAGCTCAAGGTGGCCAGCATCGAGAACGGCTCCTACTTCGTGTACCGGCTGATCAAACGGCTCAAGAAGTCCGCCAACAACGCGCCGTACCACTACAAGGAGGATCCGGTCGAACAGCTCAAGAACAACGTCTGGATCGCGCCGTACTACGAGGACGACGTGAAACTGCTGGCCGAGACCATCGGCGTGGACAAGATCCTGTTCGGTTCCGACTGGCCGCACGGCGAGGGCCTGGCCGATCCGACGTCGTTCACCGCCGACATCCCGCAGTTCCCCGAGTTCAGCCACGAGGACACCCGAATGGTCATGCGCGACAACGCGTTGACGCTGCTGGGTGCGAATGTGACGGCCGGCGCCGGCAGATGACCGAGTGGACGATCGGGGCGGTCCTCGACGCGATCGCCGAGGCGGCGCCGGACCGGCTGATGTCGATCTGCGGGCAGCGCCGCAGCACCTACGGGCAGGTGGCCGACCGGACCCGCAGGCTGGCCAACTTCCTTGCCGGCCACGGTCTCGGCGCCCACCGCGAACGCGCCGAGCTGCAGAACTGGGAGTGCGGCCAGGACCGGGTCGCGCTGCTCATGCACAACGACCTGTACCCGGACATGATGATCGGCGCGCTCAAGGCGCGCACCGTCCCGGTCAACGTCAACTACAACTACACTCCGCGCGAGGTCGCCGAACTCTTCGAGTACCTGCGTCCCCGCGCGGTCGTCTATCACCGCTCGTTCGGGGCGAAGTTCGCCGATGTGCTGCCACCGGCTTGCGCGGAGCTGCTCATCGAGATCGACGACGACTCCGGCGCGCCGCGCCTGCCCGGCGCTGTCACGCTCGATGACGCACTGGCACAGGGCGATACCGATCAGCGCATCGAGGGTTCGCCCGATGACGTGCTGATGGTGTGCACCGGCGGCACCACCGGACGCCCCAAGGGTGTGATGTGGCGGCAGAGCGACACCTACGTCATCTCGATGAACGGCGCCGACCACGAGTCCGTCGACGAGATCCACGCCAAGCTCGGCGGCCAGCCGCAGCCGTGGTTCGCGGTGTCCCCGCTGATGCACGCCGCCGGCCTGTGGATGACGTTCGCCGGACTGCTCAACGGCATCCCCGTGATCCTCTACGACAAGACGAGTTTCGACCCGTGTGCGGTGCTGACCACCGCGCAGCGCGAGAAGGCCGGCATGATGACCATCGTCGGCGACGCGTACGCCCGCCCGCTGGTCGAGGAACTGCGCACCGGCGACTACGACCTGTCGTCGCTGTACGCCATCGCCACCGGCGGTGCGGCGACCAACCCGAAATATCAACGCGCACTGCTGGATCTGCTGCCGCAGATCACCCTGATCAACGGGTACGGCTCCTCGGAGACCGGCAACGTCGGCTTCGGGCGCAGTCAGCGCGGCGAGGAGAAGTCCACCTTCGAACTGCGTGAGGGCGCGCTGGTGGTGTCCGAGGACTACCGCAGGTTCCTCGTTGCAGGCGAGGAGGAGGTCGGGTTCGTCGCCCGGGGCGGACGGATACCGCTCGGCTACTTCGACGACGAGGCGGCCACCCGCAGGACGTTCCCGGTCGTCGAGGGCAGGCGCGTGGTGATCTCCGGTGACCGCGGCTCGCTGGCCGCCGACGGCACGCTGCGGCTGTTCGGCCGCGACGCGCTGGTCGTCAACAGCGGCGGGGAGAAGGTGTTCGTCGAGGAGGTCGAAGAGGTGCTGCGCGCGCACCCCGCCGTCGCCGACGCGCTGGTGGTCGGCAGGCCCAGCGAGCGCTGGGGCCAGGAGGTGGTGGCGCTCGTCGCGCTGCGCGCCGGACACGACACGACACCCGACGCACTGCACGCCCACTGCACCGAAAGCCTCGCCAAGTTCAAGACACCGAAGGAGTTCCTCTTTGTCGACCAGGTCCGCCGACTCGGCAACGGCAAGCCCGACTACCGCTGGGCCCGATCCGCGGCGACACAACAGGTGAACGCGTGAGCCACAAAGCAATCGACTGCCTCGTCAACGTCCACTTCGGCGAGACCGAACAGCAGCCCTCCTGGATGCTCAAGGTTCGCGACGACTACTTCAAGGGCCCCCAGTCGATGTTCGCGCCGGTCGATCTCGGCGAGCTGCTCGACGAGATGGACGAACAGGGTGTGGAGAAGGCGATCCTGATGGACAGCCTGACCAAGCCGTCGACCACCGCGCGCAAGTTCGTCGAGGCCCGACCCGACCGGTTCGCGCTGGCGATGGGCGGGGTGAACCTGCTGCGTCCGATCCCGTCGCTGCGCGAGCTGGCCGCCGTCGCCGCCGACCTGCCCGTCGTGTACGCGGTGGTGGGGCCGAGCTTCTGGGGTGACGGCCAGTACCCGCCCAGCGACGCGGTGTACTACCCGCTCTACACCAAGTGCGCCGAACTCGGGTTGCCGCTGTGCGTCAACACCGGTATCCCCGGGCCACCGATCCCCGGCGAGGTGCAGAACCCGATCCACCTCGACCGTGTCTGCGTGCGGTTCCCGGAGCTGAAGCTGTGCATGATCCACGGCGCCGACCCGTGGTGGGATGTGGCGATCCGGTTGCTGATCAAGTACCAGAACCTGCGGCTGATGACCTCGGCGTGGTCACCGAAACGGTTGCCCGAGAGCCTGATCCACTACATGCGCACCCGCGGCCCGAACAAGGTGATCTACGGGTCGGACTGGCCGGTACTCAAGATGCGCCGGGTGATTCCCGAGGCGCAGAACCTCGATCTACCACCCGAGGTGCTCGACAACTACCTCTACAACAACGCCCGGGAGTTCTTCTTCGGGGCCGACGACGGGGAGCAGTGATGGACCGCTACGAACTGCGCAGGCTCGACTACAGCCTGACCGAGGACCACCAGGCCCTGCAGGCGGCCTACCGGGACTTCTTCAAGACGCACTGCCCGATCGAGACCGTGCGCGCCGCCGAGGGCACCGGCTTCGACAAGAGCCTGTGGGAACGCCTGTGCGGCATGGGCGCGAGCTCGATGGCGCTGCCCGAGGACGTCGGCGGTGACGGTGCCACGCTCGTCGACCTGACCCTGGTCGCCGAGGAGGTCGGTCGCGCGCTGGCCCCGGTGCCGTGGATCGACCACGTCTGCGCCGCGAGGCTGCTTGGCCGTCTCGGTGCCGTCGACTCCGATGTCATCAACGGGCAGACGATCGTCGGTCTGGACCCCGCGCAGGACAACCTCACCGGGGTGCGGCTGGTGCCCAGCGGGTCGGTCGCCGACCACGTGCTGCTGCGCGACGGCGACCAGATCGTCAAGCTCACCTTCGCCACCCGCCCGGCCAGGGTCGACAACATCGGCAGGCTGCCGATGGCGTGGATCGACCCGGCCGCCGCCGACGACCGCACCGTGTTGGCGTCGGGGCCGCAGGCGCTGGCGGAATATCAACGGGCGCTCGACGAGTGGCGGGTGCTCACCGGTGCGGCGCTGGCCGGCCTGGTCGAGGAGACGATGACGATCGCCGCGGAGTTCTCCAAGACCCGCTACACGCTCGGGGTGCCGATCTCCACGCTGCAGGCCATCTCGCATCCGCTGGCCAACATGGCGATCACCGTGCAGGGCGGGCGCAACCTCGCCCGGCGCGCGGCGTGGTTCCTCGACAACGAGCCCGACGAACGGCGCGAACTGGCGCCGTCGGCGTTCGTGTTCATGGCCGAGGAGGCGTCGAAGGCGGCGACGATGGCGGTGCACATCCAGGGCGGGCTCGGGGTGTCGGCGGAGGCGGCGTCGAGCGCGTACCTGGTGCGGGCGCGCGGCTGGGCGCTGGCCGGGGGAGATCCGGCGGCGACGGCCAAGTACATCGCGCGGATCGTCGCGGAGCGGGAAAGCGGAGAGGGCTAGGTAATGGACTTCTCACGGGTCGAACTCTGCGAGGAGGACCGGGCGTTCCAGCAGGAGGTGCGCACGTTCCTGAGCGAGCTCGTCACCGAGGACGTGCTGCGCCGCGACCGGGAGACCGGCGACAACTTCGACGAGGGCGTGCACCTGGCGCTGGGTGCGGCGGGTTACCTGGAGAAGGAGTGGAAGCCCGAGTCCGAGGGCGGGTTCAACCGGGTCCGCCGCCGCATCTGGGAGCTGGAGAAGCGGCGCGCGCACGTGCCCTGGGTGACGTTCGGCACCACGTCGCTGGTGCGGCGCAGTGTCGAGAAGTTCGGCTCACCCGAGGTGAAGGCCGAGGTGCTGCCGAAGGTGTACAGCGGCCACGTCCGGTTCTGCCTGGGCTACACCGAACCCGAGGGTGGTTCCGACATCGCCACCTGCAAGACCCGCGCGGTGCGCGATGGCGACGAGTGGGTGATCAACGGCTCGAAGATGTTCACCACCGGCGCGCACAACTGCCAGTACGTCTTCCTGATCACCAACACCGACCCCGAGGCGCCGAAACACAAGAGCCTCACCATGTTCCTGGTGCCGCTCGACACGCCGGGCATCGAGATCCAGGGCATCCGCACGGTCGACGGCGACCGGACCAACATCGTCTACTACACCGACGTGCGCGTGCCCGACAAGTACCGCCTCGGTGAGGTCAACGAGGGCTGGAAGGTGCTGCGCGAACCGCTCGACGCCGAACACGGCGCCGTGGAGGTCGAACCGGACGGCCTGCAGGACGTCGCGATCATGATGCACCAGGCGATGACGATGGCCGTCGCGGCCGACCGCGCCGCGGAGAAGGCCGGCACCCCGGATGCCAACGGGCGCAGGCCGGTCGACGACGGTGCGGTGGCCTACCGGCTCGGTCGTGCCGTCGCGCGGATGGAGGCGGCGTTCTCCACGCCGAGCATCTTCGGCCGGGTGGCGCTGGCGCAGACGATGCGTGACATCTCGCCGGATCTGATGGATCTGCACGGCACCCCGGGGTCGCTGCCGCTGGGTGCCGACGGCGCCGCCGACGACGGGGCCGCGGAGTACGTGTACCGGTTCGCCCCGCTGGTCGGGATCTACGGCGGAACGCTGGAGGTGTTCCGCAACATGATCGCCCAGTACGTGCTGGGCCTCGGCAAACCGGCCTACGCCGCGCCGCGGTAACCCGCCCCAGCCCGATAACCCGCGAGCGTGCGTGTCTGCACACGACACGCCGCGAAATCTCAGCAGTTTGCGCACGCTCGCGCCGGAAGGAAGGTGCAGGAATGGCGGCAGGAAAGGCTTCGGCAACACGCCAGCGCGCGCTGGTGATGGGGCCGAGCGGCTTCGTCGGCTCGCACGTCACCCGCAAGCTCGCCGAGCGCGGCGACGACGTCCGGGTGTACCTGCGCAAGACCAGCTCGACGATTGCCATCGACGACCTCGACGTGCAACGTCACTACGGCGACCTCTACGACGAGCAGGCGCTGCGGACGGCGATGGCCGACCGCGACGTCGTCTACTACTGCATCGTCGACACCCGGTTCCACCTGCGTGACCCCGCACCGCTGTTCGAGGTCAACGTCAACTGCCTGCGCCGGGTCCTCGACATCGCCGTCGACGCCGGCCTGCGAAAGTTTGTGTTCTGCAGCACCATCGGCACCATCGCGCTCGGCGACGGCAGCGGCCCGGTCACCGAGGACATGCCGTTCGACTGGGGCGACAAGGGCGGCCCGTACATCGAATCCCGCCGCCAGGCCGAGGAACTCGTGTTGCACTACGCACGCGAGCGTGGCCTGCCCGCCGTCGCGATGTGCGTGTCCAACCCGTACGGTCCCGGCGATTTCAACCCGCACCAGGGGTTGATGGTGAAGTACGCGGCGCTCGGCAAGGTGCCCGTCTACATCAAGGGGGTGTCCACCGAGGTCGTCGGCATCGAGGACGTCGCCGAGGCGTTCCTGCTCGCCGCCGACCGCGGCCGCGTCGGCGAACGCTACATCATCTCCGAGAGCTACATGTCGATGCGCGACATGCTGACCATCGCCGCCACGGCCGTCGGCGCCAGACCGCCGCGCTTCGGGATACCGCTGTCGGCGGCCTACGCGTCGGCGTGGCTGGGCGACAACCTGGCCCGGCTGGTCGGCCGCGACTTCGAGATGAACACCAACGGCATTCGGCTGCTGCACATCATGGCGCCCGCCGACCACGGCAAGGCCACCCGCGAACTCGGCTGGCATCCGCGCCCGACGGCCGAGTCGCTGCGCGAGGCGGCCCGGTTCCACGTCGAGCAGGTGCGGGCGAAGGCGACCGCATGACCGAGGCGGACCTCGTCGAGATCGAGGCGATCAAACAGCTCAAGGCCCGCTACTGCCGCCTGCTCGACACCAAGGACTGGACCGCGTGGCGTGAGCTGTTCGCCGACGACTTCGTCAGCGACACATCGCCATCCGGCGGCAAGGTGATCCACGGCGCCGACGAGTTCGTCGCCTTCACCCGCAAGAGCCTGCGCGACCAGCCCACCGTGCACCAGGTGCACGCACCCGAGATCGAACTGACCTCGGCGACGACGGCCCGCGGCGTGTGGGCGCTCGAGGACGTCGTGCGGTTCGGCCCTGGGTTGAACCTGCGCGGCTACGGGCACTACCACGAGACGTACGCCAAGCTCGACGGTCGGTGGCGCTTCACCAGTTCCACGCTGACCCGGCTGCGCGTCGACGTGTTCAACGGCCTTGTCTCGGTGCGCGTGTCCGACCGCATCACCCGGCTGGTCGGGCGGCTCTCCGCGCGGGCGCTCAGGAACGGATGAACTCCAGCAGGTCGGCGTTGATCACCTCGTGGTGGGTGACGAACATGCCGTGCGGGTAGCCCGGGTAGGTCTTGAGCGTGCCGTTGGGCAGCAGCTGCGCCGAGCGCGGACCGGAGTTCTCGTACGGCACGATCTGGTCGTCGTCGCCGTGCATCACCAGCACCGGGATGGTGATCGTCTTCAGGTCCTCGGTGAAGTCGGTCTGCGAGAACGCGACGATGCCGTCGTAGTGCGCCTTGGCGCCGCCCATCATGCCCTGGCGCCACCAGTTCTCGATGATCGCCTCCGACGGCTCCACACCGGGCCGGTTTAACCCGTAGAACGGGCCCGCCGCCAGTGACCGGTAGAACACCGAACGGTTGGCGGCCAGCTGCGCCTGAAGATCGTCGAAGACCTCCTTGGGCAGACCGCCGGGATTGGCCTCGGTCTTGACCATCAGCGGCGGCACGGCGCTGATCAGCACCGCCTTGGCCGCCCGGTCCTGCCCGTGCCGGGCCAGATAGTGCACCACCTCACCGCCTCCGGTGGAGTGGCCGATGTGCACGGCGTCACGCACATCGAGGTGGGCCATCAGCGCGGCCAGATCGTCGGCGTAGTGGTCCATGTCGTGTCCGTCGGCCACCTGGGCCGAGCGGCCGTGCCCGCGCCGGTCGTGGGCGATGACGCGGAAGCCGTGCCGCAGGAAGAACAGCATCTGGGTGTCCCAGTCGTCCGACGACAGCGGCCAGCCGTGGCTGAACACGATCGGCTGACCCGAACCCCAGTCCTTGTAGAAAATCTCGACACCGTCAGAGGTGGTGATCGTGGGCATGCTCTCGTCCTTCCGGTACAGAGCGATGGTTGCGTACTGGCAGGTCCATCCTGCCGCGATCGGCGCGACTTCGCCGGGTATCCGCCCGCACCGGGAAAACGAGGGTGAGTCCTCGTCGGAATGGCTACTTTTGATCACACATTCCTGACCGTCAGAGGAGCGCTTGTGGGCCGGACGCGGGTCGTGCAATGGGGCACCGGCGCCACCGGGCGCCTCGCGTTGCGTGCCGTCCTCGACGCTCCTGACCTCGAGCTGGTCGGGGTGCGGGTCTACGACCCCGCGAAGGTCGGGTGCGACGCCGGCGAACTGGTGGGCCGGGCCTCGACGGGGGTGGCGGCGACCGACCGGCTCGAGCACGTGCTCGACTCGGCCGCCGATGTCGTGCTCTACATGGGCAACGTCGAAAAGCACCCGCACACCTGCCTGGCCGACATGGTCGCGCTGCTGGAGTCCGGGGCCGACGTCATCACCACCGGCGCCTCGTTCATCGATCCCGCCGCCGTCGACCCGGCCCGTGGCCGCGAGCTCGAGGCGGCCTGTCGACGCGGATCGAGCACCTTCCTGGGACTCGGGCTGTTCCCCGGATTCTGGGGCGAGGTGGTCGCGCCCGTGCTCGCCCGGCTGTCGTATCAGTGCCAGGAGATCGTCGTGCGCGAATCGCTGTCCTATGCGGGCTATCCCAGCCGCGAGATCCTCGTCGACGTCATGGGCTACGGGCTGCCGCCGGACTCCACCGCCCCACTGCTGGCCGACCCCGACCGCTCGGGCGGTGCGTTCGTCGGCACCGCGACGGTGCTCGCGAAGGCGTTGGGAACGAGGGTGGTTGCGGTCCAGCCGTTCCGGGACACCCGGGTCACCGCCGCCGAGCTGACTGTCGCCGCGGGCACCATTCCCGCCGGCACCGTCGGTGCGATGAAGATCGGTGTGCGCGCCGACTGCGGGGACGTCGCGATCGTCGTCGAACACGTGACCTGGATGAGCCCCGACGTGGCACCCGACTGGGCGGGTGGTGAGGGCTACGAGATCGAGTTCCGGGGCGCGCCGACGATGCGCTGCAACCTGGTGCTCGGCACCGAGGGTGAGGACCACAGCGAAATGGGCTGTCTGGCAACGGCGATGCATGCGGTACACGCCATCCCGACGGTCCGCGACGCACGTCCCGGGGTCATGGACCTCGCCGAGGTCTCCGCGCTGTCATGACATCGGGAACAGGTGTAGAAAAGGAGACCGCGCGCGATGGATGATCCGCGAAACCTGTTCGATCTCACCGGCCGGGTGGCCATCGTCACCGGGTCGACGCGCGGGCTGGGGCGCGCCATCGCCGAGGGTCTCGCCCGGGTGGGTGCGTCGGTGGTGGTGACCAGCCGCGACCAGAACGCCTGCGACGCCGTCGCGGCCGAGATACGCGAGGCGACCGGGGCGTCGACCACCGGCCTGGCGTGCCAGGTGGGGGACTGGGACGCCGTCCCGTCGTTCGTGGACCGGGTGGTCGCGACCCACGGCCGCATCGACGTGCTGGTCAACAACGCAGGCATCAACCCCGAGATGCAGAGCGTCAGCACCGTCGGGCTGGAGCTGTGGCGCACCATCTTCAACGTCAACCTCGAGGGTGCGCTGCGGATGAGCCAGTGCGTGGCGCCGGTGATGCGCGACGGGGGCGGCGGCAGCATCGTCAACATCGGGTCGATGGAAGGCTATGCGGCCACTCCGGTCTCGGTGGCCTACGGCGCGTCCAAGGCCGCGCTGCGCCATCTGACGGTGTCGATGGCCAACGAATGGGCGCCCTGGCAGGTGCGGGTCAACATCCTCAGCCCGGGCCCGTTCGCCACCGAGATGATCAACGGCTTCGAGGAGACCTTCCCGGGCACGCTGACGGTGCTGGCGGACATGACGTCGCAGAAACGGGTCGCCTCGGTCGACGAGATCGTCGGGCCGGTGCTGTATCTGGCCAGCGACGCGTCGTCGTTCGTGACCGGCGACGATCTCACCGTCAACGGCGGGATGCGGAAGTGATCAGGCGGATGTCAGCGCGGGCGGCCTGACCGCGTCGGGATCGGGGTTGGCGATCGGCAACCCCATGAACCGGCGCGCGTTGTCGCCCATGAAGTCATAGGTGCGGCGCACGTCCATACCCTCGGCGTACTTCCAGTAGTCCTTCGGCTCGGCGAGGCCCTCCGGATGCGGGTAGTCGGACCCGAACAGCACCCTGTCCCAGCCGACGGTGTCGACGACGTCGGCCACGCAGCCCTCCCAGAACGGGCTGACCCAGATGTTGCGCCGGAACACGTCGTGCGGATGCTCCGGGAAGTTCTGCGGCATCTTCTTGTACAGGTCGGCGAAGTCGTCGAACAGCGGTCTGATCCACGAGCTGCCGTTCTCGACGCTGGCGATGCGCAGCCGCGGGAACCGGGTCAGCGTGCCGTGGCAGATCAGGCTGGTGATCATGTCGGCGATCTCGCGGTGGCCGAGCACCATCCAGCGGAACGCGCTCTGCGCCATGAAGTTCTGGGTGTGCGGCGGCTCCCAGCGTGCGACGTAGTCGTCGAGCGGCGGGAAGCTGGCGTGCAGGACGACCGGCAGCCCGGCGCCCTCGACGTCACGCCAGAACGGGTCGAACTCGGGCAGCGCCGGCGACCGCCACCCGTGCAGGCCGCGCACCGGGCCCGGTTTGATCAGCACCACCCGGGCACCGTGGTTGAGCACATACTCCAGCTCGCGCTGTGCGCCCTCGACCTCGGAGAGGTTGATGATCGGTGTCGAGAAGATGCGGTTCTGGTAGTTGAACATCCAGTGCTCGGCCATCCACTGGTTGAGCGCGTGCACGACGGCCAGCGTGAGTTCGGGGTCGTCGGCGGTGGCGTGCTCGATGAGGCTGGCCAGCGTCGGGTAGTTCAGCGCCTCCACCACGCCCTGGCGGTCGAGTTCGGCGAGCCGGTCCACCGGGTTGCGGGTGGCGGCCGGCGCCTCGATCGCGGGACCCTGCATCTCGCGCAGCGTCAGCCCCTCGGTGTTGCGGCCGGAGAAGAACTTCTCGTGCGCGCCCGGCGCGGCGACCCGCTCGAACGTCGGGTTCGGGATGAAGTCGTGCACACGGTTGTTGATGACGATCCGGGTGTGCCTGCCGAACTGCGCGAACTGCACTGCACGCGAATACTTCTCGGGCAGATACTTGGTCAGCGCATCCGCCGTCTCGTACATGTGCTGGTCGGCGTCGAAGATCGGCGCGTCGGTGAACTGCGTCATGCTCGGCTCGCTTTCATGTGCCCTCCTCCGGCGAGCAGACGCAGAGTCGCATCGTTCGGCGGTGTTCGGTGCGATTCTGTGTCTGCTCGCGGGGGAGATCAGGTGGTCAGGATCGTGGCGGCGGCGGTGCCGGGGGCGCCGTAGAGCTGGGCGAAACCGACCTTCGGCTCGCCGGGCACCTGGCGGTCGCCGGCCTGGCCGCGCAACTGGCGCACCAGTTCGTGGATCTGGCGCAGCCCGGACGCCCCGATCGGCTCACCGTTGGCGATCAGGCCGCCGTCGGTGTTGATCGGCAGCGAGCCGGTGATCTCGGTGGCGCCGTCGGCGATCAGCTTCTCCTGCTCCCCGTCGGCGCAGAACCCGCACTCGGCCATGTGGATGATCTCGGCGCCGGCGTCGGTGTCCTGCAGCTGGATCACGTCGACGTCCTCGGGGCCGACGCCCGCCTTCTCGAACGCGGCCCGCGCCGCGTACACCGTCGGGGCGACGTCCTCCTCGACCGGGGCGAACGTCGTATTCACCTCGTAGGCACCGTATCTGCGGGTCCGCACCTCGACCGCGCGCAGGTAGATCGGCTTGTCGGTGAACCGGTGCGCGATGTCGGCGCGGCACATCACCGCCGCGGCCGCACCCTCGTCGGGCGCGCAGAACATGTACTGCGTGAGCGGATAGTTCAGCATCGGCGAGTTGAGGATGTCCTCCTCGGGGATCGGCTTACGCCGGAACGCGTTGGGGTTGAGCGCCCCGTTGCGGAAGTTCTTGGCCGCGACCTTGGCCAGCGTCTGGTGCGAGATGCCGTGCTCGTGCAGATAGCGGTTGGCCTTCATGCCGAAGAACTGGGTGGTCAGATACTGGCCGTTCTCGGCGTACCAGCGCGGCATACCGACCAGGGCGGGGTCCTCGGTGAACGCGCCGCGGGGATGCTTATCCAGGCCGATCGCGATCCCGATGTCGTAGTCGCCGAGCCGGATACCGTCGGCGCAGGCCTTGGTCGCGCTGGCGGCGGTGGCGCACGCGTTGAAGACGTTGGTGAACGGGATGCCCGACAGCCCGACCATCGCGACGATGGCGTCCGGGTTGGCGACGGTCCAGCTGCCGCCGGTGGCGAACTGGATGTCCTTCCACTCCACGCCGGCGTCGGCCACCGCGGCGAAGATCGCGTCGACGCCCATCTCCATCGCCGTCTTGCCCTCGAAACGGCCGAACGGATGCAGGCCCACGCCGATGATCGCGACGTCGTGCATGCCGATTCCTCTCTGGTCGCCCCTGATCCGACATGTAACTGAAACTCTTACAGTATCGTAATCGGCGTGGCCCCGGTGATCGAGCACAAGCCCACGTTCTGCCGGATCTGCGAGCCCCTGTGCGGGATGATCGCAACCGTCGAGGACGGTCGGCTGACGGCGCTGAGGCCCGACAAACAGCACCCGCTGTCGGCGGGTTTCGCCTGCCAGAAGGGCATCGCGTTCACCGAGATCGTCAACGACCCGGACCGGGTGACCCGGCCGCTGCGCCGCGGCCCCGCGGGCTTCGAGGAGGTGAGCTGGGACGAGGCGCTCGACGAGATCGCCGCGCGGCTCTCCGACATCCTGCGCCGCCACGGCTCCGGCGCGGTCGGCTGGTACATGGGCAACCCGGGGGCGTTCAGCTACGCGCACACCTTCGCCGCGCTGCTGTTCATGAAGGGGCTGGGCCGCCACGGCCACTACTTCACCGCGTCGTCGCAGGACACCAACAGCAGGCTGATCGCCAGCCAGATGCTCTACGGGGTGCCAACCTCGGTGCCGATCCCGGACCTCACCCGCACCGACCTGCTGGTCATGATCGGTGCGAATCCGCTTGTGTCGCACGGCAGTTTCCTGACCGCCCCGCGGATCAAGGACCGCATGCACGACATCGTCAAGCGCGGCGGCCGGGTGGTGATCATCGATCCGCGGCGCAGCGAGACCGCGGCGGCGTTCGAGTGGCTGGGCATCGTCCCGGACACCGACTCGCTGCTGTTGCTGTCGCTGCTGCACGTGATGTTCGAGGTGGTCGACGCGGGCGCCCTGCGCCGGATCGCCGACGGCGTCGAGTGGCTGCGCGAGCTGTGCCTGCCGTTCACCCCGGAGTCGACGGCGGAGCGCACCGGGATCGACGCCGAGACCGTGCGGGCGCTCGCGCGCGACCTGGTGCGCACGCCGCGCGCGGCGGTGTACGGCCGGCTCGGCACCTGTGTCGGCACCCACGGCACGCTGACCACCTACCTGATCGACGCGGTGAACCTGGTGGCCGGCAACCTCGACGTGCCGGGCGGATCGGTGTTCAGCTCGATGCACACCGTCGGTGCGCGGTGGCAGAACGTCGCGATGGGTGCCGTCATGCGCCGCTCCTACCGCCGCAAGCGGTCGCGGATCAGCGGCACCCCCAACGCGATCGGCTCCGAACCCGCGGCGCTGATGGCCAAGGAGATCACCACGCCCGGATCCCGGCAGATGCGGGCGCTGTTCGTCTCGGGCGGCAACCCGGTGCTGTCGGTGCCCAACGGGGAGGAACTCGAGGGCGCGATCGGCGAGCTCGAGCTGTCGGTCGCGCTGGACTTCTACCTCACCGAGACCACCGCGCTGTGCGACTACGTCCTGCCCGTCACGACGATGTACGAGCGAGACGACTTTCCGTACACGTTCCAGGGTTTTCAG
Source organism: Mycolicibacterium phlei (assembly GCF_001583415.1). The sequence goes on from NZ_CP014475.1 coordinate 1,979,565, forward strand.
GCCACCCCGTTCCGGCAGGCCACCGAGGCCGTCATCGCGCCGGTGGGGGAGTCGCGCGGGGAGTGGGACATCACCGCCGACATCGCCGAGCGGCTGGCGGACCGGGTGCCGGCGTTCGCGGGCTTCAAGTTCGTGCGAAAAATACTGCGCCGGTTCGGTGTCGACGCGTCGCCGCGGCTGATGATGGACGCACTGGTGCGGATGTCCGACGGCGGGGACTTGTTCGGGCTGCGCCGTGGGGGCCTGTCATTGCGCAAGCTGGAGCGCGACCATCCGCACGGGGTGGTGGTGTCGCCGCACGTGCGCACCGGTGTGCTGCGCGACGCGGTCGGCTACCTGTCGCGACGGGTGAGGCTGGCGCATCCGGGGATCGCCGCAGAGGTGTCGCGGCTGGAGCGGCGGCGCACGCCCGCCGGGTATCCGCTGCGGATGATCGGGCTGCGCGAGCCGCGTTCGGAGAACTCGTGGATGCACAACTCGCCGCTGTTGATGCGCGGTGACCGTCGCCAGCACGCGCTGATCCACGTCGACGACGCCGCCGACCGGCAGATCGTCGACGGTGACGAGGTGCGGATCAGCTCGCCCTACGGTGCCATCACCGTCCCGGTGAAGACGACGAAGGATCTGGTGGCCGGCGTGGTCGCGGTGCCACACGGTTGGGGGCACAAGGGAACCGGCGGCTGGCGGCTGGCCAATCGGGCCGGCGGCGCCAACGTCAACCAGTTGACCTCCAGCGACCCCGCTGACATCGAGGCGCTGTCCGGCATGGCGTGGCTGACCGGCGTTCCGATCCAGGTCGAGCGGCTGCCCTAGCCGCCCTTAGCGCGAGCGTGCTAAGGCGCCACCCGCCGAGTTATACGCCAGGGTCGCGACTGGGCGAAAATCACTGCCCTGGCGTGGAACTCGCGAGGCCATCGGCGCGGTCAGCGATCTACCCCGGCCGCGAGCGTGCGCAAACTGCTGAGATTTCGCGGCGTGTCGGGTGCAGACACGCACGCTCGCGGACGGGAAGGAGGGAGGCTAGGCGATGGCGCCCTTCTCCTTGAGCTCCTCGATGCGGTCCCAGTCCATCCCGATGTCCATCAGGACCAGCTCGGTGTGCTCGCTGGCCTGCGGGGCGCGCGTCGTCTCCAGCGGCTCGTGGTTGAACTGCACCGGCCCGCGCACCACCTTGAACGGCTTACCGCCGTCGGCGGCCTCCACCTCGACGACCATGTCGTTGGCCAGCGCCTGCTCGTCGCTGGCCAGGTCGACCAGGCTCTGGAACGGCGCCCACTGACCCTTCATCGTCCGCAACCGCTGCCGCCAGTAGTCGAACGGCTTGCTGCGGATCTTCTCGCGGATGAGCTCCACCGCGGCCGCGGAGTTCTGGATCAGCGGCATCACGTCGGAGAAGCGGGGGTCGTCGGCGAGCTCGGGCAGCTCGAGATGCTCGAAGGTGTCGCGGATGTAGCCGGTCGGGCTGACGATGCACAGGTTGATCGTGCCGCCGTCCGATGTCAGGTAGTTGGCCATGAACGGGTTGACGCTCGGGCCGGCCGCATCCGGCATCAGCGAGCGCATCGTCTCGCCGGTCTCCATGCCCTGCGTGACGCTCGCTCCCGCCGCCCACCACGCGGTGCTCAGCAGTGACACGTCGATCTCGACGGCCTCGCCGGTGCGCTCGCGGTGGAACAGCGCCGCCGAGATGCCGCCGGCGATGTTCATCCCGCCGATCGAGTCACCGAACGCCGGGATGCCCTGGGAGAGCGCACCGTTGATCTCCGCGGGGGTCAGCGCGTGCCCGACGCCGCTGCGGGTCCAGAACGCGGTACCGTCGAACCCGCCGACATCGCGCTCCGGGCCCTTGTCGCCGTAGGCGCTGCCGCGCGCATAGATGATGTCGGGGTTCACCGCCCGGATGTGCTCGACGTCGAACTTGTTCTTCTGTCGTTGTGCGGGAAGGTAGTTGGTGAGGAAGACGTCGGAGGTCTTGGCGATCTCGTAGAGCACCTCCTGGCCCTCGGGTTTGGACACGTCGATACCGATGCTGCGCTTGCCCCGGTTGGGGTGCTCGATCAGCGGGTGCCGGTTGGGGTCGAGCTGGAACCCGCCCATGTTGATGAAGCCGCGCTGGGTGTCGCCGCGCACCGGGTGCTCGACCTTGATGACGTCGGCGCCCCAGTCGGCGAGGATCGCTCCCGCCGCCGGCACGAAGGTGAACTGTGCGACCTCGAGGACCCGAACGCCCTGCATGACCTTGACCAAAACGGCTCCTTTGCCTGCTGTTACACCCCGTCGAGGTTGTCTACCGAAACATTACGTAGCCGCGATCAGCGCCGCGGCGTAGTCGAGAATGCTGTCGAGGATGAACGCGAAGTCGGTGTCGTCGGCCAGGCCGATGTAGCGGTCCTGACCCGCGACCTGCTCCGGGAAGCCCTCGGTGCGCTCCTGAAGTCGCTCGAGCACCACCGAGCCGCGGATGTGTACCGAGATCGCCCCGTAGGTCTCGACGGCCTGGTCGAGGGTTAGCCCGGCGTCCACCAGTGCCCGGATCGGTTGTTCGAGTTTCTGCAGCGCCCCGTACATGGCGCGGTGCCCGTACTGCCCGCGGATCAGCACCAGGTCGCACAGGATGGGGTCGGCGAGGAACCGCCGCCGCATCGTCAGCGCGTGCTCGCGCAGCGCCTCGCGCCAGTTGGCCGCCGAGATCGTCGGATCGGTGAACTCGAACTCCTCGAGCGCGCGGTCGGTCATCGCGTCGAGCAGGTCGTCCTTGCGCCGGAAGTACCAGTAGATGCTGGTGACGCCGACTCCGAGATGCTTGGCCAGCTGCGGCATGCTCAGATGTTCGATCGACACCTGCGCCGCGACTTCCATTGCGCCGTTGATGATCTCGTCGGCGCTGATGGATCCCCGGCCCCGGCGTGGGCGTGCGGTCTTGGCGGTGGGCACGGGTCAGCCGGCGGGCCGGAACGTCACGGGCAGTGCCGTCGGGGACCGGAACGGTTGACCCCAGATGCGCGGGTTGTCGTCGGTGACGAGGGTGATGTCGGACAGCCGGTCGAGCAGCGACTCCAGTGCGACGCGGGTCTCCATCCGCGCCAGATGCAGTCCCATGCAGGTGTGCTCACCGGCCGCGAACGAGATGTGCGGCACCCGCTTACGGAAGATGTCGAACTCCTCGGGTCGCTCCCAGCGGTTCTCGTCGTGGTTGGCCGACCCGATGCAGACGTCGATGATCGAGCCCTTCGGCAGTGTCACGCCGGCGAGTTCGGTCTCCTCCGACGCGTAGCGCTGCACCGTGGTCAGCGGCGTCTCGTAGCGCAGACCCTCCTCGATGGCGTTGGCCACCAGCTCCCGGTTCTCCTGCACCGCCCGGAACTGGTCCGGGTGGGTCAGCAGCAGGTAGAGCAGATTGCCCGACGACCGGTACGTGGTCTCCAGCCCGGCGGGCAGCAGCAGCCGCAGGAACGAGTAGATCGATTCGTCGCTGAGCTTCTCCCCGTCGATCTCGGCGGTGACCAGATCGCCGATGATGTCCGGGGTCGGCTTGGACCGACGCTTGTCGATCTGTTGCAGGAAGTACTCTTTGAGCGCTTCGGAGGCCTCGAACGCGCGCTTGTACTTGACGTGGTAGCTGATGAGTTCGACGGCCCGCTGGCGGAACCACGGCAGGTCCTCCTCGGGCAGCCCCAGCAGCCGGGTGATCACGCGGGTGGGGAACTCGAGGGTGAAGTCACGCACCAGGTCGGCCTCGCCCTTGTCGATGAACTCGTCGATCAGGCTGTTGACGACGGGCCGCACGATCTCGGGTTCCCAGCGCGCCAACGACTTCGACTTGAACGCCGAGGACACCAGATTGCGGTGGTCCCAGTGCTTCTTGCCCTCCATCGCCAGGATCGTGGGGCCGATGAACAGGCCGATGGTGTGGTCGTAGATGTGTGAGTTGAAGACCTTGCCGTCCCGGAAGACCCGGTTCACCGCGTCGAAAGACACTGCGGCGAAGATGTTCTCCGGCATGGCCTCCGGTGCCTTCGACCAGTCCATGACGCTGCCGCGGAACACTCCGCCGGTCTCCTGTCGCTTCTTGGCGAAGAAGGGATAGGGGTTGCGCAGCAGCTCGGCCGCCTCGATGGAGGCGACGTCCTGAACGGGACTTTCCACCGGTCTCTCCCTCGGTCCTGCGAGCAGTACTGTAAAGCTTACAGTAGCTTATCCCAGCTGGACAGGGGTGCCGGCGGTCATCCCGGTGATGAAGCCCGCATCGACCTGGAGATCCTGGCCGTTGATCCACCCGGCCTCCGGGGAGCCGAGGAACGCGATCGCCGGCACGATGTCGTCGACCGACGCGTGCCGGCCGACGGTGGCCTTGCACGCGTCGAGGATCTCCTTGCCCATGGTCTGCTCGAAGTCGGTGAGGATCGGTGTCTCGACCGGTCCGGGGCTGACGGTGTTGACCCGTACGCCGTATTTCGCCCATGCGGGACCGGCGAGGCGGCGGACGTAGAGGATCACCGCCTGTTTGGAGGTGCTGTAGACGGGATAGTCCGGCGGCTGGCCGGCCTGCCACTGCTCGACGGCGTCCGGGTCGGTGAGCTCGAGCAGCCCGTTGAGGACGTCGACGCGCTGATCCCAGCCGAGCGCCGCGGTGGAGGCGACGGCGACGATCGAGCCGCCCCGGCGCAGTCGCGGGAGCATTCCCTCGGCGACCAGCCTCATGCCGAGGTAGTTCACCTTGAGCACGTCACCGGGCGGCGCGGTGCCGGGGACGCCGGCGACGTGGGCGAGCATGTCCCAGCCCGACCCGATCCCGTCGAGCAGCTCACGGATGCTGGCCGGGTCGCGGAGGTCGCAGCGGGCGTACTCGCTGGCCGGGGTCTGCTGATCGCGGACGTCGACGGCCAGCACGTGGTCGCCGCGCTCGTAAAAGTGTGTCGCGGCCGCCGCGCCGATACCCGAACCGGCGCCGACGACGACGATCCTGCGTTGCTCTGCCATCTGCACTCGTTTCCCTGACGGTCGGCGTAACATTCGAATGGCCGACTGTAAACACGACAGTAAACAATCCGGGCACTGCGGACAACGGCTGCCGGAAATGGTGGTGCGATGAGCGAGAGCACAATTCAGGCCGGCCTACCGGGCGTGGACGACGCGATGCGCAGGACGCTCGAGCGGCAGCGGCGGGCCTTCATCGCCGACGGTCCGCCGAGTGTGGCCGTGCGGCGCGAGCGCATCGACCGGTTGGTGGCGCTGGTGCTGGAGAACAGCGACGCCCTGGTCGACGCCGTCGCCGCCGACTACGGAACACGGCCGCGGGACGCCGTCCTGTTCACCGAGATCCTCGGCATGATGTCGGTGATCGAGCACACCAGAACGCATATGCCACAGTGGATGCGGACGACGAAGCTGATGCGGGCGGCGCGGTTGTTCGGCCTGCGCGCCGAGGTGCAGCCGTCGCCGCTCGGCGTGGTCGGGATCATCGGGCCGTGGAACTTCCCGATCAACCTCGTCGTGCTGCCGGCCGCCGCCGCGTTCGCCGCGGGCAACCGGGTGATGATCAAGATGTCGGAGATCACCCCGCGTACCGCCGAGCTGATGAAATCCCTGGCGCACAACTACTTCGACGTCACCGAGCTCGACGTCGTCACCGGCGGGCCTGACGTCGCGGCGGCGTTCGCCTCGCTGCCGTTCGACCATCTGTTCTTCACCGGATCGCCGTCGGTGGGTGCCCGGGTGCAGCGCGCCGCCGCGGAGAACCTTGTCCCGGTGACGCTGGAACTCGGCGGCAAGAACCCGGTGGTGGTCTCGCCGCGGGCGGATCTGGGGCGCGCCGCTGAGCGCATCGCCCGGTCGCGGATGATCAACGGCGGTCAGGTCTGCGTGTGTCCCGACTACGTCTTCGTGCCCGAGGACGGAGTCGAAGCGTTCGTCGCCGCCGCGAAAGACACGCTGCGGCAGATGTTTCCGACGATCCTCAACAACGGCGACTACTGCTCGTCGGTCAACGAGGCCAACTACGACCGGGTGGTCGCGCTCATCGACGACGCACGGGCCAAGGGAGCGACCGTCGAACCGGTCGCCCCGCCGGGGGAGCTGCTGCCGAACCGGCCCGCCCGCAAGATCGCCCCGACGATCGTGCGCGGCGTCGACGAGCGGATGACGATCGCCGCCGAGGAGGTGTTCGGGCCCGTCCTCGACGTGCGGGGCTACCGGGACCTCGACGCGGTGATCGACTACATCAACGAGCGGCCCTCACCGCTGGTCGCGTACTGGTACGGCCCCGACGACGCCGACTTCCGTCGCTTCGTCCGCCACACCCGCAGCGGCGGCGTGGCGCGCAACGACTTCGCCGCGCAGATGATCCCGTCGGCCGCGCCGTTCGGCGGCGTGGGCCGCAGCGGCATGGGCGCCTACCACGGCAAGGCCGGCTTCGACGCGTTCAGCCACTACCGCACCGTCGTGGGCACCGACCTGCCGTTCACCATCACCGGCCGCGCCGCACCGCCGTTCAGCGCGTCGCTGCGCGCCGGCACCGCGCTGGGATTGCGGATGGCGCGACGGCGCACGCAGCGACGGCTGCGGCACCGGTCGCGGTCCGCGGGTTAGTCCTCGTCCATCGCCTGTTCGCGGGCCCAGCGGTAGTCCGCCTTACCCGCCGGGCTGCGCTCGATCTTCGGGCGGAACACAATCGCCTTCGGAAGCTTGTAGCGCGCAATCGAATTCGACGCATGCTCGACGAGCTCCTCCGCCGAGGCGTTCGCGCCCTCGACCAGCTGGACCACGGCGACGACCTCCTGGCCCCACCGCTCGCTCGGCCGGCCGGCGACGACGACGTCGGCCACGGCGGGATGCGACAGCAGCGCGGTCTCGACCTCCTCGGCGAAGATCTTCTCACCGCCGGAGTTAATGGTCACCGAGTCGCGGCCCAACAGCTCGATCGACCCGTCGGCCAGATGGCGCGCCCGGTCGCCCGGAATCGAGTACCGCACCCCGTCGATCACCGGGAACGTCTTGGCGGTCTTGGCCGCGTCGTTCTTGTAGCCCAACGGCACGAAACCGCGCTGGGCCAGCCAGCCGATACCGTCGTGGCCGGGCTGCAGGATCTTGCTGAAGTCCTCGGCCGCGACGAAGGTGTCCGGGCCCGCGTTGAACTTGCCGGTCGACACCGCTCCGGTGGCCGACAGGTGGTTCATCTGGATGCCGGTCTCCGACGAGCCGACCCCGTCCATGATCATCAGGCCCGGTTTGACGTCGATCAGCCGCTGCTTGGCGGTCGGGGTGAGCAGCGCGCCGCCGTTGGCCACCACCGCGAACGACGACAGGTCCGCGTCGCTGCGCTCGATCGCGTCGGCCAGCGGGCGGGCCACGGCGTCGCCGACGACCTGCACCACCAGCACCTTCTCCCGCTCGATCGTGCGCACCACCTCGTCGGCGTCGAGATGACCCGGATCGGCCATGAAGACCAGCGTCTGGCCGGTCGTCATCGCGGTCATCGCCGCCCACTGCGCGGCGCCGTGCATCAGCGGCGGCAGCGTCAGGATCTTGGTGCCGGGGCCCTCGGCGACCCGCGCGGCGATGTCGTCGAGCGAGGTGATCAGCTCACCGGTGGCCATGTTGCGGCCGCCGAACGAGGTCATGAAGATGTCGTGCTGGCGCCACAGCACACCCTTGGGCATGCCGGTGGTGCCACCGGTGTAGAGCACGTAGAGGTCGTCGGGGGAGGGTTCGACCGGGGGCGGCGTCGCGTCGCCGGAACCGACGATCGACTCGTAGTCGACCGCGCCGTCGAGCAGTTCGTTGCCGGAGTCGTCGGCGATCTGGATCAGCACCTTCAGGTTCGGCAGATCCGGCAGCACCTCGGCCAGCCGCGGTGCGAACGCAGCATGGTAGAGCAGCGCGGTGGCTCCCGAATCGCCCAGCAGGTACTGCAGTTCGTTCTTGACGTAGCGGTAGTTGACGTTGAACGGCGCCACCCGGGCACGCCACGACCCCAGCATGCCCTCGACGTACTCGGGGCCGTTGTAGGCGTAGATGCCGAGCAGATCCTGGCCGACCTCGTGGCCGGCGAGCTCGGAACGCTCGGTGTGGCAGCCCAACCCGCGGCTGTGCAGGAACGCCGCCAGCCGGTTGGCGCGCTCGATGACCTGCGCGTAGGTCAGCCGGCGGTCGCCCTGCACGACGAACTCGCGGTCGCCGATCGTGGCGGCGACGACGTCGGCGGCGGCGGGAACGGTGAACTGTGTGGTGGACATCTGGCCTCTCACGGCTGGTGGGGGAGCAGTTTGATCATCAGACCGTCGGCTTCGGATAGTACGTTGCCGTCCCCGTCCGTCATCGTCGCTCTGATGAACTGCTTACGGCCGTCGACCCTATCGATCCACGCCCGCGCGCGAAGCGGCACGTCGATCGGGGTGACCCGCCGGTAGTCGACGCGCAGGTACGCGGTGCGGCTGTCCGGCCGGCCCGCCGCCGACACCACCATCCCGAAGTGCCAGTCGTAGAACAGCGGGATCACCCCGCCGTGCACCGCGTTGTTGCCGCCGACGTGGAACCGGCTGAAGTGCCCGGTCATGACCACCCCGTCGGGTCCGGCCTCCTCGACGGTCCACGGCGGCACCAGTGGGTGCCCGATACCGGGCAGGTTCGTGGTGCGCCCGGCCGGGGCCTCACCCGCGGGTGCGCGGTGCTCCTCCAGGCGCGTGCACACGTCCTCCAGGAGCGCGGCGGTGTCGTTCCATACCGCGGGGTCCGGATTGGTGGACACGCTGATGTCCTGCAGTCGGCGCATCGCCGTCATGAAGCGCGCCATCTCCGGCGGCGCGATCGTCGGCTGGATGCGCGCGAACTCGCGGATGTCGCTGGTGTCGGTCACGGGCTCACGCCGTGGCCGGGACGTCGTAGAACTGCTGCGCCCACTTGCGCAGCGCCATATACGGTTTCGCGTCGATGCGGGACAGCGCCGGGTTCTCGATGTACTCCTGGTAGCGCCAGATCTCCAGGTCGTCCCACACCGTGCCCATGAACTGGCGTTCGACCTTCTTGCGGACCTCCTCGGGCGGGACGTCGGAGGTGTCACCGGGCAGCCGCGGCCACCAGATCGAATAGAACATGTCCGAGAGCCCGTCCTCGACCGGGGTGCAGGCGAAGATCAGCCGGTGGTTCGAGGAGCCCTCGAACGCGCTGACCGCGAATCCGAGCCCGCACAGGTGGCTGTGGATCTTCAGTGCCATCTTGTCGGGGTCGTCGCTGCCCGCATCGGGCCAGCCGGTCAGGAACCGCCACTCCTCGTCGACGATCTCCCAGTGCAGGCACACCGGGGTGACGCTGGCGTGGTGCACGTAGTGGAAATGCGCGCTGTCCGGGCCGTTCTCGGCGACGATCTGCGGATGCACCGGCTCGCGTTCGGCGCGCTGCGAGAACTCCGGGTACGGGCGGTAATACGCGTCCTCGTCGGTGGGGAACTGCGGGAACTTGTGGAACAGGTCCGGCAGTTCCCAGCGCGGCGGGTCGCCGTCGGGGTGGTGCCAGGCGAACACGCAGCCGTACTGCTCGCGCACCGGGTAGACGCGCAGCCGCAGCGCCTTGTTCGGCTTGTCCGGCTGGTAGGGGATGTAGCGGTTGGTGCCGTCGGGACCCCAGCGCCACCCGTGGAACGGGCATTCCACGCAGTCGCCGACGACCTTGCCGCCGTGGCCGATGTGCGCGCCGAGGTGGCGGCAGTGCGCCTGCAGCAGATGCAGTTCGCCGGCCTCGTCGCGGTAGGCGACCAGATCGTCGCCGAAGTAGCGCAGCGGCCGGACCTCGCCCGTGGGGAACTCCGCGGACCAGCCGATCATGAACCAGCCGGTGACCTTCCAGGTGAACGGGACTTTCACTGGGGTGCCTCCTCAGCCGCCGAAAGATACGGAAGAGCTTACAGTATAAGTTTCAGCAGCGGGCCCGGGGTCGTCGGACACCGACGTTTTCGCGCAATCGGCCACCGGCGGGGGCGCCGATACCGTAATAGTTACAGTAGTGCCGCCCCAATACCGATAGGTGCCCGTCCGTGACCGCATCCGACCTGACTTACGACGCGATCGTCATCGGCGCCGGCTTCTCCGGGCTGTACATGCTGCACCGCCTCCGCGAACAGGGCCTGCGCACCGTCGTGCTGGAAAAGGCCGAGAACGTGGGTGGCACATGGCTGTTCAACCGGTACCCCGGGGCGCGGTGCGACATCGAGAGCATCGAGTACTCCTACAGCTTCTCAGAGGAGATCCAGCAGGAGTGGGTGTGGACCGAGACGATGCCCGCCCAGCCCGAGATCGAGGCCTATCTGAACTTCGTCGCCGACCGGCTCGACCTGCGCCGCGACATCCGCTTCCACACCGAGGTCGTCGCGATGCGCTTCGACGAGGACGACGCGCGCTGGTCGGTGCGCACCGCGGCGGGGAAGACGTTCGTCGCGCCGTTCGTCGTCGCGGCCGCAGGCATCCTGTCGGTGCCGCTGGAACCCGACATCCCGGGAATCTCGTCGTTTCAGGGCCTGTCGCTGTTCACCAGCCGGTGGCCGAAGCAGGACGTCGACCTCGCAGGTAAGCGCATCGGCGTGATCGGCACCGGATCCACCGGCGTGCAACTGATCCCGGTGGTCGCCAGGGAGGCCGGGCACCTGACCGTGTTCCAGCGTTCACCGGCCTACACGCTGCCGTGGGAGGTGCGGCCGTTCGACGACGGCGAACTCGACGAGCTGAAGGCCAACTACGCCGAGATCCGCGAGGCGCAGCGCAACCACATGGTGGGTGCCGCGCGGCTGAGCGCGTTCTCGGTGATGTTCGACATGATGGCCAAACCGCCGATCAAGACCGCCACCCGCGAGGACCAGCTGCGCGCGATCGAGGAGCACGGCGTCATCGGGGCGCTCAGCTGGGGCGACGTGTTCTTCGACATCGAAGCCAACCGGATGGCCGCCAGGTTGTACGGCGAGGCCGTCGCACGCATCGTCAAGGATCCCGAGACCGCGGCGGCGCTGACTCCCACCCACCCGTTCGGGTGCAAGCGGCCGATCATCGACCAGGGCTACTACGAGACGTTCAACCGCGACAACGTGACGCTGGTGGACCTGCGCAAAGGCCCGATCCTGGAGATCACGCCCACCGGCATCCGCACCGAACAGGGCGCCTTCGAGCTCGACGTGATCATCTACGCCACCGGATTCGACGCGATGACCGGCGCGCTGACCCGCATCGACATCCGCGGTCGCGACGACATGTCGCTGGCCGACTTCTGGACCGCCGAGGGGCCCTACACCTACCTCGGCATCGCCGTCGCCGGATTCCCGAACCTGTTCATCATCCAGGCGCCCGGAAGCCCCTCGGCGGCAACGAACTTCGTCACCGCGCTGGAACAGCACGTCGAGTGGATCGGCGACTGCATCGACTATCTGCGAACCCAGGGCTACCGCAGCATCGAGGCGCTGCCGGACGCCCAACGCGAATGGATCGAACACGCCACAGCGCTGGTGGCACCGACCGTGCTGGACCATCCCAGCTGCAACTCCTGGTACAACGGCGGCAACGTCCCCGGCAAGAAGCGGATGTACATGGGCTACACCGGCGGCATCCCCGAATACCGTCGCCGCTGCGACGAGGTCGCCGCCGCCGGATACTCCGGGTTCACGCTGGCATGAGGACGGCCGAGCGCGCGTACCGCATCGGTCGCGACTTCGCGGGAGTGGTGCCGCGCGCGCACGCCGCGGTGCGGACACCCGGCTGGAACCCGCTGTCGCCCAACGGTGCCCGCCAGTTCGGCGAAGTGGTGCTCGACGAGCTCGCGCTGAGCGGGATGACGCTGACCGCACCGCCGCCGCGGCTCGAGCGCACCGAGGCGTCGTGTGCCGCGGTGGCCGCCGAGCTGGCCGGCCTCGGCGTCGACGGCGTGCACGCCGAACCGGAGTCGTTACGGGTCAGCTCTCGTCGTAGCCGCCGATTCGCCGGAATCGTCTACGAGCAGCTGCGTTTCGAGCATGACCCGCACCTGCCGTCCGCGCTGGCGGAGTTCGGCGGGCCTGCGACCGCGGTGGTGCACCTGTGCCGCCGCGACGACGAGCCGCGGCCCTGGCTGGTGTGGGTGCACGGCGCGGGGCAGGGCATGCCCGCCGACCTGCTGTTCGCCCGGGCTCGCCGACTGCAGGACCGTCTCGGCTACAACATCGCGCTACCGGTGCAGCCCGGCTGCGGGGTCCGGCGGCGGCAGTGGCCGACGTACCCGAACATGGACCCGCTGAACAACCTCGCCGGCATGATCCGGGTGGTGTCCGAGGTGCGGGCCGTGGTGCGCTGGCTGCGTCCGACGGCGACGACGGTTGCGGTGTCGGGGGTTTCGATGGGCAGCCCGGTCGCCGGTCTGGTGTCCCATCTCGAGGAGGTCGACGCCGTCGCGGTCTACACGCCGATCTTCGGACTCAACGCGATGATCGCCGCACACCTGGGCCGGTGGGGACCGTCGGTGCGCGAGACCGTCGACCTGCTGCGCAGCGAGCCCGTCGAGCAGATGACGACGGTCGTCGACTATCAGGCCGTCGAACCCACCGCCCCGCCGCGGCGCCGGCTGATCGTCGGTGCCTGGCACGACCAGATGGCGCGCCGTGAACCGGCGCAGGTGCTGCACGAGCGCTGGGGCGGGCAGCTGTACTGGCATCGCGGCAGCCACGTCGGGCACCTCTTCGCCGGTGGGGTGCAGCGGGTTTCGGAACGCTTCCTGGCAGCGGTGAAGGAGGAGCGGTGACGACGACGGCCGCGGTGCCGGGCGGGATCGATGCGGTGACACCCGGCTGGCTGACCAGCGTGCTGGGCGCCCCGGTCACGGCGGTGCGCGCCGAGCAGATCGCGATGGACAGCGGCTTCTCGTCGCTGCTGTATCGGCTGCACCTGACCGGCGACGGGGTGCCGCCGACCCTGATCGCGAAGCTGCCCGCCGTCTCGGAGGCGCGGGGCGCGATGGACCTGCTGGGCGGGTACCGCCGCGAGCTGGCGTTCTACCGCGACATCGCGGGGCGGGCGCCGATGGGCACGCCGAAGGTGTACGCCGCGCGGATCGACGACAACGGCGTCGACTTCGTGCTGCTGCTCGAGGATCTGGCGGACTGGGACAACGCCGACCACCTGGCCGGGTTATCGATGTCCCAGACGCGTCTGTGTCTCCGGGAGTTGGCCGCGCTGCACGGATGGTCGGCATTTGAGGTGGTCGACGCGTTCCCGAGCATCGACACACCGGTCGCGCGGGATCTGCTGCTGCCGGCGTTCGGCCCGGGCTGGGCGGTGTACCGCGAGCACACGTCGGCGGTGGTCCCGTCGTCGGTGGCCGCGTTCGCCGAGTGCTTCGCCGACCGCGCAGCGGCAGCGCTGCCGATGTTGACCGAGCGGGACATGCTGCTGCACGGCGATATTCGCGCCGACAACCTGTTCTTCAGGGGTGAGCAGATGAGGGTGGTGGACTTCCAGTTCGCCGCCCGCGGCGCGGGTGCCGCAGACGTCGCCTACCTGGTGACGCAGGGACTGCCGTCCGCTGTTCGTGACGGCCACGACGAGGCCCTGCTGCGCGAGTACCTCGAGCACGTCGCCGCACACGGGGTCGGCGACTACGGGTTCGACGAGGCATGGCGACAGTACCGGTCGGCCGCCGTCTATCTGATGATGCTGCCGGTCATCACGCTCAACGGATGGGACAACCTGCCGGAGCGCTCCCGGCAGCTGTGCCTGACCCTGACCGATCGCGCGGTAGCGGCGATCGCCGAGATCGACGCGTTGGAGGTGTTCTCATGAGCCGGTCGGCACGCGAGGTCGTCGAACTCTACAACCTGGTGGTGTGGAATCAGCGGGACTTCGCGCTGGCCGAGGAACTGCTGGGCGACACCGTGATCCGCCATGAGGTGGGGGAGCAGGCGCACGTGCTGACCCACGAGGAGGCGGTGCGCCGGATCGTCGACATGTGGGAGATCACCGAGACCATCCGGTTCGACCTCAACCTGGTGGTGGCCGGCGACGACGGGGAGCATGTCGCGATCGTCTACGAGTCCCCGATGAAACTGAAGGACGGTACCGAGACGACGATCGGCAGTATGGAAGTCTTTCGGGTGGTCGACGGCAGGATCGTCGAGGTGTGGAACTGCGGCTACAAGCAAGGAGTCTGGGCGTGACGGATCAGGTGCTCGATGAACTGGGTTACTACCTGCTGGCCGGGGCCGGCGGTGAGGGTCCGGCCACGCTGATGGACGAGGCGCGGCGCGGGGAGGAGCTCGGGTTCGGCACGGGGTTCATCTCCGAGCGGTGGAACGTCAAGGAGGCCTCGTCGCTGACCGGTGCCGCCCTGGCGGTCACCAGCAGGATGCAGATCGCCACGGCGGCAACGAATCACAACACCCGCCATCCGCTGATCACCGGGTCGTGGGCGACGACGATGCACCGGCTGTCGGGCGGCCGGTTCACCCTCGGCATCGGCCGCGGCATCGGCGCGATCTACAACGCGTTCGGGATCCCGGCGGTGACCACCGCGCAGATGGAGGACTTCGCACAGGTGATGCGCCGGCTGTGGCGCGGCGAGGTGATCTTCAACCACGACGGTCCGATCGGCAAGTACCAGGTGCTGTTCCTGGATCCGGACTTCCGCGAGGACATCCGGCTGGCGATCGTCGCGTTCGGCCCGCAGACGCTGGCGCTGGGCGGCCGGGCGTTCGACGACGTCATCCTGCACACCTACTTCACCCCGGAGACGCTGCAGCGCGCCGTCAAGACCGTCAAGGACGCCGCCGAGCAGGCCGGCCGCGATCCGGACAGCGTGCGGGTGTGGTCGTGCTTCGCGACCGTCGGCGACCATCTGCCCGAGGAGTTGCGGCTGAAGAAGACCGTCGCCCGGCTGGCCACCTACCTGCAGGGCTACGGAGATCTGCTGGTCAAGACCAACGGCTGGGATCCCGCTGTGCTGCAACGCTTCCGCGACGACAAGGTGGTGCAGTCGATCCCGGGCGGCATCGACCACAAGGCCACCGCCGAGCAGATCGAGCACATCGCGACCCTGATCCCCGACGAGTGGCTGGAACCTGCGGCTACCGGCTCACCGCAGCAGTGCGCGGAGCGCATCCGTAAGGAGTTCGACTACGGCGCCGACGCGGTCATCCTGCACGGCTGCACACCTGACGAGCTCGAACCGGTCGTCAAGGCCTACCGCAGCTAGTTCCCCCACTTGTCCGCGAGCGTGCGTGTCTGCATACGACACGCCGGGAAATTCCCGACATTTGCGCACGCTCGCGGACGGCGCGACGTGTTGATCACGTCCTTGCCTTAGCGAGTTCGACTCTAGGGCAGTGAATTACGGTAGATCGCGATCTGGTGTAGAACTCGGCGAGACGGGTCCGGTGGCCGCGTCGAGCCGTCGCGAGCGTGCGCAAATGCCGGAGAATCGGCGGCGTGTCGGCGACAGACACGCACGCTCGCGGTGTTGGGGTGCACGCTACGGCGTGATGACGGTGCGGCTCACCGGTTCGGCGGGGGCCTGGCGGCTGTGCAGGGCGCGCTGCAGGCCCCACAGCAGGGCGTTGCGGGTCTCCTCCGGATGGATGAGGTCGTCGAAACCGAGGTGTCCCGCGGAGCGGAACGACGCGTCGACCTCCATCTGGCGCAGCCGCGCCTCGATGTCCTCGCCGGCGTGGGTCGCCTTGCTCAGGGCGGCGGCGCTCATCGCGCCCATCGTCGCGCCCGGATAGGCGAACGTCGCGCTCTGGTTGTCGAATCCCAACAGCGACATCACCATCGAGCCGAATCCGTACGCCTTGCGTAGCGTCACGTGCAGTTTGATCGTCGTCGCCGCGGTCTGCGCGGCGAACATCCGCGCCCCGCTGCGCAGCACCCCGGCGCGCTCGGACCGGCTGCCCGGCAGCATCCCCGGATTGTCGGCCAGGAACACGATCGGCAGGTGGAACGAGTCGGCCACCATGATGAAGTGCGCGGCCTTGTCCGCGGCGTCGGAGTCGATCGAGCCGGCGATCACCTTCGGCTGGTTCGCCACCACCGCGACCGGGTGACCGCCCAGATGCGCCAGTGCACAGATAATCGCCGGGCCGAAGTTCGGTTGCACCTCGAACCAGTCCGGCCGGTCGAACACCACGTCGAGTACCCGGCGCATGTCGTACACCCGCCGGTTGCCGCGCGGCACGATGTCGAGAAGCTCAGGCGTGGTGCGCGGTTCGGTGGTCTCGTCGGGCGGAAGCGGGTCGGGATACGACCACGCGCTGGTGGGGAAGTAGGACAGGTAGCGGCGGATGTCGTCGAGCACGGCCGCGTCGTCCTCGGCGAGGTTGTGGATCACACCGCTGTGCAGCGCGACGTCCGGCCCGCCCAGGTCCTCCTTCGAGATCTCCTCGCCGGTGGACTCTTTCACCACCGGCGGGCCCGCGGTGAAGATCGCACCCTGGCGGCTCATGATCGTCCAGTCGCACACCGGTGCGACGAGTGCGCCGTGCCCGGCCGACGGCCCGAGCAGGCCGGCGACCATCGGCACCTTCCCGGAGCACCGCGCCTGGGCGATCAGGTCGGTCGGAGTGCGGCCGTAGTGCTCACCGCTGGGCCGAAAACCCGCGCCCTCCAGCAACATCACCAGCGGCACCTTGTCGCGCAGCGCCAACTCGGCCAGCCGGTAGCGCTTGGCGTTGCCGCCGGGACCGATGCTGCCGGCCAGCGTCGTGAAATCCTCGGCGCCGATCATCACCGGCTTACCGTCGATCAGTCCGGAGCCCGCCACGATCCCGTCGGCGGCGATGTCCCCGCCGACCAGCGTGCCGAACTCGCGGAACGAACCCTTGTCCAGAAGGTGGTCGATGCGCGCGCGGGCGTCGAGCTTGCCCCTGGCGTGATGTCTGGCCAGCCGTTCGGCACCGCCCATGGCGTAGGTGTGCTCGCGCCGACGGGCCAGCTCGCTGAGCGTGTCGTCCCAGCCTTCGCTCATCACCTCTCCTGTTCCCCGGACACCGGCATGTACGCGTTGACCCTACTGAATTGCTTACTGTAGCGTCTACGACCATGGTTAGCGGCGCCGGCCTGAAGGTCGACGGGGCGGTCTCCAGTCAACTCGCCAACGCGGTGAAAACCGCGACCACCCTGCAACGACGGGGCTACAACGGGTGCTGGACAGCCGAGGTCAACCACGACCCGTTCCTACCGCTGGCGCTGGCCGCCGAACACACCGACACCATCGAACTGGGCACCAGCATCGCGGTGGCCTTCGCACGCACCCCGATGACCGTCGCCAACGTCGGCTGGGATTTGCAGGAGTACTCGCGCGGCCGGCTCATCATCGGGCTGGGCTCACAGATCAAACCGCACATCGAGAAGCGGTTCAGCATGCCCTGGAGCCGACCGGTGGACCGCATGCGCGAGTTCGTCGTCGCCATGCGGGAGATCTGGACCTGCTGGCGCGACGGCACCCGGCTCGCGTTCGAGGGCGACTTCTACACCCACAAGCTGATGACGCCGATGTTCACCCCCGAGCGCCACGACTACGGGCTGCCGAAGGTGTTCATCGCCGCCGTCGGCGAACGGATGACCGAGATGACCGGCGAGGTCGCCGACGGGGTGCTCGCACACGCGTTCACCACCAAGCGATACTTCACCGAGGTGACGATGCCCGCGCTGCAGCGCGGCCTGGACCGGGCGGGCCGCTCGCGCAGCGACTTTCAGGTGTCGTGCCCGATCTTCGTCGTCACCGGGCAAGACGAGCGCGACATCGCCGACGCGGCCGTGGCCACCCGCAAGCAGATTGCCTTCTACGCGTCCACCCCGGCCTACCGCAAGGTGCTCGACCTGCACGGGTGGGGCGACCTGCACCCGGAGCTGCACCGGCTGAGCCTGGCGGGGGAGTGGGACACGATGAGCACGCTGATCACCGACGAGATTCTCGAAGAGTTCGCGGTGGTCGCGCCGATCGGCGAGCTGGCCGCCAAGGTCAGACAGCGCTGCGACGGCCTGATCGACCGGGTGGTGATGGGCTTTCCCGCCACGATCCCCGAAGAGACTGTCCGCCAAGTTGTTCGAGAGATCCGCGACCCCGCAGGTCGCCTGAGCGAGGAGTCGTCATGAGCGCGCGCGTGATGGACGAAGCGGCGAAGCTGCTTGCCGATCCCCTGTCCTACGCCGACGAACCGAGGTTGCACGCCGCCCTGGCGCATCTGCGTGCCAACGCTCCGGTGTCGTGGGTCGAGGCGCCCGGCTACAACCCGTTCTGGGCCGTCACCAAGCACGCCGACATCATGGAGATCGAGCGGGCCAACGACGTGTTCACCAACTCGCCGCGGCCGGTGCTGACGACGGCCCAGGGTGATGAGCAGGCGGCCGCGCTCGGCATCAAATCGCTGATCCACATGGACGACCCGGAGCACCGCGACTTCCGCGCGATCGGCGCCAACTGGTTCCGTCCGAAGGCCATGCGCGACCTGAAGGTCCGCATCGACGAGCTGGCCAAGCGGTTCGTCGACCAGATGGTCGAGCGGGCGCCGGAGTGCGACTTCGTGCAGGAGGTCGCGGTCAACTACCCGCTGTACGTGATCATGTCGATGCTCGGGATTCCGGAATCGGACTTCCCGAAGATGCTCAAGTACACCCAGGAACTGTTCGGCGCCGACGACGCCGAGATGCAGCGCAGCGCCTCGCTGGAGGAGTCCGCGGCGGTACTACTCGAGATGTTCGGCTACTTCAACGAATTGACCGCGGCCCGGCGCGCCCACCCGACCGAGGACCTCGCGTCGGCGATCGCCAACGCCACGATCAACGGCGAACCGCTGTCGGACATCGACACCGTCTCCTACTACCTGATCATCGCCACCGCCGGTCACGACACCACCAGCGCGGTGATCTCCGGTGGCCTGCACGCGCTGATCGAGTTCCCCAATCAGCTCGAGCGTCTGCGCGCCGACATGGACCTGATGCCGCTGGCCACCGAGGAGATGATCCGCTGGGTGACGCCGGTCAAGGAGTTCATGCGGACCGCGCAGCGCGACACCGAGATCCGCGGTGTGCCGATCGCGGCCGGCGAGTCGGTGCTGCTGTCCTACATGTCGTCCAACCGCGACGAGGACGTCTTCGACGACCCGTTCCGCTTCGATATCGGCCGAGACCCCAATCGGCACAACGCTTTCGGCTACGGTGTGCACTTCTGCCTGGGTGCTGCGCTGGCCCGGATGGAGATCAGCAGCTTCTTCAACGAGCTGGTGCCGCGGCTGAAGTCCGTTGAGCTCACCGGGAAACCGGAGCACATGGCGACCACGTTCGTCGGCGGGCTCAAGCACCTGCCGATCCGCTACGAGGTGTCGGGCTAGCCGGGTTACGGGCCGAGTTCGACGCGCTCCACGTCGTCCAGCGAACGGTCGCGGGTCTCGTGCATCACGAAGACCGCGATCAGCGTCAGCGACGCCGCGATCAGCAGGTACACGCCGACCCAGGTCACCCCGTAGGAGGTGGCCAGCCACGTCGCGATGAACGGGGCGACGGCCGCGCCCAGGATGCTCGACACGTTGTAGGCGATCCCGGAGCCGGTGTAGCGCACGTTGGTGGGGAACAGCTCCGGCAGCACCGCGCTCATCGGCGCGAAGGTGAACCCCATCAGCGTCATGCCGATGACGAGGAACACCAGCATGGTGCCGAACGAGGTGTCCAGCCCGCCCAGCAGCGGCGCGAACAGCGCGCCGTAGACCATGATCGCGGCGGTGACGAACAGCAGCAGGCGCCGGCGGCCGAGCTTGTCGGCCAGATAACCCGACAGCGGCAGCGCGCCCGCGAAGAACAGCACCGCGATGAGCTGCATCTCCAGGAAGTCCACGTAGGGGAAGCCCAGCCCGCTGCCCTCCGGCGGCTTCTTGCCGGTGCCGAAGCTCAGCGCCCACGTGGTGACGATGTAGAACAGCGTGTACGTCGCCAGCATCACGAAGGTGCCGATGATCAGCTGCCGCCAGCTGGTCTTGAACACCTCCGCCAGCGGCGCCTTGACCTTCTCGCCGCGTTCCACCGCGCGGGTGAACACCGGGGTCTCGAGAATGCGCAGCCGCACGTACAGCCCGATGGCGACCATGACGGCGCTGAGCAGGAACGGGACTCGCCAGCCCCACGTCAGGAACGCGCCGTCGTGGTCGGGTTCGACGCTGCTGTGGCCCAGCACCTGGATGAGCGTGATGAACAGACCGTTGGCGAGCAGGAAGCCCAGCGGGGCACCCAGTTGCGGCCACATCGCCGCCCAGCCGCGTTTACCCGGCGCGGCGGTCTCGGTGGCCAGCAGCGCCGCGCCGCTCCACTCGCCGCCCAGCGCCAGACCCTGGGAGAACCGCATCAGCGCCAGCAGCGCCGGGGCGACGATGCCGACCTGCCCGTAGGTCGGCAGCAGGCCGATGGCGAAGGTCGCGATGCCCATCAGCAGCAGCGACGCCACCAGCGTGGTCTTTCGGCCCGCGCGGTCACCGAAGTGGCCGAACAGGATCGAGCCCAGTGGGCGCGCGACGAAGGCCAGACCGAACGTCGCGAAGGACGCCAGCAGCGCGGTCGTCGGGTTGCCCTTCGGGAAGAACAGGTGCGGGAAGACGGAGACGGCCGCGGTGGCGTAGATATAGAAGTCGTAGAACTCGATCGTCGTCCCGACCATCGACGCCATCACGATGCGACGGCGCGGTACACCGCCGACGAGGTCGTCGTCCCTGACCGCGTTGCTCATAGATGTCTCCCAGTTTTTCGGCAGCGCTATCTTGCCAGACCACGGGCGTACTCAGTCGGCGCGTTCGTAGATCTGGCGCACGGTGTTGACGGTGTCGGCCTCGGCGGCGGTCTTGTCGTCGCGGTAGCGCACCACCCGGGCAAACCGCAGCGCCATCCCACCCGGGTAGCGCGTCGAGGTCTGGATGCCGTCGAACGCGATCTCGACGACCTGCTCGGGGCGCACCCTGACCACGTATCCGTCGGTGGGACCGTCGGCCAGTTCCAGGAAGCGCGCCGTCTGCCACTCCAGCATCGCGTCGGTCATGCCCTTGAACGTCTTGCCGAGCATGACGAATCCGCCGGTCCGCGGGTCGCGGGCGCCGAGATGGATGTTCGACAGCTTGCCGGTGCGCCGGCCTGACCCCCACTCGACGGCCAGCACGACCAGGTCGAGGGTGTGCACCGGTTTGACCTTCAGCCAGCCCGCGCCGCGGCGGCCGGCCTCGTAGGGCGCCGTCGGCGACTTCGCCATCACACCCTCGTGGCCGGCGGCCAGCGTCCGCCGCAGGAAGTCCTCGGCGGACGTCGGATCGTCGGTGATCAGACGGTCGACGCGGTGCCGGTCGGGCACCAGCTCGTCGAGCACCGCGATGCGCTCGCGGGTCGGCATGTCCAGCAGATCGGTGCCGTCGACGTGCAGCAGGTCGAACACGAACACCGACAGCGGCTGGACCGCCGCGGCGGCGGCGATGTCGACGGAGCGGCCGAACCGGGACGCGGTGACCTGGAAGCGGTGCGGGCGCCCGTCGGGGCGCAGTGCGATCGCCTCGGCGTCGGCGATCAGCTCGGTGACCGGCAGGGCGAGCGCGGCGTCGACGACCTCGGGCAGCCGGGCGGTCACGTCGTCGAGGCTGCGGGTGTAGATCGCCACGGTGTCGCCGCTGCGGTGCACCTGAACCCGGGCACCGTCCAGCTTGGCCTCCAGAACGGCTGTGCCGCCGAGCCGTTCGAGCGCATCGGCCACGCCGGTGGCGGTCTGGGCGAGCATCGGGCCGACGGGGCGGCCGACGGTGAGCGTGAACCGGGCGAGCCCGGCCGCGCCTTCGGTCAGGGCCGCGGCGGCGACGGCGGGCAGGTTGCCGCCCAGCATGGCGGCGCGGCGCACCGCGGCGGCCGGCAGGTCGGCGGCCTTGGCGACGGCGTCGGCCATCACGCCGACCAGGGCGCCCTGGCGCAGCTCGCCGCTGAGCAGGCGGCGCAGGAAGGTCTGCTCGACGTCGGTGGCGGCGCCGAACAGGTCGGCGACCAGGGCCGCGCGCCGGGCCTGCGACCCCTTACCCGCGACCTCCTTGATCTCGCTGAACCGGGCGTGCACGGCCGGCACGGTCAGCGTCGGCGTCGCCGCCGGGGCCGGCAGCGAGCGCAGCGCGGCCCAACCGACCCCGATCTGACGCTGCGGCAGTTCGCCGGACAGCCAGGAGACGACGATCGCAACCTGCTCCGGGTCGTCGGCGGCCTGTCTCAGCGTCTCGGCGATGCGGGCGGTCTTGGTCAGCCGCGACGACGATGCGCCCACGTCGGCGGAGGCGGTGGCGACGTCGAGCAGCAGCACCCCTCCAGCCTGGCACGTGGGTCAGACATTGTTGCGGTGCGAGCGTGCGCAAACTGCTGCATCTCCGCGGTGTGTCGTGTGCAGACACGCCCGCTCGCGGTCGGAGGGGGATCACTGGGAATCCACCGAGAAGGTGACGCTGTGCCAGCCGGTGGCGCCGTCAGGAATCGGGTTGGCGGTGTCGGCGGTCTGCGTCTGACCGGTGTTGTCGGTGGCCCGCACGGTGATCGTGTACAGACCCGGCTCCGACGCCCGCCAGGGGAAGCTCCACAGCCGCCAGGTGTCGTTCGAATAGGCGGTGCCGAGGTCGGCCTGCTGCCAGTCGCCCTCGCCGTCGGGCCCGTCGATGCGGACCTCCACCGCCCGCACCCCGCGGGTCTGGGCCCAGGCCACCCCGCCGAAGGTCACCGGCCCGGGTGCCACCCGCTGGCCGCTGCGCGGCACGTCGATGCGCGACTCGGTCTTGATCGGCCCGCGGGGTGACCAGCCCAGCCGCGTCCAGTACGCCTCGGCGCGGTCGAACCGGGTGACCTCCAGATCGACGACCCATTTGGTCGCCGAGACGTATCCGTACAGCCCCGGCACGACCAGCCGCGCCGGGTAACCGTGCTCGGTGGGCAGCGGTTCGCCGTTCATCCCGACGGCCAGCAGCGCGTCGCGGTCGTCGGTGAGCGCCTCGACCGGGGTGCCCGCGGTGAACCCGTCCACCGACTTCGACAGCACCATGTCGGCGTCGGGGTGAACACCTGCCTGCGCCAACAGATCCCGCACCCGATAACCCGTCCACTCGGCGTTGCCGATGAGCTCCCCGCCGACCGGGTTCGATACGCAGGTCAGCGTCACCAGCTTCTCCACCACGTCGAACCGCTCCAGGTCGGCGAAGCGGTAGGTGACCTCGCGGTCGACCATGCCGTGGATGCGCAGCTCCCAGTTCTCGCGGCTGAGCTGGGGGACCGCCAGCGCGGTGTCGATGCGGTAGAAGTCGGCGTTGGGGGTGATGAACGACGGCAGTGCGACGCCCTTGGGCTGCACGCTCGCCGGCACCGGCGGGGCGGCGACGTCGACCGGCGGCAGCGTGAACGCGGTGCGGTCACCGGACACCGAGGTGGTCAGCCGGGTCAGCACGACGCCGGCCACCCCGCTCAGCGCGCCCGCACCGAGGAACCCCAGGGTCACCAGCGACAGCCGCCTGCCCCGGTCCACCCCGTCGGCCTCGACGGGGTCGGCGTCGGTGAAGCGCCCCGAGGTCAGCAGCCGCAGCACCGCCACCCCGCAGGCCGTGCCGATCACCGTCGGCGCCACGTCGATCGGCGTGGCCCCGGCCCGGGACAGCACCGCCGCGCACCCGGCGATCCCGCCTGCGACGATGGCGGCGCTGCCGATCGGCACCCGACGCGTCTCGAACGCGGCGGTGAGCGCGGCCAGCACCGCGATCACCACCACCACGAGCACTCCCAGCACGAGCTTGTCGGCGGTGCCGAACGTCTGGATCGCCCACTCCTTGACCGGCCCGGGGGTCAGGTCGATCACCGTCGATCCGACCGCGGTGCGTGCGTCGGCGCGCGGGCCCGTCACCGCGGCCAGCACCTGGGTCACGCCGAGCGCGACGGCGGCCGCCGCGACGCCGGCCATCGCCCTGCTCTTACGACCCGCCATGACGCCAACGTACTCACGGAAGTGACCCGCAGCGCAGTGGTGATCGGGACGTGAGCTAGGTTGCTTTACGAATTGGGCACTTTTTGGAAAGGGGACCTCAGTGGAGATCTCGGGCAAGAAGGCGATCATCGTCGGTGGCGCCTCGGGCTTCGGCAAGGCGACGGCGGAGTTGCTGGCACAGCGCGGCGCCGAGGTGGCGATCCTCGATCGCCCGCAGTCCAAGGGCAAGGAGGTCGCCGACGCGATCGGCGGTTCGTTCTTCGCGGTCGACGTCACCGACTTCGACGGGACCGAGAAGGTGCTCAATGAGGCCATCGACAAGCTGGGCGCGCTGCACATCATCGTGACCACCGCGGGTGGCGGCGGCGCCGAGCGCACCGTCAAGAAGGACGGTCCGCACAGCCTGGAGTCGTTCCGCAAGACCATCGACCTCAACCTCATCGCGACGTTCAACATCAGCCGCCTGGCCGGCTGGCAGATGAGCCAGCAGGACCTCGTCGACGACGAGCAGGAGGAGCGCGGCGTCATCATCAACACCGCCTCGATCGCGGCGTTCGAGGGCCAGATCGGCCAGGTCGCCTACACCGCGTCGAAGGCCGCGATCGCCGGCATGTGCCTGACGATGGCCCGTGACATGGGCAGCCTCGGCATCCGCGCGCTCGCGATCGCGCCGAGCCTGTTCGCCACCGGCCTGACCGAGGGCATCCCCGACGAGTTCGCCAAGGCGCTGACCAAGGACGCGGCGTTCCCGAAGCGGCTCGGCAAGCCGGAGGAGTACGCCAAGCTGGTGGCCGCGATCGTCGAGAACCCGATGCTCAACGGCCAGTGCCTGCGGCTGGACGCGGGTCAGCGCTTCGCCCCCAAGTAATCGTCGCTGCTTCGGTGCGCTGCCGGTCGATGGGCGATCGGTAGCGCACCGAAGTCGTTGACTGACACCATGTGCCAATGCCCGATGATGTGCAGCAGCTGCCGACACTGAGCGACGAGGACCAGGCCGCCCTCACCCGGTGGGTGCGCCGCGAAGGTCTGGGGGAGACGGTCAGCGACGTCGAACCCCTGACCGGTGGCACCCAGAACATCGTGGTGCGGTTACGCGTCGACGACCGCGCGATGGTGCTGCGCCGGCCGCCGCTGCACCCGCGGCCGACCAGTGACAAGACGATGCTGCGCGAGATCGCGGCGCTGCGCACACTGGCGGGCACCCCGGTGCCGCACCCCGAATTCATCGCCGGCTGCGACGATCTGGACGTCCTCGGGGTGGTCTTCTACCTCATGGAGGAGGTCGACGGCTTCAACCCCGGCGACGACATGTCCGAGGCCTACGAACGCGATCCCGCGATGCGTCACCAGGTCGGGTTGAGCTACGCCGCGAGCCTGGCCGAGCTGAGCCGGGTGCCGTGGGAGGGCAAACCGCTCGCCGAGCTCAAACGGCCGGGATCGTTTCTGCAGCGCCAGGTTCCGCAGTTCCTTAAGCTGCTGGAGAGCTACCGTCACGACCGCTACGACCCGGCGACGCTGGAGGTCGCCGAACTGGCCGAGTGGCTGACGGCGAACCTGCCGCCCGACGGTCCGCCGGGCATCCTGCACGGCGACCCGCACCTGAGCAACGTGATGCTGCGACGTGACCGTCCGGAACTGGCCGCGTTCGTCGACTGGGAGATGTGCACCATCGGCGACCCGCTGCTGGACCTGGGCTGGATCCTGATCTGCTGGCCGCTGGAGGCCGACACGATCGGCGCGGGCGCCCGGCTGGCCGCGCTCGGCGGACTGGCCAGCCGCCGTGAGCTTCTCGACGCCTACCTGGCCGCCGGTGGTCGCGAGACCGACCACCTCGACTGGTACATCGCGATGGCGTGTTTCAAGCTCGGCATCGTCATCGAGGGCACCTGGTCGCGGTTCCTGGTCGGGCAGGCCAGCCGTGAGGCGGGGGAGCGGCTGCACACCAGCGCGCAGAACCTGATCGACGTCGGGACGCGGGTGGCCAAGGGCGACAACCCGTTTGCCATCTAGCGGTAGGCGTCCAGGCCGAGCTTGACGGCCAGCGCAACCCCGGCCGCGCCGATCGCCAGCCGCAGCGGTCCCGACGGTGCGTGCCGCACCACCACCGGCCCCAGCCGCGAGCCGATCAGGCAGCCCAGCCCGAGCACCAGCACGGCCCACCACTGCACCGGCGCCACGACCGCGAACACCACCGCGGCGACGAGGTTGGCGAGCCCGAGCACGACGTTCTTGCCCGCGTTGGCCACCGCGAGCGAGCCGTGCCCAGTGCGCAGGAACAGCGCCAGCAGCAGCACCCCCGCGGCGGCACCGAAGTAGCCGCCGTAGATGCAGATCGCGAAGATCGCCGCGAGCTCCGCGACGGTGCGCAGCACGGGCCGGCCCTCGCCGTCGCCGTCGTCGGGCGGGCGTCGCGGCAGCAGGATCGCCACCGAGGCCGAGCCCAGCAGGATCGGCACCACCTTCTCGAAACCCTCTGCGGGCGTGGATAACAGGAGCACCGCGCCGGCCAGCCCACCCAGCAGGGCGACCGGCAGCATGCGCAGCACCCAGCGGCCGCGGCCGCGCAGTTCGGGGCGGGAGCCCAGCACCGAGCCGACCCCGTTGAAGACCAGCGCGACGGTGTTGGTGACGTTCGCGGTCACCGGCGGCAGCCCCGCCACCAGCAGCGCCGGGTAGGTGGCCACCGACGCCAGGCCTGCGACGCTGCCGGTGAGACCGCCGAGGATGCCCGCGGCGAACAGTAGAGCCCAGGTCATGGGCGACCTGGGGACGGCTCCTGCCGTATCGGGTGCGCGGACATCACCCACACACGGTAGTGCGTGGTGCTAGTCGCCGTCGCGTCGGCGCTCGCCGATCCGCTTGTGTGCGGTGAGCAGCAGATGGTCGGCGCGCTCCCGGATGTCGCCGGGGATCTGCAGCATCGTGGTGAAGTCGGCGACGACCTGAGTGGCCAGCGTGCGCAGCTTGGTGTTGCTGTCCTGCGAACGCCACACCAGGATGTCGAAGGCCCGCTCGGCGGGGATGCCGTAGGTCACCATCAGCATGCCCTTGGCCTGCTCGATGATGGCGCGGTGCTCGGTGAAGTCGGCGATCGCGGCGTCCACGGTACCGGCCGCGACGTTGCTCAGGTCCAGGTAGAGGCCCTGGGTGCCGATCACGGTGCCGTCGTCGTCGCGCAGCCGTTCGCCGATGACCAGCACCGGACGCACGGTGCCGTGTCTGTCGACGATGCGGTGGCGGCTGCTGAACGGCCTGCCCTCCCCGGTGACCGCGTCGATCAGCAGCGCCACGCTGGCGGCGTCGTCGGGATGCTTGTGCGACAGCAGCAGCTCGGTGGTCGGCTCGACCTCACCCGGCGGGTAGCCGTGCATCTGGGCGACGGCATCGGACCACTCCCACCGGGCTTCGTCGGCGAAATAGCGGAAGGATCCCACCCGTTCGCCCAGGCCCGCGACGGTGTCCGGGTCCGCCGCCGGTGACGGCTCCGCTTCTCGCACGTGGCCCCCCAGGTCGTGTCGACGCCAAAAGTAGGAAACACGATCTCACCGCGCCGGGCGTCGCGCGCCACAGTTGAAAAAAGATCGCGACGGAAATTACTTTGCGTCGCCCGCCGCGGCAGGACTAGCATCGGTCCCGTGCCGAGGCGACTCGTAGTAGCAACCCGCA
Source organism: Mycolicibacterium phlei (assembly GCF_001583415.1). The sequence continues at coordinate 2,007,186 of NZ_CP014475.1, forward strand.
GCGGGGTCTGATTCTGACCGACCCCCCGCTGTGGGTCGTTGCTATGTAGTCGGTCACTCCTTCGAGAACAAGAACCGGCACACCATGACTCTTTCGTTCGCACCGCATTCCTTCGCCGCTCACCTGAACGCCCCGATGCCACGGGGGTTGCGGGAGCAGGCCGACACGATGCCGTTCGACACCTTCCTGGCCGAGTACGCCCCCACGTCGTGGCCGGTGCGGCTCGGCGACTGGAACTGCACCGACGGGGCGCGGCCCGCCACCCGGCTGGGCCCGCAGGCCCGGCACTACCAGGCGACGCTGACGATCGGCGAGCGCACCTGCGCGACGTCGGCGGCCGCCTCCGGGCCTGTCGCCGCGCTCACCGCGATGCTCTACGACTACGGAATCCCGGTGGAACTGATCGACTTTCACCAGGTGCGCGCCGGTGAGCGCACCGCCACATTCATCCGCGGCTCCGACGGGCTGCACGCGCAGTGGGCGCTGGGCCTGTCCGAGGACGCCACGCAGTCGGCGCTCAACGCGGTCATCGCGTGCGCCAACCGGCTGCTCACCTCGTCCTGAAACCGCGTCCCGAGACGCGGCGAAAACGCCGCGAAACTGTATTCCCGCGGGCCGGTACCCGGCCTTTCGCAGCGGGAATACAGTTTCGCGACAACAGAACTCAGTGCAGGGGCCGCAGCACGATCGGCATGCCGTCCATCGGGACCGGCATACCCGCGTAGTCGTACTTCGGCTTGTAGCCCGGCCGCGGCAGCTCCAGGCGGTACTTGCGCAGCAGTCGGTGCATGACGGTCTTGATCTCGAGCTGACCGAACACCATGCCGATGCACTTGTGCGCACCGCCGCCGAACGGCGAGAACGCGTAGCGGTGCTTCTTGTGCTCCGAGCGCGGTTCGGAGAAGCGGTCGGGATCGAACTTCTCCGGGTCGGTCCAGATCTCGGGCAGCCGGTGGTTGAGGCCGGGCCAGGTCACGACGTTGGTGCCCGCCGGGATGTAGTAGCCCAGGATGTCGGTGTCGCGCACGGCCTGGCGCACGTTGAACGGCAGCGGGGTGACCAGCCGCAGCGACTCGTTGATGACCAGGTCGAAGGTCTCGAGCTTCTCCAGCGCCTCGATGTCCAGCGGTCCGTCGCCGATGCGCTCGGACTCCTCGCGGCAGCGCTCCTGCCACTCGGGGTTGGCCGCCAGGTAGTAGCCCATGGTGGTCAGCGTCGACGTCGAGGTGTCGTGGGCGGCCATCATGAGGAAGATCATGTGGTTGACGATGTCCTCGTCGCTGAACCGGTTGCCGTCCTCGTCGGCGGTGTGGCACAGCACCGTCAGCATGTCGGTGCCCTCGGCGTCGCGGCGCTCCTTGACCCGCTCCTCGAAGTAGTCCTCCAGGACCTTGCGCGCCTGCAGCCCGCGCCACCACTTGAACGGCGGAACGCTGGTGCGGATGATCGCGCCGCCGGCGCGGGTGGTGATGGCGAACGCCTCGTTGACCTTGGTGACCAGCTCGTGGTCGGTGCCCGGCTCGTGCCCCATGAACACCACCGACGCGATGTCGAGGGTGAGCTCCTTGAGCGCGGGGTGCAGCAGGAACCGCGGGTCGTTGGCGACCCAGTCGTTGGCCACCACCTTCGAGGCCACCTTGTCGATGTGCTCGACGTAGCCCGACAGCCGGGTGCGCGTGAACGCCTCCTGCATGATCCGCCGGTGGAACATGTGCTCTTCGAAGTCGAGCATCATCAGGCCGCGGTTGAAGAACGGGCCGATGACCGGGTGCCAGCCCTTCTGTGAGAAGTCCTTGTTCTTGTTGGAGAAGACGACCTGGGTGGCGTCGGGACCCAGCGCGGACACCGACGACAGCGCGGGGGAGTAGGCGTAGTGCACCGGGCCGTACTTGCGGTAGACCTGCAGCACGTAGTCCGGACCGCCGCGGAACGCCTCGATCATGTGACCGAGGATCGGCAGGCCGGCGTCGCCCATCACCGGCTTCAGGCCGCTGCCCGCGGGCGGCTCGGCCAGCTTGAACTGCTTCCACTCACGGTTGTTCAAATGCCGCTCCAGCGGCCCCAGCGGCAGGTTGTTCAGTGTCGGGGTCAGCCGCCGCTTCGCCTGGTCGAGCAGGTAGTCGGTGGTGCTGATGGTCGGCATGAGCTACTCCTCAGGCAGAAAGGACTGTGGCCGTTGTCACTCCTACCGTCATCCTGAATGGCAGACTTGACGCATGTCAAGTTTGTACTGGGCGCGTCGTGGTGCGAAGGTCTAGGGCGATGACCGCCCAACCAGCACCGCAAGCGCGTCGCAGCCGCGGCGACCGGCAGCGCGACGCGATCATCAATGCCGTCCGCGAGCTCGTCAAGGAACAGTCGTTCGCGGACCTGTCGGTCAGCGCCATCAGCGAACGTGCGGGTGTGGCGCGATCGGGTTTCTACTTCTACTTCGACTCCAAGTACGCGGTGCTCGCCGAGGTGCTCGCCGGTGCCGGGGAGATGCTCGACAGCCTCACCCACCACTTCGCGCCCCGCGAGCCCGGCGAGTCGCCGGAGGCCTTCGCCAAGCGGATGGTCGGCAGCGCCGCCGCGGTGTACGCCAACGACGACCCGGTGCTGTCGGCGTGCGGGGTCGCGCGCAACACCGACAAGAAGATCCGCGAGATGATGGACGACTTCTACGACGGCATCATCGAGAAGCTGATCGCGCTGTTGGAGCAGGACGCCGACGCCCGTCCCATCTCCGACGACCTGCCCGCGCTGGTGCGCACCCTGGCCGCGACGACGGCCATGACGCTGACCCACGACAGCGCGTTCGTCGGCCGCGGTATCGACCCGAACCGCGCGATCGAGGCGCTCGAGAAGCTGTGGGTGGCCGCGTTCTGGGGGCACATGCGCTCCGAAGAGCGCCGGGACGGCTGACCGGACTGGGTATCCTCATCGCCATGGCGCATCCGGGATTCGCGAACAAGCGTTGTCTGATCACCGGAGCCGCCAGCGGCATCGGCCGCGCCACCGCGCTGCGGCTCGCCGCCGAGGGCGCCGAGCTCTTCCTCACCGACCGAGACGCCGAGGGGCTGGAGAAGACCGTCGCCGACGCGCGCGCCCTGGGTGCCGAGGTCCCGGAGTACCGCGCCCTGGACATCTCCGACTACGACGCGGTCAAGGCGTTCGCCGACGACGTCCACTCGCGGCACCCGGCGATGGACATCGTCATGAACATCGCCGGGATCTCCGCGTGGGGCACCGTGTCGACGCTGACCCACCAGCACTGGAGGTCGATGGTCGACGTCAACCTGATGGGCCCCATCCACGTCATCGAGACGTTCGTACCGCCGATGGTGGCCGCGGGCACCGGCGGGCACCTGGTCAACGTGTCCTCGGCGGCCGGGATCGTGGCGCTGCCGTGGCATGCGGCCTACAGCGCCAGCAAGTTCGGGTTGCGCGGACTGTCGGAGGTGCTGCGGTTCGACCTGGCCCGCCACCGCATCGGGGTCTCGGTCGTGGTGCCCGGCGCGGTGAAAACGCCTCTGGTGCAGACGGTTCAGATCGCCGGCGTGGACCGCGAGGACCCACGGGTGCAGAAGTGGACCGACCGGTTCAGCGGGCACGCGGTGTCCCCGGAGCACGTCGCCGAGTGCATCCTCAAGGGCGTGCGGCGCAACCGCTTCCTGATCTACACCTCCGCCGACATCCGCGCGCTGTATCTGTTCAAGCGGGTGGCGTGGTGGCCCTACAGCGTGGCGATGCGGTCGGTGAACGTGTTGTTCACCAAGGCGTTGCGGCCGGCGCGGCGCGGTTAGCGGCTAGCGGGAACCCCAGTCCCACGGCGGCGTGGTCAGCAGGCCCTGCCCCTCGATGCGGGTCTCGCCGAGATCCTTGTACAACGCGATCTGAATTGCGTCCGCGGTGTGGTAGTCCTCGTCGAGGGGGACGGCCGCCAGGGCTTCGAGCAGGGTCTTCGAGTGGGTGACGACGACGACCTGCGTGGTGCCCGCCGCGGTGTTGATGAGCCGGCCCAGCGGGCGCACCAGATCGGGGTGCAGGGAGGTCTCGGGCTCGTTGAGCACCATCAGCGACGGCGGCTGCGGGCTGAGCAGCGCGGCCGCCCAGAGCAGGAAACGCAGTGTGCCGTCGGACAGTTCGGCAGCCCGCAGCGGGCGCAGCATCCCGGGCTGGTGCAGGCGCAGGTCGAACAGTCCGTCGTGCACGGCCACCGAGACCGTCGCCCCGTCGAACGCGTCGGCCACCGCGCGGGCCAGGTCGTCGAAACCGGCCTCGATGATGGTCTGGATGGCCGCCGCCAGGTCCGAGCCGTCGTCGGCGAGCACCGGGGTGCGGGTGCCGACGTGACGCCGGCGGCACGGCGCGGCGGCGTCGACGCGGAAGCCGTCGTAGAACCGCCACGCCCGCAACCGGTCCCGCACCGCCGCCAGTTCCGGGTGGGCACCAGGGTGGGCGTACTCGGCGAGCACGCTGCGGTAGGGCGGCAGCGCCTGCGACAGCTTGTCGAACCCGCGGCCGGACTCCGAGGCGGTCTCCACGTAATCGCGGGTGCGGCGCACCAGCGTCGTGCCGGGTCGCATCACCGGTCCGGCGAACACCGCCTCACGCTTGATCTCCGGATCGCGCGCGAACAGCGAACCGGGGCCGGCCATCTGCGGTAGCCCGAGGTCGACGAGGTAACCGAAATCGTCGGCGGCGAACCCCATCTCGAGGGAGACCGGGCCGGTGCGGATGGTGCCCTCGACCTTGCCGGTGCGGCGGGCGCCGCCGAGCTGCTCGGGGCCGGCCCACAGCACCGACTCCAGCCCGCCCTCGCGGGCCAGTGAGCCGATCACCTCGCCGCGGCCGCAGTCGGCCAGCAGGCGCAGCGCCCGGTACAGCGACGACTTACCGGTGCCGTTGGCGCCGGTGATCACGGTCAGCCGGGCCAGCGGCAGCACCACGTCGCGCAGGGAGCGGTACCCGCGGATGGCGATCGTCTGCAGCATCGGGTCAGTACCCGCCTTCCGGTGGGGTCAGCTCCAGCCGCACGCCCAGCAGTCGCACCGGCCGGTCGAGGTCGAACTCGGCGAGCAGGTCGAGTGCGGTGGCGGTGATGAGGTCTCGGTCCGTGGTCGGTGCGGGCAGCTTACGGATCTTGGTGCGGGTGTAGAAGGTCCTGGTGCGCACGGTGACCGCGACGCGTTCGGCGACGCGGTGCTGCGCGACGATGTCGGCGAGCGTGCGGTGCGCGAGGTCGACGAGGGCCGAGCGCATCTCGGCGGGGTCGTCGAGGTCCTGCGGGAAGGTGACGACATGGCTGCGCGAACGCGGCACCCACGGTTCGGCGCGGACGGTGTCGTCGCCGCCACCCTTGGCCAGCAGCAGGATCCACAACCCGGTGGTCGGGCCGAACGTCGAGGTCAGCACCGTCGGGTCGGTGGACGCCAGGTCAGCGACGGTGGTGATGCCCAGGCCGGCAAGCTTTTTCGCGGTCTTCGGGCCGACACCCCACAGAGCGTCGACCGGACGGTCGCCCATCACCGCCATCCAGTTCTCGTCGGTGAGCAGGTACACGCCGCGGGCCGGATCGGTGCCGCGCGGCTTGCCGAAGCCGGTCGCCACCTTGGCGCGCTGTTTGTTGTCGCTGATGCCGACCGAGCACGTCAGCCCCGTCTCGGCGGCGACGACCTCGCGGATGCGGTCGGCGAGCTCGACGGGGTCGCCGTCGAGGTCGGCGCCGACGTAGGCCTCGTCCCAGCCCCACACCTCGACGGGATGGCCGAAGTCGCGCAGCAGACCCATCACCTGCTCGGAGGCCGCGTCGTAGGCGTCGGTGTCCAGGGGCAGGAAGACCGCATCGGGGCACTTGCGGGCCGCGCTGCGCAACGGCATCCCGGCGTGCACGCCGTACTCGCGCGCCGGATAGGACGCACAGGTGACGACCTTGCGGGGTTCGGTGGGATCGCCGTTGCCGCCGACGATGACCGGCAGGCCCGCCAGTTCCGGGCGGCGCCGGATCTCCACCGCGGCCTGGAACTGGTCGAGGTCGACGTGCAGGACCCAGCGGTGGCTCATATGCCGCCTCATATGCCGCAGAGTTTGCGTGCCACCGACTCCCACGCGTCGGCGAGCGAGGGCAGCGTGTGCCCGCCCTCGCGGAGCTGGTGCTGGACGTACTCGGCGTCCAGCAGTGCCTGCAGCGCGGCGGCCTGGGCGTCGAGGTCGCCGGTGGTGCCGGCCTGCTCGAGCAGCACCCGCAGATGGCGGTGGTGCAGGGTGGCCGGCGCGTTGAACCGCGCGTTCGGGTCGCGGTTGGCCTCCAGGAGCAGGGCGAGGTGGGCGTGGACGAACTCCAGCCGGGCGCGGCCGTAGGCGAGCAGTCGCTCCAGCGGCGGCGCACCCGGACCCAGCGGCGGCGGCCCGAACAGGAACGCGTGTTGATGGGCCTTCTCGTCCTCGTCGAGCAGCTCGATCATCAACGCCGACCGGCTGCCGAAGCGACGGAACAGCGTGCCTTTGCCCACCCCGGCGGCGGTGGCGATGTCGTCGGTGGTCACCGCGTCGGGGCCGCGCTCGGCGATCAGGCGGCGGGCCGCCTCGAGCAGTAGGGTGCGATTGCGTGCCGCGTCCCCGCGTTCGGTCGGAGGTTGGCCGGCCACCTGCAGCTCCTGCACGGGACGAGGGGCAGCCATGTCAGTAGTTTAGTTCAGGCGGAATTATTCGGACCGTAGTCCGGTTGAGTCGTGCGACGATACTCCCGAACGACCGAAAGGAAACCGACGTGTCGGACAACAAGGACATCACCGTGCTGGTGCTGGTTGGCAGCCTGCGGGCGGGCTCGATCAACCGGCAGCTGGCCGAGCTGGCGATCGAGAGCGCCCCCGAGGGTGTGCAGCTCAAGCCGTTCGACCGGCTGGCCGAGTTGCCCTTCTACAACGAGGACATCGACACCGAGGACGTCGCCGAGCCGGTCGCCGCCCTGCGCGCGGCCGCCGCCGAGGCCGACGCCACCCTCGTCGTCACCCCCGAGTACAACGCCAGCATCCCGGGTGTGCTCAAGAACGCCATCGACTGGTTGTCCCGGCCGTACGGCAACGGTGCGCTCAAGGACAAGCCGCTGGCCGTGATCGGCGCGGCCCTGGGCCAGTACGGCGGTGTGTGGGCTCATGACGAGACCCGCAAGTCGTTCGGGATCGCGGGACCGCGGGTGGTCGAGGACCTGAAGCTGTCGCTGCCGAGCAAGACGCTGGACGGGAAGCACCCGCGCGAGCACGCCGAGGTCGCCGCGACGGTGCGTGACATCGTCGGCAAGCTGGCCGCCGAGGTGGCCTGACAGTACTTATCCCGGTACCTATCCGCAGGCGCCGGCCCGGTCGATCGTGACCGGGCCGGCGCTTTGCTGTCCGGGCTGTGGGCGCCGTCTCGGGGCGGTCGAGTTGTCGGTGGCCGGTGCTACATCTAGGGGGCACGCGCGACACGCCGGTCGCTGTGACGCGCGACACGCCGGGCGTGTCGTGCGTAAAAAGCTTACGACCTGGGAATTTCAAAAATGTCATTCAGAACATCTAGTATCTCTTCGCAATGAAGGCCACAAGGTGTAGTGTTTCGAGCACCGGCAGGCCCCCACGATTCCGACCCCCACAAGGGTCGGTCGGAGACCCGGAAAACCGGCTGCGCAGGCACCGGCCGACGGATCTCGGACCGCAGGAATTTCCGGGGCCGGCGGACCGCTGAGACCAGTAGGTCCCGGCGTAACCCCGTTCCCGACCAGTTGCCAGTTCCCGTTCCAGTCGCTAGAGGAGCAGTACGAATGTCCCAGCCCGCAGGTTCTCTGGTCACCGTCTACACCAAGCCGGCGTGCGTGCAGTGCACCGCGACCTTCAAGGCGCTGGACAAGGCGGGTATCGCCTACGAGAAGGTCGACATCTCCCTCGACACCGAGGCCCGGGACTACGTCATGGCGCTGGGCTACCTGCAGGCCCCGGTCGTGGTGGCAGGCAACGAGCACTGGTCGGGCTTCCGCCCCGACCGGATCAAGGCCCTCGCGGCCGTGCAGGCCACCGCGTAGCGGGGGAGACGGGCATCAACGGGGTATTCGGACGAGAGGAAGGGGGAACGAGATGAGCCTTCTCGTCTACTTCTCCAGCGTCTCGGAGAACACCCACCGCTTCGTCCAGAAACTGGGACTGCCCGCCGACCGGGTGATCCGCATCCCCCTGCACGAGCGCATCGAGGTCGATGAGCCCTACGTGCTGGTGGTGCCCACCTACGGCGGCGGTAAGGCCACCCCCGACATCAACGCGGGCGGCTACGTACCCAAGCAGGTCATCGCGTTTCTCAACAACGAACACAACCGGTCGTTGATCCGCGGCGTGATCGCCGCGGGCAACAACAACTTCGGTGCGGAGTTCGCCTATGCGGGCAATGTCATCTCGCGCAAGTGCAACGTGCCGTACCTGTACCGCTTCGAACTGATGGGAACCCCGGACGACGTCGACGCCGTCCGGGCGGGCTTGGAAGACTTTTGGAAGGACCAGACGTGCCACCAACCGTCACAGCTGCAGAGCCTGTAACCACCGCGAACCCGGCCGGGCACGTGCTGCCCGGGGAGGCGGACTACCACGCGCTCAACGCGATGCTGAATCTGTACGACGAGAACGGCAGGATTCAGTTCGACAAGGACAAGGAAGCCGCCAAGCAGTACTTCCTGCAGCATGTCAACCAGAACACCGTCTTCTTCCACAGCTACGACGAGAAGCTCGACTACCTGATCGAGAACGAGTACTACGAGCGCGAGGTGCTCGACCAGTACTCCCGCGACTTCATCAAGGCGCTGCTGGATCGCGCGTACGCCAAGAAGTTCCGCTTCCCGACGTTTTTGGGCGCGTTCAAGTACTACACGTCCTACACGCTGAAGACCTTCGACGGGAAGCGCTACCTGGAGCGGTTCGAGGACCGCGTCGTGATGGTGGCGCTGACGCTGGCCGCCGGTGACACCGACCTGGCCGAGAAGCTCGTCGACGAGATCATGGACGGCCGGTTCCAGCCGGCCACCCCGACGTTCCTGAACTCGGGCAAGAAGCAGCGCGGTGAGCCGGTGTCCTGCTTCCTGCTGCGCATCGAGGACAACATGGAATCCATCGGGCGCTCCATCAACTCCGCGCTGCAGCTGTCCAAGCGCGGCGGCGGTGTGGCGTTGCTGCTGAGCAACATCCGTGAGCACGGCGCCCCGATCAAGAACATCGAGAACCAGAGCTCGGGCGTCATCCCGATCATGAAGCTGCTGGAGGACTCGTTCTCCTACGCCAACCAGCTCGGCGCCCGGCAGGGGGCCGGTGCGGTGTACCTGCATGCGCACCATCCCGACATCTACCGGTTCCTCGACACCAAGCGTGAGAACGCCGACGAGAAGATCCGGATCAAGACGCTGTCGCTGGGCGTGGTGATCCCGGACATCACCTTCGAGTTGGCCAAGCGCAACGACGACATGTACCTGTTCTCGCCGTACGACGTCGAGCGGGTCTACGGCGTCCCGTTCGCCGACATCTCGGTCACCGAGAAGTACTACGAGATGGTCGACGACAGCCGGATCCGCAAGACGAAGATCAACGCGCGCGAGTTCTTCCAGACGCTGGCCGAGCTGCAGTTCGAGTCCGGCTACCCGTACATCATGTTCGAGGACACGGTGAACCGGTCGAACCCGATCGCCGGCAAGATCACCCACTCGAACCTGTGCTCGGAGATCCTGCAGGTCTCCACGCCGTCGGAGTTCAACGACGACCTGTCCTACAAGAAGGTCGGCAAGGACATCTCCTGCAACCTGGGGTCGCTGAACATCGCCAAGGCGATGGACTCGCCGGACTTCGGGCAGACCGTCGAGGTGGCGATCCGGGCGCTGACCGCGGTGAGCGACCAGACCCGCATCACGTCGGTGCCGTCCATCGAGAAGGGCAACGACGAGTCGCACGCCATCGGCCTGGGGCAGATGAACCTGCACGGCTACCTGGCGCGCGAGCGGATCTTCTACGGCTCCGAAGAGGGCATCGACTTCACCAACATCTACTTCTACACGGTCTGCTACCACGCGATCCGCGCGTCGAACAAGATCGCGATCGAGCGGGGTAAGCACTTCAAGGGCTTCGAGAACTCGAAGTACGCCAGCGGCGAGTTCTTCGACAAGTACACCGACCAGGTGTGGGAGCCCAAGACCGAGAAGGTGCGGAAGCTGTTCGCCGACGCCGGGATTCACATCCCGACGCAGGAGGACTGGCGCCAGCTCAAGGAGTCGGTGCAGAAGTACGGCATCTACAACCAGAACCTGCAGGCGGTGCCGCCGACCGGGTCGATCTCCTACATCAATCACTCGACGAGCTCGATCCACCCGATCGCGTCGAAGATCGAGATCCGCAAGGAAGGCAAGATCGGCCGCGTCTACTACCCGGCGCCCTACATGACCAACGACAACCTGGAGTACTTCCAGGACGCCTACGAGATCGGCTACGAGAAGGTCATCGACACCTACGCCGCGGCCACCCAGCACGTGGACCAGGGCCTGAGCCTGACGCTGTTCTTCAAGGACACCGCCACCACGCGCGACGTGAACAAGGCGCAGATCTACGCCTGGCGCAAGGGAATCAAGACGCTCTACTACATCCGGCTGCGCCAGATGGCTCTGGAAGGCACGGAAGTGGAGGGTTGCGTCTCCTGCATGCTGTAGGGCCTCATTTCGCGCGCGAGTGTGGAGTTGTGTACGCGAAAACGCGATTCGGTGTGCGTCAAGCCCACACTCGGCGTGGTCAGCGAGCCCGCTGCGCCTTGCGCTCGCGTTCCTCGCGCAGCACCTGCTGATAGCTCTCGCGCTCGGCGGCCAGCCACTCCGGGTTGTCCTCGATGATCTGGTTGATCTCGGCGGTGGTGAGCGCGGTGCCGACACCGTGGCGGGCCAGCGCGGCGATCGAGATGCCCAACTTGGCGGCCACCAGGTTTTTCGGATGCGGCCCGTTCTTGCGCAGATCCCTGAGCCACTGCGGCGGATCGGCCTGCAGCGCCGCCAGCTCGTCGCGGGTGATCGGGTTGGCCTGGAACTCCGGCGGCGTCGCGGGCAGGTACACGTCCAGCTTCCTCGCCGCGGTCGCGGGTTTCATGGACTGTGTGTTCGCCCTGCTCATGGGACCAGCGTATCGGTAGCCTGAGGCGGTGACCCCGCAGTCCCTCACCCTCGGCTACATGCCCGGTGGGACGCCCGCCAAGTGGGCCCGGATCTGGGCGCAACGCCACCGCGACGTCACCCTGCACCTGCATACCGTCGCCGCGGCCGACGCCGCCGACGCAGTGCGCGACGGCACCGTCGACCTGACCCTGCTGCGTCTGCCCGCCGACACCGCCGGCCTCGCGGTCATCCCGCTCTACGAGGAGACCACGGTCGTCGTCGTGCCCACCGACCACGTCGTCACCGCCGCCGACGAGATCACCGCCGCCGACCTCGACGGCGAACCCAGGCTGGTCCCGCTCGACGACGTCGTCGACTGGCCCGAGGCTCCCGGTGAGCCGGTCGAGTACCGGCCCGAAACCACCGAGGCCGCAATCGAACTCGTCGCCACCGGGATGGGGGCGCTGATCGTGCCGCAGTCGCTGGCGCGGCTGTACCACCGCAAGGATCTGACCTACCGGCCCATCGCCGACGCGCCCACCTGTGCGGTCGCGCTCGCGTTCCCGGAGGGGTCGCCGTCGGCGCTGGTCGAGGAGTTCATCGGGATCGTGCGGGGCCGCAGGCCCGGTTCCTCACGCGGGCAGACCCAGCCGCCGCCGAAACGCACCGCACGGGAGAAGGCGCTCGCCAGGCAGGCCGCCCGTGCCGCCGCCGGGAAGACGGCCCGCAGGCCGGTGAAGCCGAAGCGGGGGAGACGCTAGCGGACGGTGACCGTGCCGTCGTCGTTGATCAGCCACGCCGGGTTGACCGCGACCTCCCACACGTGGCCGTCGAGGTCGGCGAAGTACCCGGAATACCCGCCCCAGTAGGTCTTCTCGGCCGGTTTGATGATCGTCCCGCCGGCCGCCCGCACCTGCGCCATGACTTCGTCGACCTCGGCCTCGGTGCGCTGGTTGATCGCGATGCTGATACCGCTGAACCGGCCGTCGACGGGGACCCCGCAGTCGGCGGCCAGGTCGTCGCGGCCGAACAGCGCCAGCGCGATGCCGGCGAGCTGGTAGAAGACCACGCCCTCGTACACACCGGCCGGAGTCCAGCCGAGGCCGTCCTCGAAGAACGCCCGCGACCTCGTTAGATCGTCGACTCCGAGCGTGAGCAGGCTGATTCGCTGTTCCATGCGGCTCACCCTAGACCCGGGGTACGACGAGAAACCCCGATGAAATCAAGCAAGGCTTGCCTAATTAGGTAAGGCTCTCTACATTTAGCGGAAAGTTTTCCTCTAAATAGGAGTTGCGTGCATGATCAGGCGCCTGTGCCTCCTCGTCGCGACGGTCGTCGTCGGCTCGCTGTTCGTCGCGCCCGCGGCCGCCGCCCAGCCCGAGGCCACCGACCACGAGTTCGCGATCACCTCCGAGGTGCCCTCTCTGGCCGAACTCGACGCGCAGATCCGTCTGCTGGTCGCCACTCCCGCACCCGACTGGGTCAAGGCCGCCCAGCTCGAAGGCGGTGACCGCGCGGTCATTGTGCCGAAGATGATCTACAAGATCGGCTTCTTCCGTGCGCCCAAGGGCTCCAGCCAGGTGACCGGGCCGGAGACCCACGACGGCGACCGGCACACCGCGATCATCAACGCCAGCCGGCAGGGTGCGCCGACGATCCAGGTCGAGGCCGAGTGGCGGCGCATCGACGGCCGGTGGAAACTGGCCAGCAAGTCGCTGTGCAACGGCATCAAGACCATGGGCCTGCCGATCCCGTGCAACTTCCAGTGATTGCCCCGTGATCGAAACGGTCGGACTGACAAAGAGTTTCGGGGACCGTCTGGTCACCGACGACGTCACCGTCACGTTTCCCGCCGGCGCGGTGACCGCACTGCTAGGCCTCAACGGAGCGGGCAAGACCACCCTGCTACGGCTGCTGGCCGGGCTGATCCGCCCCGACGGCGGGACCGTCACCGTGTGCGGCCGCCGCCCCGGCGGCGACCCGCGGCTGCTGAGCCTGCACCTCGGGCCCGACGCCATGGATGCCCGCCACACCGTGCGCCGCCACATGGCCTGGCTGGCCGCGCTGTCCGGCGTCGACGCCGCCCGCGTCGACGCGGTGCTGCACGACACCGGGCTCGACACCCACCGCGACCGCCGCATCGGCCGGCTGTCGCTGGGGGCGCGCCAGCGCGTCGCGATCGCCAGCGCCCTGCTCGCCGATCCCCAGGCGGTGCTGTTCGACGAACCTCTCAACGGTCTCGACGTGCCCGGCATCGTCTGGTTCCGGTCCCTGCTGCGCGATCTCGCGCAGCGCGGCCGCACCGTCGTCGTCGCCACCCACCTGCTGTCGGAGGTGGCGCTGACCGCCGACCACATCGCGCTGCTGGCCGACGGCCGACTGCGGGCCACCGGCGGGCTCGACGAGCTGCGGCCCGCAGGCGTCGACACCCGCGAGTGGCTGGAATCGACGCTGCTGGAGTGCGCGTGAACGCCGTCCTGCGCAGCGTACGCGCCGAGCGGGTGCGCACCGGCGGACCCGGCCGGCTGTGGACCGTGATGGTGCCCGCGGCCGTCGCGATCCCCGCCGTCATCACCTTCGGGATCGCGCTGGTCGCCGAGTCGTTCGCGCGCATCCCGGGCCAGATCTCGGTGCTGCAGGTGACCACCTCCAACGCCGCCTACTGGGTCATCACGATCACCGTCATCATGGCGGCGGTCGCCGCCGCGGACGGGCAGGCCAGCGAAAGCCGTTCCGGCATCAGCGAATACGTCCGGTTGGCGATGGCACGTCCGGGACCGGTGCTGCTGGGGCGGTGGCTGTTCTACGGCGTGCTGGGCGCGCTGGTCGCGTTCGCGACGCTGGTGCTCGTGCTGGTGGCGCTGCCGCTGCTGGCGCCGACGGTGTACGGGCCGGTCTCGGCGACCGACGCGGTGGGGCAGCGGCTGCTGTGGACGGTTCCGCTGCTGGCGTTCTTCGCCGCGGCCGCCGGTGTCGGCGTCGGCGCGCTGATCCGCTCACCGTTGGGCGCGGTCGCGGCGATCCTGGTGTGGGCGTACGCATTCGAGACCGCCGCCGGATACCTGCCCAGCGGCGCCACCGTGCAACGGTTCATGCCGCTGCTCAACGCGGTGTACGCCACCGGCCAAGACACCGTACTGGCCCCGCCGTGGGGACAGGGTTTTGCACTGCTGTACACATGCTCCGTGTTCACGGCGATCTTCGTGATCGCCGCTTTAGAGAGGACGATTCGAACATGACTGGCCAACAAGCACTTCCGCTGCCCAACCGGTCCGACGAGGATCTGCCCGGCCACTGGCTGCTGGCCCGGCTGGGCAAGCGCGTGCTGCGCCCCGGCGGGCTCGAGCTGACCAGCCGACTGCTGAACGCGGCGAGGATCAACGGCGCCGACGTGGTCGAACTGGGCCCCGGGCTGGGCCGCACCGCCACCGACATCGTCGCGCAGCAGCCGCGCAGCTACGTCGGTGTCGACGACACCGCCGCGGCCACCGAATCGGTGAAGGCGATCGTCGCGCCCGTCGGTGGCAAGGTCGTGGTCGCCAACGCCGCCGACACCGGATTGCCCTCCGGCAGCGCCGATGTGGTGATCGGTGAGGCCATGCTGACGATGCAGGGCGACAAGGACAAGCGCGCCATCGTCGCCGAGGCGTTCCGCGTGCTGCGGCCCGGCGGGCGCTACGCGATCCACGAGCTCGGCCTCAAGCCCGACAACCTGTCGCAGGACATCAAGGACGACATCCGCCGCGACATGTCTCGCGCGATCAAGGTCAACGCCCGCCCGCTGACCACCGCGGAGTGGTCGGATCTGCTCAAGGAGGCCGGGTTCGAGGTCGTCACCGTCGAGCACGCCAAGATGGCGCTGCTCAACCCGCTGCGCGTGCTCGCCGACGAGGGTCCGCTCGGCGCGCTGCGCATCGTGGGCAACCTGATCCGCCGTCCGGCCGCACGCAAGCGGGTGCTCGGGATGCGCAGCACCTTCAACCGCTACAAGCACACGCTGACCGCCGTCGCGGTCGTCGGCGTCGTGCCGACGTCGTGACAGACTCTGGGTATGTCCGTCCCGCGCCACACGCTTGATGCGCCGTCGGACCGCGCAGCCGGTCAGCAGCGGCGGAAGGTCTTGGAACTGGTGAAGGCCGCGCAGGCGCCCGTCGACGCTAAGTACGTCGCCGACGCCCTGCAGCTGCACATCACCACCGCCCGGTTCCACCTGGCGACGCTGGAGGAGCAGGGCGCGATCCGGCGTCGCGGCGCCGCCAAGGGAGGTGGCGCGGGGCGCCCGCGGCTGACGTACGAGCCGGTGCCGCGGCTGGACTACGCCGACATCGTCGCACTGTTCGCCGAGCACCTCGGCGGCACCCCGTCCGAACGCGAGCAACGGGCGCTGCGCATCGGCGCGGATCTGGCCCGGCGGGCGCGGGTGGCCCGGTTGCGGTCCGAGGCCACCATCGCCGACATGGTGGTGGCCACGCTCGACGAGCTCGGCTTCCAGGTGCGCTCGGTGCTCAACTCGTTCGGCGAGATCACGGTGCAGATCTGCACCTGCCCGCTGGCCGAGGTGGCCGCCACCGCACCGGAGGTGGTGCGCGGTATCCAGCAGGGACTCATCCAGGAAGTGATCGACCGCAACGCCGACGCCGTCGGCGCCCGGTACCAGGCGTCGGTGACGCCGGACCCGCACGGAGGGTCGTGCGAGGTCAACTTGATTTTGCGCCCCGAGCGCTGAGAGGAAATCGCTCCGAGGCTGAAACCCGGGGTACGAGAGGAGAACTCATGACCGCGTCCACCGCTCTGTCGCTGCACCAGCTCGCCGACGAGCAGATCGCCGCCGCCAAGGCCGCATCGGCGGGCCGCTCCGCGCAGAGTGTGTTCGGCGGCAGTGGTAAGACGCTGCGGCAGACCGTGCTGGCGCTGGCCGCCGGCAACGGGCTGGCCGACCACGAAAGCCCCGGTGAGGCAACGCTGTTGGTGCTGCGTGGCCGGGTCCGGCTGAACGCCCCCAGCGGCAACATCGAGGCGGCCGCCGGCGACTACTTCGAGATCCCGGCCGAGCGGCACAGCCTCGACGCGCTCGAGGACTCCGCGGTGCTGCTGTCGGTGGTGCCCCGCTAGGGGCTACTTCTTCACCGTGTGCTGGGGGCCCTGTGCCTTCTTGTACAGGGCCTTCAGCAGGCGGTCGCGGAACATCGCGTTGTCGATCAGCTTGACGCCGGCCTCGGCCAGCTTCGGCTGCCCGATCAGCTTGTGCATGATGCGGCCGCGCCGATACTCCTTGCCCCACGCGGCTTCCATCCGCTGCGCGTAGTTGGTGAAGTCGTCGGGCCCACCGTTCTCCAGCGCCATGATCGCGCACTCGCCCGCGGCCAGACCGGATTCGAGCGCCTTGGAGATGCCCGCGCCCGACGCCGGCTTGCCCGCACCCAGCGAGTCACCGGTGAACAGCACGCCGGGTCGCCACGGCGGCCACGCGGTGAAGCCCATCGGCAGTCGCCACGCCCGCACGCTCTTGTTCTTCTTGAGCTCCTCGATCGGCGGCAGATCCCACTCGCGCGGCAGCGAGCGCAGGAACTCGCCGAGGAACTGGGTGGCGTTGATCTTCTGCCAGTTCTTGTAGCTGTTGACGTAGCCGAGTCCGATGTTGAACAGCCCGTTGCCCATCGGGAACACCCAGCCGTAGCCGGGCAGCTGATCACCCTCGAAGACCAGCTTGAGGTAGATGTCGAGGCTGTCGGAGTCGGGCCGGTTGGCCGGCATCTCCGAGCGGATCGCGATCGCCGAGTAGCCGTTGTACTCCGAGTCGATCTTCAGGGCCCGCTTGATGGGGGAGTAGGCGCCGTCGGCGGCGATCACCGCGTCGCCGAACACCTTCTCGCCGCTCTTGAGCGTCACGCCGACGACCCGGCCGTTCTCCACGATCGGCCCGGCGACCTCCGCGCCCTGGCGCACCTCGGCGCCTGCGGACTCGGCGTGCTTGAGCAGCGTGGTGTCCAGGCGCTCACGGCTGACGGTGTGGCCGTGGTCGGGCATCCCCGGGCGCTTGGGGAACGACAGCTCCCACTCGCTCGGGCTGAACACCGTCACGCGGTTCACGCGGTGGTACGTGGCGACCTCGTCGGCCAGCCCCATCTTCTGCAGATAGCTCACGGCGCGGGCGGTGAGACCATCGCCACAGGGCTTGGGTCGCGGGAACTCGGCCTTGTCGAGGACCACTACCTTCGCGCCGGTCTGCGCGGCCTGCCACGCCGCGGCCGAGCCGGACGGCCCGCCACCTGCGATGACCAGGTCGTATCGCTGCGTCATGTATCTCGTCTCGTCGAACTGCCTGTCGCTGCGATAGTACCTGCGGCGGGTGCTTCGTTCTCTATGGAGCGGGTTCGCCGAGTGCGATTTGCGTGACAGTGGACGGCCGGGTCTGAGCAGGTCAGCAGTGCTCGAGCGGTACAGTGACCAGGTGCGACGAGGGTCGAAGTCCCGCTCCAGCGGCCAGCCGGGTGTCAAGGTGGACGCCCGTAGTGAACGCTGGCGCGAGCACCGCAAGAAGGTGCGCGCCGAGATCATCGACGCCGCGTTCCGCGCCATCGACCGGGTGGGCCCCAACGTCAGCGTGCGTGAGATCGCCGAGGAGGCGGGCACCGCCAAGCCGAAGATCTACCGGCACTTCACCGACAAGTCGGACATGTTCGCCGAGATCGGTCAGCGGATGCGCGACATGCTGTGGGCGGCGATCATCCCGTCGATCGACCTCGAGCACGACTCCACGCGCCAGATCGTCGCCCGCGGGGTCGAGCACTACGTCGACCTGGTCGAGCGCCACCCCAACGTGGTGCGGTTCCTGCTGCAGGGCCGGTTCGCCGACCAGTCGGCGGTCGCGATGACGACGGTGAACAAGGGCAGCGAGATCACCCTGGCCGTCGCCGACATGATCAGCACCGAACTCAAGGACCTGGCGCCGGACCCGGCCGCGTTCGAGCTGGCGGCGTTCGCGATCTTCGGCACCGCCGCCTCGGCGACCGACTGGTGGCTGGGCCCCGACGACGACCGGCCCCGGCGCATGCCCGCCGACCAGTTCATCGCGCACATGACCACGATCATGCTGGGCGCCATCAACGGCACCGCCGAACTGCTCGGCATCGAGATCGATGTCGACCAGCCGGTTCACACCGCGGTCCGCAAGCAGCGGCCGACGGTCGCCTGACGACTCGTTGACACCACCGGTCCCGGTCCGGACACTGGCTGTCGGATAGCCGGTACCGGCGTTCCCAGGAAAACGGCGTTTCAGTAGAGAGCGGTGGCGACATGACCCTTGCCGAGCAGACGGCATCGACGGGGCAGGCTGCCCGGCCGGTGCACACCCGCGCCCTGATCATCGGCACCGGGTTCTCCGGACTCGGGATGGCCATCGAGCTGCAGAAACGCAACGTCGAGTTCCTGATCCTGGAGAAGGCCGACGAGATCGGCGGCACCTGGCGCGACAACACCTACCCCGGGTGCGCCTGCGACATCCCGTCGCACATGTACTCGTTCTCCTTCGAACCGAAGGCCGACTGGACGCACATGTGGTCGTTCCAGCCGGAGATCCTCGACTACCTCAAGGGCGTGACCGAGAAGTACGGGCTGCGCCGCTACATCCGGTTCGGCTCGCACGTCGACCGCGCGCATTGGGACGACGAGGAGAACCGCTGGCACGTGTTCACCAAGGACGGCCGCGAGTTCGTCGCGCAGTTCGTCATCTCCGGAGCCGGCGGCCTGCACATCCCGCTGATCCCGGACTTCGAGGGCCTCGACGAATTCACCGGCGCCGCATTCCATTCCGCGCAGTGGGACCACTCGGTCGACCTGACCGACAAGAAGGTCGCGGTGATCGGCACCGGGGCCAGCGCGATCCAGATCGTGCCCGAGATCGTCAAGGACGTCGCCGAACTCAAGGTGTTCCAGCGCACCCCGGCGTGGGTGATGCCGCGGCCCAACAACCCGATCCCGAAGTGGCTGCGCGACGTGTTCGCCACCGTCCCGGGCACCCGGGCGGCGATGCGCGCGGGCATCTACTGGATCCACGAGGGCGTCGGGTTCGCGATGACGAAGGAGCCGCGGCTGCTGAAAATCGGTGAGCTGCTGGGCAAGTGGAACATCCGCAAGTCGGTCAAGGATCCCGAGCTGCGACGCAAGCTGACCCCGTCGTACCGGGCCGGTTGCAAGCGGATCCTCAACTCCGACACCTACTACCGCGGAATCGCCGACCCGAAGACGGAGGTGGTGACCGAGGCGATCACGCGGTTCACCCCGCGCGGGATCGTGACCGCCGACGGCACCGAACGTGAACTCGACGTGGTGGTGTTCGCCACCGGCTTCCACGTCACCGACTCCTACACCTACGTCCACATCAAGGGCCCGGGCGGTGAGGACCTGGTCGACCGGTGGAACCGGGAGGGCATCGCCGCGCTGCGCGGGATCACCGTCGCCGGCATGCCGAACCTGTTCTTCCTGCTCGGGCCGAACACCGCGCTGGGGCACAACTCGGTGGTGTTCATGATCGAGTCGCAGATCCGCTACGCCGCGCAGGCGATCGCCGCGGTGGACAAGGCGGGCGCAGAGGCGCTGGCGCCGACACGGGAGGCCCAGGACCGCTACAACGAGAAGCTGCAGCGCGACCTGGCCGGCACCGTGTTCAACACCGGCGGGTGCCGCAGCTGGTACCTCGACGAGCACGGCGTGAACCGGACGCTGTGGAGCGGCATGACGTGGCAGTACTGGTTTGCGACGCGGCACTTCGACCCGAAGGAGTACCGGTTCATCGGGGGCCGGCGCGCGTCGCGGCGGGCCGCCTGAGAGCTGAGGTTCGCCGACGTCGACGCCAGGGTCGTGCCCGCGGCCTCGAGCGCGACCGTGGTGTGGAAATCGGTGCACGTCGCGCGTTTGCGGGCGACACGCCCAGACACAACATCTCGTATAGAGCGGTGTTGTCGCCCCCCAGTTGTAGTGTTGGAGGCGTCGCGGGGCGGACGCCGCGGCGCCGGACAAATCTCCAGGTGAAGAGGGGTTCTCGTGAGTGATGGCATGAAGCTGATTGACCGGGTATCGGCGATCAACTGGAACCGTCTCCAGGACGAGAAAGACCTCGAGGTCTGGCACCGGCTCACGGGCAACTTCTGGTTGCCGGAGAAGGTGCCGGTGTCCAACGACATCCAGTCGTGGAACACCCTGACCGACGCGGAGAAGCAGCTCACCATGCGGGTGTTCACCGGGCTGACGCTGCTCGACACCATCCAGGGCACCGTCGGCGCGGTCAGCCTGATCCCCGACGCGGTGACGCCGCACGAGGAGGCGGTGCTCACCAACATCGCGTTCATGGAGTCGGTGCACGCCAAGAGCTACTCCAACATCTTCTCGACGCTGTGCTCGACGGCCGAGATCGACGAGGCGTTCCGCTGGTCGGAGGAGAACGAGAACCTCCAGCGCAAGGCGACCATCGTCATGCAGTACTACAAAGGTGACGAGCCGCTGAAGCGCAAGGTGGCCTCCACGCTGCTGGAGAGCTTCCTGTTCTACTCGGGCTTCTACCTGCCGATGTACTGGGCCAGCCGGGCGAAGCTGACCAACACCGCCGACATGATCCGGCTGATCATCCGCGACGAGGCCGTGCACGGCTACTACATCGGCTACAAGTACCAGCGCGGCCTGGCGCTGGAGGACTCGGCCAAACAGCAGGAACTCAAGGACTACACCTACGAGCTGCTGTTCGAGCTCTACGACAACGAGGTGGAGTACACCCAGGACCTCTACGACGGGGTCGGGCTCACCGAGGACGTCAAGAAGTTCCTGCGCTACAACGCCAACAAGGCGCTGATGAACCTCGGCTACGAGGCGCTGTTCCCCAAGGACGAGACCGACGTCAACCCGGCGATCCTGTCGGCGCTGGCGCCCAACGCCGACGAGAACCACGACTTCTTCTCGGGCTCGGGTTCGAGCTACGTCATCGGCAAGGCCGTCGTCACCGAGGACGAGGACTGGGACTTCTAGACCTGACCGGCGGGCGACCGGCGTGACAGTTCAGGACGAAACCGTCACGTCACCGTCGTTGCCGTGGCAGCATTCCTCGTCGGAAGCTCACTGATGCGGAGGAGTCTGGAGACGGCATGGTGCGGCGGGTGATTGCGGCGGCGGGTGCGACGGTCGGACTGGTGGCGCTGGCGCCGCCGGCGGGCGCGACCGACTACACCGGTCAGCTCGTGCTGCTGCAGCAGGGCACCGTGAAATGCCTGGTCAGCGCCAACGACGGCACCTTCGGTGGGGGTCCGATGACGGTCTGTGCGCTCTCCAACGGCGAACCGTGGGGCAAGGCGCCGTTCGAGGAGTCCAAGTGGAACCAGCGGCTCAACCTCGTGGTGGTCCGCGGCACCGGCGAGTTCTACCGCGACCGCGGTCTACTGCCCGACCCCGCCCAGCTGCCCGCCGCTCCGGTGTCCGTGGACAGCGGCACCTACCAGGTCAACGGCTGGACCATCCAGCCCCAAGGCCTGCGCACCCAGATCAGCTACGACGCCACCGGCCACGGCATGTTCATCAACCAGTACGACACCCGCGGCTTCTAGCCCACCGGGATCCGCGCCGACACCGTCGTCCCGTCGCCGGGCTCGCTGACCAGCGCCAACTCACCTGACAGCGCCTCAACCCGGTCGCGCAGCCCGATCAGCCCGGACCCGCCGCCCGGGCTCGCGCCGCCATCCCCGTCGTCGTGCACCGTCAGCCGCACCGCGTCGTCGTCGCGACTGACCGCCACCGTCACCACCTCGGCGTTGGCGTGCTTGGCCGCGTTCGTCAGGCATTCGGCGACAACGTAATACGCGGCCACCTCGACCGACTCCGGCAGCCGCCCGCCGACGTCGAGGTCCAGTTCGACGGGCACGGGGAGCGCCGCGCCAGCGTCTTGATCGCCGGCCCGAGCCCACCCTTGGACAGGATCGCCGGGTGCAGCCCCCGCGACAGCTCCTGCAGATCCGCGTACAGCCCGCCCAGTCCCTCGACGACCCCGGCCAGCTGCGTGCGCGTCGCCTCCTCGGTCGCCGCTGCCTCGATCGCCCGCAACTCCAGGCTCAACGACACGATCCGCTGCTGGGCCCCGTCGTGCAGATCGCGCTCGAACCCCCGCCGCGCCTGATCGGCCGCCGCCACGATGCGCGCCCGCGACGCCGTGAGCTCCGCGCGTGTCTCCGCGTTGGCGATCGCCGTCGACACCAGATCCGCGAAATCGCAGATGTGCGCCTCGGTGCCCGCCGGTATCGCGTACGGCTCCGTGGCCGCCACGATCAGCGCACCCCGCACCGTGCCGTCGACGATCAGCGGCGCGCCCACCCCGGACCGGGTGCCCAGGTTCTGCAACCGCTGCGCGAGGTCCCCGACGGCCACCGAGTAGTCGTCGATGCGCGCCGGTTCCGCGGTGTGCAGCACCCGGGCGCTGATGCTGTCGCCGTCCAGTGAAAACCGTTCGCCCACAGTCAATCCCACCCCAGCGCGGTCGCACGTCGCCAGCACCTCGCACACGCCGCCGGCGTCGAACAGCAGCAGCGTCACGTGCTGGGCGTCGAGGCTCTCGCCGAGTTCG
The DNA here is from genome assembly GCF_001583415.1 of Mycolicibacterium phlei. The sequence goes on from NZ_CP014475.1 coordinate 2,029,904, forward strand.
TCGACCGCGGTCTGGTACACATCGCGCGGTGCGGCGCCGCGCGCCACCAGCGTCGCCACCCGCCGCAGCGCCGCCTGCTGCGTCGCCAGCGCCGCCGCCTCCCGGCGCCGCTGCTCGGCCTCCGCGGTGCGCAGCCGGGCCTGGTTGGCCAGCACATTGGCCAGCAGCGCCACGGTCGCAAAGATCAGGATCGACGGGGCGAGCGTGTCATGGCCCTCCAGATGGAAGTAGACGTAGACCAGCGTGCTCGCCAGCGACATGGCCAGCGCCAGCACCAGGTTCCAGCCCGCCGACACCACCAGCACCCCGAACAGGAACACCGCCCCGTAGGCGTTGTCCGGCGCAATCCGCTTGAGCCCCAGCACCAACAGGATCTCGGCGGCCAGTAACCCGACCGCGACGACGATGCCCAGCCCCAGCGGCCGGGCGGTGGGCCGCACCAGCGCCGCGAGCAGACGGCTGGACAGTGGTTGCCGGGTCACCGGCCGATGGTAATCCGCCGGGCCGGTTCAAACTTTCCGGTTAGCGGGAATGCTGCGCGGCAGATGCGCTGCCACCCTGAAGACATGTACCGCCGAGGAGTCCGCCGATGCGTTGTCTGATCGTCGACGACAGCGCCGGATTCCGGGCCGCCGCCACTGCGATGCTGGAACGCGGCGGGATCTGCGTGGTAGGCACCGCCTCCGACGGCGCCGAGGCGCTGAGCCAGACCAGGGCGCTGCACCCCGACGTCGCGCTGGTCGACGTCGACCTCGGCGCCGAAAGCGGGTTCGACGTCGCCGCCGACCTCGCGCGGCAGACCGCCGGTACCGCGATCATCCTGGTCTCCACCCACGACGAGCAGGACTTCGCCGACCTCATCGCCGCCAGCCCGGCGCGCGGGTTTCTGCCGAAGATGGCGTTGTCGCCCAACGCGATTCGCGACCTGCTCGGATCAGCGTGACTCGAGATACATGATCACCGCGCGGACCCGGCGGTGATCGTCCCCGGCCTCCGGCAGGTTCAGCTTCGTCAGGATGCTGCGCACGTGCTTCTCCACGGTGCCCTCGGTGACCCACAACCGCCTGCCGATACCCGCGTTCGACAACCCCTCCGCCATCAAGGTCAGCACCTCCCGTTCGCGGGCGCTCAGCGCGGCCAACGGGTCGTCGCGGCGGCGCGCGTCGACCAGTTCGGCGACCAGCGCCGGGTCGACCACCGACGCGCCGTTGGCGATCCGCTGCAGCGTGCCCAGGAAGTCGTCGACGTCGGTGACCCGAGACTTGAGCAGATAGCCGATCGCGCGCCCGCCCGCCAGCAGATCGGTGGCGTGGTCGACGTCGATGTGCGCCGAGAGCACCACGATTCCGGTGTCGGGCGACTCCCGGCGGATGACCTTGGCCGCGTCGAGTCCCTCGGTGGAGTGGGTGGGCGGCATCCGGATGTCGGTCAGCACCAGCCGGGGCTGCTGCTCACGCACCAGTGCCAGCAGGCCGTCGGCGTCACCGGCCTGACCGACGACGTCGAAGTCCGACCGCGTCAGCAGGCTGGCCAGGCCCTCGCGCAACAACACGTCGTCATCGGCGATGACCACCCGCAGGGAGCACATCGCAGGATTCTCGCACCCCGCGGGCGTTGTCGCGGGGTGCTCGACGGTTTTTGGGGGTTAGCCGGTACCGGGGACTCCGGTCAGCGCGGATGCCGCCGGCGTCGGATGCGGGCACGCTGAACACCGACGACAGGAGAACGCCGATGACCGCTTCACGCACCCGCGGTGTGCACACCGCTTCGCTGATCGACGGTGCGATCGTCGAGGAGAACGCCCTCGGGTCGATGCGCCGGATCACCGCCGACAATCTGCCGATCCTCCACCGGTTGTCGATCAAGCGGGTTCTGCTCAACCCCGGCGCCATGCGCACCCCGCACTGGCACGCCAACGCCAACGCCAACGAGCTCACCTACTGCGTGTCCGGCACGGCACTGGTGTCGATGCTCGACGACCACAGCCGGTTCACCAGCTTCATCGTCACCGCCGGGCAGATGTTCCACGCCGACTCGGGCTCCCTGCACCACATCGAGAACATCGGCGAGGACGTCGCGGAGTTCATCATCGCGTTCCGCCACGAGCGCCCCGAGGATTTCGGGTTGGGCGCGACGTTCGGCGCGTTCACCGACGCCGTGCTGGGCAACACCTACGACCTGCCCGCCGCGGACTTCGCCGCGATCCGCCGCGACACCGTCGACCACAAACTCGCCGCCCGCAGCGGCGATCCCGAGATCCCGTCGTCGGCCTACTTCGACGACCCGCACAAGTTCGACATCGAAGCCCAGGCGCCGGGTTTGAACTACGTCAGCGGCAACGCCCGGTTCGCGCGCGACCAGTACTGGCCTGCGCTCAAGGACATCTCGATGTACTCCCTGCGCGTCGCCGAGGACGGGATGCGCGAACCACACTGGCATCCCGTCACCGCCGAGATGGGCTACGTCCAGCACGGCGACGCGCGCATGACGATCATGAATCCCGATGGGACGCTTGACACCTGGACGATGACCAGCGGTGACATGTACTTCATCCCGCGGGCCTATCCGCACCACATCGAGAACATCGGCTCCGACGAGTGGCACTTCCTGATCTTCTTCGACCAGCTGTTTCCCGCCGACATCGGACTGCGCGCCTCGGCGAGCGCCTACTCGCGAGAGGTGCTGGCCGCGACGTTCGGCACCCATCTCGACGATCTGCCCGACCTGCCGTTCACGCCCGCCGACCCGCTGATCGTCGGCCGCCGCAATCCGCCTGACTGACAGGACAAATCGAGACTGCGCACAGATCGCGATCCGGGAACGGAAAGCGATCTGTGCGCAGTCTCGGTCCGAGGAACTAGGAGCGCAGCGAGGCGGTGTCGATCACGAAGCGGTAGCGCACATCGCTAGCCACCACGCGGTCGTAGGCCTCGTTGATGTACTCCGGCTGGATGAGCTCGATCTCGGGCAGCACGTTGTGCTCGGCGCAGAAGTCCAGCATCTCCTGGGTCTCGGCGATGCCGCCGATCATCGAGCCCGACAGGCTGCGCCGGCCACCGGCCAGCGGGTGCGCCGGAACCGCCATCGGCTTCTCCGGCATGCCCAGCTCGACGAGCGTCCCGTCGATCTTGAGCAGATTCAGGTAGGCGCCCATGTCGAGGTTCGCCGACACGGTGTTGAGGATCAGGTCGAATGAGCCGCGCAGCTTCTTGAAGGTGTCGCGGTCGGAGGTGGCGTAGTACTCGTCGGCACCGAGCCGCAGTCCGTCCTCCATCTTCTTCAGCGACTGCGACAGCACGGTGACGTGCGCGCCCATCGCGTCGGCGAGCTTGACGCCCATGTGGCCCAGCCCGCCCAGGCCGATGATCGCGACCCGGGTGCCCTCGCCGGCCTTCCAGTGCCGCAGCGGCGAATACAGCGTGATGCCGGCGCACAGCAGGGGAGCGGCGGCGTCCAGCGGCAGGCTGTCGGGGATGCGCAGGACGTAGTTCTCGTCGACGACGATCGCGCCGCTGTAGCCGCCGTAGGTGGGCTGGCCGTCACGGCCGATCGCGTTGTAGGTGCCGACCATCCCAGTGCCGATGCAGTACTGCTCGTTGCCGGCGCGGCACTGCTCGCACTCGCGGCAGGAGTCGACGAAACAGCCGACGCCGACCCGGTCGCCGACGGCGAACTTGGTGACCTCGGAACCGACCGCGGTGACGATGCCGGCGATCTCGTGGCCCGGGACCACCGGGTAGTTGGCGTGGCCCCACTCGTCACGCACGGTGTGGATGTCGGAGTGGCAGATGCCGGCGAAGTGGATGTCGAACGCCACGTCGTGTGGCCCGACCTCGCGGCGGGTGATGGTGGTCTTCTCCAGCGGCGCTGACGCGGACGGTGCGGCGTAGGCGGAAACGGTGGTGGTCATAGCTGCCTCAAATTCATTCGGTAATCAGGTAATCAAGATCTCTGCCGCAACGCTGCGGCGCCCGGTGTCCGCAACACTCCACGACACCACCAGCATTCCGTTGGTGGCTGTGAAGTTGCTGTCAGACCCCGGGGGCCCGGAACGTGGGGTTGAACGACGACCGCTCATAGCGGGCCACCCCCTCGAGCGTGTACGGGTCGCGGGCGACGATCTCGTCGGCCTGCTCGGCGGTGATGTCGCCGGTGATCAGCACGCCACCCGAGAAGTCGTCGAGCGGCCCGGCCAGCACGATGCGGCCGGCGTCCAGCTCACCCTGCAGATACTCCTTGTGGGCGGGCCGGACCTTCTCGATGACTTCAGCCGGGAACAGATAGGTGGATTTCAGGACATGGAACACGTCATCAACGGTAACGGACGCGGCCGCCTGCCTCACGTGCCGACGGAGTCACACAGCAGGCGGGTGCGATCGCGGACCGCAGGGATCGCGTCGTCGTCCACCCCGACGACCCGCAGGCACGCGTCGGCGACGTGTGTGGGCAATTCGTCACGCCGCCGACCCGGTGGCGTCGACCACATGTTGACCAGTGACTCGACAAGGTGGAACGGCAGGTCCGCCGCGGCGCGGTCGACGCCGGTCTGCGCGACGACGGCGCGCGCACATGCCCGGTAGTGCCGGCGCAACCGCTCCCGGTCGGAGAAGAACGGCTCCAGCCTCAGATCGCGGACCTCGGGCAGCAGGTACAGCGCGCCGAGGTTCCAGCGGCCACTGAGCAATTGCTCACCGTCGAAGGTGGCCAGTGCATGCAGTCGCTCGGCGGGGTTCAGCGGCGGGTCGACCGCGGCCATGCTCTCGACGAACCGCAGTGTCGGGGTGACGGTCTGGCTCAGCAGCGCGCAGAGGATGTCGTCCTTGGTCCTGAAGTAGTGGTAGAGCGACGCCTGCCGGATGCCCACCCATTCGGCGATGGCGCGTGTTGAGGTTGCCGCGTAACCGAGCGTTGTGAACAGTTCGCCTGCGGCGTCGAGGATTTCCTCGCGCGCCGTCAGACCCGGGCGCCGCTGGGAGTGCAGGCGCGGACGGCCTGCTCTGGCGAGCGACATGGTGTCATCGTGAACCATCGCACAGCGATTTCGGCAGAGTCAGCCAATTTCTGTCACACGACAGAAACTCAGGACACCTAACGGTTACGTCGGTGTCACCTTAGGCGACGGCGGTGGTCGTAAAACTGTCAACCGACAGGCAGGCACGACGCGGTGCCCCTGATCCGAAGACTTCAAAGGAGTGTTCAGTCATGGGCATCGCGGTGACCGACGTCGGCGTGCAGGCGCTCGGTGCGGACGTCGACGGGTCAGATCCGGTCGCCACGGTCGGCGATCTGCGGGTGACGTTCCGGCGCAACGGCCGCGATATCCACGCGCTGCGCGGCGTGTCGCTGTCGATCGCCAAGGGGGAGATCCTCGGTCTGGTCGGCGAATCCGGTTCCGGCAAAAGCGTTCTGGGGTTCAGTCTGCTGGGCCTGCTGCCCTCGTCGGCGCGTATCGAGGGCACCGTGCGCGTCGACGGTTCGGACATGGTGCGCGGTGACGCCAAGGCGTTGCGCAAGGTGCGCCGGCTGGATCTCGGCGCGGTCTTCCAGGATCCGATGACCTCGCTGAACCCGACGATGCGGATCGGCAAGCAGGTCGCCGAGGCGGCGGGCAGCGAGGAGGAGGCGCTGCGCCTGCTCACCGCGGTCGGTATCCCGGAACCCAAGCGCCGCATGCGCAGTTTCCCGCACGAGCTCTCCGGCGGTCTGCGGCAGCGCGTGATGATCGCCATCGCCATCGCCGGTGACCCCGACCTGATCATCGCCGACGAGCCGACCACCGCCCTCGACGTCACGGTGCAGGCCCAGGTGCTGCGCCTGCTCAAACGGCTGCGCGACGAGATCGGCTGCAGCATCGTGATGATCACCCACGACCTCGGGGTGGCGGCCCAGATCGCCGACCGCATCGCGGTGCTCTACGCCGGGCGTATCGCCGAGATCGGGCCCATCGCAGAGGTTCTGGAAAAACCCGCACACCCCTACACCCTCGGTCTGCTGCGCTCCCGGCTCACCCTGGACACCCCGCGCGACCGCAGGCTGGCCGCACTTCCGGGTGCGGTGCCCAGCCCGGCGGCACCACTGCCCGGTTGTGCGTTCGAACCCCGCTGTGTGCTCGCCACCCCCGAGTGCTCGGCGACACCGCCGGACCCCGTCGCGGTGGCGCCCGGGCGGGTCAGCGCCTGTCTGCTGCCCCTCGATGTCGTCACCACCGACCTCGGCGCCCGCGCCGCGGACGTCGGCGAGCCGTTCCCGCCGGTCGCGGCCGAGCGTGACGACGCCCCGCCGTCGGTGGTGCTGCGCGACGTCACCAAGACCTTCGCCGTGCGCAGGCGCTGGCTCGACCGCGGCAGCGACAATGACAGCAAACTGCATGCGCTGCGCGGTGTTTCGCTGCGCGTCGGGCACGGCGAGTCGGTGGCCATCGTCGGCGAGAGCGGTTCGGGCAAGTCGACGCTGCTGCGGGTGATCGCCGGACTGGAGAAAGCCTCGTCGGGCACCGTGGAGATCGCCGGCGGGCGCCCGCAGATGGTGTTCCAGGACTCGGGCGCCTCGCTGACGCCGTGGCTGTCGGTGGGGGAGTTGATCGGCGAACGGTTGCGCCGCACCGGGATGTCGCGGTCGCAGCGTCACGCCGCCGTCGCCGAGGTCCTCGAACGCGTCGGGCTGCCCGCCGAGGTCGCCAAGTCGCGTGCCGGTCAGCTCTCCGGCGGTCAGCGGCAACGGGTTTCGCTGGCCCGCGCGACGGTGGTGCCCCCGGCGGTGCTGCTGTGTGACGAGCCCACCAGCGCGCTGGACGTGTCGCTGGCCGCGTCGGTGCTCAACCTCATCGGTGAGCTGCGGCGCAGCCTGAACATGTCGGTGGTGTTCGTCACCCACGACCTGTCGGTGGCCCGGGTGGTCGCCGACCGCATCGCGGTGATGTACCTCGGGCGCATCGTCGAGATCGGGCCGGCCGACCAGGTGATCGGCGATCCGGTGCATCCCTACACCCGCGCCCTCGTCGACTCCATCCCCGACCTCGGCCGGAAGGCCGGCAGCCTGCCGGGTGAGCCGGCCAGCCCGCTGTCGCCGCCGTCGGGGTGTGCCTTCCATCCTCGCTGTCCGATCGCCGTCGACGCGTGCGCGGACCCGCAGCTTGACGTCCGGTTGGAGGGGGAGCCGGGCAATCCCCACCAGGTCGCTTGTATCGAACGAAAGGCGTGTTGATGTCGGTCGTGTGGTCCGGTGTGGGGGCCCTGCCTGCCGCCCTGTTGGTGCGCGGTCAGCAGCGGCGCCTGCCCGCTCTGCCGCGGGTCGATTCGAGGATCGTCAACTGGATCGGCTTCTCGTCGGTGATCATCGTGACGCTCGTCGCGATCGCGGTGCCGGTGCTGGCCCCCTACGATCCGCTGACCCCGGTCGGGGCGCCGCTGCAGGCACCCGGCCACAGCGGATTCCTGCTGGGCACCGACAGCGTCGGCCGCGACATCCTGTCGCGGGTGCTCTACGGGGTGCGCTCGAGCTGGTTCGCCGCGCTGGCCGTGGTCGCGCTCGGGCTGTTCATCGGCGGGCTGATCGGGCTGATCGCCGGCGCGGTGGGCGGCTGGGTCGACTCGCTGCTGATGCGGATCACCGACGCGTTCCTGTCGCTGCCCGCACCGGTGCTGGCGATCGCGGTAGTGGCCGCGCTGGGCCCCGGATTCGTGCAGACGCTGATCGCGGTGTCGATCGTGTGGTGGCCGTTCTACGCCCGCATGATGCGCGGTGAGGTGGCACGGCTCAAGGCCCGGCCGCACATCGAGGCCGCCAAACTCGCCGGGGTGGGCCCGATCCGGCTCGCCGGCCGGCACCTGCTACCCGGTGCGGTACCCAACGCGCTCGTCGCCGCCAGCCTGGACATCGGCACGCTGATCCTCACGCTGGCCGCGCTGTCGTTCCTCGGGCTCGGACAACCCGCTCCGGCACCGGAACTGGGCGCCGACTCGGCCCGCAACCTCAGCTACTTCCTGCAGCAGTGGTGGATCCCGGTGATGCCGGGCCTCGGCGTGCTGGTCCTGGCCCTGGTCGGCAACATCGCGGGCGACTGCCTGCGCAACCTGATGAAAGCGCGGTGAGACCGAGATGAAGACATTCATTGCCACGCGGCTCGCGGCGATGGTGGCGATCCTGATCGCGCTGACCGCCGTGATGTTCGTCCTGCAGAACATCTCACCGCTGGACCCGGTCAAGGCCCAGCTGGGCGCGAATGCGTCCGCCGAGGCGGTAGCCGAGCGGCGAGAGGCGTTGGGGCTCAACGAACCCGTCCTGGTGCAGTTCTGGGACTACCTGGCCGGCGCCGTCACCGGTGACCTCGGCACCTCATACCGAACCCGGCACGGCGTCGTCGACGACCTGGCCACCTTCGTGCCCGCCACCCTGGAACTCGCACTGTTCGGACTCGGGCTGGCGCTGGTGCTGGCGGTGATCCTGGCGTTCAGCACGACGCTGAAGTGGCCCGGCGCCGGGGTGCTGCGGGCGATCCTGTTCGCCGGGGCGTCGGCGCCGATGTTCCTGCTCGGCATCCTCGGGCTGATCATCTTCTACCAGAAGCTCGGCTGGGTTCCGGCCAACGGACGCACCGGCATCTCCAACGCGCCCGCCGGACCGACCGGCCTGCTCACCCTCGACGGGCTGCTGCACGGCCGCATCGACGTCGTCCTCGACGCGCTGCACCATCTGTTGCTGCCCGCGACGGTGGTGGCGATCGGCCCCGCGGTGGCGATCGGGCGGGTGCTGCGCAGCAGCCTGATCGGCGACATCGACAGCGACTACGCCAGAACCGCACGGGCCAAAGGTCTTTCGGAAGGCCGGATCCTGGCCCGGCACGTCCTGCGTAACTCGGTCGGTGCAGCGCTGTCGATGACCGGTCTGCAGATCGGCCTGATGTTCTCCGGTGTGCTGGTCATCGAGCAGGTGTTCGGCTGGCCCGGTATCGGCCAGTACATCGCCCAGAGCATCCCGGTCGCGGACTTTCCCGCCATCGCCGGCGTCACGCTGATGCTCGGCGCGCTCTACGTGTTCATCAACACCGCCGTGGACCTGCTGCAGGCCGCGGCCGACCCGCGAATCGCCGTCACAGGAGGCTGAGTGCCCAGACAACCGCTGATCGTTGGCAATCCGGTGCTGGTGGTCGTCGACATCCAGGAGGGTGGCGGCATGTCCGCGGAGCAGGCGGGCATCCCGGTGATGCCCGGCCACGCCGAGCGCGTCAAGGTCGCCGAACGACTGGTCGGGGCCGCCCGCGAGGCTGGTGTCCCGGTGGTGTTCTTTCAGGAGGTACACCGGGCCAGCGGAGTCGACTTCGGCCGCGAACTCGACGGCACCGAGGGGGTGCACTGCGTCGAGGGTCAACCCGGGACCGACCTGGAGCCCACACTGCGCCCGCTGCCGAACGAGTTCCACATCGTCAAGCGTCGCTATTCCGGTTTCATCGGAACGGATTTCGAGATCGTGCTGCGCGGGTTGAAGGCGTCGACGCTGATCCTGATCGGCGGCCTGACCGATGTGTGCGTGCACTACACCTTCGCCGACGCCCACCAGCGCGACTACTACGTGCGGGTGGTCACCGACTGCGTCGGCGGCTCGTCGCAGTACCGCCACGACGCGGCGCTGGACGCCATGGAGTACCTGCAGACCGGCGCGCTGCGCACCAGCGACGAGATCATCGAAGCGTTTCAGAACCTGTCCGCTGCCCCCACTCTTGAAGGAGCCGCCAGATGAGTCACCGACTCCGCAGGATCGCCGCGCTCGGCGTGGCCGCCGCTCTTGCGCTGAGTGCCTGCGGCGGTTCGGATTCCGGCGGCGGCACACCGAACGCCGCACCCGGCGACAAGGTGCTGCAGCTGTCGTTCCTGCAGGATCCGGGGCAACCGCCGGACCCCGACGTGTTCTACGCCGGGCAGGGCCTGCTGCTGACCACCAACATCTACGAGGGCCTGCTGCAGTTCAAGGGCGGCACCGAGAAACCGGAACTGGAACCGCTGCTGGCCACCGAGTGGACCGCGTCGCCGGACAACAAGGTGTTCACCTTCAAGTTGCGCGAGGGGGTGAAGTTCCACGACGGCACGCCGTTCACCGCCGAGGCCGTCAGGGCGTCCTTCGAGCGCCGGGCCGCGGTCAACCAGGGCCCGTCCTACATGGTCGCCGACGTCGAATCCATCACCTCCCAGGATGATTACGACGTCACCATCACCCTCAAGGAACCCAACTCGGCGTTCCTGGACTACCTGGCGTGCGCGTACGGCCCCCGCATGATCAGCCCGGAGGGCCTCAGGAAGCACGGCGGCGACGACCACGCGCAGACCTACCTGACCGACCACGACCTGGGCACCGGCCCGTACACGCTGACCGCCGCCGAGGTGGGATCACGCTACGAGCTGGCCGCCTTCGACGAATACTGGGGTGACAAGCCGTATTTCGAAGAGGTGGAGATCCCGGTCATCACCGACGTCGCCGCCCAGCAGTTGCAGTTCAACAACGGCCAGATCGCGGCGATCCTGCACGACCTGCCGTCCTCGGCGGTGGGGCAGTACCTCAACGACGACAAGTACGCCCACTACTCGCTGCCGACGATGATGTCGAACTACCTGTACCTCAACCCGTACAAGGGGATGCTCAAGGACCAGAAGACCCGGCTGGCGCTGCTCAAGGCGGTCGACGTCGAGGAGCTGGTCAAGCAGACCTACTTCGGCCGCGGCAAGGTGGCCGAACAGATCTACCCGCCGAACATGATCGCCGAGCAGTACGCCAGACAGGATGTGCCGCATGACCCGTCGGAGCTCAGCGCCATCGTGGCCGGCCTGCCCGCCGATCAGAAGACCATCACCATCGGCTACGACTCCAGCAGCCCGGACAACCAGCTGGTCAGCAACCTGATCCAGACTCAGCTGGCCGCCGCGGGCGTGCAGGCCAAGGTGCAGAGCTACCCGACGTCGGAGGTCTTCGGCTGGATCGGCGGCGACCCGACCGCCGCGCCGGAGGTGTACACCTCGCTCGCCTGGCCGGACGCCCCGTCGCCGTACGCCTGGGGACACATCTCCTGGGACGCCGACGGCGGGCTGAACTACCTGGCCTGCTCGGCGCCGCCCATCGCCGGGGCCCTGGCCAGCGGCCTGGCGACCGGTTCTGACGAGGACTTCTCCGCCGCCGGGCGGGACGCGCTCGAGACGGGCTGCTGGCTCAACATCGCCGACATCGACGACTTCGTCGTCGCGCAGCCCTGGCTCAAGGGCGTCGAGGAGGCGCACGCCGTGACCAACCCGAACTCGCTGCGCCTGGCCAAGCTGTCCGTGGGCTGACCGTGACCCTGGTGCGCAAGAGCGGCGTCCGCCGGATCGTGCTGCTCACCCTCGGGTGGGAGGAACTGCCGAAATCGGTGTCGGTGTACGGCAGTTCGCCCGAGGAGCGGCTGCGCGAACCGGTCCCCGGGGTGCTGCTGCAGACCGACGGCGGCTGGGTGCTGCTGGACACCGGGTTCAACACCGCGCTGATTCGCGACCCGGCGCTGCGGCGGCGGTTCTTCCCCAGCGTGGAGTACCAGCCGATCCTGCCCGGTCCGGGCGAGCCGATCGAGGAGGCGCTGGGCGAGATCGGCGTCGACATCGACGAGATCGGGCTGGTGGCGCTGTCGCATCTGCACGTCGACCACGCCGGCGGGCTCAAACTGTTCGCGGGCCGGGTGCCGGTGCACGCGCAGCGCCGCGAGCTCGAGTACGGCCTGTCCAACCACCCCGAGCCGGAGCGCCACGCGATCTTCCGGATCGACTTCGACGACCCCAACATCGACTGGTGCCTGGCCGACGGGGAGGCCGAGATCGCACCCGGCATCACCGCGGTGCCGACCTACGGCCACACGCCCGGCCACCAGAGCTTCGTCGTCGAACTCGACGAGTCCGTCGGTGGCGGCGGATACGTGTTCGCGTTCGACGCCGCCGACCTCACCGAGAACATCGAGCACGAGTTGGCGATCGGCGGCTACATCGGGGTGGACCCGGCCGAGACCGTCGAACCGATCCGCCGCCTCAAGGCGCTCGCCGAGGCCAAGGGCTATCCGCTGATCCCCGGCCACGACCCGCACGTCTGGCCGGAGATGACCAGGCACATGCGCGACCGGTTCGGCTGGTCGGCCTAGTTGATCGGGGCGTTGATCCAGCGCAGGTCGGCGAGGATGCCGCGGGCGGCGACGATGCCCTCACCGCTCTGCCACACCTCGTTGTTGACCGCGAACACCCGGTCGTCGCGGGTGGCGCTGAGCCGCTGCCAGGCGTCGCTGCGCATCACCTCGACGGCACGGTCGCGGGCGGCGGGGGAGGCGAACGACACGTAGACAATGTCGCCGTCGGCGATCGACAGATCCGAGTTGTCGGCCAGATCGGCGTCGGTGATGCCGACCTCGGTGTACGGCTTGTCGGTGAACCGCTGCGGCGCCGGGCGGTCCACACCGACCTCGGCGAGCACACTGCCCGGGAAGGTCTCCACCCCGAACACCCGCATCGTGGTGTCGGTGAACTGCACCACCGACGCCTGGAAATGGGTGGCGTCGTTCTCAGCGCCGGTCCGCTCGGCGTCGCGGGCGAACTCCTCGAGCAGGCCGTTGGCCGCGTCGGCGCGGCCCGTCGCCGCACCGACCGTGCGCAGGTTGTCCCGCCATGCCGGCCCGGGTGCACCGGTGAACACCGTCGGCGCGATCTGCGACAGCGCGCCGAACTCGTCGGGGGTGAGCGCCTCCGACCCCAGGATCAGATCGGGGGAGGCCTCCCGGATGGCGTCCAGATCGGGCGCGGTACGCATCCCGGCACCGGGCACGTCGTGGATCACCTGCCCCAGATACGACGGCTGGCTGTCGGAGCCGTCCGGCAGCGCGGCCGCCACGATCCGGCCCTGCAGACCCAGCGCACACAGCGCGTCGAGCTGATCGCCGGCGAGCACCACGATGCGCTGCGGATCGGCCCGCACCACCGTCTCACCGGCCGCGTGGCGCACCGGACGCTCCTCGGGGCCCGGATCCACCGGGGCCGGCTCCGGCGCGCAGGACTCGTCCGGACGGCGCTGATTGCCCAGCACACCGGCGCCCGCGATGCGCGTCGTACTGGTGATCACCGAGGTCGGGGCGGGTCCGTCGACCGGCGGCTCGCCACCCAAATCACCGCAGCCGGCCAGCGACGTCACGCCCACGGCGGCGACGACGGCGGCCAGCCCCGCGGCCCTGAGAATCGACACCCGTCGCGTCCCGCTGAACAGCACGCGCCGACGTTAACATTCATCAGGAATCGAGCAGTCCCCGCACGTCGTCGGCGAAATACGACTCTTTGTAGGACCACCCCGACCCGGCGTTGCGGAGGGGGCTAGGATTCGATGGCAGTAGTACTGCGGGATGTCCCGACCGGAAATTTGGAGGACCTGTTGGTAGCCGAAGCGCCCAATATCGGAGAACTCGAGGTACGACGTCCGTTCCCGGCGCGGCTCGGTCCCAAGGGCAACCTCATCTACAAGCTGCTGACGACCACCGATCACAAGCTGATCGGCATCATGTACTGCGTCGCCTGCATGAGCTTCTTCTTCATCGGCGGCCTGATGGCGCTGTTCATCCGCGCCGAGCTGGCGGTGCCGGGCCTGCAGTTCTTGAGCAACGAGCAGTACAACCAGCTGTTCACCATGCACGGCACGGCGATGCTGCTGTTCTACGCGACGCCGATCGTGTTCGGGTTCGCCAACCTGGTGCTGCCGCTGCAGATCGGCGCGCCCGACGTGGCGTTCCCGCGGCTGAACGCGCTGTCGTTCTGGCTGTTCCTGTTCGGCGCGCTGATCGCGCTGTCGGGCTTCATCACCCCCGGTGGTGCCGCCGACTTCGGGTGGACCGCCTACAGCCCGCTGACCGACGCGATCCACTCGCCCGGCGCCGGCGGTGACCTGTGGATCCTGGGCCTGGCCATCGGTGGTCTGGGCACCATCCTCGGTGCGGTCAACATGATCACCACCGTGGTCTGCATGCGCGCCCCGGGCATGACCATGTTCCGGATGCCGATCTTCACCTGGAACATCCTGGTCACCTCGATCCTGGTGCTGCTGGCGTTCCCGATCCTGACCGCCGCGCTGTTCGGCCTGGCCGCCGACCGTCTGCTCGGTGCCCACGTCTACGACCCGGGCAACGGTGGCGTGCTGCTGTTCCAGCACCTGTTCTGGTTCTTCGGCCACCCCGAGGTGTACATCCTGGCGCTGCCGTTCTTCGGTGTGGTGTCGGAGATCTTCCCGGTGTTCAGCCGCAAGCCGATCTTCGGCTACACCACGCTGGTCTACGCGACGCTGGCCATCGCCGCCCTGTCCGTGGCGGTGTGGGCGCACCACATGTACGCCACCGGCGCGGTGCTGCTGCCGTTCTTCTCGTTCATGACGTTCCTGATCGCCGTCCCGACCGGCATCAAGTTCTTCAACTGGATCGGCACCATGTGGAAGGGGCAGTTGACCTTCGAATCGCCGATGCTGTTCTCGATCGGCTTCATGGTGACGTTCCTGCTCGGTGGCCTGTCGGGCGTGCTGCTGGCCAGCCCGCCGCTGGACTTCCACGTCACCGACAGCTACTTCGTCATCGCGCACTTCCACTACGTGCTCTTCGGCACCATCGTGTTCGCCACCTACGCGGGCGTGTACTTCTGGTTCCCGAAGATGACCGGCCGCCTGCTCGACGAGCGCCTGGCCAAGCTGCACTTCTGGCTGACCTTCATCGGCTTCCACACCACCTTCCTGGTGCAGCACTGGCTCGGTGACGAGGGCATGCCGCGCCGCTACGCCGACTACCTCCCGTCGGACGGGTTCACCGCGCTCAACGTGGTCTCGACCATCGGCGCGTTCATCCTCGGCATCTCGGTGCTGCCGTTCGTGTGGAACGTGTTCAAGAGCTGGCGCTACGGCGAGCCCGTCACGGTCGACGATCCGTGGGGCTACGGCAACTCGCTGGAGTGGGCGACCTCCTGCCCGCCGCCGCGGCACAACTTCACCGAGCTGCCCCGCATCCGGTCGGAGCGTCCGGCGTTCGAGCTGCACTACCCGCACATGGTCGACCGGATGCGTGCGGAGGCCCACGTCGGCCGCAAGCACACCGTCGATCACTCGAGCTGACGCTCGCCGGCCGCGGAGGAGTATGCCGAAGGTGTCGGAGTGAGCAGCGGCGCGTCACGTGACCGCTCCTCACTGCTGATCACGGTCACCGGCCACGACCAGCCGGGCGTGACCTCGGCCCTGTTCGAGGTCCTGTCCCGGCACCACGTGGAACTGCTCAACGTCGAACAGGTCGTGATCCGCGGCCGGTTGACGTTGGGGGTGCTGGTCGCGGCACCCGCCGACGTCACCGCCGGGACCGCGCTGCGCGACGAGGTGACCGCAGCCATCCACGGGGTGGGGCTCGACGTCGCGATCGAACCCAGCGACGGTCTGCCGGTGATGCGGGAGCCGTCCACGCACACGATCGTCGTGCTGGGCCGGCCGATCACCGCCGATGCGTTCGGGGTGGTCGCGCGCAAGGTGGCCGCGCTGGGCGTCAACATCGACTTCATCCGTGGGGTGTCCGACTATCCGGTGACGGGGCTGGAGTTGCGGGTCTCGGTGCCCGGCGGCGACGTCTACGAGCGGTTGCAGCAGGAGCTGGCGCGGGTCGCGGCCGACGAGAAGATCGACATCGCGCTGGAGGACTACAGCCTGGCCCGGCGGGCCAAGCGGCTGATCGTGTTCGACGTCGACTCGACCCTGATCCAGGGTGAGGTCATCGAGATGCTCGCCGAGCACGCAGGCGCGGCGGCTGCCGTCGCCGAGGTGACCGAGGCGGCGATGCGCGGTGAACTGGACTTCGCCGAGTCGCTGCACCGGCGGGTCGCCACGCTCGCGGGGCTACCGGCGTCGGTGCTCGACGAGGTGGCCGAGCAGATCGAGCTGATGCCGGGGGCCCGCACGACGCTGCGGACGCTGCGGCGGCTGGGCTACCACTGCGGCATCGTGTCCGGCGGGTTCCGGCAGGTCATCGAACCGCTGGCGCACGAGCTGATGATGGACTTCGTCGCCGCCAACGAGCTTGAGATCGTCGACGGCAAGCTCACCGGCCGGGTCATCGGCCCGGTGGTCGACCGCGCCGGAAAGGCCAAGGCGCTGCGGGACTTCGCGCAGCAGGTCGGGGTGCCGATGGAGCAGACGGTGGCCGTCGGCGACGGCGCCAACGACATCGACATGCTCTCCGCCGCCGGGCTGGGTGTGGCGTTCAACGCCAAACCGGTGCTGCGCGAGGTGGCCGACGCGTCGCTGAGCTACCCGTATCTGGACACCGTGCTGTTCCTGCTCGGTATCACCCGCGGCGAGATCGAGGCCGCCGACGCCGTCGACGGTGTGGTCCGTCGCGTCGAGATCCCCGACTGACGTTCCTCTTCCCCCCTGTCCGCGAGCGTGCGTGTCTGCACACGACACGCCGCGGAATTTTCGACATTTGCGCACGGTCGCGAGGCGCCGGGCCTCGGCGTCACGTGTTCGCCGAGACTTCGGTTGTTGACGAAAGATCGCCGGAATCCGTCAACTTCTGTAGTCTCGCGAGCCTTTCGCGCGTCCCGCTCGCGGCGAGCGTGCGCAAATGCAGGGAAAAACCCGGCGTGTCGTGACCAGACACGCACGCTCGCGGAAAAGAGGGTTACACGACGACGGTGGTGGGTTCGGGGGTGGCCGAGCCGGTGACGGCGTGCCAGGCGCGGGCGAGCAGTTCGATCGCCTCGGCCAGTTGATCCTCCGGCAGCGCGTACGGGATCCGGACGAACCGCTCGAGCGAGCCGTCGACGCCGAACCGCGGGCCCGGCGGCAGGTCCAGCCCCATCCGCGACGCCGCCGCCGACAGGGCGGTGCTCATCGGCGCGGGCAGCCGCACCCACAGCGAGATCCCGCCGGCGCCGGGACCGGGCTCCCAGTCCGGCAGATGCGTCGCCAGCAGCTCCAGCAGGAACGCCCGCCGCTTGCGCAGAATCTCGCGGCGCTCGGGCAGCACCTCGTCGCGGCGCGCGAGAAGCCTTGCCGCGGCGTACTGTTCGAGCACCGCGGTGCCGAGGTCGACCTGTGGGCGCAGCGCCGCGATGGTGGCGATGGTGGCCCGCTCGGCGCGGATCCAGCCGACCCGCAGCCCACCCCAGAACGACTTCGACATCGAACCGATCGTCAGCACCAGGTCCCGGCGCGACGTCATCGCCGCCGCCATCGGGGCCGGCGTCGGGTCGTCGAGCCACATGTCGAGGATCGTCTCGTCGATGACCGTGCGGGTGCGCGTCTCGGCGACGATGCGCCCCAGGCGTTGCCGGTCCTCGAACCCCATCGTCATCCCGGTGGGGTTCTGGTTGTCCGGTATCAGGTACGCCAGGCTGGGCGACACCTGATGGATCGCGGCCTGCACCGCGTCGAGATCCCACCCGTCCTCGGCAAGGGCCACCGGCACCGCCTGCGCGCCGATCGCCGAGATCGACGACAGCGCACCGTGATAGGTCGGCTGTTCGACGAGCACCCGATCGCCGGGCTGAAGGTAGGTGGTGAGGATCAGGCCGATGGCGTGCAGCGCGCCCGTCGTCACCATGATCTGATCGGGATCAGTGACAAGGCCTCGCTCGCAATACCTTTCGGCGATCGCCTCGCGCAGCGGGGAAACCCCGACGAGCTCGTGTCCCGGCCCGTGCAGGTAGGCGCCCATGTCGGCGGTGGCCTCCGCCAGCGCCTCGGTCACCGCGGCCACCGGGGCCGACAGCGCGGCGGCGGCCAAGCTCAGCGCCGCCGGCGCCGGCTCGATCCGCGCGGCGGGGGCGACGGGCAGTGCCGTGGTGCTGCGCGCCCCGCGCCGGGCGTGCAGATAGCCGTCCTCGCGCAACTGGTTGTAGGCGGCGGTCACCGTCGTCCGCGACACCCGCAGCGCCTCGGCCAGCGTGCGCTCGCTGGGCAGCCGGGCCCCGACCGGCAGCACCCCGTCGATGATGAGCAACCGGATCGCATCGGCCAGACCCTGGTAGGCCGGTCCGCTGCGACTGGACGTACGCCAGTTGCCCAGTTCCCGGACCAGTCGGTCCACATCCAGGGCCCGCGCGGGCATATCGATCGTCATTACAGGCCAGTATCCGCTGACTGGCTATTGAATAGCAAGCCAGTTGCTCAGGATTATCGAGCCATGAGGAGGAACTGGATATCCCGACTGGGGCGTCGGCTCGCCAATGCCCTAACCTGGCAGCCGCCGGTGGCCTACACCGATTACGTCGACCGTGACGCGGAACGGATGGCCCGGGAATTGGAGGCAATCAAAATGCGCTTCCCTCACCATGCGTGACGGGGTGCTACGTGGCACCGCACTACTGATCGGCCTGACGTGCTACGGCTTCTCGATGGCCATGATGGTGCGCGCCGGGCTCGGACTGGACCCGTGGGACGTGTTCCACCAGGGCCTGTCGCTGCGCACCGGCATGACGATCGGAGTGGCCTCCGCCGTCGTCGGGGTGGTCGTGCTACTGGCCTGGATCCCGCTGCGCACCCGGCCCGGGATCGGCACCGTCGCCAACGTCATCGTCATCGCGATCACCGTCGACCTGGGGATGTGGCTGCTGGCGGCGCCGCAGGCGATGTGGGCGCGGATCGCGATGATGATCGGCGCGGTGGTGCTCAACGCGTTCGCCACGGTGCTCTACGTCGGCGCCGGCCTCGGACCCGGGCCGCGCGACGGCCTGATGACCGGGCTGGTCGTGCGCACCGGTCTGTCGGTGCGCCTGGTCCGCACCGCGATCGAGGCCACCGTGCTGGTGATCGGCTGGCTGCTCGGCGGCACCGTCGGCGTCGGGACCGTGCTCTACGCGTTCGGGATCGGACCGCTGGTGCAGTTCTTCGTGCGCATCACCCCGAAGCGGCTGCTGGCGGTCAGCGGCTGGCGCGACGTGGCGCGGGCGCGCGGCGAACTGGGGGAGACCCCGCCGACGGCCGAACGCGATCCCGCCCCGACGGCCTGACTACGATGATCGGGTGCCCACCGCCGAAGGAGACTCAGCCGACCCTGACCTGCTGATCGACTTCGCCAAGGTGACCCTGCGGCGTGGCGGGCAGGTGCTCGTCGGGCCCGTCACCTGGGCGGTCGAACTCGACGAACGCTGGGTGGTGATCGGTCCCAACGGGGCCGGCAAGACCTCGCTGCTGCGCATCGCCGCCGCGCAGGAACATCCCTCCTCGGGGACCGCGTACGTGCTCGGTGAGCGGATCGGCCGCACCGACATGGCCGAGCTGCGCATGCGCGTCGGGCTCAGCAGCTCGGCGCTGTCGCAGCGCGTCCCCGACGACGAGGTGGTGCGCGATCTGGTCCTGTCCGCCGGCTACGCCGTGCTCGGCCGCTGGCGCGAGGAGTACGACGAGATCGACTACACCCGCGCGATCGACATGCTGGAGAGCGTCGGCGCCGAACATCTGGCCGAGCGCACCTACGGCACGCTGTCCGAGGGGGAGCGCAAGCGGGTGCTGATCGCGCGGTCGATGATGACCGACCCCGAACTGCTGCTGCTCGACGAGCCCGCCGCCGGACTGGATCTCGGCGGGCGCGAGGATCTGGTGGCCCGGCTCGAGGATCTGGCCGACGACCCCGACTCACCGGCGATGGTGCTGGTCACCCACCACGTCGAGGAGATCCCGCGCAACTTCACCCACGCGCTGATCCTGTCCGAGGGCCAGGTGGTGGCCTCCGGTCTGCTGTCTGACGTGCTGACCTCCGAGAACCTGTCCAAGGCGTTCGGGCAGTCCATCATCCTGGAGGTCCTCGACGGGCGGTACTTCGCGCGGCGGGCCCGGAGCCGTGCCGCGCACAGGAGGCGAGCGTGACCGACGAACAGCCCTTGACGCCGCGGCCTGCGGCGACGGTGATGCTGATCCGCGAACCCGCGGGCACCCCCGGCGGGATCGAGGTCTTCCTGATGCGGCGGCACTCGGCGATGGACTTCGTCGCCGGGGTGATGGTGTTCCCGGGCGGCGGTGTCGACGACCGCGACCGCAACGTCGACATCGCCTGGCACGGGCCCGAAGCCGACTGGTGGGCACAGCGTTTCGATGTGACGCCGGACCTGGCGCAGGCGCTGGTGTGCGCGGCGGCGCGCGAGACGTTCGAGGAGTCCGGGGTGCTGTTCGCCGGCGCCGCCGACGATCCCGACATGCTGGTCGACGATGCGTCGGTCTACCGCGAGGCGCGTGCGGCGCTGGTCAACCGGTCGCTGTCGTTCGCCGACTTCCTGCGCGAGGAAAAACTGGTGCTGCGCGCGGATCTGCTTCGGCCGTGGGCGAACTGGGTGACGCCGAAAGAGGAGCGCACCCGCCGCTACGACACCTACTTCTTCGTCGCCGCCCTGCCCGCCGGTCAGCGGGCCGACGGTGAGAACACCGAGACCGACCACGCCGACTGGATCACCCCGCAGCAGGGGCTGGACGACTTCGCCGCCGGCCGCACCTTCCTGCTGCCGCCGACGTGGACGCAGCTCGACTCGATCAACGGCCGCACCGTCTCCGAAGTGCTTGCGCTGGAACGCAGGATCGTGCGGTTCGAACCCAGCCTGAAGGCCGACCGCGAGACCGGCAACTGGGACATCGAGTTCTTCGACGCCGAGCGCTACAACGCCGCGCGCAACCGGCGCTCGCCCGAGGACAACGCAGCCAAGGCATGAGCGAGTTCGTCTCGATCCACACCAGCGACACCCACCCCGGCGTCGCGACGCTGCTGTTGTCGCGGCCGCCGACCAACGCGCTGACCCGCCAGACCTACCGCGAACTGGCTGACGCCGCCGCCGAGCTGACCCGACGCGCGGACCTCCGCGCCGTCATCCTGTTCGGCGGCCACGAGATCTTCTCCGCCGGCGACGACATCCCCGAACTGCGCACCCTCGACGATGCCGAGACCACCGCGGCCGTCGACCTGTGCCGGGCCACTCTCGACGCCATCGCCGCCATCCCCAGACCGACCGTCGCCGCGATCACCGGCTACGCGCTGGGCGGCGGGCTGAACCTGGCGCTGGCCGCCGACTGGCGGGTCTCCGGCGACAACGTCAAGTTCGGCGTCACCGAGATCCTGGCCGGCCGCGCGCCCGCCGCCGGGACCGCGCGACTGGCCCGCACCATCGGGCTGAGCAAGGCCAAGGAGATGGTGTTCAGCGGCCGGTTCGTCGACGCCAAGGAGGCCGCGGCGCTCGGTCTGGTCGACGAGGTGGTGGCCCCCGACGGCGTCTACGACGCGGCGCTGGCCTGGGCGAATCGGTTCGTCGAGCACCCGGCGGAGGTACTGGCTGCCGCGAAGGCGAGCTTCGACAATTAGGCTGCCCTGTTATGAGCACTGACCCGGCTCCCGAGCCGAACCCGCACGCCACCGCCGAACAGGTCGAGGCGGCCCGTCACGACACCAAGCTCGCCCAGGTGCTGTACCACGACTGGGAGGCCGAGACCTACGACGAGAAGTGGTCGATCTCCTACGACAAGCGCTGCGTGGACTACGCCCGGGACCTGTTCGACGCGACCGTGCCGTTCGAGGAGCAGCGCAAGCTGCCCTACGACAACGCGCTGGAGCTGGGCTGCGGCAGCGGGTTCTTCCTGCTCAACCTCATGCAGGCCGGGGTGGCGCGGCGCGGATCGGTGACCGACCTGTCGCCGGGCATGGTCAAGGTGGCGGTGCGCAACGGGCAGAACCTCGGGCTGGAGGTCGACGGCCGGGTCGCCGACGCCGAGGGCATCCCGTACGACGACAACACCTTCGATCTGGTGGTCGGGCACGCGGTGCTGCACCACATCCCCGACGTCGAGCTGTCGCTGCGCGAGGTGGTCCGGGTGCTCAAGCCCGGCGGCCGGTTCGTGTTCGCCGGTGAGCCCACCAACGCCGGCGAGAACTACGCGCGTCCGCTGTCGACGCTGACCTGGAAGGCGGTCACGAACGTGACCCGGCTGCCCGGGCTGCAGGGCTGGCGCCGTCCGCAGGCCGAGCTCGACGAGTCGTCGCGTGCGGCCGCGCTGGAGGCCGTCGTCGACCTGCACACGTTCAGCCCGGGCGACCTCGAGCGCATGGCCCGCAACGCCGGCGCGGTCGAGGTGTCCACGGCCACCACGGAATTCACCGCCGCGATGCTCGGCTGGCCGCTGCGCACGCTGGAGGCGGCGGTGCCGCCGGGCAAACTGGGTTGGGGTTACGCGAAGTTCGCGTTCAAGAGCTGGATCACGCTCAGCTGGATCGACGCCAACCTGTGGAGCCTGGTGGTGCCGAAGTCCTGGTACTACAACGTGATGATCACCGGGGTCAAGCCGTCGTAGCCTTCGATGTCGCCGACGTCGACTACCTGCGCAGCGAGGCCGGGGCCGAGGCGCTGCGCGAGGTTTCCACACTCGCGCTGACCAAGGCCACCCTCGTCGCCGACATCGCCTCGGCGCGTTCCCGATTCGGTGACCGCGCGGCGGTGCTGGTGGAGACGACGCTGCTGCGCCGCAAGGCGGCAGCCAAGTTCGCCGATCCGCAGCGCTGGTTGTTCACCGACGAGGCCCTGCAACAGGCGACGGCCGAACCCGTCGCGCGGCACCGGGCCGCGCGGCTGGCCGGTGCCCGGGTCCACGACGCGACCTGTTCGATCGGCACCGAGCTTGCCGCACTTCGTGATTCGGCGGAGTTGCTGGTCGGCAGCGACATCGACCCGGTGCGCCTGGCGATGGCCCGCCACAACGTCGCCGGTGTCGATCTGTGTCGCGCCGACGCGCTGAAGCCGATCACCCGCGACGCGGTCGTCGTCCTGGATCCCGCGCGCCGCAGCGGTGGCCGCAGGCGCTTCGACCCGCGTGACTACACCCCGGCGCTCGACGCGCTGCTCGACGTCTATGCCGGTCGCGACCTCGTCGTGAAGGCCGCTCCCGGAATCGATTTCGACGCCGTGGCCGAGCTGGGTTTCGAGGGGGAGATCGAGATCACCTCGCTGGGCGGCAGTGTGCGGGAGGCCTGCCTGTGGTCGGCGGGCCTGACCGGGCCCGGGGTGCGCCGGCGCGCGACCCTGCTCGACACCGGCGAGCAGCTCACCGACGCCGACCCCGACGACTGCGCGGTGCGCCCGGCCGGGCGCTGGATCGTCGACCCGGACGGGGCGGTGGTGCGGGCCGGGCTGGTGCGCAACTACGCGGCCCGCCACGGCCTGTGGCAACTGGACCCCGACATCGCCTACCTGTCGGGGGACCGGCTGCCCGAAGGGGTTCGCGGTTTCGAGGTGCTCGAGGAGCTGCCGTACAGCGAACGCCGGCTGCGCCAGGCGCTGGCCGCCCGCGACACCGGCGCGGTGGAGATCCTGGTCCGCGGCGTCGACGTCGACCCCGACGTGCTGCGGACGCGGCTGCGGCTGCGGGGCAGCCGGCAGCTGTCGGTGGTGCTCGCGCGTATCGGTGCCGGGCCGTCAAGTCGGGCAACGGCATTCATATGCCGTCCGTCCCGATGATTGCTTGTACCCTGACTGTGAATGCGCCGGTGCCCGAACCGGTGCCGGCTGCGAGGAAAACGATGCGCAAGTTCAGGTGGGTTGCCGTGCTGTCAGCGGCGCTGGCGACCGGGGCGCTGACCGCCCCGGCGGCGGCGGCCGGGCCGGGCTGCGCCGAGTTGGGCGGCACCGTCGACGCCGACGGCGTCTGCCGGGTGCAGGCCGCGACCGACACCTACACGCTGGAGTTCAGCTTCCCCGACGACTATCCGGACCAGGCGCCGCTGGTCGCCTACCTGACGCAGGCGCGCGACGGGTTCGTCAACGTCGCCGACAACCCGGACGCCCTGAACCTGCCCTACGAGCTCGACGCCCGCGGTGAGGGCTACCAGTCGGCGACCACCCGCAGCGTGGTGTTCACCGTGTGGCAGAACGTGGGCGGTGTGCACCCGCAGACCTTCTACCAGGCCTTCAACTGGGACGTCGTCAAGAGGGCGCCCATCACGTTCGACACCCTGTTCAAGCCCGGCACCGAGCCGATGGACGTGATCTACACCGAGGTCAGCCGCTACCTTGAGAAGCAGGGCATGATCGCCCCGGTGCTGCCGGCCGACGGCACGGACCCGGCGAAGTACCAGAACTTCGCGCTGACCGACGACTCGCTGCTGTTCTTCTTCAGCCAGGGCGAGGTGTTCGCCGAGAACGTCGGCCCGGTCCAGGCCGTCGTCCCGCGCTCGGCGGTGGCGTCGCTGCTGGCGGTGTGAGCGCTCAACTCTGCGCCGGTTGCGGAGTCTGCGCGGTCCTCTTAGGGCCGTAGTCCCACAGTGCCTGGTAGTCCGGGACAGGAATGTCTCCCGAGGCTTTGTCCCGCTTACCGCGTACGCGGCTGCTCTCACCGGCGACTCAAGGCCCGCAAGCCAACCAACCCGGGTCCTTGTACCCCGTAGGAACAAAGCCTGGGGTACTCCATGAAGCGCCCTGGGTTTCCCGGAGGCTCGGGCTATTGGATTCCGATCAAGGGTTGGTCGGTCCGGTATGCATCGTAGAACGCGGCTTCGAACTCCGTGGGTGGGATGTCGCCGAGGTAGCTGTGCAGGCGGCTGGTGTTGTGCCAGTGGACCCAACTGAGGGTGGCGAGTTCTACGTCCTCGACGGTCTTCCACGGTCCGCTTCGAGCCGGCCCGTAGATCAGCTCGGCCTTGTAGTAACCGTTGACTGTCTCCGCGAGAGCGTTATCGAAACTATCTCCAACGGTCCCAATTGACGGGACTGCGCCGATCTCAGCGAGCCGCTCGCCGTAGCGAATGGACGTGAATTGCGACCCGGCATCTGAGTGACATATCAAGTCCTGCAATGTAGTTCCGCGTGGCCAACGTGCCATCTCCAACGCGTCGAGAACCATCGAGGTCCGCATGTGCGAAGCCACCCGCCACCCCACGATCATCCGCGAGTGTGCGTCAATGATGAAGCACACGTAGGCCACCCCGGCCCAGGTCGGCACGAATGTCAGGTCGGTCACCCAGAGCTGGTTCGGGGCAGCCGCGGCGAAGTTGCGGTGCACCAAGTCCGGGTGCCGCGCCGCGGCTGGGTCAGCTTTGGTGGTCCGCACCCGTTTGCCGCGCCGGACCCCCTCAATGCCTGCGGCCCGCATCAGCCGGGCCACCTGATCGCGACCGACGTCATGACCATCGCGACGAGCCGTTTTCCAGAGTTTGCGGGCCCCATAGACGCAGTAGTTGTCTTTCCAGAGCTGGCACAACGCCGGCCCGAGGACGGCGTCGCGCAGGGCCCGCGCCGATGGGACCCGGGCTTTGGCGTCGTAATAGGTGCTCAGGGCCACCTGCAAGCCTGCGCTGCGCAGGACCGTGCAGATGGGCTCGACCCCGAACTCCCCGCGATTGTCGTCGATGAAATCGACTATTTCTTGTGTTGGCGGTCGAGCTCCGCCCCGAAGAAACTTGCCGCTCGCTTCAGAATCTCGTTGGCACGCTTGAGTTCTCGGATCTCCTGTTCGAGTTCCTTCACCTTCTTCGACTCCGAGGTCGTCACCCCAGGAGCCAGGCCTTCGTCGATGTCGACCTGACGGACCCAGGTGCGCACCGATTCCACTCCGTAGCCGAGCTGGCGAGCGACCCGCTGCACTGTGCCCTGCTCGGTGCCCAGCTCCGCGCGCAAGGTGCGGACCATCCGCACCGCGGCGGCCTTCTCCTCGGCACTGTATCGACGTGTCGTCGGCTTCCCGGGCGACTGTTCCTTCGGCATACCTGCATCCTCGTTTCCAAGGTCAGGAGCCTCCGGGATTTCCAGGGCGTTTCACCAACCATGGCGCAGCGCCGGTCACCGTCAAGCAGCGGTTGTCATCGAACCCGGGCCGCCTCCGCGTACCCCGGCGCGAGCACCTCCATCTGTTCGATCACCAGTTTGATCGCTTCGGGTTGTTTGTCCGGCGGATACTTGTACTTCACGAGCAGCCGTTTGATCGACGATCGCAGCTTGGCCCGGACGTCGTCACGCACGGTCCAGTCGGTCTTGGTGTCCCGTTGCATGACCCCGACGAGCTCTCGGGCGATCTGCGCCAGCACATCTTCGCCCTGCAGCTCGCGGGCGGACTCATTCTGTGCGACGGCGTCGTAGAACGCCAGTTCGTCATGGGACAGCGGCGGGCTGAACTTGGCTCCGCGGTTGCCCTCTGCGGCAACCTCCTTGGCCATCTCGATCAACTCGGCGATCACCTCCGCGGAGGTGAGCTGCTGATTGGTGTAACGGCGCATCAGGTCGGTGAGCCGCTCGGAGAAGGCCCGCTGCCGGACCACGTTGTTCTTGGTGACGCGCACCGCCTCCTCGGTGATCACCGCGCGCAGCGCTTCGATCGCCAGGTGCGGATTGCTCGCGGCCGCCGCCTTGGCCTCGAACTCCGGGGTCAGGTCCGTCAGCGACGGCTTGGGCAGCCCGGCGGCGTCATAGATGTCGACGATGCCGTCGGAGGCCGTCGCCTCGTATACCAGTGACTCCAGCATCCGCCGGATCGACTCGGGAACCGGTTTTCCGGCGGCCTGACGTTCGTGGGCGTCGAACTTGGCCATCCATACCCGAACCTCCTCGTAGAACTTCGCGGTGGGGCGCAGTTCGTCGAGGGTTTGGCTGCCAGCGCACAGCGACCAGGCGCGCGACAGTTGATTGGCCAGGGTCCGGAACCGATCGCCGAGCGTCGCCTCACCCTCGGCGACCTGGTTGCCGGCAGTCGCCGGTGAGCGCAGATGGTTGGTCAAGCCCACCGCCGCTTTCACCCAGCCGTGGGGTTGGGCGACCTGGGCGCGCCAGTCGTACCCGGCGCACAGCGCATCCAGCTGGGCGATCAGGGTCTGCGTCAGCGCCACGGCCTCGTCGATGTTCTTGCCGACAGGTTTCTCGGTGCGGTCGGTGTGGGTGTACTCGGCCAGCGCCTTGTTCAGGTTCTCGATCAGCGGGGCGTAGCTGACCAGCAGACCGTTGGGCTTCTCCCGGAAGGTTCGGTTGACGCGGGCCAGCGTCTGCATCAGCAGCGCCCCCTTGAGTGGGCGGTCCAGGTAGAGCGTGTGCAGCGGTGGTGCGTCGAATCCGGTCAGCAGCATGTCCTTGACCAGCACGATCTGCAGCTCGTCGTCGGGATCACGCAGCCGCTGCTGGATGGTTTTGTTCTGCGCATCACGGCGCACGTGTTTGGCCACCAGACCCTGGTCTTTGGCGCTGCCGGAGTAGACGACTTTGATGACGCCCCTGTCGACGGCGTCGTGATGCCATTCGGGTTTGAGTGTGATGATCTCTTCGTACAGCTCGGCGCAGATCTCGCGGGTGGCGCCGACGATGAACGCCTTGCCCGGGCAGGAGATGAACTTGCGCATCTCCGCCGACCGGGTCTCCCAATGTTCGACGATGTCGCGGGCCAGCGCCCCCAGCCGATCCGGTGCGCCGTAGACGGCGTTGATGACGGCCACCGACTTCTCGATCTGATCGCGTTCGACGTCGTCGAGGCCGGCGGTGAGTTCGTCGGCGGCCCTGTCGAGATCGCCCTCGGTGACGCCCTCGGCGAGGGTCACCTTGATCAGCCGGGGTTCGAAATACACCGGCACCGTGGCCTTGTCGTTGACAGCGCGGGTCAGGTCATAGACATCGATGTCCGGGCCGAACACATCGCGGGTGTCACGGTCGGCTTCGGAGATCGGGGTCCCGGTGAAGGCGATGAAGACCGCGTTGGGCAGCGCGTCGCGGATGTGCCGGGCGTAGCCGTCCAGATCGTCGTAGTGGCTGCGGTGGGCTTCGTCGACGACCACGATCACGTTGCGGCGGTCGGTCAGCAGCGGATGATCGGCGCCGGAGTCGCGTTCGGCCTTCGACAGCCCGAACTTCTGCAGCGTGGTGAAGTAGATGCCGCCGGTGGTGCGGTTGGACAGTTCGTCGCGTAGCTGCGCCCGAGTGGTCACCTTGATCGGGGACTCGGCCAGCAGTCGGGAGCGCTCGAAGGTGGCGTAGAGCTGGCCGTCGAGGTCCTTGCGGTCGGTGACGACGACGACGGTGGGGTTCTTTAGTTTGGGTTGTTGAGCCACCAGATGGGTGTAGAGCTCCATCTCCATGGACTTCCCCGAGCCCTGGGTGTGCCAGACGACGCCGGCCTTGCCGTTGCTCTCGGCGGCGGCGACCGTAGACCCGACGGCCTTGGTGACGGCGAAGTACTGGTGCGGCTTGGCGATCCGTTTGATCAGCCCCTCGGCACCGGCGTCGAAGGCGGTGAAGTTTCGCAGCAGTTGCAGGAACCGTTCGGGGTTGAACAGCCCGTCGATCAGGTACTCGAGTTCGGTGCCCAGGTGCACGTCGTCGACGGGTTCGCCGAAGGTGACCGGTCTGCCGTCGTCGTCGACGTTCCACGGGGCGAAGTGCTCGAGCGGGGTGAACGGGGTGCCGTAGCGTGCGGTGATGCCGTCGCTGATGACGTTGAGCACCGCGAACCGGAACGCCATCGGGAATTCCCGCAGATAGGTGGCGAACTGGGCGTGCGCGCCGGGCAGGTCTGCGTACTTCGAGCCAGCCTGTTTGAGTTCGAAGAACGCGACCGGCATGCCGTTGAGGTAGAGCACGATGTCGAAGCGGCGGTCGTGTTCGGCGTCGCGGACGGTCACCTGCTGCACGGCCAGCAGTTCGTTCTCGTCGGGCCGGTGGCTGATCAGCCGGATGGTCGGATTCTGTTCGATGCCATCGGAATCTACATAGCTGATACCCCGGTAGCCGTCCACCAGGTACTGGTGCAGACGGTAGTTCTCGGCGATGGGATCCTGGGACGACGGCTGCAGGATCGCCGCGCGGGCCTGTTCGAGGTATTCGCCGGGCACATGCGGGTTGAGTTGGCGCATCTTGGCCAGCATCCGGTCCGGCAGCGCCAGCTCGTCCCAGCTGGCGCGGCCGTTCTCGGTGCCCGGAGCAACCGCAGAACCGTTGAGCGGCAGCCACTCCTGCTGGGCCAGCGTCTCCAGGGCGATCGATTCCCATTCGGCTTCACTGAAGTCGGTCATTGCTCCCCCTCTGGTGGCCCGGGCGCGTGGGTGAGTTCGGCCTCAAGCTCGGCGATCGTCGGCAGGCTGGATTCGAGGTCTGCGGGCAGACTTTCGGTGATGACGGTCTTCCACTCGGCGACGCCGATCGGGGCGGTGTAGCCGCGCAGCGCGTATTCGGCGACGACGTTGTTCTTCGTCTTGCACAACAACAGACCGATGGTCGGGTTGTCGTCCGGGTGGCGCAGCAGGTCATCGGCGGCGGCCATGTAGGTGCCGAGTTGGCCGAGGTAGCTCGGGTCGAAGTCACCGACCTTCAGTTCGATGACGACGAAACACCGCAGCCGCAGATGGTAGAAGAGCAGGTCGGTGTAAAAGTCGGCGTCGCCGATCTCCAGGTGCACCTGGCGGCCGACGAAGGCGAACCCTTGTCCGAGTTCGAGGAGGAATTTCTCGACATGGTCAGTCAGGGCGAGTTCGAGGTCACGCTCGCGGCGGATGTCGGCGGTACCGACGAAGTCGAACAGGTATGGGTCGCGGGTGGCTTGTTGGGCGAGGTCGGAGTCCGCGGGTGGCAGGGTGCGGGCGAAGTTGGTGATGGCCTTGCCGGCCCGCTCGTGGAAGCGGCCCTCGATGTGGTGGACCAGGATGTCGCGGCTCCAGCCCTGCTCGATGGCCGTCTGTGCGTACCATTCGCGCAGGTCAGCGGTGTTCAGCTTGTCCAGCAGGGCGATGTTGTGCCGCCATGGCAATTGTGCAACGGTGCGTTGCACTATTTCGGGGTCCGGCCAGGCTGCGGCGAAGGCACGCATGTACTTGAGGTTGCGCGCCGAGAAGCCCCTGGCGTCCGGGAAGCGCTCACGCAGGTCGGTGGACAACCGGTCGATGACGCGAGTTCCCCAGCCCTCGGCGTCCTGGCGAGCAAGGATCTCGCGGCCCACCGCCCAGTAGGTGAGCACGAGTTCGGTGTTGGCGGCGGCGACGGCGCGGCGGCGGCCAGCGTCGATGCACTCGGCGACGGCAGTGAGGAACGTTGGGTACCAGTCGGGGACCGCAACACCGCTGCGGGCCGCATCATCTGTCGGCATCTGTGGCCTCCGTGTGCGATGGTTCCTCGCCGCAGGAAGTCACTTCTGAGGCATTCGATGGTGGGAACGCGACATCGAGTGCTTCAGGGGCATCAGTCGAGTTACTCGTGTTCGCGACGCCGTACGGGATGTGCACACCAGCGATGTGATCAAGCGCAGGTTCTAGATGCTGCTGTTGATCCTCGAAGAAGATGTGTGGTCGAAGAACCATGAGTACCTTCGACTTTTCGATGCCCCCGAGGAAGAAGGCATCGTTGACGTTCACCCCCCATTCGCGCATTGAGTGCACCGCACGCTCGTGGGATGGAGCGTCTCTGGCAGTGATCAGAGAGATGCGCAGCCGAGGTGAGTACGTTGGGTCGCTGGCCCTGCGCTCGTCTTCCAGAGATTGGATTCGGTTTAGGTCGGCGAGAAGTGGCTGCAGCAGGCCTGGTGCGAGCGGAATGTGACTGTGAGCGTCCTCATGGTCCTTGTACTTCTCAATCCCGTCTTCGCGGTACACGCGCTCCGCTTCATCGCTCGCCAACACTCCGTCAAAGTCGAAGGCGACCCGGAGCGACGGATCTGCATCGTCGTACGTCGCGGTCGAGGGGAGGACGTGCCCTGCTGGCAGGCCCCGCTTGATTGCAGCATCAACATCCTCACGGTTGGCTGTAAGGAAGAGCGACATCTCGAATGCGTCGATGTAGTCGTACGGCGCCCGTCCCTGAGTAAAGACCGAACGAGTGATAGGCAACCCGTGTGCCCTCACCGACCGCATCGCACGCAATCCAGTCATCGGGTCGTTGCGCGACATGATGATGACTTCGACCAACGGGTTGCCAGGCCGCAAGTCATTGAGATTTAAAAGCCGCTGGATGAACGGAAAGGCAACTCCCGGTTCAAGTGTCGCCTCAATTCGCTCGTCCTGATAGATCCGGTACTTCGCCTCACCGTGCTCGCGGAAATATGCGTCCGACTCAGCCAAGTCGAACAGAGCACTTGACGCGACACCCACAACCAACTTGTCATCCAGTCCGTAGGGCATCTAAGTCACTTCTCCGGCAGTGCGCCCTGCAGCGCTGATCGTAATTCTTCCGGACATCAGCAGGGGTAGCAGTTCATCGCGGGTTCTCCTGAGAGCACGGGTCTCGACCGCCGCGGCGTGTGCCCGTTGCCGAAGTGGCAGTGCTTCCTGCTCGAATTCGTTCCACGCTTCCTCGGAAAGTGCAGGGATCGGAGCGTCACGAAAGCGGTCTGCATTTACAGCAGGGTAGGCGCTTCCCTCAGCCACCGATTCCAGATAATGCGTGAACTCGCTCCTGCGAGTCGCCTCGTAGAGACCTGCGATTCGCCCAGCGTGCGGTGTCAGAACAGCGAGCCCGGTTGAGGCGACAAGCGCGGGGTCGCTATCTAGAACAAGGGCGTGTGATCGCCGATTCGGGCGCACGGTGGACCAAACCGTGTCACCATACGCAAGCGCCCTACGTGCCCTACCCGGCGCAGACTCCCAGGTGATTGGTTCGGGAAACTCGTACTTACCCTGTGCTACTGCGGAAATATCCACGTATCGCAATACCCCTCCGGGCGAGGGCTTCACGACGGCGCGATTAACATCAGCGATCATGGCTAGCACAGCAGTGGGTGAATTGGCTGCGAGCCTTGCGAATACTGTTGCCAGATACTGATCCACAAGATCAACAAGTCGCTCATTCGCTGCGATCTTGTCGTCGAGTGCGCCGAGTACGTCAGCAATTGCACACTGTTCCTGAAGGTCTGGAACGAATACTGGCCACTCAGGCATCGAGGCGAGCGGGATCCGAGACACCGTAGCGCCATGGATCGACCTCTCTGCAATCATCTCCTGAAATGCGGGCCCCAGATACAAATAGAGCAGGAATCTCGGGTCGAATCTCGATCGATCTGGCCGCAAGAGAGCCATTCGGCGACCTAGACACGCCTTGACCCCGGCCGGCATTAACGCGGCCTCACCTAATCGCGTCTCATAGGAGAAGAGTAAGTCACCTGCGGTCGGCGTGACCCGACGTGTCCACTTCTGAAAGTCTTCATCTGAGACGTGATCTGACTCCGAAAGGTCTAGTCGACCGTTTTTCAAGCTAGATATATTTAGAAAGTACGCCCCGCTGCTCCTTCGCGTTGGCGTCGCATGCGGGCCGTCAAAAATCGTCCCCAATTCCGCGACTGTTGCCTCCCTCCACTCACCCACTGATCCGCTCCAATTGCTCCCGAACCACCTTCTCCAACCGTGCCGACTCCTCAAACGCCGCAAGCAATTCCGTCTTCAGTCGGGTGATCTTCTCCTCGATCGGCTCGCCGTCGTCCTCGACTGCTGCCGCGCCGACGTACCGGCCCGGCGTCAACGCGTAGCCGGCGGCCTTGATCTCGGCCAGGGTCGCCGACTTGCAGAAACCGGGGACATCCTCGTAGACGATGCCCTTGGCCGCGGCCGAGTCCGAACCGCGCCAGGCATGGTAGGTGTCGCCGATCTTGACGATGTCCTCATCCGACAGTGCGCGTTCGGCACGGTCGACCATGTAACCCATCTCGCGGGCGTCGATGAACAGCACTTGCC
Source organism: Mycolicibacterium phlei (assembly GCF_001583415.1). Next base: position 2,062,551 of record NZ_CP014475.1, read on the forward strand.
CGGACCGGTCGATCGATCCCTGCTTTCCGGCGGTCTTGTCCTTGGCGAAGAACCACACGCACACCGGGATGCCGGTGCTGCGGAACAGTTGGGTGGGCAGGGCGAGCATGCAGGACACCAGGTCGGCCTCCACGATTCGGGCTCGAATCTCTCCTTCTCCGTTGGAGTTCGACGACATCGACCCGTTGGCCATTACCACACCGGCTTTGCCGCCGGGCGCCAGCTTGTACAGGATGTGCTGGATCCAGGCGTAGTTGGCGTTCTTGGCCGGCGGCACGCCGAAGCGCCAGCGCGGATCCTCCTCGTTGCGGGCCCAGTCCTTGATGTTGAACGGCGGATTGGCCAGCACGTAGTCCATCTGGACGTCGGGATGCTGATCGCGGGCGAAGGTGTCGCCCCAGCGGGCGCCCAGGCCCTTGTTGTCGATGCCGTGGATGGCGAGGTTCATCTTGGCCATCCGCCAGGTCTCCTCGATGGACTCCTGACCGTAGATGGCGATCTCCTTCGGGTCGCCGTCGTGCTCGTAGATGAACTTCTCGGTCTGCACGAACATGCCGCCCGATCCGCAGCACGGGTCATACACCCGTCCGCGTGAGGGTTCGAGCACCTCGACGAGCACCCTGACCACGCTCGGCGGGGTGAAGAACTCCCCGCCGCGTTTGCCCTCCGCGCGGGCGAAGTTGGCGAGGAAGTACTCGTAGACCTCACCCATCAGGTCGCGTGCGCGGCCGTCGCCCTGGCGACTGAACCGGGCGCTGTTGAACAGGTCGATCAGCTCACCCAACCGACGCTGGTCGATGTTGTCCCTGTTGTAGAGCCTCGGCAGGGTGCCCTGCAGAGTCGGGTTGGCCTTCATGACGGCATCCATCGCCTCATCGATCAGCTGACCGATGTTCTTGGCGGGCTCGCCGCCAACGGCGGGCAGACCCTTGGCGTTCTCGGCCAGGAACTTCCACCGCGCAGCGGGCGGCACGACGAACACACCGTAGCCCTGGTACTCCTCGGGATCCTCGATCAGTTCCTCGATCTGCTCGGCGTCCAGGCCGTCGGCCTCCAGCTCGGTCCGGATCGCCGCGCGACGCTCGTCGTAGGCGTCGGAGACGTACTTGAGGAACACCAGGCCCAAGATCACGTCCTTGTACTGGCTCGCCGACAGTGACCCGCGCAGCTTGTCGGCGGCCTTCCACAGGGTGTCCTTGAGCTCCTTCATAGTGGAAGGAGCCTGAGGCTCGGTCTTCTTCGCGGTTCTTCTCGGTGGCATCGATGCCCTCTCCTAGTGCTGCGCCGCGGCGACGCCGGGCGTGGTCGGTTCTGCGTCCAGGGTTAGGGCGCCCGCCGCGACCCCGTCGATCAACGCTGTCTTCAGTGCTCGGGCCGCCTCGACGCGTCGGCGCGCCTCGGCCTCGTACCGTTCGAGGTCGCCGAGGGCAGCCTCCAGTCGGGCGGCCTCCTCCGCCGTCATCTCGGGTACCGTCCAACTCGGCCACTCCGATCCGGCGGTCGCGGTCTCGTTGATGGCTGCGGCGAGCACCCGCGGGCCGAAGTCGGCGGCGCCGCTCAGGCGCAGGATGCGCGCCGGCGATGCGACCATCGCACCACCGTGGAGATCGACCCATGCCCGGGGCCGTGGCTTCTGCACGAAGATCACGTCGCCGGGTTCGGTCCGGGTCGACCGGGGATACAGCCGTTCGGCGTCCACCGGATCGAAGCCGAGGCCGTCGTCGGCCGGAAGGACACGGACCGTGCCGTGCGAAGTGGCGTGGGTGAGATCAATGCGGTTGCCGCGCTTGAGCGTCAGCTTGCCCTGGTCACGCAACTCGCCCAGCGATCGGTGCCGCAGTCGGAGTCTGCCGGGTGACGACTGCACTAGGACGTCGACCGGCGTCAGCGGGGCAGTGGTGGTCAGGGTGAGGGCGTGCACCCGCTCGAGGTGGCTGTCGTCGCCGGATGGGCTCAACGTCACCGCCCGGGCACCGCGCGGTACGAACGGCCCGCCAGCCAGCACGCTGGAGCGCTCGATCCGGCGGGCGTAGCGGAACGCCCGCCGGTCGGTCTGGGCCAGTGCGGCGGCGATGTCGGCGGTGAAGTCTCCGAGGTCCAGGTCGTGCACCGCAGCCAGGTCGGTGACGCACGGCCGATGCTCGTCGGCGCCGCCGAGGCACACCCACAGCGCCAGGCTCTGTCGATGAGCCTCCCGCCACAGCCCCCGCGGAAGTCGCACGGCAGCAACGACATTGCCGACACGCAGGGTATCGGCGCGGCGCTGCTGCAGCTCTCCGGCCAAGGTGTCAGTCAGTACTGACGCCGGCCCCACCAGGACACCGATTCGACCAGGCTCCAATCCGAGCACCAGCTCATCGGCGCGGTCGAGCACTGCCGCGGGATCACGCCCCACGGCGGATACGAAGCAGATCTCGTCGGCGTGCGACCGGCTGGTGGTCGCGCCGGCGATCAGCGCTCGACGCAGCACGGCGCGGTTCCTGGACGTCACAGCGATCCCGCTCTCGGTGGCCACGGCCAAGGACTCCGCGCTGCCGTCGACGTTCAACGAGATGTCCTCGACGTCGAGGAACACTGCGCATTCGGCCAGCACCCGTCCCAGAAGTGTCACGGCCTCGTCGGTCAACCCGCGCGTGGCGGACTCACGGTGCAGCCGTCCCTGCTCGAGACGGGCCAACGCGTCGGGCAACCCGAAGGAGGCTTCGACAAGCTCGTCGATGTACTCCAGCGTCGCGGCCGATGGACGGATCGTGTCCATCTCGGTCACCACATACGTGTCGTCGGGGTCGTACTGCCGGGCCAGCAGCAGTCGTTCTGCAGAGCTGGTGCCGGTCAGTTCGACACCGGTGAGCGCCCGCCAGGCCAGCAGGGTGACGAGTTCTTCGAGGTCAGCACCATCGGGTACCGCGATGGCGCTGACGTCGTATTCGACGGCGGGGTTGTTGCCGCGACCGGTGCGCCTGAGATAATCGACCACCTCCTCGGGACGGAACCGTTCGATGCCGCCGGCGCGGCTGACCGCGTCGGGAAACGGAATCACCTGACCGCGGACCCTGGGTCGGTTGCGCCACATGCTGACGACAGGCCGCTGTACGTTGGCGAGGTCAGCCACGTCCTGCAACGTCAAGGTGCGCACAGTAAGCCTCCTCCCGTGATGGATCACAAAGTAGTAGCACTCGGATTGATAGGCCAAGCGATACCCTGATAAGAGGGCTTATCAGTACTAGTTCTTGAATAACATCAAGCTCTCGGGGAATCTCGGATCATCCGCCGCACCCGCGGCCCGATCACCGAGGAGCACTCATGGCCGACCCGAGGGGCGCCCACCTGGGCGGCGACCAGAACGTCATCGTCATCAACCAGCTGACCATCGAAGACAAGGATGTGGCCCGCGAAGCCCAGCGTTGGACGACTGGCGCACGGGGCGAGATCGTGGAGGATCCGCAGATTCTCGGCGACGCCGACCTGTCCGCCTTCGTGACCGAGGCGGTCAAGATCGGCGCCCACGCGCTGTCCGCCACGGGCCAGCATCACGACTCCCGGGCCCTTGAGCAGATGATCAGGGAGGCCGGTGACAAAACCGCCGCCTCAACCACTCAGGCCGCCGAACTCACCGACCGCGCCGTCAGAGACGCCGCCAAGACCATGGCGAAGGCCGCCGAGGACGCCAAGAAGGCGATCGTCGAGGCGGACCAGAGCAGCCGCAAGGAATTCACCGAGTCGGTCGCCGCCGCCAAGACCGCGCTGACCGCCGAGGTCCGGCGCATCTTCGCCGGTGACAGCCCAGAGTTGCTGGAGAAGCTGCAGCCACTGTTGGAGAAGTTCAGCACCGAACTCGACGCCAAGAGCTCGGCAAGCATCAGCGAGGTGGTCGCCAAAGCGGTCAGGCAATTCGACCCCGCCGATCCCACGTCGCCGATGGCCAAGCTCACCGCAAACCTGGAAGCCCGTCAGCAGCAGATCACGGAGCTGATGGGGAAGAACCATGAGGCGCTGACCCTCAAGATCGAGCAGATCGGCACCGCGCTCAAGGTCCAAGACGCCCGCTCCGCCCTGAGCAGGGTCACCCCGATCAAGGGGGGCGCATTCGAGCTCCAGATCAACGAGGTGCTCTCCACCATCGCCACCGGTCTGGGAGACGAGTACACCGACACCCGCGCCATCGTCGGACACCTGCCGCGCTGCAAGAAGGGCGACGGGGTGCTCACCGTCGACGGCGGCACCGCGCGCGTGGTGATCGAGATGACGGACTCGGCCCGTGCGGGGTGGGCCGAGTACCTGGACGAGGCCGAGCGCAATCGGCATGCCTCGGCGTCGCTCGGCCTCGTCCGAACCCCCGAACAGAACGCGGGTCAAACCATCCGTGTCATCGGCTCACGACGCATTCTGCTCGCGTTCGACCCGACCGCTGACGACCCCGACCTGCTGCGCACTGTCGTGCTGCTGCTGCGCGCTGCCGCCCTGGTCGCCGCCAGTCGCCGCGGGGCTGAGCAGCTGGTCACCGCTGAGGAGAAGATCTCCGAAGCCGTCACCCAGCTGGATCGGATCGACGACATCAAGAAAGCCGCCGCCCTGATCCACAAGAACGCCGACAAGATCGAAACCGGCTGCACCGCAGTGACATCCAGCATCCATCGACTCCTAGCTGAGGCGCTGGCTGCGATCGCCGCCGCGCAGACCGACACCGACGGCACCCAGGATCCCGGCCACGCCGTCGCCTGATCCTTAACACCGAAGCTCACCGGAAGGACCGACATGAAGTGCATTTCGTTGACCGCCTCCGTCATCGTGCCTGCGCTGGCAGCGCTGGTGGTGGGGTGCGACGCTCCTGAGCAGGCGCCGTCGAGGAAGAACAGCAGCTCGGCTCCCGCGTGGTCGGAGAACACCCGTGTCGCGACCACGCCCCCCGCCGCACAGCTCACCCCGGCGGACTTCCTGGTCGAGGTGATCGTCACCGAGCAAAAGTGCTTCGGCTCCGCCGGCTGCAACTACCGCTACACCATCGACCCGCGTTACATCAGCGACAAGCCGTTGCCGGAGAAGACCACCGTGATCTTCACGGTCACCGGGGGCGATCAGGACCAGGTCGGCAACTTCACCATCGACGCCGAGGGAACCGCGAGATTCGATCGAGAGACCAGCATCTCTGGTGCAGAGCACGCGAACCTGCAGGCGACGGTCACCCGCGTCGTCGTCGGCCGGTGAGGAGGCGTTGCGCCCTTCGTCCAGGAGATGACGCGCATCCTCCTGGTCGCCTGCATGCCGATCGGCCGGCTGCGCAGTAGGCCTACTTGCCGACGCTGTCGGTGTGAGCCGACGTGGCGGCACGCTCCTCCCAGAACGTCGCGCCGACGATGTTGAGCGCGCGCGGGTCGAACACCGGGTCCAGGCCGGCCTTCTTCTGCTTCTGGTAGTCCCACAGCGCCTGGTAGGCCGGCTTCTGCAGGATGATGATGCCGACGATGTTCAGCCACGCCATCAGTCCGACGCCGATGTCGCCGAGCACCCACGCCTCGGTCGCCGTGGACACCGTGCCGATCACGACCGACACCAGGATCAGCGCCTGCAGCGCGATGGTGGCGTTCGAGCCGACGGTGCCGCGGATCAGCGGCATGGTGACCCTGACGTAGCTGCCGAGCAGGAACCGCAGGTTGGTCTCGGCCATGTAGTAGTAGGCGACGATCGTGGTGAAGCAGAACAACGCCAGAGACACCGCGATGAAACTGGATCCCGCACCGTTCCACAGCGTGTCGAGTCCGGCCTGCGCGTAGGCCGGGCCGACCTCCACACCCTCGGGCAGGATGCCGCCCTGGCGAGCACCGCGCCGGTGTCGGACTCACCTTCGAACCGCCGGTCGACAGGATCAGGAACCCGGTCGCCGAGCAGATGAACAGCGTGTCGACATATACCGCGAACGCCTGCACCAGGCCCTGTTTGGCGGGATGCGACACCTCGGCGGCGTTCTCCGCGTGCGGTCCGGTGCCCTGGCCGGCCTCGTTGGAGTAGATGCCGCGCTTGACGCCGCCGATGATCACGAAGGCGAGCACGATCACCGTCCCCACCGCGACCCACCACTTCGAGAAGCCCCAGGCCCCCTCCATCGCCGAGGCCATCGAGTTCGACTGGACGCTGGGCAGCAGCAGACCGCACGCGAGCACGGTCACCGCGGCGAAGAGGAACCCGTAGATCTTGAACAGTCCCGCGGCGCGGGTGTGCGCCCACGCGCGGCTGAGGTAGTACGCCGGACCGCCGCGGTACTCACCGGTCAGCGGGTCGCGGGTCTTGTAGATCTGGCCGAGCGTGCATTCCACGAACGAGGTGGACGCCCCGAGGAAGGCCACCGTCCACATCCAGAACAGGGCGCCAGGCCCGCCGAACGCGATCGCGGTGGCGACACCGGCGATGTTGCCGGTGCCGACGCGGCCGGCCAGCGACATGGTCAGCGCCTGAAACGACGACACACCCGACGGCGACCTCTCGCCGCGCAGCATCAACCGGACCATCTCCCGCACCTGGCGGACCTGCACAAACCGGGACCGGATTGAGAAGTACACACCGGCCGCCAGACACAGGTAGACCAGCGCGTTGCTCCACACGAGATTATTTACGGCGTCGAGAAATTCGGACACGTCGCCTCCAGGCATCGTCGGCGTATTCGGTCCCCCGCGAGTGCTGAATGCATTCACGCGCGCACCGCCGGGATGTCACGCCCGCATTAGCAGCCGACGAGCGGTTGATTTTCTGCGACGAACGGCCGTCAAGCGGGCGCGAACCCGTAGACGACGCCGGTGCTGGTGGCGGCGACCACCCGACCGTCGGCGCCGACCGACACCCCGACCGGCCACCCGGAGGCCCGCTGCAGCGGGTAGGAGTTCAGGGTGCTGCCGTCGCCGGGGGAGAACACCAGCAGGGTCTGGCCGTCGCCGTCGCGCATGACGGTGTAGGCGACGTCGGCGCCGGCCTGGCTGGAGGTGGTCAGCGACTCGACGTCGTCGCGGGTCCACAGCACCTCGCCGCGGTCACCGTGGTCCCGGATGCCGGTCAGTCTGGCGCCCGGACCGCCGCCCGCGACGATCAGCCCGTCCGGCGAGACCGACGGCGGCGTCTGCGCCAGATAATCCAGCGGCACCGACCATTTCGCGGTTCCGTCGGCGGCGTCGAGCGCCCACAGCCGCTCGTCGCGGCCGTTGACGTAGACCGTGGTGCCGTCGGCCGACAGCACCGGGCTGGCGATCGGGCCGCCGCCGACGGCGTCGCTGCGCCACTCCCGCGCCATGATCGGGGTCTGGCCGGGGCGGTAGCGCAGGCCGAGAAGGACGGGCTGTTCGGCGCCGGGCTCCCAGAGGCCCAGCACCACGAGGCTGGACGCCGGGGAGAACGCGGGTGCCGCCGCGACCGGGCACTGCGGCCGGGCGGGCTGGCAGTCCTCGAGGCCGCGCTGGGGATCCTTCGGGTCCACGCCGGCGACCAGGTCCAGCGCGGTGCCGACGACGACGCCGCGGTGCGCGTCGTACACCAGCACCTGGCCCAGGTGGGTGACCACCAGCAGCTGACCCGGGTCCAGGATGCGCGGGGTCAGCGGCATGCCGATCACGGGCTGGCGCCAGCGGATCCACTGCGTCGGCGGGAACGACAGGATGGCGCCGGGCTGGCCGATGTAGACGTTGTCGAAGCCGTCGAACAGCGGGCTGGCGAACCCGCCGCCCTGGACCAGACGGGTGCACCAGCGCTGACGGCCCAGGTTGTCTGACTCCCACACCATCAAGGAGCAGCCCGCCGGGGTCTGTGCGTTGACGGCCAGGTAGTTGCCGCTGCCCAGCGCGACGCCGGCGCCCAGCTCACCCTTGACCGAGCGGTTCCACTCGAAGCGCAGGTCGGTGGCTCCGGCGCGGGGTGTGTAGCTGCTGTTGCTCGCGTCGCGGTACTGGGCGGCCCAGCCGTCGGAGGGTTTGGCCTCGACCCAGTGATCGGTGCTCTGGCAGCCGGCCAGACACGCTGTGATCAGCGCCGTCGCCAGCAGCGCGGTCAGTCGCCGGAACACGCGATCCTTTCCCCGTTCAGTCGTTCGCAGTCCCCGTGAGGGTAACCGTTGGCCCCCGTCGCCCTCGCGTAGGCTTTCCGGCCATGACGACGATGTGGGGCGCGCCGCTGCACAAGCGGTGGCGGGGATCGCGGCTGCGGGACCCCCGCCAGGCCAAGTTCCTGACCAAGGCATCGCTGCAGTGGGTGATCGCCAACCGCGCCTTCACCCCGTGGTATCTGGTGCGGTACTGGCGGCTGCTGAAGTTCAAACTGCGCAACCCGCACATCATCACCCGCGGCATGGTGTTCCTCGGCAAGGGTGTGGAGATCGAGTGCACCCCCGAGCTGGCGACCATGGAGATCGGCCGCTGGGTGCACATCGGCGACAAGAACACGATCCGCTGCCACGAGGGGTCGCTGCGCATCGGCGACAAGGTGGTGCTGGGCCGCGACAACGTCATCAACACCTACCTCGACATCGAGCTGGGCGATTCGGTGCTGATGGCCGACTGGTGCTACATCTGCGACTTCGACCACAAGATGGACGACATCAACGTCCCGATCAAGGACCAGGGCATCGTCAAGGGCCCGGTGCGGATCGGGCCGGACACCTGGGTCGGTGCGAAGGTGACGGTGCTGCGCAACACGACGATCGGCCGCGGCTGCGTGCTCGGCTCGCACGCGGTGGTGCGCGGGGAGATCCCGGACTTCTCGATCGCGGTCGGTGCCCCGGCGAAGGTCGTCAAGAACCGCAAGGTGGCGTGGGAGACGTCGGCCGCCCAGCGTGCCGAGCTGGAGCGGGCGCTGGCCGACATCGAGCGCAAGAAGGCCGCCCGCTAGGGCTCTTCCTTTCTTGTCCGCGAGCGTGCGTGTTTGCACACGACACGCCGCGAAATCTCGGCAGTTTGCGCACGCTCGCGGCGGGTCCGCGGTCCTGCTGGGACCGCGTGCGCCGAGACTTGGGTTGTTGACGAGACGACGCGAAAAACCGTCATCTTCCGTAGTTTCGGCGAACTCGCCCGGCCCATCTGGGGGCGCGAGCGTGCGCAAATGCTGGAAAAACTCCGGCGTGTCGGCGACAGACACGCACGCTCGCGCTGGGAGAGCTACCGCGCTGGGAGGGCTACCGCGCTGGGAGGGCTACCGCCCTGGGAGGGCGTGCTCGACGATCGGGCGGCGCCGGTGCGGCTCGCGCTCGCGGCGTTTGGACGCCAGATAAACCTGCGCGGTCTCGTCGGCGATGGAGTGCCACTCGAAATCCGACCCCAGCCGCTCCCGCGCGGCGACCGCCCGCCGCTGCGCGGCATCGGGATCGTCGAGCACTGAGCGCACCGCCGCCGCCAGCGCCGCCACGTCTCGCGGCGGGTACGACACCCCTGTCTCACCGTCGATCACCGCTTCGCCGAGCCCGCCGACGTTCGACGTCACCAGCGGGATCCCGGTCGCGGCGGCCTCCAGCGCGACGATCCCGAACGGCTCGTAGTGGCTCGGCAGCACCGCCACGTCGGCGGTGTGCAGCAGCTGCACCAACTGCTCGTGGTCGAGGTGCCCGACGAACTTCGTCGCCTTGAAGACCTTGTGCTTGCGCGCCTGCTCCTTGAGCCACTCCAGCTGGGTGCCCTCGCCCGCGATCGTCAGCGTGGTACCCGGATGGGTGCGACGGATCCGCGGCAGCGCGGCGATGGCGTCCTGGATGCCCTTCTCGTACTCCAGCCGGCCCAGGTAGAGCAGCTGCGCCGGACCGCTTCTCGGCTGACGCTGCGCGAACGGCCAGCGCGCACAGTCGATCCCGTTGCGGATCACCCGGATCTCGACCAGGCCCGGGCCGAACAGCTCGGTGATCTCCTCGCTCATCGACGTCGAACATGTGATCAGCGAGTCGGATTCGTGCACCAGCCACGACTCCACGGCGTGCACCTGGCGGCTGATCCGGCCCGACACCCACCCGGAGTGCCGGCCGGCCTCGGTGGCGTGGATCGTGGAAACCAGTGGCACATCGAAGAATTCGGCCAGCGCGATCGACGGGTGCGCGACCAGCCAGTCGTGCGCGTGCACCACGTCGGGCTGCCACGGTTCGCCCTCGGCGGTCTTGATCGCCAGCCCGGCCCGGATCATCGAGTGCCCCATCGCCAGCGTCCAGGCCATCATGTCGGTGCCGAACTCGAACTCGTGCGGATCCTGCGCCGCGGCAACCACTTTGACGCCCTCGACCACCTCAACGCTCGTCGGGTGGGTGGACGGGTCGGTTCCGGTGGGCCGACGGCTGAGCACCACGATCTCGTGGCCGGCCTCGGCGAGCGCGGTCGCCAGGTGATGCACGTGGCGGCCCAGACCGCCCACCACCACCGGCGGGTACTCCCACGAAACCATCAGAACCTTCATCGGGGTAACCGCCTGGCGTCCAGTGCGCCGAACAGGCCGTCGGCGCGATTCCAATTCTCGGCGAGTCGCTGTGCGTGGTCGTGCCGTCCGGCGGCCAGCGCATCGGCGATCTCTCGGGTGGCGTGCGCGTGCAGATGCGCGCGGTAGCGAGCGTAGTCGGCCGCGGAGTCCTTGCTGACCATGAACGGCCAGTCGCTGGAGACGGTCAGCAGCGTCTCGCGCAGGATCTGGTCGGCGACGAAGTTGCGGGCCGGACGCGCACCGGTCTGGGCCAGCGCCTTGTCGACGGTGCTCAGCGCGGTGTCGACCACCTCGCTGTTGAGTTGCACCAGATCGGCCACCTGCTCACCGGCCCACACCTGCCAGTCCTTACCGGAACCCCAAGAGCTGGGCGGCAATTCGACCGGTGAACCGATGAACCCGTCGGCCTTGGCGTCGGCCAGTGTGCCGACCCGCACCCCGGCCTCGGGCAGGGCGCGCAGCACGCGCTCCAGCCACACCGGTCCCTCGTACCACCAGTGGCCGAACAGCTCGGTGTCGAACGCGGCGATGACGTGTGCGGGCCTGCCGATGCGCTCGCTCTCGTCGAGCAGCCGCTGGCGCACCACCGCGACGAAGTCCGCGACGTGCTTGTCGACGGCCCGGTCGGCGCGCTCGGGATCGTAGGGGGCCTTGTTCTCCGACGGCACGGTGCGGCCGGTGACCCGGGCGGGTTTGAGGCCGGTGGTGTGGTCGTAGGTGTGGAAGTCGCGGTAGGCGGCGTGGCCGGGATAGCCGGACTTCGGTGACCACACCCGGTAGCTGACCTGAAGGTCACGGCCGAACGCGATGACGTCGGAGTCGCCGACCGGCCGCCCCAGCGCGGTGTCGCCGTGCAGCGAGGGTCCGTCGACCATGAAGTGGCCGACGCCGGCGGCGGCGTAACCGTCCTCCATCCCGGGCGCGTACGCGCACTCGGGGGCCCAGATGCCGGTGGGGGTGTGGTCGAAGCGCAGCTTCGCGTCGGCCAGACCCTCGCGCAGCGCGAACTCCCGCAGCCGCGGGTTCAGCAGCGGCTGGAACGGGTGCGACAGCGGTCCGCCGAGCAGTTCGATGGTCTCGGCGTCGATCAGTTCGCGCAGCACCGGGCTGCCGCCGTGCGCCCACCGCGTCGCGAAGTCCTCCAGCGCCGTCTCGGCGATCGCGTGCTCGCGAATACCGAACTGCCGCAACGGATCCGGCAGGGTGGTGGCCTCCAGGGCGCGCAGCTGCCAGTTGGCCAGCCAGTGGTGCATCCCGGCCAGGCAGTACGGGTCGTCGAGCTGGGCGGTGACCACCGGGGTCATGCCCAGCGTCAGCACGTGCCGCCGGCCCTCGTCGGCAAGGGTGCGCAGCACGTTCATCAGCGGCAGGTAGGCCGCCGACCAGGACTGGTAGAGCCACTCCTCGCCGACCGGCCAACGCCCGTGATGGGCCAGCCACGGCAGATGGGTGTGCAGGACGAACGTGAAGAGGCCCGGAACCGGTGGGGCGGTCATGTGCGCACCGCGATCGCGACCAGATCCAGGCTGTCGTCGATGTCGCGCTCGGCCGCGTCGAGCAGATCGAAGTCTTCGGTGCGCACCGAGGCGACGTCGGCCAGCAACTCCGCCGGCCACGGCGCGTCGGCGAGCGCGCGGGCGATCTGCGCGTCGATCAGCGAGCCGCCGTGGCGGGCGTCGAGCTCGAGCAGGCGCGGGCCGTGGAACACCCCGAGCATGGACTCCAGCGCGAAGCCGTTGTCGGTCAGCAGTTCGGTCAGCTCGGCGGCGTTGAGCTCCCGGGTGTGGAACGGGTTGATCGGGGTGTCGCGGCCGGGGGAGAAGGTGATCCGGTTCGGCGTCGACATCAGCAGCAGCCCGCCGGGCCGCAGCACCCGGGCGCACTCGCGCACGAACTGGCCCTGGTCCCACAGGTGCTCGATGACCTGGAAGTTGACCACGACGTCGACGGTCTCGTCGGCCAGCGGCAGCGCGGCGAGGTTGCCGTGGTGCATCTCCACCCGCGGATACCGGGCCCGGACGTGGGCGACAGCGGTCTCGTCGTAGTCCAGGCCGATGACGCGGCGCGCCACGTCGGCGATCAGATCCGCGCCGTAACCTTCGCCACAGCCGGCCTCGAGCACGTCACGACTTGCGCAGCGACCGGCCAGTCGCTCGTAGACGACCTCGTGGCGGCGGAACCAGTAATTCTCCTCCGCCAGCCCCGGAACGGTGCGTTCACCGGTCAGCGGGAGTTCCGGCCGACTGTTCTCCCCGGTCGCCGCGTCGTTCGCCGCGCCGGCCACATATGCGCTCATTGCAAGGCAGGCTAACGTGAAACCGCGCACTGGCGAACGGTTCGCCCCCTACGTGCTGGTGGAACGCAAACTTCGACCAGCTATGGTGTTCCTGCGAACCGCCAGAAGTTACCCGCGAGTAACATGTGGTTGTTGCACGAAACGTGGTACAGCAGGGCCGGCTCGCCCGGCCTTCCGAGGAGGACGAACCAGACTCATGACGAACATCGTGGTCCTGATCAAACAGGTCCCTGACACCTGGTCGGAGCGCAAGCTTTCCGACAGCGATTTCACCCTGGACCGGGAGGCCGCCGACGCCGTGCTCGACGAGATCAACGAGCGCGCCGTCGAGGAGGCGCTGCTGATCAAGGAGCGTGAGGGTGACGCCGCCGGCACGGTGACCGTGCTGACCGCCGGTCCGGAGCGGGCCACCGAGGCGATCCGCAAGGCGCTGTCGATGGGTGCCGACAAGGCGGTGCACATCGTCGACGACGGCATGCACGGCTCGGACATGATCCAGACCGCGTGGGCGCTGGCCCGTGCGCTGGGCACCATCGAGGGCACCGAGCTGGTCATCGCGGGTAACGAGGCCACCGACGGCACCGGCGGTGCGGTCCCGGCGATCATCGCCGAGTACCTGGGCCTGCCGCAGCTGACCCACCTGCGCAAGGTGACCGTCGAGGGCGGCAAGGTCGTCGGCGAGCGCGAGACCGACGAGGGTGTGTTCACCGTCGAGGCCCCGCTGCCCGCCGTGATCAGCGTCACCGAGAAGATCAACGAGCCGCGCTTCCCGTCCTTCAAGGGCATCATGGCCGCCAAGAAGAAGGAAGTCACCAAGCTCTCGCTCGCCGAGATCGGTGTCGAGGCCGACGAGGTGGGCCTGGCCAACGCGGGCACCAAGGTGCTGGCCTCGACCCCGAAGCCGCCGAAGACGGCCGGCGAGAAGATCACCGACGAGGGCGACGGCGGCACCAAGATCGCCGAGTACCTGGTCGCTCAGAAAATCATCTAGCCGGTCACTACCCAGTACTTGAGAAACGAGAGACATACCCATGGCTGAAGTACTCGTGCTCGTGGAGCACGCTGACGGTGCGCTGAAGAAGGTCACCTCCGAGCTCATCACCGCCGCCCGCAAGCTGGGCGAGCCGTCGGCCGTCGTGATCGGCGCGCCGGGCACCGCCGCCCCGCTGGCCGACGGCCTCAAGGAGGCCGGTGCGGCCAAGATCTACGTCGCCGAGTCCGACGACGCGGTCAACTACCTGATCACCCCGCAGGTCGACGTGCTGGCCTCGCTGGTCGAGTCGGTGTCGCCGGCCGGCGTGCTGGTGGCCGCCAACGCCGACGGCAAGGAGATCGCGGGCCGGCTGGCCGCGCGCGTCGGCGCCGGTGTGCTGTCCGACGTCGTCGAGGTCAAGGACGGCGGCGTGGCCGTGCACAGCATCTTCGGTGGCGCCTTCACCGTCGAGGCCCAGTCCACCGGCGAGCTGCCGGTCATCACGCTGCGCGCCGGTTCGGTCGAGGCCGAGCCGCAGGCCGCTGCCGGTGAGGTCGTCAACGTCGAGGTCCCGGCGCAGGCCGAGAACGCGACGAAGATCACCAAGCGCGAGCCGGCCGTCGCCGGTGACCGTCCGGAGCTGACCGAGGCCGCGGTCGTGGTCTCGGGTGGCCGCGGTGTCGGCAGCGCCGAGGGCTTCAAGGTCGTCGAGGAGCTGGCCGACTCGCTGGGCGGCGCCGTCGGTGCCTCCCGCGCCGCGGTCGACTCGGGCTACTACCCGGGCCAGTTCCAGGTCGGCCAGACCGGTAAGACGGTCTCGCCGCAGCTGTACATCGCGCTGGGCATCTCCGGTGCGATCCAGCACCGCGCCGGTATGCAGACCTCGAAGACCATCGTCGCGGTCAACAAGGACGAAGAGGCCCCGATCTTCGAGATCGCCGACCTCGGCATCGTGGGTGACCTGTTCAAGGTCACGCCGCAGCTGACCGAGGCGATCAAGGCTCGCAAGGGCTGATCTCTTCACTTCCGCGAAACCCCGGTGCCCCGTGCACCGGGGTTTCGTGCATTTCGGCGAACCCGTCACCTGACGCTCACGGACACGTCATGCGTGCGACGCCGGCCGGAGAGGTGGGTGCGCGAGCGTGCAACCATGAGCACCGCTTCTGTTCTCATCGGTCCCGAAACCAGTTCCGAGCGGGGCGCGGAATCCGCACCGCGCTACTCACTGCTGCTGTCGCGTGACCCCGAGCTGATCGACGCCGCGCAGCGGTTGCGCCACGACGTGTTCACCGCCGAACCCGGCTACACGCTGGCGCCGTCCGACGACGGTCGCGACGCCGACCTCTTCGACGAGCACTGCGACCACCTGCTGGTCCGCGACGACGCCTCCGGCGAGCTGGTGGGCTGCTACCGCATGCTTCCGCCGCCCGGCGCGGTCGCCGCCGGGGGTCTTTACACCGCAACCGAATTCGATGTCCGCGGACTCGACGCGCTGCGTCCGCATCTGGTGGAGATGGGGCGCGCCGTGGTGCGTGCCGACCACCGCAACGGCGCGGTGGTGCTGTTGATGTGGGCCGGCATCCTCGCCTACCTCGACCATCGCGGCTACGACTACGTGACCGGATGCGTGTCGGTGCCGGTGCACGGGGAGGGTGCGCCGGGCGCCCAGATCCGCGGGGTCCGCGACGTCGTCCGGCGGCGCCACGCCGCGCCGGTCGCCGTGGTGCCGCACCGGCCGGTGACCGTGAACGGCCGCGGTCTGGACGCCATCGAACCGCCGGCCCGGGTCACGGTGCCGCCGCTGATGCGCGGTTACCTGCGCCTGGGCGCGCAGATCTGCGGTGAGCCGGCCCACGACCCCGACTTCGGCGTCGGCGACTTCCCGGCCCTGCTGGACAAGCGCCGCGCCGACATCCGCTACCTGCGCAGGCTGCGGGCGGTGGATGCGGCTGCCGGGGCCGCCCGGTGAGCGGCTGGGTGCCCGTCGCCGACTGCGACGTGACCTGTGTGCGTGCGGAGCTGGCCGGGCGACGGGTGTGGGTGACCGCGCGGACGCTGTTGCGTGCGACAGCCGCGGGGCTGCTGCTCGCGGTGGCGCCGGCGCTGATGCTGCCCGGACCCGGTCGCGCCCGGTTGGCCCGCGGCTACTGCCGCCTGATGCTGCGTTGCCTGGGTGTGCGGATCACGTTGTCGGGAGGGCCCATTCGGAACCTGAGCGGAGTACTGGTGGTGAGCGGGCACGTGTCCTGGGTGGATGTGTTCGTCATCGGCGCGGTGCTGCCGGGCCGGTTCGTCGCCAAGTCTGAAGTGGTGAGTTGGCCGGGTCTGGGCCTGCTGGCCCGTCTGATGCGGGTGATCCCGATCGAGCGGGCCAACCTGCGCCGGCTGCCCGACGTCGTCGCCGCCGTGGCGCAGGCCCTGCGTGCCGGACAGACCGTGGTGGCGTTCCCGGAGGGCACCACCTACTGCGGGGTGGCATACGGCCGCTTCCGGCCCGCGCTGTTTCAGGCCGCGGTCGACGCAGAACGGCCCGTGCAGCCGCTGCGGCTGAGCTATCACGACCGCGACGGCGCGCCGAGCACCGTGGCCGCCTACGTGGGCGACGACACCCTGCCGGCGTCGCTGCGCCGGCTGCTGGCGGCGCGGCGCACGCTGGTGCGGGTCGACGTGGGGCCGCTGCAGTTGCCGCGCGGCGACCGTCGTGACCTGGCCGGGCGGTGTGAGCGCGCGGTGCGCGGCGCCGGGCGGGCGGGTCACGCGCTCGTGGCCTGAGCGAATCGGCCCTGTTCTGGGACGACGGCTATTCTGGACTGGTTATGACCTCGCATCAGCCGGTCTACCTGGATCACGCCGCCACCACCCCGATGCACCCCGCTGCGATCGAGGCGATGACGGCTGCCCTGGCCACGGTCGGCAACGCCTCGTCGCTGCACGGCACGGGGCGCGTCGCACGCCGGCGGATGGAGGAGTCACGCGAGAAGCTGGCGCAGCTGCTCGGGGCGCGTCCCTCGGAGGTGATTTTCACCGCAGGCGGCACCGAGAGCGACAACCTCGCGGTCAAGGGCATCTACTGGGCGCGCCGCGACGCCGACGCCCGCCGGGGCCGCATTGTCACCACCCCCGTCGAGCATCACGCGGTGCTCGACGCCGTGGAGTGGCTCGTCGAGCACGAGGGCGCCGAGGTGACCTGGCTGCCCGTCGACAAGGACGGCGCGGTGACCGCGGCGGCGCTGCGTGACGTGCTGCAGGCCCACGACGACGTCGCGCTGGTGACGGTGATGTGGGCCAACAACGAGGTCGGCACGATCATGCCGATCGCCGAACTAGCAGCCGTCGCCGCCGAATTCGATGTTCCGATGCACAGCGACGCGGTCCAGGCCATCGGGCAGATCCCGGTCGACTTCGCCGCCAGCGGGCTGTCGGCGATGAGCATCGGCGCCCACAAGTTCGGCGGCCCGGTGGGGATCGGCGCCCTGCTGCTGCGGCGCGACACCGCGTGCGTACCGCTGCTGCACGGCGGTGGCCAGGAGCGCGACGTGCGTTCGGGTACACCGAATGTCGCGGCCGCGGTGGCGATGGCGGTGGCGGCCGAGGTCGCGATCGAAGGCCTGGAGGCCAACAGCGCCCGGGTCGCAGCGCTGCGCGACCGACTGGTCGAGGGGGTGCTGTCCACCATCGACGACGTCGACTTCAACGGTGCCACCGGCGATGCGCGGCTACCCGGCAACTCACACTTCACGTTCCGCGGCTGCGAGGGCGACTCGCTGCTGATGTTGTTGGACGCCAAGGGAATCGAGTGTTCCACCGGTTCGGCGTGCACGGCCGGTGTGGCGCAGCCGTCGCACGTGCTGATTGCGATGGGCGCCGACCCGGCGCACGCCCGCGGCTCGCTGCGGCTGTCGCTGGGCCACACCAGCACCGAGGCCGACGTCGACGCCGCGCTGGCGGTACTGCCCGCCGCGGTCGAGCGCGCCCGCGCCGCCGCACTGGCCAGTTCCGGGGTGGATCGCTGATGCGGGTGCTGGTCGCGATGAGTGGCGGGGTCGACTCCTCGGTCGCCGCCGCCCGGATGGTCGACGCCGGACACGACGTGGTCGGTGTGCACCTGGCGCTGTCGAGCGCGCCGGGCACGCTGCGCACCGGATCGCGCGGCTGCTGCTCGAAGGAGGACGCCGCCGACGCCCGCCGGGTCGCCGACATCCTTGACATCCCGTTCTACGTCTGGGATTTCGCCGACCGGTTCAAAGAGGACGTGATCGACGACTTCGTCTCCTCCTACGCCCGCGGTGAGACCCCGAACCCGTGCGTGCGGTGCAACGAGCGCATCAAGTTCTCCGCGCTGGCCGCACGTGCCTTGGCGCTCGGGTTCGACGCCGTCGCCACCGGCCACTACGCCCGGCTGTCCGACGGACGGCTGCGCCGCGCGGTCGACGCCGACAAGGACCAGTCCTATGTGCTGGCTGTGCTGACCGCAGAACAGTTGCGCCACGCGGTGTTTCCCGTCGGCGACACCCCGAAGCCGCAGATCCGCGAGGAGGCCGCGCGGCGTGGGCTCGCGGTGGCCGACAAACCCGACAGCCACGACATCTGCTTCATCCCCTCCGGTGACACCCGTACCTTCCTCGGTACCCGCATCGGCGTGCGCAAGGGCGCGGTGGTGGACTCGAGCGGCACGGTGCTCGCCGAACACGACGGCGTGCACGGGTTCACCATCGGCCAGCGCAAGGGACTGGGTCTGGCCGGCCCGGGCCCGGACGGGCGACCGCGCTACGTCACCGGCATCGACCCCGACACCGCGACCGTGCGGGTCGGCACCGCCGAGGAACTCGACGTGTGGACGCTGACGGGGGAGCGCCCGGTGTTCACCTCGGGTGTGCCGTTCGACGGTCCGGTCGAGTGCCAGGTGCAGGTGCGCGCGCACGGCGGTCTCGCCGACGGCGTGGCCGAGCTGCGCGACGACAGGCTCGTGATGAACCTGCGCGCACCGCTGCGCGGGGTGGCCCCGGGCCAGACGATGGTGCTCTACCGGCCCGACCCCGACGGCGACGAGGTGCTCGCCAGCGCCACCATCACCCGTTAACCGGGCACGTTGGCCAGGATGTTGGTGATGACGATGTCGGGCACCGAGTCGGGGAACCGGCACGCGGTCACCTCGACGAGCACCACCGACTTCACCCGGTAGTCGCGCCCGCACCCATTGGCCGCGCGGGTCTGCAGCCTGTCCGCGTCCGTCGCCCAGTCACCGACGAACATCGCGCCCAATGGTGTTGCGGCGCAGTCGTCGACAAGCGCGACCAGGCTGTCGAACGCGCGACGCGCGGTGGCGGCGTCGCGGTAGGCCGCCGCGCCCTGGGAGATCAGACCGCTCCCGGGCGGGTGCTGAAACGTCGTCTTGTGGAACTCCTCGACCTCCGGCCCGAAGGTCTGGGTCTCGGCGAAGAACCACCGGCACGGCTGCGGGGTGGTGTCCATCAGCGGGGTGATGTCGACGGGGATCTTGCCGTCCATCGTCGGGATGATCGTGAGATCGGCCCCCGCGCCGGTGATCGCCTGCATCCGCTCCTGGCTGAGCATGATCGTCTCGACGTCGACGGGGGAGCGGGAGTCGTCGTCGATACCCGGCACCACGCGCACCGCCTGCCCGGTGACGCTGTGGGCGCAGCCCGCGGCCAGCGCCGCGACCGCACACCACACGGCGGTGCGGCGCGGTGCTGCGGGCATGGCCCGATCCTTGCAACCCTTTCGACCGAGAACAACCGGATCGAATACTGTGCACCGAGTGAGTGTGTTCGCCACCGCCACCGGCATCGGATCCTGGCCGGGCACGTCGCCGCGTGACGCCGCCGCGGTCATCGTCGGCGAACTGCACCAGCTGCCGCATCTGGCCGAACTTCCGGCCCGCGGGGTGGGTGCCGACATCATCGGCCGTGCCGGGGCACTGCTGATCGACATCACCCTCGACACCGTGCCGCGCGGGTACCGCGTCGCGGCCGGCCGCACCGCGGTCACCCGGCGCGCCGCCAGCCTGCTCGACGAGGACCTCGACGTGCTGGAGGAGGCCTGGGAGAAGGCCGGGCTGCGCGGCGCCGGCCGCACGGTCAAGGTGCAGGCACCCGGGCCCGTCACGCTGGCGGCGCAACTGGAACTGCACAACGGGCACCGCGCGCTCACCGACGCCGGCGCCGTGCGCGACCTGACGACCTCGCTGGCCGAGGGGGTGGCGGCGCACCGGGCCCAGCTGGCGCGCCGGCTGGAGGCCGCGGTGGTGGTGCAGTTCGACGAACCGCTGCTGCCGGCCGCGCTGGAGGGCAGGCTCACCGGGGTGACCAGCCTGACGCCGGTGCACCCGGTCGACGAGTCGGTGGCCGTCGGGCTGTTCGACGAGTGTGTCGAGACCGTCGGCGGCGAGGTGATGCTGCACAGCTGTTCCGCCGGTGTTCCATGGAAAGTATTGCAGCGCACCGCGATTCACGCGGTGTCGGTGGATGTCTCGACGCTGGAGCCCGCGGACCTCGACGGTATCGGGGAGTTCCTCGAGACCGGGCGCACCGTGCTGCTCGGCGTCGTCGCCACGACCGCCCCGCAGTCCCGCCCGTCGGCCGAGGAGATCGCCACCGCCGCCGCCTCGGTGACCGACCGCCTCGGCTTCGCGCGGTCGGTGCTGCGCGAGCGGATCGGCATCACACCCGCGTGCGGGCTCGCCGGCGCCGACGCCGGGTGGGCTCGCAGAGCGGTCGAGCTCGCCCAGAAGGCCGCCGACGTGTTCGCCGAGGACCCCGACGCGGTCTGAGCCGCCGGCGCCGGGCCTTAGGGGCCGCGACTTCGACACCAGGGTCGTGGATAGGTCGCGATCACGACCCTGACGTCGAACTCGGCGCCACCCCGGAACGAAAAGCACTCGGAACGAAAAGCACTCGGAACGAAAAGCAACCGAACGGTTGCGCATCGCGGCCGATCGGGCGTAGCGTGACACGCAACCAGGAGGTTGCACATGGCCAGTGATCGGATCGAAAAGGAAGTCCTGCTGCGGGCGCCGCTGGAACGGGTCTGGCGGGCGGTCAGCGACGCCGACGAGTTCGGCCAGTGGTTCGGGGTGCGCTTCGACGGGCCGTTTGTGGCCGGCACCGCGGTCACCGGCGTCATGACCCCCACGGCCGTGGACGCCGACGTCGCCCGGCAACAGGAGGCGTTCGCCGGGACGGCCTCGCCCTGGTACATCGAGGCGGTCGAACCGCCGCGCCGGCTGGCGTTCCGCTGGCACCCGTACCTCATCGACGAGCACGCTGATCTCGCCAACGAACCGACCACACTGGTCGAGCTCACCCTCGCGGAGACCCCGGAGGGCGTGCTGTTGCGCATCGTCGAATCCGGGTTCGACCGGATTCCCGCTGACCGTCGCGCCGCCGCATTCCGAGAGAACAGCCAGGGCTGGGCCACCCAGACTCAACTGGTACGCAAGTACCTGTCGGTCGGTGAGACCGTATGAGCGTGGCGGAGGCGCCCCTGTCGGCGTTCTTCGATGCTCTGGGCGATCCCAACCGGCTGCGCATCGTCACCCGGTTGTGCGACGGCGGACCGTGCTCCACGACCGAGATCGCCGAAGTGGTACCGGTGACCAGACAGGCTGCGACCAAGCACCTGCAACTCCTGGAGGCGGCCGGGGTGGTCAGCAGTTCCCGCAGCGGACGCGAGCGGATCTGGCGAATGGAACCCGCGCCGCTCGCCGACGCCAGCGAATACCTGAGTCGGCTGTCACAGCGCTGGGACCGCGCGATCGACCGCTTGCGCGAGTTCGTCGAGGATGGATGATCGGCGGTTAGCTGACGGATCAGCCGGGGAACTTCGCAGAGCCAACCCGCGGGTTCGGCGCGCGTGCAAGAATGCTTCGCAGGCGGCACCGCCCGCCGTTGCCCTCGAGAGGATTGGTACTCGGAGTGAACCCGCGCCTCGCAGCAGGTGTCGGAGTGGTGACCGCGGTCCTTCTGTTGAGCGGTCCCGGTGTGGACGTCGCGACTGCCCATCCCGGCCACTCGGGTGGGTCCGACCGTGGCTCGAGTTCCGACCGCGGCGGCAGCCAGAACCGCGGCTCGAACAAACCCGGCTCCAACAATAATCGCGGCGGCGCCACCGGTCATGATCGCCGGGACGCCGGCCACAACTTCAATAACGGCCGCGGCCCCGGCCGCAATGACTCCGGCCGCAATGACTCCGGCCGCAATGACTCCGGCCGCAATGACTTCGGCCGCAACGACTCCGGGCGAGGCGGCAGCGGCGCAAGCGCCGGCCGCAGCCCCGGCAGTGCCGGCAGCCGGACCCCCGGCAGCGGCATCGCCGAGTCGCGCGTCGGCTCGGGCCGCGGGCCCGTACAGTCGCCGCCGAACAACCGACCTTCCACCGGTCCGTCGAGCGGCGCGAGCGGCTCGGGCGGCTCGAGCAGTGCTGCCGCGCCGCCCGCCAACGGTGACAATCCGGCGGCCAGCAACCCGCATCCCGCGGCCGCACCCCCGGTGCCCGGCGGTGTCGCACCGTCGGCGCCGCAAGCGCCGGAGGTGACGGTCGGCAACGGCCGCACCCCGGGCACGCGGACAGCCGCCCCTGATCCGCGGTGGCGCGTGCCCGCACCGGCGCCCGCCGCGCCCGCCCCCGAGCCGCCGGCCCCGGTGGTCGCGCCGCCGTCCTGGGTCGAGCGGGTCATCACCCCGCCGGCGATCACCAAACAGTTCGCGGTGACCCCGCCCACCGACATCGCCAGCCCGCTGTGGGGGATCGGCGGCCTGCTGCTGATCCCGATCGCCGGTGCGGCGCTCGGTTACCGGCAGGCCCGCGCCGCGCAGGCCGCCGAGCGGATCCGCAGCCGGATCTGA
The DNA here is from genome assembly GCF_001583415.1 of Mycolicibacterium phlei. The sequence continues at coordinate 2,085,109 of NZ_CP014475.1, forward strand.
GTCAGCCGCGCAGATCCTTGCGCAGGATCTTGCCCGACGCCGACTTGGGCACCGCGTCGATGAACGCCACCTGACGCACCTTCTTGTACGGCGCCACCTGACCGGCGACGAACTCGATCACCTCGTCCTCGGTCAGCTCCTCGCCGGGCTGCTTGACCACGAACGCCTTCGGGATCTCCTCGCCGTCGGCGTCGTTGACCCCGATCACCGCGGCGTCGGCGATCTTGGGATGGCTCAGCAGCACGGCCTCCAGCTCGGCGGGCGGCACCTGGTAGCCCTTGTACTTGATCAGCTCCTTGAGCCGGTCGACGATGTACACGCAGCCGTTGGCGTCGACCTGGGCGAGGTCGCCGGTGTGCAGCCAGCCGTCCTCGTCGATGGTGGCGCGGGTGGCCTCATCGTTGTTGAGGTAGCCGGCCATCACGTTCGGCCCCTTGAACCACAGCTCGCCGGTCTTGCTCAAACCCTCTGCGGGCGGGTCGATCTCGTCGCCGGTCTCCGGGTCGATGATCTTGGATGCGGCGTTGGACACCGTCCAGCCGACCGAGCTCAGCGGCGCCTCGACCGCCATGTTGAGCTTCCCGCCGTCGAACGGGGTGATGTGGCTGACCGGGCTGAGCTCACTCATGCCGTAACCCTGAACGACACGGCAGCCCAACCGTTTCGCCACGGCGTGGCCCAGGTCGGCGTCGAGCGGGGCGGCGCCGGACATCACGGTGTTCAGCGACGTCAGGTTGTACTGGTCGACCATCGGATGCTTGGCCAGCGCGACCGCCACCGGCGGGGCGATGAACGCGATGGTGCAGTTGTGGTTCTGGATGTTGGCCAGAAACTCCTCGAGGTCGAAGCTCGGCATGATGATCAGCCGGGCGCGGGCGTGCAGAGCGGCGTTGAGCAGCACCGTCATTCCGTAGATGTGGAAGAAGGGCAGCACCGCGAGCACCGCGTCGTCGGGCACCATGCCGTGCAGCGGGCGGATCTGCGCGACGTTGGCGACCAGGTTGCGGTGGGTCAGCATGACGCCCTTGGGATTGCCGGTGGTGCCGGAGCTGTAGGGCAGCACCGCCAGGTGCGACGACGGCGCGAAGCTCACCTGCGGCGGCGGGTAGCCCGGGCCCATCAGCTCCGCCGCGTTGGGGTGGCCGTCGGCGTCGCGGCCGGCGCCGTCCAGCACGATGAGGTTGTCGTCGGCGATCCCGACCTCGGCCGCCGCCTGCTTGGCCTGCGGCAGCAGCGCGCTGACCGTCACCAGCATGACCGCCTTCGAGTCGGCCAGCTGCTTGGCGATGTCCTTGGCGGTGAACAGCGCGTTGATCGTGGTGGCGGTGGCGCCGGAGCGCAGGATGCCGTGGAACGCGACGGCGAACCCGGAGCTGTTGGGCGACAGCAGGCCGATGACGTCGCCGACGCCGAGCCCGCGGTGCGCCAGCGCGCCGGCGAACGCGTCGATGCGGCCGATCAGTTCGCGGTAGCTGGTCTCGCGCCCCGACTTCGCGTCGACCAGCGCGATCCGGTCGAGGTCGTGCTCGGCGATGTCGCCGAACAGGTACTCGTAGACGCTGGCGGACGGGATCTCGACTTCCGGAAAGGGGCTCGCGAAACTCATGGCCTAGATCGAACCATGCCGACCCCCGCTCGGGGTCAGCCTTGGTCCAGCTGTCGGATGAACTTCTTCGGCGCGATCAACCGGTAGGAGGCGTCGATGAGCTCGCGCACCTCGGTCCAGTCCGGTCCGCGGCGACCGGCCGTCAGATCCATGCCCAGCCAGCCGAACGGGCCTATGTAGGCGGGGAAGAAGAACCGGTCGTCCTGTTCGAGCGCCGGTCGGTCGACCTCGTCGACCTTGACCAGGATCGAATGCGGGTACTGGACGTAGTCCCCGCCCTTGGTGGCGGGCTTGACGCTGCCGCCGTACATCACGAACATCTTCGGCGCGCAGAACACCGGGCGGCCCCACGAGATCTTCTCGATCGCCCCGGGAAAGCTCAGCGCGATCCCGCGGACCTCGGCCAACCCGAAGTCGTCGTCGGAGAACATCACCGGATGCGGCATGGCATCAGGCTATCGGCCGGCGGTGACAGCTGATTTGTGAATCCAGCGACGCTTCGGGCGCCGAAACCGTCGCCGGATTCACAAATCGGAGTGCTCGCCGCCGTGTCTGCGTCCTCGGTTAGCCTGCGAGAGTGAGCGCCAAGGCAACTCCGGATCCCGAGACGACACTGGCTGAGCAGGCCGAGGACGGTCCCGACGCCGATCTGCGCCGCCGCTGGCAGGAGCTCGCCGACGAGGTGCGCGAGCACCAGTTCCGCTACTACGTGCGCGACGCGCCGATCATCTCCGACGCCGAGTTCGACGCGCTGCTGCGCGAGCTGGAGGCCCTCGAGGAGCAGCATCCCGAACTGCGCATCCCGGACTCGCCGACCCAGCTGGTCGGCGGCGCCGGTTTCGCCACCGACTTCACCCCGGCCGAGCACCTCGAGCGGATGCTCAGCCTCGACAACGCCTTCACCTATGACGAGCTCACCGCGTGGGCCGGGCGCGTCAAGTCCGAGATCGGCGAGGACCCGTGGTTCCTGTGCGAGCTCAAGGTCGACGGCGTGGCGCTGTCGCTGGTCTACCGCGACGGCAGGCTCGAGCGCGGCGCCACCCGCGGCGACGGCCGCACCGGAGAGGACGTCACCCTCAACGCCCGCACCATCGGCGACATCCCCGAAAAGCTCACGCCCAGCGACGAATTCCCGATCCCGAAGGTGCTCGAGGTGCGCGGCGAGGTGTACTTCCGGGTCGCCGACTTCGAGGAGCTCAACGCGGGTCTGGTGGCCGAGGGCAAGCCGCCGTTCGCCAACCCGCGCAACAGCGCCGCCGGATCGCTGCGGCAGAAGAACCCCGCGGTCACCGCGCGGCGAAAACTGCGGATGATCTGCCACGGCGTCGGCCACGCCGAGGGTTTCCGGCCCGCGACGCTGCACGACGCCTACCGCGCGCTCAAGGCGTGGGGGCTGCCGACCAGCGAGCACACCACCCGGGTCAAGGGCATCGAGGCGGTCGCCGAGCGCATCGCCTACTGGGGTGAGCACCGCCACGAGGTCGACCACGAAATCGACGGTGTGGTGGTCAAAGTCGACGACATCGCGCAGCAGCGCCGGCTCGGCGCCACCTCCCGCGCGCCGCGCTGGGCGATCGCCTACAAGTACCCGCCCGAGGAGGCGCAGACCAAGCTGCTCGACATCAAGGTCAACGTCGGGCGCACCGGCCGGGTCACGCCGTTCGCGTTCATGACCCCGGTGAAGGTGGCCGGCTCCACGGTCAGCCAGGCGACGTTGCACAACGCCCAGGAGGTCAAGCGCAAGGGCGTGCTGATCGGCGACACCGTGGTGATCCGCAAGGCCGGTGACGTCATCCCCGAGGTGCTCGGCCCGGTGGTCGATCTGCGCGACGGCACCGAGCGCGAGTTCGTGATGCCCACCCACTGCCCGGAGTGCGGCGCCGAACTGGCACCGGCCAAGGAGGGCGACGCCGACATCCGCTGCCCGAACACCCGGTCCTGCCCGGCGCAGTTGCGCGAGCGGGTGTTTCACGTCGCCAGCCGCGGCGCCTTCGACATCGAGGGCCTGGGCTATGAGGCCGGCATCGCGCTGCTGCAGGCCGGCGTCATCACCGACGAGGGCGACCTGTTCACCCTCACCGAGGACGACCTGCTGCGCACCGACCTGTTCCGCACCAAGGACGGCAAGCTGTCGGCCAACGGCAGACGGCTGCTGGCCAATCTCGGCAAGGCCAAGGAGCAGCCGCTGTGGCGGGTGCTCGTCGCGCTGTCCATCCGCCACGTCGGACCGACCGCGGCCCGCGCGCTGGCCACCGAGTACGGCAGCCTCGACGCGATCATGGCCGCCTCCGAGGAGGAACTGTCCGCCGTCGAGGGGGTCGGGCCGACGATCGCCGCCGCGGTCAAGGAGTGGTTCACCGTCGACTGGCATCTGGCGATCGTCGACAAGTGGCGCGCCGCCGGGGTGCGGATGGCCGACGAGCGCGACGAGAACATTCCGCGCACGCTGGAGGGGCTCTCGATCGTCGTCACCGGGTCGCTGACGAACTTCTCCCGCGACGACGCCAAGGAGGCGATCGTCGCGCGCGGCGGCAAGGCGGCCGGGTCGGTGTCGAAGAAGACCGCGTTCGTCGTCGCCGGCGACTCGCCGGGCTCCAAGTACGACAAGGCCGTCGAACTCGGAGTGCCGATCCTCGACGAGGACGGGTTCGTGCGACTGCTCGAACACGGCCCCGACGGGGTCTGACCGGTCGGGCGTTTGTCCGCCTCGCGCACCGGGCACCCGGCGGGCGAGGCGACAAGGAGTTCCGATGGCGATCTGCGATACCTGTGGCAACGACTACGACAAGGCGTTCACCGTGACGTGGGGCGAGGACCGCACCGCGACGTTCGACAGCATCGAATGCGCCGCCGCGGTCCTGGCGCCGGCATGCGCGCACTGCGGCTGCCGGATCCTGGGCCACGGCATCGAGACCGAGGAGGCGATCTTCTGCTGCGCGCACTGCGCACGCAAGGACAGCAACGCCGACGTCAACGACCGCTACCCGGTGCCCGCCGGCGGCTGACGCCGATCAGGCTGGAACACAAGCAAATTCAGCGCAGGATCGTGGCGACGATCCCGGCGAGGTAACCCAGCCGGGCGACCTCCGACGGCCGGAACAGCGGACCACCGGGGCGGCCCAGCACCACCGCGGTGTTCGGGTCGCCCAGCGGTGCGGCCGCCAGTGTGGTGGCCATGTCCCGCCACACCTGGGGCACCCAGTCCGCGTCGCCGTCGAGCGCCTCGGCGTGCTCCAGCGGCAGCCACGGCAGCTCGGCGGCCTGCGTCTCCGGGGCGCTGGGACTTCCCACCACGCGCTGCGGGCCGTCCTCGGTGAGCCGGACCACCGTCGTCCAGCCCACCCGCAGCACCCGCGGCGCCTCATCGGCGAGCACCTGCAGCTTGGCGTCGCGCGGCGCGGCCGCGATGTGGTCGATCAGCTCCAGCTCGCGGTGCGCCTCCAGCAGCCCGGTGTGCGGCCGCACCGTGTCGACGTAGACGCCCTTGAGCTGTTCGGCGGCGGTGATCAGCATGTCGGGCATGGCGCCCGCCGGCAGTTCGACCACCAGGTCGTCGATGGCGTAGCCGGCGGATCGCTCCACCACGTCGAGGGACAGGATGTCGGCGCCGACCGACCCGAGCGCCACGGCCAGGGAGCCGAGGCTGCCTGGTCGATCCTCCAGTTGGACGCGCAGCAGGTACGAAGGCACGCGCAACACTCTCGCACAGCGCCCACGGCGCAGCATTCCCGGCGGCGTTCCCGCGCGAGCCGGTGACTACGCTTGCCTCGTGTCGCAAATCTCCCGAGACGAGGTCGCTCACCTGGCCCGGCTGGCGAGGCTCGCCCTGACCGAGGACGAGCTGGACAGCTATGCCGGTCAGCTCGACGCGATCATCGGTCACGTCAGCCAGATCCAGGCCGTCGACGTCACGGGCGTCGACCCCACCGACAACCCGCTCAAATCGGTGAACGTGCTGCGCCCGGACACCGTGGAGCCGTCGCTGTCGCAGGAGGAGGCGCTCGACCAGGCGCCCAAGGCCGCCGAGGGCCGCTTCGCGGTGCCGCGAATCCTGGGGGAGGCCCAGTGAGCGAGCTGATCAGGACCGACGCGGCGACGCTGGCCGCCAGGATCGCCGCCAAGGAGGTGTCCTCGACCGAGGTCACCCGGGCGTGCCTGGACCAGATCACGGCCACCGACGACCGCTACCACGCATTTCTGCACGTCGCCGAGGAGCAGGCGCTGGCCGCGGCGGCGACCGTCGACGCGGCGGTGGCCGCGGGGGAGACGCTGCCGTCCCCGCTGGCCGGGGTGCCGCTGGCGCTCAAGGACGTGTTCACCACCACCGACATGCCCACCACCTGCGGGTCGAAGATCCTCGAGGGCTGGATGTCGCCGTACGACGCGACGGTGACGGTGCGGCTGCGCGCGGCCGGGATCCCGATCCTGGGCAAGACCAACATGGACGAGTTCGCGATGGGCAGCTCCACCGAGAACTCGGCCTACGGCCCGACCCGCAACCCCTGGGACACCGACCGGGTGCCCGGCGGGTCCGGCGGCGGCAGCGCGGCCGCGCTGGCGGCCTTCCAGGCGCCGCTGGCCATCGGCACCGACACCGGCGGCTCGATCCGCCAGCCCGCCGCACTGACCGCGACCGTCGGCGTCAAACCCACCTACGGCACCGTCTCGCGGTACGGCCTGGTGGCGTGCGCGTCGTCGCTGGACCAGGGCGGCCCGTGCGCCCGCACGGTGCTCGACACCGCGCTGCTGCACCAGGTGATCGCCGGCCACGACCCGAAGGACTCGACGTCGCTGGACGTGCCGGTGCCCGACGTCGTCGCCGCCGCCAGAGAGGGCGCCGCGGGCGACCTGAAGGGCGTGCGCATCGGCGTCGTCAAGCAGCTGCGCAGCGGTGAGGGCTACCAGCCGGGAGTGCTGGCGTCGTTCAACGCCGCGGTCGACAAGCTGACCGAGCTGGGTGCGGAGATCACCGAGGTGGACTGCCCGCACTTCGACTACGCGCTGTCGGCGTACTACCTGATCCTGCCGTCGGAGGTGTCGTCGAACCTGGCCCGGTTCGACGCGATGCGCTACGGCCTGCGGGTCGGCGACGACGGCACCCACAGCGCCGAGGAGGTCATGGCGATGACGCGGGCCGCCGGGTTCGGCCCGGAGGTCAAGCGCCGCATCATGATCGGCACCTACGCGCTGTCGGCGGGGTACTACGACGCCTACTACAACCAGGCGCAGAAGGTGCGCACGCTGATCGCGCGCGACCTCGAGGAGGCCTACCGCAGCGTCGACGTCCTGGTCACCCCGACCACCCCGTCGACGGCGTTCCGGCTCGGCGAGAAGGTCGACGATCCGCTGGCGATGTACCTGTTCGACCTGTGCACGCTGCCGCTGAACCTGGCCGGGCACTGCGGGATGTCGGTGCCCGCGGGGCTGTCGCCCGACGACAACCTGCCGGTCGGCCTGCAGATCATGGCGCCCGCACTGGCCGACGACCGGCTGTACCGGGTGGGGGCGGCCTACGAGGCGGCCCGCGGCCCGCTGCCGACCGCGGTCTAACTGCTCCGGTCCGCTCAGCGGCGTCACCGTCGCGGCGACCGCCGCGAGCCCGAATGCGCTGCAGAGCAGCGCCAGTGCCGTGACGAGTCGCCCTGCGCGCATGTCTGCTCCGCTGACGGCGTTTCCCGCGCGGTCGCGGCACCAACGTGGAAGCAGGCAAGATGAACGCATGCGAATCGGAGTGCTGACTGGTGGAGGCGACTGTCCTGGGCTGAACGCAGTGATCCGGGCGGTGGTGCGGACGTGCGACGTCCGCTACGGCTCCTCGGTCGTCGGGTTCCAGGACGGCTGGCGCGGCCTGCTGGAGAACCGGCGCATCCAGCTGGCCAACGACGATCGCAACGACCGGCTGCTGGCCAAGGGCGGCACGGTACTGGGCACCGCGCGCGTGCATCCGGAGAAGCTGCGCGCCGGGCTGGACCAGATCAAGCAGACCCTCGACGACAACGGCATCGACGTGCTGATCCCGATCGGCGGCGAGGGCACGCTCACCGCCGCGCACTGGCTGGCTGAGGAAGGCGTTCCGGTGGTCGGGGTGCCCAAGACCATCGACAACGACATCGACTGCACCGACGTCACGTTCGGCCACGACACCGCGCTGACGGTGGCCAGCGAGGCGATCGACCGGCTGCACAGCACCGCCGAGTCGCACCAGCGGGTGATGCTCGTCGAGGTGATGGGCCGCCACGCCGGGTGGATCGCGCTCAACGCCGGGCTGGCCTCGGGCGCGCACCTGATCCTGATCCCCGAGCAGCCGTTCGACGTCGAAGAGGTCTGCCGGCTGATCAAACAGCGCTTCGTGCGCGGTGATTCGCACTTCATCTGCGTGGTCGCCGAGGGTGCCAAGCCCGCGCCCGGGTCGATGCAGCTGCGCGAGGGCGGCCTCGACGAGTTCGGTCACGAGCGATTCACCGGTGTCGCGCAGCAGCTCGCGCTCGAGGTGGAGAAGCGCATCAGCAAGGAGGTGCGCGTCACCGTGCTCGGCCACGTGCAGCGCGGCGGCACGCCGACGCCGTACGACCGCGTGCTGGCCACCCGGTTCGGTGTCAACGCCGCCGACGCCGCGCACGCCGGCGAGTTCGGGATGATGGTCGCGCTGCACGGCCAGGAGATCGCGCGGGTGCCGCTGGCCGACGCGGTGCGCCGGCTGAAGCTGGTGCCGCAGAGCCGCTACGACGACGCCGCTGAATTCTTCGGGTAGAGGTCTTCGGTTAGGAGGCCTCCGGTAAGGAGGTCTTCGGCTGAATCGGGCCGAAAACCGACCCACTAGGATCGGGGCCATGACTGCTGCGACCGCCGAACTGCTCGACTACGACGACGTCGTCGCGCGCTACGAGCCCGTGCTCGGCCTGGAGGTTCACGTCGAACTGTCCACCGCGACGAAGATGTTCTGCGGCTGCGCCAACAGGTTCGGTGCCGAGCCCAACACGCAGGTGTGCCCGGTCTGCCTGGGTCTGCCGGGGTCGCTGCCGGTGCTCAACCAGAAGGCCGTCGAGTCGGCCATCCGCATCGGCCTGGCACTGAACTGCGAGATCGTGTCCTGGTGCCGGTTCGCCCGGAAGAACTACTTCTATCCGGACATGCCGAAGAACTACCAGATCAGCCAGTACGACGAGCCGATCGCGATCAACGGCTACCTCGACGTGCCGCTGGACGACGGCTCGACCTGGCGGGTGGAGATCGAGCGCGCCCACATGGAGGAGGACACCGGCAAGCTGACCCACCTGGGCAGTGACACCGGCCGCATCGAGGGCGCCACCACGTCGCTGATCGACTACAACCGCTCCGGTGTGCCGCTGATCGAGATCGTCACCAAGCCGATCGTCGGCGCCGGCGCGCGCGCCCCGGAGATCGCCCGCGCCTACGTCACCGCGCTGCGGGACCTGTTGCGCGGTCTGGGCGTATCCGACGTCCGGATGGACCAGGGGTCGATGCGCTGCGACTCCAACGTCTCGCTCAAGCCGATCGGCCAGGAGGAGTTCGGCACCCGCACCGAGACCAAGAACGTCAACTCGCTCAAGAGCGTCGAGGTCGCGGTGCGCTACGAGATGCGCCGTCAGGCAGCGGTTCTGGAGTCCGGCGGCAAGATCACCCAGGAGACCCGGCACTTCCACGAGGACGGCTACACCTCGCCGGGCCGCAGCAAGGAGACCGCCGAGGACTACCGCTACTTCCCCGAGCCCGACCTCGAGCCGGTGGCGCCGGACCCCGAGTGGGTCGAGCAGCTGCGCCAGACCATCCCGGAGCTGCCCTGGGTGCTGCGCAAGCGCATGCAGGAGGAGTGGGGGATCTCCGATGAGGTCATGCGCGACCTGGTCAACATCGGTGCGCTCGACCTGATCGCCGCCACCGTGGAGCACGGGGCGTCCAGCGACGCCGCCCGCGCGTGGTGGGGCAGCTTCCTGGTGCAGAAGGCCAACGAGGCCGGGGTGGAGCTCGACGCGCTACCGATCACGCCGGCGCAGGTCGCCGCGGTGGTCAAGCTCGTCGACGACGGAAAGCTGTCGAACAAGCTGGCCCGCCAGGTCGTCGAGGGGGTGCTCGCCGGTGAGGGCGAGCCCGAGCAGGTGATGAAGGACCGCGGCCTGGAGGTCGTGCGCGATGACTCGGCGCTGCAGGCCGCCGTCGACGAGGCGCTGGCCGCCAACCCCGACATCGTCGAGAAGATCCGCGGCGGCAAGGTGCAGGCCGCGGGTGCGATCGTCGGTGCCGTGATGAAGGCCACGAAGGGGCAGGCCGACGCGGCCCGGGTGCGCGAGCTGATCCTGGCCGCCTGCGGCGTGTCCGGCTAGCCGCAGGCCAGGCCGAGCGCCGCGCGGGCGAACGCCTCCAGGCGCTGCAGCGGATAGCGCTTGACGCTCAGGGCGACACCAGCACGTCCCAGGCCGCGATGGCCGACTCCGCGATCGCCGACAGCTTCGCGCGGTCCGCGCCGTCGCGGGCCTGGATCGCCATCCCGTGGTTGACGGTGTTGTAGAACGCCGCCACCCGGGCGACGTCGGCGCCCGCGGGCACATCGCCGTCGGCGATCCCGCGTTCGATGCGCTCGGCGAAGCTGCGCTCGAGGTCCAGTCGGCGGTCGGCCAGGTGGTCGTGCACGGTCTGGCTGCGGTCGGTGCAGGCGGACAACACGATCATGCACCCGGACGGCCTGTCGGCGGCGGCGAACACATTCGCGTTGTGCCGCAACACTTCTGCGATCGACTCCCGAGCGGTCGGCAGATCCCGCAGCGCCGCGTCCAGTGGGGCGCCCTCGGTCGCGTTGTAGTGCGCCACCGCCTCGCGGAACAACTCCTCCTTGGAGCCGAACGCGCCGTAGAGGCTGGGCGCGTTGATGCCCATGGCGGCGGTCAGATCACTGATCGAGGTGCTCTCGTAGCCGTGCTCCCAGAACACCTCCATGGCACGGCGCAGGGCCTCGTCGCGGTCGAAGGTGCGGGGTCTGCCGCGGGCCATCGGCGCCCCCTTTCTGTAACGACCGATAAGAAAAACCATTGACAAGTGTAGAGCGGTCGCCAACCATGGAGAAGAAATATGTAGCGATCGATACAAAAAGGAGTCGCCATGTCCGACCTGACCGGGAAGACCGCCCTGGTGACGGGGGCCAGCCGTGGGATCGGAGCCGAGATCGCCGTCCGGCTCGCCGAACTCGGCGCCGACGTCGCGGTCACCTACGTGCGCTCCAAGGAGCAGGCCGAGGCGGTGGTGGACCGGATCGCCGCCACGGGACGCCGCGGTCTGGCGATCCGCGCCGACAGCGCCGTCGCCGAGGACATCACCTCCGCGGTGGATCAGACCACCGCCGCGTTCGGCGGCCTCGACGTGCTGGTGAACAACGCGGGGGTGTTCCCGTTCGGCCCGATCCACGAGATGTCGCTCGACGAGATCGACCGCACCCTGGCCATCCACGCCCGCGCGGCGTACGTCGCCGCGCAGGCCGCGGTGCCGCGCATGCCCGACGGCGGCCGGATCATCAGCATCGGAAGCAATCTCGCCGAACGGGTGCCGTCCGCGGGTATGACGCTGTACGCGATGAGCAAGGCCGCGCTGCTCGGCTTCACGCGCGGTCTGGCCCGCGATCTGGGGGACCGCGCGATCACGGTCAACCTCGTGCAGCCCGGGTCCACCGACACCGACATGAACCCGGCCGACGCGCCTAACGCCGACGCCCAGCGCGAGCACACGGCGCTGAAGCGCTACGCCACACCCCGCGAGATCGCCGACAGCGTCGCGTTTCTCGCCGGCCCCGCGGCGGCCAACATCACCGGTGCGGTGCTGACCGTCGACGGCGGAGCGAACGCGTAATCCGCCATGGCGTGGCCGATCCTCATCGTCGCGGGTCTGCTCGAGATCGTCTGGGCGGTCGCGCTCAAGCAGTCCGACGGGTTCACCCGACTGTGGCCCGGCGTCATCGGAGCCGGCGCGGCGGTGCTGAGCTTCGCTCTGCTGACGCTGGCGCTGCGGCACCTGCCCGCCGGCACCGGTTACGCGGTGTGGGTCGGCATCGGCGCCGTCGGTGTCGCCGTCGCCGGCATGATCCTGTTCGGTGAGAGCGCCAGCGCGGCCCGGGTGGCGTTCCTCGCCGTCATCGTCACCGGCGTGGTGGGGCTGCGACTGGTCGACGGGTGAGCGTCTAGGTGTTGTCGGCGTTCTGTCGCGGGAAGCCGCCGCCCTGCGGGAACAGCGGGAACACGACGTCGTCGAGTTTCTCGGCGTCACCGGCGGTCTTGTTGATCGTGCCGCCCCACACGTTGCCGTCCGGCGACGTCGCCAGCGCCCAGGCGTGCCCGTGCTGGTCCTGGCGCACCACCTCGGGATCACCGGTGACCGCCCCGGTGTCCGGCGCCATCCGCACCGCGACGGTCTGCTTGGTGTTGACGAGGTTCACCAGCACCGCGCCGTCTTGAGCGGCGCACCCGGCCACCCCCGGCCGGTCCGGCCAGGTCCACACCGTCGAGGTCTTGGAGTCCTTGGTGATGCGCTGCAGCCGGTCACCGGTCGGGCTGCGGTCGGTGACGTACAGCGACCCGTCGGCCTTGTCCAGGCACAGCCCGCCCGCCGCGCCCAGCCCGGACAGCGCCGTGGTGGTGGGGGCCTGGTCGACGGTGGTGGGCTGCTCGATGCGCAGCAGCTTGCCCGCCATCGACGCCGGATCCGCCGCGGCGGCCGGGTCACCCGCGTCGCCGGTCTGCACCAGCAGCGTGGTCGGGCTGGTGAAGATCAGCGACCCCGTGTTGCCGGTCGGGCCCTTCGGGATGCCGGTGAGGATCGGCTTCGGGATGTCGCCGTCGGCGATGCGCACCACCCGGTTGTCCTCCGGGGTGCTGATGTAGGCGTACATCAGCCGGTCCTGCTGGTAGGTCGGCGACAGCACGATGTCCATCAGCCCGCCGTCGCCGGCCGGGTCCACCGGGATCGTGGTCTTGATCTTGGGCTCCGCGCGCACCGAGATCTCCTTGATCGCCCCGGTGGTCCGCTCGGCGACCAGCGCGGACTGGCTGTCGGGCAGCATGATCAGCCCGCTGGTGCTCTCCAGGCAGCCCTGCATGACGCCCGGCGCCGGGCACTCCTTGGGGAACGGTGTCGCAGGCAGCGGCGGCGGCGGGGGCGGCGTCGTGCGCGGGCCCGGCGCCAGCTCCGGCTCGGTGGTGAACGGCTGCGACTGCAGGTCGTCGAACCGTGCGCACCCGGACACACCGAGCAACGCCGCGCACAACACGACGAACACACCCCGCATCGGCCGGCGCATATTCATGCGAGCCAGGTTACGGATCGTTCGGCGGGCCGCGCCACGCCGACCCGGTGGCCGGGCCGGGTGAACTCGGAAAATCGGCTGGCGAACGCGCCGCGCCAATACCCGGATAGCGGGTGACTTGCACTTACGCTGGCTGTGTGACCAGTGAAACCAATGACCCACGCGCCTGGCAGCGGCCTGACGACGCGGCTGGGCGGCCGGTGTCGGCGAGCCTGGTCGATCCCGAAGACGATCTGCCCTCGGTCAACTACGGCGGGGACTTCGAAACCACCGCGATCCCGCCGTACCACGCGAACACCACCGCCAACTCCGGGCCCACCGCCGACGCGGCTCCGCCGCCACCGGCGTTCGGCCTGTTCAACGAGCCCGAGCCGCTGCCGTACGTGCAGCCCGGCACCCGCTACGACGGATTCTCGGCCGAGCCCGCGGCGATCGAGCCCGGGCCGCAGCCCGGCGACGGCCGGCGCGGCACCCTCGACCTGGGCCTGCTGCTGCTTCGGGTCGCGGTCGGCGTGCTGTTCATCGCACACGGCCTGCAGAAGGCGTTCGGGCTGTGGGGCGGCCCCGGTCTGGGCGGCTGGTCCGCGGAACTGTCTGACATGGGCTTCCGCTACGCCGACATCCTGACCTATGTGGCCACCGGCGGGCAGATCGCCGCCGGCGTGCTGCTCATCCTCGGGCTGTTCACCCCGGTCGCGGCCGCCGGCGCGCTGGCGTACCTGGTCACCGGGGTGCTGGCCGAGGCGATGGCCGCCCACGAGGCGGCCCAGCTGGCGAGCTTTCTGACCGACGGCCACGAGTACAAGGTGTTCCTGGCGGTCGCGGTCGCCGCGCTGGTGCTGACCGGGCCGGGCCGCTACGGGCTGGACGCCGGGCGCGGTTGGGCGCGCAGGCCGTTCATCGGTTCCTTCGTGGCGCTGGTGCTCGGCGTCGGTGTGGGCATCGCGATCTGGGTGCTGCTCAACGGCGGCAACCCGCTCGGCTGAGTCAGCCCGCGTACGGATTCGGGACGCGTCCGCCGCTGGCCTCGGTGAGCAGCGGCAGCGTCGAGAACGTCACGGCCGGAAGACGCAGGTCCCGGCCGTCCTTGAGCACCGCGAACGCCGACGAGCCCTTGCCGAACCGCAACCCGGCGACGTCGTCCCAGGACACCGTCTCGCTGCCGCGCAGGGTCTGGGCGGTCACGGTGTCGGCGTCGGCGACGGTGCGGGTGCGGGCGACGTAGGCCGACAGCGCGATCGGCACCACCAGCAGCGCCAGCACCCAGATCGGCCCGGCCAGCGCCAGCGAGATCAGCGCCAGCGCCAAGAATCCGACGGCGAAATGAGCCATCGGGGAGATGCGGATGACGACCGGCTTGGGGGACTGGTCCTGCGGGTGCGGGGCTGAACTCACCCCGCCATCTTCGCACCGACCCGGAATTTGACCTGTGACCAGTGCGGAGGCTACCGTCGACAGTTATGCACGCCGTGGAGTTGCTCGTAGTAATCGGGAAGCGCGTTGATGCCGCGCTCGCCCTGGCTCGGGCATAACCACCGGCACCAACGCGCGACCCTCGTACAGCTGTCAGCTGGCGGGGGTTTTTTCTTGCCCGACCACCGATTTGAGACCCTAGATACAGATCCGGAACAGGATTTAGGAGAACCAACACCGTGAGCGCACCAACAACCCGGCCGCTGGAGCAGGTGGCCGCGACCGTGCCCGACGACGGACAGGCGGACAAGCCGGCCGGTAAGGCGGGTCCGAAGTCCTCGAAACGCGTTGCCCCGCAACAGATGACCGGTGCGGAAGCGGTGATCCGGTCGCTCGAGGAGCTCGACGTCGACACCATCTTCGGGATCCCGGGTGGCGCGGTGCTGCCGGTGTACGACCCGCTGTTCGACTCCAAGAAGCTGCGCCACGTGCTGGTGCGCCACGAGCAGGGCGCGGGCCACGCCGCCAGCGGCTACGCGCACGCCACCGGCAAGGTCGGCGTGATGATGGCCACCTCCGGCCCGGGCGCGACCAACCTGGTCACCCCGCTGGCCGACGCGTACATGGACTCCATCCCGGTGGTGGCCATCACGGGTCAGGTCGGGCGCGGACTGATCGGCACCGACGCGTTCCAGGAGGCCGACATCTCCGGGATCACGATGCCGATCACCAAGCACAACTTCCTGGTGCGCAATGGTGACGACATCGCCCGGGTGATCGCCGAGGCGTTCCACATCGCCTCGACCGGACGGCCCGGCCCGGTGCTCGTCGACATCCCCAAGGACATCCTGCAGGGCGAGTGCACGTTCAGCTGGCCGCCCCGCATCGACCTGCCCGGCTACAAGCCCAACACCAAACCGCATAACCGCCAGATCCGTGAGGCCGCCAAGCTGATCGCCGCGGCTCGCAAGCCGGTCCTCTACGTCGGCGGCGGTGTGATCCGCGGTGAGGCCAGCGCCGAGCTGCTGGATCTGGCCGAGCTGACCGGGATCCCGGTGGTCACCACGCTGATGGCCCGCGGTGCGTTCCCCGACAGCCACCCGCAGAACCTGGGCATGCCCGGTATGCACGGCACCGTCGCCGCGGTGGCCGCCCTGCAGCGCAGCGACCTGCTCATCGCGCTGGGCACCCGCTTCGACGACCGTGTCACCGGCAGGCTCGACTCGTTCGCGCCCGAGGCCAAGGTGATCCACGCCGACATCGACCCGGCCGAGATCGGCAAGAACCGTCACGCCGACGTGCCGATCGTCGGCGACGTCAAGGCCGTCATCACCGAGCTGATCTCGGCGCTGCGCCGCGACGGGGCGATCGGGTCCATCAAGATCGACAGCTGGTGGGAGTACCTGCGCGGGGTGCAGTCCACCTACCCGCTGAGCTACGGCCCGCAGAGCGACGGCAGCCTGTCGCCGGAGTTCGTGATCGAGACGCTGGGCAAGATCGTCGGCCCGGACGGCGTCTACGTCGCCGGCGTCGGCCAGCACCAGATGTGGGCGGCGCAGTTCATCTCCTATGAGAAGCCCAAGACCTGGCTGAACTCCGGCGGTCTGGGCACCATGGGCTTCGCCATCCCCGCTGCGATGGGCGCCAAGTTCGGCCGCCCGGAGGCCGAGGTGTGGGCCATCGACGGCGACGGCTGCTTCCAGATGACCAACCAGGAGCTGGCCACCTGCGCGCTGGAGGGCGCGCCGATCAAGGTGGCGCTGATCAACAACGGCAACCTGGGCATGGTGCGGCAGTGGCAGACACTGTTCTATGACGAGCGGTACAGCCAGACCGACCTGGCCACCCACTCGCGGCGCATCCCGGACTTCGTCAAGCTGGCCGAGGCGCTCGGCTGCGTCGGACTGCGTTGTGAGCGTGAGGAAGACGTCGAGAAGGTGATCCAGCAGGCGCGGGCGATCAACGACCGCCCGGTGGTGATCGACTTCATCGTCGGCGCCGACGCGCAGGTGTGGCCGATGGTCGCCGCCGGCACCAGCAACGACGAGATCATGGCGGCGCGCGACATCCGCCCGCTGTTCGACGACAACGAGGAAGGTCACGCCTGATGGCCACCACTCACACGCTGTCGGTGCTCGTGGAGGACACGCCCGGCGTCCTGGCCCGCGTCGCATCGCTGTTCTCCCGGCGTGGCTTCAACATCGAGTCGCTGGCGGTCGGCGCGACCGAGCAGAAGGGCATGTCGCGGATGACGATCGTCGTCTCCGTCGACGAGGCGCCGCTGGAGCAGATCACCAAGCAGCTCAACAAGCTCGTCAACGTGATCAAGATCGTCGAGCAGGACGAGGCCAACTCGGTGTCGCGCGAGTTGGCGCTGATCAAGGTGCGCACCGACGCGAGCACCCGCGGTCAGGTCATCGAAGCGGTGAACCTGTTCCGCGCCAAGGTCGTTGACGTGACCACCGAATCACTGACGGTCGAGGCCACCGGTACCCAGGAGAAGCTCGAGGCGCTGCTGCGCGTGCTCGAGCCGTTCGGGATCCGGGAGATCGTGCAGTCCGGTGTCGTGTCGTTGTCACGTGGGCCGCGTGGCATGGGCAGCAGCAAGTAATCCCAGACTCGGGTAACGAGAGATAAGGAAATTTCAGTGGCAGTAGAGATGTTCTATGACGACGACGCGGACCTGTCGATCATCCAGGGCCGCAAGGTCGCCGTCATCGGCTACGGCAGCCAGGGGCACGCGCACTCGCTGAGCCTGCGCGACTCGGGCGTCCAGGTGAAGGTCGGCCTCAAGGAAGGGTCGAAGTCGCGGGAGAAGGTGCTCGAGCAGGGTCTCGAGGTCGACACCCCGGCCGAGGTGGCCAAGTGGGCCGACGTGATCATGCTGCTGGCCCCCGACACCGCCCAGGCGGAGATCTTCAAGAACGACATCGAGCCCAACCTGGAGGACGGCAACGCGCTGTTCTTCGGCCACGGCCTCAACATCCACTTCGGTCTGATCAAGCCCCCGGCCAACGTGACCATCGGCATGGTCGCGCCGAAGGGGCCGGGCCACCTGGTGCGTCGCCAGTTCGTCGACGGTAAGGGTGTGCCCTGCCTGATCGCCGTCGACCAGGACCCCAAGGGTGAGGGCGAGGCGCTCGCGCTGTCCTACGCCAAGGGCATCGGCGGCACCCGCGCCGGCGTCATCAAGACCACCTTCAAGGAGGAGACCGAGACCGACCTGTTCGGTGAGCAGGCCGTGTTGTGCGGTGGCACCGAGGAACTCGTCAAGGCCGGTTTCGAGGTCATGGTCGAGGCGGGCTACGCCCCGGAGATGGCCTACTTCGAGGTGCTGCACGAGCTCAAGCTGATCGTCGACCTGATGTACGAGGGCGGCATCGCGCGGATGAACTACTCGGTGTCCGACACCGCCGAGTTCGGTGGCTACCTGTCCGGCCCGCGGGTCATCGACGCCGACACCAAGGACCGGATGCGCCAGATCCTCAAGGAGATCCAGGACGGCACCTTCGTCAAGCGCCTGGTCGCCAACGTCGAGGGCGGCAACAAGGAGCTCGAGGAGCTGCGTAAGCGCAACGCCGAGCACCCGATCGAGGTCACCGGTAAGAAGCTGCGTGCGCTGATGAGCTGGGTCGACCGGCCGATCACCGAGACCGCGTAGCAGCGCTCACTCGTTCGTGTAAGGGCGGCGCTCGTGTCCGGGACGACCCCGGGTGCGGCGCCGCTCTTTCATCTCCGACTCGTAGACATGTCTGCGGCCCTGCTGCAGTTCGTCGCGGACCTCCCGCTCGTACTCGCGGAACACCGACCAGTAGTTGTCGTCGAAGTCCTCGACGATCTGAAAGGTCCAGCGCCCGTAGAGCACATTGCGTCCGACGAGCTCCTCGGCCAGCCGGTCGGCCACCGCAGGATGCCCGGCGTCGCGCAAATTGTCGCAGGCGTCGCCCAGGAGCAGATCGGCCCGGCCCATCAGTTGGTGAAACGAATACAGGTGGCCGCGAGCGCGTTCCACCCACTCCAACGCCTCCGACACCGCGCCGACGGCCTCGACCGTCGCGTCGTCGAGACCCTCGGGCCGACTGTGGTTGTTGTCCTGCTGGGGATCGGTCATGCCCACCCGGGTACCCGTTCGGCGGCGCAGCCCTATCCACATAGCGAAGCGGTGCAGCGATTTCGCGTTGAACACAGGTTTAGCGGAATCCGCCGCGGTCTACTCTGACGGCGTTGACGAGCACGGGCGGTACTGATGGATGACACTCCGAGATACACGGTCCGTGTCGTGGCCGAACGTGTCGGCGTGCCGACCGCCACCCTGCGCAGCTGGAGTCAGCGCTACGGTGTCGGACCGCCGCAGCACATCCCCGGCAGGCACCGGCTCTACAGCGACATCGACGTCGCCGTCGTCCATCACATGTGCGAGCTGATCGCCGGTGGCAGCCGGCCCCGCAGCGCCGCCCGGCTCGCGATCGAGTCGATGACGCCACCCCGCGGAGACGCCGGCTCGGTGGTTACCGCGGCGACCAGTCTCGACCCGGCCGCGCTGGGCCGGACGCTGGAGGCGCATCTGCGCCACTTCGGTGTCGTCGACACCTGGGACCTGTTGGTGCGGCCCGCCTTCTCCGCCGTCGTCGAGCTCCAGGAGCGGTCCGGTGGCTGTATCGAGGTCGAACACATGCTGTCGTGGACGGTGGCCCGGGCCCTGCAACGGGTTCAACTGGCCCCGGCCGGGGCGCCGATCTCCGCCGTGCTGGCGTGCACCGCCGACGAGACCCACGTGCTGGGGCTGGAGGCGCTGCGCGCCGCGCTGGGTGAACGGGGTTACGGCGCGCTGATGCTCGGCGCCCGGGTCCCGGTGACGGCGCTGCTCGACGCGCTCGACCGCGTCGCACACCCCGCCACCGTGGTGCTGTGGTCCCAGACCGCCGCCACCGCCGACGCCGACGCGGTGCGCGCGGTGGCCGCGCGCACCGAGGTGCTGCTCGCCGGATCGGGTTGGGACAGCGTGGAGTCCGGCGGCGCGGGGGAGCGGGTGACCACTCTGGGCGCCGCGCTGGACCGGTGGCCCGCGCGATGACGAGCGCATCGGTTCCACATCATTTAGCGTCGATGTGGGTATGAACAGGAAGTGTCCGCAATGACTCCCGCAGGGGCCACCCAGACCCGGGTTGAGACGGTGATCCTCCTCGACGAGGACGGCCGGCCGATCGGCAGCGCCGACAAGACCGCCGTACACCACGCCGCGACCCCGCTGCACCTGGCGTTCTCGTGCTACCTGTTCAACGCCGACGGCCGTGTGCTGCTCACCCGGCGTGCGCTGGGCAAGCGCACCTGGCCGGGGGTGTGGTCGAACTCGTTCTGCGGGCACCCCGCTCCGGGGGAGCGGGTCGACGACGCCGTGCAGCGGCGGGCCCGCCAGGAGCTCGGCGTCGGGATCGGCACGCCGCGGTGCGTGCTGCCCGATTTCCGTTACCGCGCGGTGGCCGCCGACGGCACCGTCGAGAACGAGGTCTGCCCGGTGTTCGTCGCGCGCTGTGACAGCGAGATCCAGGCCGATCCGAACGAGGTGATGGAGTGGATGTGGGTCTCGTGGGAGCAGCTGCGCTCGGCCGTCGACCTGCCCTGGGCGATCAGCCCGTGGGCGATCGAACAGATCCCGCTGCTCGACGCCGCGGGCGCCGGAGGTTTCACGACCGCTTAGCGCGCAGCGCGTACAGACGTTCGGCGTAGACGAGGTCGTCGCGCCACAGCCGCGCCGCCGCATGCCGCATGAACGGTGTGATGACGGGGGCGGCGCGCAGCGCGTGCGCGAATCCGGGACGGTCCGAATGGGCGATCACCGCCTCGATCACGGCGGTGCGCGGGGTCCCGTCCGCGGCCGCGCCCAGCGGTGTCGCATGGGTCTCCACGACGCTGCCGGTCCCTTCGCCGTCGACGATGCGCATCACGATGGTGCGGGGCTCGGGTGTGGTGAACTCGGCGATCACCGGAATGGCGATGCGTCCGATGTGGAAGCTGACCGCCACCAGGAACCGGTCGGCCTCCTCGGACAGATCGTCGTCGGCGCTCGGCGCGGTCAACACCTCCAGCCGGGTGAACGAATACGGATGAAACCAGGCGCCGTGCCACGGATCCAGCCGGTTGGCGATCACGTCGACCGGTTCGCAGCTGCCGTCCAGCCGGGCCACCGCCGCGATCCGCGCACCGTCCGGGCGGTTCGGCAGAATCGGTGTCGCCGTGGGGGTTTCGCCACCGACATGGTCGAGCCGCACCCACGCCAGCACGCCGTCGTCGTGCGCCGGGTAGGGCCGCCAGCCCCACGTGCGGTCACCGTCGAACCGCAGACCGTGCCACGGGCAGATCAGTGTGCCGCACTCCACCGACCCGGTGGACAGGTCGGCGCCGAGGTGCGGGCACGCCGAGGGTCCGACCGCCAGCGTCCCGTCCGCGGTGCGCCACGCCACCAGTTCGACACCGGCGACGGTGACGCCGAGCGGCCGCGTGCCGATGTCGGCGCTGGCCGCGACCACGTACCAGTTGCCGCTCGGCCGGGCCTGCGATCGGCGCAGCGCGGCGTCGATCAGGGCCGGCTGCGCATCCTCGTAGGTGGGCCGCTGCCGCGACCACGCCGAGCGCGGAAGAAGTTCGAATGGAAAGGTTTTCGCCAACCGGGCGCGCAGAGCGGGGATCATCGCAGCTGCCTTTCTGCCAGCCGCCGCAACGGCGCGAAGCGCCCGCGGGTCGGCACGCTGTGAAGGTCGTGACCGGCCAGGCCGAACCGCGCCAGCAGCGCGTTGGCCGCCGACCATCCGGTGGTCGCCGCGCGTTCCATCAGGGCCACCGGCAGATCGATGCGGATCCCGTCACCGGCCAGCACCAGCCCGTCGTGGGGTGTGCCGACCGTCGGGCGCGCGGCGAAGTCGCCGGGCGCGAACCGGGGACAGTCCGCACGCGTCAGCACGCGTTCGGCGACGATGTTCGCCGAGCGCGTCTCGGGGTAGAGCTCGTGCAGACGGTCGAGCAACCGGCCGGTGAGGTCGGTGTCGTCGTGGACCGCATACGAATGCAGCTCGACCACCGAACCGCCGGTGCGGCGCGCCCAGTCCATGGCCTCCCGCTCGTAGCGGTCCAGCACGCTGACGTTGTCCAGCGGTGGGCGCCCGCCGGTGCCGAGAAACGCGGCACGGTCGGCGTTGACGGGAAGATCCAGCCACAGCCGCTGCACGACGAACGGCGCAGCGGTGGCCATCGCGGCGACCCGCGCACGCCAGGCGTCGTCGCCGAGGGTGGGCGAGGCCGCGACGATCCTCTGCAGCCCGGCCACGTCGGTGGCCAGCACGACCCCGTCGGCGTCGAGATCCTCGCCGTCGTCGCAGTGCACCTTGAACCGGTCGCCGTACCGGATCTCGCGCACCGACACGCCGGTGCGGATCCGCACCTCGTGGGACCGCAGATAGTCGGCCATCGGATTCCACAGTGCCACATCGAAATTGGCGGTGGCGACGTCGAAGACCAGGCCCTCGCTGGAGCCGAGGAAGTAGATGTGGAACATCGTCGCCAGCTCGGCGGCCGACAGGTGCGACGGTACGGCGAAGAAGCTGCGGGAGAACACCTCGAAGGCCAGGTGGCGGGCGGCAGGCGGGAAGTTGATGTCACGCAGGAACGTCTCGGCATCGGTGTCGTCGAGGATGCGGTAGATGTCGGGCACCCGCACCGCGGCCAGCGGTGCCGCCGCGCGGGCGTTGAGCCTGAGCAGGTCCGGCATCCGGAACGTCGGGCTGCGCAGCGCGAACGCCAGTGCGTTCAGCGGCGGCGTCTGCGGTAGACCGCGGAACGTGTCCCAGCGGCCGTGCGCGTCGACGAGCGGATAGTCCGATACCGGCGTCAGCATGCGCAACGCCGGATCGACACGACGCAACAGCGTGCGCAGGTTGTAGTACTGGCGGAAGAACGCGTGGAAGCCGCGGTTCATCGCCACCGGGGTGCCGTCGTCGAGTTGTTCGGTCCAGCCGCCGACCCGGCCGCCCAGGTAGGGCTGGCGTTCGACGACGTCGACCTCCACCCCTCGCTCGGCCAGCCCCGTGGCCGCGGCGAGCCCGGCGATGCCAGCCCCGACCACCACCACCCGCGGGCGCCGCGGCAGCGCCGAGGCGTCGGGCAGTCCGGTGGGTGCGGGGAGGGTGACGCGGCGGGGATCGGTCACCGGGGTGCCTCCGCGAGGAAGGTGTGCACGATGTTGTGCTGCCAACCCGGCATCGTCTTGCTGCGGACGTTGTCGAAACCGTTGTCCTGCAACCGCCTCCGGAACCTCTCCGCGCTGTCGAACTCGTTGACGCTGTGGCGCAGGTAGCGGTACAGCGAGGCGTCGCCGCTGCGCAGCCGCCCGGCCGGGATGATGATCGTCGCGCACACGGCGTTCCAGACCGCGCTCGCCAGCCGCGAGCCGCGCACCGAGTACTCGTGCACCGCCAGTGTCGCACCCGGGCGCAGCAGGGACACGAACGCGCGCAGCTGGGTGTCCGGGTCGGGCAGATTGCGCACCAGATAGGCGGCGAGGATCCCGTCGAACGGTCCGGTGACACCGGCCGCGGCGAGGTCCTCGATGCGACTGTGCACGAACCGTACGGTGTCCGGCCACGATTTGGCCCGGGCCTGGGCGAGCATGCCCGCCGACCCGTCGACCGCGATGATCTCGGCGCGCGGAGCGACCGTCAGCAGCGCGGCGGTCGACGCCCCGGTGCCGCAGCCGGCGTCGAGCAGGCGCAGTCCGCGTCCGCCGTCCGGAATCCGCATGCGCTGCGCCGAGATCCGCAGGTGCCGGTGGTAGCCCGGGTTGGCGTTGACCAGCCGGTCGTAGGCGGGCGCGCCGTCGTCGAACGCGGCGGGGACGTCAACCGGGGTCATGACACGTTCTCCTTCTGGGCCTTCTCCGCCGCCTCGGAGCGGCGGCGTTGTCGTTCCCACAGCAACAGCACGCCGGTCACCAGCGCCCACCCGAACAGAAAGTCCTCTACGGGGATATCCAACGGGAAGCGCAGCCCGCTGGTGTGGTTTTCGTCATAGATCACGATCGGTGCGCTCAGCTTCGTCAGCCAGCCGTCCACCGGGATCTGGAACCCGAGCACGATGACCATCGAGATCCAGTAGGCGGGCTTACGGAACAGTCCGGTGTGCAGGATGCGCAGTTCCCATGCGGCGACCACGATCACGGCCACCACGGCGGGCAGGGTGTAACCGAGCCCGGTCATGGCGTGAACTCCCCGGAACGCGTGGCTCGGCGGCGGCGCACCCAGCCGAGGATGGTCTCCACGGCGTTGTAGGTCAGCAGCCCGCACAGCGGGATCACCAGGAAGAACAGCAGTTCCTCCAGCGGCATGATGCCGGGAATGTCGATGCCGGTGAGATAGCGCGGGTTGTACGTCCAGACGCCGGCCATGATCGCGACGACGTCCCAGACGACGAACACCGCGGCGACCGGCAGTATCGCGGCCGCGGTGCGGCGCAGCCGGCGGTACACCCCGGGGCCGAGGAACTCCAGCGGTGCGGTGATCACCAGGCACGCCGCCAGCACGAGCAGGTAGTGCAGATGGTCCACCGTCACGCCCCGTGGTCGCGGTGGCGCACACCCCACGCTCGCAGCAGCCCCGCGCCGCCGACCCGGATCCGGCGCACGGTGCCGACGGTGGCGCGCTGGCTGAACACGGCGAAGTCGATCTCCTCGATGCGGTCGAGGATCTGCGAGTACAGCGTCAACGCGGCCGACACACAGGGCCGCGAGCGCGGCGCCAGCAACGAGATCCCCTGGCGCGCATAGTCGTAGATGCTCCGGTTGATCGCGTGCTGGTCGACCAGCGCGCGCCGGACGCGAGCGTCGGTGCGGCGGTTGAGGTGGCACCACGTCAGCACGTCGCGATCGACACCGTGGGCGGCGAGCTCGTCGGCGGGCAGGTAGACCCTGCCGCGGTCGAGGTCCTCGTCGACATCGCGCAGGAAATTGGTGAGCTGAAACGCCTTGCCCAGTGCGGCGGCGTAGGGGGCCGCCTCCTCGGGCGGGCCGACGGTGCCGAGCACCGGCAGCAGCTGCAGCCCGATGACCTCCGCGGAGCCGTACATGTAGCGGTCCAGCGCGGCGCGGTCCGGATAGTCGGTGACGGTCAGGTCCATCCGCATCGAGGCCAGGAAGTCGTCGAACAGCTCCCACGGGATCCCGTAGCGGCGGGCACAGTGAACCACGGCCGCCAGGCACGGGTCACCGTCGTCCTCGCCGCTGCCGGTGAGCCGGTTGAACAACTGGGTGGCCAGCAGTTGCAGGCGCTCACCACGCTCGGCCATGCCGACGGACGGATCGAAGTCGTCGAGGATGTCGTCGGCGCGGCGCGCGAACCCGTACAGCGCATGCACGGCCGGGCGCTGTTCGGGCGCCAGCATCCTGGTGGCCAGGAAGAAGGTGCGGCCGTGTTCGGCGTTGATGGTGCGGCACCGCCGGTAGGCCTCCCGCAGCGACGGATCGTGTACGCCCGCGGCATCGAGTTCGGAACCGATCATGATTGCACCACCTGGGTTCGGGCCCGCCGGGTCGGCAGACCGGTGATCCGGTCGGCGGCGAGCCGGCCGGAGAGAAGAGCGGTGGGCACCCCCACACCGGGAACGGTGGAGGAGCCCGCCAGCACGACGTTGTCGATGCCGCGCACCGTGTTGGCCGGGCGGAACGGGCCGGTCTGACCGAACGTGTGCGCCAACGCGAAGGGCGTGCCCGCGGCCATGCCCTGGCGTGCCCAGTCCGCCGGGTCGACGACGTGCAGCACCTCGGCGCCGTCGGTCAGCGACGGTAACCGGGAGCCCACCATGTCCATCATCTGGCCGACGTAGCCGTCCCGTTGTGTCGCCCAATCCACGTGTCCGACATCAAGATTGGGTGCCGGTGCGAGGACGTAGAGCAGATCGCGGCCCGCGGGCGCCAGCGTGGGATCGCCTGCGGTGGGCCGGGTCACCAGCAGCGACGGGTCGGTCATCACACGGCCGTCGTCGATGATGTCGGAGAAGGTCTGCTCCCATTTGTCGCCGAACATGATGGTGTGGTGCCCGATCCCGTCACCGGGCGGCACCGCACGGCAGCCGATGTGGGCGACGACGGCCGACGGGGCCGGACGCAACCTCAGCAGGCGCCGCGGGGTGTGCCCGAGCAGCCGGTAGGTGTCGGGCAGTTCGGTGGTCAGCACCACCGTGTCCGCGGCGATCCGCTCACCGCCCTCGGTGCGCACCGCCACGATCCGGTCACCGCTGCGCTCCAAGTCGGAAACCGGGGAGTTGTACCGGAATTCGACACCGGCGTCGGAGGCGGCGGCGGCCAGCGCATCGGGCAGCGCGCGCATCCCGCCGCGCGGGAAGTACACCCCGGCGATGGTGTCCATGTAGGCGATCACCGCGTACACCGCCAGTGCCCGGTGCGGCGGCACGCCGGCGTAGAGCGCCTGGAACGTGAACACCCGGGCCAGTCGTTCGTCGCTGAGGAAGCGTCGCACCATCCGGTCCCAGCGCCGGAACGCGCCGAGCGCCGTCAGCCGGGCCAGCTGCGGGGTCAGCAGCGACAGCGGGGAGTCGAAGTTGGCGGCGATGAACCCGTCGAACTCCGCCCGATACAGCTTCGTCAGCCAGGCGCGCAGCCGTCGGTAGCCGTCGGCCTGCGCGGCGCCGGCGAAGTGGGCGATCTCGGCGGCCATCGCGTCGGCGTCGCTGTGCACCCGCAGTGCGGTGCCGTCGGCGAACGACGCCGTGTAGGACGGGTTCACCTCGATGAGGTCCAGTCGGTCCGAGAGGGATTCGCCGACAGCGGCGAACACGTCGTCGATGATGTCGGGCATCGTCAGCACGGTCGGCCCGGTGTCGATGCGGTAACCGCCGATGTCGGCGCGCCCGACCCGGCCGCCGGGGTGGGCTCCGCGTTCGACGACGGTGACCCGGCGTCCGCGCCCGGCCAGATGCATCGCCGCCGACAGGCCGGAGAGCCCGGCGCCGACCACCACCACGTGGTCGGTGCGGCCCGGCACGGTGCGCATCAGGCGGCCCGATCGCAGCAGGCGGTGGCCGTCTCGGCCAGCGCGGTGGAAAGGGTTGCGTCGAGCGGGCTGTCGGACAGCAGCTCGAGTGCCCGGGATCGTCGTGAATCGATCAGCCGCTCAACGTATTCCACAGCTCCGGTGGAGACGATCAGCGACCGCCACCGGTCGATGTCGGCGTCGCCGAGATCGGCGGTGCGCATCAGCTCGGCGAGCTCGCGACGCACGGCGGAGTCGGCCAGCCGGTGGGCCGCGACCACCACACTGGTCGCCTTGTGCTCGGTCAGGTCGCTGCCCGCGGGCTTTCCGGTGACCTCGGGCGAACCGAAGATGCCGAGCACGTCGTCGCGCAGCTGGAAGGCTTCCCCGACCGCCGCGCCGTACTCACCGAGCATCTGCATCACCGCGGGGGAGCAGCCGGCCATCGCCGCGCCGATCTCCAGCGGGCGGCGCACCGTGTAGTTGCCGGACTTGCGTCGCAGCACGTCGAGAACCCGGTCCCAGTCCGGGAACTCGGCGGCATCGTTGACGAGGTCGGCGAACTGGCCCACGGCCAGCTCGGTGCGCATCGCGTCGTAGCGCGGCCAGGCGCGGCCCAGCGCCGCTGCGGAGAGCCCGCTCTCGCGCAGCATCTGCTCGGCCCACACCAGGCACAGATCGCCGAGGAGCACGGCGGCGGCCTCGCCGAAGCGGTCGGCGGGTCCGGACAGTGTGCGGTCGCGGTGCCACTGCGCGAAGATGACGTGCGCGGCGGGCCTGCCGCGGCGCAGCGCCGAACCGTCCATCACGTCGTCCTGCAGCAGCGCGAACGCGTGCAGCAGCTCGAAGCTGGCGGCCGCGCGCACCGCGCCGGTGTCGTCGTCGGCGTCGCAGCGCCAGCCGAGGTACAGGAATGTCGAGCGCAGGCATTTGCCGCCGTCGACCAGCAGCCGCAGCATCCGCGGCGCGACGTCGACACCGGCGGGCCCGAGGTCGGCGGTACAGCGGTTGTCGACGAAGCCGGTGAGCGCGTCGAGGACGGCTCGGCGCAGCGTGTCGCGCCACACCGGGAACGGTGCGGCGAGCAGATCCCGCTGCGCCAGTACCGGGGCGCTCGTGTGTCCGTTGATCCCGCTCAAGCAGAGACCCCTTCATCCGACGCATGACACGTACCCCGAGCGGGGCCGGTCGAATCGGGGGTACCCGGAATCCACCGCTCTACGCATCGCGCGTGCATCAATTTCCGGGGGATGCGGACGCGCGTTCGGCAGGGCCGCTCAGGGGGTCAGCGCGGGCAGTTCGGTGATGCCGAACTCGCGGCGCAGCATCGTGCGCGCGGCGAAATAACCGGACATGCCGTGTACACCGCCGCCGGGCGGGGTGGCCGACGAGCACAGGTAGGCCTTCGGGATCGGCGTGCTCCACGGGTTGAGCCGCGGCGTGGGGCCCGCCAGTGCGTGGAACAGCGTGTTGCCGCCGACGCCGATGTCACCGCCGACGAGGTTGGCGTTGTGGTCGGTCAGTCGCGCGGCGGGCACCGAGCGCACCGCGACGACGATGTCGCGGAACCCGGGGGCGAAGCGCTCGAAGATCCGGGTCACGGCCTCGGCCTGATCCACCGGCGAACCCGACGGCACGTGCGCGTACGTCCACAGCGGTCGACGGCCGCGGGCGTCGATGCGGCCGGGATCCTCCAGATGCGGCAGCGCGGCCAGCACCATCGGCCACTCCGGGTGACGGCCCTTGCGGATCGCGCGTTCGGCGGCGGCCATCTGCGCGCGGGTACCGCCCATGTGCAGGGTGGGTGCGTTCGCGAGGCGTTCGTCGGCCCAGGGCACCTCGTCGGAGAGCACGAAGTCGACCTTCGCGACACCGGGCCCAAACCGGTAGCGCCGCAACGCTTTCGCGTATCGCGGCGGAAGCCGGTCGCCGTAGATCCTCAGCAGCGCGGTGGGTGCGGTGTCATAGAGTGTGACCCCGCCCGGCGGTTCGGTGACCTCGTGGCCGGTGACCAGTTCGCCGCCGTGGGCGCGCAGATCGGCGATCAACGCGTCGACGATGGCCTGGCTGCCGCCGACCGGGATGGGCCAGCCGACCGTGTGCGCCAGCGTCGCCAGCATCAGCCCGCCGCCCGAGGACACCAGTGACGGCATCGGCGAGATGACGTGGGCCGCCACGCCGCTGAACAGCGCGCGGGCGTCCTCACCCGAGAGCGCCCGCCACGCCGGCGTGCCCTGCTCCAGCAGTCGGGTGCCCACCTGCGCCGCGACGATCGGGTTGGTCGGGATCGAGCGTTTGTCGCCGAGCAGCACGTCGAGCACCGCGGCGTCGCGGCGGACCAGGGGGCCGAGCAGTCGCCGCCAGGAGTCGCCGTCGGAGAGTTCGGCGGCGGTGCGCTCGAGGTCGTGGTACCCGACCGCGGCGCGCGCCGCGGGCAGCGGGTTCGCATACGACACCTCGGGCACCTTCAGCGTCACCCCGCGCGCGGGCAGGTCGAACTCCGCGAGGAACGGCGAGGCCAGCGCCAGCGGGTGCACCGCCGAGCAGATGTCGTGGCGGACGTCCCCGAACTCGGGGTCGGGCAGGGTGCGGGCGCCGCCGCCGAGGGTGGGCTGCGCCTCGAGCACCTGCACCTTCAAGCCGGCGCGAGCGCAGATCACCGCCGCCGCGAGACCGTTCGGACCGCTACCGACGACGGTGACATCCACCCCCATATTCAAGCCCATTAGGCTTACCGCGTGAGTCTGCCCGTTGTACTGATCGCCGACAAACTTGCCGAATCAACGGTTGCCGCCCTCGGCGACCAGGTCGAAGTCCGCTGGGTCGACGGCCCGGACCGTCCCAAACTGCTGGCCGCCGTGGCCGACGCGGACGCGCTGCTGGTGCGTTCGGCGACGACGGTGGACGCCGAGGTGCTGGCCGCCGCGCCCAAGCTGAAGATCGTCGCCCGCGCCGGTGTGGGCCTGGACAACGTCGACGTCGACGCCGCCACCGCCCGCGGGGTGCTGGTCGTCAACGCGCCGACCTCCAACATCCACAGCGCCGCCGAACACGCGATCGCCCTGATGCTGGCCGCGGCCCGCCAGATCCCGCAGGCCGACGCGTCGCTGCGCGAGCACCAGTGGAAGCGGTCGTCGTTCTCCGGCACCGAGATCTACGGCAAGACCGTCGGCGTCGTCGGCCTCGGCCGTATCGGACAGCTCGTCGCGCAGCGGCTGGCCGCGTTCGGCACCCACATCGTGGCCTACGACCCGTACGTGTCGGCCGCTCGCGCCGCCCAGCTCGGCATCGAGCTGCTCAGCCTCGACGACCTGCTGGCCCGGGCCGACTTCATCTCCGTGCACCTGCCGAAGACGCCGGAGACCGCCGGCCTGATCGGCAAGGAGGCGCTGGCCAAGACCAAGAAGGGCGTCATCATCGTCAACGCCGCGCGCGGCGGCCTGGTCGACGAGGACGCGCTGGCCGAGGCGATCAAGAGCGGCCACGTGCGCGCCGCGGGCCTGGACGTGTTCGCCACCGAGCCGTGCACCGACAGCCCGCTGTTCGACCTGCCGCAGGTCGTCGTCACCCCGCACCTGGGTGCCTCCACCGCCGAGGCGCAGGACCGGGCGGGCACCGACGTGGCGGCCAGCGTGAAGCTCGCGCTCGCCGGTGAGTTCGTGCCCGACGCGGTCAACGTCGGCGGCGGCGTCGTCGGCGAGGAGGTCGCGCCCTGGCTCGACCTGGTGCGCAAGCTCGGCCTGCTGGTCGGCGTGCTCTCCGAGGAGCTGCCGGTGTCGCTGTCGGTGCAGGTGCGCGGTGAGCTGGCCTCCGAAGAGGTTGAGGTGCTTCGCCTTTCCGCGCTGCGCGGGCTGTTCTCGGCGGTGATCGAGGATCCGGTGACGTTCGTCAACGCACCCGCACTGGCCGCCGAACGCGGTGTGGCCGCCGATATCAGCACCGTCTCGGAGAGCCCCAACCACCGCAGCGTCGTCGACGTGCGCGCGGTCTACGCCGACGGGTCGAGCGCCAACGTGGCGGGCACGCTGAGCGGGCCGCAGCAGGTGGAGAAGGTCGTGCAGATCAACGGCCGCAACTTCGACCTGCGCGCCGAGGGCATGTATCTGATCGTCAACTACGTCGACAAGCCGGGCACTCTCGGCAAGATCGGCACCATCCTCGGCAGCGCGGGTATCAACATCCACGCCGCTCAGCTCAGCGAGGACGCCGAGGGTCCCGGCGCGACGATCCTGTTGCGCATCGACCGTGACGTGCCCGCCGAGGTGCGCTCCGCTATCGCCGACGAGGTCGGCGCCAAGCTGCTGGAAGTGGTGGATCTGTCATGAGACTCGCGATCATTGCCGGCGACGGCATCGGCCCGGAGGTGATCGAGCAGGCCGTCAGGATCCTCGACGCGGTGCTGCCCGGGGTGGACAAGACCGAGTACGACCTCGGCGCCCGGCGCTATCACGCCACCGGTGAGCTGCTCAACGACGACACCATCGAGGAGCTGCGCGGTTACGACGCGATCCTGCTCGGCGCGATCGGCGACCCGTCGGTGCCCAGCGGTGTGCTGGAGCGCGGCATGCTGCTCAAGCTGCGCTTCGCGCTGGACCATCACGTCAACCTGCGTCCCGGCCGGTTGTATCCCGGTGTGAGCAGCCCGCTTTCGGGTGTCTCGGAGGTCGACTTCGTCGTCGTCCGCGAGGGCACCGAGGGGCCCTACACCGGTAACGGCGGCGTGCTGCGCAAGGGCACCCCGCACGAGGTGGCCACCGAGGTCAGCGTCAACACCGCCTACGGTGTCGAGCGTGTGGTGCGGGATGCGTTCGCGCGGGCGCAGAACCGGCGCAAGCACGTGACGCTGGTGCACAAGACCAACGTGCTGGCCTTCGCGGGCGGGCTGTGGTCGCGGATCGTCGACGAGGTGTCGCGGGAGTACCCCGACGTCGAGGTCGCCTACCAGCACATCGACGCCGCGACGATCCACATGGTCACCGACCCGGGCCGGTTCGACGTGATCGTCACCGACAACCTGTTCGGCGACATCATCACCGACCTGGCCGCCGCGGTGTGTGGCGGTATCGGCCTGGCGGCCAGCGGCAACATCGACGCCACCCGGACCAACCCGTCGATGTTCGAGCCGGTGCACGGCAGTGCCCCCGACATCGCCGGGCAGGGGATCGCCGACCCGACGGCGGCGATCATGTCGGTGGCGTTGCTGCTGTCGCACGTCGGCGAAACCGATGCCGCCGCACGGGTGGACAAGGCCGTCGAGCAGCACCTGGCCACCCGCGGTGACGCGAAGCTGAGCACCGCGCAGGTCGGTGAACGGATCGCCGGCTTCCTGTAAGCCTTGTCGCCGAGACTGTAACCACGCAGGTCGTCACTCGGACTTCCGCTGCGTGGTTACAGTCTCGCGGCCGACGACGAGTCCTCGCGCGGGACAAGCGGTATCGCCAGCAACGGCAGTACCGCGCTGACCGCGAACGCCGCCGGGTACCCGGCCACGCCGATGAGCGCCCCGAACACCGGGGCGGCGGCGGCCGAGGTCAGATGCTGGCTGGTGTTCTGTGTGCCCAGCGCACGACCGCTCCAGTACGGTCCGGCGATCTCGGCGACCGCGGTGAACGCCAACCCGTTGTCCGACACCGTGATCACCGACGCGATGACCATCAGCGCCACGCTGATCGGTGAGCCCAGCCAGTCGGTCAGCGCGAGCAGGCCCATCGACGCCGCGGCCGCCGCCGCGATGGCGCGGATCGGTTGCAGCCGTTTGCCCACCCGGTCCGACCAGTGCCCGGCGACGATGCGGCCTGCGGCGCCGAGAAGCTGTGCACCGGTGACGAGTGTGCCCGCCGACGCCGCCGACCATCCGTGCGCGGTCATCAGCCACACCAGCGTGAACGTCCACACCACCGCCTGCGGCACCACCAGCAGCACCGACACCGCGTGAATGCGCCACAGCACCCAGGACCCGCGGTAGGGGTTGGCCAGATGTTCGGCGGGGGCCTCCGAGCGCGGCGCCCTTGGCGGGTCGATCACCGCGACCAGGCACACCACCGCCGAGACCGCGCACACGATCGCGGGAAACAGCAACGCCGCCGCGACACCCTGACTCTCGGCCAGCCGCGGAATCACCAACGCGCCCAGGCCGACTCCCAGCGGGGTGGCGGTCTGCCGGATACCCATCACCAGACCGCGCTGGTCCGGCGGGAACCAGCCGACCACCAGCCGGCCGCTGGCCGAGTTGCTGCTGGCCGCGGCCATCCCGCCCAGAAACAGGAACGTCCCCATCGCCACCAGCGACTGGGTCGAGGCCGCCGCGAACGCCGCGGCGGCGATCAGCGCCGAGCCGACGGTGAGCACGAACCGCTCGCCCAGTCGGTCCACCACGTAACCCCACGCGATCAGCGTGACGACCAGGCCGAAGCCGGGCATCGCCGACATCGACGCCGCGGCGGCGAGGTCGAGGCCGCGCTGAGCCTGCAGCGCGGGAATAAGGAACGCGACACCGTTGATGAATACCTGGGCGCACGTCGTCGCCGCCAGGGCGATCGCCAGCAGCGACCACCGTCGCGCGGTGCCGATGGAGTCGACGGACATGTCGCCATCGTCCCAGAGCGTCTCACGATACTGAACTGTGATCTCAGATAGTGAGATCGCGGCCGATGTGCGAAGGTGACGCAGACCGCGCGGGACCGGCGATTAGGCTGAGTGCATGCGTCTCGGTCGAATCGCCAGCCCAGAGGGCGTCGCCTTCGTCAGCATCGAGGGACCGCCCGACGATCCCGCCCAGGCCGTCGCCAAGGAGATCGCCGAGCATCCGTTCGGCACCCCGGAGTTCACCGGACGGCAGTGGCCGCTGGCCGATGTCCGGCTGCTTGCGCCGATCCTGGCGACCAAGGTGGTGTGCATCGGCAAGAACTACGCCGACCACGCCGCGGAGATGGGCGGTGAGGCGCCCGCGGATCCGGTCATCTTCATGAAGCCCAACACCGCGATCATCGGTCCGTACGCGCCGATCCAGCTGCCCGCCGACGCCGATCCGGTGCACTTCGAGGGCGAGCTTGCGGCGGTGATCGGGCGGCCCTGCAAGGACGTTCCGGCCGCCCGGGCCGCCGAGAACATCCTCGGCTTCACCATCGCCAACGACGTCACCGCGCGCGATCAGCAGAAGAAGGACGGGCAGTGGACGCGGGGCAAGGGTCACGACACCTTCTGCCCGGTCGGCCCGTGGATCGTCACCGACCTCGACCCGTCGGACCTGGCGATCCGCACCGCGGTCAACGGTGAGGTCAAGCAGAACAGCCGGACCTCGAACATGATTCACGACGTCGGGCACATCATCGAGTGGATCTCGCGGGTGATGACGCTGCTGCCCGGCGACCTGATCCTCACCGGGACCCCGGCGGGGGTCGGTCCTATCGAGGACGGCGACACCGTCAGCATCACCGTCGAGGGCATCGGCACGCTAGTCAATCCGGTTGTGCGCAAGGGGAAGTCATGAGTGATTCGAAAGTGCGGGTGCGGTTCTGTCCGTCTCCGACCGGCACGCCGCACGTCGGCCTGATCCGCACCGCGCTGTTCAACTGGGCCTATGCGCGCCACACCGGCGGCACCTTCGTCTTCCGTATCGAGGACACCGACTCGGCCCGCGACTCCGAGGAGAGCTA
Source organism: Mycolicibacterium phlei (assembly GCF_001583415.1). The sequence goes on from NZ_CP014475.1 coordinate 2,119,120, forward strand.
CCAGGCGATCCTGGAGGCGCTGCGGTGGCTGGGGCTGAACTGGGACGAGGGTCCCGAGGTCGGCGGACCCTATGCGCCGTACCGGCAGTCGCAGCGCCGCGACCTCTACCAGGACGTCATCGAGCGGCTGCTGGCCTCCGGTGACGCCTACGAGTCGTTCTCCACGCCCGAGGAGGTCGAGGCCCGGCACCTGGCCGCCGGCCGCAACCCCAAGCTCGGCTACGACAACTACGACCGCGACCTGACCGAGGAGCAGAAGGCCGCGTTCCGCGCCGAGGGCCGCCGTCCGGTGGTGCGGTTGAAGATGCCCGACCGCGACATCGGCTGGCGCGACCTGGTGCGCGGCGAGACCACCTTCCCCGCGGGCACGGTGCCCGACTTCGCGCTCACCCGCGGCACCGGTGAGCCGCTGTACACCCTGGTCAATCCCGTCGACGACGCGTTGATGAAGATCACACACGTGCTGCGCGGCGAGGACCTGCTGCCGTCCACGCCGCGCCAGATCGCGCTGTACGAGGCGCTGATGCGCATCGGCGTCGCCGACCGGGTCCCCGAGTTCGCGCACCTGCCAAGCGTTCTGGGGGACGGCAACAAGAAGCTGTCCAAGCGCGATCCGCAGTCGAACCTGTTCCTGCACCGCGACCGCGGCTTCATCCCCGAGGGCCTGCTGAACTACCTGGCCCTGCTCGGGTGGGGAATCGCCGAGGACCGCGACGTGTTCACCCTCGATGAGATGGTGGCCGCGTTCGATGTCGCCGACGTCAACTCCAACCCGGCCCGGTTCGACCAGAAGAAGGCCGACGCGATCAACGCCGAGCACATCCGGATGCTGTCCGGCGAGGAGTTCACCCGCCGGCTGGCCGCCTACTTCGCCGCCCACGGCTACGACACCGGGTTGGACGAGGCCCGCTTCGCGGAGGCCGCCGCGCTGGTGCAGACCCGCATCGTGGTGCTGGGCGACGCCTGGGAGCTGTTGAAGTTCCTCAACGACGACGCGTTCGCTCTGGACGAAAAGTCGGCGGCCAAGGAGCTCAAGCCGGAGGCCGTCGCGGTGCTCGACGCGGCCCTGGAGGCGCTGGAGGCGGTCGACGACTGGACCACCCCGGCGATCGAGGCCGCGCTCAAGACCGTGCTGCTGGAAAAGCTCGAGCTCAAGCCCCGCAAGGCGTTCGGGCCGATCCGTGTCGCGGCCACCGGTGCGTCGGTCAGCCCGCCGCTGTTCGAGTCGCTCGACCTGCTCGGACGCGACCGCAGCCTGGCCCGCCTGCGCGCCGGTCGCGAGCACGCCGCCGCGAGGGTGGAGCCCTGATTTAAAAGTGCGCGGGGGTATTTGGTAATCTTCCTGGCGGCTCGAACATCACGCGACGGGAGCCACTCGCCGCGGAGGACAGCCGAAAAACGTCCGTGACCTGCGGTTACGGGCAGCCAATGGGGTATGGTGTAATTGGCAACACAGCTGATTCTGGTTCAGCCGTTCTAGGTTCGAGTCCTGGTACCCCAGCGAGCGGCCGGATTAGGTCTGCAAATCTCAGTGAGATATGCTGTCCACCCGGAAGCGAGTTCAAGGCCCCCGTCGTCTAGCGGCCTAGGACGCCGCCCTCTCACGGCGGTAGCGTGGGTTCGAATCCCATCGGGGGTACAAAAAGAAAGCGACGCCACGGCGTCGCTTTTTTATTTGCGCCGAGACTGCGCACAGATCGCGATTGCGCGCCCAGATGCGATCTGGCAGCAGTCTCGGCGGGGCAGGTCTCAGAGGCGGCGCGTGAGCGCCTCGGAGGCGGCCAGCAGGTCGGCGGCCCACCGGGCGCCCGGCCGGCGGCCCATCCGGTCGATCGGACCGGACACCGAGATCGCGGCGATCACCACGCCACGCCCGTCGCGCACCGGCGCCGACACGCTCGCCACCCCGGGTTCGCGTTCGGCGGCGCTCTGCGCCCAGCCGCGCTTGCGCACCTCGGCCAGCGCCCGCTCGGTGAACTTCGCCACAGGCAGCACCGCCTCCTGCGTGGGCTTGTCCGCGTAGGCCAGCAGCACCTTGGCCCCCGACCCGGCGGTCATCGGCAGCCGGGCACCGACCGGGACGGTATCGCGAAGTCCGGCAGGTGGTTCCAGCGCCGCCACGCAGATCCGCGAGGTGCCCTCACGGCGGTAGATCTGCACGCTCTCCCCGGTCAGCTCGCGCAGCCGCGGCAGCACCACCGCGCCCGCGGCCACCAACGGGTCGTCGACGTGGCTGGCCAGCTCCGTCAGGGCCGGGCCCAGATGCCAGCGGCCGTCGCCGTTGCGGGTGAGCAAACGGTGGGTCTCCAGCCCCGCGGCCAGGCGGTGGGCGGTGGCCCGCGGCAGGCCGGTGCGCTCGCAGAGTTCGGCCAGGCCGCAGGGTGACTCGGCCACCGCGTGCAGCAGACCCACGGCTTTGTCGAGAACGCCGATGCCGCTATCCTGTCTCACAAGGAGATACTAACGTCCCAGAATGTGAGATGGTCAAGATGTCCACGCACGTGTCCGACAAGCCGCGCACCCTGGCCGAGAAGGTATGGGACGACCACGTCGTCGTCCCTGGCTCCGGTGAGGGGGCGGCACGTGAGCCCGACCTGATCTACATCGACCTCCACCTCGTGCACGAGGTGACCAGTCCGCAGGCCTTCGACGGGCTGCGGCTGGCGGGACGGAAGGTGCGCAGGCCCGATCTCACGATCGCCACCGAGGACCACAACGTGCCGACGATCGACATCGACAAGCCGATCGCCGATCCGGTGTCGCGCACTCAGGTCGAGACCCTGCGGCGCAACTGCGAGGAGTTCGGCATCCGGCTGCACCCGATGGGCGACGTCGAACAGGGCATCGTGCACATCATCGGACCGCAGCTCGGCCTGACCCAGCCGGGTATGACGATCGTCTGTGGTGACAGCCACACCTCGACGCACGGTGCGTTCGGCGCACTGGCGATGGGCATCGGCACATCCGAGGTCGAGCATGTGCTTGCGACACAGACGCTTTCTTTGCGGCCGTTCAAGACGATGGCGGTCAACGTCGACGGCGCGCTGCCGCCCGGAGTGAGCGCCAAGGACATCGTGCTGGCGGTGATCGCGAAGATCGGCACCGGGGGTGGCCAGGGTCACGTCATCGAGTACCGCGGCAGCGCCATCGAATCGCTGTCGATGGAGGGCCGGATGACGGTCTGCAACATGAGCATCGAGGCCGGTGCCCGCGCCGGCATGATCGCCCCCGACGACACCACTTTCGAGTATCTGCGCGGCCGTCCGCACGCCCCGAAGGGTGAGCAGTGGGACCGCGCCGTCGAGGCCTGGCGGCAGTTGCGCACCGACGAGGGCGCCGAATTCGACACCGAGGTCTACATCGACGCCTCGACGCTGAGCCCGTTCGTCACCTGGGGCACCAACCCGGGGCAGGGCGTTCCGCTGTCGGCCTCGGTTCCGGATCCCGAGATGATGACCGACGACGCCGAGCGACTGGCCGCCCAAAAGGCCTTGACCTATATGGGTCTTACCCCGGGAACCCCGATGCGTGACATCGCCGTCGACACCGTGTTCGTCGGCTCGTGCACCAACGGCCGCATCGAGGATCTGCGTGTCGTGGCCGACGTGCTGCGCGGCCGCAAGGTCGCCGACGGCGTGCGGATGCTCATCGTGCCGGGCTCAATGCGGGTGCGGCAGCAGGCCGAAGAGGAAGGCCTGGGTGAGATCTTCGTCGCAGCCGGCGCCGAGTGGCGGCAGGCCGGTTGTTCGATGTGCCTTGGCATGAATCCAGATCAGCTCTCGCCCGGACAGCGCTGCGCGTCCACCTCCAACCGCAATTTCGAGGGCCGCCAAGGCAAGGGCGGGCGCACCCACCTGGTCTCGCCCGCCGTCGCGGCCGCCACCGCCGTGCGCGGCACCCTGTCCTCGCCCGCCGACCTGACCGCCTGAGAGGAGAGCGTCATGGAACCCTTCCGCACTCACACCGGGATCGGCGTGCCGCTGCGCCGCTCCAACGTCGACACCGACCAGATCATCCCGGCGGTCTACCTGAAGCGGGTCACCCGAACGGGTTTCGAGGACGGTCTGTTCGCCGAATGGCGCAAGGATCCGTCGTTCGTGTTGAATCTCCCGCCGTTCGACAAGGGCTCCGTCTTGGTTGCCGGTCCAGATTTCGGCACCGGTTCGTCGCGCGAGCACGCCGTGTGGGCACTGATGGATTACGGATTCCGGGTCGTGATCTCATCCCGTTTCGCCGACATCTTCCGGGGCAATGCGGGCAAGGCCGGCCTTCTTGCGGCGGAAATCTCACAAGATGACGTAGAAATTTTGTGGAAGCTCATCGAGCAGCAGCCGGGGCTGGAAATCACTGTGAATCTTCAAGATCGAACCATCTCCGCCGGAACGGTCATGGTGCCGTTCAGAATTGATGACTACACCGCCTGGCGGCTGCTCGAAGGGCTCGACGATATAGGCCTTACGCTGCGGAAATGCGATGAGATCGCCGCTTACGAGGCGGCGCGGCCGGACTGGAAACCGCGCACCCTTCCGGCCTGATTTCGGGTCCCGGCGAGCCGAAATCGCCGCCCTGGACCCCCGTTCTCGGGGGTGCCCCCAGGACCTTAAGGGGGGCAAGAAAGTTCGCTAGAGTCGGCTGAAACTGCGCGTGGCTCTTGGAAATCAATGGGGAATGGGTTTACCGTGTCCTCTAGTCGGTCCAAAGTGGACCACTGGTTTCCGGAGGTTATGCATGAACAAAGCAGAGCTCATCGACGTACTCACGGAGAAGTTGGGCTCGGATCGTCGGTCGGCCACCGCCGCGGTGGAGAACATCGTCGACACCATCGTGCGCGCGGTCCACAAGGGCGACAGCGTCACGATCACCGGCTTCGGCGTTTTCGAACAGCGCCGTCGCGCCGCGCGTGTCGCGCGTAACCCGCGCACCGGCGAGACCGTCCGCGTCAAGCCGACCAACGTTCCGGCGTTCCGCCCCGGCGCTCAGTTCAAGGCTGTTGTCTCCGGCGCGCAGAAGCTCCCCGCTGAGGGCCCCGCTGTGAAGCGCGGTGTGACGGCGAGCACCACGCGTAAGGCCGCCAAGAAGGCTCCGGCCAAGAAGGCCGCCGCCAAGAAGACCGCTGCGAAGAAGGCCGCGCCGGCCAAGAAGGCAGCCGCCAAGAAGACTGTCGCCAAGAAGGCAGCTCCGGCGAAGAAGGCAGCCGCCAAGAAGACCGCCGCCAAGGCGACGGCCAAGAAGACCGCCGCCAAGAAGGCTCCGGCCAAGAAGGCTGCGGCCAAGGCTCCGGCCAAGAAGACCGCCGCCAAGAAGGTCGCGAAGAAGGCTCCGGCCCGCAAGGCTCCGGCCAAGCGCGGTCGCAAGTAATTTCGGCATCGAACACGCCGCGAGTCAGCCATGACTCGCGGCGTGTTTGCATGTCGGGGCGGGTAGGCCGAGTCTGACTTATGTCAGCTTCCGCCAAAACGGGCGCGTACCCGCCGGATTCGGCCCCTTTGGATTCAAAGCCCAAGGGGGAGCGGGTCAGCGTTTGATGGCCAGCGGACTGCCCAGGTGGTCGGCGGCGATCATCCTGCCGTCGTGGAAGGACAGCACCCAGGTGCTGCCCTTGCGGTTGCGCGACTTGTCCGGCCGCACCCCGTCCCGGGCGCACCACCACTCGATCAGGTCGGGAATCACCTTGCCCTGCGTGCAGATCACCGGGGTGCCCGGGTGGGCGGCCAGTTCCAGGAAGCGTTGCCGGGCGGCCTTGCGGTCCTCGGCGTAGGCCTCCTCGGTCAGCAGCGGCTCACTGTGAATCGGGGCGGCCAGTCGGTGCGACAACGGCTCCAACGTCGAAACGCAGCGCACCCGGTCCGCGGCGAAGAGCGTGTCGGCGCCGAAGGCCAGCAGCAGATCGACCAGCGCCTCGGCCTGTGCCCGGCCCTTCTTGTCCAGCGGCCGCTTCCGGTCGTCGCCCTTGTAGCGGGATTTGCTTCCGGCGGTGCCGTGCCGCACGATCAGCACGGTCTTGGTGTCGGCAGGAAACTTCGCGAAGCGGCGCAGGACTTTTCGGTCGTGCGGGTAGCCGACCTGTTTCATCGCCTCGTCGAGCGGCAGCCACTTGAGTTCATCGACCTCCTCGTTGGGGCCGAACTCGCCGCTGACCTGCCGCGCCGCCCAGTACCGCACCTTCTTGACGGCGCCGTCGACCGGATAGCTCACCGACACCAGCCTGCGGCCCAGATGCGCTGTGTAGCCGGTCTCCTCGGCCACCTCGCGCACCGCGGTGACCGGTTCGATCTCACCGGGATCGACTTTGCCCTTGGGGAGCGACCAGTCGTCGTAGCGGGGGCGGTGGATGACCGCGACCTCAGGGGCGGCCCCGGCACCCGGCCGCCACAGCACTGCGCCCGCGGCGTGAATCGTCGGCGTGCTCACGGCTGTCGGTGCCGCTCCATCATCGACACCTGATGGTCGCGCACCGTCTGGCCCTCCTTCGGCGACGGCGTCCACTTGCCGTCCATCCCCAGCTCCCAGCACCGGGTCGCGGGATCCACCGCGGATTCGAAGATCTCGTGTAACTGCGCCTTGAGGCGGGCATCCTTGACCTGGGCCATGACCTCGACGCGACGGTCGAGGTTGCGGTGCATCATGTCCGCGCTGCCGATCCAGAACTCGTCGATGGCGTTGAAGTGGATGATCCGCGAATGCTCGAGGAAGCGGCCCAGAATCGAGCGCACGACGATGTTGTCGGAGTAGCCGGGAGCCTGCGGGCGCAGCGCACAGATGCCGCGCACCACCACCTCGACGCGCACCCCCGCCTGCGAGGCCCGGTACAGCGCGTCGATCACCTGCTCGTCGACCAACGCGTTGGCCTTCAGCCGGATCCGGCCCTGGGCGCCGTCGCGGGTGGCGGCGATCTCGCGTTCGATGCGCTCGATGATGCCCTTGCGCACCCCGTACGGGGCCACCAGCAGGTTGCGGTAGGACTCCTTGCGCGAGTAGCCGGTCAGCGAGTTGAACAGGTCGGTGAGGTCGGCGCCGATGTCGGGTGCGGCGGTCAGCAGGCCGATGTCCTCATACAGCCGGGCGGTTTTCGGGTTGTAGTTGCCGGTGCCGATATGGCAGTAGCGGCGGATCACCGAACCCTCGCGGCGCACCACCAGACAGGTCTTGCAGTGGATCTTGAGCCCGATCAACCCGTAGACGACGTGCACGCCGGCACGTTCCAGGGCGCGTGCCCACTTGATGTTGGCCTGCTCGTCGAAGCGCGCCTTGATCTCCACCAGCGCCACCACCTGCTTGCCTGCGGCGGCCGCGTCGATGAGCGCGTTGACGATCGGCGAGTCACCGGAGGTGCGGTACAGCGTCTGCTTGATCGCCAACACGTTGGGGTCGGCGGCGGCCTGCTCGACGAACCGCTGAACGGTGGTGGAGAACGAGTCGTACGGGTGGTGCACCAGCACGTCGCCGTCGCGCAGCGTGGAGAAGATGCTCTTGGGTGTCTCGCGCTCACCGAACGCCGGTGGCGTGGCGGGGACGAACGGCCGGTCCTTCAACGCCGGGCGGTCCAGGTCGTAGATCTGCCACAGCGACGACAGATCGAGCAGTCCGGGCACCATGTTGACATCGCCCGGTGCCACGTCGAGTTCGCGCAACAGCAACTCGAGCATGCCCTCGGTCATGTCGTCGGAGACCTCCAACCGCACCGGGGAACCGAAGCGGCGCCGCGCCAGTTCACGCTCGAGCGCCTGCAACAGGTCCTCGCCGCGGTCCTCCTCGACCTCGAAATCGGCGTTGCGGGTAATGCGGAACACGTGGTGTTCGACGATCTCCAGACCGGGGAACAACACGTGCAGAAACGCCGCGATCAGTTCCTCCATAGGCAGGAACCGCACGACGTTGGGGTTGCCGTCGGGCGGTGCCAACTCGATGAAGCGTTCGACGTTGTCGGGCACCTTGACTCGCGCGAAGTGCTGACCGCCGTCGTCGGGGTGCTTGACGGTGATCGCGAGGTTCAGGCTCAGCCCGCTGACGAACGGGAACGGGTGCGCCGGGTCGACCGCCAGCGGCGTCAACACCGGGAACACCTGCTCGTGGAAATAGGTGGACAGCCGGGCACGTTCGGCGTCGTCGAGCTCGGCCCACGTCAGGATCACGATGCCCTCGGCGGCGAGCGCGGGGCGTACCGAGTCCAGGAAGACATGCGCGTGCCGGTTCGCCAGATGCTGGGTGCGTTCGTTGATCCGGCGCAACTGTTCGCGCGGGGAGAGCCCGTCGGCGGAGCGCACCGACAACCCCATCTGATCGCGCCGCTTGAGGCCCGCGACGCGCACCATGTAGAACTCGTCGAGATTGGACGCGAAGATCGCCAGGAACTTCGCGCGCTCCAGTAGCGGCATCGACGGATCGGCGGCCAGCGCCAGCACGCGGGAGTTGAAGTCGAGCCAGCTCAGTTCGCGATTGAGATAGCGGTCCTCCGGCAGCGCGTTCTCGATCGCGGGGGAGGTGGCCGCGGGCGGCGCACCGGGAGCCGAGTCACCCGCATCCGAGTCCTGCGGCCGCGCGGTCACGACCGGCGACTCGGCGTCACCGTTGAGGATCTGGGTCTCGGCATCGGTCATGGTTGTAGATGATCCCTAAATAACAGTGCACACGCCAGGATGTCGGTGACTTGTCGGTGACTTGTTCCACCCCGTTCACCCGGCGGCGTCGATCACCGCGGCGGTCGCCGCGCCCACACCCAGATCGCGCGCGGCCGACAGATCCTCGGGGGTGTCGATATCGCAGCGCAGTCCCGGCCAGGCACCGGTCAACTCGACGGCGCCGGAACTGCGGTGGCGTTGTGCGGAGTCGGCGCCGAACCGCGGGTCCAGGCCCACCCCGAACGCGAACAGCGCCGAGGTCCCGGTGCCGTGCCGGTCTCCGACGAAGCTGCGCGGGTACGCCCGCGCGGCCGCCACCGCCGCATCCAGCTCCGCGGTCCGCAGGGCAGGCAGATCGCCCTGCAACACAACGACGTTCGGTGTCTCGTCGCGGATGCTGGCCTCAGCCTCGGCGATCGCGTTGTTCAACGGGTCGCGATGGCCGTCCGGCGTCGGATCGGTGAGGACGCGCGCGCCCAGGGTGCGGGCCGCCTCGGCGGCGCCGGGATCGGGGGTGACGACGGTGATCGCCCGCACCGCCGGGACCGCGGCGGCGGCGGTGATGGTGTCGATCAGCATCGCCAACACCACCTTCTCCCGCTGCGGTGCGGCGAAGACCGACGACAACCTCGTCTTGGCGGCGGCGAGACGTTTGACCGCGATCACCAATCCGACGTCGGCTTCGGGTGACCCGCTCATACGGTTCATCCTGCCAGCAGGCCGTCGCGCTAGGCTGATGGCGTGGTCGAGGCAGCGGTGATGGGTGCCGGTGCGTGGGGTACCGCACTGGCCAAGGTCCTCGCCGACGCCGGCAACGAGGTCAGGTTGTGGGCCCGACGCGCCGAGGTGGCGGACGAGATCAACGACACCCACCGCAACTCCGGCTATCTCGGTGATGCCGAGCTGCCCAAGTCGATCCGCGCCACCGCCGACCCGGCCGAGGCGCTCACCGGCGCGTGCACGGTGCTGCTCGCGGTGCCCGCGCAGAGTCTGCGGGCCAACCTCAGCCAGTGGACCGGTCTCATCGGCGACGACGTCACGCTGGTCAGCCTCGCCAAGGGCATCGAACTCGACACGCTGATGCGGATGAGCCAGGTCATCGTGCAGGTCACCGGCGCCGACCCGTCGCGCGTCGCGGTGGTCACCGGGCCGAACCTGGCCAGCGAGATCGTCGACGAGCAGCCCGCGGCCACCGTGGTCGCCTGCACGGACTCGGGCCGTGCGGTGGCGCTGCAGCGCGCGTTGTCCACCGGCTACCTGCGGCCCTACACCAACGCCGACGTCATCGGCGCCGAGATCGGCGGCGCCTGCAAGAACGTCATCGCGCTGGCCTGCGGGATGGCCGCCGGGGTGGGGCTCGGGGAGAACACCTCCGCGGCGATCATCACGCGCGGTCTGGCCGAGATCATGCGGCTGGGAATCGCGTTGGGCGCCAAGCCCACGACGCTGTCCGGCCTGGCGGGCGTCGGCGACCTGGTCGCCACGTGCACGTCACCGCACTCGCGTAACCGCACATTCGGGGAGCACCTCGGCCGCGGCGGCACCATGGATTCCGCGCTGCACGCCACCGGCGGACACGTCGCCGAGGGCGTGGCGTCCTGCCGGTCGGTGCAGGCGCTGGCCGCCAGCTACGGCGTCGAGATGCCGTTGACCGACGCCGTCGTGCGGGTCTGCCACAAGGGCCTGTCGGTGCACGAGGCGGTCGCGCTGCTGCTGGGCCGTACCACGAAACCGGAGTGACCGGTGGACGCCCAGTACGGAGACTCCACCCGCAGCGTCAGAGCCGTTGCCTCCGAGCACCTTCCCGGTAGTCCGGTGGCTCCGCAACCGGTCACCGCGTCGACGTTTCACCTCTCCGCCGACGAGAGCACGCCGCTGGACACCTACGGCCGCAGCTCCAATCCGACGTGGCGCCAACTGGAGTCGGCGCTCGCCGAGCTCGAGGGTGCCGCGCAGGCGCTGGCGTTCGGGTCCGGGATGGCGGCCATCACCGCGGTGCTGCGGGTGCTGGCCAAACCGGGCACCACCCTCGTCGTACCCGCCGACGGGTACTACCAGGTGCGCCAGTATGCAACGGAATACCTTGGGCCTCAGGGTGTAACGGTCATCACAGCGCCCGCGACGCGGATGTGCGAGGCGTCCGCCGACGCCGATGTGGTGCTGGCCGAGAGCCCGGCCAACCCCGGCCTGGACGTGGTCGACCTGTACCGGCTGGCCACCGAGTGCCGCCGTCGCGGCGCCACCCTCGTCGTCGACAACACCACCGCGACACCCCTGGGCCAGCAACCGCTGTCGCTGGGCGCCGATGTGGTGGTCGCCTCCGCCACCAAGGCCCTGTCTGGGCACAGCGATCTGATCGCCGGGTACGTCGCGGGCAGCCATCCCGAGCTGATGGCGGCGGTGGCGCGGGAACGGCTGCTGTCCGGTGCGATCCTCGGGCCGTTGGAGGCGTGGCTGGTGCTGCGCAGCCTGGGCACCGCCGGGCTGCGGTTCGAGCGGCAGTGCCAGAACGCAGCCGCGCTGGCCGTGATGTTGCACAGCCATCCGGCGGTGCGCTCGGTGCGCTACCCGGGCCTGGCCGGTGATCCCGCCCACGAGGTGGCGCGCGCCCAGATGCGGCGCTTCGGCGGGCTGCTCGCCGTCGAGCTGGCCGACGCCGCGGCCGTGGACAACCTGATCCGCCGCAGCGCGCTGCTGGTCGCGGCCACCAGCTTCGGCGGGATCCACACCTCGGCGGACCGCCGGGCCCGGTGGGGCGACGAGGTCAGCGAGGGATTCGTCCGCATCTCGGCGGGAATCGAGGACACCGACGATCTCATCCGTGACATCGAGCAGGCCCTCGGGTGAGCCCGGCCCGGGTATCGCGGGCGACTCCGCGGCGGGCCGGACGGTAGCCTCTCTAGGTTGTGACTGCCCGCCAAGACTCCGGCTCGGAGCGCGTCCGGGTCGCCGTGGTGTACGGCGGACGGAGCTCCGAGCACGCGATCTCCTGCGTTTCCGCAGGAAGCATCCTGCGTAACCTCGATCCCGAGCGCTTCGAGGTCGTTGCTGTCGGCATCACCCCCGAGGGGGCGTGGATGCTCACCGACGCGACGCCCGAGACGCTGGCGATCACCGACGGACAGCTGCCCGAGGTGACCCGGTCCTCGGGCACCGAGCTGGCGCTGCCTGCCGATCCGGCCCGGCGCGGCCAGCTGCTGTCGCTGGGGCAGGACACCGGCACCCTGCTGGCCTCGGTGGACGTGGTGTTCCCGGTGCTGCACGGACCCTACGGCGAGGACGGCACCATCCAGGGCCTGCTGGAACTGGCCGGCGTGCCCTACGTCGGGGCCGGGGTGCTGGCCAGCGCGGCCGGGATGGACAAGGAGTTCACGAAGAAGCTGCTGACCGCCGCGGGGTTGCCGATCGGCGACCACGTGGTGCTGCGTCCGCGCGATGCCACGCTGAGCCTCGACGACCGAGAGCGGCTCGGCCTGCCGGTGTTCGTCAAACCCGCGCGCGGCGGGTCGTCCATCGGCGTCAGCCGCGTCACGACGTGGGACGACCTCGAGCAGGCGATCGCGCAGGCCCGCAGGCACGACCCGAAGGTGGTCGTCGAGGCCGCCGTGGAGGGCCGCGAGCTCGAATGCGGTGTGCTGGAGTTCCCCGACGGCCGCGTCGAGGCCAGCGTCGTCGGCGAGATCCGGGTCGCCGGGGTGCGGGGCCGCGAGGACGGCTTCTACGACTTCGCCACCAAGTACCTCGAGGACGCCGCCGAACTCGACGTGCCCGCCAAGGTCGAGGACGATGTCGCGGATGCGGTGCGCGAGATGGCGATTCAGGCGTTCCACGCCATCGACTGCCAGGGCCTGGCGCGGGTGGACTTCTTCCTGACCGAGGACGGGCCGGTGATCAACGAGATCAACACCATGCCCGGCTTCACCACGATCTCGATGTATCCGCGAATGTGGGCCGCCAGCGGGGTGGACTACCCGACGCTGCTGGCCACCATGGTGGACACCGCGCTCAACCGCGGCACCGGCCTGCGCTAGCCGCTCACCGCGGGGGCGCGGGGTCCAGGGGCCGCGCGGGCAGCGTCGCGTCGAGCACCCCGGAGATCTGCTGGATCGGGGTGGGCCCGGACCCCCGCGGCAGGGTGAGCGCGACGTAGACGCCGCGGTCCACCGCGTACCAGGTGCTGCGCTCCTGCGCGCCGCCGGCTGAGGGTGCGCCGTCGTCGCCGACCCGGAACCACTGCACCGCGTCGACGGCCTGCAGCGGTGCGCCGACGACGAACTCGGCGGGCCGTTCGACGCCGCAGCGCAGCACGACCGGCTCATCGCTGCCCGGGGTCCGCCAGGCCGCGGCACCGGGCGGCGCCGGATCGGCCAGCGGGGCGCGTCGCGCGTCGCCGAGTGTCTCGGGCAGGGCGTCCAGCAGTGCGGCGCAGTCAGCGCCGTCGGCCTGCGGGGCCGGGATCGTCACCAGCGGCACGGGCTGCTGCGGGGCCGTGCGCTGTCGGGTGGCCGCCACGACCAGAACCCCCACCACCGCGGCGACCGCGATCACGACCGCCGCGACCAGAAGCGCCCGGGGCGGGCCGTCACTGGTCTCGGTGTCCACGCGTCCAATGCTAGGAGTGTGCCGTGGCGGCGATCGGGCAGGTCAGTGTCCGTGTGATTCCGCTCATCTGCTGCACCGACGGCACGACGTCGGCCTTGAGGGCGTCGAGTGTCTCGGCGCCGATGCGCACGACGACGTCGTAGGGGCCGGTCACGTACTCGGCGGACAGCACCCCGGGCAGGGTGGCGAGCTGTTTGGCGATGACCTCGGCACGACCCACCTCTGTCTGGATGAGCATGAAAGCCTCGACCACCCGCTCTGCCCTCCTGTCGGTGCATAGACTCCTCGCCGCAGGGGCTTAACGTACCGCAGGTCCGGTCACCACAGGAGGTGAGATGACATCCGACGACGCCGGGGAGACCCTGGCGCAGGTCGGTGAGTTCGGTGTGATCGCGCGGCTGGTCGCCGGTCGACGCCAGCCGCCGTCGGTGGTGCTGGGGCCCGGGGACGACGCCGCCGTGGTGTCGGTTCCGGACGGTAGAACCGTCGTGTCCACCGACATGCTGGTGGCGGGAAGACACTTCCGGCTGGACTGGTCAACGCCATTTGACGTGGGGCGCAAGGCAATTGCGCAGAACGCCGCCGACGTCGAGGCGATGGGGGCGCGGGCGGGCGCGTTCGTGGTGGCGTTCGGCGCACCCTCGGACACCCCGGCCGAGGAGGCGCTCGCGCTGGCCGACGGGCTGTGGCACGAGGCCGGTCTACTCGGGGCCGGCATCGTGGGCGGCGATCTGGTCCGCGCACCGCAGTGGGTGATCTCGGTAACGGTCTTCGGTGACCTCGACGGCCGCCGACCGGTGCGCCGCGACGGTGCCGGGCCGGGGCAGACGGTGGCGGTGGCCGGCGCGCTCGGCCGTTCTGCCGCCGGATATGCGTTGTGGAACAACGGAATTGACTCCTACGGCGAGCTGCGCCGTTGCCACGTCGCCCCGGAGCCGCCGTACGGGCAGGGCCGGGTGGCCGCCGACGGCGGGGCGACCGCGATGACCGACGTGTCCGACGGACTGCTCGCGGATCTGGGACACATCGCCGAGGCGTCGGGCGTCGGCATCGACCTGTCGACCGATGCGCTGAGCGGTTTCCGGGATGCCCTGGCCGGGCCGGCGACCGAGGTCGGTGCCGACCCGTGGGACTGGGTGCTCGGGGGTGGCGAGGATCACGCCCTGGTGGCGACGTTCCCGGATGCGCCGCCGCCGGGGTGGACGGTGATCGGTGCGACGACGGCCGGCGAGGGTGCGGTGACCGTCGACGGCGCGGCGTGGCAGGGGAATCCCGGCTGGCAGTCCTTCGACTAGTTAGGGTGTCGAGTCGTGGACGCGACGATCGAAGGACTGCGATGACCCCGCGGCCGCTGCGCGAGCTGGTCGACGAGGGCTGGGCCGAGGCGCTGGAGCCGGTCGCCGATCAGGTCGCCAAGATGGGCGAGTTCCTGCGTGAGGAGATCGCCGCGGGCAACGGGTACCTGCCGGCGGGGCAGAACGTGTTGCGGGCGTTCACTTTTCCGCTGGAAAAGGTGCGGGTGCTGATCGTCGGCCAGGATCCCTACCCGACGCCCGGACACGCCGTCGGACTGAGCTTCTCGGTGGCCCCGGACGTGCGCCCGCTGCCGCGCAGCCTGGAGAACATCTTCAAGGAGTACATCAGCGACCTGAACTATCCGCAGCCCGCCAACGGTGACCTCACCCCGTGGGCCGAGCGGGGTGTGATGTTGCTCAACAGGGTGCTGACCGTGCGCCCGGGCAGCCCGGCGTCGCACCGGGGCAAGGGCTGGGAGGCCGTGACCGAGTGTGCGATCCGAGCCCTGGTCGCCCGCAGGCAGCCGCTGGTGGCGGTGCTGTGGGGCCGCGATGCGGCGACGCTGAAGCCGATGCTCGACGGGCAGCACTGCGTGGCGATCGAATCGCCGCATCCCTCACCGCTGTCGGCGTCGCGCGGGTTCTTCGGATCGCGGCCGTTCAGCCGCGCGAACGAACTGCTCGAGAAGATGGGCGCCGAGCCGATCGACTGGCGCCTGCCGTCCTAACCGGTCTGTCGCAGATCGGGGCTGTCGAGGCAGGCCTCGGCGAGCTGGTCGAGCGACAGCGGCAGCACCCGCGCCAGCGCGGCGATCGTCGTGAACGACGGGGTGGCCAGCCGTCCGGTCTCGATCTTGCGCAGCGTCTCGGGGGAGATCCCGGCGGCCTCGGCGACTTCGGCGATCGTGCGATCGGCGCGGGCGGCGCGCAAACGTTCACCGAGGCGCTTGCCCGCGGCGAGCTGTTCTGCGGTCAGCGGGAGTCGCACCATGCGGGCCAGCCTACCTGAGCGGTATGAAAATACCGGAAGTCTCGGCTAGGGTGGTATTTTCATACCGCTTGAACGGCTCGGAGAGGTGCGCACAACAGTGGTGGAACTGAAGACGCCGCAGGAGATCGCCGCGATGGACGTCACCGGCAGCTTCCTGGCCGGACTGCTCGACGACCTCACCCACCGGGCCCGTCCCGGCGTGAACCTGCTCGAGCTCGAACAGCGCGCCCGTGAACTGATCGCCGAGCGCGGAGCCGTGTCCTGCTACTGGGACTACGCCCCGTCGTTCGGCCGTGGGCCGTTCCGCAACGTCATCTGCCTGTCGGTCAACGACGCCGTCCTGCACGGGTTGCCGCACGACTACGTGCTGGCCGACAGTGACATCCTGTCGATGGACATCGCGGTGTCGATCGACGGCTGGGTGGCCGACTGTGCGCGCAGCATCATCGTCGGCACCCCGCGGCCGGAGGACCAGCGGTTGGTCAAGGCCACCGAGGAGGCGCTCGCCGCGGCGATCGAGGCCGCGCGTCCGGGCAACCGGATCGGCGACATCTCGGCGGCCATCTACGGCGTCGCCAAGGACTACGGCTACCGGGTCAACACCGACTTCGGCGGCCACGGACTCGGCCGCACCATGCACGAGGATCCGCACGTACCCAACGCCGGGCGGGCCGGTCGCGGACTCAAACTGCAACCGGGGCTGACGCTGGCGCTGGAGCCGTGGTTCACCGCGGGCAGCGAGCGGATCGTCTGGGACCCGGACGGCTGGACGTTGCGCTCGGCCGACGGATCACGCACCGCGCACAGCGAGCACACGGTCGCGATCACCGAGGACGGGCCGCTGGTGCTCACCACGCGCGAGCGCGTCACCGCCTAGCTTCTGAGTACACCTAGAGCGGGCAGGGATCATCCGACGCCGGGAATCGGCGGGGGAGACGGGATCGCCGGCGGCGAGGGGATCTCCGGCGGTGCCGGGATCGCGGGCGGCGCCGGAACGTCGGGGACCGGGATCTCGACCGTGCCGTCACCGTCACCCGCCGGCGGCTGGTCCGCGGGCGGCTGATCGGCGGGAGGCATCTCGGCGGGCGGGGTCTCCATCGGTGGGGCCTCGCCCGGCGGGGTCATGTCGGCACTCGGCGACACAGTCACCTCGACAGACGTCTGCGTCGTCTCCGTCGTGGTGTCGTCGCCGGCGGAATCACCACCGCCGCACGCCGTCAACAGCGTGGTCAGCGCCCATCCGGACGTCAGCGCGATCAGGGTCGTTCTGGTGGCTCGGGGGAAGGTCATGTTGGCGCGACTTCCCCCGCGCCGGGAACGCTAAACGCGTCGGGTCAGCCCCGGACGACCTTGCCGGCCTTGATGCAGGACGTGCACACGTTCAGGCGCTGCTTGTTGCCGCCCGGACGGGCCACGGCGCGCACGGTCTGGATGTTCGGATTCCACCGACGGCTGGTCCGGCGATGGGAGTGCGAGACGGACTTTCCGAAGCCGGGGCCCTTCCCGCAGATATCGCACACGGCAGCCATGCAGAACTCCTCAAGTCAGTACGTGGGGGTCCGGGCCGCTGCGCCGTTGGGCGCGGCGTGACCCGACAACCTGACCAGGATACCGGCAGCCACAGTGATCACCAAAACGGCCATCCCCACGGGTGCCCTGGTCACCCGACAGCGTAGCGACCGGCGGGAACGCCGCGCGGCGGTGTCCCCCCGACTGGCTAGGCTGACCGGCACGGCGAGGAGTACGGCAAGACGTCAGGTTCTGTGGGAGGTGGGCATGGCGGCTCGACGGCTCGACGCCGCCACGCTGCGGGAGTGGGCCCACACCGCCGTCGGGCAGCTGATCACTCACACCGACGAGATCAACGGGCTCAACGTGTTCCCGGTCGCCGACGCCGACACCGGCACGAACATGCTGTTCACCATGCGCTCGGCCTGGGCGCAGGCCGACGCGCTGGCCGGCGACGACTCCGGTGACGTCGTCGCGGTGGCCGCCGCGCTGGCCCGCGGGGCACTCAACGGAGCCCGCGGCAACTCCGGGGTGATCCTGTCGCAGATCCTGCGCGGGCTGGCCGACGTGACCGCCGAGGCCGCCGAGCAGCGCGGCGGCGTGGCCGCCGTCGACACCGCCCTGTTCTGCGCCGCGCTGCGGCGCGCCGTCGACCTGGTCGTCAAGTCGATGGGCGAGGTCGTGCCCGGCACCATCGTGTCGGTGCTGCAGGCCTGCGCGGACGCCGCCGAGCAGGCCGCCGCGCACACCGCGCTGCCCGATGTGGTGGTGACGGTCTGCGAGGCCGCGGCCCGCTCCCTGGATCAGACCACCGGCCAGCTCGACGTGCTGGCCGAGGCCGGCGTGGTGGACGCCGGCGGACGCGGTCTGCTGGTACTGCTGGACGCGATGAGCGCCACCCTGACCGGAACCGCGCCGACCCGGGCGCAATACGCCCCGGCCCGGCTGCCCGCACCGGTCACAGGCACGGACCCGGCCGGCCCGATGTATGAGGTCATGTACCAACTCGCCGACTGCGACGCCGCGGGGGCGGACACGCTGCGCGCGGAACTGGAGCGCCTCGGTGAGTCGGTGGCGATCGCGGCGTCCTCCGACAGGCATCCGGACCGGTACTCGGTGCACGTGCACGCCGACGACGCCGGCGCGGTCATCGAGGCGGCGCTGGCCGTCGGCAGGCCCAGCCGCATCCAGGTCACCCCGCTGATCGGGGCGCGGCCCGCGGCCGGTGGATCGCGCGGGCGGATCGTGCTGGCGGTCGTCGACGGCGCCGGCGCCGAGGAACTGTTCGCCGCGGAGGGGGCGCACGTGCTGCGCATCGACGACGACACCCCGGTCAGCGCACACCAGTTGCTGCACGCGCTGGTCAACGCCGACGCCGGACAGGCGATGCTGCTGCCGAACGGCTACGTCGCCGCCGAGGAGCTGGTGGCCGGGTGCACCGCCGCGATCGGATGGGGGATCGACGTGGTGCCGGTGCCCGCCGCCTCGATGGTGCAGGGGCTGGCCGCTCTGGCCGTGCACGACGCCGGGCGGCAGGCCGTCGACGACGGCTACACCATGGCCCGCGCCGCCGCCGGTGCCCGGCACGGTTCGGTGCGGGTGGCCACCGAGGAGGCGATCACCTGGGCCGGTATGTGCAAACCCGGTGACGGGCTTGGGATCTCGGGCGACGAGGTGCTGATCGTCGGCAGGGACCTGGTGGCCGCCGGGGCCGGGCTGATCGACCTGATGCTGGCCGCGGGCGGGGAACTGGTCACCGTGCTGACCGGGGCAGGGGTGGACGCCTCGGTCGCCACCGCACTGCGCGAACACGTACACGCCAAGCATCTCGGGGTCGAGCTGGTGACGTATCACACGGGACACCGCGGCGACGTGCTGCTGATCGGGGTCGAGTGACGATGGCCAAACTGTCCGATCCGCTCGTCTACGTGCTCGGCAAGAAGTCGGCCGACCCGCTCGCGGAGCACTTCGGCCTGTACACGGTCAACGACCTGCTGCGCTACTACCCGCGCAAGTACAGCGACGAGATGACGACGGCCAAGGAGGGTGAGGAGCTCGAGGAGGGCACCCACGTCACGTTCGTCGACGTCATCACGAAGGCCGAGACCCGGTTCACGACCAAACAACCCAAACGCGAATACCTCGTCGTCACCCTCGGTGACCGCAAGCCGAAGGTGACCGCGACCTTCTTCAACGTCAAGTTCATCAAGCGGCAACTGGTCGAAGGCGCGCGGGTGATGCTGTCCGGTGAGGTCGGCTACTTCAAGGGCACCATGCAGCTGACCCACCCGGCGTTCCTGGTGCTGCACGACTCCGGTGACATGCGGGGATCGCGCTCGCTCAAGGCCATTGCGGAGGCCTCGGGTGCCACCGGCGACGACCTGCTCGACGCCTTCGCGCGCGACTTCTTCCCGATCTACCCGGCCAACAAGAAGGTGCAGACCTGGGAGATCTACGCATGCGTGCGCCAGGTGCTCAACGTTCTCGATCCGGTTCCCGATCCGCTGCCGGAATCCTTTGTGCGCCAACACGGATTGATCTCCGAGGATCAGGCGATCCGGGCCATCCACACCGCCGAGCGCGCCGCCGA
Organism: Mycolicibacterium phlei; assembly: GCF_001583415.1. The sequence continues at coordinate 2,138,725 of NZ_CP014475.1, forward strand.
TCGTGACGCGGCCGCGGCGCGGCTGACGTTCGACGAGGCCATCGGGCTGCAGTGGGCGCTGGCGGCCCGCCGCCACGGCGAGCTCAGCGAGTCCGGTCCCGCCGTGCCGCTGCGCGACGACGGTCTGGTCGCGGCGCTGCGAAAACGCCTGCCGTTCCAGCTGACCGACGGGCAGGAGGAGGTGCTCAAGGTGGTGTCCGCCGAACTGGCGGGCACCCGGCCGATGAACCGCATGCTGCAGGGCGAGGTCGGCTCCGGCAAGACCATCGTCTCGGTGCTGGCGATGCTGCAGATGGTCGACGGCGGCTACCAGTGTGCGCTGCTGGCACCCACGGAAGTCCTTGCCGCACAACACGCCCAGTCGATCCGCGGGGTGCTCGGGCCGCTGGCGATGGCCGGCCAGCTCGGCGGCGCCGAACAGTCCACCCGGGTCGCGCTGCTGACGGGATCGATGACCGCGCAACAGAAACGCGCGGTGCGCGACGAGGTGGCCAGCGGTCAGGCGGGCATCGTGGTCGGCACCCACGCGCTGCTGCAGGACGCCGTCGAGTTCCACAACCTCGGCCTTGTGGTGGTCGACGAACAGCACCGGTTCGGGGTGGAGCAGCGAGACCGGTTGCGCGGCAAGGCACGTGACGGCGTCACCCCGCACCTGCTGGTGATGACGGCCACCCCGATCCCGCGGACCGTCGCCCTGACCTACTACGGCGATCTGGAGACCTCGACACTGCGTGAGCTGCCCCGCGGACGGCAGGAGATCAAGACCAACACGATCTTCCTCACCGAGCACCCCCGGTGGCTGGACCGCGCGTGGCAGCGCATCACCGAGGAGGTGCGCGCCGGCAGGCAGGCCTACATCGTGGCCTCCCGCATCGACGAGGACGACAAGCCCAAGGGCGGGGACAAGAAGGAGAGCGGCCCACCGCCGATCACCGTCGTCGAGCTCTACAACCGGCTCAAGAGCGGGCCACTGGCCGGGCTGCGGCTGGGCCTGATGCACGGCAGACTGCCCGCCGACGAGAAGGACGCGGTGATGGCCGCCTTCCGCGACGGCGAGATCGACGTGCTGGTGTGCACCACCGTGATCGAGGTCGGCGTCGACGTGCCCAACGCGACCGTGATGCTGGTGATGGACGCCGACCGGTTCGGCATCAGCCAGCTGCACCAGTTGCGCGGTCGCATCGGCCGCGGCCAGCACCCCAGCCTGTGCCTGCTGGCCACCCGGATGCCGGAGACGTCCAGGGCGGGGGAGCGGCTGCGCGCGGTAGCCGAGACCCAGGACGGCTTCAAGCTCGCCGACCTGGATCTGCGCGAGCGGCGCGAGGGTGACGTGCTGGGCTACCACCAGTCCGGGCGCCCGATCACGCTGCGGTTCCTGTCGCTGCACGAGCACCTCGACGTCATCCTCGAGGCCCGTGAGTTCTGTTCGCAGCTTTACGAGAAGGATCCGGGCAATCCCGGGATGGCCGCGCTGGCCGCCCCGTTCACCGGCGACGACCGCGTCGAGTTCCTGGACAAGGCATGAGACGCAAACAGCTGGTGTGGCTGACCCTGGTGGTCGCGCTGCTGGTGGGTGTGGCGGCGCAGACCGTGATGTGGTCGCGCGACCGCGCGGAGTTCATCGCCGGGGCCGACATCCCGACCGTCGCACCGGGCACCGATGTGCTCGCCGGAATCCCCGTGGTGCCCGCGCGCATCCGCGGACACGACTACCACCGCGCGGCGTTCGGCGACGCATGGACCGACGACAACTCCGCCCCGGGCGGGCACAACGGCTGCGACACCCGCAACGACATCCTCAACCGCGACCTGCTCGACAAGACGTTCGTGTCGATCAAGCGCTGCCCCGACGCGGTCGCCACCGGCACACTGATCGACCCGTACACCAACGCGGTGGTGCCGTTCACCCGCGGCGAGAAGACCGGGCAGGCCGTGCAGATCGACCACATCGTGCCGTTGGCGCTGGCGTGGGACCTCGGTGCGCGCGCCTGGCCGCAGGACAAGCGGGTCCGGTTCGCCAACGACCCGGCCAACCTGCTGGCCGTCGCCGGGAACGCCAACCAGGACAAGGGCGATCAGGAACCGGCGGCGTGGATGCCGCCGAACACCGCGTTCCACTGCCAGTACGCGATGCAGTTCATCGAGGTGCTGCGCGGCTACCAGCTGCCGATCGACGCCGCGTCGGCGGAGGTGCTGCGCGGTGCGGCCGCCACCTGCCCGACCGGCTGAACCCCGAAAAACACGGGATGGGCCCACACCGTCGGTGTGAGCCCATTCCGGACGAGAACTAGCCGGTGTACGTCTCCGGGTCCGGGCGGTACCGGGTGCCGTCGTCCAGGCCGTTGAGCGCGGCCATCTGGTCGTCGGTGAGCTCGAAGTCGAACACCTCGAGGTTGGCCGCCAGGTGCTCCGGCGACCTCGACCGGGTGATGACCGAGTTGCCCAGCTGCAGGCTCCACTTGATCAGCACCTGCGCCGGGGTCTTGCCGTGCGCCTGGGCCACCGAGACGACGGTCTCGTTGTCCAGCAGCCGGCCCACGCCCAGCGGGCTGTACGCCTGGGTGACGATCCCGTAGCCCTTGTTCACCTCGCGCAGGTGCGCCTGGTTGAGCAGCGGGTGCAGCTCGATCTGGTTGACCGCGGGGGTGAAGAACGACAGGTCGATGACGTTCGACAGGTGCTCCTCGTGGAAGTTGGACACCCCGATGGACTTGGCGTCGCCGAGCTCCTTGTTCTTCATCAGCCCGCCCCAGCTGTCGATGTACTTGCCCTGCTCACCGGCGGGCCAGTGGATCAGGTACAGGTCGACGTAGCCGAGACCGAGTTCCTCGACACTCTTGCGGCAGGCGTCCTGCGCACTCTTGAAACCCTGGTCGCGGACGTCGAGCTTGCTGGTGACGAAGATCTCCTCGCGGGGCACCCCGGACTTGCGTACCGCGCGGCCGACGGCGGCCTCGTTGCCGTACGCGGCGGCGGTGTCGATCAGTCGGTAACCGGCCGACAGCGCCGCCAGCACCGCCTGCTCGGCGTCGGCCTCGGACAGCTCGCCGACGCCGATGCCGAGCACCGGCATGGTGTTGTCGTCGTTGAGCGTGACCGTCGGAATGGACGAGGAGGTCATGTCACCTACCCTGTGAACTCGAAATTTCTCGGGTCGGGACCCAGGCGAGTGCCATCGCCGAGCGACGAGATCGACGCCATGTCCTGCTCGCTCAACTCGAAGTCGAACACGTCGAAGTTGCTCACAATCCGCTCGGGGGTCACCGATTTCGGGATGACTATATTGCCGAGTTGGATATGCCACCTAATCAGTACCTGCGCCGGGGTGCGTCCGTGCGCCTCCGCGACTGAGGTGACGGTCGGATTCGCCAGCAGCGATCCCTGCCCCAGCGGGCTCCACGCCTCGGTGGCGATGCCCAGTTCGGCGTGTACCTCACGCAGCTCCTGCTGCTGAAGCAGCGGGTGCAGCTCGATCTGGTTGACGGCGGGCACGACGCCGGTGGCGTCGATCAGCGTGCGCAGGTGTTCGGGCTCGAAGTTGCTCACCCCGATCGAGCGGATCCGGCCCTGGTCACGCAGGTAGGCGAACGCCTTGAAGGTGTCGACGTACTTGTTGGTCTTCGGCATCGGCCAGTGCACCAGATACAGATCGAGATACTCCAGGCCCAGCCGCTCCATGCTCTTGTCGAACGCGGCCAGCGTGCTGTCATAACCCTGGTCGGCGTTCCACAGCTTGGTCGTGATGTAGACGTCCTCGCGGCGCAGACCCGACTTGGCCAGCGCCTGCCCGACCTCGCGTTCGTTCTGGTAGGCGGCGGCGGTGTCGATGTGTCGGTAGCCCGCCTCCAGCGCCGTGGCAACCGCGCGCTCGGTGGCCTCCGGCGGCGTCTGCCAAACTCCGAGTCCAACCTGGGGGATCGCATTACCGTCATTCAGCGTGATCAAGGGAGATGCCATGACTGCGAGTCTGCCAGCTGACGGCGCGTACAGCCCGGGACGCAAGGAGGCGCTCGTCACCGCGATGGCGGGTGTCACCCTGCGCGCGTTGCCGCGCATCCCCGACCCGGTGAAACGCCTGCTGCTGGCGGGCCGCACGGTGACGGTGGACGGCAACACCCTCGACACCACGGTGCAGCTGATGCTCGCCGGGCAGAAGCTGGTCGGGATCGACGGTCTGAGCGGCACCAACAACGTGGCGGCGGCGCGGGCGCAGCTGCGCGACCTGTCCGGCGGGTTCCGGCAGGCGATCCCGGTGGCCGCGGTGAGAGATCTCACCGTGACCGGCGGGGACGGTGAGATCCCGGCCCGCCACTACGTTCCGCCCACATCCACCGCCGACACGGCCGCCCCGCTGCTGGTGTTCTTCCACGGCGGCGGCTTCGTGATCGGCGACCTCGACAGCCACGACGACCTGTGCCGGCTGATCTGCCGCGACGCCGGGGTGCACGTGCTGTCGGTCGACTACCGGCTGGCCCCCGAGCACAAGGCGCCCGCCGCCGCCGACGACGGGTTCGCCGCCTACCGCTGGGCGCGCGAGCACGCCGCCGAACTCGGTGCCGACCCGGACCGCGTCGCGGTCGGCGGGGACAGCGCCGGCGGCAACATCGCCGCCGTCGTCGCCCAGCGCGCCCGTGCCGAGGGAGTGCCGCAACCGGCGCTGCAACTGCTCATCTACCCGTGGACCAACCCCAGCGGCGAGACCCGGTCGCAGACCCTGTTCGCCTCCGGCTACTTCCTGACGAAGGCCGACATCGAGTGGTTCGCCGACAAGTACGTCACCGGTGCGTCGGTGCAGATCACTGATCCGGTCGTGTCACCGCTGCTGGCCGACGACCTGTCCGGGCTCGCGCCTGCACTGGTGCTGACCGGCGGCTTCGACCCACTGCGCGACGAGGGCGTGGCCTACGCCGAGGCACTGCGCGCCGCCGGGGTGGCCGTCGACCTGCGGCAGGCCGGTGCGCTGATCCACGGCTTCGCCAACATGTTCCCGATCGGGGGCGGTTGCGCGGCCGCGGTCGCCGACATGATCAGCGCGCTGCGCACCCGTCTGCGCGGCGTCTGACGGGCCGCGAAAACGCCGCCGGTACGCTTGTCCCCGTGGCCTCGAAACCGAAGAAGACCCCGAAGTACGACCTGAAGGCGGCCGACAAGAAACGCAATCTGGCCGTACAGATCGGGTTGACCGCGATCGTCGTGATCTTCGCCGTCGCGCTGGTGCTCTACATCGTCATGACCAAGGAGGACAAGCCCGGCGAGGGTGAGGCCAAGCCGATCCGGGTGGCGTCCAGCGACGTCATCACCGGTGACGACGGCGAGCCCAAGGCCGTGCTGTCGCTCTACGAGGACTTCCTGTGCCCGGCGTGCGGCAACTTCGAGAAGGCCTTCGGCCCGACGATCAACCGGCTGATCGACAGCGGCGCCGTGGCGGCCGACTACTACATGGTCTCGATCCTGGACCGGGCCGGCCAGGGGTACTCGACCCGCGCCGCGAACGCCGCCTACTGCGTGGCCGAAGCCGACACCGAGGCGTTCCGCCGCTTCCACGCCGCGCTGTACGCCCAGCAGCCGCCCGAGGGCGTCGGCCCGTTCCCGGACGAGGCCCGGCTGACCGAGGTGGCGCGCCAGGCCGGCGTCGTCGGCGACGTCCCGAACTGCATCGAGAAGGGCCGCTACGACGACATGGTCAAGGGCATGGCCAAGGCGACCGAGGTCAAGGCCACCCCGACCATCCGCATCAACGGCAAGGACTACAAGCCGACGACCCCCGACGCGCTGATCGACGAGATCAGGAGCATCGTCGGTGACCTGCCCGTGCTCGACGCCGGTGCGCCGCCGCCGAATCCGGATCCGACGACCCCGGCGCCCGCTCCCGCTCCCGCTCCATGAGCGTGAGCGCGCCAGGGGAGGTGTCCCCGGCCGAGCCGGACAGCCCCGAGCACGGTGGGGTGCACGTCGGGCGGCTGAGCGCGCTGTGGGTCCTGATCGCCGGCGTGGTGGGCCTCTCGTCGGCGCTGGCGCTGACCATCGAGAAGGTCGAGCTGCTCAAGAACCCGGCCTACGTGCCGACGTGCAGCCTCAACCCGGTGCTGTCCTGCGGTTCGGTGATGGTCACCCCGCAGGCCGCCGTGTTCGGTTTCCCGAACTCGCTGATCGGCATCGTGTCGTTCACCGTCGTGCTGGTGACCGGGGTGCTCGCGGTGGCCCGGGTTCAGCTGCCCCGCTGGTACTGGGCCGGGCTGGCGGTCGGCACGCTGCTGGGCACGGTGTTCGTGCACTGGCTGATCTACCAGAGCGTGTTCACCATCGGCGCGCTGTGCCTGTACTGCATGGTGGTGTGGTCGATGACCATCCCGCTGCTGGTCGTGGTGACGACGATCGCGGTGCAGCCGCAGCGCGGCAACGCCGTGCTGCGCGGGCTGCACACCTGGCGCTGGTCGATCGTGGCGCTGTGGTTCACCGCGGTGATCCTGTTGTGCCTGGTGCGGTTCTGGAGTTACTGGTCCACTCTGCTCTGAGGATCTAGGTCGCCCGCCGGTGGCCGGGTTAAGGTAGCGCGTGATCTCCAAAGTGCTAGTCGCCAACCGCGGCGAGATCGCGGTTCGCGCGTTCCGCGCCGCCTATGAAATGGGTATCGGCACGGTTGCGGTCTACGCCTACGAGGATCGGAACTCGCTGCACCGGCTCAAGGCCGACGAGTCCTACCAGATCGGCGAGATCGGCCATCCGGTGCGCGCGTACCTGTCGGTCGACGAGATCATCCGGGTGGCCAAGCACGCCGGCGCCGACGCGGTGTATCCCGGTTACGGGTTCCTGTCGGAGAACCCGGCGCTGGCCGCCGCGTGCGCGGAGGCCGGCATCACGTTCATCGGGCCCAGCGCGGCCGTTCTGGAGCTGACCGGCAACAAGGCGCGGGCGATCGCCGCGGCGCGCGCGGCGGGCCTGCCGGTGCTGAACTCCTCGGAGCCGTCGGCGTCGGTCGACGAGCTGCTCGCCGCCGCGCAGAACATGGAGTTCCCGTTGTTCGTCAAGGCCGTCTCCGGCGGCGGCGGGCGCGGGATGCGGCGGGTCAACGACATCGCCGCGCTGCCCGAGGCGATCGAGGCCGCCGCGCGGGAGGCCGAGTCCGCGTTCGGCGACGCGACGCTGTATCTGGAGCAGGCGGTGCTCAACCCGCGCCATATCGAGGTGCAGATCCTGGCCGACACCCAGGGCAACGTCATGCACCTCTACGAACGGGACTGCAGCGTCCAGCGCCGGCACCAGAAGGTCATCGAGCTGGCGCCCGCGCCGAACCTGTCCGACGAACTGCGCCAACGGATCTGCGCCGACGCGGTGGCGTTCGCCCGCGAGATCGGCTACACGTTCGCAGGCACCGTGGAGTTCCTGCTCGACGAGCGCGGGCATTACGTGTTCATCGAGTGCAACCCGCGGATCCAGGTGGAGCACACCGTCACCGAGGAGATCACCGACGTCGACCTGGTGGCCAGCCAGCTGCGCATCGCCGACGGCGAGACGCTGGATAGCCTGGGGTTGAGCCAGGAAACCCTCACGCCGCCACGCGGATTCGCGCTGCAGTGCCGGATCACCACCGAGGACCCGGCCAACGGGTTCCGCCCGGACACCGGGCGAATCACCGGGTACCGCTCGCCCGGCGGGGCCGGTATCCGGCTGGACGGCGGTACGCACCTGGGTGCCGAGATCAGCGCCCACTTCGACTCGATGCTGGTCAAGTTGACCTGCCGGGGACGGGATTTCAACACCGCGGTGGCCCGGGCGCGGCGCGCGCTGGCCGAGTTCCGCATCCGCGGCGTGTCGACGAACATCCCGTTCCTGCAGGCGGTGCTCAACGATCCGGACTTCCGGGCCGGGCGGATCACCACCTCGTTCATCGACGAACGGCCCTACCTGCTGACCGCGCGGACCCCCGCCGACCGCGGTACCAAGATCCTGAACTACCTGGCCGACGTCACGGTCAACCAGCCGCACGGCCCCCGGCCGTCGAAGGTGTACCCGCAGGACAAGCTGCCAGCCATCGACCTGGACGCGGCGCCGCCGCCGGGCAGCAGGCAGCGGCTCCTCGAGCTCGGGCCGGAGGGGTTCGCCCGCTGGCTGCGTGACTCGAGGGCGCTGGGCGTCACCGACACCACGTTCCGCGACGCCCATCAGTCGCTGCTGGCGACGCGGGTGCGCACGTCGGGTCTGCTGATGGTGGCGCCGTACGTGGCGCGGATGACCCCGCAGCTGCTGTCGGTGGAGTGCTGGGGTGGGGCGACCTACGATGTGGCGCTTCGCTTCCTCAAGGAGGACCCGTGGGAGCGGCTGGCCGCGCTGCGGGAGGCGATGCCCAACATCTGCCTGCAGATGCTGCTGCGCGGGCGCAACACCGTCGGCTACACCCCGTACCCGGAGACGGTGACACACGCCTTCGTCCAGGAGGCCACCGCGACGGGCATCGACATCTACCGCATCTTCGACGCGCTCAACAACGTCGAGTCGATGCGCCCGGCGATCGACGCGGTGCGCGAAACCGGCACGGCCATAGCCGAAGTCGCGATGTCCTACACCGGGGACCTGTCCGATCCCGCCGAGGATCTCTACACGCTGGACTACTACCTGCGGCTGGCCGAGCAGATCGTGGCGGCCGGGGCGCACGTGCTGGCGATCAAGGACATGGCCGGGCTGCTGCGCCCCCAGGCCGCGCACACCCTGGTCAGCGCGCTGCGGTCGCGGTTCGACCTGCCGGTGCACGTGCACACCCACGACACCCCGGGCGGGCAGCTGGCCACCTACCTGGCCGCGTGGCAGGCCGGGGCCAGTGCGGTCGACGGTGCCTCGGCGCCGCTGGCGGGCACCACCAGCCAGCCCGCGCTGAGCTCGATCGTGGCCGCCACCGCGCACACCGAGTACGACACCGGGCTGTCGCTGCAGGCGGTCTGCGATCTGGAGCCGTACTGGGAGGCCCTGCGAAAGGTCTACGCGCCCTTCGAATCCGGGCTGCCGGCCCCGACCGGCCGGGTCTATCACCACGAGATCCCGGGCGGCCAGCTGAGCAACCTGCGCCAGCAGGCGATCGCGCTGGGGCTGGGGGACCGGTTCGAGGAGATCGAGAGCGCCTACGCCGCCGCCGACCGGATCCTGGGCCGGCTGGTGAAGGTGACCCCGTCGAGCAAGGTGGTCGGCGACCTGGCGCTGGCGCTGGTCGGCGCGGGGGTGAGCGCCGAGGAGTTCGCCGCCGACCCGGCGCGCTACGACATCCCCGACTCGGTGATCGGGTTCCTGCGCGGCGAGCTCGGCGACCCGCCCGGCGGTTGGCCGGAACCGTTGCGCAGCAAGGCCCTTGCCGGCCGTCCGCCCGCCAAACCGCAGGTGGAGCTCACCGCGGAGGACGAGGCGGTGCTCGCCCAGCCCGGACCGAAACGCCAGGCCGCGCTGAACCGGCTGCTGTTCCCCGGGCCGACAAGGGAATTGGAGGCCCACCGCGAGCAGTACGGCGACACCTCCGGGCTGTCGGCCAACCAGTTCTTCTACGGGCTGCGCCCCGGTGAGGAACACCGCGTCCAGCTCGAACGCGGTGTCGAGCTGCTGATCGGGCTGGAGGCGATCTCCGAACCCGACGAACGCGGCATGCGCACGGTGATGTGCATCCTCAACGGCCAGCTGCGTCCGGTACTGGTGCGGGACCGCAGCATCGCCAGCGAGATCCCGGCCGCCGAGAAGGCCGACCGGTCCAACCCCGACCACATCGCCGCACCGTTCGCCGGTGTCGTCACCGTCAACGTCGAACCCGGCGACGAGGTGTCGGCCGGCCAGACCATCGCCACCATCGAGGCGATGAAGATGGAGGCCGCGATCACCGCGCCGAAGGCGGGCACGGTCGCGCGGGTGGCGGTCTCGGCGACGGCCCAGGTCGAGGGCGGTGACCTGCTGGTGGTGGTCAGCTGACTCGCATCATCGCCGGCACGCTGCGCGGTCGCCGAATCACCGTGCCGCAGAGCAGGTCCGGGCGCGGCACCCGACCCACCACCGACCGCGTCCGTGAGGCGTTGTTCAACGTGTTGAGCGCCCGGGTCGAGCTCGACGACGCCGCGGTGCTCGACCTGTACGCGGGCTCCGGGGCGCTCGGGCTGGAGGCGCTGTCCCGCGGGGCGGCCTCGGCGCTGTTCGTCGAATCCGACGGACGCGCAGCCGCCGTCATCGCCGACAACATCGCCGCCCTCGGCGTCAGCGGCGCGACCGTGCGGCGCGGCACCGTCACCGCCGTCGTCGCCGGCCACGCGCCGAGGCCCGTCGACCTGGTGCTCGCCGACCCGCCGTATGAGGTCGGCGCCGCCGACCTGGCGGCGGTGTTCGCCGCGCTGGCCGACAACGGCTGGGTCGACGACGGCACCGTCGCGGTGGTGGAGCGCTCGGCGCACGGGCCGGAACTGGACTGGCCCAACGGTTGGCACCCGTGGTCGTCGCGCACCTACGGCGACACCCGGCTGGAGTTCGCCGAATACGGTGATGCGCAGGACAGCTGAGCCGTCCTGCTAGCGTCTTCGCTCATGAGCGGCGCGGTATGCCCAGGATCGTTCGACCCGGTCACCCTCGGCCACATCGATGTTTTCGAGCGCGCGGCAGCGCAGTTCGACGAGGTGGTGGTCGCCGTCCTGATCAACCCCAACAAGAAGGGGATGTTCGATCTCGACGAGCGGCTCGCGATGATCGAGGAGTCCACCACGCACCTGCCGAATCTGCGGGCGGAGTCAGGGCAGGGGCTGGTGGTCGACTTCGTCCGCGAGCGCGGCCTGACCGCGATCGTCAAGGGGCTGCGCACCGGCACCGACTTCGAGTACGAGCTGCAGATGGCGCAGATGAACAAGCACATCGCCGGGGTGGACACGTTCTTCGTCGCGACCGACCCGCGGTACTCGTTCGTGTCGTCGTCGCTGGCCAAGGAGGTCGCCAGCCTCGGCGGAGACGTCTCGGAGCTGCTGCCGGCGCCGGTGTACGCGCGCGTCCAGCAGAAGCTCGGCAGGGGCTGAGGGGTTCACGGCGGGGTTAGCCGGGGCCGCCCCGGGTACTCGGCCCTGCACAGCCCGATGTGCAGGAGGATTTTCCATGGCCGAGACATTCGTCCAGAACACCGACGACGTGGTGCGGTTTCTCACCGATCAGCACAATCTGATCAAGGACCTGTTCGACGAGGTGCTCGGTGCGTCCGGGACCGAGGCCCGCGAGGAGGCGTTCGCCGATCTGCGCCAGCTGCTCGCCGTGCACGAGACCGCCGAGGAGATGGTGCTGCACCCGCGTGCGCGCGCCACCCTTGACGGCGGCGACGAGATCGTCGACGCCCGGCTCGAGGAGGAGCACCAGGCCAAGCAGGTGCTCTCGCAGCTGGAGAAGATGGACGTCGGCTCCGCGGAGTTCATCGACGCGCTCACCGAGTTCCGCGACCTGGTGCTCGAGCACGCCGCCCACGAGGAGGCCGAGGAGTTCGGCGCGCTGCAGCAGGAACTCAGCGCCGCCGACCTCAAGCGGATGGTCGGTGCGGTGCAGGCCGCCGAGGCGATCGCCCCGACGCACCCGCATGCCGGGGTGGAGTCGGCCAAGGCGAACTTCGCGCTCGGGCCGTTCGCCTCGATGCTCGACCGCGCCCGTGATCTGATAGGCGCCGCCTTCAAGTAGCCGCGCGTTCACGTAGCCGGTGTTGAAGTAGCCGGTGGCAAACATTCGGTGCGACACACCGAAGCGGAAAACACGAGTCACACGAGTAACACCAGGCACACTGGTAACCGACCACTACGCCTGGAGGGTGTTGCCGTGTACCGAGTCTTTGAGGCGCTCGACGAACTGAGCGCGATTGTTGAAGAAGCCCGTGGTGTGCCGATGACGGCGGGCTGTGTCGTGCCCCGCGGCGACGTTCTCGAACTGATCGACGACATCAAGGACGCCATCCCGGGTGAGCTCGACGACGCCCAGGACGTCCTCGACGCCCGCGACACCATGCTGCGCGAGGCCAAGGAGCACGCGGACTCGATGGTGTCGACCGCGTCGGCCGAGGCCGATTCGATGATCAACCACGCCCGCGCCGAGGCCGACCGCCTGCTGGCCGACGCGAAGGCTCAGGCCGACCGCATGGTCGCCGAGGCCCGCGCGCACAGCGAGCAGATGGTTACCCAGGCCCGCGAGGAGGCCGAGCGGCTGGCCGCCACCGCGCGCCGCGAGTACGAGGCCAGCACCGGGCGGGCCAAGACCGAGGCCGACCGGCTCATCGAGAGCGGCAACCTGGCCTACGAGAAGGCCGTTCAGGAAGGCATCAAGGAGCAGCAGCGGCTGGTCTCGCAGACCGAGATCGTGCAGACCGCGACCGCCGAGGCGACCCGCCTGATCGACGCGGCGCACGCCGAGGCCGACCGGCTGCGCGGGGAGTGCGACATCTACGTCGACAGCAAGCTCGCCGAGTTCGAGGAGTTCCTCAACGGCACGCTGCGCTCGGTCGGCCGGGGTCGTCACCAGCTGCGCACCGCCGCGGGCACCCACGACTACGCCGCCCGCGACTACGCGACTCGCTGAGCAGTCGGGCCGTCGCCGTAAAATCGACACCATGGCGACGCATGCCCACGCGGGGGCTCACCGCGCGTCTCAATCGCCCCTCGTGATCGACATCGCCCGGCTCGGCAGACGACCCGGGTCGATGATCGCTGTCCACGAGACGGTGTCGAGCCCCTTGCGGATCGGCCTGGACCTGATCGCGATCGCCGAGGGCGCGCCGCTGGAGCTGGACCTGCGGCTCGAGTCGGTGTCGGAGGGGGTGCTGGTCACCGGTCGAGTGTCGGCGCCGACGGCGGGGGACTGCGCGCGGTGTCTGACGCCGATCACCGGTGACGTCGAGATCGGGCTCACCGAGCTGTTCGCCTACCCGGACAGCACCACCGACGAGACCACCGAGGCCGACGAGGTGGGCCGGGTCGGCGCCAGCGGCCGGCCCGACACCGTGGACCTCGAGCAGCCGATCATCGACGCGGTCGGGCTGGCGCTGCCGTTCGTCCCGCTGTGCAACCCGGACTGCGAGGGCCTGTGCCCGGAGTGCGGGGTGGCACTCGCCGAGGCCGAGCCCGGCCACCACCACGAGAAGGTCGACCCGCGGTGGGCCAAGCTGGCCAACATGTTCGATGAGGGCAGCAGTGAGTGACCGGGCCGCGCTGCTGGCGGCGCTGGGAGTCGAACTGTCCGAAGAACTGCTCACCATCGCGCTCACCCACCGCAGCTATTCGTACGAGAACGGTGGCCTGCCCACCAATGAGCGGCTGGAGTTCCTCGGCGACGCCGTGCTCGGGCTGACCATCACCGAGGAGCTCTACCACCGTCATCCCGAGCGCTCCGAGGGCGATCTGGCCAAGCTGCGCGCCAGCATCGTCAACACCCAGGCGCTGGCCGACGTCGGGCGCAAGCTCTCCGATGTCGGGCTGGGCGCGCACCTGCTGCTCGGCAAGGGCGAGGAGAACTCCGGCGGCGCCGACAAGGCCAGCATTCTGGCCGACGGTGTCGAATCCCTGCTCGGCGCAATCTATCTCGAGCACGGTATCGAGGTGGCCCGGGAGGTGATCCTGCGGCTGTTCGCCGAGCTGCTCGACACCGCGCCGACGCTGGGCGCCGGGCTGGACTGGAAGAGCAGCCTGCAGGAGCTGACCGCCGCGCGCGGACTGGGCGCGCCGGCCTACGTCGTGACCTCGACCGGCCCGGATCACGACAAGGAGTTCACCGCGACGGTCGTCGTCGCCGACACCGAGTACGGCAAGGGCGTGGGGCGCACCAAGAAGGAGGCCGAGCTCAAGGCGGCCGCGGCGGCGTGGAACGCGCTGACCGCCGAGGTTGATGCCTGAGCTACCCGAGGTCGAGGTCGTCCGCCGCGGGTTGGCCGCCCATGTCGTCGACAAGACCATCACCGCGGTGCGGGTGCACCATCCGCGTGCGGTGCGCAGGCACGAGGCCGGACCGGCCGACCTGACCGCCCGGCTGCTGGGGTCGCGCATCGTCGGCACCGGGCGGCGCGGCAAGTACCTGTGGCTGACGCTGGACGACGGCTCGGCGCTGGTGGTGCACCTGGGGATGAGCGGTCAGATGCTGATCGGTGAGGTGCCCAATGCCAACCATCTGCGCATCGCGACCCTGCTCGACGACGGCACCCGGCTGAACTTCGTCGACCAGCGCACGTTCGGCGGCTGGATGCTGACCGACATGGTCAGCGTCGACGGCAGCGAGGTGCCGCTGCCCGTGGCGCATCTGGCCCGGGACCCGCTCGACCCGCGGTTCGACCGCGATGCTGTGGTGAAGGTGTTGCGCGGCAAGCATTCTGAGATCAAGCGCCAGCTGCTCGACCAGACCGTGGTGTCGGGGATCGGCAACATCTACGCCGATGAGGCGCTGTGGCGCGCCAAGATCAACGGGGCCCGGGTGGCGTCGTCGCTGAGCCGGCCGAAGCTGGCCGCGCTGCTCGACCACGCCGCCGACGTGATGCGTGACGCGCTGGCCCAGGGCGGGACGTCGTTTGACTCGTTGTATGTCAACGTCAACGGCGAGTCGGGCTACTTCGACCGGTCGCTGGATGCCTACGGCCGCGAGGGTGAGCCGTGCCGGCGGTGCGGGGCGGTGATGCGGCGGGAGAAGTTCATGAACCGCTCGTCGTTCTACTGTCCGCGCTGCCAACCCCGCCCGAGGTTGACCCGATGACCTTTTCTTTTTTGTGCGCGAGCGTGCGTGTCTGTCGACGACACGCCGGGAATTTTCAGCCTTTCGCGCACGCTCGCACAGTGGCGAGCGTGCGCAAACCGTCGAGAATCAGCGGCGTGTCGTGTGCTGACACGCACGCTCGCGGATGAGGGATGAAGGGATGTCATGACCGAACTGTGGGTTGAGCGCACGGGTGCGCGGCGGTACACCGGGCGCAGCTCGCGCGGTGCGGAGGTACTGATCGGCAGCGAGGACGTCGAGGGCGTCTTCACCCCCGGCGAGCTGTTGAAGATCGCGCTGGCCGCCTGCAGCGGGATGGCCAGCGACATCCCCCTGCAGCGCCGGCTGGGGAGGACTACCAGGTGACCGTCCGGGTGTCGGGGGCCGCCGACCGCGAGCGCGAGGTCTACCCGCGGCTGGAGGAGCGCATGGAACTTGACCTGTCGGGGTTGTCCGACGAGGAGCGTGCGCGGGTCCTCACGGTCATCGAGCGCGCGATCGACCAGGTCTGCACGGTCGGCCGCACCCTCAAGAACGGGACTGAAGTGACGTTTGAGGTGCATGATGCAGGAGTTAGCTGAGGTACGCCTCACGGCCTGGGTGCACGGGCACGTGCAGGGCGTCGGCTTCCGCTGGTGGACCCGCTCGCGGGCACTGGAACTCGGGCTGACCGGCTACGCCGCAAACAAGCCCGACGGGCGGGTCGAAGTGGTTGCCCAGGGTTCCCGCGACGCCTGCCAGCGCCTGCTTGACCTGCTGCAAAGCGGTCAGACGCCCGGGCGGGTCGACAAAGTTGTCGCCGACTTCACACAACCGCGCGACTCGCTAGAAGGCTTCACCGAGCGATAGCCGTTCCGGCGGTAGTGTCACACGTCGTGCACCTCAAGAGTCTGACCCTGAAGGGCTTCAAGTCGTTTGCTTCGCCGACGACTCTGCGCTTCGAGCCAGGCATCACCTGCGTGGTGGGTCCCAACGGCTCGGGCAAGTCGAATGTGGTCGACGCGCTCATCTGGGTGATGGGCGAGCAGGGTGCCAAGAGCCTGCGGGGCGGCAAGATGGAGGACGTCATCTTCGCGGGGACGTCGTCACGGCCGCCGCTGGGCCGCGCCGAGGTGACCGTCACCATCGACAACTCCGACAACTCGCTGCCCATCGAGTACTCCGAGGTGTCGATCACCCGCCGGATGTTCCGCGACGGCGGCAGCGAGTACGAGATCAACGGCAGCAGCTGCCGGCTGATGGACATCCAGGAACTGCTGAGCGACTCCGGCATCGGCCGCGAGATGCACGTCATCGTCGGGCAGGGCAAGCTCGCCGAGATTCTCGAGTCGCGCCCAGAGGACCGCCGCGCGTTCATCGAGGAGGCCGCGGGCGTCCTCAAGCACCGCAAGCGCAAGGAGAAGGCGCTGCGCAAGCTCGACGCGATGTCGGCCAACCTCAACCGGCTCACTGACCTGACCACCGAGCTGCGCCGCCAGCTCAAACCACTGGGCCGCCAGGCCGAGATGGCCCGCCGCGCCCAGACCATCCAGGCCGACCTGCGCGACGCCCGGCTGCGGCTGGCCGCCGACGACCTGGTCACCCGTCGCGCCGAGTTCGAGAACACCAACCAGGCCGAGACCACGCTGCGACGTGAGCACGAAGAGATCTCCGCGCGGCTGGAGGCCAGGACCGCCGAACTGGCCGAGCACGAGTCCGCCGTCGAGGCGCTCAGCGAGCGCGCCGACGCCGCCCAGCAGCGGTGGTTCGCGCTGTCGGCGCTCGCCGAGCGGGTGAGCGCGACGGTCCGCATCGCCAGCGAGCGCGCCCAGCACCTCGAGGCCGAACCCGAGATGTCCACCGGGCCCGACCCCGACGAACTGGACGCCCAGGCCGACGAGGTAGCCGAGCAGGAACGCCAGCTGCTAACCGAGCTCGAGGAGGCACGGGCCCGGCTGGAGGAGGCGCGCGCCGAGCTCGCCGAGGCCGAACGGCTGGCCGCCGAAGCCGAACGCGCCCACATGGAGGCCGCCCGCGCCGAGGCCGACCGCCGCGAGGGGCTGGCCCGGCTGGCCGGGCAGGTCGACACCACCCGTGCCCGCGTCGAGTCGATCGACGAGACCGTCGCCCGGCTGACCGACGCGATCGAGGAGGCCGCGGCCAAGGCCCAGCAGATGCAGGCCGAGTTCGAGACCGTGCAGAACAAGGTCGCCGAGCTCGACGCCGGCGAGGTCGGCCTCGACGAACACCACGACCGCACCGTTGCCGCGCTCAAGCAGGCCGAGGAACGCGTCGCCGAGCTGCAGGCCGCCGAACGTGCCGCCGAACGGCAGGTGGCGTCCCTGCGGGCCCGTATCGAGGCACTGTCGGTCGGCCTGGAGCGCAAGGACGGCGCCGCCTGGCTGCTGGAAACCCGAAGCGACGCAGGACTTCTCGGTTCCGTCGCCAATCTGCTGAAGGTGCGCGACGGCTACGAGACGGCGATCGCCGCGGTGCTCGGCGCCGCCGCCGACGCGGTGGCGGCCGAGAACGTCGCCGCCGCCCGCGATGCGGTCACCGCGCTCAAGGAGTCCGACGGCGGGCGCGCCGCGATCATGCTCAGCGACTGGCCCACCCCACCTGTGGCGCAACGGGATTCGCTGCCCCACGGGGCGACGTGGGCGACCGATTTGATCGACGCCCCTCCCCGGCTGCAGGGTGCGGTCACCGCGCTGCTGTCCGACGTCGCGGTGGTGGCCGATCTGGGCGCCGCCTTCGACCTGGTCGCCGCGCATCCGCGGCTGCGGGCGGTCACCACCGACGGCGACCTGGTCGGCGCCGGCTGGGTGGCCGGCGGGTCGGACCGCAAGCCCAGCACCCTGGAGATCGCCTCCGAGGTGGACAAGGCCCGTGACGAACTGGCCGCCGCCGAGGCGCAGGTCGAGGAGTTGTCGGCGGCGCTGTCGGGCGCACTGGCCGAGCAGGCCAGCAGGCAGGACGCCGCCGAACAGGCGCTGGCCGCGCTCAACGAGTCCGACGCCGCGATCTCGGCGATCTACGAGCAGCTGGGCCGGCTCGGACAGGAGGCCCGCAACGCCGACGACGAGTACCAGCGGCTGACCCAGCAGCGGGCCGAACTGGAGACCAACCGCGAGCGCACCGTCGCCGAACTCGTCGAGCTCGAACAGCGGCTGCACAACGCGCAGCAGGAGCCCATGTTCGAGGCCGAGCCGGTCGACCGGCAGGAGACCATGGCCGCCGCCGAGGCGGCCCGCGCCGTCGAGGTGGAGGCCCGCCTGGCCGTGCGCACCGCCGAGGAACGCGCCAACGCCGTTCGGGGACGGGCGGATTCGCTGCGCCGGGCCGCCACCGCCGAGCGGGAAGCGCGGGAGCGGGCCCAGCGGGCGCGGGAGGCCCGGGAGCACGCCGCGGCGGTGGCGGCGGCCGTCGCCGAGTCGGGACGCGTTGTCGCGCAACGGCTCAGCGCGGTGGTGGCGCTGGCCTCCAAGGCGCGTGACGAGCTGGCCGCCGAACGCCAGGAGCGCGCCGCGGCGCTGACGCGGACCCGCGAGGAGGTCACCGAGCTCACCATGAAGCTCAACAGCCTCACCGACGCGCTGCACCGCGACGAGGTGGCCAAGGCCCAGGCGGCGATGCGTATCGAGCAGCTCGAGCAGCAGGTGCTCGAACAGTTCGGCATGGCCGCCTCCGACCTGATCAACGAATACGGCCCACACGTGCCGCTGCCGCCGTCGGAGCTGGAGATGGCCGAGTACGAACAGGCCAAGGAGCGCGGCGAGCAGGTCGTCGCGCCCGCGCCGATGCCGTATGACCGGGCCACCCAGGAGCGGCGTGCCAAGAAGGCCGAGCGCGAGCTCGCCGAGCTCGGCCGGGTCAATCCGCTGGCGCTGGAGGAGTTCGCCGCGCTTGAGGAGCGCTACAACTTCCTGTCCACCCAGCTCGAGGACGTCAAGGCGGCGCGCAAGGACCTGCTCGACGTCATCGAGGACGTCGACGCCCGCATCCTGCAGGTGTTCACCGAGGCCTACGCCGACGTCGAGCGGGAGTTCACCCAGGTGTTCTCGACGCTGTTCCCGGGCGGGGAGGGCCGGCTGCTGCTGACCAACCCCGACGACATGCTGACCACCGGCGTCGAGGTCGAGGCCCGGCCGCCGGGCAAGAAGGTCAAGCGGCTGTCGCTGCTGTCGGGTGGCGAGAAGTCGCTGACCGCGGTGGCGATGCTGGTCGCGATCTTCCGGGCCCGGCCGTCGCCGTTCTATGTGATGGACGAGGTGGAGGCCGCGCTCGACGACGTCAACCTGCGCCGGCTGATCAGCCTGTTCGAGCAGCTGCGGGAGCGCTCGCAGCTCATCGTCATCACCCACCAGAAGCCGACGATGGAGGTCGCCGACGCGCTGTACGGCGTCACCATGCGCGACGACGGCATCACCCAGGTGATCAGCCAGCGGATGCGCGGGCAGGAACTGGTCGCCGCGACGAACTGACGGGGGCACCTTCGGGGCGCGGGGGAGGCGCCGAGCAACCCTGAGACAATGGCTCGGTGACAGAAGGTTTGTGGATCGCAGTCGCGGTCATCGCCGTTCTGCTGGTCGCCGTCCTGGTCGTCGGACTCGTCCGGTACCGGCGTCGGCAGATCAGCCTCAAGTCGCCGACCAAGCCGGCGGTGGAGAAGCCGGCCGGATATCAGGCGTCGTCGGGGATCACGTTCTCGCAGGCGACCGCCCCGCCCAAGCAGCCCAGCGCCCCGCCGAAGCAACCGGCCGAGCGGATCGACACCACCGGGCTGCCCGCCGTCGGCGACGACGCCACCGTGCCGCGCGACGCACCGAAGCGCCCGATCGCCGACGTGAAGCTGCCCGACGGCCCGGTACCGGTCAAGGAACCCAAGCCGGCCCCAGAGCCCGTCTCAGAGCCCGTCGAGGCTGTCGAGACGCCGGCTCCGGTCGAGGAGGCGCCCGCCCCGGTCGAGGAGGCCCCCGCTGAGGAGGCCCCCGTTGACGAGGCGCCCGCGGCACCCGTCCTCGACGAGATCGCCCCGACCACCGGCCGTCTGGAGCGGCTGCGCGGCCGGCTGGCGAAGTCGCAGAACGCACTCGGCAAGAGCATGCTGGGCCTGCTCGGCGCCGGCGACCTCGACGAGGACTCCTGGGAGGAGATCGAGGACACGCTGCTGATCTCCGACCTCGGCCCGGTGGTCACCCAGTCCGTGGTGGCGTCGCTGCGCGAGCGGATGGCCGCCGCCGGGGTGCGCACCGAGGCCGACGCCCGCGCGGTGCTGCGCGGGGTGCTCATCGAGGAGCTGCGCCCCGACCTGGACCGTTCGATCCGGGCGCTGCCGCACGCCGACAAACCATCGGTGCTGCTGGTCGTCGGGGTCAACGGCACCGGCAAGACCACCACCGTCGGCAAGCTGGCCCGCGTGCTGGTCGCCGACGGGCGCCGCGTGGTACTGGGCGCGGCCGACACGTTCCGCGCCGCGGCGGCCGACCAGCTGCAGTCATGGGCGTCGCGCGTGGGCGCGCAGGTGGTGCGCGGCGCCGAGGGGGCCGACCCGGCGTCGGTGGCGTTCGACGCCGTCGACAAGGGCATCGCCGACGGCGCCGATGTCATCCTCATCGACACCGCGGGACGGTTGCACACCAAGACCGGCCTGATGGACGAGCTCGGAAAGGTCAAGCGCGTGGTGAGCAAGCGCGCCGAGGTCGATGAGGTGTTGCTGGTCCTCGACGCCACCATCGGGCAGAACGGGCTGGCCCAGGCGCGGGTGTTCGCCGAGGTCGTCGACATCTCCGGTGTCGTGCTGACCAAGCTCGACGGCACCGCCAAGGGCGGCATCGTGTTCCGCGTGCAGCAGGAACTCGGTGTGCCGGTCAAGCTCGTCGGGCTCGGCGAGGGACCGGACGATCTCGCCCCGTTCGAGCCGGCGGCCTTCGTCGACGCTCTTCTGGGCTAGCAGGGCTCTTCTGGGCTAGCCGGTTACACCCTTCACACCCCGGGTCGGCGACGGCCCGGGGTTACTTTTTGCCGTCAGACATGCCGTGAAACACAGGCGTAACGCGTCAGGGAAATCCGTTCACTTAACGGAAACGGAACGGAATCACCGGTGAAACCCCGGCAAAAGAGTCTCTTCGGGAGGCCGATCCGATCGGCGCACTTCCCAAGGAGGTTCACACAAAGTGGTTTCAGCCTTACCCCTAGCTCTACCCGATGATGCGTTCGCGCCGTTCGGCCCTGACGGGTTGAGCGCGGGCGACACCGCATGGGTACTCACCGCCGCGGCACTGGTGTTGTTCATGACGCCGGGCCTGGCGTTCTTCTACGGCGGGCTCTCGCGACAGAAGTCCGTCCTCAACATGATGATGATGTCGTTCGGCGCGATGGGCGTCATCAGCGTCATCTACGTGCTGTGGGGCTACTCGATGTCGTTCTCGTCCGGGCACACCGGCGGCAGCGACATCGCGGGGATCTTCGACAACCCCTTCTCCCTGTTCGGCTTGAGCCAACTGCTGGAGACACAGGAGGTCGGTGACGAAACCCTGTACGTCCTCGGCGGCTTCGGCACCGTCCCGGCCATCGTGTGGGCCGGCTTCCAGCTGACCTTCGCGGTCATCACCGTCGCCCTGATCAGCGGCGCGGTGGCCGAGCGCATGAAGTTCGGCACCTGGCTGGTGTTCGGCGCGCTGTGGGCGACCTTCGTGTACTTCCCGCTGGCCCACATGGTTTGGGGCGGCGGCCTGCTGTCGGGTGGCGAGAACAGCATCGCGTCCTGGCTCTTCGGGTATGACGCCGAAGCGGAGTCGGCCAACGTCGCTCCGATCGACTTCGCCGGTGGCACCGTGGTGCACATCAACGCCGGTATGGCTGCCCTGGTGCTGGCCATCCTGCTAGGCAAGCGCGCCGGCTTCGGCAAGATCGTCTACCGCCCGCACAACATCCCGTTCGTGATGCTCGGCGCGGCCATCCTGTGGTTCGGCTGGTTCGGCTTCAACGTCGGTTCTGAGGGCGCTGCCGACATGCTCGCCGGCGCCGTGTGGGTCAACACCACCGCTGCCACCGCGGCCGCGATGCTGGGCTGGCTTCTGGTGGAGCGCATCCGCGACGGCCACGCCACCAGCGTGGGTGCCGCCTCGGGTATCGTCGCCGGCCTGGTCGCGATCACCCCGGCGTGCGGTTCGCTCTCGCCGATCGGTTCGCTGATCCTGGGTGTCATCGCCGGTGCGCTGTCGGCGCTGGCGATCGGCCTGAAGTACAAGTTCGGCTATGACGATTCGCTCGACGTCGTCGGCGTCCACCTGGTCGCCGGCCTGTGGGGCACCATCGGCATCGGCTTCCTGGCCCTCGACACGGGCCTGTTCTACGGCGGCGGCTTCGAGCAGCTGGTGGTGCAGGTTGTCATCGCTCTGGTCGCGGTGATCTTCACCGGCATCCTGACGGCGATCATTGCCTTTATCGTTAAGCCGTTGGGATGGCGGGTCAGCCGTGAAGACGAGGAGACCGGCATTGATGAGACGGAACATGCCGAAACCGCTTACGAGCTCGCCTGATCGGCAACAATTTCCTCGGAAGGGATTGACTACATGAAGCTAGTAACCGCGATCGTCAAGCCGTTCACCCTCGAAGACGTCAAGACCGGACTCGAACAGACGGGTATCCTCGGTATGACAGTCAGTGAGGTTCAGGGCTACGGACGCCAGAAGGGTCACACCGAGGTGTACCGCGGCGCTGAGTACTCGGTCGACTTCGTGCCGAAGGTGCGGGTCGAGGTCGTCGTCGACGACGAGTCCGTGGACAAGGTGGTGGACGTCATCGTCCAGGCCGCGCGGACCGGCAAGATCGGCGACGGCAAGGTGTGGGTGAGCCCCGTCGACACCGTGGTCCGGGTGCGCACCGGAGAACGTGGAGCCGACGCCCTCTGATCAACCTGTTCCAGTGAGTGGTCGTCTCCCGGCCTTACTCCAACGCAATTGGCACCACCGGTTGGGAGATGACGAAAGATGATCGAGAAACGCGAAACCGCCGCCGGAGCCTCCCGCAAGGAGGCCCCGGCGGCGGCCGCGTACCGGCCGGCCACCGACCTCGCCGTCGCCTGTGAGAAGTTGCTCTCAGGCACTGCGCGCCAACTGGATTCGGCCTCTCTGCGCCGGGCTCTGCAGGATCTGCACGAGTTCTGGCTCACCACCAAGGCTTCGGAAATCGGGATCACGCCCACCAGTGGCTTCGCGATCGTCGCGACCGGCGGACTGGGCCGCGGCGAACTGGTCCCGCACTCCGACCTCGATCTCACGCTGCTGCACGACAACCTGCCCCAGGAGACCGTCAGCAAGGTCGCCGAGGCGCTCTGGTACCCGTTGTGGGACGCCAACATTCGCATCGACCACAGCGTGCGAACGGTGCCCGAGGCGCTGAAGGTCGCGGGGGAGGACATCTCCGCCGGACTGGCCATGCTCGAAGCGCGGCACATCGCAGGCGACTCCGACCTGTCCTCGCTGCTGATCGGCGGTGCCCGCAGGCAGTGGCGCACCGGAATCGCCTCGCGCTTCGACGAACTGGTCGAGCACACCCGGGCGCGCTGGGAGCGCAGCGGCGAGATCGCCCACCGCGCCGAACCGGACCTCAAATGCGGCCGCGGCGGCCTGCGCGACGTGCAGCTGCTCAACGCGCTGGCGATCGCGCAGCTGACCGACGTGTACCCGAACCGCTCGTCGGCCTCGCCGATCGGCTCGCTCGGCGACGCGCACATGGCGCTGCTCAACGTGCGCACCGAACTGCACCGGGTCGCCGGGCGTGGCCGCGATCTGCTGCTGGCCCAGCACGCCGACGAGATCGGCGCCGCCCTGCATATCGGCGACCGGTTCGACCTCGCGCGCATGCTCTCCGATGCGGCGCGCACCATCAGCTTCTACGTCGACGCCGGAATCCGCACCGCGGCCAACGCGTTGCCGCGCCGCGGTTTCGCGGCTCTGCGCCGCCCGGCGCGCCGACCGCTCGACGAGGGGGTCATCGAGTTCGCCGGCGAGGTCGTGCTGGCCCGCGACGCCAGGCCCGAACGCGATCCCGGCCTGATCCTGCGGGTGGCGGCGGCCTCGGCGACCACCGGCCTGCCGATGTCCGGCTCCACGCTGGCGCGGCTGGCCGAGTCCGCGCCGGAGCTGCGGACGCCCTGGCCGGCCGAGGCGCTCAAGGATCTGCTGGTGATGCTTGCCGCCGGCCCGTCGGCGGTGGCCACCATCGAGGCGCTGGACCGCACCGGGCTGTGGGGCCGGTTGTTCCCGGAGTGGGGTGCGGTGCGCGACCTGCCGCCGCGCGACGTCGTGCACATCTGGACCGTCGACCGGCACCTCGTCGAAACCGTCTCGAAGGCAAGCGCTTTCACCACCCAGGTGTCGCGCCCGGACCTGCTGCTGCTCGGTGCGCTGTGCCACGACATCGGCAAGGGCCGCGGCGGCGACCACAGCGTCATCGGCGCGGAACTGGCCACCCAGATCGGCACCCGGCTGGGGCTGTGGCCGTCGGATATCGAGACGCTGTCGAAGATGGTGCGCCACCACCTGCTGCTGCCGCACACCGCCGTTCGGCGCGATCTACAGGACCCGGCCACCATCGCGTCGGTGGTGGAGACCCTCGACGGCGACCCGGTACTGCTGGAACTGCTCGCGGTGCTCGCCCAGGCCGACTCGCTGGCCACCGGGCCCGGGGTGTGGGGCGACTGGAAGGCCACCCTGATCGGCGACCTGGTCCGCCGCTGCAAGCTGGTGATGGCCGGTGAGGAGCTGCCGAAGCCCGATCCCATCGATCCCCGCTACCTCTCGCTGGCCGCGCAGGTCGACGTGCACGTCGAGATGACCCAGACCGACAGCCCGCACATCTACAACGTCACGCTGATCGCCCCGGACCGCCGCGGTCTGCTGTCGAAGGCGGCCGGTGTGCTGGCGCTGCACTCGCTGCGGGTGCACTCGGCGTCGGTCAACAGCCACGAGGGCTCGGCGATCAACACGTTCGTCGTCTCGCCGCGGTTCGGCACCCCGCCGGCCGCCGAGCTGCTGCGCCAGCAGCTGCTGCTGGCCCTCGACGGCGACCTCGACGTGCTCGAGGCCCTGGACCGCCGCGAACGCGACGCCGCCGAGCACGGCACCACCCGCGCGGGCGAGATTCCGGCGGCGGTGCCGATCAACCAGGTCACCGCCGCGCCGGTGATCCTGTGGTCCGACGGCGCCCGGCCGGGTGAGCTCGTCGTGCAGATCCGCAGCACCGACCGCACCGGCCTGCTGGCGCGGCTGACCGCGGTGTTCGAACGCGACGGCGTCGACATCGTCTGGGCCAAGGTGACCACGCTGGGCTCCTCGGTGGTCGACCTGTTCGGCATCCGCGCCGACGCCTCGATCCGCGCCGACCTGGAACGCGACCTCTACGCGGTGCTGCCCGCCCCGCCGCCCAAGAAACCGGCCGCCGAGGCCAGCTGAGCAACGTAACCGCCCTGCTCGGGCGCGTCGCACCGGACTGCGTTTAGGCTGGACGTCGTGTTTGAATCCCTGTCCGACCGGTTGACCGGAGCCCTGCAGGGGCTGCGCGGTAAAGGCCGGCTGACCGACGCCGACATCGACGCCACGACCAGGGAGATCCGGCTGGCGCTGCTGGAAGCCGACGTGTCGCTGCCCGTGGTGCGTGCGTTCGTCAACCGCATCAAGGAGCGGGCCCGCGGCGCCGAGGTCTCCGCGGCGCTGAACCCGGCCCAGCAGGTCGTCAAGATCGTCAACGAGGAACTCATCGAGATCCTGGGCGGTGAGACCCGCTCGCTGCGGTTCGCGAAGAACCCGCCGACGGTGATCATGCTGGCGGGCCTGCAGGGTTCGGGTAAGACGACGCTGGCCGGCAAGCTGGCTAAATGGCTTCGCGGGCAAGGGCATACGCCGCTGCTGGTGGCCTGCGACCTGCAGCGCCCCGGCGCGGTGAACCAGCTGCAGATCGTCGGCGAGCGCGCCGGTGTCGCGGTGTTCGCGCCGCATCCCGGCGTGTCGGCCGAGGGCGCGCCCGACGACGCCCCCGGTGACCCGGTCGCCGTGGCCGCGGCGGGCCTGGCCGAGGCGAAGGCCAAGCTGTACGACGTCGTCATCGTCGACACCGCGGGCCGCCTGGGCATCGACGACGAGCTGATGAGCCAGGCCGCCGCCATCCGCGACGCGGTCAATCCCGACGAAGTGCTGTTCGTGCTCGACGCGATGATCGGCCAGGACGCGGTCACCACCGCCGAGGCGTTCCGCGAGGGTGTCGGCTTCACCGGCGTCGTGCTGACCAAGCTGGACGGCGACGCCCGCGGTGGTGCGGCGCTGTCGGTGCGCGAGATCACCGGCGTGCCGATCCTGTTCGCGTCCGCCGGTGAGAAGCTCGACGACTTCGACGTCTTCCACCCGGACCGGATGGCCAGCCGGATCCTCGGCATGGGCGACGTGCTGACGCTGATCGAGCAGGCCGAACAGGTCTTCGACGCGCAGAAGGCCGAGGAGGCCGCCCACAAGATCGGCAGCGGTGAGCTGACGCTGGAGGACTTCCTCGAGCAGATGCAGGCCATCCGCAAGATGGGGCCGATCGGCAACCTGCTGGGCATGCTGCCCGGCGCGGGCCAGATGAAGGATGCGCTGGCCGCCGTCGACGACAAGCAGCTCGACCGGATCCAGGCGATCATCCGGGGCATGACGCCCGAGGAGCGGGCCGATCCGAAGATCATCAACGGCTCGCGCCGTCTGCGCATCGCCAACGGTTCCGGCGTCACGGTCGCGGAGGTCAACCAGCTCGTCGAGCGGTTCTTCGAGGCCCGCAAGATGATGTCGCAGATGGCAGGCCAGATGGGAATGCCGTTCGGCCGCAAGAACTCCCGCAAGGCCGGAAAGAACAAGAAGAAGGGCAAGAAGGGCAAGGGCGGCCCGACGCCGCCGAAGGTGCGCAACCCGCTCGGTGCGATGGGCGGGCTGCCGGCGGGCTTCCCGGACCTGTCGAACATGCCCAAGGGTCTCGATGAGCTGCCGCCCGGGCTGGCCGACATCGACCTGTCGAAGCTGAAGTTCCCGGGTCAGAAGTAGCCGTGAGGCTTCACGTTCGCGGTCGGGGGTTGCCCGACGGGGAGCCGGTGGAGTGGTGGATCGTCGACGGCGTGCTGCGCGCCGAGCCGGTCAGCGGTGCGGAGACGGTGTTCGGTGCTGACGGGTATGGGGGCTGGGTGCTGCCCGGTCTGGTCGACGCGCACTGCCACGTCGGGTTGGGGGAGCACGGTGTGCTGGACAACCTCGACGACTGCGTCGCTCAGGCCGAGGTGGAGCGCGACGCCGGGGCGCTGCTGCTGCGCGACGCCGGCTCGCCGATCGACACCCGCGCGCTGGCCGACCGTGACGACCTGCCCGAGATCATCCGCGCCGGGCGTCATCTGGCCCGGCCGAAGCGCTACTCGCGCGGGTTCGCGCTGGAGTTGGAGGACGAGTCGAAGCTGCCGGAGGCGGTGGCCGAGCAGGCCCGGTTCGGCGACGGGTGGGTCAAGCTCGTCGGCGACTGGATCGACCGCGAGGTGGGGGACCTGGCGCCGCTGTGGTCCGACGACGTGCTCAAGGCCGCGATCGACGCCGCCCACGCCGAGGGCGCCCGGGTCACCGCGCACGTGTTCAGCGAGGACGCGCTGCCGGGGCTGATCAAGGCCGGGATCGACTGCATCGAGCACGGCACCGGGCTGACCGACGACACCATCGACCTGATGGTCGAGCACGGCACGGCGCTGGTGCCGACGTTGATCAACATCGCGAACTTCCCGGGCATCGCCGACGGGGCGGGCAAGTTCCCGCGGTACGCCCAGCACATGCGGGATCTGCACGAGAAGTGCCCGGCGCGGATCGCCGCCGCCCGGGAGGCCGGGGTGCCGATCTACGCGGGCACCGACGCGGGCAGCATGGTCGCGCACGGGCGAATCGCCGACGAGATCGACGCGCTCAAGGGCATCGGGATGAGTCCCACCGAGGCGCTGGGCGCGGCCAGTTGGGCGGCGCGGGAGTGGCTGGGCCGGCCTGCGCTGGTCGACGGCGCCCCGGCGGACCTGGTGTGCTTCTCGGAGGATCCCCGGCTGGGCGCCGCGGTGGTGAAGAACCCCGACGCGGTGATCCTGCGCGGTCGCGTCTACACGTAACCGTCCTTTCCGGCGAGCGTGCGGTCGGGCTCCCGGTCCGGCCGAAAGACCGCCGAAACTACGGAAGTTGACGGATTTCGGCGACTATTCGTCAACAACCGAAGTTTCGGCGCATGCGCAGGGGTATGCGCACGCCGGCCACCCGTCAACCCCGTCGCGAGCGTGCGCAAATGCCGCAAAAACTCCGGCGTGTCGTGTGCAGACACTCAGTGTCAGGGTTGAGGGTGCCGCGGTGCGGTGGTTGGGTTCTTCTCGCCTGGTGTCTGGCTCTTACAGACACTGTCCTGTGATGGCTTTCGTGCGTTGTGCCGGCACCGGGTGGGAAGGACCGGCCGGCGTGACTTGATAGGAGCGTGGCACCGCCCCCGACTGAGATGTGTCCGCCGGCCGGCCCGACCTTCTACCCATCCATGAAGGAAAGAAGGCAGTGTCCATGGTGGTCATCGGAACCGATGTGCACAAGCGCAGCCACACCTTTGTCGTTGTTGACGAGGTCGGCCGCAAACTCGCCCAGAAAACCGTGCCTGCTACGAGCGCGGGTCATCTGCAGGTGATCCGGTGGGTTCGTGAGCGGTTCGGCGCCGAGGTGGTGTGGGGGATCGAGGATTGCCGCAACCTGTCCGCGCGGCTGGAGACCGATCTGCTGGGCGCCGGTCAGCGTGTGGTGCGGGTGGCTCCCAAGTTGATGGCGCAGGCCCGCGCCGGTGGGCGCACTCGCGGTAAGTCCGATCCCATTGATGCGTTGGCGGTGGCCCGGGCGGTGTTGCGGCATCCGGATCTGCCGATCGCCGCCCACGATCAGGCCTCCCGTGATCTGAAACTGCTGGTGGATCGCCGTGAGGACCTGGTGGCGATGCGTACGGCCACCATCAACCGGTTGCGTCAACGCATCCACGAACTCGACCCCGCTGTGGAGGCCGGTCTGAGCTCGCTGCACCGCGCCGGTGTGTGTGCCCGGCTGGCCGATTGGCTGGCCGGCCAGCCCGGGGTGCTTGCCGAGATCGCCCGCGAGGAACTGGCCGACATCATCGGACTCAACGAACGCATTACGGAGTTGGCTGAACGCATCGGTCAGCGCGTACAGGCGCTGGCGCCGAATTTGTTGGCCCTGCCCGGCTGTGGGGAACTGACCGCCGCCAAGATCGTCGCCGAGACCGCCGGAGTGCACCGCTTCCGCAGTGAGGCGGCGTTTTCCTGCCATAACGGCACCGCCCCGATCCCGGTGTGGTCAGGCAGCACCAGCGGCCGGGTCCGGCTCAACCGCAGCGGTAACCGACAACTCAACGCCGCCCTGCACCGCATCGCGATCACCCAACTACGACTGCCCGACAGCGACGGAGCCCGCTACTACCGACGCCGCCTCACCGAAGGCAAAACCCCCAAAGAAGCCCTACGCTGCCTCAAACGCCAACTCTCACGCGTCGTCTACACCCGCCTACACCTCGACCACGCCACCCACAACCCCCACCAAGCCGCAGCTTGACATAGGAGCAATGCACGCTCGCGGAAGAAAGGAAGAAGAGAGGCTAGCTCTGGGCGAAGCCCCAGTCGAACAGCTGGATCGCCTGACTGTAGAGGTCGCCGTTGCCGTACAGCTGCGCGACGACCAGCCGCCTGCCGTTGCGCTGCGCGGCGGCGACGAACGTGTCGCGGGCCAGGTTCGTGTAGCCGGTCTTGCCGACCAGCGTGCCCGGATACCGCTTGAGCAGCTGGTTCTGGTTGACGATCGTCTTCGGCCCGTCGTCGGTGGGGAACAGCGACGACGGCTGGCGCACGATCGCGGCAAAAGCCGGATACTGCAACGCATTCCGGTAGATCACCGCGAGATCGTTGGCGGTGGTGAAGGACTCCATGCCGGGCCCGTCGAGACCCGACGGCGACGACACCCGCGTGCTGCGTGCCCCCAGCGCCGCCGCCTTGGCGTTCATCTTGGCCACCGCGACGCGATACCCGCCGAGACCGTCGGCGAGCACGTTGGCCGCGTCGTTGCCCGACACCAGCATCAGCCCGTCGAGCAGTTGGCGCACCGTGTACGGTCGCCCGGCTTTCACTCCGGCACAGGAACATTCGACGTCGGCGGCGGCCGGACGGGCCACGATCACCGCGTTGAGCGGCAACTGGTCGAGCACGACCATCGCCAGCAGCGCCTTGATCGTGCTGGCCGGCGGGTGCGGCTCATACGGGTTGCGGGAGGCCAGGATTCGGCCGGTGTCGAGGTCGGCGAGCAGCCACGACTGAGCGGGCCCGTCCGGCAGGGACAGCGCACCGGAGGTCGCACCGCCCGGTTGGGCGGTGGCCGGCGCGGCGAAGCCGGTGGCCAGGGTCATTGCGCAGGTCAGCGCGATGGCCAACGCGGCCAACAAGCGTCGCATGCCCGCCGAGCGTAACCGCGGTGTTATCCGGCCCGGTCTCGGATGCGTTGCGATTAAGCAACGTTCGAATTCAGAGCATCCCGATGGAGGTGCCCGGTGGCTGCGCGAAGCCCCAGTCCAGCAGGCCGATCGCCTGATCCCAGTAGGTCGGCTGGCCGGGCCGGTCCAGGCCGTACATCAACGCGATGACCAGCCGCCGGCCGTTGCGCTGCGCTGCGCCGACGAACGTCTTGCGGGCGATGTCGGTGAACCCGGTCTTGCCGCCGAGGGTGCCCGGGTAGAGCTTGAGCAGCTCGTCCTGGTTCACCAGCACCTTGTCGCCGGTCTTGGTGGGGAACACCGCGGTGGGCTGGGCGGTGATCTGGGCGAACACCGGGTTGGCCATCGCGGCGCGGAAGATCACCGCCAGGTCGTGCGGGGAGGACCACATCGCGATGCCCGGGCCGTCCAGACCCGACGGCGAGCCGACATTGGTGCCGTAGGCGCCGAGCAGCGCCGCCTTGGCGTTCATCTTGGTGATCGCGACGTCGTGACCGCCGAGCATGGTGGCCAGCGTGTTGGCCGCGTCGTTGCCCGACACCAGCAGGATCGCCTCCAGCAGCTGGCGCGTGGTGTAGGTCATCCCGGGGGTGACGCCCGCGCAGTTGCACTCGACCTTGGTGTCGGCCTCGTTGGCGACGATCGTGGCGTCCAGCGGAAGCTCGTCGAGCACGGTCAGCGCCAGCAGCACCTTGATGGTGCTGGCGGGTGCGTACTGGCCGTACTCGTTGCGCCCGGCCAGCACCTCGCCGGTGTCCATGTCGGCGATGATCCAGGCCTCGGCCGGCCCCTCCGGCGGCGTCAGGATTCCGCCGGGCTGCGCCACCGGTTCGGCGCCGGCCGGCGGCGCGACCAGCGCCAGAACGCAGGCCACCAACGCGGCGAGGACGATCGCAGTTCTCCGCATGGGCCCCGAGCCTAACGGCCTGCGGTTTGATGTAGCCCATGATGACCCTCGACGAGATCTCCGACCGCTTCGAGATTCAGCAGCTGCTGATCGACTACTCGACGGCGATCGACCAGAAGCGCTTCGACGACCTCGACCGGGTGTTCACCCCCGACGCCTACATCGACTACCGGGTCAGCGGGGGCATCGACGGTCGCTTCCCGGAGGTGAAGGCCTGGCTCAAGGAGGTGCTGCCGAACTTCCCGGCGTACTTCCACATGCTGGGCAACGTGGACATCCGGGTCTCCTACAGCCCGGACGGTGACCGCGCCACCTCCCGCGCGGTCTGCTTCAACCCGATGGTGATGGGCGGCGACGCTGGCCAGATCTATTTCGTCGGCATCTGGTACGTCGACGAGTTCGTGCGCACCGCCGACGGTTGGCGGATGAGCAAACGCGTCGAGGAGAAATGCTTTGACAAGCTCGTGTAAGCCTGTGTTGTGACGAACCAGACTGAGACCGACCGCCGCGACGCGGCCGTGCGAGCCCTTACCGAGGCGGTGGACCGCCTGGACATGGCGGCCATGACCGCCGAGGTACGACGGTTGTCGGTCTCCGACATCGTCGCCACCCTGGAGCGCCTCGATCGGCGGAGACGGGCGGTGCTGTACCGCGTGCTGCCGAAGGGATTGGCGCTGCAGGTCTTCGAGAGCCTCGACGCCAGCCTGCAGGGTGACCTCGTCGCCGGGTTGCAGGACGACGCCGTCGCGGCGCTGTTCGCCGACCTGAACCCCGACGACCGCGTCGGGTTGCTCGACGAACTCCCGGCGACGGTGGCGCACCGCCTGCTGCAGGGCCTGCCGCCGGACGAGCGGGCGATGACCGCCGACATCCTCGGCTACCCGCAGGGGTCTATCGGTCGGCGGATGAGCCCCGAATTCGTCGCTGTGCGGGCGCGTTTCACGGTCGCGGAGGCGATGCTGCGGGTGCAGGAGCGCCTCGGCGACGCCGAGACCGTCTACACGCTGCCGGTGACCGACGACGAGCGGGTGCTGGTCGGGGTGGTGAGCCTGCGCGACCTGCTCGGCGCCTCGGCGGAGACGACGGTCGGCGAGTTGATGCAGCCGGCCCAGTGGGTGCGCGCCACCGACGTCGCCGAGGTCTCGGCCCGGCGCTGCGCCGACCTCAAGGTGTTGGCGCTCCCGGTGGTGGACGCCGAGACCCGCCTGGTGGGCATCCTCACCGTCGACGACGCGCTGCGCATCCTGGAGTCGGCCGACTCCGAGGACCAGGCCCGCATCAGCGGTGTGGAACCGCTGCGCCGGCCCTACCTCACCGCGCCGGTCAGCGGGTTGGTGCGGTCCCGCGTGGTCTGGCTGCTGGTGCTGGCCATCGGCGCGACGCTGACCGTGCAGGTGCTCGAGGTGTTCGAGGCGACGCTGTCGCAGGTGGTGACCCTGGCGCTGTTCGTGCCGCTGCTGATCGGCACCGGCGGCAACACCGGCAACCAGGCCGCCACCACCGTCACCCGCGCGCTGGCCCTCGGCGATGTGCGGCCCAGTGACCTGCTGCGGGTGCTGGTCCGGGAGTTCCGGGTGGGGCTGTCGCTCGGGCTGCTGCTCGGCGCGGTGGCGTTTGTGGTCACCAGCGCGATCTACGACCGCGGGCTGGGCACCGTGATCGCGCTGACGCTGGTCAGCGTGTGCACCATGGCGGCGACGGTCGGTGGGGTGATGCCGCTGGTCGCCAGGACGATCCGGGTGGATCCCGCGGTGTTCTCCAACCCGTTCATCACGACGTTCACCGACGCGACCGGGCTGCTGATCTACTTCCTGATCGCCAAGGCCGTGCTCGGGATCTGACCGTCAGCGGGTCCCGACGAGCACATGGCGGGGGAGCGGCTTGTCGTCGACCCGGCGGTGCTCGACGGTCAGCCCGGCGCCGGCCAGTGCCGCCCGGATCTGCTCGACCGGGCGCAGCGTGAACCCGTGCCGGGTGAACGGCGCGTGGCGCATCGCGTCGGGATCGGCGATGCCGATCACCGCGCGGCCGCCGGGCCGCAGCACCCGCGCCAGTTCGGCGCACGCGGTGTCGAGGTCGTCGATGAAGTACACGGTGTTGACGGTGACGACGGCGTCGAGCGCGGCGTCGTCGAACGGCAGCGCCGTCAGCGACCCCTGCGCCAACCACAGCCGGCCCGCGCGGATCTCGCGGGCGAAGGTCATCCGGGCGCGGCGCAGCATGCCGGCGGCGATCTCGACCCCGTGCACGCGGCCCGCCGGCCCCACCCGGTCGAGCAGCATCCGCAGGCCGATGCCGCCGCCGAACCCGACGTCGGCCACGACGGCGCCCGGCCCGGCCCCGGCGGCGTCGACCGCCGCGCCGATCGCCCGGGCGTTGCCGCGGTTCAACGTCCGGGCCACCAGCAGACCCAGCGGTCCGTGCGGGCGGGCCAGCTGCCCGGCCAGGATCGTCATGCTCTTCTCTTTGAACAGGCTCATCAGGACTCTCTACGCTGGGGCGGATG
Organism: Mycolicibacterium phlei; assembly: GCF_001583415.1. Next base: position 2,172,402 of record NZ_CP014475.1, read on the forward strand.
CCTCGGGTGAGACGATTTTTGCCGGTCGGGCCCGTTCTGGCACAATGGTCGACTGTCTTCCTCGGGACTCCGGCCCCGTGGCGGTCACACACGTAAGGCAAAACCGGATCCAGGCAATCCCGCCTCGATCGCTGAATTGCAGCGTGGCAATCACAGGAGAATTCGCTTACATGGCTGTCAAGATCAAGCTGACCCGGCTTGGCAAGATCCGCAATCCCCAGTACCGCATCGCTGTCGCCGACGCGCGCACCCGCCGCGACGGTCGCGCCATCGAGATCATCGGCCGGTACCACCCGAAGGAAGAACCGAGCCTCATCGAGATCGACTCGGAGCGCGCGCAGTACTGGCTGAGCGTGGGCGCACAGCCGACCGAGCCCGTCCTGGCGCTGCTGAAGATCACCGGTGACTGGCAGAAGTTCAAGGGTCTGCCGGGTGCCGAGGGCACGCTGAAGGTCAAGGAGCCCAAGCCCAGCAAGCTGGAGCTGTTCAACAAGGCGCTCGCCGAGGCCGAGGGCGGTCCGACCACCGAGGCCACCACCCAGCCCAAGAAGAAGAAGGCGCCGGCCAAGAAGGCCGAAGAAAAGGCCGAAGAAAAGGCCGAAGAAAAGGCCGACGACAAGGCTGACGACAAGGCTGAAGCGAAGACTGAGGCCGCCGCCGAGGCCGGCGACGCCAGCGCAGAAAGCTGACAGCCGTGAGCTCTGTCGTCGTTGACGCGGTCGAACACCTGGTGCGCGGAATCGTCGACAATCCCGACGACGTGCGCGTCGACATGGTGACCAGCCGGCGCGGACGCACCGTCGAGGTTCACGTCCATCCCGACGACCTCGGCAAGGTGATCGGGCGCGGTGGCCGCACCGCGACCGCGCTGCGCACGCTGGTCGCCGGGATCGGCGGCCGCGGCATCCGTGTCGACGTGGTGGACACCGACCAGTAGTCCCGGATGGACCTGGTTGTCGGGCGGGTCGTCAAGGCGCACGGCATCACCGGCGAGGTGGTCGTCGACGTCCGAACTGACGATCCCGACGCCCGGTTCGCTCCCGGTTCCGTGTTGCGCGGCCGCCCCGGTAAGGGCGGCGGCGCCGCACGTGATTTCACGGTCACCTCGGCCCGGCCGCACGGCGGCCGGCTGCTGGTACGCCTGGAGGGCGTGACCGACCGCAACGGTGCCGACGCGCTGCGCGGCACGCTGTTCATCGTCGACTCCGAGGATCTGCCGCCGATCGACGATCCCGACGAGTTCTACGACCACCAGCTCGAGGGGCTGCGGGTCGTCACGACCGACGGCCGGTTGGTGGGCAACGTCGCCGAGGTGCTGCACACCGCGGCGGGCGAGTTGCTGTCGGTGACCACCGAGACCGGCTCCGAGGTGCTGGTGCCGTTCGTCAGCGCGATCGTGCTGTCGGTGTCGCTGGCGGATCAGACGATCGAGATCGATCCGCCCGACGGTCTGCTGGACATGGCCTGATGCGCATCGACGTCGTCACGATCTTCCCGGCATACCTGGACGCGCTGCGACAGTCACTGCCGGGCAAGGCGATCGACGCCGGCATCATCGACCTCGGCGTCCACGATCTGCGGCGCTGGACCCACGATGTGCACCGCTCGGTCGACGACGCACCGTACGGCGGCGGGCCCGGCATGGTGATGAAGGCCCCGGTGTGGGGTGAGGCACTCGACGAGATCTGTTCGCCGGAGACGCTTCTGGTCGTCCCCACCCCGGCGGGCCGGCTGTTCACGCAGGCCGACGCGCAGGCCTGGTCCACCGAGAAGCACCTGGTGTTCGCGTGCGGCCGCTACGAGGGTATCGACCAGCGCGTCATCGACGACGCGGCCCGACGGATGCGGGTGGCGGAGGTGTCGATCGGTGACTACGTGCTGCCCGGCGGCGAGTCCGCGGCGCTGGTGATGATCGAGGCCACGGTCCGGCTGATTCCCGGGGTGCTCGGTAATCCGGCGTCGCACCAGGACGATTCGCACTCCAACGGCATCCTGGAGGCGCCCAGCTACACCCGCCCGCCGGTGTGGCGGGACCTGGCGGTACCGGAGATCCTGCTGTCCGGGGACCACGCGAGGATCGCCCGGTGGCGATATGAGCAGGGCCTGCAGCGCACCCGCGAGCGCCGGCCGGATCTGCTGGACGAGAGCTAGATCGTCCCGTCGGGGAACATCGTGCGCACCGCCTCGGTGATGGTCTCGCGGGCGGTGGCGTCGTTGGTGGCCTGCAGCGAGCCGATCACCATGACGTAGCGGTGGTCCGGCCCGATGACACCGGTCGACAGGTGCATCCAGTCCGAACCGATGCAGCACATCCAGCCCTGCTTGACCGCGACCTGCTCCTCGGGCAGCCCCTCGGGAATGCCGAACCGCTGCGGGTACACCCCGCCGGGCATCATGCCGTCGATGCCGTACGGCGCCGACGCGGCCAGGTTGCTGATGATCATGTCGGCCTTGTCGGCGGGCAGCCCGCCGGTGCCCGAGAGCAGCATGTCGTAGTAGCGCACCAGATCCGCCGCGGTGCTGACGGTGTTGAACCAGCGCCCGTCGGTCGGTGGCTTGGTGTCGGGCAGTCCGTAGCGCTGCGTCACCCGGCGGATGATCTCGCTGCCGCCGCCCCGGTTCCAGAACACCTCGGCGGGGCTGTCGTCGGAGGCGCGCAGCATCCTGTCGAACGCCTCGCGGTCCTCGGGACTCAGCGGCTGGTCGCGGTAGAGCAGGTCGTCGGCGATGAACAGCTTGACCACCGACGCGATCGACATGGCCTGGTTGTTGCCGTTGGACACCCGGTGGCCGGTGGCGCGGTCGAGCACCAGCGTGGTGATGTCGGCGCCGACGGCCGCGGCGTCCTCGGTGGCCTGCCGCGCGCGGTCCTCGAGGCCGACGAACGACGGGGGCGGCTCGTCGAGCGCGGCCTCGGGCAGCGGTGCCATCGAACCCTGTGGGACGACGACGGTCAGGTGCGGCTGCTCCGGGGTGGTGCCGTAGACCCTGGCCTCACATCCCGCCACGATCGGCACGGTGACGACGATCGCCGCGGTCACGCTCACCAGCCTCGACGGCCGCCGTCGCATCGCCCTCCTGCCACATTTTCGATTCCGGGTGCGGCACAACGGCCGTCCCGTGTGTCCCCGTACGTCAAGGCCCGTGGTGTCAAGGGTAGTGCGTATCGGCGGTCACAGTAGGGTGGGAGAGCTTCGGGCGTGGCTGCCGACGACGCCGATCGAGGTGCGATTTCACTCCTCGCGGACCCATCTGGCACAATTGAGCAGTTGTCTGTGCAGGACCCGGGATCGGCTCGCTCCGCCCGCTGCGAGAGACATCCGATACACCCGATCAGCTCGGCTCGGCGACGCGTCCACCGCGCCCGCAGCCGCCAACCGCAAGGAAGTGTCACCGATGAACACGCTGGACTTCGTCGATCAGGCGTCGCTGCGCGACGACATTCCGGAATTCGGCCCCGGCGACACCGTGAACGTTCACGTGAAGGTCATCGAGGGTTCCAAGGAGCGCATCCAGGTCTTCAAGGGTGTGGTCATCCGCCGTCAGGGCAGCGGGATCCGTGAGACCTTCACCGTGCGCAAGGAGAGCTACGGCGTCGGCGTCGAGCGCACCTTCCCGGTGCACTCGCCCAACATCGACCACATCGACGTCGTCACCCGCGGTGACGTGCGTCGCGCCAAGCTGTACTACCTGCGCGAGCTGCGGGGCAAGAAGGCCAAGATCAAGGAGAAGCGCTGACCGCTGGTCAGCCGTCCGTAGCCGGAGTCTGATCCTTGGAGCCCGAGCAGCGCGGTGATGAGCACCGCGCTGGCTACCCTGATGCGGTGACCGGATCCACCGAGCCCGACGAGAGCAGTCCGGACGAGTCGGCCGAGGCCGACAAGCGCGAGCAGGCCGACAAGCCCGAGAAAAAGGGTGGGGCGCTGCGCGAGTTCGCGATCCTCATCACGATCGCGCTGGTGCTGTACTACGTCATGCTGACGTTCGTCGCGCGGCCCTACCTGATCCCGTCGGAGTCGATGGAGCCCACGCTGCACGGCTGCGCGGGCTGCACGGGCGACCGGATCATGGTGGACAAGCTGACCTACCGGTTCAGCGATCCCGAGCCCGGCGACGTCGTGGTCTTCAAGGGCCCGCCGAACTGGAACATCAACTACCGCTCGATCCGGTCGGACAACCCGGTGGTGCGCTGGATCCAGAACGCGCTGTCGGTGGTCGGTTTCGTGCCGCCCGACGAGAACGACCTCGTCAAGCGCATCATCGCGGTGGGCGGGCAGACGGTGGAGTGCCGCGCCGCCACCGGGCTCACGGTCGACGGCAAGCGTCTCGACGAGCCCTACCTGGACCCGCAGACGATGCGCGCCGACCCGGCGATCTACCCCTGCCTGGGCAACGAGTTCGGGCCGGTGAAGGTCCCCGAGGGCCGCGTCTGGGTGATGGGCGACAACCGCACCCACTCGGCGGACTCGCGGGCGCACTGCACCAACCTGCCGCAGGACGCGCAGAAGGGGCTGCTCTGCACGGGTGACCCGATGGCGGGCACGGTGCCGGTGGAGAATGTGATCGGTAAGGCGCGGTTCATCGCGTGGCCGCCGGCGCGCTGGGGCGGCATCAGCAGCGTGAACCCGCAGAACTGATTCGTAGGAGTCGTTGTTGGCGGCGAGTTGGCCTCCCCGCACGGTGATCCGGAAGTCCTCGGGCCTGCGCACGCTGGAGTCCGCGCTCTATCGCAACGGCCTGGGCCCGGTGGCAGGCGTCGACGAGGTCGGGCGCGGGGCCTGCGCCGGCCCACTGGTGGTGGCGGCCTGCGTGCTGGGGCCCAATCGGTTGGAGAGCCTGGCGGCGCTCGACGACTCCAAGAAGCTCAACGAGAAGGAGCGCGAGCGGCTGTTTCCGCTGATCCGCCGTTACGCGCTGGCCTACCACGTGGTGTTCATCCCGTCGCACGAGGTGGACCGCCGCGGTGTGCACGCCGCCAACATCGAGGGCATGCGGCGCGCGGTGGCGGGCCTGTCGGTGCGGCCCGGCTACGTGCTGTCCGACGGCTTCCGGGTGCCCGGCCTGCCGGTGCCGTCGCTGCCGGTGGTCGGTGGCGACGCGGCGGCGGCCTGCATCGCCGCGGCCAGCGTGTTGGCCAAGGTCAGCCGCGACCGGCTGATGGTCGAACTGGACGCCGAGCACCCCGGTTACGGGTTCGCCGAGCACAAGGGGTACAGCACCGCGGCGCACAGCGCGGCGCTGGCCGAGCTGGGTCCGTGCAGCCAGCACCGGCGGTCGTTCATCAACGTGCGCCGGGTCGCCACCGCAGGCGGCGGCACCCGGATGGTCACCGAACTCGCCGCCGACTGTGCACCGGATCAGCGCGGGCAGGTCGGGTAGGGAACAATGGAGACCAGTGAGAGAACAGCGACCAGGATGAAGGAAAGCTGAGCGATGAGTGCCGAAGATCTCGAGAAGTACGAAACCGAGATGGAGCTCTCGCTCTACCGCGAGTACAAGGACATCGTCGGTCAGTTCAGCTACGTCGTGGAGACGGAGCGACGGTTCTATCTCGCCAACGCCGTCGAGGTGGTGCCCCGCAATACGGACGGTGAGGTCTACTTCGAACTGCGGCTCACCGATGCGTGGGTGTGGGACATGTACCGGCCGGCCCGCTTCGTCAAGCAGGTGCGGGTGATCACGTTCAAGGACGTGAACATCGAAGAGGTCGAGAAGCCCGAACTGCGACTGCCCGAGTGACCGCGCGCCGGCGGGTAGTCCGTCGGCGACCCCGGATATTTCGCATTCCGCTCGCCGGGTGCCTGAAAACAATTGACGCCGTCGATGGTTCAGTCGCGGTGGTGAATTCGCGCGCCGACTTTCAAGACTGACGTTCTCTATTCTCATAAAGATTGTCATTCAGGCAGCGCGAGCCGCCGCGAGGCGGCATTATCGACAGCAACGCATGCCGTGGAGATCTGTTTGTCACGGCCGGGCCGGTCCAAATTGGGCCTAATGATTGTTCCGGTGTTGGGTGTGTCCCTGGTGGTTGGCGCTTGGGCGAACCGATGATTCGAAGATTCACAGTTAATTGAGAATCCCGAAAAAGTCGCCATTGAGCTGGTTCAAGCTGCGCCAGAATTGGTTCTGGCAACAGGTACTGCTGGCATTGGGAGGGGTCGCGAGGGAGAATCCCCCTGTTTTGATCAAGAGTCATTGACCCAAAGATATGTTCCGGCGTAAAGTCTCGCACCGTCCTCGAACGCCCATTGGGGGAGGAACAGGCTTGTCGAACCGCGAAGGCGGAGTCTGCCGGTGAGGCCTAGTCTGCTGCGTCCGTTGGTCGGACTGATCTCCATCCTTGCGGTCGCGGCAGTTTTCCTCTTGGCGGCCAACATGTTTCGGGGAGGATTCGCCGAAACCGTGCCGGTTACCGTCATCTCGCAGCGCGCCGGGCTGGTGATGAACCCCGACGCGAAGGTTCAGGTCCGTGGTGTCCAGGTGGGTCGGGTGGCCGAAATCGAGGCCCTGCCGACCGGCCAGGCGGCGATACATCTGGCGATCGATCCGAAGCGGCTGGATGCGATCCCGGCCAACGCACTGGTCGACATCGCCTCGCCGACGGTGTTCGGCGCCAAGCAGGTGCAGTTCGTGTTCCCCGAGAACCCGTCGCCGGAGTCCCTGCGCCCCGGCCAGGTGATCGAGGCCCAGCACGTCATGGTCGAGGTGAACACCGTCTTCGAGCAGTTGACGTCGGTGCTGTCGAGCGTCGAACCGACCAAGCTGAACGCGACACTCGGCGCCATCGCCCAGGCCATGGCGGGCCGCGGTGAGCGGCTCGGCCAGATGCTGTCGGACTTGAACTCCTACCTCGCGACCATCGAGCCCAGTCTGCCCGCACTGCGCGCCGATCTGCAGACCGCCCCGCGGGTACTCAACGCTTACGCCGACGCCGCAACGGATTTCGTGGACATCGCCGACAACGCGGCGCGGATCAGCGACTCCATCGTCGACGAGACGGACAACCTGGACGCCGCCCTGGTCAGCGTCATCGGGCTGGCCGATGTGGGCACCGAGGTCGTCGGGCAGAACCGCGATCCGCTCGCCGAGGTCACTCGGCTGCTGGTGCCGACCACCGATCTGCTCAACAAGTACAACCAGGCGCTGTGGTGCGCGTTGGCCGGCATGGTGGAGGCAGCGGGGCGCCCACCGCTGAAGCAGCCCGGCGTGATGGTTCTGACCGGATTCCTGTGGGCCCAGGAACGCTACCGCTACCCGATGGACCTGCCGAAGGCCGGTGCGACCGGCGGCCCGCAGTGCACCGGGCTGCCGAAGATGCCGTTCGAAGGTGTCCCGCCCTACGTCGTCGCCGACACCGGCACCAACCCGTGGCGGCGCACCTACCCCGGCATCATCCTCAACGCCGACATCATCAAGCAGATCATGTTCCCCGACACCGAGACGTCCGGGCCGCCCCGCAACACCGCGCAGATCGGACAACCGGGATGAGGCGCCCGTTTCGCTCCACGGTGATCAAGTTCGGCGTGTTCGCCGCTGTGATGGCGCTGCTGACCGCGTCGCTGTTCTTCATCTTCGGCCAGTACCAGACCGGCAGCACCCGAACGTATTCCGCGGTGTTCAGCGACGTGTCGCGGCTGGAGGCCGGACAGTCGGTGCGGGTGGCGGGTATGCGGGTGGGCACCGTGAAACGGGTGAAACTGCAACCCGACAAGACCGTCGTCGTCGACTTCGACACCGACCCCGGGGTGCAGATGACCACCGGAACCCGCGCCGCCGTGCGCTATCTGAACCTCGTCGGCGACCGCTACCTCGAGCTCATCGAGGGCGACGGTGGCACCCCGCTGCCGCCCGGTGCCCAGATCCCCCGCGAGCGCACGCAGCAGGCGCTGGACCTCGACCTGCTGCTCGGCGGCCTCAAGCCCGTCATCCGTGGCCTGAACCCGCAGGACGTCAACGCTTTGTCGGCGTCGCTGATCCAGATCTTCCAGGGGCAGGGCGCCACGTTGCGGTCCCTGCTCACCAGTAGTTCGGGGTTCAGCGCCGCGCTGGCCGAACACAGCCAGACGATCCAGGCCGTCATCGACAACCTGCGGACCCTGCTCGCCACCCTCAACAAGGAGGGGGACCGGTTCTCCACCACCGTCGGTCAGCTCGAGACTCTCGTCACCGAGCTGGCGGCCGAACGCGATCCGATCGCCACCGCCATCGACGCGCTGAACAGGGGCACCGCATCGATCGCCGACCTGCTCAGCGAGGCGCGCCCGCCGCTGGCGGAGACGGTCGACGAGCTGAACCGGCTGGCACCCAACCTCGACTTCCAGAAGGACAGGCTCGACACCAGTCTGCAGAAGGCGCCTGAGAACTACCGCAAGCTGATCCGCACCGGCTCCTACGGCAGCTTTTTCAACTACTACATCTGCGAGTTGAAGTGGCGGGTCACCGACCTGCAGGGCCGCACCGCGGAGTTCCCGTGGCTCCGCCAAGAGAACGGCAGGTGCGAGGAACCCTGATGCTGAAATACCGTGGCAGACACCTCATCCGGCCGGGAATCATCGGTGTGGTCCTGGTCATGCTGGTGATCGCCGTCGGTCTGGCGCCCGAACGGCTGACATCCTGGGCGACGGCGGTGCGCTACCAGGCGCTGTTCGCCGACGCGGGCGGGGTGGCGCCCGGCAACGACGTCACGATCTCCGGCATGAAGGTCGGCAGCGTCACCGCCGTCGGCCTGCAGGGCCAGGCCGCTCTGGTCACGTTCGCCATCGACGGCACCGTGACGCTGGGCACGGACACCACCGCGCACATCCGCACCGGGACCCTGCTCGGCGAACGGGTGCTCACCCTGGAGTCCAAGGGCGAGGGCACGATGCGGCCGATGGAGGTGATCCCGTTGTCGCGCACGGCATCTCCCTATTCGCTGACCGAGGCGGTCAGCGAGCTGACCACCAACACCGCGGGAACCGACACGGCGGCGCTGAACCAGGCGCTGGACACCCTGTCGGCCACCCTCGACGAGGTGGCTCCGCAACTGGGGCCGACGTTCGACAGCGTCACCCGGCTGTCGCGGGCACTCAACGAACGCGACGAGACGCTCGGCGAGCTGCTGTCCAGCGGCGCCGACGTCACCAAGATCCTGTCGGAGCGCGGCAACCAGGTGAACACCCTGCTGCTCAACGCCAACGACCTTGTCGCCGTGCTCAATGCGCGCCGCCACGCGATCGTCGAGATGCTGGCCCACACCTCGACGCTGTCCAAGCAGCTGTCCGGTCTGGTCGCCGACAACGAACGCGAACTCGCCCCGACGCTGGATAAGCTCAACGGGGTGGTCGCGATCATGGAGAAGAACCGCGACAACATCGCCGAGGCGCTGCCCGGTCTGGCCAAGTTCCAGATCACACTCGGTGAGACGATTGGTAACGGTCCCTACTACCAGGCCTACATCCCGAACATCTTCTTCGGCCAGATACTGCAGCCGTGGCTGGACTACGCGTTCGGCTTCCGGCGCGGCGTCAACGCGGGCCAGCCGCCGGACAACGCCGGGCCACGGGCCGAGCTTCCGTTCCCGTACAACGGGATTCCGGAGTTCCACGGACCGGGGACACCGTGATGAGACGGCGGATCCTGACCCTGGTGCTCGCGGCGCTGCTGATCGGCGGTGCGGCGGTGGTGGTCAAGCAGGCGGTGCTGCGGCCCACCGTGGTCACCGCGCAGTTCGTCACGGCCACCGCGATCTATCCCGGCGACGAGGTGCGCATCGCCGGGGTGAAGGTGGGCACCATCGAGTCGATCCGCCCTGCGGGCACCTACACCGAACTGAAGCTGGCCATCGGCCACGGCATCCGGGTCCCAGCGGATGCGAAGGCGGTGATCGTCGCGCAGAACCTGGTGTCGGCCCGTTACGTTCAGCTCACCCCGGCTTACGAGTCCGGCCCGGTGCTGGCCGACGGCGCGGTCATCCCGCAGGACAGGACCGCGGTCCCGGTGGAGTGGAACGAGGTCAAGGAGCAGTTGATGCGGCTGGCCACCGACCTCGGGCCGACCGGTGAGATGTCGACCGGTCCGGTGGGTCGGTTCATCGACAGCGCGGCCAACGCCCTGGACGGCAACGGCGACAAGCTCCGCGAGACCATCGCGCAACTGTCCGGTGTCGGAAGGATTCTCGCCGACGGCAGCGGCGACATCGTGAGCACGATCGACAACCTGCAGACCTTCGTCACCGCGCTGCGCGACAGCAACGAGCAGATCGTGGCCTTCCAGAACCGGTTCGCCACCCTGACCAGCCTGGTCAACGACAGCCGCTCCGACCTGGACGCGGCACTCACCGACCTCTCCGAGGTGCTCGACGAGACCACCCGGTTCGTCCGCGGCACCCGGGACAAAACCTCCGAACAGCTCCAGCGGTTGTCCAACGTGCTGCAGAACATCGCCGAGCACCGGATGGCGCTGGAGAACGTGCTGCACATCGCGCCGCACTCGATCGCCAACGCGGTCAACATGTTCGACCCGCGCACCGGCGCCGCCAGCGGCGTGTTCGTCCTCAACAACATGTCCAGCCCGGTGTGGGCGCTGTGCGGCATGGTCGGCGCGCTGCAGAACGTCACCGCGCCGACGACCGCCAAGGAGTGCGCGCAGTATCTGGGTCCGGGACTGCGCACCGCGAGCTTCAACAACCTGCCGTTCCCGTTCAGCCTGTTCCTGTCGTCGAACCCGCCGCCGTACATGCTGCGCTACTCCGAACCGCACCTGATGCCCGGCGCCGGCGGAGACGCCGACCCGCCGGAACCGCCGCCTGCCGTCTCGGCGTACACCGGCGCCGGGGACGTGCCGCCGCCGCCGGGCTGGGGAGCGCCGCCACCACCGCCACCACCAGGCCCGCCGACCGTGGAGAACCTGTTGCTGCCCGCCGAACAGCCGGCGCCGGAGCCGCCGCCGGAGGCGCCGCCGACCGAGGGGGCGACACCGTGATCGTCAGGCGCACCGCAGCGATCGCCCTGAGCGCGGCTCTGACGGCGAGTGCGTGTTCGTTTCAGGGCGTGAACTCCCTGCCCCTGCCCGGGGCGGTGGGACGCGGCTCCGGCGCATCCGTCTACCATGTCGAGCTCGCGAATGTCGGGACTCTGGAATCGAATTCGCCGGTGATGATCGACGACGTGGTGGTCGGCAGCGTCGGCGCGATGCGGCTGCACGGCTGGCACATCGACCTCGACGTCTCGCTCAAACCCGACGTGGTGGTGCCCGCCAACGCGGTGGCCAGCGTCGGGCAGACCAGCCTGCTGGGGTCCATGCACGTCGCCCTCGACCCGCCGCCGGGGGAGCCGCCGCGTGGCCGGCTCCAGCCGGGCGCCACGATCGGTCTGGACCGCACGTCGACCTACCCGTCCACCGAGCAGACGTTGGCATCGCTGGCCGCCGTCGTCAACGGAGGCGGGCTGGGCCGCATCGGCGACATCATCGCCAACCTCAACACCGCGCTGGCCGGCCGTGCCGGCGACGTCCGCGACCTCATCACCCGGCTCGACACCTTCGTCGGCACGCTGTACGAGCAGCGCGACGACATCATCGCCACCATCGAGGAACTCAACCGGTTCGCCCAACGGCTGGGCGACGAGCAGCAGGTCCTCACCCGCGCGCTGCGCAAGATCCCGCCCGCGCTCGACGTACTGGTCAGAGAGCGGCAGAACTTCACCACCGCGCTGCGCAGGCTGGGGGAGTTCAGCGACCTGACGTCGGGGCTCATCCGCGACACCCAGGCGGACCTGGTGACCAACCTGGAGAACCTGGCGCCGACGTTGCGCGCCCTCGCCGACGTCGGCCCGGAGATCGACAGCGCGCTGGCCTGGCTGCCCACGTTCCCGATGTCGCAGAACCTCATCGACCGTGGCATCCGCGGCGACTACATGAACCTGTGGGTCACCGTCGACCTGACCAACGCCCGCATCAAACGCAGCATGCTGCTGGGCACCGCGCTCGGGCAGGACCGCGCGTCGCTGGTACCCGCACCGGGTGATCCGGGTTACGACGACTACTTCTCCAAATACCCGCTGGGCGTGAACACGCCACCGCCGTTCGGCGAGATCCCCAATGCCGCCCCGGCACCGTGGGAACCCGGAGGAGGTGGCTGATGCTGTCCCGCCTGGTCCGAATCCAGTTGGTGATCTTCACGATCGCGTCGATCATCGGTGTGGTCACGATGGTGTTCGCCTACATGCAGGTGCCGACACTGCTGGGCATCGGCAAGATCACCGTGACGCTCGAACTGCCCGCGTCCGGCGGGCTGTACCGGTTCGCCAACGTCACCTACCGCGGCGTGCAGGTCGGCAAGGTCACCGCGATGGACGTCTCGCGCACCCACGCCACCGCCACACTGCGCCTGGACACCTCGCCGAAGATCCCCGCCGACCTGCGCGCCGAGGTGCGCAGCGTGTCGGCCGTCGGCGAGCAGTACGTCGAGCTGCTGCCGCGCACCGACCAGCCGCCCTATCTGGAGGACGGATCGGTGATCCCGATGTCGCACACCACGATCCCGCAACCGGTCAGCCCGATGCTCGAACAGCTCAACACGCTGATCGGCAGCATCCCGGCCGGACAGCTGAGCGCGCTGATCGATGACTCGTACCGGGCGTTCGACGGGGCCGGCTACGACATGGGTTCGCTGATCGACTCCTCGGCGGCGCTGTCCGGTGAGCTCAACCGCGACGCCGGCCGGTCGGCGGCACTGATCGAGGACTCGATGCCGCTGCTCGACGCCCAGTCGCAGAGCACCGACGCGCTGCGGCTGTGGGCGCGCAGCCTCGCGGGCGTCACCGATCAGGTGGTGACCAACGACCCGCAGGTGCGCACGCTGCTGACCGACGGGCCGCCGGCCGCCGACGAGGCCACCGCCCTGCTGGAACAGGTCAAGCCGACGCTGCCGGTGCTGCTGGCGAACATGACCACGTTCGGGCAGGTGGCGGTGACGTACCGTCCGTCGCTGGAACAGGTGCTTGTGCTGCTGCCGCCGTTCGTCGCCAACGTGCTGTCCTCCGCGCCGGAGAACAACCCGACCGGAATCCCGCTGGGGGACTTCCGGATCCAGATGGCCGACCCGAACCCGTGCACCGTCGGGTTCCTCCCGCCGTCGGCGTGGCGCAGCCCGGACGACACCACGACGCTCGACACCCCGGACGGCCTGTACTGCAAACTGCCGCAGGACTCGCCGATCGTCGTGCGGGGCGCGCGCAACGCCCCCTGCATGGGTGTGCCCGGCAAGCGGGCACCGACGGTGGAACTCTGCTACAGCGATGAGCCGTACCGGCCGCTGGCGATGCGCCAACACTCGCTCGGGCCGTACCCCTTCGATCCCAACCTCATCAGGCAGGGGGTGCCACCCGACGACCGGGTCACCGCCGACGAGAACCTGTTCGCGCCGCTGGAGGGCACCCCGCTGCCGCCGGGCGCGGTGCCGGGACCCGCCGCTGCGCCACCCGGTCTCGCACCGCCCGAACCGCCCGTGGCCGCCGCGCCGCCCGGCCCGCCCGCACTGACGCCGGTGGCGCCGGCACCGTCGGTGGCGATCGCGCACTACGACCCCGAGACCGGGCGGTACGCGACGCCGGACGGAAACACCGGCGCACAGACCGATCTCGTGAACAAGCCGCAGTCCTGGCAGGACATGGTCTATCCGGGAGGTGTGTCGTGATACGAGCGGCGTCTCTCGCGGTGGCGGCGCTGGTGCTCACCGCGGTTCCGGCCGCCGCGGACAACAGCCACGACGACGTCGCGATCAACGGCACCTTCACCGTGTTCTCCGACGGCCGGTGGGCCAAGCGCGACGACTCGCGGCACGACGAGGCCGTCGTCACCCAGACCTGGACCATCACCTCGACCTGCACCACCTTCCAGGACTGCACCGGCCAGGTGACCAGCGATCAGGGCTGGACCGCCGAGCTCACCTACGTCAGCGGGCAGTGGATCGTCCGCCGCACCGTCCCGGACTGGGAACCCTGTATCGACGGCACCGCCCACCCGGGCACCCAGGTGTTCCGGTTCTGGCCGGCGTGGCCGCCCCAGCCCGGCGTCTACAAGGGCTGGGACCGGACCATGGGCCCCAGTGGCGCATGCGGTTTCAACAAGGTCCTCGACATCGAGATGCCGCTGACACTGACGAAGATCGGTTGACCCTTCACCGATAGAAGGGACCGGGTTTCCCGGCGCGCTCGAGATCGCCGTACGGGTCGTAGACCTTGACGGTCGGGTACGGCCACTCGTCGTAGGCGGGTCCGGGATCGCCCGCCACCCGCAGCAGGCTCAACACGGTGATCGGCACCATCACCGTGGGTAGCAGCACCGCCATCGCCGCCGCCGTCAGCCGCGCCGTCGTCGCACGGGACCCGGACACCCGCTGCACCAGCCGGGTGACGACGGCCAGGCGTCCGGAATCGTCGCGTACACACAACACCGCGACCACGGCGAACAGCACGCTGTCGTAGATCACCATGGACAGCGGCAGCTGGCAGCCCCAGATGTGCAGAACGGGCCCGGCGGCCTGGCTGTAGACGAAGAACCCGACCTTCAACCACATCAGCTGCATGACCGTGTTGAGGGGAAGTCCCGCAATGAATCCGGTGATGAACAGCGCGGCCAGCGGGTGCCGGTCCAGCCAGCCGCCGGGCCGGATCCGCGGCGCCACCGGCCGCCGGTGCAGACTCAGCAGGCCCAGCCCGGTCAGCACGTAGTAGCTCGCGTACCCGCCCAGGAACGACAGCGTCGGCTCCAGCAGCGGCGAGATGTCGAAGTAGGGCCAGGACAGCGGGAAATGCCCGACCCGCGGATCGAACACCGCGAACACCGCCCAGTTGGCCAGCGGGTCGAGCGCGCCTGCGCACCACGCGGCGATCGCCACCGGGACCAGCCAGTGCGCGTGCCCGTCCCGCAGCGACCGCCAGCCCAGATATCCGAAGAAGCAGACCGTCAGCACGGCGGACATCACCGAGACCAGCAGCGGCCAGTTGGCCACGCCGAGGAACGGGGGATAGGGGGCGGGTCCGGGATCGGGATTGGAGGTCCGCGGGTCTCCGTGCAGGCCCGACTGCATGTTCAACAGCGCCACGACGGCGAAGACGAGAAACCCCACCGCCAGCGCCCAGCCGAGCAGTGGGGCGCGACCGGTCACCGGTCGTACGGCGACATCCGGTCCGCCGGCCATCACGGGCCTCCCCCTGAAACCTAACGTTTGCTCCGCACGCTAACGGTGGCCGCCGCCACGGTCAAGGTTCCGGTTCCGAAGCGCGCCGTTCTGAACAAAAGTTAGGTTAGAGTCGGCGGGGCGCTGATCCCCGAACGCCACGCGGAGGAGGCTTCATGACATCACCACTGCGGACGGTGGTCTGGTCTACCGGAGGGGTCGGGTCGATCGCCATCGACGCGATCAGCAAGCGGCCCGATCTCGAACTCGTCGGTGTCTGGGTGCATTCCGAGGAGAAGGTCGGCAAGGACGCCGGGGTGTTGGCCGGTGGCGAGCCACTCGGGATCACCGCCACCAACGACGCCGACGCGCTGATCGCGCTGAAACCCGACTGTGTGGTGTACGCCGCCAGCGGCCCGGAGCGCGACGCCGGGGCGGTGCCGGACTACCTGCGGCTGCTCGAGGCCGGGATCAACGTCGTGTCCACGACGTCGACGACGCTGATCTACCCGCCCGCCTACTACTCACCCGAGTGGCGCGCCCAGCTGGAGCAGGCCGCCAAGCAGGGCGACGCGTCGTTCTACGCCTCGGGCATCTTCCCCGGATTCGGTTCCGACCAGCTGGCGCTGCTGCTGTCGACACAGTCCAAGAAGATCGAGTGCCTCACGGTCTCCGAGATCGCGCTCAACGACCACTACCCGGTGGCCGACATCATGATGAACGGGATGGGCTTCGGTCATCCGCTCGACTTCGAACCGATGCTCAAGACCCCCGGCTTCGTCGAAATGGCCTGGAAGGCACCGATCTACCTGATGGCCGAAGGACTCGGCGTGGAGGTCACCGAGGTCCGCGGGTCACTCGACCGCCAGCTGACCAACCGCGACATCGAGGTCGCCTTCGGCACCATCAAGGCCGGCACCTGCGGCGCGGTGCGCACCCGGGTCGCAGGCGTGGTCGACGGCAGAGAGGCCATCGTGGTCGAGCACATCATCCGGATGGCGCGCGACGTGGCACCGGACTGGCCCACCTCGGAGTTCGACGCGACCTACCGGGTCGACATCATCGGCGACCCCGACATCCACTGCGCGATGAACCTCGGTGACGCCGTCGGGCACGGCGCCGGGAATGCGGCGATGGCCGCGACGGCTATGCGGGTGGTCAACGCGATCCCATACGTCGTGGAGGCGCCCGCCGGGCTGCTGAGCTCACTGGACCTGCCGAACACACTGCCCCGCCACGCCTTCGACTGAGTCGATGTTCACGCTCCGATTCGACATGCGCGCACCGGAGTTCGGTGCGCCGACAACGGACCTCTATTCGGCCGCGATCGAGATGTGCGCATGGTCGGAGCAGCGCGGCTGCCCGGCGGTGGTGCTGTGCGAACACCACGGATCGCCCGACGGGTACCTGCCGGCCCCGATGATCCTGGCCTCGGCGATCGCCGCGCGTACCGAACGGATGCTGCTGAGCCTGGTGGTCATCCTGCCGTTCGCCGACCCGGTGCGGCTGGCCGAGGAGATGTCCGTCCTCGACATCATCAGCCGGGGGAGGGCGTCCTACACGTTCGGTATCGGCTACCGGCCAGAGGAATTCGAGCACTTCGGTGTCGAGCGCGGGCGGCGCGGCGCCATCGCCGACGAGAAGCTCACCCTGCTGCGGGCGTTGCTGGCCGAGGAGACGGTCACCCACGAGGGCCGCACGATCTCGGTCACCCCACGCCCCCACACCCCGGGCGGTCCGATGCTGATGTGGGGCGGCGCCAGCGTGGCCGCGGCCAGGCGGGCGGGCCGGTACGGGCTGGGGTTGCTCGCCAACGGCCGCGTCCCCGGCATGCGGGAGGCCTACGAGGCGGCCTGCCGCGAGCACGGGCACGAGCCGGGGCCGACGCTGCTGCCGGCCCCCGACACCCCGACGGTGACGTTCGTCGCCGACGACGTCGACGCCGCCTGGGATGAGCTCGGCGAATACCTGCTGCACGACGCGCGCGGCTACGCGCAGTGGAATCCCGGCAACACCGCGTCGGCGGGGATCTCGGCCGCCGAAGACGTGACCGAACTGCGCGAGAAGTACCGGTCGCACCGGATCATCGACGTCGACCAGGCAATCGACCTGGTACGGGCCGGGGAGTCGCTGAACCTGTCGCCGCTGTGCGGCGGCGTGCCGCCCGACATCGCCTGGCCCTACCTTCGCAGGGTCGGCGACGTCGTTCTGCCGAACGCCGCCACGGGAAGGGGCAGTCATGACAGACGTGAAAGATGTTGACCTCTACTACGACCCGTTCGATTTCGCGATCGACGACGACCCCTACCCGGTGTGGCGGCGGATGCGGGAGGAAGCGCCGCTGTACTACAACGAGAAGTACGACTTCTACGCGCTGAGCCGGTACGAGGACGTCTCCCGCGAACTGTCCAACTGGCAGACCTACCGCTCGGGCCGCGGAACCACGATGGATGTCATCAAGAGCGGTATCGAGGTGCCGCCGGGTGTCATCCTGTTCGAGGACCCGCCGCTGCACGACCTGCACCGACGGCTGCTGTCGAAGGTGTTCACGCCTCGGCGGATGGCGGCGATCGAGCCCCTGGTCCGCGACTTCTGCACCCGTGCTCTCGACGCGCTGGCCGGTTCGGAGAGCTTCGACCTGATCGGTGATCTCGGCGCGCAGATCCCGATGCGCACCATCGGATATCTGCTCGGCATTCCGGAGACCGATCAGGCCAGGATCCGCGACCGGACCGGCCGGGCGATCGGCCTGAAGGAGGGCACGTTCCGGCCAGCCACCGCCGACGCGTTCGAGAACAGCTACCAGCTGTTCGCCGACTACATCGAGTGGCGCGCCGACCATCCGTCCGACGATCTGATGACCCAGCTGCTCAACGCGCAGATCGAGGAGAACGGGCAGCTGCGGCCACTGACCCGCACCGAGGTGCTGACCTACACCAGCATGATCGCCGGCGCGGGCAACGAGACCACCACCCGGCTGGTCGGCTTCATCGGGCAGTTGCTGGCCGAGCATCCCGACCAGCGTCGCGAACTCGTTGCCGACTTCTCCCTGATCCCCGCCGCCATCGAGGAGGTGCTGCGCTTCCAGGCGCCCTCACCGGTGCAGGCCCGCTACGTCGCCCACGACACCGAGTGTTACGGACAGACGATCCCCGAGGGGTCGATCATGTTGTTGCTCAACGGATCCGCGAACCGAGACGAGCGACAGTACCCCGACGGTGAGAGTTTCGACATCCACCGCAACGCGCCACATCTGTCGTTCGGCCAGGGCATCCACTTCTGCCTGGGGTCCGCGCTGGCGCGGATGCAGGCCCGGGTGGTGCTCGAGGAGATGCTCACCCGTTGGCCGGAGTGGGACGTCGACTACTCGGGAGCGCAGATGGCGCACACCGCGAGTGTGCGCGGTTGGGGAAAGCTCCCGATCCGGGTGGGCTGAGTCACCCGTCACGGGCCACGACGCCGCGCAGCATGGTGTCGCGCACGTGCAGCAGGCCCGGGCGAATCCCGATGTCGTGCAGGATGTTCTCCGGAATCCAGGAGATGCCCAGCACGCAGCGTGCCAGCACCTCGTTCGAGGGGCTGTCGATGGTGATCTCACCGGTCCGCAGGCCCTCCACCAGAAGCGACTTCATCTGCCGCAGCCGTTTGGTGAACAGCCAGGCGATGTTCGGGGTGTCCGGTGGCGACTGCCGCATCCAGGCCAGTTGGATACGGAACTCGTCGCCGAACTGCGCCAGCGCGTTGGTGTGCACCCAGCTCAACGCGTCCAGCTTCTCCACCGCGGTGGAGTCCGACTTCAGCACGCTCGTCCAGCCGATGCCGGCGATCTTCTCGCTGAAGGACTGCATGATCGAGGCCAGCAGCTCCTCCTTGGAGCCGATGAGCCGGTAGACGGTCCCCGTGCCCAGGCCCGCGGCCGAGGCGATGTCGCGGATCGTGGTGACCTCGTAGCCCTTGCGGCCGAACTCGGCACGGGCCACCGCCCGCACGTGCGCGGCCTTGTCGTCCGGGGCCGGCTGCGCCTCGTCGGCCCACGAGCGCACCACCTCGTCGGCGGCGCGGAACGCCGCCGAGTTGTCCAGACGTTCGTCGGTCGGCGGCTGAGTAGCCAGGCCCTGCAACAGGATTCGGCACATCAGCGCGGCCACCTTGTCCGCGCTGGCGTTGTGCCGGATGACGTCGAGACCGACCTGCCTCATGGTCTGCACGATCCGGTCGGCAAGCACCGGCAGGTCCACGTCGGAACGCAGGTATCCGCTCCAGCGGGCCGCCCGCAGCGTCTGCAGCATTGCCTCCAACAGCGCCGTCGGCCGCTTCTGCGCCAGTGCGGCCAGTTCCGGGTTGGAGGTGGGCTGCTCGTAGAAGGTCATCTGCAGCGCCGCGCGGTGGGTCACCGCGCACTGGGCGATATCGGTGCCCAGTTCGACGATGCGGTCGACGGCCGACAGCGTGGCCGGGTCGTCCAGGCGGTCCACCGCCTGTTCGGCGATGCGGTCCAGATCCTCGTGGTAGCGCCGCAGCAGTTCGGCGAAGATCGCCTCTTTGGATTCGAAGTGGTGGTACAGACTGCCGGGCAGGATGCCTGCGGCGTCGGCGATCTCCTGCAGCGAGGTGCGCAGACCCGACGTCGCGATCAACAGCTCTGCCGTCTGCAGGATCTCGGTGCGACGCGTCCCGTCGTCAAAGGCGCGGCCGGCCCGCTTCGGCGTCAGTTGCGGACGCCCCACAGCACCTCCACTGCTTCCGATTTCCTACGCCACGGCGCCGGGTTCCCGTGGCCGACCCAACGTTTGGTTAACGCTACCAGACGGTGTCCGCATGACGGGGGAGCGCGGCGGCATCGCCGCCGGTAGACGGTCCGTAACCGGACGAGGACCACACCCGCGCACCCGGGTGTCTGATCCGATCCGGGCCGATGGTCATGCGGGCTCCTTGTGCTAATCCCCAGCGCCGACCATAATGCGGAACAGATTTTTGGTCAACGATGCGGGCACTGCTGCGCGACCGGAAGGACGACCGGGTGACGGGTGAACTGACCGAGGACGTCAAGGAGGCACAGGCCAGGTTCGACGAGGGGATGGGCGCGGTCGGCGATGCGTCGCCGTACCCCATGCTCAAGGAACTGCGGGCGAAGGCTCCGGTGCACCCGGGCTGGCCGGAGATGGGCATCCTGGAGAATCCCCCTGAGGGACAGCAGATCTTCACCGCGTACTCGTTCGACGCGGTCAAGGCGGTGTTCACCGACAACCAGACGTTCAGCACGCGCTGCTACGAGGCTATCGTGCGGCCCCTTCAGGGGCCCACCATCCTGGAGATGCAGGAACCCGAGCACGCGGTCTACCGCAGGCTGCACGAGTTCGCGTTCGCGCGCTCGTCGATGCGCCGGTGGGAGGCCGAGTTGGTGCGCCCGCTGGTCGAGCGCACGGTGGCGCGGATCCGCGACGCCAAGCGGGCCGATCTCGTGGAGGAGATCTTCATGCCGATCCCGGTGCGGGTCATCGCGGCACTGCTCGGTCTCCCGGAGTCCGAGATCAGCGAATTCCACCGGCTGGCAATCGATCTACTGGGTTTCCATGCCGACATGGAAACCGCTCTGCAGGCCTCCGCGCAGCTGAAGGAGTACTTCGTCGGCATCCTGGCCGACCGGCGCCGCGAGCCCCGCGATGACATGGTCAGCGTGCTCGCGCAGGCCGACATCGACGGGGTGCGGATGTCCGACGAGCAGATCTACGGCTTCATGCGCAACCTGCTGCCCGCCGGCGCCGAGACGACGTCGCGCTCGACTGCCAGCCTGGCCCTGGGCCTGCTGACGCACCCCGACCAGTTGGCCGCGGTGATCGCCGACCGCGATCTGCTGCCGCAGGCCATCGAGGAGGGGATCCGCTGGGAGACGCCGCTGCTGAACTTCATGCGGGAGACCACCCGCGACGTCGAGTTCTACGGCCACCGAATCCCGGCGGGCTCCACGGTCTCGGTGAACCTGGGCAGCGCCAACCACGACGAGACCCGATGGGACCGGCCCGAGGACTTTGACATCTTCCGGGAGCGCAAGCCGCACATCGGCTTCGGTCACGGCGCCCACGTCTGCCTCGGCATGCACCTGGCCCGGCTGGAGAGCACCGTCATCTTCAATACGCTGTTCGACCAGTTGCCGGGACTGCGCCTGGATCCGGAAGCGCCCGCACCGTACGTGGCGGGGATGTACTTCCGGTCCCCGCCGCATCTGCCGGTGGTCTGGGACTGACGGACGGAACAGAAACTTGGTCACCGGGCGAGGTGGGGTGGGGAAGGCAACGGCGGGCGCGGACGCCACCGGCGATGACGCGCACCCCCTGACGCTGCTGGCCTGCGCGCTGGCCGGCCGGACCGTCGCGATCCGGCCGGCCGCACCGGGTGAGCCGCCGTGGACGGACGGCGCCGCGATCCACCTCGACACCACCGCGCCGGAGGCCGACCAGCTCACGGCCGTGACGGTGCAGGCGTTGCTGCTGGCGGCGGGAAGCCTTCGCCCCGAGCTGGTGCGCCGACTGACGCGCCGGCCGGGACTGGCTCGGCGCTATCTCGCGATCGAGGGCCATCGGGCGCTCGCGGCGAACGAGGATCTGCTTCCGTGGCCGGTGCGCGCGCTCATCGACCGTGAGGTCGCCGCGCGCGCCGACTCGCCCGAGGCCGCCCTGGAGATTGCGGGCCGGACCAGACCGCCCGACCCGCCCGCCGGCTTCGGCGTGCTGCGGGCCCGCCGCCTGCTGCGCGCCCAGGACGCATCGGCGACAGCCGATCCGAACACCGTGCACAAACCCCGGCGCGACGTCCGCGACGAACTCGACGAGCTCGACGACGACGCCGTCGAGGACGAGGACTTCGCTGACCCGTTCTCCAGCCCCGTCGGTGGCGGGGGGTTCGCCGGAAAGTGGTTGCAGCGCATAATGAACCGCGTCCGCAACCGCGTCCGCAAACTCGGCGACGGAGGATCACCGGGTGCCGACACCCCGACCCACCGGACCCGGCAGGGCGGCCGCCGTCCCGGGGCGGTGACCTCCGTGGCGTCGGGTCTGGCCGGCATCGCGGACCTCGAGACCGCGGGCTCCGACGGCGTCAGGTACCCGGAATGGGACGCCGGCCGCAGGCGCTACAAGCCCGACTGGTGCACCGTGCACGAGGTAGCGCCGCCGGACGACGGCGGGGATCCGCTGGCGCGCCCCGACGTCCACGCGCTGCGCCGCCCGCTGACCCGGCTCGGCATCGGTCTGGACCGCTGTCACCGGCAGGCGCAGGGCGACGACCTCGATGTCGACGCCGCCGTCGAGGCGCGCGTGGAACTGCTGGCCGGATCGGCTCCGGAGGAGACCGTCTACGTCGACAACCTGCGCCGTCGCCGCGACCTCGCCGTGCTGGTCCTGCTCGATGTCTCCGGCTCCGCGGGGGAGGCGGGCACCGACGGCGGAAACGTGCACGAACAGCAGCGGGAGACGGCGGCGGCGCTGACGATCGCGCTGCACGAGCTGGGAGACCGGGTCGCGCTGTACGCCTACCACTCCCAGGGCCGGGCCGCGGTCAACCTCATCCCGGTCAAGCGCTTCGACGACCACTTCGACGCGCTGGTGATGCAGCGGCTCGCAGCGCTGAAACCGGGTGCGTACTCACGGCTGGGGGCCGCGATCCGGCACGGAACAGCGGTCATCAGCCGCAGAGCCGGCACCTCGCGCCGGCTGCTGGTCGTGGTGTCCGACGGGCTCGCCTACGACCACGACTACGAGCGGGCGTACGGCGCCGCCGATGCGCGGCGCGCGCTGGCCGAGGCCCGCCGACAGGGCATCGGCTGCCTCTGCCTGACCGTCGGCGCGGCCACCGGGGCGGCCGAGCTGCGCAACGTGTTCGGAAGCGCGGCGCACGCGTCAGTCAGCAGGCCCGCTCGCCTGGGGGATGTCATCGGCCCGCTCTTCAAGGCCGCGCTGCGCAGCGCAGACCTCCGCCGCAAAGTGTCCTGAACCCTTGAACCAAACATCTGTTCCGCGTTAGGGTCTGGGGATCCGCATGGACAGCGAAGGGAAGCCAATGCCGGTGAAGCCTCCGCGGCCGTACTACGTCCCCGTCGGCAATGAGGAGCAGGTGTTCCGCGCGGCGTACCACCAGGGTCTGTCCATCGTGCTCAAGGGGCCGACGGGATGCGGGAAGACCAGGTTCGTCGAGGCGATGGCGCATGACCTCGATCGCCCGCTGATCACGGTGTCCTGCCACGACGATCTGACGACCGCCGATCTGGTGGGGCGGTTCCTACTGCGCGGTGGCGACACCGAGTGGGTCGACGGCCCGTTGACCCGCGCCGTGCGCGAGGGCGCGATCTGCTACCTCGACGAGGTCGTCGAGGCCCGCCAGGACACGACGGTCGTGCTGCATCCACTGGCCGACCATCGCCGGCAGTTGCCGATCGAACGGTTGGGCATCACGCTCGAGGCCGCACCCGGATTCTGTCTCGTCGTCTCCTACAACCCCGGGTACCAGAGCGTGCTCAAGGACCTCAAGGACTCCACCCGTCAGCGCATGGTCGCGATCGAATTCGGCTTCCCCACACCAGATATCGAGGAGAAGATCGTGGCCGCCGAAGCTGGCATCGACAACCAGAGTGCGGCGGCGCTGGTGCAGCTCGGGCAGGCCATCCGCCGGCTGGAGACCGGGGGACTGCGGGAGGTGGCGTCCACCAGGGTGCTCATCGCCGCCGGTCGCCTGGTCGCCGAGGGGCTCGGAATGCGGGACGCGGCCAGGGCGGCGATCGCCGGTCCGCTGACCGACGATCCGACGGTCACCCGGGGCCTGATGGAGATGATCGACGTCTACCTGGGCGGAGCGCGGACATGATTGACGGTGGGGTACCCCCTCGCTAGGGTCTGAACAAATATTAGGTCGACAGCCCGAATCGCGAGATCGCGCCAACGGAGGCCGCATGTCGTACGAGAGCACCGCCGAACCGATCAAGATCGGCTATCTGATGGACTTCAAGCTCCCGGAGATCTATCCGCAGGAGATGAAGGAGGACTTCACCAACCCGTTCACGCTGGTCTTCGAGGAGGCGCGCGAGCAGGGGCTGATCGACCGGCCCATCGAGATCGTCTACCGCGAGGTCGAGGGCCTGCCCAAGGGTTCGGTCAAGGCGGTGATCGACGCCTACGGCGAACTGGTCGACGAGGGATGCCTCGCGGTGTTCGGACCGCACATCAGCGACAACTGCATCCCCACCCGTGAGGCCATCGAAGAGCGCTTCAAGGTCCCTGCACTCAGTGTCTCCGGCAGCGACGACTGGCTTGGCGAGTGGACCTTCTCGTTCCCGCAGGGGTCCTTGACCGACGAGCCGATCTTCTGGGCCGATCTGCTGGCCAAGGGCGGCCACAGCCAGGTGGGGGTGCTCATCGAGCAGTCGCTGGTCGGCGAGACCTATCTGAGGAACTTCCGCGCCGCCTGCCGGCGCAAGAACATCCGAATCGTCGCCGAGGCCCAGCTGGCCCAGACCGCGCAGGACGTCACCGAGGCGGTCCGCACCATGTACGAGGCCAAACCGGACGCGCTGGTGCACTGCGGATTCGGCTTCGGCATCGTGTTCCTCAACGGCGCACTCGAGCAGTTGGGCTGGGATCCGCCGCGGTTCACCAGCACCGCGTTCCAGAACGCCTGGATCAACCCGGTGATGTGGAACGCGTTCCTCGGCTGGACCGGCGTCGACCAGTACGACGAGGGAAACCCCGTCGGGCAGCGGTTCCTCGACAGGTACGAGGCCCGGTTCGGCCGGCGCCCGCAGTACTGCGTGCCGGTGGTCAACTGCGACGTCGCCTCGGCGCTGCTGCGGGCCTGCACCGACGCGCACCCGCTGAGCCCGCGCGGCATCAAGGAGGCACTGGAGCGGGTGAAGATGATGCCCGCCGCCGCGGGCGCCCCCGGCACCCGCGTCTCGTTCGGCAACTGGACCCGCCGCGCCTGGATGGGCGCCGGCTACCTTGTCGCGCGTCGACTCGACCCCGACGGCGTCAACTCCCATCTCGTCGACCGTTTCGGTGAGGAGTAGCCGTGACCACCGCCAAGGAGCGCAGCGCGACACCGGTCGCCGACACACCGCAGCGGCCCTCGTGGACGGGCCCGGCGCTGGGCGCGGCCGCGCTGATCGCGGTCGGGATCTTCTTCGGTGTCAACGCCCGCAAGGGCCTGGGCTCCGACCGGGTCGCCAACCGTGACGTCGAGGGCACCCCGCGGCCGGTCGAGCCGCTGTTCGGCTACGACAACTGGCTGACCGTCCTCGAGGTCTTCACCATCGTCACGATGGCGGTGATCATCACGCTGTGGGTGGTCAACTACCGGCGCAATCCGCACAACCCCACGCTGCTGATGGCGCTCGTCACCACGCTGATCGTGTGGCAGGACCCGATCATGAACTGGTCGCCGTTCGCCGTCTACAACCCGCAGTTGTGGCACCTGCCCGAGGACTGGCCGCTGGTGTCGCTGTCCCCGACGGTGGAACCGTTCGTGGTCCTCGGCTATGTCATGTTCTACCTCGGGCCGTACTTCCCGGCGATCTGGATTCTGCGAAAACTGCAGGCGCGCAGTTCGGTCGACTCGTTCGTCTGGCGTCATCCACTGATCAGCCTGGCGGCCATCATCTTCCCGATCGGTGTGGTGCTCGACGCCGTGCTGGAGATCACGCTGGTGCGCACCGGCATGTACATCTACTCGCAGGTGCCCGCCTGGGGTTCGATCTTCACCGGTGAGACGTACCAGTTCCCGCTCATCTGGGAAGTGGTGGCGGTGACGTTCGTGATGATCCCGGCCGGTGTGCTGCTCTACCGCGATGACACCGGGCGCACGGTCGCCGAGAAGCTCGCGCAGCGGGCCCGGATCTTCGTCAGCCGGCCCAAGCTGGGCATGTTCATCGTGATGTTCGTGATCATCAACGTGGCGTACTTCTGCTACGGCGGGCTGTTCGCGATCGTCAAGGCCACCAAGATCTCCACCGAGGTGGCCTGCCCGTGGCCCTATCCGGAAGCCAAGATCTACGACCCGCAGGGATTCTACGAACAGAACGGCCGGCAGGGCCCGTACTCGGTGGGCATCATGTCGGGCTGGCCCAGCGGCCAGCCGGACGGCAGACCCGATGTGGTGCTCGGTGAGAAGAGCGATCGCTGCGCGGCGGACGGCGCGGATGGCTGACCCGCGCAGCGTCGTGATCACCGGCGCCTCAAGGGGACTGGGGTTCGCCTCGGCGTGCCGACTGTACCGGGACGGCTGGCACGTGCTGGCGGCGATGCGCTCCGTCGACGCGGGGATGGCCCGGCTGCGGGAGGCCACCGGTGCGCGCGGCGACGATCCGCGGCTGACCGCTGTCGCGCTGGACCTCACCGACACCGCGTCGATCGCGGCCGCCGCCAAGTCCATCGAGGAGGCCGCCGGTGCCCCGTTCGCGGTGGTGCACAACGCCGGCATCTCCGCGACCGGGATGGTCGAGGAGACTCCACTGGACCTGTGGGAGCGGATGATCGAGACCACCGTGCTGGGGCCGGTGACGCTGACCAAGGCGCTGCTGCCGTCGATGCGCGACGCCGGCCGCGGGCGCATCGTGCTGGTGTCCAGTCAGGCCGGTGTCCGCGGAATGCCCGCGACCGCAGCGTATTCAGCGGCCAAGGGGGCGCTGGAGCGGTGGGGTGAGGCGATGGCGGGGGAGGTCGCGCCGTTCGGCATCGGGATCACCGTGCTGGTCACCGGTACCTACGACACGGAGATCATCACCGATGCGGGCACCACTGACTGCCGCGATCTGCAGGGCACCTACGAGCGTCACCACGCCACCATGGACAAACGTGGGCGCGCGGCGATGAAGGTGGCCGCCCGATCTCCGGAGAAGTTCGCCGCCGGCCTGGCCAAAGCTCTGAACAGCAGGAAGCCCTTCGACAAACGCCCGGTGGGCCCCGATGCCCGGATGCTGTTGACCATCAACAGAATTCTTCCGCCGGCCGCGATGCACCAGATGACCCGAATGATGATGGGCATACCGCGCTTCGGCGCATTAGGAGGACGAAACCATGTCAAGTAGCACGGCGGTCCGGTTCGAGAACCGGATGCTGATCGACGGCAAGCTGGTCGAAGGGCAGGCGGGCACCTTCACCAACATCAATCCGGCCACCGAGGAGGTGATCGGCGAGGTCTCGGACGCGTCCAAGGCCGACATGCACCGGGCGATCGACGCCGCCCGCCGCGCGTTCGACGAGACCGACTGGTCGACGAATCACAAGTTCCGCCAGAAGTGTCTGCTGCAGCTGCAGGAGGCGCTGGAGTCCGAGCAGGAGGAACTGCGCGAGGAGTTGATCCTCGAGGTCGGCTGCCCGCGGTCGATCACCCACGGCCCTCAGCTCGACGCTCCGCTGGAGGACGCCCTGCGCTATCCCGCCAAGCTGATCGACGAATACCCGTGGGAGACGTCGCTGGGCGACGCGTTCGTCGGGGTCACCGGAATGAACACCACCCGCAAGGTGTGGCGGGAGGCGGCCGGCGTCGTCGGCGCCATCGTGCCGTGGAACTTCCCGTTTGAGGTGTCGTTGCAGAAGATCGGGCAGGCGCTGGGCACCGGATGCACCATGGTCCTCAAGCCGGCTCCCGACACGCCGTTCAACGCCACCCGGCTGGGCCGGCTGATCGCCGAGAAGACCGACATCCCACCGGGTGTGATCAACATCGTCACCGCATCGGACCACCTGGTCGGCGAGGAGCTCACGCTGTCGCCGAAGGTCGACCTGATCTCGTTCACCGGATCCACCGCCGTCGGTCGCCGGATCATGGAGAAGGGCGCCGCGACCATGAAGCGGCTGTTCCTCGAACTCGGCGGCAAGTCCGCGACGATCGTGCTGGAGGACGCCGACTTCATGCTGGGCTGCATGATGGGCATCGCGCCGTGCATGCACGCCGGTCAGGGCTGCGCGAACCCGACCCGGCTGCTGCTGCCGAAGTCGCGCTACGACGAGGGCATCGAGATCCTCACCGGTGTCTACCAGGGGGTCACCCCCGGCGACCCGCAGGACCCGTCGACGATGTGCGGGCCGGTGATCAACGACAAGCAGCGCACCCGCATCCGCGGCTACATCGAGAAGGGCATCGAGGAGGGCGCGCGGCTGGTCGTCGGCGGGGCGGAGCCTCCCGAGGGCCTCGACAAGGGCTACTACGTGCGGCCGACGCTGTTCGCCGACGTCGACAACAAGATGACCATCGCGCAGGAGGAGATCTTCGGCCCGGTGCTGTCGGTCATCCCCTACGAGGACGAGGAGGACGCCATCCGGATCGCCAACGACAGCCCGTACGGGTTGGCGGGCAACGTGATGGCCGGCACGGTCGAACACGCGCTGGCGGTGGCGCGCCGGATCCGCTCCGGGTTCCTCGGCATCAACGGCACCGTGGGTTACGGCGCCGACACCCCGTTCGGCGGCTACAAGGCCAGCGGGATCGGACGGCAGAACGGCACCGCCGGCTTCGACCAGTACACCGAGATCAAGTCCGTCGCCTACCCGGCGGGGTGAGGCAGACATGCAGGATCTGTTCGAGGACATCGAAGACTTCGGCGAGTTCGACGATTTCGTCTCCGGCGACGTCCGCGACCCGTACACCGAACTGGCCCGGCTGTGCCGCGAGGAACCGGTCCAGAAGATCGAGATCCCCGGCATTCCCGGGGAAGAGGGCAAACCGATCTTCATGGTGTACCGCTACGACGAGGTCCAGCAGATGCTGCGCGACAACGAGACGTTCTCGTCGTCGATCATCATCCAGGCCTTCGGCGACGTGTTCGGCAAGCACGTCATGCTCGGCATGGACGAACCCGAACACGGCAGGCACCGGGCGCTGATCGCGAAAGCCTTCTCGCAGAAGGCGTTGTCGCGGTGGGAGGACGACCTGGTCACCAAGATCGGCGCCTCGCTGATCGACCGGTTCGCCGACCGCGGCAGCGCCGAGCTGACCAAGGAGTTCACCTTCCCGTACCCGACGCTGATCATCGCCGGACTACTCGGGTTGCCGCAGGAGGACTACGCGCAGTTCCAGAAGTGGTCGATCTCGTTGCTGACCTTCACGGTCAACGCCGAACGCGGCCGCCAGGCCTCCGAGGCGCTCGCCGAGTACTTCAAGCCGATCCTCGACGACCGCAGACAACACCCGCGCGACGACCTGATCAGCGGACTGGCCGCCGCCGAGATCGACGGTGAGAAGCTCTCCGACGAGGAGATCTTCTCGTTCCTGCGGCTGTTGCTGCCCGCCGGTGTGGAGACCACCTACCGCGCGCTGGGCAACCTGCTCTACGGGCTGCTGACCAACCCCGACCAACTGGAGGCACTGCGGGCCGACCGGTCGCTGATCCCCCAGGCGATCGAGGAAGGGGTGCGCTGGGAGCCGCCGCTGATGATGATCACCCGGGTGGCCACCCGCGACACCGAACTCGGCGGGGTGCACATCCCGGCGGGGTGCTCGGTGATGCCAGTGGTCGGCGCCGCGAACCGCCAGGCGGAGCGGTATCAGGATCCCAACCAGTTCAACATCTTCCGGGAGGCCAAGCCGAACATCGCGTGGGGCCACGGTGTGCACGTCTGCCTCGGCATGCACCTGGCGCGGATGGAGATGCGGGTGGCGCTGAACCTGCTGCTGGACCGGCTGCCCAATCTGCGGCTGGACACCTCCGGTGACCCGTACATCCGCGGCCAGGTGTTCCGGTCGCCGACCGCGCTGCCGGTCCTCTTCGACCCGACAGGAGCGTGATGTGACCGACTTCGAGACGGTGGACTTCTTCACCGACGCCGACCTCATCCCGGACCCGTACCCGTACTTCGACTATCTGCGGTCGAAATGTCCTGTCACCCAGGCCACCCCGATGAACGTGCTGGCGGTCACCGGGTATGAGGAGGCGCTGGAGGTCTACAAGGACCCGGCGTTCTCGTCGTGCGTCGCGGTGGCCGGACCGTTCTCGGGTCTGCCGTTCGGGCCCGACGGCCACGACGACGTCAGCGACCTGATCGAGCAGCACCGGGCGGCGGTGCCGATGTCCGAGCACATCACCACCCAGGACCCGCCGCTGCACACCCGCACCCGCGGGCTGCTCAACAAGCTGATCACGCCGAAGCGCCTCAAGGAGAACGAGGACTTCATGTGGCGGCTGGCCGACCAGCAGCTCGACACGTTCGTCGACCGCGGCTCGGCCGAGTTCCTCGAGGACTACGCGAAACCGTTCTCGCTGTTGGTGATCGCCGACCTGCTCGGCGTGCCGCAGGAGGACCACGACGAGTTCCGGGCCGCGTTCGCGCTGGAGACCGTGGGCGAGCTCGGCAAGGAGACGCCCACCTCGCACAACCCGCTGCAGTGGCTCAACGACAAGTTCTACGCCTACATCGAGGACCGCAGGCGCAGCCCCCGCGGGGACGTGCTCACCGAACTGGCGCAGGCCAAGTACGAGGACGGCTCCACCCCGGACATCGAGGACGTCATGAACCTGTCGACGTTCCTGTTCGCCGCGGGAACCGAGACCACGACCAAACTGGTCAGCTCGGCGATCCGGATCATCGGGGAGAACCCGGAATTCGAGACCGCACTGCGCGAGGATCGCAGCAGGATCCCGGCGTTCCTGGAGGAGACGCTGCGGGTGGAGAGCCCGGTCAAGGCGCACTTCCGGCTGGCCCGCACCACCACCACGATCGGCGACGTGAAGGTGCCCGCCGGAACGACGGTGATGCTGCTGCCCGGTGCCTGCAACCGGGACGCCCGCAAGTTCGAGAATCCCAACGAGTTCCGCCCGGACCGGCCCAACGTGCGCGAGCAGATCGCGTTCATCCGCGGCGTGCACTCCTGCCCGGGCGCACCGCTGGCGCGCGCCGAGGGGCGCATCTCGCTCAACCGGATCCTGGACCGGATGCGCGACATCAGGATCTCCGAGGAACACCACGGGCCGGCGGGCAACCGCCGTTACAGCTACGAGCCGACATTCATCATGCGCGGGCTCGCCGATCTGCACATCACCTACACACCGGTCGGATAGAGGGAGAACACCATGGCGGGAAGGCTTGAGGGCAAGGTCGCCTTCATCACGGGCGCCGCACGGGGCCAGGGTCGCGCGCACGCGCTCGCGATGGCCCGCGAGGGGGCCGACATCATCGTGATCGACATCTGCCGCCAGATCGAGTCGAACCCGTATCCGCTTGCCACACCGGATGATCTGGCCGAGACCGAACGTGGGGTCAAAGAGCTCGGCAGGCGGGTAGTGGCCCGCATCGCCGACGTTCGTGAGCGCCACGAGTTGCGTGACGCGGTCGAGGCGGGCATCGCCGACCTCGGCAAGATCGACATCGTCGTCGCCAACGCCGGCATCCTGCCGATGGCGATGGGCAAACCGGATCCCATGCAGTTCGTCGACGCCAGCGACGTCGACCTCGTCGGTGTGCTGAACACCGTCGCGGTGACGATCCCGCATCTGGCGGAGGGCTCGTCGATCATCGTGACCGGCTCGACCGCGGGCATGATCCGCGGCACCACCGACAACGACATGATGGGCCCCGGCGGGGCGGGCTACGGCTGGAGCAAGCGCGTCGTGATCGAGTACGTCGACGAGATGTGCCTGCAGCTGGCGCCGCGCAAGATCCGGATCAACGCGATCCACCCGACCAACTGCAACACCCATCTGCTGCAGAACGAGGGGATGTACAGCATCTTCCGGCCCGACATGGTCGCCGAGGGCAAGAAGCCGACCCGCGAGGACGCCGAGCCGCTGTTCACGATCTTCCAGGCGATGCCGATTCCGTACGTCGAGCCCGAGGACATCGCCAACCTCGGGGTGTTCCTGGCCAGCGACGAGAGCCGCTACGTCACCGGTCAGCACATCCGCGTCGACGCCGGCTCACTGCTGAAGTGGCCCAACGGCCCGGGCCGGTAACCACCCCCCTCCCGCGAGCAGACACAGAATCGCACTGGTCGCCCGGTTTTCACGCGATTCTGTGTCTGCTCGCGGACAGGGGCGGGGAGCTGACAGACTGGTGGCGTGCGCGACACACGGAAGTGCTGGCTCACCGACATGGACGGCGTCCTCGTCCGCGAGGAACACGCACTGCCCGGCGCGGCGGAGTTCCTGCAGCGCCTGGCCGAACGGGAGCGTCCGTTCCTGGTCCTGACCAACAACTCGATCTTCACCCCGCGTGACCTGTCGGCCCGGCTGCACCGGTCCGGGCTGACGGTGCCCGAGGAGGCGATCTGGACCTCGGCGCTGGCCACCGCGGCGTTCCTGGCCGATCAGCAGCCCGGCGGCTCGGCCTACGTCATCGGGGAGGCCGGGCTGACCACCGCGCTGCACGAGGCGGGCTACACCCTCACCGACGTCGACCCGGACTTCGTGGTGCTGGGCGAGACCCGCACCTACTCGTTCGAGGCGATCACCAAGGCCGTCCGGCTCATCCTCGGCGGCGCCCGCTTCATCGCGACCAACCCCGACGTCACCGGCCCGTCGGCCGAGGGACCGCTGCCGGCCACCGGGTCCGTCGCCGCGATGATCACCAAGGCCACCGGCCGCGAGCCCTACTTCGTCGGCAAACCGAACCCGATGATGTTCCGCAGCGCGCTCAACCGCATCGCCGCCCACTCCGAGAGCACGGTCATGGTCGGCGACCGGATGGACACCGACGTCGTCGCGGGCATCGAGGCGGGCCTGGAGACCATCCTGGTGCTCACCGGGTCCACCAGCGCCGAGGAGGTGGAACGCTATCCGTTCCGGCCCAGCCTGGTGCTGCCGTCGATCGCCGACGCCATCGAGTTGGTGTGACGGACCCTGTGTGGCCGACGTCGGGCTGACACCCGCCGTCCTCGACACGCTGTGCGCTGGCCGACCCGCCGCCACGCTGCTTGAAATCGCCTCGGCACGAGCGGTTCACCTCGACGACGCGGTGCTGACCGCCGAACCGCTGCCCGGTGGGTAACGGCCCGTGTTCCGCGGCCCCGGCGGCGACGGCGGTGTCCTGCAGTACGGGCGCGACGGGCTTGCGGAGATCACGGAGGGCTGAGCGCGACACCGCTGCTTAGACTGTCCGACGATGACTCACAGCAACGGCGCTGATGCCACGCGGCCGCTGGCCGGGGTGCGCATCGTCGAGATCTCCAGCTTCGTCGCGGTGCCCCTGGCCGGCATGACCCTGGCCCAGCTCGGCGCGGAGGTGACGAGGGTCGACCCGATCGGCGGCGCGGCGGACTACCACCGCTGGCCGGTCACCGGCGACGGGGAGAGCATCTACTGGGCCGGCCTGAACAAGGGCAAGCGGTCGGTGGCCGCCGACATGCGCTCCGAGGAAGGACAGCGGCTGGTACAGCGGCTGATCGCCGGCGCCGGGGTGCTGATCACCAATGTCGCTGGGCGGCAGTGGCATTCGTACGAGACGCTGAAGCAGCTGCGACCCGACCTGATCCACGTCGAGATCTCCGGCCGCGCCGACGGCGGCACCGGCGTCGACTACACCGTCAACGCCGGCATCGGGTTC
This sequence comes from Mycolicibacterium phlei, assembly GCF_001583415.1. Next base: position 2,206,080 of record NZ_CP014475.1, read on the forward strand.
CCGCTCGTCACCGGGCCCGCCGACCTCGCAGGCCCGGTCAACCACGTGCTGCCCGCCTGGGACGTCTCCTGCGGCATCTACACCGCGCTGGCCGTCGTCACCGCGCTGCGGCACCGCGACGCCACCGGGCAGGGCCAGCAGATCCAGATCCCGCTGGAGAACGTCGCACTGGCCACCGCGGGCAACCTCGGCTTCTTCACCGAGGTGATGGTCAACGGCACCGCCCGCGAGCGCATCGGCAACTCGGTGTACGGCCAGTACGGTCAGGACTTCGTCAGCAGCGACGGAGTCTCGTTCATGATCGTCGCGCTCACCGGACGGCACTTCCGCGACCTCACCGAACTCACCGGCACCGCGGAAGCCGTTGCCGCGCTGGCCGACAGGCTCGGCGCCGACTTCACCGACGAGGGTCAGCGCTACCAGCACCGCGAGGCGCTGTCGGGGTTGTTCGGCGAGTGGTTCTCCCGCCACACCGCCGCCGAGATCACCGCGGCGCTGGAGCGGACGTCGGTGCTGTGGGAGCGCTACCGCACCTTCGCCGAGGTGGTCACCGAGGACAAGGTCACCGCCAACCCGCTGTTCCGCCCACTCGAGCAGCCCCGCATCGGCACCTACCTCGCGCCGGGCCTGCCGATGGCGATCGACGGGCAGTATCCGCCGGCGCAGACCTCACCGGCCTTGGGCGACGACACCGTCGGCGTGCTCACCGACTGGCTGGGGCTGTCCACCGACGAGGTCGACAGCCTGGTCAGCGGCGGCACCGTGGCGACCGGTCAGCAGCGGTGAGCGAGCTGCAGCGGCTGGTCGACGTCCGGGCCGACGGCGACAGCTGGATCGGCGCGGCCAGCGGACCCGCGGGCAAGCGCGCCTTCGGCGGCCAGTTCGCCGCCCAGGCCCTGGCCGCGGCGTGGCGCACCGTCGACGCCGACCGGCTGCCCACCAACATGCAGCTGCAGTACCTGCGCGGCGGCGACGCCGGCGAGGAGACCACCTACACCGTCACCCCGATGTTCGACGGGCGCACCGCCTCGGCCCGCCGGGTCGACGCCCATCACGGCAGCCGGCTGCTCAACACGTCGACCGTGTCGTTCGCGCTGCCGATGCGCGGACCCGAACACGGCCGCCGCGATCCGGGCGCCCAGGATCCGGAGGCGCTGCCGCAGACCGGCCCCCCGGGACCGGCGCCGGCGCTGCCGCTCGAGGAACTCGACATCCGCATCGTCGACGAGGGGACCGGTGAGCGGTTCGTGCGGCACATGTGGTGGCGGGCCAGCGTGCCGCTGCCCGACGATCCGGTGCTGCACACGCTGATCGCCGTCTACGTCTGTGACCTCTACATGACGGACGCACCGCTGCGGGTGCACGGACACTCGATGGCGGCGCGCACCCACCGCAGCGGCACCACGAACTGGTCGATGTGGTTCCACCAGCCCGTCCGCGCCGACGAGTGGAACCTGCTGGAGACGACGTCGCCCGCGGCGTCGCGCGGCCGCGGGGTGGTGACGGGCAGCCTGATCCGCGCCGACGGCGTCGTCGCCGCGACGCACGCCCAGGAGGGCTTTATCGCGGAGCGGGAACCGACGGCCGGTTGACGGCGTCCGCGCGCGAGTGCACCCGGCGCCGCGCCACCGTCATCAGCTGTGTGATGAGCACGCCGACCACCAGCGAGGCGAGCACCCCGATCAGCGGGCGGCCCGGGAACAGCGCGTACACCTGGTAGTGCACCAGATAGGTGTACAGCGACGCCTCGGCGAGCAGCCCGGCCACCGTGGTGAACACCGCCGGGCAGCGGATCGCGGGCAGCCACAGCGTCAGAAGCAACCCGGTGAACACGATCAGCGTGCGCGAGGGGTCGTCGTAGTAGCCGTACAGTGCGACGGCCAGCACCGCCGTCAGCAGTACCCGCTGCGGCACCGTGGTGGCCTTCGCGGCCGCCCAGCCCCACGCGAACAGCCAGAACGTCAGCATCGAGAACCACGCCTGCGCGCCGGGATCGAGCCCGGGCACGTCGTAGCGCAGGGCCAGCCCGAACGCCAGGAATCCCAGCGGTATCGCGAACGGGTACCGACGCTCCGCGCGGTCCAGCGCCGGGATGCAGAACAGCGCCAGCAGCGCCACCAGCGTCCACACCAGAATCTCGACGAACCACAGCCGCCCGGCGGTCATGCTGTCGAACGGGCCGAGAATCTTGTTGGCCAGCAACAGGTTCGTCCACGTGTAGTGGTCGGTGATGACCAGCGCGACGGCCACCCACAGCACGGTCGGCACCGCGATCCAGGCGATGGTGTTGCGCAGGTGGCGGACCCGCTCCGCCTGAGGCTTGGCGGTCAGGCAGAACCGGCCGAAGTTGTAGCCGGCGACGCCGAGCAGCACGTGGGCGCCGCCCCACAGTTCGAACAGTTCGGCGTGCGAGCCGACGATCAGCACGATCGCGATCGCGCGCAGCGCCACGCTGGTGTCCAGGGTGGCCGCCCAGAACCAGCGCCGCCGCCGCGGCGGTGCCGCGGCGAGCGCCTCCAGTTCCCGCAGCGGCAGCTGTTGCCACTGCGCAGGCAGCCGGCCCAGCAGACGTTCCAGCCGCACCGACAGCGCGACGTAGGTCAGCGAGTTGCCGCCGAGGTCGACGAAGGTGGCCTCGGGGTCGATGGTCGCGGGATCCAGCTGCAGCACGTCGGCGAACAGCTCGCGCACGCCGGCGACCGGTTCGTCGTCCTCGGCGTCGGCGCGGGCCAGCGCGCGCACGCCCGGGTAGTCGGGCTTGCCGGACGGCAGCAGCGGCAGCTCACCGGTGACGACGGCGCACACCGCCGACGCCGGGATGCCCGCCGTGTCCGCGGCGACGCGGGCGACGTCCTGCGCGGTGGAGTTGGTGGCCGCCACGACGAGCCGATCGTCGTCGTCGGCGCAGAACGCGATGATGCCCTCGGCGCGCAACGCCGACTCGACGCGCTGCAGGTCGATGCGCAGCCCGAACATCTTGACGAACCGGCTGGTGCGCCCGACGATCTCGAACAGCCCGTCGGCGGCGCGGCGCGCCAGGTCGCCGGTGTGCAGCGAGTCGACGGTCTTGCCGAGTTCGAGGTCGGCAGGGCCGTGCGCGTAGCCCATCATCACATTCGGTCCCCGGTAGACCAGCTCGCCGACATCGGTCAACCCGTCGACCGGTTCGATGCTGAAGGAGCCGCCCGGAATCGGGGTGCCGATCGCCTCCGGCCGGGACAGCGCGAGTTCCGGTGCCAGATAGGCCATCCGGGCGGTCGCCTCGGTGGCGCCGTACATCACGAACAGCTTCCAGCCGCCGTCGCGGGCGTAGCCGGCGAACTGGCGGACCCGCTCGGGCGGCATCCGGCCGCCCGCCTGCGTGACATACCGCAGGTGCGGCAGGTCCATCGTCGCGAAACCCGCCCGGTCCAACAGGTCGAAGGTGTAGGGCACCCCGGCGAACGACGTGCCGCGGTGGCGGCGGAACAGTTCCCAGAACTGCTCGTCGGTGACCGACAGATCGGTCAGGATCAGCCCGGCGCCGCGGATCAGGTGACTGTTGACCACCGACAGTCCGTAGCAGTAGGACAGCGGCAGAGTCGTTGCGGCGATGTCGGTCTCGTCGATGCCGAGGTACTCGGCGATGGCGCGGGCGTTGGAGGTCAGGTTGGTGTACGACAGCCGCACCAGCTTCGGGGAGCCGGTGCTGCCCGACGTCGACATCACCATCGCGAGATCCTCGTGCAACCGGTGGGTGCCGGTGCCGTGGCGGTGCGCGACGACACCGCCGCTGATCACGGTGTCGGGGTCGTAGGTGTGCAGCAGCGCGTCGTGGTCACGTCCGGCGGGCACCGGCAGTACGACGTGCCGGCCTGCGAGCGCGGCGAGGTAGTGCACCAGGGTGTCGACGTCGTTGCGGGTCTCCAGCAGCACCAGCCGGCGACTGTCCCCGAGCGCAGCGGCCGCGGTCTGGACCCGGTCGGCGAGCTCGGCGTAGCTCAGCTGCTGCGAATCGGTGTGCACCGCAATGTTGTCCGCGTAGCGGCGGAGGTGGTCGAGCAGCGGGTTCATCGCACCGCCACCCCGCTTCCGCGGACCTCCAGCCGCACCTTCGCGTCCACCGGCGGCGGGTCGAGGCTGTGCTGGCGCACCACGACCGGTCCGGTGTCACCGGCGAGGTCGACGGTCAGCAGCACGTCGTGGCCGAGGAACTCGACGGCCATCACGGTGCCCAGCCCGTCGTGGCCCTCGGCGTCGGACACCGCGGTGGCGACCAGCTGTTCGGGCCGCAGCAGCAGCGTGGCCGGGCCGTCGTCGCCGGTCACCGGGATCCTGCCCAGCGCGCATTCGGCGACACCCGCGGCGATCGTGCACGGCAACGAGATGCAGTCGCCGAGGAACGCGGCGGTGAACACGTCGTGCGGTTGCCGGTACACCTGCTGCGGGGGACCGACCTGGGTGAAGCGCCCGTCGCGCATGACCGCGACCTGGTCGGCGATCGACAGCGCCTCCTCCTGGTCGTGGGTGACCAGCAGTGTGGTGACCCCGGCCTCGATCAGCAACGACGCCACGGCTTTCCGGGTGGAGGCGCGCAGGCCGGTGTCCAGCGCGCTGAACGGTTCGTCGAGCAGCATCACCGCGGGCTTGCGGGCCAGTGCCCGCGCCAACGCCACCCGTTGCTGCTGGCCGCCGGACAGCTGGTGCGGCCGGCGCGACGCGAATGACGGGTCCAGCGAGACGGTTTCGAGCAGTTCGGCGACGCGGGCGCGGACGTCGGCGCGGCGCATGGCGCCCTTGAGCCCGTAGGCGATGTTCTGGCCGACGGTCAGGTGCGGGAACAGGGCCCCGTCCTGGGCGACGTATCCGACCGCACGGCGGTGCGCCGGAACGGATCCGCCGGGACCGGCGACCTGTCGGCCGGCGATGGTGATGGTGCCGGCGGCGGGTTGTTCGAATCCGGCGATCAGCCGCAGCAGGGTGGTCTTTCCGCAGCCGGACGCGCCGACGACGGCGGTGATGGAGCCCGACGGCACGTCGAGGTCGACGTGGTCGAGCACCGTGTGGTCGCCGAACGACTTCGTCAGACCGCGGGTTTCGAGGATGCTCACAATGCCGCCGCTTTCGTCGACTGCCGGAACAGGATGAGCGTCACCGGGATCGCCAGGATGATCAGTGTCAGTGCGTAGGGGGCCGCCGCCGCGTAGGCGAGCTCGCTGGACAGCGACCAGAAGCGCATCGCGAGCGTGTTGGTGCCCGTCGGCGCCAGCAGCAGGGTGGCGGTGAGCTCGGTGGCGACGGCGACGAACACCAGCGCCGCGCTCGAGGCGGCGGCGGGGGCGGTCAGGCGCAGCGTCACGCGCAGAAACGTCTGCGACGGTGACACGCCGAGGGACCGCGACGCCTCCTCGAGGCCGGTCGGCACCTGGGCCAGACCGGCGCGGACGTTGACCAGCGCCCGCGGCATGAACAGCAGCACGTAGGCGAACACGATCAGCGGCAGGCTCTGATACAGCGGGCGGACCAGGTGGATCGCGACCGTGACCAGCGCCAGCGCGGTGACGATGCCCGGCAGTGAACTGGTCACGTAGTTGGCGCCTTCGACGGCGCGGGCCAGAAAACCGCTGGAGCGCACCGCGACCCAGGCGACCGGGTAGGCCAGCACGGTGGTGAGCGCCGCGGCCGCCGCCGCCAGCCCGATCGTCTGGCCCAGCGAGTCGGCGATGTCGGCGACGTCCCACACCGCGGCGCCGCCGATCCACAGCCAGCGCAGCAGGGTCCACAGCGGCACGCCGATCGCCAGCACCGCCAGCCCGGCGAGCGCCAGGGAGGCGGGGATCGCGCCGGCGCGCAGGTGAATCGGCGTCACCGCCCGGGGTGCCCCGGATCCGATGCGGGCGAAGCGCACGCTGCCCCGCGCCACCGCCTCGGCGACCAGCAGCACCACACACAGCAGCACGAGCACCCCGGCGAGCATGCTGCCGGCGGCACCGTCGAACGTCACCTGGAACTGCTGGAAGATCGCCACGGTGAACGTCTCGAAGCGCACCATCGCGAACGCGCCGTACTCGGCGAGCAGGTGCAGCGAGATCAGCAGTCCGCCACCGAGGATCGCCAACCGCAGCTGGGGGAGTACCACGCGGAAGAACACGCCGGCGGTGCTCGACCCCAGAGCGCGCGCCGACTCCTCCACCGCGGGGTCGAGCCGGCGCAGCGTCGCCGCGACCGGCAGATACATGAACGGGAAGTACGACAGCGTGGTGACCAGCACCCCGGCCCACAGCCCGTGCAGCGACGGCACCACACTGACCCACGCGTAGCTGTTCACGAACGCCGGAACGGCAAGCGGGGCAACGAACAACGGCCGCCAGAACGCGCGTCCGGGCAGATCGGTGCGCTCCACCAGCCAGGCCACCCCGACACCGAGCACCACGCACAGCGGGACGGTGACCGCCATCAGCGCGACGGTGTTGACGAGCAGCTCTGCCACGCGGGGCCGCACCACCAGCTCGTAGGCCCGGTCCCAGCCGACCGACACGACGCCCCACACCACATAGCCGAGCGGAATACCGGTCGCGGCCGCCAGGACCGCGACGAGCGCGGAGACCAGAGGGCCGGGCCGGGTGCCGCCGGCCGACCGTGCGGCCGGCGCGGCGGCGGGCGTCGCGACGGTGGGAACTGCCACCTACAACAGACCTGCCTGGGTCATCAGCTCGGTGACCTTCTTCTCGTCCAGCGTCGAGGGATCCACCTTCGGCGCCTGCAGCGAATCCAGCGGCGGCAAGGCGGGATTGGCGGGCACCCCGCTGGCGACCGGGTACTCGTACGAGGTGCCCTTCTCCAGCACCTCCTGACCGGCGCGGCTGGTCACGAACTTGATGAACTGCTGGGCCTCTTCGGGCTTCTTGCTCGACTTGAGCACACCGCCGCCGGACAGGCTGATGAACGCGCCGGGATCCTCGTTCTTGAAGTAGTGCAGCGCGGTGTTGCCGCTAATCTCCTTGGTCTCGGCCTGATCGCGGAACCAGTAGTAGTGGTAGATGATGCCGCCGTCGACCTCGCCGGCGTTGACCGCCTTGAGCGTGTCGATGTTGTTGTTGTAGAGCTTGGCGTTCTCTTTCATCCCGGCCAGCCACTCGGCGGTCGCCTGCTCACCCTCGAGCTGCAGCAGCGCGGCGACGATCGCCTGGAAGTCGGCCTTGGCCGGCGGGGCGCCCCAGCGGCCCTTCCATTCCGGGCGCTGCAGGTCCAGCATCGACTTGGGCAGCTGGTCGGGGGTCAGCCGGTCCTTGTTGTAGACGAACACGGTGGTGCGTGCGGCGACACCGGTCCAGGCGCCGGTCGGCGGGCGGTACTGCGGCGGCACCTGGTCGAGGGTCTCGGCGTCCAGTTCGGCGAACAGCCCGGCGTCCTCGACGGCGGCCATGGCGGGGGAGTTCTCGGTCAGGAAGACGTCGGCCGGCGACGCCTCACCCTCGGCGACCAGCTGGTTGCCCAGCTCGGTGTCACCGCCCTGACGGTAGGTGACCTTGATGCCGGTCTCCTCGGTGAAGGCCTCGATCCACTCCTTGGTCAGCGACTCGTGCTGGGCGTTGTAGATCAGCAGCTCATCGCTGTCCTCGGAGCTGGAGCAGGCGGTGGCACCGGCCACCACGGCGAGAGTCGAAACAACTGCGGCAATCCTTGTCCACCGTGGCTGCATTCCGGTCCTTTCCGCAGGTCACATCGCGTCTCTTAGCTGAGGTTTGCCTAATCAACATACTCTCCCGGGGCAAGGCGGGATTGCCTGCCCGGCGGGCCGGCGACGCGAGGCGACGTCCGTCACATGACCGTCACATGCGGCCGTGGCGGGCGCGCACGAAGCTGTACGCCCCGAAGGCGGCGATCCCGGCCGCGGCGAAAAGCAGCAGAATCCTGCCGAAGGGGGCCTGACCGAGGGTCTTGACCGCGGCGTCGAGCCCGGTGGCCTTGGCGGGGTCGGCCTGCAGGGTGGCGACGATGACCAGCACACCCGCGCCGGCCAGTGCCAGACCCTTGGCCGTGTATCCGACGACGCCGAGCGCGGTGATTGCAGTGCCGTGTTCAGTGTGGGGGCCGACGCGCAGGTCCTTGAAGAACCGCTGGGTGACGCCCTTGTAGACGTGGTAGCCGCCCACGCCGATCACCCCGAGCCCGACCGCGATCAGCACCGCCTTGCCCCAGCCGGAGGACATCATCTGGGCGCTGAGCCCGGCGTTCTGCTCACTGCTCTGCTGACCGCTGCCGGTGGCGTAGCGCACCGCCGACAGTGCGATCGAGAAGTTGACGAGCGCCAGGGCGATCGACTTGCCGCGTTTCCAGGCCGGGGTGTCGTCGCGGTGGGTACCGGCGCCCTCGCCGGGCTTGGCGCCGACGATCGCCTCGGCGACGCGCCACAGCCCGAGCGCGGCCAGTCCGACCGCGACCGCCCACAGCAGGATCGCTCCGCCGGTCTGTTGGCCGAGTGTGGCTAGCTGTTCTTCACGGGTAGGTTGTGAACGCGTAGGCGGTCAATCGGCGTCTTGCTCTTGATGCCGGTGTGGGGTCTGTGGTGATTGTAGTGATGCAGCCAGCTCTGGTAGGTCGCTGCGCGGGCTTCATCGGAGCAGTAGGTCTGGGCGTAGGCCCATTCCTGGTTGAGGGTGCGGTTGAATCGCTCGACCTTGCCGTTGGTTTGCGGGCGGTAGGGGCGGGTCTTCTTGTGGGCGATGCCAGCTCCCAGGGTCTGGGCGAACAGCTTTGACCGGTAACACGATCCGTTGTCGGTGAGCACCCTTTTGACCTCGATGCCATGCGCGTTGAAGAACGCTTTGGCGCGGACCCAAAACGCTGCCGCGGTCTCTTTGCGTTCATCGGCGAGGATCTCTGAGTAGGCCAGCCGAGAGTGGTCATCGACCGCGTGGTGCAGATAGGCGTAACCGCGGCCCTGCTTTTTGTTGTTGCGGTTACCGACCGTGCGCCCCAGCATGCGATGCCCACCCCCGTCGGGGATACGGCCGAGTTTTTTGATGTCGACATGGATCAGATCCCCCGGCGCGGGGTGTTCATACCGATGTGCCCTGGTTCGGCGCACCGGCAGGCCGCTGGCCTGGTCCAGATCCCGCAGCAGCGGCATCTGGTAGCGGCGCAGCACCGCCTCCACCGTCGAGCGTGGCAGGTGCAGGTAAGCGGCGATGCGGTGCGGACCCCAGCGGCGTGTGAAACGCACCTTAATGATCCGGCGTTCCCGACGCCGGTCGGTCCGCCGTGGACTGCGATGCGGTCGACTGGACTTGTCGTTCATCGCCTCAGGGCCGCCGGCACGGTAGCGGTCGGCCCACTTCTTGGCTGTGGCAGGCGAGCACTGGAATCGGTCTGCGGCCCGGGCGTAGGTCCATCCGTCATCGACGACACAACGCGCCAGCCGCAACCGGCCCTTCGGAGTCAAACAGGCATTAGCGTGGACCATGAGGACCTCTCGGTGATCGATGTGCGTGTGGTAACCACACCGATACCGGAGGTCCTCACCTGTTAGCACTCACCACGCCGTTCACAACCTGTCAAGGAGCTACAGCTAGCGCACCCGACTGGTCGGCCCCTGACTGGCCGGAACCTGATTGACCGGCACTACCGGACCCGAGCGCGATGCGCACGATCAGGTAGCCGATCAGCAGGTGCAGCACACCGCTGACCGCGAACCCGGCGCGGGCGGTGTACTCGAAGGCATCGCTGTCGGTCGCGCGGTCGGCGACCCCGGTCAGGGACTTCTCGGTCATGCCGGCGGATACCCGGATTTTGACGGTGACGAAACCCCTGGGGATCACCCTGGGGATGAAGCCGCGGTTGGGGACAACACCCGGCCGGCGCGGCTGCGTTGTCGGTCGCCGCGCCCACCGTCGGGGCATGACATCGTGGACCCGCGCCGAGATCGGCGCCCTGGGAGAGCAACTCGCTGTCGAGCACCTGCAGGCGCAGGGGCTGCGGGTGGTGGCGCGCAACTGGCGCTGCCGGTACGGCGAACTCGACATCATCGCCGCCGACGACGCGCGCCGCGCCGTGGTGTTCGTGGAGGTGAAGACCCGCACCAGCGACCGGTTCGGTGGGGTGGAGGAGGCGGTCACCCCGCAGAAGGTGCGGCGGCTGCGCCGGCTGGCCGGGCTGTGGCTGGCGAGCCAGGACACCCGCTGGGACGCGGTGCGCATCGACGTCGTCGGCGTGCGGATCGGCAGGCAGAAGACGCCCGAGATCATCCACCTGCGCGCGGTCGGATGAACCTCCGGATGAGCCGTCGGATGAACCCAGGTGCGCCTGTGGATGAAATCGCGGTTGGGGATGAACCGCCGCTTGCGGCCGGGCGCTGTCGGCGGGTGCGGTCACCGTGGCTGACATGACCAACGGTGTGGCCCAGCGGGGGGTGAGGTAGGTGGCGTTGGGGCGGGCGTACTCGGTGGCGGTGCGCGCACTCGACGGGCTGATCGTCGAGATCGAGGCGCACATCGAGGGCGGGCTGCCCGGGGTGCATCTGGTCGGCCTGCCCGACGCGGCGCTCAAGGAGTCCCGCGACCGGGTGCGCGCGGCGATCACCAACGGCGGCAGGGACGACTGGCCCAAGACCCGGCTCACGCTCGCGCTGTCGCCGGCGACGCTGCCGAAGGTCGGGTCCGTGTACGACTTGGCCCTCGCGATGTCGGTGCTCTCGGCGGCCGCCGACAAACGCTGGCCGCGGCTGGAGAACACCGTGCTGCTGGGCGAGCTGGCGCTCGACGGACGTGTCCGCCCGGTCAACGGCATCCTGCCCGCGGTGGCGGCCGCCAAGCGGGAGGGCTGGTCCACGGTGGTGGTGCCGGCCGAGAACCTGGCCGAGGCCAGCCTGATCGACGGTATCGACGTGTGGGGCGTGCGCACGCTGAACCAGTTGCGCGCGTGGATCAGGGGGAAGGGCGGGCTGGAGCCGCGCGTCGAGTCCGCCCCCTCGGCGCCGGAGCAGATCCCGGACCTCGCCGACGTCGTCGGGCAGAGCCAGGCCCGCTTCGCCGTCGAGGTGGCCGCCGCCGGTGGCCACCACCTTATGCTGACGGGGCCGCCGGGTATCGGGAAAACGATGCTGGCGCAGAGGCTTCCGGGACTGCTGCCGGCGCTGACGGAACCCGAGGCGTTGGAGGTCACCGCGATCCACTCGGTGGCCGGGCTGCTGTCCGGGAGCACGCCGCTGATCACCCGGCCGCCGTTCGTCGCACCGCACTACACGGCCAGTCTCGCGTCGATGGTGGGCGGCGGGTCCGGGCTGGCGCGGCCGGGCGCGATCAGCCGGGCCCACCGCGGGGTGCTGTTCCTCGACGAGTGCGCCGAGATCGCGCCGCACGTCCTCGAGGCGCTGCGGACGCCCCTGGAGGAAGGGGAGATCCGTATCGCGCGGCGCGACGGGGTGGCGTGCTATCCGGCCCGGTTCCTGCTCGTGCTGGCGGCCAACCCGTGTCCGTGCGCGCGGCCGGACCCGCGTGACTGTGTGTGCACCGGCCAGGAGAAACGCCGGTATCTGGGCAAGTTGTCCGGTCCGCTGCTGGACCGCGTCGACCTGCACGTGCGGATGAACCCGCTGCGCGCCGGTGTCGCCACCGCTGAGGACGGTGAGTCGACGGCTGTTGTCCGCGAACGCGTGTTGGCCGCCCGCGCCGCCGCCGTCGAACGGTGGCGCCCGTACGGCATCCGCACCAACGCGGAGGTGAGCGGGTCGCTGCTGCGCCGCCGGTTCCGGCTGTCGCCGAATGTGACCAGGCCGCTGGACGACGCGGTCGACCGCGGCACGATCAGCGTCCGCGGCATGGACCGCACCCTGCGTGTCGCGTGGACGCTGGCCGATCTGGCCGGGCGCACCACGCCGCTGCGCGAAGACGTCACCACCGCACTGAGTTTCCGGCAGGGAGGGCAGCGATGACCGATGATGAGGCCACGGCGTGGGCGTATCTGTCGCGGGTGGTCGAACCCCCGTGTCCGGCACTGACCGCGCTGGTGTCGCGGGTGGGCGCGGTCGAGGCCGCCGAACGGGTCCGCCGTGGGGAGGCGGGCGACGAGGTCAACCGACAGGCCGAGGCGCGTCGTGACATCGATTGCGCGGCCGCAGATCTCGATGTCCTGGACCGGCTGGGCGGGCGGCTGGTCACCATCGAGGACGACGAGTGGCCGCTGCTGGCCTTCGCCGGGTTCGGCGGTGCGCCCGAGCGGCTGGGGCCGCAGGCGCATCCGCCGCTGGTGTTGTGGGCGCTCGGGCCTGCGGCGCTCGACGAGATCGCCTACCGCGCCGCGGCGCTGGTCGGAACCCGGGCGGCCACCTCCTACGGGGAGTTCGTCGCGGCCGATCTGGCGACCGGTCTGGCCGCGCATGAGGTCGCCGTCGTCTCCGGTGGCGCGTACGGCATCGACGGGGCGGCGCACCGGGCGGTGCTGGCCGCCGAGGAGGTGACCGTGGCGGTGCTGGCGTGCGGCCTCGACGTGCCGTATCCGGCTGGGCACGCGGGGCTGCTGCGGCGCATCGCCGAGCGCGGCCTGGTGCTCAGCGAGTACCCGCCGGGTATCCGGCCGGCGCGGCACCGCTTCCTGACGCGTAACCGGCTGGTGGCCGCGCTGGCGGGGGTGACGGTGGTGGTGGAGGCGGGTGCCCGCAGCGGAGCGGCTAACACCGCGGCGTGGGCGCGGGCGCTGGGCAGGCCGGTGTGTGCGGTGCCGGGACCGATCACCTCGGCGGCATCGGTGGGCTGCCACGCGCTGCTGCGCGGTGGTGCGCACATCGTCACGCGGGCCGAGGAGGTCGTCGAATACGCCGGTCGTATCGGCGAACTGGCCTCCGAGCAGGAGCGGCCCTCCTCGCCGCTGGACGTGCTCAGCGACACCGAGAAGCGGGTGTACGAGGCGCTGCCCGGCCGTGGTGGGCGCACCGCGGAGGAGGTGGCGGTGGCTTCGGGACTGCCGGTTCGTCAGGTGCTCGGACCGCTGGCCGGCCTGGAGGCCCAGGGGTTGGTGGTGAACCGCGACGGGCGGTGGAAGCTGGCGCGCGGATGACGTCGCGGACGGCCGTCACCGGTGTGCGGCGTGTGCCAGCACCTCGTCCACGGACCACTGGTCGTCGGCGTGACGGCCGTACCTGGCCGCGAGCACCGTGCCGTCCGGTGTGATCAGGAAATCGGCGGGAAGCCCGAGCCGTCCGCCCGGCTGCCGTACCGGCGGGGCGCGGAACCGGCCCAGCGAGGTCAGCGCGATACCGCGGATGATCGCGGACCAGCTGCGCGGGTCCAGCAGGGCGCGGGCACCGGACTCGACGCCGAAGCGGCGGTAGATGACCTTGTCCGGGTCGGCGACGGTCGCGAACGGCAGATCGGCGGTGTGCTCGACGAGTTCGTCGGCAGGGGAGTGGAAGAACACCACCTCGCGGATGCCGGCACGGTCGATCTCGTCGTGGCGGTTGACGAACGTCCGCAGATGCAGATTGCAGATCGGGCAGCCGGCGAACCGGCGGAACTGCAGGTGTACCAGCCGCTCAGGATCGGGCACGGGTACGAGTTTGCCGGTGACAGCGTGGAATTCGGTTCTGTCGATGGTGGTGGGCGGGTGCATGGCGGCTCCAGGAGATCGTTAGCGTGCGCTGTACGCTAACGGCCACGCTATGGCGTACGGTGTACGCTGTCAACCGTCATGCCACGCCAACGCTCGCTGACCCACCGGCAGATCGCCGCGGCCGCCCTCGAGGTCGTCGACACCGACGGCCTGACCGCGCTGTCGATGCGCACGGTCGCGCGCCGCCTGGGCATCGGCACGATGTCGCTGTACCGCTATGTCGCCGACCGCGACGAACTCGAGGCGATGGTCGTCGACCTCGTCCTCGACAAGATCGACCTGCGCATGCCGGGCGGGTCCGCGCGGCACCGCATCTCGGTGCTGGCCGACCGGGTGCGTGACGCCACCGCGCAGCACCCCGCCGTCACGCCTCTGGTGCTCGCCCACCGGCACCGCGCACCCGCCGCGATGCGGTGGGGCGAGACGGTGCTGCGGGTGCTCGCCGACGCCGGCTACACCGGCAAGCGGCGGGTGTACGCGTTCCGCACGCTGCTGGCCTACGTCTTCGGCGCACTCGAGGTCGACCACTACAGCCCGTTGTCCGGTCCGGGTACGCGCGCGCTCGCCGACCTGCCCGCCGACGAGTTCCCACTGCTGTCGCAGACCGCGGGGGCGGCCCGCGCGGTCAGCGCCGCCGACGAGTTCCGGCGCGGCCTGCAGATCGTGCTGCGCGGTCTCGAACTGTAACCCCAGCGTTTGCTGGCTGTGAGGTTGCTGAACGCTCTCCGGTAGGTTGGCGCCATGCGCAGGCCGTTGAGCAGGGTGATCGCCGGGTTCGCCGTCGTGGGGTGGCTGGTCGCGGCGACGCTGACCGCTGCGCCGGCCGTAGCCCGCGCCGAGGTCGTCGCACCCGCCGACGGGTACGGGTTCAGCGTCGGCGCCCCCATGACGTGGATGAGCTGGGACGAGGCCGAGGGGGAGCTCGACGTGATGGCCCGCACCGGGGCGTCGTGGCTGCGGGTGTTCATCGACTGGAGCCGCGTCGAACCCATGCCCGGCGCCTACAACTGGGGCTACGTCGATCACTGGATCAACGGCGCCCTCGACCGCGGCATCCGGGTGCTCGGCCTCATCGGCTACAGCCCCGACTGGGCGCGCGCCCCCGGCGTCTACTTCACCGGCCCGCCAACCGATCCCGAGGTGTTCGCCAGTTTCGTCAAGACCGTCGTCAAGCGCTACGGCGACCGCGTCAGCAACTGGGAGATCTGGAACGAACCGAACCTGCCGCTGTTCTGGGGCTACCTGGGCGACCGTGCCAAGGGCTACACCGAACTGCTCAAGGCCGCCTACCCCGCGGTCAAGGAGGTGCAGCCGCACAGCACCGTCATCGCCGGCGGTCTGAGCCCCGCCTTCGCGCCGGATGCGCCGCCCACGTTCGTCGCCGAGATGTATGAACGCGGCGCCAAGGGGTACTTCGACGCCATGGCCATGCACCCGTACGTCTTCCCGCACGGGCTGCAGGCCGACACCCTCAACGGCTGGTCCGACGTCGAACGGGTGCGCGCACTGATGGTCGCCAACGGCGACGGCGACAAGAAGATCTGGATGACGGAGATGGGTGCACCGACCAGCGCGCCGTCCGCGGAGGGTGTCAGCGAGCAGGAGCAGGCCAAACAGATCGTCGACGGGCTGCGCAAGGCCGCGCAGACCCCCTACAGCGGGCCGGCGTTCATCTTCTGCATCCGCGACACCGACTCCGCTGACCGCGACGACCGCGAGGCCAACTTCGGGATCGTCAAGACCGACTGGACCCCGAAGGTCGCGGCCTCGGTGCTCGCGAGGTAAGAGACCGGGTCGGTCACCCCGCTCGTATAGTCGAAAGCCGGCCGGCGGACCGTCGGCCGAACGTCTGGAGGAACACGTGGCAGGCCGTCCGATACACACCTTCGAGGTGGTCCGCAGCGAGCAGTTGACCCCGCACATGCTCCGGCTGGTGCTCGGCGGTCCCGGGTTCGACACGTTCACCCCCAACGAGTTCACCGACGCCTACGTCAAGCTCGTCATCGTCCACCCCGGGATCGACGTCGCGAGCCTGCCGCAGCCGCTGACCATCGACAGCTTCTCGGAGCTGCCGCAGGAGAAGCGGCCCACCGTGCGGACCTATACGGTGCGGCGCGCCGACCCGCAGCGCCGCGAGATCTGCATCGACTTCGTCATCCACGGCGAGCACGGTGTCGCCGGCCCGTGGGCCGTCGCGGCCCAGCCCGGCCAGCCCGCCTACCTGATGGGACCCAGCGGCGCCTACGCACCCGACCCGGCCGCCGACTGGCACCTGATGGCCGGGGACGAGGCCGCCATCCCCGCGATCAGCGCCGCGCTGGAAGCGTTGCCCGACAACGCGATCGGCCACGTCTTCATCGAGGTGGCCGGTCCCGAGGACGAGCTGGAGCTGACCAGGCCCGACGGCGTCGAACTGCACTGGATCTACCGCGGTGGCCGCGCCGACCTGGTGCCCGACGACCAGGCCGGTGACCACGCCCCGCTGATCGCGGCGGTCAAGGAGTGCCCGTGGCTGCCGGGCCAGGTGCAGGTGTTCATCCACGGCGAGGCGCAGGCCGTGATGCACAACCTGCGGCCCTACATCCGCAAGGAACGCGGCGTCGACGCCAAGTGGGCGTCCTCGATCTCCGGATACTGGCGGCGCGGGCGCACCGAGGAGACGTTCCGGGAGTGGAAGCGTCAACTCAAGGAAGCCGAGGCCACCCAGGGCGACTGACTGGCAAGCTAACGCCATGGCGTTCGGCGACTACCAGTTCGAGATCTACCTTCAGGGCCTGTCCGGCGTGGTGCCGAAATGGCCGATGACCTTCGCCGAGTGGGAGGCCAAGGCTGAAGCCGCGATGCCGCCGTGGGTGTATTCCTACGTCGCGGGCGGCGCCGGCGACGAGCACACCCAGCGGCTCAACCGCAGCGCATTCGACACCTGGGGTCTGATCCCGCGCATGTTCCGGGCCAGCCGCGAACGCGACCTGTCCATCGACCTGTTCGGGCTCAAACTTGCGTCGCCGGTGTTCATGGCTCCGATCGGGGTGCTCGGGATCTGCTCACAGGACCACCACGGCGACCTCGCCGCCGCTCGCGCCGCCGCACGCACCGGTGTGCCGCTGGTGGTGTCCACCCTGACCCAGGACCCGCTCGAGGACGTCGCCGCCGAACTCGGCGACACCCCCGGGTTCTTCCAGCTCTACACCCCGACCGACCGGGACCTGGCCGCCAGCCTCGTGCACCGCGCCGAGGCCGCCGGCTACAAGGGCATCATCGTCACCCTGGACACCTGGGTGACCGGCTGGCGGCCCCGCGACCTGTCCACCTCGAACTTCCCGCAGCTGCGCGGCTACTGCCTGGCCAACTACACCAGCGACCCGGTGTTCCGCGCCAAGCTGGCCCAGCCGCCCGAGGAGAACATGCAGGCCGCCGTGCTGCAGTTCGTCTCCGTGTTCGGAAACCCTCTGACCTGGGATGACCTGCCGTGGCTGCGGTCGCTGACCGACCTGCCGCTGATCGTCAAGGGCATCTGCCACCCCGACGACGTGCGGCGCGCCAAGGACGGCGGCGTCGACGGCATCTACTGCTCCAACCACGGCGGCCGGCAGGCCAACGGCGGGCTGGCCGCCCTCGACTGCCTGCCCGACGTGGTGGCGGCGGCCGACGGGCTTCCGGTGCTGTTCGACTCCGGGATACGCAGCGGCGCCGACATCGTCAAGGCGCTGGCGCTGGGCGCCACCGCCGTCGGGATCGGCCGGCCCTATCCCTACGGCCTGGCGCTCGGCGGCGTCGACGGGGTGGTGCACGTGCTGCGCACCCTGCTCGCCGAAGCCGACCTGACCATGGCCGTCGACGGCTATCCCACGCTGGCAGATCTCACTCCGGACACGCTGCGGCGCGTCCGCTGACCGGCCGCCGCCCGATCTGCCACGGTAGGGGCCGTGGATGCCGTCCTCGAGGAGTTCGACGAGTACCTCGCGCTGCAGCGGGGCCGCTCCGAGCACACCCGTCGCGCGTATCTCGGCGACCTGCGGTCGCTGTTCGAGTTCGTCGGTGACGACGCCGGACTGGCGGGGCTGACCCTGCCGAGGCTGCGATCCTGGCTGGCCGCCCAAGCCGCCGCCGGGGCGGCGCGCACGACACTGGCGCGGCGCACCTCGGCGGTCAAGACGTTCACCGCCTGGGCGGTGCGGCGCGGACTGCTCGCCACCGATCCCGCGGTGCGGCTGCAGGTGCCCAAGGCCCACCGCACCCTGCCCGCGGTGCTGCGCCAGGACCAGGCGCTCGACGCCATGGACGCCGCGAAATCCGGTGCCGAACAAGGAGATCCCCTCGCGTTGCGGGACCGGCTGATCGTGGAGCTGCTGTACGCCACCGGGATCCGGGTCAGCGAGCTGTGCGGACTCGACGTCGACGATGTTGACATGTCACGGCGGGTGCTGCGGGTGCTCGGCAAGGGCAACAAGCAGCGGACCGTGCCGTTCGGCGCGCCCGCGGCCGACGCGCTGACCGCGTGGCTGGACAGGGGGCGGCCTGCGCTGGCGACCCCGGAGTCCGGACCCGCGCTGCTGCTCGGTGCGCGGGGGCGACGGCTGGACCCGCGCCAGGCCCGCACCGTGGTGCACCAGACGATCTCGGCCGTCGACGGCGCCCCCGACATCGGTCCGCACGGCCTGCGGCACAGCGCGGCCACGCACCTGCTGGAGGGCGGCGCCGACCTGCGTGTGGTGCAGGAACTGCTGGGGCACTCGTCGCTGGCGACCACCCAGCTCTACACCCACGTCACGGTGGCGCGGCTGCGCGCGGTGCACGACCAGGCCCACCCGCGGGCATGAACCGGTCGACGGCCCGGTTGCCGTGGGGCAGCGTCAGTTACCTCGCCTGGGGGGACGACGACGCACCCGCGGTGGTGCTGCTGCACGGCGGCGGCGTAGACAGCGCCTCGCTGTCCTGGGGCGACCTCGGCCCCCGGTTGGCGGCCGGCGGCTACCGTGTGCTGGCGCCCGACCACCCCGGCTACGGGCACAGCCTGCCGGCGCCGTGGCCCCCGACGCAGGAGCGGCTGGTCACCTACGTGGGCGAGTTCGTCGACGCGCTGGGGCTGGACCGCTACGCGATCGGCGGGCTGTCGCTGGGCGGCGGGCTGACGATCGGGCATGTGCTCGAGCGGCCGGAGAGGGTCACCGGCGCAATGCTGTTGGCCAGTTACGGGCTGACGGACCGACTGTCCGAGGGGACGCTGTCGGCGCTGCGGCAGGCGGGCACCTGGGTGATGGCGCGCACCGGTCTGCTCGCGCTGACCACCCGCTGGTCCGGCCGCAACCGCAGGGTGATGACGGCGCTGATGCCCGCGCTGATCCGCGACCCGGCCCGGCGCCCGCCCGAGCTCGTCGACGAGGTCCTCGCGGCCGCCCGCGCCGAGCACGCCTTCGACGCCTGGGACTTCTGGCAGCGCGACCAGATCCGGTTCGGCCGGTTGCGCACCGACTACCGCGACCGGTTGCCCCGATTTCCCCGTCCGGTGTTGATCGTGCACGGCGACCGCGACGCCAGCGTCCCGCTGGCGGCGGCGCGGGCGGCGGCCGCGTTGATCCCCGATGCGCGGCTGGAAGTCGTTGCCGGGGCCGCACATTGGGTGCAGCGGGACCAGCCTGACGTCGTCGCCGCCGCGATGCTGGACTTCCTGCGCTCGGTCACCGCAGGAGCCTGATCACCTCGGCGATGTCGGGCATCGCCGACGGACGGCCGGGCAGTTCGTCGAACACCGTCCAGTAGGACACGCCGAACCGCTGCTGGCGCCGCACGAGTTCCTCGGCCATCTGCTCGTGCGTGCCGATCAGCACGAACGGCGACTCGAGCAGCGCGTCGGGGGAGACCCGCAGCGTCGCGGCGAGTTCGGTTGCGGCGCTACGCGGTTCGGTGGTGGCGACCACGGCCTGGATCAGCGCGTTGAGCTCGATGCGTTCGAACCGGTCACCGGCGGCGTCGGCGACCACCGCGATGCGGTCCGCCAGCCCCTGCGGGCCGAAGTGGGTGAGCCGCACCTCGGTGGCGTCGCGGTTGTGCGTGATGCCCGCCAGACCGGCGATGTCGGCCAGGCGACCCGCCAGCCGCAGCACCCGGGTGCCGTTGCCGCCGATGAGCAGCGGTACCCGCCGCGGCGGGGCCGGCAGCAGCTGATAGGGGTCGGCGCGCACGCAGTAGTGCCTGCCGTCGAGGTCCACCGGTTCGCCGTCGAGCAGCGCACGGATCAGCGCGGCGGACTCCTCGAGCCGGGAGACCCGCACCCCGGCGTCGTCGAACCGGAGGCCCGCCGCGTCGTACTCCGACTTCATGTGTCCGGCGCCGAGGCCGAGCTCGAAACGCCCGTCGGAAAGCACCGCCAGGCCGGCGGTTTCGCGTGCGGTGTCGACCGGGTGGCGAAAGTCGTTGTTGAGCACCAGGGTTGCGGTGTGCAGCCGCTCGGTGGCGGCGGCCGCGGCGGCCGCACCGGTCAGCGGCGGCACCATCGGCACCAGGTGGTCGGCGAACGCCAGCACGTCGAACCCGGCCGCCTCGACCGCCCTGGCGAACGCCTGCATCTGCGCGCCGGGCCGTGGCAGTCCGGTGACCAGGCCGAAGCGGGGCCGGCGCGAACGGTGCGCATCGGTGGTCATGTCCCCGACGCTAGGCCGCGGGCCGGTGAGCGTGCGCAAATGCGGGAAAATCCGCGGCGTGTCGTGAGCAGACGCGCACGCTCGCGGGAAGGTCATCGGGCGGGAAGGTCATCGGGTGGGTTTCAACCGGATGGGTGTCGAGGCCAGCAGGTCCAGCGGGTCGACGTAGTCCGCGCGCGAGGCCGGGCCCCACATCGCGCCCCAGTGCAGGCACGCCGGCGCCGGGCAGCCGGGATGCCCCGCCCGCAGCGCCCCGAGCGCGGACCCGGCGGCGACCCGGTCACCCGCCCGCACCACCGCCTCCACCGGTTCGTAGCTGGTGCGCAGCCCGCCCGGATGCTGCACCGACACCACCGGCCGGCCCGCCAGCCGTCCGGCGAACACCACCACCCCGTCGCGCGCCGCGTACACGGCCTGACCGGGAGCGCCAGCCAGGTCGACGCCGCGGTGGCCGCGGTGCCAGTCGGGGTCGGGCGCGTCGAACCCGCGCACCACCGCCGGCGGCGGTCGCAGCGGCCAGTCCAGCCGCGCGGAGTCCGCGCCCACCGGCGCCGCGACGAACAGCGCGACGGCCCAGACGAGGACCCAGACCCGAACCACCCGCATCTGCCCAGCTCAACGCATCACGTCCCGGTCGCGCCAGGGTCCACCGCCGATCTGTGGATAGCCTGGTCCACGGTGGAAAAAGCACCCCTGTGCAGGGTGTAAACTCCTATCCGCAGCTCGTTCGCGCGAGCTGACTTCGCGTGTCTGCGCACGACCCGGGTTTTTTCGGGCGTATACGGATGCCGTCGGTCCCGACTCGGGTCTTTCCGAGCCAGGTCTGGCATCCGGCAGTCACCAGGGTCCGGCATCACCCGACGCCGGACGACAACCGACAACTAGAAGAGGTATGGCTGGCCATGGCCGTAGTCACCATGAAGCAGCTGCTGGACAGCGGCGCCCACTTCGGGCACCAGACCCGGCGCTGGAATCCCAAGATGAAGCGGTTCATCTTCACTGACCGCAACGGCATCTACATCATCGACCTGCAGCAGACGCTCACCTATATCGACAAGGCGTACGAGTTCGTCAAGGAGACCGTCGCCCACGGTGGGACGATCATGTTCGTCGGCACCAAGAAGCAGGCGCAGGAGTCGATCGCCGAAGAGGCCACCCGCGTCGGCATGCCCTACGTGAACCAGCGCTGGCTGGGCGGCATGCTCACCAACTTCTCGACCGTGCACAAGCGGCTGCAGCGTCTCAAGGAACTCGAGACGATGGAGCAGACCGGCGGGTTCGAGGGTCGCACCAAGAAGGAAATCCTGATGCTGACCCGCGAGAAGAACAAGCTGGAGCGCTCGCTCGGCGGTATCCGCGACATGCAGAAGGTGCCGTCGGCGATCTGGGTCGTCGACACCAACAAGGAGCACATCGCCGTCGGCGAGGCCCGCAAGCTCGGTATCCCGGTCATCGCGATCCTCGACACCAACTGCGATCCCGACCTGGTGGACTACCCGATTCCGGCCAACGACGACGCCATCCGCTCGGCCGCGCTGCTGACCAAGGTGATCGCGGCCGCGGTCGCCGAGGGTCTGCAGGCCCGCGCCGGTGCCGGCCGCGACGGCGACAAGCCCGAGGCCGCCGAGCCGCTCGCCGAGTGGGAGCAGGAGCTGCTGGCCAGCGCCGCGGCGCCAGCCGCCACCCCGACCGCTGAGGGCGCTGCGGCTCCCGAGGCGGGCCAGACCGATTCGAAGACGGAGAGCTAGATATGGCCAACTACACCGCCGCCGACGTCAAGCGCCTGCGGGAGCTGACCGGCGCCGGCATGCTCGACAGCAAGAACGCGCTCGTCGAAGCCGACGGCGACTTCGACAAGGCAGTCGAGCTGCTGCGCATCAAGGGCGCCAAGGACGTCGGCAAGCGCGCTGAGCGCGCCACCGCCGAGGGTCTGGTCGCGGCCAAGGACGGCGCGCTGATCGAGCTGAACTCCGAGACCGACTTCGTCGCCAAGAACGCGGAGTTCCAGGCCGTCGCCGAGCAGATCGTCGAGGCCGCCGCCGCGTCGAAGGCCAACGACGTCGACACCCTCAAGGCCGCCAAGGTCGGCGACAAGACCGTTGAGCAGGTCATCGCCGAACTGTCGGCCAAGATCGGCGAGAAGCTGGAGCTGCGCCGGGTCGCCTACTTCGACGGCACCGTCGAGACCTACCTGCACAAGCGTGCCGCGGACCTGCCGCCGGCCGTGGGTGTGCTGGTCGAGTACGAGGGCTCCAACGCCGAGGCCGCGCACGCGGTCGCGCTGCAGATCGCCGCGCTGAAGGCCAAGTACCTCACCCGTGAGGACGTTCCCGAGGACATCGTCGCCAACGAGCGTCGTATCGCCGAGGAGACCGCCCGCAACGAGGGCAAGCCCGAGCAGGCGCTGCCGAAGATCGTGGAGGGTCGCGTGAACGGCTTCTACAAGGACGTCGTGCTGCTCGATCAGCCGTCGGTGTCCGACAACAAGAAGTCCGTCAAGCAGCTGCTCGACGAGGCCGGTGTCACCGTCAAGCGGTTCGTCCGCTTCGAGGTCGGCCAGGCCTGACGACGACGCCAGGCGAGGTACGAGCCCGGAGGAGGAGTCAGGCCTATCGACCCGGCTTAAGCGGTTTTCCGCACGAGCGCCCATCCCCACCGGGGGTGGGCGCTCGTCGCGTTTCCGGACCCGCCACGCAGCCGCGGTACGAGTTGGTACCGTGGCGGCATGACTCGGATCAGTGCCTTCGGCGACGACGCCCTGGGTGAGCACGACGCGGTGGGTCTCGTCGAGGCGCTGCGCAACGGCGCGGTGTCGGCGACCGAACTCGTCGAGGCCGCGATCTCCCGCACCGAGAAGGTGAACCCCGCGCTCAACGGCCTGGCCTACGAGGCGTTCGACCGGGCCCGCAGGCGGGCCGCCGCGCCGCGGCCCTACGGCGGGTACTTCGACGGGGTGCCGTCCTTCATCAAGGACAACGTCGCCGTCGCGGGCATGCCGACCATGCAGGGCACCGACGCCTGGGAACCGCGCCCGCAGCCCGCCGACGGCGACTTCGCCCGCGCGTTCCTGGCGACCGGCCTGCTGCCCCTGGGCAAGACCCAGCTCAGCGAGTTCGGGTTCAGCGCCGCCGCCGAGCACCCGCGGATCGGTCCGGTGCGCAACCCGTGGAACCCGGAGCACACCGCCGGCGCGTCGTCGTCGGGGTCGGCGGCCTTCGTGGCCGCGGGCGTGGTGCCGATCGCGCACGCCAACGACGGCGGCGGGTCGATCCGGATCCCGGCCTCGTGCAACGGACTGGTCGGACTCAAACCCTCGCGGGGCCGGCTGCCCCTGGACAAAGACGTGCGCCAGATGCCGGTGCGCATCGTGCACGACGGCGTCGTCACCCGCTCGGTGCGTGACACCGCGGCGTTCTACCGCGAGGCCGAGAAGGCCTTCGCCAACCCCCGGCTGCCCGCGATCGGCGACGTCACCGGTCCCAGCGCCGAGCGGCTGCGGATCGCCGTGTGCACGCGCTCGATCGTCCGCGACGCCGCCCCCGAGGTGCGGGAGCTGACGACCAAGACCGCGGCGCTGCTGGAGTCGCTTGGCCACAAGGTCGAATTCATCGACAACCCGGTGCCCGCCCATTTCGCCGACGACTTCCTGCTCTACTGGTCGTTCCTGGCGTTCGCGCTGGTGCGCGGGGGCCGACGCATGTTCGGCACCACCTTCGACCGCAGCCGGCTGGACAACCTCACGCTGGGCCTGGACCGGCACGCGGCGCGCAACCTGCACAGGCTGCCGCTGGCGATCGCGCGGCTGGCCCGGATCCGCCGGATCACCGAGCGCGCCACCCGCGACTACGACGTCGTGCTGATGCCGACGCTGGCCGACCCGCCGCCGCGTATCGGCCACCTCGATCCGACTCAGGACTATCAGACGATCATCGACCGGCTCATCGACTGGGTGGCGTTCACCCCGCTGCAGAACGCCACCGGGGAGCCGGCGATCTCGCTGCCGCTCGCACAGACCGCCGACGGTTTGCCGGTCGGCATGATGTTCTCCGCGCCGCTGGGCGAGGACCGGCGACTGCTGGCGTTGGCCTACGAACTCGAAGAGGCGCAGCCCTGGGCACGCATAACCGACTGATTCACGCACAAAAATTCCCGACAGGAAACGCAGTCACAGGCCCTTAACTCAACGCCGGGCGAGTTAACGCCTCAGACACTCCGCGCTGCAGCCGGTGAAACCTGGCAGGCAGACCATTTTGCGCGTGGAGACCAGACAGGTCAGCACTACAACCGGTATCGCCACCACCTCCGGTAACACGTTCGGATGCCTGGTCCGGTTCGCCCTGGCCAACATCCGCAGGCGCCCGGAGCGGTTCATCCTGTCGGTGCTCGGCATCGCCCTGGCGATCGCGTGTGTGACTGTGGTGCGCACGATTTCGTCGAGTTTCGCCACCACCGGGGCGGATTCGGTCACCGACGTGCTGGGCGACGCGCACCTGTGGGCGGTGCCCGCCGCCGGTGTGCACTACGACAGTGACGCCCAGGCGCTGGTGGCCGGCGGGCCGGCGCCGCGCCTGACCGTTCCCGAGGGGTGGGCGGCGAAGCGCACGCTGTCCGGGGTCACCGACATCGACGGACAGCGGGTGTCGGTGCGCGGAAGCGACGAAACACCCTCTGGGCAAGCGGTTTTCGGATCCGGTCTGGCCGAGCGCCTGCGGGTGGGGGAGGGCGACCGGGTGACGATCGGCGGCCAGGAGCTCGCGGTCGTCGTCGACGGCCCCGGGCAGTCGGTGGTGGTGGCGACACCGCTGGCGCACAGCCTCGTCGGGGACAACGGCTGGTGGACGGTCACCGTCCCGGCGGACCTGCAGAGCCGCCGAAATCTCGCCGAAACACTCGGTGAGGCAACAGGTCTCGAGCACACCGCCGATCCGGCGGTGACGCCCGACCCGGACGGCCCCGGCCTGGTCTACGACACCCTCGTCGGCACCGGGCCGCTGAGCTTCGAGCAGAAGTACTCGGCGCTGTTCTCCGGCAAGGTGACCGGGTCCACCCTGGGACTCATCTCGATCATCGGCCTGGCGCTGGGCTTCGTGATCGCGCTCTCGTCGTTTCTGGCCGCGGTGCACGAACGGCGCCGCGAGTTCGGCATCATGTCGAGCATCGGTCTGGCCGACGAGGTGCTGTACTTCTTCCTCGTCGAATCGGCGATCGTGTTCGTCGCCGCCTACCTGATCGGCGTGCTGACCGCCGGAGCCGCTGTGGCACTGGTGATTCCGGGTATCGCGACGACGACCGCGTGGCTGCAGGCCGCCGGGATGGTCGCCGCGTTCCTGCCCGCGATGGCGATCGTCGGGGCGTTGGTCCCCGTGCACCGGTTGTTGCAGCAGCGTCCGGTAGCCCTGCTGGGAGGTGCCTGATGCTGTCCAAAGGCCTGTCCTACGGGTGGCTCTCGGCCCGACGGCGGCTGCGCGAGATGGCGCTGCCCGCCGTGACCACCGCCACCGGCGCCTTCCTCGTGGTCGTGGTGTTCGGGATGTCGGAAGGCATCCGGGCGCAGTCGGCCTCACTCGGCCACGCCGATGAGATCGGCCGCGCCGTCGTGCTGATCGCGATCACCGTGCTGCTGGTCGGGGTTGTGGAGGTCGCCGTGGCCACCACCCGCACCATCGCGCACCGCACCCGGGAACTCGGGGTGCTGGGCGCCACCGGCATACCGCGCCGGCCGGTCGTCGCGGCACTGCTGGTCGAACCCGTGGTCGCCGCGGTGCTCGGTGCGCTGGCCGGGGCCGCGCTGGCCGCCGGGTGCGGGGTCGTTATCGGGCTGACGGGACTGGTGGCGACCGGGGTGTCGATCGCCGGCCTGTTGGCCGGGGTCGGCGTCGCGATCGGGGTCAGCGTCATCGCCGCGCTGGCCACCAGCGTCATCCCGACGCTGCGCGCCGCTTCGCGTCCACCCATCCGTTCCCTGACCGCTGGAGGCTGACGTATGACCGCGATCGACGAAACCACGGTGCACTCCGGTGCCGGCGAGCGGGCGCCGGTGATCGAGATCTCCGATGTGTGGAAGCTGCACAAGCTCGGCGACGAGATCGTCAAGGCCCTGGTGGCTGTCGAACTTCAGGTGATGCCCGGTGAATTCGTCTGCCTGATGGGTCCGAGCGGCAGCGGTAAGTCGACGCTGCTCAACATCATCGGCGGCCTGGACCGGCCCACCAAGGGCACCGTCAAGATCACCGGAACCGACACCGGGACACTGACCGAGAGCCAGTACGCCGCGCTGCGTCACGACACGATCGGCTTCATCTTCCAGAGTTACAACCTGATCCCGTTCCTGTCGGCGGTCGAGAACGTCGAGCTGCCGCTGATGTTCGAGCCCTACGACCGCAAGGCGCTGCGCGCCCGCGCGATCGAACTGCTCGAACTCGTCGGGCTCTCACACCGGATCCACCACCAGCCCACCAGGATGTCCGGCGGTGAACAGCAGCGCACCGCGATCGCGCGCTCGCTGATCAGCAAACCGACTTTGGTGCTTGCCGACGAGCCGACAGCCAACCTCGACCACCGGACCGGAGAGACGGTGGTGCGCATGCTGCGCGACCTGTGCTCGACGCTGGGCGTCACCGTGGTCGCCAGCACCCATGACCCCACGGTGGCCGACGAAGCGAGCCGTGTTGTCCGGATGAAAGACGGACAGATCGTCAACTGAATCCCCTGGGAGACAACATGACACAAGCAGAAACGGCGCCGGTGACCGGCACCTCGGCGTCCGATCGGGACAAGCCGATGGTCACCGAGCTGGTCCCCGAGCAGATCCTGCCGAAGGTGATGGGCACATTCGGGCTCACCGCGGCCTACGTGTTCATCATCTGCTGGATCACCGGCTCGTCGGTGATGGCCGCAGGCGGCTGGACCGCGATCCCGATGTGGGTGCTCGGCATCCTGACCTTCCTGGTGCCGGCCGGCATGGCGGTCGTCGAACTCGGCAACCTGTGGCCGGGGCAGGGCGGGGTGTACATCTGGGCGTACCGGACGATGGGGGAGACCTGGGGCTTCATCGGCGGTTACCTGTCGTGGGTGCCGGTCATCCTCAACGCCGCCGCCTCACCCGCGGTGGTGCTGCAGTTCCTGCTGCTGGCCTTCCACGCCGAGATCGGCCTGATGACAAGCATCATCCTGCAGCTGGTGATCCTGTGGACCGTGGTGGCGCTGTCGCTGGCCAAGCTGGCCGCCAACCAGCGGGTGATCAACATCGTGTTCCTGATCTACTGCGCGCTGACGCTGACGATCTTCATCTGCGGGCTGCTCTACGCCGGCGAGAACGGTTCGGCCACCCCGTTCAGCTGGCATGACGCGCTGGTGCCCAACTTCGCCGCCGCCGGGTTCCTGTACGGCACCGTGCTGCTGTACCTGCTCGGCGTCGAGACGCCCTACAACATGGGTGCGGAGTTCCTGTCGGTGCGCCGCAGCGGCCCGCGGATGATCCTGTGGGGCTCCACCGCCCTGGTGCTGATCTACCTGCTGACCACGCTGGGCACGATGATGGTGCTGCCCAGCGACGAGATCGACCCGGTCACCGGCGTCGTCGCCAACCTGGGCCGGTCCGGGTTCCCGGGCCTGATGGAGATCTGCGCGGTGGTGCTGGCCGGCATCATCATCGTGGCGATGATGACCTACCAGGTCGCCTACTCCCGGCTGATCTTCGTGTCCGGCCTGGAGCGGCACCTGCCGCGGATCTTCACCCACCTCAACCCGCGCACCCGAAATCCGGTGACCGCCGTGCTGATTCAGGGTGTGATCTCGTCTGTGATTCTGGTCGCACTGTATTCGCAGAGCAGCATGGCCAACGTCACCGTGTATCTGCAGGGCGGATTGTCCACGGTGTGGCTGCTTTCCGGCTTCTTCTTCCTGTTCCCGGTCGTCGTGGCCCGCAAGAAGTACGCGGATCGCTATGCGAATGAACAGTTCTGGCGCATCCCGGGCGGAATGGTCGGCGTGTGGATCACCGTGATCGTCGGTACGCTGGGCACGATCGGCGGCGTCTACTACTCGTTCGTGACGCCGTGGATCAACGTCTCCACCGCCAACTGGATGACCTGGGTCGGCGGGATCGCGGTGGGGATGTTCCTGCTCGGTCTGGCGGTCTACATCTTCGGACGCCGCTCCGCGCACAAGGTTTCGCAGCAAGACGCTCTGGCACATCTGGCGGTTCTCGAGTTGAAGGACGAAACGAAATGACGATGGAAAGCACCGTTGCAGGAATCTCCACCACGGATTCCGTCCGGTATCCGCTGGACCCGCTGACGGGTGAGGAGATCAGCACCGCCGCGGCCATCATCAGCGAATCCGAATACGCCACTCCCACCCTGCGGTTCGTGATGATCCAGCTGGCCGAACCGCCCAAACCCGACAGCCTCACCTTCGACGGTGTCGAAGACGTTGCGCGCGAGGCATTCTGCTCGCTCTACGACACCGCGGCCAAGACCATCTACGAGGCCAAGGTCGACGTCGAGGCGCGGATCATCACGTCGTGGAAGGCGGTCCCCGGCCGCTTCCCGTCCTACCTGATGGAGTGGATGACCCAGGTGGAGGAGGTGGTCCGCGAGGATCCGCGGTGGCAGGAGGCGATGCGCAAACGCGGCGTCACCGACTTCAGCCTCGCGATGATCGACCCGTGGCCTGCGGGGTACTACGGCCCACAGGACCACTACGACAACTCGCCGCTGGTCTGCCGTCCGCTGACCTTCGTGCGCACCGCTCCCGGCGAGAACGGTTACGCGCGACCGGTGGAGGGCCTGATCGTCACCCTCGACCTCGACACGATGACGGTGCTCGACGTCGAGGACCACGGGGTGGTGCCGCTGCCGCTGAAGGCGGGCAACTACACCGAGCAGTTCATGTTCGATCCCGACAACCGGCCGGCGTTCACCGAGTACCGGCAGGACGTCAAGCCGATCGAGATCACCCAGCCCGAGGGCCCGAGCTTCACCGTCGACGGCTGGCATGTGACGTGGCAGAAGTGGTCGCTGCGGGTCGGTTTCAACCCTCGTGAGGGGCTGACGATCCACGAGGTCACCTACAACGACCGTGGGACCGTGCGGCCGATCCTGTACCGCGGCGCGCTGTCGGAGATGGTGGTGCCCTACGGCGACTCCTCGCCCACCCACTGGAACAAGAACGTGTTCGACATGGGTGAGGTCGGCATGGGTTTCTCGGCCAACTCGTTGACGCTGGGCTGTGACTGTCTCGGGGAGATCTACTACTTCGACGCGACGGTCAACGATTCGTCGGGCAACCCGGTGGTCATCCCGAACGCGATCTGCATGCACGAGGAGGACTTCGGGATCAACTGGAAGCACACCGACTTCCGCACCGACGAGGTCGAGGTGCGGCGGTCGCGGCGGCTGGTGATCTCGATGATCTGCACCGTCGGCAACTACGAGTACGGGTTCTTCTGGTACTTCTACAACGACGCGACCATCGAGGTGGAGGTCAAGCTCACCGGCGTGATCACCACCGGGGCGGTCAAGGACGGCGAGACCCCGCGGTGGGGCAAGATCGTGGCCCCCGGCATGTACGGGCCCAACCACCAGCACTTCTTCAACTTCCGCCTCGACATGAACGTCGACGGGCCGGGAAACAGTGTGTACGAGGTGGATTCGATCCCCGAACCGGAGCCCGAGCTCAACCCGCACCACAACGCCTGGATCACCCGCGACACCCTGGTGGCCTCCGAGGCCGACGGCGCCCGGGACTGGGAGTTCTCGACGGGCCGGTACTGGAAGATCGTCAACCCCAACAAGATCAACGAGTTGGGCAGCCCGACCGGGTACAAGCTGATGCCCAAGACGGTCGTGCCGGTGATGGTCCAGGAGGGCTCGTGGATCTACGACCGCGCCCGGTTCGTCCAGCACAACCTGTGGGTCACCAAGTACGACCCGGCCGAGAAGTACGCGGCCGGCGACTACATGTACCAGTGCGCTGAGGCGCAGGGCCTGCCGGACTACGTCGCCGACGACGCACCGCTGGAGAACACCGACATCGTGCTGTGGTACACCGTCGGCGCCCATCACGTGGTGTGCCCGGAGGACTGGCCGGTGATGCCGTGCCACTACACCGGGTTCATGCTCAAGCCGGTCGGCTTCTTCGACGGCAACCCGGCGCTGGACCTGCCGCCGTCACCGCCGGCCTGCCACCACCACAACTAGTCGGCGAGGTCGCGACACACCTCGGCGGTCGCGCGGCTCAGGAAGGCGGGGCCGTCCCGCAACGCCTTCTCCAGCGGCGTGCCGTCGGGGGTGATCGCGACCAGTCGCCGCACCCCGTGCTCCAGCAGCACCGCGGCGTCCGGGCTGACGCGACCGGCGAGGATGACCACCTTCGCGCCGGCCCGGATGCCCGCCTGTGCGACCCCGAACGGCGTCTTACCCATCACGGTCTGGGCGTCGACGCCGCCCTCACCGGTGAACACCCAGTCGGCGCCCTGCACCGCCCCGCCCAGTCCAACCGTCTCGGCGACCTCCTCGACACCCGATTGGATTGTGGCGCCGAGGAATTCGACCAGCGCGAAGCCGACCCCGCCGGCCGCGCCCGCACCGGGCCTGCGCGGGTCGGCGTTGCCGAGCGTCGCCGCCGTCACCGACGCCAGCCGCGACAGCGCCGCCTCGAGGGTCTCGACGTCGGCCGGGCCCGCCCCCTTCTGCGGGCCGAACACCGCGCTGGCGCCCGTCGGCCCCAGCAGCGGTGCGGTGACGTCGGAGGCGACGCGGATCCGCACATCGCGCAGCCGCGGATCCAGGCCGCGCAGGTCGATCGTCTCGAGCCGCTGCAGCGCCGCACCGCCGGGCGGCAGGGCCGACCCGTCGGCGTCGAGGAACCGGGCGCCCAGCGCGGTGAGCATCCCGGTGCCACCGTCGTTGGTGGCCGAACCGCCCAGGCCGATCAGGATCTCCCGGGCGCCGCGGTCCAGCGCTGCGGTGATCAGCTGACCGACTCCGAATGTGCTGGCGCGCAAGATGTCTCGCTCTTCGGGCCGGATCAGCTCCAGTCCGGCGGCGGCCGCCATCTCGATCACCGCCAGCGCCCGCGCGGCCACGTGGCCGAACTGCGCGGTCACGGTGCGGCCCAGCGCGTCGGCCACCGGCACCTCGACCCGCTGACCGTGCAGGGCGTCGACCACCGCGTCGACGGTGCCCTCGCCGCCGTCGGCCATCGGCACCCCGACGATCTCGGCGTCCGGGAACACCTCCCGCACACCGGCCCGCATCGCCGCCACCGCCTGCGAGGCGGTCATCGACTCCTTGAACGAGTCCGGTGCCAGCACGAATTTCATGCCGGTAGTCTCCCAGAATTCACCCGGTCGCGACGGTCGCGAGCGGGGCGGGAGCCAGAGTTGCTGCGACGCAACGACTCTTCACCGGTTCGGCGGAGTTTCCACGGTGGCGGTGGTCGCGTGGTACCACGGGGGAATGAGCCATCCGCAGGACATGAACCCCGACGAACTGTTCGACGCCGCCTACCGCGGCGAGGTGCCCGAGATGGGGGAGCGGCCGCCGTGGAGCATCGGTGAACCCCAGCCCGAGATCAGGTCGCTGATCGACGCGGGCAGATTCCACGGCGAGGTGCTCGACGCCGGCTGCGGTGAGGCGGCCACCTCGATGTACCTCGCCGAGCGCGGGTACACCACCGTCGGCCTGGACCTGTCGCCGACCGCCATCGACCTCGCCCGCGCCGAGGCGAAACGGCGTGGTCTGACCACCGCGACCTTCGAGGTCGCCGACATCAGCAACTTCACCGGCTACGACGGCCGGTTCGGCACCATCGTCGACTCCACCCTGTTTCACTCCATCCCCGTCGAGGCGCGGGAGGGCTACCAGCGGTCGATCGTGCGCGCGGCCGCGCCCGGCGCGTCGTACTTCGTGCTGGTGTTCGACCGCGACAAGCTGCCCGACGGGCCCGCCAACCCGGTCACCGAGGAGGAGTTGCGCGAGGTCGTCGGCCGGTACTGGGTGATCGACGACGTCCGGCCCGCCCGCATCCACGCGGTGCTGCCCGACAACCCCGACGTCACGCTGCCGTTCCAGGACATCCGCGAGGAGGCCGGCGGCCGCAAGTCGCTCCCGGGCTGGCTGCTGGAGGCACACCTGGGATAAATGCCGCAACTCGCCACCCCCATCGCGTTGCGGGAGCAGGCTATAGGGCAGGATTAGGTGAATCGCAGGCGAGGACCGAAGGAGTCGGATGGCAGCTCCAGAACCCACCGGAGCCGAGGCGTCCGCCGATTCGAACCGGCCGTACCGCCGCGTGTTGCTCAAACTCGGGGGCGAGATGTTCGGCGGCGGCCAGGTCGGCCTCGACCCCGACGTCGTCCACCAGGTGGCACGCCAGATCGCCGAGGTGGTCCGCAGCGGCGTGCAGGTGGCGGTGGTGATCGGCGGCGGCAACTTCTTCCGCGGAGCACAGCTGCAGCAGCGCGGAATGGAACGCACCCGCAGCGACTACATGGGCATGCTCGGCACCGTGATGAACAGCCTGGCGCTGCAGGATTTCCTGGAGAAGGAGGGCATCGCCACACGGGTGCAGACGGCGATCACCATGGGCCAGGTCGCCGAGCCCTACATCCCGCTGCGCGCGGTGCGGCACCTGGAGAAGGGCCGCGTGGTCATCTTCGGCGCCGGCATGGGCCTGCCGTACTTCTCCACCGACACCACCGCGGCTCAGCGCGCGCTGGAGATCGGCGCGGAGGTCGTGCTGATGGCCAAGGCGGTCGACGGGGTCTACACCGCCGACCCGCGGGAGGACCCCCACGCCGAGCTGCTCACCGAGATCAGCCACCGCGAGGTCCTCGACCGCGGCCTGAAGGTCGCCGACGCGACGGCCTTCAGCCTGTGCATGGACAACGGCATGCCGATCCTGGTGTTCAACCTGCTCACCGACGGCAATATCGCGCGCGCGGTCGCAGGTGAGAAGATCGGAACACTGGTCACCACCTGAACGGTTCAGGGACGAGCGTTACAGCGACGGGAGAACAAGCGTGATCGAGGAAACCCTCTTCGACGCCGAGGAGAAGATGGAGAAGGCCGTATCGGTGGCCCGAGACGACCTGGGCTCGATCCGCACGGGCCGCGCCAATCCCGGCATGTTCGCGCGCGTCAGCGTCGACTACTACGGATCGCCCACCCCGATCACCCAGCTGTCGAGCATCAACGTGCCCGAGGCGCGGCTCGTCGTGATCAAGCCGTACGAGGCCAACCAGCTGCGCAACATCGAGGAGGCCATCCGCAACTCCGACCTCGGTGTCAACCCGACCAACGACGGCAACGTCATTCGTGTCGCGATCCCGCAGCTGACCGAGGAACGGCGTCGTGACCTGGTCAAACAGGCCAAGGCCAAGGGTGAGGACGCCAAGGTGTCGGTGCGCAACATCCGCCGCAAGGCGATGGAGGAGCTGCACCGGATCAAGAAGGACGGCGAGGCCGGCGAGGACGAGGTGGCCCGCGCGGAGAAGGACCTCGACAAGATCACCGCGACCTACACCAGCCAGATCGACGAACTCGTCAAGCACAAAGAGGGCGAGCTGCTGGAGGTCTAGTGCCCGAGCAGCATCCGAGTCCCGTGGCAGAGACGCCCCTCGACGATCAGCCGCCCGCCAAGAAGTCGCGGGCGGGCCGCAACCTTCCCGCGGCGATCGCGGTCGGCGTCGTGCTGGGCGCGATGGCCATCGGCGTGCTGCTGTTCTGGCCGATCGGCTGGCTGCCGGTGCTGACGGTGTTCCTGCCGATCGCCACCCACGAGGTGATCTGCCGGCTGCGGGAGGCCGGCTACGACCTGCCCGCGGTGCCGTTGCTGCTCGGCGGACTGGCGATGATCTGGCTGACCTGGCCGTTCGGTGCCGCCGGTCTGCTCGGTGCGTACGGCGCCACGATCGTCATCTGCATGGTGTGGCGGTTGGTTGGCCACGGCCTGAACCACCAGCCTGTCAACTACCTGCGGGACATCTCCGCCACGGTGCTGGTGGCCACCTGGGTGCCGCTGTTCGCGTCGTTCACCGCGCTGCTGATCTTCCAGGACAACGGCGGCGCCCGGGTCTTCACCGTGATCGCCACCGTGGTGTTCGCCGACATCGGCGGCTACGTGGCCGGCGTGCTGTTCGGCAAGCACCTGATGGCGCCGGCGATCAGCCCGAAGAAGTCCTGGGAGGGCCTGGGCGGCTCGCTGCTGTTCGGGACCGCCGCGGCTGTGGTGTCGGTGACGTTCTTCCTCGACAAGCCGGCCTGGGTGGGTGTGCCGCTCGGGCTGATGCTGGTCATCACCGGCGTGCTCGGCGACCTGGTGGAATCGCAGGTCAAACGCGATCTCGGGATCAAGGACATGGGCACGCTGCTGCCCGGCCACGGCGGGATCATGGACCGCATCGACGCGATGTTGCCGTCGGCGGTGGCCGGCTGGGTGGTTTTGACGCTGCTCGCGTAACCGCCGCATTCCCCGGCAGTGGAATACTGGGGCGAAGCCCATGTCGACCTCCCTGCCCCTCGTCTTCGATGCGCCGCGCCGTGCCATGCCGCCGCGGCATCTCGCCGACCTCGACGAAGCCGGCCGGGTGGCCGCCGTCGAGGAGCTCGGGCTGCCGAAGTTCCGCGCCAAACAGTTGGCCAC
Source organism: Mycolicibacterium phlei (assembly GCF_001583415.1). The sequence continues at coordinate 2,240,954 of NZ_CP014475.1, forward strand.
CCACTACTACGGCCGGTTCACCGCCGACCCGCACCAGATGACCGACCTGCCCGCCGCGGTGCGCGACCAGGTCGCCGAGGCGCTGTTCCCGACGCTGCTGCAGGCGGTGCGCGAGATCGAGACCGACGGCGGGGAGACCCGCAAGATGCTGTGGCGCGCGGTCGACGGCACCACGTTCGAGTCGGTGCTGATGCGCTACCCGCAGCGCAACACCGTGTGCATCTCGTCGCAGGCCGGGTGCGGGATGGCGTGCCCGTTCTGCGCGACGGGCCAGGGCGGGCTGAAACGCAACCTGTCGACGGCCGAGATCCTCGAGCAGGTGCGCGCCGCGGCGGTGGAGCTGCGCGACCGGGACGGGGAGGGCATCGTGCCCGCCGCGCGGGGTGGGCGGCTGTCCAACATCGTGTTCATGGGCATGGGCGAGCCGCTGGCCAACTACAACCGGGTGGTGGCCGCGGTCCGGCGGATCACCGCACCGCCCCCGCACGGATTCGGCATCTCGGCGCGCTCGGTGACGGTGTCGACGGTCGGGCTGGCCCCGGCGATCCGCAAGCTCGCCGACGAGCGGCTCGGGGTGACGCTGGCGCTGTCGCTGCACACCCCCGACGACGAGCTGCGCGACACGCTGGTCCCGGTGAACAACCGCTGGAAGGTGTCGGAGGTGCTCGACGCGGCGCGCTACTACGCCGAGAGCACCGGGCGGCGGGTGTCGGTGGAGTACGCGCTGATCCGCGACGTCAACGACCAGCCCTGGCGCGCCGACCTTCTGGGTAGGAAGCTGCACGCCGCGCTGGGTCCGCTGGCGCACGTCAACCTCATCCCGCTGAACCCGACACCGGGCAGCGAGTGGGACGCCAGTCCCAAACCGGTCGAGCGCGAGTTCGTGCGACGGGTCCGCGAGCGCGGGGTGTCGTGCACGGTGCGCGACACCCGTGGCCGCGAGATCGCCGCGGCGTGCGGTCAGTTGGCCGCCGAGGGCTGACCTCTCTCTACGCCGAGACTGCTGAGAGATCGCGATTTCGCCCGGATTCGCGATCTGTGCGCAGTCTCGACGACTCAGCCGCCGGGCTTGTTGAGGAACCAGACGTTGTCCTCGCGCAGGTGGCGGCTGCGCCAGCCGTCGGGTGTGCGCACCAGCTCGTGGTGGTAGTAGCCGCCGCAGGAGCTCTGCTCCGCCATCCCCGCCACCTGCATCGGGTTGTAGAACATCGCGCGGACCGTCGCGGTGTCCCCGTCGATGTCGGCCTCGATGTTGGTGATGTAGTGCATGGACCACGGGATCGCGGTGAACGCCTGGCCGAACAGCGCGGCGATCTCGTCGCGGGACCCGACCGGGATGCCCGCCGAGGTGTAGTCGATCACCGCGTCCTCGGTGAACACGCTCTTGTAGAGCTCCCAGTCCTTGGTGTCGACCGCGCGGGCGTACCGGTACAGCAGCGCCCGGATCTCGAGCTCGTCGCGGACCCGCTGGTCGCTCACTGGTCGGGCATGCCGATCGTCTTGGCCTCCAGGTACTCCTTGTAGCCCTCTTCGCCGTTGCGGTAGCCCAGCCCGCTCTGCTTGGTGCCGCCGAACGGGCTGCCGATCCCGAAGTGGCTCTTGCCGTTGATCGTCACGTTGCCCGTGCGCATCCGGCACGCCACCCGGAACGCACGCTCCACGTCGGCCGACGACACCTCACCGGACAGCCCGTAGATCGTGTTGTTGGCGATCGCGACGGCCTCGTCCTCGGTGTCGTACGGCGTCACCGTCAGCACCGGGCCGAAGATCTCCTCCTGCGCCACTTGCGAATCCGGATCCACGTCGACCAGCAGCGTGGCCTGCGTGTAGTAGCCCTTCGGCAGGTTCTCCGGGATGCCGCCCCCGGTGACCAGCCGCGCCCCGGAGTCGATGCCCGACTTGATCAGGCCGAGCACCTTCTGGCGCTGGGTTTCGCTGATCTGCGGGCCCTGCATGTTGCCCGGGGTCCACGGGTCTCCGACCGGGAACCCCTCCATCATGGTCTTGAGTATCTCGATGCCTTCGTCATATCTGCTGCGCGGCAACAGGATCCGGCTCGGCAGAATGCAGGACTGGCCGCTCATCACGCACGCCATCATCGCCGCCATCGACAGCGCGGAGTTGAAATCGGCGTCGTCGAGCACGATGTGGGCCGACTTGCCGCCCAGCTCCAGCAGCGTCTTCTTCACCGTCGGCGCACCGGCGGCCAGGATCGCCCGCCCGGTCGCCGTCGACCCGGTGAACGTGATCATGTCCACGCGCGGATCGGCCGACAGCGCCGCACCCACCTCGTTGGCGTTGGACACCACGACGTTGAACACCCCGGCCGGGATATCGGTCTCCTCGGCCACGATCCGGGCGTACTCGGTGCCCGACCACGGGGTCAGCTGAGCGGGCTTGAGTACCACGGTGTTTCCGGCCATCAGCGCGGGCACCGTCTCGGCGATGTTGAGGTAGAACGGCACGTTCCACGGGGTGATCGCCCCGACCACACCGACGGGTTCGTAGTGGATCTTGCGCCGCGCCGGGCCCAGCGGGGTGTCATGCACACCGTTGTCGACGAGGTAGTCGAAGTTCCTGCCGTGCTCGGCCCAGTGCTTGACCTCGTCGATCGGGCTCTCGATCTGGCTGCCCGTCACCGACACCGGGCAGCCGACCTCGGTGATCAGGATGCGGCGCAGCCGTTCCTTGTTGCGCTCCAGCGCCTCGTGCAGCTGGGTCAGGCAGTGGTAGCGGAAGTCCAGGTCGCGGGACCAGTCGGTCTCGTCGAACGCGCGCCGCGCTGCGCCGACCGCGCGGGCCATGTCCTCGACGGTGCCGTCGGTGGCCCGACCCACCACCTCCTCGCTGGCCGGATGCTCGACGTCGAACGTGGCGCCGCTGGCCGTGGTCAGCAGCTCGCCGTCGATCAGCATCCGTTCGTCGCCGGCGAGCACGCCGGTCTCAGTCTGCACCTGCGTCATGGGTACAGCTTTACAAATTTTTGCGTGAGTGTCAGGCGTTCGGCCGAATCCCCGCGGCGTGCCGCAGCTGGGCGAGGAACTGATCGTCGTCGTCGCTGCGCACGATATAGTGCGAGATGGCGACGCGAATTGCGGTGGCGGCCTTGACCGCTCCGTTCGGGCCGGGCAGCAGTTTCTGCAGCCGGGCCCGCATGATCGGGATGATCCGGCTCAGCTGCGCGATGACGACCTCGGGCTCGATGTCGACCAGTCGCACCCCGGAGTACGAGTGCTGGTAGTCGACGATGAAGCGCAGTGCGGCGTCGAGTTTCTCGGTGCCGCGCAGTCCGGCGGTGGCCTTGCTGATGCCGCTGTCGAACTGGTCGCGTTCGTACTCGCCGAACGCGGCGAGCAACTCGGCCTTGGAGGCGAACCAGCGGTACAGGGTGGGGCGCGACACTCCGGCCTGCAGCGCGACTTCCGAGAGGCTGAGCTTGGTCTGCCCGCTGCGGGCGAGGACCTCGGCGGTCGCGACGAGGATGCGGTGGCGCGTCGAGTTGTCCTCGGGTGCGTCATGCATCGGTTCGTTCACTGCCGGGCCTAACTCATCGGAAAACTCGTCGGGACTGCTTCGCGCTGTGCCGATCGTAGATGCTTCACGACAGTGAATCCCGCAGTACGGCGACAGTGTCGAGATCTTGTAGTGCCGCCACCGCGCGCCGCAGGCCCTCCAGCGCGATGCTCTCGGCCTGCATTCCGCCCATGCCCGCGGTGATCAGCGCCGCCACATACGCGTACAACGCGCCCTGCCGGTAGCGTTTCCACAGCTCATCGCGGTCCAGGCGAGGTCCGCCCGCGGCGGCCAGCGTGTCGCGGTAGCGGTCGAGCAGGTCGCGCTGATGGGCGCGACGCGCATCGGAGGTCATACCGGTCACCAGGGTGTAGGCCAGCTCACGGCCCGGGTGCCCGCGCCGCACCGCCTGCCAGTCGAGCAGTCCGGCCGCGCCGTCGCGGAAGTACACGTTGCCCGGGTGCGCGTCGCCGTGCATCACGGTGTGCGGCGGCCGGTCGATGAGCGTGGCCACGGCGCGGTAGTTGTCGTCGATGAACCGGCCCGCAGCCACGTCGATGTCGGCGCGTTCGGCGATCCGCCGCGCCGACGTCTTCAGCAGCGCCCCGGTCAGCAGCGAGGTGGCGTCGCCGGAGGCGGTGTACAGCCAGTCGGGCACCCGCTCCCAGAACGTCGCGTGCAGCCGCGCCAGCAGATCGACGATCAGCCCGGCCTGCTCCACGCTGAGCGGATGCAGCGTGTCGGGGAACTCGCAGGCCGACACCGCCAGATCCTCGAGCACCAGCACGAACCGCCCGGTGAGCGGGTCGAACGCCGAACCGTGGGACTCCGGAAGCCCCGTCAGCGACGGCGCCAGTTCCCGGTAGAACCGAGTCTCGGTGGCCGCCAGCCGGCCCAGTTCCCCCATCAGCCGGGTCGCGACGGTCTCGGCGGGCATCTTGACGAACACCGTCTCCGGAACGCCGTCACCGGTCAGCTTCAGCCGCGCCCGCGACGAGGTCCCGGCGTCGCCGTCGAGCACCGCCACCGACGTCACCGGCCGACCCAGCAGTCCGGACAGGTACCCGGCGTCCAGCTCGCCGACCGAGCGGGGAAGTGCCCGGACCCGGCCGACGACGGCGTCGGTGGCGATACGTTGGACGCCGCGACCGAGGTGCGCGACGAGGCCTGCCACTGGCGGAACTCGGACCACCGGGACAGCTTACAAATCAACACGGATTTGTAAATGCGATTCGAGAGGATGCGATGGCCGGACCGTTGCAGGGCGTGCGGGTTGTCGAACTCGGTGTGTGGGTGGCGGGCCCGGCGGCGGCCGGGATTCTCGCCGACTGGGGCGCCGACGTGGTCAAGATCGAACCGCCTGCCGGTGACCCCGCGCGGATGTTCGGCCGGATGCTGGGCCTCGGCGACGACGTCAACCCGCCGTTCGAGATGGACAACCGCGGCAAGCGCAGCATCGTGCTCGACGTCACCGACGCCGCCGACCGGGAGACTGCACTCGAACTGCTCTGTGACGCAGACGTTTTCATCACCAACATCCGGCCGTCGGCGCTGCGCCGCATCGGGCTGGACTTCGACACCGTCGCCGCGCGCAACCCGCGCCTGGTGTACGGGCTGATCACCGGGTACGGCGAGAACGGCCCCGACGCCGACCGCGCCGCCTACGACGTCGCCGCGTTCTGGGCCCGGTCGGGGCTGGCGCACCTGCTCACCCGGCCCGGCCAGACACCGCCGTTCCAGCGCGGCGGGATGGGCGACCACTCTGCGGGCATGACCCTGGCGGGCGCGGTGTGTGCCGCACTGGTGGCCCGAAACCGCACCGGCACAGGCCAACTGGTGTCCACATCGCTGTACCGGCAGGGCGCCTACACGGTCAGCTTCGACCTCAACACGTTCCTGCTCACCGGCAACCCGATCGCGATCGGGCAGCGCGAGACCATGGGCAACCCCGCGATGAACAACTACGCCGCGGGCGACGGGCGGCGGTTCTGGATCGTCGGCCTGGACGCGCGCAGGCACTGGCCGCCGCTGTGCCGCGCCGTCGGCCGGCCCGAGTGGCTGACCGACCCGCGCTACGAGACGCCGCAGGCCCGCGCCGTCAACGCCGCCGAACTGATCGCCGAACTCGACGAGATCTTCGCCACCAAGACCCTCGACGAGTGGGCGGAAGTCTTTGCCGCCGAACCGGATCTGTTCTGGTCGCCGATCAACTCGCTGGAGGACGTGCTGGGCGACGAGCAGTTCCACGCCGCGGGCGGAATCGTGGACGTGCCCGACGACGACGGGGTGATGCCGATGGTCGCCAGCCCCGCCGACTTCCACGGCACGCCGACGCGGCCGCGCTCGGTGGCCCCGCGGCTGGGACAGCACAGCGAGGAGATCCGCGCCGAGCTGCGGGCTACGGCGCCGGATGCCTGACCCGCGCCGCCCAGCGCATCTGCGCGAGGAACTCGTCCTCGTCGTCGCTGCGCACCAGATAGTGCGCCACCGCGACCCGCACCGCCGTCGCCACCGCGATCTCCGCGTCGGCGCCGGTCGCCAGCCGCAACAACCGCTGCCGCATCAGCGGAATCACCCGGGACAACCGCCTGATCACCTGCTCGGGTTCGATGTCGACCATCCGCAGCCCCGGATAGGAGCGCTGCTTGTCGACGATGACGCGCAACGCCGCGTCGAGTCGCTCGGCCGGCGGCAGCCCGTCGACCGCCGCGCTGACCGCCTCCTCGTAGAACTGGCGCTCCCACACCACGAAGGCGTCGAGCAGTTCGCGCTTGGACGCGAACCAGCGGTACAGCGTCGGCCGGGACACCTGCGCCTGCGCCGCCACCTCCGACAGGCTCAGCTTGGTCATCCCGTTGCGACCGAGCACCTCGGCCGTCGCGGCCAGGATGCGATCGCGGGTGGACTCACCACTGGCTCCCGACACAAGCGCTAACTTTACAAAAGATTGGCAAAGTGTCACGCTGATTCGGCGATATCCTCGGCGACCGGATCTCGGCAACCAGCTCGCCGTTGTTCGATAGGAGGGACATGCGCGTCGAAGTCGACCTCGACAAGTGCACCGGTCACGGCATCTGCGAGTCCATCGCCGAGGACGTCTTCGAGGTCACCGACGACGGGTACGTGGTGCTGCACGACCCCGACCGGCCCGAATCCGACCGCGAGCGGATGCAGCGGGCCGTGACCCAGTGCCCGGCCGCGGCGCTGCGCCTCGTGGACTAGGTGCTGCCGGACCCGGGGCTGACCCGCGCCTGTCGGCGGGCGTCGCCGTCGGCCGGTTATCGTGTCCGGCGATGACACCTCGAGCACTCGCGGCATGCCTGGCGCTGATCGCCGCGTCGATCGCCGGTTGCGGCACCGCGAGCCAACCCGCCGACACCTCGTCACCGGAACCCACGGTCGTGTCGGTCGCGCCGCCCGATCCCGCGCTGGCCAAGTCACCCGTCGTCGCCGACGCGGCCCGCAGCGTGGTCAAGGTGCACGCGATCTCGCACGCTTGCCAGCGGTCGCTGGAGGGCAGCGGTGTCGTCGTCGCCCCCAACAAGGTGATGTCGGCGGCACATGCCGTGGCCGGCTCCGACAGCGTCACGGTCCATGTCGGCGACGAGGAGCGGTCCGCCACCGTCGTGGTGTTCGACCCGGACATGGACATCGCCGTGCTCGACGTGCCCGAGCTGACTGCCCCGCCGATGGGGCTGGCCGAGAAACCGGCCACCACCGGCACCGACGTGCTGGTGCTCGGCTATCCCGGCGGCGGGCCGTTCACGGCCACACCCGCACGGATCCGCGACATCATCGAGCTGCAGGGCCCCGACATCTACAACACCAAGACCGTGACCCGCGAGGTCTACTCGATCAGAGGGTCCATCCGCCAAGGGGATTCGGGCGGCCCGCTGATCGGGATGGACCGCCGGGTGCTGGGCATCGGCTTCGGCGCCGCCATCGGCGAACCCGAGACCGGGTTCGCGCTGACCGCCAAGGAGGTCTTCGGGCTGATGATGCGCGGTGTCGCCGCGACAGAACCGGTGCCCACCGGTGAGTGCGTGAAGCGGTAACTAGCTGTTCTTCACGGGTAGGTTGTGAACGCGTAGGCGGTCAATCGGCGTCTTGCTCTTGATGCCGGTGTGGGGTCTGTGGTGATTGTAGTGATGCAGCCAGCTCTGGTAGGTCGCTGCGCGGGCTTCATCGGAGCAGTAGGTCTGGGCGTAGGCCCATTCCTGGTTGAGGGTGCGGTTGAATCGCTCGACCTTGCCGTTGGTTTGCGGGCGGTAGGGGCGGGTCTTCTTGTGGGCGATGCCAGCTCCCAGGGTCTGGGCGAACAGCTTTGACCGGTAACACGATCCGTTGTCGGTGAGCACCCTTTTGACCTCGATGCCATGCGCGTTGAAGAACGCTTTGGCGCGGACCCAAAACGCTGCCGCGGTCTCTTTGCGTTCATCGGCGAGGATCTCTGAGTAGGCCAGCCGAGAGTGGTCATCGACCGCGTGGTGCAGATAGGCGTAACCGCGGCCCTGCTTTTTGTTGTTGCGGTTACCGACCGTGCGCCCCAGCATGCGATGCCCACCCCCGTCGGGGATACGGCCGAGTTTTTTGATGTCGACATGGATCAGATCCCCCGGCGCGGGGTGTTCATACCGATGTGCCCTGGTTCGGCGCACCGGCAGGCCGCTGGCCTGGTCCAGATCCCGCAGCAGCGGCATCTGGTAGCGGCGCAGCACCGCCTCCACCGTCGAGCGTGGCAGGTGCAGGTAAGCGGCGATGCGGTGCGGACCCCAGCGGCGTGTGAAACGCACCTTAATGATCCGGCGTTCCCGACGCCGGTCGGTCCGCCGTGGACTGCGATGCGGTCGACTGGACTTGTCGTTCATCGCCTCAGGGCCGCCGGCACGGTAGCGGTCGGCCCACTTCTTGGCTGTGGCAGGCGAGCACTGGAATCGGTCTGCGGCCCGGGCGTAGGTCCATCCGTCATCGACGACACAACGCGCCAGCCGCAACCGGCCCTTCGGAGTCAAACAGGCATTAGCGTGGACCATGAGGACCTCTCGGTGATCGATGTGCGTGTGGTAACCACACCGATACCGGAGGTCCTCACCTGTTAGCACTCACCACGCCGTTCACAACCTGTCAAGGAGCTACAACTAGCTCCCGCCCACTCGGCGCGTCTAGCTCCCGCCCACCCGGCGCGTCTAGCTCCCGCCCACCCGGCGCGTCTAGCTCCCGCCCACCCGGCGCGTCTAGCTCCCGCCCACCCGGCCCGGCATGGGGCGGACCAGCACCGACTGCTGGATCCCCGCCACCGCCCCCTGCTCGTCGAACAGCGTGCCGATCGTGGTGCCGACACCGTCGGGGCCGTAGCGGGTTTCGGCGCGCACCCCGATCCACTCGCCGTCGGGAATGCGGTGGATGTGCACGACGAGGTCGGTGTTCATGAAGGTCCACCTGCGGATGTCGAGCTTGGTGCCGACGCCGTTGGCGTCGTCGGCGACGGTGAACAACCGCTCCAGCGGGGTCATCGTCTCGCCCTTGACCAGGTCGACCTCGGGGCGGATCCACGACTCGCCGGGACCGTCGTTGAGCGGCTCGGTCAGCCACCGCCAGTCCACACTGTGTACGTAGTTGCGTTCCCAGTCCTTGTGCATGTTGCGGTTCACGCCCGCGCTGATCGGCGGCAGGGGCGGCTCGGCATTCTTCGCGACGGGTGCGGTGTCGACCGTCTTGAAGCGCCAGCCGCTGGCGCGCGCCACCGCGCGCGGCCGCCCGTCTCGTCCCGGGGCCAGCAGTTCGGCGCCGGCCAGTTCGATCTGCTTGCCCGCGCGCTCGATTCGGGTCTGCACCCACAGATCGCCGTCGGCGGGAACGCCGCCGAGCAGGTCGATCATCACCCGGCTCAACCGGGTGTCGTCACGCGCCTCACACCGCTGCAGCCCGCGCACCAGCAGCGCCGACACCGGGGCGCCGTGCTGGATGTCCGGCGACCACGTGCTGCGCACGAAATCGGTGGCGCGGAACCGCTCACCGAGCTCATCGGTGGGGTCGACGAGCTCGTAGTAGGAATCGCTCATGGCAGGCCGGCTCCCGGGGTGTCGACGACGGTCGCATCGAGGCGTGACAGCTTGGTCCCGGTAAGGCGCTGCGGATACGCATCGGTGCTGGACAGCAGAAAAAGGGTGCGCCGTTCGGGACCACCGAACGCGCAGGCGATGGCGACCCGGTCGCCGAGATCGATGGTGTCGGTGACGGTGCCGCCCTCGACGATCCGCTCGAAGCGGTGCGCCAGCGTCATCGCCGCCCACACCCCGCCGCCGGCGTCGAGGCAGATTCCGTCCGGCGGGCCGTCGAGCCCCTCGGCGAACACCCTGCGGTCGGTCAGCGACCCGTCCGCCCCGATGGTGTAGGCGGTCAGTCGGCGCCCCGTCGACTCCGCGACGATCAGCGTGGACCGGTCCTCGGTGATGGCCATGCCGTTGGGGAAGTCCAGATCGGTGGCGACAACGGTGCCCGTGTCGTCGGGGTCGAGGCGCACAATCACCCCGCCCTCGCGGGCCTGCGAGCCCACGTAGGCGCGGCCGGTGTCGTCGACGACCATGTCGCCCAGGTTCGCGGGCACCAGATCCGAGAGGTCCGCGACGGTGGTGACGACATCGCCGTCGTAGCGCAGGATCTGGCGCTTCTCGGTGGAGACGATCAGCAGCGAGCCGTCGGGCCGGAAACCCAGGCCCGCGGGAGCGTGGCCGGGCAGCGGCACGGTGGTCATGTCGCCGCGAAGGTCCACCGTGTGCACGGCCTCGCCGAGCATGTCGGAGAACCACAGCAGACCTTCGAACCAGCGCGGCCCCTCCCCGAAGCAGAACCCCTTCGCCAGCGGAGACAGGATCATGCGACGCGCGCCCTCACACCTTTACAAAACACGCAGCAAGTGTCACGCTGCCAGGGTGTCACTGTCAACCGGGCGCGGATCATGAAGAAGTACTACGGCCACACCCTGCTGTACCTGCACGAGACCATCTCGCTGGGATCGGCACGCGCTGACCAGTTCACCCACGCCTTCAGCACCATCTACCAGCCGATGATGACCGAGCTGGGCGCGCGGTTGTTCGCGATCTGGGAGACCACGCCGTACAACGGGCACTGGCCGCAGGTCACCATCATCTGGGAGATCGACAAGTTCGCCGACTACGCCGCGATCGGCCGGGGACAGGCGCCCGGCGGTAGCCACGAGGCCGTCGCTGCGCAGTGGAAGCAGTACCTGACGGCGATCGGCGCCTCCGGTGAGGGCCGCATCATGTACGCCGGCAAGTACAACCGGACACTGGCCCAGTTGCAGGAGGCCGGATTCACGGCGGGCCTGGTGATCCAGGAGATCATGCAGACCAAACCCGGCCGCCAGGACGACTACATCCGCGAACTGGAACGCCTCTACGTGCCGTGGTCGGAGAGCACCGGCAAGCTGTGGCTCGGATCGTTCATCACCACCTTCCGCTTCAACGAGGTCATCCACTACTGGGCGCTGGAGGGGGAGTGGGACTGCTTCGCCAACCACTACCCGTCGTGGAAGGACAGCCCACCCGCCGAGATCGTCACCTGGATGAGCGTCGCGCCCGCCCTGCGCGACGGCTGGGAGGACTCGATCCTGCAGGCCCTACCCCCGTCACCACTGCAATGACATCGACTGAACTCCAGACGTTCTCGTACGACCCGTTCGACCCGGCGGTGATGGCCGACCCGCTGCCGTACTACCGGACGCTGCGCGACCAGCACCCGGTGTACTACATCGCGAAGTGGGACACCTACGCGCTGTCGCGGTTCGACGACATCTGGCGGGTGCTCGAGATCAACGACGGCACCTTCGTCGCCTCCGAGGGAACCCTGCCCGCCGCAACGGTTCTCGGCACCCGCAACGACGGGCCCGTGCCCGACCCGCCGCTGCACCCGATGCCGTTCCACGCCAACTTCGACGCCCCGATCTACGACAGCGTCCGGCTGTGCACGTCCGGACCGTTCCGACCGCGGTCGGTGTCGGGACTGGCCGACCGGATCCGCACCCTGGCCAACGAACGGCTCGACGAGCTGCTACCGCGCGGCCGCTTCGACCTCACCCAGGAGTACGGCGGCATCGTCGCCGCGTCGGTGGTGTGCGAACTGCTCGGCCTGCCAGTCGATCTCGCCGGTGAGGTGCTGGCAACGGTGAACGCGGGCAGCATGGCGCAGCCGGGCAGCGGCGTCGAGGTCGCCAACGCCCGGCCCGGTTACCTCTCCTACCTGACGCCGCTGATCGAGCAGGCCCGCGCGCATCCGGGCAGCAACCCGATCGCCGACAAGCTGATCGAGTACCGGCTGCCCGACGGGTCGGCGTTCAACGACGTCGAGGCCGCCACCCAGCTGCTCGGCATCTTCATCGGCGGCACCGAGACCGTGCCGAAGATCGTCGCGCACGGCCTGTGGGAACTGGGCAGCCACCCCGACCAGTTGGCCGAGGTGCGTGCCGATCTCGATGCCAACGTGCCCGTCGCGCGGGAGGAGATGATCCGGTTCTGCGCGCCCGCACAGTGGTTCGCCCGCACGGTCCGCAAGCCGTACACCATCCACGACACCACGATCCGGCCCGGCCAGCGCATCATCACGCTGCTCGCGTCGGCCAACCGTGACGAACGCGAATACCCCGACCCCGAACGGTTCGTGTGGAACCGCCCGATCGAACGGTTGCTGGCCTTCGGCCGGGGACAGCACTTCTGTCTCGGGGTGCACCTGGCGCGCCTGGAGATCGCGACCATGGTGACCGAATGGCTCAAACGGGTGCCCGACTGGCACATCGACACGGCCGCCGCATCCCGGCCCCCGTCGAGTTTCCAGTGGGGCTGGAGCAGCGTCCCGGTGGAGGTCTGACATGTGGTCCTACCGACTCATCGCCCCCTACACGTTCGAGCGCATCGACATCGCACAGCCGTCACCGGAGACGCTGGGCGACCGGCAGGTGCTGCTGCGTTTCCGCGCCGCTGGGGTGTGCGGCAGCGACCTGCCGCCGTTTCGCGGTGTGCGCGGCAAGATCCCGGGCGATCAGGGGCGCAGTGCCGCCGAGATGCCCGGCTTCCCGATCCACGAGATCGTCGGCGAGGTGGTTGCCAGCAGGCACCGCAGCATCGGGATCGGCGACCAGGTGGTCGGGTGGGCCTCCGGCTTCGACGGGCTGATGGAGTACGTCGTCGCCGACGGTGACGGGCTGGCCGCCTACGACCCATCACTGTCACCCGCCCACGCGGTGGCGCTGCAGCCGCTGGCCTGCGTGCTCTACGCCGCCGAACAACTGCCCAGACTGTCCGGGCTGCACGTCGCGGTCATCGGCCAGGGCTCCATCGGCCTGCTGTTCTCCTATGCGGCAAAGGCGTTCGGGGCGCGACGGGTCACCGGCGTCGACCCCGTCGACCGCGACGCGGTGGCCAAGGAGTTCGGCGTCGACACCGTCGTGCGCGCCACCAGCGACCGGTGGGTCAGCCAGCTGGAACCCGGCGACCGGCCCGATGTGGTGATCGAGGCGGTCGGCCACCAGGTCGCCACCCTGGGCCATGCCATCGAGGCCGCCGCTCCGGGCGGCACGGTGTTCTACTTCGGCGTCCCCGACGACGACACCTACCCGATCAGCATGCGCACCATGCTGCGCAACAACCTGACGCTGAAGTCCGGGGTGACGCTCGACCGGCGCCGGATGCTGGCGGCAGCAGGCGAGTTCGCGCGTCAGCACCCGGACCTGTTGCCCGCGTACGTGACCCACACGTTCGGCGTCGACGACGCCCAGGCCGCGTTCGACCTGGCCTGTCGGCCTGCGCCGGACCGGATCAAGATAGCGATCGTGCAGTGACGTCGCGGCTGCAGGACGCGCTCGCCGCCAAGGACAGGATCTGGGGCGGCTGGGTGGTCGGGCCCGGCATCATCGGGCCCGAGACGTTCGCCGCCGCCGGCTACGACTACGTCGGATTCGACATCCAGCACGGCTATCTCGACGACGCCGACGTCGCGCTGATCCTGCGCCGGCTCGAGCACGTGCCGATCGCCACCGCGGTGCGGGTGCCGTCGACCGACCCGGCGCCGATCGGCCGGGTGCTCGACGCGGGCGCCGACGCGGTGATCGTCGCGATGGTCGAGTCCGCCGAGCAGGCCGCCGCCGCGGTGGCCGCCACCCGCTACGCGCCCGCAGGGGTGCGCAGCTACGGTCCGCTGCGCGCGGACCTCGGCGCCGACCCCGCCGCCCACGAGGCGCGGGTCAGCGTGTTCGTGATGATCGAGAGCGCCGGGGGACTGCACGCGCTCGACGAGATCTGCGCGGTTCCCGGGCTCACCGGCCTCTACGTCGGCCCCGCCGACCTGGCCATCTCCCTGGGGCACCGGCCCGCCGAGGCGTGGAGCGCGCCCGCGGTGCGCGACGCGATCACCCGGATACAGGCCGCCGCCGCGTCGGCCGGACTGGTCGCCGGCATCCACGCCGGCACGGGCAAGACCGGGAAAGCCATGGGCGAACAGGGCTTCCGAATGCTCACACTCGGCTCGGAGAGCCAGGCGCTGCGCCGCGGTGCGACAGAGATCCTGAAGGAGGCGCAATGACCGCACGGGTCGCGTTGGTCACGGGTGCCGCCCGCGGGCAGGGGGCGGCGATCGTGCGGCGGCTGTGCGCCGACGGGTACCGCGTCGCCGCGTGCGATGTGCTGGCCGACGAACTGCGGGCCTCCGTCGCGGAGTTCGGCGACGCGGCGCTGGCCGTCGACCTCGACGTGACGTCGGCAGACCAGTGGGCCGCCGCGGTGGCCGCGACCGTCGAGCGGTTCGGCGCGCTCACCGCCCTGGTGAACAACGCCGGTGTGCTGCACCGCACCCCGCTGGCCGAGGAGACCGCCGAGGGTTTCGAGCGCAGCTGGCGGGTCAACTGTCTGGGCCCATTCCTGGGGATCCAGGCCACGCTGCCGCACCTGCGTGCCGCCGACGGAGCGGCCGTCGTCAACACCTGCAGCACCGGGGCGATACGGCCGTTCCCGAACCACGGCGCCTACGGCTCGTCGAAGTGGGCGCTGCGCGGGCTGACCCAGATCGCGGCGGCCGAGTTGGCGGCCGACGGCATCCGCGTCAACGCGGTGTTCCCGGGCCCGATCGCCACACCGATGCTCGACGACGCCACCCAGAACAGGCTGACCGCCACCTTCGGCCGGCTCGGGCAACCCGGCGAGGTAGCCGACGCCGTCGCCTACCTGCTGTCGGAGCACGCGTCGTTCGTCACCGGCGCCGAACTCGTCGTCGACGGAGGGCAATGTCTACGAATCGGATGAGGGTCGGCATCATCGGCGCCGGCCCGGGTGGACTGGCGCTGGGAGTCTTCCTGCGCAAGGCCGGGTTTCGAGACTTCGTCATCTTCGACCGGGAGGACGGCGTCGGCGGCACCTGGCGCATCAACACCTATCCCGGGCTGGCGTGCGATGTGAAGTCGCACCTGTACTCGTTCTCGTTCGACCTCAATCCGGACTGGTCGCGGCTGTGGGCGTCGCAGCCGGAGATCCTGGCGTACTTCGAACGCTGCGCGCAGCGCTACGGGCTCGTCCCGCATCTGAAGCTCAACACCGAGATCGCCTCGCTGCGCTGGGACGGTCGCGCCTGGCAGCTGGCGACCGGTGCGGGGGAGCGTTACGAGTTCGACGTGGTGGTCTCGGCGATCGGTTTGTTCACCCGGCCGGTCATGCCCGACCTGGTGCAGGAGGAGCCGTTCACCGGGGTCGTCATGCACACCGCGCGCTGGGACCACTCCGTGGACCTGACCGGTAAGCGGGTTGCCGTGCTGGGCACGGGATCCACTGCGGCGCAGCTGGTTCCGGAGGTGGCGAAGATGGCCTCCGCGGTGTACTCGGTGCAGCGGTCGCCGACCTGGATCCTGCCGAAACCCGACCGCCCCTACAGCGCGCGGGAGAAGTGGGTGTTCCGGCACATCCCGCTGGCCACCAGGATCTACCGCACCCGGCTGTGGCTGCGCAGCGAGTCGAACATCTCGGTGATCGAGCACGGCAGCGACAAGACCAAGGAGTTCCGCGACATCGCGCTCAAGGTACTCGAGTCCGCGGTGCCCGACGAGGATCTGCGCAGCCGGCTCACCCCGGACCACCCGCTGGGCTGCAAGCGGCTGGTGTTCGCCAGCGACTACCTGCAGACCCTGACCCAGCCGCACGTCGAGGTGATCGCCAGCCCGGCGCGCGCCCTGCGGGCCCGCTCGCTGGTCACCGAGGACGGCACCGAACGCGAGGTCGACGTGGTGCTGTGCGCGACGGGCTACGCCGCGGCCGACTACCTCGGCCAGATCGAGGTCGTCGGCGAGGACGGGGTGACGCTGCGCGAGGTGTGGCGCGACGGCGCCCACGCCTACCTCGGCATGACGGTGCCGAAGTTCCCGAACTTCTTCATGCTCTACGGCCCCAACACCAACGTCGGCTCCAACAGCGTGCTGTTCGTGCTGGAGGCACAGGCGCACTACATCGTGCGCGCGCTGAAACACCTGCGGCGCAAGGGAACACGCTACGTCGCCGTCAAACCCGAGGCGCTGGCGGCGTACATGGCCAAGATCGACAAGTGGATGACGGGCACGGTGTGGCTGACCCGCTGCAGCAGCTACTTCCGCGCCCCGAACGGCCGTGTCGTCACACAATGGCCGCGCAGCGCGCGGGCCTTCTGGGCGATGACGCGTCGGTTCAAGGCCTCCGACTACGTGTTCACGCCACCGGCGCGGTTGGACGCCGGTGCGGCCGAGGCGGTGACGGAGGCGCGGCCGTGAGCATCGTCGACCGACTGGATCCCGCGCTGCGCGGTTTCGCCGAGGCGCGCACCGACCTGTCGCCGGGACTGCTCGGCATCGTGCGTGACTCGCTCAACCAGCGCCGGCTCGAGACGTCGATGACCGTCAACACCGCTGGGGTGGAGATCGAGGAGCGCACGGCCGGGGCGGTGCCGGTGCGCATCTACCGCGGCGGCCCACCCGGACCCGCGGTGATCTACTGCCACTCCGGCGCTTTCGTACTGGGCAACCTCGACACCGACCACCGCCAGTGTGTCGAGTTCGCCCGGCGTGCGGCCTGCACGGTGATCTCCGTCGGCTACCGGCTGGCGCCCGAGCACCCGTACCCGGCGGCCGTCGAGGACGTGTCGCTGGTCTTCGAGTGGGTCATCGACAACGCCGCCGTGCTCGGCGTCGACGCCGAGCGGCTCGCGGTGGCGGGCAGCAGTGCGGGCGGGGCGCTGGCCGCCGGGCTGGCGCTGCGGGAGCCGGTGGTGTTCCAGCTGCTGCACCAGCCCGTGCTCGACGACCGGCCCACCCCGTCGAAGGACGAGTTCACCACCACACCCGGCTTCGACGGTGTGGCGGCCGAGGCGATGTGGCGGCACTACCTCGGCGACGCGGATGCCGACGACGTCGCCGTGCCTGCCCGCAGTCATGAGTTGGCCGATGCGCCACCGACATTCATCAGCTGCTCGGAGCTCGACCCGTTGCGCGACGAGGCTTTGGACTACGCGGTGCGGCTGCTGTACGCCGGTGTGCCGACCGAACTGCACATGTTCGCGGGCACCTGCCACGGCTTCGACTCGCTGCTGCCCGACTGGGAGGTCAGCACGCAGCTGTTCGAACTGCAGGGCGCCGCGCTGCGCCGGGCCCTGCACTCTTAGCTGTGCGGTCCTAGCCGTGCAGCCGCAGGCCGTCGACGATCTTGTCGACCGTCTTGCGGTCGGCGCGCACAGCCAGCCCGACCGGGTCGACGTCGGCGCGGGCGAGTGCGGCGACGGCCGCGCGGTTGGCCTCGTCGTGGCCGGTGGCGAACAACTCGGGGGTGAAGATCGCCGGGGTGACCCCGCGGGAGAGCGCGCGGTTGAGGGTGCGGGTCATGCGGTCGGCGTCGGCAGTGAACACCAGGACCGGCTGGCCGAACATCGGGGTGTAGGCGGTGCCGTCGGCGTCGCGGTACGGCGCACCGATGGAGTCAGGGGCGGTGGCGGCGATACCGCTGGCGAGGAAGGCGGTCACGTTGAGCTTCTGCCAGCCCGCCAGATCCTCGCGGACGACGATCGCGATCTTCGTCGTGATGGTCGGCATAGTGATGCTTTGTCGCTCCAGCTGATCGGTCATACTCTCGAAAGGTAGGCAGAATGCGTCCCTGAATGGTGATCGGCCGAATAAAATTTTGTACGTAGGGTGCGGGGAGGCGGGATGGACGAACTTGATTCGGCGATCGTCGAGGCATTGCAGGCGGATGGTCGGCGCAGCAACCGCGACCTCGCGGCGGCACTCGGGGTCGCCCCGTCGACCACCTTGGAGCGGGTGCGGTCGCTACGGGCGCGCGGTGTGCTGACCGGGGTGCACGCGCACGTCGATCTCGCGAAGCTCGGCAGGCCGGTGCAGGCGATGGTGACCGTCCGGTTGCGCCCGCAGACCCGTCAGGTGGTCCAGGGGTTCCGCGACTTCGTGCTCGGTCTGCCGCAGACATTGCAGGTGTTCGTCACCACCGGAACCGAGGATCTGCTCGTGCACGTGGCGGTGCCGTCGACCGAGGCGCTGCGCGACTTCGTGCTCGACTCGATCACCAAACGCCGGGAGGTCGCCGGGGTGCGCACGGACGTGGTGTTCGACCACCTGGAAAAGCATGTCGTGACACCGATTTCGGGTTCCTGACCGCGACGAGCGTGCGCAAATGCCGGAAATTCCGCGGCGTGTCGCCGACAGACACGCACGCTCGCGGATGGAGGGAAGGGCTACAGCTAGCCCAGTTCCTTGGCGATGGCGGCGTGGTAGTGGTCGATGTGGGCGGGGTTGACGATGCGGAAGAACCCGTCGGGCAGCGGGGCGTGCCGGTAGGCCTCGACGGTCATCGTCCTGGTGAACAGCGTCAGACCCTCACCCGGTTCGGTGAAGTGGTACTGCACGGTGATCCGGCCCTCCATCCCGCCGTTGCCCTCGCGGTCGTGGCCGAGCCGGCCCACCGAGTTGAACATGAACAGCCGCGGGCGCATCGCG
The DNA here is from genome assembly GCF_001583415.1 of Mycolicibacterium phlei. The sequence goes on from NZ_CP014475.1 coordinate 2,259,492, forward strand.
ATCGCCAGATGCCAGGTGAAGATCCGGTCGCCGTCGGGACCGGTCTCGGTCCAGGTGTCGCCGACCTCTAGTGGCAGCCGGTCGGGCAGCCCGCCGATGTTCACGCTGTTCGGATACGTCTTCGGCCAGTTCGCCGGATTGGTGACAAAGTCGTAGACGACCTCGGGAGGATGCGTGAACGTGGACTCCGAGCTGGTGGTGACGACGCCCAAGGTGCTGCCTTTCGTCGAGTCGCTGACAAGACTTTACAAATAGCAGCAATAGTGTCACGGTGTCCAGGTGGACTTCTCCCGTGTGCAACTCGACGAGAGCGACCAGGAGTTCCAGCGTGAGGTGCGTGAGTTCCTGGCCCGAGTCGTCACCGACGAGGTGATCCGGCGCGACCGTGAGACCGGCGAGAACTTCGACGAGGGTGTGCATCTGGCGCTCGCCGAAGCCGGCTACCTGGCCGCCGACTTCAAGTCCGAGGACGACGGCGGATTCAGTCCGGTGCGGCGGCGCATCTTCGAACTCGAGGTCGGCCGCGCCCACGCCCCGTGGTTTCACTGGCCCACCACGATGATGGTGGCCCGCACCCTCGAGAAGTTCGCCACAGAGGACCTGCTCGACGACATCATCCCCGGCATGCTGGCCGGCCGCATCCGCCTGTGCCTGGGCTACACCGAACCCGAGGGCGGCTCCGACGTCGCCACCTGCAAGACCCGCGCGCTCCGTGACGGTGACGCCTGGATTATCAACGGCGCCAAGATGTTCACCTCGAACGCCCACAACGCCCAGTACGTCTTCCTGATCACCAACACCGATCCCGACGCCCCCAAGCACAAGAACCTGACCATGTTCCTGGTGCCGCTGGACAGCCCGGGCATCGAGATCCAGCCGATCCGCACCGTCGACGGCGACCGCACCAACATCACCTACTACAGCGACGTTCGCGTCCCCGACCGCTACCGGGTCGGCGAGGTCAACGGCGGCTGGACCGTGCTGCGCGACGCGCTGAACTCCGAGCACGGCACCATCGAGCGCGACACCCACGGGCTACAGAAGCTTGCCACCATGACCGAGCACCTGCTGCTGCTCGGTGAGGCCATCGACGCCGTCGCCGCGACCGCGCCCGGCGAGGAGTCGGCGCAGTACCGGCTCGGCCGGGCGGTCGCGCGTATGGAGGCCGCCGCCAGCAGCCCGGAGATGTTCGGCCGCGTCGCGATCGCGCAGACCATGCGCGACGTCACCCCCGACCTGATGGACCTGCTCGGCACCGCCGGTGCGCTTCCGGTCGACAGCCCGGGTGCCGGTGCCGGCGGCGCCTGCGAGTACCTGTTCCGGCTGGCCGGGCCGACCGGGATCTACGGCGGCACGCTCGAGGTGTTCCGCAACATGATCGCCCAGCACGTGCTGGGCCTGGGCCGGCCCAACTACTCGCCGCCGGCCAAACGGCCCGCCTAGAGCTTCGCGATCACCTCCGACGCCAGCAGCTCCAGCGTCTCGTCGCTCCCGCGGTCGTGGGTGAACAGCACGATCTGGCCGAACCCCATCTCGGTCAGCTCGCCGATACGGTCGACGATCGCCGGTGCCGTGCCGATCAACCCGCCGTCGCGCAAGCCGAAACCCGGTCCACCGAACCGTTTCTCGGCCAGCGCGCGCACGTCGGGCAGGCTGGCTTCGTCGGGGGCCAGCGCCATCACCGCCTCCACTGACATCACGATCGTCGACGGGTCGCGACCGGCCTTCTCGCACAGCGCACGCAGCACCGACACCTTATGCTCGAGCTCGCCGAGTGCGTAGGTGGGCACGTTCCACACGTCGGCGTAGCGGGCTACCAGCGGCATCGTGAACTTCTCGCCGACCCCGCCCACCACGATCGGCGGCCGTCGCGTCGGACCGGGCTTGACCGGAAAGTCGTGCACCTGAAAATGGTTGCCCGCGAAGTCGATCCGCTCGTCGGCGAACGCCTGGGTGAGGATCTCCAGCGTCTCACGCAGGCGTTCGGAGCGTTCCCGGAAGCTGCCCCACGGCAGCCCGGCCCGCTGATGCTCCTCCTCGATGGACCCGCTGCCGATGCCGAGAGCAAGCCGCCCGCCTGCGATCTGGTCGAGCGTGGTGGCCATCTTCGCCAGCACCACCGGATGCCGGAACTGGTTGCACAGCACCATGTGTCCGATCTCGATGCGCTCGGTGTGCGCCAGCAGCGCGGTGGCCAGGGTCCAGGCCTCCAGCGACGGGATGTCGGGGACCCCGGGGCCGTACAGGTGGTCGTAGAGCCAGACCGAGTCGATGCCGAACTCCTCGCAGCGGCGGGTGCGGTGCAGCATCTGCTCGTAGGTGAACCCCATCTGGGGCAGGTACACGCCGATCTCGGGTCTGGTCATCGCTGTACTTTCCGCGGTCCGCATGGTAACGACATTCTCACAAGACGATAAGACGATTCTGGATGGGGTACGCGATGCGGTTCACCTTCACCCACCCGATGCACAGCCATCCCTACAACCCCGAACTCGTCACCGGGGACGGGATAGCCGCCGTCGCGGCGGCCGCCGAGGCGGCCGGTTTTCACGGGTTCGGTTTCACCGACCACCCGGCGCCGACGCAACGGTGGCTGGAGGCCGGCGGGCACGACGCGGTGGACCCGTTCGTGGCGATGGGGTACGCCGCGGCGCGGACGTCGACGCTGAAGCTGATCCCCAACATCGTGGTGCTGCCGTACCGCAACCCGTTCATCGTCGCGAAATCCGCTGCGACGCTGGATCTGTTGTCGGGCGGGCGATTCGTCCTCGGCGTCGGCGTCGGCTACCTCAAACGTGAGTTCACCGCGCTGGGGGTGGATTTCGACGAGCGCGCCGAGCTGTTCGAGGAGGCGCTGGAGGTGATCCGCGGGATCTGGACCACTGATGACTTCTCTTATCAGGGAAGGCATTTCACCGCCAGCGGGATCACCGCGCATCCGCGCCCGGTCAGCGACCCGCACCCGCCGATCTGGATCGGCGGCAACACCGCGGCCGCGCGCAGGCGCGTCGTCGCCTACGGGGACGGCTGGTGCCCGTTCGCCGCGCCTGCCCCTCTCGCCCAGACCGCGCGCACCGCGCCGATGGACGTCGAGCGGCTCGCCGACGGCATCGACGATCTGCGCCGCCGCTTCGACGAGGCCGGCCGCGACTTCGACGGCATCGACATCACGTTCACCAACCCCGAGGGCGGCAGTCCCGGCAGCGCGGACTTCAACGCCGACGCCTACCTGGCCGGGCTGGAGAGGCTCGCCAAGATCGGCGTGACCTGGGTGCAGGTCGGCCTGCCCGGCGACAGCCTCGCCCACGTGCTGGAGGCCATCGAGCAGTTCGGCTCCTCCGTCATCGCGGCTTCGGTGTAGTTCGTGGCGCTCAGCGCGACCGGCTACACCGAAACCGCCGGGCGGGGCAGGGCGGCGACCACGTCGCAGCGGGTGGCGTCAAAGCTGAGGTACCCCGCGATCGGCGTCGTCTCCGGCGGTGGCTCCGGATAGCTCCACGCGACGTCCTCGACGACGGTGTCGCCGACCACCGCCGACCAGTACGTCGCCCAGCCCTTGTAGTTGCAGTAGCTGCGCGTCGGCGACGGCCGCAGCAGGTCGGTGCGCACATGCGCCGGATCGACGTAGAGCCGCGGCTCCACCGACGTCTCGAACACGATCACCGTGTCGGAGGTGTCCACCAGCGTCTGCCCGGCCACCGTCACCCGCAACGCCCGGTCGGTCGGCCGGCAGTCCACCCGGTGGTACGGGTTGGGTGGGTAGTGCACCAGTCGGCGGCCCTCCTCGAGCCAGGTGTCGACGGCGTCCCACGGCACCCGCACGTAGCCGGGCGCCTCGGGCACCGGTTCGCTGGGCAGGTCGCCGACCGCGCCGGGCGGGAACGCGTAGCTCAGCGCGTGGTCGCGGCGGTGCACCAGCAGCACGTCCTCGGTGTCGAGGACCACCTCACCGTCGCGCAGCGCCTGCACCCGGCGCGGATGCGGTTCGACGAACACCACCTCGCCCGGCAGGGGCGGGGTGAACCATCCGGAGGGGTCCTTGCTCAGCGGTCCGCGGCCGGCGACGAGGCTCATGCGAACAGCTTTACAAAACTGTGACGGATCGTCACGGCAACGCGACGAACCCGTTGCGAAAACGCGGCCAGGTCCGGACAAATTCAACCTTTACAGATGCCTGCAATAGTGTCACGCTCTAAGGGAGTGTCGGCAGCCCCACGACCGGCCTCGCTCGACAGATCGGATGGGACGCATATGGCAACTCGATCCATGCCCCGCGACGACGTGCCGGCCCCCGGCGGCCGTGCCGGTGCGGCACCGCTGAACCGGTATCACCTCACCGTGCTGGCCGCAGACCTCGCCGATCTGGTCGAGGGAGCGGGCGGCTACGTGTTCGACCGGGCGCGCGCGGGATGGGATGTCTCCGTGCGCATCCCGGCGTGCCGCGACCTGCGGCCGCTGGTCATCCTGGGCGCGACCCCGATGCCCGACGCCGCCGATGTGCTGGCCGGTGTGCCGCGCGACGGGGCGCTGGCGGTCAGTGCGAAACTGCTGCGCGACGACCCGCGGGTGCGTGGTTACGTCTTCGGGCGGGTGCGCGCCGGCGACGCCGATCTGACGGCATGGGGGACCGAGTGGCCAGACAGCCTCGGGGACAGGATCGCTGTCACAACGCACAGCCTGAGCGTGGCGGCGCGGGCGTTCAAGGCGCAGGCGCTGGCCGCCGCCGATCTGGGCGCGGCCGCCGGCGACGCCGAGACCCTGTTCGATCTGTGCTCGGAGTCCTTCCGGCCGCTGGCCGTGGTTTAGAGGGGGGCGCGGCTAGCCGCGGATCCAGCCGCGACGGCGACCCCACCAGTCCCGGAACACCACGAGCACGATGAGCACCGCGAAGCCGATGAGGAACAGATCCTCGACCCGGCCGGTGTGGTTGCCGTGGATCATGAACAGCAGGAACGCCGCCGACAGCAGGCCACCGATCTGGAACGCCGTCGGGTTCTGGTACGACCATCCCCACTCAGCGGACGGCACGTCCTCGACGTCGACGCCGGTGTGTCGCTGCACCTCGGTGTTGGCCACGGCTGCTCCTCACGATCAACTCGCTACTGCCGGACATTCTGGCACAGGTCTACTACAGGCTCCGTAGGGTGATGCCCTGTGACTAAACAGTTCGAGGGCAAGGTCGCGTTCATCACCGGGGCGGCGCGCGGGCAGGGCCGCGCGCACGCGGTCCGGTTCGCCGAGGAGGGCGCCGACATCATCGCGGTCGACCTCTGCGACCAGATCCCCAGCGTCGCCTACCCGATGGCCACCCGCGAAGACCTCGACGAGACCGTGAACCTGGTCGAGAAGACCGGCAGGCGGATCGTCGCCGAACAGGCCGACGTGCGTGATCTCGCGCGGCTGCAGGAGGTCGTCGCCCGCGGTGTCGACGAGCTCGGCCGCATCGACTTCGTCATCGCCAACGCCGGCATCCTGCCCGCGGCGGGGGAGCAGGGCCGCGACCTGTCGGCCTACCTCGACGCGGTCAACGTGATGCTCAACGGCGTCTACTTCACGATCACCGCCGCGCTGCCCGCGCTGCTCGCCCACGGCGACGGCGGCGCGATCGTCATCACCAGCTCGGCGGCGGGCTTCAAACCGGTCACCGTCGACTACGGCACCATGAACCACGGCGCCGCCGGCTACACCATCGCCAAACACGGCGTCATCGGGATCATGCGCCACTTCGCACGCGGCCTGGCGGAGAAGAACATTCGGGTCAACACCGTCCACCCGGGCGGGGTCGCCACCCCGATGATCTACAACGAGGCGCTGGCCGAGTGGTCGATGGAGAACCCCTCGTTCAGCGTGTCGCAGCAGCCGCTGCTGGCGGTGCCGCCGGTGGAACCGGAGGCGATCAGCGACGCGATGGTCTACCTGTGCGGCGAGTCCGGCCGCTACGTCACCGGGGTGACGTTGCCGGTCGACGGCGGCCAGATCATCAAGTGATCTCGCTGTAGCGGCGCAGCGCCTCTCTGCGTTCGGCGGCGTGGTCGACGATCGGCGCCGGATTGTCGGCCCCGGGGTTGTCGGGGTCGGCCTCAGGCACCCAGCGCCGCACATAGGCGCCGTCCGGGTCGAACCTGGCGCCCTGCGCGGTGGGGTTGAACACCCGGAAGTACGGCGCCGCATCGGTGCCGGTGCCCGCGGCCCACTGCCAGCCGTGCTGGTTGTTGGCGACATCGCCGTCGACCAGCTGCTCGAGGAACCAGCGCGCCCCCCACTGCCACGGCAGGTGCAGGTCCTTGACCAGAAACGACGCCACGATCATCCGGACCCGGTTGTGCATCCAGCCGGTCTCGGCGAGCTGACGCATCCCGGCGTCGACGATCGGGTAGCCGGTCCGGCCCGCCTTCCACGCCTCGAACCGGCGCCGCGCCTCGGGCCCGTCGTCGGTGGCCATCGCGTCGAACCCGGAGTTCCAGTTCCACCAGGCGCTGCGCGGCCAGGCGTGCAGCACCGCGGCGTAGAAGTCGCGGAACGCGAGCTCCCGTAGGTACGCCTGCGCGCCGGGGGAGCTGTCGAGGTCGGCCACCATCGTGCGCGGATGGACGGTGCCGAACTTCAGGTGCGCCGACATGCGGCTGGTGCCGTCCAGGTCGGGGCGGCTGCGGTCGTCGTGATAGGTGTCGATCCCGTTGACGGTGAACGCTTTCCACTGCGCCAGCGCGGCGTCCTCACCGGCGGGCAGGTCCAGGTCTGCGCCGCCCTCGGGAATGTCGACGGCGCCGCCGACGTCGGCCGGGTCGATCCAGCGCGCACAGTCGGCACCCGTGCGCGCCGGCCCGCGCCAGCCGTGCTCGTGCCAGGCGCGGTAAAACGGCGAGAACACCTTGTACGGGGTGCCGTCGGACTTGGTCACCCGGCCGGGGGAGACCAGGTACGGCGAACCCGACTCCTCCAGTGGCACCGCGCCCAGCGCCGCCCGCACCTTCTCGTCGCGGCGCCGCCCGAACGGGGTGAAGTCCGCCGACACGTGCACCGACGCGGCGCCGATCGTCTTGACCAGCAGCGGGATTCGCTCCTGCGGGCGGCCCCGGGTGACCAGCAGTCGGCCGTCGAGGTTGTCGCGCAGCACGCGCAGCGCGTCGTACAGGTACCGCAGCCGCCGCGGACCCGCCGACGCCTCTAGGCGCGGATCGAGCACGAACACACCGAGCACCTCGCCGTCGGCCGCGGCGGCGTCCAGCAACGGTGGCAGATCACGAAGACGCAGATCACGGCGGAACCACAGCAATGCGGGCATGGCATTGATGCTGCCCGCAAATCACGGTAGAGAAACAGGGTGGAATTCTGGTCCGGCACCGCGTTCATGAAGACGTCGGAGATCATCGGCCTCGCCAAACTCTTCGACGAGGCCGGCTACGACGGCATGCTCTGCTCCGATCACATGATCTATCCGCGCGAGCTGACCTCGCCGTATCCCGACTCGCCGAGCGGCAACCCGCCGTGGGCGCCGGAGACCGCGTGGCCGGACTGCTGGGTGCAGATCGGCGCGATGGCGGCGGTGACCACCCGGCTGCGGTTCTCCAACGCCATCTACGTCGCGCCGGCGCGGCCGCTGCTGGAGGTCGCCAAGCTGGTCGCGACGGCCTCGGTGCTCTCGGAGGGCCGGGTCGCCCTGGCCGCGGGGATCGGCTGGATGCGCGAGGAGTACGAGCTGATGGGCCAGGACTTCAGCACCCGCGGTCGACGGCTCGACGAGATGATCCCGGCGTTGCGGGCGCTGTGGCGCGGCGGCTGGGTGTCCTGGCGCGGCGAGCACTACCAGGTGCCCGAGCTGATGCTCGAACCGCACCCCGAGACTCCGGTGCCGATCTGGGTCGGCGGCGAGTCCGACGCCGCGCTGCGCCGCGCCGCCCGGCTGGGCGACGGCTGGGTCGGTTACGCCTACACCTGGGACCAGGCCGTACACCACGTCAACCGGCTCAACGCGTTCCGCCGCGAATACGGCAGCGACAACGACGATTTCACGGTGATCCTGGCGCTGCTGGAACCGGCGACACCCGACCTGTACAAGCGCGCCGAGGACGCCGGCATCACCGCGGTGATGGTGAGCCCGTGGATGGGCCGCGACGTCGGGCCCGGCGACGACGTGGAGAAGTACCGGGAGCCGATCGAACGGTTCGCCGAGACGATCATCGCGAAGGTGCGGCCATGAGCTTCTCCGCCGACGAGATCCGCGACCTGGTCACCAGCTTCTACCGTGCGCTCGACCGGCGCGACTGGGAGCGGGTCGAGGCGCTGGTGTCGCCGCGCCTGGTCGCCGAGGTGGCCGGCTCGGGCCCGATGAACTGGTCGCAGTGGCGGGCGCACCTCGAGGAGTTCAGCCGCGGCTTCTCCGACGGCCGCCACGTCATCGAGGAGATCCTCGTCGACGGCTCGCACGGCGTCTGCCGGTTCCGGTTCACCGGCACCCACGACGGCGAGTTCCGCGGTATCGCCCCGACCGGCGCCACCGTGTCGGTCGCCGGCATCTCCATCGACCGGTTCCAGGGCGACGCGCTGGTGACCCACCACGGACAACTCGACCTGCACGGGCTGCTCACCCGGCTCACCGATTAAGAACCCGGCAGCCCCAGGCGGCACAATGGATCGGTGAGCGCAGAACGGCGCCGCGTGCTGATTCTCGGCAGCACCGGATCCATCGGAACCCAGGCCCTCGACGTCATCGCCGCCAACCCGGACCGCTTCGAGGTCGTCGGGCTGGCCGCCGGCGGCGGCAACCCCGACCTGCTGGCCCGGCAGCGCGCCGAGACCGGTGTGACGAACATCGCGGTCGCCGACGTGGCGGCCGCGGCGGCCGTCGGCGACGTCACCTACGCCGGGCCGGATGCGGCCACCCGTCTGGTCGAGGCTGTCGCCGAGACGACCGGGGTCGACATCGTGCTCAATGCTCTGGTCGGCGCGCTCGGGCTGGCCCCGACGCTGGCCGCGCTGGCCACCGGTGCCCGGCTGGCGCTGGCCAACAAGGAGTCGCTGGTCGCGGGCGGTCCGCTGGTGCTCAAGGCCGCCCGGCCCGGGCAGATCGTGCCGGTGGACTCCGAGCACTCCGCGATGGCGCAGTGCCTGCGCGGCGGCACCCCCGACGAGGTCGCCAAGATCGTGCTGACCGCATCCGGCGGGCCGTTCCGCGGCTGGACGGCCGAACAGCTGGAGACCGCCACCCCCGAACAGGCCGGCGCGCATCCGACCTGGTCAATGGGCCCGATGAACACGCTGAACTCCGCCTCGCTGGTCAACAAGGGGCTGGAACTGATCGAGACACACCTGCTGTTCGGGGTGCCCTACGACCGCATCGAGGTCGTCGTACACCCGCAGTCGATCGTGCACTCGATGGTCACCTTCACCGACGGCTCGACGCTGGCGCAGGCCAGCCCGCCGGACATGAAGCTGCCGATCGCACTGGCGCTGGGCTGGCCCGAGCGGGTCCCGGGCGCGGCGCTGGCCTGCGACTTCACCACCGCATCGACGTGGGAGTTCGAACCGCTCGACGACGAGGTGTTCCCCGCGGTGAACCTGGCGCGGCGGGCCGGGGAGGCAGGCGGGTGCATGACCGCGGTCTACAACGCCGCCAACGAGGAGGCCGCCGAGGCGTTCCTGGCCGGGCGGATCCCGTTCCCGGCGATCGTCCGCACGATCGACGAGGTGCTGCGCGCTGCCGACCAGTGGGCCGCCGAACCCGCTACCGTGGATGACGTACTGGACGCCCAGCAGTGGGCGCGTGACCGCGCATCGCGTGCGGTCGAGCGGGAGGTAGTCACCACCAAATGATGTGGTTTCTCGGTGTCGTGCTGTTCGCACTGGCCATTCTGGTGTCAGTCGCGCTGCACGAGTGCGGACACATGTGGGTGGCGCGCGCCACCGGCATGAAGGTCCGCCGCTACTTCGTCGGCTTCGGCCCGACGCTGTGGTCGACGTGGCGCAGCAACAAGCAGGGTGACCGCACCGAGTACGGCGTCAAGGCGGTGCCGCTCGGCGGCTTCTGCGATATCGCCGGGATGACCGCGGTCGAGGAACTCGCCCCCGACGAGCACGACCGCGCGATGTACAAGCAGAAGACCTGGAAGCGCACCGCGGTGCTGGCCGCCGGGCCCGGGATGAACTTCGTCATCGGGCTGGTGCTCATCTACGTCATCGCCGTCGTCTGGGGGCTGCCGAACCTGCACCCGCCGACCACCGCGATCGTCGGCGAGACCTCGTGCGTGAAATCCGAGGTCACCCAGGGCGAACTCGGCGACTGCCTGGCGCCGTCGCCGGCCGCCGCCGCAGGCATCGAGGCCGGCGACGTCGTCGTCAAGGTCGGCGACACCCCGGTGTCCACCTTCGAGGAGATGGTCGCCGCGGTGCGCAAGCTCGACGGGCCCACCCCGTTCACCGTCGAACGTGACGGTGAGGAGTTCACCACCGTCGTCGGCGTGGTGCCCGCCCAGCGCTACGTCGGCGAGGGCGAGAGCGCCGAGCCGGTCACCGTCGGCACCGTGGGCATCACCGCCGCCCAGATCGGGCCCACCCACTACAACGCGCTGACGGCGGTGCCCGCGACGTTCGCGTTCACCGGCGACCTGGCCGTCGAGCTCGGCAAGGCGCTGGCCAAAATCCCCGCCAAGATGGGTGCGCTGGTGCGCTCCATCGGCGGTGAGGAACGCGACCCGGAGACCCCGATCAGCGTGGTCGGCGCCAGCATCATCGGCGGCGACGCCGTCGACCAGGGGCTGTGGGTGGCGTTCTGGTTCTTCCTCGCACAGCTGAACTTCGTGCTCGGCGCGGTCAACCTGATCCCGCTGCTGCCCTTCGACGGCGGCCACATCGCGATCGCCGTCTACGAGAAGATCCGCAACATGATCCGTTCGGCGCGCGGCATGGTGGCCGCGGGTCCGGTGAACTACCTCAAGCTGATGCCCGCCACGTACGTGGTTCTCGTCGTGGTGGTCGGCTACATGCTGGTGACCGTGACTGCCGATTTCATCAACCCCATCAGACCCTTCCAGTAGGAGAGATATGTCCGTCGGTCTCGGGATGCCGACCCCGCCCGCGCCGGTACTCGCACCGCGCCGCAAAACCCGTCAGCTGATGGTCGGCAACGTCGGCATCGGCAGCGACCATCCGATCGCGGTGCAGTCCATGTGCACCACCAAGACCCACGACGTCAACGCGACGCTGCAGCAGATCGCGGAACTGACCGCGTCGGGCTGCGACATCGTGCGCGTGGCCTGCCCGCGCCAGGAGGACGCCGACGCGCTGGCCGAGATCGCCCGGCACAGCCAGATCCCCGTCATCGCCGACATCCACTTCCAGCCGAAGTACATCTTCGCCGCGATCGACGCGGGCTGCGCCGCCGTGCGGGTCAACCCCGGCAACATCAAGGAGTTCGACGGCCGGGTCAAGGAGGTCGCCAAGGCCGCCGCCGCGGCGGGCATCCCGATCCGCATCGGTGTCAACGCCGGCTCGCTGGACAAGCGGTTCATGGAGAAGTACGGCAAGGCCACGCCCGAGGCGCTGGTGGAGTCGGCGCTGTGGGAGGCCTCGCTGTTCGAGGAGCACGGCTTCGGCGACATCAAGATCAGCGTCAAGCACAGCGACCCGGTGGTGATGGTGGCCGCCTACGAGATGCTCGCCGAGAAGTGCGACTACCCGCTGCATCTCGGCGTCACCGAGGCGGGTCCGGCGTTCCAGGGCACCATCAAGTCGGCGGTCGCGTTCGGCGCGCTGCTGTCCAAGGGCATCGGCGACACCATCCGGGTGTCGCTGTCGGCGCCGCCGGCCGAGGAGGTCAAGGTCGGCAACCAGATCCTGGAGTCGCTGAACCTGCGACCGCGCGGCCTGGAGATCGTGTCCTGCCCGTCGTGCGGCCGCGCCCAGGTCGACGTCTACACGCTGGCGAACGCGGTGACCGCCGGGCTGGAGGGCCTGAACGTGCCGCTGCGCGTCGCGGTGATGGGCTGCGTCGTCAACGGTCCGGGTGAGGCGCGCGAGGCCGACCTCGGCGTGGCCTCCGGCAACGGCAAGGGCCAGATCTTCGTCAAGGGTGAGGTCATCAAGACCGTCCCGGAGGCGCAGATCGTGGAGACCCTGATCGAGGAGGCGCTGCGACTCGCCGGAGAAGCCGAAACAGATGGCAGCGGTTCGCCGGTTGTGACCGTAAGCTGAATGTGATCCGCCGCACGCGGACAGCCCGGCCGTCGGTTTAGAAAGAAGTCCAATGTCGGCTCCGCCGTTGTTCCGTCACGTCGACGAACGTCGGGTCTCCGTGGTGCGCGATGTCGGCGCGGTGATGCGCGTTCTCGACGAGGATCCCGTCGCCTCCTGCATGGTGGCGTGCCGCGTCGCCGAGCACGGCGTCGACCCGTCGGCGATCGGCGGGGAACTGTGGACCCGTCGCCGCCCCACCGAGTCCCTCTGCTACGCCGGCGCCAACCTGATCCCGCTGCGCGGCGAGGTCGACGACCTGTACGCGTTCGCCGACAAGGCGATGAGCACGGTGCGGCGGTGCTCGTCGCTGGTGGGCCGCGCCGAACTGGTGCTGCCGATGTGGAAGCGCCTCGAAAAGGCCTGGGGCCCCGCGCGCGACGTCCGCGCCTGCCAGCCGCTGCTGGCGCTGTCCACCCCGCCGGAGTGCCCAACCGACCCCGCGGTGCGGCAGGTGCGCGCTGACGAGATCGACGCGTATCTGGTCGCCTCGATCGACATGTTCATCGGCGAGGTGGGTGTCGACCCGCGCCTCGGTGACGGCGGACGCGGCTACCGGCGCCGGGTCGCCGGGCTGATCGCGGCGGGTCGGGCGTGGGCGCGCTTCGAGCGCGGCGAGGTGGTGTTCAAGGCCGAGGTGGGATCGCAGTCCCCGACCGTCGGCCAGATCCAGGGTGTGTGGGTGCATCCCGACTGGCGCGGTCACGGGCTGGGCACGACGGGCACCGCGACGCTGGCGGCCGCGGTGGTGCGCTCCGGGCGCACCGCGAGCCTGTACGTCAACGACTTCAACACCGTCGCGCGGGCCACCTACGCGCGAGTGGGTTTCCAACAGGTGGGCACGTTCGCGACCGTTCTGCTCGACTGACGTTCCCGCTGTCTTACGCTTCGGTCATGGCCGACGACGACCGCACCATCGCGCGCAGAGAAATCGCGGACACGTTGGTTCGTGCGCTGGATAGGCGCCACGAACTGCTCGATGTCATCGTCGATTCCGAGGACTACGACGCCGCGATCGAGGCGATCGCGCTGATGCTCGGCTGTTCGAACACCGCCGCCGAGGCCGTGCTGCGGTTGTCGTTCGACCGGTTGACCAAGGTGTCGCGCCGCCGGATCGCCGCCGAACTCGAGGACCTCAACGCCGCGCTCAGCTTCACCGTCGAACGGCAGGCGCCGCCCGCCGACGCGCTGACGCTGCGGCCGTTCGACGTCAACGAGGACCGCGACATCTTCGCGCTGCGCACCGAGGACATGCGCCAGGCAGGCGACGGTTCCGGCGCCCCGGCCGGCGACCTCGACGACGAGATCCGCTCGGGGCTGCAGCGTGTCGACGCCGAGGAGTCGGCTTGGCTGGTGGCCCTGCACGACGGCCAGAAGGTCGGCATGGTGTTCGGCGACCTGATCAACGGCGAGGTCAACGTCCGCATCTGGATTCACCCCGACCACCGCAAGAGGGGCTTCGGCACCGCCGCGCTGCGCAAGTCGCGTTCGGAGATGGCGGCCTACTTCCCGGCGGTGCCGCTGGTGGTGCGGGCACCGGCCGCCGGGGCCTGACGTATCGGCGCTTGACGGGTTGATCGCCGGCACCGGATGCGAGCGATCAACCCGTTAAGCCGTCGCGCGGTGCGCCTCCCCGGGATGGAGGTCTCGAGTTCGTAACATTCGTCCCAATGGCAACTTCAGCATCACGAATTGCGGCTCTGGCCGCGGTCGGCTCGTTGGTCTTCGGGATGATCACCACCGCGTGCACCCCGAAACCCGCCGGGCCGGAGCCGACGGCCGAGAAGTTCTTCGCGGCGCTGGCCACCGGTGACACCACGGCGGCCGCCGAGCTCAGCGACCGGCCCGCCGACACCCGCCAGGACCTCAACCAGGCGTGGGCCGGGCTGCAGGCCACCCACCTCGACACCCAGATCCTGGGCTCGCGCTACACCGAGGACACCGGCAGCGTCGCCTACCGCTACACCTGGCATCTGCCCAAGGGCCGCACCTGGACCTACGACGGGCAGCTGAACATGGTCCGCGACGAGGGCCGCTGGCGAGTGCGCTGGACCGCGACCGGCCTGCACCCGCGGCTGGGGGAGAACCAGACCTTCGCGCTGCGCGCCGACCCGCCGCCGCGCGCCTCGGTGATCGAGCGCAGCGGCACCGAGGTGCTGGTGCCCGGCTACCTGTACAGCTACTCGCTGGACGCCCGCAAGGCCGGCGGCGCGCTGATGCAGACCGCCCGCGCCGTCGCCGACACCCTGCGGCCGTTCTACGACGGCTGGGATCCGCAGGTGCTCGCCGAGCAGGCCAGCGCGGCCAGCAAGCCGATGCACCTGATCACCCTGCGCAAGGACGACCACGACCGGGTGTCGCCCGCGATCGGCGGGCTGCCCGGGGTGGTGATCACCCCGATGGCCGAAATGCTGCCCACCGACGAGACTTTCGCGCCCGCGATCGTCAATGAGGTGAAGAAGGCGGTGGCCGACGACCTCGACGGCGAGGCCGGCTGGCGCGTCGTCACCGTCAACCAGAACGGCGTCGACGTCGCGGTGCTCAACGAGGTGCCCGGCAAACCGGCGCCGTCGGTGCGGATCAGCCTGGACCGCGCCGTGCAGACCGCCGCCCAGAACGCGGTCAACACCACCGGCAAGAAGGCGATGATCGTGGTGATCAAGCCGTCGACCGGGGAGATCCTCGCGGTGGCGCAGAATCCCGCCGCCGACGCCGAGGGCCTGATCGCCACCACCGGCCTGTACCCGCCCGGGTCGACGTTCAAGATGATCACCGCGGGCGCGGCCATCGAACGCGACATGGCCACCCCGAACACGCTGCTGCCGTGCCCGGGCACGATGGACATCGGCCACCGCACGGTGCCGAACTACGGCGGCTTCGACCTCGGCACAGTGCCGATGTCGCGGGCGTTCGCCAGCTCCTGCAACACCACGTTCGCCGAGCTCGCCAGCCGGATGCCGCCGCGCGGGCTGACCACCGCGGCGCTGCAGTACGGGCTGGGCACCGACTACGAGATCCCCGGCCTGACCACCGTCACCGGATCGGTGCCGCCCACCGTGGACCTCACCGAGCGCGTCGAGGACGGCTTCGGTCAGGGCAAGGTGCTGGCCAGCCCGTTCGGCATGGCGCTGGCCGCGGCGACCGTCGCCGCCGGGAAAACCCCTGTGCCACAACTGATCGAGGGCCGGCCGACCAAGGTCAACGGCGAGCAGCCCACCATCGCGCCCAAGATCGTCGAGGGGCTGCGCCCGATGATGCGGCTGGTGGTCACCAACGGCACCGCCAAGGACCTCGAAGGCGCGGGCGACGTGCGCGGCAAGACCGGTGAGGCAGAGTTCGCGGGCGGCTCGCACTCCTGGTTCGCCGGCTACCGCGGCGATATGGCGTTCTCGGCGCTGATCGTCGGCGGCGGCTCCTCGGAGTACGCGGTGCGGATGCTCAAGGGAATGCTCGACGGTCTGCCGCCCGACTACCTCGCTTGAGTAGCCTGGTAGACGGCTATGACCGAGATCAACCAGGACGGCATGCGCGTCTCCGACGTCGACCGCAACGGCACGTTGCGGCGGCTGCACAACGCCGTGGCCCTCGGCCTGATCGACATCGAGGAGTTCGAGGAGCGCTCGGCGGCCGTCGCCCGGGCGCGGCTGGCCTCCGACCTCGACGCGCTCGTCGGTGACCTGCCCGGCCCCGGCGCGATCATCTCGTCGGCAGCCGACCGGGTGGAGCTGCGCGGGGTGTTCGGCTCACTGAAGCGGCACGGCGAGTGGACCGTGCCCAGCCGGCTGGCCCTGCACCGCCGGATGGGCTCGGTCGACCTGGACCTGACCCGGGCCCGGTTCGCCGGGCCGGTGGTCGTCATCGAACTGGATCTGATGTTCGGTGGCCTGGACCTGCGGCTGCCCGACGGGGCCAGCGCCTCCATCGACGACGTCGAGGTCAACGTGGGCAGCGCCTACGACCACCGCAGGGACGCCCCCGCCGAGGGCAACCCGCACGTGATCCTCACCGGCAAGGTGGTCTGCGGGTCGGTGGACATCCGCGGTCCGCGGCGGGGCTGGCGGCGCGGGCCGTTCGACCGCCGCTGACCTCGACTACCCTGGTCGTATGCCAGTTCGTTCCGCGCTCCGCCCGGGCGTGATCTCACCCACACTGCCTGTGCCCGCCTCCATTCCGCGGCCCGAGTACGCCTGGAAGCCCACCGTCAACGAGGGCAGCGAGCCGTGGGTGCAGACACCCGAGGTGATCGAGAAGATGCGGGTGGCGGGCCGCATCGCGGCGGGCGCGCTGGCCGAGGCCGGTAAGGCCGTCGCACCGGGGGTGACCACCGACGAGCTCGACCGCATCGCCCACGAGTACATGTGCGACCACGGCGCCTACCCGTCGACGCTGGGCTACAAGGGCTTCCCGAAGTCCTGCTGCACGTCGCTCAACGAGATCATCTGCCACGGCATCCCGGACTCGACGGTGATCGAGGACGGCGACATCGTCAACATCGACGTCACCGCCTACAAGGACGGGGTGCACGGCGACACCAACGCCACGTTCCTGGCCGGCGACGTTTCCGAGGAGCACCGGCTGCTGGTCGAACGCACCCACGAGGCCACCATGCGCGCGATCAAGGCCGTCAAACCGGGCCGCGCGCTGTCGGTGATCGGCCGGGTGATCGAGTCATACGCGAACCGGTTCGGCTACAACGTCGTTCGCGATTTCACCGGGCACGGCATCGGAACCACGTTCCACAACGGGCTGGTGGTCCTGCACTACGACCAGCCGTCGGTGGAAACCATCATCGAACCGGGCATGACGTTCACCATCGAGCCGATGATCAACCTCGGGTCGCTGGACTACGAGATCTGGGACGACGGCTGGACCGTCGCCACCGTCGACAAGAAGTGGACCGCCCAGTTCGAGCACACGCTGGTGGTGACCGAGGACGGCGCCGAGATCCTCACGCTCGCCGACTGAGGCCCCTCGATGACCGCCGGGGCCCTGCTGGTCGCGGGCACCACCTCCGACGCCGGTAAGTCGATGGTGGTCGCGGGCCTCTGCCGACTGTTGGCCCGCAAGGGGATTCGTGTCGCGCCGTTCAAGGCGCAGAACATGTCGAACAACTCGGCGGTCACCGTCGACGGCGGTGAGATCGGCCGGGCGCAGGAGATGCAGGCCCGCGCGGCGGGGCTGGCACCGCACACCCGGTTCAACCCGATCCTGCTCAAACCCGGCAGCGACCGCACCTCGCAGCTGGTGGTGCGCGGCCGGGTCACCGGCAGCGTGCACGCCCGCGACTACTTCACCCACCGCGAGCGCCTCGCCACCGTGGTGGCCGACGAACTGGCCGCGCTGCGCGCCGAGTTCGACGCGGTCATCTGCGAGGGCGCCGGTTCACCCGCCGAGATCAACCTGCGCGCAACCGATCTGGCGAACATGGGGTTGGCCCGGGCGGCGGGGCTGCCGGTGGTCGTGGTCGGCGACATCGACCGCGGCGGGCTGCTGGCCCACCTGTACGGCACGGTCGCGGTGCTCGAACCCGAGGACCAGCGGCTGATCGCCGGGTTCCTGGTCAACAAGTTCCGCGGCGACCCGGCACTGCTGGCGCCCGGGCTGGAACAGCTCGAGAGGCTCAGCGGGCGGCCCACCTACGGCGTCATCCCGTACAGCGACGGGCTGTGGCTGGACACCGAGGACTCCGTGTCGGTGGTCGCACGGCACGTGCTCGGCGTCCCGCAGCCGCCGCGCGGCGCGGACTGGTTGCGGGTCGCGGCCATCCGGCTGCCCCGCATCTCGAACTCCACCGACGTCGAGGCGCTGGCCTGCGAGCCCGGCGTGCTGGTGCGCTGGGTCGCCGACCCCGCCGACCTCACCGAGGCCGACCTGGTGGTGATCCCCGGCAGCAAGGCCACCGTCGCCGACCTGCGGTGGCTACGCGAGAGCGGGCTGGCCGAGGCGATCGTCGGGCACGCCCGCCGCGGCGGCCCGGTGCTGGGGGTGTGCGGCGGCTTCCAGATGCTGTGCGCGCGCATCGACGACGACGTCGAAACGCGCAGCGGCGCGGTCGACGGGCTGGGTCTGCTCGACGCCGACATCGTGTTCGCCGCCGACAAGACCCTGTGTCGCCACGTGAAACCGTTGTCCGGCTACGAGATTCACCACGGCCAGGTCGCCCGCTGCGCCGAGGCGGACTGGCTGGGCGTCGGGCTGCGCCGTGACGCGGTGTACGGCACCCACTGGCACGGTCTGATGGACAACAACGACGTCCGGCGCGCCTGGCTCACCGAGGTGGCCGCGGCCGCGGGGCGCACCGGGTTCGTCGTCGCCGACGACACCGACGTCCCCGCCCGCCGCGACGCCCAGCTCGACGCGATGGCCGACCTGCTCGCCGGCCACGTCGACGTCGACGCCGTGCTCGCCCTCCTCGACGCCGGGGTGCCGGCCCGGCCCACCATCGTCACGGGACTGCGGCCGTGACCCGGCGGCTGGGCGTGCTGCTGGCGGTCCTGCTGATCCTGGGTGGTTGTGCGCGCGACGTCACGGGCACCCCGACCTGGCCCGGAGCCCGGCTGGAGGCGGCCCTGCTGACCGCCGACGACTTCCCGCCCGGCGTCCAGTACGACCGGGTGCGGCGCGACGGCGGCACCGGCGACGGCGAGGGCGGCCCGCCCGCCATGCTGTCCGACCCGCCCGGCTGCTCCGACGGGCTGACCCGGGTGATCGCCGGCAAGGCCGAGCGGGGACCGGGCAGCGCCGCCGAGTACATCGCCGCCTACGACGGCGCCCGCATCGTCGTCACGGTGCTGACCTGGCACCTCGACCTGGAGGCGCTGGCCGCCACCGCCGAGCGGTGCGCCTACTACGAGACGTCCTTCGACAGGTCCGCACCGCGCATCCCGGTCACCACCACCCGGCTGGACAGCGACCGGCCCGACGCCCTGGTGTACCGGCAGACGATGCGGTTGGGCAGCACTGACAACCACGTGTACTTCTCGTTCGAGAACGTCGACTCGATGGCGGTGTACAGCGTCGCGTTCCCCACACCGAACCCGACGATCCCGGTGAAAGGTGTGCTGCCGCAGACCTTTCTGGATGTGATCGACAAGCAGGCAACGCGCATCGAGGCGCTGTGAACGTCGCGTTCACTCCCCGCGAAACGACTCCGGGGGCCGACCGGCCGCTGTAGCGTGGCCGAATGCCCACCACCACGATCACGGTCACCGGACTCGCCGTGCCGGTCGAGACCGCCGGCCCGGAGAAGGCGTCGGTCGTGGTGTTGCTCGGCGCGGCCAATCACCCGCCCGCCGCGTACGGTGCGGTCTGCGAACGCCTGCACACCGCGTCGCTGCGCACCGTCGTCATCCCGCCGCATCCGCAGTTGACCGCCAAGACGGTCGTCGACGTGCTCGACGAACTCGACGTCAAGTGGGCGCTGCTGGTGGGGGACCGGGTCGGTGGGGAACTGGCCTGGGAACTGGCCGCCACCCGGCTGGACCGCTTCACCGGGCTGGTGGTGATCGACCGCGGCCATCCCCGGGTGGCCGACGCCGCCGGCGTCGTGCGCGACGAGAACTGCCCGCCCGTCGAGATGAACACCACCGCCCTGGTCAGCACGCCCGCCGCCCGCGCGGTCGCCCGGGCCAGCCAGCGGTATGTGTACGGCGACTACCGGGTCGTCGACCTGCTCGGCCGCCGTCAGGCCGGCGACTCCACCGCACAGCTGGCCGCCGAGATCGTCATGCGCACCAGCACCTGGTGATCAGTCGGGCGCCTCGGCTGGCGTCCAGGCCTGCGGCAGCGCCGGGCTCCCCGGGAACAGGAAGTCGACGAAAGCCTTTGCGGTGGGCTGAGGTTCGTGATTGGCCAGCCCCGGCCGCTCGTTGGCCTCGATGAACACGTACTCCGGCTCGGTCACGTCGGGCACGATCAGATCGATCCCCGTCACCGGAATGCCGATCGCCTCGGCAGCCTTGACCGCGACCTCGCACAGGTGCGGATGCACCTTGGCGGTCACGTCGTGGATGGTGCCGCCCTGGTGCAGGTTCGCGGTGCGGCGCACCCGCAGCCGCTGACCCTCGGGCAGCACGTCGTCGAAACCCCAGCCCGCCTCGGCGACGGTGGCCTCGGTGACGGCGTCGATCGGGATCCGTGACTCGCCGCCCGTCGCGGCCGCGCGCCGGCGGCTCTGCGCCTCGATCAGCTCGCGGATCGTGTGGTGGCCGGTGCCGATGATCTCGGCGGGCCTGCGGATCGCGGCCGCCACCACCTTGCCGTCGATGGCCACCAGCCGCAGGTCGTCGCCGGGGGCACGCTGCTCGATCAGCACGTGCGGGTGCTCCTCGCGGGCGCGGGCCAGCGCCGCAGTCAACTCCTCGGCGCCGGTCACCCCGACGGTGATGCCCTTGCCCTGTTCACCGCGGGTGGGTTTGACGACGACGTCGCCCACCTCCTCCAGGAACGCGATGTCCTGCTCGTCGAACGTCGCCAGCCGGCCCTTCGGCACGACGATGCCTGCCTCGGCCACCAGCCGCCGGGTCAGCCGCTTGTCGTCGCAGCGGGCCATCGCGACCGCGGAGGTGAACTCCGACAACGACTCCCGGGTGATGACGGAGCGACCGCCGTGCGACAGCCGCATCTCACCGGCCTCGGCGTCGAGCACCTCGACGAAGATCCCGCGGCGCATCGCCTCGTCGGCGATGATCCGCGCGTACGGGTTGAGGTCCTCCACCGTCTCCGGCGCGTGGGTGAACAGCGGCTCGTTGATCGCGTTCTTGCGCTTGACCGCCATCACCGGCACCCGCTCGAAGCCGAGCTTCTCGTACAGCGCGATGGCCGCGGCGTTGTCGTGGCTGACCGACAGGTCCATGTAGGCACGGCCACGGTCGCGGTAGATGGCGGCCAGCGCGCGGGTCAGCGCCGCGCCCACGCCGGGCAGGCTGGAGGACGGGTCGACCGCCAGCGTCCACAGGCTCGACCCGTTCTCCGGATCGGAGAACAACCGCTTGTGGTCGACTCCGGTGACCGTGCCGACCACGGTGCCGTCGTCGTCGCGCACCGCGATCAGGTAGTCGACGGCGTCGTGGTGAAGGTGGTTGTCCCACAGCACCTCGACGGGGGCGGGCACCATGCCGCACCGCACGTAGACCCGGTTCATCTCGTCGGCGTCGTTCTGGTTGCGTAGCGGCATCACCGAGAACCCGGTGGGCGACGGGGCGGGTTCGTCGTCGTCGGAGAACCGCAGCCGGTAGGTGTGGCTGGGGTCGATGAACAGCTCCGCGGGCGCCAGCGACACCAGCACATGCGGTTCGCGCGCGTAGATACAGATGTCGCGCCTGCCCAGGCTCTCCTGGCGCAGCACCTCGGCGAGCGTGTTGGGATCGGCGAAGGTCTGGCCGAAAATCAGCCGTCCCCAGCCCATTTCGACGACGACGTCGTCGGCCATCTTCTCGACGAGGTGCTGAGGGGACGCGTCGTGCAGACCGAGGGTGATGGCTTCGGTGTTCTCGGTGTCGTCGGTCATGTCGGGTCGGTCGAGTGCGGTCATGCCGCCGGTCCGGTGACGCCGTGCCGCTGCAACCACAGCTCCAACAGCGCCAGTTGCCACAGTTCGTTGCCGCGCAGCGGGGTCAGCCGGCCGTTCGGGTCGGCGAGCAGCCGGTCCACGGCCTCCGGCCGGAACAGCCCGCGTTCCTTGGCTTCCGGGGCGTAGAGCGCGTCGCGCACCATGTCCAGGTACGGCCCCTCCAGGTGGGTCAGCGCTGGCACCGGGAAGTACCCCTTCGGACGGTCGATGACCTCGGACGGGATCACCTTGCGGGCGGCCTGCTTCAGCACACCCTTGCCGTCGTGGGCGATCTTGAGCTCCGGCGGGCAGCTGGCCGCGAGCTCGACGAGTTCGTGGTCGAGGAACGGCACCCGGCCCTCCAGGCCCCACGCCATCGTCATGTTGTCGACGCGCTTGACGGGGTCGTCGACCAGCATCACCGTGGTGTCCAGCCGCAGGCCGCGGTCGATGCCGGTCTCGGCGCCCGGTTTCGCGAAGTGCTGGGTGACGAAGTCCAGGCTCGGGTCACCGTCGACGGCGAACGCCGGCGACACCAGCGCGTCGTATCCGGCGCGGTCCCGGTCGAAGAACGCCTTGCGGTAGCTGTCGACCGCACCCTCCAGCGACGCGGCCTCCGGGGCGCCCAGCGGCGGATACCAGTGGTAGCCGGCGAACACCTCGTCGGCGCCCTGACCGGACTGCACCACCTTGACGTGCTTGGCGACCTCCTGGCTGAGCAGGTAGAACGCCACGCAGTCGTGGCTGACCATCGGCTCGCTCATCGCGGCGATGGCACCGTCGAGGGCGGGCAGCATCCGGTCGGTGCCGATACGGATCTGATGGTGGTCGGTGCCGAACCGCTCGGCGATGATGTCGGAGTACTTGAACTCGTCACCGGCGACGCCGCCGACCGATTCGAACCCGATCGAGAACGTCTTGAGCCCGTGCTGACCGGCCTCGGCGAGCAGCCCGACGATCAGGCTGGAGTCCACACCGCCGGACAGCAGGCAGCCGACCGGGACGTCGGCCACCAGCCGCCGTTCCACCGCGACCCGCAGCGAGTCCAGAACGGCGTCCTCCCAATCCTGTTCGGACCAGTCGGCGCGCTCGGCGCTGCGGGTGAAATCCGGCTCCCAGTAGGTGGTGGTGATCCGTTTGCCGTCGGGTTCGATGGCCACCAGCGACGCCGGCGGCACCTTCGTCACGCCGCGCAGGATCGTGCGGGGCGCGGGAACGACGGAGTGGAACGTCATGTAGTGGTGCAGCGCGACCGAGTCGATGCGGGTGTCGACTCGGCCGCCGGCCAGCAGCGCCGGCAGCGACGACGCGAACCGGATCCGGTGCGCATCCTCGGTCAGGTACAGCGGTTTGATGCCCAGCCGGTCGCGGCCCAGCAGCACCCGGCCGCTGTCGCGTTCGACGATCGCGAACGCGAACATGCCGTGCAGGTGCTCGACGAAGCGGTCACCCCAGTGGTGATACGCCTTGAGCAGCACCTCGGTGTCGCTGTGCGAGAAGAAGCGGTAGCCCTGCTCGCCGAGCTCGCGGCGCAGCTGCTTGTAGTTGTAGATGCACCCGTTCCAGGCGACAGCCAGCCCCAGCTCGGAATCGAGCATGGGCTGAGCGCCCGCTTCGGTGAGATCGATGATTTTCAGGCGACGGTGTCCGAGCGCGACTCTGCCCTGCGACCAAACACCCGCGGAGTCGGGACCCCGTGGGGTCATCGCCTCGGCCATAGCCGAGACCGCTGCAATGTCGGGTGTCAGGCCGTCGAGACGCACCTCGCCGGTGGCTCCACACACGCTTTCGACAGTACCCCTACTGACGTCGGCGAAACCTCGGTTAGGTGTGACCTGGCTCTACCCACCGCAGGTCGCGGCGCATCACGGGCGTGTCGCCGGCGCCGGCCAGCAACTAATCGGTGCGGCCTTTCAAGATCTCGTCCTCGATGGTGCCGCCGAGTCCCTCGGTCTCCGGGTCGTAACCGTGCAGGCCGCCGGTGACGGCGTACTCCTCCTCGGGGACAGCACCAGCCGGTGCCGGCCGTAGAGCCCGAACACCAGCAGGCCGAGGATGTAGAAGATGACGATCGCGATCACCGCCGGCCGGTAGTCGGGATTGACGAGCACGCCGACGAACGTCACCGCCGCGATGATCAGCGCGACCACCGCGCCCCAGTTGCCGGTCGGGCTGATCCACGGCCGGCGCGCGTTGGGGAACTTGCGCCGCAGCAGCACGAACGACAGCATCTGCAGCCCGTAGGCCAGCACCGCACCCCACACCGCGATGTTGAGCACGACGTCGCCGGCGCCCTCGTTGTAGTTGACGATCAGCAGCGCCGCGTAGCCGATCACCGCGCCCGCCAGCAGCGCGACATACGGGGTCTGGCGAGAGCCGGTGAGCGACAACGTCTTCGGGTAGTAGCCGGCGCGGCTCAGCGAGTACATGTTGCGGCCGTAGGCGTACATGATGCCCTGCAGGCTGGCCAGCAGGCCGATCAGCGCGAACGCCGACAGCACCGCGGCCAGGTTGGCGGGCAGGAACGCGCGGAATCCGTCGAGCAGCGGTTCGTCGGAGCTGCCCAGCGCCTCCGCACCGGTGACCGCCGGGTTGAGGAAGAACACGATCGCGCCGCAGCCGATCAGCGAGACCAGGCCCCACAGTCCCGCGCGCGGGATGTCCTTGGCCGGGTTGTGCGCCTCCTCGGCGGCCAGCGGCAGTTCCTCGATGCCGAGGAAGAACCACATCGCGAACGGCAGCGCGTACAGCACCGCCACCCAGCCGAACGGCAGGAACGTCGACGAGCCGGCGGCGGCCGGATCGGGCGCGATGTCCCAGAGCTTGCTGAAGTCGACAGCGCCGTTGGCCACGGCCAGGATGCCGAACAGCACCAGGATGCCGATCGAGATGATCGCGACGACCAGCGCGAACTTGAACGAGATCTCCGCGCCCCACGAGTTAAGGCCGACAAAGATCGCGTAGAGAATGATCCACCACAGCCACATCGGCAACGACAGGTTGAACAGGTCGGTGGTCACCGCGTTGGCGTAGGACGCGGAGAAGAACACCACGACGGCGGTGGTGAAGACGTACTCGATGGTCTCGGCGAAGCCGGTGACGAAACCGCCCCACGGACCCATCGCCGCGCGGGCGAACGAGTAGGCACCGCCGGTGTGCGGCATGGCTGCCGACATCTCGCCGATCGAGAACAGCATGCCGAAGTACATGATCACGATCAGGATCGACGCGATCGCCAGCCCGCCCCAGCCGGCGGCGCCGATGCCGAAGTTCCAGCCGGAGAAGTCGCCGGAGATGACCGCGGCGATGCCGATGCCCCAGAGGCCCCAGAAGCCGGCGGTCCGTTTGAGCTGGCGTTTCTCGAAGTAGTCCTGGCCCGCCTGGCTGTAGGTGACGCCACCGGAGCTTTTCATCCGGTCCGAAGAGTTCTGCTGGGTCATCCGGCTGCTCCTCACACGTTTGGGCATTCGGAGAATAGACTCACTAATGGTCTGTTGTCCGACCTTTTACGAATGACAACTCGGTAAACCACACGTGTTCGGGTCGAGCCTGGCGGCCTCCAATGGTTGACTAATCGACATTCCGGGTTTGCTCGGCAAGGAAGGAACCCCACGGCTGATGAGCGTCACAACGGGCATGCTGTCGCAGGCCGATCTCGAGCGGCTGGTCGCCGCGGGCGACGTTGACACCGTGATCGTCGGATTCTGCGACATGCAGGGCCGGTTGACGGGTAAGCGGGTGGCGGCGCGGCTGTTCGTCGAGGAGGTGGCCGAGCACGGCGCCGAGTGCTGCAACTACCTGCTGGCCGTCGACGTTGACATGAACACCGTCGACGGTTACGCGATGTCGAGCTGGGAGACCGGCTACGGCGACATGGTGATGCGGCCGGACTTCTCCACGCTGCGGTTGCTGCCGTGGCTGCCGGGCACGGCGCTGGTGATCGCGGACCTGTTCTGGACCGACGGCCGACCCGTCGTCGCCGCGCCGCGCAGCATCCTCAACCGTCAGATCGAGCGGCTGGCCGAGCGCGATCTGGTGCCCTATGTCGGCACCGAGCTGGAGTTCATGGTGTTCGAGGACGGCTACCGCGACGCCTGGGCCAAGGGCTACCGCGGGCTGACACCCGCGACCGACTACAACGTCGACTACGCGATGCTGGCGTCGACCCGGATGGAGCCCCTGCTGCGCGACATCCGCCTCGGCATGGCCGGCGCCGGCATGTACTGCGAGGGCGTGAAGGGCGAGTGCAACCTCGGCCAGCAGGAGATCGCGTTCCGGTACGACCATGCGCGGGTCACCTGCGACAACCACACCATCTACAAGAACGGCGCCAAGGAGATCGCCGACAAGCACGGCAAGAGCCTGACGTTCATGGCGAAATTCGATGAGCGTGAGGGCAACAGCTGCCATATTCACATCTCGCTGCGCGGTGCCGACGGGTCGGCGGTGTTCGCCTCCGACGACGATCCGCTGGGCATGTCACCGCTGTTCCGCAGCTTCGTGGCGGGTCAACTCGCCACGCTGCGCGAGCTGACGCTGTTCTACGCGCCGAACATCAACTCGTACAAGCGTTTTGTCGACGGAAGTTTCGCGCCGACGGCGATCGCGTGGGGCATCGACAACCGCACGTGCGCGCTGCGGGTCGTCGGCCACGGCCACGGCATGCGAATGGAGAACCGCGCTCCTGGTGGGGATGTGAACCAGTACCTCGCGGTGTCGGCGCTGATCGCCGGCGGCCTGTACGGCATCGAGAACGAACTCGAGCTGCCCGAACCGACGACGGGCAACGCCTACACCTCCGGCGCCGACCGGCTGCCGACCACGCTGGCCGAGGCCGCCGAGCTCTTCGAGAAGTCGGAGGTCGCGCGGGCGGCGTTCGGCGACGAGGTCGTCGAACACTATCTGAACAATGCGCGGGTTGAACTCAAGGCCTTCAACGCCGCGGTGACCGACTGGGAGAGGGTGCGCGGCTTTGAGCGACTCTGAGTTCCGGCCCATCATCGGGCTGACCACCTACCTGCAGCAGGCGCAGACCGGGGTGTGGGATGTGCGGGCCAGTTTCCTGCCCGCCATCTACTTCGAGGGCGTCGAGCTCGCCGGCGGTATCGCGACACTGCTTCCGCCGCAGCCGGTCGACGGCGACGTGGCCGACCGGCTGCTCGACGTGCTCGACGCGCTGATCATCACCGGCGGTCCGGATGTGTTGCCCGACAACTACGGTCAGGAGTTCCACCCGGCGACCAACAAGGAGACCCCCGACCACCGCACCCGCGACGCGTTCGAGCTCGCGCTGGTGCACGGCGCGTTGCGGCGCGGTCTGCCGCTGCTGGGCATCTGCCGTGGCGCACAGGTGCTCAACGTCGCGCTCGGCGGCACGCTGCACCAGCATCTGCCCGACGTGATCGGCCACGCGCGCCACCAGCTGGGCAACGCGGTGTTCTCCACGTCCACGGTGCGCACCGAGCCCGGCAGCCGGCTGGCGTCGCTGATCGGCGAGACGACGGAGGTACAGTGCTACCACCATCAGGCCCTCGACCAGCTGGGCGCCGACCTGGTGGTCTGTGCCCGCGACGACGAGGGCGTCATCGAGGCCGTCGAAATTCCCGGGGACAACTTCGTTCTCGGCGTGCAGTGGCATCCGGAGGAACGGCTCGACGATCTGCGGTTGTTCGCCGCGGTGGTGGAGGCCGGTCGAAACTACGCGAAAGCGACATCTATGAAGGGAAAGGTGGACGCGTGACCGCGTTCGAGGTCATCAACCCCGCGACCGAGGAGGTCCTACAGGTCGTCGATCTGCTCGACGAGGCCGCCGTCGACGATGCGGTGGAGAAAGCCAAAGTCGCGCAACGTGAGTGGGCGCGGCAGGCGCCCGCGGACCGGGCGGCCGCGCTGCGGTCGTTCGCCGCAGTGGTCGACGCGCACGTCGATGAGCTCGCGGCGCTGGAGGTGGCCAACTCCGGCCACCCGATCTCGAGCGCGGAGTGGGAGGCCGGGCACGTCCGCGACGTGCTGAACTTCTACGCGGCCGCCCCGGAACGGCTGTCGGGTAAGCAGATCCCGGTGGCAGGCGGGCTCGACGTGACGTTCAACGAGCCGCTCGGTGTCATCGGCATCATCACACCGTGGAACTTCCCGATGACGATCGCGGCGTGGGGCTTCGCCCCCGCGCTGGCCGCCGGTAACGCGGTGGTGCTCAAACCCGCGGAGTGGACTCCGCTGACCACGTTGCGGTTGAAGGAGCTAGCCGTCGAGGCGGGCCTGCCGGCGGACCTGTTCCAGGTGCTGCCCGGCAAGGGCTCGGTGGTGGGGGAGCGGTTCGTCACCCATCCCGATGTGCGCAAGGTGGTGTTCACCGGCTCGACCGCGGTGGGCAAGCAGGTGATGGCCAAGGCGGCTGCACATGTCAAGCGGGTGACGCTGGAACTGGGTGGCAAGAGCGCCAACATCGTGTTCGACGACTGCGATCTGGAGCGCGCCGCGGCGACCGCACCGTACGGGGTGTTCGACAACGCCGGCCAGGACTGCTGTGCCCGCAGCCGGATCCTGGTGCAGCGCAACGTCTACGACCGGTTCATGGAGCTGTTCGAGCCGGCGGTCAAAGGGGTGGTCGTGGGTGACCCGCGGGCCAAGGACACCGAGATGGGTCCGCTGGTGTCGAAACCGCACTGGGAGAAGGTGAAGTCGTACGTGCCAGACGACGCGCCGGTGGCGTTCCGAGGCTCCGCGCCGACGGGCGCCGGGTACTGGTTCCCGCCGACGGTGCTGACCCCGTCGCGCACCGATCGCGCGGTGCGCGAGGAGATCTTCGGACCGGTGGTGACGGTGCTGCCGTTCGAGGACGAGGCCGACGCGATCGCGCTGGCCAACGACACCCCCTACGGGCTGTCCGGATCGATCTGGACCGACAATCTGTCGCGGGCGCTGCGGGTGTCGCGGGCGATCGAATCGGG
Source organism: Mycolicibacterium phlei (assembly GCF_001583415.1). The sequence continues at coordinate 2,288,220 of NZ_CP014475.1, forward strand.
CAACCTGTCGGTCAATTCGCATTCGTCGGTGCGCTATCACACGCCGTTCGGCGGGTTCAAACAGTCGGGGCTCGGGCGTGAGCTCGGACCCGACGCACCGTTGTCATTCACCGAAACCAAGAACGTTTTCATCGCAGTGCAGGAGGCCTGATGGATCTGACCCAACGACTCGCCGGCAAGGTCGCCGTCATCACCGGCGGTGCCAGCGGCATCGGACTGGCCTCCGCGAAGCGGTTGCGGGCCGAGGGCGCGACGATCGTCATCGGCGACATCGACCCGGTGGCGGGTAAGTCGGTCGCCGACGATCTCAACGGAACCTTTGTCGCCGTGGACGTCTCGGACCAGGCCGCGGTGGACAACCTGTTCGACACCGCCGCCGAGAAGTACGGTTCGGTGGACATCGCGTTCAACAATGCCGGGATCTCGCCGCCGGAGGACGACCTGATCGAGGTGACCGGCATCGACGCGTGGCAACGGGTGCAGGACATCAATCTCAAGTCGGTGTTCTTCTGCTGCAAGGCCGCGCTGCGACACATGGTGCCGCAGCAGAAGGGCTCGATCATCAACACCGCGTCGTTCGTGGCGGTGATGGGGTCGGCGACGTCGCAGATCTCCTACACCGCGTCCAAGGGCGGGGTGCTGGCGATGTCGCGGGAGCTGGGCGTGCAGTACGCGCGGCAGGGCATCCGGGTCAACGCGCTGTGCCCGGGGCCGGTGAACACCCCGCTGCTGCAGGAGCTGTTCGCCAAGGACCCGGAGCGGGCGGCCCGGCGGCTGGTGCACATCCCGGTCGGCCGCTTCGCCGAGCCCGAGGAACTCGCCGCGGCGGTCGCGTTCCTGGCCAGCGATGACGCATCGTTCATCACGGCGTCGACGTTCCTGGTCGACGGCGGCATCAGCGGCCACTACGTCACTCCGTTGTAGACATGACGGCGGACCCGGATGCTCCGCTGCCGCTGACCTCGGAGGCGGCGGCCGAGGCGCTGCTGCGTCCGACGCGGTCGGGAAACGCGTTCGAGGACACGGTCGCCCGGCTGCTGCAGACGATCCGGCTCGGGGTGCTGCAGCCGGGGGAGAGCCTGCCGCCGGAACGTGAGCTGGCGGCACGGCTCGGCGTCAGTCGTGACACGGTGCGCGAGGCGATCAAGTCGCTGGCCGACGCCGGGTACCTGGTGTCGCGGCGGGGCCGCTACGGCGGGACGTTTCTGGCCGACGAGTTGCCCCGTCACACGTCGGACACGGACGGGGTGACCCGCGCCGAGATCGACGATGCGTTGCGGCTGCGGGAGATTCTCGAGGTGGGGGCCGCGCACATGGCGGCGCGGCGCACCCTCACCGCGGCCGAGCGTGAGGGACTGTGGTTGCGGCTCACCGATGTTCGAGACGCGTCACCGGACGACGACTACCGGCGGCTGGACTCGCGACTGCATCTGGCGATCGCGGAGGCTGCCGGGTCGCCGTCGCTGGTGCCGCTCGTGGCGGACAACAGGATGCGGTTGAACGCCCTGCTGGATCAGATTCCGCTGCTGCCGCGCAACATCGCGCACTCGGATGAACAGCACGAGGCGATCGTGTTGGCGATCCTGGCCGGCGACGCCGACGGCGCCGCCGAGGCGATGCGCGCACACGTCGAGGGCTCAGCCGCGCTGCTGCACGGCTTCCTCGACTGACATCTGCCCTTCCTTCCTTCCTTCCTTTCGGCGCGAGTGTGCGTGTTTGTACACGACACGCCGGGGTTTTTTCGGCATTTGCGCACGCTCGCGAGATCGACAGCAGGGCTGTGGTTTTCGGGTCGATCACGACCCTGGTGTCGATCTCGACGATCCCCAGAAAAAACCTTGAGATTTTCGCGCTCGGACCACTGATTTGTCAGAGGTCGAATGTATGTTCGAGTTATGTCAGGTACGGGTCTGCAGGCAGCGGTTAAGGGGCTGCGGGCGGCCGTCGACGCGGTCGCCGGCTGCGACCTGACCCTCGCCACTGACACCGAGCTTCTTGGCGCCCTCGATGACTTGGAGATGGTGGCCTGCCAACTACCCGCCCTACAGCAGACGATGCTGGCACGGCTGCAGACCGAAACCACCCCGAACGCGTTGGGCGCCCACACATGGAAAGAGGTGCTCAAAGCCCGCTACCGGATCACCGGCAGTGAGGCCGACCGCCGCCTGGCCGACACCGAGGTGCTGGCACCCCGACAGGCGCTCACCGGGGAGGCATTGCCGCCGGTGTTGGCGATCACCGCCGACACCCAGGCGTTGGGGGTGCTCACCCCGGGTCATGTCGAGGTGATCCGCAAAACGGTGGCCAAGTTGCCTGGCTGGGTCGATGGTGCGACGCGGGAGCGTGTCGAGGCCGACCTGGTACGCGCCGCCCTGGGGGTGGACTGTGACCAGCTGGCCTCGAAGGCCAAAGAGTTGTTGTATCGGCTCGATCAGGACGGCCCGGCCCCTGATGACACCGAACGCGCCCGCCGCCGCAGCGCCACCCACGGAAAACAAGGTGAAGACGGCATGACCACCTGGACGATCGTCGCCTCACCGCAACTGCACGCCACCTATGAAGCACTGCTGGCCAAACTCGCCGCCCCCGGCATGTGTAATCCCGACGATCCGCAACCGTGTGTGTCCGGCACGCCGGCTCAGGCCCAGATCGACAACGACCACCGCACCCTGGCTCAACGCCAGCATGATGCGTTGTTGGCGATCGGGCGGATCGCGTTGATGGGCGGCGATCTAGGCACACTGAACGGCCTGCCGGTCTCGGTGATTATTCGGGTCACCCTCGAGCAGTTGGAGACGCGGGCCGGGTTGGCCACCACCGGCGGTGGCACCAAACTGCCGATCTCCGATGTGTTGCGCATGGCCGCACACGCCCACCACCATCTAGCGGTGTTCGACGGCGCCACCGGCTCCGCCCTCGCGCACTACCGGGGTAAACGGGTGGCCACACCCGCACAGCGGATCATGCTCATCGCCCGCGACGGGGGCTGCACCAAACCCGGCTGCACCGTCGGCGCCTACGGCTGCCAAGCCCACCACGCCGAAAAGGACTGGATCGACGGCGGTAACACCAACGTCGACGAAATGGGATTAGCGTGCCCGCCGCACAACCGCCTCGTCGACACCGACAACCCCGCCGCCTGGACCACCCACATGACGCCAGAACATCACGTCGAGTGGATCCCACCCGACGGGTTGGACAACGGGCAACCCCGTATCAACACCATCCACCAACCCGAACTGCTGCTCGCCGACCTCACCGACAGGGACGACGAACCTGACAGCACACAAACCGACAACCCCCGAACCGAACCCGGCGGACCCGCACCACCCACAAACGGCGCGGCCTAACGCGGCCACCCGAGAGCGCGACACCGCACGGCGTCGCGGGCGACTGCTCGTCCCGCGAGGCACGGCACGGCCCGACGAGGCCCGGGTGCGCCCCGAAGGGGAACGGCTACGTGTCGACCCAGTCGACGACCTCGGACAGGGGAGCGCGGCTGGTGCGGAAACTGTTGGCCGGATGGTCGAGATCCGGGTAGCCGAACGAGATTCCGCACACGAGCGTGCGGTCCTCACCGATACCGAGTTCGCGCCGCAGCACGCTCGGGTACAGCGTCACCGCCGCCTGGGCCACCGTGCCGACGCCGAGAGCGTCGGCCGCCAGCAGGAAGTTGGCGACATACCCGCCGCAGTCCACCGCGCCATACGGTCCGAGCGCCTCGTCGGCGTGCACGATCGCCACGTGCGGCGCCCCGAAGAACCGGAAGTTCTCCCGCATCTGCGCGTGCCGGCGCTCCTTATCGGAACGGTCGATCCCCAGCGCGCTGTACAGCTGGAACCCGCTCTCCCGGCGCCGCTGCTTGTACTCGCTGCGGTACTCCCTCGGCCACGGGATGTCGGTCGCCTCCGGTGCGCCAGCGCTTGCCTCGTACAGCGCCGCCCGTAACCGCTCGGTGCCCGCCCCGCTCGTGACGACCACCCGCCACGGCTGGCTGTTGCACCACGACGCCGTCGACTGCGCTGCCTCCAGGATCGCGTCGATGACCTCTCGCGGCACCGGGTCCGGTTTGAACGCCCGGCAGCTGCGCCGCCTCGTCATCAGGTCCTTCAGCGTGGCGAACTCCGACTGGGACAGCTCAGGCGCAGACGTCATGCGCGACACGATACTTGGCCTCAGCTGCGCGTCAGCGGCGACGGGAACCGCGGGCTCACCCGCACCCCGTCCAGCCACTCGGTCAGCTCGGCGGCACGCTTGCGCAACTCCTTGTCCGCCGCTCGGCCCACGTCCTCGAGCAGCAGCAGCTCGACCCTGCCGTCCTCGTCCTGCCGCCACCCGCCCACGACACGCCCGTCGCACCATACGGTGGGCCCGGCGTTTCCGTTCCTGTCGAACACCTGATCGCGGTGCGGGCCCAGATACCAGTCCCGGTCGAACCAGCCCATCGTGGTCACGTCCAGCCCCGGCAACAGCGCACACCACCGCTGCACCGGCGGCTCCTCGTCGAGATCCTCCGGCAGCACGAAACCCGGTGTGCCGTCAAGGTTCACCTCGACCGCTCCGACGTCCCGCAGCCCCTGCCGCGCCCACGACAACGTGTGTCCGAACCACCATTTCACATCCGCGACCGTCGCCGGGCCGAACGCCGCCAACCACCGCCGCAGCAGCGTCGCCCGCGCCTCGTCCGGATCCACCTCCGGTACGGGATCGAGCCACGAATCGGCGACCACCCACCGCGGCCGCGACGTCGTCCACCGCCCGTCGTTGGGCCCGCGCACGATATCGCCCTGCGCCGCGAGCACGGTGAGAATCCTTGGCGCCAAAGGTGTCTCACCGCCCCACCGCTTACCCGGCGCCGGATCCCAACTGCCCGTGAGCTCCGGTAGCGCCGCGCGCAGCGTCTTCGCGTCGCTGGGCCCGTTGGCAGTCAGATAATCCAGCACCGCGGCACGTGCCGCAGCAAGCCACGTCGCGCCGTCGCGGCACACCCCGGCCTTCTGCGCGTCGGCGATCAGCCGTCGCCGTTCGGTATCGGCCACCCGCACCGACGCCGCCGCCTGCACCGCGGGCAGATCCCGCACCCGCACCGTCCACAGCGTCCGTCGCATCCCCAGATGCCGCACCAGGCTACGCCGGTCGTACACCTCGGCGTCCAGATCGGCGACGGTGAACCCCGGCAACCGGCTCCACAGCGACAGATACGGTGTCGCCGGATCGGTGGTGTGCAACCCGACCACCCCGCCCACCACGTCGCCGACCGAGGCTCCGGGCTCGGCAAGGAAGTGTCTGCGGGCCAGTCGGGCCCGCCGCTCGTCGCTGCTGAATCGCCGCATCACTCGGTACCGTACCGGGTCGCGGCGACAAACTCGGGATCGCCGACGACCTCGGCGGCGCCTGGTCGGTCGACTCCCCAGCCGGATAATCCGACTACTGATCCTTTGTCATGTCCTTCTTCATGGACTCGCGGATCTGCGCGAGCCGTTCGGCGGCGGCGCGCTGGCGTTCCTCGTAGAGCTCATCGACCGACCGGCCCTCCGGCGTCTCGGCGGCCAGTTCGGCAGCGCCGATCGCGGTGCCGTACCGGGTCTCGATCTTCTCGCGCACCGACTCGAACGTCGGCACCCCGCCCGGGGTGTACCCGGTGTCCTCGGGTGCGACGGGCACGGGCTCAGCGGGCGCGGGTTCAGCGGATTCGGGCCCTACTGGTTCAGGTTCGCAAGGCGCGGGCTCGGTCTCGTCCGGCATGCCGTCACGGTAGCGCGTCAGCGCGGCTTGGCCAGCGGGAACGGCAGCGTCTCGCGGATGCTGCGGCCGGTGATCATCATGACCACACGGTCCACCCCCATGCCGAGCCCACCGGTCGGCGGCATCGCGTACTCCATCGCCTGCAGGAAGTCCTCGTCGAGCTCCATCGCCTCCGGATCACCGCCCGCGGCCAGCAGCGACTGCTCCTGCAACCGGCGGCGCTGCTCGACCGGGTCGGTCAGCTCGCTGTAGGCGGTGCCCAGCTCGACGCCCCACGCCACCAGGTCCCAGCGCTCGGCCACCCCGGGGATGCTGCGATGCGGCCGGGTCAGCGGCGACACCGACGTCGGGAAGTCCTTGTAGAACGTCGGCTCCTCGGTGCGGTCCTCGACCAGCCGCTCGTAGAGTTCGAGCACCACCGCGCCTTCGTCCCAGTGCGTCAGGTAGGGGATCTTCGCGGCGTCGCACAGCCGGCGCAGCGTCGCGAGATCGGTGTTGGGGCCGATCTCCTCGCCGAGCGCCTCCGACACCGCGCCGTGCACGGTCTTGACCCGCCACTGCCCGGAGATGTCCACCGGCTCGAGCGTGCCGTCGGCGCGGGGCCGCATGAACACCGCCGCGCCGTTGGCGGCCCGCGCGGCATTCTGGATCAGCTCGCGGGCACCGTCGATCCACACGTTGTAGTCCGCGTGTGCCTGATAGGCCTCCAGCAGGGTGAACTCCGGGTTGTGGCTGAAGTCCACGCCTTCGTTGCGGAACGCCCGGCCGAGCTCGAAGACCCGCTCCACGCCGCCGACGCACAACCGCTTGAGGTACAGCTCGGGTGCGATGCGCAGATACAGGTCCAGGTCGTAGGCGTTGATGTGGGTGAGGAACGGCCGGGCGTTGGCGCCGCCGTGGATCTGTTGCAGGATCGGGGTCTCCACCTCGAGGAAACCCTTGCCCACCAACGTCTCCCGGATCGCGTGCAGCACCGCGCTGCGGGCCCGGATCAGGTCGCGGGCTTCGGTGTTGACCGCCAGATCGACGTAGCGGGCGCGGACCCGGGCCTCCTGGTCGGTCAGCCCCTTCCACTTGTCCGGCAGCGGCCGCAGGCACTTGCCGATCAGCCGCCAGTCGCGCACCAGCAGCGACCGGGTGCCGTTGCGGCTGTAGCCCATCGTGCCGGACACCTCGATCAGGTCACCCAGGTCGACGGCGTGCGTGAAGTCGGCCGTCGTCCCCGACTCCAGGCCCGAATTCTCCAGCAGCAGCTGCAGATCCCCGGACCAGTCGCGCAGCTGGGCGAACAGCACCCCGCCGTAGTCGCGGCTGCGCAGCACCCGGCCCGCCACCGTGACCGGCTCGTCGTCGCCGGCCGCAAGCGCCTCGGCGATCGTGTGCGACGGGGGACTGCCGACCGGGTACGGGTCGATTCCGCTGTCGCGCAACGCCTTCAGCTTCGCCATCCGCACCCGCACCTGCTCGGGCAGCCGCGGCGCCTGCTCGTCGGGATCGCCGAGCAGGCCCGCGTCGGGGGCGGTGCCGTCGCGGTGCAACAGCCCGGTGTCGACGAGCTCCTGCGGCACCGCGGTGTGGTGGCCGGTGTGCGGCTGCTCGCTGCGGCGCGAGAACGGCAGCACCAGAAAGCCTTCCGCGATCACCGAGGCGACCCCGACGCGGGGGATGAGCCGGGCCTCCTCGTAGCAGGCGTAGCGCGGCACCCACTCCGGCTTGTACTTCATGTTGGACCGGTACAGCGTCTCCAGCTGCCACCACCGCGAGAAGAACACCAGCAGGCTGCGCCACAGCCGCGCGACCGGGCCCGCGCCCAGCTGTGCGCCCTGCTCGAACGCCGACCGGAACATCGCGAAGTTCAACGAGATCCGGGTGATCCCGAGATCCTCGGCCTGCATGCACAACTCGCTGACCATCAACTCGACGGTGCCGTTGGGCAGGTTGGGGGAGCGGCGCATCAGGTCCAGCGACACCCCGTTGCCGCCCCACGGTACGAACGACAACATCGCCACCACGTGCTCGTCGTCACCCTGCACGGCCTCCACCAGCAGGCAGTCCCCGTCGGCCGGATCACCCAGCCGGCCCAGCGCCATCGAGAAGCCGCGCTCGTCCTCGGTGTCGCGCCACGCGTCGGCCCGCTCGATCACCTCGGCCATCTCGTCGGCGCTCAGCTCGCGGTGGCGGCGGATCCGCACCGTCACACCCGCCCGCCGCGCCCGGGTCACCGCCTGGCGCACCGCGCGCATGTCCGGGCCGGACAGCCGGAACGAATCCGGGTGCAGCACCGCCTCGTCGCCGAGCTGCAGCGCGTTGAGGCCGGCCTCGCGGAACGCCTGCGCTCCGGCCGCGCTCGCACCCATCACCCCGGGCGCCCAGCCGTAGCTCTGGCACAACGCCAGCCACGCGTCGATCGCCGCCGGCCACGCCTTCGGATCGCCCACCGGGTCCCCGCTGGCCAGACACACCCCGACCTCGACGCGGTAGGTGATCGCGGCACGGCCGTTCGGCGCGAACACCACCGCCTTGTCGCGGCGGGTGGCGAAGTAGCCCAGCGAGTCGTTCTTGCCGTACATGTCCAGCAGGGCGCGGATCGCGGACTCGTCCTCGCCGGTGAGCGCGTTGTCGGCGCGCTGCGACAGGAACAGCACGATCGCCGCCGCCATCAGCGCCAACGCGCCGAACAGTCCGAGCAGCGTGTTGACCAGCACGTTCGGTTCGCCGGAGAACAACGAGGTGTCGGCGCCCGCGAACGCGCCGACCCGGTTGAGCGCGTAAAGGAACCGCTCGTCGCGGTCCAGCGAGCCCGGGAACAGCTCCAGCAGCCCCCACCCGAGCAGGGTGCCCGCGGCCAGCCCGGCCACCAGCACGGCTGCCGCCCTGACCAGCGCACCGCGACGCACCTTCGCCCAGAATTCGCCGCGGGCCAGCAGCAGGAACACGATCGCGGCCAGGTGGAAGACCAGGCCGATCACCTCGCCGATCTCCTGCACCACCGTCTCGTCGCCGGTGAGCAGGTCGGCGATGTTCACCCCGGCGGCGGCGACCATGTAGCCGACCAGGATCCAGAACGCGATGCGCTTGCGGGCGGCCAGCGCGGCGGCCAGCAGGGCCAGCACGAACGCCCACGCGAAGCTGGTGTCGGGGAAGTTGAACAGGTAGTCGTCGACGAACTCGCGCGGCACCCGGATCAGTGCCCGGACGAACGGGGAGACGCTGGCGATCAGCGACAGCGTGGCGATGATGCCGACGGTCCAGCCCGCGGCGGCGGGCACCCACCAGGCGTACCGGGACGACGCGCGCGGCACCGGGGTGCGGGCGGTGGGAGTGGTGACGGTCATAGGGCGCGAGGATATGCGCCCGACGCGCAAAAAGCGGGGATGACCCGCGAAAACGCTATCCCCAGACGGGGCCGGTGTACTTCTCGCCGGGCCCCTGGCCGGGCTCGTCGGGGGCGGCGCTGGACTCGCGGAACGCCAGCTGCAGGCTCTTGAGCCCGTCGCGCAGCGGGCCGGCGTGCGGACCGAGGTACTCCGCCGACGCGGTCACCAGACCCGCGAGCGCGGTGATGAGCCGGCGCGCCTCGTCGAGATCGCGGTGCGGGCTGTTCTCCGGATCCTCCGCCGACAGGCCGAGTTTCTCCGCCGCGGCGCTCATCAGCATCACCGCCGAACGGGAGATCACCTCGATCGCGGGAATGTCGGCCAGCTCGCGAATGTTGGGACTATCGGTCATGCTGCTAGACTTGCATGCGCGACCGTCCCGGCGAACGCCAGGGACAACAAGTGGAGTCCCACTCCCACCGCTGGCCGCACAGGTGCAGTGGTCCGGTCACAGGCATACCATGCCTGTCCTGGTCGGCTTGTGGGCCCTGCTGTGAGCAGGGCCTTTCTGTTCTGGTTGAACAGACTGCTGACGGATTGGGTCTCCTCGAACAGACAACAGTAGGAGGGCCCATCAGCACTGAGACCCGCGTCAACGAGCGCATCCGCGTACCTGAAGTCCGCTTGATCGGACCGGGGGGCGAACAGGTAGGCATTGTGCGCATCGAAGATGCACTCCGCGTCGCCGCGGACGCCGATCTCGATCTCGTCGAAGTCGCACCGGACGCCAAGCCGCCCGTGTGCAAGATCATGGACTACGGCAAGTTCAAGTACGAGACGGCACAGAAGGCGCGCGAGTCTCGCAAGAACCAGCAGCAGACCGTCGTCAAGGAACAGAAGCTTCGTCCCAAGATCGACCCGCACGATTACGAGACCAAGAAAGGTCACGTCATCCGCTTCCTGGAGGCCGGGTCCAAGGTCAAGGTGACGATCATGTTCCGCGGTCGCGAACAGTCGCGGCCCGAACTCGGTTTCCGCCTCCTGCAGCGTCTGGCCGCCGATGTCGCCGAGTACGGCTTCGTCGAGACGTCCGCCAAACAGGACGGCCGCAACATGACGATGGTGCTGGCCCCGCACCGCGGCGCGAAGACTCGCGCCAAGGCGGCGCAGCAGGCCGAGGCCCCGCCCGGGCCCGCCCCAGATCCGGACACATCGAAGTAACGACCAGAGCAGAGGACACATGCCAAAGGCGAAGACTCACAGCGGCGCATCGAAGCGGTTCCGTCGCACCGGCACCGGCAAGATCGTGCGTCAGAAGGCCAACCGCCGCCACTTGCTCGAGCACAAGCCGACCAAGCGGACGCGGCGTCTCGACGGCCGCACGGGCGTGTCGGGCAATGACACCGCCCGCGTCAACAAGATGCTCAACGGCTGACCGACTCGTCTCGTACGACCTGACCGAAGGAATCACTCATGGCACGCGTCAAGCGCGCACTCAACGCCCAGAAGAAGCGGCGCACAGTCCTGAAGGCCTCCAAGGGTTACCGCGGCCAGCGGTCCCGGCTGTACCGGAAGGCCAAGGAGCAGCAGCTGCACTCGCTGAACTACGCCTACCGGGACCGTCGCGCCCGCAAGGGTGAGTTCCGCAAGCTGTGGATCTCGCGCATCAACGCCGCGGCCCGCGCCAACGACATCACCTACAACCGGCTGATCCAGGGCCTGAAGGCCGCCGGTGTCGAGGTGGACCGCAAGAACCTCGCCGAGATCGCCGTCAGCGATCCGGGTGCCTTCACCGCGCTGGTGGAGGTCGCCAAGGCCGCGCTGCCCAGCGACGTCAACGCACCGTCGGGCGAGGCTGCCTGAGCGCGCTCACTGAACGATCGGCCCGCGTGGTCGCGGCAGCCAAGCTGCTGCGGCTCGCGGGCCGTCGTCGTTCCGGACGATTTCTCGCCGAGGGGCCCAACCTCGTCGAGGCGGCGCTGCGCCGCGGACTGGTCTGCGAAGTGTTCGCCACCGAGACCGCCTACGAGCGGTTCGGCGCGCTGCTCGCCGACGCCCCCGTCACCCTGGTGACCGAACGCGCCGCGAAAGCGTTGTCGGAGACCGTGACTCCGGTCGGCCTGGTCGCCGTCTGCGAGACGCCGGAGGCGTCGCTGGGCGAGGTGCTGGCCGCCGGGCCGCGGCTGGTCGCCGTCGCCGTGGAACTGTCCGAACCGGGTAACGCCGGCACGCTGATCCGCACCGCCGACGCCATGGGCGCCGACGCGGTGGTGATGGCCGGCCACAGCGTCGACCCCTACAACGGCAAGTGCCTGCGCTCGTCTGCGGGCAGCATCTTCTCGATCCCGGTGGTGCACGGCGTCGACGCCGCCGAGGCCGTCGCGCGCCTGCGCGAGGCCGGGCTGCAGGTGCTGGCCACCACACTCGACGGCGAGGTGTCCCTGGACAGCCCGGAGTTCCAGGCGGATCTGAGCGGGCCGACGGCGTGGCTGTTCGGCCCCGAGGCGCACGGCCTGCCCGACGAGCTGACTCGCGCGGCCACCCACCGCGTGCACATCCCGATGCCGGGCAGCGCCGAGAGCCTCAATGTGGCGACGGCGGCGGCGATCTGCCTGTACCAGAGCGCCGCCGCCCACCGGAGGAACTCGGCCGGGACCTAGCTGTCGCTCAGCAGACCCCGCGCCACGTGGGTGATCTGGATCTCGTTGCTGCCCGCGTAGATCATCAGCGACTTGGCGTCGCGGGCCAGCTGTTCGACCCGGTACTCGGTCATGTAGCCGTTGCCGCCGAACAGCTGCACCGCCTCCATCGCGACATCGGTGGCCGCCTGCGAGCAGTACCACTTGATCGCCGAGGCCTCCGCCAGCGAGATCGGCTTGCCCTGCTCGGCCGACTCGATCACCCGGAAAAGGATGTTGCGCACGTTCATCCGCGCGACCTCCATCTGCGCCAGCTTCAGCTGGATCAGCTGGAACTGGGCGATCTCCTGGCCCCACAGCTTGCGGGTCTTGGCGTAGTCGACGCTGAGCCGCAGGCACTCCTCGATGACGCCGAGCGCCATCGCGGCCACCCCGATGCGCTCGGTGGCGAAGCTGGAACGCGCGCTGTCGCGGCCGTCGCCGGAGCGGTTGTCCTCGGTCTCGCCGAGCAACCGGTCACGGCCCAGCCGCACGTTGTTGAAGAACAGCTCGCCGGTGCGCGAACTGTGAATGCCCATCTTGCGGAACGGCTTCGACTGCTCGAAGCCCTCCATGCCCTTGTCGAGCACGAAAGTCAGCACTTTGCGGTCGCGCGGGGCGACACCGGGCTCGTCGAGCTTGGCGTACACCACGACGACGTCGGCGTCGGGGCCGTTGGTGATGAACGTCTTCTGGCCGTTGAGGATGTAGTCGTCGCCGTCGCGCACCACATAGGACTTCATGCCGCCGAACGCGTCGGACCCCGAGTCGGGTTCGGTGATCGCCCAGGCGCCGATCTTCTCGTAGGTGACCAGACCCGGCAGCCAGCGCTCCTGCTGGGCCAGTGTGCCGCGCGACTGGATGGTCGGCACCGTCAGGCCCAGGCTCACGCCCATGCCGGTGACCAGACCCATCGACACCCGGCACAGCTCGCTGATCACCACGAAGCCCATACCGCCCGACGAGTTGCCGAACATCCCGCCGCCGCCCTTGCCGGACGGCTGCTCACCGGCCCGCAGCCGGGCCAGCCGCTTGTCCAGCGCCTCCTTGGCCATGACGTCGATGCCGAACGTCTTGAACAGTTTGCGGATGATGGGGTAGGGCTCCATGTCGCCGCTTTCCAGCGCGTCGACGTGGGGGCGGATCTCTTTATCGATGAACTCCCGCACGGCGTCGCGGACGGCGAGATCGGTTTCAGACCATTCGAGCATGCCCCCTAGGCTGCCTTATGCCGTCCGCGCGCCGGACGCAGGGTTCGCATTGAGAACCCCGCCAAAGAAAACGACGTGTGCACCAGCGACCCGGCCTTGTCGAGCAGTGAGCGACGCGGCGGCAGGTAGTGCATCGGCATGCCGCGCCGGTCCGGTGGCGGTGCCATGAACGACGGCGCCTCCACCAGTGGGGCGTCCGGCGGCAGCTTGCCCTGCGCGCGCCGGTAGGCGGCCAAAGCCCTTGGGTGCAAACGGATCTCGTCGGGCACCGCGATGAACGCGAACTCGACGAACTTGCCGAACAGGCGCAGCAGGATCTCGTCGCCCGGGGTCCAGCGCATGTTGGCCTTCTCCCGCACCGGCGGGTCGAACACCCCGGCCGCGATCCAGCGCTGCGCGCCCACCATCGGTTTGAACAACTGGTCCCAGATCGGGGTGGGCATCAGCACAAACCACGGTTTGGGGATCCGGATGTCGAAGATGTCCAGCGTCGCCTTGTTGATCTCGAGTTCCTCGCGGCACTTGCGGTCCCAGTACTCGCAGAACTCCTCCCAGCTCTTCGGCACCGGGCGCATGCTCATGCCGTACATCCGGTACCACTGCACGTGCTCGTCGAACAGTTGGCGTTTCTCGGCCTCGGTCAGCCCGCCGCAGAAGTACTCGGCGGTCTTGATGATGAGCATGAAGAACGTGGCGTGCGCCCAGTAGAACGTCTCCGGGTTCAGCGCGTGGTAGCGCCGGCCACGGGCGTCGACGCCCTTGATCGTGGCGTGGTAGCCCTTGATCTGCTCGCCGGTTTGCGGGGCGCGGTCGCCGTCGTAGACCACGCCCATGATCGGGTAGACCGAGCGGGCCACCCGCTGCAGCGGTTCACGCAGCAGGATCGAATGGTCCTCGACGCCGGCGCCCAGCTCCGGGTACATGTTCTGGATCGCGCCGATCCACACCCCGAGCAGGCCGGTGCGCAGATCGCCGAAGTACTTCCAGGTCAGCGAGTCCGGGCCCAGCGGCGACGGCGGGTCGTCGGCGAGCTGCCGGGGGTCGTGCCGAGTCCTCTGCCGGGTGTCCTGTGTGATGGCGGTCATCGGTTCCCTCGCTGCGACGCTGCAACTGTGTGTGATCTGCACCATAGTGCTGACAACGGACGTTTTCTAGCCCTTCGGCGCAGGTCACGGCCAACCGTTACGCGGCCTCCACAGCGGCGTGACCAGCGTGTTCCTTCGCAGGGTCGTCGGTTCGGGGTGGGTTGCCTAGGCTTGCGGCGTGGATGTCGAGCCGGTCCCGCGGTCCGCCCCGAGGGCCTTGGCCCCGCTCGGGTGGCTCAAGGACACCAACCACCACGAGGGCGTCATCGCGCTGGTGCGGCGCGCGCGGCGGGTGCTGCCCGGCGACCCCGAGTTCGGCGACCCGCTGTCGGTCGACGGTGACGGCGGGCCCCGCGCCGCCGCCCGGGCCGCCGACCGGCTGCTCGAGCGCGACGCCGTCACCCGCGAGGTCAGCCTGGGCGCGCTGCAGGTGTGGCAGGCGCTCACCGAGCGGGTGTCCGGCAGGCCGGCCAACCGTGAGGCCACCATCGTCTTCACCGATCTGGTCGGGTTCTCGTCGTGGTCGCTGGCCGCCGGCGACGAGGCCACGCTGCGCCTGCTGCGCCGGGTGTCGCAGGTGGTCGAGCCGCCGCTGCTGGCGGCGGGCGGGCACATCGTCAAACGCATGGGCGACGGCCTGATGGCGGTGTTCTACCGGCCCGGCACCGCGGTGCAGGCCGCGATCGAGGCCCGGGAGGCGGTGAAAACCGTTGAGGTGGAGGGCTTCACGCCGCGGATGCGGGTCGGGGTGCACACCGGGCGCCCGCAGCGCATCGGCGCGGACTGGCTGGGCGTCGACGTCAACATCGCCGCCCGGGTGATGGCGCGCGCCACCCGCGGTGAGTTGGTGGTGTCGCAGACCACGCTCGACGGCATCGGTGACGACGATCTCGCCGCGCTCGGTGTCGAGGTCAAACGCCTGCGCCGGCCGCTGTTCGGGGCCAAACCCGACGGTGTCCCCGCAGATCTCGCCATGTACCGGTTGAAAACCCGCAGCGGCTTCGAGGGCGGCGAAGGCCATCGCCTATGATCGCCGGGTGGCTGATCAGCCAATAGACCTGTCCGAAGAGGCGCTGACCGAGGCGGTCAGCGCGGCCCGTCATGCCTTCGACGCCGCGGCCGACCTCGACGCGCTGGCCCGCGCCAAGACCGAGCACCTCGGCGACCGCTCGCCGATCGCGCTGGCCCGCCAGTCGCTGGGATCGCTGCCCAAGGCCGACCGCGCCGACGCCGGCAAGCGGGTCAACGTCGCCCGCGCCGAGGCGCAGCGCGCCTATGACGAGCGGCTGGCCACGCTGCGCGCCGAGCGCGACGCCGCGGTGCTGGTGGCCGAGCGCATCGACGTCACGCTGCCGTCGACCCGCCAGCCGCTGGGCGCCCGGCACCCGATCACGATCCTGTCCGAGCGCATCGCCGACACGTTCGTCGCGATGGGCTGGGAACTGGCCGAGGGACCTGAGGTCGAGACCGAGCAGTTCAACTTCGACGCGCTGAACTTCCCGCCGGACCATCCGGCGCGCAGCGAACAGGACACCTTCCAGATCGCGCCGGACGGCTCGCGGCAGGTGCTGCGCACGCACACCTCGCCGGTGCAGATCCGCGCGCTGCTGGAACGCGACCTGCCGGTCTACATCATCTCGATCGGCCGCACGTTCCGCACCGACGAACTCGACGCCACCCACACCCCGGTGTTCCACCAGGTCGAGGGGCTGGCCGTGGACAAGGGGCTGACGATGGCGCATCTGCGCGGCACGCTCGACGCGTTCGCCCGCTCGGAGTTCGGCCCGCAGGGCCGCACCCGGTTCCGCCCGCACTTCTTCCCGTTCACCGAACCGTCGGCCGAGGTCGACATCTGGTTCGAGAACAAGAAGGGCGGCCCCGGCTGGGTCGAGTGGGGTGGCTGCGGCATGGTCAACCCGAACGTGCTGCGCGCCTGCGGAATCGACCCGGAGGTCTACTCCGGGTTCGCGTTCGGCATGGGCCTGGAGCGGACCCTGCAGTTCCGCAACGGGATTCCCGACATGCGCGACATGGTCGAGGGTGACGTGCGGTTCTCACTGCCGTTCGGGGTAGGGGCCTGATGCGGCTGCCATACAGCTGGCTGCGCGAGGTCGTGCAGGCCGGCGCGCCGGGTTGGGATGTGTCGCCCAAGGAACTCGAGCAGACGCTGATCCGCATCGGCCACGAGGTCGAAGAGGTCATTCCGGTGGGCCCGGTCAGCGGCCCGCTGACCGTCGGCCGGGTCGCCGAGATCGAGGAGCTGACCGGCTTCAAGAAGCCGATCCGCGCCGTCAAGGTCGACGTCGGTGAGTCCGAGCCACGTGACATCGTCTGCGGTGCAACGAACTTCGCCGTCGGCGACCTCGTCGTGGTGGCGCTGCCGGGCACCGTGCTGCCGGGTGACTTCACCATCGCCAGCCGCAAGACCTACGGCCGCATCTCCGACGGCATGATCTGCTCGGTGTCCGAGATGAACCTGGGCACCGACCATTCCGGGATCCTGGTGTTGCCGCCCGGCACCGCTGAGCCGGGCACACCGGCCGCCGACATCCTCGGCCTCGACGACGTGGTGTTCCACCTGTCCATCACCCCCGACCGTGGCTACTGCCTGTCGGTGCGCGGGATGGCGCGGGAGATCGCCAACGCCTACGACCTCGACTACGTCGACCCCACCGACGTGCCCGCGCTGCCCGCCGAGGGTGAGGCGCTGCCCGTCACGATCGACGAGGGCACCGGTGTGCAGCGGTTCAGCCTGCGCCCGGTCAGCGGTATCGACCCGGCTGCGGTGTCGCCGTGGTGGCTGCAGCGCCGTCTGCTGCTGTCCGGCATCCGAGCCATCTCACCCGCGGTCGACGTCACCAACTACGTGATGCTCGAGTTCGGCCATCCGATGCACGCCCACGACCGGTCGCTGATCACCGGCGGGTTCCGGGTCCGGTTCGCCGCGCCGGGGGAGACCGTGGTCACCCTCGACGACGTCGAACGCAAGCTCGACCCGGCCGACGTGCTGATCGTCGACGACGTCGCGACCGCCGCGATCGGCGGCGTGATGGGCGCGGGCACCACCGAGGTGCGCGAGACCACCACCGACGTGATGCTCGAGGCCGCGGTGTGGGATCCGGCCGCGGTGTCGCGCACCCAGCGCCGGCTGCACCTCTACAGCGAGGCGGGCCGTCGCTACGAGCGCACCGTGGATCCGGCGATCTCGGTCGCCGCGCTGGACCGGTGCGCCCGTCTGCTCGCCGAGATCGCCGGTGGCACCGTCGAACCCACGCTGACCGACTGGCGCGGTGACCCGCCGCGCGAGGACTGGTCGCCGGCGCCGGTGACCATGGCCGTCGACCTGCCCGACTGCACTGCGGGCGTCGAGTACGCCCCCGGCACCGCCGAGCGGCGGCTGACCCAGATCGGCGCGCGCGTCGTCGTCGACGGGGACCGGCTGACCGCGACGCCGCCGAGCTGGCGGCCCGACCTGCGTCAGCCCGCCGACCTCGTCGAGGAGGTGCTGCGGCTGGAGGGTCTGGACAAGATCCCGTCGGTGGTGCCGAAGGCGCCCGCGGGCCGCGGCCTGACCCCCACCCAGAAGCGGCGCCGCTCGATCGGGAAGTCGTTGGGGCTCAGCGGGTTTGTCGAGATCCTGCCGACGCCGTTCCTGCCCGCGGGTGTGTTCGACCAGTGGCGGCTGCCCGCCGACGATCCGCGCCGGAACACCACCAAGGTGCTCAACCCGCTGGAGTCCGACCGTCCGGAGCTGGCCACCACGCTGCTGCCGGGTCTGCTGGAGGCGTTGAACCGCAACGTGTCCCGCGGCACCGCCGATGTCGCGCTGTTCGCGGTCCAGCAGGTGGTCCAGCCGACGGAGCAGACCCGCTCGATGGAGCGCATCCCCACCGACCGCAGGCCCACCGACGAGGAGCGCGCGGCGCTGGACGCCTCGCTGCCGCACCAGCCCCAGCACGTCGCCGTCGTGCTGGCCGGGCTGCGGGAACCGGCGGGTCCGTGGGGGCCCGGCCGTCCGGCGCAGGCCGCCGACGCCTTCGAGGCGGTACAGGTGATCGCCCGCGCCGCAGGCGTCGAGGTGACGCTGCGCCCGGCGCGGTACCTGCCGTGGCATCCCGGCCGCTGCGCGGAGGTGGTGATCGGTGAGACGGTCGTCGGCCACGCCGGGGAACTGCACCCGGCCGTCGTCGAGCGCTCCGGTCTGCCCAAGCGCACCTGCGCCGTCGAACTGGACCTGGACCTGATCCCGATCGTGGAGAGGCTGCCCGCACCGCGGGTGTCGCCGTTCCCGGCGGTGTTCCAGGACATCAGCCTCATCGTCGACGAGGACGTCGCGGCGGCCAGCGTGGTGGACGCCGTGCGCAGCGGCGCCGGTCCGCTGCTGGAGGACGTGCGGCTGTTCGACGTCTACACCGGTCCGCAGATCGGCGAGGGCCGCAAGTCGCTGACGCTGGCGCTGCGGTTCCGCGCCGACGACCGCACCCTCACCGAGGACGAGGCCAGCGCGGCCCGCGAGGCCGCGGTGCAGGCCGCCGCCGTGCGCGTCGGAGCAGTTCTGCGGGGCTGACCCGCACCGCCGCGAGCAGACATAGAGTCGCACTCGGACGTGGGATTTCGTGCGATTCCGCGTCTGCTCGCGGAGAGGGACTTAATGAATTTGCAGTTGCGTGCATAAACATGCAGAATCAGTGCATGGTTTCTGTGGCAGTCGCCGGGGCGAGCGGCTACGCCGGTGGTGAGATCCTCCGACTCCTCCTCGGGCACCCAGCGTACGCCGACGGCCGGCTGACGATCGGGGCGCTGACCGCCGCCGCGAGCGCGGGCACCCCGCTGGCCGAACACCATCCGCACCTGCTGCCGCTGGCCGACCGTGTGCTGGCGAGCACCGACGCCGAGACCCTGGCCGGCCACGACGTCGTCTTCCTGGCGCTGCCGCACGGGCACTCCGCGGCGCTGGCCGAACAGCTCGGCCCTGACGTGCTGATCATCGACTGCGGCGCCGACTTCCGGCTCACCGACGCCGCGGCCTGGGAGCGGTTCTACGGATCCGCGCACGCCGGCAGCTGGCCCTACGGACTGCCCGAACTACCCGGCCACCGCGACCGGCTGCGCGGCGCCAAACGCATCGCCGTACCCGGCTGCTATCCGACCGCGGCGCTGCTGGCGCTGTGGCCTGCGATCGCCGCCGACCTCGTCGACCCCGCCGTCACCGTGGTGGCGGTCAGCGGCACGTCCGGCGCGGGCAAGTCCGCCAAGGTCGACCTGCTCGGTTCTGAGGTGATCGGCTCGGCACGGGCCTACAACGTCGGCGGTAAGCACCGGCACACCCCGGAGATCGCGCAGGGGCTGCAGGCGCTCACCGAGCGGCCGGTCACCGTGTCGTTCACCCCGGTCCTCATCCCGACCTCGCGCGGCATCCTGGCCACCTGCACCGCCCGCACCACGGCGTCGGTGTCGGAGATCCGCGCCGCCTACGAGAAGGCTTACGCCGCCGAACCGTTCGTGCACCTGCTGCCCGAGGGGCAGCTGCCCAAGACCGGATCGGTGATCGGCAGCAACGCCGCCCAGTTGGCGGTCGCCGTGGACGAGGACGCCAAGACGCTGGTCGCGCTCGCCGCGATCGACAACCTGGTCAAGGGAACCGGCGGCGCGGCCGTGCAGTCGATGAACCTGGCCCTGGACTGGCCTGAGACGGAAGGACTTTCGATCGTGGGAGTTGCGCCGTGACCGACGTGACCGCCGAAACCCGGCTGCTGCGCACCCAGGGTGTCACCGCGCCGGAGGGCTTCCGGGCCACCGGTATCGCCGCGGGCATCAAGGCCTCCGGCGCGCTGGACCTGGCGCTGGTGTTCAACGAGGGCCCCGACTACGCGGCGGCCGGCGTGTTCACCCGCAACCAGGTCAAGGCGGCGCCGGTGCTGTGGTCGCAGCAGGTGCTCAAGACCGGCCGGTTGCGCGCGGTGATCCTCAACTCCGGCGGCGCCAACGCCTGCACCGGCCCGGAGGGTTTCCAGGACACCCACGCGACCGCCGAGGCCGTCGCCGCCGCGCTGTCGGACTGGGGCACCGAGACCGGCGCCATCGAGGTCGCGGTGTGCTCCACCGGCCTGATCGGCGACCGGCTGCCGATGGACAAGGTGCTGGCAGGCGTCACCGAGATCGTGCACGAGATGGCGGGCGGGCTGACCGGAGGCGACGAGGCCGCCCGCGCCATCATGACCACCGACACCGTGCCGAAACAGGTTGCGCTGCACCACGAGAACAAGTGGACCATCGGGGCGATGGCCAAGGGTGCGGGCATGATGGCGCCGTCGCTGGCCACGATGCTGTGCGTGCTCACCACCGACGCCGCCGTCGACGCCGCCACCCTGGACCGGGCGCTGCGCTACGCGACGTCGCGCACGTTCGACCGGCTCGACATCGACGGCAGCTGCTCCACCAACGACACCGTGCTGTTGCTGGCGTCGGGGGCCAGCGAGATCACGCCCACTCAAGAGGAGCTCAACGAGGCGCTGCTGCGCGTCTGCGACGACCTGTGCGCCCAGTTGCAGGCCGACGCCGAGGGCGTCACCAAGCGCATCACGATCACCGTCGCGGGCGCGCCCAGCGAGGACGACGCGCTGACCGCCGCGCGCGTCATCGCCCGCGACAGTCTGGTCAAGACCGCGCTGTTCGGCTCGGACCCGAACTGGGGCAGGGTGCTGGCCGCCGTCGGCATGGTGCCGTTCCCGATCGAGCACGAACGGATCTCGGTGTCGTTCAACGGTTCCCCGGTGTGCATCAACGGTGCGGGCGCCCCCGGCGCGCGGGATGTCGACCTGTCGGGCGCCGACATCGAGGTGCGGGTCGACCTCGGGCTGGGTGAGGCCGCCGCCAGCATCCGCACCACCGACCTGTCGCACGCCTACGTCGAAGAGAACTCGGCCTACAGTTCATGAGCATCCCCACCCCGGATAAGGCCAAGGTGCTGGCCGCGGCGCTGCCGTGGCTCAAGCAGATGCACGACAAGATCGTCGTGATCAAGTACGGCGGCAACGCGATGACCGACGACGTGCTCAAGCGGGCGTTCGCCGCCGACATGGTGTTCCTGCGCAACTGCGGCATCCACCCGGTCGTCGTGCACGGCGGCGGGCCGCAGATCAGCGCGATGCTCAAGCGGCTCGGCATCGAGGGCGACTTCAAGGGCGGCTTCCGGGTCACCACCCCCGAGGTGCTCGACGTGGCCCGCATGGTGCTGTTCGGTCAGGTGGGCCGCGAACTGGTCAACCTGATCAATGCGCACGGCCCGTACGCCGTCGGCGTCACCGGTGAGGACGCGCAGCTGTTCACCGCCGTGCACCGCGACGTCGTCGTCGACGGCGTGCCCACCGACATCGGGCTGGTCGGCGACGTCGAGAAGGTCGATCCCAGCGCACTTCTGGACCTGATCGGCGCCGGCCGCATCCCGGTGGTGTCCACGATCGCCCCCGACGCCGACGGGGTCGTGCACAACATCAACGCCGACACCGCCGCCGCCGCGCTGGCCGAGGGCCTGGGCGCGGAGAAGCTGGTCATGCTCACCGACGTCGAGGGTCTCTACACCGACTGGCCCGACCGCGGTTCGCTGGTCAGCGAGATCGACTCCGCCGCACTGACGCAGCTGCTGCCCAAGCTGGAGTCGGGCATGGTGCCGAAGATGGAGGCCTGCCTGCGCGCCGTCAACGGCGGCGTGCCCAGCGCGCACGTCATCGACGGCCGGGTCGAGCACTGTGTGCTGGCCGAGCTGCTGACCGACGAAGGATCCGGAACGAAGGTGATTCCCGCATGACGCTTCTCGACCGGTGGCAGGCCGTGATGATGAACAACTACGGCACCCCGCCGCTGGCGCTGGCCAGCGGGGACGGCGCCGTCGTCACCGACACCGACGGCAAGTCCTACATCGACCTGCTGGGCGGGATCGCGGTCAACATCCTCGGCCACCGTCACCCCGGTGTCATCGAGGCGGTGACCCGCCAGCTCAACACCCTGGGCCACACGTCGAACCTGTACGCCACCGAACCCGGTGTCGCGCTGGCCGAGGCGCTGGTCGGGCTGCTCGGTGCGCCGGCGAAGGTGTTCTTCTGCAACTCCGGCACCGAGGCCAACGAGGTCGCGTTCAAGATCACGCGGCTGACCGGGCGCACGAAGATCGTTGCCGCCGAAGGCGCTTTCCACGGCCGCACGATGGGTTCCCTGGCGCTGACCGGTCAGCCCGCCAAGCAGGCGCCGTTCGAACCGCTGCCCGGCTACGTCACCCACGTGCCCTACGGCGACGCCGACGCCCTGGCCGCCGCGGTCGATGCCAACACCGCCGCGGTGTTCCTCGAGCCGATCATGGGGGAGGGCGGTGTCGTGGTGCCGCCCGCCGGCTACCTGGTGGCGGCCCGCGAGATCACCGCCGAGCACGGCGCGCTGCTGGCCCTCGACGAGGTGCAGACCGGAATGGGCCGCACCGGAACGTTTTTCGCCCACCAGCGGGACGGCATCACCCCCGACATCGTCACCATGGCCAAGGGCCTGGGCGGCGGGCTGCCGATCGGCGCCTGCCTGGCCGTCGGCGCCACCGCGGACCTGATGACCCCTGGCCTGCACGGCAGCACGTTCGGCGGCAACCCGATCTGCACGGCCGCCGCGCTGGCGGTGCTGCAGGCCGTCGCCGACGGGGACCTGGTGCACCACGCCGACGTGCTGGGCAAGACCCTGGCCACCGGCATCGAGGAGCTCGGCCACCCGCTGGTCGACCACGTCCGCGGCCGCGGCCTGCTGATCGGTGTGGTGCTGACCGACGAGAAGGCAAAATCCGTTGAGGCGGCGGCCCGCGACGCCGGGTTCCTGGTCAACGCCGCCGCGGCGAACGTGGTGCGGCTGGCGCCGCCGCTGGTCATCACCGAGGCCCAGATCGACTCGTTCGTCCACGCTCTGCCCGACATCCTCGACAAGGGGGCCGCCTCATGATCCGCCACTTCCTGCGCGACGACGACCTCAGCCCGGAGGAGCAGGCCGAGGTGCTGGCGATGGCCGCGGAGATCAAGCGCGCGCCGTTCAGCCGCCGGCCGCTCGAAGGACCGCAGGGCGTCGCGGTGATCTTCGACAAGAACTCCACCAGGACCCGGTTCTCGTTCGAGATCGGCATCGCCCACCTCGGCGGGCACGCCGTCGTCGTCGACGGGCGCAGTACGCAGCTGGGCCGCGAGGAGACGCTCGAGGACACCGGCCGGGTGCTGTCGCGCTACGTGCGCGCGATCGTGTGGCGCACCTTCGCCCAGGAGCGGCTCACCGCGATGGCCTCCGGTGCGACGGTGCCGATCGTCAACGCGCTGTCCGACGAGTTCCACCCCTGCCAGGTGCTGGCCGATCTGCAGACCCTGGCCGAACGCAAGGGCAGGCTGGCCGGGCTGCGGATGTCGTACTTCGGCGACGGCGCCAACAACATGGCGCACTCGCTGATGCTCGGCGGGGTGACCGCCGGGGTGCACGTGACGATCGCCGCGCCGACCGGATTCGAACCGCACCCCGATTTCGTTGCCGCCGCGCAGAAACGGGCCGCCGAGACCGGTGCCACCGTCACCCTCACCGGGGACCCGAAAGCGGCCGCCGACGGTGCCGACGTGCTCGTCACCGACACCTGGACGTCGATGGGCCAGGAGAACGACGGGCTGGACCGGGTGCGGCCGTTCAAACCGTTCCAGGTCAACGCCGACCTGCTGGCGCTGGCCGATCCGGAGGCGGTCGTGCTGCACTGCCTGCCCGCGCACCGCGGCCACGAGATCACCGACGAGGTCATCGACGGTCCGCAGAGCGTGGTGTGGGACGAGGCCGAGAACCGGCTGCACGCCCAGAAGGCGCTGCTGGTCTGGTTGTTGGAGCACTCGTGACCTCAGCGTCGACCCGCGCTGGACGACAGGCCCGCATCGTGCAGATCCTGTCGTCGCAGTCGGTGCACAGCCAGTCCGAGTTGGCCGCCATGCTGGCCGACGAGGGCATCGAGGTCACCCAGGCGACGCTGTCGCGGGACCTCGAGGAGCTCGGCGCGGTCAAGCTGCGCGGGGCCGACGGCGGTGTCGGCGTCTACGTCGTCCCTGAGGACGGCAGCCCGGTGCGCGCGGTTTCCGGTGGCACCGAACGGATGTCGCGCCTCATGGCCGAGCTGCTGGTGTCCACCGACGCCAGCGGTAACCTGGCCATCCTGCGCACCCCGCCCGGGGCGGCGCACTACCTCGCCAGCGCGATCGACCGCGCGGCCCTGCCCTACGTCGTCGGCACCGTCGCCGGCGACGACACCATCCTCGTCGTCGCGCGCGAGCCGATGACCGGCGCCGAACTGGCGTCGAAACTCGAGAGCATTCGACAGAAAGAGAGCAACTGATGTCCTCCGATCGCGTCATCTTGGCCTACTCCGGCGGGCTGGACACCTCCGTGGCGATCAGCTGGATCGGTAAGGAGACCGGCCGTGAGGTGGTCGCCGTCGCGATCGACCTCGGCCAGGGCGGCGAGGACATGGAAGTGGTGCGCCAGCGCGCCCTGGACTGCGGCGCGGTCGAGGCCGTCGTCGTCGACGCCAAAGACGAGTTCGCCGAGGAGTACTGCCTGCCGGCGATCCAGAACAACGCGCTCTACATGGACCGCTACCCGCTGGTGTCGGCGCTGAGCCGGCCGCTGATCGTCAAGCACCTGGTCAAGGCGGCCCGCGAGCACGGCGGCGCCATCGTCGCGCACGGCTGCACCGGCAAGGGCAACGACCAGGTCCGCTTCGAGGTCGGATTCGCCTCACTGGCACCGGATCTGCAGGTCATCGCGCCGGTGCGGGACTACGCGTGGACGCGGGAGAAGGCGATCGCGTTCGCCGAGGAGAACAACATCCCGATCAACGTCACCAAGCGCTCGCCGTTCTCGATCGACCAGAACGTGTGGGGCCGTGCCGTGGAGACCGGCTTCCTCGAGCACCTGTGGAACGCCCCGACCAAGGACGTCTACAGCTACACCGAGGACCCGACGGTCAACTGGAACACCCCCGACGAGGTCATCATCGGCTTCGAGAAGGGTGTGCCGGTCAGCATCGACGGCCGCAAGGTCACCGTGCTGCAGGCCATCGAGGAGCTCAACCACCGCGCCGGCCAGCAGGGCGTGGGCCGGCTCGACGTCGTCGAGGACCGGCTGGTCGGCATCAAGAGCCGCGAGATCTACGAGGCGCCGGGCGCGATGGTGCTGGTCACCGCGCACACCGAGCTCGAGCACGTCACCCTCGAGCGTGAGCTCGGCCGGTTCAAGCGCCACACCGACCAGAAGTGGGGCGAGCTGGTCTACGACGGCCTGTGGTTCTCGCCGCTGAAGACCGCGCTGGAGTCGTTCGTCGCCAAGACCCAGGAGCACGTCACCGGTGAGATCCGGCTGGTGCTGCACGGCGGCCACATCGCGGTCAACGGCCGCCGCAGCCCGGAGTCGCTGTACGACTTCAACCTGGCCACCTACGACGAGGGCGACACGTTCGACCAGTCCGCCGCGCGCGGGTTCGTGCAGATCCACGGGCTGTCGTCGAGCATCTCGGCCCGCCGCGACCTCGCAGGCCAATGAGCACCAACGAGGGCTCGCTGTGGGGCGGGCGGTTCGCCGACGGCCCCTCGGATGCGCTTGCGGCGCTGAGCAAGTCGACGCACTTCGACTGGGCGCTGGCGCCGTACGACATCCGGGCGTCCAAGGCGCACGCCAAGGTGCTGCACCGGGCGGGGCTGCTGACCGATGAGCAGCGCGACGGGCTGCTGGCCGGCCTCGACGCACTGGCCTCCGACGTCGCCGACGGCACCTTCATCCCGCTGCCGACCGACGAGGACGTGCACGGGGCGCTCGAGCGCGGCCTGATCGACCGCGTCGGTCCGGACCTGGGTGGCCGGCTGCGGGCGGGCCGGTCGCGAAACGACCAGGTGGCCACGCTGTTCCGGATGTGGCTGCGCGACGCGATCCGCCGCGTCGCCGGCGGCTGCCTCGACGTCGTCGACGCGCTGGCCCAGCAGGCCGCCGCGCACCCGACGGCGATCATGCCGGGCAAGACACACCTGCAGTCCGCGCAGCCGATCCTGCTGGCGCACCACCTGCTGGCGCACGCGCATCCGCTGCTGCGCGACGTCGACCGGCTCGCCGACTTCGACCGGCGGGCGGCGGTGTCGCCGTACGGGTCCGGGGCGCTGGCCGGGTCGTCGCTGGGGCTGGACCCCGATGCGATCGCCGAGGAACTCGGGTTCGACAGCGCCGCCGACAACTCCGTCGACGCCACCGCGGCCCGTGACTTCGCCGCCGAGGC
Organism: Mycolicibacterium phlei; assembly: GCF_001583415.1. The sequence goes on from NZ_CP014475.1 coordinate 2,314,569, forward strand.
GGCGTTCGTGTTCGCGATGATCGCCGTCGACCTGTCCCGGCTGGCCGAGGACATCATCCTCTGGAGCACAACCGAATTCGGCTATGTCGAACTGCACGACGCGTGGTCGACCGGCAGCTCGATCATGCCGCAGAAGAAGAACCCGGACATCGCCGAGCTGGCGCGCGGCAAGTCCGGCCGGCTGATCGGCAACCTGACCGGGCTGCTGGCCACGCTCAAGGCGCAGCCGCTGGCCTACAACCGGGACCTGCAGGAGGACAAGGAGCCGGTCTTCGACTCGGTGGCCCAGCTCGAGCTGCTGCTGCCCGCGATGGCCGGCCTGGTCGGCACGCTGAAGTTCAACGTCGACCGGATGGCCGAACTCGCGCCGCTGGGCTACACGCTGGCCACCGACGTGGCCGAGTGGCTGGTGCGCAGGGGAGTGCCGTTCCGGGTGGCGCACGAGGCGGCCGGTGCCGCGGTACGCGCCGCGGAGGCCCGCGGGGTGGGACTGGAGGAGCTCGCCGACGCCGAACTCGCCGGCATCCACCCGGAGTTGACGCCGCAGGTGCGCGAGGTGCTCACCGTCGACGGCTCGGTGAACTCCCGCGACGCCCGCGGCGGCACCGCACCCGTGCAGGTGGCCCGCCAGTTGGGGATCGTGCGGGATACCACCGACCGGCTGCGGTTGCGGATTGCGCCCTGACAGGATTGTCGGTGCCCGCCTTTAGCATTCGCGGCGACAGTCGTGAAAGCAGGGGGGACACCGATGAATCGGTTCGTTTCGATGGTGGGGGCGCTGGCTGCGGTGGCGGTAGGGCTGGCCGGTCCGGCGCAGGCGCAGCCGGACCCGTATCTGCCCGTGCCGCCGTTCTGGTGTCCGGGCAACCCGCCCGGCGCCATTTCGGGCAGCGGCTACGGCGGCTACTGTGAGGGCAAAACCTTCCCGGACGGCACCCGACTCAACACCTGGCGGCTCGGGCCGTTCTGGCAGCCGATCCGCTGCATCATCCCCGACGGCACCCCGAATCCGCCGTTGGCGCCGCCGGGTGGCTGCGGCGGGTTGCTGGACTGAGGGCCACTGCTCGGGCCGCTACTCCTCGGCCAGTGCCAACCAGCTCTCCTCGAGCTCGTCCTTACGCGAAAGCAGTTCCTGCAGTTCGGTGTTGAGCTCGGCGAGGCGGACGTGGTCGTTGGCGGCCTCGGCCATCGTCTCGTGCAGCGCGGTGATGCGGTCCTCGAGCTTGCTGAGCTGACCCTCGATGCGGGCCATCTCCTTGCTCGCCCGGCGTTCCCGCGCCGCCGCGGACTCGCCCTTCGGTTGCGCCGACTTCTGTTGCGGCGCAGCCGAGGCCGCCGACGCCCTGGCCGCCCGGTCGGCCAGGTACTGCTCGACGCCGCCGGGCAGCAGATCGCAGCGGCCGCCGCCGGTGAGCGCGTAGGTCACGTCGGACACCCGCTCCAGGAAGTAGCGGTCGTGGGAGACCACGATCAGCGTGCCCGGCCAGCCGTCGAGGTAATCCTCGATGACGGTCAGCGTGTCGATGTCCAGATCGTTGGTCGGCTCGTCGAGCAGCAGCACGTTCGGCTCGTCGAGCAGCATCCGCAGGAACTGCAACCGGCGGCGCTCACCACCGGACAGATCAGCGATCTTGGTGGTCAGCTTGTCGCCGGTGAACCCGAAGTCGCGCAGCAGCGTGTCCGCGGTGATCTCCCGGCCGCCCGCCAGTTCGGTGACGCGACGGCGGTTCTCGACCGCGTCGAGCACCCGGTCGTTGCCGTCGAGCTCGGCCAGCGCCTGGCTCAGGTACCCGATCCGCAGCGTGGCGCCGCGCTTGATCGTGCCCGACGTCGGCGCCAGCTCACCGGCCAGCAGCCGCAGCACCGTGGTCTTGCCGGTGCCGTTGACCCCGACCAGCCCGATACGCGCACCGGGCCCGATCGACCAGTCCAGCTTGTCGAGCACGACGTTGTCGCCGGCCTCCAGCCGCACCCGGTGCAGGTCGAACACGTCCTTGCCCAGCCGGGTGGTGGCAAAGCGCTGCAGCACCAACGAATCTCGCGGCGGCGGCTCGTTGGCGATCAGCTCGTTGGCCGCCTGGATGCGGAACTTCGGCTTCGAGGTGCGCGCCGGCGGGCCGCGGCGCAGCCACGCCAGTTCCTTGCGCATCAGGTTCTGCCTGCGCGCCTCGGCGCCGGCGGCCAGCCGCATCCGCTCGGCGCGGGCCAGCACGTACGCCGCGTAGCCGCCGTCGTAGGCGTCGACGGTGCCGTCGTGCACCTCCCAGGTGCGGGTGCACACCGCGTCGAGGAACCAGCGGTCGTGGCTGACCACCACCAGCGCCTTGGCGCGGCGCCGGTTGAGGTGCTCGGCCAGCCAGGCGATCACCTCGACGTCGAGATGGTTGGTCGGCTCGTCGAGCACCAGCACGTCGTGGCCTGCGATCAGCTGGGCCGCCAGCGCCACCCGGCGCCGCTCCCCACCGGACAGCGCCCCGACCGTGCGGTCCAGGTCGACTCCGCCCAGCAGATGCGACACCACGTCGCGGGTCTCGGGTTCGGCCGCCCAGACATGGTCGGCGCGGCCGCCGACGATGACCTCGCGCACGGTGGCGTCGGCGGCGAAGTCGTCGCTCTGGTGCAGGTAGCCGACCGACAGCCCCGAGGTGTGGGTGACCCGGCCCGAATCGGGTTCGCGGGTGCGGGTCAGGATCTGCAGCAGCGTCGATTTGCCGTCGCCGTTGCGGCCTACCACGCCGACGGCGTCGCCCTCCTCGACACCCAGGCTGACCCCGTTCAACAGGGTGCGGGTGCCGTAGGAGACCGTCGCGCGTTCGACGTTGATGAGGTTCGCCATTGCTCAGCGATGATAGGTCGGCCCGCCATCAGACATTGCTCTGGAGGTTGGTTGACGTTAACCCCGTGTTCGCAGCACTCATCTACACAAGTAGATGCCAACAGTGGAATCAAGGACGGGGAAGCAATGTCTGCACGCGGGTTGATCGCGAGCGCCGTGGCAGTTCTCACCGCGGCCGCGGTGACAGTGGGCTGCAGTAGTGAATCATCCGACACCGCCCAGCCGGACACGGTGCGTCTGGCGGTGACCGACCTGCAGGGCCTCGAGGAACTGCAGCGCGAGTTCGGCGCCTTCAAGGACGAGTTCGAGAAGCAGTCCGGTCTCAAGATCGACTTCTTCGCGGTCAACGACCGCACCGCCGCGGCTGCCGCGCTCGGTGCCGACCGGGTGGATGTGGTGTTCACCGGGCCCGCCGAATACGTCGTCATCCACGAGAAGACCGGCGCCGAGCCGATCGTCGCGATCGAGCGCGACGGGTACCGCTCGGTGGTCTACACCCGCACGGACACCGGAATCACCAGCCTGGACCAGTTGCGGGGCAAGAAGGTCGCGATGAGTGACGTCGGCTCCACCAGCGGCCACCTCGGGCCGTCGCAGATTCTCGCCGACGCCGGCCTGACCCCCGGCGCCGACGTCGAGGTCCTCACCGTGGGTGACACGGTGCACGAATCGCTGCGGCGCGGTGACGTGGACGCGGTCGGGATCGGCCACCACGACTACGAGGAGTTCATGGCCGAGGACGACCCGGCGCAGTACCGCATCGTCGCCGAGGGCCCGACGCTGCCACCGGATCTGCTGATGGCCCGCGAGGGACTCGACCCGCAGATCGTCGCCACGATCCGGGAGACCTTCAACGACCACTTCGACACGCTGCTGCCGGCGATGCTGGAGGGCAAGGACAACGCCAAATACGAGAACGCCAAGCTCGTCAACGTCACCGACGCCGATTACGACGAGGTGCGCGAGATGTACCGCGCCGTCGGGGTCAACGACTTCTCACAGTTCCTGGGCGACTGACGTGGCAGCTCCGGTCACCCCCGCTGTCGAAACCGCCGCCTCGACCGACACCGCCATCGAGATCGCGAATCTGACTGTGCGCTACCGCCGTAACGCCGTCGCGCTGTCGGGTGTCAACCTGGCCGTGCCCGACGGACAGATCGTCGCGCTCATCGGCACCAACGGTGCGGGGAAGTCGACACTGCTGCGCTGCATGGTACGGCTCATCGAACCCGCAGGTGGCGTCGTCACAATCTGCGGCACCCGCGTCACCGGGGCGTCGCGGCGCGCGCTGCGCGAGGTCCGCCGCGACGTCGGGTTCGTCTTCCAGCGCTTCCACCTGATCCCGCGGTTGTCGGCGTTCCACAACGTCGTGCACGGAGCGATGGGACGTTACGGTATGCGCTGCGCCTGGCCGCTGACCGCACCCGAGAGCATGCGTGAGTGGGCGATGGAGTCACTCGACCGGGTCGGACTGGCCGCAGTCGCGGACCGGCGGGTCGACACGCTCAGCGGCGGACAGCAACAGCGGGTTGCGATCGCCCGGATGCTCATGCAGCAGCCGCGGGTCATCCTGGCCGACGAGCCGGTGGCCAGCCTCGATCCCGCGTCGGCGACCGCGGTGATGGACCTGATGTGCGAGATCGCCGCCGAGCGGGGCGTCACAGTGGTGGCAGCCCTGCACCAGGTGGACCTGGCGCTGCGGTACGCGGACCGGGTCGTCGGGCTGCGCGACGGTCGCGTCGACTTCGACCGGGCTGCTCGGGAATGCGATGCGGCCCAACTGGGTTCGATCTACGCCCAGGCGGTGTCGTGAGCGCGATGACCGTGCCGAAACCGACGCGTGCCCCGCTGCCGCCCCGGATCCGCCGCCCCAGCCCGCTGGGCGTGGTCGTGGTGCTGATCGTCAGCGGTCTGCTGGTGCACGGTTGGATGCAGGGTGCCGCGGTGCGGCCGGACTCGTTGGCGTCCGGCGTCTTCCGGCTCGGCGAGTTCCTCGACGACGCGGTGCCGCCCGACGTGAACCGGATCGGCCCGATCCTGCGGGCGCTGCTGGTCACCGTCGAGATGGCGCTGTTGGGCACGATCATCGGCGTGGTGCTCAGCCTGCCGCTGGCGGTGCTGGCGGCCCGCAACACCACCCCGCACCTGTCGCTGTACGCGCTCAGTCGCGCGGTGATCACCGTCAGCAGGACCATCCCGGACCTGGTGTGGGGGCTGATCTTCGTCATCGCGGTCGGGTTGGGGCCGGAGGCCGGGGTGCTCGCGATCGCGGTCGACGTGATGGGATTCTGCGGGCGGTTCTTCGCCGAGAGCATCGAGGACATCGACCCGGGGCGCATCGAGGGGCTGCGGGCACTCGGCGCCCCGCGCCTCGGGGTGCTCGCCGGCGGCGTCATTCCGGCCTGTCTGCCGTCGTTCGTCACCACCTCGATGTTCGCGCTGGAGTCCTCGGCACGGTCCTCGGTGGTTCTCGGCCTGGTCGGGGCCGGCGGCATCGGAATCGAACTGGCCACGTCGATGACCCTGCTGCGCTACGACGAGGCCGCCACGATCATCCTGGCGATCCTCGCAGTTGTCGTTGTGTTCGAACGGATTTCGTCGGCCATCCGGCGGCGCGTTCTCGGAAGGACAGAGGTGTAGATGAGTAGCCTTCTCGATGTGATCAACAGGTACGCCGACCGCCCTGTCTACCGCCAGCTCAGCGATCTGCTCGAGGCGCAGCTTCTCGAACAGGCCAGCCCCGGCGACAGGCTGCCCAGCGAGGCCGAACTGTCCCAGCAGTACGACGTGAACCGGCTGACCGTTCGGCGCGCGCTCAACGAGCTCAGCCAGCGCGGACTGATCGAAACCGTGCACGGCAAGGGCTCGTTCGTCGCCGCGCCGGTGGTGCGCTACGACATCTCCGCTGGCCGCGACGCCAGCTTCACGCGCAGCATGCGCGACCTTGGTCACCAGGTGAGCATCCGGCTATTGTCGACGGAGATCGTCCGCGACCATCCCGACCGGGCTCAACTGCGGACCCGCGGCAGGGTTTTGGTCTGCCGGACGGTCCGCCTCGTCGACGAGCAGCCGTGGTCGGTCTCGGTGACCGCGATTGGCGCAGAACGCTTTCCGGGCTTGGCGAGGGAATGGTCCGGCGACACGTCGCTGTTCGAGTTCCTGCACGATCGTCACGGCGTCCGGATGCAGCGCGCCTACCGGACCTTCTCCTGCAGCCTGGCTGATCCGGAAGAGGCCGAACACCTGCAGATGCGGATCGGGGCGCCGATCCTCGAGATGCGCGGCCTCAACGTCGACCAGGACCGGACCCCGGTCGCGGTGGTGTCGCACCGGTTCCGCGGCGACCGTGTCCAGTTCACGGTGGACCTGCGATGACGCCGGAGGACCGGTTCGCGGCGCTGGCAGCCGCGGACACGCACGCACTCGAGGAGCTGGCCGACGCGATCCTCGCCTGCGGACCAGATGTCCGGGTGATCGCGGGGCCCGAAGCGGTCAGCGCACCGGTGCGGCTGCCGGTGCCGGACGGCTCGACCACGGTGATCGGGCACGTGGCCCTGACGCGATGCACCGTGACGCTCGACGGGCAGCGCGGCGACGGGATCCGCACTGGATACGACCTGACGGGTGCGGTCGCAGCTGCCGTCTGCGATGCGGAATACGAACGTGCGGGCGCATTTTCGCTGCGCGTGGACGACCTCTGCCGGACCGCCCGCACCGCCGCTGAAAAAACCCGCAGGCGGCGCGCCACGCTCGTGGCGGCCACGACGCTGGACGAAGCATGAGCTGGAATACCGTGCATGACGGCCGTGAGGCCTTCCTGGCGTGTATGCGGGCGTTCTGCGCGCCGGGTACCCCGGTTGAACTGCCCGCCCGCCCGCGGGTGTGCACGCACCCCGAACTCGACTGCGCCGCCGCGATCCTGCTCGGGCTGCTCGACCGCGGGCTGGCCCTCGCGGTGTCCGGGCCCGACCCGGCTCCCGGCGTCGCCGCCCGGGTGATGGCCGACACCGGCGCCGGATGCGCGGACATCCCCGACGCCGACTGGGTTCTGGTGCACGGCCCGGCGGCCGATGCCGTGGCCCGCGCCCGCCGCGGCACCCGCCTCGCCCCCGAATCCGGTGCGACGCTGGTCGTCGCGTCGAACAGCACGCCGATCCCGGTGACCATCGCCGGGCCGGGCGTCGCCGCACCCGCCCGGGTGCTGCTACCGCTCGACGCCGTCACCGCGCACGCCCTCATCGCCGCGAACAGCGCACCGCCATTGGGCGTCGACCTGCTGATCACCACCGCGAACTGTGTCATCGGGCTGCCCCGCAGCGTGGCTCTGGAGGTGGCCTGATGTACGCGAGCATGCAGGAGAACGAGGCGCTGGCCGCCGCCCGGGCCCTCACGCGACAGGCTGCGGGTCGGTCCGGCCACCGCACCGACACCAGCCTGCTCGAGGAGCAACTCTGCGCCGAGGCCGGGTTGTGGGAGCCGCACGCAGCCCGCCGCGCCCTCGACCAGTCCCGAGGTGACCCCGCGCACGCCGTGTCGATGTTGCGGGTGTGGGCGGCGACCCAGCCGCACGTCGACGCGGCGCCGGTCCAACCCGACGACCTCACCATCCTGCGCCGGTTGTCGTCGGCGTACCCGCGCGTCCCAGGCGGCCAATGGCTCGGCGTCGCTCCGGAACTCGTCTCCCGCCAACTGAATTGGGACGGTAACGAGGCCGAAGATCACGAGGACGCAGACCACGAGGACGCAGATCACGAGGACGATCACGGGCACGTCACCGAACCGGTCGCGCCCACCGACCCGCCGACACGGGCATCCACGCCCCGGGTGCGCGACCTGCTTGCCGACGCTCCGCTGGTCGCCGCCCCGGCGGACAAGGACGGCGACGACCCCGCGGACACGGTGCTGCTGCCGCCGTACGGCCGTGCCGACCGACTCGCGCTGCTGGCCCGCGGGGAGACCGGCGCGCTGGTCGCGCTGGCGGCACTGATCCTCGGCCGCCGCCAGGAGGCGGTGATGGTGGAACTGACCGTGGGCGTCGCCGCCGTGCGGGTCGCGCACCCCCGCAGCGGCGTGCCGTGCCCGGTGGCCGAGGTGCCGATCACCGAGGTCGAAGTGGTTCTCGACGCCGACGTCGACGGCAGACCGGGTCTTGCGACCGGATGGGGCGCGACGCTGGGAACAGCGGAGCGCCGGGCGATTTCACTCGCACTGCTCGACGGCGCGATGCGCGCCGACGGCGATCTGCGTGAACCCGTGACATTCGACGAGCAGACCCTTGTCGCCGCTGCCGACGGACCGGCGACCACCGGCTTCGTCGAGCACCTGCGACTGCCGCACTACGCCAGCTTCGGGGCCTACCTGTCCCGGGTGGCGGGAAAGGACACGCGATGACTACCGTCGCCGAGCTCGCCGCGGCGCACGGCCGCTCCGAGAGCTACGCCTATCTGGACGAGAACACCAAACGCAATGTCCGGCGCGCGATCCTCAAAGCCCTTGCGATACCGGGCTGGCAGGTGCCCTTCGCGTCCCGGGAGATGCCGGTGGCCAGGGGATGGGGCAGCGGCGGCCTGCAGGTCACGCTGTCGTTGGTCGGTCCGTCCGACGTCGTCAAGGTCATCGACCAGGGCGACGACCGGTCCTCGAACGCCGCCGGCATGCGCAGTCTGATCAGCTCCTCGGCACGGTGCCGCGAGACCACCGACACCGCGGAGGCGACGATCATCCAGAGCCGGCACCGGATTCCGGAGATCGCGCTGCGGCCCGACCAGGTGCTGGTGCTGCAGGTGCCGCATCCCGAACCGCTGCGACGCGTGGTGCCCGACGAGGTCGCCGCGCTGCGCCACCACGCCGACCGTGACTACACGCCCGCCTGGCTGGACCTCTACGACGCGCACGCCCGCATCGGCGGCGCCCGCACCGCCGCCGACCACCCGGTGCTCGTCGACGGCAGGCACCTGATGAGCCCGACCCCGATCCCGCGCTACGACGTGCTGCGGCTCGACGACCGCCCGCATCCGATCCTGCTCGGCGCCGGCCGCCGGGCCCGGCTGACCGCGCTACCGCCGCACACCCGCGTAGAACCGCTCGCGTTCGACGACAGCCCGCTGCAACCCGAGACCGCGGACGGGGCGTGCTGGCGTTGCGGCAGTTCGGGGTCTTACCGCGTGGTCGTCGACGACCGGTGGTCCTGCAGCGACGCCGACGCGTGCCGAACCCGATCGGAGGCGAGGAACCCTTGACCACTCACGCTGTAGCCTGCTGGCCCGAGACCACACCTCTGCGGCCGCCGGAACCGGTGATCTCGGTGCGCGGTGTGACCCACCGGTTCGGCCCGGGCTGCCCGCGCTGCGCCGAGCTGACGGGGGAGGCCGCCGGCACCAACCGCTGCGCGGTGTGCGGCACAGTGCTGGCCGTGCACGACGTCTCCTTCGATGTCGGGCCGCATGAGGTGCTCGGCATCGTCGGTGAATCCGGTTCGGGCAAAACAACTTTGCTCAAGTGCCTGAATATGGACCTGCGGCCCGACGAGGGTGCGGTCACCGTCGCCGGACAGCCGATCACCCGCTCGGCCGTCGTGATGGTCCACCAGAACCCGCTGGCCGCCGGGCTCTATCCGCGCCTGGCCGCCGAGTCCAACGTCGCCGAGCGGCTGCTCGCCGGGGGAGTGCGCACGTTCGGCGAGATCCACCGGCGCGCCGCCGAACTCCTCGCGGAGCTCGGCCTCGGCGCCGAACGCCACACCGATCCGCTGATGACGTTCTCCGGCGGAATGCAGCAGCGGGTGCAGCTCGCTCGCGCTCTGGTCGACCCGCCGCAGGTGCTGCTGCTCGACGAACCGACCACCGGTCTCGACCCGTCGGTGCAGGCCGATCTACTCGACGTCCTGCAGCGGGTCACCGACATGCTCGGCTCGGCGTCGGTCGTCGTGTCCCACGACCTCGCCGCCGTGCGGGTGCTGGCCTCCCGGATTGTGGTGCTGCACCACGGGCGCATCGTCGAGGAGGGTGTCACCGACCAGGTGCTGGAGGATCCTCAGCACCCGTACACCCAGCTTCTCGTGTCCTCGAGGTTGACGTGATCGCCGCGCACACCACCGAGATCGCCGTCACCGGCCTGTCCAAGCGATTCCACGCGCCGGTGCTGCGCGATGTCGCGCTGACCGCGCGCGGCGGCGCGCTGACGCTGGTTCTCGGCGCACCCGGCAGCGGCAAGTCGACGCTCGCGCGTTGCCTGACCGGCGTCTACCGTCCCGACACCGGCGACGTCGTCTACCGCAGCGGCGTGCACGGGGCGGTCAATCTCGCCACCGCGGACCCGAGAACGGTCGCGTGGCTGCGCACCCACCACATCGCGGCCTACGACGGGACCCTGCCCACCGCGCCCCGGCTGCCGGTCGCCGTCGCCGCCGCCAGGGCGGCACGACGCAGTCGGTCGGCCGCCGTGGCCGCCCTCGACCGCCTGCGGGCGGCCGACCTCGCGCCCGTGCCGATCGGACGGCTGCGCGCCGCGCAGAGTCGCACCGTCGCGGTCGCCGCCGCGCTGCTGGCGGGCCGGCCCTTCGTGGTCCTCGACGAGCCCGACGCGACCGTGGACGCCGACGCCCTCACCGGCTGGCTCCGGCGCCTGCTCGACGGCGGCGCGGCGATCGTCGCCACCGGCGGCCCGGACAGCCCACTCACCGCGATCGCCTCCGTCACAGGCGAGCTCACGGAAGGAAACATCTCATGGCACACACAGTGATCGACGGTGTGACGGTGGCGGCCGGCGCCGGCCGACCGCTGCGCCCCAACGCGGCGGTCGTGCTCGACGAGAACGGCGTCGTCATCGACATCACCGACGGCGCGCCGTCGGGCGATCTGTTTCTGGTGCCCGCCGCGGTCGATCTGCATCTGGACAACCTGGTGCAGCGACGCAACCCGCGTGCCACGGTGTCACTCGACCACGACGCGGTGCTCACCGTGCTCGACGCCGAGTGCGCCGCGGCCGGGATCGCCACCGTGTGCATCGCCGCCCGCTGCGAGGACTCGCCGCGCAAGGGCATCGACATCGCCGACGCCGCGGGGCTCGCCGACACCGTCGAACGGCTCGCCCCGGTGCTGTGCTGCGACTGGCGAATCCACGCCCGGGTCGAGCTCACCGACGACGGCGCGGTCGACGCGCTGCAGGCGGTGCTGGCCGCCTCGACACGGGTGGCACTGATCTCGATGATCGAAACGTCGGTGGAGCGCAGCCGGTTTGCCTCGCTGGCCGAGACCCGCCGGTTCTACGCCCAGGACTGGGGCGTCTCCGAATCGGAGGTCGAGGCGGTGTTCCGGGTCGATGAGGCCCGGCTCGCCCAGGTCGGCGAGCGACGCAAACACGTTGCGGCACTGGCCTTTCAGCACGGCATTCCGCTGGCCTCCCACGACGACCGCACGACCGCCCATATCGAGGAGGCGTTCGACCTGGGGGCGCGGGTCGCGGAGTTCCCGCTGACCCTGGACGCCGCGCGGCGCGCCCGCGACCTCGGCATGCACGTGGTGCTGGGGGCGCCGAACGCGCTGCGCGGGCGATCCACCTCCACCGGCAACGTGCTGGCCGCCGACGCCGTGGCGGCCGGGTTGTGCGACGTCCTGTGCTCGGACTACCTGCCGTCGTCGCTGCAGGCGGCGCCACACGCCCTGGCCGCCGCCGGAGCCGCGCCGCTGGAGACGGCCGTCGACCTCGTGTCGTCCAACCCCGCCGCGGTGCTCGGCATGGGCTCCGTCGCGATCGAGGTCGGCAGGCCGCTCACCGCGAGCCTGCGGATCATCCGGCCTGACACCGCACAGGTCGGCGCGGCGCTGTGGCGCGACGGACGGCTGGTGTTCGGACGCGAGTGCCGGGCGTTCGGCCTGTCACCGGTTGCCGGTTAGCACCACGCGCACCGTCAATCCCGGCAGCCGCCCATTTGCGCTGTGCCATGATGGCCACGTCACAGAGCACTACAGAAGGGGAGCGTGGGCGTGGATCTGTCGGCGATTACCAAGCCGGTCGGACGGCTGGTGGCCACCGCGCAGAACGGCCTGGAGGTGCTTCGCTACGGGGGGTTGGAGACCGGGGCGGTGCCGTCGCCGTTCCAGATCATCCAGAGCGTGCCGATGTACCGGCTGCGGCGCTACTTCCCGCCGGACAGCAGGCCGGGCAGTAAGCAGCCCGGCGCGCCGGTGCTGATGGTGCACCCGATGATGATGTCGGCCGACATGTGGGACGTCACCCGCGACGACGGCGCCGTCGGGATCCTGCACAAGGCCGGCCTGGACCCGTGGGTCATCGACTTCGGTTCGCCCGACAAGGTCGAGGGCGGCATGGAGCGCACGCTGGCCGACCACGTGGTCGCGCTCAGCGAGGCCATCGACACCGTCAAGGAGGTCACCGGCCGCGACGTGCACCTGGCGGGCTACTCGCAGGGCGGCATGTTCGCCTACCAGGCCGCGGCCTACCGGCGCTCCAAGGACCTCGCGAGCATCGTCGCGTTCGGCTCCCCGGTCGACACGCTGGCCGCGTTGCCGATGAACCTGCCCTCCAGCATCGCCCCGGCCGCCGCCGACTTCATGGCCGACCATGTGTTCAGCCGCATCGACATCCCGGGCTGGTTGGCGCGCACCGGGTTTCAGATGCTCGACCCGATCAAGACGGCCCAGTCCCGGATCGACTTCCTGCTGCAGCTGCACGACCGCGAGGCGCTGCTGCCCCGCGAGCAGCAGCGCCGCTTCCTGGCCTCCGACGGCTGGATCGCGTGGTCCGGCCCGGCGATCCAGGAACTGCTCAAGCAGTTCGTCGCGCACAACCGGATGATGACCGGCGGTTTCTCCGTGCGCGGTGAGCTGGTCACGCTGTCGGACATCGAATGTCCGGTGCTGGCGGTGATCGGCGAGGTCGACGACATCGGCCAGCCCGCCTCGGTGCGCGGCATCAAACGGGCCGCCCCCAAGGCCGACGTCTACGAATTCGTGATCCGCGCAGGACATTTCGGTCTGGTCGTGGGATCCAAGGCGGCCACCCAGACGTGGCCGACGGTCGCGCAGTGGGTCAAGTGGCTCGACAACGGCGGCCCGCGGCCCGAGGGTGTGGTCCCGATGGCGCTGCAGCCGCCCGCCGAACCGCACGAGTCCGGCGTCTCGCTGAGCTCGCGGGTGGCGCACGGCGCCACGGCGGCCACCGAGATGGCGTTCAGCTTCGCCCGCTCGGCGGCCGAGGCGGTGGTCGCGGCCAACAAGTCCGCCAAGGCGCTGGCCGTCGAGACCGCGCGCACGCTGCCGCGGCTGACCCGGCTCGGCCAGATCAACGAGCACACCCGGATCTCGTTCGGGCGGATCATGTCCGAACAGGCCCGCGACCATCCCAACGGCGACTGCCTGTGCTTCGACGGGCGGGTGCACACCTACGAGGCGGTGGACCGCCGCATCAACAACGTCGTGCGCGGCCTCATCGAGGTCGGGGTCCGGCAGGGCACCCGTGTCGGCGTGCTGATGGAGACCCGGCCCAGCGCGCTGGTCGCCATCGCCGCGCTGTCGCGGCTCGGCGCGATCGCGGTGCTGATGCCGCCGGACGGCGACCTGGTGGAGGCCGCCCGGCTCGGCGCGGTCACCGACGTCATCGCCGACCCCAGCAACCTGGAGAAGGCGCGCCGCCTCGACATGCGGGTGCTGGTGCTCGGCGGCGGCGAGTCACGCGAACTGCAGGTGCCCGACGACGCTGACGTCGTCGACATGGAGAAGATCGACCCGGACGCCGTCGAGCTGCCCGGCTGGTACCGGCCCAACCCGGGCCTGGCCCGCGACCTGGCGTTCGTCGCGTTCAGCTCCTCCGGCGGTGAGCTGATCGCCCGTCAGATCACCAACGCCCGGTGGGCGATCTCGGCGTTCGGCACCGCCTCGGCGGCCAACCTGGGCCGCACCGACACCGTCTACTGCCTGACCCCGCTGCACCACCCGTCGGGGCTGCTGGTGGCGCTCGGCGGAGCGGTCGTCGGCGGGTCGCGGATCGCGCTGTCGCGCACCCTGCAGCCGGAGCGGTTCCTCAAGGAGATCCGCCAGTACGGCGTCACGGTCGTCACCTACACCTGGGCGATGCTGCGCGAGGTCATCAACGACCCGTCGTTCGCGCTGTACGGCTCGCACCCGGTGCGGCTGTTCATCGGCTCCGGTATGCCCACCGGGCTGTGGAAGCGCGTCGTGGAGATCTTCGAACCCGCCCACGTCGTCGAGTTCTTCGCCACCACCGACGGTCAGGCCGTGCTGGCCAACGTCTCCGGCGCCAAGATCGGGGCCAAGGGCCGCCCGCTGCCCGGCGGCCGACAGGTCGAACTGGCCGCCTACGACCCCGAGGAGGACCTGATCCTCGAGGACGACCGGGGCTTCGTGCGGCGCGCCGAACCCGGCGAGGTCGGCGTGCTGATCGCCCGGCCGCGCGGGCTCATCGACCCGACCGTGCCGGTCAAGCGCGGTGTGTTCGCCCCGGCCGACACCTGGGTGTCCACCGAGTATCTGTTCCGCCGCGACGAGGACGGCGACTACTGGCTCGTCGACAGCCGCCGCGACGTCATCCACACCGAGCGTGGCTGCGTGTTCGCCTCCACGGTCAACGACGCCGTCGGCGCCCTGGACGCCGTGGACCTCGCGGTCACCTACGGGGTGGAGGTCAACGGCCGCCAACTGGCGGTGACCGCGCTGGCGCTGCGGCCCGGCGGCAGCATCCCGTCGGCCGACCTGTCCGAGGCGCTGGCCGAACTGCCCGCCGGAGCGCCGCCCGACATCGTGCACGTGGTGCCGAAGATGACCCTGAGCGCCTCGTACCGGCCGCTGGTCGGACCGCTGCGCGCGGCCGGTCTGCCGAAGCCGTCGCGTAACGCCTGGTACCTCGACCCCGATACGAATCGGTACAAGCGGTTGACCGTGGCGGTGCGAACCGAGATCGCCGGAGGCTGACCGCAGACCGTGCCGCCCGGTGCGGTCGCTGTTAGGCTCGCCGCTGGTGGCAGGAGGATTGATGACATCGCAGACCGGTATGCACCGTGACGTCTGGCGTCGCCTGGTCGTGGGTGGTGTCGGCGCGGTGATGGCGGCCGGGCTGTTCGCCGGGACGCCGGGCGCGTTCGCGCAGCCGTCCGAGCCGACGACCACCGAGACCCCCGCCCCGGAGGCCCCGCAGGCCGACGGCCCGAAGAAGTCCTGCACGGGCGACGACTGCAAGAAGAACGACCCGCCGGAGCAGAAGGTCAACCCCGACCAGATCCTCATGCAGATCTACCAGCAGTACCGGCAGGGTGACGGCGGCGGCCAGATCTCGACGCTGATCGACGACGCGATGAAGCTGCGCCAGCGCGGCTTCCGGCCGTCGCAGCTCAACGCCAAGGCCCTGGCCGAGGCGCTGGAGAAGCGACCCAACCAGATCCCGCTGATCGAGGCGCTCAAGACGACGATCGCCTACCAGCGCAAGCAGGCCGCCATGGCCGAGGCGTCGATGAGCCAGAACGGCGTGGTGGCCGGCCCGGTGCCGGTCATCCCGGGCATGAACGTGCCGCTCGGCTGATGCTCGACGCGAAACTCCTCGAGATCCTGGTCTGCCCGCAGGACCGCGGGCCGCTGCTGCTCGTCGACGACGAATGCCTGTACAACCCGCGGCTGCGGCGCGCCTACCGGATCGACGACGGCATCCCGGTGCTGCTGGTCGACGAGGCCGTCGACATCACCGACGACGCCGAACACCGGCGGCTGGTGGCCGCCGCCTCCGGTCAGGCGGAGTAGCACCCGACGCCGGCCGCGTGACCGCTGACCTGCTGTCCGTCGATCCGCTGACCGCCGCCCACCGACTGCTGGGAGCGGTGCTCATCGGTCGCGGCGTCACCGCGAAGATCGTCGAGGTCGAGGCCTACGGTGGTCCGCCGGACGGGCCGTGGCCGGACGCCGCGTCGCACTCGTTCCGCGGTCCCGGTGCGCGCAACCGGGTCATGTTCGGGCCGGCCGGACGGATGTACACCTACCGCAGCCACGGCATTCACGTGTGCGCGAACGTCGTCTGCGCGACGGACGGCGTGGCGGGCGCGGTGCTGTTGCGCGCGGCGGCGATCGAGTCGGGGCTGGAAACGGCGGCGACCCGGCGCGGCCCGGCGGTGCGGCCGACCGGCCTGGCCCGCGGACCGGGCAACCTGTGCTCGGCGCTGGGGATCACGATGGACGACAACGGCATCGACCTGTTCGACCCCGACTCGCCGATCCGGCTTGAGCTGGGGGAGCAGCAGCACGGCGAGGCCGGGCCCCGGGTCGGGGTGAGCAAGGCGGCGGACCGGCCGTGGCGGCTTTGGCTGGCCGGCCGGCCCGAGGTGTCCGCGTACCGGCGCAGTCCCCGGGCACCGGCACCGGGCCAGAGCGACTAGCACGGGACCGGTACGGAAAGATCGACAGGGTGACTGGCACCCAGAACATTCTCGACGAACTGGACTGGCGCGGGCTGATCGCCCAGTCCACCGACCGGGACGCGCTGGCCGAGGCGCTGGCCGCGGGTCCGATCACGGTGTACTCGGGCTTCGACCCGACCGCGCCCAGCCTGCACGCCGGCCACCTCATCCCGCTGCTGACGCTGCGGCGCTTCCAGCGGGCCGGGCACCGGCCGATCGTGCTGGCCGGTGGAGCCACCGGCATGATCGGCGACCCGCGTGAGACCGGGGAACGGACCCTGCACACCGCCGACGTGGTCGCCGAGTGGGCCGACCGCATCCGCGGTCAGCTCGAACGGTTCGTCGAGTTCGACGACGGCCCGACCGGGGCGGTCGTGGAGAACAACCTGACGTGGACCGGGCCGTTGTCGGCGATCGAGTTCCTGCGCGACATCGGCAAGTACTTCTCGGTCAACGTGATGCTGGACCGGGAGACGGTGCGGCGCCGGCTCGAAGGGGAGGGCATCTCCTACACCGAGTTCAGCTACATGCTGCTGCAGGCCAACGACTACGTGGAGCTGCACCGCCGGTACAACTGCTCGCTGCAGGTCGGCGGCTCCGACCAGTGGGGCAACATCATCGCCGGCGTACGGCTGGTGCGGCAGAAGCTGGGCGCCACCGTGCATGCGCTGACCACTCCGCTGGTCACCGATTCGGAGGGCAAGAAGTTCGGTAAGTCGACGGGCGGCGGCAGCCTGTGGCTGGACCCCGAGATGACCAGCCCGTACGCCTGGTACCAGTACTTCATCAACACCGCGGACGCCGACGTGATCCGCTACCTGCGCTGGTTCACGTTCCTGACCGCCGAGGAACTCGCCGAGCTGGAGACCGCGACGGCCGAGCGCGCGCACGAACGGGCGGCGCAACGCCGGCTGGCCCGCGAGTTGACGACGCTGGTGCACGGCGAGGGCGCCACCCGGTCGGTGGAGCTGGCGAGTCAGGCCCTGTTCGGGCGCGCCGAACTGGCCGAGCTCGACGAGCCGACTCTGGCCGCGGCGCTGCGCGAGGCCGCCAACGACGATGTGGCCAAACTCGCACCCGGGGGGCCCGATGTGATCATCGACCTACTGGTGGCCACCGGGCTGTGCCCGAGCAAGGGCGCCGCGCGGCGCACGGTCGCCGAGGGCGGGGTCTACGTGAACAACACCCGGATCGAGAGCGAGGAGTGGGTGCCCCAGCCGTCGGACTTCCTGCACGGCCGCTGGCTGGTCATTCGTCGCGGCAAGCGCAACATCGCGGGGGTGGAGCGCGTCGGCTGAGCTCGGGAACACCCGCCGGCGCCCGCACGTTGGATAGTTCGTCCGGGTGCGATCCGGACCGGTGGGTGGAGTCCGAAAACCGCCTCCTACCAGCGGATTTGACTTCCGACTTTTCCCTGCCGTAACTTATGCAACGTCGCTGCGACACGGACTGAGTCCGAAGAGCGCGGCGGCGTCCCAAAGGGAGATCCCACTTCGGTGGATGTTCCCGAGCGTCCGCACTTCGAGTACGCGGCTAAAAGCCGCGGGCTAGTGGCGCGGTCGTGTGGGTGTGTTGTTTGAGAACTCAATAGTGTGTTTGGTGGTTTTGTTTGTTGTTTTTTTGCCACGTCTTTTTTCCCGTTTAGGGCGTGGTTTTTTTGGATGCCAGTTTTTGGTGTCTTTGCTTGGTCAGATTGTTCTGAACGTTTTTGTTTGGAGAGTTTGATCCTGGCTCAGGACGAACGCTGGCGGCGTGCTTAACACATGCAAGTCGAACGGAAAGGCCCCTTCGGGGTACTCGAGTGGCGAACGGGTGAGTAACACGTGGGTGATCTGCCCTGCACTCTGGGATAAGCCTGGGAAACTGGGTCTAATACCGGATACACCCTTCTGGTTGCATGGCTGGGAGGGGAAAGCTTTTGCGGTGTGGGATGGGCCCGCGGCCTATCAGCTTGTTGGTGGGGTGATGGCCTACCAAGGCGACGACGGGTAGCCGGCCTGAGAGGGTGTCCGGCCACACTGGGACTGAGATACGGCCCAGACTCCTACGGGAGGCAGCAGTGGGGAATATTGCACAATGGGCGCAAGCCTGATGCAGCGACGCCGCGTGGGGGATGACGGCCTTCGGGTTGTAAACCCCTTTCAGTAGGGACGAAGCGTGAGTGACGGTACCTACAGAAGAAGCACCGGCCAACTACGTGCCAGCAGCCGCGGTAATACGTAGGGTGCGAGCGTTGTCCGGAATTACTGGGCGTAAAGAGCTCGTAGGTGGTTTGTCGCGTTGTTCGTGAAAACTCACAGCTTAACTGTGGGCGTGCGGGCGATACGGGCAGACTAGAGTACTGCAGGGGAGACTGGAATTCCTGGTGTAGCGGTGGAATGCGCAGATATCAGGAGGAACACCGGTGGCGAAGGCGGGTCTCTGGGCAGTAACTGACGCTGAGGAGCGAAAGCGTGGGGAGCGAACAGGATTAGATACCCTGGTAGTCCACGCCGTAAACGGTGGGTACTAGGTGTGGGTTTCCTTCCTTGGGATCCGTGCCGTAGCTAACGCATTAAGTACCCCGCCTGGGGAGTACGGCCGCAAGGCTAAAACTCAAAGGAATTGACGGGGGCCCGCACAAGCGGCGGAGCATGTGGATTAATTCGATGCAACGCGAAGAACCTTACCTGGGTTTGACATGCACAGGACGACGGCAGAGATGTCGTTTCCCTTGTGGCCTGTGTGCAGGTGGTGCATGGCTGTCGTCAGCTCGTGTCGTGAGATGTTGGGTTAAGTCCCGCAACGAGCGCAACCCTTGTCTCATGTTGCCAGCACGTTATGGTGGGGACTCGTGAGAGACCGCCGGGGTCAACTCGGAGGAAGGTGGGGATGACGTCAAGTCATCATGCCCCTTATGTCCAGGGCTTCACACATGCTACAATGGCCGGTACAAAGGGCTGCGATGCCGTGAGGTGGAGCGAATCCTTTCAAAGCCGGTCTCAGTTCGGATCGGGGTCTGCAACTCGACCCCGTGAAGTCGGAGTCGCTAGTAATCGCAGATCAGCAACGCTGCGGTGAATACGTTCCCGGGCCTTGTACACACCGCCCGTCACGTCATGAAAGTCGGTAACACCCGAAGCCGGTGGCCTAACCCCTTGTGGGAGGGAGCCGTCGAAGGTGGGATCGGCGATTGGGACGAAGTCGTAACAAGGTAGCCGTACCGGAAGGTGCGGCTGGATCACCTCCTTTCTAAGGAGCACCTTCAACATGTTCCCCCGTGCCCTATAAGAGGTAGGGAGTTGCGCGGTTGGGAGAGTCGCCGGCGCCTGTAGTGGGTTGTCCGGTGGGTGCACAACAAACGTTTGATGCGGTGGGGGAAACACCGTGTCGAGGACTGCCAGACACACTATTGGGCTTTGAGACAACAGGCCCGTTCGGCCCCCTGGTGTGGGGGTGGTGTCCCGGTTGCGGGGTGCCGGTGTGTTGTTGCCCTGCTTTGGTGGTGGGGTGTGGTGTTTGATTCGTGGATAGTGGTTGCGAGCATCTGATACTTGAGGGCTCCTTTTTTTGGGGGTTCTTGGGTGTTCGAATGCAATTTCTTCTGATTTTTGTGTTTGTGTGTAAGTGTTTAAGGGCGCATGGTGGATGCCTTGGCACTGGGAGCCGATGAAGGACGTGGGAGGCTGCGATATGCCTCGGGGAGCTGTCAACCGAGCGTGGATCCGAGGATTTCCGAATGGGGAAACCCGGCACGAGTGATGTCGTGTCACCCAACGCTGAATATATAGGCGTTGGGGGGAACGCGGGGAAGTGAAACATCTCAGTACCCGTAGGAAGAGAAAACAATTGTGATTCCGTGAGTAGTGGCGAGCGAAAGCGGAGGATGGCTAAACCGCGTGCATGTGATACCCGGCGGGGGTTGTGTGTGCGGTGTTGTGGGGCCTGTGTTCCATCGTCCGCCGGCGATGGCAGTAGTGATAAAGCAGTGTGTTAGGTGAAGTGGCCTGGGATGGTCTGCCGTAGTGGGTGAGAGCCCCGTAACCGAAAACATGCTGCCTGCTGTCACAGGTTCCCGAGTAGCAGCGGGCCCGTGGAATCTGCTGTGAATCTGCCGGGACCACCCGGTAAGCCTGAATACTTCCCAGTGACCGATAGCGGATTAGTACCGTGAGGGAATGGTGAAAAGTACCCCGGGAGGGGAGTGAAAGAGTACCTGAAACCGTGTGCCTACAATCCGTCAAAGCCCTCTCTTGTAGTGGGGTGATGGCGTGCCTTTTGAAGAATGAGCCTGCGAGTCAGGGACATGTCGCGAGGTTAACCCGTGAGGGGTAGCCGCAGCGAAAGCGAGTCTGAATAGGGCGTATCCAACCTGTTGGGGTTGGTGTAGTGGTGTGTTCTGGACCCGAAGCGGGGTGATCTACCCATGGCCAGGGTGAAGCGCGGGTAAGACCGCGTGGAGGCCCGAACCCACTTAGGTTGAAGACTGAGGGGATGAGCTGTGGGTAGGGGTGAAAGGCCAATCAAACTCCGTGATAGCTGGTTCTCCCCGAAATGCATTTAGGTGCAGCGTCGCATGTTTCTTATCGGAGGTAGAGCTACTGGATGGCCGATGGGCCCTCACAGGTTACTGACGTCAGCCAAACTCCGAATGCCGATAAGTGAAAGTGTGGCAGTGAGACGGCGGGGGATAAGCTCCGTGCGTCGAGAGGGAAACAGCCCAGATCGCCGGCTAAGGCCCCTAAGCGTGTGCTAAGTGGAAAAGGATGTGCAGTCGCGAAGACAACCAGGAGGTTGGCTTAGAAGCAGCCACCCTTGAAAGAGTGCGTAATAGCTCACTGGTCAAGTGATTGTGCGCCGATAATGTAGCGGGGCTCAAGCACACCGCCGAAGCCGCGGCAATCAGCCTTTGTGGCTGGTTGGGTAGGGGAGCGTCCTGCATCCGGTGAAGCCGCCGAGTGATCGAGTGGTGGAGGGTGTGGGAGTGAGAATGCAGGCATGAGTAGCGATAAGGCAAGTGAGAACCTTGCCCGCCGGAAGACCAAGGGTTCCTGGGCCAGGCCAGTCCGCCCAGGGTGAGTCGGGACCTAAGGCGAGGCCGACAGGCGTAGTCGATGGACAACGGGTTGATATTCCCGTACCCGTGTATGAGCGTCCCTGATGAATCCATTCTGCTAACCACCCAAAACCTGGCCGATCATCCTTCGGGGTGACGGTTGGGGGCTGCGTGGGACCCGGGTGGGTAGTAGTCAAGCGATGGGGTGACGCAGGAAGGTAGCCGTACCGGTCAGTGGTAATACCGGGGTAAACCTGTAGGGCGAGTGATAGGCAAATCCGTCACTCATATGCCTGAGAGGTGATGCATAGCCGAGTGAGGCGAATTCGGTGATCCTATGCTGTCGAGAAAAGCCTCTAGCGAGCGCATACACGGCCCGTACCCCAAACCAACACAGGTGGTCAGGTAGAGAATACCGAGGCGTACGAGTGAACTATGGTTAAGGAACTCGGCAAAATGCCCCCGTAACTTCGGGAGAAGGGGGACCCACGTACCGTCATGGCTCTTGCGGCCGGCAGCGGGGGTGGGTGGCACAAACCAGTGAGAAGCGACTGTTTACTAAAAACACAGGTCCGTGCGAAGTCGCAAGACGATGTATACGGACTGACGCCTGCCCGGTGCTGGAAGGTTAAGAGGACCCGTTAACCCTTTCGGGGGTGAAGCGGAGAATTTAAGCCCCAGTAAACGGCGGTGGTAACTATAACCATCCTAAGGTAGCGAAATTCCTTGTCGGGTAAGTTCCGACCTGCACGAATGGCGTAACGACTTCTCAACTGTCTCAACCATAGACTCGGCGAAATTGCATTACGAGTAAAGATGCTCGTTACGCGCGGCAGGACGAAAAGACCCCGGGACCTTCACTACAGCTTGGTATTGGTGCTCGATACGGTTTGTGTAGGATAGGTGGGAGACTGTGAAGCTCGGACGCCAGTTCGGGTGGAGTCGTTGTTGAAATACCACTCTGATCGTATTGGGCCTCTAACCTCGGACCGTGGATCCGGTTCAGGGACAGTGCCTGGTGGGTAGTTTAACTGGGGCGGTTGCCTCCTAAAAAGTAACGGAGGCGCCCAAAGGTTCCCTCAACCTGGACGGCAATCAGGTGTTGAGTGTAAGTGCACAAGGGAGCTTGACTGCGAGACGGACATGTCGAGCAGGGACGAAAGTCGGGACTAGTGATCCGGCACCCCCGAGTGGAAGGGGTGTCGCTCAACGGATAAAAGGTACCCCGGGGATAACAGGCTGATCTTCCCCAAGAGTCCATATCGACGGGATGGTTTGGCACCTCGATGTCGGCTCGTCGCATCCTGGGGCTGGAGCAGGTCCCAAGGGTTGGGCTGTTCGCCCATTAAAGCGGCACGCGAGCTGGGTTTAGAACGTCGTGAGACAGTTCGGTCTCTATCCGCCGCGCGCGTCAGAAGCTTGAGGAAACCTGTCCCTAGTACGAGAGGACCGGGACGGACGAACCTCTGGTATACCAGTTGTCCCACCAGGGGCACCGCTGGATAGCCACGTTCGGACAGGATAACCGCTGAAAGCATCTAAGCGGGAAACCTCTTCCAAGACCAGGCTTCTCACCCTCTAGGAGGGATAAGGCCCCCCGCAGACCACGGGATCGATAGACCAGACCTGCACGCACAGCAATGTGTTCAGGGAACTGGCACTAACCGGCCGAAAACTTACACACAACGCTCGCAACCACATCCAACAGTCACCATGACTGCACCCCACCACCAAAACACTCCCCCCCCAACAACAACTGGGGGCACTGAAATAAAATGAATAGAGTTACGGCGGTCAATAGCGGCAGGGAAACGCCCGGTCCCATCCCGAACCCGGAAGCTAAGCCTGCCAGCGCCAATGATACTGCCCTCACCGGGTGGAAAAGTAGGACACCGCCGAACACAAATTAGGATTACCCCCCACAAATTCGTGGGGGTAATTCTATTTCGTGAGAATGCCCCGGGAATTTCTCCGAAATTCTCAAGGGCCGGCTTATCGGGTAGAAAGGCATACGTGGCCGAGGACAGACGAAGCGCCGACAACGGGCGTCGCCCACCGCGTTCGGCGCCGCGCACCTCGGGCCCCAACCGGGCCCGACGGTCGCAGCCCAGACCCGACTGCGAGCGCAGGCAGCCGGCCGGTCCACCCCTTCCCGACGGCATCGAAGCCAAGCAGCTCTCGGCCGAGATCCGCGGTGAGCTAACGACTTTGGACCGCGCGTCGGCGGACTTCGTGGCCAAGCACCTGGTGGCCGCCGGCGACCTTCTCGAGGACGACCCGCAGGCCGCACTCGAGCACGCCCGTGCTGCGCGGGGCCGCGCCAGCCGCATCGCCGCGGTGCGCGAGGCCGTCGGGATCGCCGCCTATCACTGTGGCGACTGGGCCCAGGCCCTCGCCGAGCTGCGCGCCGCCCGCCGCATGGGCAGCCGGTCGGTGCTGCTGCCGCTGATCGCCGACTGCGAGCGCGGCGTCGGTCGACCCGAACGTGCCATCGAGCTGGCCCGCAGCCCCGAAGCCGAACAGCTCACCGGCGACGACGCCGACGAACTGCGCATCGTCGTGGCCGGCGCCCGCTCCGACCTAGGTCAGCACGAGCAGGCGCTCGCGGTACTGTCCACACCGCAACTGGACCGGTCACGCACCGGCTCGACCGCGGCCCGGCTGTTCTACGCCTACGCCGAAACGCTTCTGGCCCTCAGCCGTAACGACGAGGCACTGCAGTGGTTCATCAGCGCCGCCTCCGCCGACGTCGAGGGCGTCACCGACGCCGAAGATCGCGTGACGGAGCTGGCCTGACGTGAGCACCCTCGCTCAGCAGCACGACTGCCTGCTGCTGGATCTGGACGGCACCGTGTTCCGGGGCCACGAGCCCACGCCCGGTGCCGTCGAGACCCTCGCCGCGCAGTCGGCCCGCATGTACTACGTCACCAACAACGCCTCCCGGGCGCCCGGTGACGTCGCCGCGCACCTACGCGAGCTGGGCTTCGCCGCCGACGCCGACGACGTCGCCACCAGTGCCCAGAGCGCGGCCAAACTGCTGGCCGGTCAACTGCCCGCCGGTGCGGCCGTTCTGGTCGTCGGCACCGAGGCCCTCGCCGACGAGGTGCGTCAGGTCGGGCTCACCCCGGTGCGCCAGTTCGACGACAACCCCGTCGCCGTGGTGCAGGGCCACTCGCCGCACACCGCGTGGCCCGACCTGGCCGAGGCGGCGCTCGCGCTGCGCGCCGGTGCCCTGTGGGTGGCCGCCAACGTCGACCTGACCCTGCCGACCGAACGGGGGCTGCTGCCCGGCAACGGGTCGATGGTCGCCGCGCTGCGGGCCGCCACCGAGCGCGAACCGCTGGTGGCCGGAAAACCCCAGCCCACCCTGCTGCGCGACGCGCTCTCCCGCGGTCAGTTCCGCTTCCCGCTGGTGGTCGGCGACCGCCTCGACACCGACATCGCCGGCGCCAAAGCCGCCGGCCTGCCCAGCCTGATGGTGCTCAGCGGCGTCAGCACCGCCGACGACCTGCTGCGCGCGGACTCCACCCAGCGGCCCACCTACCTCGGCGCGGACCTACAGGCCCTGCACGCGCCCGCCGACAGCCTGCGCATCGGCCCCCACCCAGCCTGGCGCGTCGACATCGACGGCACCGCGGTGACCGTGTCCGCCACCGGCGAGGACCCCGGCGACGACCTGTCGATCGTGCGGGCGCTGGCCAGCGCGGTGTGGAAGGCCGGCCTGGGCGCGTCGTTCACCGTCGCCGCAGGCGACGACGCGGCCGCGCGCGCCGCGCAGCGCTGGGCGCTGCTGAGCGCGCCCGATCGACTAGCGTGAACACCGACATGAGTACCGATCCCGAACAGATTCGCGCCCGGATCGCGGAGTTGCTGGCTGACCTGCCCGACCCCGCGGACGCCACCGCGATCGACGGCCTCTCCGATGCCGACATCGAGACCATCGCGGCTCGGCTGGAAGAGGCGCACGACGTGCTCGTGCAGGCGCTCGAGTCGGTCGAGAAGGGCTGACCGCCGTGGCGCGGCGCGCACGAGTGGACGCCGAACTGGTACGACGCGGTCTGGCCCGCTCGCGCCAGCAGGCGGCCGAACTGATCACCGCGGGGCGGGTGTGCATCGACGGGATGCCGGCCCGCAAGCCCGCCACCGCCGTGTCGGTCACCGCGAACCTGACCGTGGAGGGCACCGAGGAACGCACCTGGGTGTCGCGCGGCGCCCACAAACTGCTCGGCGCCCTGGACGCCTTCGACGTCGCGGTCGCCGGTCGGCGCTGCCTGGACGCGGGCGCCTCCACCGGCGGGTTCACCGAGGTGCTGCTCGACCGGGGCGCCCGGCAGGTCGTCGCCGCCGATGTCGGCTACGGCCAGCTGGCCTGGTCGCTGCGCACCGACGAGCGGGTCGTCGTGGTGGAGCGCACCAACGTGCGCGAACTGACCGCCGAGGCGATCGGGGGACAGGTGGACCTGACCGTCGCCGACCTGTCGTTCATCTCGCTGTCCACCGTGCTGCCGGCGCTGACCGCGTGCACGTCACCCGGCGGCGATATCGTTCCCATGGTGAAACCGCAGTTCGAGGTCGGCAAGGAACGGGTCGGCGCCGGTGGCGTCGTCTCCGATCCGCAGCTGCGCGCCGACGCCGTGCTGACCGTCGCGCGCCGTGCCGCCGAGCTGCGCTGGCATCCCGTCGCGGTGACCGCCAGCCCGCTGCCCGGCCCGTCCGGCAACGTGGAGTACTTCCTGCACCTGCGCGCCGAGACCGACCGGGCGCTGCAGGGCGACGCGCTCGAGGACGCCGTGCACACCGCGGTGGCGGAGGGGCCGCAGTGACCGAACGCAACGTCCTGATGGTCGTGCACACCGGACGCGACGAGGCCACCGAGGTGGCGCGCCGGGTGCAGAAGGTGCTCGAGGACAACGGAATCGGGCTGCGTGTGCTGTCCGCGGAGATGGTCGACCGCGGCCCGGCGCACCTGTCGCCCGACGACATGCGGGTGCTCGGCCCGGGTATCGACCTCGTCGACGCTGACGAACGCGCCGCCGAGGGCTGCGAACTCGTGCTGGTCCTCGGCGGTGACGGCACCTTCCTGCGCGCGGCTGAACTCGCGCGCAACGTCGAGATCCCGGTGCTGGGCGTCAATCTCGGCCGCATCGGCTTCCTCGCCGAGGCGGAGGCCGACCACATCGACTCCGTGCTCGACCATGTCGTGGCCCGCGACTACCGGGTCGAGGAGCGGATGACGCTCGACGTCGTGGTCCGGGCGAACGGCAAGATCATCGACCGCGGCTGGGCGCTCAACGAGGCGAGCCTGGAGAAGGGGCCGCGCCTGGGCGTGCTCGGCGCGGTGCTCGAGGTGGACGGCAGGCCGGTGTCGTCGTTCGGCTGCGACGGTGTGCTGGTCGCCACGCCGACCGGCTCGACCGCGTGGGCATTCTCCGCGGGCGGGCCTATCGTATGGCCAGACCTGGAGGCGATTCTGGTGGTACCCAACAACGCGCATGCGCTGTTCGCGCGGCCGATGGTGACCAGCCCGGAGGCCGCGATCGCGATCGAGATCGAGGCCAGCGGCCACGACGCGCTGGTGTTCTGCGACGGCCGCCGCGAGATGGTGGTTCCCGCGGGTGGGCGGGTGGAGGTCACCCGCTGCGGCACCCCGGTCAAGTGGGTGCGGCTCGACAGCGCACCGTTCACCGACCGTCTGGTGCGCAAGTTCCGGTTGCCGGTCACGGGGTGGCGCGGGCAGTAGTGCTTTCCGAAATCCGCATCGAGTCCCTCGGCGCCATCAGCTCCGCCACCGCCGAGTTCGACCGTGGCTTCACGGTGCTGACCGGCGAGACCGGCACCGGTAAGACGATGGTGGTCACCGGTCTGCACCTGCTCGGCGGTGCCCGCGCCGACGCCAATCGGGTGCGCTCGGGAGCCGCCCGCGCGGTGGTCGAAGGCCGGTTCACCACCACCGAACTCGGCGCGGACGCCGCGGCGGTGGTCGACGAGATCCTGGACTCCTCGGGCGCCGAACGCGACGACGACGGCAGCGTCATCGCTGCCCGCACCGTCAGCCGCGACGGCCCGTCGCGCGCCTATCTGGGCGGGCGCAGTGTGCCGGCGAAGTCGTTGAGCAACTTCACCACCCAGCTGCTGGCCCTGCACGGCCAGAACGACCAGCTGCGGTTGATCCGCCCGGACGAGCAGCGCGGCGCCCTGGACCGCTACGCCTCGGTGGAGACGCCGCTGAAGCGGTACCGCGCCGCGCGCGACGCGTGGCTGGCCGCCCGCCGCGACCTGATCGACCGCAGGCAGCGGGCCCGCGAGCTCGCCCAGGAAGCCGACCGGCTGAAGTTCTCGCTCGACGAGATCGACGCTGTCGCACCGGAACCCGGTGAGGACACCGCGCTGGTCGAGGACATTCGGCGGCTCTCCGAACTCGACGCGCTGCGCGAGGCGGCACAGACCGCGCGGGCCGCGCTGACCGGATCCGACGATCCCGGACCCGAGGACGTGTCGGCGTCGCACGGTGTGGCGCACGCGAAGTCGGCGCTGGAGAGCTCCGGCGACACCGCACTGGCGGGACTGGCAGAACAGCTCGACGAGGCGATCGCGGTGATCGCCAGTGTCAGCGGCGAACTCGGGTCGTTCCTGTCGAGCCTGCCCACCGACGCCAGCGCGCTGGAGACCAAACTCGCGCGCCAGGCCGAACTGCGCACCCTCACCCGCAAGTACGCCCCCGATATCGACGGGGTGCTGGAGTGGGCCCGCGACGCCCGTGAGCGCCTCGACCAGCTCGACGTGTCCGAGGAGGCGCTGGCCGGGCTGGAGCGCCGCGTCACCGAGCTGCAGGGCGAGGTGGTCGCCGCGGCCGCCGAGCTGACCAAGGCCCGCACCAAGGCCGCCAAGGGGTTGTCGAAGGCCGTCACCGCCGAGCTGTCCGGACTGGCGATGGCCGACGCGGTGTTCACGGTGTCGGTGCGCCCGCTGGCCGCCAAGCCCGACGACTCCGCACCGCTGACGCTGCCGTCGGGGGAGCAGGTGCACGCCGGCCGCGACGGCGTCGACGACGTCGAGTTCGGGTTCGCCGCGCACCGCGGCGCCGACGTGCTGCCGCTGAGCAAGAGCGCCTCCGGCGGTGAGCTGTCGCGGGTGATGCTGGCGCTGGAGGTGGTGCTGGCGGCGTCAGCCGAGGGCACCACGATGGTGTTCGACGAGGTCGACGCCGGCGTCGGCGGCCGCGCCGCGGTGCAGATCGGGCGCCGGCTGGCCCGGCTGGCCACCACCCACCAGGTGATCGTGGTGACCCACCTGCCGCAGGTCGCCGCCTACGCCGATGTGCACCTGGTGGTCGACAGCGGCGGCGGCAGAACCAAGGAGAGCCGGGTGCGCCGGCTCGACGACGACGAACGGGTCGCGGAGCTGGCGCGGATGCTGGCCGGGCTCGGCGAGTCCGACAGCGGTCGCGCGCACGCCCGTGAACTGCTTGAGGCGGCGCAGAAGGACCGCGCGGAGGCGTAACGCCACCCGGAGAATTAGCTCCCACGACAATTCGAGGTCGTTTCCGCCGCTGACGGCCGGTTTCATCGCTGGTAAAGCCACATTTCGGTAACGAAGAAGACCGTTACCGCCCAGTCGTCAGAGTTTGCTGGCGCGCGCTGTCCGCGGCGAACGACCGGCTGTGGCGGGTGTGAAAGAAGGTACATGTGTGGCTGGTGTTACGGCGCGCCTCCGACAGATCACGGCCCGATCTCGCCAGAATCGCCCCATGAGGATGTCAGCGCTGCTCACCCGAAATGCCAGCTCGCGACCGGGCCTCACCGGAACGGCCCGTGTCGACCGCGACATCGATCGGCTGCTGCGCCGCATCAACCCGGGCGACATCGCCGTCATCGACGTCCAGGATCTCGACCGCCTCACCGCCGACGCACTGGTGGAGGCGGGGGTGGCCGGCGTCGTCAACGCCTCGCCGTCGATCTCCGGGCGCTACCCGAACCTCGGGCCGGAGGTGCTGGTGGCCAGCGGTATCACGCTGATCGACAACACCGGCCCCGACGTGTTCAAGAAGGTCAAGGACGGCGCCCGGGTCCGGCTGCACGAGGGCGGCGTCTACAGCGGTGACCGCCGGCTGATCCTCGGTGCCGAGCGCACCGACCACGAGATCCACGAGCTGATGCACGAGGCCAAGAGCGGGCTGGTCGCCCACCTCGAGGCCTTCGCGGGCAACACCATCGAGTTCATCCGCAGCGAGAGCCCGCTGCTCATCGACGGCATCGGCATCCCCGCCATCGACGTCGACCTGCACCGCCGCCACGTGGTGGTGGTCGCCGAGGGGCCCGAGGCCGCCGACGACCTCAAGGCGCTCAAGCCGTTCATCAAGGAGTACCAGCCGGTGCTCGTCGGCGTCGGCACCGGCGCCGACATCCTGCGCAAGGCCGGCTACAAGCCCGCCCTGATCGTCGGCGACCCCGACAAGATCAGCGCCGAGGTGCTGCGCTGCGGCGCCCAGGTGGTGCTGCCCGCCGACGCCGACGGCCACGCCGCCGGCCTGGAGCGCATCCAGGACCTCGGGGTGGGCGCGATGACGTTCCCCGCCGCCGGTTCGGCCGCCGACCTGGCCCTGCTGCTGTGCGACCACCACGGCGCCTCGCTGATCGTCACCGCCGGGCACACCGCGAGCATCGAGGAGTTCTTCGACCGCACCCGCGCGCAGAGCAACCCGTCGACCTTCCTCACCCGGCTGAAGGTGGGGGAGAAGCTGGTCGACGCCAAGGCGGTGGCCACCCTGTACCGCAGCCGGGTCTCCGGCGGCGCGATCGCACTGCTGGTGCTGGCCATGCTGGTCGCGGTGATCGTCGCGCTGTGGGTGGCGCGGGTGGACGCGGCGCTGCTGGACTGGGTGACCGAGTACTGGAACCGGTTCACGCTGTGGGTCCAGGGCTGGGTCACCTAGACGACAGACCGGGAGAAGTCAATGATTTCGCTTCGCGCCCACGCGATTTCGCTTGCGGCCGTGTTTCTCGCGCTGGCCGTCGGCGTCGCGTTGGGGTCCGGTCTGCTGTCCAACACGGTGCTGTCGGGCCTGCGCGACGACAAGCGCGAACTGCAGGACAACATCGACACCCTCACCACCGAGAAGAACGCGCTCAACGAAAAGCTGCGTGCGGCAAACGATTTCGACGCGCAGATGTCACCACGCATCGTGCGTGACGCGCTGGGCGGCAAGTCGGTGGTGCTGTTCAGAACCCCCGACGCGGCCGACGACGACGTCGACGCGGTGGCCCGGCTGGTGGCCGAGGCCGGCGGCAGCGTCACCGGCACCGTCGCACTCACCCAGCAGTTCGTCGACGCCAACGCCGCCGAGAAACTGCTGTCGGTGGTCAACTCGCCGATCGTGCCCGCGGGCAGGCAGCTGTCCACGACCGCGGTCGACCAGGGCTCCCAGGCCGGTGACCTGCTGGGCATCGCGCTGCTGATCGACCGCGATCCCAAGGTGGTCCCCGTCGACGACGTGTCGCGAGACACCGTGCTGGCCACCCTGCGCGACACCGGGTTCATCACCTACGACGACCGGGTGGGCGCGGCCGACGGCGCCGTCATCGTCACCGGCGGACCGCTGGGCGACGACGCAGGCAACCGCGGCGCCACCGTCGCGCGGCTGGCCGCCGGGTTGAGCCCGCACGGCGCGGGGACCGTGATCGCCGGCCGCGACGGCTCCGGATCGGGCACCGGCGCGGTTGCCGTGGTCCGCTCGGACGCGGCGCTGGCCAACGCGGTGTCCACCGTCGACGACGTCGACAGCCAGTCCGGTCGCATCACCACCGTGCTGGCGGTGGCCGACCTGATCAACGGGGGGCGCACCGGCCAGTACGGCATCGGCAAGGGTGCGACGTCGGTCACCGTGCCCCAGTGATTTAACGCAGTCATCACACGGGACAGGCGGCGCGTCAGCGCGGACTTGTCGGTGTCGGTGTTAGGGTGGGGTTCCGTGGGTCGGCAGGCCCCGAACTAGGAATCGGCCTAGAAAAGTAAGCCCTGCCCGTCGTCACGGAGGTTGCTCTTGCCAGGCCAATCGAAACCGCTGCGCAAGCACCCGCAAACGGCCACGAAGCACCTCTTCGTCACGGGGGGCGTCGTTTCGTCGCTGGGTAAGGGGCTCACCGCATCGAGTCTCGGACAGTTACTCACCGCCCGCGGTCTGCAGGTCACCATGCAGAAGCTGGACCCGTACCTCAACGTCGACCCGGGCACCATGAACCCGTTCCAGCACGGCGAGGTGTTCGTCACCGAGGACGGCGCCGAGACCGACCTCGACGTCGGCCACTACGAGCGCTTCCTGGACCGCAACCTGTCCGGCTCGGCGAATGTCACCACCGGGCAGGTGTATTCGACGGTGATCGCCAAGGAGCGCCGCGGCGAGTACCTCGGCGACACCGTGCAGGTCATCCCGCACATCACCGACGAGATCAAGCGCCGGATCATGGAGATGGCCAAGCCCGACGTCGACGGCAACCGGCCCGACGTGGTGATCACCGAGATCGGCGGCACGGTCGGTGACATCGAGTCGCTGCCGTTCCTGGAGGCCGCGCGTCAGGTGCGCCACGAGGTCGGCCGGGAGAACTGCTTCTTCCTGCACTGCTCGCTGGTGCCCTACATGGCCCCGTCGGGCGAACTGAAGACCAAGCCGACCCAGCACTCGGTGGCCGCGCTGCGCAGCATCGGCATCACCCCCGACGCGCTGATCCTGCGCTGCGACCGCGATGTGCCGGAACCGCTGAAGAACAAGATCGCGCTGATGTGCGACGTCGACATCGACGGCGTCATCTCCACCCCGGACGCCCCGTCGATCTACGACATCCCCAAGGTGCTGCACCGCGAGGAGCTCGACGCCTTCGTCGTGCGCCGGCTCAACCTGCCGTTCCGCGACGTCGACTGGACGGTGTGGAACGACCTGCTCAAGCGCGTCCACGAACCCCGCGAGACGGTGCGAATCGCGTTGGTGGGCAAGTACATCGACCTCTCCGACGCGTACCTGTCGGTGGCCGAGGCGCTGCGCGCGGGCGGTTTCGCCCACCACTCGAAGGTGGAGATCAAGTGGGTGGCCTCCGACGACTGCGAGACCGAGGCAGGTGCCGCGGCCGCCCTCGGCGACGCGCACGGGGTGCTGATCCCCGGCGGCTTCGGCATCCGCGGCATCGAGGGCAAGCTCGGCGCGATCCGCTATGCCCGCACCCGCAAGATCCCGGTGCTCGGGCTGTGCCTGGGCCTGCAGTGCATCGTGATCGAGGCGGCCCGCTCGGTCGGCATCACCGACGCCAACTCCGCGGAGTTCGACCCCGAGACGCCCGACCCGGTGATCGCCACCATGGCCGATCAGGAGCAGATCGTCGCCGGTGAGGCCGACCTCGGCGGCACGATGCGCCTCGGCGCGTATCCCGCGGTGCTGGAGATGGATTCGATCGTGGCCAAGGCCTACGGTGCGACCGAGGTGTCCGAACGGCACCGGCACCGCTACGAGGTCAACAACGCCTACCGGGACCGCATCGCCGAGAGCGGACTGCGGTTCTCGGGCACCTCACCGGACGGCCACCTCGTCGAGTTCGTCGAGTACTCCGCCGATGTGCACCCGTTCCTCGTCGGCACCCAGGCGCACCCCGAACTGAAGAGCCGGCCCACCCGGCCGCATCCGCTGTTCGTGGCGTTCGTCGGGGCCGCGCTGGACTACAAGGCAGAGGAGCGGCTGCCGGGGCTGGACATCCCCGAGCAGCATTCCAACGGCGCGGAGCACGCCGACGACGAGGTCGGGGCCCTGCTGCAAGAGCCCGCGACCCGTGGCTGAGCACGACTTCGAGACCGTCGCCTCCGAAACCCTCTACGTGGGGAAGATCTTCGCGCTGCGCGCCGACGAGGTGCGCATGCCGGGCGGCAACACCGCCCGCCGCGAGGTCATCGAACACTACGGCGCCGTCGCGGTGCTCGCCATGGACGACGACCGCAACATCGCGCTGGTCTACCAGTACCGCCACCCGGTGGGCAGGCGGCTGTGGGAACTGCCCGCCGGACTGCTCGACCTCGGCGGTGAACCCCCGCACCTGACCGCCGCCCGCGAACTCGAGGAGGAGGCCGGGCTGGCGGCCGCCGACTGGCGGGTGCTCGTCGACCTGATCTCCGCGCCGGGGTTCAGCGACGAGAGCGTGCGGGTGTACCTGGCCACCGGGATCACCGACGTCGGCCGCCCACAGGCCACCGACGAGGAGGCCGACATGGTGGTGCGGTGGTTCCCGCTGGCCGAGGCGGTGCGCATGGTGTACGCCGGTGAGATCGTCAACTCGCTTGCGGTGGCGGGGATTCTGGCCGCCCACGGCCTCGGCGAGACGGTCGCGCTGCGGCCGGTCGAGGCGCCCTGGCCGGACCGGTCCACCGCGTTCGCCCGTCGCAAGGGACATCCGTGACCCGACCGGCGTCAGCGTCGGCTTCGGTGTCGGCGACCACCGCGCTGGACGGTCAGGTGCAGGGCTACCTGGACCACCTGGCCATCGAGCGCGGCGTCGCGGCGAACACGCTGAGCTCCTACCGGCGTGACCTGCGCCGCTATGTCGAGCACCTCAGCGCGCGCGGCATCGACGACCTCTCCAAGGTCACCGAGGCCGATGTCAGCGACTTCCTGGTCGCGCTGCGCCGCGGTGACGCCGACACGGCCCCGCTGGCGGCGGTGTCGGCGGCGCGGGCGCTGATCGCGGTGCGCGGGCTGCACCGGTTCGCCGCCGCCGAGGGGCTGACCGACCTGGACGTCGCCGCCGCGGTCAAACCGCCGACGCCGAGCAGGCGGCTGCCGAAGAGCCTGAGCGTCGACGAGGTGCTGGCGCTGCTCGAGGCCGCGGGCGGCGACAGCGAGGCCGACAGCCCGCTCACGCTGCGCAACCGGGCGCTGCTGGAGCTGCTGTACTCCACCGGGGCGCGCATCTCCGAGGCGGTCGGGCTGGACCTCGACGACGTCGACACCGAGGCGCGCTCGGTGCTGCTGCGCGGCAAGGGCGGCAAGCACCGGCTGGTGCCGATCGGACGGCCCGCGGTGAGCGCGCTGGACGCCTACCTGGTGCGCGGCCGGCCGGACCTGGTGCGGCGCGGCCGCGGCACCCCGGCGATCTTCCTCAACGTCCGCGGCGGGCGGCTGTCGCGGCAGAGCGCCTGGCAGGTGCTGCAGGACGCCGCCGAACGGGCCGGCATCACCACGGGGGTGTCCCCGCACGTGCTGCGGCACTCGTTCGCGACGCACCTGCTTGACGGTGGCGCCGACGTGCGCGTCGTGCAGGAGCTGCTGGGGCACGCGTCGGTCACCACCACGCAGATCTACACGATGGTGACGGTCAGCGCGCTGCGCGAGGTGTGGGCGGGCGCGCATCCGCGGGCCCGCTAGCCCCGGCCTCTAACCCAGGTGCTCAGATTCGAGGTACACAGATTCGAGCACCAGGTCCGGCAGCAGGCTCTGGTACTCCGCGTGGGTCTTGTGCTCGACGGTGTCGAACAGCCGGCCCTGCTCGCGGCGCATGAACTCGCGGTACTTCGGCGCGCCGGGCAGCCGGACGTTGTCGGCGACGACGATCGAGCCGCGGTGCAGCCAGCCGCGGTCGAGGATGCTCTGCAGGTCGGCCAGGTAGGCGTTCTTGTCGTGGTCGAGGAACAGCAGGTCCAGTGCGCCCGGGCCGAAGCCGTGCCCCGCCAGGGTGTCGAGCGTGCGGCCGCCGTCGCCGATGGTGCCCACCACGCACGTCACCCGGTCGGCCACCCCGGCGTGCTCCCAGATCGCGCGGGCGATCTCGGCGTTGGCCTCGGCCAGCTCCACCGAGAACACCCGCGCCTGCGGTGCCGCCCGCGCCAGCCGCAGCGCCCCGTAGCCGCAGTACGTGCCGAGCTCGAGCACCAGCCGCGGGTCGGCGCGGCGCACCGCGGCGTCGAGCAGCGCACCCTTCTCGTCGCCCACGTTGATCAGGAACGACTTCTCGTAGGCGAACCGGTCGATGGTGGCCAGCACGTCGTCGATGTCGCCGCGGCGCGCGTTGGCCAGCACGAAGTCGCGTGCCGCCGCCTCCCGACCGTCGCCGATCTGACCGGTGGTGAAGATGTTGCGGGCCCCGACGGCCATCCGCAGAAACGACCAGCGAAGCATCGGGATCCGTCGCCTCAGGCTCATGGGACCAGCCTAGGCACCCGGATGTGGCGCGATCGGCGACAAGTTGCCCGCGGGTCTCGCTGACCTGGCAGTCCGCTCCCGTTAAACTTGCCCGGATGTTCGCCATGCCCGTGGATAGTCTGACCAGCGACGGTGAGGTGTGAGCGAAGACGGGGGCACCGCGGAACTGGGCCTGACCGGCCGCCCACCGCGTCACATACCTGAGCCGCAGCCGAAGACCGAGCACGGACCCGCCAAGGTCATCGCGATGTGCAACCAGAAGGGCGGCGTCGGCAAGACCACCTCGACCATCAACCTGGGCGCCAGCCTGGCCGAATACGGCCGCCGGGTGCTGCTCGTCGACCTCGACCCGCAGGGCGCGCTGTCGGCCGGGCTGGGCGTGCCGCACTACGAGCTCGAACACACCGTGCACAACCTGCTGGTGGAGCCGCGGGTGTCGATCGACGACGTGCTGGTCAAGACCCGGGTCAAGAACCTCGACCTGGTGCCCAGCAACATCGACCTGTCCGCGGCGGAGATTCAGCTGGTCAACGAGGTGGGCCGGGAGCAGACGCTGGCCCGCGCGCTGTACCCGGTGCTGGACCGCTACGACTACGTGCTGATCGACTGCCAGCCGTCGCTGGGCCTGCTCACCGTCAACGGGCTGGCCTGCAGCGACGGGGTGATCATCCCGACCGAGTGCGAGTTCTTCTCGCTGCGCGGTCTGGCCCTGCTCACCGACACCGTCGACAAGGTGCACGACCGGCTCAACCCGAAGCTGAAGATCAGCGGGATCCTGGTCACCCGCTACGACCCGCGCACCGTCAACGCCCGCGAGGTGATGGCCCGCGTCGTCGAGCGGTTCGGCGATCTGGTGTTCGACACCGTCATCACCCGCACCGTGCGGTTCCCCGAAACCAGCGTCGCCGGCGAACCGATCACCACCTGGGCGCCGAAATCCGGTGGTGCGCAGGCCTACCGGGCGCTGGCTCGCGAGGTCATCCACCGGTTCGAAGCGTGACCGACCCGGAAGCGACCCAGGACGCCCCCGTCGCGACGGAGGCCGAGGCCGAGGACGGCGGCAAATCCGGGTTCAAGGTCCGGCTGAGCAACTTCGAGGGTCCGTTCGACCTGCTGTTGCAGCTGATCTTCGCGCACCGCCTCGACGTCACCGAGGTGGCGCTGCACCAGGTCACCGACGAGTTCATCGCCTACACCAAGGAGATCGGGCCGAAGCTCGACCTGGAGGAGACCACGGCGTTTCTGGTCGTCGCCGCCACGCTGCTGGACCTGAAGGCGGCGCGGCTGCTGCCCGCCGGCGAGGTGCACGACGAGGAGGACCTCGCCCTGCTCGAGGTGCGCGAC
This sequence comes from Mycolicibacterium phlei, assembly GCF_001583415.1. The sequence continues at coordinate 2,351,371 of NZ_CP014475.1, forward strand.
CTGCTGTTCGCGCGGCTGCTGCAGTACCGGGCCTTCAAACACGTCGCGCAGATGTTCGCCGAACTGGAGGCCGCGGCGCTGCGCAGCTACCCGCGCGCGGTGTCGTTGGAGGAGCGCTACCAGCAGCTGCTGCCGGAGGTGATGCTCGGCGTCGACGCCGACGCGTTCGCCCAGATCGCGGCGGCGGCGTTCACCCCGCGGCCGGTGCCGGAGGTCCGCACCGACCACCTGCACCAAGTCTCGGTGTCGGTGCCCGAGCAGGTCGGTAATCTGATGAGGCTGCTGGAGCAGCGCGGGATCGGCCAGTGGGCCACGTTCCGGGATCTGGTGGCCGACTGCCAGGCCCCGATCGAGATCGTCGGCCGCTTCCTGGCGCTGCTCGAGCTCTACCGGGCCCGGGCAGTAGCATTCGAACAACCGGAACCGCTTGGAGTGCTGCAGATTTCGTGGACCGGTGAACGACCTACGGCCCAGCAGCTCGCGGTGGAAGAAGATCAGTATGGATAGCGACAACCTCGACGGGGCCGCCCTCAACGGGGCAGACCTCAACGGCGAGGCGCCCGAACCACCGGCGCAGGCCGACCTCGAGACGTCCGAGGCGCCCGAGTCGGCCCCGAGATGGACGATGCCGAACTCGGATCGGTGCTCGAGGCGATCCTGCTGGTCGTCGACACCCCGGCCTCGGTGGAACAGCTCGCGTCGGCCACCGAACAGCCCGCCGACCGGGTGGCGGCCAAGCTGGCGGCGATGGCGCAGGAGTACACCGAGCGTGACAGCGGGATCGACCTGCGCGAGGCCGGCGGCGGGTGGCGCATGTACACCCGGGCCAAGTACGCGCCCTACGTCGAGCGGCTACTGCTCGACGGGGCCCGCTCCAAACTGACCCGCGCGGCGCTGGAGACGCTGGCGGTGATCGCCTATCGGCAGCCGGTGACCCGGGCCCGGGTCAGCGCGGTGCGCGGCGTCAACGTCGACGCGGTGATCCGGACCCTGGTGGCCCGCGGGCTGATCACCGAGGCGGGCACCGACCCGGACACCGGGGCGACGACGTTCGCCACCACCGAACTGTTCCTGGAACGGCTCGGCCTGTCGTCGCTGGCCGACCTGCCCGACATCGCACCGCTGCTGCCCGACGTCGACGTGATCGACGACCTGAGCGAATCCCTGGACGACGAACCGCGTTTCGCCAAACTCAGCCGCGGCGGCGCCGCCGACGGCGAAACCGAACAACCGATAGACGTGGACACTGACGCTGATGACTGAGAACGAAGGTGTGCGACTGCAGAAGGTGCTGTCGCAGGCGGGAATCGCGTCCCGACGCGTCGCCGAGAAGATGATCCTGGACGGCCGCGTGGAGGTCGACGACCGCGTGGTCACCGAACTGGGCACCCGGGTCGACCCCGCGGTGTCGGTGATCCGGGTCGACGGTGCCCGCATCAAGGTCGACGACGAGCTGGTGCACCTGGCCATCAACAAGCCCAAGGGCATGCACTCCACGATGTCCGACGACCGCGGCCGCCCCTGCATCGGCGACCTCGTCGAGCACCGGGTGCGCGGCAACAAGAAGCTCTTCCACGTCGGCCGTCTCGACGCCGACACCGAGGGCCTGATGCTGCTGACCAACGACGGCGAGCTGGCGCACCGGCTGATGCACCCGTCCTACGAGGTACCCAAGACGTACGTGGCCACCGTGCTGGGCTCGGTACCGCGCGGCCTGGGCAAGCAGCTGCGCGAGGGGATCGAGCTCGACGACGGGCCTGCGCGGGTCGACGACTTCGCGGTAGTGGACAAGGTGCCGGGCAAGACGCTGGTGAGGGTGACCCTGCACGAGGGCCGCAAGCGCATCGTGCGGCGCATGCTCGCGGCGGTCGGCTTCCCGGTGCAGGAACTGGTGCGCACCGACATCGGTTCGGTGTCGCTGGGCGAGCAACGACCGGGAAGCATCCGGGTACTGACGCAGAAGGAGCTCGGAGAGTTGTACAAGGCGGTCGGGCTGTGAGCCCGCTGGTGGTCGCGATCGACGGCCCGGCCGGAACCGGAAAGTCCACAGTGTCAAGGGGTTTGGCGCGTGACCTGGGTGCGCGCTACCTCGACACCGGCGCGATGTACCGGATGGCGACGCTGGCGGTGCTGCGCGCCGGAGTGGACCTCACCGACGCCGACGCCGTCGCCGCGGCCGCCGCCCGCGCCGAGCTGTCCGTCGGCTACGACCCCGACCACGACCGCTTCTACCTTGACGGAGAAGACGTTTCGGTCGAGATCCGCGGCGAGGCGGTGACCAAGGCGGTGTCGGCGGTCTCCGCGGTGCCCGCGGTGCGCACCCGACTGGTGGAGGTGCAGCGCAAGCTGGCCGCCGGCGAGGACAGCATCGTCGTCGAGGGCCGCGACATCGGCACCGTGGTGCTGCCGGACGCCGACCTGAAGGTGTTCCTGACCGCGTCGGCCGAGGAGCGCGCCCGTCGCCGCAACGACCAGAACGTCGCGGCCGGACTGCCCGACGACTACGCCGGCGTGCTCGCCGATGTGCAGCGGCGCGACCACCTCGACTCCACCCGCGCGGTGTCGCCGCTGCGGCCCGCCGACGACGCGGTGGTGGTCGACACCAGCGACATGAGCCAGGCAGAGGTGATCGAGCACTTGACGAGGCTCGTCCGGGACCGCGCGGGAGCGAAACGATGAGCGACGACGGCACCTGGGTCGACGAGAGCGACTGGGAGATCGGCGAAGACGAGATCTCCGAGGCCGTCGAGGAGGCCGCCGCGGCGCCACCGGTGGTGGCCGTCGTGGGCAGGCCCAACGTCGGCAAGTCGACGCTGGTGAACCGGATCCTCGGCCGCCGCGAGGCCGTCGTGCAGGACGTGCCCGGCGTGACCCGTGACCGGGTGTCCTACGACGCGTCATGGTCGGGTCGGCGGTTCGTGCTGCAGGACACCGGCGGATGGGAACCCGACGCCAAGGGGCTGCAGCAGCTGGTGGCCGAACAGGCCTCGGTGGCGATGCGCACCGCCGACGCGATCATCTTCGTCGTCGACGCGGTGGTGGGCGCGACGTCGGCCGACGAGGCGGCGGCCAAGCTGCTGCAACGCTCCGGCAAACCGGTGTACCTGGCGGCCAACAAGGTCGACACCGAACGCGTGGAGTCCGACGCCGCCGCGCTGTGGTCGCTAGGGCTGGGGGAGCCGCACCCGATCAGCGCGATGCACGGCCGCGGGGTCGCCGACCTGCTCGACACGGTGACGGAGTCGCTGCCCGAGGTGTCGGCGCTGGCGGCGGGCCGCAGCGGGGGACCGCGACGCGTCGCGCTGGTTGGCAAGCCGAACGTCGGCAAGAGCTCGCTGCTGAACCGGTTGTCCGGCGACCAGCGGTCGGTGGTGCACGACGAGGCCGGCACCACCGTGGATCCGGTCGACTCGCTGATCGAGATGGACGGCAAGCTGTGGCGGTTCGTCGACACCGCCGGGCTGCGCCGCAAGGTCGGCCAGGCGCAGGGCCACGAGTTCTACGCGTCGGTGCGCACACACGGCGCGATCGACGCCGCCGAGGTGGCGATCGTGCTGATCGACGCGTCGCAGCCGCTGACCGAACAGGACCAGCGGGTGCTGTCGATGGTGATCGAGGCCGGCCGCGCGCTGGTGATCGCGTTCAACAAGTGGGACCTGGTCGACGAGGACCGGCGCTACCTGCTGGAGCGGGAGATCGACCGGGAGCTGGTGCAGCTGCAGTGGGCGCCGCGGGTCAACATCTCGGCCAAGACCGGGCGGGCGGTGCAGAAGCTGGTGCCCGCGCTGGAGAAGTCGCTGGAGTCGTGGGACACCCGGGTGTCGACGGGCCGGCTGAACACGTTCCTCAAGGAGGTCGTCGCCGCGCATCCGCCGCCGGTGCGCGGGGGCCGGCAGCCGCGCATCCTGTTCGCCACCCAGGCGACCGCGCGGCCACCCACATTCGTGCTGTTCACCACCGGCTTCCTGGAGGCCGGCTACCGCCGGTTCCTGGAGCGGCGGCTGCGTGAGACGTTCGGCTTCGAGGGCACCCCGATCCGGATCAACGTGCGGGTGCGCGAGAAGCGGGGCGCCAAGAAGTCCCGCTGACGTCTGCGGTGCTCTGCTGGCCGCTGGTTTCTGCGTGTAGGGCTGTGATTTGCGTTACGGCACAGCCCTGAACGCAGAATTGAGCGTGGGCTGGTGCGCGCCGGACCGATCGGCGCGACTAGCCTTGCCGAAGTGCCCGTCCTGGATCTGCTGCTGATAGTTCTGGCGGGTGTCGCGGCGGGGGCCATCAACGCGGTGGTGGGATCCGGCACCCTGGTCACCTTTCCGACGTTGGTGACCCTCGGCTTTCCGCCGGTGACCGCGACGATGTCCAACGCGATCGGCCTGGTGGCCGGCGGCGTGTCGGGCACCTGGGGCTACCGGCGCGAACTGCGGGGCCAGGGCCGTCGGCTGGCCTGGCAGATCCCCGCGTCACTGCTGGGCGCGGGTGTGGGCGCGTGGCTGCTGCTGCATCTGCCGGAGAAGGTGTTCCAGGAGATCGTGCCGGTGCTGCTGGTGCTGGCGCTGGTGCTGGTGGTGGTCGGGCCGCGGGTGCAGGCGTTCGCGAAGCGGCGCGCCGAAGCGGCCGGTCGCGAGGCCGGACACGTCTCGGGGCCGCGGCTGGCCGCGGTGGTGCTCGCCACCTTCGTCATCGGCATCTACGGCGGCTATTTCACTGCGGCGCAGGGCATTCTGCTGATCGCCGCGATGGGCGCGCTGCTGCCCGAGGACGTGCAGCGGATGAACGCCGCGAAGAACCTGCTGTCGCTGCTGGTGAACATCGTCGCGGCGCTGGCCTACACGGTGGTGGCGTTCGACCGGATCAGCTGGGTGGCGGCCGGACTGATCGCGGTGGGCTCGCTGATCGGCGGGTTCCTCGGCGCACACTACGGGCGGCGACTGTCGCCGGTGGCGCTGCGCGCGGTGATCGTCGTGGTCGGTCTGATCGGGCTGTACCGGCTGCTGGCGCTCTGATCGGTAGGCGATTGGGATCGCGGTAGGGCACTCCTGTAGCATTTCGACTCGCTGCCGGCGATCCCGGCAGCATCGCGGGCTGTGGCGCAGCTTGGTAGCGCACTACACTGGGGGTGTAGGGGTCGCAGGTTCAAATCCTGTCAGCCCGACGCGAGTTTGAGCAGTTCAGAGGCGGTTTCGGAGACATCCGAATCCGCCTTTTCCGTTAAGCGATGACTTCCGGTCCGCTCGCGGGTCTATCCGTCGACAGCACCGACACCACCGGGAGCATCCCATGGGCCTCATCTATCTCGAACTGTTCGCGACGCTGGACCTCGTCGGGCAGGCACCCGGCGCACCCGAGGAGGATTCCGACAACGGGTTCGCGTTCGGCGGTTGGCAGGCGCCACTGGTCGACGAGGTCACCGGCGCGCAGATCGCCGCGGCCTACGAGGGCACCGACGCACTGCTGCTCGGCAGACGCACCTACGACATCTTCGCCGCCCACTGGCCCCACCAGGAGGGCGGCCCAGACGACGACATCGCGCGACTGTTCAACCGCATCCCCAAATACGTCGCCTCCCGCGGCAACCCCGACCTGTCCTGGGCGGGCTCCACCCGACTGGGCCCCGACCTGGCCGCGTCGGTACGCGAGATCCGCGACCGCCACGACAACATCAAGGTTGTCGGCAGCCTCGACTTTCGTGCAAACCCTGTTGCGCGAGAAGCTCTTTGACCGCATCGATCTGTGGATTCATCCGATCGTGCTGGGTTCCGGCAAGAAGCTCTTCGACGGCGGCGCGGTGCCGACCAACCTCGTGCTGGTCCAGCCGCCCCAGGTCAGCCCGACCGGCACCGTCTACCTGCGCTACGAACTCGCCGACGGCGTTCCGCTCACCGGCGACATGTCCGCGGACCGCGGCGTCGCCACGGCGCGCTAGCGGAGCGGCCGGCTCGATTTGCCGACTGGACGCCCTCGCGGCACGCGCCTGCGATCGGCGCGCACAAGCTCAGGCCACCGCCTCGCGACCATCGCCGCACCCGCCACGACCAACCCGCCCAGAAGTGTTCTGAACAGCACATCGGCCTCGGTCAGCGCGCGTGGCGCCGGCCCGGTGGACGCATACACGTCGAGCAGCGGGGCCAGCACCACCGCCGCCAGCACCACAACCATGACCACCCTGATCGCCCGGGCGGCGTCCTGTCGTCCGGGCAGCCGCGTGCCGGCCTCGGCGACGAAGACGTACACCACCACCAGCAGCACCGGGGCCGCCGACGGCGCCATCGGCGTCAACGCCGGCCAGGCCAACGACGCGGCCAGTGCCGCGACTGCGACAGCGGCTCCCACAGCCACGCGGTCGCCCGGCACGCCGACCGCGTTCGCGACTCGCCCGCCGACCCGCCGCAGCCCCCACAGCACCGCCAGCAGCAGCGCCGTCTGCACGCAGACCACCATGACTTTCAGCCACGTCGCCCCGGACGCGCCGAGGTAACCCTCGACCGCATCACCGAAATGGGCCACCCGGTCGAGCGGATCACCGGCGGTGGCGGCCTGCGCGGCCGCCAGGACCACCACCGCGCACACCATCGCCACCGCCAACGCCGCGCCCATCGGCCGGGCCACCGAACGCAACCGGTCGTTGGCCGTGGTGATCACCTCGAGTCCCACCACCGACAACCCGCCCAGCAGCACCGTGTTGAACGCCGTGAGACCGACCGGATACGCGCTCACCGCCACCGGCGTCGCCCCACCCGCCATCGTCACCAGCAACGCGACCGCCAACGACACCCCGATTGCGGCGGCCGCGCCGGCCAGTACTGCGCAGATCGCGGCGACCACCCGCGTCGACACCGAGTAGATCAGCGCCGCTGCGGCGATCGCGGCCAGCACCGACCACAGCGGCCACCAACTGCCGCCGGGATCGTCGAGTGGATGCCCCGGGCCCGGGGACACGACGGAGACGACGAGTCCCAGCGCTGCCGCGGCGCCCGCGGCGATGAACACGTACGCGCAACTCTGCAGCAGCGCCACCATCGTCGCCGCCCGATCACCGAGCACGGCGCCGACCAGGTCGCTGGTGGGACCGCGCGGCGGGCGCCGCATCCCGCAGCCTGGCCAGCGACCAGATCACGCCGACCAGCACCAAACCGCCGACAAGCGCACCGGCCCCGTTGGTGAACGTCGTTGTCAGCATGGCCAGCGCCAGCGCCGTCGCGCACCAGGTGGGCAGCTTCGTTTCGGGCACAGGTTGGGTCCCTTCACAATTCGCGGCAGCCCGCGACGCTACCGCATGCCCGTAGCCGTGACAATAACCGAAAATCATTGCCCGGCAACGAAGATGATCTTGATGCGTTTGCGGTGTCGGCCGCGGATCACCACCGCGCCGCGACCCGCTCGGCGATCTGCTCGGCGATCCGCACCGCCGTCCCGGCGGGCTGCGCGCTGCACGTGTTCACGTCGATGATCACGTTGTTCTCCAACGCCAGCGCCCGCTCACACGCCCATCCGGGTGCCGCCGCATCGTTGAGCGTCGACACCACGCTGAGTACATCGTCGGCGAAGCTCACCGGCCCCGGCGTCCACACCGTTCCGGTCTGGGTGTGGGTGTACTCCCGGCACCCCTGCCACTGCTGCGCCGACGCCTCCAGGAACGCCCGCGCCTTGTCCACCAGCGGGTACAGCACCACCGCCTGCTTGGCGTAGTGCGTGAAGTTGTCGCCGTTGTTGAGGCTCTGGTCCAGCGACGCGGTGAACCCGCTGTCGGCGTAGACAGGCGCCTCGGCCGCGCCGTCGACGGCCAGGCATTCGAACGGCGCCATCGTCGCGCTGTTGTCGGCCATCTGATCCTGCGTGCTCGTCACCGCCATCCCGGCCGTGCCCACCGCGGCGTCCACCGCCGCCGGTTCGAGCAGCAGTTCCGGCAGCTCCCGCGCGACCAGCGGCCGCGGGATCAGCGACCGCTGTGTGGTGGCCACCGCGTTGCTGACCACCTCGGCGCACCCCGACGCCACCAGGCAGACCGCGATGAGGCTGATCGCCACCGACACTCGACGCATTCGTCCCCTCCCTGCATCTCCCGGATACAGCGACGAAGACCTATGGTGCGCCAGTTCTGACGGCGGCGATGATAACGCGCCGGAGTGTCGGATAACGATGCGCACCGCATTGCGGTAACGATTCGATGGCGCGTCAAAATCGATGCAGGACAACATCTTTAGCGGTGACATCGTTAACGGTGACGAAGCGAGCCTTACCCCGCGGACAGGAAAACCTGTCCCGGTTGCGGCGAAGTCTCACCTCGTGGCGATTACGCACACCCCCGCCGCCGCGACAACATCGACTCAACACGCCGCCACCCCGGAAGGAACCCCGATGAACACCACCCGCGCCCGCTACGCCGCCACCCTGCTCGGCACCCTCGCCGTGCTGCTGCTCGCCCCGGCGACCGCCCACGCCGTCGACAACGAACCCGGCCCCACCACCGGCACCGGTTGCACCTACACCGACGCCGACGGCTACCCGATCCCGATCGACGACGGCCAGGACGTCTTCGTCGACGGCAAGATCGTGTCCTGCCGCAACGGCAAGATCTCGACCACCACCGCGCCGCAGCGCAACGGCGCCGCCGTGCGCCCCGGCATCGGCGTCGGCAAGCTGCCCGTGCTCACCCGCCTGCCCTGAACCACCCTCCGACCAGTCGGCCCGTGACTTCCCCGGTGGCGGGCCGACTGCCGTCCGCGCGGACGCGTAGGACTACTCATGGCCGCGCCGCGCCGCGACGGGGATGCTGGGCGTATGACCGTGACCAGACCGCTGTCCCGCGCCGACAAGCTGGCCGCCGACACCCCGCCGGATCGCGACCGCGCGATCGACGTCGCCCGACTGGGGGCGCTGCTGATCGTGATCTTCGGCCACTGCGCGCTGCTGCTGGCCACCATCGACGCCGCCGGCGTGCGGATCGGCAACATCCTCGGGGCGATTCCGGCGCTGACGCCGATCACCTGGGTCGTGCAGATCATGCCGCTGTTCTTCCTGGCAGGCGGGGCCGCGGGCGCCTACGGCTGGCACACCGGCCGCGCATGGGGCAGCTGGTTGTTCACCCGCGCCCAACGGCTGTGCCGACCCGTGTTCTGGTACCTCGCCGCCTGGACCGTCGGGCTGGTCGCCGTCCGCTTCACCCTCGGCGCGCGGTCCGCCGCCGATCTGGGCCGCGAATCGGTCGCGCTGCTGTGGTTCCTCGGCGTCTACCTCGTCGTGCTGGCTTTCGTCCCCGCGCTGACCCGGCTGCGCAGCGGCCGCGCCACCACCGCCGTCGTCGCCGCCCTGCTCGCCGTCGCGGCGCTCAACGACGCCATCCGACTGGCGGTCGGCGACCCGATGGCCGGGGTGGCGAACTTCGTCGTCGTCTGGCTGATCCCCGTCGTCATCGGAGTCGCCTACGCCCGCAAGCTGATCGGGCGCCTGCCCGCGCTCGTGGCCGCCGTCGCCGCGTTCGCCGCGCAGGTCGTGCTCGTCAACGTCGGCCCCTACGAGGTCGCGCTCGTCGTCACCGGGACCGAACGGCTGTCCAACGTCTCACCGCCCACCCTGCTGCTCGGCCTGCACTGCGTGTGGATGTCGTGCCTGTTCGTCGCCGCCGCCGGCGCCATCCAGCGGTGGGCGCAGCGGCCCCGGGTCTGGTACGTCGTCGCCGTCGGCAACGGGGGAGCGATGACCCTGTACCTGTGGCACATTGTCGCGATCGCGGTGGCCGCGTTCTCCCTGCACGCGTTCGGTCTGGACGCCTACGACGTTGACGCCGAAGGTTTCTGGGCGCTGCTCGGGCTGCGGGCGGTGGTGTTCGCGGTCATCATGTTCGCGATGTTCCGGCTGCTGTCGCCGCTCGAGCACCTGCGGCTGCCGTGGTGGGACGCGCCCGCCGGCGCGACCGGTGCGCGCTCCACACTGGCCGGGCTGTTCGTGGTCGCGGCGGGGGTCGCCGCACTGCTGATGGCCAAGAACGGGCTCACCGGCAGCGGATGGACGATGCTGGCCGCGTTCGTCGCCACCCTGGCGGTGGCCCGCTGCTGCGCTACTGCTCGGTCGACTCAGACGCCGTGGACGTCAGCGGCTTAGGCCACGGTGCCGGCTTCGGCCGGGTCCGCACCACCTGCGGCCACCAGAACCAGCGGCCCAGCAGCGCGGCGATCGACGGGGTCATGAACGCCCGGATCACCAGGGTGTCGAACAACAGGCCCATGCCGATCGTTGTGCCCACCTGCGCCACCACCGTCAGTTCGCTGACGACCATCGAGATCATCGTGAACGCGAACACCAGACCGGCCGCGGTCACCACCGAACCACTGCCGCCCATCGCGCGGATGATCGCGGTGTTGACGCCGGCGGGCAGTTCCTCCTTGAGGCGGGCCACCAGCAGCAGGTTGTAGTCGGCGCCGACCGCCAACAGGATGATCACGGCCATCGCCATGACCATGAACTGCAGCTCGATGCCGAGGATGTGCTGCCACACCAGCACCGACAGGCCGAACGACGCACCAAGCGACAGCACCACGGTCCCGACGATCACCGCCGCGGCCACCAGGCTGCGGGTGATCAGCAGCATGATCGTGAAAATTAGTGCCAGAGCCAGGATTCCGGCGATCAGCAGGTCGTAGTTGTTGCCCTCCTGCATGTCCTTGAACGCCGACACCGTCCCGCCGATGTAGATCTTGGAGCCCTCCAGCGGGGTGCCCTTGATCGCCTCCTTGGCGGCCTGCTTGATCTTGTCGATGCGCTCGATGCCGTCGGCGGACAGCGGATCGCCCTCGTGCTGCACGATCATCCGCACGGCGTGACCGTTGGGCGAGATGAAGTTCTCCATGCCCTTCTTGAAGTCTTCGTTGTCGAAGATCTCCGGCGGCAGGTAGAACGTGTCGTCGTTCCAGGAGTCGTTGAACGCGTCGCCCATGGCCGACTGGTTCTCGGTCATCGCGGCCTGTTGATCCTGCAGACCGCCCTGGCTGGCGTGCATCCGCAGCATCATCAGCTTCTGCGTCTCCATGGTCTCGATCTGCTGGGGCATCAGCTCCAGCAGTTGAGGCATGAGCGCGTCCATCTTCTCCAGGGTCGGCAGCAACTCCTGGGTGTTCTCCGTCATCAGGTTCGTGCCGTCGATGACGTCGAAGATCGACCGCAACGACCAGCAGATCGGGATGTCGTAGCAGTGCGGTTCCCAGTGGAAGTAGTTGCGGATCGGCCGGAAGAAGTCGTCGAAATCGGAGATGTGGTCCCGCAACTCGGTGATGTCGACCACCATGGTGCGGGTCTTCTCGACCATCGAATGGGTGGTCGCGGACATCTCACCCATCAGGTTCATCATCCGCGTCATCGTGTCGATGGTCTTCTGCATCTCATCGGCCTGCACCAGCATGTCGGCCATCCGGTCCTGCTGGTACTTCTCGTTGAGCTGCTGGTTGATCCCGCTCATGCTCAACTGCGCCGGGATGGTGCTGAACTCGATCGGCTTGCCGTTGGGCCGCGTGATCGCCTGCACCCGGGAGATGCCGGGCACCCGGAACACCGCCTTGGCGATCTTGTCGATGACGAGGAAGTCCGCCGAGTTGCGCAGATCGTGGTCGGCCTCGATCAGCAACAGCTCCGGGTTCATGGCGGCGGGGGAGAAGTGCCGCTCGGCCGCCGCGAAGCCCTGGTTGGCGGGCAGATCCGGGGGCAGGTACAGCCGGTCGTTGTAGTTGGGCCGGTAACCCGGCAGCGTCAGCAGACCCACCAGCGACAGCGCCACCGTGCCCAACAGCACCGGACCGGGCCAGCGCACGATGGCCGCACCGATCTTGCGCCACCCGCGGATGCGCATCGCGCGCTTGGGTTCCAGCAGACCGAACCGCGTCGCGACGGTGATGATCGCCGGGCCCAGCGTCAACGCCACCAGCACCGCGGTCGTCATGCCGACGAACATCGGCACGCCCAGCGACTGGAAGTAGGGCAGCCGGCAGAACGACAGGCAGAACGTCGCACCCGCGATCGTCATGCCCGAGCCGAGCACCACGTGCGCGGTGCCGTGGAACATCGTGTAGTAGGCCGACTCCCGGTCCTCGCCGATGGACCGCGCCTCCTGATAACGCCCGATCAGGAAGATCGCGTAGTCGGTCGAGGCGGCGATCGCCAGCGTGACGAGCAGGTTGGTCGCGAACGTCGACAGGCCGATGAGCTCGTGATAGCCCAGGAACGCCACCAGGCCGCGGGTGGCGGCCAGGGCCATGAAGACCATCGCCAGCTGGATCAGCATGGTCACGATCGACCGGTAGACCAGCAGCAGCATCGTGATGATCACCGCGAACGTGACGTACTCGATGATCCGGACGCTGCGGTCGCTGGCGATCTGCTGGTCGGCGATCAGCGCGGTGCCACCGGTGACGTAGACCTTCACCCCGGACGGGGGCGGCATGCTGTCGACGATGCTCTTGACGGCCTCGACCGACTCGTTGGCCAGCAGTTCGCCCATGTTGCCCACGAGATAGGCCTGCACGTAGACGGCCTTGCCGTCGGCGCTGACGGCCGCGGCCTCGGTCAGCGGGTCACCCCAGAAGTCCTGGATGTGCTCGACGTGCGGGTCGGCCTCGAGGCGGTCGACGAGCTCGTTGTAGTAGCGGCGGGCGTCGTCGCCGAGCGGCTGGTCGCTCTCGAGGACGATCATCGCGGCGCTGTCGGACTTGAACTCCTCGAACACCTCGCCGACGCGCTGCATCGCGATGACCGACGGGGCCTCGCGCGGGCTCATCGACACCGAGCGCTGCTGCCCGACGACCTCGAGCTGGGGCACGGTGGAGTTCAGGACACCGATCAGGACGACCCAGCCGACGATGATCGGGATTGACAGGCGGCGGATCCACTTCGCGATCGGCGAGCGGTGCTGGTGCTGGTCCGCGGCGGCATGCGTAGTCGGGGCACTCACCAGGAATTCACCTCGGCGGAGCTCCTCCCTACGGGCGTTAGGACCGCCTTAGTCCTACCAGATTCCCGCGTCGATCGGTTAGTCAGATCCCGGCGTGCCAGCGAACTGCACAGCTTAGTTAACAAATTATGGCCGCCCATCGCGAGCCGAGACTGCTCACAGATCGAGATCCGACCGATTTCGGCGATCTGTGAGCAGTCTCGACGCGGTGGCTGCCGGGGTATGGGCAAATTTACCGAAACGTTAACCGCAGACCTCTCGGGCAAACTCCGGCAGGGGTTGTGCGCCAGGTGCGCCCGGCGCCGGTGAGGTGGTGTGACGGAGGTGTGCCGGGGTTGCGCCGCGCGGCGACGTCAGCCGCAGTGGTGTCACCCGTCGTCGCACCCGACGAACCGCCCGCCATGACCTCAGGAGTCAGATCGGCACCACGTGTAACACCGGCCTCAGTCCGGCGATTAAGTGAGTAGCGTCGGACGAGTTTGCGCTCCGACGTGCCGGGCACCGTTGAGCAAACTATGCTCAGTTCGCCGACACTCCGGCCTTTGCCGGGTGGTCGTCGGACTGCGCGGCGATGAGGGGTGTGAACGTGGAAACGGTTCTCGGACTGTCGGTGACGTCCGCCGGCGTCGCGTGGGTGCTGTTGAAGGGTTCCGGCGCCGACGCGGTCACCCTCGATCACGACCACTACAGCATCGACGCCGGCGACGCCCCCGACATCTCCCGCTACGAGGCCACGGTGCGCGGGGCCCGTGGGATCGCCGAGGCCAGCGGTCACCGGATCAGGGCGGTGGGCGTCACCTTCACCGCCGACTGCGAGGACACGGCGACGCTGCTCCTCGACGCTCTATCGGGACAGGGCTTCGACAGGATCGCCGCGGTTCCGTTGGCCACCGCCACCGAGACGTGGGCCCACACCTACGGCCGCACACTGGGCTTCGAGCGGTGCGCGCTGTGCGTGGTCGAGCCCGCGGCGGCGACGGTGGTGTCGGTGCTCTACAACTTCGTGCGCACCGCCAACACCCAGATGCGCGACAGCGCCGGCGGGATCGCCCGCTGGCTCACCAGTGTCTTCGCGGTCAACCGGTCGCAGCCGGAGACGCTGTACCTGCTCGGCTCCCGCCACGACCTCGACGTCATCGCCGGGCCGCTGGAGGAGGCGCTGCCGATTCCGGTCGTCTCCTCCGACGAGGCGCAACTGTCGCTGGCCCGCGGTGCGGCGCTGTCGGTCGACGCCGTGCTGGCGGCCCGCGCGCAGCCGAAGCCCGATGCCCAGAAGGGACAGAGGACTGGGCGCATCCCCACCGTGCGACCGCTGGTCACCCGGTTCGGGCCGCACGCGCGCACCGCGGCGGGTATCGCCATCGGGCTGGCCGGTCTGCTGGCCGTCGGGGCGACGCTGGTCGGCGAGTCGGCCACACCGGGGGAGACGTCCCCGCCCCCCGCCACGGCGGCCACCACCCCGTCGATGAGCATCCACTCCGTGCCGTCGGTTCCCGCCGCGCCGATGACCGTGCAACATGCGGCCGCCGCACCGCTGCCTGCTCCGCCGCCACGGGTCGTCGAGCAAACCCTCATCGAGGAGGTCACCGCCGAGCAGTACCTCGGCGAGCAGGTCATGGCCGAGCAGTCGGTGCCCGTCGAGGAGACCCTGCCGGTCATCGCGCAGGAGGCTGTTCAGCCGTTGGCGAATACCCCTGAGCCGCAGGTGATTCCGGTGGCACTGCCGGGCGAGCCGACGCCTGAGGCGCTGCCGCCGGCCGCGCCGGTCGCACCCGAGGTGCTTCCGCCGCCACCACCGCCGCCTCCGCCGGATCCGCTGCAGGCGGCGCTGAGCCCGCTGTTCAGCGGGCTGCCCTGACAGGGGTCAGTGCCAGTTCCAGACCTCGGGCTGGCTCGGCGGGTAGTTCATGCACACGTCGGTGGCGCGGGCGGACACACCCTTGTTGTTGAAGAAGATCTTCGCCCAGTTCGGCCACCGGAACGCCATCTGCTCGTAGTAGATGTCGGTCGCGATGTCCTCGGAGTACTGCCGGCGACCGGCGTAATCCATGGAGAAGAACCAGTAGATCCGGTCCCGGGCGCCCTGCTGCACGTCGGCCGGCTTGTTGTTGTAGTCGATCATGTAGCGCTCGTAGTACACCGGGTTGGTGTCGCGGACGGCGGCCATGTACTGATCGACCGTGCAGGTGGTCTTGAGCATCCGGTTCGGGATGGGGTAGTCGTCGGTCGCGTCGGCGGACGCCATGGCGGGCATGGTCATCGCCGCGCAGCCCAGGGTGGCCAACGCGATTGCGGCTTTACGGAACACTTTTCGACTCCTTCTAGCGCGCCTGGTCGAGGATCGGCAGCAGGTCGGGGCAGTAGAACCGCAGCGCCGCGGCCAGGAACTGCCAGGACTGCTCGGTCGAGTTCTGGCTCTTGGGCAGCTGGTTCTGCACGAACTGCGCCGAGGCGAACGCGTCCTTGTCCACCCCGTTGCGCTGCCGCTTACACGCGATCTTGCCGATCCAGGCGTTGTAGTCCTTCTGCCCGTAGATGCCGTAGGTGTGCAACTCGTTGGCGAAATCGGTGTCCGGGTCGGCCTGTGCAGGCGCGGCCAGGGCCAAAGCTGCTGCGGCAGTGGCAATTGCGACGATCAGCCGTTTCATGACTGGCTCCCTTCCGAACCGGACGGCGTCAACTGCTTGGGTGTCGGCCACGGCGACGGCACCGGTGTCTCGCGTACCCGCTGCGGCCACCAGAACCACTTGCCCATCAGCGCCGCGATCGACGGCGTCATGAACGCGCGGATGACCAGCGTGTCGAACAACAGGCCGAGGCCGATCGTGGTGCCGACCTGACCGATCACGGTCAGCTCGCTGACCGCCATCGACATCATCGTGAAGGCGAACACCAGGCCGGCGGAGGTCACCACCGAGCCGCTGCCGCCCATCGCCCGGATGATTCCGGTGCGTACGCCGGCGTGCAACTCCTCCTTGAGCCGCGAGACCAGCAGCAGGTTGTAGTCGGCGCCGACGGCCAACAGCACGATGACCGTCATCGCCATCACCATCCAGTGCAGTTCGATGCCCAGGATGTGTTGCCACAGAAGGACCGACAGGCCGAACGAGGCGCCAAGCGACAGCACCACGGTGCCGACGATCACCGCCGCGGCCACCACGCTGCGGGTCAGCAGCAGCATGATCGTGAAGATCAGCGCCAGGGCCAGGATCGCGGCGATCATCAGGTCGTAGTTGTTGCCGTCGGCCATGTCCTTGTAGACCGCCGCGGTACCGGCCAGGTAGATCGTCGAGCCCTCCAGCGGGGTGCCCTTGATCGCCTCCTTGGCCGCGTTGCGGATCGCGTCGATGCGGGCGATGCCCTCCTCGGTCATCGGGTCGCCGTCGTGGGCGATGATGAACCGCACCGCTTTTCCGTTGGGGGAGATGAAGTTCTCCATGCCCTTCTTGAAGTCCTCGTTGTCGAAGACCTCGGGCGGCAGGTAGAACGAGTCGTCGTTCATCGACGCGTCGAAGGCCTCGCCCATCGCGGTCGAGTTCTCCTGCATCGCCGCCATCTGATCCTGCAGACCCTTCTGCGATGCGTACATCGTCTGCATCATCGTGCGCATCGTCTTCATGGTCTCGATCATCGACGGCATCAGCGTGACCATCTGCGGCATCAGCGCGTCGAGGCGCTCCATGTCCGGAATGATCTGCTGGATGTCGTCGGTCATCACGTCGATGCCGTCGAGGGTGTCGAACACCGACCGCATCGCCCAGCAGACCGGGATGTCGTAGCAGTGCGGTTCCCAGTAGAAGTAGTTGCGGATGGGCCGGAAGAAGTCGTCGAAATTGGCGATGCTGTCCCGCATGTCGGCGACATCGTCGGTCATGGTCTTCATCTTCACGACCATCTCGTGGGTGACGCCGGCCATCTCCTCGGTGAGGCGCGACATCTTCTCCATGCTCGTGATGGTCTTCTCCATCTCGGCGACCTGGACGAGCATGTCTTCCATCCGGTCCTGCAGGTACTTCTGGTTCAGCTGCTGGGTGGTGCCCTGCATGCTGATCAGGAACGGGATCGAGGTGTGCTCGATCGGCTTACCGTCGGGGCGGGTGATCGACTGCACCCGCGAGATGCCGGGCACCCGGAAGATGGCCTTGGCGATCTTGTCGATCACCAGGAAGTCCGTGGAGTTGCGCAGATCGTGGTCGCTTTCGACCATCAGCAGCTCGGGGTTCATCCGGGCCTGCGAGAAGTGCCGGTCGGCGGCGGCGTAACCCTCGTTGGCCGGCAGATCCGGCGGCAGGTAGTTGCGGTCGTTGTAGTTGGTGCGGTAGCCCGGCAGCACCAGCAGGCCCACCAGCGACAGCGCGATCGTCGCCACCAGGATCGGGCCGGGCCAGCGCACGATGGCCGCGCCGATCTTGCGCCACCCGCGCACCCGCATCGCCCGCTTCGGGTCCAGCGTCCTGCCGAACCTGGAGGCGACGGTGATGATCGCCGGACCCAGGGTCAGCGACGCGACCACACCGGTGACGATGCCGACGGCCAGCGGCACGCCCATGGTCTGGAAGTACGGCAGCCGGGTGAACGTCAGGCAGAACAGCGCGCCGGCGATCGTCATGCCCGAGCCGAGCACCACGTGCGCGGTGCCGTGGAACATCGTGTAGTAGGCGTCCTCTTTGGACTCGCCGGCGCCGCGGGCCTCCTGGTAGCGCCCGATGAGGAAGATCGCGTAGTCGGTGCCCGCCGCGATGGCCAGGGTGACCAGCAGGCTGCTGGCGAACGGGGTCAGGCCGATGATCTCGTGGTAGCCGAGGAACGCCACCATGCCGCGGGTGGCCGACAGCTGCAGCACCACCATCAGCAGCGTGAGGATCGTCGTGACGATGGAGCGGTAGATCAGCAGCAGCATCACGATGATCACGGCGAAGGTGAGCGCCTCGATCACCCGGATGCTGCGGTCGCTGGCGATGTGCTGGTCGGCGGCCAGTGCGGCCGGGCCGGTGACGTAGACCTTGACGCCCGGCGGCGGTTGCATGCCGGCGACGAGGTCCTGGACGGCCTCGACGGACTCGTTGGCCAGCGCCTCACCCTGGTTACCGGACAGGTAGACCTGGACGTAGACGGCCATCCCATCGGAGCTCTGCGCACCGGAGGCGGTGAGCGGGTCGCTCCAGAAGTCCTGCACGCTCTGGACGTGCTTGGTGTCGGCCTCCAGCTTGGCGACCATCTCGCCGTAGAAGGCGCGGGTGTCGTCGCCGAGGGGTTTGTCGCCCTCGATGACGATCATCGCCGAGCTGTCGGAGTCGTACTCCTCGAAGACCGTGCCGACGCGCTTCATCGCGATCATCGACGGCGCGAAGTCGGGGCTCTGCGAGACCGCGCGCATCTGGCCGACCTCTTCGAGCGTCGGCACCGTGGTGTTGAGGATCGCGATCAGCGCGACCCAGACGATGATGATGGGTATCGCCAGGGCGCGGATGGTGCGCGGAATGAAGGGTCGCAGCGGCTGGCCGACAGCGGGGATGGTGTCGGTGGGTGCGTCGTTGGCTGCCGCACTCATGCGGATTTCACATAGCAGAAGGTCTGAGCGTTCACGCCGGTGGAGGTTCTCTCATCCTTGACCTCGTCATCGACGGTGATCCGGCACGTGATGCTGTCGCCGTCGCCCTGGGCGACGATGTTCGGCGCGGCGGAGGGGGCGGTGGTCTCCAGCACCAGCGTCCACGGCAGCGCGGCGCCGTCGACGCGCTGGGGCTTGGCGTCGAGGTCCAGATAGTTGATGTCGGCGTAGCTGCCGGTCCCGAAGATCTCGTACTTGACCACCTTCGGATCAAACGGCTCGGGATCCTCGGCGAACACGATGGGGGTGACGATGACGCCCTCGGAACCGAAGAAGGTGCGGATGCGGCTGACGGTGAAGCCGGCGACTGCCACGACAGCGATGATGACGAGAGGAATCCAGGCCTTCTTTGCGAGTCGCAGCATCAGTCTCCTCGCTTCATGCCGGTCATATTCCGCCTTCAGTCGTTGTACCGATTCGATGACGATGTGTAACTAACTTAGTCCATATAAGTTCTCATCCGGGCCAACGCTAACTCAAGTCTGCGTGTGGCTGGTCACGGCCCGTCCGCTGGTGTGGCCGAGATCACCGCCCGGCCGCGGTCATTCCGGGGTCGGCCAAGCGGGCTCGAAGCGGGCGAGGTAACGCTGGATGAAGGCCTCCACCTCGTCGTGTCCCCGGGTGATGCCCAGACCGCGTTCGAGGAGCAGGATGCGAGCCAGGCTCGACACGATCATAGACATCACGACCGGCGGATACTCCTCGGTATTGATGTCGTGTGCGGCCATCGTGGCGGCCACCGCCGCCTCCTCGGCGGCCGCGAACCGCTCGGCGTAGTCGGCGATCTCGCTGCGGATGGCCTTGCGGTGGTTGGCCAGGGCGATGAACTCCATGAACAGTCGCGCGCCGTGGGTGCTGTTGAGCCGCCACAGCGCGTGCAGGGGGCGGCCGGTGGCCAGTGCTTCCCGCTGCCGGGCGAGGTTGGCCTCGGCGCCCTCGCGCAGGACGGCCAGATAGAGGTCGTCCATGGTCGGGAAGTAGTAGTGCACCAGCGCGGGGCGCACACCCGCTCGGCCGGCGATCCGGCGCGATGTCGCCGCCGCGTAGCCCTCCTCGAGCATGACCTGCGCGGTCGCCTCGATCAGCGCGGCGCGTGTCCCCGTTTCCCTTGACCCCTGGTCATCGGGGCTGCTAGACATGGCGCCAGCATAGATGTTGGGCGATCGCCCAACAGTGGAGGGAGCGACGCCTGTGACGGGTCGGGTAGCCGGCAAGGTCGCGTTCATCACCGGTGCGGCCCGGGGTCAGGGCCGCAGCCATGCGGTGCGGCTGGCGGAGGAGGGCGCCGACATCATCGCCGTCGACATCTGTCGCGGCTTCCCGGACTCGACCGCGCCGCCGGCCACTCCCGACGATCTGGCCGAGACCGCGGACATGGTCAAGAACCTGGGGCGGCGCATCGTCACCGCCGAGGTCGACGTGCGTGACTTCGACGCGCTCAAGGCCGCCGTCGACAGCGGCGTGGAGCAACTCGGCCGGCTGGACATCGTGGTGGCCAACGCCGGGATCGGCACCAGCGGCGTCAAGCTGCACAAGATGGCCGAGGACCGGTTCGACGAGACCATCGACGTCAACCTCGGCGGTGTGTGGAAGACGGTCAAGGCCGCCGTTCCGCACCTGCTCGCCGGCGGGCGCGGCGGCTCGATCATCCTCACCAGCTCCGTCGGCGGCAGCAAGGCCTATCCGCAGGTCGGCCACTACATCGCCGCCAAGCACGGGGTGGTCGGGCTGATGCGGACCTTCGCCGTCGAACTGGGACAGCACTCGGTCCGGGTCAACAGCGTGCACCCGACCCACGTGTGCACGCCGCTGCTGATGAACGACGAGACCTACCGGATGTTCCGGCCCGACCTGGACAATCCGGGTCCCGACGACCTGGCGCCGATCTGCCAGTCCTTCCACTTCCTGCCCATCCCGTGGGTGGAGCCCGTCGACATCAGCAACGCCGTGCTGTTCCTGGCCTCCGACGAGGCCCGCTACATCACCGGCGTCCCGCTGCCCGTCGACGCGGGCAGCCTTCTGAAGTAAGCCTTCTGAGGTCAGAGGAGTCGCATGACCGCCGTGGACGAGGTGGAAGAGAAGGTCTACTACGACCCGTACCGCGTCGACATCGTCGCCGACCCGTACCCGATCTACGAGCGGCTGCGCGAGGAGGCGCCGCTCTACTACAACGAGCAGTACAACTTCTGGGCGCTGTCGCGCTTCGAGGACGTCGAGCGGGCGCTGCTGGACTGGCAGACCTTCTCCAACAGCCGCAGCGACATCCTCGAGCTCATCCAGTCCAGCTTCGACATGCCGCAGGGCGTGATGATGTTCCAGGACCCGCCCGTGCACACCCGGCTGCGCGGACTGATGTCGCGGGTGTTCACACCCCGGCGGATGGCCGAGATCGAGGACCAGATCCGCCGCTACTGCATCAACTGCCTGGACCCGCTGGTCGGCGCCGACCGGTTCGACATCATCGCCGAGCTGGCCGCGATGATGCCGATGCGGGTCATCGGGATGCTGCTCGGCATCCCGGAGTCCGACCAGGTGCAGGTGCGCGACCAGAACGACGCCAACCTGCGCACCAAGCCGGGCGAGCCGATGAAGGTCAAGCGGGCCGACAAGATCGCCGACGGCAGCATCTACGCCGAGTACGTCGACTGGCGCGCCAAGAACCCATCCGACGACCTGATGACCGCGCTGCTCAACATCGAGTTCGAGGACGAGGACGGGGTGACCCGCAAGCTCACCCGCGATGAGGTGCTGCACTACACGCAGGTGGTCGCGGGGGCGGGCAACGAGACCACCGGCCGGCTGATCGGCTGGCTGGCCAAGGTGCTCGCCGAACATCCCGACCAGCGCCGCGAGGTCGTCGAGGACCGTTCGCTGGTGCCGCGGGTGGTCGACGAGACGCTGCGCTTCGAACCCACCGGCCACAACGTCGCGCGCCTGGTCGCCCGCGACTACGAGGCCTACGGTCAGACGGTGCCCGCGGGCAGCGCGATGCTGCTGATGTTCGGGTCGGCCAACCGCGATCCGCGGCGCTACGAGAACCCCGACGTCTTCGACATCCGGCGAAACAACATCAGCCACATCACGTTCGGCAAGGGCGTGCACTACTGCCTGGGCGCCAACCTCGCGCGGTTGGAGGGTCGGGTGGCGCTGGAGGAGATCCTCAACCGCTGGCCCGAGTGGGACGTCGACATGACGACCGCCAAGCTGGCGCCGACGTCGACGGTGCGCGGCTGGGAGCGGCTGGAGGTCGTGCTGCCGTAATCGGGCCGTTCGCCGTTTGCCGCGACCCGATTCGGGGCACGCTCGACAGATGAGCACGAAGCTTCGTCGCGGGCTGGTGGCCGTCGCCGCGGCTGCGCCGCTGGCCCTGTCCCTGCTGATGGCGCCGTCGGCCGCCGCGCAGCCCCTCAACTGCCCGGGCGGCTGGTGGGACCCGGTCGAGAACGTCTGCCGCGGGCCGGTCGCTACGGTTCCGCTGAACTGTCCGCCGGGCGAGTACTGGCACCCGATCAAGAACGTGTGCCGCCCGCTCGGCCAGTACTGATCC
Source organism: Mycolicibacterium phlei (assembly GCF_001583415.1). The sequence goes on from NZ_CP014475.1 coordinate 2,373,463, forward strand.
GGTGCGCCGCTGAGTCCTTCCGGGCCTGCGGTTGTGTCCGTCTATCTTTACTATTTTAGGTAGTCTTGGTCATCCGGACCGTATCCGGACCGAGGAGACGGGATGCAGCGCAGACCGGTGTGCGCCATCGAGGAGCTACCGCCCGGCAGCATGAAGCTGGTGACCGCCGGCGCGTTCGGGGTCGGCGTCTACAACATCGGCGGCGCGCTGTACGCGATCGCCAACTACTGCTCGCACGAGGGCGCCCCGCTGTGCGAGGGATACGTCAGGGGCACAACGGAATACGATCCGAGCCGACCCGACGGGATCCGGCACGTGCGCGAAGGCCGGATCGTGCGCTGCCCGTGGCACCAGTGGGAGTTCGACATCACCACCGGGGTCAACGTCGCCGACCCGACAAAGCGGGTGCGCACCTACCGGGTCGAGGTCGACGACGGGCAGGTGTACCTGACCGCATGACCGTCATCGATGCCTCGGTGCAGCCGCACTTCCGCTACAACGCCGAGATCCGCCGCTACCTCGCCGAACCGCACAAGCTGCGGGCGATCCCCGACGTCGAGTCGCAGTGGTACCAGGCCCCCGGCGGCGACTACCGCGCCGACCTCTACGCCCACGGATATCCGTGGTCCGACCCCGAGACGGTGGCGGCGCACCTGTTCGACGAGGCCGGCGTCGACATCGCGATCCTGAACCCGCTGACCCGCGGCAACATCGCCGACTACCTGCTCAACAGCCGGATCTGCGCGGCGGTCAACGACTGGCTGCTCGACCGCTGGCTCGAACCCGACCGCACCGGCCGCTTCCGCGGCACCATCCGCGTCAACCCCGAGGACGTGCGCGGCGCGGTCGCTGAGATCGAGCGGCTGGCCGCCCACCCGAGGATGGTGCAAATCGGCGTCCCCCTGCAGTCGCGCGAGCCCTACGGCAAACCGGTGTTCGGGCCGATCTGGGAGGCCGCCGCCGCGCACGGGCTCCCGGTGGTCGTGCACATCAACGGAGGCAACGGCGTCGACTACCCGCCGACGTTCGCCGGGCACGCCCACACCTATCCCGGATACGCGTCGTTCATGCCGCTCAACGGGTTCGTCCACCTCGCGACGCTGATCATCGAGGGCACCTTCGGGCGCCACCCGGGACTGCGGTTCGTCTTCGCCGACGGCGGATACGACATCCTGACCCCGCTGATGTGGCGGCTCGACACGTTCTGGATGTCGATGCGCGACCAGACTCCGTGGGTGGACCGCTATCCCAGCGAGTACCTGCGCGACCACGTCCGGTTCTGCTCGTCGGCGTTCGACGGGCCCACCGATGCGGCGCTGACCGAGCGCTGGATGGACTTTACCGACAAGGCGGATCTGGTGATGTACGGCTCGCACTACCCGCACTGGTCGAGCACCCCACCGGCGGAGGTGGCGCGGGGACTCAACGAGATACAGCGGGAAAAGGTGCTGTGGCGCAACGCAGGTGCGCTCTACGGGTTGACGAACGAGGTGGCGGTATGACGGCGGTGGACGCGGCTTCCGATATCGCGGTGACGGTCGTGGACACCGACGTGCACCCGATGCCGGTGTCGGCCGAGGTGCTCAAGACGTATGCACCGCCGCAGTGGCGCGACACGCTGTGGCCGACGGGCAACGCCGTCACCCCGGTTCCGCACTTCTACGACACCCCCGACTCGTACAAGACGTTCTCGATGCGGGTGGACGCCAAACCGCCGGGCGGCGGAATCCCGGGCAGCGACCCGGATTTCGCGGCCAAACAGCTGCTGGTCGACGCCGGGGTGAGCATCGCGATGCTCGAGCCGATGTGCGACGCGCAGCTGCCGCAGGCCGAACACGTCCTCAAGGCCGCCCACAACGACTGGCTGGCCGACGTGTGGCTGGGCGAGAACAACTGGCACGGTCGCTGGCGCGGCGCGATCAGCGTCACCGCACAGGACCCGCACGCAGCGGCGCGCGAGGTGGAGCGCTGGGCGGGCCATCCGTATATGGCAGAGGTGCTGATAACCCCGCAGACCCGCGGAATCCCATTCGGCAGCCCGCATTTCGACCCGCTGTACGCGGCGGCGTCGCGGCACGGGCTGCCGATCGCCACCCACCTGATGGGCCAGACCCCCTACGAGCTGATCCCGATCTACCCGGTCGGCAACCCCGCGCACTGGCACGACTTCTTCGCGCCGTGGCCGCTGCTGTACGTCGCGCACCTGATGAGCCTGGTGTTCGACGGGGCCTTCGACCGCCATCCCGATCTGCGGGTGGTGTTCGTCGAGGGCGGGTTCACCTGGGCGATGCCGGTGATGTGGCGGATGGACCGGATGTGGGAGCAGCGCCGCGCCGACCTGCCGCACGTCAAGCGGCCGCCCTCGGAGTATGTGCGCGAACACGTCCGGTTCACCACACAACCGCTGGAGGAGGTGCACGTCGGCGTGTACCGGGAGTACCTCGAGATGATGGACCTCGGCGACAACCTGATGTTCTCCACCGACTACCCGCACTGGAGCTACGACTCGCCCGAATGGGCGGTGCGCCGGTTCCCGGCAGACCAGCGTGAGCGGATCATGCGCGGCAACGCCACCGAGCTCTACAGTCTGCCTACGACCGTCAAAGCCCTCTGATCTCAGCGGTTTCGGTGCACTCTCGATCGGTCAGCGACTGGGAGCGCGCACCGAGGTCACCGGGGGGGTGGCGCGCTGCCGGGCCGCCAGCGGCACCATCGGCGGGCGTGCCCACGGCCCGCGGGTGACCGCGTGCAGCCGGATCTCCGGCAGCTCCACCGACGGGTCGAGGGTGTCCAGCCAGGCCACCGCGTCGGCGACGTCGTCGGCGCGGATCGTGTACATCTCGAAGGGCACGTCCTGCAGCATCTCGGTTTCCACCGGTCCAGGCGTCACGAGGTGCACGGCGATGCCGTCGCGGTCGACCTCCTGGGCCAGTGCCCCGGCGAACGCGTTCATCCCGGCCTTGGCGGCCGAGTACGCGGTGCGGGCCCGCATCGGCTCGTGCGCCGCAGACGACGAGATGAACACGAACCGCGACCCGGCCCGCATGCGCGGCAGCGCCGCCGAGGTCACCACGAAGCAGGAGTCCAGGTTCGCCGAGATGGTGGCCCGCCACTGCTCGAAAGTCTGCTTGCGCGCGTAGGTTCCACCAAGGATTCCCGAGGCGTGCACCAGCAGGTCGACGGTGTCGAGGGCGTCCACGGCGGGCGCGAACGCCTCCGGGTCGCTGGCGTCGGCGACGACGTAGCGGGCGCCGATCTCCTCGGCGGCCGTCCGCAGCGGCGCCTCGCGGCGCGCGGTGAGCACGACGTCGTAGCCGGCCTCGGCGAGTCTGCGGCCGCAGGCCTTACCGATGCCGCCGCTGCCGCCGGTGATCAATGCCGTTCGCATACCCTGTCTTTCACCGTTTGCGTTGTGCCAGCGCCTGCGGGGACAGTGCCACGATCCGCTGATCGGGATCACCCGCCAGCAGGTAGGCCTGGGTGTCGGCGACGTGTCGGGCGGCGAGCTTGCGGGCCCGCTCGGCGTCGCCGGCCTCGATCGCGTCGGTGATCTTGGTATGCACGCTGAGCGCGATGCGGCGCTTCTTCATCGACGGGTACTCGCCCTTGGCGGCGGTCTCGTTGGCCCACCAGTTCAGGTGCCCGGTCCACAGCGTCTCCAGGCTGCCGACCACCGCGACCATGGTGTGATTGCCGCACTCGCGCACGATCTCGTCGTGGAACTGCCCGCCGATCTCGGTGAAGCGCGCCCCGTCCTCGATGTGTTCCTCCATCGCGGCGTTGTACTCGCGCAGTTTCGGCACCAGCGTCTCGTTGCGGTCCGGTCGGCGCGCGGCCAGCGCCGCGCACATCGGGTCCAGTTCCTGCAGCGCGGTGCCGAGATCGGCCAGCGGGACGTAGTCGCTCTGCAGCAGCAGGCCGAGCATGTAGGCGGCGTTGGCCTTGGCCGGCGCGTGCACGACGGCCCCGCCGCGGTTACCCCGGCGCACCGACACCAGGCCCTCGGTCTCCAGGATTCGCAACGCTTCTCGCAGCGACACCAGGCTGACGTTGAACTGCTCGACGAGCACTTCCTGGCGGGGGAGCAGGTCGCCGTCGGCGAGTTGGCCCTCGATGATCTGCCTGCGGAGTTCGTCGGCGACGATCTCCGCGGTCCTGCGCGCGCCCAGTCGGCGTCGCGCCTCGGGGCCGATTCCCAGTGTGGTCATGTCGGGGCAATCCTAGCAGTGCCCGCTATCTGCCAATTGTTACTAAGATGGCGAGAAAACCCGGGAGGCTGTGTGCGAGAGACCCCGCTCGACGGACTGCGGGTCGTGCAGATCGGCGGCCGGATCGCGGGGGCGTACTGCGGCAAGCTGCTGACCGATGCGGGCGCCGACGTGGTGACGGTCGAACCGCCCGGTGGCGATCCGCTGCGCAGGCACACCGTCACCGGCGCGCCGCTCGAACCGGGCCGCGATGCCCCACTGTTCAGCTATCTCAACGCCGGGAAACGGACCGTCACAACACTTTCCGACACCCTGCTGGCCGGCGCCGACATCGTCGTCGCCGACCGCGCCGACTTCGACGCCGACCACCAGCTGCACCGCTCGCCCCGGTGCGTGATCGTGTCGATCACCCCCTTCGGCCGCACTTGCCCGGACCGGGCGGCCAACGAGTTCACGCTGCAGGCCGAGTCGGGCCTCACCGGATTCCGCGGTGACCCCTCCGGGCCGCCCATCTCCATCGGGGGCGACCTGGGCGAGTACATGGCCGGGGTGTGGGCGGCGTTCGGGGCGCTCGCGCTGCACCGGCGGGTGCGCGGCGGCGGGCCCGGTGGGCATCTGGACCTGTCGATGCTGGAGGCGATCACGCTGATGCAGAGCGCCGAGTGGCTGCACTCGGCGCTGATGCGGGTGCCGCCGGTACGGCGGTCGGTGGAGGTGCCGTCCATCGAACCGGCCAAGGACGGCTACGTCGGCATCAGCATGGTCACCGGACAGCAGTGGCTGGACTTCGTCGCGATGGTGGAATGCCCGGAGCTGGCCGAGATTCCCGAACTGCGGTTCCAACTCGGCCGCTGGGACTACCGCGACCTCATCCGGGAACGGATCGACCCGTGGCTGCGCGCCCGCACCGTCGCCGAGATCGTCGAGCTCGGCCAGCTGCTCCGGCTGCCGCTGGCGCCGATCGGCAACGGCGCGACCATCGCGGAGATGGACCACCTGCGCGAACGCGGGGTCCACGTCGACAATCCCGCCGGGTTCCGGCAACCGCGGCCGCCATGGCTGATGTCGGCGGCCGGGCCCGCGCCGGTGCGGCCCGCGCCCGGTGTCGGGGACTCCGGAATCGACTGGTCGCCACGGGAACACAGTCCGGTGCAGCCCACAGGGCGGCTGCCGCTTGCGGGTGTCCGGGTCGTCGACCTCACCGCGTTCTGGGCCGGGCCCGCCGCCACCCATGCGCTGGGAGCGTTCGGCGCCGACGTGATCAAGATCGAGTCGATCCAGCGGCCCGACGGCATCCGCTACTCCGGCGGGATGCGCTCCGACGTCGACGACTGGTGGGAGTACGGCTGGGTGTTCCACGCCATGAACACCAACAAGCGCTCGGTCACCCTCGACCTGCAGTCCGAACAGGGCCGCCGCCTGTTCGAGGAGCTGGTGCGCGGGGCCGACGCGGTCGTCGAGAACTTCTCGCCGCGGGTGATGGAGCAGTTCGGGCTGGGCGCCGACGCGCTGCTCGGCCTCAACCCCCGGCTGGTCGTGATGCGGATGCCTGCGTTCGGGCTCGACGGGCCGTGGCGCGACCGCGTCGGCTTCGCCCCGACCATGGAGCAGATCGCCGGGCTGGCCTGGGTGACCGGGCTGCCCGACGGGCCGCCGGTGGCACCGCGCGGCGCCTGCGACCCGCTCGCCGGTGCCCACGCGGCGTTCGCGCTGCTGGCTGCCCTGGAGTTCACCGAGCGCACCGGCACCGGTCAACTGGTCGAGGTGCCGATGATCGAGAGCGTGCTCAACGTGACCGCGGCGCAGACCATCGAGTTCGAGGTGTTCGGCCGTGTCCTGCAGCGCCGGGGCAATCAGGGGACACCGCCTGCGGTGCAGGACATCTACCGGTGCGCGGGGAGGACGCCTGGGTCGCGGTGAGCGCGCGCACCGAGGCCGAGCGGGCCGCGCTGGCCCAGGTGACGGCGGGGGCCGACCTCGCGGACTGGCTCGCCCGCCGCGACGCCGGTGGTGCCGCGGAAATGCTTGTCGCAGCCGGTGTTCCGGCTGCCGCTGTGGTGTCGCCGTCGCTGGTGACCGACAATCCGCGGCTGCGCCACCGCGGCTTCTTCGAGGCCCTCGACCATCCGCGCACCGGGGAGAACCTGTATCCCTGCCCGCCGTTCGCCCGCTTCGACTGTCACGACGGCTGGCTGCGCCTGCCGCCCCCGACCCTCGGGCAGCACACCGCGGAGGTGCTCACCGAGCTGTGCGGGCTCAGCGCCGCCGAGCTGGACCGGCTGGCGGCCGACGGGGTGACCGGCACCCGGCCGAAGGGGCTGTGATCAGCGGGCCCGCAGCGCGATCGGGAGAGCCTCGAAGATCGTCATGTTGTTGGTGAGGTTCGGGTACTGCACGGTGGCGGGCCCGAGCGTGATGTCCTCGGCGCGGGTGAACAGCTCGTCGAGAACGGCGCGGATCTCGGCGCGGGCCAGCATCGCGCCGAGGCAGTGATGCGGCCCGCCACCGCCGAACGTGACGTGCGGGTTGTCGCGGCGGGTGATGTCGAACCGGAACGGCTCGTCGAACACCTCCTCGTCGCGGTTGGCCGACCGCAGCATCGACACCACCCGCTCGCCCCTGGGGATCGTCACCCCGTCGAACTCCACGTCGACCTTGGTGGTTCGGGTCCAGAACGCGATCGGCGACGACCAGCGCAGCACCTCCTCCACGGCGCACGAGCGCACCGACTCGTCGGTGCGGTAGCGCTCGATCTGCTCGGGGTGCTCGGCGAAGGCCTGAAGGCCGTACGCCAGCGCGTTCTTGGTGGTGTCGCTGCCGGCGAACGCGAGCACGAAGAAGAAGATCTCCAGCTCGCTGGTCGGGATCGACAGCTGCTCGCCGGTCTCGTCGGTGACGACGGCGGTGGCCAGCGTGCTCCAGATGTCGTCGGTCGGGTGCGCGCGTTTGCGCGCGGTCAGCTCCTGGGCGTAGCCGAACACCTTGGTGAACAGCTCGATGTGACGCTCCTGCATCTCGGCGGAGTCGGACGAATTGGCCTGCAGGATGAGGTCGAACGTCTCGAAGATCTCCGGTCGGTCCGGTTCGGGGATGCCGATGATGTCGCCGATCACCGACATCGGCAACACGTCGGCCACATCGGCGATCCAGTCCCCGCCGCCGGCCTCGAGCAGCCCGTCGATCATCGCGCGCGCCCGCCGGCGGATGTCCTGTTCGAGCCGGGCGACGGCCTTCGGGGTGAACGCGTGGTTGAGCACACGGCGGCGTTTGACCAGCAGCGGCGGGTCCATGTTGATCACCGTGGGGAAGGCGCCGACCATGCCCACGCCCTGGATCAACGGCCCGTCGGCGGCGGTGAACGCGTCGGTGTCGCGATGGATGCGCTGGGAATGGCGCACCTTGGTGGTGATCCAGAAGTCGCGGCGCAGCGTCGCGGCCACACCGTCGGTGAGCTCATGGTGAAAGACCGGTTGCTCGCGGCGCAACTCGGCGAACAACTCGTCAGGAAATCCGTTCTGCCACAACGACACATCAGACAGATCGACCGGCGTTGTGGTGGCCATGGGCGCGCTCCTTCGCTGTCCTTGACCCAGAATGCCTAAAATAGTAAAAATAGGCAACGCACCGGGCCCCTCGGCCCGGTCGTCGCGCGCGGACGGAGTGGATATGACGGAAGCGATCGAGGACCACGGCATCGACCCGTCGGAGCGCGAATTCGGCCCCCACGGCATCACCCTGTCGAAATACCGTTTCCCGACCGGATGGTTCATCGTCGGCTTCGCCTCCGACCTAGCGCCCGGACAGGTCAGACGCGCCCACTACTTCGGCGAGGAACTGGTCGTCTTCCGGACACAGTCGGGCCGGATCCACGTGCTCGACGCCTACTGTCAGCACCTCGGCGCCAACATGGGGGTGGGCGGCACCGTCGACGGGGAGAACATCGTCTGCCCCTGGCACGGGTGGCAGTGGGACGGCGACGGCCGCAACACGCTGATCCCCTACAGCAGGATCGGCTGTAAACAGAACGTGCGGATCACGACCTACCCGTGCACCGAGTGGTACGGGTTCATCCTGGTGTGGCACGAACGCCACGGCCGCCCGCCGTATTGGCAGCCGCCGGTGCTGCCGGAGCTGGAGACCGACGAGTACTACCCGCTGCACCCACACAGTCGGATGGTCAACCGGGTCAAGGTGCACGCCCAGATGATCATCGAGAACGCCGCCGACCCCTACCACGTGCAGTACGTGCACAAGGCCGCTAACCCCGCCAACACGGCCTCGTTCGAGGTGTCCGGCTATCACCTGCACGCCACCGTCAACGCGAATTTCGGTGGGGGACGGGCCAAGACGTGGCTCACCCCGAACGGCCCGGTGGACGCCAAGATCATCTACGACAACTACTCGCTGGGCCTGGGTGTGGTGCGCTTCCCGTCCGAGCTGGTGGCCACCGTGCAGGTCACCGGTCAGACCCCGGTCGACGAGGACTACACCGACTACTTCTACACGCAGGCGTCGATCCGCGAGCCCGGCGACACCGGCGACAAACCCAGCGGCCGGGCCGCGCGGTTTCTGCAGCTGCAGCAGGAGGTCATCAAACAGGACTTCTTCACCTGGGAGAACATGAAATACCTGGAGAAGCCGAACCTCGCGCCCGAGGAGGCCCGCGACTACGCCGCGCTGCGGCGCTGGGCGCACCGGTTCTATCCCGGGGAGCAGCCGTCACCGGACGACTTCGGCTACACCGCCGACGGCCGGCCCGATCCCGCCGCCGCGGAGGCATGAGCCGATGTCGATGAGCTACCAGCAGCAGTACGTGCTCGACGGGCTGGCCGGCCGGGCCGCGATCCTGAACCTCGACGCCCGGCACAACCGCCGCTACTCCGACGGGGACCTGGCCGGGTGGATCGCCACGTTCCGCCACTCAGGGGCGACCTACACCCGCGGGGACGAGACGTTCACCGATCTGGTCGCCGCGTTCGACGGCGGCAACGGCAGGCGCCTGGTCACCGTCGACCACGAGATCACCGTCGACGGTATCGACGCCGCCCAGCAGTGTGTCGCACTGCTGTTCTGCGACAACGAACTTCGCGCCACCGGAACCCTGACCGACCAGCTCATCTACGAACGCGGCGGCTGGTACTTCACGTCGCGGCGGCTGACCTGGGATGCGGCGCCACGCGAAAGCGCGCTGCCGGTGTGAAAGCTGCCGGTGTGAACATGGCGTTCGGCACCTACCAGGACGCGCTGCGGATGGTGGGCACCAGGACCGAACCCCGGTTCGCGGGAACCGCGGTCAGCGCCGCCCGGATCCAGCTCTTCGCCGCGATGGTGCGCGACGCCAACTCGTCCTACTGGGACCCCGACTTCGCCGCCCAGCAGTGGGGCGGCCTCGTCGCGCCGCCGGCCATGCTGATGAGCTGGCTGATCCCGCCGCCCTGGACACCGGGGGAGCAGACCCCGACCGCGGCCATCGCGCTGCGCGTCCCGCTGCCCGGCACCTCGATCATCAACGCCGCCAACGACGCCGACTACCTCGTGCCCATCCGCGAAGGCGACCGCCTGTCGGTGGTCGAGGAGGTGGTAGCGGTGTCGCCGGAGAAGAGGACTCGGTACGGCACCGGCCATTTCATCGACATCCGCGACGAGTTCCGCCGCCAGGACGGCACCCTGGTCGCGGTCAACCGCAACACGCTGTTGCGCTTCACCCCGGACGGCCGCCCGTGAGCCCGGGCTGGGACCGGATCAGCGTCGGCACCGACCTGCCGGAGGTCGTCGACCCGATCGACTACCAACGCGTGGTGATGAACGCCGCCGCCACCTGGGACTACTTCGAAGGCCATCACGACCCGGAATACGCCCGCCGGCACGGGCATCCGACGATCTTCGTCAACACCATGCACATCGCCGGGTTCATCGACCGGGTGGCCACCGACTGGGCGGGCCCGTGCGCGCGGGTGGTGCGGCGCAGGATCAGCCTGCTCGGCCCGATCTACGCCGGTGACACGATGGTGGGCCGCGGCCGGGTGGTGGGCAAGCGCGCCGACCGGCTGATCGACCTGGAGATCACCGTGTCCAACCAGCGCGGCGAACTGTGCTGTCCCGCCGAGGTGACCGTTGTGCTTCCGGAATAGCTATCGGAGTACGGACGAGCTCTGTCACTAGGACAGCGGCTCCGCGCAGATCGTGGTCTGCAGCTCCACGTACTCCGAGAGCCCCTCGACTCCGAACTCCCGCCCGATACCGGACTTCTTGAACCCGCCGAACGGCATCGTGGTGTCGAGCGTGTACATGTTGACTCCGTAAGTGCCCGTGCGGATCCGGGCGGCGATCTGCAGGCCGTGCGCGGTGTCGGCGGTCCACACCGACCCGGCCAGACCGTAGTCGCTGTCGTTGGCGATGCGTACCGCGTCGTCCTCGTCGTGGTAGGTGAGCACGGTCAGCACCGGGCCGAAGATCTCCTCGCGGGCGATCGTCATCTTGTTGGTGGCATCGGCGAACAGGGTGGGCCGCACGTACCAGCCGCGATCACGCGGAGAATCGGTGCCGCCCACCACGATTCGCGCACCCTCCTCGACACCCGACCGGATGTAGCCCAGTACGCGCTGCTGCTGGCGCTGGGACACCAGCGGGCCGATGTCGGTGGTCTCGTCGGCCGGGTCGCCGACGTTCAGCCCGGACATCATCGTGGCCAGCCCGTCGACCACGTCGTCGTGCCTGCGGGGGCTGACCAGGATCCGCGTCTGCGCCACGCAGGCCTGCCCGTTGTTCATCAGGCTGGCCGTCCTGAGCTGTTCGACGGTGTGGTCGATGTCGGCGTCGTCGAGGATGATCGCCGCCGACTTACCGCCCAACTCCAGGCTCACCCGCTTGAGCTGCTCGCCGCAGATCGCGGCGATGCGCTGCCCGGTCGCCGACGATCCGGTGAACGCGACCTTGTCCACCCCGGGATGGCGCACCAGCGCCTCGCCGGTCTCCCGGCCGCCCGGCAGGATCGACACCACCCCCTCGGGCAGGCCGATCTCGTCGAGCATCTCGGCCAGCCACATCGCGTCGATCGGCGTCTCGGGCGCGGGTTTGACCACCACCGTGCAGCCGGCCAGCAGGGCGGGGATCAGCTTCGGCATGATCAGGAACTGCGGCACGTTCCACGGCACGATCGCGGCCACCACACCGACCGGTGCGCGCCGGATGTGGGCGTCGCCGAACAGGCCGAGCCGGCGCTCCACCCACGGGAAGTCGCGCGCGAGATCGATGTTCAGGTACATCTGCGCCACCGCTCCGGTGGCCTGACCCATCCGGCTGAAGCTGCGGGGCGAGCCCATCTCCGCGGTGATGAGATCAGCCATCTCATCGGTGTGTTCGGCGTACAGCGCGGCCAGTCGCTCGACCGCGGCGATCCGCTCGTCGACGTCCAGCCGCGGCCACGGCCCCTCATCGAACGCGGCGCGGGCGGCCTGGACGGCGCGGTCGACGTCGGCGGGTGACGCGTGCGGTACCTCGCCGATCGGTTCCTCGGTGTGCGGCGAGATCACGCTGATGCGTTCGGACGTCGCAGGTTTTCGCCACCGGCCTCCGATGAAGAGGTCGTCGTACACCAGGGATCGCATCGTCACCGTCCGCCCTGAAATCGGCTATTAATGCAAAGATAACAATTCCGGGGCGCGTGTTTGCGAAATCGCGAACCGTCTCAGGCGGGCCGCTGGCCGTCCTCACCAGGGGTGTCGAGCACGCTGACCGGCATGCCGTACGGCAGGAACCGCACCCTGCGCCGGGGATCGGTGTTGTCCTTGTTGGCGCGCAGCGCATCCAGCTCGGTCGGATACACCTGCTCGATGTGCGCGCCGCCGTCGTCGTCGACGGTGTAGATCGCCCAGACACCGTCGCCGGTCTCCCCGGTGGTCTCGGGTTCGCGGCGGGGCCGCGCCGTGCGGGTGAACTCGTCGATCAGGCCGGCCCAGCCCGCGCGCTCACCGGAGGTGGTGAGGAACCGGCCGAGGCCGTCGAGTGCGTCGCGCACCCCCTCCCCGGCCTCACGGACCACGCGGTCGAGGTCCTCCGGGTCGAATCCGAACGGTCCGTTGCTGGTCATGGCGGTTCCTCCTCGCGACGCGCGGCGATGCGCTCGCCTCCAGTGTGCCCGCCGCGGCACCGGTAGTCGACTAAGTGCGCGCGGGGTGATAGGCATCCGGTTATGGCGATCTCACCGGCGGATGCACTCACCGCCGTCGAGCGGTCCCCGACGGCGGTCGCCGCCCACGACCGCGCGGCCTGGGTCGGGGCGTTCACACCCGACGGCGTCGTCGAGGACCCGGTCGGCTCGGCGCCGCATCGCGGCACCACCGCGCTGACCCGCTTCTACGACACCTTCATCGGGCCGCGCCGGATCGTCTTCCACCGCGACGTCGACCTCGTCGTCGACACTACGGTGATCCGGGACCTCGAACTGGAGGTGACGATGACGGCCGGGGTGACGATGCGCATCCCGGCCTACCTGCGCTACCAGGTCGCCGCCGACGGTGCCGAGGTGAAAATCGCTGAGATGGCGGCCTATTGGGAGCTGCCGGCGATGATCGGGCAGTTCCTGCGCAGCGGTGTGCGCGCGGTCCCCGCGGGCCTGCAGTTGGGCCGGGGACTGCTGACCAACCAGGGCGCACTCGGCACCCTCGGGTTCCTCAACGGGCTGCGCGGCGTCGGGCCGCAGGCCAAACGGCGGTTCGGCGACTTCCTGTCGGCCGTGCGCGCCGGCGACGAACTCGGGCTGCGCCGCTGGCTGGGCGGCGACATCCACATCACCGCCGGTGAGCACACCCCGATGAGCCGCGCCGAGCTGCTCGACAGGCTGGCGGGCACCCGGCCGCGCAAACTGATCGCATCGGGCTACCACCTGGCCGCCGGGCTGGACGGGCCCGACGGGCGCGCGGTGCTGATCGCCGACGTGACGGTCAAACCCCTGGTGATCCGCCGCCTGCGCTACTACCGCGACACCGGCGGCGCGGACCGCTGAGCGGGAATCGGACGCGTCGCGGCGGCGCGCCGCGACCGACATGAGACCGTATAGGCACCATGTCCGCGCACGAAGAGATCACCTACGAGGAGTTCGGACGCCGGTTCTTCGAGGTCGCCGTGACCGAGGAACGGGTCGGCTCGGCGATCGCCGAGATCGCCGGCGACGAGTTCGAGATCGGCCCGATCGCGCAGGGGCCGGGCGGGTTCGCCCGGGTCACCGCCAAGGTCCGGATCCAGAAGCCCCGGCTGACCCGCGAGGTCGGCGAGATGATCACGTTCGCCATCCGGATTCCGCTGGAAATCGACATGATGGTCGACCTGCGCCTGGACAAACCGAAGTTCATGGTGTTCGGCGAGATCGCCCTGCGCGCCACCGCCCGCGCCGCCGAACCGCTGCTGCTCATCCTCGACGTGGAGAAACCCCGGCCGTCCGACATCGCCATCCACGTCACCTCGCAGTCGCTGCGCGCCGAGCTGGTGCGCATCATCGGTGGCATCGACGGCGAGATCCGCCGGTTCATCGCCGCGCACGTGGCCGGCGAGATCGACAGTCCTGGGGCGCAGAAAGCCAAGGTCATCGACGTCGGCGCCACCATCGACACCGCCTGGACGGGTGTCTGAGCGTCCGGCGACGTACGATGCCCGGGTGCTGTCCAAACCCGTAACGACGCTCGCGCTGACCACCGGACTCCTCGCCGCGGCCGCCGTCGTCGCCGCCCCCGCCCAGGCCGACCCCGTCGAGGACGCGTTCCTCAACGCCGTCGCCGAGGCCGGGGTCGTGATGGGGGACCCGAACCGCGCGGTCGCGGTGGGCCACGAGGTCTGCCCGATGCTCGCCGAACCGGGTCAGAACGCCGCCAACGTGGCGGCCAAGGTCGCCGACATGGGCGGCATGTCGCTCGGCCCGGCGACCATGTTCACCGGCATCGCGATCTCGATGTTCTGCCCGGCGATGGTCAGCTCGATCGCCAACGGTCAGTCCCCGATCCCGCTGCCGATCCTGCAGAACCTCATCGGGATTTAGCCGCCGGGCGCGCCGGTGCCAGCTGCGGACGCTTGGGCTCCCGGCCGTCGCCGGTCGAGCGGCCCTGCAGATGCCGCCACGCCCACGGCAGCAGCATGTGGCGGGTCCACTGCAGCTGCGCGTACACCTGCTCCCGCAGCGTCGCCCGCTGCGGCGGCCCGGACGCGTGCGCCCAGTCGTGGCTGCCGCCGGGCAGCCCGAGCGCCTCGACCGCGGCCTCGGTGAACCGGATGTGCCCGAGCGTCGAGCCGTGCACCCGGTCGTCGCTCCAGGTGTCCAGCTCCGTCATCGACGGTGCCGCGTACAGGTCGACCAGCGCGAAACCGTGCCGCTCGGTGGCGCCGCGGATGGTGTCGTTGATCCGGTGCACCCGGCCCGCGATCAGCCGCCCGACCGGCAGGATCCGGGTGACGTCCGGGAACGTCGTGGTGGCGACCGTCGCCCCGGTGCCGGCCAGCGTGTCGTACACCTCGTCGAGCAGGCGCAGCGCGGTGTCGAAGTTGCGGCCCGGGCGGGTCACATCGTTCATCCCCACGCACACCGTGACCAGGTCTGGTTCCATCTCCAGCGCCCTGGGCAGCTGCTCGTCGAGGACGTCGCGGATCCGGCGGCCCCGCACCGCGAGGTTGGCGTAGTGCAAGCCCGGGCAGTGCGAGTCGATGATCTCGGCGAGACGGTCGGCGAACCCGACCAGCCCGACGGAATCGTCGCCGTCCCACAGCCCTTCGGTCTGACTGTCGCCGATGGCGACGTAACGGGAGAACGCAACCACGCCAAATAACCTAATCCCGCAGCGCCTGGCTCACCTGCGGTGCTCCCGCCGACGCGGCCAGCTCGCGGTGCCGGTCGTTGACCTGTGCGCCCGCCGCGCGCAGCAGGGTCACCACCTCGCAGACCGCACCGGACCGGTAGCCGTGCGGCTCGGCGGCCACCGACCACCACGCCATCAGCGCGTCCAGCCCGCGCGCCGGCTCCGCACCCAGGTCCAGCAGCGTGGCCACGGTGGCCGGCAGCAGCGACCGGGCGGCGTGCTCGATCGGCTGGGTGCCGCCGGGCAGTGCGGCGTGCACCGAGGCGCCGGCGTCGACCAGGGCGCGCACCATCTCCGGGTTGACGTGGTCGGCGTCTCCGGCCAGCACGTGCAGCGGTGTCGCCCCCGCCGAGTCCCGCACCATCGGGTCCACACCGCGGGCCAGCGCGTGGCGCAGCGCCATGCCGCGGCCGGTCCGCACGATCTCGTGCAGGATCGTGGTGAACCGGTCTCCGCGCGCCGACAGCTCGATACGGCGTCCCGCGTCGGCGCCCGCGTCGATCAGGGCCACCGCGATGCCGTGGCCCAGCGACCGCACCGCGTACCACAGCGGCGACGCGCCGCACGGGTCCACCGGGTCCGGGTCGAAACCCCACGCCAAAAGCTCGATCACCGACGAGTCGCCCCGGCTGGCGCGCTCGAACAGCTCGAGCTGGTCATCGGGCAGCGGCCGCGTCCACGAGGGCGGGGTCACACCGAGCGCGTCGAGCACGCGCAGGGCGGCGTCGCGGCGGGCACCCAGGTCGAACCACGGCCACGGCCCCTCACCCTTGGCGAGGAAGTCACCCACGGCGGTCCGTGACTCGGAGACCGCCAGCCGGCCGCCGTCGTCGTACTCGGTGCGGAACACCAGCTCGTCGCCGTGGTGTGAGATGACCACGGAGGCGGGCCCGTCGGCGTAGCGGGCGAGTTCGACCACCTCGCGATTCTGCCCAAACCCCGCACAGGCGCGGTGCTCGGGGTGAGATTTCAAACGCCGTCGCGCGGGTACCTGTGACGGCATGGCTACATATCGCGTGTTGAACCCGCAGGGTGACGTCGTCGACAGCAAGGACATCTCCAGTGCCGACGACGCCCACGCCTGGTTCGTCGACCAGAAGGCCGAACCCGAACTCGGGTGGCGCATGGAGGTCAAGAATGACGACGGCGGGTGGGACTTCTTCGACAGCAGCGAAGGCGACCGCAAGTACTGACCCGCCGTTAGGCACCACGGGGGCGCATCATGGGGGTGTATGCCGAAACGAAGTGCCGGGCTGCTGCTGTACCGGATGACCGACGGGCGACTCGAAGTGCTGATCGGGCATCCGGGCGGACCGTTCTGGGCGCGCCGTGACGAGGGCGCGTGGTCGATTCCCAAGGGGGAGTACGACGACGGCGAGGACCCGTGGACCGTGGCGCGCCGCGAGTTCGAGGAGGAGGTCGGCATGCCGGCGCCGGACGGCCCCCGGATCGCGTTCGACCCGGTGCGACAGCCCAGCGGCAAGATCGTCACCGTGTTCGCGGTGGCCGGTGATCTGGATCTGACGGGTGCGCACTCCAACACGTTCACGATGGAGTGGCCGAAAGGCTCGGGGCAGATCAGGGAGTTTCCCGAAATCGACCGGGTGGCTTGGGTTTCCGTGGAAGAGGCACGGTCGAAGCTGGTGAAGGGTCAGCGTCCGATCCTGGACCGGCTGGTGGCTGCGGTCGAAGGCGGCGAACCGGCCGGGTCTCTATCGCGTTGATGGTCAGCGCGCGGCCGTGGATGCGCCACCCGGTCGCGGTGCGCAGGTAGGCGTCGTCGTAGCGCAGATGCCACACCAGGTCGGTGATCTGCTCGTCTGCGGCGGTCCAGTGGTGGGCGATGCAGGTGATGCGGCCCAGCGCGTGGTTGAGGTCCTCGCCGGGGGCGTACACCTCGCCGACGATCGCGTGCTCGGTGCGGGTCACCGCGGCCAGCGCGCCCAGCGCCGCCCGCACCCCGTCGCGGCCGCGGTGCACTGATACCGGCTCCAGGGAGCGCGGCGGGTCCGGGAGCCGCAGTTCCGCGGTGTCGGTGAACAACTCGGCCACGTCGTCGAAGCGCCGGTCGTCGACCGCGGAGGCGTAGATGTGCACCAGGTCGGCCACCGCCAACCGGTCCGCCAGCGGCAGCGTCACGGGGTCAGCCCCAGCCGGTCGGCGCAGGCCGACAGCAGGTCGCGCGCCTCGTCGATGTCGGTGACCGGCGGCATCGCCAGGACCAGCCGGTCGGCTCCGAGCGCGGCCAGCCTCTCGGCGCGTTCGGCGTCGATCTTGGCAACCGCGTGGCCCAGCGACAGTTCCAGTGCGTCGGGGTCGCGGCCCGCGCGTTCGGCCTCCTCGCGCATCAGCGTCACCAGCCGCGTCAGGTCGGCGCCCGCCACCCCGAGCGGCTGGAACCCGTCGCCGAGCCGGCCGGCGCGCCGGGCTGCCGCGGAGCTGTGCCCGCCGATGTGAATCGGTATGGTGCCCAACGGTTTCGGGTAGCACATCCCGTTCTCGAAGTCGAAGAACGTACCGTGGAAGTCGGCGCCGCCCGGTTCGTCGGCCCACAGCCGGCGCAGCACCGCGAGCTGCTCGTCGGCGCGCCGCCCGCGGGTGGCGAAATCCGTTCCGCAGGCTTCGATCTCCTCTTTGAGCCAGCCCATCCCCACGCACAGCCGCAGCCGTCCGCCGGACAGCACGTCGACGGTGGCGAGCCGTTTGGCCAGCACCACCGGATGGTGGTTGGGCAGCACCAGCACCCCGGTCGCCAGCGTGAGCGTGGAGGTCCGGCCGGCCAGGAACGCCAGCAGATCCAGCGGGTCGGGCACGACGCAGTCGGCGGGCAGCTCGACGCGCCCGGAGGGGTCGTACGGGTAGACGCTGGCGTAGTGCGTCATCAGCACGGTGTGCTCGACCACGACGATCGACTCGAAGCCGCAGGCCTCCAGGTGCTGGGCGAACGCGGTCATGTACCCGGGGTCGGCGGTGACCCCGGCGGCGACGGGCGCGACCACTGCGTACTTCATGCGGGGTGCCTCATGCGAGTGCCTCACGGTAGGGGTGGCAGTCCGTTGCCGGCCCGGATCTCGCGCCGGCATTCGCGGCGGGTCTGCCCGGTCTGCTGCATGCACAGCCGCACCGGCGTCTCCTCGAGGAACGGCAGCGGCGGCTCGGCCGGGTCCGGGGCGACGGTGGGACTGGGGATGTCGCCCTGGGTGAGCGACCAGACCGACCTGCCGGTGGGTTGCAGCGTTTCGCAGTAAGCGGTCGCGCCGGAGGCGGTGGTGCCGGTGCTGCCGACGGGGGAGCAGTCCGCGCCGACCACCGCGGTGACCGTCGGCGCGGCGGTGGTTGTGGTTGAGTCCGTGGGGGTTTCGGTGACCTCGGTCTGGGTGACGGTGGTTTCGGTGACCTCGGTCTGAGTGACGGTGGTGTCCGTGACCGTGGTGGTCGGCGGGGGCGGCGGTGCGGGCGGCGAGCTGGACGCGGTGGGCGTCACCGGCGTGGTGGTGGCCGCCGGTGCGGCGGCCGGGCGTTCCTCATCGGCGCGGCGGAACTCGAACAGCGCCACCGCGACCGCGATGACCAGCAGCACCCCGAGGATCGCGGGCAGCAGCACACCGATCCGTCGTTTCGAAGCCGGGGCGGCGGGCTGCGGGGCGGCGGGAACCAGGACCGTGGCGTCGTCGTCACCGGACACACCGAGTTGGTGGCGCAGCGCGCGGGCGAAGTCGGCGCAGCGCTCGAACCGGTCGGCCGGGTTCTTGGCCAGCGCCTTGGTCAGCACGGGATCCAGACCCGCCAGATCCGGTCGCCGGTCCCCGATCGCCGGCGGCGAGGAAGACAGATGCTGGCTGATCACCACCGCCGGGTTGGAGTGTGAGAACGGCGGCGAGCCGGTCAGCAGGTGAAAAGCGGTGGCCGCCAACGCGTACTGGTCGGCGCGACCGTCCAGCGGCTCGCCCATCAGCTGTTCGGGCGGGGCGTAGGACACCGTGCCCACCGTCATGTTCGTCGCCGTCAGACCGCTGATGTCATCCACCCAGCGTGCGATCCCGAAGTCCGCCAACAGGATTCGCTGGTCAGCGGTCTCCGGGTTGGCGAGCAGGATGTTGGCCGGTTTGACGTCGCGGTGCAGCAGGCCGCGCTGGTGCGCGTAGTCCAGCGCCTCCGCGACCGCGGTGACGATCGCGGCCACCTGCTCCTTCGGCAGCCCGTTCGGATGGCGTTCCCGCAGCAGTCGCGCCGCGTCGGTGCCCTCCACGTAGTCCATCGACAGCCAGAGCTGACCCTCGAAGTCGCCGCGGTCGTGCACCCCGACGATGTGCGGATGCCACAGTGTCGCCGCGATATCGGCCTCCCGGTTGAACCGCTCGCGGTACTCGTCGTCGGCGGACACCGATTGCGGTAGCACCTTGAGCGCGTCACGTCGCGGCAGCCGGGGGTGGCGGGCCAGATACACCTCGCCCATCCCGCCCGATCCGAGTTTGCGAACGATGGTGTACCCGGCGAACGTCGCACCCTCGGCCAGCGGCATGGCGGCATACTACCGACTCGCGAGCGCTCATCCCGGTTCGGATTCCGGCGCCCGGACTGTCCATACGCGAGCGCTCGCGGAGCGGGAGCTAGAGGTCCAGGGTGAGGGGGCCGCCGCCGGCGGCGCGGGAGATGCACACTAGCATCTGCCCGGCCGCCCGCTCCGGATCGGTCAGCAGCAGATCGCGGTGGTCGACGGCGCCGTCGAGCACCCGGGTGCGGCAGGTGCCGCAGAACCCCTGCTGGCACGAGTAGCGCACCGGCACCCCGGCGCGGGTCAGCGCGGCCAGCAGGGTCTCGTCGGCGCCGACCTCGACGGTCTGCCCGGTGGAGGCCACCGTCACCGCGAACGGCGCACCGTCGACCACCGGTGGCGCGGCGAACCGCTCGAAATGCAGTTCCACGCCGGTGCGGTCGGCCAGCCGGGCCCCCAGCGCGGTCAGCATCGGGGCCGGCCCGCAGGCGTACACCGCGGTGCCGTCCGGACAGTCGCCGAGCAGCTCGTCGGCGTCGGGCAGACCCGCGACGTCGTCGGTCCGGATGCGCACGGCGTCGCCGAACCGGGCCACCTCGTCGAGGAACGGCAGACTGTCGCGGCTGCGGCCGGTGTAGATCATCGACCACTGCACGCCCAGCCGATCCGCCAGCCCGAGCATCGGCAGGATCGGGGTGATCCCGATACCGCCGGCGATGAACCGCAGCCGCTGCGTCGGCGAGCCGTAGCCGGGAACGGTGAGCGGGAACGCGTTACGCGGACCGTGGGTGGTGACGGTCGCCCCGACGGGAAGCGCGTCGTGCACCTCGACCGAGCCGCCACCGCCGTCGGGGATGCGCCGCACCGCGATGCGGTAGGAGCCCGCCTCGGCCGGGTCCCCGCACAGCGAGTACTGGCGCACCCGCCCGCTCGGCAGCGTGATGTCGATGTGCGACCCGGGATACCAGCGCGGCAGTCGCCCGCCGTCGGCCGCGGTGAGCGTCAGCGCCACCACGTTCTCGTCGTGCGCCACCACCTGCCGCGCGGCCACCCGCAGGGGCAGGGTGCGGTCGCGCTCCGGCGGCGGTGCCACCTTCCGGATCAGCCCGTGCACGGTCTCCATGCTCGAGTAGACGGCGGCCGCCAGCCCGATCATCAGGTGGTGGCGGCCACGGCCGAACGGGTTGATCGGCAGTCCCCGGTATCGGTCGCCCAGCGCCATCAAAGGTGCGCGGCCCGGGCGGCCGGGGAACTGGCCAGGTAGGCGACGGCCTGGGCGGTGGACCCCATGTCCTCCGGCGAGTAGCGCGGCCGGAAGTAGCTAAGCGTGTTGGTGCCGAACAGCGTCCGGAACCGGGGCAGCAGCCCGAGCCGGGAGTCCTGCATCCGCATCCGCTGCATCTGCGCCCAGGTGATGTCGATCGACGGGTCCGACTTGAGCAGATACCAGGTGCCGCGCTGGAAGAACACGAACATCGTGGCCGCCGCGACGCCGCCGGCGCGGATCCGGTCGGGATAGCTGTCGTGGAAGTACACCGCGACGTCATGGGCCACACAACGGTGTTCGACCTCCTCGCTGCCGTGCCAGCGGAACAGGTCGACCATCGTCGGGTGCGCGCCGAAGTCATCCCAGCTGGAGTTGAGCGCGAAATCACCCAGCACCGCGGTGTAATGCTCGAACGCCGCGATCAGCCACAGCCGCTCGCACAGGTTGCTCAGCTGCCGCTGCGGATCATCGGAGTGCTTGGGCGCCAACACCTTTCCGAACATGTACTCGACCAGGTCGAGCAGCGGCTTGATGTTGAGGCCGTTGGCGATCAGGAACTCGCGGATCACCTCGTCGTGCGCGGCGGCGTGGGTGGACTCCTGCCCGGAGAACCCGCGGATGTCCTCGGCCAGCCGGGGATCCTTGACCAGCGGCAGCGCCTCGTTGAGCGTGTCGACGAACCAGTGCTCGGCGGCGGGCAGCACGACGTTGAACAGGTTGATCATCGTCGACGCGACCGGATGCCCCGGAATCCACTCCAGGGGGATGCCCGTCAGGTCGAAGTGCACCTTGCGGGCCTGGATCTGCACCGGACCCGGGTCGATCTCTCGGTCGAATCGGCGTGGCCGAAGAGTCGTCGGCCCGACCGGCACCTGCTTCATCGCGCTTCACCTCCGGTGGTCGTGGCCCGCAGTCTAATCCCGGTCAGCCGGCGCGCCGGTCCCCACCTGGCCCGCGTCTCGTCACAACCCGGTGACGGCGGTAACCCGGATCAGGCCGGCGGCAGCGGCGGGGCACCGGCACCCGGCGCGCCCTGGATCGGCACCACCGGCGTCGGCGTCACCGTGGTGACCCCGTTGGCGCCGACGGTGGGTCCGCCGCCCCCGCCCATCTCGGCGAGCAGGTCGGCGGCCCGCTGGCTGCAGTCGAGCATGAGCAGCATCCGGCCGCCGCCGGTGACCTTCTGCGAATCGACCAGGCACTGGGCCTGGGGGAGCACGCTTCCGAAGGAGCCGCCGAAGTACGCCTTGACGCCCTGGGCCTTCAGCATCTGCAGGGCCTTCTGGTACGGCTCGCCGATGACGTTGTAGTTGGCCCCGCCCGCCGGCTGTGACATCGCGATACCCGCACCGACCAGCGCCGCGGAACCGACGGCGACGAGCCCACCGCTGAGCACTACAAGCTTCTTCACGTGATCTCTCCTAGGTCGGTGCGAAACATATCGCAGACGTGACGAATGTGAAACCGGAGAACGGGGCGGCTTCGTTACACCGACGGGTGCACCGCCGCCCGCATGATCTCCGCCAGCCGCGCCGCCCCCGCATCCTCGAACACGTCCTCGAGCAGCACCTTTCTGCCGTCCGGGCCGGCCAGCGGCACCCGCCAGTTCGGGTACTCGTCGGTGGTGCCGGGCTGGTTCTGGGTGCGCAGCTCACCGACCGCGTCGGCCAGCGACATCGCCAGCAGCCGGGACGGGGTCAAACCCAGATAACGGTGCAGCGCGGCAACCACCTCGGCGGTGTCGGGGTGCTCGCCGTCGAGCACCCCGGCGCGGCGCAGCTCGGCCAGCCACCGCTCCTGCTGGGCGCGGTCGGCGGCCAGCTCCTCGGCGGCGGGCCGGGTGAGCAGCCCCAGCTCGTCGCGCAGCCGCACGTGCTCGCCGGCCAGGTAGCCGGCCGTCGGCGGCAGATCGTGCGTGGTGACCGCCGACAGGCAGAACTCGCGCCACCGCGCGGCGGGCAGCGGACCGCCGTCCCAGTCGGACTCGAACCACAGGATCGACGTGCCGAACAGCCCCCGGTCGCGCAGGTAGTCGCGCACCCACGGCTCCACGGTGCCCAGGTCCTCGCCGACCACCACCGCGCCGGCCCGCTGCGCCTCCAACGCGACGATGCCGATCAGCGCCTCATGGTCGTAGCGCACATACGTGCCCTCGGTGGGGGCGGCGCCGCGCGGAATCCACCACAGCCGGAACAGCCCGATGATGTGGTCGATGCGCACCCCGCCCGCATGCCGCAGCACCGCGTTGACCAGCGCCCGGAACGGTTCATAGCCCTGCCGCTCGAGTGCGTCGGGCCGCCACGGCGGCTGCGACCAGTCCTGGCCCAGCTGATTGAACTCGTCGGGCGGAGCGCCCGCGGTCACCTCGAGTGCCAGCACATCCTGCAGCGCCCACGCGTCGGCGCCGTCGGGGTCGACGCCGACCGCGAGGTCGTGCATCACACCCAGGCCCATCCCGTTCTGCACGGCGGTGGCCTGCGCGCCGGTCAACTGGTCGTCGAGCTGCCACTGCAGCCAGCGGTGGAAGTCGACGGCGTCGGCGTGCTCGGCGGCGAACGCCGCGACCGCCGGGCTCGCCGGATGCCGCAGCTCGGCGGGCCAGTCGTGCCAGTCGGCGCCGTGCACCTCGGCGATCGCGCACCAGGTGGCGAAGTCGTCGAGGGCGGCGCCCTCCCGCTGCCGGTAGGCGGCGTAGGCCAGCTGCCGGCCCGCCGACCGCGGCACCGCGTACACCGCCTCCAGCGCCGCGCGCTTGTACTTCCACACCAAGTCGCGGTCGATGCGCTCGGCCCGGTCGGCGCGCGACTGTGCGGCCTCGCGCAGCCTGCGTAACCGTTTGCGGTGCCGCACGTCGGCGTACTCGGGGATCGCCTCCACCCGCAGATAGATCGGGTTGATGAAGCGCCGCGACGTCGGCAGGTACGGCGACGGCTCCATCGGCCTGGTGGGTGCCGCCGCGTGCAGCGGGTTGACCAGTACGAAGCCCGCCCCGTGCCGGGCGGCCGCCCACACCGCCAGGTCGGTCAGGTCGGTGAGATCGCCGATGCCCCAGGACCGCGACGAGCGCACGCTGTACAGCTGGGTCGCCAGACCCCACTGCCTGCCGGGCGGGGCGGTCAGCGTCGCGGGGGTGACGATCACCGGCGCGCTGACCTCCTCGGCGCCCAGCCGCAGATGCAGCCGGTGATAGCCGATCGGGGTGTCGGCGGGCAGTTCGAACGTCGCCTCGCCGACCAGTCTGCCGTCGAGATCGTAAGGGGCCCTGTTGTTTTCCAGTTGGCGCAGGCCGGTGCGCACCGAGCCGTCCTCGAGCTCCAGCCGTACCGGAGCCGGGTCGCCGTGCGTGACGTGCACCCAGAACGGCGTGGTCGCACCCGCGCGTCCGGTCACGGTCGGCGGCAGCGGGCGGGCCCAGTACTCGCGCTCGTGGGCGGCCAGCGCGGCGGCACGCTCGGCCTCGGTGGCCGCCGGCACCCCGAGCGCGGCGAGCACCGCCACCAGCGTCGCCTCGCTGACCGGGATGCTGCTGCCCGTCCAGTCCACGAATTCCGTTGCGACGCCGTAGCGATGCGCCAGCTCGGCCAGGGCGGGCTCAGTCATGGCACCAATCTTGCCCGTCGACGCTGGTTTTCTCAGCGCTGCGCCCAACCCGCGGCCCTCGGTAGGGTCGGTGCATATGGCAGCCGACCGCGACGACGGCGCGACCGCCACCGCCGACGCGCGGCACCGCCGCGCACGGGTCGCGGTGGCGGCGCTGTTCCTCACCAACGGCGTGGTGTTCGCCAACCTGCTGCCGCGCTACCCGGAGATCAAGTCCGACCTGGCGATGTCGAACGCGGCCTACGGCGCCGCGGTCGCGGCGTTCTCGGCCGGTGCGCTGGTCGCCGGGCTCACCGCCGCCACGCTGATCCGCCGCTTCCGCTCGTCGCGGGTGGCCGTCGTCGGGACCCTCGGCATCGGTGTGTTCGTTCTGGTCGCGGGCACCGCCAGCACGCCGGTGGTGTTCGCCGCAGCCCTGTTCGTCGCCGGCGCCTGCGACGCGGTGACCGACGTCGCCCAGAACGCGCACGGCCTGCGGGTGCAACGCGGCTACGGCCGCTCGATCATCAACTCGCTGCACGCGGTGTGGGCGGCCGGTGCGATCCTCGGCGGCCTGATGGGGGCGGGTGCGATCGCGCTCGGCATGTCGCGGCCCGTGCATCTGGGCATCTCGGCGGCGCTGTGCGCGGCGGTGGTGCTGGCCGCCTACCGACGGCTGCTGCCCGGCGACGACCACGACGACCATCCGGGCGCGCACGCCGACGGCCGCGGGCGGGCCGGGCTGGCGGTGTACGCGACGCTGACGGCGCTGGTGGTGATCGCCGTCGCGGGCGCCGTCGTCGAGGACGCCGGAAGCACCTGGGCCATCCTGTACCTGCGCGACGGTCTCGGCGCGCCCTACCCGCTGGCGGTGACCGGCTACATCTCGGTGATCGCGTTCCTGTTCCTCGGCCGGCTGCTGGCCGACCGCCTGGTCGACCGGTTCGGGGAGGCGGCCGTGGTCCGGGCCGGTGGTGCGGTGACCGCCGTGGGCATGGGCCTGGCGCTGCTGATCCCGACGGTGCCCGGCACCATCGTCGGGTTCGCGCTCGCCGGGTTCGGGGTGGCCAGCCTGATCCCGTCGGCGATGCACGCCGCCGACCGGCTGCCCGGGCTGCGGCCGGGCAGCGGCCTGACGATCCTGACCTGGCTGATGCGGATCGGTTTCTTCGGTGCGCCGCTGCTGGTGGGGTTGATCGCCGACGCCACCAGCCTGCGGGTCGGGCTGTGCGCGGTGCCGGCCGCCGGGCTGGCCGTGGTGCTGCTGGCCTGGGCGCTGAAGAACCCCGAGGACCCGGTCAGGGGTGCAGGCCGCCGAGCTCGATCGTGAGGACGCCGCCGATGATCAGCGCGATGCCCAGTGCCATCAGCCCGGTCAGCGGTTCGTTGAACAGGATCCGCGCGATGATCGCGACCAGCGCCACACCCAGGGCGGTCCACAGCCCGTAGGCGATGCCGACCGGCATGCCCAGCCCGAGCGTGAGCCACAACAGATAGAACGACGCCACGTAGCCGCCCAGGACCGGCGCGATCCAGATCTTCCTGCGGAACCCGTCGCTGGCGCGCAGGGCCAGCGTCGCGCAGATCTCCACCAGGATCGCCCCGGCCAGCGTCAGATACATCACGGCTGGTCCACCCGTTCCCGCGAACCGAGCTCGACGAGCAGCACCCCGGCGATGATCAACCCGATGCCGGCGACGATCGGCCAGGTGAACGGGTCGCCGAACAGCACCGCCCCCAGCACCGCGGTGCCCGCCGTGCCCAGCGCACCCCACACCCCGTAGGCCACACCGACCGGCATCCCGGCGCGGATCACCATCGCCATCAGCACGAAGGCGCCGGCGTAGCCGGTGACGACGACGATCCACCATCCCGGGTGATCCTGTGCCGCGCGCAGCGACAGCGTCGCGCTGACCTCGACGACGATCGCTGCCGCCAGCAGCGCCCAACTCCGCACCCGCTCAAGCTAGCCGAGGATGTCGGCGCCCGCGCGTAGCCTGGGGACGCTCGATTCCAGCGAACCCCAGGAGTGATCATGACCAATCCTCAGCGCGCGCTCATCGCGGTCCTGCTCGACCGGTCCGGTTCGATGGAGTCGATCAAGGACGACACCGAGGGCGGCTTCAACGCGTTCATCGCCGGCCAGCGCAGCGACACGGTCGACGTGCGGGTGACGCTGGCGCAGTTCGACACCGAATACGAGGTGGTCTACGCCGACCGCCCGGTCGCCGAGGTACCGCCGCTGCAGCTGCAGCCGCGCGGGATGACGGCGCTCTACGACTCGCTGGGCCGGTTGATCACCGACGTCGGCGCCGAGCTGGCCGCGCTGCCGGAGGAGCAGCGGCCCGGCCGGGTGACGGTGGTGGTGCTCACCGACGGGCACGAGAACTCCAGCCGGGAGTGGAGCCACGACGCGGTCCGCAAGGCGATCGCCCGCCAGGAGAACGACTACGCGTGGCAGTTCGTGTTCCTCGGCGCGAACATGGACGCCGTGGAGATCGGCACCGAACTGGGCATCTCGGCGGACCGGTCGATGACATACGCGGCCGACGGGGACGGCGTCGGCGCCGCCTGGGCCGCCACCACCCGCTACGTCTCGGCCCGCAACGCCGCACCGGTGGCCGCCGCCGTGCCCGGGTTCACCGACGAGGAACGCGCCGCCGCCGGAGGCGACCGGTGACGTCCGGCGCGGGCACCGACAACCTCGTCGTCGACACCGCCTACGGGCCGGTGCGCGGCACCGAGGACGGGCCCGTGAGGTCCTGGCGCGGCGTCCGCTACGCCGCGCCGCCGGCCGGTGAGCTGCGGTGGCGCCCACCGCAGCCGCCGCCCCGGTGGACCGAACCGGCCGACGCCACCCGGGTGGGCCCGGTGTGCCCGCAGCCGACCGATCCGCGGATCCCGATCGATCTGGGCGCCCCGCAGGGCGACGACTGCCTGACGCTGAACATCTGGGCGTCCTCGGACACCGAACCCGGCGCCGGGAAACCGGTGCTGGTGTGGATCCACGGCGGCGCCTACATCATCGGCTCGTCGGCGCAGCCGCTGTATCACGGCGGGGCGCTGGCGGCCGGCGGGCAGGCGGTGATCGTGACGATCAACTACCGGCTGGGCGCGCTGGGATTCCTGGACCTGTCGGCCTACGGCGACCAGTTCGCCACCAATCTGGGCCTGCGCGACGTGCTGTTCGCGCTGCAGTGGGTGCGCGACAACATCGCCGCGTTCGGGGGAGACCCGCGCCGGGTCACGGTGTTCGGCGAGTCCGCGGGCGGCGGCATCATCACCACGCTGCTGACCAGCCCCGCCGCCGACGGGCTGTTCGGGGCGGCCATCGCGCAGAGCTCGCCTGCGACGTCGATCTACGACCGCGAGCGCTCCCGCCGCGTCGCCGAGCTGTTCCTCGCCGAGCTCGGGATGGCGCCGGGGGAGGCCGGCTCGCTGCCGTCGGTGCCGACACCGGCGTTGCTGGCCGCGTCGAAGCGGGTGTTCGACGACATCCCGGTGCGCACCCCGGGCACGCTGGCGTTCGCGCCGGTCATCGACGGCGACGTCGTGCCCGCGCACCCGGTCCGGCTGGCCCGCGAGGGCCGCAGCCTGCCGGTCCCGCTGATCATCGGCACCAACAGGCACGAGGCCGCGTTGTTCCGCTGGATGAAGTCGCCGCTGATGCCGATCACCCCGGCCGCGATCCGCCGGATGTTCGCCGAGATCGCCTCCGAGCAGCCGGATCTGCGGTTGCCCGACGAACAGCAGATCCGCGCCGCCTACCGCGGCCGGGGTAAGCACATCGGGTTGCGCGTGGCACGCGACATCGGGTTCCGGATGCCGTCGCTGTGGTTCGCCGAGGGACACCGCGCGGTCGCGCCCGTGTACCTGTACCGCTTTGACTTCGCCACCCCGATGCTGCGGCTGCTGCGGCTGGGCGCCGCGCACGCCACCGAACTGCCGTACGTCTGGGGCAATCTGGTGGCCGGGCCGAAGGACCCGACCTTCAAGCTGGGCGGGCTCAAGGCGGGCCGCACGGTGTCGCACCGGATCCGCACCCGCTGGCTGAACTTCGCCGCCGACCACACCCCGGCCGGCGACCCGGTGTGGCGGCCGTACCGTCCGGAGGACCGCGCCACGCTGGTCATCGACGCGCAGGACCGGGTGATCGCCGACCTGGACCGCGACGTGCGGCTCGCCTGGGGCGACGAGGTGCTCAGCTTCCGCTAGCTATGCTTTGCGCGGAGGTGTCGCTGTGGACATGAGTGCCGTGTTCTCGCACGTGCTGCCGCCGCTGATGCACGACCCGGTCATGTTCGCGGTGCCGTTCTTTCTGCTGCTGCTGACCATCGAGTGGTTGTCGGCTCGGCGGCTGGCCCGTGAGGAGGCCGAACGCGCGCCCGCCGGTGCCTATCACCGGCCGGACGCGTGGGCGAGCATCTGGATGGGCGTGGTGTCGATCTTCACCAGCGGGGTGGTGAACTTCGCCGCGCTGATCGCCTACGCCGCGCTCTACGTCTACGTCGCGCCGTGGCAGCTGCCGGTCGACGCCTGGTACACGTGGGTGATCGGGATCGTCGGGGTGGACCTGATGTACTACGTGTATCACCGCATGGCACACCGGGTCCGGTTCTTCTGGGCCACCCACCAGGCGCACCACTCCAGCCAGTACTTCAATCTGGCCACCGCATTGCGCCAGAAGTGGAACGTCAGCGGCGACGTGGCGTTGCGCGCGGTGCTGCCGCTGCTCGGGGTGCCGCCCGCGGTGGTGTTCGCCAGCTTCTCGGCCAACCTGATCTACCAGTTCTGGATCCACACCGAGCGCATCGACAAGCTCTGGCGGCCCATCGAATTCGTGTTCAACACCCCGTCGCACCACCGGGTGCACCACGGT
The DNA here is from genome assembly GCF_001583415.1 of Mycolicibacterium phlei. The sequence goes on from NZ_CP014475.1 coordinate 2,402,732, forward strand.
ATGGACCCCGAGTACCTGGACAAGAACTACGGCGGCATCCTCATCATCTGGGACAGGATGTTCGGCAGCTTCCAGCCGGAGATCTTCCGCCCGCACTACGGGCTGACCAAACAGGTCGACACCTACAACATCTGGAAGCTGGAGACCCACGAGTACGTGGCGATGTTCCGCGACGCCGCCCGCGCCACCCGCTGGCGCGACCGGCTGGGCTACCTCTTCGGTCCGCCCGGCTGGACGCCGGCCGAACAGCCCGCCGCCAAGCAGGCGGTGCGGGCGTGAAGACGGTCTTCGATGACCCCGTCGACCCTGGACTGATCGAACGGTCGCTGTCGGCAAGCACTTTCGCGTCGGTGTGGCTGGACATCCCGCGGCCGCAGTACCCGGAGCTGACCGCCCCGATCACCTGCGACCTGCTGGTCGTCGGCGGGGGATACACCGGCCTGTGGACCGCGCTGCACGCCGCCCGCCGCGACGCCAGCCGACGCATCGTGCTGATCGAGGCCAACCGCATCGGCTGGGCGGCCTCCGGGCGTAACGGCGGCTTCGTCGACGCCAGCCTCACCCACGGCGTCGAGAACGGAAAAGCCCGCTGGCCCAACGAGTTCGACAAGCTCACCGAGATGGGCATGGAGAACCTCGACGGGATGGCCACCGAGATCGCCGAACTCGGCCTGGACACCGAGTGGGAGCGCACCGGCATGCTGTCGGTGGCCACCGAACCGCATCAGGTTCAGTGGCTCCGGGAGGCCGCCGACGACGGTCACGGCCGGTTCCTCGACACCGCCGAGGTGCGGGCCGAGGTGAATTCGCCGACCTACCGCGCCGGGCTGTTCGACGCCGAGAGCTGCGCGATCGTGAACCCCGCGAAGCTGGCCCTGGAGCTGGCGCGGGCCTGCCGCGAGGCCGGGGTGCAGATCTTCGAGCACACCAACGCGCACCGGCTGGACTCCGGGCACACCGGGCTGCGGGTGCACACCGGGCACACCGTCATCACCGCCCGCCAGGCGGTGCTGGCCACCAACGTCTTCCGCAGCCTGCTGCGCCGCAACCGGCTCTACACCGTTCCGGTGTACGACTACGTGCTGGCCACCGAACCGCTCACCGACGCACAACTGGACCGCATCGGATGGGCCAACCGGCAGGGCGTCGGCGACTGCGGCAACCAGTTCCACTACTACCGGCTGACCCGGGACAACCGGATCGTGTGGGGCGGATACGACGCCGTCTACCACTACGGCCGCCGCGTCGACCCGCGCTACGAGGACCGGCCCGCCACCTACCGCAAGCTCGCCGCGCACTTCTTCCTCACCTTCCCCCAGCTCGACGACGTTCGGTTCAGCCACCGCTGGGCGGGCGCCATCGACACCAACACCCGGTTCTGCGCGCACTGGGGCCTGGCCCGGGAGGGGCGGGTGGCCTACGTCAACGGGTTCACCGGTCTGGGCGTGGCCGCGACGCGGTTCGCCGCCGACGTCTGCCTGGACCTGCTCAGCGGCCAGCCGACGCCGCGCACCGAGCTGGAGATGGTGCGCAAGCGGCCGCTGCCGTTCCCGCCGGAACCGTTGGCCAGCGTCGGCATCCAGGCCACCCGCTGGTCGCTGGACCGGGCCGACCATTCCGCGGGCCGGCGCAACCTGTTCCTGCGCACGCTCGACGCGCTGGGCCTGGGCTTCGATTCCTGAATTCCGGCTCTCCCGGCAAACCGGCGCGCGGGTATCCGCACCGCCGCGTAACGTTTTGATCACGACGATCGATGCGCAAGTGACGGGATCGTCGTCGCCGGGTCTCCCGGCCGACAGGTGATGCCGGGCAGACACTGACATCGGAAGAGCGGAGGCGGCGGTGCGCCGACGAGTGATACGCGTTCTGGCAGCGGCGGCCGTGCCGGTCGTCGCCATCCTCACCCCGGCCGGGCCGGCACCCGCCGACCCCGGGGTCGTCGTCTACCCGGGCATGGAGATCCGCCAGGACACCAACCTCTGCACCCTGGGATACGTCGAACCCGAGGCCCGGATGGCGTTCACCGCCGGACACTGCCGCGGCAGCGGACCGGTGCGCGACCGCAACGGCAACCTGATCGGGATGCAGAGCGTGTTCCGCGACAACACCCCCAACGGCGCCACCGTCGACACCAACCACCAGATCTCCGACTGGGAGGCCATCACACTGGCACCGCACGTGCAGGTGTCCAACGTGCTGCCCAGCGGCCGGCCGCTGGTCATCGACCCCGCTGCGGTGGCCACACCCGGGCTGCCGGTCTGCCACTTCGGTGTGGTCACCGGGGAGAGCTGCGGCACCGTCGAGGCGGTGAACAACGGCTGGTTCACCATGGCCAACGGCGTCGTCAGCCAGAAGGGCGACTCCGGCGGGCCGGTCTACGTGCTGACCCCGGACAACCGCGCCGCGATCATCGGCATGTTCAACAGCACCTGGGGTGCGTTCCCGGCCGCCGTGTCCTGGCACGCCGCCACCGAGCAGGTGCGCGAGGAAGTGATCTCGGCGGCGTCGGCCAACGTCGACGCCGCGCCGCCCGCCGCGCCCATGCCCTGACCGGTCAGCGCTCGGCCAGCTCGAACACCGGGATCGTCGCCGCGGCCGCGCGGAACTCGGCGTCGGTGGACGTCGGGGTCAGCCCGCCGACGAAATCCTTGACCTGCCAGTACCACCGGGCCAGATAGCGCCGGAGCAGGTCGGCTTTGACGGCGTCGGCGACCTCGACGACCCGGACCCGGCGGCGTCGCCACCGGGGGCCGACCGCCACCTCGCCCGCGGCGCGGGCGTTGCGCGCCCACTGGGTGTCGCCGCGCGGTGAGACCACGTAGTCGCGGCCGCCGACGCTGAGCACGTTGACCACCACGGTGCGGGGCAGGCCCGTCCTGCGGCCGCGCACCTGCAGGGCGCGGGTGCCCGCGAGGCTGACGCCGGCCTCGGCCAGCCAGCGCACCACCGCGTTCACCGCCCGCGCGGCGGTAGTCGGTTCCTCGTAACGAACGCTCATCGCTCATCCCTCCATAACAAGAGCAGTGCTCTCTAAGTCAGGTTGGCACGCCAGTACCCAATAATCAAGAGCAGTGATCTCGTTTCGTGTCAGACTCGAGGGTATGGGCAAGCGACAGGAGAGCCGGGAACGGATCGAGGCGCAGATCATCGAGCTGGGCCGGCGCCATCTGGTCACCGACGGCGCCGCCGGGCTGTCGCTGCGCGCCATCGCGCGCGACCTCGGGATGGTGTCCTCGGCGGTCTACCGCTACGTCAAGAGCCGCGACGAGCTGCTGACCCTGCTGCTCGTCGACGCCTACTCCGAACTCGCCGACCGGGTCGACGAGGCGCGGGCCGGGGCCGCAGGCTGGCGCGAACAACTCACCGCGATGGCGCACGCCGCGCGGCGGTGGGCGGTCGAACGCCCGTCGTCGTGGGCCCTGCTCTACGGCAGCCCGGTCCCCGACTACCACGCACCTCCCGAACGCACCGTCGAACCCGGCACCCGCGTGGTGGCCGCGCTGTTGGAGGTCGTCGCCGCGGGGGTGGCGGCCGGCGACGTGGTGCCGTCCGAAATCGTTGTGCCACGGCCGTTGTCGGAGGACTTCGAGCGGCTGCGAGCGGAGTTCGACGGTCCGGTCGACGACACCGTGATGGCGCGGTGCCTTCTGCTGTGGGCGGCGCTGATCGGGGCGATCAGTCTCGAGGTGTTCGGCCAGTACGGGCCTGGGACGATCACCGACCCCGAGGCGCTGTTCGACCTGCAGGTGCGCCAGTTGATCGACGGGCTGACTATTAAGTATTGACTTATATAACTCAAGGCTTAATCATCAAGGGGTGCACGCGTTCGATGTCCTGGGGGACCCGGTGCGCCGCCGCATCCTGGAACTGCTCGCCGAGGGCGAACGGTCCGCGGGTGCCATCGCCGAGGTCATCCAAGACGAGTTCGCGATCAGCCAGCCGGCTGTCTCGCAACATCTGAAAGTGTTGCGCGACAACGGTTTCACCACCGTGCGCCCGGACGGGCCGCGACGGCTCTACGCCGTCAACGCCGACGCGCTGCGCGACATCGACGACTGGCTCGCGGGTTTCCGCCGCGTTTGGGCGCCCAAGCTGGACGCCCTGGGCACCGAGATCGCACGAGGCAAACGGCAACGACGAAAGAAGGCGCCATGACCGAGATCGACGTGCAGCACCAGATCAACGCGGTCCGCCGCACGGTCGGTACCAGGACGATCGAGGCGGGGGAGGCCCACGTCGTCACGATCAGCCAGGTCTACGACACCGACCACGCGGACTTGTGGGACGCGGTCACCACCATCGAGCGGATTCCGCGCTGGCTCATGCCGATCACCGGAGAGCTGAGGGTCGGCGGCTCCTATCAACTGCAGGGCAACGCCGGCGGCACGGTGCTGACGTGCGATCCGCCCCGCAACTTCACCGCGACCTGGGAGTACGGCGGCAGCGTCAGCTGGATCGACGTCACCGTGGCCGCCGAGGGCGACGAGCGGGCCCGGCTGGAGATCGAGCACATCGCTGTCGTCGGCGACGATATGGCGCTGCAGTTCGGCCCCGGCGCGGTCGGCATCGGCTGGGACTCCATGGTGCTCGGGCTGGCGCTGCACCTGGCGACCGGCGAGGCGATCGACCCCGGATTCGGCGAGCAGTGGGTGACCACGGAGGAGGGACGCCGCTTCCTCGCGTTGTCCAACGAGCGCTGGTACGAGGCCAACGTCGCCGCCGGCGCGGACCCCGCCGAGGCCCGCGCGGCCGCCGACCGCTGCCTGGCCGCCTACTACGGCGAGTGACCACCGACTAGAACACGTTCTAGCCAACCGGTCGGGGCGGCGATATCCTCGACGCGATGCTTGCCCAGACACCTGTCCAGATTGCGTGGGTGACGCGGGACCTCGACGCCACCGAAGCAGCGCTCACCACCCTTCTGGGCGCGAAGAAATGGGTGCGCATGCCCGACATCCACTTCGGCCCCGACAGCTGCACCTACCGCGGTGAGCCCGCCGATTTCGTCGCCTCGATCTCGCTGAGCTACGCCGGCGACACCCAGCTCGAGCTGATCGCCCCGGTGTCCGGGCGCAGCGTCTACACCGAGCACCTCGACACCGCCGGCCCCGGCCTGCACCACATCTGTGTGGAGGTCGACGACGTCGAGACCGCGCTGGCCGAGCGCGGCGCGTCGGGACCCCTCGACGTGGTGGCCCGCGGAACGATGCCCGGCGGCATCGAGTTCGCCTACGTGTCGGCCCCCGACGCGGGCGTGCCCTACCTGGAACTGGCCCACATACCGCAGACCATTCGGACCTATTTCGACCACATCAAACGGGAGCAACAGTGAGTACCGAGATTCCAGACACCGTCGACGCCGCCACCGTCGAGGAGTGGTCCGACGACGTCGACGTCGTCGTCATCGGCTTCGGCATCGCCGGCGGAAGCGCCGCGGTCAGCGCCGCCGCCGAGGGCGCCGGGGTGCTGGTGCTGGAGAAGGCCGCCGCGGTCGGCGGCACCTCCGCGATGGCGGGCGGGCACTTCTACCTCGGCGGCGGCACCGAGGTGCAGAAGGCCACCGGCCAGGACGACACTCCCGAGGAGATGTACAAGTACCTCGTCGCGGTGACGCCGGATCCCGACCACGAGAAGATCCGCGCGTACTGCGAGGGCAGCGTCGAACACTTCAACTGGCTTGAGGCGCTTGGTTTTCAGTTCGAGCGCACCTACTACCCGGGCAAGGTCGTGGTGCCGCCCGGCACCGAGGGCCTGTCCTACACCGGCAACGAGAAGGTGTGGCCGTTCTGCGAGCAGGCCAAGCCCGCCCCGCGCGGGCACTCCGTGCCGGTGCCCGGTGAACTCGGCGGCGCGGCGCTGGTCACCGACCTGCTGTTCAAGCGGGCCACCGAGCTCGGGGTGCGGTTCCGCTACGAGACCGGGGTGACCAACCTCGTCGTCGACGCCGACGGCGCCGTGGTGGGCGTGCGCTGGAAGCACTTCGGCGAGATCGGGCACGTGAAGGCCAAGTCGGTGGTCATCGCCGCCGGCGGCTTCGCGATGAACCCGGAGATGGTCGCCCGCTACACGCCGGCGCTGGGCGCCAAGCGGCGCACCAAACACCACGGCGAGGTCGAGCCCTACATCCTGGGCAACCCCAACGACGACGGCCTGGGCATCCGGCTCGGCGAGTCCGCGGGCGGCGTCGCCAAGAACATGGACGGACTGTTCATCACCGCCGCCGCCTATCCGCCGGAGATCCTGCTGACCGGCGTCATCGTCAACAAGGACGGCCAGCGGTTCGTCGCCGAGGACTCCTACCATTCGCGCACCTCGGCGTTCGTGCTCGAACAGCCCGAGCAGAGGGCGTACCTCATCGTCGACGAGGAGCATCTGCAGATGCCCGAGATGCCGTTGATCAAGTTCATCGACGGCTGGGAGACCATCGCGGAAATGGAAGAGGCGCTGGGCATTCCGGCCGGCAACCTCGCCGCCACGCTGGAGCGCTACAACGCCAACGCCGCCAAGGGCGAGGACCCCGACTTCCACAAGCAGCCGGAATACCTTGCGCCCCAGGACAAAGGCCCGTGGGGTGCGTTCGACCTGTCGCTGGGCGTGGCGATGTACTCCGGCTTCACAATGGGCGGCCTGGACGTCACCATCGACGGCCAGGTGCGCCGCGAGGACGGCTCCGTCATCCCCGGGCTGTACGCCGCCGGGGCGTGCGCGTCCAACATCGCCCAGGACGGCAAGGGCTACGCCAGCGGTGTGCAGCTCGGTGAGGGCTCGTTCTTCGGGCGGCGGGCGGGCGGAAGCGCGGCCCGGGCGGCCAAGAGCGGCTAGACGTTTGCCGGCTGGGGCCCGGAGATGGGCCCCAGCCGCCACTCGCCACCGCCGAGCAGTTCCAGCTGGTGGGTGTGGTGCTGCTCGACGGTGCTGCGGTGGCTGACGCTGACCAGGATGGTGTTTGGCAGCTCCGTGCGCACCAGGTCGTAGAGCATGAACTCCAGGCCCTCGTCGAGTGCTGAGGTGGACTCGTCGAGGAACACCGCCTTGGGCCGGGTGAGCAGGATGCGGGCGAACGCCACCCGCTGCTGCTCACCCGGGGACAGCACCTTGGCCCAGTCCTGCGCCTCGTCGAGGCGGTCCTCGAGATGGGGCAGCGCGACCTTGCGCAGCATCCGCCGCAGCGTGTTGTCGTCGATGGTGCCCTCCTCGTTGGGGTAGGTCACCACCGCGCGCAGATCACCCAGCGGCACGTACGGCAGCTGCGACAGGAACATCGTCTCGTTGGGTCCGCACGGCCGGGTCAGGGTGCCCGACGTGTACGGCCACAGCTCGGCCAGGCTGCGCAGCAGCGTGGTCTTGCCGACGCCGGACTCACCGGTCACCACCAGCGAGTCACCCACCTCCAGGCGCAGGTCCAGCGGTTTGATCAGCTGCTTGCCGTCGGGGGTGCGCACCTCGACCCGCTTCAGCTCGACCGTGCCGTCCACACAGGCCGTCGTGGTGATCTTGGGCAGCGACCGGCTCTCCTCGTTGGCGGTCACCAGGCCGTCGAGACGGATGATCGCGGCGCGGTAGCCGGCGAACAGGTCGTAGGCGTTCCGGAAGAACGACAGCCCGTCCTGGATGTTGCCGAACGCCGACGCCGTCTGCGACATCACGCCCAGCGTGATGTCCCCGGACACGAAGCGGGGGAACTGCACCAGGTAGGGCAGCGGCACGATCAGCTGACCCATCGACCAGTTCCAGCCGTTGAAGCCCAGGGACCGGGCGACGTAGCGCTTGTAGTTGTCCACCACGGGGCGGAACAGCTTGCGTAGCCCGGCGCGCTCGGCGGCCTCACCGCGGTAGAACGCCACCGCCTCCGCCGAGTCGCGCAGCCGCACCAGCGCATAGCGGAAGGCGGCGTTGTACTTCTCGTTGCGGAACGACAGCCAGATGATGGGCCGGCCGATCCAGAACGCGACGGCCGAGGCGAGGATCACGAACAGGATGCCGATGAAGAAGATCGCGCGCGGCAACTCCCAGTGCACCAGCGGCAGCGTCAGCGGCCCGGACAGGTTCCACAGGATCGCGGTGAACGACACCGTCGACACGATGGCGTTGATCGCACCGAACAGCAGCGTGTTGCCCGAGCCGTAGTACGGGATGTTGGGGATCGGGCCGTTGTTGGCGGTGAAGATGTCGATGTCGTTCTGGATGCGCTGATCCGGGTTGTCGATCTTGTCGTCGATGAACCGGGCCCGGTAGTAGGCCCGGCCGTCGAGCCAGTCGCCGGTCAGCCGGTCGGTCAGCCAGGCGCGCCAGCGCAGCGCGAACCGCTGGAACACCCACATGTCGAACAGTAGGCGCGCGATGAACAGCGCGGCCAATACCGCGAACACCGTGATCGACAGGTAGAAGCCGCTGCGCCCCGACTCCCTGATCTCCGGGCTGTCGGCCTGCAGGCCGCCCGCGACGACCTGGAAGGCGTTCGACATGTCCATCGAGTAGTAGCTGAGCAGCACGTCGAGCCGGACCCCGGCGATCACCAGCAGCAGGATGCCGCCCAGCCACAGCCAGACCTTGATGCTCTCGACGCCCTTGAAGTAGTCGCCGGTGATGCGCCACCACTGCCGGCCCCACACCGTGAAGCGGGCGATCAGGAACAGCACCAGGAGGGTGATGACGGCGGTGATCAGCCAGACCCGGCCGATCCACACCATCGACACCCAGACTTCGTTTCCCCAATCGCGCGAGGGGACGAAAGTTTCCACCCGCGCAAGGTACCGCGAGTGGCTTTGAGCAGCCTTTCAAAGGGGGCAAGTCACGCCGCCGCGTCGCCTCCCACGGCGGTGCGCATCCCCGCCCGCCGGCGCGCTCCGCGTACGGTATTTGTGTGGCGAAGACGAAGACCCGCACTTCAGGACGGCTCACCAATCGGTTCTGGCGGATGCTCGGTGCCAGCACCGAACGTGACCAGGCCCAATCGATGGCGCTGGTGCGCAAGTCAGCCGAGTTCGACGAGAAGGCCGCCGCCCTCGACGACGAGCAGCTGCGCAAGGCCGCCAAGCTGCTGGATCTGAAGAACCTCGCCGAGTCCGCCGACATCCCGCAGTTCCTCGCCATCGCCCGCGAGGCCGCCGAGCGCACGGTGTCGCTGCGCCCCTTCGACGTCCAGCTGCTGGGCGCGCTGCGGATGCTGGCAGGCGACGTCGTGGAGATGGCCACCGGTGAGGGCAAGACGCTGTCGGGGGCCGTCGCCGCCGCCGGCTACGCGCTGGCCGGACGCAACGTGCACGTCATCACGATCAACGACTACCTGGCCCGCCGCGACGCCGAGTGGATGGGCCCGATGCTGGAGGCGCTGGGCCTGACGGTCGGCTGGATCACCGAGAACTCCACGCCCGAGGAGCGCCGCGCCGCCTACAAGTGCGACGTCACCTACGCGTCGGTCAACGAGATCGGCTTCGACGTGCTGCGCGACCAGTTGGTCACCGACGTCGCCGACCTGGTGTCGCCGAACCCGGATGTGGCGCTGATCGACGAGGCCGACTCGGTGCTCGTCGACGAGGCGCTGGTGCCGCTGGTGCTGGCGGGTAGCACCCACCGGGAGACGCCGAAGGTCGAAATCATCCGTCTGGTCGGCGAACTCGTCGCCGACGAGGACTACGAGACCGACGCCGAGGGCCGCAACGTCCACCTCACCGAGGCCGGCGCGCGCAAGCTGGAGGCCCAGCTCGGCGGCATCGACCTGTACTCCGAGGAGCACGTCGGCACCACGCTGACCGAGGTGAACGTGGCGCTGCACGCACACGTGCTGCTGCAGCGCGACGTGCACTACATCGTCCGCGACAACGCCGTGCACCTGATCAACGCATCGCGCGGTCGCATCGCGCAGCTGCAGCGCTGGCCCGACGGGCTGCAGGCCGCAGTCGAGGCCAAGGAGGGCATCGAGACCACCGAGACCGGTGAGGTGCTCGACACCATCACCGTGCAGGCGCTGATCAACCGCTACCCGACGGTGTGTGGGATGACCGGCACCGCGCTGGCCGCCGGCGAACAGCTGCGCCAGTTCTACAAGCTGGGTGTGTCGCCGATCGAGCCGAACAAGCCCAACATCCGCAAGGACGAACCCGACCGCGTCTACGTCACCGCGGCCGCCAAGAACGACGCGATCGTCGAGCACATCGTCGAGGTGCACAAGACCGGCCAGCCGATCCTGGTCGGCACCCACGACGTCGCCGAGTCCGAGGAGCTGCACGCGCGGCTGGTCAAGGCCGGCGTCCCGGCGGTGGTGCTCAACGCCAAGAACGACGCCGAGGAGGCCGCCGTCATCGCCGAGGCCGGCAAGCTCGGCGCGGTCACGGTGTCCACCCAGATGGCCGGGCGCGGCACCGACATCCGGCTGGGCGGCTCGGATGAGGCGGACCACGACAAGGTGGCCGAACTGGGCGGCCTGCACGTCGTCGGCACCGGGCGCCACCACACCGAGCGGCTGGACAACCAGCTGCGCGGCCGCGCCGGCCGGCAGGGCGACCCGGGTTCGACGGTGTTCTTCTCCAGCTGGGAGGACGACGTCGTCGTCGCCCACCTCGACACCAGCAAGCTGCCGATGGAGACCGACCCGGAGGCCGGCGACGGCCGGGTGACCAGCCCGAAGGCCTCCGCGCTGCTCGACCACGCGCAGCGCGTCGCCGAGGGCCGGCTGCTCGACGTGCACGCCAACACCTGGCGCTACAACGAGCTGATCGCCCAGCAGCGCGCGATCCTGGCCGAACGGCGCGACACGCTGCTGCGCACGCCGACCGCGCGCGAGGAGCTCAAGGAGCTCTCGCCCAAGCGCTACCAGGAGCTGGAGGAGAAGCTCGGCGAGGAGAAGCTGGAGACGATCTGCCGGCAGATCATGCTCTACCACCTCGACCGCGGCTGGGCCGAGCACCTGGCGTACCTGGCCGACATCCGGGAGAGCATCCACCTGCGGGCGCTGGGCAGGCAGAACCCGCTCGACGAGTTCCACCGGATGGCCGTCGACGCGTTCGCCTCACTGGCCGCCGACGCGATCGAGGCGGCCCAGCAGACCTTCGACACCGCACCCGACATCGAGGGCGAGCCGGGCATGGATCTGTCAAAGCTGGCACGGCCGACGTCGACGTGGACCTACATGGTGCACGACAACCCGCTCGACGACGCCTTGTCGAATCTGCTGCCCGGGGTCTTCCGATAGGTTTACGGCCATGAGCGACCCGCAGCCCGAGGTGCGCGACCGGGTCCTCACGGTGCCCAACCTGCTCAGCGCGCTGCGCCTGGTGCTGGTGCCCGTGTTCCTGTGGCTGCTGCTCAAACAGGACGCCGCCGGCTGGGCGGTCGCCGTGCTGATGGTCAGCGGCGTCTCGGACTGGGCCGACGGCAAGATCGCGCGGCTGGTGGACAACCAGTCGTCGCGGCTGGGCGAGCTGCTCGACCCGCTGGCCGACCGCATCTACATGGTGGTCGTGCCGATCGCCATGGGATTTCACGGTTCGGTGCCGTGGTGGGCCGTGCTCACCCTGATCGGCCGCGACGCCGTGCTCGCGGCGACGCTGCCGCTGCTGCGCAGCCGCGGCCTGACCGCGCTGCCGGTCACCTATCTCGGCAAGGCGGCGACATTCGCGTTGATGTCCGCGCTGCCGCTGATCCTGCTGGGACAATGGGACGCGTTGTGGAGCCGGGTGATCCTGGCGATCGGCTGGGGGTTTCTGATCTGGGGGCTGGCGATGTACCTGTGGTCGGGGGTGCTGTACCTGATGCAGGTCGCCATGGTGGTCCGGCAACTGCCCAAGGTGTCGCGGTGAGCCGCCGATGACCCAGAGTTTCCGCAGCACGCTCGGCGGTTACGACCCGATGGCCGGGCACAGCGGCCACGCCGCCGACCGGCCCCGCAAGATCCCGGTGCCGTCGCTGCTGCGGTCGCTGCTGACCGAACACCTCGACCCCGGCTACGCGGCGGCCACCGAGGCCCGCCGCGCCCGCGAGGCCGAGGGCCGGCCGCGGCCGCGGTGGCAGGGCTGGGCGTGGCAGCTCGCCGGGGCGGCCCTGCTGGTCGTGGTGTTCGGCGCCGCGATGGCGCAGGCGCGCGAGACCGCACCGGGGCTGCGGGAGACCCAGCGGGTGCTCGCCGAGAACGTCCGCAGCGCCGAGGCCGACGCCGACGAGCTGACCGCGTGGCGCGACGCGCTGGCCGCCGACGTCGACGCCGAACGGCGCAGCCGGCTCGAAGGCGACGTCCGCGGCCAGCAGCTGCTCGAACAACTCGACGAGGCGGGTTTCGCCGCGGCGGCCACCCCGCTGATCGGGCCCGGCCTGACCGTCACCATCACCGACCCGGGTACGTCGTCGGCCAACCTCAGCGACGTCTCCAAGGAACGCCTGCCCGGCAGCCGCCAGGTCATCCTCGACCGGGACCTGCAACTGGTCGTGAATTCGCTGTGGGCCAGCGGCGCCGAGGCGGTGTCGGTCGGCGGGATCCGGGTCGGACCGAATGTCACGGTCCGGCAGGCGGGCGGCGGCATCCTGGTCGACAATCAACCGGTCAGCAGCCCCTACGTCGTGCAGGCGATCGGTCCCCCCAACGCGATGAAGGGTGTCTTCGAGCGCAGCCCGGCCCTGCAGCGGCTGCGGCTGCTGGAGGCGTCCTACGGTGTGGGGGTCAACGTCAGCGCCGGCGACGCCCTGACCGTGCCCGCCGGCTCCGTCCGAGAAGTCAACTTCGCCAAAGAGATTGGGCAGTGACCGCGAATGAGTTCTGACACATGATCGGGATCGCCGCACTGATCGTCGGGATCGTGCTGGGCCTGGTGTTCCAGCCGGACGTGCCCGACTTCGTCCAGCCGTATCTGCCGATCGCCGTCGTCGCCGCGCTTGACGCGGTGTTCGGCGGACTGCGGGCGTACCTGGAGCGGATCTTCGACGCGAAGGTCTTCGTGGTGTCGTTCGTGTTCAACGTGCTGGTGGCGGCGTTGATCGTCTACGTCGGCGACCAGCTCGGGGTGGGCACTCAGCTGTCCACCGCGATCGTCGTGGTGCTGGGCATCCGGATCTTCGGTAACGCGGCCGCGTTGCGGCGCAGGCTGTTCGGGGCCTAGGGGGCGGTACGGCGGTGAGCGACCACAAGGCGGGCCAACACGAGGCGGGCCAGCACGGCTCCGGGCAGCACGGCAGGCACGAGCTGCCGCCCGATCAACCGTCGTCGGTGCGGCGGGGCCGCTCCCAGATCGTGTTCGGCGCGCTGACGGTGCTGCTGTGCCTGGCGCTCGGTGTCGCGATCGTCACACAGGTGCGCGAGAACGACTCCGGCGACGCCCTGGAGACCGCCCGGCCGGCCGAGCTGCTGGTGTTACTGGATTCACTGCAGCAGCGGGAGGCGGCGCTCAACACAGAGGTGGCCGACCTGCAGCGCACGCTGACCGAGTTGCAGGCCTCCGGCAGCAGCGACCAGGCCGCCATCGAGAACGCCCAGGCCCGGCTGGCCGCGCTGTCGATCCTGATCGGCACCGTGGCCGCGACCGGTCCGGGTGTGACGTTGACCATCACCGACGAGGCGCCCGGCGTGGCCGCCGAGGTGCTGCTCGACGTCGTCAACGAACTGCGCAACGCCGGAGCCGAGGCGATGGAGATCCGCGGCGGGACAGGCGAACAGCAGGTCGCGGTGCGGGTCGGCCTGGACACCTGGGTGGTCGGCGGGCCCGGTGCGCTGCGGGTGGACGGGGTGACGCTGCGGCCTCCGTATTCGGTTCTGGCCATTGGCGATCCGCCCACCCTGGCGGCGGCGATGACGATTCCCGGCGGTGCCATGGACGCCGTCGAGCGGGTCGGCGGCACAATGACGGTTGAACAGTCCGATCGGATCGACGTGACCGCCTTGCGGCAACCGAAACAGCGCCAATACGCTCAGCCGGTCAAATGAGGCGGTTGCCCGACCCGGACCCAGCCAACAGTCCGACACGAACGTCAACCCGATATCGACAAGGAGCGCCGTGAGCGAGATCCCAGCCGACCTGTACTACACCGAGGAACACGAGTGGGTGCTGCGCACCGGCGACGACACCGTGCGCGTCGGGATCACCGACTACGCGCAGTCGGCGCTCGGCGACGTGGTGTTCGTCCAGCTGCCCGACGTTGGCACCGCGGTCACCGCGGGCGAGACCTTCGGCGAGGTGGAGTCCACCAAGTCGGTCTCGGACCTGTACGCCCCCATCACCGCGAAAGTCATTGCGGTCAACGGGGATCTGGAAGGCAGCCCTGAGCTGGTCAACTCCGACCCGTACGGCGAGGGCTGGATGATCGAACTGCAGACCGAGCCCGGCGCGCTGGAGGGCCAGCTGGGCGAGCTGCTCGACGCGGACGGCTACCGCGCCACCGTGTCGGAATGAGGAGTTGTTAGGGTTTTGCCGTCCGGACGCCAACTAGGGCGGATCCGGCGGTGGTGGGCACAACGAGGCTCGCCGCGCGGTACGGTCGATTACAGACGCGGTATCGCCACAGCAGCCAGTTAGGAGCAGCGGGTGACGGAGAACGACCAGAACTCTGGGACCGACCAGACGTCTGATGAAGTCACCGTGGAAACGACTTCGGTCTTCCGCGCCGACTTCCTCAACGAACTGGACGCCCCGGCGGCGGCCGGCACGGAGAGTGCCGTGTCCGGTGTCGAGGGTCTGCCCGTCGGTTCGGCGCTGCTGGTCGTCAAGCGCGGCCCCAACGCGGGGTCGCGGTTCCTGCTCGACCAGCCCGTCACGTCGGCCGGTCGGCATCCCGACAGCGACATCTTCCTCGACGACGTCACTGTGAGCCGTCGGCACGCGGAGTTCCGCATCGAGGGCGGCGAGTTCCAGGTCGTCGACGTCGGCAGCCTCAACGGCACCTACGTCAACCGGGAGCCGGTCGACTCGGCCGTGCTCTCCAACGGTGACGAGGTGCAGATCGGCAAATTCCGTCTGGTGTTCCTCACCGGCCCCAAGGGCGCCGACAGCGACAGCTGAGGAACGGCGATGAGCGCTCGGGCGAGGAGCAGATGACACAACCCGACGACACTGCCGCGCTCACCGGAATGTCGATCGGAGCGGTCCTCGAACTGCTGCGACCGGACTTCCCGGACGTGACGATCTCCAAGATCCGCTTCCTGGAGGCCGAGGGCCTGGTCACGCCTGAGCGCACCCCGTCGGGATATCGCCGGTTCACCGCCTACGACTGTGCGCGGCTGCGGTTCATCCTGACCGCCCAGCGCGATCAGTACCTGCCGCTGAAGGTGATCAAGGCGCAGCTCGACGCCCAGCCCGACGGCGAACTGCCCGAGCTGCCCAGACCCGGCTCCGCCTACGGGGTGCCGCGGCTGGTGCCGGTCGGAGACGACGCCGACTCCACCGGCGGGTCCGACGCCGCGGCGGTGGCGCCCACCCAGGTGCGGCTGTCGCGGGAGGACCTGCTGGAGCGGTCCGGCGTGGGGGAGGAGCTGCTGTCGGCGCTGATCAAGGCCGGGGTGATCCGGCCGGCCAAGAGCGGCGGCGGCATCTTCTTCGACGAACACGCCGTGGTGATCGCGCAGTGCGCGCGGGCACTGGCCGACTACGGCGTCGAACCGCGGCACCTGCGCGCGTTCCGTTCGGCCGCCGACCGGCAGTCGGATCTGATCGCCCAGATCGCCGGGCCGGTGGTCAAGGCGGGCAAGGCCGGCGCGCGCGACCGCGCCGACGATCTGGCCCGTGAGGTGGCCGCGCTGGCGATCACCTTGCACACCTCGCTGATCAAGTCCGCGGTACGCGACGTACTTGATCGCTGAGGATTAGACTCGAAGCAGTGACTTTCAGGCTGGCTTCATCGGTGCGGAGGGCAGACACAGATGGCTGAGGTTCGTGTTGTCGGCATTCGCGTAGAGCAGCCCCAGAACCAGCCGGTCCTGCTGCTGCGAGAGTCCAACGGGGACCGCTATCTGCCGATCTGGATCGGGCAGTCCGAGGCGGCGGCGATCGCCCTCGAACAGCAGGGTGTCGAGCCGGCCCGGCCGCTGACCCACGATCTGATCCGCGATGTCATCACCGCGCTCGGGCACTCGCTCAAGGAGGTGCGCATCGTCGACCTCCAGGAGGGCACGTTCTACGCCGACCTGATCTTCGACCGCGACATCAAGGTCTCGGCGCGGCCGTCGGACTCGGTGGCGATCGCGCTGCGCGTCGGGGTGCCGATCTACGTGGAGGAGGCGGTGCTGGCCGAGGCCGGGCTGCTGATCCCCGACGAGAACGACGACGAGGCCGCGGGCGCGGTGCGCGAGGACGAGGTGGAGAAGTTCAAGCAGTTCCTGGACTCCGTCTCGCCGGACGACTTCAAGGCGACCTAGACCGCGGGCGTGCCAGTTGGTCGCGCGTTTGTCACGGATGCGTCTCGTCGGCCCCGACACGCGGGTCGCGTTTTCCGCAACCCAGATCAGGGCAGCCATACTTTGGTGGCCGGACCACTGATGAGCAGTCGAGGGGTCCGCGAGAAGCGTATGCTCGACACACTCGGACTCGGCGGAAATGCGCCCAGGTGCGCAGGGACGCGGGTCCGATAGGCGAGAGGAATTGGAAGTGGGAGACACGCCACGTCAGGAGCAGCTGGACTTCGCTGCTGCTAGCGGCCCCGCACCTCAGGAACCGGTTCAGCCGGGCTTGTTCCCTGACGACTCGGTGCCCGACGAGCTCGTCGGCTACCGCGGCCCGAGCGCCTGCCAGATCGCGGGCATCACGTACCGCCAGCTCGACTACTGGGCGCGCACCTCGCTGGTCGTGCCGTCGATCCGCAGCGCGGCGGGTTCGGGCAGCCAGCGGCTCTACTCGTTCAAGGACATCCTGGTCCTCAAGATCGTCAAGCGCCTGCTCGACACCGGCATCTCCCTGCACAACATCCGGGTAGCCGTCGAGCATCTGCGTCAGCGCGGTGTGCAGGACCTGGCCAACATCACGCTGTTCTCCGACGGCACCACGGTCTACGAGTGCACCTCGGCCGAGGAGGTCGTCGACCTGCTGCAGGGCGGGCAGGGCGTGTTCGGTATCGCGGTGTCCGGCGCCATGCGGGAGCTGACCGGCGTGATCGCCGACTTCCCGAGCGAGCGCGCCGACGGCGGCGAGTCGATCGCCACCCCGGAGGACGAGCTGGCGTCGCGGCGCAAGCAGCGCGACCGCAAGATCGGCTGACGACGGTTTGGAAAGGGGCTGCCCGCGGGGGCGGCCCTCTTTTTTGCCGAAGTGTCCTGCGCTGCAGGTGCATTCGGGATCGGGCGGCCGGTGCCGGGCGAATTCCGTTGAATGACAGGCGGGATGCCCGTCGTCACCCGAAACTGCCTTCCGGTCAACGACACTGACACCCGCTGCCGATCCGCCTCTCGACCGAGCCGGGCCGGGTGGCGGCGGCGACGGCGCCGCGGCGGAACCCGGGCAATGGTATGCACCATCCCCGATCTGCGCAGACGGTAGAATGAGCGACGCATCGCGCTTGTGCGGGAGAGTTTCGTGACGGCCAGTCACGGACGCCGAAGGAGCAACACCTCTCCGTCAACCTCTCAGGCACCAGGACCGCACGAGTCTCCGATGCCTCTGGAAAGCGGTGAGAAATCACCCGCCCATGGGGAAAGGCGGCCGCACTGACGCGGACGCCGAATCTCTCAGGCGCCCGCACCGGGTTGACGACAGAGGGAGAGGAACCGAGCGGTTCTCGCCTTCACGCGTCTGGAGTAGCCCGAGTGTTCGACCACAACCAGCCCAGCTTCGCCGACCGCCACATCGGACCCGACGCCGACGCGGTCGCGACCATGCTGACCACCATCGGTGTCTCCTCGCTCGACGAGCTCGCCGAGAAGGCGCTGCCGTCGGGCATCCTCGACGGACTGTCCGCCGACGGCCTGGCGCCCGGACTGGACCAGCTGCCCGCACCGGCCAGCGAGCAGGAGGCGCTCGCCGAGCTGCGCGCGCTGGCCGACGCCAACACCGTGGCCGTGTCGATGATCGGGCAGGGCTACTTCGACACGCTCACCCCGCCGGTGCTCAAGCGCAACATCCTGGAGAACCCCGCCTGGTACACCGCCTACACGCCGTACCAGCCGGAGATCAGCCAGGGCCGGCTGGAGGCACTGCTGAACTTCCAGACCATGGTCAGCGACCTGACCGGCCTGGAGGTGGCCAACGCCTCCATGCTCGACGAGGGCACCGCCGCCGCCGAGGCGATGACGCTGATGCACCGCGCCACCAAGAGCAAGGTCAACCGGCTGGCCGTCGACGCCGATCTGTACACCCAGACCGCCGCGGTGCTGGCCACCCGCGCTAAGCCGCTGGGCATCGAGATCGTCACCGCCGACCTGCGCCAGGGCCTGCCCGAGGGTGACTTCTTCGGCGTGATCGTGCAGCTGCCCGGCGCCAGCGGGGCGATCGTGGACTGGAGTGACCTGGTGGCCCAGGCCCACGAGCGCGGCGCGCTGGTCGCGGTCGGCGCCGACATCCTGGCGCTGACGCTGCTCACCCCGCCCGGCGAGATCGGCGCCGACGTGGCGTTCGGCAGCACCCAGAGGTTCGGTGTGCCAATGGGATTCGGCGGCCCGCACGCCGGGTATCTGGCCGCGCACAGCAAGCACGCCCGCCAGCTGCCCGGCCGCCTGGTCGGCGTGTCGGTGGACGCGGACGGCTCACCCGCCTACCGGCTGGCGCTGCAGACCCGCGAACAGCACATCCGCCGCGACAAGGCCACCAGCAACATCTGCACCGCGCAGGTGCTGCTGGCGGTGATGGCCGCGATGTACGCCAGCTATCACGGGGCCGACGGTCTGAAGGGCATCGCCACCCGGGTGCACGAGCGGGCCCGCGCGGTGGCCGCCGGCCTGGCCGCCGCCGGCGTCGAGGTGGTGCACTCCGCGTTCTTCGACACGGTGCTGGCCAAGGTGCCCGGCCGTGCCGCCGCGGTGCGCGACGCCGCCAAGGAGCGCGGCATCAACATCTGGCTCGTCGACGACGACCACGTCTCGGTGTCCTGCGACGAGGCCACCACCCCCGCGCATGTGGAGGCGGTGCTGGCGGCGTTCGGCGCCACCCCCGTCGACACGCCGTTCGGCGGTCCGGCCATCGCGACGCGCACCTCGCAGTTCCTCACCCACCCGGCGTTCACCCGGTACCGCACCGAGACCGAGATGATGCGCTACCTGCGGTCGCTGGCGGACAAGGACATCGCGTTGGACCGCAGCATGATTCCGCTCGGGTCGTGCACGATGAAGCTCAACGCGGCCGCCGAGATGGAGGCCATCACCTGGACCGAGTTCACCCGCCAGCATCCGTTCGCCCCGGCCTCCGACACCCCGGGGCTGCGCAAGCTGATCGCCGACCTGCAGCAGTGGCTGGTCGCGGTGACCGGCTACGACGCGGTGTCGCTGCAGCCCAACGCCGGTTCGCAGGGTGAGTACGCCGGGCTGCTGGCGATCCAGGCCTACCACGCCGACCGCGGTGAACCCGACCGCGACGTGTGCCTGATCCCGTCCAGCGCGCACGGCACCAACGCCGCCTCGGCGGCGCTGGCCGGTATGCGGGTCGTGGTGGTGGCGTGCCGGGAGAACGGCGACGTCGACCTCGACGACCTGCGGGCCAAGATCGCCGAGCACGCGGACCGGCTGTCGGCGCTGATGATCACCTACCCGTCCACGCACGGGGTGTACGAGCACGACATCGCCGACATCTGCGCGGCGGTGCACGACGCGGGCGGCCAGGTCTACGTCGACGGCGCCAACCTCAACGCGCTGGTCGGTCTGGCGCGGCCGGGCAAGTTCGGCGGCGACGTCAGCCACCTCAACCTGCACAAGACGTTCTGCATCCCGCACGGCGGCGGCGGTCCCGGAGTCGGGCCGGTCGCGGTGCGCGCGCACCTGGCCAAGTACCTGCCGGGCCACCCGCTGGCCGACGAGCTCGGCGACCAGCACACGGTGTCGGCGGCGCCCTACGGGTCGGCGTCGATCCTGCCGATCAGCTGGGCCTACATCCGGATGATGGGGGCGCGCGGCCTGCGCGCGGCGACGCTGACCGCGATCGCGTCGGCCAACTACATCGCCCGCCGGCTCGACGAGTACTACCCGGTGCTCTACACCGGCGAGAACGGGATGGTCGCCCACGAGTGCATCCTCGACCTGCGGCCGATCACCAAGGCCACCGGCGTGACCGTCGACGATGTGGCGAAGCGCTTGGCGGACTTCGGGTTCCACGCACCCACCATGAGCTTCCCGGTGTCGGGCACGCTGATGGTGGAGCCGACCGAGAGCGAGAGCCTGGCCGAGGTCGACGCGTTCTGCGAGGCGATGATCGCGATCCGCAAGGAGATCGACAAGGTCGGCGACGGCACCTGGCCCGTCGACGACAACCCGCTGCGTGGGGCACCGCACACCGCCGAGGCGCTGCTGGCGTCGGAGTGGAACCACCCGTACACCCGCGAGGAGGCCGCCTACCCGCTGGGCAAGAACTGGCGGCCGAAGGTGTGGCCGCCGGTGCGGCGCATCGACGGTGCCTACGGCGACCGCAACCTGGTGTGCTCGTGCCCGCCGGTGGAGGCGTTCGCCTGACGCCCCCATACCGCCGAGTGTGGGCTTGACACACGCCGGAACGCCGAAAAGCGTGCCGGTAACCCACGTTCGGCGGATAGGGTGCTCGGGTGCTTCCACCGACAGTCGCCGAGTGGCGTGACGGCGGGCGCCTGCTGACCACGCCCGCCGGTCGGGTGTTCGTCCGCAACGCGCCGGGGGACGGCCCCACCGTGCTTCTGTTGCACGGTTATCCGTCGAGCTCCTACGACTACCGCGCCGTGGTGCCCGAACTCGGTGACCGCGCGTGGGTGACGCTGGACTTTCTGGGCTTCGGGTTGTCGGACAAGCCGCGCCCGCACCGCTACAGCCTGTTCGAGCAGGCCGACATCGTGGCGCGCGTGGTGGCAGAGACGACGACGGGCCCGGTGGTGCTGATCGCCCACGACATGGGCACCTCGGTGGCCACCGAGCTGCTGGCCCGCGACATCGACGGTGCGCTGCCGTTCGATCTGCGCGCCGCGGTGCTCACCAACGGCAGCGTCATCCTCAACCGGGCCAGTCTGCGCCCGGCGCAGAAGATCCTGCGCAGCCCGCTGGGCCCGGTGTTCGCGCGGCTGACCAACGAGCGCAGGTTCGCCCGCGGCTTCGGCAGGCTGTTCAGCTCCGCGCACCCGCTGACCCCGGAGGAGGCCGCGGCGCAGTGGGCGCTGCTGGCGCACAACGACGGTCACCGCATCGCGCACCTGCTGATCTACTACCTGCACGAGCGCGTCGAGTTCGCGTCGCGCTGGCACGGCGCGGTGCGGGACTGGTCCAAGCCGCTGAGCTTCCTGTGGGCGCTCGACGATCCCGTCGCCACAGGCAACGTGTTGGCCGGCCTGCGTGAGCTGCGCCCGCACGCCGAGGTCATCGAGCTGCCCGGCGTCGGGCACTACCCGCAGGTCGAGGTGCCGGTGGAGTTCACCCGCAACGCGCTCACCCTGTTGGAGCGCTAACCCAGGAAGCCGGCGATGGCCGCGGCGAGCTCGGGGGAGTCCGAGGTGGCCAGGTTCTGGTAGCTGCCGCCGGTGATCTCGGCGACGGCCTGCCAGGTGGCCTGGTCGGCGTCCTCCCCGAAGTCGATCACGTTGACCGCGACCGGCCGCGCCGGGTCGAACGCCCCGCGCAGGTAGGCCTGCAACCCGTCACCGTCGAGGGTGCGGTCGGTGTGCGGGCCGGTGGTGATCACCAGCACCGAGTTCTTCTGCCCCTCACGGTAATTCGCCATCGCATCGGTGTAGACCAGCCGCAGCGTGGTGAACGACACCGCACCGCCGCCGGACGCGGACTGACCGTCCAGCGTCGCGGTCAGCACGGCTTCCCGCGGCTCACCGTTGCCCACCGGATCGCCGAGCGGGCCGAGCCTGACCTCGGAGCGGCCCTCGGTGCCGTCGAACGTCCACAGGCCGACCGCAGACGACGGCGGCAGTGCCGCCAGCCGGGCGTTGAGCGCGGCGACGACGTTGCGCAGCCGGCTGTTGCCGCCCTCGTCGGCGGGCATCGACTGGTCGAGCATGATCGTCACCGCGGGCGGCTGCGCCGGCGCGGTCAGCGCGCCGGCCAGCGTCGCGCGCGCCGAGAAGTCGCCGACCGACAGCGGGTCGGCCACCGGGCCGAAGTCGGTGACGTCGCTGGCCGGAGCCTCGGCGTCGCCGGCGCGGAAGCCGGCCTTGGCCAGCTCGGACAGCTGCTCGGGTTTGCGCATGAACCGGGCGAACTCGCTGGCCGCGGCCTGCTGTTCCTGCGACAGCCAGTCACCGGTCAGCAGCACGGTCGGGTAGTCGGCCATCGCGGTCGGCCCCGGCGGCAGCCACCCGGCGAGCTTGTCCTTGGCGTCGTCGAGCTGCGCGGCGCGCTGGAACAGCTGCTGCTCGGTGGTGACGACGGCGTGCACCGGGGCGGCCGCCGGGTCGGCGGCGTCCAGCAGCGCGTCCATCGCGGTCGACGCCTTCTTGTCCGGCAGTTCGGGCTGCCCGGCCACCAGGGTGTTGACCGCGGCCAGCCCGTCGGTGATGGGCCGGTTCGGCGCCGCCGCGGCGGCCACCGCCTCCGCGGCCAGATAGGTGGCGTCGCTGTCGCCGGTGATCGGCAGCGCCAGCCGCAGCGAACCCCAGCCCGGCAGGTTCAGGCCGTCCAGCGCGGTCGGGTTGGTCTGCAGGGCCGGCAGGGTGGACCAGTTCTGCTGTGCGAGCGCGTCTTTGAGCTGCGGCCGGACCGCGAGCAGCACCGGCGAGGTGACCAGCGAGCGGCTGTCGATGACGGTCTCGGGGCCGACGGCGGCCTCCAGGCGGGCTGTGGAGATCGAGCTGCCCGGAACCCACAGCGCCGGACGGTCGCCGAGCTCGGCCGGCCACGTGTCGAGGAAACCGTTGACGACCTGGTCGGCGTCGACCGGGCGGACACCCACCTTGACGCACTTGTCGCCGACCGGGGCCGCGGTCTCGTTGTAGCGGCCGGCCAGCGACTCGATCTGCGGGGCGATGTTCGGGTCCGCGACCACCGCGACCGCGACCTCACCGTCGACGCAGCGCGAGGCGTCGGCACTGGTGCGGTCGGACAGCGCGTCGCCGACGAACTTCCACACGATCACCGCGCCGACCACCACGACGACGGCCACCAGCGCGGCGATCACGCCCTTGCTGACGCCGCGCGGGCGTGGGGTCACCGCACGGTGGCTGCCGGTCCACTCGCCGCCCTCCCAGTCACCGCTGTGGGCCGGGCCCGAACGGGGCGGCACCCGAGGCGGCGGGGGAGTCGCGGCCAGCGGCTCGCGCTCGTAGTCCCGCTCGTAGTCCTCGGCCGCGTCGGACTCGAAGTCCTCGCTCCGGTCGTCGGCCCCGTAGTCGTCGGCCCGGTAGCCCTCCCGGTCCTCCGGGTAGTCCGGATACCCCGGTTCATATCCCGGCTCCGGCTCCTCGGCCTCCAGGCGCCCGTGGCGTCCGGTGTCGTAACCGGTGTCACCGAGGTGCCCGAACCGCTCGGTCAACGACTCGTCGTGTCCAGCCCCGAATACCTCGTCGTCTTCGGGATCCGGCTTGCTGTGCCTGCCCATTCCGCCCTTCTGCTACGCGCTGTCTACCTGCGACCTGGACCGGTCACCGGATCACGCGTCCCGCAGCGACGCCTTCAGTTCGCGGCGGCGGCGATGCAGGATCGGCTCGGTGTAGCCGTTGGGCTGCGCGGTGCCGGACAGGATCAGCTCCTGCGCGGCCTGGAACGCGATGCTGCCGTCGGGATCCGGGGCCATCGGCCGGTAGTTCGGATCGCCGGCGTTCTGCTCGTCGACGATCGCGGCCATCCGGCGCAGGCTGGCCTTGACGTCCTCTTCGGTGATCACGCCGTGGCGCAGCCAGTTGGCCAGCAGCTGGCTGGAGATGCGCAGCGTCGCACGGTCTTCCATCAACGCGACGTTGTGGATGTCGGGCACCTTCGAGCAGCCCACGCCCTGGTCGATCCAGCGCACCACGTAGCCGAGGATCGACTGGCAGTTGTTGTCGACCTCCTCGCGGATCTCCTCGGGCGCCCACGCCAGCTCCTTGGCCAGCGGGATGGTGAGCAGCTGGTCGATGGTGGTCCGCCGCTTGCCTGCGAGCTCCTTGTGCACCGCGTACACGTCGACCTCGTGGTAGTGCATGGCGTGCAGGGTGGCCGCGGTCGGCGACGGCACCCACGCGGTGGTAGCGCCGGCCTTGGGCTGGCCGATCTTCTGCTCGACCATGTCGGCCATCAGGTCGGTCATCGCCCACATGCCCTTGCCGATCTGGGCCTTGCCGGAGAAGCCGCAGGCCAGGCCGATGTCGACGTTCTGGTCCTCGTAGGCGGCGATCCACGCGGTGTTCTTCATCGCGCCCTTGCGGATCATCGGGCCGGCCTCCATCGAGGTGTGGATCTCGTCGCCGGTGCGGTCCAGGAAGCCGGTGTTGATGAACACCACGCGGTCCTTGGCGGCCTTGATGCAGGCCTTCAGATTGACCGAGGTGCGGCGCTCCTCGTCCATGATGCCGACCTTGAGCGTGTTGGCGGGCAGGCCCAGCACGTCCTCGACGCGGCTGAACAGCTCGCAGGTGAAGGCGACCTCTTCGGGGCCGTGCATCTTCGGCTTGACGATGTAGATCGAGCCGGTGCGGCTGTTGACCAGCGGACCGTTGGCCTCCGAGGACTTCAGGCCGTGGATCGCGATCAGGCTGGTGAACAGCGCATCCTGGATGCCCTCGAACACCTCTTTGCCGTCGGCGCCGTTGTCGTCGAACACGATCGCCGGGTTGGTCATCAGATGACCGACGTTGCGCACGAACAGCAGGCTGCGGCCCGGCAGAGTCAGCTCGCCGCCGTCGGGGGTGGTGTAGGTGCGGTCACCGTTGAGGACGCGGGTGAACGTCTTGCCGTCCTTGGTGACCTCCTCGGCCAGGTCGCCCTTGTTCAGGCCCAGCCAGTTGCGGTAGCCGAGCACCTTGTCGTCGGCGTCGACCGCGGCCACCGAGTCCTCGAAGTCCATGATCGTGGTGACCGCGGACTCCAGCACGACGTCCTTGATGCCGGCCTTGTCGGTGGCGCCGACGGGCGAGGACGGGTCGATGAGGATCTCGACGTGCAGGCCGTGGTTGCGCAGCAGCACCGACCACGCCGGATCGCCGAGCTGGCCGGTGTAGCCGACGAACTGTTCGGGCGCGGCCAGCCCGACCGAGTTGCTGTCACCCAAGTCGATGAGCAGCTGGCCGTCGTCGATCCGCAGACCGACGGCGTCGCTCCACGAGCCGGCGGCCAGCGGCGCGGCGGTGTCGAGGAAGTCGCGGGCGTAGGCGATGACCTTGTCGCCGCGCACCCGGTTGTAGCTCGACCCCTTCTCGGCGCCGTCGGTCTCGGGGATCACGTCGGTGCCGTAGAGCGCGTCGTACAGCGAACCCCACCGGGCGTTGGCGGCGTTGAGCGCGAACCGCGCGTTGAGGATCGGCACCACCAGCTGCGGACCGGCCGTGGTGGTGATCTCGTCGTCGACGCCGGAGGTGGTGATCGTGAAGTCCTCGGGTTCGGGCTGCAGATACCCGATCTCGATCAGGAAGGCCTTGTACGCCTCCTGGTCGATCGGCTCGATGACCCGCTGCCGGTGCCACTTGTCGATCCGGGCCTGCAGGTCGTCGCGCTTGGCCAGCAGCTCCTCGTTCTTCGGCGTCAGGTCGGCGACGACCTTGTCGACACCGGACCAGAACGTGTCGGGATCGATGTCGGTGCCGGGCAGCGCCTCATTGGTGATGAAGTCGTACAACTCCCGGGCGACGCGCAGATTTCCCACCGTCACGCGATCGGTCATCATTCCTCCTCAGCTGTCGACCCAGCTTACCCACCGGTAACGGGCGCTATTCGACAGTGGCGTCGTCGTCTTCCGCGGGACCGGATTCGCCCGCGGATTCCATCCTTTCGCACAGATCGGCGATCGCGGCCCGTAACGGGGCGGCGCGTTCGGCGATCGCCTGCTGGATCCGCACGTACTCGGCTCGGCCGTTCGGCGTCTCGATCGCGATCGGCTCGAATCCGTAGTCGCGGAGATCATAGGGGCTGGCCCGCATGTCGAGCTCGCGGGCGTCGGCGGCCAGCAGCAGCGCGTCCATCACCAACTCCGACGGCGCCAGCGGGCCCAGCTTGAGCAGCCACTTGAACAGATCCATCGTGGCGTGCAGGCAACCGGGCTGCTCGGAGTCGATCTGGCCGGCGCGGGTGAGCTGGTCGGCGTTGCGCCGCGCCGCCGGTTCGGTGAAGAACCGGAAGGCGTCAAAGTGGGTGCAGCGCAACGGCATTGAGTCAACGACGGCGTCGGTGCCCGCGGGTCCGAGGCGCAGCGGGACGTAGGGGTGGCGGACGGTGTCGGTGCGGTAGACCATCGCCCACTCGTGCAGCCCGAAGCAGTTCAGCCGCAGCGGCCGCGCGGCCGTCGCGCGCAGCAGCCGTCGCACGAACCGCACCGTCTCCATGCGCCGGCGCAGGAACTCCGGCGACACCCGCACCCCGTCGTCGCCGTCGGCGACATACCCGGTGCGGCCCAGGTAGCGGCACGCGGACGGACCGGTCAGCGTGACACCGTAACCGGGATGCCAGACCCGCAACCGGCCGGGTCTCAGCGAGTAGTAGTCGAACAGGAAGTCCCACACCGGGTGTTTCTCGCCGGCGCGGGCGCGGCGTAGATGTGGTGCACAGAACTCGTCGACGCGGGTGTGATGACGAAACTCACGGTCGAGCCAGTCCGCCTCGGCGAGTCGCGATCGGCCGCCGACGGGCAGCGTCGACATAGCGGGCACCGCGACGTCAGACACCGGAGCGGGCACCGCGACATCAGACACGGTGGGTCCCGTCGCGCACCGTGCCGACCAAGTCCTCCACGAGATCCTCGAGGGCGACCATCGCCTCGATGGTGCCATCCGGCGCGGTGACCAGCGCGAGGTGGCTGTTGGTGCGGCGCAGCCGCGACAGCGCGTCGGGCAGCGGCAGCGACGCGGGCACCCGCGGCAGCGGCCGCACCATCGCCAGGTCCAGCACGGTGTCGGTGTCGTCGACGGAGTCCAGCACATCCTTGATGTGCAGGTAACCCAGGTAGTTTCCGGCCGCGTCGGTGATGGGGAAGCGCGAGTAGCCGGTCTCGGCGAGCGCCTCCTCGAGCGCGCCGACGGTGGGCCCGGCTCCCTCGCGGGCCGCTGGGACCGCCCGGATCTCGCGCAGCGGCACCGCGACGTCGCGGACTGTGCGGTCGCGGATCTGCAGGGCGCGGGTGAGCCGGCTGTGCTCCTCGGGGTCAAGCAGCCCCTCCGACAGCGACTCGGCGATCATCTCGGACAGTTCGACCGTCGACACCGTGACGTCGAGCTCATCCTTGGGTTCGACGCGGAACAGCCGCAGCGTGGTGTTGGCGCACCAGTTGTAGAACGCGATGAACGGCCGCGCGATCTTGATCCACCACAGGTAGACCGGGATCAGCAGCATGGCCGCGGTCTCCGGGCCGGCGATGGCGATGTTCTTCGGCACCATCTCGCCGAGCAGCACGTGCAGCACCACGACGATCACCAGTGCCACCACGAACGACACCGAGTGCAGCACCGCATCCGAGATGCCCAGCACGTGGAACGGCTTCTCCAGCAGGTGCGCGACGGCGGGCTCGCCGACGCGGCCCAGCAGGATCGAGCAGATCGTGATGCCCAGCTGCGCGCCGGCCAGCATCAGCGACAGCCGCTCCCCGGCGCGGATCACCGTCACCGCGCTCTTCTTGCCCTGTTCGGCCAGCGCCTGCAGCCGGTCGCGGCGCGCGGAGATCAGCGCGAACTCCGAGGCGACGAAGAACGCGTTGATCGCGAGCAGCAGCAGGGTCAGCAGCACCCCGAGGATGTCAGCCATCGGCGGGCTCCTTCTCGGTGCGCGGCCCCAGTTCGGTCAGCTCGAGGATGTCGATGCGGCGCCCGTCCATGCGCACCACGGTGGCCAGCCAGCGGATCGGGTCCTCGGAGGAGCTGTCCGGGTTGAACGCCTCGAGCTCGACCGATTCGCCCTCCTCGGGGATGTGGCCGAGCTTCTCGAGCACCAGACCGCCGATCGTCTCGTAGTCGCCCTCCGGCGGGCGGAACGGCGTCGCGCCGGCCACCTCGTCGATGCGCAGCAGCCCGGAGATCTGCCAGCCGCGGCCCGCGGGCACCACGTCGGGTTCCTCGACGTCGTGCTCGTCGCGCACATCGCCGACGATCTCCTCGATCAGGTCCTCCACGGTCACCATGCCCGCGGTGCCGCCGTACTCGTCGACCACCAGCGCGGTCTGCAGCCCGTTGGCGCGGATCTGCGTCATCACCGAGTCGCCGTCCAGCGTGGAGGGCACCTTGGCGACCGGCAGCGCGATGCTGGCCAGCCGGGTGGTGCCGCGTTTGTCGGGCGGCACCTCGAAGACCTGCTTGACGTGGGCGATGCCGATCGTCTCGTCGAGGTCGCCGCGGATGATGGGGAAGCGGGAGTAGCCGGTGCGGATGGCCGCCGCGATGAGGTCGGCGACGGTGTCGTCGGCGTCGAGCGCCTCGATCTTCTGCCGCGGGGTCATCAGCTCCTCGGCGGAGCGGTCGCCGAACCGCAGCGAGCGGTCCACCAGCAGCGCCGTGACCGGATCCAGCGAGCCGCTGCGCGCCGAGCTGCGCACCAGCGACACCAGCTCCTGCGGGGAGCGCGCCGAGCGCAGCTCCTCGGCGGGTTCGATGCCCAACGCGCGCAGGATCGCGTTGGCGGTGCCGTTGGTCAGCCGGATCAGCGGGGTGAACAGCGCCGAGAACACCAGCTGCGGCACCGCGGCCCAGCGGGCGGTCGGCACCGGGCGGGCCACCGCCAGGTTCTTCGGGACCAGCTCGCCGAACACCATCGAAAGCGAGGTGGCGATCAGCACGGCCATCGCCAGCGCCAGCCCGGAGGTGTAGCGCTCGGGTACGCCGATGGCCTCCAGCCCGGGATGGATCAGCCGGGCGACGACGGGTTCGGCGAGGAAACCGGTGGCCAGCGTGGTGATCGAGATGCCGACCTGGGCGCCGGACAGCTGGAACGACAGGGTGTGGTGGGCGCGGCGGACCAGTTTGTCGCGGCGGCCGCCGCTGCGGGCGTTGGCCTCGACGGTGCTGCGCTCAAGGGCGGTCAGGGAGAACTCGGCGGCGACGAACACCGCGGTGCCCGCGGTCAGCAGCACGAACGCCAGCAGGGACAGCAGGGTGGTCGCGGCGGTCATCGGATCCTCGCCGCGGGGGCGCCGGGCAGTTGGCCCGGCTGTCTAGAGGAGGGTTCGTCGGAGTCGGCGGACTGATGCCGCGTCTCCTGGAGGTCGCGCTCCGACGGAGCGCCCTCGACGGGTGCCTGCGGCACGTGGTCCCTTTCATGCTCTGCGCGCGGTTCGCGCTCTTGCGCCACATGGTAGCGGCAATCGCGTGTTCACACGCCCGCTGCCACCGGGTCGGGCGCGGGCACGGACCGGTGGCGGCGGTGGCTCACCAACCGGTGGGCAGCGGGTGGCCCTCGGCGAAGCCGGCGGCGGACTGCACCCCGAGCACCACCTTCTCGTGGAGCTCCTCGAGGTTGGCGGCGCCGACGTAGGTGCAGGTGCTGCGCACGCCGGAGGTGATGTGGTCGAGCAGGTCCTCCACCCCGCCGCGGGACGGGTCCAGGCTCATCCGGGAGGTGGAGATGCCCTCCTCGAACAGCGCCTTGCGGGCCCGGTCGAACGCGCTGTCGCCCGCGGTGCGGGCGGCTACCGCGCGTTTGGAGGCCATCCCGTAGCTCTCCTTGAACGGCTTGTTGTCGCGGTCCCACATCAGGTCGCCCGGCGATTCGTAGGTGCCGGCGAACCACGAGCCGATCATCACGTTCGACGCGCCCGCGGCCAGCGCCAGCGCGACGTCGCGGGGGTGGCGGATCCCGCCGTCGGCCCACACGTGGCCGCCCAGTTCCCTTGCCGCGGCGGCACATTCGACGACCGCGGAGAACTGCGGCCGGCCTACGCCGGTCATCATCCGGGTGGTGCACATCGCGCCGGGGCCCACCCCCACCTTGACGATCGAGGCGCCTGCCTCGATCAGGTCGCGGGTGCCCTCGGCGGAGACGACGTTGCCCGCGACCAGCGGGATCCCGAGGTCCAGCGAGGCCACCGTCCTGATCGCCTCGAGCATCTTGATCTGGTGGCCGTGCGCGGTGTCGACCACCAGCACGTCGATGCCGGTCTCGGCCAGCGCCTGGGCCTTGGCGCCGACGTCGCCGTTGATGCCGACGGCCGCGGCGATCCGCAGCCGGCCCTGCGCGTCGACGGCGGGGGTGTAGATGCCGGCGCGGACCGCGCCGGTGCGGGTGAGCACGCCGGCCAGCGTGCCGTCGGGCTCGGTGAGCACGGCGACGTCGATCGGCGCGTGCTCGAGCAGGTCGAACACCTTGCGGGGGTCGGTGCCCACCGGCGCGCTGACGAAGTCGGAGACCGCGACGTCGCGTACCCGGCTGAAGCGGTCCACCCCGGCGCAGCCGGCCTCGGTGACCAGGCCGATCGGGCGGCCCTCGAACACCACGACCGCCGCTCCGTGGGCGCGCTTGTGGATCAGCGCCAGCGCGTCGGACACCGCGTCGTCGGGGGAGAGCACCACCGGGGTGTCGACCACCAGGTCGCGGCTCTTGACGAAGTCCACGGTCGCCTTGACCGCCGAGATCGGCAGGTCCTGGGGCAGCACAACGATGCCGCCGCGGCGGGCCACGGTCTCGGCCATCCGCCGGCCGGCGACTGCGGTCATGTTGGCCACCACCACCGGGATCGTGGTGCCGGAACCGTCGCGGGTGGACAGGTCGACGTCCATCCGCGACTGCACATCGGAGCGGCCGGGAACGATGAAGACGTCGTTGTAGGTCAGGTCGTAGGCGGGCCGATGGCCCTCGAGAAATCGCATGTCAGCTCAGAGTGTAGTGGTCCCGCTCACCCGCGAGCAGACACAGAATCGCGTGACCGGGCGTGTGATCGTGCGACTCTGTGTCTGCTCGCGGGGAGGAGTCAGGCCTCGATCTCGGTGCGGTCGCCGCTCCACAGCGTGTGGAACCGGGCGGAGCGGTCGGCGTCGATGCGGCCGTAGGTGTGGGCGCCGAAGTAGTCGCGCAGGCCCTGGGTGAGCGCCGCGGGCAGCCGTTCCTGGCGCAGCCCGTCGTAGTAGGACAGCGCCGAGGCGAAGCCCGGAATCGGGATGCCCAGCTGTGTGGCGGTGACGACCACGCGGCGCCAGCTGTCGACCGCGGTCTCGATGGCGGTGCGGAAGTACGGGTCGACGATCAGGGTCGGCAGCTCGGGGTTGGTGTCGAAGGCCTCCTTGATCCGGTTGAGGAACTTGGCGCGGATGATGCAGCCGCCGCGCCAGATCGTCGCCAGATCGCCGGGGGTGATGTTCCAGCCGTACTCGGCGCTGCCCGCCTGGATCTGGTTGAAGCCCTGGGCGTAGGCGATGATCTTCGACGCGTACAGCGCCTGGCGCACGTCCTCGACGAACGTCTCTGCGTCCGAGGGCTTTTCGCCCAGCTTTCCGGAGGCCAGGCCGGTGGTGGCCCGCCGCTGGGCGACCGAGCCGGACAGCGCGCGGGCGAACACCGCCTCGGCGATGCCCGTCACCGGCACCCCGAGGTCGAGCGCGGACTTGACCGTCCAGCGGCCGGTGCCCTTCTGCTCGGCCTCGTCGACGATGACGTCGACGAGCGGCTTGCCGGTCTTGGCGTCGGTCTGGCGCAGCACCTCGGCGGTGATCTCGATCAGGTAGCTGTCCAGATCGCCGGTGTTCCACTCGGCGAACACGTCGGCGATCTCGCCCGCCGACTTGCCGAGGCCGTCGCGCAGCAGCTGGTAGGCCTCGCCGATCAGCTGCATGTCGGAGTACTCGATGCCGTTGTGCACCATCTTGACGAAGTGGCCGGCACCGTCGGGGCCGATGTGGGTGCAGCACGGCACACCGTCGACGTGGGCGGAGATCTCCTCCAGCAGCGGGCCCAGGCTCTTGTAGGACTCGGCGGGCCCACCGGGCATGATCGACGGACCGTTGAGCGCGCCCTCCTCGCCGCCGGAGATGCCGGCGCCGACGAAGTGCAGCCCGGCCTCGCGGACCTTCTTCTCCCGGCGGATGGTGTCGGTGTACAGCGAGTTGCCGCCGTCGATGATGATGTCGCCGGGCTCGAACACCGCGATGAGCTCGTCGATGACGGCGTCGGTCGGGTCGCCGGCCTTGACCATGATCAGCGCCCGGCGCGGCTTCTCCAGCGCGGCGGCGAACTCGGCCATCGTCTCGGTGCGCACGAACTTGCCCTCATGTCCGTGCTGTTCGATCAGCGCGTCGGTCTTGGCGACCGAACGGTTGTGCAACGCAACGGTGTAGCCGTGCCGGGCGAAGTTGCGGGCGATGTTGGAGCCCATCACGGCCAGGCCCGTGACGCCGATCTGAGCGGTACCGGTGGTGGATTCGTCAGAGCTCATACGGGCAGCCTTCCATGGTTATCTCAAGTTGTAATCCGGGTCGCTTCGGACGTGGATTGTGCCCTACGCGGTGAACAGCCGGTGCAGCTCGGTCAGCCAGGGCAGCACGACGTAGTAGGTCGGTACCACCAGCACCGCCGCCGCGGCCGTGTACGCCGCCGCCGACAGCGCCAGGCTGTTGCCGTCGCCGCAGAGCCGGCGCACCCGCAGCACCGTCGTCGGGCCGCCCGCCGACAGCGCCCCGGACGGGGCCGGGCCCTCCGCGCAGGCGACCAGCGCCCGCGCCAGCGGGGCGGGGCCAGCGGCGCGCACCGCGGCGTCGTCGGCGAGCATCTCGATCAGCAGCCGCACGGCGTCCAGTGCGCTCGCGCTGCGGACGAACCGGGGGAAGGCCGCGTGCACGGCGATGAACATCTCGAGGACCAGATCGTGACGGGCCCGCAAGTGTGCGCGCTCGTGGGTGAGGATCGCGGTGATCTCGGGATCGGCCAGCGTGGTCAGCGTGCCCTCGCTGACCACGACGCGGCTGCGCACACCCGGCAGGCAGTACGCCAGCGGCTGTTCGACGTCGAGGATGCGCAACCCGTGGCGGGGCGGGTATTTGGCCGCGGCCGAGCAGTAGCCGTCGGCGTCGGACTTGCCGACCAGATCGACGACCATGCGGTGGTGGGCCCGGCGGCGCCGGGTGGCGATGGCGACCTGCAGCACCGCGACGATCAGGCGGGCCCCGATGACGAGCGTGAGCGCGAAGACGATGACGTAGGCGGTCCACAGCGGCCAGCCGAGCTCGGCGACCGAACTGGTGATCGTCGCCGTCGGCCGCCCGTCAGGCCCGGGCGCGAACAGCCGGCTGGCGATGGCGATCCCGGCGGAGAAGGCCGAGAGCACGGCGGCCAGGGCGATGGCCTGCCACAGCACGATCGCCGCGCGCGGTGCGCGGTGCGGCCAGGACGCTCGCGCCAACACCGCAGGCACTGGTCCGGACAGGACCAGTGCCATGATGGTGAAGGCCAGCGCGGACACGCCTGACAGTGTCTCTCAGCCGGGGCCCTATTTACCAGCGGGTGGCGATATCCGCGACCGGTTCTCGAGTTCGGCCAGCGCCCGCCGCAGCGCGTCGGCCTCGTCGGCGCCGACCCGCTCGACGAAGTGCACCAGCGCCGCCTGGCGGCTGCCCGAATCGGCGGCCTGGTCGAGCGCGTCGACCATCAGACCCGCGACCAGTTCGTCCCTGCCGTGCGTGGGGGCGTAGCGGTGGGCCCGGTCGTCACGGTGCTGGACGACGAGGTTCTTCTTCGCCAACCGCTGCAGGACGGTCATGATCGTGGTGTATGCCAAGTCCCGGTGAGACGAGAGCGCCTCATGGACCTGGCGCACGGTTTGGGGCTCACGCGCGGACCACAGGTGGTCCATCACGGCGCGTTCCAGATCCCCTAGACGCGACAACTTCGCCATGCTCGTTCATCTCCTTGAGGCTGTGAATTCAGCGTACTACGGGCTTACTACGGAGCGTCGTATCGCGCACGCCGAGGAGACCCGGAGCTAGGGCCGAAAGACCTTTTCCGCCGCTGTGTGGGCACTTTTGGCCCGGCTGTGACTCCACTCACAGACGCTGGCCACTGCGACCCGCATAGCTATAGTAAGCCTAACCTAAGTGACAGTTCGGTCGCAGTTCGGAGGTCCCCATGACGGTTCTGGTCGACGACCCGCTGATCGCCAGCATGACCATTCGCCGACCGGTGCCGCTGCACGAGTCCAGCCGCCGGCTGCGCGAGCTCTACCCGGAGTGTCCGCGGGTCTACGGCGTGGCGGTAATGGGGGACCTGTCGCGCCGGCGGTGGTGGCCGCTGGCCGAGGCGCTGACCACCGACCGGCTGCGGGTGATGTTCGACCAGGCCGTCGCGGAGACCGACAACCGCGCCGCGGTGACCCAGCAGCTGGCCGCCACGCTGGCGCACGTCGTCGTCGGCCGGGTCATCCCGCTGCTGGTGCTGGAGGGGCGCGCGTGGGACACCGGGCTGGAGAACCTGTGGGTGCACGTCGACTCCGAGGGCACGATCGATTGGGTGGGTGTCGTTGACCCGACGCTGCGCGCCCTGCCCGACGATCCCTGTTTCGCCCGCCGCCCGTTCGGCCTGTCCGCCCGGGACGGCATCGTGGCGCTGCCCGGCGAGGCGGCGCTGACCACCTGGGTCGCCCACCGCAGCCACCGCGCGCTCGAGCCGCTGTTCGCCCGGCTCGCCGAGATCAGCGGCGGCGCCATGTCGCTGGCCGCGATGTGGCACGTCGTCGGAGGTGCGGTGGTCGGCGCGGCCACCCAGGTGCCCCTGCTCGCCGGATCCAGCGAGGTGGTCAGCATGCGTCGCAGCCAGGCCGTGCTGGACGCGTTCGTGGGATTCGGCCTGCCGGTGCGCGGCATCTCGCGGCCGGCCGCCGGGAAGGCCTTGCTTAATTAGGGCAGCCTTGCCTAAACTCTGACCTGTCCGCGAGCGGACGGACCGCGTAGGAGTCCTGAGGGCTGCAGAGACCCCCGGTCCACGGAGGAAGGGCCCCGCACCGATGGTGCGGGGCCCTTCTGAATTCTGAGTCCTCAGGCTTTCTCCACCGGGCCGCCGGAGTCGGCCCAGTCGCCGAACGCGCCCAGGTTGTACACCTGCTGGTAGCCCAGTTCCTTGAGCGCCTGCCCGGACAGCGCGGAGCGCCCGCCGGAGGCGCAGTAGACGATCACCGGCCTGTCCCTGACGAAATGGTCGTCGTAGTACGGCGACTCGGGGTCGGCGCGGAACTCCAGCATCCCGCGCGGCACGTGCAGGGCACCGGCGACCCTGCCGGTCTGCTCCAGTTCCGGCCCCTCGCGCACGTCGACCACCAGCGCACCCGCGGCGATCAACTCGCGTGCCCGTTCCGGCGAGATCTTCGGCACCACGGTGTTCGCGGCGGCGACGAGGTCTTTCGCGGTCTTGCCCATGACCGACCCTAACGCCGCGGACCCGCTGCGACGGCGTTTCCCGCGCACGTGTAGACAACATCGGGTGACCAGCGATCTGCCAGAACTCAACCTGGGATTCGACTCGACGATGGGCCTGCAGTACCTGGAGGTCACCCCC
This sequence comes from Mycolicibacterium phlei, assembly GCF_001583415.1. The sequence continues at coordinate 2,438,385 of NZ_CP014475.1, forward strand.
GACGGTGGCCGGGCCCAGCTGACGATCACCGACAAACTGCTGCAGCCGCACGGCATCGTGCACGGCGGGGTGTACTGCTCGGTCGTCGAGAGCCTGGCCAGCGTCTCGGCCTCGGTCTGGCTGGCCGAGAAGTACGGCAGCGGACGCGTCGTCGGGGTCAACAACAACACCGACTTCCTGCGCGCGATCTCCTCGGGCACCGTCACCGCGGTGTCGACCCCGATCCACCGCGGCCGGCGTCAGCAGCTGTGGTTGATCACCATCACAGACGAGCAGGATCGACTCATCGCACGCGGTCAGGTGCGCCTGCAGAACCTCCCGGCGGAGTAGCCGCCCGTGCGTGCGCTGCTGATTGCCTCGGGCCGTGGCAATATCCGCTCATGCGTTTAACCCCGCATGAACAAGACCGACTGCTGATCTCCTATGCGGCCGAACTGGCCCGCCGCCGGCGGGCGCGCGGGCTGAAGCTGAACCATCCCGAGGCCGTCGCGATCATCACCGACCACCTCCTCGAGGGTGCCCGCGACGGCCGCACCGTCGCCGAGCTGATGGTCAGCGGCCGCGAGGTGCTCAGCCGCGACGACGTGATGGAGGGAGTGCCCGAAATGCTCGAGGACGTCCAGGTGGAGGCCACCTTCCCGGACGGCACCAAGCTCGTCACCGTCCACCACCCGATCCCGTGAGCGGCCCCGTGATTCCCGGTGAGGTGATCTTCGGCGACGGCGACATCGAGCTCAACGCCGGCGCCCCCCGACTCGAGCTCGAGGTGGTCAACACCGGCGACCGGCCCGTGCAGGTCGGCAGCCACGTGCACCTACCGCAGGCCAACTCCGCGTTGTCCTTCGACCGCGACGCCGCCTACGGCCACCGCCTCGATATCCCGGCCGGCACCGCGGTGCGTTTCGAACCCGGTGTGGCCCAGACGGTCTCGCTGGTCCCGCTGACCGGCGCCCGCGAGGTGCACGGCCTGAGCCTGACCCCGCCCGGACAATTGGACGCACGATGAGCGGGCTGTCGCGGGCGCGCTACGCGTCGCTGTTCGGGCCGACCACCGGCGACCGGATCCGGTTGGCCGACACCGACCTGTTCATCGAGATCACCGAGGACCGCAGCGGCGGGCCCGGCCTGGCCGGCGACGAGGCGGTGTTCGGCGGCGGCAAGGTGCTGCGCGAGTCGATGGGCCAGGGCCGCGCCACCCGCGCCGAAGGTGCCCCCGACACCGTCATCACCGGCGTGGTCATCCTGGACTACTGGGGAGTCGTCAAGGCCGACATCGGGATTCGTGACGGCCGGATCGTCGCGATCGGCAAGGCGGGCAACCCCGACATTATGTCCGGGGTGCATCCCGACCTGGTGGTGGGCCCGTCCACGGAGATCATCGCGGGCAACGGCCGTATCGTCACCGCCGGTGCCATCGACTGCCACGTGCACCTGATCTGCCCGCAGGTCATGGACGAGGCGCTCGGCGGCGGCATCACGACGATCATCGGCGGTGGCACCGGCCCCGCCGAGGGCACCAAGGCCACCACCGTCACACCCGGTGCCTGGCATCTGGCGCGCATGCTCGAGTCGCTGGACTTCTGGCCGCTGAACATCGTGCTGCTGGGCAAGGGAAACACGGTCAGCGCCGAGTCGATGTGGGAACAGTTGCGCGGCGGCGCAGCGGGTTTCAAGCTGCACGAGGACTGGGGCACCACCCCGGCGGCCATCGACGCGTGCCTGACGGTGTGCGACGCGGCCGGTGTGCAGGCCGCCATTCACACCGACACGCTCAACGAGATGGGCTTCGTCGAGGACACGCTGGCCGCCATCGCGGGCCGGTCGATCCACGCCTACCACACCGAGGGCGCGGGCGGCGGGCACGCACCCGACATCATCACGGTGGCAAGCCATCCCAACGTGTTGCCCAGCTCGACCAACCCGACCCGGCCGCACACCGTCAACACCCTCGACGAGCACCTGGACATGCTGATGGTCTGCCATCACCTGAACCCGAGTGTCCCCGAGGATCTGGCGTTCGCCGAGAGCCGGATCCGGCCGTCGACCATCGCCGCCGAGGATCTGCTGCACGACATCGGGGCGATCTCGATGATCGGCAGCGACTCCCAGGCGATGGGCCGCATCGGCGAGGTGGTGCTGCGCACCTGGCAGACCGCGCATGTGATGAAGCGGCGCCGCGGCGCGCTGGAGGGTGACGGACCCGCCGACAACAACCGGGCCCGCCGGTACGTCGCCAAGTACACGATCTGCCCCGCGGTGGCGCACGGCCTGGACGCCGAGATCGGCTCGATCGAGGTGGGCAAGCTGGCCGACCTGGTGCTGTGGGATCCGGCGTTCTTCGGGGTGCGCCCGCACGCGGTGCTCAAGGGCGGCATGATCGCCTGGGCCGCGATGGGTGACGCCAACGCCTCCATCCCGACACCGCAGCCGGTGCTGCCGCGGCCGATGTTCGGTGCCGCGCCTGCGGCGGCGGCCGCCACGTCGGTGCACTTCGTCGCTCCGCAGGCGATCGAGGACGGGCTGGCCGAACGCATCGACGTGCGGCGAAAGCTGGTGCCGGTCAAGGACGTCCGCAAGGTCGGCAAGGCGCAGATGCCGCTCAACGACGCCACGCCCACCATCGAGGTGGAACCCGACACCTTCACCGTGCGCATCGACGGTGAGGTGTGGCAGGAGCAGCCGGCCGCGGAACTGCCAATGGCGCAACGCTATTTCCTGTTCTGATGACCGGCCTGACCACCCTGCTGGCGCTGGCGGACTCGCGGCTGCCGAGCGGCGGGCATGTGCACTCCGGCGGGGTGGAGGAGGCGGTGACCAGCGGACTGGTAGCCGATCTGCCGACGCTGCGCGCGTTCCTGCGTCGCCGCATCCGCACCCAGGGACTGGTCTCGGCGTCGCTGGCCGCGGCGGTGCACGCGGGCAGCCTGTCGGTCGCCGAGGCCGACCGGGAGGCCGATGCGCGCACCCCGGCGCCCGCGGCGCGGGAGGCCTCCCGCGCCCAGGGCCGCGGCCTGGTGCGGCTGGCCCGCCGGGTCTGGCCCGATCAGGACTGGGCGGCGCTGGGGGTGACGCCGCACCTGCCGGTGGCCGCCGGAATCGTCGGCCGCGCAGCGGGTCTGACGCCCGAGCAGACCGCCGCCTCGGTGGTGTACACCACGATGACCGGTAGCGCGACGGCCGCCCAGCGGCTGTTGGCGCTCGACCCGGGCGATGTCGCGGCGCTGACCTTCGAGCTGGCGCCGTGCTGCGACGAGACCGCCGCCGCGGCGGTCAAGGAGCTCGCCGACCTGTCCGACCCGCTTCTCGATGTGCTCGCCCAGCGGCACGCCCAACGTGAGCGTCCGCTGTTCGTGTCGTGAAAGGACGACCATGCCACCGCACTACCTCGACGGAGATCCCCACGACCACCCGCAGCGCCCGAAACGGGTGCGCAGGCCGGGGGAGCCGCTGCGCATCGGTGTCGGCGGCCCGGTGGGATCGGGCAAGACCGCGCTGGTGGCGGCGCTGTGCCGCCAGTTGCGCGACGAGCTGTCGCTGGCGGTGCTGACCAACGACATCTACACCACCGAGGACGCCGACTTCCTGCGGCGCCACGCCGTGCTGCCCGACGACCGGATCGCCGCCGTGCAGACCGGCGGATGCCCGCACACCGCGATCCGCGACGACATCACCGCCAACCTGGACGCGATCGACGACCTGATCGCCGCGCACCCGGGGCTGGACCTGATCCTGGTGGAGTCCGGCGGGGACAACCTGACCGCGACGTTCTCGTCGGGACTGGTCGATGTGCAGATCTTCGTCATCGACGTGGCGGGCGGGGACAAGGTGCCCCGCAAGGGCGGTCCGGGGGTGACGTTCTCGGATCTGTTGGTGATCAACAAGACCGACCTCGCGCCGCTGGTCGGCGCCGACCTGGACGTGATGCGCCGCGACGCCGCCGCGGTGCGCGGTGAGCGCCCGTTCGCGTTGATCTCGCTGGCCGAGGACCCCGCGGCCACCCCGGTGCTGACCTGGGTGCGCGACCAGTTGCGGGTGCCGGTCTAGTGCGCACCGATGTGCTGGTCGTGGCCAGCCCGCACCGGCGTCCCCGCATCGAGTGCACCGGCGCGCTGACCGCCCGGCTCACCGAACCCGACACGGTGCATCTGGTGTCGGCCGCGGCGACCCCGCTGGGCGGCGACTACCTGCACATCCGCGTCGTCGTGGAGACCGGCGCGCGGCTGAGACTGCGCAGCGTCGCCGCGACAGTCACCCTGCCGGGCGCCGACACCGTTGACTCCCATGCCATCTGGACGCTGGAGAGCGACGGTGACCTGGACGTCGATCCGGAGCCGACGATCGTCGCCGCCGACTCCCGCCACCACACCGCGACGCGGCTGACCATCGGCCCGGCAGGCCGGGCGCGGGTGCGTGAACGCGTGCAGATCGGCAGATCCGATGAGCGGCAAGGCTTTTGGGTCGGATCACTGCACGCCGACGTGGACGGCGCCCCGCTGCTGCGGCACCGGATGGAACTGGGCACCGGCAGCGTCACCGACGACGAGCTCGGCATACCCATGGCCGCCATCAGCGAACTGACCTATCCCGACGAGGGCACCCCGGGTCCGGGCACACCGCTGGCGCTGGCGGCCGGCGGCTGCCTGACGACCTGGCAGGGCCGACGGCTTTAACTGACCGCCTTCTCGGGATCCTTGATCGAGGCCGCGATCTCCTCGAGTTCCTCGATGCGGGTGCGGGCGTAGGCCTGCTGCTCGGTGATCGTCAGGTTGCCGCGCTGCGTGGACAGGAACGTCACCGTCCAGTTCACCAGCGTGGTGAGCTTGCGGCGGAACCCGACGAGGTAGATCAGGTGCAGCAGCAGCCACGCCAGCCAGGCGATGAAGCCGCCGAACTCCAGTGGGCCGATCTTGGCGACCGCGGAGAACCGCGACACCGTCGCCATCGAGCCCTTGTCGAAGTACTTGAACGGCTCGCGCTTGCTCGGGTCGGCACCCTTGAGCTCGGCCTTGATGGTCTTGGCGGCGTAGCGGCCGCCCTGGATGGCGCCCTGTGCCTGACCGGGCACGCCCTCGACGTGCGCCATGTCGCCGACCACGAACACGTTCGGGTGCCCGGGCAGCGTCAGGTCCGGCCCGACGATCACGCGGCCCGCGCGGTCGACCTCGGCGCCGGACTGCTCGGCGAGCTGGCGGCCCAGCGGGCTGGCCTGCACGCCGGCCGACCACACTTTGGTGGCCGACTCGATACGGCGGATGGTGCCGTCGGAGTCCTTGACCGTGATGCCGTTGCGGTCGACGTCGGTGACCATCGCGCCGAGCTGGATGTCGACGCCCATCTTCTCCAGCCGCGCCTGGGCCTTCTTGCCGAGCTTCTCGCCCATCGGCGGCAGCACCGCGGGCGCGGCGTCGAGCAGGATCACCCGGGCCTGGGTCGAATCAATCGAGCGGAACGCGCCTTTGAGCGTGTGGTCGGCCAATTCGGCGATCTGCCCGGCCATTTCGACGCCGGTGGGCCCGGCGCCGACGACGGTGAAGGTGAGCAGCTTCTCCCGGCGCGCCGGGTCGCTGGACCGCTCGGCCTGTTCGAACGCGCTGAGGATGCGCGCGCGCAGCTCGAGGGCGTCGTCGATCGACTTCATGCCCGGCGCCCACTCGGCGAAATGGTCGTTGCCGAAGTAGGACTGGCCGGCCCCGGCGGCCACGATCAGCGTGTCGAACGGCGTGACATAGGTGTGGCCGAGCAGCTCGGAGGTGACCGTCTTCTCGGTCAGGTCGATCCTGGTGACGTCGCCGAGCAGCACCTGGCAGTTCTTCTGCTTGCGCAGGATCATCCGCGTGGGCGGGGCGATCTCGCCCGAGGGGATGATGCCCGTGGCGACCTGATACAGCAGCGGCTGGAACAGGTGGTGGGTGGTCTTGGCGATCAGCTTGACGTCGGCGTCGGCGCGCTTGAGTGTCTTGGCAGCGGTCAGCCCGCCGAACCCCGATCCGATGATCACCACCTGGTGGCGGTCAGATTCAGTGGCTCCGGGATGGCTCATTTGCGGCTCCTCGGCGGTGCTTCACGTGCGGTGTTACCCATTACGTCTACCCATTACGGTAGTCGTCTGCCCAGGGATCGACGATTTAGGTCCCTGTGTCATTTCCCACGCCGTCGCCGGGATTGACACAGGGTTTCGCGGTTCACAGACCGAGCAGCGGTTTGAGCTGTTCGGCGAGGGCGGTGATCTGGCCGGGCTGGTAGCCGTTGAGGTGGGTGACCGGGCTGATGACGATGCCTCCGACGCCGGCGTCGAGGATCTTCGTCTTGATCTGCTCGGCGATCTGCTCGGGGCTGCCGTACACCGCCGACTGCTTGAAATCGTCCGGGATGAACTCCTCGGTGACGTTCTCGTCGACGATCGCGACGGCGAGCGAGCTGGTCTCCAGGGTGGCCGGGTCGCGGCCGATGCGCTCGCAGCTCTCCTTGGCGACCGCCACCTTGCGGGGCAGTTCGTCGAAGCCCGCCACCAGGTTGAGGTGGTCGAAGTAGCGCGCCGCCAGCGGGATCGTCTTCTTCTCGCCCTTGCCGCCGATCATCAGCGGAATGTGGTCCCGGAACCGGGGTTCGGCCATCGCCTCCCTGACCCGGTAGTGCTTGCCCTCGAAGGTCGGTCGCTCACCGTGCAGCATCGGCACGATGATCTGCAGCGCCTCGCCGAGTTTCTCGAACCGGTCGGTGAACGTGCCGAACTCGAAACCGAGGCTGTCGTGCTCGAGTTCGTACCAGCCGGTGCCGATGCCGAGGACGGCGCGGCCCTGGCTGACGACGTCGAGTGTCGTGATCACCTTGGCCAGCAGTGCCGGGTTGCGGTAGCTGTTGCCGGTCACCAGCGTGCCCAGCTGCACGCGCTCGGTGGCGGTGGCCAGCCCGCCGAGCGCGGTGTAGGCCTCCAGCATCGGCTGGTCGGGCGTGCCGAGGCCGGGCAGCTGATAGAAGTGGTCCATCACGAAGACGGAGTCGAAGCCTGCGGCCTCGGCCTCCTTCGCCTGGGCGATGACCGTCGGGAACATCTCCTCGACACCGGTGCCGTAGGAGAAGTTGGGGATCTGAAGTCCGAGTTTGATGGTCACGTCATCACGTAACCACAGCGGGCCGCAGCGGTAATCCCGTTTCAGCTCATTGCGAACGGCGGACTATCGCCGTTCAGCCGATGTCAGCCAACACACCCTGACTGACGTGCAGCGTCTGACCGGTGATGTGGCGCGCCGACGGTGTGGTGAGAAACAGTGCGAGCCTTGCGATTTCGTCGGCGACCGAGGCGGGGGTGTGGGACAGCCCGACATAGCCCGGCTCGGCGCTGCGGCCCGAGGCCACCACGTTGACGGTGATGCCGCGGGTGCCGAAGTGGGCGGCCTGCCCGGCGGTCCAGTTCGACAGCGCCGCCTTGATCGCCGCCTCGGCGCTGCCGTCGGCCGGGTTCTGGGGCACCACGCTCAGGATCGAGCCGCCCGAGCGCAGCTGGTCGCCGAGGACCTGCACGGTCAGCACCGTCGACAGCACCGTCGCGTCCAGCGCGCTGCGCCACGCGGTGGCCAGCTCGGTCAGCGAGTAGGTGCGCGGATCACCGCCCTGCCACTTCGGGGCGGGGACGTTGACGATGGTGTCCAGGTAGTGGAACTGCGAGCGCGCCGCCTCGACGCTGGCGGGATCGGTGTTGTCGAAGACAACCGCGTCGACGTCGAGCTCCTTGGCGGCCACCTCGAGCTCGTCGCGGCGGGCGCCCGCGATCACCACCCGGTGGCCGGCGTCGCGGAACCCTCCGGCGATCGTGCGACCCAGATCGGTGTCTCCACCGGTGACGAGCACCTCCATCGGGCGACCTCCCTGTCCTTTTCCGCGCGTTTGCGGCAATGTTACTGGACAGTAGCTAGTCGACGAAACCGGCGCGCGGCGCGCCGTGCCCTAGGGTTTGAGGCCGTGGAGTCCAGGGCGGCACCGGCGTGAACGCATCCGCTGGTCTGCCGCGCTGGCTGTACGTGCCCGCCGGGATCGCGGCGCTGTTTGTGACGCTGCCGCTGGTCGCGGTCGCGGTGAAGGTCGACTGGGCCAACTTCCTCACCCTGATCAGCAGCGACTCGTCGGTTACCGCGCTGCTGCTGAGCCTGCGCACCGCCGCCGCCAGCACCCTGCTGTGCCTGGTCTTCGGGGTGCCGCTGGCGCTGGTGCTGGCCCGCGCCGACAGCATGGTGGTGCGGATGGTGCGCCCGGTGATCCTGCTGCCGTTGGTGCTGCCGCCGGTCGTCGGTGGCCTGGCGCTGCTGTACGCGTTCGGCCGGGCGGGCCTGATCGGGGAGTACCTGGAGGCGGCGGGGCTGCGGATCGCGTTCACGACGACCGCGGTGGTGCTGGCGCAGACCTTCGTCTCGCTGCCGTTTCTGGTGATCTCCCTGGAGGGGGCGGCGCGCACAGCGGGCACCGACTACGAGGTGGTGGCCGCGACGCTGGGGGCCCGGCCGACGCGGGTGTGGTGGCGGGTGACCCTGCCGCTGCTGGCGCCCGGCCTGGTGTCGGGGGCGGTGCTGGCGTTCGCCCGGTCGCTGGGGGAGTTCGGCGCCACCCTGACCTTCGCGGGCTCCCGGGAGGGGGTGACGCGCACGCTGCCGCTGGAGATCTACCTGCAGCGGGAGACCGATCCCGAGGCCGCGGTGGCGCTGTCGCTGCTGCTGGTCGCGGTGGCCGCCATCGTCGTGCTGGGGCTGGGTGCCCGGCGGTTGCGAGGTGCCGGTGCCTGGGCTTGAGGTGCGCGCGGTGGTGCGCAGCCGCGGGGTGGACCTGCGGGTCGCGCTGGGCGCCGGCGAGGTGCTCGCCGTGCTGGGGCCCAACGGTGCGGGCAAATCGACGCTGCTGCACGTGATCGCGGGGCTGATCCGCCCCGACGACGGGATGGTGCGGGTCGGGGACCGCACCCTCACCGACACCGCGACCGGGGTCCACGTGCCCACCCACGACCGTCGCGTCGGGCTACTGCTGCAGGATCCGCTGCTGTTCCCGCATCTGCGGGTGCGGGCCAACGTGGCGTTCGCGCCCGGCAGCGGTGACCCGCAGCGCTGGCTGGCCGCCGTCGACGCCGCCGATCTCGCCGACCGTCGGCCCCGGCAGCTGTCCGGCGGCCAGGCGCAGCGGGTGGCGCTGGCCCGGGCGCTGGCCGCCGAACCCGATGTGCTGCTGCTCGACGAGCCGCTCGCCGGACTCGACGTCGCCGCCGCGGCCGCGATGCGCAAGGTGCTGCGCCGGGTGCTCACCTGGGACGGCCGGTCGGCGGTGCTGGTCACCCACGAGGTGCTCGACGTGCTCACCCTGGCCGACCGGGTGGTGGTGCTGGAGTCCGGCCGGATCGTCGAAACAGGTTCGACGGCAACGGTATTGAGCACCCCGCGGAGCAGGTTCGGCGCCCGGTTCGCCGGGGTGAACCTGGTCGGCGGCACCGCGGACGGTCCGGGCGCGATGAGCACGCCGTGGGGTGCGACCTGGCACGGGGTGGCCGCGGCCGATATCGCGGCGGGGGAGCGGGTGGTCGCGCTGTTCCGCCCGTCGGCGGTGGCGGTGTACCGGGACGTGCCGGCGGGCAGCCCCCGCAACACCACCCGCGTCACGGTCGCCGAGCTCGACAGCCGCGGCCCGACGATCCGCGTCCGCGCCGAGGAACAGCCCGACGGCGGACCCGGCCTGGCCGCCGACATCACCACCGAGTCGGCGGCCGAACTGCGGCTGGCGCCCGGCGACGACGTCTACTTCACGGTGAAGGCGCAGGAGGTCTCGCTGTACCCCGCCGCGTAACGGCGGGCGGCGGGTGCGCGACGTACCAGGTGATCGCTGTAGGTGATCGTTGTAGGTGATCGCTGTAGGTGATCGACCCCGACATCTTTGCCGACGCGACACGCGCACGCCGCCCACGCCCGCCGGGGCGTGGGACGCCTTGCCGTGTCAGCAATTTCACATCGACGGTCTGTCTGGCCGTTTCGAGTTCTCAGCTATTTCTCAGATCGAAACATTTTGAGCAGTGCTTACTTGCGTCACGGCCGTAACACGGTAGTTTCTTCCCCATGACTGAGCCGGATGCGATTTCTCACCACCGCAGGGGTCTGTCGCGGACGCTGGCGATCGCGGCGATCTCCGGTGCCACCGCGGTAGCGCTCACCCTACCGGGCGTCGCGCAGGCGCAGCCCGAGCCGACGCCGGAGCCGGCGCCGCCGGGCAACGTCCTGCAGGATCCGCCGCCCGCCGATCCGAACGCGCCGGCCCCGCCGGCCGATCCGAACGTCCCGCCGGCTCCGCCGGCCCCGCCGGCCGATCCGAATGCCCCGGCCCCGCCGCCGGGCGATCCCAACGTCGCGCCCGCGGACCCGGACGCGCCCCCGCCGCCCGCCGCTGAGCCGGGCCGGGTGGACTCGCCCGCCGGCGGGCTGAGCTTCGTGGTGCCGGAGGGCTGGCAGGTCTCCGACTCCACGCAGCTGTCCTACGGTCAGGCGTTGCTGACCAAGATCGCCCCCGAGGGCGCCGAGCCGCCGAACGACACCAGCGTGCTGCTCGGCCGGCTGGACCTGAAGCTGTTCGCCGGCGCCGAGACCGACAACACCAAGGCCGCCCAGCGGCTGGCGTCGGACATGGGCGAGTTCTTCATGCCGTTCCCGGGCACCCGGATCAACCAGCAGACCGTGCAGCTCGACGCCGACGGCATGCCGGGCGTCGCCTCGTACTACGAGGTGAAGTTCACCGACACCAACAAGCCGAACGGCCAGATCTGGGCCGGTGTGGTCGGCAAGCCGGTCGAACCGGGCACCCCGCGCGGGCAGCGCACCCCGGAGCGGTGGTTCGTCGTGTGGCTGGGCACCGCCAACAACCCGGTGCCCAAGGAGGAGGCGATCGCGCTGGCGAACTCGATTCGCCCGTACACCCCGCCGCCGCCTCCGCCGCCGGACCCGAACGCGCCGCTGCCGCCGCCGGACCCCAACGCTCCGCCGCCGGACCCGAACGCGCCGGCACCGCGGCCCGGTGTCGGGGTGGCCGTGCCCGTCGCACCGGAGAACGCGCCGGGGATGCTGCCCCCGGCCTGATCCGGTCCTCCGAACAGCAGAACGCCGACCCGGCTGCGTGCCGGGTCGGCGTTTCTGCTTTCTGGACTCCGGTGTTCTAGGGGCCGACGCGCGGCGGGTTGGCGTTGGCGACGTTGAGGATGAAGCAGTTCGTGCCGCCGAAGCCCATCGCGCCCGCGGACTGGCACCGCTCGAAGCTGCCGTCCTCGGCGACCGGCCCGTCGCAGATGGTGCCGCCACCCCACGGGGTCCAGGCCCCCTGACATCCGGCGTTGGCCGGGGCGGCGAACGTCAGACCACCGGCGACCAGAGCGCCGACCGCCAGTGCGATTCGTGTCCTCATCTGTACACCTCTCTCCGGGAGACCGGCTCGGGCCGTGTCGGAAACCTCCGGGTTATCTGCTGGGTAGCTGTCTGAAGTCGTTATCCGAAGTTATCTCCAGGTTATGTCGCCGTGATCTGCGGAGGAATCGGGATTTTCCCCACATCGGCACCCGCAGGGTGGTGTGGCGACGGTCGCGGCGCGACGATGTCGGAGTGAGCACCCAGACCATGACCGCATGGCAGGTTCGCCGTCCGGGTCCGATCGCCACCCGGCCGCTGCAGCGCGCTGAACTCCCGGTCCCGCAACCCGGGCCGGGTGAGCTTCTCGTCGCGGTCCGCGCCTGCGGGGTGTGCCGCACCGATCTTCACGTCGCCGAGGGCGACCTGGCCGTGCACAAGCCCGACGTGGTGCCCGGCCATGAGGTGGTCGCCGAGGTGGTGGCCGTCGGCGACGGCGCCGGAACCGAGTTCGCGGTGGGGGACCGGGTCGGCATCGCCTGGCTGCGCCACACCTGCGGTGAGTGCATCTACTGCAGACGCGGGGCGGAGAACCTGTGCCCGCAGTCCCGCTACACCGGATGGGACGCCGACGGCGGCTATGCTGAATTCGCCACTGTTCCAGCCGCTTTCGCGTTACCGCTGCCGCCGGGGTACTCCGACACCGAGCTGGCACCGCTGCTGTGCGCGGGGATCATCGGCTACCGGGCGCTGCTGCGCGCCGATCTGCCGCCGGGCGGCCGGCTCGGCATCTACGGGTTCGGCGGCAGCGCCCACCTCACCGCCCAGGTGGCGCTGGCCCTGGGCGCGGAGGTGCATGTGATGACCCGCGGCGAGCACGCCCGCGAGCTGGCGCTGTCGCTGGGCGCGGCCTCGGCGCAGGGTCCCGCCGACCCGCCGCCGGTCCCGCTGGACTCCGCGATCCTGTTCGCCCCGGTCGGAGAGCTGGTGCTGCCCGCGCTGGAAGCGCTCGACCGGGGCGGGACGCTGGCCATCGCGGGCATCCACCTGTCCGACATCCCGACGCTGAACTATCAGCGCCACCTGTTCCAGGAGCGTCAGGTCCGGTCGGTCACCGCCAACACCCGCGCCGACGCCCGCGCGTTCCTGAAGTTCGCCGCCGAACACCGGATCTCGGTGACGCACCCGGTCTATCCGCTCGACCGCGCCGACGAGGCGCTGGCCGATCTGGCCGCCGGCCGGTTCTCCGGGGCCGCGGTGCTGACCGTCTGACGGCTCAGAGTTCGGCGAGCGCGGCGCCGAGACGACCGCGCAGATCGCCGCGGCCGTAGCGGTACAGCGGGCCGCGGCCGTCGGAGAGGATCAGCCGCAGCCGCGCCATGCCGCGCGGGGCCACCGGGCGCGGCGAGTGCAGGTGCAGCGCGATCCGGTCGATCAGATCCGCGGCCGCGACGATGTTCGCGACGTTCAGCGGGATCCGCGAGGACATCAACGGCCCGGTCGCGGTGGCGTCGTGCAGGAGCTGGCGTAGGGCGCGTGCGATCGTCTCGCGTTCCCGCCGCGACGTCAGCCGGGCGGCGTGCACGGCCAGCGCGCTGCCCGGGGGCGCCGGTACGCCGACGGCGATGTCGCGGTCGAGCCTGTCCGCGGTCAGCCGTGCGACCAGTCGGGTCAGCAGGGAGGCCGAGGCGGCGCCGGCCTGTTCGGGCGTCCGCTGGTGGACGGTGGTGACGTGCTGTGCCTGGTGGGAAGTCATGTCGTTCGTCGTTTCACTCGGCTGCTCAACTTGTGACCACTAAACACGTTATACAGGTCACGCATGACTAGTCAAATTGCTATACCGGTCACGCGTCTCTAGAGTGGTGTCATGGCCGTCGACCGCAGACAGTGGCCCGCCGACGACGAGACCAAGCCCGCCCCGCCGGGCCTCGACCGCATCCAGGCCCTGATCAACACGGTCGAGCTGCCCGACGGCGCGGACCGGCTGGCCGATCCCGCCGACGCCGGCCCGTGGCTGCGCGACAACGGTCTGCTGGCCGCCGGCGCCGACGTCGACGAGACCGATCTGCGGTTCCTGCGTGAGGTGCGCGAGGCGTTCCGGGCGCTGGTCGTGCACAACGCCGGTGGGCCGGAGCCGTCAGTGGAGGAGCTGGCCCCGCTGCGGACGGTCGTCGCGTCCGGTGCCGCGCACGCCGAACTCGGCGACGACGGTCAGGTGCGGCTGGCGGCGGCCGGGGACTCGGTGCGCGACCGGCTGATCGAATTGGTGCTGGTGATGCGCGACGCCCAGCGCGACGGCACCTGGCCGCTGCTGAAGGCGTGCGCCAACGACGAGTGCCGGTGGGCGTTCTACGACCGGTCCCGCAACCACGGCGGCACCTGGTGCTCGATGTCGACGTGCGGCAACAAGCTCAAGAATCGGGAGTTCCGGGCGCGCAGACGCGGGTCGCGCTGATCAGCCTCGCGGGGTCACATCGACAGGTGCCAGACGAACGCGGCGGCCAGTGCGCCGAGCCCGTTGAGCGACCAGTGCAGCGCGATCGGGGCGAGCAGGCTGCCGCTGCGGCGGCGCAGCCAGGTGAACACGAAACCGGCGACCGCGGTGGCGGCGACGGCGAGCACCACGCCCGCGACCGTGCCCATCACACCGCCGCCGAACAGCCTGGTGAACCCGACATTGCCGCTGGTCAACCCCAGCGAGGAGGCGATGTGCCACAACCCGAACAGCAGCGACCCGGCGGCCGCCACCCCGCGGAACCCCCAGGCCCGGTTCAGCGCGCCGTGCAGCACACCGCGGAACGCCAGCTCCTCGGGGATCACGGTCTGCAGCGGGATGATGATCATCGAGGCCACCAGGGCGCCGGAGATCGTGGCGTAGTTGTTGTTCATGAACATCGGCCGCGTCCACGGCAGCAGCAGGCCGATCGCGATCACGGTCGCCACCACGCCGACCGCGGCCAGCGCGTAACCCGCGCCGGTCTTCCAGTGCTCGCGGCCCAGCCCGAGCTCGGCCCAGCCCAGCCCGCGGGCGCGCACCAGCAGCACCAGGGCGACGGCGGCGGCCGGAACGGTCGCGACGCTGGCCCACGGCGTGGTGAAGTGCGCGATCAGATTGGTCAGCGCCAGCACCACCACCACGACGGCGATATCGACGTAGGTGCGGAAGTGGTTCAGGGCGGACAACTGCTCGACCAGCGGATGCGGCCGCTGGGCGGGTACTGCGAGACCAGACATTGCAATCCACTCTAGCGACCCGATCAGCCGTCGCCGGCCGTTGCGCGGTATCCGGAATCCCAGGTCCACCCGGAGATCGCGGGGTCGTCCTCGCCGTGCTCGCGGGTGTAGCGGCGGGCCGCCAGCCGCGCGTCGACCATCCGCTGGCGCAGCAGAGCCGCCCGGCGGGCCAGTCCCTCCACCCGGTCGATCACGTCGATGACCAGGTGAAACCGGTCGAGGTCGTTGAGCATCACCATGTCGAACGGTGTCGTGGTGGTGCCACGCTCCTTGAAGCCGCGCACGTGCATCTGCGCGTGGTTGGTCCGCCGGTAGGTCAGCCGGTGGATCAGCCACGGGTAGCCGTGGTAGGCGAAGATCACCGGTTTGTCTGTGGTGAACAACGCATCGAACTCGCGGTCGGACAGTCCGTGCGGATGCTCGGTGTCGGGCTGCAGCCGCATGATGTCGACGACGTTGACCACCCGGACCCTCAGGTCGGGCAGCTCGCGGTGCAGGATGTCGGCGGCGGCCAGCGTCTCCAGCGTCGGGACGTCGCCGGCGCAGGCCAGCACCACATCGGGTTCGCCGGTGGTGGTGGAGGCCCAGTCCCAGATGCCCAGCCCGCGGGCGCAGTGCGCGACCGCGGCGTCGATGTCCAGATAGGTCAGCGCGGGCTGCTTGCCCGCGACGATGACGTTGACGTAGTCGCGGCTGCGCAGGCAGTGGTCGGTCACCGACAGCAGCGTGTTGGCGTCCGGCGGCAGGTAGACCCGCACCACTTCGGGCCGTTTGTTGGCGACGTGGTCGATGAAGCCGGGATCCTGGTGCGACGCACCGTTGTGGTCCTGACGCCAGACATGGCTTGTCAGAAGGTAGTTCAGCGACGCGATGGGCCGGCGCCACGGCAGCTCCCGGTTGCGGATCAACCACTTGCAGTGCTGGTTGAGCATCGAGTCGACGATGTGGACGAACGCCTCGTAGCAGTTGAACAGCCCGTGCCGCCCGGTCAGCAGGTAGCCCTCCAACCAGCCCTGGCACAGGTGCTCGGAGAGCACCTCCATCACGCGGCCCTCGGGTCCGAGGTGCTCGTCGTCGCCGGTGATCTCGCCCAACCACACCTTGTCGGTGGCCTCCAGCGTCGCCGCCAACCGGTTCGACGCGGTCTCGTCGGGCCCCATCACCCGGAACCGGTCCGGGTTGCGGACGATGACGTCGCGCAGATAGGTCCCCAGCACCCGGGTCGCCTCGGCGGTCTGCGAGGCGGGTGCGGAGACGTCGACGGCGTAGTCGGCGAACGGCGGCAGGTCCAGGTCGCGTAGCAGCAGCCCGCCGTTGGTGTGCGGGCTGGCGCTCATCCGCCGCGGCCCGGACGGGGCCAGCGCCCGCAGTTCGGGGCGCAGCGCCCCGGTGGCGTCGAACAGTTCCTCGGGCCGGTAGCCGCGCAGCCACTGCTCCAGCGCGGCGCGGTGCTCGGGGTTGGTGCGGGTCTCGGCCAGCGGCACCTGGTGCGACCGCCAGGTGCCCTCGACCTTCACACCGTCGACGCGATACGGGCCGGTCCAGCCTTTCGGGGTGCGCAGCACGATCATCGGCCACAGCGGCCTGCCCGTCTCGCCCTCCAGTCGCGCGGCCCGCTGGATCGCGCCGATCTGGTCGAACGCCTCGTCCAGGGCGGTCGCCAACTGCTGATGCACGCTGGCCGGGTCGTCGCCGGCGACGGTGATCGGCTGGTAGCCGTAGCCGAACAGCAAAGACTCCAGTTCCTCCTGCGGAATGCGGGCCAGCACGGTCGGATTGGCGATCTTGTAGCCGTTGAGGTGCAGGATCGGCAGCACCGCGCCGTCGGTGACCGGGTTGAGGAACTTGTTGGAGTGCCAGCTGGCCGCCAGCGGGCCGGTCTCGGCCTCACCGTCGCCGATCACGCACGCCACCACCAGATCCGGGTTGTCGAACGCGGCGCCGTAGGCGTGCACCAGCGCGTAACCCAGCTCGCCGCCCTCGTGGATCGAGCCGGGTGTCTCGGCGGCCACGTGGCTGGGGATCCCGCCGGGAAAAGAGAACTGGCGGAACAGTTTCCGCATGCCCTCGGCGTCCTCGGTGATGTGCGAGTACACCTCGCTGTAGGTGCCCTCGAGGTACGCGTTGGCGACCAGTCCGGGACCGCCGTGGCCGGGCCCGGTGATGTAGATGACGTCGAGGTCGCGTTCGCGGATGATCCGGTTGAGGTGGGTGTAGATCAGGTTCAGCCCCGGTGTGGTGCCCCAGTGCCCGAGCAGGCGCGGCTTGATGTGCTCGGGGGCCAGCGGTTCGCGCAGCAGCGGGTTGTCCAGCAGGTAGATCTGGCCGACGGACAGGTAGTTGGCCGCGCGCCAGTAGGCGTCGATCAGGGCGAGTTCGTGGTCGGAGAGCGTCGCGGACAGTGACTGGGCGGTCATTTGTTCCATCATCGTCGCCGCCGCGCGTTCACGCCCCCCTTCGGCGCATCCGGTTGTCTGGTCCAGGTAGCCGGGTGGCGACCGTCTAGCGTGACGGACGTGTTGGGATTCGCGCTGCCACAGTACGGGCCGTCGGCCCGCGCCGATATCGTCCGTTTCGCCGCCGCCGCCGAACAAATGGGCGCCGACAGCCTCTGGGTGGGGGACCGTCTGATCGCCCCGGTGGATCCCAGCGTCGGCTACGCGGGTTCGGACACAATCCCCGAACAGTTCCGCACCGGCTTCGACCCGTTCATCGCGCTCGCGCTGGCCGCGGCGGTCACCGAACGGGTGGCGCTGGGCGCCAGCGTGCTGGTCGCTCCCTGGTACGCGCCGGCGGTGCTGGCGCGGCAGCTGACCGCCCTGGACGTGGCCAGCGGCGGGCGGCTGCGGCCCGGCTTCGGGATCGGCTGGTCGCCGGAGGAGTTCGCCGCCGCCGGAGCGCCGTTCCGTCGCCGCGGCGCGCAGCTCGACGAGATGCTCGACGCGCTGGACGCCATCTGGACGACGAACCCGGCCAGCCACGACGGGGAGCACTGGACGCTGCCGCCGTCGTGGATCGACCTGAAACCGGAGCAGAGCCCGCGCCCGCCGATCTACCTGTCCGCGATGACCCCGGCGAGTCTGAAGCGGGTGGGGGAGCGCGCCGACGGCTGGCTTCCGGTCGCCCTGGTGCCCGGGTTCGTGATGCCCGACGTGCTCACCATGCAGCGGCAGACGATCGACGAGGCGGCCCGCGCCGCCGGCCGCGATCCCGCCGACATCGACACCGTGGTGCGGATCAACGTCTCCGAGGGCGCGACCCCCGACGACGTCGCCGAGGCGGTGCGGGTGCTGGCCGACGGCGGTTATGACAACGTGTTCGTCGACCTGATGTACGTCGCCGCCGACACCGACGACTACCTGCGGTGGGCGCAACGACTGCTGGAAGGATGAGCGCAGCGCCGTTCGGTTGTCAAGAGAGGACGTGATGGATCCCAGAACCCCGGTCCTGGTGGGCTACGGGCAGGTCAACCAGCGCGAGGAGAACCCGCAGGTGGAGCCGGTCGACCTGATGGTCGAGGCCGCGCGCGCCGGCGCCGACCCCCGCGTGCTGGCCGCCGTCGACTCGGTGCGAGTGGTCAACCTGCTGTCGTGGCGCTACCGCGACCCGGGACTTCTTCTCGCCCAACGCATCGGCGCCGACACCGCATCGACCCGCTACACCGGCATCGGCGGTAACACGCCGCAGTCCCTGGTCAACGAGGCGTGTCTGGACATCCAGGCCGGTCGCGCCGACGTGGTGCTGATCGCCGGGGCCGAGACCTGGCGGACCCGAACAAAGTTGCGCCGCAACGGGATCAAACCGGACTGGACGCGGCAGGACGACAGCGTCGCGGTGCCGCCGGGCGCCGAGGTGTCGGTGCCGATGGCCGCGCCGTCGGATGAGCGGATCCACCTCGACCGGCCGTCGTTCGTGTACCCGATGTTCGAAGAGGCGGTGCGCATCTCGCGCGGCGAGGCGATCGACGCACACCGGCGCCGCATCGGGGAGCTGTGGGCGCAGTTCAGCGCGGTTGCCGCGGCCAACCCGAACGCCTGGAGCCGGGAGGCGCTGTCGGCCGAGCAGATCTGGCGGGAGAGCCCGGACAACCGGATGATCAGCTGGCCGTACCCCAAGCTGATGAACTCCAACAACATGGTCGACCAGGCGGCGGCGCTGGTGCTGACGTCGGTGGAGAAGGCCGAGTACCTGCAGATCCCGAAGGACCGCTGGGTGTTTCCGTACGCGGGCACCGACGCACACGACACCTACGCGATCGCCGAGCGCGACGAGTTCCACACCTCGCCGGCGATCCGGATCGCGGGCCGTCGGGTGCTGGAGTTGGCCGGCCTCGGCATCGACGACGTCGAGCTGGTCGACCTGTACTCGTGCTTCCCGTCGGCGGTGCAGGTGGCCGCCGCCGAGCTCGGCCTGCCGATCGGCGATCCGGGTCGCCCGCTGACCGTGACGGGCGGGCTGACCTTCGCAGGCGGTCCGTGGAACAACTACGTCACCCACTCGATCGCCACCATGGCCGAGCGGCTGGTCGCCGAACCGGGCACCCGCGGGCTGATCAGCGCCAACGGCGGCTACCTGACCAAGCACAGCTTCGGGGTGTACGGCACCGAACCGCCCACCGGTGAGTTCCGTTGGCAGGACGTGCAATCGGAGGTCGACCGGGAGCCGACGCGCACCGCGCTGGTGGAGTGGAGCGGGGTCGGCACGGTGGAGACCTGGACGACGCCGTACAACCGCGAGGGTGTCCCGGAGAAGGCGTTTCTGGCGGTGCGCAGCCCTGAGGGCGCCCGCGCGCTGGCGGTGATCACCGACGCGTCGCAGGCGGCGGCGACGGTGACCGAGGACATCGCGGGGGCCAAGGTCCAGGTGGGCCCAGACGGCTCTGCCGTCATCCTGTGACGGACGGCTCCGCTGTCCTGCTATGGCGGCGGCAGCTCGGTGTAGCGGGGTTCGAACCCGTCGGCGGCGAACGTGAAGCCGCTGCCGGAGCGGTCGCTGCGACACGAGATACCGGACTCCTCCTGCACATTGCAGCGGAATCCGGCGACCACGAGCACCTTGCCGAACGGTAGCTCCGGCGCGTCGTCGACGACGAACTCCGGTGTCTCGAGCGCGACGAACCGGGGCTCGCCCTCGTGGTCGACGACGATCGCGTTCGGGGCCGTCGGCGTGCCCTCGGCGTTCGGCACCGCGGTGGGCTGCCCGCTGATGCCGAGCCCGGAGCCGCGGCTCGCCGACTGGCAGCCCACCCGGTCGCGGGGCACGATCGTGCACACCCACCGGCCGCTCGGCGAGCTGAACGCGTACACCGCGCTGCCGTTCGGGCGGGCCACGTAACCGGACGCGTCGACCAGCTGTTCGCGCGGCGGGGCCGGGGGAGCGGCCGGGGTGGTGGTCGTCGGCAGCGGGGGCGGCGGTTCGTCGGAGGTGTGCACGATCCGCTCGCCGGAACAGCCGGCGGCCAGCAGCGCGACGATCACGGCGGGGACAACGGTTTCGGCTCGCATCGCAGCCCAGCGTGCCAGACCGGTCAGGGGGCCGTCAGCATCGCCTTCAGGGTGCGGGCGTTGCGCACCGCGTGTCCGCCGAGGTCGTTGTTGAAATACACCAGCACGCGCCGGCCCTCGGCGTCCCAGGCGCGGATCCGGTCGGCCCACCGGCGCAGCTCGGCGTCGGGGTACGACCCGGCGTACAGCGAGTCCTGGTCGGGTCCGTGCATCCGCAGGTACACCAGCGGGGCGGTGGCCCGCGGTACACATCGCAGTCCCGCGCCGCTCATCACCACGTACGCCGCGCCGTGGCGTTCGAGCAGTGCGTACACCGCCGGGTCGTCCCACGACGGGTGGCGCAACTCCATCGCCACCGGGATCCGGTCGGGCATCAGCTCGAGGAAGTGCGCCAGCCGCGCGTCGTCGCGCTCCAGTTCCGGATGCAGTTGCACCAGAAGCGCTTCGGCGCGCTCACCCAGCTGCGTCCAGCACCGGTCGAACCGCTCGACCCACGGCTGCGGGTCGCGCAGCCGCCGGTAGTGGGTCAGCCCGCGGTGCGCCTTGACCGACATCGTCACCCCGTCAGGCAGTCGCGTGCGCCAGCCGGCGAACGTGGCGTCCTTGGGCCAGCGGTAGAAGCTGGCGTTGAGTTCGACGGTGTCGAACTCGGTGACGTACACCGCGAGCCGCTTGGCGACCGGTGTGCCCGCGGGGTAGAGCACGTCGGTCCAGTGGTCATACGACCACCCCGAGGTGCCGATGCGAATCATCCGGCTCGCGTACCCGGCTGTTTCGGGGGCAAACTCCCGGCGTACTCGACACCGCGGGTCACCCACGGCTGCAGTTGGCGCCTGGTGCGCACCCCATCCGGCGCGACGAGCGGTGGGCGAGGTCCTCGTCGTAGGCCATGCGCCGACGGTACCGCCGAACTGGTGCCGAAATAGCATTCCTGGTCGTGATTCGGCTACGATCGCGACCACCCGTTCTCGCTCGGCGACCGCACCTGCCGGAAAATGCGCTCAGGGTCGTGATCCGGTCGGGATCACGACCCTGAGCTCAATAATCCGCGTCAGGCGGCGGCGGTGGCCGTCTGCTCGGCGGGCACCAGCGCCTGTGCGACGATGTCGGCGACGTCGGTCATCGGCTTGACCTCCAGCGCCTCGAGCACATCGGCCGGCACGTCGTCCAGGTCGGCCTCGTTGCGCTGCGGGATGAAAACCGTTGACAGACCGGCCCGTTGCGCTGCCAGCAGCTTCTGCTTGACCCCGCCGATCGGCAGCACCCGACCGTTGAGCGTCACCTCGCCGGTCATGCCGACGTCGGCGCGCACCTGCCGTCCGGTGGCCATCGACACCAGCGCGGTCACCATCGTGACACCGGCCGACGGCCCGTCCTTGGGCACCGCACCGGCGGGCACGTGCAGGTGGATCCGCCGCTCCAGCGCCTTCGGGTCCACCCCGAGCTGCTCGGCGTGCGAGCGCACGTAGGACAGCGCGATCTGCGCCGACTCCTTCATCACGTCGCCCAGCTGACCGGTCAGAACCAGAGCGGATTCCCCGGCTGCGTCCGATCCGACGGCGTTGGCCTCGATGTAGAGCACATCGCCGCCCATCCCCGTGACGGCCAGCCCGGTCGCCACACCGGGCACCGCGGTGCGTTCCGCCGACTCCGGCAGGAACCGCGGACGGCCCAGGTACTCAACGAGATCCGGCTCGTCGATGGTGATGCTGGTGGCCTCGCTGTCGGCCAGCCTCGTCGCGACCTTGCGCATCAGCTTGGCCAGCAGCCGCTCGAACTGCCGCACCCCGGGTTCGCGGGTGTAGTCGGCGGCGATCTTGCGCAGCGCGGCCTCGGTGACCGTGACCTCGTCGGCGGTCAGCGCCGCCTTCTCCCGCTGCCGGGGCAGCAGGAAGTCACGCGCGATGGCCAGCTTGTCGTCGGCGGTGTAGCCGTCGATCTCCACCAGTTCCATGCGGTCCAGCAGCGCCGACGGGATGTTCTCGATCACGTTGGCGGTGGCCAGGAACACCACGTCGGACAGGTCCAGATCCAGGTCCAGGTAGTGGTCGCGGAACGTGTGGTTCTGCGCCGGGTCCAGCACCTCGAGCAGGGCCGCCGCGGGGTCACCGCGGAAGTCCGAGCCCACCTTGTCGATCTCGTCGAGCAGCACAACGGGATTCATCGTGCCCGCCTCGCTGATCGCCCGCACGATACGGCCCGGCAGCGCGCCGACGTAGGTCCGCCGGTGCCCGCGGATCTCGGCCTCGTCGCGCACACCGCCCAGAGCGACGCGCACGAACTTGCGGCCCAGCGCCTTGGCGACGCTCTCGCCGAGCGAGGTCTTGCCGACACCGGGCGGGCCGGCCAGCACCATCACCGCACCCGAACCGCGGCCGCCGACGACGGCCATCCCGCGCTGGGCGCGCCGCGCCCGCACGGCCAGGTACTCGACGATTCGGTCCTTGACGTCCTCGAGCCCGTGATGGTCGGCGTCGAGGATCTCGCGCGCCGCCTTCAGGTCGGTCGAGTCCTCGGTGCGCACGTTCCACGGAAGCTCCAGCACGGTGTCCAGCCAGGTGCGGATCCAGCCGCTCTCCGGGCTCTGGTCACCGGCGCGCTCGAGCTTGCCGACCTCGCGCAGCGCGGCCTCGCGCACCTTCTCGGGCAGGTCGGCCTCTTCGATGCGGGTCCGGTAGTCGTCGGTGCTGTCGGCGTCGTCCTCACCGAGTTCCTTGCGGATCGCCTTGAGCTGCTGGCGCAGCAGGAACTCCTTCTGCTGCTTCTCCATGCCCTCGCGGACGTCCTCGGCGATCTTCTCGCTGACCTCGACCTCGGCCAGCTGCGCGCCGGTCCAGTCGATGAGCAGGCGCAGCCGCTCGGCGACATCGGGGGTCTCCAGCAGCTGCCGCTTCTGCACCTGGGTCAGGTACGACGCGTACCCGGCGGTGTCCGCCAGCGCCGACGGGTCGGACAGCTGGTTGACGAAATCGATGATCTGCCAGGCCTCCCGGCGCTGCAGCATCGCCAGTAGCAGCTTCTTGTACTCGGCGGCGAGGTTGATCACCTCCTCGGTGGGCTCGGGTTCGGCGACCTCGGTCACCTCCACCCACAGCGCCGCACCCGGGCCGGTCGCACCTGTCCCGATGTGGGCGCGGCTGACCCCGCGCACGATAGCGGCGGGCCCACCCGGCATCCGGCCGATCTGCACGATCGAGGCCAGCACCCCGTAGGACGGGTAGCGGTCCTCGAGCCGGGGAGCGATCAGCAACTCACCGGACTCACTGGCGCGGGCCGCATCGACGGCCGCGCGCGCGGCATCGTCCAGCGCGATCGGCACCACCATTCCGGGCAGCACGATCGAGTCGTTCAGGAACAACACCGGCACTGTCTTGGCTTCAGCCATTCAGTCCTCCAAACTTCAGTCTGTTGGACTCAACTCTGGCGGGGGTGGATTTGTTCCCCGTCGAGATCACCCGATCGGGGCATGCCGGGCCGGTGCGACGGCCGGTATCCAGAGACGCATGCCTGCATTCCGGTTACGCGACTTTCACGACGACGACCTCGACGAGGCGATCTCGGTCTGGGACCAGAGCCGCCACCCCGACGAGGCCCATCCGGTGTTCCCGGTGTCCGAGGCGGTTTCGGCCGCCCGCTCCGGGCAGCCCGCCGTGGTCGCGGTGGTCGGCGACCAGGTGGTGGGGATGGCGGTGGCGCACCAGCAGGGCGAGCGTGCGTGGATCACGATGGTGGCGTTGAGCGACCGGTGGCGCAACCGCGGCGTGGGCAGCGCGCTGCTGGCCGACCTGGAGGCGCGGCTGCGCCGCATCGGGGTGCGCCGGATCAGCGCCCTGATGCCCGCCGACGCGACCGGCAGCGCCGCGCTGCGCAACTGCGGCTACCAGGAGCGCTCGGATCTGCGGTACTTCGAAAAGATCGACAACGTCGGCATTTCCGATGCGGGACTGCTGGAATCGCTGGGTGGACAGGTGATCCCGCGCGAGTTGTGGCAGCAGATGGCCGGGATGGAGGCCGAAAAGCGCATCATCGAACGGCGCATCGTGCTGCCGCTGGCGCAACCGGATCTGGCCGCCCAGTACGGCGTGTCGCCGCCGAAGGCGGTGATCCTGTTCGGTCCGCCGGGCACCGGCAAGACCAGCTTCGCCAAGGCGGTGGCCGGGCGGCTGGGTTGGCCGTTCGTGGAATTGTTCCCGTCGCGGCTGGCCGCACCCGGGGTGTCGATGGCCGCCGCGCTGCGTGAGGCGTTCGCCAGCGTGATGGATCTGGAGTCGGTGGTGGTGTTCATCGACGAGGTCGAGGAGATCGCGGGTTCGCGTTCGCCGATCCCGACCGATCCGGCGCGCGGGGTGACCAACGAACTGCTCAAGCTGATTCCGGCGTTCCGTCAGCACGACGAGCGACTGCTGATCGTGGCCACCAACTCGGTGCGGTCCCTGGACTCGGCGTTCCTGCGGCACGGCCGGTTCGACTACATCATTCCGGTCGGGCCACCGGACGAGGTTGCGCGGGCGGCGATCTGGCGGCGCTACCTGGGGGCCAACAGCCCCGACGTCGAGGTGGACAAGCTGGTCGAGGCCAGCGCCATGTTCACCCCGGCCGATATCGAGTTCGCCGCGCGCAAGGGTGCGCAGACGGCATTCGAGCGTGAGGTCGAGTTCGGCCACGGCAGGCCGGCGCACACCGACGACTATCTGGCCGCGATCGCCGATACCAGGCCGACGTTGACGGCGGAGATGGTGGCGCAGTTCGAGGAAGACATCGCCGAGTGCACGAGGCTATAAGGGCGGGCCGAGTGCACGAGGCTGTAGGGCTGGGCCTGGTGCACTCGGCGTCCCCCGAACAGCAGGGAGCCTGCCGCTCGGGGGAAAACGGCAGGCTCCCTCAGTGGGTGGATCGTGCGGCGGGTCAGGCGTTGGCCTGCACGCCGAGCGTCCGCTGGATGTCGGGCTTCATCTGCTCGAGCTGCTGACCCCAGTAGCCCCAGGTGTGGGTTCCGTTGGGCGGGAAGTTGAACACACCGTTGGTGCCGCCTGCGGCGATGTAGTTGTCGCGGAAGGTGATGTTGGTGCGCAGCGTGAACCCTTCGAGGAACTGGGCGGCCATCAGGTTCTGGCCGGCCATCCCGGCATCGAGATCGGACGGAACGCCGGTGCCGCAGTAGATCCAGATGCGGGTGTTGTTGGCGACGAGCTGGTTGATGTTGACCATCGGGTCGTTGCGCTTCCACGCCGGGTCGCTCGACGGGCCCCACATGCTCTCGGCGTTGTAGCCGCCGGAGTCCTGCATCGCCAGGCCGATCAGCATCGGCCACCAGCCCTCGGACGGGTTCAGGAAGCCCGACAGCGAGGCGGCGTAGATGAACTGCTCCGGGTGGTGGATCGCATACGTCAGCGCCGAGCTGCCCGACATCGAGATGCCGACGACCGCGTTACCGGTCTGGGAGACACCGCGATTGGCCTCCAGCCACGCCGGCAGTTCCTGGGTCAGGAAGGTCTCCCACTTGTAGGTGTAGTCCTGGCCGTTGCCCCGCGACGGCTGGTACCAGTCGGTGTAGAAGCTGGACTGGCCGCCGACCGGCATGACCACCGACAGCCCGGACTGGTAGTACCACTCGAACGCCGGGGTGTTGATGTCCCAGCCGTTGTAGTCGTCCTGGGCGCGCAGACCGTCGAGCAGGTAGACCGCATGCGGGCCGCCGCCCTGGAACTGGACGCGGATGTCGCGGTTCATCGCCGGGGAGAAGACGTCCAGATACTCCACCGGAAGGCCCGGCCGGGAGAACGCGTTCGCGGTCGCCGTTCCCCCAACGACGCCGATCAGACCGGGCAGCGCGGCAGCCGCGCAGGCTGCCACCGCCATCCGGCGCAGCAGTTTCTTACCGGAAGACCGGTACCTCTCGAAGAACCTCATAACGGCAACCAACCCACCTTTCATCGCTTTCCACAAGCAATTGCCGTTGCTATGCCTGCGTAATGAAACACGGACCGGATGCCCGCGGACGCGTCCGACATGCGGTTTCGAAGTCGCGGTTGGCTAACGATTCCGACTCGGCGCGGACTCATCGTCCGCAGATCCGCCCTGTGACCTGTGGGAACGGTGTTACTGCTGTGACTCGGCGGTCGGGCTGTCGGCAGGCGCGCAACAGGGCCTCTGGGCCCTGAAAGCTCAGGGACAGCGGTGTTTCCCACACCTCTGGGGCGGCACACCGCGGCGCTGTCCGGTGCGGAGTCGTCATGCCCGGTGACGGTCGCGGCGGTCAGCTGGACGTGACGGTCGTCGTCGCCAGCAAACTCCGTGGCTAGTCCTCGACGTCGGCCAGCGCGCGCGCCACGGTGATGCGACGCTCTTCGATGGCGTTGCCGAAGTCCTGCAGCAGCACCGGCTTTCGGGCCACCAGCTCTTCGAGGGCGGGCCGGCCGACCTCCAGCACGGTGACCTCGTCGAGCGCGTACGCCGAGGTGGTGACCGGTTCGCGGGTCAGCGTCGTCTGCCCGATGAAGTCACCCCTCTCCAGGGTGCGCACCGGCACCAGGGCGCCGACGTCGGTGGTGACGACCAGGCGCGCCCGCCCGGTGACGATGAACGACATCCGCTTGGGCACCTCACCGGCGTGCTGCAGGTACTCGTCGGCGCCGTAGCGCGCGAGCCGGACCTGGGGGAGCAGCGCCTCCTGCTCCTCCTGACTCAACCGCAGGGTGGGCGCGACGATCCGCAGCGACCGAGCCACCTGCTCGGGTGTGCCGAAGTCGTCCTCGGCCTCGTCGAGGTGCAGCCCGGCGCGCCGGGACGCGTACCAGACCCAGCGCAGGAACATGGCCTTGGCCGCGGAGTCCTCGCCGGGTGAGCGCAGCGGGATCGACGTGCTGTACTCCTGGCCGCCCAGATGCACGCTGCGCGGTGCCGCGTCAGGACGCAGTTGCGGCAGCGATGCGGCCACGCGGTCGAGCATCCTGATCACGTCGTCGGGTGGGTCGTTGACCGCGAACACGGTGGTGACGCCGAGGGAATGCGATTCCGCCGGCCGGCTGAAGTTGGTGAACGACGCGCCCGCCAGCACCGAGTTGGGCATCACCAGGATCCCCTTGCCGGTGTCGATATGCGTTGCCCGCCAGTTCACCTCGACCACGCGGCCGCGCCCGGACGGGGTGTCGATCCAGTCGCCGAGCTGGAACGGCTGCTCGAACAACACCAGCAGCCCGGAGACGATCTGGCCCACCGCGTTCTGCAGGGCGAGGCCGAGCACGATCGACGAGACGCCCAGCGCGGTGAACAGTCCGCCGACGTCGGCGCCCCACACGTAGGCCAGGATCATGCCGAGGCCGACGGCGATCAGCACGAACCGTGCGACGTCGACGAAGATCGACGGAATCCGGCTGCGCCACGAGCTTTCCGGGGCGCCCTGGAACAGCGTCGCGTTCATCCCCGACAGCAGCAGCACCAGCACGACGAAGCCGAACAGCGTCGCCACCAGTCGGACCGGGGTGGCCTCGTCGGAGATGTCCATGCCGCCGACCAGCAGGACCAGCAGCGCCGCCAGCGGCAGGATGTAGGTGCGCACCAGGTGAACCGGGCGCACCAGGTTGCTGCCGCGGCGCAGCAGGGTGTTGTGGATCTCGGTGAGCGCCACCAGGCATATCGGGAAGCCGATGGCGACCCCGACGGCCCACCAGAACCACGACTGGTCGAACAGGTCGGTCACGACCGGTCCTCCACCAGCCGCCAGATCTCCTGTTCCTCACCGTCGACGGTCACGGTGCCGACCGAGGTGAAGTCCAAGCCGTCGCGCACCACGTCGTACACCCGGCGGGTGACGTACACGCCGGGCTGCGGGGAGCCGCTCTGCGCCTGGTAGGCGAGATCGACCGCGGAGCCCCACATGTCGTAGGCCAGCGTGGTGCGGGCGACCAGACCGCTGGT
Source organism: Mycolicibacterium phlei (assembly GCF_001583415.1). Next base: position 2,466,397 of record NZ_CP014475.1, read on the forward strand.
GACGGTGCCGGTGTCGATACCCGCGCGCAGGCTCAGGTGGTGGCCGGTCTCGGCGTTGAAACGGTCCACGATGCGCTGCATCTCGATCGCGAAGTCCACGGTGCGCCGGACGTTGTCGAGGCGCGGCACGCTCAGCCCGCAGCTGGCCAGGTAGCCGTTGTGCAGCGTGCGCACCTGTTCGACGCCGAGATTCTCCGCGGCCGCGTCGAACTGGCGGTTGAGCCGGTTGACGATCTCCAGCAGCCGCTCGGAGGACAGCGTGCGGGACAGCTCGTCGAGACCGACGATATCGGCGAAGATCACCGTCACGTTCTGGTGGTCCTGGGCGATGGTCTCCTCGCCCTCCCGGTAGCGCTGCACCACCGGCTCGGGCATCAGCGACCGCAGCAGGCGGTCGTTCTCCCGGCGCTGCTCGGTGAGCAGGTCCTCCTTGATGGCCAGGTTGCGGCTCATCGTGTTGAACGCGGCGGTGAGGTCACCGAACTCGTCACGCGACACCACGGGGATGTTCACGCCGTAGTCGCCGGCACTGATCTTCTGGGCGCCGGCCTCGAGCCGGCCGATCGGCCGGACGAACAGCCGGGCCAGCAGCATCGCCGCCAGGCAGACGACGAAGATGATGCCCGCGGTGGACAACACCAGCGTGCGGGTGAACGCCGACACCGGCGCGAAGGCCTCCGCGGTGTCGATCTTGGCGATCACCGCCCAGTCCAGCCCCGGCAGGTCCAGCGGTGCGTAGGACTTCAGCGTCTCGTGCCCGAGATAGTCACGGCCCACCTTCGTGCCGGTGCGGCCTCGCTGCGCGAACTCGGCCGCATCGCTGCTGGCCGGCTGGATCAACACCGTGCTGCCCAACCGGACCGCCTCGTCGGCGACCTCGGGAGGCGTGCCGGCCTCGACGACGTCGGTCCGGTAGCGCTCCGGATCCTCCAGCAGCAGCCGGGAGTCCGATCGCATCAGGTCGTCGGGGCCGACCAGGAAGGTCTCACCGGTCTTGTCGAGCCCGGCGGTCTCCCACTGCCCGCCGATGGTCATCAGCTCGTTGACCTTGGTGATCGGGAACTGCATCGCCAGCACGCCGTCGAGGTGGCCGTTCTCGCCGACCGGGGAGACCATCCACGCGGTGGGCTAATCGGCGGGCTGGTAGGCACCGAAGTCGGTGACCCCGACGTAGTCGACGGAGTTCGACGCCAGCGCCTTCTGATAGGCGTCGCGCAGCAGTCCCTCGCGGTACGGGCCGGTCAGGATGTTGGTGCCCAGATCGACGCCCTTGTACGCCGAGTACACGACGGTGCCGCGGGTGTCGAGCAGCAGGGCGTCCATGAAGTGGAAGCGCTCCACGATCTCGCGGAAGAAGTCCTGGTACCGGGCGTTGGCCGCCGACCAGGCGCTGCCGTCGCGCGCGTCGTTGAACGCGATCGCCTTGTCCCAGTCGTCGAACGGCGCGGTGTAGTGGGCCTGAAGGTATCTCTGCGCGTTCGACGCCGGCAGCAGCGCCCGGATATCAACCGCGTTGTCGCCGTCCAGGCGGTCGCTGAATGTGCGGTTGTAGTAGTCGACGACCGACTGCCACTGCGCGGGGGTGACGGTGGCGTCGTTGAGTTCGGCGAACCCCTCGGTGAACGCCTTCACCGCCTGCACCGCGGTGGTGCCCCGGGTGTAGATGACCAGGGAGTCGCGCAGATCGGCATAGGCGGACTCGAGCTGGCGCGCCTGGGCCGACCGGATCTCGGTGAGCCGGTCGAACACCGAATCGCGCAGCGACGTCCGGCCAGACTGGTATCCGATGAACCCGACGACCGCGGCCGACAGCACGCTGGTGGCCAGAAGCATCGCCAGGAGTTTCGACTGGATGCTGATCCGCGACAGCAGCCGGCGAGAGACGGGGGTGACGGATGCCGGCTGTTCCGCGGTCGCCGGTTCAGGTGTGGTTGCCATCAAGCACGAGACAATATCGCGAACCTGTGCACGGGAGGTGCTGTGAGCGAAACATCATGCCCGGACGACCCCTTCCATCTTCAGAGGTATGTTGCTGCTCAGCAGCAGAACTACGACACCGCGCTCGCCGAACTGCGTGCCGGCCGCAAACGCAGCCACTGGATCTGGTACGTGTTCCCGCAGCTGCGTGGATTGGGTAGCAGCGCGATGGCCGACCGGTACGGCATCTCCGGGATCGAGGAGGCCCGTGCCTACCTCGCACACTCGGTGCTGGGCCCGCGGCTGCGCGAGTGCGCCCGCGTGGTCGCCGGCATCGAGCGGGGGTCGGCCGAGGAGGTGTTCGGCTGGCCGGACAACCTCAAGGTGAGATCGTCGATGACGTTGTTCAGCATGGCCACCGACGACGACGCCGAGTTCCGCGCCGTGCTCGACCGCTTCTACGGGGGCGAGCTCGATCCGGTGACCGTGGAACGGCTCAGCGCGGCGCGATGACCAGCCAGCCGTGCGGCGGGACCTCGGCCGCGCTGAGGATCTCGGGCTGCGGAGCGCCCGACCCGGCGACGATCTGACCCTGCGGCACCCCGAGGTCCGGCAGCGACACGGTCAGCGGCGAGTCGTCGATGTTGAGTGCGACGATCAGGCTGTCGGGTCCCGCACCGGTCCGGTAGACGTAGCGCCGGTTGTCCAGGCGCAGCGCCTCGGTGCGCGCGGTGTGCAGCCACGGATGGCGCCGGCGCAACCCGATCAGGTGCTGGTGCAGCCGGAACACGTCGGTGCTGTGCGTGTCGAGCTGCGGTGGGGCAGAACCGAATTCGGGGCGCACCGCGTCGTCGCCGCCGAACCGCTCCTCCTTGACCCCGCGGAAGGCGAACTCGTCGCCGGCGTAGACGCTGGGGGTGCCGCCGGTGGTCATCAGCAGCACCAGCGCGTGCTCGAGGTGGCGGATGTCGTCGAGTCGGCTGGCGATCCGGGTCACGTCGTGGTTGCCGACGAACGTCAGCGGCACGAAGGTGTCGAGAAACTCGTTGTGCCGCACCAAAGCCCAGTTCAGTTCGTGGAAGTTGCCGTCGTTGAGTGCGCTCCACACCGCTTTCCACAGCTCGTACTGGGTCACCGAGTCGAAGCCGGCCTCCTGCACCCGCGCGGCGTAGTCGCCGTGGATGATCTCGGCGACGAAGTAGGCCTGCGGGAACTGCTGACGCACCCGCGGCAGCACCTGGGCCCAGAACCCGTCGGCCACCGCGTAGGCCGCGTCCAGGCGCCAGCCGTCGGCGCCGCGGCGCAGCCAGTGCGTCATCACGTCGGTGACGTAGTCGGCGACCGCGGGGTTGTCGTGGTCGAGGGCCAGCAGATCTCCGTGCCCCTCGAAGGTGTCGACCTCGTCGCCGGTGCGGCGCAGAAACGACGGTTCGACGAAGTCGGGGCCCACGTGGTTGAACACCCCGTCGAGCAGCACCCGCAGCCCGCGCTGGTGGGCGGCGTCGACGAGCGCGTCGAAGTCGTCGTCATCGCCGAGTCGCGGATCGATGTCGTAGTGGTCGGTGGTGTCGTAGCCGTGGGTGCGCGACGCGAACACCGGTCCCAGCGCGATCCCCGATGCGCCGAGCGTGACGGCGTGGTCCAGCCACGCGATGACGCGGCGCAGCCGGTGCTCCTCCAGGGCGGGCGGCGGATCGGCCGGGTAGGCGCCGACGAAGCCGAGCGGGTAGATGTGCCACCACACGACGTGGCGGACCCATTCGGGTTCGGCGGCGGTCACGGCCGGAACGCCGCGGCGTAGAGGGCCTTCATCTCGTCGGCGAACCGCTCGGCGGGCCCGTCCACCGGCACCCCGGGTGCGACGGTGGTGATCGGCAGCGGTGCGACCGGGGCCGGTGGCACGCCCCACTCGGTCAGCCACCCGCTGAGTTGTTCTGCCGAGGTGGCGTAGACGATGCGGCCCAGGCCCACCCATGCGTGCGCGGCGGCACACATCGGGCAGTGCTCGCCGGAGGTGTAGACGGTGGCGCGGGCCCGTGCATCGGGGCTCATGCTCGCCACCGCCCACAGGGCGATCGCGAGTTCGGGGTGACGGGTGTGGTCACCGTCCTTGACCCGGTTGCGGTCCTCGAACAGGGTCTGTCCGTCGGCGTCCACCAGCACCGATCCGAACGGCTGGTCACCGTCGTCGAGCGCCTCGCGTGCGAGTTCCACGCAGCGGGCGAGGTGAGTGATGTCGTCGTCGCTCAGCGCCACACCCGCAGTCTACGGGTCAGTCGCAGCAGTGCCGGGTGACATCGAGGCGGCATGCGCAGGACGCCAGGATCGGTACGTCGGCGCGGGCGGCGGCGATCTCGAGCTGGCGGCCGATGATGTTCGCCTCGGCGGCGCGGCCGAGCCGCTGCAGGCACTCGTGGTAGCCGTGCAGGCTCCACACGTTGTTCGGGTGCTGGCACGGGCGCGGCAGCGTGGGGTCCAGGCCGAGGTCGGCCGCGTACACCGCGGCGGCCTCCTCGACGCGGCCCTGTTCGAGCAGCAGCGCACCCAGCGCGTGGCGGGTGGGCTGCATCCATCCCCAGGGTTCGTCGTAGGGCAGATTGTCGTCCAGTTCGACTGCGCGCCTGAGATGTTCGAACGCGGTGTCGTAATCGCCAGCGCGGTAGGCGATCTCACCGTCGAGCATCTCGGCGGCCACGGCCAGGATGTCGAGCACGGTGTTGTTGAACAGGTAGCGGCTGTCGGGGATGCGCGCGTACGCCGCCCGGAACGCCTCACGTTCGGCGCGGGCCTTCTCGACCCGGCCCGTGGCGGCATAGGCAACTGCGCGCCCGTAGTGGATGGTGGCGACGGTGCTGCAGTACAGGTCGCGGTCCTCGGGCAGTTCGGTGGCGATCAGCTCATCCCAGCGGCCGAACCGGATCAGCACGTGCACGCGCAGCGGCACGAACGACTCCAGCCAGTCGGCCATCGGCGGCGACGAGATCGACAGCAGCTCGGGGGTGAGCTGGCCGGCCAGCTCGTCGGCGGCGGCCAGGGCCGCGCGCGAATTGCCCTCGAACATCGCCGAATACACGACGAAGTGCAGGTTGTGCGCCCGGTACAGCGAGTAGAAGTTCAGCGGTCCCTCGCGGTCGACGAACCGCCGGTCGACCTGCGCGGCGGCCTGGTTCGCGATGACCGACTCGCGGTAGTGGCCGCACAGCACGTCGATGTGGCTGGGCATGTGACGCAGGTGCCCGGCGTCGGGCACCAGGTCGCGCAGCAGGTCGGCGGCGGGCAGCGCGTCCTGCGGGCGACCCGACATCTCCATGGTGTGGATGTACAGATGCAGGATGCCGGGGTGGCTGCGGCCCGCCTCGGTGGCCAGGGCGGCGTCGAGGATCCGCTTGACCTCCACCACCCGCGATCCCGGTGCCGGCTCGCCGGTGCGGGTGTCCCACAGCGCCCACGCGGTCAGGTTGACCAGCGCGTCGGCGGCCAGTGCGGCGACGTCCACGTCGTCGGGGTATCTCGTTGCGAGCGCCAGCATTTCGTCGGCGTAGGCGGCAGCGCCGGCGTCGAGTGCCGCATGGTCGGCCGGGTCGTCGGTGGGGAAGCGGGCGGCCAGTGCGTCGATCAGCGCGCGTTCGACCTCCGACGCGCGACCCTCGGCGGCTCGCCGTAACTCGGTGCGGGCCCGGGTGAGTGAGGCCGCGGCGTCGACGGGGTCGAACGCATCCCACTGCTTGTTGTAGTTCGGGCCGATCGCATACGCCACGCCCCACCGCGCGATCGCCATGTCAGGGTCGATTTCCAGCGCGCGTTCGAAGCAGCGGATCGCCTCCTCGTGGTTGAAGGCGTAGGACCACACCATCCCGCGGTCGAACCAGATCTGCGCCTGCGGTGAGGGCGTGTCAGTCCGCCGGTGATAGGACCCGAGGTCGAAGTACGTCTCGTCCGCGCTTGATACGGTCATGCAGCGCACGATAATTCAGCCTCGCCGCGACGGCGAGCGTTGCGCAAAGAATGCCCGCGGCCGCCCACACCGCCAGCGTCACCAGCGGGGTCTGCGCGCCGTTTCCGTCGAAGTACGAGACGCTGCGCAGCAGCGCCACCCCCGAGCCCTGGGGCACGATGGCGCTGAACATCGCGTAGAACCCGGACAGCAGCGGACGGCCGACCGGTCCGGCCGCGGCGGCGTTGCCGATGACGACCAGAAAGCCGGTCAGCGCCAGTGACGCGATGTTGCCCAGTGCGGCCGCGACACCGGTGATCGCCAGGCCGACCGCCATCGAGTACAGCCACAGCACGCCGAACACCTGCCAGGTGTGCCCGACCAGTGCGCCCAGAACCGCGTCGACGTAGAGCGTCACACCGCCGGCGAGCACCGCCGAGAACACCGCCAGGCTGCCGGTGCGCAGCGCCAGCGTGGCGAGCCGGCGCACGGGGCCCATCACCCGGGCGAGGATGGTCGCGCCGACCGATGCGCCGATCGACAGGAAGATGATCGCGTAGAACTCCACGGTGCCCGACGGGTTGGCGGGGGAGGTGGGGGCGACGTCCTCGACGACCGGGCGCAGCCCTGCGCCCGTGGCGATCTCGGCGCCGACCCGTTCGGCGGCGTTGGCGACGCTGCGCCCGCCGCCGCCTGCCACGTAGACGGTCATGGTCCCGGTCGGGGCGACCGCGAACGCGGTGTCCGCGCTGCGTTCGTGGACCTGCTGGCGCGCCGCGGCGGCGTCGTCGACGGCGTTGACGCTCAACGCATCCTGATCCCGAAGCGAGTCGACCAGGTGCGGGGGACCGGCGACGGCGACCTTGAGGTCGTGCAGCGTCGGGTTGGCGAACGCGCCGGCGTAGCTGGCGATCATCGCGAGCACGAACACAGTCAGGCCGCCGAGCAGTGCCACGGTGGTGCGGACCGCCCGCACGTGCGGGCGCGTCTGTTCGGGGGCGTGGTGTCTACCCACTGATGTGGACCTTTCTTCTCTCACGAACCGACGGTGGCCGGGTTGCGGTCACGTCGCGTCGGCTCGCGGGGTGGGTAGGGCCCTGGGTGTGAGGAGGGCCCTGACGGTGTCGAGGGCGGCGCGCACCCGGCCGCCCAGGTCGGAGGCGTGCGGATCCTCCATCCAGGACCGCAGCACCTCCATGAACCCGCCGACCAGGAATCGGGTGACCGCACCGGTGGTCACCCCGGCGATCGGCGCGATGCCGGGCATGGCCGCCGTCGCGATCTCCTCGCACGGCCCGAGAAGTTCGGCGTGGAAGGCCACCGCCACCCGGCGGGCGACGGTGCTCGTCACGACGTTGTGGTAGGCGGCGCGGTGGTCGGCGGCGAAGTCGAACAGTCGCGCGATGCGGTCGTGCGGGTCGCCGGTGAGGTCGGCCGCGGCGGTGGTGAACGCGGTGGTGACCGCGGTGGCGACGGCGTCGTCGCGGTCGGTGAAGTGCTGGTAGAAGACCTGCCTGCTGACCTGGGCGCGGGCGACGATGTCGCCGACGGTCAGCGTGTCGACGGGTCGCTCGTGAGCGAGGGCGAACGCGGCCTCCCGCAGCCGGGTGCGGACGCGTTCAGCGCGGGGGTCGGCGCTGTGGGCACGCGCGGCGGTTCCGGCCATGCCGATCAGCGTAGGGGACTTCGTAGACAGCTGCCCACGAATACTTAGGTAATCTAATGCGGCTTCGGTGCCGGGTGTGACGCCCGGCACCGAAGCCGTCCTCCCGCCTCCCCGGGGTCAGTGACCGGCGACAGCGTCGTCGGTGATCTCGATGGGTTCCTTTCCTCCGGGTCCGCCGGGCAGCAGCCAGAACGTCAGGCACACCAGGCCGAACATCAGGTAGCCCAGTGCCACCGCGGGGCTGGCCGCCCACGCGACCTCGGGTGCGTGGATCAGCCCGATGAACGACAGCGCCGCGCCGACGGCCGCGTGGCGGTTCCGACCCCCCGTTTCGACACGTCCGCTGCAACGTGTTCTAGTGCTTGGGTGGTCGAGTTCATCAACATCGGCGACGTGCCGTCCGCTGAGGTCAACCGGTTACGCGAGCGCTACGAGCCGCTCACCGAGTCGGTGCGCGAGCTGATCGACGCGACGATCCGCACCGAGGCCGACGACGAGACCGTCGCGCAGGTCAAGGCACAGATCGACGCCGCCACCGCCGCGCTGCGGGCGCGTCAGATCGACGGCGCGTTCGGGGTGCGTGTCACCAGTAACGGGGACCGGATGCCGTGGGGCAACCCGGTGATCGGGGTGCGCAACCCGATCGCCCCGCCGCTGACCATCCTGCGCGGCGCCGACGACAGTGGCGCCGACGACAGCGTGTACGCCGACTTCGAGCTCGGCGCCGCCTACGAGGGCCCGCCCGGACACGTGCACGGTGGGGTGGCCGCGCTCATCCTCGACCACGTGCTCGGCGAGATCGCGGCCAACGCGGACCGGCCGCGCTTCACCGGCACGATCACGCTGCGTTATCTGCGGCCCACCCCGCTGGGCCGGCTGCACGCCCAGGCGCGCATCACCGAGGTCGACGGGCACAAGGCCTACGCGGTCGGCCGGCTCTCCGACGCCGACGGCGTCACCGTCGAGGCCGACGGGGTGTTCATCTCGCCGAAGTGGGCACGCTGAACTCCGCGATGCCCGACAGGCTGCGGGTGATCGCGGAGATCTCGGCGACCAGCACGCGCGCGGAGGCGTCGTCGCCGGTGAGATCGGCCGCCCGCTCGCGCACCTGCTGGGTGGCCGCGGTCAGCGCGGCGACGTCGACGGTCCACGGGGCCGCGGGCGACGGCGGGGCGCCGCGCAGGGCGTCGACGTAATCATCCACGGCGGCAATGAATTCCGGCGTCAGCGTGGGGGATGGGGTGCTGGGCAGGCTGCGTTCCAGCGCGGTGCACGCGACGGTGACGGCGTTGAGCGCGGTGCGGTAGGAGCGCAGCCACAGCCGCAGCTCCCGCGACTCGGTACGCGCCGCGCCGGAGGCCGCCTCGAACCCGGCGCGGGCCCGGAACGCCTGCTGCCAGGCCGCGCTGAGCGCATCGGTGGGATGGTCGATCTCACGGACATAGGCCCGGATCACGGTGGCCGCGTACTCGATCTCACACTTGAGCAGCTCGCCGGCGCGCTGGTGCAACCGCGTCAGCGCGTGGTCGGGGAACGCCACGTGCGCGACGACCGCCAGCCCGCCGCCGACCACGACCGCGAACAACCGGTCCTCCAGCGTCGCGCCGGCGGTGAGCGCGTCGATGTCGGTCAGGAACACCGCCGCGGCGCTGACCGCGGCCGAGACCGCGATGTCGCCGGTCCTGTTCACCACGTACGCCAGCGCCAGGCATGCGGCCCCCAGCACCGCGGCCGGTACGCCGGCGGGGTGCAGCAGCAGTTCGACCAGTGAGGCCGCCACGACCCCGACGGCGATACCGGTCAACCGCCCGACGCAGCGGGTGTAGGTGTGCGCCGTCTCCGGGCGCACCACCATCAGCACCGTGAGCGCGACCCAGAAACCGTGCTGCACCGGCGCGTACCGGTCGGCCACGGCGCCGAGCGTGACGGCCGCCGACAATCGGATGGCGTGCCGCAGGATCGGCGACGTCAGCGACATGTGCGAGCGCACCACCCGCACGGCGTCGCGGACCGTGCTCACCACGTCCGTGCGGTACAGGTCCGGGAACCGCAGCTCGGCGGCCTCGTGCAGCTGCTGCGAAAGCCGCTGCGCGGCAGTCAGTTCCGAGTCGGAAAGCTGGGACACCGCCTCGTCGAACCGGGCCAGGCCGTGTTCGGCGTCACGGCGGGCGGTGTGGGAGTGGTCGGCGATCGCGTCGAGCACCTCGGCGGCGGCCGCCGCCATCCGCGCGACGTCCTCGTCGGCGGCGCCCGGCCCCTCCCGCAGGGTGCGCAGCGTGGCCATGATCCGCTCGGGCAGCCGGTGCCCGCCCAGGTAGGCCTCGGGCCGCTGGCTGGCCTGGGTGTCGAGGAACGCGTCGCGCAGCGACGGCATCAGCGGCGCAGGCGGCGGAGTCTCGGGTGCCGCGCCGATGGTGCGGGCCTCGTCGGCCAGCGACTGGTAGGCCTCCGTCAGCGCCTCCCGTTGGGTGCGCCACCGCTGCGGGGGCCAGATCGCGATCAGCGCCGCCTGCACGGCGCCGGCGAGGATGGTCAGCACGGTCGGCAGCAGTACCGAGGCGACGGTCGGGGGCTCCTGCGGCGCCACGACCAGCAGCGCCCCCGCCGCCGCGCCGACCAGGCCCGCGTTGTGGCCGACCGCCCACTGCAGTCCGGCGGCGAAACACCACAGGGCCAGCACCGCTACGAACACCGCGTGGAAATTCGAGGTGAGCGCGCCCAGCAGCACCGCGGCGCCCATCTGCAACGACGCCAGGCCCACCCGGGAGATGCGCCCGCCCGGACTGTCCTGCAGCGCCACCGCACCCGCGACCGCGCCCGCCGCGGCCACCCACAGCGCCGCGGCACCGGGCACCCACAGCAGCGTGGCCGTCGTCGTCACCAGCACCGCGAACACGCTGCGGGCCACCGCGCCGCCGTCGGGCATCGTCGCTCGCAGCGCGTCGATCATCCGGGCCCCGGCGCTCACGCACCCATTCTGACCTGTCCCGCGCGGTGTGCCCGCGACCGGCGCTCGGGACACGCCCGCGATCCGCGGGCAGACACGCTCGCGCGCACGGGGAGTCGGTCCGATTCACTGCGCCGACCGCGGGTGCGGGGATACAGTGCGGGCACGGGGTCAGTCTCAGACTCAGCAGCCGCCGACGACGGAATTCGGTATCTCCACCGTCAATTCGGGCACGGCCTGGCATTGGCGCCACACATCTGCACAGCACCACCCACGGGAAACCGCGCCGGCCGGCAGATGGTCGGCTGCGCGCGGGCGGCGAAGGGAATCGTCATGAGCACCGCAGCCGAGCGCGCAGCACAACTCGACCTGGTGGCCCGGTTGAAGTCGGCCTACCCGGAGCTGCCGGACGCCCCCACCCCGGACCTGCTCGACCATGCGCGGATCACCGCCTACCTCAAGCCGGTTCACGACGTCGGCGGCGAACCCGACGCACCGATGAAGTACGAGAACAAGGACTACGAGTACTGGGAGCACATGACGTACGTGATGTGCGAGGTGCTGGCATGGCGCGGGATCTGGCTGTCCGAGGAGCGCCGCCGGATCGGCAACGTCGACGTGGGCCGCGCCGAATACCTCGGCCTGCCGTACTACGGCCGGTGGCTGCTGGCGGTGGCGCGGGTGCTGGTGGAAAAGCACCACATCGGCCTCACCGAGCTCACCGAGCGGATGGCCGAGGTCAAGGCGCGCTACGCCGGTGGGCTGGCCGGTAAGACGCTGGAGGCCCGCCCTCGCGGCGTCGGCGACGGTGCGGGCATCACCCGCAACTCCCACCACCAGCACGCGGTCGGCACGGGGGACCCGCAGGTGTACGCCGGGCAGGCCGGCACACCGAGGTTCGCCGTCGGGGACGCCGTGGTGGTGCGTGAACTGCCGGTCCTCTTCTACACCCGCACACCGGAGTACGTGCGCGGCGCCCGCGGGCAGATCGTCACGGTCGCCTACGAGAGCCCGGCACCCGAGGACGAGACCTGGGACCGGCCGGCCCGCGCCGAGTGGTTCTACGTCGTGCGGTTCCGGATGTCGCAGCTGTGGCACGGCTACACCGGCACCGACGCCGACGTCGTCGAGACCGAGATCCCCGAACACTGGCTGGAGGCCGCCTGATGTCTGACCCCGGGCACGACCACGATCACGATCACGAGCGCACCGTCGCGCCGATGGTCGACGAGATCACCGACTTCGAGGTGCTCGAGATCGCGCTGCGCGAACTGTGCATCGAGAAGGGCATCTTCACCGCCGAGGAGCACCGGCGGTTCACCGAGTTCGCCGAGCAGATCGGCCCCACCCCGGCCGCCCGGCTGGTCGCCAGGGCGTGGCTGGACCCGGACTTCAAACAGCTGGCGCTGACCGAACCGATGACCGCCAGCAAGGAGGTCGGCGTCGACTGGCTGGAGCCCACCGGGTTCGGCACGCCCAGCGACTTCACCGCGTTCGAGATCCTCGCCGACACCCCGGCACTGCACAACGTGATCGTGTGCGCGCTGTGCTCGTGCTACCCGCGGCCGATCCTCGGCAACTCCCCGGAGTGGTACCGGACCCCGAACTACCGCAGACGCATGGTGCGTTGGCCGCGTCAGGTGCTCGCCGAGTTCGGCCTGTACCTGCCCGACGAGGTCGCCGTGCGGGTGCAGGACTCCAACCAGAAGCACCGCTTCATGGTGATGCCGATGCGGCCCGCGGGCACCGAGGACTGGACCGAGGACCAGCTCACCGAGATCATCACCCGCGACTGCCTGATCGGGGTGGCGCTGCCCAGACCGGGGATCACCACCAACGTCATCACCGACACCCGTCCCGCCGTCCACCCGGCACCGAAACCATGAGTGCGGCAGCCGATCCCGGCATCAACGCGACGCCCGTGCGCACGCTCGACGAGATCGTCGAACGCAACCAGGTGTGGCCGCGGATGGCGGCCAAGTACGGGGTGGCCAACCCGGTGCCGCCGTGGAAGACCAGCCTCGACGGGCTGTGTGACGCGCTCGACCGCGCGGCCGACTGCGCACCCGGGGTGCCCGACTTCAAGCAGCGCCGTGATGAGGAGGACGTGCTGTCGGCCACCCGGTACGCGCAGCTGCCGTACCCGGAGAACCAACTCGTCGCACTGGCGCACTCGCTGGTGGCGCGCGGCCTGATCGACGAGGCCGAGCTGCGCGAGCGGCTCACCCGGATCCGGGCGCGGCTGGAGGCCTGAGCGGGGGATAAGTTGGCCGGGTGGAGAAGGTCATCATCACCCTTGCCGGAGCCGACGCCGACGACGCCTGGTGCGCGCGGCTGCGCGGCGAGGTCGCCTCGGATCTGCTCGAACTCGGGCTGCCCGGACTGGCGGTCAACGTGCGCGACGGTGAGGTGCGCGACTCACTGATGACGCTGACGACGCTGGACCCGCCGGTGGTCGGGGTGGTCAGCATCTGGACCCAGCAGAGCTACGGCGACCAGGTCGCTGCGGCACTGGACCGGCTGCGCCGTGAGGCCTCCCGGGTGGATGCCTATCTGGTCACCGAGTCGGTGCCGCTGGACCCGCCGGCCACCGCGCCCGGTGAACGCACCCCGGGTTTCGCGAACGTGGCGCTGCTGCGCAGGCCCGCCGACCTCGACGAGGCGACCTGGCTGACCCGCTGGCAGCTCGACCACACGCAGGTCGCGATCGACACGCAGTCGACCTTCGGCTACACCCAGAACTACGTGGTGCGGGCGCTGACCCCGCAGGCGCCGACCGTCGCCGCGATCGTCGAGGAGCTGTTCCCGACGGCGGCGCTGTCGGATCTGCACGCATTCTTCGACGCCGCCGACGACGCCGAGTTGGCGGACCGGATGGGACGCATGGTCGCCAGCACCGAGCGCTTCGGCGCCAACCGCGATATCGACACGGTGCCCACCAGTCGCTACGTGCTGCGCACCCCGTTCGACTCTGCGCGGTGAGCGCGGACCCGGCGACGGTAGGCTCTGCGTGGCCGAGACCACAGTGCATGAGGAGCCTTGTTGACCAGCACACTTGAGATCTCCGACGCCAACCGCGTCCGCACCGTCACGTTGAACCGTCCGGAGGTGCTCAACGCGTTCAGCGAGGCGATGTACGCCGAGACCGCCGCGGCACTGCGTCAGGCCGCCGACGACCCGGAGGTCGCGGTCGTGCTCATCACCGGCAACGGGCGGGCGTTCAGCGCCGGCAACGACCTGCACGAGATGCAAAGGCGCGTCACCGATCCCGAGTTCAACGCGCAGGGTTCGAACTTCCCGACGATGATCGAGGCGCTCGCCGACTTCCCGAAGCCGCTGATCTGCGCGGTCAACGGGGTCGGCGTCGGGATCGGCGCGACGATGCTGGGTTTCGCGGATCTGGCGTTCATGTCGACGACGGCGCGGCTCAAGACGCCGTTCACCAGCCTGGGTGTCGCGCCGGAGGCGGCGTCGTCATATCTGTTGCCGCGCTTGATGGGTCGGCAGAACGCGGCCTGGCTGTTGATGTCGTCGGAGTGGGTGGACGCCCCCGAGGCGCACCGGATGGGCCTGGTGTTCAAGGTCTGTGAGCCCGACGAGCTGCTGGCGGAGGCGCGGCGGCACGCCGAGATTCTGGCGGCCCGGCCGATCGCGAGCCTGATGGCGGTCAAGCAGACGATGAGCGCGCCGCTGCGCGACGCGGTGGCCGCGGCGATGGCGCGGGAGAGCGAACAGTTCGCGGTGCTGCTGGGGGCGGCGGCCAACGCCAGCGCGCTGGCCGACTTCACCGGCAAGCGCGGGGACTGATCAGCGGCTGACCGCGGCCGGGGTGGCGTGCTCCCGGGCGAAGTACGACTCGATGATCGAGCGGACGGTGCGCCGGCAGCGGCCGCAGTCGACGCCGGCGCCGCAGGCCTCGGCGACCTGCTTGGAGGTGCGGGCGCCGTTGGCGACGCACTCGGCCACGTCGTGGCTGGTGGCTCCGGTGCACAGGCAGACGAACATGGCGCTCCTCAGACCTGCTCGAGGCTCATCAGGTGGGCGAAGCGGCCCACGAACTGCGATGGATACGGGCCCAGTCCGGCGGTGGTCATCCACTCCGCGGCCGCGTCGGGGTGGTCGATCCACTGGCGGGCCGCGATCTCGTCCTCGATCTCCTGCAGGATCATCACCTCTTGCCCGTCGTCGAGTGCGCGGTAGACCCACACCTTGCGGACCCCGCCGCTCTTGAACCGCTCCAGACCGTCGTGCACCTTGACCATGAGCGTGGGCACGTCCTCGACCGACGACATGACCCCGACGACGACGCGGCCGACGTGGTCGGCCGGGGACGGCGGGTACAGGTCGATCTTCTCCACCACCTCACCGCCGAACACCGGCGGGATGTCCTCGGCGCCTGCGATGTCGAACCACTTGAAGATCGCCGGCGACGCCAGCACCTCACGAATCGATTTCGCGTGCCGAATTCCGATGGTCATCAGCACCCGGTTCGATTCCCAGATCGACTCGTACAGCACGACGTGGTGCGCGCCGAATGACTGCATTTCATCGCGGTGCCGTTTGAGCCAATTCCACATGTGGTCGACATCATTGACGCGAAAATCGCAGGCCAGAATCAATGAGTGCAGGTCGTACTCACCCATTGCTGGATCCTGTCTGTCTCGCGGGGCCGGTGGCGTGGTAGGTGAGTCTAACCTTACTTAGGCTAGGCAGTCCAGAGTAAGCCCCTGATCTGCGGTGTGAGATGGCTCCGGGGCCTGATATCGGGCCGAAAACCCGCGTCACGCCACGAATATCGCGACGACTCCGGGGGTTTACTCGACTAGATTGGAGTACGCACCACCTCCCGCGATCTCTGACCAGCCCTCAGGAGCATAGGAGCGACCATGCAAGGTGACCCGGACGTACTGAAATTGCTCAACGAGCAATTGACGAGCGAATTGACGGCCATTAATCAGTATTTCCTGCATTCGAAGATGCAGGCGAATTGGGGCTTCACCGAACTCGCCGAATACACGCGTAAAGAGTCGTTCGAGGAAATGCATCACGCGGAGGACATCACCAACCGCATTCTGATGCTCGACGGCCTCCCGAACTATCAGCGGCTCTTCTCGCTGCGCATCGGCCAGAACCTGCGCGAGCAGTTCCAGGCCGACCTGGCGATCGAGTACGAGGTCGTCGAACGACTGCGTCCGGGCATCCTCATGTGCCGTGAGAAGGGCGACGCGGTGTCCGCCGGGCTGCTGGAGAAGATCCTGGCCAACGAGGAGGAGCACATCGACTACCTCGAGACGCAGCTGCAGTTGATGGACAAGCTCGGCGACGAGCTCTACGCGGCCCAATGTGTGTCGCGGCCGCCCACCTCGCTGTAGTCGTCGGCTGTAGTCGTCGCGCGGTCGTTTCAGCTCCGGTCACCGGGGCACCCCTTGCCCGGCGTGTAACTTTCATAGCCTGACTAACGATATGGCTGGCGGAGTTCATGTCGGAAGGGACGGATGACGCGTCAGACCATCGCTGCCGGGGTCGAGCCGGCCGACCCGGAGTCGGGCGGCGCGGTCGTCAGCGCGCAGATCAGTGCGCAGCGCTGCAACCTGGTGTTTCTCGCGGTGCTGTTGGGCATGCTGCTCGCGGCGCTGGACCAGACGATCGTCGCGACGGCGCTGCCGACCGTGGTCGCCGACCTCGGCGGCGCCGGGCACCAGTCGTGGGTGGTGACCAGCTACCTGCTGGCCTCCACGATCGTCACCGCGATCGCCGGCAAGCTCGGCGACCTGTTCGGCCGCAAGACCGTGTTCGCGGCCGCGGTGCTGTTCTTCCTCGTCGGCTCGGTGCTGTGCGGGCTGGCGAGCTCGATGACCATGCTGGTCGCGTCGCGCACCCTGCAGGGCATCGGCGGCGGCGCGATCATGGTCACCGCGATGGCACTGATCGGCGAGGTCATCCCGCTGCGCGACCGCGGCCGCTACCAGGGCGCGCTCGGCGCGGTGTTCGGTGTGACCACGGTGATCGGTCCGCTGCTGGGCGGCTTCTTCACCGACCACCTCAGCTGGCGGTGGGCGTTCTGGATCAACGTGCCGGTGGGCATCGTCGTCCTCGCGGTGGCGGCGGTCGCGATCCCCGCACTGGCGCGCACCGGCCGACCGGTGATCGACTACGCGGGCATCCTGTTCGTCGGCCTGGGCGCCTCGGGGCTGACGCTGGCCACCAGTTGGGGTGGCAGCACCTATCCCTGGTCGTCGCCGACAATCATCGGCCTGTTCGCCGCCTCGGCGGTGGCGCTGGCGGTCTTCGTGTGGGTGGAGATCCGCGCCGCCGAACCGATCCTGCCGATAAGGCTGTTCGCCAGCCCGGTGTTCACGGTGTGCTGCATCCTCGGGTTCATCGTCGGTTTCGCGATGCTCGGCGCGTTGACGTTCATGCCGACGTTCATGCAGTTCGTCAACGGTGTCTCAGCGACGGTCTCGGGGCTGCGCACGCTGCCGATGGTGGCGGGCATGCTGCTCACCTCGATCGGCAGCGGTCAGATCGTCGGGCGCACGGGCCGCTACCGGATCTTCCCGATCGCCGGCACCGCGACCATGGCGGTGGCCTTCTACCTGCTGTCCGGGATGACCGCGGCGACGCCGACCTGGCAGCAGTCGGTCTACCTGTTCGTGCTCGGCGCCGGCATCGGGCTGTGCATGCAGGTGCTGGTGCTGGTGGTGCAGAACACCGCCAGCTTCGCCGACCTCGGCGTCGCCACCTCGGGCGTCACGTTCTTCCGGACCATCGGAAGTTCTTTCGGCGCAGCGATTTTCGGCACGCTGTTCGCGAACTTCTTGGCCTCCCGGGTGGGGTCCGCGCTGATCGCCAGCGGCGCCCCGCCGCGAGCGGCCGAATCGCCACAGGCGCTGCACGAGCTGCCGCCCGCGGTCGCCGCCCCGATCGTCGACGCCTACGCCGACGCGCTGGGCAGGGTGTTCTTGTGCGTGGTACCCGTCGCGGTACTCGGCTTCGTGGTGTCGCTGTTCCTCAAGGAGGTCCGGCTGCGCGACCTGGAGGCGGTGTCGGCCACCGACCTCGGTGAGGGGTTCGGCGTGCCGAGCACCGAGACCCCCGAGCAGATCCTCGAACTCGCGGTCGCCCGGCTGTTCCGCGACTCCCCGGACATCCGGCTGCGCAGCCTGGCCCGGCAGCCGGGCTGCCGCCTCGACGTCAGCCAGATGTGGGCGCTGCTGCAGATCTACCGCCACAACCAGGTGTTCGGCTCGGCCACCCTGACCGATATCGCCGAGCGGCTGCGGGTGCCGCACGAGGTGCTGGAGCCGACGTTCGACGACCTGGTCCGCCGCCGGCTCGCGCTGCGCACCGACGGGCGGCTGTTCCTCACCCAGGACGGCATCCGGGAGGTGGGCGCGATCTCGGCGGCGATCGTCGGGCGCATCGTTGACAAGCTCGCCAGCTCACCCGACTTCGAGGGCCGGCCCGACCGCGCCGAGGTGGAGGCCGCGCTGGAGCGGATCGCGCACCGCATGCTGGTGCAGCGCGACTGGAACGACGAGCGCGAACCCGCCCGGTCAAACTAGAACACGTTCCACAGGTGCGGGCGTAGCATGCCGCTATGAGCCGGATCGGAGAGTTCGCCGACGACGACGCCGCGGCCTGGGTGGTGAAGTCACCCGATATCGGCGTGGCCATGGCCGGTTTCGTCGACGCCGTCTACAAGAAGAACCGTCTGCCGCTGCGGGTGCGGGAGCTGGCGCGCATGGTCATCGCGCTGGACAACGAATGCGTGGTGTGCCAGAACACCCGCGATTCGGAGGGCCCGGCCGCCGGGGTGGACGAGGAACTTTACGACCACGCCGCCGAATGGCGGACCTGGCCCGGCTTCAGCGATCAGGAGCGCGTCGCCGCCGAGTTCGCCGAGCGCTTCGCCCGCGACCACACCGGGCTGCGCGACGACGAGGACTTCTGGGAGCGCGCCCGCGAGCAGTTCTCCGAGGAATTGCTCACCGACCTGGCGCTGTCGTGCGCGATGTGGCTCGGGATGGGCCGGATGCTGCGCACCCTCGACATCGGCCAGAGCTGCAAGATCACCCTGTAAGTCGCGCATCAGCGCGCCGATTGCGCGCACAATAGCGGTTGTGAACTCAGCGGCAGCCAGACCACTCGCGGCCGCGGCCATCGCCCAACTCGAGGCGGACGGGGTCGCCACCCTCATCGGCACGGTCGTCAACGCCGCGGGACTGACCCACGCCAAGACGGTGCCGCTGCGCCGGATGGGTACGTTCGCCGATCCCGGCCTCGGCGCCAGCCCGGTGTGGCACGTCTTCGCGATCGACCAGACCGGCATCGTCTTCGGCGACGCGATCAGCGCGGTCGGTGACCAGCGCGTCCGCATCGACCTGAGCGCCCTGCACATCCTGGGCGACGGATTAGCTTGGGCGCCAGGTGGTTTCTACAACCAGGACGGCACCGTCGACCCGTACTGCGCGCGCGGCGCACTGCGTCGGGTGGAGCAGCGACTGGCCGAGGCGGGGCTGACCACCGTCGTCGGCCACGAGATGGAGTTCGTGCTCGTCGGCCCGGACGGCAGCCGGCTGCCGTCGCATCTGTGGGCGCAGTACGGTCTGGCCGGGGTGCTCGAGTTCGAGGGGTTCGTCCGCGACGTCACCAACGACGCCACCACCAGCGGGGTGGCCATCGAGCAGTTCCACCCCGAGTACGGGCGCAACCAGTTCGAGATCTCGCTGGCGCCGCTGCCGCCGGTCGCGGCGGCCGACGCGCTGGTGCTGATGCGCATCATCATCGGCCGGGCCGCGCGGCGGTACGGAATGCGGGTCAGCCTGTCGCCGGTTCCCTTCGCCGGCGAGGTCGGATGCGGCTCACACCAACACTTCTCGATGAAACGCGGGGACACTCCGCTGTTCTCGGACAGCACCGGGGCGCACGGTATGACGTCGGAGGGGGAGTCGGCCGTCGCGGGTCTGCTGGCCGGGCTGCCCGAGGCGCAGGGCGTGCTCGCCGGATCGCTGCTGTCGGGTCAGCGCATGCAGCCCGGGCACTGGGCAGGCGCCGCGGTGTGCTGGGGCACCGAAAACCGGGAAGCCGCAGTCCGTTTCCTGGTCGGTGGGCCGAGCAACCCGCACGGCGCCAACATCGAGGTCAAGGTCATCGACCCGTCGGCCAACCCGTACCTGGCCACCGCGACGATCCTGGGGCTGGCGCTCGACGGCATCGAACGCAACCTGCCGCTGCCGAGCGAGACCACCGTGGACCCGGCCACACTCACCGACGAGCAGCGCCGCAGCGGCGGCGTCTCGCTGCTGCCCGACAGTCAGCCCGCCGCGCTCGACGCGCTGGACCGCTCGTCGCTGATGCGCAGGATCCTCGGCGACGAGGTGGTCGACTCGGTGGTCGCGGTGCGCCGCTACGAGCACGAGGTCTACGGTGCGCTGAGCCCCGAGGAGGCCGCCGACAGGTTCCGGCTCGCCTGGAGCGTGTGAGTGCACGCGACGTCGGCGCTGGCCGAGCACGTCGAGCAGGTCCGGCTGATCGACCACCACGTGCACGGCTGCTGGGTCGCGAGCCCGGACCGGGGCCGGTTCGAGAACGGGCTCAACGAGGCCAACACCGAACCGCTGGCCGGCTTCGACTCCGGCTTTGACACCCAGCTCGGCTTCGCGGTGCGCGCGCACTGCGCGCCGCTGCTGGGACTGCCCGCGCACGCCGATCCCGACGCGTACTGGGCACGCCGCTGCGAGCACGGCGAGGACGAGCTGGCCGCGACGTTGTTGTCGGCGGCGGGGGTGTCGCACTGGCTGGTGGACACCGGGTTCGCCGACGGCGTCGCCGACCCGGCGCAGCTGGCCCGCCTCAGCGGCGGCGCCGTCGCGGAGATCGTGCGGCTGGAGTCGGTGGCCGAGGAGGCCCGCGACGCCGGCGGCGACTACGCCGGGGAGTTCGAACGCATCCTGGCCGAGCGGGCGGCCGACGCGGTCGCGACGAAGTCGATCCTGGCCTACCGCGGCGGTTTCGCCGGTGACCTGTCGGAGCCGGGTGCAGCCGAGGTGGCCGAGGCGGCGGCGCGGTGGCGCGAGCGCGGTGGCGCGAGCGCGGTGGACGGCTGACCGATCGGGTGCTGCTGCGGTTCGGCCTGTACGCCGCACTGCGGCTGGGTAAACCGCTGCAGTTCCACGTCGGGTTCGGTGACCGCGATGCCGACCTGCGCACCGCGAACCCGTTGTATCTGCGGGAGTTTCTGCTCGCCAGCGGAGGCACCCCGATCATGCTGCTGCACTGCTATCCGTATGAGCGGGAGGCGGGTTATCTGGCGCAGGCGTTCAACAACGTCTACCTCGACGGCGGACTGTCGATCAACTACCTGGGCGCGCGGGCACGGTCGTTCGTGGGCCGGCTGCTGGAGATGGCGCCGTTCCGCAAGATCCTGTACTCGTCGGACGGGTTCGGGCCCGCCGAACTGCACTACCTGGGTGCGCGGTTGTGGCGCAACGCGATCCGCGACGTGGTGCAGGGCTTCGTCGATGCGGGGGAGTGGTCGGTGCGCGACGCGGTGCGGGTGATCGATCTGATCGCGCACGAGAACGCCGCGCGCGTCTATCACATCGGCTGATTCACACCAGACCCGTCGCGTCGAACACCCAGCTCATGTCCGCGTTGGCGAAATCGTCGAGCCAGGACGGCGGCGCGTGGTTGGCCAACGCGCCCATGTCCCAGTAGTCCTTCCACAGGGTGATCCGGTCGTCCTCGACGCGGTGCACGCTGACGAAGTTCAGTATCGCCGATTCACCGCTGGCCCAATGCCATTCCTCGGAGTGCTCGTACATCACGTCGACGCCGTTGTCGACCATCAGCCCGGTGAAGTTCTGATACGAGGCCAGCGGCTCCAGCCCGATCTTGAGCCGCTTGACGATGTCCTCCGGACCGCGGGCCGCGGCGGCCGGGCCCACCGGCACGTCGAGGTAGATGCAGTCGTCGGACAGGTAGGTCTTGACCGTCTCCCAGTCGCGCTCCGACAGCGCCGCCCACATGCCCAGGACCGTATCCCTAACCGACACCGGCCATTTCCTTCCTCGCCAGGGCCGGCGCCTTGTGCGCCGCCCGCAGGAACCGTCCGGTGCGCCGCCTGCCGAGCAGCTCGGTGGGCCGGCCGTCGAGGAACACCGTGCGCCCGCCGACCAGCACGGCGGTCACGGTCTCGTCGTTGCGGTTCACCATCCGCGACATTCCGCCGTAGGCCTCGACGGGAGCCTCGGCGTAGCGGTCCAGGGACTCGTCGAGGTGCGCCGGGTCGACCACCACCACGTCGGCGCGGTCGCCGAGCCGCAGGTGCCCGGCGTCGAGCCGGTACCAGTCGGCCAGCTCCCCGGTGAGGCGGTGCACTGCCTGTTCCAGCGTCATGAACGGGCGGCGCTCCTGCTCGGCCTGGTGCACATGGCGCAGCAGCCGCAACCCCATGTTGTAGAACGCCATGTTGCGCAGGTGCGCCCCGGCGTCGGAGAACCCCATCTGCACACCGGGTTCGGCCGCGAGCTTGCGCAGCACCTCGGGGCGGTGGTTGGAGATCGTGGTGCGCCACCGCAGTCGGCGACCGTGTTCGACGACCAGATCCAGGAACGCGTCGACCGGATGCAGCCCGCCGCGTTGCAGCCCGACCGCGCCGATCGACTTGCCCACCACCGAGGCGTCCGGGCACGCCACGATCTCGGTGTCGAAGAAGTCGCGCTGCCACACCCGGATGCCGAACTTGTCCTCGTAGTCCTTGCGGAACCGGCGCCGGTAGGCCTCGTCGCGCATCAACGCGTCGCGCTCGACCTCGTCGCGCAGATGCAGCGCCGCCGCCCCGGCGCCGAACTCCTCGAACACCACCAGGTCGATCCCGTCGGCGTACACCTCGAACGGCACCGGCAGGTGCTGCCAGCGGAAGTCGCCGCCGAGCCGGTTGACCAGCCGCGCCATCGGGCCCAGCAGGTGAATGCTGTACGGGTTGGACTTCACGTCGGCCGCCGACAACAGGCTGGTGCGCAGCGGATTGCGGAACCCGCCCAGCGACTGGGCCAGCTGCGACACCAGGTTCAGCGGGTTCTGGATGTCCGGACCGGACTGCAGCACCCGGCCGCTGCGACGCAGCAGCGACTTGAGCCTGCGCAGCTCACGCGGCCGGGCATACGTCGACGGCAGCGTGCGCGACCGGCACACCTCGCCGTCAAGCTTGTCGAAAAGCAGTTGCTGCGAGGACATCCCGACAAAACCAGCGGTCAGCGCCTCTGAAAGCCACCGCTCCATCTGCGCCTGCTCGGCCGCGGTGGGACGCACGCCCTCGCGGGTGGCCCGGTCCAGGCCCATGGTCGCCGCGCGCATGTCGGAGTGGCCGATGAACGCCGCCACGTTGGGGCCCAGTGGGCGGTCCTCCAACGCCTTGACGTACTCCTCTGCGGTGCTCCAGGTCTTGTTGCGGGCGACGGCGTCGATGACGTGGTCGCGCGGGATCGCCTCGACACGGCCGAAGATGTCGCCGGCGTCGGTGGCGTCGACGTGCACCGTCGACAGCGAGCATGAGCCCAGCAGCACCGTGGTCACCCCGTGCCGCAGCGACTCGGCCAGCGCGGGACCCTCGAGCACCTCGACGTCGTAGTGGGTGTGGATGTCGAGCATGCCCGGTATCACCCACTTGCCGGTGGCATCGATGATCCGGGGGCAGTTCGTGGCGTCGAGTTCCTCGACGCTGATCGCCGCGACATGGCCGTCGCGAATCCCGATGTTGCGCACCGCCGACGGGCCGCCGGTGCCGTCGAACCAACGGCCGTTGCGGATGATCGTGTCGTAGGTCACACGGTCATAGAACCGTCCGCGGTCGCGCGGTGTCAACGAATTCGGTGAACAGGTTCCAGAATTTGTCTACTCCGTCGTATCGGGGCCGGTCGGCGGGGCATCGGGGCATACTCGCGGAGGTGACACCTCTGCAGCGCTACATCGCCGAAGAGATCGCCACCGACCACGTCGACGGCCTGCTGTCACGGCGCGAGGCCTTGCGCAGGCTGGCCCTGCTGGGCGTCGGCACGGCGGCGGCGACGGCCCTGATCGCCGCCTGCGGGCAGAACCGGGAACCCGCGGCCCAGACCACCTCCGGTACCCCGCCCACCTCCGACACCCCGGCGGCCGCGGGCGCGCCGCCCGGGATGGACACCGCACTGCCCACCGAACCCGTCACCTGGGCAGGACCGCGCGGCGAACTGCAGG
Source organism: Mycolicibacterium phlei (assembly GCF_001583415.1). The sequence continues at coordinate 2,490,100 of NZ_CP014475.1, forward strand.
GCGCGTGGGCGCGGGCGGCCGAACCGCGCGGCGCGGTGCTGGTGATCCACGAGAACAAGGGCCTCAACGACTACATCCGGTCGGTGGCCGGGCGCTTCGCCGGGATCGGCTACTCCGCGCTGGCCATCGATCTGCTCAGCGCCCACGGCGGCACGGCCGCGTTCAGCGACCCGGCCGAGGCCACCGCCGAACTGGGCAAGATCCCGACCGCCGACGCCGTCGCCGACCTGCGCTCCGGGATCGACGAACTGCAACGCCGGGTGCCGGACCGCAAGATCGCCGCGGTCGGGTTCTGTATGGGTGGCGGCTACGTGTGGCGGCTGCTGGCCGCCGGGGAACCGCGGCTGGCCGCTGCGGTGCCGTTCTACGGGCCGACGCCGGACGACCCCGACTTCTCCGGGTCGAAAGGCGTTGCGGTGCTGGGTATTTACGCCGCACAGGATCAGCGGGTGAACGCCACCGAGCCCGTCGCGCGCGCCGCCCTGGAACGGGCGGGCATGGTGTTCGAGCTGGTCACCGAACCCGACGCCAACCACGCGTTCTTCAACGACACCGGTGAGCGCTACAACGCGGCCGCGGCCGCCGACGCGTGGCGCCGCGTGCAGGACTGGTTCGCCCGCTACGTCGACTGAACCCCGACCGTTAGGATCGCAGAATGCTCAGGCTGTCGATCGCCGCCGCCGTCGCGGCCGGCATGTGTGTTCTCCCGGCCACCGCGTCGGCCGAGCCCGCCGCCGTGCCCTGCAACTTCAGCCTGTCGGCCCCGCAGGTCGTCGACGTGTCCGGCACCGCGATGGTGACCGCGACGATGCAGCCCACCAGCTGCGACGGCGGGGTGCCCTACCAGTCGGTGGTCTGTGTCCAGAAGCAGGGCAGCTCGGGCCCCGGCCAGTGCCGGCAGAACAACGGGATGCTGACCGCGCAGGTGTACTTCTCACCCTACGAACCGGGCGCCACCTATGTCGTGACCGGCCGCGGCTGCGCCTACTCCGGCAACCCGCCGGCGGGCGTCTGCGCCCCGGCCGACGCCGTCAGCGCCGCACTCTAGGCCGCAATGTACACATCCGGCCGCGGATCGAACCGGTATCCGCTGCCGCGCACCGTGGTCAGCACGCCGGCGAACCGGCCGAGCTTGGCGCGCAGCCGCCGGACATGGGTGTCGACGGTGCGCAGCGAGTCGGCCGGCGGGTTGTCGCGCCAGACGGTGGCGATCAGCTCCGCGCGCGACACCGTGCGGGCCGGCGACGCCGCCAGGCAGCACAGCAACTCGAACTCGCGATACGTCAGGCGCACCGGTTGGCCGTCGATGCGGACCTCGCGGGCGCCGCGGTAGACGCACAGGCCGGTCTCGCGCTGCGACGGCGCGACCGGCGCGGTGGGTGTGGTGATCACCGCCGTGCGCGCCCGCACCCCGGGAATCGCCGTGGCGATCAGCCGACCGTACTCGTCGGCGAGATCGGCTGTGCGGCTCGCCAACCGCGGTGACTCCGGCGGAATGTCGAAGACCAGCACCACCTGCACGGGATCAGGCGAGTGCGGTAGCGACGCCGACTGGTACACCGATTCACTGTGGCCAAGGCGCGCCGGTCAGCACAGAGTTACATTCGCCGTGAACACAATCGGGTTCAGAACGCCGGCACCACCTGGCCCGCGTAGGTCGTCTCGATAAAGCGCCGCGTCGACGCGTCGTGCAGCGCCTCGGCCAGCGCCCGCACCGCCGCGTCGGCGTGGTTGTCCGGTCTGGCCACCAGGTACTCGGCGTAGCGCGGATTGGCCCGGTCGCAGTGCAGCGCGGCCCGGGTGTCGACCCCCCATTCCATGGCCTGGTTGCCGAACAGGAACACCACGTCGAAATCGGTGCGCACACCGCCGAGTGTCCAGCTGGCCAGCTCCTTGAAGATCAGCCGGCACGGGTTGGCGGCCACGTCGGCGACGGTGGCCAGCCCGCGCCGCGTGCACGCGATCAGCCCCAGGTCGTCGAGCATCCGCAGCGAGCGGTCCACGTTGACCGGGTCCGACGGCAGCGCCACCTCGGCGAACTCCGGAATCGAGTCCACGTCCGGGATCGTCACCGAGTACAGGCCGAAGGGTTCGATGTGCACCGGCGCCACCGCCACCAGTGCGCTGCCGGTGCGGCGGTTGAAGTGGTCGAGAAACGGCCGGTACTGGAAGAAGTTCGCGTGCAACCGGCCCGCGACCAGATGGTCGTTGGGCTCCTCGAAGTTGTCGAAGATCTCGATCTGCAGGTCGATTCCGCTTCGCGCCAACGGATCCCGCACGAAATCGAGGATCTCGGCGTGCGGTACCGGAGTCGCGCCCACGCGCAGCGGGCGTTTTCCCTTGGCCCCCACCGCACGCACCGAGCTGCTCACCGCCCGAAGACTACCCACCGCCGCACGACATGCAACCGGGCGCAAATGTTTCCGATTGTTACGGGCTAGGACTCACGCTGACTTCAGATGTGGTGTCCGCGGTGGCGATGTCCCTATGGTGCCGGTACCACACACCGAAGGACGGGGTCAGTTGTCCGAAATCATCACCACTCCAGGCTCTTTGGCGGAGCCTGCCGAACCGGTCCGCAGACTGCGGGGAAATCTCGGGGTTTCCGCCATCGTTTTCATGGTCGTCGCGGCGGCCGCACCGCTCGGCGTGATCGGCGGTGTCGTGCCGCTGGGGCTGGCCGCGGGTAACGGCGCGGGCTTCCCGGCCACGTTCGTGGCGGCCACCGTCATTCTGCTGTTCTTCGCCGTCGGTTTCACCGCGCTGACGCCGTACGTCGAGGAGGCCGGCGCCTTCTTCTCGTATGTCCGCACGGCGCTTGGCTTTCCGGTCGGAATCGGTATCGCGTTTCTGGCACTGCTGAGCTACGTCGCCCTCGAGGCCGGGGTGTACGGCCTGCTCGGCCCGGCAGGCGCCGGCGTGGTCGAACTGTTCGGCGGGCCGTCGCTGCCGTGGTGGCTGTTCGCGGCCGCGGCGTTCCTGGTGACCACCTATCTCGGCTACCGCAACATCGAGCTGTCCTCGCGGGTGCTGGCGGTGCTGTTGACCGCCGAGATCGCGATCGTGCTGGTGCTCGACGCGGTGATCGTCGCCCGCGGCGGTGACCACGGGCTGTCCTCGGGCATCGTGAGCCCGAGCGCGATCGTGTCCGGGTCGCTGGGTATCGGGCTGCTGTTCGCCATGATCAGCTACGTCGGGTTCGAGGCCACCGCGATCTTCCGCGACGAGGCCCGCACCCCCGAGCGCACGATCCCGCGAGCCACCTACACCGCGCTGATCCTCGTCGGCGTCTTCTACGCCATCACCAGCTGGGCGCTGGTGTCCGGCTGGGGCGACGAGGAGGCCGTCGCCCGCGCCACCGACGCCGGCGACACCTTCCTAGCCGACACCGCGCAGCGCTACATCGGCGTCGTCGGCACCGACATCATCGCCGTGCTGTACTTCACCAGCCTGTTCGCCTGCATCCTGGCGTTCCACAACGTGGCGTCGCGCTACGTGTTCGCGCTGGCCCAGCGCGACGTGCTGCCGGCGTCGCTGAGCTATGCGCACGCCCGGCACGGCTCACCGCACCAGGCGTCGCTGTGGATCTCCGGGGTCGTCGCGGTGAGCATCGCGCTGGCGGCGATCCTCGGCCTGGATCCGGCCGCGCAGTTCTACACCTGGTTCGCCGGAACGACGACGGTCGGGTTCGTGCTGCTGCTGATCGCCACCTCGGTCGCGGTGCTGGTGTTCTTCGCCCGCGACCGGCGCGGAAACTCCGTGTGGCGGGTGCGGGTCGCCCCGGCGCTCGGCCTGGTCGGGCTGACCACCGCGCTGGTGCTGATCCTGACCAACCTCAAGGACCTGGTGGGCGGCTCGAGCATCCTGGCGTGGATCGTGATCGCGCTGCTGGCCGGATCGTTCACGTTGGGCACCGTGGTCGGCGGCCGGGTCGGGGAGAAGACCGGGCAGACGGGAGTGGCCGCATGACCGCGACCATCGACGCGGCCTCGGCCGCCGAACAACAACTGCTGGAGCGGCTCGCCGACGGCAGCCTGGCCGAGGTCGAGGTGGCGTGGAGCGACCCGTTCGGCCACGCCCAGGGCAAGCGCATCCCGGCCAGGCAGTTCCTGGAGCGTGCCCGCGGCACCGGGTTCGCGTTTTGCGAGGCCTCGCTGGGCTGGAACTCCGACGGCACCGTCATCGACGCGTTGCGCGTAACCAATTGGGAGGGTGGCTATCCCGACGTCTACGCGGTACCCGACTTCGGCACCTTCCGTGAGGTGCCGTGGCGGCCGCGGGTGGGGCACGTGATCGCCGACATCGTCACCCACGACCGCAGCCCGTCGCTGCTGGACCCGCGGGCGGTGCTGCGCCGGGTGCTCGACCGGCTGGCGTCGCACGGCTACACCGCCAAGGTGGGCGTGGAGCTGGAGTTCTACCTGCTCAACCCCGACGGTTCGCCGTTCCAGGACGACATCCACGCCTACTCGCTGGAGAACGCCAACGCGCTCGACCCGCTGATCACCGATCTGTACGAAACCCTGGGCGCCTTCACCCGGCTGGAGGGCATCCAGACCGAGTACGGGCCCGGCCAGGTCGAGACCAACCTGGTGTACACCGACGCACTGGAGGCCGCCGACGACGCCGCGCGGCTCAAGTACGCCGCCAAGGAGGTCGCCCGCCGCCACGGCAAGCTGGCCACCTTCATGCCCAAACCGTTCTCCGAACACTCGGGAAGCTCGGCGCACCTGCACATCTCGTTGTGGCGGGACGGGGCACCGGCGTTCGCCCCGGTCGACGGCGGCGAGAACGAGCTGACCCGGTACGCGATCGCCGGCCTGCTCGAGCACCTGCCGTCGATCACGCTGTTCGGCGCGCACTCGGTCAACGCCTACCGGCGCTACGTGCCGGACTCGTTCGCCCCGGCCACCGTGACGTGGAGCCGCGACAACCGCAGTGCCGCGGTGCGCTCGCTGGTGGAGGCCGAACCGGCCGCCAACCGCATCGAATTGCGCAGCGGCGCTTCGGATTCCAACCCCTACTGGCTGGTCGCGTCCGCGCTGGCCGCGGTGGTCGCCGGCATCGAGGCGCGTCGCCAGCCGCCCGAGCGCGGGGACGGCAACCTCTACGGCACCGGCACGCCGCTGCCGCCCTCGCTGGGGGTCGCGGTGGCGCTGGCCACCCGCGACGACACCATCGCCGAGATCCTGGGCGCCGACTCGGTGCACGACTTCGCCGCGATCGCCCGCAGCGAGTGGGAGCAGTACACCGGCCACGTCAGCGACTGGGAACTGCAGCGCTACCTGAGGCGGTCATGAGCGTCGACACCATCGCGGCCCGCCCCGCGTTCGCCGAGGAACCACTGGGCGGCACTGTCGCCGAGCGGCTGGCCCGCCTCCCGCAGATCGTCGCCGACCTGCAGCGCGCCGACGCGGCCGCCGAACGGGAACGGGTCCTGCAGTACGACGCGGTGCAACGGCTGCGCCACGCAGGCATCCTGAGCCTGCGGGTGCCGGCCCGGTACGGCGGACCGGGCGGCAGCGTCCGCGACGTGCTGGGTGCGGTGATCCAGATCGCGCGCGGCAGTTCCAATGTGGCCCAGGCTCTTCGGCCGCACTTCGGGTTCGCCGAACGGCTGTTGAGCAACCGCGCCACCGAGGTGGAACGCGTGCACTGGTTCCCGCGGTTCACCGAGGGGCTGGTGTTCGGCAACGCGATCACCGACGGCCACGGCAGGTCGCCGTCGAGCGCACAGACCCGGGTGATCGCCGACGCCGACGGGGTGCTGCGGCTCAACGGCTACAAGTTCTATTCCACCGGAACGCTTTTCGCCGACCTCATCGCGGTGTCCGCGGTGGACGCCGACGGGCTGGACGTGCAGGTGATCGTGCCCGCCGACCGTGAGGGCGTCGAACTGTACGACGACTGGGACGGCTTCGGTCAGCGTGCCACCGCCAGCGGCGGCACCCGGTTCACCGACGTCGTCGTGCACCCGTTCGAGGTGACCACGGTGTCCGACGGCAAGCACCTGGGCCACGGCACCACGTTCCTGCAGCTGTACCTGGCGGCGGTGACGGCGGGTATCGCCGCCGCCGTCGCCGACGACGCGGTCACCTACGTGCGCACCAGGGCGCGGCCGGCGGCGCATTCGCTGGCCGACTCGGCGTCGGGGGATCCGTTCGTGCTGCAGGCGGTCGGAGACATCGCCGCCGACGCGGCGGCCGCCGGGGCGCTGGTCCTCGCCGCCGCCGACCGGATCGACGCGCTGGTCGACGGCGGTCGGGAGAACGACGCCGAGGCGCTGGCGGAGCTCGCCGTCGAGGTGGCCAAGGCGCAGCTGGTCGCCGAGCGGCTGGCGCTGGGGGCCGCCGCGCGGCTGTTCGACACCGGCGGTGCGTCGGCGACCGCGCGGGCGCTCAACCTGGACCGGCACTGGCGCAACGTGCGCACGATCGCCAGCCACAACCCGCTGGCCTACAAGTCCTACGCGGCGGGCAACTACGCGGTCAACGGCGTGTGGCCGCCGGCCAACGGCTACTTCTGACGATCCCCGTTTAGCGCGGCCCTACGCAGGGCATCCGCGCAATTAGCGGGCTCGTCAACGTGACGGCTCGATCCGATAAGGAGCCGGACATGGATAACAACGCCGTTCTGTGGGTCATCGTCGCCGTCGCGGCGGTCGCCGTCCTCGCGCTGGTCGTGTGGCTGGCCACCAATGCGCGCACCAAACGCCGCCACGCCGAGGCCGAGAAGCTGCGCGCCGAGATCGACGAGAAGGCCCAGCAGCTGAACAAGCGGGAGGCTGTCGCGCAGGAGACGCAGGCCCGGGCCCGTGCGGCGCAGGCCGAGGCGGAGGCCAAGGCCGCCGAGGCGGCCCGCCTGCACGACACCGCGCAGACCCACCAGGAGACACTGAACGCCAAGCGCGACGAGCTCGAGGAGCAGCGCGCCCGTGCCGACAAGCTCGACCCGACGATCAAGGACAGTGACACCAAGGATCTCGACGCCAGGGACCGTGACACCCGCGATCTGAGGGACACCGGCGTGCACGACCGCAGTCTCGATCCCCGTCACACCGGCGCCCAGACCCCGGTGAACCACCGCCGGTCGTGACCGCAGCAGCGACGTCGGCGGTGCTGTTCGACATCGACGGCACCCTCGTCGACTCGAACTATCTGCATGTGCACGCATGGTCCCGTGCGTTCGCCGAGGCCGGATATCCGGTGGAGGCCTGGCGGATTCACCGCTCGATCGGCATGGACGGTGCGACGCTGATCGAGACGCTCACCCCGGGCGCCGACGAGCGCGTGCGCGCACAGGCCAAGCAGCTGCACTCGCGGTACTACGCGGACTCCGCTCCGTTGCTGCGACGTCTGCCGGGGGCCCGTGAGCTCCTGCAGGCCGTCCACCGCCTCGGTGTCCAGGTGGTCCTGGCCACCTCGGCGCCCGAGGACGAGTTGTCCATGCTGCGTGAGGTTCTCGAGGTGGAGGACCTGGTGTCGGCGGTTACGTCGGCCGAGGATGTGGACGTCGCGAAACCGAAACCGGACATCGTCGAGGTCGCACTCGAGCGCGCCGGAGTGGTGCCCGCCCACGCGGTGTTCGTCGGCGACACGGTATGGGACATGACCGCGTGCTCCCGCGCCGGGGTGGTCGGCCTCGGGGTGCGCAGCGGGGGAGTCTCGGCTGCCGAGCTCGAAGCATCAGGCGCCCAGCGGGTTTTCGATCACCCGCTGGACCTGTGTCAGCATCTGGACGACACCCCCGTCGCCGCGCTGGCCAACATCGTCGGCGCCCGCTGACGGTCCCCGCAGCGCTATGTCGGTGTCCAGGACACCGGCAGCCGCTTGATGCCGTGGATGAACAGCGAGAGCAGCCGTGACGGTTCGGCGGTGGCCGCGATGTCGGGCACCTGCCGGTGCAGCTCGTCGAACACCACGCTGATCTCCCGGCGGGCGAGGTTGGCGCCCAGGCAGAAATGGGCGCCGCCTCCGCCGAACCCGGCGTGCGGGTTCGGGCTGCGGCCGACGTCGAACCGCCACGGATCGGCGAACTTCGACTCGTCGCGGTTGGCCGAGCAGTACCACAGCGTGGCCTTGTCGCCGGCGCGCATCCGCACCCCGGACACGTCGCAGTCCTCGGTCAGGGTGCGTCGCATGTAGATCACCGGCGAGGCCCACCGCACGATCTCCTCGACCGCGGTGGGCGCCAGCGCGTCGAAGTCGGCCCACCACCGATCGCGTTGCTCCGGGTATCGGGTCAGCGCCAGCATCCCGTGGCTGATCGCGTTGCGGGTGGTCTCGTTACCCGCAACCACCAGCAGGATGAAGAACGACGCGATCTCGGCCGACGTCAACCGTTCCCCGTCGACCTCGGCGGCCACCAGAGCGGTGGTCAGGTCGTCGCGCGGGGTGGCCCGGCGGTCCTCGGCGAGCGCGGTGGCGTAGGCGCCGATGTCCGTCGCCGCGGCGACGAACTCCCCGTAGTCCTGCGAGATGTCCTTATCGCCCAACCCCAGAATCACGTTGGTCCAGTAGAAGATCCGCTCATGGTCGTCCTCCGGGATGCCCATCATGTCGCAGATCACCTGCAGCGGAAGCGGGCCGGCCAGTTCGCTGACCAGTTCGCCGTGTCCGTCGGGATGCGCGGCGACCATCGACTCCACCAGGCGCCGGGCCCGGTCGCGCACCGAGGCCTCGGTGCGGGCCACCACCCGCGGTGTGAACGCGCGGCTGACGATGTTGCGCAGCCGCTGATGACGCGGATCGTCGGTGACGATCATCGACCCGAAGTACTCCGACAGCTCGGGATTGCCGTCGTTGATCGTGATATTCGGGCTCGAGCTGAAGATGTGCGGATGCCTGCTGGCGAACCACACGTCGTCGAAGCGGGTGAGCGCCCAGTGGCCCGCACCCACCTCCACACCCGGGACCTCCGGTGCCGGGTGAAACGACACCGGCGCCTCCCGGCGCAGCGTCGCGAACGCGCCGTCGCGGTAGTCGTCGGGTTTCGTCCAGAACGACCACGACCCCAGGTCGATCTCGGACAGCGGCACCCGCGGTGGTGGGGCTCCGTTCACCCGGGTCATCTGCGCGGCCGCGGTGCTCACCTGGCCGAGCGTAGCCGAGCCGGTGAAAACCGTTCGCACATTGGGCGCTTCACATCACGGTCAATGTCCTCGTCTGCGCCCAGATGTGCTCCCACGGTTGCCGGCGCCCCGTCAACAGGTATGCCGCGATCTCGTCGTTGATCTCGGCTACCTCGCGGGTGTCGGCGAAGTACGGACTCAGCATGCCCGGGTCACGCCCGACGAACAGCGCGGCGTCGTCGTCCTCGGGCGGCGGCGCGAAGTATCCGTAGCTGCGGTTCGTGCTGAACGCCCGCGGCAGGTCGTAGCGGCCCGCGTACCCGTCCGCATAGGCGGCGACGATGTAGGACTCGCCGGCATCCGCAGCGCGACCACCGAACCGGGCGCCACGATGTCGACGAGGCCCGCCAGCGCCGGTGTCAGCGGCGGCTGGTCCGCCGACCCCCAGGCGAGGTGATGGCGGCCGATCGCGAGCATGTACACCTCGTCGAACCAGTAGTTGGCGCCCAACGTCGCGGCGGCACAGTGCAATACGGCGGTGACACCGGCGATCGGAAGGATCACGCGCCACGCCGGATCAGGCACGGCTTCGGAACGGGCTCCGACCACGTCCACCCACGGTAGTGTCTGGTCATGACACTCGGCATCGACGCTCAGGTGCTCGACGAGATGGCGCCGCTGCTGGCCGCGATCGGGGAGTCCGAGCCGCTGGCCGTCGGTGACGTGGAGGGGCGACGGCGCGACGGCCACCGCATGTTCGACACGGTGGCCGCCCGGCGCGCGGCGCCGACCGGTGTCGGGGTCACCGACTTCACGCTCACCACCGAGGACGGCGCGACGCTGCTGATGCGCTGGTACGAGCGGGCGGGGGAGCGGCCCGGCAGCGCGGCGCTGTATCTGCACGGCGGCGGAATGATCCTCGCGCTGGAGCACATCGGCGCGCTGTACGAGATCGCGGTGCGCGACTACGTCGCCGCCTCCGGGGTGCCGGTGCTGATGGTCGACTACCGCGTCGCCCCCGAACACCCCCATCCCACACCGGTCGAGGACTGCTACACGGCGCTGCGCTGGTTGGTCGGCAACGCCGAGGCCCTCGGGGTGGATCCGGCCCGGATCGCGGTGATGGGCGACAGCGCCGGCGGTGGACTGGCGGCGGGGGTGTGTCTGCTGGCCCGTGATCGCGGCGGTCCGGCGATCGCCCAGCAGATCCTGATCTACCCGATGCTCGACGACCGCCCCGGAACGCCGGATCCTGCGCTGCAGCCGTATCTGACCTGGACGTACGACGACAACCTCACCGGCTGGGGTGCGCTGCTCGGCGACGCCGCGGGCTCCGACGCGGTGTCGCCCTACGCGGCACCGGCTCGCGCCACCGATCTGCGGGATCTGCCGCCGGCCTACCTCGACGTCGGCGATCTCGACATCTTCCGCACCGAGGACATCGCCTACGCGATGCGGCTGGCCGACGCCGGGGTGTCGACCGAGCTGCACGTGTATCCGGGCTGTCCGCACGCGTTCGAGGCGCTGGCTCACAACGCGGGCGTGTCGAGGCGGGCAATCAGCGACAGGGTGCGTCGCCTGCGCAACCTCTGACACGGCAAAGTCTCTGGCGGACAACGGAATTGACGTCGCCGACAATGTAACGATCGCCGCGCCGAGGTCGATCTAAGCCACGAGCGTGCAGCGAAGGCTGTACGACTCTGAGTTGAATCCGAACTGAACAGGAGACGAGCCGATGATCCAGGCAAGAACGGCTCTGACGAAAGCGGTGTTCGGCACGGCGATCGTGGCGACCCTCGGTCTCGGCGGGCCGGTCGGCCAGGGCGCGGTGGCGTCGGCGGCACCGGCGGTGCCGGCACCGGAGAAACCGCCGGGCCACCACGACTTCTGCCCGCCCCGGTGCGACGGCCCGCGCGGACCCAAGCACGACCACAAGTGGGGCGACAAGGGCGTGTGGTGGGCGACCAACCGCCACGACTGGTGGGACGACCGGCAGGGCCCGCCGCCGTGGGGCTGGGGTCCGCCGCCGCCGTACCACTGGCACGGCGGCCCGCCGCATCCGTTCAAGTACTGGGGTTACGACGTGACCCCGGTGTGGCACGACGGGTTCCGGCAGTGGGGCATCTGGCTGTTCGGGATCTGGATCCCGATCTTCGGCATCGGGGTGGTCTGACGGTCAGCTCCCGGCGGTGCTCTCCCCGGGGTGCTCGACGACGGCTTTGATCCGCTCCAGCGTCCGGCGCATATCCCGGATGTTGCGCCGGCGCCGGAGCTGACCGCCGAGCAGCGAGAACAGCTTCATCGGCAGCGAATCGCTGAGCCGGAACGACTCGGTGACGTCGGTGCCGCCCTCGACGGGGGAGAGCCGGTAGTGCCAGTTGTTCAGGGCCCGGTCGCCGGCGAGCACCGCGAAGCCGAACTCGCGGCCGGGCTCGCACGCGGTCACCTCGCACGTCGTCCAGTAGACGGGCCCGATCTCGTTGCGGCGGACGTGGCCGCGGAACCGGGCGCCCAGCGCGGGGCCGGTGGCGCCGCCGAGCCACTCGGCCTCGAACACCTCGGGGGAGAACCGTCCGGTGTTGCGCACGTCGGCGATCAGATCCCAGATCCGCTGCGCCGGCGCCGCCATCCGCACTGTCACTGACCCGTCCACGCGCTCAGTCTGTCGGCTCGCACCTGCGGGCACAAGGGTGGCGCGCCTAGCATCGGGGCGGTGAAGGTGCGGTTCGGGATCGGCCTCGGCGCCGACGTCGCCCCCGGTTCCCTGGGCGAGCTCGTCGACCACCTGGAGGCCAGCGGCGTCGACTCGCTGTGGCTGTCCGAACTCGTGTACTCCCCGGCGGTCGACCCGTTCGTCGGGATGGCCTACGCCCTGGCCCGCACCCGGGCGCTGAAGGTCGGCACCTCGGTCGCCGTGCTGCCGGGCCGTCACCCGGTGCTGGTCGCCAAACAACTCGCCTCGCTGGCCGCGCTGGCCCCCAGGCGTGTGCTGCCGGTGTTCGGGCTGCGGTCGGCGCTGCCGGCCGAACGCGCCCTGTTCCCGGTGCCCGACGGCCGGCGGGCGGCCGTCTTCGACGAGGCGCTGACGCTGCTGCGGGCGGTGCTCGAGCGCGACACCGTGACGTTCGACGGAGAGTTCTTCAGTGTGCGCGAGGCAGCGGTGACGCCGCGGCCCGAGCCGCCGCTGGACATCTGGCTGGGCGGGCAGGCCCCGGCGGCGTTCCGGCGCATCGGCCGCCTCGCCGACGGTTGGCTCGGCAGCTTCCTGACCCCCGCGGAGGCGCGGGCAGGCCGCGAACAGATCCAGGTCGCCGCGGCCGAGGCGGGCCGCGAGATCGACCCCGACCACTTCGGCATCAACCTGGCCGTGGCCGACGGGCAACCCGCCGACCACCTGCTCGCCGCGGTGCGCCGGCGCCGCCCCGACGTCGACCCGGCCGAGCTCGTCGCCGCGGACTGGCCGCAGCTGCACCGGCAGATCGACGCCTACCTGGCGGCGGGGCTGACGAAGTTCGTCATCCGGCCCGCGGGCAGCGCCCCGATGCCGGAATTCGTGGACCGGTTCGTCACCGAACTGACGCCCCGGCAGACCTGATCAGCGGGTGAAGGTGCCGCGGACGTCCGGCCACGGCGGCCGCTTGACCATGGCGACCCCGGCCAGCGTCGCCGACACCAGGCCCACCAGGATGCCCATCATCGCGACCCGGGTGTCGTCGACCGCGGACCGCCAGCGCACCTTGCCGTCCTTGATGACGAACACCCCGGCGGGCCGCGCCACCGGGCCGTCGGCGTGGCCCCGTGACCGGCCGCCGATCTTGGCGACCGGGAGGATCGTCGTGCCGTCCGGGGTCTGGTAGGGCTCGCCGAAGACCCGCGACGCGTCCGGGTCGGCCTTGAGCCGCTCGAGTTCGGTGTGCAGATCCATCAATCAGTCCAGCGCGAGATCGTCGTCCTCGGGGATCGGCACCTCGATGGCCTGCTCGATGAGGTCGGCCTCGTTGGCCTCCCAGGTCCGGTCGGCGGGAATCTGGGCGACGCCGCCGAAGACGTCGTCCTCGTCGTCGGGGTTCACCGGGGTCCGCTGGTCGGCAGCATCTGCTTCGGGAATGTCGGCCGCGCCGAATGTACGGCCGTCGGGATCAGTCATAGCCTGTCTCCGTTCCCTCTCGAGGACTATCGCTGCACCCCCAGGATAGTGATTCCGCCCGGGGTCGGGCCGGATCGTGGGAACCGCGTCTCACCAGGGCGATGGGGGTGTTGCCAGCTACTGTGCGTACACTGCCCTTCGTCGGGGAAGGCTCTCGAAACCGAGCGGAGCTTCGAACCACCAATCCCAACCTCAGAGGCTGCCCACCGTGCCAGAACAACCGACCGACACTCAAGCGGACCTCACACCGCGCTTCGAGGACGTTCAGTCGCATTACGACCTGTCCGACGAGTTCTACGAGCTGTTCCTCGATCCCACGAGGACGTACAGCTGCGCGTATTTCGAGCGCGAGGACATGACGCTCGAGGAAGCCCAGATCGCCAAGATCGACCTCTCGCTGGGCAAACTCGGCCTGGAACCGGGGATGACGCTGCTCGATATCGGCTGCGGCTGGGGCGCGACCATGAAGCGCGCCGTGGAGCGCTACGACGTCAACGTCGTCGGGCTCACCCTGAGCCGTAACCAGCAGGCCTACGTGCAGAAGGTGCTCGACGACCTGGACAGCCCGCGCAGCAGGCGGGTGCTGCTGGAGGGCTGGGAGCAGTTCCGCGAGCCCGTCGACCGGATCGTGTCGATCGGCGCGTTCGAGCACTTCGGCCGCGACCGCTACGAGGACTTCTTCAAGATGGCCTACGAGGTGCTGCCCGCCGACGGCGTGATGCTGCTGCACACCATCATCAAGCCGTCCGACGAGGAGTTCGCGGCGCGTGGCCTGCCGCTGACGATGAAGCTGCTGCGGTTCTGGAAGTTCATCAGCGAGGAGATCTTCCCGGGCGGCGACCTGCCCAAGCCCGAGGACGTCGAGGAGCACGCCACCCGCGCCGGGTTCTCGCTCGCCCGCGCCCACCGGTTGCGCGAGCACTACGCGCGCACCCTCGACATCTGGGCGGCCGCGCTGCAGGAGCGCAAGGACGACGCGATCCGGATCCAGTCCCAGGAGGTCTACGACCGGTACATGAAGTACCTCACCGGTTGCGCGGACCTGTTCCACCAGGGCTACACCGACATCTGCCAGTTCACCCTGACCAAGGGTTAACGCGCCCCCGGGTTGACCCGTAGGTCATCCGCGACGCAGCGCCCGCCACACCCGCAGCGGCAGCAGGCCGAGCAGCGGTGCGCGCTTGCCCAGGTCGGCGCTGTCGCGCTTGTTGAACGCCGCGGCGTACCGCTGCGCCTCGGCCGCGGTGGGGTAGCGCTTCTCACCGCGGGCCTGTCCGCACCGCGAGCACGCCCAGCGCATCGTCGCCTCGTGCGCCTCGAACGTTGGATCGTGCCCGAACACCTTGCACGCCAGTGTCTTCGGTGCGGTCATCGGGGTGCCCCGATGCGGCCACGCGGGTAGCGGGCGATCCGGCTCTCCGCCAGCGCCGCGCGCACCGCCTTGCGGAACTCGCCGGGACCCCAGTAGCGCGCGCCGACGGCGCGGTGTAGTTCACGCACCGACATCGGTTCGTGTTCCAGCACGGCCCGGGCAATCGTCTCGATCTCGTGGTCGAGCGCGGTCTCCGGTGCACCCGGGCTGGGCGGTTCGCGCCAGGCGCCCATCCAGCCCGGCGGCGGACCCGGCCGGTACCGTCGCGCACGCTCACGGGCCTGCCGCTGCGCGATGCGTTCCCGGCGCTCCCGCTCCGGATCCGGGGCCGAGGCGGCCTCGTCGTTTCCCCTGTCCGAGTCGCCGTCGTCTTCGCCGCCGTCGTCGTCCTCGTCGGCGGTCAGCGGCATCGCGAGGTCCTCCAGGTTCTTGCCCTCCGCCTTGACGCCGAAGAACAGTTCGACCACGCCGCCGACGGCCATCACCGCGGCACCGATGAGGAACGACACCGCGACCAGGCCGCGGTCCCCGGACTCGATCAACTGGCCGAACAGCAGCGGACCGGTGATACCGCCGATGGCCGTGCCGACCGCGTAGAAGAACGCGATCGCCAGCGCCCGCGTCTCCATCGGGAAGATCTCGCTGACAGTCAGATACGCCGCACTGGCGCCGGAGGACGCCAGGAAGAAGCACACCCCCAGCACCGCCATGAACATCCACACGCCGCCGGTCTGCGACACGAACAGCACCGTCAGGCACACCGCGACCCCGGCCGAGCCCAGATACGCGATCGCGATCATCGGTTTGCGGCCCACGGTGTCGAACAACCGGCCCAGCAGGATCGGCCCGGCGAAGTTGCTCAGCGCCCACACCGCGTAGAACACCGGTACCGCTCCGGAGGCGACGTCGAAGAAACCGCTCAGCAGGGTGCCGAGGTTGAACGTGAACGCGTTGTAGAGGAACGCCTGGCCGATGAACAGCGCGAGCCCGAGCACCGCCCGGCGCGGATACTTGGTGAACGCCACCTTCGCGATCTCGCGGAACGAGATGGCCTTGCGCTGACGGATTGTCAGCGATCCGTCCGCCTCCTCGAGCGGTTGGCCCGTCTCGCGTTCCACCGCCTGTTCGATCTCGCCGACGATCCGCTCGGCCTCGTCCTCGCGACCGTGGATGAACAGCCAGCGCGGGCTCTCCGGCACGTGCCTGCGCACCACCAGCACCACCAGCCCGAAGACCGCGCCGAGACCGAACGCGATCCGCCATCCGAGGTCGGCGGGGAAGATCGCGGTGTTCAGCAGCAGCAGTGCGCCGACGGCGCCGCCTGCGGCGCCGAGCCAGTAGGAGCCGTTGATGATGAGGTCGACCCGGCCGCGCACCCGGGCCGGGATCAGTTCGTCGATCGCGGAGTTGATCGCGGCGTACTCGCCGCCGATTCCGGCGCCGGTGAAGAACCGGCAGATGAAGAAGTACCACGGGGCGAACGCGAAAGCCGTTGCGACCGTGGCGACCAGGTACACCGCGAGGGTGAGGATGAACAGCTTCTTGCGGCCGAGCCGGTCGGTGAGCTGACCGAAGAACAGCGCACCCAGACACGCGCCCGCGATGTAGATCGCCGCGGCCAGGCCGATCTGGCCTGCGGTCAGCTCGATCCCGCTGCCCTCCTCGGTCAGCCGGGACGCCACGTTGCCGACCATCGTGACCTCGAGGCCGTCGAGGATCCACACGCCGCCGAGCCCGAGCACCACCCGCCAGTGGAACCGCGACCACGGCAACCGGTCCAGCCGGCTCGGCACCTGGGTGGTGATGGTGCCGGTCTGCACATCTGTACTCATCGCCCCGCCTCCTCCGCACGATCGGAGGCGGGATACCCACAAACCGCCGGTTAACCCCCCGGCAGTTCGCTCAGTCGAGCTGGCTGCGCTGCGGCGGCACGGTGTCGAGCCGGCGGCCGTGCTTGAACCCCACCGGGTCAGCGGGCGGGCGGACCGGGTTTCTCCCCGGCGGCGTCGCGGCGGCGGGCCGCCATCCCGGCCAGCGCCTCGAACACCACCCGGTGCGCGGCGTTGACGGTCAGCTCGGCGTGGTCGTAGGCGGGCGCGACCTCCACGACGTCGACGCCGACGACGTCGTGCTCGTAGCAGAGTTGGCGCACCATGCGCAGCAGATCGGCGGAGGTGATGCCGCCCGGTTCCGGGGTGCCGGTGCCCGGTGCGTGCGCCGGGTCGAGCACGTCGATGTCCACTGAGACGTACAGCTTCTCGGCCTTGTCGAGCGCCTCGGCGACCGCGTCGCGCATGACCTCCTTGAAGCCGCGCTCCCAGATCTCCTGCATGGTGTGCCAGGTCATGCGCTGCTCGAGCATCCACTCGAAGGTGTCCTTCGGGGGCCAGTAGCCGCGCAGCCCGACCTGCACGAAGTTCGCGCCAGGCACCGCGCCCGATTCGATCAGCCGCCGCATCGGGGTGCCGTGGCTGGCCAGGTTGCCCTCGATCTCGTCGGCGGTGTCGGCGTGCGCGTCGAAGTGCACGATGCCGACGTTGCCGTAGCCGTGCACGTCGGCCACGGCGGTCGCCGCCGGCCAGGTGATGGAGTGGTCGCCGCCGAGGATGACCGGCACGATGCCGCGGGAGGCGATCGTGTGCACGCGCTGGCGGATGTTGTTGTGCGACACCTCGGTCTGGCCGTGCGGGCAGTACGCGTCGCCGAAGTCCACGACCTCCAGCCAGTCGAAGATCTCCAGGCCCAGATCCATGTGATAGGTGCCGGGCTCGTAGGCGGTGGCGCGGATGGCGCGGGGACCGAACCGGGCGCCGGGCCTGTTGGTCGTCGAGATGTCGAACGGGGCGCCGACGATCGCGACGTCGGGTTTCCACGCATCGAGTTGTTCGGGCTCGGTGAGGAACGGGCGGTGCCCGAACGACGCCAGACCCGCATAGGCGATCTCGAGTTGTTCGATCATGCCCGGGGGAAGCTCGCGGTGATGGCCGTGGTCGTGACCCATGCGAAAGACCGTATCGCCTCACGGGTCGACTGTCAGGGCGGCTGGCACAGCGTCACACAGCGAAGACCAGCCGCTTCGCTGTGTGACCGCCGAGGTCACCTCCGACGGCCCGGCGGGCGGGTCCGGGAAGCGCGCGGGACCGGCGGTGCACGACACTGGGGCGATGGACTTGGTGACGATCGACGACATCGAACAGGCCGCCATGCGCATCCGGGCCCACGTCCTGCGCACGCCGCTGGTCCCGGCGCCGTGGGCCGGCGACGACGATCGGCCGCTGTGGGTCAAGCCGGAGAGCCTGCAGTCGATCGGTGCGTTCAAGGTGCGCGGCGCGTTCAACGCCATCGGACACCTCGACGAGTCGGTGCGCGCCAGGGGAGTGGTCGCCTACTCCAGCGGCAACCACGCGCAGGCGGTCGCGTACGCGGCCAAGGTTTTCGGCATCCCCGCCCACATTGTGATGCCCGAGGAGACACCGGCGGTGAAGGTGGACGCCACCCGCGGTCACGGCGCCCGGGTGGTGCTGTGCGGGGCCGGTGAGCGGGAGCGGGTCGCCGCCGAGGTGGTGGACCAGACGGGTGCGGTGCTGGTCCCGCCGTTCGACCACCCCGACATCATCGCCGGTCAGGGCACCATCGGGCTGGAGATCGCGCAGAATCTGCCGACCGTCGAGACCGTCCTCGTCCCGGTCAGCGGCGGCGGACTCGCGTCGGGCATCGGCGTCGCGATCAAGGCCCTGTGCCCGAACGCGCGGGTCATCGGCGTCGAACCCGAACTGGCCGCCGACACCGCGCAGAGCCTGCGCGAGGGGCGTCGCGTGGACTGGAGCATCCAGGACCGCAACCGCACGATCGCCGACGGGCTGCGCTCGCAACCCTCGGAGCTGACGTTCGCGCACCTGCAGACGGTGCTCGACGACATGATCACCGTCTCCGAGGACGAAATCCGTTCCGCGGTAGCCGAATACGTCTACCGCGCACACCTGGTCGCCGAACCCAGCGGCGCGGTGCCGCTGGCGGCGTACCGCACGGGCGCCATTCCGCCCGGACGCACCGTGGTCGTGCTGTCGGGCGGCAACGTCGAACCGGCGCTGCTGCGGGAGATCCTGTCCGTCTAATGGGTGTTGATCGGCGTGCCTCGAACGGATAATCGTCCAGCGCGGGGACGCTGATCACCGAGCCGCTGGCCGGTGAGCACTCCTGCCGCCTGGAACGATGGTCGATTTCTAGGGTTAGATCGTGCCCCGGCCGGTTGGTGAGGTCATCTACAGCGCTCATGGGATGTCGTGCCGGTTCGAGCACTGATCCATTAGGTCGCCGCCAGATGTCCTTCGGCTCGAACGGTTTCATCCACATCGAGCCAAGGAGGCGATGCGATGCTCTTCGTCGGAGACGACTGGGCAGAAGACCACCACGACCTGTACCTGATGAACGAGGCCGGCGACAGGCTGGCCTCACGGCGGCTGCCCGAGGGGCTGGCCGGAATTCGACTACTGCACGATCTCATCGCGGCCCACGCCGATGACCCCGCTCAGGTCGCCGTCGGAATCGAAACCGACCGCGGACTGTGGGTGGAGGCACTGACCGGCGCCGGGTATCAGGTGTACGCGGTCAATCCGCTGGCTGTGGCCCGCTATCGCGACCGCCACGCGGTGTCGGGAGCCAAGTCCGATGCCGCCGACGCCAAGCTGTTGGCCGATCTAGTGCGCACCGACCGACACAACCACCGTCTGATCGCCGGCGACACACCCGACGCCGAAGCGGTCAAGGTCCTCGCGCGGGCGCATCAGAATCTGATCTGGACCCGCAACCGGCACACCAACGCACTGCGCTCGGCACTACGCGAGTACTACCCCGCGGCGCTGGAGGCCTTCGACGATCTGTCCGACCGCGACGCGTTGGCGATCCTCGGACATGCACCCGACCCCCCGACAAGCATCCAGCCTGAGCCTGGCCAAGATCCGCTCCGCACTCAAAGCTGCTGGGCGCCAACGCAACATCGACATCCGGGCCCAGGAGATCCAGGCCGCACTACGATCCGAACAACTCGCAGCACCGGCTGCGGTCACCGCGGCGTTCGCAGCGACAACGCGGGCCACCGTCGGGCTCGTCGTCGAGTTGAGTCGTCAGATCGACGACCTGGAGAACGAACTGGCCGCGCATTTTGAGACGCACCCGGACGCCGACATCTACCGCTCCCTGCCAGGACTTGGTGTCATCCTCGGCGCCCGGGTGCTCGGTGAGTTCGGGGACGACCCGAACCGATACACCAACGCCAAGTGTCGCAAAAACTACGCAGGAACCTCGCCATTGACCATTGCGTCCGGCAGGAAGCGCGCCGTACTGGCCCGCCACATCCGCAACCGTCGGCTCTACGACGCGATCGACCAGTGGGCCTTCTGCGCGCTAACCCGAAGTCCCGGAGCTCGACAGTTCTACGACCATCGCCGCGCTGAAGGCGACCTCCATCACCAAGCACTGCGGGCCCTGGGCAACCGCCTCGTCGGCATCCTGCACGGTTGCCTACGCCACCGGACCCGCTACGACGAACACAAAGCCTGGGCACACCGCACACCTGCCGCCGCTTGACAACTTACGCACCTGGGATGTCTAACCCCCGGTCAGCGGGTGGGCCGCACCAGCGGCACCGCCACCTCGCAGCTCTGGTGGATCGCGTGCAGCCAGGCGTCCTGCTGGGCGGCCGCCCTGAGCCGACGGCGCCTGCCCGCCCACCCGCAGCTGCACGCGGCGCGGTAGCGGGCGAACCCGAAGTCGGCGACGGCGACCAGCCCGACGGCGGTATCGGTAGCGGGGGCGGCGGTGTGGGCGGTGTCGAGGGCTACCGCAGCGGTCATGGTCGACCTCCCGAGATCGGAAACGGTGACGTCATCGTCGCGCGTGCGCACACCGAAATCGGTCGCGCTGCGGTCACGAGTTGGCCTCGGCGCGCCGGTGTGTCCGCGCGTCGGACGAAAAAAATGCGCACTTTTGCGTTGGCAAATACCGTGATCGCGGTGTGCAGGAGATTCTTGTGGCACAGCACATTTCGCCTCCGGTATTGACGCAGGTGAAGTGTGGGTGCACCCCGGAGTCCGGCGCGCCGACAGCCCCGGTGTGCTGTTACGGTCACCCCCGATACCGGGACGTCCGAAAGGGTGGGAGTGGACGCCGTACTCGGCATGTCGGTGACCTCATCGGCCGTCGGTCTGGTCCTCGTCGAGGGACAGGACGCCGACGGCGGCACAGTCGACCGCAACGCCATCTACCCGCGCCGCCGGTCCACACCCCAGCAGATCGCCGACGAGGCCGCCGCGGCGGTGCTGCGGTCCGAGACCCTGGCCGCCGCACAGGGCCACCGCCTGCGAACGATCGGGGTGACCTGGAGCGACGACGCCGACGCCGCGGCCACGCTGCTGCTGCGCGCCCTGACCGACTGCGGTTTCGACAGCGTGGTGCCGGTGCGGATGCCGGAGGCCTCCGAGGCACTGGCCTGGGGCGTCGCCGACGTCATCGGTTGCGACGTCACCGCGGTGTGTGTGGTGGAGTCCGGCACCATCATCGCCCTGGTGGTGAACACCGCCGAGGGTGCGGTCCTGACCGCGGTGAACCAGTCGATCGTCAGCGAGGAGGGGCTCGTCCGCTGGCTGGGTGCGGTATTCGCCCGGGCGGACTGGCGACCCGAGGCGCTGGTGCTGGTCGGCTCCGGCTCCGGTCTGGACGCGTTGATGCCGCGACTGGAGGACGTGCTGGCGGTGCCGGTGTTCTCGCCGGCCGAGGCGGAGTTCGCGATGGCGCGGGGTGCCGCGCTGGCCGCGGCGCACAGCGGCACTCCGCCGGCCCCGGGCCCCGACGCGCACGTCTTCCCGCCGGCCCGGCACCGGACACGTCAGCCCGCGCTGGCCGCCCCGCTGGCCATGCTCACCGCCGGGACGGTGACGTTCGTGGCGTCGGTGTCGGCGGCGATCAGCCTGCAACTGGCGCCCGGCCGCGACACCACGCTCCCCGAACCGGCACCGGCGGCCAAGTCGTCACCCGATGTGGCCGCCGCCGCGCCCCGCCCGGCCGCGGCGCCGCCGCGTGCGGTCGTGGCCGAACCGCCACCGGAGGTGGTGATGCCCGCCGACCCGCCGGAGGCGCCGCCGGTCGAGGAGATCGCGGAGGAGGCCGTCGACCCGGTGCCGGAACTGGGCGCCGACCTGCTCGCGCCGCCGGAACTCCCGCCGCCCGCGGAACCGGGGCTCACCCCGAGGGTCTGCCGCCGGAAGCCCTGCCGCCCGGTGCGCTGCCCGCCGAGCCCGAGACCCCGCAGCGGCGTGGACTGCTGCAGCGCATCCGGGACCGGCTGTCCGACCTGGGACCCGATCCGGCGCCGCCACCCGCCGTCGACCCGGCGCAGTTGCCGCCGCCTGATCCGGCGCTGGCACCTCCACCCGATTCGCTGCCCGCCGCCCCCGCGCCGGCACCCGCGCCGGCGCCCGCGCAGGTACCCGACTCGCCGCCGCCGGACGAGATCATCCCGCCGCCGCCGGACGAGCCGCTGATCCCGCCTGGCTGATCCGCGCGGGTCGCGCTGAAACGAAACGGATCGCGGCGCCGATAAGCGATCGTGACCGCTCCCGCGTCAACGGATCGTGCCGGAATCCGGCGTGACCTGCGATTGCCGGGCGCATTGCCAGCGACGACCTAGGATATTGATGTGCTGAAGCTTCGACGTGTGCTCGCGGTCGCGGGCGTCGCCCTGCTCGCCGTGGCGGGTTCCACCGCGACCAGTGCGGCAGGGACCACGACCCCCACCGGTGTCGCCGCCATCTCACCGGCCGGTCAGACCGTCGGGGTGGCCCAGCCGGTCACCGTGACGTTCGACGGACCGGTCGCCGACCGCGTCCGCGCCGAACGCAGCGTCGCGATCTCGGCGCCCACCGTGCCCGAGGGCAGCTTCGAGTGGCTCAGCGACCGTGTGCTGCAGTGGACTCCGGAGGAGTTCTGGCCGGCCCACTCGACGATCACGGTCTCGGTCGGCGACACCAAGGCGTCGTTCCAGACCGGTGCCGTGGTGCTCGGCGTCGCCGACATCGACGAGCACACCTTCACCGTCAGCATCGACGGTGAGGTGGTGCGCGAGATGCCCGCGTCGATGGGCAAGCCGAAGTTCCCGACGCCGATCGGCCGATTCCGGGTGCTGGAGAAGCAGGACGTCGTGGTGATGGACTCGCGCACGATCGGCATCCCGCTCGACGATCCGGAGGGCTACAAGCTCACCGTCTACGACGCCGTCCGCATCACCTGGGGCGGGGTGTACGTGCACGGCGCGCCGTGGTCGACGGGCTCGCAGGGCTACGCCAATGTCAGCCACGGCTGCATCAACCTCAGCCCTGAGAACGCCGACTGGTACTTCAACCAGGTCCGCATCGGCGACCCGGTGATCGTCCAGGCGTAGCGTCGCCGGATCAGGCCGCCGCGTGCAGGTTCTTCGCGGTTGGTGAGGCCGGCACCGCGGCCGGATCCGGGCACGTTCCGAGCACGCGGTCGGCGGTACCCGAACTGGTCACCGTAAACCAGTAGTGCTCGTTCTTGAAGTGATGGTTGCGGTGGTTGCGCCAGATCGCGCGGTAGATCCGGGTTTTCGGCTTGTAGTCGCTGTGGATCAGATAGTGCGTCCACTCGTAGAGCAGGCCGAGCGCCGCGAGACACACCAAGAACGTCAGGCCCATCGCGAGCCGCGGGAACGCCAGCAGGGCCACCGCGACGGTCAGCGGTAACACCCACGTCGCCAACGACCTCGTCGGGATGAAGATCAGCGGCACGTTACGCGGGTCGCGGTGGTGAGCCCGGTGCTCGCGGGCCAGCAGCGGGTCGATCGTCAACGGTCCCAGGCGTTTCGGCCGCCAGTGCAGAACCACCACGTGCACCGTCCACTCGAAGAACGGGAACACCGCCAGCATCGCCACCGGCACCGCCGCGTCGCTGAGCTGCCAGTCCCCGACGGCTGCCCTGGCGATCACCGCCGCGGTCAGCACCGCGGCGATCATCCAGGGGGAGGGGTGGCGCCAGAACTCGCGACGGGCGTCGGCGAGTGAAAAGCCTTGGCGGACAGGTTTTCTGATCGTGGTCATGCGCCCTCCTCAAGGTCGTCCAGAGCGGCCAGCAGCGCGTCGGTGGCGGGTCCGAGCAGATGCTGCGCGGCGGTGCGCGCGCGGTCCGGATCACCGGCGACGACGGCGTCGGCGAGTTCCCGGTAGGCCTGCGGCCTGCCGACCTCCTCGGCCATCACCGCGGCCAGCGCGCCCAGGGCGGGTTCGTAGGTGGCGCGCAGCGTGTTGAACATCAGCCGGAACGCGATCGAGTCCGCGCCGTCGACGATGTGATCCCAGAACGTCAGCGCGTGCCGCTGCCGATCGACCGGATCGGTGGCCTCGGTCAAGGCGCGCAGGGCTTCATCGAGCAGGCCGCCCAGCTCGGGTCCGCGTCGTCGGGCGGCGAGTTCGGCGACCTTGGGGCCGTTGTGCAGCCGGGTCTCCAGGATGCTGCGCACCACCGCGGTGTCGAGTTCGCCGTCGCGGATGAGCAACCGGGGCAGCAGGTCGAGTCCGGCGGTGCGGCGGAAGTCGCGGACGGTGGTCGCGTCGCCCTGACGCACTTCGATCAGGCCCGCGGCGGTGAGCCGTTTGAGGGCCTCACGCACCGCCGGGCGCGAGACGCCGAGCACCTCGGCCAGCCTGCGCTCGCTGGGCAACGTCTCGCCGGGTTGCATCTGGCCGCTGAGCACCTCGGACATGATCTGCTCGAACACGTCCTCGGGCACCGAGCGGCGGTTCACCGGTTGCAGGGCCATGCAGCCAGCCTGCCAACCGACAGGCCAGAGGTCAAGTGGTCAGACCAGTGGAGTTCAGCCGGCGAGTTTGGCCTTCATCTGCTCGGCGAGCGTCAGCATGGCCTTCATGGGCCGGACCATCACGGTCAGCTCGGTGATCCGTCCGGCCTGGTCGAGGCGCAGGAAGTCGCAGCCCTCGACCTCGATGTCGCCGACCCGGGCGGCGAACATCAGGGCGTGATCGCCGGACTCGGGGGAGCCGAACTCGCGGAGGTAGTGGAAGTCCTCGAAGACCTGCAGGACCGCGGACAGGATCTGGCGCAGTGCGTCCTTGCCGACGTAGGGGGTGAACACCACCGGGCTGCGGAACACGACGTCGTCGGTGGCCAGGTCCAGTACCGCGTCCAGATCGCCCGCCTCGACGGCGGCGCGGAAGTCGGCGGCCATCAGCAGTTGGCCTCGATGCGGAAGGTGGTGCTGACCGCGTTGCTCGGATTGTCGGCGAACGATCCGTCGGCCGATCCGGTGATCGTGAACGTGCCGCCCGCGGACTCGACCTCGGCCTCGCCGATGTTGTCGCGCCAGACGCTGCCGGTGAAGCCGCCGACGCCCTGGAACGTGATCGCCTGGACCACGACGTCGTCGCCGGTGTCGAGATCGACGGTGAATCCCTGTTTCTCGTCGAGGCTCTTGATGGTCCACAACCACCCGCTCTGCGCGCATCGCACCGGGAGCGGGCCGCCGGTGCTCTCACCGTCGATCGTCACCTTCGCCGTGGTACCGCCGAGCGCCGCGGGCTGAGCCGCGCAGGCCGTGCCCAGCGCGAGCAGCGCGGCGGCCGCGGCAACGAGTCGAATGTCCATGGCGCCGACTCTATTGCGGGCGACGGCCGCGCAGGGGCGCTTCAGCTCAGGAGGTGTGTGCGCCCTCGGGAATTCCGGTGTACTCGGGATTGGGCGGCACCGCCAGCGCGATACCGATGCGGTTGGTCGCGCCGATGAACGCGGCGATCGAGATGACCTCGAGGATCTGGTGGTCGTCGAGGCCCAGCGCGCGCAGCCGGTCGAAGTCGGCGTCGCGGATCTGCTGCGGATGGTTGTTGACCAGCACCGCGAGATCGCCGAGCGCGCGCTCACGCTCGGTGAGCTCGGCGACCTGGGTGTGGTCGATGGCCACACGCTGCCCGAACGACCAGTCGCCTGCGACCTTGCCCAGCTTGTTGGCGTGGTTGGTGTGGCAGTAGGCGCAGCGGTTCTCGCCGGAGACGACGGTCGCGATGACCTCACGTTCCCGGGCGGAGAGCCCGCCGCGGCCGTCGGCGCCGAGGATCGGCAGCAGGTAGGCGTTGAGCCGGCCGAGGTCGTCCTCGTTGAGCGACAGCGCGCGGAACCAGTTCGAGGTCAGGCCCTCCTCGCGCAGTTGTTTGGTGAAGAAGCCCTTCACGCCGGGGTTCTTCAGCTCGTCGAGTTCGGGTACGCGCAGCCGGGAGATCCTGGCGGGGGTCAGGGGGCCGGCCGGTGCGTCAACTGTGGTGGTCATGAACCGACGATCCCGCTCCCGTCGCGCACCGACAAGGTTTGTGGCATTCGAGAGCAGAACCCTTGCGGCGGCTCAGCGCAGTGCCGCGGCGGTCGCCTCGTCGGAGGGCAGGAACGCCTCGATCGACAGCTCGGCGGCGGTGAGATCGAGGGCGGTGCCGAAGGTGGTCACCATCGACAGGAAGCTCAGCAGCCGGCCGTCGGTGGTGTAGAGCTCCAGGGGCACCGCGACACCGAGGTCCGCCGTCTCGCCCGAACCGCCGGGATAGGAGTCGATTTCGGTCAGCAGCCGGGTCAGCTCGGCCGATCCGCCTGCGGCGACCTCGCGGCGCAGCCGCTCGACCAGATGGTGACGCCACTGCCCGAGGTTGCGGATCCGGGGCGCCAGGCCGTCCGGGTGCAGCGCGATGCGCAGCGCGTTCGGGTTCTCCAGCAGCGCGGGGGAGACACCGTCGAGCAGGATCGCCGCGCCCTCGTTAGCCCGCACGATCTGCCAGCCGCGGTCCACCACCACACACGGAAACGGGTTGTAGGCGGCCAGAATCCGGTCGATCCCGGTCCGGATCGCGGTCATGTCCGGATCCTCCAGCGACCGCTCCGGGTACTGCGGGGCGTAGCCGGCGGCGAGCAGCAGCCGATTCTGTTCGCGCGGCGGCACATCGAGCACCTCGGCCAGGCGCAGCACCATGGTCCGGCTCGGGGTGGACCGGCCGGTCTCGATGAAGCTGACGTGCCGGGCGGACACGTCGGCCTCCAGCGCCAGATCGAGTTGGCTGAGCCGGCGCCGAAGCCGCCACTGCCGCATCAACGTCCCGAAGGTGGGGCGGGGATCGAGTGTCGTGGACAGCGTCACCGATTCAGTCTCGCGCAGTGCGCGACCCGCGGCCACTACCTGACAGGTAATTGCGGTGGCTACCTCGAGCGGCGCACCGTGGGGGTGTCCGCCGAGTAGGGGACAGAGTGAGGGGAGATGACATGGGAGCAGGTGTTTCGACCCCGATTCCGGCTGCGGTGCCGAAGTGGCTGCGGTTCGTGCTGATCTCGGATCGTGCGGGCTCGTCCTGGTACATCGGCCTGGGCTTCTTCTTCGCCCCGGTGCTGGCCGTGCTGTCCCCGTGGCCGACGGCGACCACGGTGCTGTGGGTGGCGATCGGGTTGTTCGGGCTGTGGCTGGGCCTGCTCGGTATCGCGATGGCGACCGGGCTGGTGATGGTGCTGCGGGCGAACGCCGAGATCCCCGAGGACTACTGGCGTTCGATCATCGACTACTGAGTGGTGCCGACGTAGTCGACCTGCCAGTGCTTGATGCCGTTGAGCCAGCCCGAGCGCAGCCGTTCGGGCTCGGCCAGCGGCCGCAGGTTAGGCATGTGGTCGGCGATCGCGTTGAACATCAGGTCGATGGTCATCCGGGCCAGGTTGGCGCCGATGCAGTAGTGCGCTCCGGTACCGCCGAACCCGACGTGGGGATTGGGGTCGCGCAGGATGTTGAACCGGTACGGGTCCTCGAACACCTCTTCGTCGAAATTGGCTGAGCGGTAGAACATCACGACCCGCTGGCCGGCCTTGATCTGCACACCCGAGAGCTCGGTGTCGACCAGGGCGGTGCGCTGGAACGACGTCACCGGGGTGGCCCAGCGGACGATCTCGTCGGCCGCGGTGGCCGGTCGCTCCTTCTTGAACAGCTCCCACTGGTCGGGGAACTCGGTGAACGCCATCATGCCCTGGGTGATGGAGTTGCGGGTGGTCTCGTTGCCCGCCACGGCGAGCAGGATGACGAAGAACCCGAACTCGTCGTCGGAGAGCTTGTGCCCCTCGACGTCGGCCTGCACCAGCTTGGTGACCAGGTCGTCGCCGGGATTGGCGGCCCGTTCGGCGGCGAGCTGCATGCCGTAGGAGATCAGCTCCACCGACGCGGAGATCGCGTCGTTACCGGCGAATTCGGGGTCCATGTCGCCGACCATCTGATTGGACCAGTGGAACAGCTTCATCCGGTCCTCCTGCGGCACGCCCATCAGCCCGGCGATCGCCTGCAGCGGCAGCTCGCACGCCACCTGTTCGACGAAGTCGCCGGAGCCCTCGGCGGCCGCGGTCTTGACGATCTCCTGGGCGCGCGTGTTGAGCTCGTCGCGCAGCCGCTCGACCGCCCGCGGGGTGAAGGCACGGGAGATGATCTTGCGCAGGTGCGTGTGGTGCGGGGCGTCCTGGTTGAGCAGCACGTACTTGCCGCGCTCGACCTGCTCGCCGACCGTGCCGTCCTTGTAGCGGGGCAGCGCGGTCTTCTTCAGGCTGGAGAACACGTCGCTGCGGCGCGAGACCTCCTTGACGTCCTTGTGTCTGGTGACCACCCAGAAGCCGCCGTCGTCGAAGCCGCCGGCACCGATGGGCTGCTCGTTCCACCAGATCGGAGCGACCCGGCGCAGCTCGGCGAGCTCGTCGACGGGCAGGCGCTCGGCGTAGATGTCGGGATCGGTGAAGTCGAATCCGGGCGGCAGGTTGAGAGTCGCCATCATGCACCCCTTTGGCTGACGCGGTCTAGTGCCCTTTGGGCATTGCTACACCACAGATGGGCGGCCTCGCGGCGGGTTCGGAAGAATCCCAGGACAGAGGAAGTGGAACGTGTTCACAAAGTGTTTCGCGGCGCCCACCGAATTGACTCCTTTGTCACGCCAGGCACGGGTGTAACAATCCTTGAGGACTTTCCGAGACATCCAGTAACGGAGAGGAGGCAGCCCGTGAGGATGGACGCGAACACGCTGTCGTTGACCGGTTTCGGTGCCCTGCTCGGAGCCGGTGTCGCCGCACTGATCGCCGCCCCGGCCGCGGTGGCTCAGCCGGCCGTCCCGCCGCCTCCTCCACCACCCGCGCCGATCGTGGCCGCCGCGGCGCCGACCCCCGATGTGCCCGCGGAGGTACCAGCCGAGGAGGCGCTACCCACGCCGCCGGACGGGGTGCCGCACCTGGCCAGCCCGGACGCGCCGCCGCCGGGCACCACGGCGGACCCGAACGCGGTGCCGCGCGAGGACCCGAACATCAGCTATCTCAAGGATCTCTGGTACGCGGTGCAGAACCACGAGATCAGTGCCAAGGAGGCGTTGATCATGGGGCTGGCGCAGCGGGGGATGAACACCCCGATCCCGCAGCAGGCCCCCGGCCCGAATGTGCCGAGCGCACCGGCGGACCCGGCCGCCGCGCCGCCGCCTCCACCCCGGCCCCGGCGCTGCCGTGGATGCCTCCGCCGCCTACACCGCCTGCGCCGCCTGCGCCGGCGGCGTGAGTCATCGTCGAGTGATCAGCTGAGCCTGCGCAGCAGCCAGTGCACGGTGTGCACGTGCGACGGCTCGGCGATCGACCACACCCGCCGAACCACGGGGTTGTCGTGGCGGGCGCGGGTGCCGAACAGCAGACCGTCGCCGCGGCGGCAGATGAGTAGCTCGGCCGGCATACCGACGCGAGAGTCCGCGCCGACCAGGACGTGGTCGTCGTCGCTGGCCCGGATCGGCCAGCCCAGGATCGAGCGGCCGGTCGGGTTGAGCTTGAGTCCCAGTGCGGTCCACGCCGCGACCAGCCGTAGCCGCATGCCCGGCGGAGCTCCCTGCAGCATCAGCCGCAGCCACGCCTCAGCGGTGCGGTCGCCGGCAGGTACGTCGACCAGGAACGCGTCGGCGTAGTCGACGCGGCCGAGCAGGGTTGGCACCGCGTGGTTCTCGCGTGGCTCGATCTGGCGTACCGATGATCCGAGATCTGCGGTCGCCGAAGTTTTTTCAAACATACATCACTGTATGCTTGGGGTTCGGTCGAGTCAACGCCAGGAGAAGCCGATGGTCGCCCACACCCGCACCCCGCGCCACGTCTGGATCGACGCGGGGCTGGCGGCGCTCGCCGAGGGCGGACCGGACGCGGTGCGGGTCGATGTGCTGGCCAAGGCGCTCGGTGTCACCCGGGGTGGTTTCTACTGGCACTTTCCCAACCGGCAGGACTTCCTCGATGCACTGCTCGACGTGTGGGAGCGCCGCGCCACCGACGAGGTCCTCGAACGCGTCGAAGGTGAGGGTGGCGACGTCACGGCCCGGATCGGCCGGGCCGGTGCGCTGACCTTCGCCGAGGATCTGCTGCCGGTGGATCTCGCGGTCCGCGACTGGGCCCGTCGCGACCCGGCGGTGGCGAAGCGGTTGCGGCGTGTCGACGACCGTCGAATGGACTACCTGCGCGAGCTGATCGGCGCCGTCGTCGCCGATCCCGATGACGCCGATGACGTGGAAGCCCGTGCGCTACTGGCATTTTCGCTGGCGATCGGGCACCACGTCATCGCCGCCC
Source organism: Mycolicibacterium phlei (assembly GCF_001583415.1). Next base: position 2,520,349 of record NZ_CP014475.1, read on the forward strand.
GGCCTCGGGGACGGCGGTCGCGGGTGTTGGCGCGGGCGACCGCGCATCTTCTGGGCTAGTGGGGTGGGGGAGCAGGTGTCAGCCGCTCCGTGATGCGGTCGATCTTGGCCTCGATGCGTTCGAGGTCCTCGGCGTCGACCTTGAACAGCCAGTGTTTGGCGCCGAGCAGCAGGATGGCCTGGAAGATCAGCTGCAGCCACTCGCTCTGCCAGTTCTCGAAGGTGCTCGCGAAGAAGTCGTGCAGGTATTCGCCCCACACGAAGGGCTGGCCGTGCTGCTGCTGGGTGCTCGTGAACTCGGCCATCTGGGTGAAGAACTGGCCGAGCCACGAGCCGACGAACAGCAGGACGAGGATGTAGACGGCGCCCCACCGCCTCATATGAGTCATGGCGGGCGGATACCCGCCCGCCATGACATGACGCGGTTCTAGGCCTCCGCGGCGGCCGCGTTGATCTCCTCGAGTCGGCCGGTGGCCTCCAGGTACTCCTTGACCCAGCGCTCGATGACCGTCGCGGTCTTCTCCACCTTGGTGAACTGGCCGACGACCTGGCCGATCGGGTTGAACGCGACGTCGACCGACTCGTTGGGGTACTTGTGCGTGGCGGCCACGGCCATGCCCGACACCATGTACTGCAGCGGCATGCCCAGCGGCTTGGGGTTCTCGGGCTTCTCCCACGCCTCGGTCCAGTCGTTGCGCAGCATGCGGGCCGGCTTGCCGGTGAACGAGCGGCTGCGCACGGTGTCCTTGCTGGTGGCCTTGATGTAGGCCTCGTGCTGGACCGGGGTGTTCTCCGACTCCTCGACGATCACCCACTGCGACCCGGTCCAGGCGCCCTGCGCGCCCAGCGCCAGCGCCGCGGCGATCTGCTGGCCGCTGCCGATACCGCCGGCGGCCAGCACCGGAAGCGGCGCCACCTCCTTGACGACCTGCGGCCACAGCACGATCGAACCGATCTCACCGCAGTGGCCGCCGGCCTCGCCGCCCTGGGCGATGATGATGTCCACCCCGGCGTCGGCGTGCTTGCGGGCCTGCGACGGCGACCCGCACAGCGCCGCGACCTTGCGGCCGGACTCGTGGATGTGCTTGATCATGTCCGCCGGCGGGGTGCCCAGCGCGTTGGCGATCAGCGTGCACTTGGGGTGCTGCAGCGCGATCTCGACCTGCGGGGTGGCGGTCGCCTCGGTCCAGCCCAGCAGCTGGAAGGCGTCCTCCTCGCTGTGCTCGACCGGAACGCCGTGGTCGGCCAGGATCTTCTTGGCGAACTCGATGTGCTCTTCCGGCACAAGGTCATTGAGCGTCTTCTTGAGGACCTCGGGGTCCACGTCGGCGGCGTCCTGACCCTCGTACTTGTTCGGGATGACGATGTCGACGCCGTACGGGTGGTCGCCGATGTTCTCGTCGATCCACTTGAGCTCGATCTCCAGCTGTTCGGGGGTGTAGCCCACGGCGCCCAGCACGCCGAAGCCGCCGGCCTTGCTCACCGCGACGACCACGTCGCGGCAGTGGGTGAACGCGAAGATCGGGTACTCGATATTGAGGTCGTCGCAGATGGGGGTGCGCATGCACTGCTCCTTGGTCGGCCGCACAAATTGAAACGTGTTCTAGATTAGTACGAGCGTGGCCGCCGCAGGCAAGAGACCTCGTAATCGCCCGAATTCACCGTCCCGGCCGCGCGCGCCGGGCCTCCGGGTACGACGACCTCTCAGGGAGCGACCGCTCGGATCAGTCGTAGCCGATCAACCGGCGCAGTGACACCCGCCTGCGGTCGGTGGAACCCTCCAGGCGCAGCACCGGCCAGCCCTCCTCGGCGGCCTTGCGCGCCAGCCGCGGCCGCGGGTTGACCGGCCGGGGGTTACCCACCTGCACCATCAGCGCGATGTCCTCGTCGCCGTCGGCGTAGAAGTAACTACGTTCCAGCTCAACGTCATTGGCCTCGCAGAACCGCGCGACCGCGGCCGACTTGTTGCGGCCCCAGATGATCGGCCGCTCGATCCGCCCGGTGAGCCGCCCGTCGTCGTCGACCTCGAAGTGGTTGCACAGCACGTGCTCGATCCCGGCGTAGCGGGCCACCGGCTCGGCGTGGATCGTCATCGCCGAACTGGACAGCGCCACCGTGTGCCCGCGCCGCAGGTGGGCCTGCACGATGTCGTGCATCACCGGAAACACCCGCGACGCGACGCGCTCGACGAACAACCGCTGCCCGAGCTCGTCGAGCTCGGCCAGCGACTCGCCGCGCAGATAGCCGGCCGCCCGGTTCAGCAGCCGCTCGAACTGCATGCGGCCCAGCCGATAGCGCAACGCCGCCTCCATCACCCCGAAGACCTCGCCGAGGCGCGCCTGTCCGCGGCGGATCCGGTCGGCGGCGTGCGCGGTGGCGGTGAACCCGTCGACCAGCGTGCCGTCCAGGTCGAAGAACGCACCGATGCGCGGGTCCGCGGGGCTGGCCTCGATCTCGGCGATCGGGTCCGGGGTCTCCGAGTGCGCGATCATCTCGGCTTCAGCCTAGGGGCGGTACACCCCCTTGCCCGTCACCAGGGGCATGTCCAGGGTGGTGCGGATACCGGGTTCGGCCGCCACCACGTCGGGGATCGCGTTGACGATGCGCCCGGCCGCCGCCAGGATCGCCGCGTAGTTGTGGTCGCCGTCGCGGCTGGTCGGGCAGATGTCGAGGGTGTAGGACGGTTCGCCGGTGATCTCGACGCGGTACGAGCCGCCGGGCTGGGCGGGCTGGGCCCAGTCGGGTCGCAGGTCGGGGCGCAGCCGGGTGACGTGTTCGACGACGATCGCCGGCCGGCCGTCGACGATGCCCTCGATCTGGAACCGCACCGCGGCCACGGTGCCCTTGCGGATGGTGCCCACGGCGACGTCGAAATCCTCGGGCGCGGGTTCCTGTTCGACGGAGTCGCGGATCTCCTCGACCTCCACGCCCAGGCCCGCGGCCAGCTGGCGGATCGCGGTGCCCCACGCGACGCTGAGCACCCCGGGCTGGTACAGCAGCGGCAGGTCGCCGATCTCGTTGCCGAAGCCCATCACGTCGAACATCACCGTCGCACCGTCGTAGGTCGCGTAGTCGGCGATCTCCATGGTGCGGATCTGGTCGATGCGCTGGCAGGTGCCCGCCAGCGCGAACGGCAGCAGGTCGGTGGCGAAGCCCGGATCCACCCCGGTCATGAACACCGTCGAATTGCCTTCGCGGGCAGCGTCTTCGATGCGGGCGATGTACTTGTCCGGGATCACGCCCCACGGGTACTGCAGCACGCCGACACCGGAGCCCACCACGTTGATGCCGGCGGCGAGCAGCGTGCGGACGTCGGTCATCGCGTCGGGTAGCCGGGTGTCGCCCATCGCGCAGTACACGACGCAGTCGGGCCGGTCGGCGATGATCGCGTCGAGGTCGTTGACCGCGGTGACGCCCGTCGTCACGTCCAGGCCGGCCAGCTCGCCGGCGTCCCTGCCGACCTTGGCGTCCGTCGACACCCATACCCCGGTGAGGTCGAAGCGGTCGTCGCTGACGAGTTGTTTGAGGGCCAGGCTGCCGCAGTTGCCGGTTCCGATGAGCGCCACTCGAATAGCCATGGCCAGCAGTATGCGTGCCGCGCAGCGAGATTGGAACAAGTTCTAGTTAACCGGTGCCGGTGCGGTAGCCTGACGCCCCATGGGACGTGTGGACGACAAGGTGGCAATCATCAGCGGCGGCGCGCGCGGTATGGGCGCCGCCGACGCGCGAGCGCTGGTTGCCGAGGGGGCCAAGGTCGTGATCGGTGACATCCTCGACGACGAGGGCAAGGCGCTGGCCGAGGAGCTCGGCGACGCCGCCCGCTACGTCCACCTCGACGTGACCCAGCCCGACCAGTGGGACACCGCGGTGGCCACCGCGGTCAACGAGTTCGGCAAGCTCAACGTGTTGGTGAACAACGCGGGCACCGTCGCGCTGGGCCAGATCGGTCAGTTCGACATGGCCAAGTGGCAGAAGGTCATCGACGTCAACCTGACCGGGACGTTCCTGGGCATGCAGCACTCGGTGGAGGCGATGAAGGCCGCCGGCGGCGGGTCGATCATCAACATCTCCTCGATCGAGGGTCTGCGCGGTGCGGTGATGGTGCACCCCTATGTGGCGTCCAAGTGGGCGGTCCGCGGGCTGACCAAGTCGGCGGCGCTGGAGCTGGGCCCGCACAACATCCGGGTCAACTCGGTGCACCCCGGGTTCATCCGCACCCCGATGACCAAGCACTTCCCGGACAACATGCTGCGGATCCCGCTGGGCCGCCCCGGCCAGCCCGACGAGGTCGCGACGTTCGTGGTCTTCCTGGCCAGCGACGAGTCGCGCTACTCGACCGGCGCCGAGTACGTCATGGACGGCGGCCTGACCCTCGACGTCCCGCACAAGTAACCCGCCGAACGTGGGTTACCCGCACGCGTTTCGGCGTTGCGGCGTGACACAACCCCACACTCGAACCCCACACTCGGTGGCCCACACCGTAGTCTCGGGAGCCGTGAGCGCACGCGCGGGCATCGTTGTCACCGGAACCGAAGTCCTCACCGGCCGGGTCCAGGACCTCAACGGTCCCTGGCTCGCCGACCGGCTCCTGGAACTGGGCGTCGAGCTGGCCCACATCACCATCTGCGGCGACCGGCCCGAGGACATCGAGGCGCAGCTGCGGTTCCTCGCCGACGAGGGCGTCGACCTGATCATCACCAGCGGCGGCCTCGGGCCCACCGCCGACGACATGACCGTCGCGACGGTCGCGAAGTTCGCCGGCCGCGAGCTGGTCCTCGACGCCCGGCTGGAGGCGATGATCAACGACATCGTCACCCGGCTGATGGCGCGGTTTCCGAACGTCGACGCCGACGCCGTGCGCGCGTCGAACCGCAAACAGGCGCTGATCCCCGAGGGCGCGCACCCGTTGGACCCGGTGGGCACCGCGCCGGGTGTGGTGGTGCCCGGGTCGCCGACGATCGTGGTGCTGCCCGGCCCGCCGCGCGAACTGCAGCCGATGTGGCACACCGCGCTGCAGGACCCGGCGCTGCAGGAGGCGATCGCCGGCCGCACCACCTACCGGCAGGAGACGGTGCGGATGTTCGGCCTACCGGAGTCCGGGCTGGCCGACACCCTGCGCGATGCCGAGCAGACCGTCGCCGGCTTCGACCGCCTGGAGATCACCACCTGCCTGCGCCGCGGCGAGCTGGAGATCGTCACCCGCTACGAACCCGACGCCGCCGACTCCTACGCCGCACTGCTGGCGTTGCTGCGCGAGCGCCACGGCCGCGAGATCTTCTCCGAGGACGGATCGCTGGTCGACGAGCAGGTCGCCCGCCTGCTGACCGGCCGGCGCATCGCCACCGCCGAGTCCTGCACCGGCGGGCTGCTGTCGGCGCGGCTGACCGACCTGCCCGGCGCGTCGGCCTACGTCGCGGGCGGTGTCGTCGCGTACTCCAACGAGGCCAAGGCCGAGCTGCTCGGCGTCGACCCCGACCTGATCGCCACACACGGCGCGGTGTCCGAACCGGTCGCCGAGGCGATGGCCGACGGTGCGCTGCGCCACTTCGGCGCCGACACCGCGATCGCAATCACCGGAATCGCCGGGCCCGGTGGTGGTAGCGAGCAAAAACCCGTCGGTACAGTGTGTTTCAGCCTCAAACTGGCCGACGGCATCACGGTCACCCGCACGATGCGGCTGCCGGGTGGGCGGTCCGACGTCCGCGAGCGGTCCACCACCGTGGCGATGCACCTGCTGCGCCGGGCGCTGACCGGCGATGCCGCCGCCATCGGCTAACGTACGGGGCGACACAGGAGGTACATCTCATGGCGGCAAGCACGCGCGAAGCGATCTCGGAACGCGCTGCGGAAGCCGGATGGCAGCGACGCGACGTCGACCGCACCGACTACTACACCCGCAACCCCGTCCGCGTTCACGTGCTCTGGCGCGGCGACGACGCGATCAGCGGCGGTGCGCTCTACCACGACGACATCCTGATGGCGTACTCGCGGGACCTGCCCACCGTCGAGGGCTGGCTCAACCGCAGCCGCTGAAAAACGGCTGCGCCCCGGCGGCGCGGTATGGCAGCGTCGGGGGATGTGCCCGCCGTTGACACCTCGCCAGTGATCCGGACTGCCACCGACGCGGACTGGACGGCGCTCGCCCGGCTTGACGCCACCTGCTTCGGAACGTTCACCCCGCCGGACGCCATCGCGGCGTGGCGCAGCCTGATCCCGGCCGACGGGTCGGTGGTGGCCTGCGACGGCGACGACATCGTCGGGATGGCGCACCTGCTGGACCTGCGGTTGACGGTGCCCGGCGGGGCGCAGCTGCCGATGGCCGGCGTGACATTCGTGGCGGTGTCCCCGACGCACCGCCGCCGCGGTCTGCTGCGCGCGCTGCTCGCCGAACTGCACGACCGCATCGCGCGGCGGTATCCGATCGCCGGCCTGACCGCCAGCGAGGGCGGCATCTACGGCCGCTTCGGCTACGGCCCGGCGACCGTCGAGCAGGAGTTCACCGTCGAGCGGCGGCGCGCCGAGTTCCGCGCCGACGCCCCCGATCCCGGCGGCGTGCGGATCGTCGCCGCTGCCGAGCAGCGCGAGGCGCTCACCGAGATCTACGAGCGCTGGCGCGCGGCGACCCCGGGCGGGTTGCCGCGCCCCGCCGCGGTGTGGGACGAGATCCTCGCCGACCGCGAGGAGGACCGGCACGGCGGATCGCCCTGGTTCACGTTGCTGCACCGCGACGGCTACGTGCTGTACCGGGTGCACGGCGAGGACCCGATGACCGTCCGGGTCGGGGACTTCGTGTCGGCCACCGGGGACGCCCGCATCGCGCTGTGCCGCGCACTGCTCGGGCTGGACCTGATGGAGACGGTCCGGTTCACCACACACCGCGCCGACCCGCTGCCGTACCTGCTCGCCGACGCCCGTGCCGCCCGGGTCACCGGCCAGAGCGACGCCCTGTGGCTGCGGATCGTGGATGTGCCCGCGGCGCTGCAGGCCCGCACCTACCAGGCCGACGTGTCGGTGGTGCTGCAGGTCGACGACGGGTCCCACGGCTCCGGCGGCCGGTTCGCGCTGCGGGTCAGCGACGGCCGGGCCCGCTGCGAGCGCACCGACGCACCCGCCGACGTCGAACTCGGACTCGACGTGCTCGGCAGCCTGTACCTGGGTGCGCACCGCGCCTCGGCGTTCGCCGCCGCCAACCGGCTGCGCGGTGCCCGCGACGTGGTGCGCACGCTCGATGCGGCGTTCGCCGCCGACGTGGAGGCCGAGCTTGGGTACGTGTTCTGACCCCGGCTGTCAGGACGGCTGGTACTCGTCCCAGACCTTCATCAGCGTGCGCAGGATCTCCTCGGCGCGGCCCAGGCCGGCGAGGTGGCTCTCACCCGGCATCGTGTACAGCTCGGCGTCGGGCAGCAGCGACACCACGTGCTCGCCGTGCCGGAACGGCACGATGTGGTCGGCGTCGCCGTGCCACCACCGCACCGGCAGCGTGATCTCGCCGAGCCGGAAGCCCCAGTCGCGGGCGAACACGACGATGTCGCAGAACGGTGCGGCCAGTTGTTTGCGGCTACCGTTGAGCAGGTCGTCGAGGAACATCGCCTTGATCTCGGGGCGGGCCAGCAGCCGCCGGTCGGCCTCGGGGGACACCCGGCCGTAGAGGTCGACGGCGGGGGAGGCGACCGGTTTGATGAACTTGATCAGCGTCGAGGCGGCGACCCCGATCGGGGAGCCCGCCACCTGCAGCAGCGGGGCGACGCGGGTGCCCAGGTTGCCCATCAGCCCGCCGCCGATCGCGTCGGGCCCGACGGTGGGGGCGACGCCGCCGATCACCCCGGCCGCGACCACCCGGTCGGGCATCGAGGCGGCGCAGCCCAGCGTGTACGGACCTCCGCCGGAAAGCCCCACCACCGCCATCCGGTCGATCCCGAGGGTGTCGGCGATGGTGCGCAGGTCGTCGGCGAACTCCCGCACGCAGCCGTACCGGTACGGGGTCGACGATCCGATGCCCGGGCGGTCCAGGCCGATCAGCCGGATGTTGGCCTGCTCGGCGTAGACGCGGGCCTCCATCGGGATCTGCCGGCGGGCACCCGGGGTGCCGTGCAGCCAGAACACGGCACGGCCCACGGGGTCACCGAACTCGGCGAACCCGATCTGGCGGTCCTCACCGACCGCGACGTTGCCCTCCAGCTTGGGGCGGGCGATAGCGACAACCATGGACGAAGTGTCGCACGTCCGGGCCGCGGGGTTGTGCGCTAGGTCACGCTGAACTGGTAGGACGCCGAGCTGACCAGCCGGTCGTCGGTGCCCTCGTCGTACATCAGCACCCGCGCGGCCACCGAGCCGCCGGCGCCGCGCAGCGGTTCGGCCTCGACCCGGAACGGGCCTGCCTTGCCGCGCGCCATGAACATCACATGGCAGGACACGCCCCGCAGCTGATCGGTGCCGGCCAGCGCGGCGGCGGCGTCGAGGGCGGCGGTCTCGAGGATCACGAACTGCGGGCCGACGTGCAGGGCCGCGTCCGGCGAGGCGACCTCGGCGGACAACTCCCGCAGACCCCAGTGCCCGTCGGGCCGGCGGTAGCCGCCGAACACCTGCCACAGCGGCGGCAGGTCGGGGGAGTCGACGATCTCCAGGGGGTTGGCCTCCATGCGTTCCAGCCCCTCGGGCGGGGTGCCGATGCTGACGCCCTGCCCCTCGATGAGCGCGAGCACCCGCGCCGGGTTGTCGGCGTCGACGATCTTGGCGCGGCTGTAGCCCATCTGCCTGCCCACCCGCAGCTCCCCGGAGACCACCTCGATGCGGGCGACGTCGATTCCCGGGTCGAGGATCTGACAGGAGTGGATCACCGGGTTAGGCACCGCCTCCAGGTCGGACATGTGCCCGCTCTCCGGGGCCGAGATGCCCAGCACCGCGAACAGCAGGCCGCCACCGGGGTTGCGCATGTCGCGGCGCACGGTGACGGTGTTGTCCTCCTCGATCAGGTCCATCTGGGCGTAGCGGCGGCCGATGTAGCGGTAGCTCAGCAGCCCGCCCCACCGCCTGCGCAGCTCCTCGGCGTACTCCTCCGGCGAATCGATCAGCTCGCGGATATCGCGCAGCACGGCCACTCCCATCGTTTACGTTTCTCCGGCAACCTGTAAACACGGTATGCCAGTCGCGGTGCGCGATGGGTGGTTTCAGCCGACCGCCGAGCTATAGCCGAACCCGCCGATGACGAACACGATCAGCACCAGCCCGATGGTCGCCAGCGCGAACGGCCAGCCGCGCCGCCGCCGCACCAGTTGCACCACCGTGATGACCAGCCCGGCCAGCGCCACGCCGAACGCCACCAGCAGCGTGGTGAACACCGCGGCCACCGCGCCGTCGACGCTGCAGGTCGCCGGCGGGCAGTGGTCGAGAAACGCCAACGAGAAGATGCCCAGCACCACGCTGACCGCGAGCATCCCCGCGGTCAGCAGCAGCGCGACGATCGACACCGCCAGGTCGACCCCGTTGCGCGGCGGTGGCGGCGGCGCGGGATACGGATGCGGCGGATAGGGAGGGTGGGGCGGCTGGGCCATGACGGCTGAGCATATCGGCGGGATCTTCAATTTCGGGTACAGCCGCAGGGCTTTCGGCGATCATGTCGCTAACCGTCCGACCCCAGGAGGTGCCCCATGGACAGCACGATGCAGGACTTCCCGCTCACGCTGACCGCGATCCTGCGGTACGGAACCCAGTGGCACACCGGCCGCAAGGTCCTCAGCGCGACCGCCGACGGCCACCGTGAGCTGAGCTTCGGAGAGCTGGGCACCCGGGTGGCGCAGTTGGCGCACGGTCTGCGCGAGATCGGTGTGCGCGACGGCGACCGGGTCGCCACGTTCATGTGGAACAACGCCGAGCATCTCGAAACCTACTTCGCCGCACCGTGTATGGGCGCGGTGCTGCACACCCTCAACATCCGACTGGCCGCCGATCAGGTCGCGTTCATCGCCAACGAGGCCGAGGACCGGGTCGTCGTGGTGGACTCCTCGCTGATCGGCCTGCTGGCGCCGGTGCTGCCGAAGCTGGACACCGCGCACACCGTCGTCGTGGCGGGCGACGCTGACACGGATCCGCTCACCGCGTCGGGCAAGACGGTGCTGCGCTACGAGGACCTGCTCGCCGGCAGGCCGCTGGAGTACGACTGGCCCGATCTGGACGAGAAGAGCGCCGCCGCAATGTGTTACACCAGCGGCACCACCGGAAACCCGAAAGGCGTTGTGTACAGCCATCGCTCGACGTACCTACACTCGATGGCGGTGTGCACGGCCAACAGCGTCGGTCTGGTCGACGGCGACCGGGTGCTCGCCGTGGTGCCGATGTTCCACGCCAACGCGTGGGGCCAGCCGTACGCGGCGGTGATGGCGGGCGCCGATCTGGTGCTGCCCGACCGGTTCCTGCAGGCCGCCCCGCTGGTGGACATGATCGAGCGGCTCCGGCCCACGGTGTCGGCGGCGGTGCCGACGATCTGGAACGACGTCCTGCACTTCCTCAAGGCCAACCCGGACCGCGACATCTCCTCGCTGCGCACCGTGGTCTGCGGCGGTTCGGCCGTGCCGGTGGAGCTGATGAAGGAGTACCAGCAGCGCTACGGGGTGGTCATCCGCCAGGGCTGGGGGATGACCGAGACGTCGCCGCTGGCCGCGGTCGCCACCCCGCCGCCGGAGGTGACCGGCGAGGAGCACTGGACGCTGCGCGCGGCCGCGGGCCGCGTCGTGCCCGGGGTGGAGGCCCGCATCGTCGACGACCACGGCGCCGTCCTGCCCAATGACGGAAAAGCGGTGGGGGAGATCGAGATTCGGGGGCCGTGGATCACCGGCTCGTACTACCGCAACGCCGACCCGGACAAGTTCCACGACGGCTGGCTGCGCACCGGCGACGTCGGCCGCATCGACCCGCAGGGCTTCATCACGCTGACCGACCGCGCCAAGGACGTCATCAAGTCCGGCGGCGAGTGGATCTCGTCGGTGGAGCTGGAACTGGCCATCATGGCGCACCCGGCGGTGTTCGAGGCGGCGGTGGTCGCGGTGCCCGACGAGCGGTGGCAGGAACGCCCACTGGCCGCGGTGGTGCTCGAGGACGGTGCCACCGTCATTCCGCAGGAACTGCGAAAGCACCTCAGTGACAAGGTGGCTCGGTTCTGGCTGCCAGAGCGGTGGACCTTCGTCGAGGCGGTGCCCAGGACGAGCGTCGGCAAGTTCGACAAGAAGGTGATCCGGGCGCGGTACGCGGAGGGCGCCTACGACGTCATCGAGTGCCGCGACTAGACCCACGCGCCGGGTCGGGTGGACTACGGTAACCACGACAGCCGGGCCACCAGATCAGGAACAGGGACGGAAGAACTCATGCGCTCGACGACACGGTTGATGACCCTGGCCGCCGCGCTCGCGGTCGCCGCACCGCTCGCACCGGCGGGCACCGCCTCCGCCCAGAGCACCTTCCTGCCGTTCAGCCAGATGCTGCGGCGCTGTGACTTCAGCGAGACGGACTTCAACGGCCCGACGGGGTTCGGCCGGCCGCAGGGGGTCCTGCACACCAACGGCCACGACGTGGTCGCCGACGTCTCGATCGACCAGGCCAGACCGAACACGCGCTACGACGTGCGGCTCATCCAGATGCCGCGGCTGGCCTCGGCGCCGTGCTGGGGCGGGGACCCGGGCGTCGCGGTGGCCTCCCTGGTCACCGACGGCATCGGGCACGGACAGGTCCTGGTGCACGACACCAAGGAGCCCGGCGCCACCGGCGCCTGGGTGTTCATCAGCCTGCCGAACCCGTACTCACAGGACCCCGCGGAGTTCTACACCACGGATTTCGTCGCCAAGATCTAGCTCGGCACCTCTAACTCGGCACCAAGATCGTCAGCTCGTTCCCGTCGCGCTCGACCCGCATCCTGGCCCGCCGCGCCACCGCGGCCACGGCCGCCGCGTCGTCGGGCTCGGACGTCGAGGACGCCAGGGCGCGGGCCAGCCGGCCCTTGTGCGCCTTGTTGAAGTGGGTGACCACCTTGCGGTTGCCGTCGGCGTCCTCGGAGACGACGTCGACGCGCACCGCACCGGGCAGCCGCCCGAGCCCGGCGTAGGAGCCCGACCGCAGGTCGACGATCAGCTCCTGCTCGGCCAGCCCGGCCAGCACGGGTTCGAGCACCGGTCGCCACCGGCTCGCCAGCGTCGGACGGCCGGGCAGCTTCGATCCGGCCGACAGCCGGTACGCCGGCACCGGGTCGTCGGCCCGCAGCAGCCCGAACAGCGCCGACCCGACCGCCAGGCGGGCCCGGGACCGCTCGGCGGCGGCCCCGCGGAGCGAGCCGACGTCCAGCGCGTCGTAGAGCACGCCGGTGTAGCGGTGGATCGCCGGCAGGGTGGGCGCACTGCGCAGCGCGGCGTTGCGCTCGATCTCGGCGTCCTGCGACGCGGACAGCCCCAGGGCGCGGCGGCAGGCGGCCGGATCGGCGGCCAGCGTCACCAGCTCGTCGACCAGCTCGGCGCGCAGCGGTGTGAGCTCCGGGGCGCTCAGGGCCCCCAGATCAAGGGGCGGTCCGTCACCACCGGCCCGCTTCGTCTCCGACGGCGGAAGAAGCACGATCACGCCGGAGAGGCTATCCGGGGGCCGGACGGGATCAGGCAGGCGGTGGCGGTGGGGCGAGCGGGTCCGCGGGCGGCGGGGGCGGCACCGGCGCATCCGGTCCGGCCACCGGGGGCGGCGGCAGGAGCGGGTCGGCGGCCGGCGGGGGAGCCGGGGCGAACGGGTCGGCGGGCGGCGGGGGTGCCGGCGCGAACGGGTCCGCGGGCGGGGGAGGCGGGGCCATGGGGACCTCGCCGGACATCGTGACCACCTGCGCGGCCGGGTCCATCGGCTGGTCGGCGGGCAGGGGCAGGAACATGTGCTTGGTGAACTGCTTCTGGTAGGCGCCGCCGCCGCCGATCTTCACGCCGCCGCCCTCACCGGAGGAGACGGGGGTGCCGTCGGGCAGGGTCGCGGCGGTGTGGCTGCTGTTCCAGCCGACCACCAGCGCACCGGGCCGGGTGCCGTACTGGAACCCGCGCTGAAGCAGCTCTTGTTCGATGTTGCCGGTGTGGAACCGGTCGCCGAAGATCGGCCGCCCGGTCGCCGCGTTGGTCACCCAGGAGACCAGGCCGGAGCAGTCCGTACCCGCGGGGGAGTCCCCACCCGGGATGTACGGCGTGCCCGACACCTGGTTCACAAGTGTCAGAAGCGTGGCTATAGCAAACATGCGGCCGGACGTTAACAGAGACGCGATGGGGCCACCAAAATCTGTGACCGCCGACACAGCTAATGATCGATATTGGTCAGTTCACGAATTGCGCTGCAAATTTTGGTGATTCGCTACCGGATGGCAACATCAGTTCCCATTGATGAATTTGCCGTCAACTCAATGGGATTGCATCAGTCTCGCGATGGATCATCTCGAAATGTATTGAAATACCCTGAATTTCGGACCTGCCGAGACTGCGCCGGCCGCGTCCGAGCGTCGTCTGCGGCGGCAAAGCGGCCCCCTCAGCGAAACGCCGGGCACCCCCACCCTCGCGCCAGCGAAGTCGGGCGCTGCCGGTTCAGCCGTTCGCCAGCAGCAGAGGCACGGTCTGCTCGGCGGCGGTCAGCGAGCCGTGGTGTCCTATCAGGGACGATTCGACGGGCTCGGTGGTCCGCCGGACCAGGGCGGCCGACCCCCGCGCGGCGGCGATCACGTCGCCGATCCGGGGCCGTGCGGAGTCGCTGACGCGCTCGCCGAACCAGCCCGCCGCGATCGCCTCCTCCCGCGTCAGTACCCACGCCCGATCGCCCAGTTCAGCCCGCCATGCGGCCAGCACATCGTCCTGCGCGCCGTCCTCTATATAGAGGTGTCGTGCGCGGGCCTCCCCGCCGATGGCCCGCACCCCCTCCAGCAGCGCGGGGCGGGCCTCGATGTCGACCGTCTCCTCCTCGCTGACGGCCACCATCCCGTGGTCGGCGACCACCGCCAGCAGCCCGCCGGGCGGCAGCGCCGCCACGATCGACTCGACCAGCCGATCGACCTGGCGCAGCTGCATCCGCCACGGTGCCGACCCCGGCCCGTACAGGTGGCCGAGCGTGTCGAGGTCGCTGTGGTAGCCGTAGCAGAAGCCGCGGTCGGCGACGGCGTCCACCACGGCGGCGGCCAGATCGCCCAGCCCGTGCACACCCACGTAGCGGCCGCCGCGCAGCAGCGCGCGGGTCAGCCCGGATCCGTCGAACACCGCGCCGGAGATCACGCTGACCGCGACCCCGGCGGACTGGGCCCGCTCGAATGTCGTCGGCAGCGGCTGGACCTGCTCGGGTGGCACCGTGGCCCGCAGGTCGTCGCCCCACGGGTGCGGCCGCCACCGCAGCGCGTTGATCACGCCGGCCTGCGGCAGGCGGAACGTGTAGCCGACGAACCCGTGCTCGCCGGATCGGTGTCCGGTGCCGACCGCCGCGAGTCCGGCGGCCGTCGTGGACGGGAACCCGACCGAAAGCGTGCGGTCGCGCAGTCCGGCCAGCACCGGGGCGTCGGCGGCGTGGGTGTCCAGCAGTTCGGCGCCCAGGCCGTCGATGAGCAGCACGCACGCCCCCGCGACCTCGCGCTGCAGGTCGATGCGGGCCTCGAAGCCCGCGACGCCCATCGCCGCGAGCACCGACGGCACCACGTCGGCCAGGTGGGGCAGATCCGGATTCGGGGTCGGCAGGTCCACGGCCCAAGCCTGCCACGGCCCCGGCGCCCCGAACCTGAAGCCGACGGAATCCCCCGCACGCTTGACCTACGCCGACTCGTCTCGCTGACTCCGCGGGGTCACCTGGTCCGGCACCGTGGCCAGCGCCTCGCGCACGCACTGCGCCCACCGCCGCTCGTCGACGGCCTCGAACGGTGCCCCGGCGAACGCGCTGGAGATCACCAGGTCCGGGGCGACGGTGCCCAGGAACGCCACGCTGTTGCGCAGTTCGGCGGCGCTGCCCCGGCCGGGTGGCAGGAACGTTCCCCAGCTGCCCGTCTTGGTCTGAAACATGGTGTCGCCGGTGAACAGATAGCGCTCACCGGACACCCCGGTCACGAGAAAGCTTGTGCTGCCGTCGGAATGCCCTGGGGTGGGCAAAATCTCGACGCCGTTGTCATCAACGTGGCGTTCGTAGTCCAACAGCACGCCGACCACCGCGTGCCGGGACACCTCGGCCAGTTCGTAGCGTGAGGCGTGCAGCTTCGGGCCGAACCGGGCGGCGATGCGGGCCAGGTTCGGCCCGGCCTCGTCAAGATGCGAGAGATACTGCGCGCGAACGCCGCCGAGCGCCTCGATGGCGTCGAAGTCCGCCTCGGTGGCCGGGCTGTAGAACAACACGTTGCCGCGCGGACCCCGCCAGAGATAGGCGTGGGTGGTCAGCCCCGGGTGCGGTGAGTCGAGCCTGGTCTGCCAGAGATCGGGGCGGATACGGGTCAGGGCGTTCCGCGGGGAGCGTGTGGTGGAAGGAGTCATGACTCGACCCTGCTTCCTCAACCATGGTTGAGGTCAAGCATTTTGTCCGCGAAAGCCGCTCCGAGGTGTCACCATCACTGCATGATCCGCACGCTCGTCATGGTCACGGCGGTCGCCGCGGCAACTCTGGGCGCCGTTGCCACGTCGCTGGTGGCGGCACCGGACGCCGAGGCCGTCTGCTACTCCGCCGAGTGCGTCCCCAACGTCGCCCGCGATGTCGTCGAGGGCGCCCCCTGCACACCGGGCAAGTACTTCAACTACGGTCTGGGCGCGGCGGGGGAGACCTACGTCTGCAACCGGATCGGCGTCTGGACGCCGGCCGGCCCGCTGATCGGCATCTACAACGTCGCGCTGGACTGCCCGCAGCTCAACGCGTCCGCGCAGGGCTCCGACGGCGTCGCGTTCGTGTGCGCCGACATGGGCGGTGGGCACCTGCGCTGGGCCCACCGCATAGACACCCTCGAGTGACTAGACCTCCGCGGGCTCGGCGGCCGGTTTCGGCCACGGCTTCGGCACCGGCCGCTGGCGCACCCGCTGCGGCCACCAGAACCAGCGGCCCAGCAGCGCCGCCACCGACGGTGTCATCAGCGAGCGCACCACCAACGTGTCGAACAGCAGACCCAGACCGATGGTCGTACCAACCTGGCCGATGACGATCATCTGGCTGACCGCCATGCCGGCCATGGTGAACGCGAACACCAGACCCGCGGAGGTCACGACGGAACCGGTGCCGGCCATCGACCGGATGATCCCGGTGTTGAGCCCGGCGTGCAGCTCCTCCTTCATCCGCGACACCAGCAGCAGGTTGTAGTCCGCGCCGACCGCGAGCAGCACGATCACCGCCATCGGCAGCACCATCCAGTGCAGCGGAATGCCAATCAGGTGCTGCCACAACAACACTGACAGACCGAACGAGGTGCCGAGGCTGAGCACCACGGTGCCGACGATGACCGCCGCGGCGGCGATGGCCCGGGTCAGCACCACCATGATGATGAAGATCAGGATCAGTGCCGCGGTCGCCGCGATCAGCAGGTCGTAGTCGGCGCCCTGCTGCATGTCCTTGTAGGTCGCCGCGCTGCCGCCGACCCAGATCGTGGACCCCTCCAGCGGGGTGTTCTTGATCGCGTCCGCGGCCGCGATGCGCAGCGGCTCGATGCGCGCCGTGCCCTCCTCGGTCAGCGGATCACCCTGGTGGACAACGGTGAACTTCACCGCGCGGCCGTCGGGCGAGAGGAACAGCTCCATACCGCGCTTGAAGTCCGCGGTCTCGAACGCCTCCGGCGGCAGGTAGAACGTGTCATCATTGCGCGCCTGGTCGAACGCCTGGCCCATCGCGGTCGCGTTCTCCTGCAGCGCGATCGCCTGATCCTGCTGCGCCTTCTGCGCCTGATACTGGTTGAGGATCAGCTGCTTCTGGTTCTTCAGCGTCTGGATCTGCGCCGGCATCACCGCCGCCATCTGCGGCGTGAGCTCGGCCATGCGCTTCATGTCCGGAACCATGTCCGCGAAGTCCAGCGACATCTGGCTGACGCCGTCGAGGCTGTCGAAGATCGACCGCAGCGACCAGCACATCGGAATGTCGTAGCAGTGCGGTTCCCAGTAGAAGTAGTTGCGCAGCGGACGGAACTGGTCGTCGAAGTCGGCGAGGTGGTCGCGCACCTCGTCGAGGTTGCCCGACGTGCCCTCCATCTTGGCCGCCATCGATCCGCTCACCTCGGCCAGCTGCAGGGTGACGTCGTACATCTTCTCCATCGCGTCGATGCTCACCTGCAGGTCGTCGGCCTGTTTGAGGATGTTCTCCAGCACGGCCTGCTGGTTGTCGTTGTTCATCAACTGCGTTGTGCCGCTTTGGCTGAGGGTGTACGCCAGTGAGGCATGCTCGATCGGCTTGCCGTCCGGCCGGGTGATCGTCGTCACCTGCGCGATACCGTGCACGTTCTGCATCGCCTTGGCGATCTTGTCGATCACCAGGAAGTCCGCCGGGTTGCGCAGGTCGTGGTCGGCCTCGACCATGACCAGGTCGGGGTTCATCTTCGCGTCCGAGAAGTGCCGGTCCGCCGCGGCGTAACCGACGTTGGCCGACGCGTCGTCGGGCAGGTAGATCCGGTCGTTGTAGACGGTGTGGTAGCCCGGCAGCGTCAGCAGGCCGACGAGTGCCAGCACGATCGCCAGCACCAGCACCGCACCCGGCCACCGCACGCACGCGGCGCCGATGCGGCGCCAGCCGCGCGGCCGTTTCCACCGCTTGGGTTCGAGGAGCTTGCCGAACCGGGTGGCGACCGTGATCACCGCGGGTCCCAGCGTCAGCCCGGCGGCCACCACGATCGTCATACCGACCGCCACCGGAATGCCCATCGTCTGGAAGTACGGCAGCCGGGTGAAGTACAGGCACATCGTGGCGCCGGCGATGGTCATGCCCGAGGCCAGCACGACGTGCGCCGTGCCGCTGAACATCGTGTAGTAGGCCGACTCCCGGTCCTCGCCGTTGCGGCGGGCCTCGTGATAGCGGCCGATCAGGAAGATCGCGTAGTCGGTCGCCGCGGCGATCGCCAGCGTGACCACCATGTTGCTCGCGAAGGTGGTCAGCCCGAAGACCTCGTGATACCCGAGGAACGCCACGATGCCGCGCGCCGACATCAGGCCCGCCATCACCAGGCCCATCGTGATCGCCACCGTGGTCACCGACCGGTAGACCAGCAGCAGCATCACGATGATGATCGCGAACGTCAGCGCCTCAATGGTTTTCATGCTGGCGTCGCCGATCTCGCGCTGGTTCGCCGAGGTCGCGGCCGGACCGGTCACGTATGCCTGAACGCCAGGGGGAGCCTTGAGCTCCTCGATGATCTTGCCGATGGCCTCGACCGACTCGTTGGCCAGCGCCTGACCCTGGTCACCGGCGATGTACACCTGCACGTAGGCGGCCTTGCCGTCGACGCTCTGTGCACCGGCGGCGGTCAGCGTGTCACCCCAGAAGTCCTGGACGTGCTGGACGTGCTGGGTGTCGGCGCGCATCCGGCGCACCAGCTCGTCGTAGTAGACGTGCGCGTCGGCGCCCAGCGGGTCGTCGCCCTCCAGCACGACCATCACCGAGCTGCTGGTGTCGTACTCCTCGAACACCTTGCCGACGCGCTTGGTGGCGATGTACGACGGCGCGTCGGTGGGGCTCATCGACACCGAGCGCAGTTCACCGACGTCCTCGAGCGTCGGGACCGAGGTGTTGAGGAACGCGATGACCGCGACCCAGAAGATGATGATCGGGACCGCGAACCTGCGGATGAACCTGGCGATGCGCGGACGCTTGACATGGCGTGCGGCCGGGATCGCGTCGGTCCGAGCCTCGCGGGTGTGCTTGGCCAGGATGCTCATGCGGCCTTCACCAGGCAGTAAGTGGCAGCGTTCACGCCCTGTGACGTCCTCTCGTCCTTGACCTCGTCGTCGACGGTGACGCGGCAGCCGATGGTCTCGCCGGTGCCCTGGGCGACCAGGTTGGGCATCACCGACGGCATGGTGGTCTCCAGCCGCAGCGTCCACGGCAGGCTGACCTCGCCCGTGCGCTGCGGCAGTCCGTCGAGGTCGGTGTAGTTGATGACCGCGGACCCCGTGCCGAAGACCTCGTAGACGACGACCTTCGGGTTGAACTTCTCGGCGGTGTCGTTGCTGACCGGCGTCACCAGCGCGACATCGCGGCCGAACACCGACCGCAGGTGCGCCACGGTGAGCGCGCCGATCGTGATCAACGCCACGATCAGCACCGGCATCCACACCTTCTTGACCACGGCGATCAACAGACGAGCCTTTCGCAGGAGGGGTCGAGGGGCGAGCGGGCCGGACGGCCGCGGGTTAGATAGGTAACCTAAGTCCGATAAGTGGATAGAGTCAATCCAGTTATGGACGGGCGTTACGGAGATCACTAGGCTCGCGACCGTGGACGACAAGCCGTGCCGAGGGTTGCGCCGGGACGCCGCGCGCAACCGCGAGCGCGTGCTCAAGGCCGCCCGCGAACTGTTCGTGATCCAGGGTCTCGAGGCCACCCTCAACGACGTCGCCAAACACGCGAACGTCGGCGTGGGAACGGTCTACCGGCGGTTTCCCACCAAGGAGGACCTGGTCGAGGCGATCTTCGAGGACGGCCTGGATCAGCTGGCCGGTCTGGCGGAAAGCGCACTGTCCCATGACGATTCGTGGGACGGCCTGGTCTGGTACGTCGAGCATCTCTGTGAGCTCACGGCCACCGACCGCGGTCTGCGTGAGATCGTGTTCGGCACTGCCTACAAGGACAACGTCTGCATCGAACGCGCACGGACCCGGCTCAAGCCGCTGACCACCAGGCTCGTCGAACGCGCACGAGACGACGGTTATCTGCGCCCCGACCTCGAAGCCGCGGACATGCCGATCATCGGCCTGCTCGCCGGGGCCGTAAGCGAGTGGGCCGGGCACGTCAAAGCCGACATCTGGCGCCGCTACGTCGCGATCATGCTGGACGGAATCCGCCGCCACGACGGCCAGCAGCCTCTGACCGTCGACGCGCTCGACGAGGAGCAGATGCACGTCGCCATGCGCGGCTGGAAGCCGGACGGCTAGCTAGCACACCGCCGCGATACGCGCGGCCACGTCCGCGGCGACCGCCAGCGAGGCGGGATCCGACGCCGCCGAATACCGGTCGGCCGCCGGATCGTACATCGCTCCGGCGATCGAACCGTGATCGGCGTCCAGCACCACGCAGTCGACCGGCCAACCCCACTTCCGCAGCGCCGCCGCGAAATCCGCACTGGCCGAGGCGGGAACGACGTCGTCGTACGCGCCGTGCAACAGGGTGAAACCAGTCGGCTCTCCGCTCGGCGAATCCGGCAGTGCCGCACCGGAAATCGGATCGGGCACCATGAACGCCCCGGCGAGACAGACGGTGTGCGCCACCCCGACATCCCGGGCGGCCAGCGTCAGCCCCGCCGCCGCCAGCCCGCCCATTGACCACCCCACGAGCACCAACCGCTGCGCGCGTCCGGCCGCGAACCGCGCCGACGCCAGCAGGTCGGCCCGCCCCCTGTCGTCGGCGTGGGAGTCCCAGTCGGCCAGCACCACCGGCACGCCGTGCTCGTGCACGCGTTCGGCCAGCGGACGCATCGCCGTACGGGAGTCGGTCTGCGCGCCGTGCCACATCAGCACGGTCGTGTCAGCGGGGCCACCGTAGAGGTCGGCGGCGCGGCCGGGGGAGTAGTCGACGGTCTGCACCCCTGCGGGATGCCCGGTCGGCCGCGTCGTCAATCACCCGCGGGCGTAACGTGCGACGAAGCGGCGCAGAATACTCATCGGATGTCGCACATCCCATTGCCGCGCAGCGTCTTTGAGCTCCTCGGCGGACTCCGGCGGGAAGTAGCGGTGATCCTTGTAGACGTTGATGCGGGTGATCAGCCCGGCGAGATCGAGTTCGGGGTGGAACTGGGTGGCGTAGACGTTGTGTCCGACCCGGAACGCCTGCACCGGACATGTCGGCGACGACGCCAGCCGCGCGGTCCCGGCGGGCAGCCGCGATGCGCCCTCCTTGTGCCCGCCGTAGGCGTCGAACGCATCCGGGACCTCGGCGAACAACGGGTCGTCGCGGCCGGCGTCGGTGACCGTCACCCGCACCCCGCCCACCGGCTCGGGGTAGGTCCGGTCGATCGAGGCGCCGATGACGGTGCCCAGGGTCCCGACGCCGTAACAGCAGCCGAGGAACGGGAAATCCTGGTCGACGATGCGCTCGAGCAGCGCGAACAGTTCCGCCTCGGCCCGCCGCTGGGCGGCCGGCTTGTCGGTGTCGCTGACGTTGTAGGGCCCGCCGCCGAGGATCACCCCGGAGAGGTCGGCGAGATCGATGCGGCCCAGCGGTTCGTGGGTGAGCCGGATGCGCCGCAGCCCGGCGGCGTCCAGCCCACCGAACCGCATCATCGCGCGGTACTCGTCGTCGGCGGCCTCGTCCTCACCGCGAATCGACAGCAGCAGAAAGGGTTTCGAACGCGCGACACCCCGCGAGCCGGTTGTGCCCGCGGGGTGCCGCATCTGCGTGTCAGTCGATCGGACTCGCCTGTTAATCCAGGTCGAACCGGTCGTTGTTCATCACCTTGACCCAGGCGGCGACGAAGTCCTCGACGAACTTGCCCTTGCTGTCGTCCTGGGCGTAGACCTCGGCGATGCCGCGCAGCACCGAGTTCGAGCCGAACACCAGGTCGTTGGCGGTGGCCGTCCACTTGAGCTCGCCGGTCTTGCGATCGCGGCCCTCGTAGACGTTCTCGCTGTTCTCCGACGGCTTCCACTCCGTGCCCATGTCGAGCAGGTTGACGAAGAAGTCGTTGGTCAGCACACCCGGCCGATCGGTGAACACCCCGTGCTTGTTGTCGCCGTGGTTGACGTTGAGCACCCGCAGGCCGCCGATCAGCACCGCCAGCTCCGGAGCGGTGAGGTCGAGCATGTAGGCCCGCTCGATGAGCAGCTGCTCCAGCGGGTTCTTCTCACCCGGCCGGAAGTAGTTGCGGAAGCCGTCGGTGCGCGGTTCGAGCACCTCGAAGGACTCCACGTCGGTCTGCTCCTGGGTGGCGTCGGTACGGCCCGGCGCGAAGTGCACGTCGATCTCGTAACCCGCGTCGCGGGCCGCCTTCTCGACCGCCGCCGAGCCGCCCAGCACGATGATGTCGGCCAGCGACACCTTCTTGCCGCCGGTGGCCGAGGCGTTGAACTCCTGCTGGATGCGCTCCAGCACCGGCAGCACCTTGGCCAGTTCGGCCGGCTCGTTGGCCTCCCAGTTCTTCTGCGGCTCCAGGCGCACCCGGGCGCCGTTGGCGCCGCCGCGCTTGTCGGTGCCGCGGTAGCTGCTCGCCGACGCCCACGCCGTCTTGATCAGCTGTTGCGGGGTCAGCCCCGAGTTCAGCAGCTTGTCCTTGAGCGCGGCGATGTCGGCCTCGTCGACCAGCTGGTGATCGACCGGCGGCACCGGGTCCTGCCACAGCTGTGGCTCGGGCACCCACGGGCCGAGGTAGCGGCTGACCGGACCCATGTCGCGGTGCATGAGCTTGTACCAGGCCTTGGCGAAGGCCTCGTCGAGCTCCTCCGGGTGATCCAGCCATCGGCGGGTGATCTTGCCGTAGATCGGGTCCACCCGCATCGAGACGTCGGTGACCAGCATCGTGGGCTTCCGCGGCGGGCCGCCGAACGGATCCGGGATGATGGCCTCGGCGTCCTTGGCCTCGAACTGCCACGCGCCCGCCGGGCTCTTGGTCAGCTCCCACTCGTAGCCGTAGAGGATCTCCAGGTAGCGGTTGCTCCACTGGGTGGGCTTGTCGGTCCACACCACCTCGAGGCCGCTGGTGACCGTGTCGGGTCCGTTGCCCTGGCCGAACGGGCACTTCCAGCCCAGGCCCTGCTGCTCGATCGGGGCGCCCTCGGGCTCCGGGCCGACGTTGACGTCGGCGGCGCCGTGGGTCTTGCCCAGGGTGTGGCCACCGACGATCAGCGCCGCGGTCTCCTCGTCGTTCATCGCCATGCGGCCGAACGTCTCCCGGATGTCCTTTGCGGCGGCCAGCGGATCCGGTTTGCCCTCCGGGCCTTCCGGGTTGACGTAGATCAGGCCCATGGTGGTGGCACCGAACGGCTCGGCGAGCTTGCGATCGCTGTCGTTGGTGCCGGCGTAGCGCTTGTCGGTGCCCAGCCAGGTGTCCTCCTGGCCCCACAGGATCTCCTCGGGCTCCCAGATGTCCTCGCGGCCGAACGCGAAGCCGAAGGTCTTGAAGCCCGACACCTCCAGCGCGGCGTTACCGGCGTAGGCGATCAGGTCGGCCCACGAGATCTTGTTGCCGTACTTCTGTTTGATCGGCCACAGCAGCCGGCGCGCCTTGTCCAGGTTGGCGTTGTCGGGCCAGCTGTTGAGCGGGGCGAACCGCTGGGCACCCTGCCCGGCGCCGCCGCGGCCGTCGTAGATGCGGTAGGTGCCCGCGGCATGCCAGCTCATCCGGATGAACAGGCCGGCGTAGCTGCCGTAGTCCGCCGGCCACCAGTCCTGCGAGGTGGTGATGACCTTGAAGACGTCCTGCTTGAACGCCTCGAGGTCGAGCTTGGCGAACTCCTCCTTGTAGTTGAAACCCGGCAGCGGGTTGCCCTTCTCGTTCTGCCGGTGCAGGACCGAGACGTCGACCTGCTCGGGCCACCAGTCCCGGTTCGTCAGGGGTGCGTGCGCCTTGGGCTTCGGCGACTCGATGACCGGGTTCTCGCTCTCGCTGTTGCTGGCGGTCTTCCCGTCGGGTTGCGGTGGGCGAGCATCGGATGTATCAGTTGACACTGGTTTCCTTCCGTGGTGGTGGTTGACAGGGCTGTGATCACGCTTGTGATCCGGAAACTTGCGAGTGTGCACAGTCCTGGCACAACCCCCAGTAGATGACCTCGGCTTCGTCGAGCACGAAGCCGTCGAGGGCACCCTGGGGGTCGGACGGCGTCAGGCACGGCGCCTCGCCGACGGCGCAGTCGACGTCGGCGATGACGCCGCAGGAGCGGCACACGACGTGGTGGTGGTTGTCCCCCACGCGTGATTCGTAGCGAGCCGCGGAGCCGCTGGGCTGGATCCTGCGCACCAGGCCGGCGCTGGTGAACGCGGCCAGCACGTCGTACACGGCCTGCCGGGAGACATCGGGCAGCAGCTGGCGCACGGCGCCCACGATGGTCTCGGTGTCGGCGTGGGGATTGCCGTACACCGCTTCGAGCACCGCCAGCCGTGGACGGGTCACACGAAGACCGGCTGCTCGCAACTTCTGCGCGTAGTCGGGGGTGAGGGACACAACGCCACTATCCGCCCTTTTTTGGACTTGATCAAGAGTTGATATTCGGTGAGGAATCTGGTAAAGGCAGCCGTCGCGCTGCCGAAAGTCCCCCTGAACATGCCTCATTATCAACGGTTTTCGGTGATAAACAGGCGAATCGCCGAAACCCATGACATGCCCGCCCGCCAGGGGCGCTGGTACTCTTCGGAAACTGCCGGGGTGATGACGGACCCATCGGCGGTCAGGGGCGGCCAACCCCCGGGGCGGCGAGATCTCGGCAAGACCCGAAATGACCACCAGTTCCGCGAAGAGAGATTTGTGCGCACCGGAGAAATCAGAGCCCTTTCCGGCCTGCGCATCGTTGCCGCGGTCTGGGTGGTGCTGTTTCACTTCCGGCCGCTGCTCGAACAGACGCTGCCGGGTTTCCGGTCCGCGCTAGCCCCGGTCCTCGACTGCGGTGCCCAGGGCGTCGACCTGTTCTTCATGCTCAGCGGGTTCGTGCTGGCGTGGAACTACTTCGACCGGATGGGGCCGTCGTTCCGGTGGCGCACCACGGCGCGGTTCCTGTGGCTGCGGCTGGCCAGGGTGTGGCCGGTGTACCTGGTCACGATGCACGTGGCGGCCGGCTGGATCATCTTCACGCTCTACGTCGGCCACATCCCCTCCGAGGCCGCCGAGACGCTGACCGCGACGAACTACCTGCGCCAGCTGCTGATGATCCAGCTGTGGTTCGTGCCGTTCTTCGACGGGTCCAGCTGGGACGGCCCGGCCTGGTCGATCAGTGCCGAGTGGCTGGCCTATCTGTTGTTCGGCGGGCTGATCCTGGTGATCTTCCGGATCGCCAGGGTCACCCGCGCCCGCGGACTGCTGGTGCTGGCGTTCTGCGCCACCCTGCCGCCGATCATGCTGCTGCTGGCCAGCGGGTACTTCTACACCCCGTGGAGCTGGCTGCCCCGCATCGTCATGCAGTTCATCGCGGGCGCGCTGGTGTGTGCGGCGGTGCGCAGGCTCAACCCGGGTGAGCGGGCCCGCACGGCGGCCGGTTTCGGCGCGCTGGCGCTGGTGGCCGCGATCGTGGGCATTCTGTACTGGTTTGACGGGCACCCGGTCCCCGACGTGTCGGACAGCTCGGGCCTGGTCGACGTCCTGTTCGTCCCGCTGATCCTGCTGCTGGCCATCGGCTCGGGCGGGCTGGCCTGGCTGCTGGCGCTGCGGCCGGTCGTCTACCTCGGCCACGTCTCGTTCAGCCTCTACATGGTTCACGAGATCGTGCACACCATCTGGAACTGGATGGTGTTGCAGTTCGAGATCCTGTTGTCCGACGACCTCGCCGGCAAGCTCATAATTGTGGCGTTGCTCGGCGTCGCGCTGCTCAGCGCGATCATGCTGTATCACTTCGTCGAGGAGCCCGCCCGCAAATGGATGCGCAGCATGTTGAGCCCCGAATCCCGTCCGGCGGCGGGACGTCTGGCGCCCGTGCACAACTCCGACGACGAACGCGCCGAATCGCTTTCGGCCCGCGCGGGCTGAGCCGACCGGGCGCGGCCGCCCGGGTGGCCGTCACCGCGGTCCTGGTGCTGAGCCTGGTGGTGTCGCTGGCCGGTGAGCGAACCGCGGTGCGCGACAACGATTTCGTACCGGTGCAGTACACGCTGAACCGCATCGCGGTGATCGGCGACTCCTACACCACCGGCGGTGAACTCGGCGGGCTGGGCGACAAGGGCTGGACCGCACAGGCGTGGCGGATGCTGGCGGAGCGGGGCATCGCGGTCAGCGCCGACGTCGGCGCCGAGGGCGGAGCCGGCTACGGCACCCGCGGGAACCGGGGCAGCCTGTTCGAGGACCTCACCGCGCGCACCGTCAAACCCGACGACCGGCTGGTGGTGTTCTACGGCTCGCGCAACGACCAGCACGTCGACCCCACCCAGCTGTCGATCCTGATCTACGGCACCTTCCAGCTGGCCCGTCGGATCGCGCCGTCGGCGAGCTTTCTGGTCATCGGGCCGCCGTGGCCCACCGCCGAGGTTCCGGACACGATCACCCGCATCCGCGACGCCCTGCGCTACCAGGCCCGCGTCGCGGGGGCGACGTTCATCGACCCGATCGCGCTGGGCTGGTTCGTCGGCCGACCCGAGCTGATCGGCTCCGACGGGGTGCATCCCACCGACGCCGGCCACACCTACATGGCCGAGAAGATCGCCCCGCTGATCGGCGCGCAGTTGCCGCGCCGGGTGTGATCCGTCCTATCGTTTCCGGCGTGCCCCTCGGTGAACGGCTGTATCGGCTGCTGAAGCCCCTGTTGTCGCTGCGCGTCATCGTGATCGTCGCGGCCCTGTCGGTGGTCGCGCTGGTGATCACCCTCGGGGCGTGGGTGTGGTTCGGCGTGACCAACGACCAGTACAGCCAGCTGGACCGCCGCCTGGACTCGGTCAGCAGCCTCGGCGACATCAGCACGCTGCTGCTGCGCACCGCCGAGCAGCCCGACGTCGAACCCCCCGACCCCGACGGCGGGCTGGTCCGCACCGCCCGGGTGGAGGGCCTGACCGTGTCGATCCCGCGCGACATCGTGCTGCCCAAGCTCGACAACGGATACGCCAACACCACGATCGACGGCGTCGAGTACCGGGTGCGCACATTCCAGGCGGGCAGCACCTCGATCGCGATCGGCGCACCGCTGGCCGAGACCCAGCGCCGGATCGACGAACTGCACCGCCGCGTGCTGCTGATCTGCGCGGGCGTCATCATCGGCACGATCATCGTCGGCTCGGTGATGTGGTCGATCATGATCAACCCGTTCCGGCTGCTGGCCCAGCAGGCGCGGGCGATCAACGCGCAGTCCAAACCCGACGAGGTGCAGGTGCGCGGCGTGCAGGAGGCCGTCGAGATCGCCGAGGCCGTCGAGGGCATGCTGGCCCGCATCGGCGCCGAACAGCAACGCACCAAGGCGGCGCTGGAGTCCGCCCGCGACTTCGCCGCCGTCGCCTCGCACGAGCTGCGCACCCCGCTGACCGCGATGCGCACCAACCTCGAGGTGCTGTCCACCCTGCAGATGGGCGAGGACCAGCGCCGGGAGGTCATCGACGACATCATGCGCACCCAGAGCCGCATCGAGGCGACGCTGACCGCGCTGGAGCGGCTCGCGCAGGGCGAGCTGACCACCGTCGACGACTTCGTGCCCGTCGACGTCACCGAACTGCTGGACCGCGCCGCCCACGACGCGATGCGCAACTATCCCGGCCTGACGGTGACGCTGGCGTCGTCGACGACGGTGATGATGGTCGGCCTGCCCGCCGGCCTGCGCCTGGTCATCGACAACGCGATCACCAACGCCGTCAAACACGGCGGGGCCACCGAGATCCGGCTCGGCGTGCAGAGCTCCGGCGACGGCGTCGAGATCACCGTCGACGACAACGGCAGCGGGGTGCCCGAGGCCGAACGCGCCGCGATCTTCGAGCGGTTCTCCCGCGGGTCGACCGCGGCGCGCTCCGGATCCGGGCTGGGCCTGGCGCTGGTCGCCCAGCAGGCCGAACTGCACGGCGGCACCGCCGCGATGGAGTCCAGCCCGCTGGGCGGGGCGCGGCTGGTGCTGCGGCTGCCCCCGCCCGGCCCGGCGGCTTAGTCCTCCTTGCGGATCAACCGGCCCAGCGCCTCCCGGTCCGGGTTGAGCAGCTCCTCGATGCGGGCGTGGTTGATGTCGGCGACGATGATCTCGCCGACCTCCTGATAGACGTTGCTGAAGATGCCGTGCGACTTCATCTTCTCGGTCTGGTAGATGTTGTCCTCGGTCGGCGTGACGTAGTAGATGATCTCCGGCTTGAACCGGTGGATCAGCCACAGATGGATCAGATCCATCAGCCGCTTCTGGCGCAGCTTCTCGGCGAACGTGTTCTGGTCGCGCACCGTTAGGATGTTGCGGCCGTGCCGGTCCTTGATCGGGTCGACGATCACATTGGCCAGCTTCTCGTCCTCGCCGTCGGCGCGCTCGCCGTAGATGCCGAGCTCGAGCACATCGGAGCCGGGCCGGGTCGGGTACAGCCGCACCCGCATCTTCTCGTCGAGCTGGTAATGCTCGCCCCACAGCGCCAGCCAGTCCTCGAGCAGCTTCTTGGGCACCTCGGTCTGCACCAGATGCTGGTGCTGAGTCGACCCCTTGCCCATCGCCTTGGTGGTGGCCAGCCGGCCCGACGACGCGGCCAGCGCGGCGTCGCTTCGCGGCCCGCCGACCAGCGTCTGCGGTGTGCGGTAAGGAGATTCGACCAACCGCATCTTGCGCTGCAGCCGGGCCAGCGCCAGCATGCCGTCCTGGCGCAGCGCGGTGGCGAACTCCTCGGCGGCCACCCCGTCGACCTGGTGGCCGCCGTAGGTGATGAAGTTGAACACGAACCCGAGCTTGCCGAGTTCCTCTGGGAACGCCCGCATCTCGTCGTCGGTCATCCCGGTGGTGTCCCAGTTGAACGACGGCGAGAGGTTGTAGGCCAGCATCTGGTCCGGGTACACCGCATGGATCGCCTCGGCGAACTGGCGGGCGTCGGCCAGGTCGGCGGTCTTGGTCTCCATCCAGAGGATGTCGGCGAACGGCGCCGCGGCCAGCGACTTGGCGATCGCGTACGGAATGCCGCCGCGCACCTGGTAGTAGCCCTCCGGTGTCTTGGCCAGCTCGCAGTCCCAGCCGACCGCCGCCCCGATCTCGCGGGCCTTCTCGCGAGCGGTGTACAGCGGGGCGCGTTCGGCGAACTGCCGCCACTCCGCGACGGTCATGTCGAGCTGTTCGCCCTCGCTCTCCCGGAACTCCAGCAGCTCGGCGACGGCCTCGCCGTAGGTGAGCAGGCCCGCGTCGTCCTGCCAGACGTCGACGAACTTCTGCTCCAGCGCGTCGAAGATCTTGTCGATCGAGCGGTCCGGGTTCTGCAGGTACTCCGCGGCCGACTTGGCGATCGCGTCGCCGAGGCCGTGCCGGTCCAGCCACGCGTTGGCGGTCGCGTACTCGCCCTCGGGCAGCGCGTAGAGCAGATGCCCGTTGAGCTCGGTGACCCCGAGTTCGTGGAAGCGCCGCATCATCGCCAGGTAGCAGGACTTGTACGACGGCACCTTGAGGTTGGTCACCCCGAGCAGGAACGGCTGGTCGCGCTCGTCGGCGCGGCTGTCGATGAGGTTGGCCGCCTCGGCGTCGGTGCGGGCCACGATGATGCCCGGCACCTTCATGATGTCGAGCTGGAAGCGCGCGGCGTTGAGCCGTTTGATCTGCTCGTCGGACGGCACCAGCACCTTGCCGCCCTGGTGCCCGCACTTCTTGGTGCCCGGCCGCTGGTCCTCGATGTGGTAACCGGGCACACCGGCCTCCACGAAACGCCGAATCAGGTTGCGCACGTGCGGATCTCCACCGTGGCCGGTGTCGGCGTCGGCGATGATGAACGGCCGGTAGTCGACGGCGGGGGTGGCCGCGCGTTGCTCCTCGGTCATCTGCAGCCGCAGGTACTGCTGGTTACGGTCGGCGGTCAGCAGCGCCCGCACCAGCCCGGCCGCCTCGTTGGGCACCTGGCTGAGCGGGTAGCTGGCCAGGTCGGGGCCCGGGTCCTCGTCGGTGGAGCCCTTCGCCGAGGTGGCCCAGCCGCCGAGGTAGATGCCCTCGATGCCCATCCGCTTCATGGTGACGGCCTGGCCGGGGGAGTAGGGGCCGAAGGTGGTGATGCTCTTCTTCTGGGCGAACAGTTCGCGCAGACGTTCGTAGAAGGCGGTGGCCGCCTCCCGCGCGATGGTGTAGTCGACTGAGATCGTGCCCCGCTGCTCGACGACCTGCCGGGCCGAGTACAGCCGGGTGATGCCCTTGAAGCGTGGGCTGTCGAAGTACCGCTGGGTCTCGGCGACCTCTTGCTCGAACGGGGTGTGCGGCGCTGCGTCCGTATCGATGATGGCCATAGCCACACAGTACGACCCGGTCTGAGCCGAGACTGCGATATCACCATCCCGGGTTTGCGGGCGCAGGGAACCGGACTGGGCTGAGCGCCCGCGGGGGTCAGAGGGTGCTTACCGTGTCAACGACGTGCTCGGCGATCGCCAGCGACGACGTGGCCGCAGGCGAGGGGGCGTTGCGCAGCAGCACCACCGGCCCGCGCACCCCGATGCGGAAGTCGTCGACGAGCCCGCCGTCGGCGTCGAGCGCCTGGGCGCGCACCCCCGCCCGGCCGGGGACGACGTCGTCGTCGCGCAGCTGCGGCACGTAGGCGCGGGCGCCGGCGATGAACCGGCGCCGCGACAGCGAGCCGTACATCTCGCGCACCCCGGTGCGCCAGTGCCGGCGGGCGAACCGCCAGAACGCCGGTGTGCGAGCCACTTCCGCGAGATCACGGCCGGAGAACTCCCGCCAGGAGTAGCCCTCGCGGGCCAGCGCCAGCACGGCGTTCGGCCCGATCAGCACCTCACCGTCCACCCGCGGGGTCAGGTGCACCCCGAGGAACGGGTAGCGCGGATCGGGTACCGGGTACACCAGACCGTTCACCAGGTCGCGGCGCTCCGGTTTGAGCGCGTAGTACTCGCCGCGAAACGGCATGATCACCGGATCCGGCCCGTCCCCGGCCATTTCGGCCAGCCGGTCGCTGTGCAGCCCCGCGCAGGCCACGACCCGGTCGAAGGCGGCCTCGTAGGTGTCGGAGGAGTCATCGGTGCCGGTGCGCACCCGCACGACCACCTCGGCGCCGGTGATGCGCAGCCTGACCACCTCGTGGCCCAGTCGGATCGTCGCCCCGGCCGCGGCGGCGTCGTCGGCCAGTGCCCGCGTCACCGCCGCGAAGTCGACGATCGACGTCGACGGGGAGTGCAGTGCGGCGACGCCACGCACGTTCGGCTCGATCTCGGCGAGCTCGCGCGGGCCGATGATGCGCACCCCGGGCACCCCGTTGGCCAGTGCCCTGCGCTCGATGTCGGCGAGCCGGGCCTTCTCCTCGTCGTTGAGCGCGACGAGCACCTTGCCGCAGGTGATGCGTTTGATGCCGTGCTCGGCGCAGAACTCCTCGAGCAGCCCGACCCCGCGGCGGCACAGCACCGCCTTGTTCGACCCGGGCTGGTAGTACAGGCCGGCGTGCACGACGCCGCTGTTGCGCCCGGTCTGGTGCGCGGCGAGGCGGTGCTCCTTCTCGAACAGCGTCACCTCGGTGTCGGGATATCTGCGCAACACCTCGCGGGCGATCGCGGCCCCGAGGATTCCGCCGCCGACAACGGCGAGCCGGTTCGTCATCGAATCGCTGGCCTCTCCGGTCGCGCGGACGGTCCGCACGTCACCGTTCGGTCACGGTACTGCATCTCATTGACGCTGAGCCACGGGGGAATTGGCTTGGCCGACGATTTCGGCGGTACAAGTGGATACAGCGCCTACCAGCGCCGGAACAGAAAGTTGAACGGAGCCATGAAACGCATCTTCGCCTTGGTGATCGGTCTCGCCGTCCTGGTGGCCATCCCGGGGGTGGCCGCTGCCGCACCGACGGCACGGTCGGCGGCCAACCAGCAGGCGATCGACATCGTCATCGCACGCGGGTTGTCGCAGCGCGGTGTCCCGTTCTCCTACGGCGGCGGCGGGCCCAACGGTCCCACCCTGGGCAGCGGCAGCGCCGAGAACGTCGCAGGCCTGGACCGGGAGGGACACATCGTCGGGGCCGATCCCGCGGTCAACAAGGTCGGATTCGACGCGTCGGGGCTGATGGTCTACTCCTACGCCGGCATCGGCGTGAAGCTGCCGCGCTCGTCGGGTGCGCAGTACCAGGTCGGTCAGAAGGTGCTGCCGTCGGAGGCGCTGCCCGGTGACCTGATCTTCTACGGTCCGGAGGGCACCCAGAGCGTCGCGCTGTTCCTCGGCAACGGGCAGATGCTCGAGGCCACCGAACAGGGTGTGGCGGTGTCGCCGGTGCGCACCAACAACATGGCGCCCTACCTGGTGCGCATCGTCAAGTAGGCAGCACCTCGACCGGGTCGCCGACCCGGATCGTGCCCGAGGTGAGCAGCCGCAGCGTCGAACCGGGGCGGCCACGCAGCGCGGCGGCCGCCCCGGGACCGATCCAGTCGTCGAGCAGCCGGCACGGCGCCGACACCCGCACCACCTCCAGCAGTACATCACCGATGCGCACCCGGGTGCCCGGCCTGGTCGGGATCTCCCCGGCGTCCACCGTCACGTTGCGTCGCGTCTGCGCCGGTTCGACGGGGTGGCCGAGTTCCTCGGCCGCCCGCTCCAGCAGCTGCCGGGATTGGATCGTGACGTGACGGTGTCTGGCGCCGTGGTAGCGGTCACCGACCAGACCGACCCCGGCCTCCGCGGTGACCTCCTGAACCGACCGCATCGGCAGCCTGCTGCCGGGCGCGATGTTGAGCGCGACGACCCGCATCGCCAAAGTCTATGTGCGACGCGGCGATCCCTGCTAAGGAGGAGGGATGACCTCCACCGTGCACACCGCTGAGAGCCTCGTCGACCGCGCCCGCGGTCTGCGCGACATCGTCATGGCCGAGGCCGCCGAGTCCGAACGGCTGCGCACGCTGAGTCCGCGGGTGGTGGAGGCGATGTGGGACAGCGGCCTGATGACGGCGTTCAACCCGGCCGTCGCCGGCGGCGCGGAACCGTCGTTCGCGGAGATGATCGAGACCTGGATCGAAATGGCTTGGCAGGACGGGTCGTTCGGGTGGGTGGGGATCGCCAACCTGCCGTCGTCGTTCGCGGCGGCGTGCTACCTGCCCGACACCGGTTTCGCCGAGGTGTTCACCGCGCACGACAACCGCGTCACGATGGGCGGCCAGTTCTTCCCCAACGGGCAGGGTGCCGCGGTGCCGGGCGGCTACCGGCTCACCGGTGCGTGGAACTTCGGGTCGGGTATCGGGCACTCACAGTACGTCGCGGCCGGCTTTTTGCCGATGGACGGCACCGAGATGCGCTGGGCCGGTGAGGGTGTGCCGGATATGCGGGTCGCGATCCTGCCGCGCGAGCAGGTGAGCTTCGACGACGGCTGGTTCGTGCAGGGCCTCAAGGGCACCGGTTCCTACGACTACAGCGTCACCGACGTGTTCGTGCCCGAGGAGCGCACGTTCGCGTTGTTCACCCGCTCACCGCTGCGGGGAACCTCACCGGCGACCCGGATGGGGCTGATGCCGGTCACCGCCGCCGGGCACGCGTCGTGGGCGCTCGGGGTGGCCAAGAGCATGCTCGACGACGTCGAAGAGCTTGCGGCGACGAAGGTCCGGATGAGCGACATGGCCTCGCTGGCCAGCCGGCCCACGTTCCAGAAGGGGCTGGCGCACCACGTCGCGGCCTGGCGGGCGGCGCGGCTGCTGGTGCTCGACGCGTTCGGCGCCGCCGAGGCGCACGTCGCGGCGGGACAGGAGCTCACCCCGATGCTGCGGGCGGACATGCGGGCGGCGGCGGTCTACGCCACCGATGTGTCCCGCCAGTGCGCGGAGTGGGCGCACCTGGTGGCCGGCACCAGCGCTATCCGGGAGGGCAGCCGTCTGGAGCGGGCGTTCCGTGACATGTACACCGGCACCCAGCACGCGTTCATCAGCGAGAAGGTCGCCATCGACGCCGCCTCGATCCGGCTCGGCCTGATCGACGACCAGTTCGGTCTGTGATCAGCCGGTGACGGTGGCCAGCGTGCCGTCGATCACCTTGGTGCGCAACGTCTTCCGGTCGAACTTGCCGCTGGCCAGGGTTGGGATGTCGGCGCTGGTGGCCACCACCCAGCGGGTCGGCACCTTGTACGCCGACAGCTGCTCCCGGGTGCGCGCGGCCAGCGAGGCGACGTCGACACCGTCCCCGGCGGGCACCACCACCGCGCACACCTGCTCCCCGCGGGTGGTGTCGTCGACGCCGATGACCAGGCACTGCGCCACGTCGTCGAAGGACTCGATCACCGCCTCGACCTCCAACGGGGACACATTGGCGCCCGCCGCCTTGATCAGGTCGGTGGTGCGGCCGACGTAGAACAACCGCGGATCACCCGCGCGCCGGTAGACCCGGTCGCCGGTGTGGTACCAGCCGTCGGCGTCGAACACCTCGAAGCGTTCCCGCTTGTTGTACCCCGCCATCACCCCGATGCCGCGGATCAGCAGTTCGCCGACGGCGCCGTCGGGCACGGGGTTGCCGTCCTCGTCGACGATCTTCATCTCGGTGTAGGCGAACCCGCCCGCGGTCTCGGACATCGTGCGGTGCACCGGGAAACCGTCGGGAACGTCGACCATCGCGATGTCGAGCGGACCGTCGCGCAGCATCGGGGCGCTGCGCAGGTCGCGGTCCGGGAAGCTCGGGTGCTCGCGCAGCTTCTGGGTGAAGGCAGGCCAGCCGACCACCCCGGTGGCGCGCTCGGCCTCGATCAGGTCCAGCGCGGTGCCGGGGTCCAGGCGCGGCAGCACGATGATGGTCACGGGTTCGTGCAGCGCTCCGGTGGCCGCCAGCAGCCCGCCGACCCAGAAGAACGGCATCGCACACAGAATCCGCGGCAGCCCTTCGCTTTTCGTGACCGCACGGATCGCGGTCGGCCAGGTCGAGGTCTGCCGGACCAGGGTGCCGTGGGTGTGCATCACGCCCTTGGGGTCGGCGGTGGAGCCCGAGGTGTGCACCACGACCGCGAGGTCGGCCGGGTGCACCTCGGCCTCGGCGGCCGCCAGGACCGCCTCGGGAACACCGTCGTCGTCGGTCCACCGGGTCGCCCACGCCGGGGCGGGACCGTCGGTGAACACGATCCGGCGCAGGTAGGGCGCGGCGGTCAGCGCGAGCGGGCCGTGCTGCTGTCCGGCCAGCTCCGGCCAGGCCGTCTCGAACCGCTCGGCGACGTCGATGCTCAGCACCCGGGTGGGGGCGATCAGGATCGCGATGTCGGCCAGCCGCGCCACCTTGGCGATCTCGGCGGGCGTGTACAGGGTGCTCAGCGGCACCGCCAGCGCGCCGATCCGCGACGCCGCCAGCCACCACACGATCCACTCGACGCTGTTGGGGAAGAACAGTCCGACGCGGGTGCCCTTGCCGACCCCGTGCGCCAGCAGCCAGCGGGCCGCCCGCGCCGAGCGCTGCCGGGCCTGCCGGTAGGTCAGCCGGTCGGCGGGGTCGATGACGTAGGTGTGGTCGCCGTGCTCGGCGGCGGCGCGCTCCAGTAGGGCGGCGACGGTCGGACGTGGTTCAGGCACGCCAGTGATTGTGCCCAACAGATGCTGAGCGACCGCTCAAGACTCGCCCGCCGGCGCCGAAACCACGGTTGTTGACGGTCGTACTCGCGTTTCGCGTCAGAAAGTGAAGTTTCGGCGCCGAGGTTGACCGGATCCGGATGAATACATCGGCGCGGACGGGAATGCCGGGCCCTCGCGCGTGGTTGTCGAAACCATATCGGCCAGTGCCGCTTTCGTGAAACGGCACCGGCGGGGAATGCACGCGTTTGCTGACCAGGATCGAAGAGTAGGTGCACCGTGAGTACGAAACGTATGAAGACGTTGTTGGCGGCCGTCGGCGCCGGTGCGGCGCTGGCGATGATCGGGTTCACCGTCGCGGTCGAACAGCCCACCGGACCGCAGGATCCCGCGGTGGCGCAACCGGAGATCACGACGGGTCAGACCTCGACGGTGACCGGGGCGCCGACGGAACTGGAGACCTCAGTCGCGGTTCCGCCGTTCACCACCGCGCCGTACACGAACACCACCGGCGAAGTGCACTGACGTCAGGCGGGCTGCGAGAGCTTCTTGGCCGCATAGGCTTTGAGCTCGGCCGACAGGGCGTCGGCGTCGAGCAGGCGCGGCAGCAGCGTGGGGTCGGTCATCCGGGCGCGGAACACCAGCGCGATCGTCACGTCGTGGTCGGGTCGGTGTTCGACGGTGATCGGGTCGCCGGGCGCGACGGTGCCGGGTTCCAGGACGCGCAGGTAGGCGCCGGGCTTGCCGGCCGCGGTGAAGGTTTTGATCCAGCCCTTGATCTCGAGGAACGCCGCGAACGTCCGGCACGGGGTCCGGGGTGCGGTCACCTCCAGCAGCGGCCCGTCGGAGCCGACGCGCCAGCGCTCACCGATGCGGCTGTTGCTCACGTCGATTCCCGATGTGGTCAGGTTCTCGCCGAACACGCCGTTGCGCAGCGGGCGGTCCAGGCGGTGCTGCCAGTCGTCGAGGTCCTCGCGGGCGTAGACGTAGACCGCCTGGTCGTCACCGCCGTGCAGCCGGCGGTTGCCGATGTTGTCGCCCACCAGGCCGCTGCCCAGCCCGCCCTTGTTCGGGCCGGGGGCGCGGACGTGCACCGGATGGTCGACGGGGATCTTGTCGATGCCGGTGGAGCGCGGCGGCGCGTCGGGTCTGACGTCGGGATTGTCACGGAGCTCGGCCACGTTCACCGACAACACGTTCGACACCCGGCACAGGGTAGCCGCCGATCTCCGGCGGCGCCGTCCGAAACCTTCACAAGATCTACTACGCGTCGTAGTATCGACGGCACGGCGAGCCACCGGAGGTGTGCGCGTGAAGTGGAGTTTCGCCCAGATCGGGTTGCTGGTCATCTGCGTATTCCACGTGATCCAGGCGGTGATCGGGTTCATCGTCGAACCGAGCTTCGCCGTCGGTCCCGGCGCGCCGACGGCGCAGGTGCTGGGAATGGACTACAACGGCTGGCACGCGGTCGCCGGGCTGGCCCTGTTCGGGCCGGGCCTGGTGTTCGCGACGCGGAAGTCGTGGGCGGTGCTGTACCTGATCGCCGCGGGTGTCGGCGGGGCGCCGCCGGGGGTGTGGGCGTTGTTCTCCCACCAGGTCGCCTACGTCTTCACGTTCCCCAACAACATCACCGACGCGATCGTGCACCTGGTCACCGGTGCGATCATGCTGGCGGTCGCCGCGATTCAGATCCGTCGCGACGGCGGTGTGCGGAACTCACTGGCCGATCTGCGCGGGCGCTGACCGGCCGCGCCCTACTGTCGAGGGGTGCCCAACCGCGAACTCGTCGTGCTCGGGACCGCCAGCCAGGTACCGACACGCCACCGCAACCACAACGGCTACCTGTTGCTGTGGGACGACGAGGGTTTCCTGTTCGATCCGGGGGAGGGCACGCAGCGGCAGATGCTGCTGGCCGGCGTCACCGCCAGCCGGGTGACCCGGCTCTGTGTCACGCACTTTCACGGCGACCACTGTCTCGGGGTGCCCGGCGTCGTGCAGCGGCTGTCCCTTGACGATGCGAAACTTCCTGTGCACGCGTATTTTCCGGCCTCCGGCCGGGAGTACTTCACGCGGCTGCGGCACGCCAGCGTGTTCTACGAGCGCGCCGAGGTGCGCGAGGTCCC
Source organism: Mycolicibacterium phlei (assembly GCF_001583415.1). Next base: position 2,557,893 of record NZ_CP014475.1, read on the forward strand.
GGTCGACGGCGACGGAGCAATCGCCGAGGGCCGCTTCGGCGTGCTGTACGCGCGCCGCCTGGACCATCCGATCGACGCGGTGGGGTATCGGCTCGTGGAGGCCGACCGGCGCCGGTTCGTGCCGGAGCTGCTGGCCCGCCACGGTCTCGGCGGGCCGATCGTGGGGGAGTTGAAGCGCGCCGGCGAGATCACGGTGGGGCAGCGCCGTATCCGGCTGGCCGACGTCACGGTGGAGCGGACGGGACAGAAGTTCGCCTTCGTCATGGACACCCGGCTCTGCGATGCGGTGTACGAACTCGCCGACGGCGCCGACATGCTGGTGATCGAGGCGACCTTCCTCGACGAGGACGCCGAATTGGCGGACAGATACGGGCATTTGACGGCCTCGCAGGCCGGGAGGGTGGCGGCGCAGTGCCACGTCCGCCGCCTGGTGCTCACCCACTTCTCCCAGCGCTACCCCGACACCCGGCGCCACCGCGACCAGGCGGCCGCACATTTCGGCGGCGACATCCTGGTCGCCGCCGACCTGCAGCGCATCCCCGTGCCGCCGCGCGTCCACCCGGGCGGTGATCCGCCGTGAGCCCGCCGCAGCGCACCCCGGACGGGCGCTACATCGTCGTCAACGGCAGACGCTGGCGCGCCACCGATCCCGCCATCCCCGAACCGCGCCGCGCCGAGCTGACCCGCGTCCTGATGGCGTGGCGGCGGGAGGTGCGCCGCACCAAGGGAACCGCGGCCGAGACCGCGGCGCGGGCAGGGGTGCACGCGGCGAAGGTCGCACTCGGTGAACGCGGCAGCCCGCCGTGGTGGGAGCAGACCGACGAGCAGCGACGGCAGCGCTGGGAGGCCGACGTGCCCGCGCCCTGACCTGGCTCCTTACGTCAGCAGATCCTCGTAGCGGTACTCCCCGTCCAGCCGGGTGCGCGCCGCGTGCGCCTCCTCCTCACGCTTACGCAGCTCGACACGACGGATCTTGCCGGAGATCGTCTTCGGCAGATCGTGGAACTCGACGCGACGCACCTTCAGGTAGGGCGCCAGGTGGTCGCGTGCGTACTGCATGATCTGCCGCGCCGTTTCCGCGTCGGCGGTCCACCCCTCAGCCAGGGCGATGTACGCCTTGGGGACCGCTAACCGGGTGTCGTCGGGCTGCGGCACCACTGCCGCCTCGACGACGGCGGGATGCTCGATGAGCACGCTCTCCAGCTCGAACGGGGAGACCTTGTAGTCGGACGACTTGAACACGTCGTCGGTGCGCCCGATGTAGGTGATGTAGCCGTCGGCGTCGCGGCTGGCGACGTCGCCGGTGTGGTAGTAACCGCCGGCCATCACCTGCGCGTTGCGGTCCGGGTCGCCCAGGTAGCCCGTCATCAGGTTCAGCGGCCGCTGGGACAGGTCCAGGCAGATCTCGCCCTCGTCGGCAAGCTCGCCGGTGAGCGGGTCGACCAGCACCACGGGCACCCCCGGCATGGGCCTGCCCATCGAGCCCGGTTTGACCGGCTGGCCCGGGGTGTTGCCGATCTGCAGCGTGGTCTCGGTCTGGCCGAAGCCGTCGCGGATCGTCAGCCCCCAGGCCCGCTCGACGGTCGAGATCACCTCGGGGTTCAGCGGCTCACCGGCGCCCAGGATCTCGCGCAGCCGCTCCGGCCGCTCACCCAGATCGGCCTGGATCAGCATCCGCCACACCGTCGGCGGCGCGCAGAACGTCGACACGCCCGCGCGCCGGATCTGCGTGAGCAGTTCCGCCGCGTCGAACCGGCCGTAGTTGTAGACGAAGATCGTCGCCTCGGCGATCCACGGGGCGAAGAAGCAACTCCAGGCGTGCTTGGCCCATCCGGGCGAGCTGATCGCCAGGTGCACGTCACCGGGCTGCACCCCGATCCACGCCATCGTCGACATGTGCCCGACCGCGTAGGACACCTGCGAGTGCTCCACGAGCTTGGGCTTGCTGGTGGTGCCGGAGGTGAAGTAGATCAGCATCGGGTCGGTGGTGTCGGTGCACGCGGTGAACGGTCCCGCGGACTCGACCGACGCGGCGTCGCCGTAGTGGTGCCAGCCCGGCAGCTCGCCGCCCACCACGATCCGCAGCACACCGTCGGCGGCACCCTCGAACTTGCCGGCGTCGGCGGCGTTGGCGATCACCACGCCGGCCCCGCCGCGGGTGATGCGGTCGGCGACGTCGGCGGGCCCCAGCGCGGCGGTGGTCGGCATGATCACCGCGCCCAGCTTGGCCACCGCCAGCATCGACTCCCACAGTTCGACCTGGTTGCCCAGCATCAGGATGACCCGGTCACCCTTGGACACACCCAGGTCCGCCAGCCAGGTCGCGACCCGATCGGAGCGGTCGGCCATCTCGGCGAAGCTGATCTTCTGCTCGCTGCCGTCCTGCTCGGTGATCCACAGCGCGGTGCGCTCGTTGCGGCCCGGGTTCTGCCGGGCGATCACGTCGAACCAGTCGGTCGCCCAGTTGAAGCGGCCCTCGATCCGCGGCCAGGCGAACGTATCGATCGCCTTGTCGTAGTCGGAGATGACAGTGACCAGACGATCGCGGGCCTCGCGATAGCGATCGGTGTTACTCGTCATGCCGTTTAGGATTTAGCTCACAGTTGCCCGCCCGCTACCCCCGAAAGAGGGTGATGACCGTGCCCGCACGCCCCGCGCTCCGGCCGCGGGACGCCGACGCGCTGCGCGCGGAGCTGCGCCAGCTGGCCGCGATGGGTGGTCCGCCGGTGCTGTTCGGGGGCGAAGTACGCGACGACGTGCTGGTGTTGAGCGAATTCATCGGTACCCGCACCGGGCTGCTGCGCGGGCTGCCGGTCGCGCCGAACACCGGTCTGGGCGGGGCCACCCTGGTGGCCGGGCGTCCGCTGGCGGTGTCGGACTACCGGACGGCGTCGACGATCACCCACGACTACGACACCCCGGTGCTGACCGAGGGCATCCGCTCGATCCTGGCGGTGCCGGTCGTCGTCGCCGGGGCGGCCCGCGCGGTGCTCTACGGCGCCTACCGGTCCAGCGCACCGTTCAGCGGGCAGGCCGCCGATCTGCTGGTCGGCGCGGCGCGCCGGCTCGCCGACGAGCTGCGCATCCGCGACGAGGTGGACCGCCGGGTACGGCTGCGTGAGGCGCGGATGGCGACGACGGCGGGCAGCGAGTCGGTGCGTGAGGTGCACGCCGACCTGCGCCGGCTGGCCGCCGACTGCGACCCCACGATGCGCGCGAAGCTGCTGCGGTTAGCGGACCGGCTGTGCGGCGGTGACACGGACGACCAGGACGCGCCCGCGTTGACCACCCGGGAACTCGACGTTCTCACCCAGGTGGCGCTCGGATGCACGAACGCCGAAGTCGCCGAGCGCCTTTCGCTCAAGACCGAGACAGTGAAGAGCTATCTGCGCAGTGCGGCAACGAAGTTGGGCACCCACACCCGGTACGAGGCGGTGTCCCGGGCACGACGACTGGGCCTGATTCCGTAACCCTCCGGTACGCTGGCGGCGTGGACTCCGCACGGGCGTTCGTGCGTGACGCCGCGGATGTACTCGTCGACGCGGGCCGGCTTCTGCTGCGGCACTGGTCCGTCCTGCTCAGCATCGCGTTTGCCGGGATGGCCTTCCGCGGGGCGGCGCTGTGGGCCGCGGTCGAGGTCAGCGATCACAGCAACTGGCTCGGCCACGCGTTGGTGATCCTCGCCCCACTGGGCTTCCTCGTCGCGATGATCGTGATGCTGTATCTGCTGCGTGCCGATCTGCCCAACGCCGCGCGGGCGGCGTCGTCGAACGCTCCCGTCGACGCCACCACGGGCCGGGAGCGCCGCCTGATCGACGTCACCACCTCGATGGTGGTGCCGTTCTTCGCCGTCTACGTCAGCGCCGGACTGCTGCGCCAGGACGTCGCGCACTTCGTCAACGAGGCCGGTGTCGACGAACTCAACCAGATCGACCTCTACGGCACCGGAACCGGACCGGACTTCAGTCGGGTGTTCTTGACCAGCGTGTACCTGCTCGCCGGTCTGGTGCTGGCGGCGTGGGTGCTGCGGTTCGCGCTCGGCCTAGCCGAGAAGCGTTGGCGTTTCCTCGGTTTCGCGGTTCTCGGAGCGCTGGTGGAGGTCTACTGGTCGGCGAACTTGGCCGGCTACATCGACAGTGAGAAGGCCGCCGCGCAGCAGTGGGTGCAGAACCGGGTGGTGGTCGCCGAGCTCACCGAGCTCTACGACGGCGTCGTGGAACATCTGGGTCCGCTCACACAGCCGGTGAAGACGGTCACCGGCGGGCTGTTCGAACTGCTCGGCTCGATCGACGCGGTGGTGGTCGTCCCGCTGGCGTGGATCACCGTGGGCGCCGTCGTCCTCGGCCACAAGCTCGCCCCGCCGCCCCGATTGCAGCATCCGCTTCTGGATCGGGTCGGGGTGGTGCCGAAACCGTTGGCGCGCACCATCGGTGGCGTCACCTCCGACGTCACATCGCGGTTCACCGCGCTTTTCGAGGGGCTGCACCTGATGGCGCGGGCCGGTCTGGTGCCGATGCTGTTGTTCGCGCTGGCGTCGCTGCTCGCGCTGCGGGTTCCTTACGTGGTGAGCGCGGGGTGGCGGCTGATCGTCGGGCCCGTGCACAGCGACACCTACGTCGCGTGGGCCCCCATCGAGGGCGCCGTCGGCAACGCGCTCATGCTCACCGCGCTGGCCGTGCTGCTGGCGGCCGGAGTCAACCGCATGCTACGTCCCGTCAATCCAGCCGCACCTCAAGGTAATCCGGCTGCTCCCACCACAGCAGAACCTTTGTGATCTGGGTTCCCCGCGGCACCAGCACCACGGGCGTCGCCTCCCACTCCGGCGGGCGCTGCTCACCGAACAGAGCGACGCGGGGCTCCCCCCGCGCTGATCGACGGTCGTGGACCGGTCTGTTCGGGCAGACACGGATGCAGCGACTGCATCACCCCGCCCACCAGCGGGCGGTAGACGTAGCGGTTGCCGTCGGTGTCGACCAGCGCCAGCCGACACCCGAACAGCACCTGGTCGGGGGCGGCACGGAAGTCCATCGTCACCCGCACCGCGGCGAGGTCACCGGGCAGCGCGACGTCCTCGCTGCCCCGGAACGACTGTGCGGTGTCGGTGGGTTGGGTCGAAGTCACCCGCACACTGAACGTGCGGGTGCCCTCGCCTGCGGCGTCGGTGAACGTGTCGGACCACGTCACCCACTCGCCCTGCCGGCCGCTGGCGCCGGCCGTGCGCAGATCTGAGTCCCACCAGTAGTCCTGCAGCCGTTGCGCATTGGCGGCGACCGCCAGGGCCAGCGTGACGGGCAGCGCGACCAGTCCCCACCGGTTTCGGCGCAGCCACCCCGTCATGAGTCGGCCATTCGCGCGGGGGAGACCTCGACCGCCGCCGAGGTGTTCCACAGCCGCGGCACCTCTTCGGGCCGGATACCGAGGTCGATGCGGGCGACGTCGTCGCGGCGGTCGTCGTGGCGGTTGCGGGTGACCACCAGCGTCGCGCCCGCCAGCGCCTCCTCGGGCACGGTCCGCGGCGCTGCGGGGCGATTCTGTGTCTGCTCGCGGGGGTCCGGTCAGTGCCGGTCAGTGGTGGTGATGGTGGGGTTTGCCGCCCTCCCCGCGGCGGCGGGCCTCCTCACCCTCGGTGATCAGGCGCATCTGCTCGTCGAAGCCGCGCCCGGCCAGCAGCGGCTGGGTGGGATCCCAGCGGGTGCCCTGTGCCTGGTCCCTGCGCCGGCGGGCGATTGCCGAGACCGCCTCCAGCACCACCCGGTTGCCCAGCAGCGCGGTGATGTCGGCGTGGTCGTACGGCGGGGAGACCTCGACGACGTCGATCCCGAGCACGGGCAGCTCGTAGCAGATGCGCCGGACGGTGTCGAGCAACTGGCGGGCGGTGAATCCGCCGGGCTCCGGCGTCCCGGTGCCGGGGGCGCAGCCCGGATCGCAGACGTCGATGTCCACCGACAGGAACACCCCTTCGCACTCGTCGGTGGCGATGTCGAACGCCTCGGTCAGGCAGTCCTCCAGGCCGCGCGCGACGATCTCGGTCATCTCGTAGGAGCGGATGCGCTGCTGGGCCATCCACTCCAGGACGGGCTCGTCGGGCCAGTAGCCGCGCAGACCCAGCTGCAGGAAGCGGTCGCCGCGCAACGCGCCGGACTCGATGAGCCGCCGCATCGGGGTGCCGTGGCCGATCAGCGAGCCCTGCGAGATGTCCCCGGTGTCGGCGTGGGCGTCGAAGTGGATCATCGAGACCTTGCCGAAGCCGTGGTGGCGGGCCACCCCGGTGTGATCGGGCCAGGCGATGGTGTGGTCGCCGCCGAGGATGATCGGGATCGCGCCCGACGACGCGATCTTGTACACGTCCTCCTCGATGTTCTTGACCGCCGCCTCGATGTTGCCGCTGTAGAGCGTGACGTCGCCGGCGTCGTACACCTTGAGGTCCTTGAGGCCGTCGACGCGCAGCGCCAGGCTCGGCCGGGAGCCGTCCTGCGGCAGGTAGCACGCCTGCCGCAGCGCCGAGGGACCGAACCGGGTGCCCGCGCGGTAGTTGGTGCCGCCGTCGAGCGGTGCGCCGAGGATCACCACGTCGGCGTCGGCGTAGCTGGACTTGTCGTCGAGGTCGCAGCGGGGCACACCGAGGAAGGTGATGTCCGGCCCGAATGCGCTGCCTGCCATCTGAATTCCGCCTTGTCTTGTGTCAGTTGAGTGGTTATGAGTTGTCGTGCAGTGCGAGCAACGCGTTGAACGTGTGCCGCAGCGTCGCCCGGATCCGCCGCTTGTCCGCCGGCTGCAGCGGGCGGTAGAGGTTGTCGATCTCGAGACCGGCCATCACCGCCAGGACGGTGCGCGAGTCGAGTTCGGGCTGACGCGACCCCAGTTCCCGGAACAGCCGGCTCAGCGCGGGCAGCATCGCCCGGTACCACGCCTCGAACATCGGGCGCAGCCGCTCGTTGCGGCTGGCCTCGGTGATCAGCTCGTAGCGGGTGACGATCGCCCCGGGCGGGGAGGTGAACCCGTCGAGGATCATGTCCGCGACGAGGTCGGCGAGCTGTTCGGCCGACATCGTAGGCCGTAACAGGTTCGCCGTGCGCACCACCCGTTCGATCTCGCGGTCGGACAGCTGCTGGAACGCCTGAGCCACCAGATCCGACTTGTCGTCGAAGTAGTAGCTCAGGGCGCCCAGCGGCATCTGCGCCTGGCTGGCGACCAGCCGCATCGACAGACCGGCAAGGCCGACCCGCGCCATCACCTCGATCGCCGCGTCGATGATCTCGGTACGTTTGGCGGCCCCCCGCGCGGTCGTGCCGGCCCTGGTCATCCCTGGTACTTCAGCGTCGCGAAGTCGGTGTCCCACATCCACGCCGGCTGACTGTGCCATCCGGTGTAGCCCTTGCGCGCGGCGATGGTGTTGTGCAGGTCGCCGAGGTTCACCCAGCACCACGAGTCGCGGTAGGCCTGCATGGCCTGGATGTAGAGCTGCTGCGACTTGGCGGGATCCGGTTCGGCGCTGCCCGCGTCGAGCAGCTTGTCGCCCTCGGGTACCGAGCACCCCAGCAGGTTCACCGGGGCGTTGGTGTAGTTGTAGATCCGCGCCCAGGTATCGGGATGGGCGGCATCGGGATTGAACGACACCACGAACAGATCGGGCCGCTGATCGGGATTCTCGGTCAGCGCGAACATCTGCGACAGCGGGAAGTCGCGCACGGTGGCGTTCAGGCCGGCCTGCTGCAGCACCACCTGCATCTGGTTGGACAGCTCCTGCAGGCTGCTGTCGCCCGCGGGGAAGCCGATCTCCACCGCGCCGCCGTCGGCGACCGCCGCCAGCTTGGCCGGATCGAGCTGGTGCACATCGGGCACCGCGCCCTCCGGCAGCATGCCGATCGGCAGGAACTCGGTCGACGGTGTGGCAGAGTCGCCGAACGCGACCTCGGTCAGCGTCTTCTGATCCAGCGCCGCGCCCAGCGCCGCGCGGGCCTCCTCGGACTTGAAGACCTCGGAGTCCGGGTTGACCAGCACCATGATCTTCACCAGGGCGGGCTGGTGCACCACCTCGGTGTCCGCGCCGGTCGCCAGTGCCTCGTAGTCGCCCTTGGACAGGCCGTGCAGGATCATGTCGAGCTCGCCGTTGGCCAGCTTGAGCCGCTGCACCGCCGCGGAGGCGATCAGCGGCATCTCCACGCGGGTGACGTCAGGCTTTGTGCCCCAGTAGTTTTCGTTGACCTCAAGCGTGTAGTGGTCGGCGGGCACATGCTCGGTCAGCTTGTAGGGGCCGGTGCCCGCGGTGTGTGACGCCAGCCACCCCGAGGCGAGGTCACCGCCGGACTCGTTGTCCGCCACCGCCGTCGGGCTGGTCATCAGCGGTCCGTAGGGGGAGGCCAGGTAGTCGAAGAACGGTGCGACCGGCTTGGCCAGCTTGACGATGAACGTCTGCGGGTCCGGGGTCTGCATGTCGACGACCTCATCGAGCATGTACGCGGGGCCGCCCTTCATGTCGATGCGGCGCTGGAAGCTCGCCTTCGCCGCCGCGGAGTCGAACGGGGTGCCGTCGGAGAACTTGACGCCGCCGCGCAGCTTGAAGGTGTAGGTGAGCCCGTCGGGGGAGACCTCCCACTCCTCGGCCAGCAGCCCCTCGATCTCGGTGGACTCCGGCTTGTACCGCAGCAGGCCCTGGTAGGCCGCGGTCATGATGGCCAGGCCCTCGGGCTGGTAGAAGGTGTCGGGGTCCAGCGGCGGCGGATCCGACATCACCGGTGTGCGGACCAGCGACGGCGACGCGGCGCTACTCGCCGACCCGCCGCCCTCGCCGCCCGAACACGCGGTGGTGGTGAGCAACAGCGCGGTGGTGACCGCCACCGACATGGTGCCTGAAGCCAGTTTCATTGTGCAGCTCCTGATCTCGAGTCCGTTCGATTGCGCAGAGTCTCACCGCCGTTCATTTCCGTTATGTGACATGGCGGTTACCTACTTGTACGAACGTCCAAGTCTTGGACGTTTGACCTAGAAAGTCCTCCGGCGGGGCTCTAGAGTCATCCGGAACCAGCCGGGCAGCGCGGCGCCGGACCAGTCAAAACCAAAGGGAGTTAAGGGATATGCCAACAACCGTGCCCGCCATGTTTGATCTGACCGGTCAGGTGGCGCTGGTCACCGGGTCGAGCAGTGAGCTTGGTATCGGGTTCGCGTCGGCGAAGATCCTGGGGCAGCTCGGTGCCTCCGTGATGGTGACCGGCACCACAGAACGCGTCAAGCAGCGGGCCGAGGAACTGAAAGGCGAAGGCATCGCGGCACACTGGCACGTCGCCGACCTGTTCGACCCCGATGCCGCGACGGGGCTGGTCACGGCCACCGAGGAGGCGTTCGGCAAGGTCGACATCGTGGTGAACAACGCCGGGCTGGCGTCGGTGAACAGCCCGGAGGAGCCGAACAGCTGCGCGGTGATGACCGACGCGCAGTTCGACCTGGCGCTGCGGCGCAACCTGCACAGTGCGTTCTACGTCACCCGCGCGGCACTGAAGGGGATGATCGAGCGTGAGTACGGCCGGATCATCAACATCGGGTCGACGGCCGGTGTGCTGACCGCCTACACCGGCGACGTCGGCTACCACACCGCCAAGGCGGCCATGCTCGGCATGACCCGCTCCATCGCCGTCGACTACGCCCGCACCGGCATCACCGCCAACATCGTGGTGCCGGGCTGGATCGCGACGGCGGCGCAGCTGCCCTCGGAGGTGTTGGCGGGCAACGCCACTCCCGCGGGACGGTCGGCGACCGCCGACGAGGTCGCCGTCGGTGTGGCGTTCCTAGCCGCTCCGGGCGCGTCGTATGTCACCGGGACGACGCTCGTGATCGACGGCGGCAACTCGATCGCGGGAGCCATCCGGGCGGAGTGATCCGGCCGGTGAGGGGTGCGCGCGCCGGGGATTGATCCGCCCCGGTGACGGGTATCGTGCCCCTCGATGGCGCCCGACCGACCCCGCAACGACCGTGTCCGCCGCCGCCTCCGCACCGTGCTGCGGGGGCACGACCCGGCGCCGCTGGCGGGGCAGCGCCGCCGCGCCTCGGCGGGGATGGGCGACCTGCACACCCGCAAGGTGCTCGATCTGACGATCCGGGTCGCCGAGGTGATGCTGTCGTCGGGGTCGGGCACCGCCGACGTGGTGGCCACCGCCGGAGACATCGCGCAGGCCTACCAGCTGACCGACTGCGTGGTCGACGTCTTCGTCACCACGATCATCGTGTCGGCGCTGCCGACCGCGGACAGCCCGCCGGTGACGATCGTGCGCTCAGTGCACAGCCGCTCCACCGACTACACGCGGCTCGGCGAGCTCGACCGGCTGATTCAGCGGATCACCGCGGGCGGGGTGACCGTCGACGAGGCGCACGAGGCGATGGACGAGATCACCCAGCGCCACCATCCGTATCCGCGCTGGGTCGCGACGGCGGGGTGGGCGGGGTTCGCGCTCGGTATCGCGATGCTGCTCGGCGGGGGGTGGCTGGTCTGCGTCGTGGCGGCGGTGACATCGGCGGTCATCGACCGGATCGGCAGGCTGCTCAACAGGATTCGCACCCCGTTCTTCTTCCAGCACGCGGTCGGCGCGGCGATCGCGACGCTGGTGGCGGTCGGGGTCTACCTGTACAGCGGGCAGAACCCGACCACGCTGGTGGCCACCGGCATCGTGATGCTGCTGTCGGGGCTGACGCTCGTGGGCGCCATGCAGGACGCGGTGACCGGCTACCTCCTTACGTCGCTGGCGCGACTGGGGGAGGCGATGCTGCTGACGGCGGGCATCGTCGTCGGCATCGTCGGTGGTCTGCAGATCGCCGAGATCGCCGGGGTGAGCATCGCGCTGCACGTCGACGCCACCGAGTCGTTCCTGCCGCCGAGCGGTCCGCTCGGGGTCGGGCTGGCGGTGCTCGGCGCCGGTCTGGCCGGCGCCTGCCTCACGGTGGCCAGCTACGCCCCGATGCGCGCGGTGGTGGTCGCCGGGCTGGTGGCGGCGGTGGCCGAGCTGGTCCTGATCGAGCTGGGCAGAGCCGGTTTCGGACAGGTCTTCGCCAGCGGCGTCGCCGCCGTGGGCGTCGGCCTGTTCGCCACGTTGAGCTCGATCCGCAGGCAGGCGCCCGCGCTGGTGATCGCGACCGCGGGCATCATGCCGATGCTGCCCGGCCTGGCGGTGTTCCGCGCGGTGTTCGCGTTCGCCGTCGACGGGGACACCGACAACGGGCTGCGCCAGATGATGGCCGCGATCGCCGTCGCGCTCGCGTTGGGCAGCGGTGTGGTGCTCGGCGAGTTCCTGGGCTCACCGCTGCGCTACCGTGCCGGGCGGATCGGCGACCTGCTGCGCAAGGAGGGCCCGCCCGGTCTGCGCCGCGCCGTCGGCGGTGTGGTCCGCCTGCGCCCGGCCGAGGGGCAGCAGCCCAAGCCGGGGCCGCGCAGCGTGGCGCTGGAACCCGCCCCGGATGATGCGGGCGCAGATCCCCCTCGGGTGGAGGAGGATTAGTTCGCGGCGTCGAGGATCTTGATCGCGAAGATCAGCGTGTCGCCCGGCAGGATGCCCGCGGCGGGCTGACCCTCGGGGTAGCCGTCCTCCGGCGTCATCGCGACCGCGACCGTGGACCCGACCGTCTGCCCGGCGATGGCCTTCTGGAAGCCGGTCACCACCCCGTCGAGCGGGAAGTCGGCGGGCACACCGCGCTCGTAGCTGCTGTCGAACACCGAACCGTCGCGCCCGTTGACGCCCATGTAGCAGACCAGCACGGTGGCGTCGGGGGCGACAACCGGTCCGTCGCCCGCCGTGAGCGTCTGCACCTGGGTCTGGCCGACGCTGAACGGGGCCTGCACCTCGATGCTCGGTGCGGTGCTGTCGGTCGACCCGATCACCGAGACGCTGCCGGTGGCGCCGGACAGCGTCCACTCCGGGGTGCCGCCGGTCGGCGGCATCGCCGTCGGGCACGAGCTGTTGGGGTCGGGGGTCTGTTCGGGGAGCTCCTCCGGCAGGTAGACGTTCGCCGGATCGACGGTGGTGGTCGTCGAGGAACCGGCCGCCGAGGAGTCGGAGTCCGATCCGCAGGCGGTCAGCCCCACGACGAGGGAGGCCGCGCCGGCCATCAGCGCTGCGGCGGAGGTCACACGGGAGAAGTTCACGCAGCCACCGTACCGGCGCGGGGTAGGCGGCCGGTCACCAGCTCTAGTTGACGGTGTGCAGAAAAAAGTCAACACTGTGTCAGGTAGAGAGGACGGTCGACATGAAGACATTTCTGATCACCGGTGTGAGCAGCGGTCTGGGGCGCGCGTTCGCCGCCGGGGCCCTGGCCGCAGGCCACAGGGTGGTGGGCACCGTGCGCAGGCCGGCCGACGCCGAGGCGTTCGAGGCGCTAGCCGCCGACCGTGCGCACGCCCGACTGCTCGACGTCACCGACGACGCGGCGGTGCACAGCACGGTGGCCGATATCGAGTCGACGGTGGGACCCGTCGACGTCGTGATCGCCAACGCCGGCTACGGCCTGGAAGGCGTGTTCGAGGATGCGCCGCTGTCGGAGGTGCGAAAGCAGTTCGCCACCAATGTGTTCGGAGTGGCGGCGACACTGCAGGCGGTGCTGCCGTACATGCGCAGGCGGCGTGCCGGGCACCTGATGGCCGTGACGTCGATGGGTGGTCTGATGGCCGTGCCCGGCATGTCGGCCTACTGCGCCAGCAAGTTCGCCGTGGAGGGCATGCTGGAGAGCATCCGCCAGGAGGTGGCGGGTTTCGGTATCCGGGTGACCGCCATCGAGCCCGGCTCGTTCCGCACCGACTGGGCGGGTCGTTCAATGACGCGTGCCGAGCGCAGCATCGAGGACTACGACGCGTTGTTCGAACCCATCCGCGCCGCGCGGATCTCGGCCAGCGGCAACCAGCTGGGCAACCCGGAGAAGGCGGCCGCCGCGGTTCTGGCCGTCGTCGAGGATGAGAACCCACCGGCGCACCTGGTGCTGGGGTCGGATGCGCTGCGGCTGATCTCGGCGGCCCGAGCGACGGTCGACGACGACATCCGCGCGTGGGAAAGCCTCTCCCGGAGCACCGATTTCCCCGACGGCGCGCAACTCGCCTCGTGACGCCATGACATCGTGGATCCATGAGTAAGGCCTGGCCCTCACGGCGCACCACCGCCGCCGTACGCAAGGGCGATCTGCGCGAGCAGCAGATCCTCGACGCCGCCGAGACGCTGCTGGAGTCGCGTGGTTACGCGGACATGACCGTCGGCGATATCGCGCAGGCCGCCGGAATCACCCGCGGTGCCCTGTACTTCTACTTCGGATCGAAGCAGGAAGTGCTGACCGCGTTGGTGGCCCGGATCTCCCAGGCGCTGCACGAGACGGCGGGTGCCGCGCGTGACGCCGACGGCCCGGTCGACGAGGCCATCACCGCCGCGCTCGAGCGCACCGCGCGGCTGTGGCGCGAGCACGGCGTGGTGATGCGCATGGCGGTCGACCTCGCGTCCACCGTCGCCGACATCGACCGGCTCTGGGCCGACGCAGCCCGGGCGTCGGCCGAGGCGATCGCCGAGGTTCTGCGTCGCGCCGGGGTGCCGGACGGCGGGGGACCGGGCGATGCGCCTGCGCTGGCGGCCGCGCTCTGCTGGATGATCGAGCGCAGCTTCTACCAGGCGTCGAAGGTCTCCACCGAGGCGCTCGACGAGGCTTGCCGCACATGCCAGGTGGTGTGGCGACAACTCGCGCGGGGCGTCAGTCAGTAGTCCCAGGGTTCCGGTACGCAGCGGAACGCGTCGCCGGCCGTCGCGACGCGGCACACCGACGGGAACGGCAGGTGGGTGGCCACCAGAGCCTCACCCGTCGCGGCCAGTTCGCGCAGCAGCCGGATGCGGACCCGCGCCGACTCCTGCGGGTCGTGCTCGAAGCCGTTGTGCCACTCCGGGTTGTCGAAACCGGGGGCGAACACCGCGTCTCCGGCGAAGGTCAGCGCGTCGCCGCGGGAGGCGAGCCGGACGATGCTGTGACCCGGAGTGTGGCCGCCGGTGCGGCTGATCAGCACGCCCGGTGCCGGCTCGTACTCGGTGTCGAAGGTGCGCAGCCGGCCGTGGTACTCGGTGAGGAATCGTGACGCGATCGAGCGCAGCGCATCCGGCACCGGGGCGGGCATGTGCGTGTTCGAGAAGTCCGGCGCCTGCCAGAACTCCGCCTCAGCCGCGGCGACGTGCACCCGCAGGTCGGGGCGCAGGCGTTCCTTGACACCCCGGGTGAGCAGTCCGCCGACGTGGTCCATGTGCAGGTGGGTGAGCACGACGTCGGTGACCGCGCCCAAGTCGATGCCCGCGGCCTCAAGCCGGCGCACCGTCTGTCCGGCGCGGGGGAAGTCCGGGAACTCCACGCCCAGGCCGGCGTCGACGAGGATGGTGCGGTCGCCGCTGCGGACGACGATGACGTTCAGCGGCCAGTCCAACACGTCGTGGGGCAGAAACCGGTCGTCGAGCCAGCGGCCGAACTCGGCGTCATCGGCGTTGACCGCCATCGTCGTCGCGGTGATCGGCAGGACACCGTCGCTGATCACCAGCACGTCGATGTCGCCGACCTGCACCGCGTACCGCGACGGCACCAGTTCATCGGTGTGGGGAATGCTGTCCAGACTCATGCCGTCGCTCCTTCGGTTTGGCTGTCTGGGCGGTGGAACGCCGCGCGGCGGCGCGATTCATCCGCTCATAAGCTGTCGGCATGGCCGAGACGATCCTGCGACGCGCCACCGCGGCCGACGTCGCCGCGCTGCAGGAGCTGGCCGCCCGCGCGTTCGACAAGTACACACCGCGGATCGGCAAACCGCCCGCGCCCGCGCTCTACGACTACGCGGAAGTGCTTCGCACACACGATGTCTGGGTGATCGCCGACGGCGGCCGGGTGGTCGCCATGCTGGCCACCCAGCGGCGGCCCGACCACGTGTTCCTCGACGTGATCGCCGTCGATCCGCAGGCGCAGGGCGGCGGGCACGGCCGTACGCTGATGCGCCGTGCCGAACTGGACGCGCTGGAGCACGGTCTCGGCGAGGTCCGGCTGTACACCAACGAGGCGATGACCGAGAACCAGGAGTTCTATCCGCGTCTGGGCTACCGCGAGGTCGACCGCCGGTTCGACGAGGGCTATCGGCGGGTGTTCTACGCCAAGACCGTCACGGGGTGAGTCGCATCTCCTGACCGGGATGCGAGCTCAGCGTGACGACGACCGGGCCCCGGCCGGTGTCGAACGTGGTGTTGGCGTAGCCGATGAAGCCGTAGTGCCCGTCGATCGTGGACACGGCGGTGATGTCCTCGCTGCCGGTGGCCCCGGTGTCGAGGTTCGTCCAGGTCGCGGTGACGGTCAGCGCGCACGAGCCGTCGTAGACGCCGGCGTCGTAGTGGATCGCGACCCGCACGCCCTCGTCGAGGCGGTCGCCGGTCTGCACGGGCACCACCTGCGCCTCGGCGCTGACGGTGCCGCCGCAGGTGGGGGAGGGCGCGACGGGAACCGCGTCGAGCTGTGCGGTTGGTTGCGCGGACGCGGGCGCGGCGCACAGCAGCGGCGCGGCCACCGCCAGCGCGCCGACGATGTGAAGCGGTCTCATGCTGCGAGTATCGGCCGTCGCGGTGGCGTCGTTACCGCCGCCCACACCGCCGCACCGAGACTGCTGACAGATCGTGATTCGCGGCCCAAAGTGGATCTCTCAGCAGTCTCGACGCCTGCTGGCAGCCTCGACCCCTGCTAGGGGTGGAGGTTCCACTGGCCGACGTCCTGGGCCAGCACGTCGTTGACGTCGACGCGGACCCCGCCGACCACCGGACCCGGGTTCGATGGGGTGTCGATGATGCGTTGGTAGAGCACCGCACCCGGAAACAGCTGGCCGTTCGACCACGACCGGGTCTGCCAGGCCCACACCTTGCCCTGTGTCTGCGACCGGCCGATGACCCCGTCGGCGGTCGCCCACTGACACGCCTTGACACCGCCGTAGATCCCGGTGCGCTGCACCCCGATGACCGAGTTGATGCCGCGAAACCAGGGCAGCACCAACGTGTCCCACGTGTGGCGGTCGATGTCGTCGTCGACGCTGAAGTAGATCGGTGCGCTGCGGCCGCCACCGGCGGCGGTGTGCAGCGCCCACGCGGTTCGCGCATCGGCGACGCCGCCTGGATACCCGCGGGTGAAGTCCGACGGCGCGGTTGCGCCCGGTTTGCCGTACTGGTAGTTGCTCACGATCACCAGCCCGGCGGCGTGCAGCGACTGCGCGTACGGCAGCGTGATCGGCTTGGCGCCGAACGAGGAACCCGGCCTCGACGTCGACACGTAGTTGATCACGCCGGCATGACCAGCGGCGCGGATCGCCTCGGCCGGAATCTTGCGGGCGGCGAAGTCGATCAGCGTCGGCGCGGCGGCGTTGGCCGCGGGCGCACGCAAACCTGTTGTGGCGGTGAGCCCGACCAGCGCCGACGCGGCGGCCGCGGCGCGCAGAACATCACGTCGGGTTATCGACACCGGGCGATGCTACCGACGCGCTCGTCAAATTCACGGCGACGCGCTGGAGCCGATGCCGGTTCGATGCCGCACCGTTACCGCGGACGGCGCCGGTCGCAGAATCGTGGTTCACATAAGTCGTGCACTGAGCTAACGTCGTGACCCGGCCCACACTTCGTGCGAGACGGGATGGATCCATGACTGTCACCGGTGAGCGTTCCGAGATCCGGTTGGAGGACGTTGACTTCAACCGCCGCGCCCAGCCCGACAAGCCGCTGCGGCCGATCCCGCCCGGCCGCGACCATTTCGCAGGTCAGTGGCGCCAGATGCGCGAGTTCATCTTCGGCGACTGGATCGACATCGACAAAGAGGTCGAGCCCAGCGACCTGACCCGCTGGCGCGACGACTACTTCTGGCAGGGCGACGAATACATGGTCGGCGTGGTCGACGCGTTCGAGCGCATCGGCCACGAGAAGGGCCGGGCCCTGTTCGAACAGGCACTCACCCGCGGCATTCACACCGTCGACGACGCGCCGCAGGAGTTCGTCGACCTCTTCGACCATCTCGACAACCTGCCCCACCAGTTCGACCTGGCGGCCGCCGAGCGGGGCCGGATGCTGGCGACCTCGAGCACGGTGTGCGCCACCACCATCATCCGGGCCTGGGCGCTGTACGAGACCGCGATGACCGGCGACATCTCCGCCGCCACGGGCGCCACCGGACGGTTCGCCGACGACGGCCCACGGCGGTTCATCGAGACCGCGCGGGTGTTCGCCGAGTTCACGCTGCCCGACATCTTCGACCGCAACTCGCAGGCCTTCCAGGACGTCGTGCGGGTGCGGCTGATGCACGCGCTGGCCAGCCGGGGGTTGCGCCGCAAATGGGGCGACAAGCTCTACCTCAAGTACGGCGAGCCGATCCCGGTGACCTCCCTGCTTGGCTTCGGCAGCGGGATGCTGCTGAGCCGGCTCATCGACCACGCCTTCGGCCGCCGGCTCACCGCCCGGCAGCTGGAGGACCTGGCCGAGTACTCGTCGTTCTCGGCGCGGCTGTGGGGCGCACCGGAGCGGTTGCACTCGCCGACCGGGCTGGAGCTGATCAAGTCGCTGAACTACGTCCTGGCCCGCGGCGGCAACCCGTCACCCTGGCGTGCCGAACTCGTCGACGCCGTCGCCGGCCCCGAACACCTGCGCACGCTCACCGAGACGCTGCCGGGACCGGTCAAGAAGCTGGTGCACAAGTACTCCAACACCATCACCGCCAACATCGCGTTCGCCCCGGCCGGTGTGGTGTTCGGGGTCGAGCAGATCGAGGCGATGATCAAGGACACCATGTTCGAGGGTCTCGGCTACAACATCCCGCGCCGCGTGAAGAACTTCGAGCGCCTGACCCGGCTGAACGTCCGCATCGCGACGCTGGCCGACCGGTTGCCGTTCACCAACCCGATCCGCGAGCGCCGCAGGCGCGTCGGGGCCGCCGCGCGCGAGCGCGTCGCGATGCTGGACAAGATCGCCGCCGGGCGCGGAATGCCGCTGACCTACACCCACCACGACCAGTCGACACACGGCGAGGGCTTCACCGGGTAGCCGGTCCTATTCGGCTGGTGCTCCGACCTATTCGGCTGGTGCCGGGGTCACATCCGCGCCAGAGCCCTTCACGGCCGCCTTCGCCCGGTTCTGAGGGGTCACCGCCCTCTTGCCGCGCACATACCCCGTCGGCGAGATCGACGCCGCCAGCAGCGCCTCCTCACCCTTGACGAACGGATGGAACGCCACCCCGGCGCCGCCGCGGCCCTTGACGGGGATATCGGCGACTTCGGTGACCTTCCAACTCTTTTCGGCGATCGACAGGATCGCCTCACCGTTGGCACACGACACCGGAAGCGCGGCGATCACCTCGTCGCCGTCGCCGGCGAGCTTCACCCCGGCCACACCGTTGCCGGCCACCCCCTGCGGGTTGACCGTCGTCGGGTCGATCCGCAGGATCTTGCCGCGCCGTGTCACCAGCGCCAGGTGATATCCCTGCGGAAGCACACCGGAACGGACCAGTCCGGTGATGTCGGGCGCCACCGGAATGTCGCGGGTCTTGAACGGCAGACCGTTGCCGGTGGTGAACTTCACCCGGCCGTCGGCCCACACCGCCCAGCCCAGCCCCGAGGTGAGCAGGTCGCCGTGGCTGTCGGAGAACACCCCGCGGTCGTCGAGTCGCCACGCGGTGTTGACCTTGCGCTCGCGCGAGCCCTCCTCGTCGCGGGAGACCGGGGTGGCGTCGAAGTCCAGCACGGTACGCCGGTCGTACTCGGGCCCCTTGAACAGCTTGGCCGTCTCGACGAGCTCCTTGTCGATCACCTTGCGGCGGGCGTCGGGGTTGTTGACCAGCTCGGTCAGCTCGGCGTGCTCGGCGTCGAGGCGTTCGGCCTCCTTCTTCAGCTCGATCACGTCGAGCTTGGTCAGCCGCCGAAGTTGCAGCGACAGAACGTAATCGGCCTGCTCGGCGTCGATCTCGAATCGCTCCTGCAGGCCCTTGCGGGCGTCGTCGACGGTCTCGGAGTTTCGGATCACCGCGACCGCGGCGTCGATGTCGAGGTGGATGGTCATCAGGCCGGCCACCAGATGGCGGCGCGCGGCGACCTTCTCCAGCCGGTACTCGCTGCGGCGCAGCACCACCGAGTCGCGCAGCCGCAGGAACGCCATGATCAGCTCGCGCACCGACCACCAGCGTGGCACCCGGTTCTCGTCGAGCGCCACCAGGCTGGCGGCGAACGTGCCCTCCAGCGGGGTCAGCGCCAGCAGCTGGTCGCGGATCTGCTCGGCGGAGTACCCGCGCTTGGCGGTCACAACGATGCGCAGACCGTTGCGGCGGTCGGTGAGGTCGGACATGTCGGCGACGCCGGACATCTCACCGGACTCGACGAGCGCGCGGATCCGGTCTTGCACCGTGCCGCTGGCCACACCGGGCGGCAGCTCGGTGATGATGCAGTTCTTGCCCTCGATCTCGATCTTGCCGCGCACCGTGAAATGCCCACGGCCGGTGGTGATGTACTCACGGATCCCGGCGGTGCCGACCACGCTGGCGCCTGAGCCCCAGTCCGGCCCCGGGATGAGCTTGCACAACCGGTCGTCGGTCATGTTCGGGGTCTTCAGCAACGCGCGGCAGGCCGCCATGACCTCGCGCGGATTGTGCGCGGGCACCTTGGTGGCCCACCCCTCGGCGATGCCGACGGCGCCGTTGCACAGCAGCACCGGCCACTGCGCGGGCAGCACGGTCGGCTCGACCCACTCACCGTCGAAGGTCGGCACCATCTCGACGGCGTGGCTGTCGAGTTCGGCGGTCAGCGCCGCGCCCGGCGCGGACAACCGCATCTCGGTGTAGCGGTCGGCGGCCGGGATGTCGCCCTGGATGCGTGGGAAGGCACCTTGGCCGTCAATGACTTTCACACGCTGGAAGTCGGCGGCCATCAGCGCGGCGGCACCGTACATCGAGGCGCCGCCGTGCGGGTGCAGGTTGCCGGTCACCGCCGAGCACACCTTCGACGACTTCTGCGGCTTGTTGCCGGGCAGCAGCTTCGACTCGTGCATCTGGTACAGCAGCCGCCGCTGACCGGGTTTGAGCCCGTCGTAGGCCGACGGGATGGCGCGGTCGCTGACGCTGTAGAGCGCGAAGGTCAGCTGGTAGCGGTTCCAGTAGTCGTCGGCGCTCTGGTCGAGCACCAGATCGGGATTCTGCTCGGGAATGTCGAGGGTGGCGGTCACGGTGCGTCCCTTACGTCAGGTCCAGCTCGGTGGTGTCGATACGGGAGGCGACCTCGGCCATCCACGTGCGTCGACCCTCCGGCGGTCCGCCGAACAGAATGTGGTGCAGCTTCTTCTCGCTGTCGTCCGGGCGGACGCGGATCACGGTGCGCCGCTGCGGATCCAGCACCGTGTTCCAGAAGTCGTCGGCGTCCATCTCACCGAGACCCTTGTTGCGCTGGACCTCGACCCGCTTCTTGGTGGTCTCCTTGAGCTTGGCCACCGCGGCGTCGCGTTCGGACTCGTCCTGGCAGTAGATCCGCTCGTCACCGGCCTTGACCACGAACAGCGGCGGCATCGTCACGTACACCATGCCGGCCTCGACCAACGGACGGTAGAAGTCCAGGAACATCGAGATCAGGCTCGAGTTGATGTTGCCGCCGTCGGGGTCGGCGTCGGAGGCGAACAGAATCCGGTCATACCGGCACAGTTCCGGATCGCAGTTCTCCCGCACCCCGCAGCCCAGAATGCGTTCGATGGCGTCGAACTCGTCCTTGGCGCGGGCCTTGCTCAGCGCGAAGCCGTAGACGTTCGGCGGCTTACCCTTCAGCGGGAAGGCGGCCTGGAAGGTCGCGTCCCGGGCGGCCTTGATGGTGCCCAGGGCCGAATCGCCCTCGCAGAGAAACAGTTCCGCGCCCGACCCGCGGCCGGTCTCGCGACTCGGCAGCAGCTTCGGCGGCAGCGACAGGTTGGTGCCGAGCCCCTTGGCCTTCGCCGCAGCGCGGGCGCGGGCCTTGGCGCCCTCGGCGCTGCGGCGGGCGCGGGCGTACTCCAGCGCCAGCTTGGTCCACAGTGTGACGGTGTCGGCGTTGGCCGGGTTGGCCGCCCAGATCGTCACGCTGCGCGCGACATCGGGCGCCATCGCCAGGTTCAGCGAACGCGACGAGACCGCGGTCTTGGCCTGCGAGTCCCACGACACGTCGGGGGCGCGGGTGTCGACGGCCAGCGCGGTGACCGCCGCGAAATCCTGTGGCTCCGGGCCTTCTTCGCCCTTGGCCAGGCCCAGATCGCGGATCCGCGACGCGCGGTCGGCCAGCGCCTCCGACAGCCCCTTGATCGCGGCGGTCAGGTGCGAGCCGCCGCCGGGGGTGCGCACGGTGTTGCAGAACGCGGCGACGGTGGCGGGCTCGGCGGGGCCGGCGGCCAGCGACCAGCGGAACGGGGTGGGACCCCGGCCGGTGGTGTACTCGCCGCGGCCCTCCACGACGCAACGGATCTCCGGGGCCGGGGTGCCCGCGGAGTTGCACATCAGATCCAGCAGTGTGTCGGTGCCCCACGGCCCGTTGAACGGTTCGAGCAGCGACGGGGGCACCTCGCCGCCGGGCCACCCCTCGTCGACGACGACGAGTTGCACGCCCGGCGACATCCGCGCTGAGGCGTGGGCGCGCAGCAGCACCTCACCGATGTCCAGCGTCGAGTCCGGGGTCACCGACTTGTCGAACAGGATGCGCACGGTGGTGCCGTGCAGCTTGGGCTTGCGGTTGCTGACCCCGCGCAGCTTCTGGTTGTCGCGGCGGGTGAACGGGGCGTCCGGATCGAAGTCGTCGCCCTCGAACTCGCCCGGATAGCCGCGGCCGAAGCTCTGCCGGTAGGTCTTGCCGTCACGGTGCACGGTGACGTCGGTGCGGGCGGAGATGAACACCGCGGCCGCGGCGCCGATGCCGTTGAGCCCGGCGCCGGTGCTGGTGGCGTCCTTGTGCGCGGAGAACTTGCCACCGGCGCGGGCGGTGCCCAGGGTCTTGACGATGCCGTTCTTGCCGGTGGTCGGGTCGGTGTCGACGGGCAGGCCGCGGCCGTCGTCGGCGACGCTGACCGACCCGTCGGTGTGCAGCGTGATGGTGACGGTGGAACCGCCGTGGCTGGGGACGGCGACCTCCTCGATCGCGTTGTCGATGATCTCGCGCAACGCGGTGTTGAGGATGTCCAGGCCGAGGTTGACCGCCGGGCGCAGGCGTGTGTGCTGGACATCGTCAAGCTCGGTGATGTCAGCGGCGGTGTAGCTCACGTCGTGTCTTTCCGGTCCGGGGCGGGTGTTCCGGACGAATGGTAGATGGCGGCGGTGACATCTCCGTGCATCCGGCGGAGGTGTCTGTGATCACGTCGAGACTTTCGGCCCCGTCAGGCCGGCCAGCGACCAGCCAGATGCTCGGACGTCCACACCGGCCACGCCGGCGCGCCGACCACGACACCCGCGGTGAACTGCGCGACGATACGCGGGCCCTTGCGCTGGGAGTTGTCGTATACCGTTGCCGTGTCGACGATTTCGATCGCCTCGGCCACCAGCGGCCACAGCCGCCGGTGTCGTTGCCGGATCTTGACCTCGGGAACGTCGTGCCCGCCGTGGCGAACACGCCGCTTGACACGCTCGACCGCGAGATTCTCGGGGATCAGGACCACGTGAAGTGCGACGGTGTAGCCGGCGTCACGGGCGGTGTGGATCAGGTCGAGCTTGGACGGGTGGGAGAAGACGGTCTCGGCGATGAACGACACGCCGGTTTCGATCAGCTTGGCGCGGGTCTCGGCGGCGATCCTGGCGGCGTCGTAGGCGTGCCCGAGTGGGTCGTCGGGCCATCGCAGCTTGGCGATCTCGTCGGCGTTGACGAACACGCTTCGCGGCAGCAGTGGCGCCAGGGTGAATCCGACGAACGTCGACTTGCCGGCACCGTTGGGACCGACGACCAGGTCCAGCCGCCTCATCGGCGTTCACCGGTCACGGCTCAGCGGTCGGTGTGCACCACGGCGGCGGTGCCGTCGGGTCGGTACTCGACGATCCTGCCGTCGTCGTCGAGGGCCACCGTCGTGATGCCCTGCGCCGCGAGGGTCTCCCCGTAGTCGGCGGTGAGCAGGGATTCCTCGATGGCCGCGGCGATCTCGGCGTTGAAGACGACGCCCTCCTCCTCGGACAGCTCGCCGGCGTCCAGGCGGCCGGCCAGCGCGGCCTCGACGCGATGGCGGGCCGCGGACTGGTGGCTCGATACCGCGCGACCGACCCGTGCCCAGTGATCGAGTTGCTGTTTCGCCGATCTGCTCTGGCGAGCGCCCTCGGCGGCCGCGGCCTCCATCAGATCGGCGGCGACCCGCGTGACGCGATCTGCGGTGTTGCCCATTCCCGCACCTCCTGTAGCAGAATGCTACGTATGTAGCAACATGCTACACACGTCGGGCGCGCACCAGCCGGCTGGCGCGCAGGGTGCGGGCCTCATCGGCCCTGAGCTGCACAGAGTCGCCGAGATAGGCGCCGATGACCTCGAACCGGCGTCATCGACGAGGTATTCGACCGGCAGCGCATGCACGGCCGCAGCACCGACAAGGCGTGGCTGTACTGTCTGACCACCAGCGGCGCCTACGACCAGATTCAGAAGACCAACGACGAGATCGTCGCCGAACAGCTGGATCTGCTGCGCCGCTACTACCCGCAGGCCCGCGACGCGGAAATCGTTCAGGCCCAGGTGGTCCGGATGCCCAAGGCAACCTTCTCGCAGGTCGTGGGTACCGACTCGCTGCGGCCACCGCAGAAGACGTCGGTGCCGTCGCTGGTGCTGGCCGGCGACTGGACCGCCACCGACTGGTCGGCCACGATGGAGAGCGCCGTACAGAGCGCGGCCAAGGCGGTGGACCTGCTGTTGGGTCGCGCGCGGTGACCCGGCGCCGGCTGTCGGGCGCCGAGCGTCGGGCACAGCTGCTTGACGTCGCGCGTGACATCGTCGCCGCCCACGGCTTCCCCGCGCTGACCATCGACCGCGTCGCCGCGCAGGCCCGGGTCACCCGCACGGTGGTGTACCAGCACTTCGCCGACCTCGCCGGGCTCACCACGGCGCTGTTGGACCGCGAGTCGGCCATCGCCTTCGCCGGTATCAGCAGCGTCGACGACCCCGGCCTCGACCTCGATCGGCTCGGCCGCGGCAGCCTCGCCTACCTGCACGCCGCACCGGTCAGCTGGCGGATCATCCTGCGGCCGCCCGAGGGCGCCCCGGTCCAGGTGCGCACCCGCATGGAGCTCGGCCGCGCCTACGCGCGCAGGATCGCGGCCCGCTCACTGACGCGCGCGGTGGGCGCCGAGGTCGATCCCGACGGCGCCACGGTGCGGATCCTGTTGACCGCCATCGAGGAACTGGCGCGACTTCATCTCGACGATCCGGATGGCCTGTCCGACGACGACGTGCTGGCCTACTGGCGCACGCTCGTCGAATGGGCCGTCGGCGCCGCCACGATCCCACGCTGAGCCGGTCGGGAATACGGCGCGGCGGCCGGGTTGTTGGCGACCAACGTGACCACTGAACAGATTCTCGTCATCGGCGCGGGCGAACTCGGCGGCGCCGTCATCACCGCGCTGAGACGGCGCGACGCCGACGTGACGGTGTTGCTGCGCCCGTCCCGCACACCGCGCGACGAGCTCACGGCGCTGGGCGTCGAGATCATCGAGGCCGACGTGGCGGGCGCGACGGTGCCCGAGTTGGCGGCGGTGCTGAACCGCTTCCACACCGTGGTGAACTGCCTCGGCTTCGCCGCGGGGCCGGGAACACAACGCCGGATCACCGAAGCCGTTCTGGCAGCGGGTGTTTCCCGCTACATCCCGTGGCAGTTCGGCGTCGACTACGACGCGATCGGACGCGGCAGCCCACAGAATCTGTTCGACGAACAGCTCGACGTGCGCGACATGCTGCGCGCGCAGAACGGCACCGACTGGGTGATCGTGTCCACCGGAATGTTCACCAGCTTCCTGTTCGAACCCGACGTCGGGATCGTGGACCTGACCACGAATACCGTTAACGCGCTGGGCAGTTGGGACACCGCTGTCACCGTCACCACCCCCGAGGACATCGGGGAGATCACCGCGGAGATCCTGCTGACGCGGCCACGAATCGCCAACGAGGTGGTCTTCGTCGCGGGTGACACCATCACCTACGGCGAACTCGCCGACGTCGTCGAACGGGTCAGGGGAGTGCCCGTCACCCGCAACGAGTGGACCGTCCCGTACCTTCTCGATGAGTTGGCGCACCACCCCGACGACAATCTGCGCAAGTACCGTGCGGTGTTCGCCCAGGGCACCGGTGTCGCATGGCCGAAGGCCGGCACCTTCAACGCCGTGCGCGGAATCCCGACCACCACCACCGAGGAGTTCGCGCGCATCCACCTGGGCCGGGAAGCGGCAAGCTAGCTCAGTCGCGGTCTTCCCGTTTGAGTTCCTCTTCGCGGCGTTGCGCGGCCTCGATCACCTCGGGCGGAACGGGACGCCGCAACCAGGTGCGCATCCGCAACAGCCCGCCGGCGATCGTGCCGACCGCCAGCACGGCGATGATGATCCAGAACGCTGTGGACATAGCCTCAGTCTCCGCCGGATCCGGATCCGCCGGGTGAGAACGAATCGGATCGGGTCAGCCGCACGACCGCGTTCCACGGCCGTTTCAACGGCGGATGGTGCGGATCGGGCTGGGGGAGCGCGGCGAGGACGCGCAGGAACCAGGGCAGCCGGCGCAGCCGCGCCGCGGCGACGATGTGGGGCTCGATGTCGGTCGCCCGCCAGCCCCGCTCCTCGAAGTAACGCACGCCCTGCTCGGGTGCGAACTTGAACGGTGTGTTGGCCAGCAGCCCGCCCAGCTTCTCGTTCATCATCCGTTTCAGCCCCGGCCCGGTGAGATCCAGCACCCACCACGCCACCTGGGGTCGGGTGAGCGCCCGGGTGAGATCGTCGACATCGGCGGGCTCGAGATACATCAGCAGGCCCTCGGTGAGGACAAGCGCCTTCGACGCACCGGCCAGTGCCTCGTCGAGGAACCGGTCCCGCGCCTCGGGGTCGGCGAGGTCAACCGGTACCCGGATGAGCCGGCACCGCGGGGTCTCGCCGTCGAGAAGGTGCTCCTTCTCGGTGAGCAGTCCCGGCAGATCGGCCTCCACCCAGGTGAGCTCGTCGGGCAGCTCCAGCCGGTAGGGCCGGGTGTCCAGGCCGGCGGCCAGGTTGAGCACCCGGTCGCAGCCGGAGGCGATGGCGTCGGCGATGAGGTCGTCGATGATCTTGGTGCGCGCGACCATCCACCACCCGGAGCGCATTGAGCGCGGGATCTTCGCGGCGATCTGCCGTCCGCGGGGTCCGGCGAGCCGGTCGGCGAACGGGTCCCGGAACACCGCGTCGGGGCGCTCGGATTCGATCGCGCGGTACACCGCCACCCACCGCGCGGTGTCGGACACATGCGATACCACCTCACCGCTCATGGGTGTGACGGTACGACAGCCCTCCGGTGGGGCAGTGCGCCAGGACAGGATCGGCCTCCGCGTCCGCCTGTACGGGGCCGGCGCGCGCAGGACTCACTCGTAGGACGACAGCGACGCCAAACGCCGGTAGAGGATCGCGGGGCCGAGCCACCGGCCGACGAAGCGGCGCAGCGCGTCACCGGCGCGGGGTGACTCACCGGGATCGGCGAGCATGGATTGCACCGTGCGCAGGGTGATCTCGGCCAGGTCATCCAGATCGGCGCCGCTGAAACCGTGCAGCGCCCAGTCGACGTCGAGTCGGCGGAAGAACGCGAGGCAGAAGGCGCGCGCGGTGTCGGACGTCAGCGATGTCACGGTCCCGCTGTCCTGCCGCCGGGCCAGCAGATTCTCCAACTGCGGATCGCCGGTGAGGGTCTCCACCGCGAACGCGACGCATTCGACGACGGCCCGGACGGGGTCGGTGACACCCGCGACGTGTTGCACCACCTGGTCGATGAACCCGTCGACGGCTCGCATCGCGCTGGCGATCAGCAGCGCGTCCGCATTGGGGAAGTAGCGGTACACCGTCTGGCGGGTCACCCCGAGACGCCGAGCCACATCGGCGACGCGAATGACCGAGCCGTGTTCGGCGACCAGTTCGTCCACCGCGTCCAGAATCCGGTTGATCGCCTCTTCGTCGGACGCCGGTGTCGCGCCCGCCCATCCGCGGCTACGCATACGCGGGTGACCTGGTGTCGGCCGTGAACTCGATGGTAAGCGTGACGGGTCCGGTCATACCCAGCAGCGACTTCCAGGGGGCCGGACCCGCGCGCCGAACATCGGAGAGTCGTTGCGTGAGGACGACGAGAGCCTCAGCGAGTTCGCGCCGCGCGAGGTTGGCCCCCAGGCAGTAGTGGGCGCCGCCACCGAAGGTCAGGATCGGCGGGACGTCCCTGCGGGAGATGTCGAAGCGTTCGGGATCCGGGTAGATGGCCGGGTCGCGGTTGGCCGCAAAGGTATTGACCAGTACGAACGTTCCCGCGGGGAAGAGATATCCGCCGATCTCGACGTCCTCGGTCGCAAACCGCGGCGCGATGCTGGCCGCCGGAGAGTGGCGCATGCTCTCCTCGACCGCCTGCATCGCGAGATCGGGCTGGTCCCTGAGTCTGGCCCACTGGTCCGGATGGTCGCACAGTACCTGCACCGACGCGGCGAGCTGATTGCGCGTCGTGTCGGTGCCCGCCATCAGGAAACCGGCGACGAGCCCACGGAGTTCGTCGAGAGTCAGCCGATCACCGCCACTTTCGGCGCGGATCAGTTCGGAGAGCAGGTCGTCGGTCAACTTGTCGCGGCGGGCGGCGACCATGTCGTCGACGTATGCGTCGAGTTCTCCCCAGGCGCGCATGACCTCGGACTCGTCGAAGTTGACGTCGGGCTGGAAATTGAGGGCCCGGAAGATCTCCTCGGTCCAGTCGGCGAACAGGTGCCAGTCCTGGCGGGGCGCCCCGATCAGCGCGCACATGATCGGTGTGGGATACGGGCGGGCCAGGTCGGTGACGACGTCGCACCGGCCGGCGTCGGCGACGCGGTCGACGAGACCGTTGACGACCTCGCGGATGGTGTCCTGCAGACCGGCGGTCGAGCGCGGTGTGAATGCCTTGAACACGAGCTTGCGCAACCGGATGTGCGGGGGACCGTCCAGGCCCAGGAGGCTGTTGGCCATCTTGTCGTAGAGCGGTCCCGACGTGATGCCCTGCGCGGCGAGCGTGATACCCGGCGGAAGTCGAAACCTGTTGTCACGCAGGATGTCACGCGCCAGGTCATAGGACAGGATCTCGGGTCCCAGCGGCCCGATGGCGATGGGTGCGCGCGCCTGCGCGTTGCGGACGTCGTCGAGGATGTCGAGGGGGCTGGCGGTCAGGTCGTAGCCGAGGGTGGGCAGGTCGGCGTCGAAGACGCTGGGAGCGACGCTGGTGGTCATCGCTGGACTCACTTCCGTGGGGCCCGATCGGGCGGCAGATTCGACGGGTTTCCGAGAAGTGTATGACCACTCTTGGGTTCTATCTGGCCGGAATTGCGGAAAGGCTTGCAAACGGTCATACAGATAGATGAGATTCGTAAAATCTCCTCGACTCGGTGTCGGATGGTGATGTCGGAAATTCGCTTGCCGCCGCCACCGGGTGCGCGGAAGTGTGTCCGTCGTGCGGCTCGTATCGAACCCGCCTGCGACAGTGCTGGTGCCGCTGGCGGCTGGAGTGACGGTCCTGCTGTGGTCCTCGGCGTTCGTGGTGATCCGCGCCGCCGGCGAGGTCTTCTCGCCGGGCTCGCTGGCGTTCCTGCGGCTGCTGGCGGGTTCGGCGGTCCTTATCGCCGTCGCCGCCTGGTACCGCAGACCGATGCCCCGCGGTCGCGCCCTGGCCCTGGTGCTCGGGTACGGCGTGCTGTGGTTCGCCCTCTACACGGTGCTGCTGAACTGGGCCGAGCAGCACCTCGACGCCGGGACCGCGGCGCTGTTGGTGAATTTCGCGCCGATCATCGTCGCCGTGTTCGCCGGACTGTTTCTCGGTGAGGGGTTTCCCCGCGCCCGCGTCGTGGGCATCGCGATCGCGTTCACCGGTGTGGTGCTGATCGCCGTCGGCGGTTCCGGCGGGTCCGGCAACGACCGGCTGGGCGTGGTGCTGGGTCTGGTGACGGCGGTGCTCTACGGCGCCAGCGTGCTGATGCAGAAGGTCGCGTTGCGCTCGGTGGATGCGCTAACGGCGACGTGGGTGGGCTGCGTGGCCGGGATGGTCGCCACCACGCCGTTCGCCCCGGCGGCGTTCGGCGAACTCGTCGACGCGCCGGTCGGTGCCGTCGCCGGGGTGGTCTTCCTGGGTGTCGGTCCCACCGCGGTCGCCTTCCTCACATGGGCATATGCGTTGTCGCACAGTGACGCCGGTGCGATGGCCGCGACGACGCTGGCGGTTCCCGCGGTCGCCATCGCTATCTCGTGGCTGGCCCTCGGCGAGCTGCCGACGCCGCTTGGCTTCGTCGGCGGCGCGCTGGCCCTGCTGGGCGTGGCGATCACCCGACGGCGCGTGACGAGATCGGAGACGCCCGAAGCCGAGGTGAGTGGCGCGTGAGTGTGACGTTCTATGTGTACCTCGAGTGGCCGTCTCAGGCGGCGCTGGACGGGTACATGGCCGACCCGCGGCGCACCTCGTTGGCCGCCGATCGCGACCGTGCCATCGAAAGGACGGACATCGTCGTGGTGCAACCCGTTGTCACACCGGCGACCTGACTGGGCGTGCCGGGGCGGGCCATCGGCGCTCGGCTGCCCACGGCACCGCCAGTAGCAGCACCGGCGCCACCACCGCCTGCAGGACGGATGCGGGCACCGTGCCGAGGGCACCGTGGATCTGAGCGAGCACCAGAGCGATCAGCAGGGCGTGCAGCACCACCGAGATGGCCACGATGGCGGCGAGAACCGGCAGCCGCAACAGTTTTCCGTCACCGAAGAACGTTCGGGCCGCCCACACCGACAACGGTAGAAAGACGACGACGGCGGTCAGCAGGCCCGGGTTGTAGCCGTGGACGAGCCCGTCGCCGATGTGGGTCATCGCATTGGCGAACACGATGCCCAGGCCGGTCATCCCGACGGCGGGACGGCGGCGGCCGCACACCGCGGCCAGCGGCAACGCGATCCAGAACAACGGCACGTTGACCGCGGCGAAGAACGCCAGCCCGATGGGGCAGTTCGGCGGCGCGCCGTAGCCGAACAACCCGCACATGCTCGCCGGGAACGCGAACCGCTGACCGACAACGTCGATGCCGTACTCCTCGAAGTTGTGCACCAGATAGGCGAACACGAACATCCAGGACATCCACACCGGATCGCGCCACCGGGACAGTCGCGGATCGGATCGGCAGACGTCGGTGCAGAACAGCAACAACCCCAGCACGACTCCCGCACCGAGGCCAACTGTGCTCCAGTCGTGCAGGAACCACTGCCACATGCGCGAGAACTCCTCCCTGCGGGTTGTCGTGCCTGCAGTATTCTGCGCACGCCACAGCGACACCCGAGGGCAGGCCGGTGCGTGTCGTCAGTTGTGCGGGGGTTCCAGCGCGCTGATCCCGAGCCAGTCGTCGATCTGGAACCCGTCGCCGCGTGCCACCACGCGCATCCCGCCGTGTCCCGGGTAGTGGGCGGGGACTACGGTGGCGCGCCGGCGCGACGCCTCGGTGATCACCTGGCGCCGTGTCGCCGCGGCTTCGGCGAAGTTCTCGTCGAGAACGCAGGAGTCCGTGGGCCGGTGCAACTGCATGGGGCTGTGGGTGAGGTCGCCGACGAACACCGCCGGTTGTCCGGCGTCGAGCCACAGCACCGACGAACCCGGGGTGTGGCCGGGTGCCGGGCGCAGCCGCAGTGACTCGCTGATCTGGTAGTCGTCGGACCACAGCTCGATCTGGCCCGCCTGATCGACCGGAAGAATGCTGTCCTCGAACAGGATTCGGCTGGCATCCAGCCGCGCCTGGTGTTCGGCGTCGCGGCCGGGACCGCGCGCCTCGGCGTTCTCCGGGTGGTAGTACCGGTAGTCCGCCTCGGGAACGAGGTAGCGCGCGTTGGGGAACGTCGGCACCCAGGCGTCGTTTTCGCGCCGGGTGTTCCAGCCGACGTGGTCGGTGTGGATGTGTGTATTGACGACGACGTCGACCGAATCCGGTGGGATCCCGGCTGCCTCAAGGTTTTCCAGGAAGTCGGTCTGGAGGTTTGCCAGAAACGGCATCGCGGGGCGGTGGCGGCCATTGCCCACCCCGGTATCGACGACCACCGTGAGGCCGTCGACCTCGATCACCCAGGACTGCACCACGGCGTGCCAGTTGTCGGTGTCCCAGAATGTCGGGCTCAGTTCGGGCGCCAATTCCTGCCACACCGTCGGCGGGGTTTGCGGAAACATGGTGAGCGGCAGATCAAGTCGCCACTCGAGAACCCGGGTGATGGTCGCACCACCCAGCTGCGTGCGGTCGGCCATATCCGCCAGACTACGACGAATTCATCGGAGGAGGCGGCGGTCGCGCGGTCGGAAGAATGCGTGCAGAAGTGTCCACTCAATGGACGTAGTGAGCTACGTATTTAGGTAGCCTGTGTTTCAATGGGGACATGAGGCCCGATGGTTCGGCACGGAATGACGCGGTCCCGGTTCGTAAGCGGCACCGCATGGTGGATCGCGTCGCGGGCATCCTGGAGCTCGCCGCGCGCAACCACGACGGGCTGACCCTCACCGATTTCGCCCGGCTGTTGGACGCCCCGCTGAGCTCACTGCAGGGCCTCGTCAACGGTCTGGTCGCCGCAGGTTATCTCGATGAACAGGACCGGCGCTACCGACTGGGCGGGGCACCGTACCTGTTGAACCTGATGGCGGGACGGCATCTGGTGACGCAGGTCGGTCACCGGGAACTGGAGGCGGTGCACGCCGCCGCCGGCCTGACCACGCTGCTCTCGGTTGTGGTGGGGCAGGGCGTGTTCTACGTCGACAGCTGCTCCTCGACTCCCCGCTACGACTACCTGGCCAAGAACCTGGTGCGGCGGTCGCTGATCCGCACGTCGAGCGGATGGGTCCTGATGGCGGGCTTAACGCGCCGCGACCTGTGGAGTTACCTGAACTCGCTCGCCCCTGAGGAATACGCGCTGCGTGAGCGGTTCCTGCACGAACTCCAAACGATCCAGGAGACGGGAGTCTGTGCCGCACCGGGGATCTCGGAGGTCGCCGACGGCGTCGCGGTGGCGGTGCGCGAGAACGGCCGCACGGTCGCGGCCGTCAGCGTGGTCGGGCCGCACGACGAGATCCAAAGCCGCAAGGACGAACTGGTCGACCTGCTGACGTCGCACCGGCAAACATGGGAGCGGGCCGACTAGTCCGGCCTTACAGCGCACGGCCGCGCCAGGCCATGCCTCCGTCCAGCGTGACCACGGTGCCGCTGGTGTAGCCGCTTCGCCGCGACGCCAGAAACAGAACGGTGTCGGCAACCTCTTCCGCAGTTGCCATGCGCTGTGCGGGGTAGTGCTCGATGAACTCCCGCCAGCGCTGCGGGTCGCCCAGCTCTGTCTCAGCCCGGACGTGAAGGGCGTCGAGTAACCGCTGGGTCTGCACAGGTCCCGGATTGACGGCGACCACCCGGATCCCGTGATCCAACGAGTACGCGCCCACAGAGCGGGTGAAGGTCATCAACGCGGAGTTGGCCATCGAACCCGCCAGGTATCCGGCGTCGGGTCGTTCGCCGGACAGCCCCACCACGTTGACGATCACGCCCGATCCGCGTGCCTTCATCGCCTTCAGCGCCATCTGGCTGAGCTCGAGATAACCCCACACCTTGAGATCCCACGCCCGTTGCCACACCGCGAGATCGGCGTCCTCCAAGGAGCCCTGCGGGATCGCGCCGGCGTTGTTGACAAGGATGTCGACACCGCAGAGCGTGTCGGCCAGTTCAGCGCGGTCGGCAGGCGAGGACAGGTCGAGCGCATGGCATGTCACGTCGGCGTCGATGCCGGCGCGCAGCTCCTCGAGTGAGTCTCTGTCCCGACCGACCAGGTGGATACGGCCCACGCCTTCGGCGGCGAACGCCTGTGCGGTGGCCGCCCCGATGCCACGCGAGCCGCCGGTGATGAGCACCGTGTCGGCCTTGGTGAAGTGCAGTTGCATGTGAGTGCCCTGTTTCGGTGCCGGTTCAGGTCAGCGGCGACTCGACGGCGACGGTCCGCGGCTTAGGCGGCATGAAGATCTCGACGAACTCCAGATCGTCGGAGGTGCCGGTTTCGTTGTGGCGGTACCCGCCGGGGATGAAGCAGACGCTGCCCTCCTGGATGCGCTTCGTCTCCCCGTTCTCGAACTGCAGTTCCAGCCAGCCCTTGGTGATGAACAGCCACTGAAAGATGCAGTCGTGGTAGTGCCAGCCGGTCGGATTGCTCATGCCGGCGCGGACCTTGGTCACCTGCGTGCTGATCAGCCCGTTGCTCGCATCGGCGATGCCGAGATCGAAGTACTGCAGGAACGTGCGACGACCGGGAATCTCCGGGGCGTCGTCCAGCGCGATCACCCTGTGCTGCATGGACTCGCGAATCTCGGGGGTGAGAGCGGCTTCGGTCATCGTTGATCCTTTCACTTGATGCGAGGTGTGAGGTCGAGGTCGCTGAGGGGCTGTGCCTGTATCGCCAAGTCCAGAACGGCGGCATCCCATTCCCGGGTGGTGCGATCGTCGGCGCGAAGCTTGAGCGCGGCGGAGGTGAACACGTGCAGGGGGTGTTCACGGGTCGTGCCGATCGCGCCGATCACCTGGTGGGCGTTGCGGACGACCGGATCGACGGCGTGCCCGCAGCCTGACCGCGCGACCGCGACCATGGCGGCCACCTCAGCCGCCGACGTGGCGGGATCTGAGGCGGCCAGCACCGCGGCGTCGGTGGCGGCCCGCGCGAGCGCGGACTCCCCGGCGATGATGGCGATCATGCGTTGCACGGCTTGCTGTTTGCCGATCGGACGCCCGAACTGCTCCCGGGTCTGCGCGTAGTCGATCGCCAGGTCGGCGATGGTCTCCAGTGTCGCGCTGATCTGAATCGCCCGGACCAGAGCCCGACGGGTGCGCGCGAGTTCATGAACCTCCGGGGTGACCGGATAGCGATCGTGACCATCGACTTCAGCGCCGGCCTCGGTGACCGGCACATCGCTCACGTAGTAGTCGTCGCCGTCCCGGCGGATCACCGCTGCCCGCTCGACGACGCCGGACACCGCAGGTTTGCCCGTGGCTCGATCGTCGAGAAGCGCGACCCGCAGGGCCTGCCGCGGCGGTGCGCCCGCCTGATCCAGCAGCCATCCCGCCACGAGGTCACTCTCGGAGACCTCCAGCCCGCAACCGTGGCGCGCCAGCGCACGTGCCAGCGCCGCCGCCTCGGGCCAGGAGGCGCCGCTGCCGCCTCGGTCCTCGCTTCCCGTCAGATCGGCGAGACCGAGCTCGACCAACGTCTGCCACAGCTGGCTGTCGTCGTCGCAGCGGTGGTTCGCCAGCACCGAGACGATCAGCGACTGCAGGTCGGGGTCGACCAGGGACTCCAGTGTTGTCATCGCAAACCCAATCCTCTCGCGATCACACCCGCGAGAACCTCGTTTGTGCCGCCGCGCAATGTGAAACCCGGCCGCTGCACCGTCGCCCACGCCACGGCGTCGCGAAGGGGACCGGGCACAGTGCCGGCGAGATAGTCGGCGAACTCCACCAGGTCGCCCTCGGTCGCGGTGCCGAGCATCTTGACCATTGCCGCCGCCGCATCGGCTTTCTCGCCGCGGTCGAGTGCGGCGGCCACCGACAGGGACATCTGGTGCAGTCCGTGCAGTCGGGCCAGGAACCGTCCCAGTTCGGGTTCGGGGCTGATCACGCCGCGGGCGACGTGTTCGATCAGCAGCCGCACCAGCAGCGCGGCCGACAGGAACCGCTCGGGCCCGCTGCGCTCGAAGCCGAGCTCCTCGGTCACCTGCTTCCAGCCCTGACCCTCCGACCCAAGCAGGTCCTCGGCGGGGACGAAGCAGTCGGTGAACACCACCTCGTTGAAGTGATGGCCACCGTCCAGCGAGAGGATCGGCGAGACTTCGACGCCCGGCGCGGCGAGGTCCACGATGAGCTGCGACAGCCCGTGGTGCCGGTCGCCGTGATTGCCGCTGGTGCGCGCCAGGACAAGGATCTTGTCGGCATGGTGCGCACCCGAGGTCCACACCTTGGTGCCGTTGAGAAGCCACCCGCCGTCAACGGGGACGGCGCGGGTCCGGACGCTCGCCAAATCCGAGCCCGAGTCGGGTTCGCTCATGCCGATCGCGAACGTGCACTCCGCGGCGGCGATGGCCGGCAGCAGTTCCTTCTTCTGCTCCTCGGTGCCGTGGCGCAGCAGGGAGGGGGCCACCTGGCGGTCGGCGATCCAGTGCGCTGCCACCGGCGCGCCTGCGACCAGGAGTTCCTCGGTGACCACGAAGCGCTCGAAGTGGCTGCGTCCGTGGCCGCCGTACTCGCGGGGGATCGTCATGCCGACCCAGCCGTGCTTGGCCAGCGCCCGGCTGAACTCGTCGGACCATCCGGTCAGCCATCCGTCGATGCCGGGCTCGAACCGTTTCGCGGCGAGTTCGTCGGCGAGGAAACCGCGAACCTGCTCTCTGAGTTCGCGCCACGCAGGGTCGGGTCGGATCGCCGACAGTGTGGGGGCGGTCATTTCGTCACCACCACCGCGTTGTCCGCGAGCCTGGTGATCTCGTCGTCGTCATAACCCAACTCAGCCAGCACCTCGGCAGTGTGGGCGCCCAGGGCGGGGGCGTGGCGGTGTAGGCGGACCGGGGACGCGCTCATCCGCAGCGGCGTCAGGGCGTTGAAGTAGTCGCCCTCGGTGGGGTGGGTGTCTCGTTGCAGGACACCATGGTCCACCACATACGGATCCTCGGTGACACGGGTGAGATCGAGGGGACGCGCGGCGGGAATGTTGTTGTCCCGACAGATGTCGAGCCATTCCTGTGTTGTCCGCTGCGGTGTGATCTGGCTGATCACGGAATGCAGGTAACCCATGTTCTGATGTCTCTTGTCGATATCGGTGAATCTGCGGTCGGTCAGAAGGTCGGTCAGGCCGGTGATCGTGAAGAAGCTCCTCCAGTTGGCGTCGGTGTAGGGCAGGATGCAGACGTATCCGTCCGACGTCCGGTACGGTGCGCGTTCCGGAACCAGCACCCGCTTCCAGCCGAAGTCCCCGACCGGCGGTTCGAACGTCTGGCCGCTGAGATGCTCCACGAGGTTGAAGTGGATCATCGCGTCCACCATGGGAACCTCGACATGCTGACCGGAACCCGTTGCGGCACGGTGCATCAACGCGCTGAGTACCGCGATCACGATGTACAGCCCGCTCACCTTGTCGGCGATGACGTAGGGCGCGTACCGCGGTGCGCCGTCGACCGCCTCGACCAGGCTGGTGAGCCCGGAGGCGGCCTGCACCATGTCGTCGTAGGCGGGTTCGTTGCGACGTTCACTCTCCTCGGCGTAGGCCTGCGCAGTACACAGGATGACGTCGGGGCGGATCGCGGACAGGTAGGGGTAGGTGAGTCCGAGATCCTCGCGTGACCGAGGCCGCAGGTTGGAGACGACGACATCGGCGCCGCGCACCAGCCGGGCCAGAATCTCCTTGCCTTCAGGTGTTTTCAGGTCGACTGCGATGCTGCGCTTGTTTCGTTGCAGGCCGAGTGTCAACGCGGTCATTCCGGGATTGCGCTGCGGGCCCATATGCCGTGTGATGTCGCCGTCCAACGTCTCGATCTTGATGACCTCGGCGCCGAGGTCGCCGAGCATCGACGTGGCGAAGGGGCCCATGACGACCGTCGTCAGGTCCAGGACGGTGATGCCCTGCAGAGCGCCCGGCGCGATCGCCGGTGCGGGGGAGTGCGTGGTGTCGCTGGTCAATTATCGCTCGATTCTGTCAGCGGATCAGGTTCGCGACGCGGCGGTGATGTTCGGGATCCTGGTGGGCGAGTGGTTGCATCGCGGCCGCCAGCGCCAGCGTCGAGTCCAGCGACGCTGTCCGCGACTCGAGCAGAAGTCGCTTCGCCATCCGGACCGCGGGCACGGGGTTCTTCGCGATTCGTTCGGCCAGTCGCTGTGCGGCAGGCAGCAACTCGGCGTCACTGACCACCTCGCTGACAAGACCCCAGGACAGAGCGGTGGCGGCGTCCACGCGGTCGCCGGTGAACGTCATCTCCGCGGCGCGTGCCCAACCGATCGCCCGGGGCAGGAACCACGATCCGCCGTCGCCGGGGATCAGCCCCAACTGAACGAAACTCTCTGCAAAGAAGGCCGTTTCGGAGGCGATGCGAATATCGCACATGGCGGCGAGGTCGCAGCCCGCGCCGATCGCCGCTCCGTTCACCGCGGCGATGACCGGAACCTCCAAACGCTGGAGCGCCCGCGGGATGCGCTGGATTCCCGACACGTAGCCGTGGCGCTGGTCGAGCGGTTCAAGACCGAAGACGCCTGTACGGTCTCGCATGTCACGAACGTTTCCGCCGGCGGAGAAGAAGCGCCCGGCTCCGGTGAGGATCACCACTGAGACGTCAGTGGCGGCGTTGGCGGCGTCGACGGCGTCGTCGAACGCGGCGATGAAGTCGGAACCGGTGATGGCGTTGGCCGCGTCCGGGACGTCGATGGTCCAGGTCTGAATGCGGCCGGTTCGCTCAATGCGCAGGGGGTCGGTCACGGGTGGATCCTTTAGAAATTCAGGTGGTGGGTGGGGTCGAGACGGATATCGAGGACGAGAGGCCCGGACAGGCGGGCGATCTCCGCGCCGGCAGCCTCGAAGTCCTCCGGCTTGCGAATCGTCAAGGCGCGGCAACCCATGCCCTCAGCGGTCCGCGCGACGTCAGGCCATTCGTTATACGAGTGATGAGCGGAGAAACCCTGGTTGAGCAGCTTCTGGTACTCGGCGCCGTATGCGCCGTCGTTGTACACCGCGATGACCAGGGGCAGCCGCTCGCGGACCGCCGTGGCGAGTTCGGAGACATTCATCATGAAGCCGCCGTCACCGGCCAGGACCAGGGTCACGTCGCTGACACCGCTGAGCGCCGCCCCGATCCCGCCGGCCAGACCCAGGCCGATGGAACCGAAACCCGTCATGGCGGTGAACTTTCCGGGCGTCGCCTTGCTGATGTACGGCCACGACCCGGCGATGAATCGGCCGACGTCGCTGACGATGGCGCAGTTCCGGGGGAGTACCGCGTTCAGCCCCTGGGTGGCGACCCTGATGTCGACGGTGTCGGCGCCGGTCCGGTCGTCGGGCGGTGTCCAGCGCGCCATCGCGGCAGATGCGTCCTGACACCGCTGTTTCCACTGCTTCTTCTCGGGCAGCTGGCCTTCGCGGATGCTGTCGGCCATCAGCTCGGTAACCGCCCGCGCATCGCCGGCGACCGCGCAGGTGGGGGTGACGAACCAGCCCAGCTTCACCGGATCGCGGTCGATGTGGATCAGCGACTTGCCGTCGAGCAGCTCGCCGCCGAAGCTCGTGTACTTGTTCAGGCTGGTGCCGACGGCGATGACGCAGTCGCTGTCCATCAGGATCTGGGTGGCCTCGTCGTGGCCGATGCTGCCCATGATGCCGAGGTGGCGGGGGTGGCCGGTGAACAGGCCGACACCGAGTCCGCTGGTGAACACGCCCGCGCCGAGTACATCGGCCAGCTCGAGAACGGACGACTCCGCATCGCCGTCGGCCACGCCTCGTCCCGCGACGATCACCGGCCGTGCCGCGGACGCCGTGAGGCCCAGAGCGGCGTCGAGCGCGTCGTCGTCGACGGCCGGTGCGGGGGGAGTCCACGACGGCATCGCGATCGGCGCATCCTCCGTCGCGGTTGCCTCCGACAGGCCAAGCGACAGCGGAACATTAAGCACAACAGGAGCATTCGTCGACACGAGGCGGTGCACGGCCCGCATGACGTCGCGGGTCACAGAGTCCGCCCGCTGCACCTTTTCGTGCGCGACTCCCACCGAGGCGCACAGCGCTGCGATGTCCAGTCGTTGCATGTGGGTCGCCTCGGCCGGTGTATCACCGGTGATCAGCAGAACGGGGCTGGGGAAGCGGGCGGCTTCGACGAGTGGGGTCAGTGCGTTCGTGAACCCCGGCCCGTGGGTCACCGCGGCGACACCGAACCGGCCGGTCATGCGCGCGTACGTGTCGGCCATGCTGACGGCGCCCGCCTCATGCGACGACCGAACCAGTCGCCCGCCCGCGACCTCGAACGCGCTGCAGACGTACATGTTCGCGTCACCGAGGAGGCCGAACATCGTGTCCACCGATAGCCGGGACAGCAGCCCGGCCACCTGCTCGTAGACCTTCATGTCCGCCTTTCTCGTGAGTGCTCCACCTCACTGTGGCACTTCGGTCGCGATTTCGCAATAGCGGCATTGGATACGCAAATACGTAATTTGACCGTCGGCCCGACCCCCGGACCGCGATCCGAGGGGCACGTATACGTAATTACGTATCTCTATTCGCTATTGCGGAGAATCGATGTTCTGGTGCATAGTGATGCCAGCCACAGATCGGCCTCCGGATCGTCGTCTTCCAACCTCGCGGAATGAGTCAGCGGAATGGATCGGTTGCGTGGCGCTCATCGAATCCCGTTCACATCAACCACCCTCGTGAAAGGACTGTTCCGGGATGAAGACCAAAGCCGCTGTGAGTCTCGGGGTGAATCAGCCGTTCGAGATCATGGAGCTCGAGCTCGACGGCCCCAAGGAGGGCGAGGTCCTGCTCAAGAACGTCGCCGCCGGTCTGTGCCACTCCGATCTGCACCTCACCGACGGAGATATGCCTCCGCGCTACCCGATCGTCGGCGGCCACGAGGGCTCGGCCATCGTGGAGGACGTCGGCCCCGGCGTCACCAAGGTCAAGCCGGGGGATCACGTCGTGTGCAGCTACATCCCGAACTGCGGCACCTGTCGGTACTGCGCCACGGGGCGGTCGAATCTGTGCGATATGGGGGCGACCATCCTCGAAGGGCGATTCCCCGACGGCACCTTCCGTTTTCACAAGGACGGCGTGGACTACGGCAGCCTCTGCCTGCTCGGTAGCTTCGCCGAACGCACGACGGTGTCGCAGCACTCGGTCGTCAAGATCGACGACTGGATCCCGTTGGAGACCGCCGTGTTGGTCGGATGCGGTGTTCCCGCCGGATGGGGGGGACCGGTCTACAACAACGGCATCCGCCCCGGTGACACCGCGGTCATCTACGGCGTCGGAGGTCTGGGCATCAACGCGGTTCAGGGGGCGGTGATGGCCGGCGCCCGCTACGTCGTCGCCGTCGATCCTGTCCAGTTCAAGCGCGATACGGCCCTGAAATTCGGTGCCACACATGCCTTCGCCACCGCGGAGGAGGCGCATGAGGCGGTCCGCGAGATCACCTGGGGTCAGATGGCCGACGGTGCACTGATCTTCGTGGGCACACCCGACGAGAAGGTGGTGCGCGACGCGTTCAACATCATCGGTAAGGGCGGCACAGTCAGCCTCGCCAGCCTCGCGGATCCCGCGAAGCTGACGGTCCACGTCTCCGGGATGGAGATGACGCTGATGGAGAAGACCATCAAGGGTTGCCTCTTCGGATCGTCGAATCCGCAGTACGACATCGTCCGACTGCTGCGGCTCTACAACGAGGGCAAGCTCAAGCTCGACGAGCTGATCACCACGCGGTACACCCTCGAGGAGATCAACAAGGGCTACGACGACCTGCGTGCCGGGGTCAACATCCGCGGCGTCATCATCCACGATCCGGACGCCTGATCCGGAAATCCGAACCAAGACTTAGGAACACCAGAATGACCACCAGTATCGACCAGTTGGAACTCAAGCGCGTGCTCGGCGGGCTGTGGGGGTCGCAGGATCCCGCTGCAGCCACTTTGGAGATCGTGAAGAGGGGAGTGCGCGGTGAGGAGGCGATGCTCATCGACGGCGAACTCGTCACCGCCTCCGACGGAAGGACCTTTGACAACATCAATCCGGCCAACGGGCAGGTGATTGGTGCTGTCGCAGACGCCGGTGCCGCCGACGTGGACCGTGCCATCGCCGCCGCCAGGCGGGCATTCGACGAGACGAACTGGCCCAATGACCCGGACTTGCGGCGCCATTGCCTGCTGCAACTGCACGAGGCCATGGTTGAAGCCACCGACCTGTTCCGGGCGATCGCTGTCACCGAGATCGGCGCCGCGGTTAGGTCCACCAACACATTCCACTCGGATTGGCCGATCTCGTCGATTCCGTACTGGGCCGACATGGCCACCGGTTTCGACTACGAGCACACGCTGCCCGATCGGCCGTGGGCAGCGGGGACCCGGCACCTGATCCGCCACGAACCCATCGGCGTGGTCGCGGCGATCACCCCGTGGAACTTCCCGCTTCAGACCGCGATGACGAAGATCCTGCCGGCCCTCGCCGCCGGCGCCACCGTGGTGCTGAAACCCGCTTTCCAGACGCCCTGGCACGCGACCCTGCTCGCGAAGCTCATCGCCGAGAAGACGGATTTCCCCGCCGGTGTCATCAACATCGTGACGCCGTCG
The DNA here is from genome assembly GCF_001583415.1 of Mycolicibacterium phlei. The sequence goes on from NZ_CP014475.1 coordinate 2,599,415, forward strand.
GACAACGCCGTCGCCGAGCGGCTCGCGCTGGATCCGCGGGTCGATCTGGTGCACTTCACGGGTTCCACTGCGGTCGGGAAGAAGCTGATGGCGGACGCCTCGCAGCGTGTCGCGCGAGTGGCGCTCGAACTCGGCGGGAAGTCGGCGAACATCCTTCTCGAGAAGGCGGATTTCGCGACGATCGTGCCGCAGGCGGCGGGTGTCGTCAGCATGAACGCGGGGCAGGGCTGCGTGCTGCCGACCCGACTGCTCGTCCCGCGTGCCCGGTACGACGAGGCGAAAGAACTGGCACGCATCACCTTTGAGAACATCACCGTCGGCGACCCCACCGACCCTGATGTCATTCAGGGGCCGCAGATCAGCAAGGTTCAGCAGGATCGCGTCCTCGGCTTGATCAACCAGGGCGTCAACGACGGGGCCACCCTGGTGACCGGAGGCAGCACACCCGAGGGACTGGAGGCGGGGTACTTCGTCGAGCCGACGCTGTTCGCCGATGTCGATCCGTCCTCGACCATCGCGCAGCGGGAGATCTTCGGCCCCGTTCTCGCGATGATCCCCTACGACACTGTGGATCACGCCGTCGAGATCGCCAACAACACGACGTACGGCCTGGCTGGTTACGTGTGGGGTGACGAGGACGAAGCGCTCGCCGTGGCGAAGCGGATCCGCAGCGGCATGGTCGCCGTGAACGGTGGGTTCTTCTACGGCCACGACGTTCCCTCGGGCGGTTACAAGGAATCCGGACTCGGCCGCGAGTCCGGAGTGGAGGGTTTCCAGGAGTTCCTGGAGACCAAGGTGATCGCCGTCGGCGTGTGACGGCCCGGCACCGCGCCGTACCGCAACCCGCCCTCACAGATGGGAACCGATGTGACCACAACGACGCATCACAAGCACGGTGACGCCGGACTCGACCGGGACGTTTCACGGGTGGCCGCCGTGGCCGCAGCCGCGGCCAGCATCGAGTACTACGACTTCTTCATCTACGGTCTGGCCGCAGCGCTGGTCTTCCCGACCGTCTTCTTCCCGGAGATGAGCTCCGTCACCGGAGTTCTGTTGTCCTTCGGCACCTTCGGTATCGGGTTTCTGGCCCGGCCGCTGGGTGGCCTGGTGTTCGGTCACTTCGGTGACCTGATCGGGCGGAAGAAGACTCTGGTGGTCGCCCTGGTCGCGATGGGCATCGCCTCGACAGCCATCGGGCTGCTACCCACATACGCATCGGTCGGCGTGCTGGCACCGATCGCGCTGACGGTGCTGCGGTTCGCCCAGGGCATCGCCATCGGCGGGCAGATGGGCGGCGTGGTGCTGCTGGCCGTCGAGGCCGCACCGCCGCGGCGTCGGGGGTTCTTCGGCAGCTTCTCGTCGCTCGGTGCGCCCGGGGTGTGCTGCTGGCCAATATCGCCTTCCTGGTGTTGACGACATGTGTGTCCACCGAAGCGCTCACCGAGTGGGCGTGGCGGCTGCCGTTCGTGCTGAGCCTTGTTCTGGTCGGACTGGCCGTGTACATCCACGTCAAGCTCGAGGACACACCGTCGTTCCGGCGGCTTCAGCAGATCCAGCAGACCGTGCCGCAGGCCGCCGAGGCGGCACCGAAGCGTTCACCGATCTGGACGGTTCTGCGGACCTACCCCGCGGAGATCGCGCTCACTGCGGGTAGCTACATCGGTATCAACCTGACCTACTACCTCTACATCACATTCGTGATCTCGTATGGGACAAACACTCTCGAGTTGTCGAAAACCACGATGCTGGCCGCGGTGCTGATCGGGTCGACCGCGCAGGTGGTGGCATTACCCGTGGCCGGCGCGATCTCGGACCGGATCGGCCGGGCTCGGGTCTATCTCTGGGGCGCCGTGGGCTCGGCGCTCTTCGCCGTCCCGTTCTGGATGCTGATCCAGACCCGGGAGTTCTGGTTGATCACCATCGCGATGCTGTTCGGTCTGGGCCTGTTGCACAGCCTGATGTACGGGGTGCAGCCGGCCTTCTTCTCCGAGGCGTTCTCCACGGAGGTCAGGTACTCGGGCGTGTCGCTGGGGATCCAGACCGGCGCGGTGATCGGCGGGGCGTTCGCGCCGATGACGGCTACGGCGCTGCTGTCGAGTTTCGGTTGGGTGAGTGTGGCGTTGTACATGATGGCGGGCTGTCTTCTGACCGGGGTCTCCGTCTGGCTTCTGTCACACCGCAACAGCGTTCGACCCGGAGAGGTGCTGGGATGACCGCCCATCCAGGGGTGCTCGCGGCGGCGGACACGGCCGCCGCAGAGGTTCGAGCCCTCGTCACCCGGTGGGTGACCGACGGCTGGCATCTCGAACGCGGTCAGAGATTCGAGTTCCGGCGGCTCCTCGAGGATTACTACGACTGGGAGTCCACCGACGTCGTGCTGCACGACAACGCGGATCCTGACCGGACCCTCGCCCATTCGGCCTCCGAGTACGCGGCGGTGTGGGATCAGGCCCTGGCAACGCTTGTGGTGCTCGACAACTCCATCATCGAAGGGCCGCACGTGACGGTATCGGGCGACCTCGCCGTTGCCGACGTGTGCTTTCGCACCCGATTCGAATTCCGGGACGGCACCGTGGATGTCGTGCCGACCCGATCGACCCTGGCGCTGCGCCGAAGCGGAGGAAGTTGGAGGATCTTCCGCGAACACGGGTCAGCACTGACGCCGGCCGCCGCGCCGAAATAGCATTCCTGGTCGTGAATCGGACGGGTTCACGACCACAGCTTCTCGCTCGGCGTTGCGCGGACTCAGCTCAGTATCGCCCGGGCGGCGCGCTCGGCGATCAGCATCACCGGCGCGTTCGTGTTGCCGGAGGTGATGGTGGGCATCGCAGAGGCATCGACGACCCGCAGGCCGGCGACCCGCAGCACACGACAGTCGGTGTCCAGCACCGTGTTCGGCGAGCGCGGGCGGCCCTGGCTGTCGAAGGCGCCCATCGTGGCGGTGCCGACCGGATGGAAGATCGTGGTGCCCAGTTCGCGCGCCGCCTGCTCGAGGTCCTCGTCGCTCTGCAGCCGCGGCCCGGGCAGCATCTCGTCGGGTTGATAGCGGGCCAGCGCCGGTGCCGCCATGATCCGGCGGGTCATCCGCAGGCCACGCACGGCGATCTCGCGGTCCTCGTCGGTGGACAGGTAGTTGCAGAAGATCTTCGGCTCGGTCAGCGGATCGGCGGAGGCCAGCCGCACGTGGCCGCGCGAGGTGGGCCGCAGGTTGCACACCGAGGGTGTGATGGCGGAGAACTTGTGCAGGGGTTCGCCGAACTTGGGCAGCGACAGCGGCTGCACATGCCACTCCAGATCGGGGCTGGCCAACGACGGGTCGCTCTTGGCGAACGCGCCCAGGGTCGACGGGGGCATCGTCATCGGACCCGACCGCATGAGCAGGTATTGAATTCCCATGCCCGCCCGCGTGATCCAGTTGCGGTACAAAGTGTTGACCGTGCGTGCTCCCCGGACGCGGTAGACACTGCGGATCTGCAGATGGTCCTGCAGGTTCTCGCCTACTCCGGGCAGGTCGACGACCACCGGTACCTGGTGCCGGGCCAGCAGGTCGGCCGGGCCCAGCCCGGAGACCTGCATCAGGTGCGGTGAACCGATGGCGCCGGCGGACAGGATCACCTCCCGGCGCGCCCGCACGTCGATGATCTGACCGTCCTTGAGCAGCTGCACTCCGCCGGCGCGGTGCCGTGCGGTGGTCCAGGCGCCGTGCCGCTGGTCCTCGCGGACCTGGTCGTCGATCAGCAGCCGCAGAGCCCGGGTGTCGGTGTACACGGTGAGGTTGCGCCGGTGCCGGACCGGGTGCAGGAACGCGTCGGCCATCGACCAGCGCCGGCCGCGCCGCTGGTTGACGTGGAAGTACGCGCTGCCGGAGTTGTCGCCGCGGTTGAACTCCTCGATCGGCTCGATGCCCAGTTGCGCGGCGGCGGCCTGCCAGGCGTCGAGGATCTTCCACCGCACCCGCGGGCGCTCGACGCGGATCTCGCCGTCGGTGCCGTGCCATTCGTCGGCGCCACCGAAGTAGTTCTCCAGCTGCTTGTAGATGGCCAGCGTCTCACCGGGACCGCCGTCGCCGCCCCACAGCCAGCGTTCGTCGCCGGTGGCCTCGGCCCACCGCTGGTAGTCGCTGGCCTGCCCACGCATGTGGATCATCGCGTTGATCGACGAGCAGCCGCCGAGCACCCGGCCCCGCGCGTAGAGGATGCTGCGGCCGGCCAGACCCGGATCCGGTTCGGTCATGTAGCACCAGTCGGTGCGGGGGTTGCCGATGGAGAACAGGTATCCGACCGGAACCTTGATCCAGAACCAGTTGTCCTTACCGCCTGCCTCGATCAGCAGTACCCGGTGTTCGGGGTTGGCGCTGAGCCGGTTGGCCAGCAGACAGCCCGCGCTTCCCGCACCCACGATGATGTAGTCGAATTCGGCCACCGCACCAGTGTGCGCGATGACCTCTGCCCGGCATCAGCGTTCGGAGTCCAGTGTCGCCATCAGCGCGGTGGGGTAGCGGTCACCGCAGACCGCGTCGGCGGGGAGGGCCGACTCGATCCGGGCCGCCTGCCCGGCGGACAGGGCGACGTCGGCCGCCCCGAGTGCCTCGGTCAGCCGGACCCGGGTGCGCGCCCCGATCAACGGGACGATGTCCGCGCCGCGGGAGGCGACCCAGGCCAGCGCCGCCTGCGCGACGGTGAGGTCCAACTCTGCGGCGACCGTGCGCAACCGCTCGACGAGAGCCAGGTTGTGCCGCAGGTTGGCCTCGGCGAAACGCGGGCTTCTCAGCCGCCCGGTGCGCGCGGACGTGCCGTTCGCCGACCAGTGCCCGCCGAGCAGCCCCCGCGCCAGCACACCGTATGCGGTGACACCGATGCCGAGTTCGCGGCAGGTGCCCAGGATCTCGCGCTCTACGCCGCGCGTGGCCAGCGAATACTCGATCTGCAGGTCGCTGATCGGCCGGACGGCCGCGGCGCGCCGAGCGGTTTCCGCGCCGACCTCGGAGAGCCCGATGTGGCGGACGTATCCGGCGTCGACGAGCTCGCCGATGGCGCCGACGGTGTCCTCGATCGGCACCGCCGGATCGAGCCGCGCCGGCCGGTACACGTCGACATGGTCGACACCGAGGCGGCGCAGCGAGTACGCCAGCGCCGTCTTCACCGTCGCCGGCCGGGTGTCGAAGCCGAGGTAGGTGCCGTCGGGTGACAGTTGCGCGCCGAACTTCACGCTGAGCTGGTAGCTCTCGCGGGGCACCGTGCGCAGCGCGTCGGCCAGCAGCAGCTCGTTGTGGCCGGCGCCGTAGAAGTCGCCGGTGTCGAGCAGCGTGATGCCGGCCTCGAGTGCGGTGCGGACGGTGGCGACGGCCTCGTCGCGGTCCGCGGCGTCGTAGGCCCCGGACATGGCCATGCACCCCAGGCCGAACGCCGAGGTGCGCATGGTGCCAAGCGTTTTCGTGGTGATCATGCCGCCAGTCTTCACCGTGGGACCGATCGCAACCACGACGCGCTGAGCCCGGGATCGGCGGTCCCTGCCTGAGCCGGCGAAAAACCGGGATGATGGCGTGGTGGACATGGACCGCGCCGCGCTGGCCGAGTTCCTGCGGCGCCGCCGCGAATCGTTGCGTCCCGACGAGGTCGGGCTGCATCCCGGGGTGCGACGACGCACGCCGGGGCTGCGCCGCGAGGAGGTCGCCCAGCTGGTCGGGATGTCGGCCGACTACTACGGCAGGCTCGAGCAGGCCCGCGGTCCGCAACCGTCACCGCAGATCCTGCGCGCGCTCGCGCGTGCGCTGCGGCTCACCGACGACGAGACCGACCACCTGTACCGGCTGGCCGGACACGCCGTCCCGGACCGGGCGGTCCGACGCGACCACGTGCGGCCGGCCCTGCTGTACCTGCTCGACCGGCTGACCGAGGCCGCCGCGTTCGTGTGCACCGACACCGGTGTCGTGCTGGCCCAGAACCGGCTCGCGCGCCTGCTGCACGGCGACCTGACCACGGGCGGCGGCGACGGTCAGACAAGCATGACGTGGCGCTGGTTCACCGAATCCCGCTGGCGCGCAGGGATGTCAGCGGACGACGCGTACGAGCACTCCCGGGCGCTGGTCGCCGACCTGCGGGCCGGCTGGGGGCGACGACGCCGCGACACCGACATGCGCGAGCTGGTCGATGGTCTGCTGGCCGCCAGCGGTGAGTTCGCCGAACTGTGGTCACTGCACGAGGTCGCGGTACGGCCCAAGCAGCGCAAGACCTTTCACACCCGGGTCGGGCCGATCACCCTCGACTGCGAAGTGCTGAGCAACATCGACGGCCAGCAGTTGGTGCTCCTCACGCCGCCGCCCGCGACGGCGGCGGCGGAGGCGCTTGCGCTGCTGGCGACGCTCGGCGATCAGCCGATCGGCGTCGACGAAGGACGCCGGCAGTCGGATCAGAAGAACCCTTGGGCGGACTCGTTGTAGGAGACGAGCAGGTTCTTGGTCTGCTGGTAGTGGTCGAGCATCATCTTGTGGTTCTCGCGGCCGATGCCGGACTGCTTGTAACCACCGAACGCGGCGTGGGCGGGGTAGTGGTGGTAGCAGTTGGTCCACACCCGGCCGGCCTTGATGTCGCGGCCGGCGCGGTAGGCGGTGTTGCCGTTGCGCGACCACACACCGGCGCCGAGCCCGTAGAGGGTGTCGTTGGCGATCGCGATCGCCTCGTCGTAGTCCTTGAACGACGTCACCGCGACGACGGGCCCGAAGATCTCCTCCTGGAAGATGCGCATCTTGTTGTTGCCGGTGAAGATCGTCGGCGACACGTAGTACCCACCGTTGAGGTCGCCGCCGAGCTGTGCACGCTCGCCGCCGGTCACGATCTGCGCACCCTCGCTCTTGCCGATCTCGATGTAGGACAGGATCTTCTCGAGCTGGTCGTTGGAGGCCTGCGCACCGATCATGGTCTCGGTGTCGAGCGGATCGCCCTGCCGGACCGCCTTGGTGCGGATCGCGGCGAGCTCGAGGAACTCGTCGTAGATGTCGGCCTGTATCAGTGACCGCGACGGGCAGGTGCACACCTCGCCCTGGTTGAGGGCGAACATCGTGAAACCCTCGAGCGCCTTGTCGCGGAACGCGTCGTCGGCGGCGAGGACGTCGCTGAAGAAGATGTTGGGGCTCTTGCCGCCGAGTTCGAGGGTGACCGGGATCAGGTTCTGGCTGGCGTACTGCATGATCAGCCGGCCGGTCGTGGTCTCACCGGTGAACGCGATCTTGGCGATGCGGTTACTCGACGCCAGCGGCTTGCCGGCCTCCACCCCGAAACCGTTGACCACGTTGACCACGCCCGGGGGCAGCAGGTCGGCGATGAGCGAGATCAGGTACAGCACCGAGGCCGGTGTCTGCTCGGCGGGTTTGAGCACGACGGCGTTGCCGGCGGCCAGTGCGGGGGCCAGCTTCCACACCGCCATCAGGATCGGGAAGTTCCACGGGATGATCTGCCCGACGACGCCGAGCGGCTCGTGGAAGTGGTAGGCGACGGTGTGCTCGTCGATCTCCGACAGCGAGCCCTCCTGGGCGCGGATCGCCGCGGCGAAGTAGCGGAAGTGGTCGATCGCCAGCGGGATGTCGGCGTTGAGGGTCTCCCGGATGGGTTTGCCGTTGTCCCAGGACTCGGCCAGCGCGATGGCCTCGAGGTTCGCCTCGATCCGGTCGGCGATCTTGTTGAGGATCACGGCACGCTCGGCCGCCGAGGTCTTGCCCCAGGCGGGGGCCGCGGCGTGCGCCGCGTCGAGCGCCTTCTCGATGTCGGACTCGTCCGAGCGCGCGACCTCGCAGAACACCTCACCGGTCACCGGGGTCGGGTTCTCGAAGTACCGGCCCGCGGTGGGCGCCACCCACTGACCGCCGATGTAGTTGTCGTAGCGGGACTCGAACGACATGAGCGCGCCGTCGGTGCCCGGACGTGCGTAGACAGTCATATGCAAACCCTCCAATGTGTCGGCCGTCACTCAACCTACGCCGGAGATGGTTGCATCACGGTTGCAACCTTGCGGACAGTGCGCGCAGACTCCCGGGCTCAGGCGAGGTCGAGGTCCAGACCGGCCAGCCGGCCGCGCGCCTGCGCCTGCAGCGCCGATCCGGGCGCGGCGGCGTCGAGCAGGGCGCGCCAACCGTCGCGGTCGTCGCGACCGTCCGGGCTGTTGCACCAGCGGCGCAGCACCGCCGGGTCGCCGCTGGTCAGCACCGCCGTGCGCAGCGTCATGGTCAGCTCGGTGCGCAGCCGGCCGACTGCCGGTGAGATCGACTGGGGCAGAAGCGGTCCCGGGTACCGATCCAGGGCCGTGGCCACGTCACCGGCGTCCAGTGCCGCCTCGACCTCGTCGATGTCGCTGGTGATCGGCACGAGCAGCCGGTAGGGCCGCGACCCGATGGTGTGGGCGCCGACCACCTTGCGCAGCCGCGACATCTCCGCACGCACGGTGACCACGTCGAGATCCTCCTCGTCGAGCAGCATCGCGAGGTGATCGGCGCTCAGGCCCTCGGGGTGGCGGCTCAGCAGCACCAGGATGTCGGCGTGCCGCCCGGTCAGCGGGGTGGTGCACAGGTGCCCGAACTCGTCGGTGACCAGCCAGCGCGGCCGCTCCGAGCCCAGGACGGCCAGCCGTGGTCGCGGCGGTGCCGGTTGCGGGGTGGACCCGGTGAGCCGCAGCAGCGCCAGATGGCTCTCCACCGCGACCGCGGTCGCCCGCACCAGGGCCAGCGCCTGCGGGGTGGCGACCTCCGCCCCGCCGGTCAGGTCGAGGGCGCCCAGCAGGGCGCCGGTGGTCGGGTCGTGGACCGGCACCGCGGTGCAGCTCCACGGCTGGACCACCCGGGAGAAGTGTTCGCTGCGGTGAATCTGCATCTCGGCGTCGACGGCCAGGGCGGTGCCCGGGGCATTGGTGCCTGCGGCGCGTTCGCTCCAGTCCGCGCCGGGGACAAAGTTCATCGCCTCCGCGCGCCGTCGGGCGTCGCGGTCGCCCTCCACCCACAGCAGGGTGCCGTCTGCGCCGGTCACCGCCACCACCACACCGGTGCCGGCCGCATCGTCGACCAGCAGGCGGCGGATCACCGGCAGCGCCGGGGCGATCGGATGGTTGGCGCGTAGCCGGGCCAGCTCCTCGCCGACGGGGGAGAAGGGGGCGCCGCTGTCGGGGTTCACCCCCGTGGCCAGGCTGCGCTGCCAGCTGCGCGCCACCTCCGGCCGCAGCCCGGTGGATTCCAGTGAGGCGGCGTCGATCGCGCCGGCGACGAACAACTCGTGAGCCCGCCGCAGCGCCGCCGACGCCCGCGGGTCGGCGGCGGTCAACGGTCTGGTCGGTCGAGACATCGGCGGCTCACTCCTCGCGCGGGCCACCCCGGCCGCACGCACGTCGCCACCCTACGCCCCGCCGCCGTCGTCGACGTCGGCATCGGCCCTGCTCGATCCGCAGGTGGCGGCGTCTGATCTTGTTAGGGTCGAGCTGCGTGACGTCGACGCCGCGCTCACAATCCGGCTGCATGCCGATGACTCGGGAGGCTTGCGCGTGAGGGAGCGGTTGTCGGTGATCACGCTCATCTGCGGTGGCGTGGCGCTCGTCGTCGTCGGTTGCTCGAGCGGCCCGCCGATGTTCGACAAGACCGAGGTGGCCGACGAGATCAGCTACCAACTCGAGCAGAAGGCTGGCCGGGCGCCGGAATCCGTGTCGTGCCCGCAGGATCTGCGCGGCGAAGTCGGCGCCACGCAGCGCTGCGAGCTCAAGAACGGACCCGAGACCTACGGCATCACCGTGACGGTCACCAAGGTGGAGGGCCCGAACATCGACTTCGATGTGAAGGTTGACGATCAGCCGTCGTAAGCGGGTCTCAGACGACGCTGCTGACGATCGCGATGACCAGGCCGCCCACGGTGAGCAGTCCGACCACCACCGCGGCGACGATCGCACGGCGGCGCTGGTGCCTGCGGGCAGCGGCGATCGCCACCGCGATGGCGACCAGGATCAGCGCCGCATAGGCCGACAGGCCCACCGTCAGCGCCGCCGTCGACGCGGCGCTGGCCAGAGTCGTGTCGTGCATGCCGTGAGCCTACGGCGCTGGCTCGTCGGTGAGCTCAGTAGGTGATGGCGCCGAGGCCGCGGGCCGCCTCCCGCAGTGCGGCGTGCACCCCACCGTAGGCGTCGGCCGCCGGCAGCAGACGCTTGTCGATCTTGGTCACCGAGCTGTAGTTGACGTCGACGACGTTGGCGATCGGGTTCTGCGAGATCTGGGTGAGCAGCTGATAGGCGTCGAGCCGGTCCAGCCCGTACAGCTCACCCAGCCAGGCGATCATCTCGAACTGACCGGCGCGCCAGGCCTCTTCGAGTGGTCGGCCCGACCCCACCGTCATCAGGTGGGTGTCGGTCTCCAGCCGTGGCCAGGCCGGCCCGCCGCCCTTGATCAACTCCACGATGGCGGTGACGTTCATCGCGCCCTCCACCGCGGTGCCGCATGACTCACCCTCACCCTGGCGGTAGTGCCCGTCGCCCAGCGAGAACAGCGCACCCTCGACGTTGACCCGCAGATAACAGGTGGCGCCGGCCGCCATCTCGGGGGTGTCCATGTTGCCGCCGAACGCGTCCGGCACCAGCGAGGTGCGGACCTCGCGGCGGGCCGGGGCGACGCCGACGGTGCCCAGCATCGGGTTGGCCGGCAGCGTCACCTGGAAGTCGCTGCCGCGGGCGGAGAACCCGAGTGTGTGTGCCGCCGAGTCGTATTCGTAGATCCACGTGCGCTGCGGCAGCGGGTCCTGCAGCGTGGGGCTGACCGGGATGCTGGTCAGCCCGCCGAAGAACGGGATCAACGTCGACGCGCCCCACGTGCGGGCCGGGGTGAGGTCGACGAAGTGTACGGCCAGCGTGTCACCGGGTTCGGCGCCCTCGATCCAGAACGGCCCGGTCTGCGGGTTGAGGTCCTCGGTGTCCAGCGCGGTGGCGGCGACGTCGTCGACGCTGGTGATGCGCCCGCCGAAGGCGTCCTCGGTCCACAGGGTCAGCACCGTGCCGGGCCTGATCCGCATGACGGGGTCGGCCCCGCCGAACGTGAACGCCATCTGCTCGACGGTGGGCCGGAAGGTGATGTGCTCCATACGGTTCAGTGTCGCTACTTCTGCAGGAACCGCGCCAGGCTGTCGTCCATCTCCTCCCACCACGGCGTGTGCGGCGTCGGGCCCACGGTGCCCGTGCAGGGCGAGGAGAACGACTTGTTGCGGTAGCCGGTGATGCTCTCCTCCTTGTCGTGCTCCCACTCGATGAAGTGCCGTCGTACCAGCTCGAGATCGAACTCGGTGTAGTCCGTCAGCGCCATCAGGTCACGCACGTAGTCGGTCTGGAAGTCGATGTCGTCCATGCAGCCGTTGAGACCGTCGAGCCGGGTCAGCCAGTGGTTGATGTCGGCGGCCATGGCCTCGGCGTCGGGCAGCTGGGTGCGCCCGAGGATGACGTCGCGTGCGTAGAACGCCTGCGCGTCGAACATGTTGAACGTGTAGTACTGGTCCTGCATCCCGAGGTACAGCAGCTTGGGATTGGCGGCCCACACCACGCCCTTGTACAGCCCGCCCGGGTACAGCGTGTTGGCGGTGACCAGGCGCAGTTCGGGGTCCAGGAACGGGAAGTGATGCACGTAGCCGGTGCACAGGATGATCGCGTCGACGTCGCGGGTGGTGCCGTCGGAGAACGTCGCGGTGCGTCCGTCAACGCGCTGCAGCGCGGGAACCTCGGTGATCTCGTCGGGCCAGCCGAACCCCATGGGCGCGGTGCGGTAGGCGACGGTCACCGACTTGGCGCCGTACTTGAGTGTCTGCAGCGCGATGTCCTCGGCGGAGTAGCTGCTGCCCAGCAGCAGCAGATCCTTGCCGGCGAACTCGGCGGCGTCGCGGAAGTCGTGGGCGTGCAGGATGCGGCCCGGAAACGACTCGAAGCCAGGATATTCCGGGACGTTGGGCATCGAGAAGTGACCGGTCGCGACCACCACGTAGTCGAATGTCTCGGTGCTGCGCACGCGCTCCGGGAACGCTTCGGTGGTGACCGAGAACGTCTGGGTGCCGGCGTCGAAGCTGACCGAGCGCACCGGGGTCTCGAATCGGATCGCCTCGCGGACGTTGCTCTTCTTGGCACGGCCGATGATGTAGTCGTAGAGCACCTCACGCGGCGGGAACGACGGGATGGGGGAGCCGAAGTGCTCGTCGAAGGTGTAGTCGGCGAACTCCAGGCACTCCTTGGGCCCGTTGGACCACAGGTAGCGGTACATGCTGCCGTGCACGGGATCTCCGTGCTCGTCGAGGCCGGTGCGCCAGGTGTAGTTCCACAGCCCGCCCCAGTCCGACTGCTTCTCGAAGCACACGACCTCACCGATGTCGACGCCGTCGGCGCGGGCTTTCTCGAAGGCGTGCAGCAGGGCCAGTCCGCAGGGGCCGGCACCGATGATGGCGGTTCGTGTCATGCGATCCTCCTCAGGAACGTGGGCGGGTCTTGTCGGGGTCGTAGAAGGGGATGGGAACCACGGTGGCGGGCAGGCGTTTGCGGTGGCCGTCGAGCTTGCCGATCTCGACGGCGGTGCCGGGGGTGCTGTGCTGCACGGCGATGCGGCACAACGCGATGCTGGCCCGCAGGATGGGGGAGCGCACACCGCTGGTCACCACCCCCACCTGGGTGCGGCCGATGTGCACACAGTCGCCGTGGGCGGCGACCTCGTTGCCGTCGAGGCGCAGCCCCACCAGGACACGCTGCGGGTGTGCCTTGCGTTCGACGAGCGCGTCGCGGCCGACGAAGTCGTCGGGTTTGGTCTTCAGCGGCACCGTGAACCCGATGCCCGCCTCGAACGGGTCGGTCTGGTCGTCGAATTCGTGACCGGCCGCGACGAGTCCTGCCTCCACGCGCAGCATCTCCAGGGCTTCCAGGCCGAGCGGGGCCAGCCCGTACGGCTCGCCTGCGGACCACACCGCATCCCACAGGGCGGGCCCGTCGGACGGGTGCACCCACACCTCGTAGCCGAGCTCGCCGGAGTAACCGGTGCGCGACACCAGCAGCGGCAGGCCCTCGGGGCCGCCGAGGCGCCCGATCAGGAACCGGAACCAACCCAGCTCGCGCAGCTGCGGCTGGGCGGGCGGGGACCAGATCAGCTCGGCGAGTAGATCGCGGCTGGCCGGGCCCTGCACGGCGATGTTGTGCAGCTGGTCTGAGGAGTCCTTGATCCACACCTTGCCCAGGCCCAGCCGCTCGGCCTGGCGGCGCAACCACATGCCGTCGTGCGGGTCGCCACCGACGAAGCGGAAGTTGTTGTCGCCCAGCCGGAACACGGTGCAGTCGTCGACGACGCCGCCGGACTCGGCGCACATCGCCGAGTACACCACCTGACCGCGGGACAGCCGGCGGACGTCGCGGGTGACGGTTGCCTGCAGCAGTTCCTCGGCGTCGGGGCCGAGGACCTCGAACTTGCGCAGCGCGGAGAGGTCCATCACCGCGACGCGTTCGCGGCAGGCCCAGTACTCCTGGTGCGGGCCGTAGTTGTCGAAACTCTCGGGCAGCCAGTAGCCCTGGTAGTCGACGAAGCGGCGGGTCAGCTGCTCGGTGCGGTCGGCGAAGCCGGTGCGTTTGGTCAGCACGGGTTCGGCGTCGGGAGTGAGTCGGTGTCCGACCGCCACAGAGAACCTCCTCGTCGAGTCGTACACGCGGACATGGATGTCGGTGGGCTGCCAGCCGTTGGCGGCGTCGATGTCGTCGGGGCAGGCCGACGAGGCGCACACCAGGTCGCTGGCCGCACGGAACAGCACATAGTCACCGGGCCGCGACCACGGCTCGTCCAGCATGAGCTGCAGATCGGCGTCGAAAACCGTGTTGTAGAACAGGTTCAGGGCGGGCCAGCCGGCGCGTTCGGCGACGCCGTACCCGCCGAGTTGGGCGTTGAAGTTGTCGGTGCAGTTGACGTGGCCGGGATAGCCCATGTCGGCGTAGTACTTCGCGGTGCAGGCCAGCGCGAACGTGTCGTGGCGGCCGACGGTGTCGCGCACCACCTCCAGCAGGGGACGGCCGCGCTGGTCGAAGAACTTGCCGGCCAGGCCCGGCCGCGGGTAGGCCGCGCCCAGCAGGGTGCGGGTCATGGTGGCGTCCAGACCGTACTCCCGGCCGTCGTTGAGCGCCCGCGCGTCGAACGCCAGCAGGTCGGAGCACTGCCGTCCCGCCACGTCGATGACCTGGATGAACTGGCCTGCGCGCACCTCGTACGCCATGGCGGTGGCGGCGTCGATCCTGCCTTCCCACAGCGGTTCTGCGAGGGGTGTCGGCAGATCGGGTTGCTCGTCTCGGGGTGAGGTGGCGGCCCGCGAGACCTCGACGAACAGATCTGACGGCGGGTTGTGCAGGTCGCTGTCGACGGGCATGGGGTGTGCGGGCGCGGCCACCAGGATGACGGCGTCGGTGTCCACGGCGAAGCTCTCCCGGGCACCGGCGGGGGAGTCGTCACCGAACAGGCGGGTGGCCACCGCCTCGGCCTGGGCGACGCCGTGGTCGGCGAGCGTGCTCAGGATGAGTGAGGCGGCGTATCCGTCCTCGGTGTCCTTGTCGCCGACCAGGCGGCGCAGCACGGTGGCCGGCGCGTGGGGTGCGGCATCGGGGACGGCCCGGGGATCGGCCGACAGCACGGTCACCTCGGCGGGTTGGCGGCCGAAGAGATCCACCACGTCGAACCGGTCACCGCCGAACACCTTGACCGCGGTGACTCCGCCGGGCCGAACCCGATAGCGCTCAGTGTTGGCCCGCAACACCATTACGGTGCGAACGAGCGGTATCCGACGTAGAACGCCAGCGCGCGGTCGGGGGTGGAGAAGAGGATCCGGGAGCCCTTGGGGAAGAAGATGGCGTCCTTGGCGCGGGCGATCTCGACCTGACCGGTGTCGACGTTCTCCAGGCGGAACTCGCCCTCGAGGACGATCTTCATCTCGTCGTAGTCGTAGTAGTAGTCCAGCGGGGCGTCGGTGTGTTCCAGTTCGAAGTAGCCGGAGCACATCGGCACGCCATAGGGATTGGCATAGACGTCGTCGATGTAGCCCTTGGTGCCCGGGTACTTGTCCAGCGGCATCTGCGGAAGGTTCTGCCAGAAGCCGGAAGTCACCAGGAAGGGGGGAACCGAAACAGTTGTCATATGTCCTCCACGCGAGACTCTCAGGGTGAAACGAAGTCTGCCGTGAGGAAACGTTCGGTGGGTTTCCTGGAGATTAAAGTCTCGTTGCCTGACGGTCGGTGGCGGTGAATCGGCGTCCGCGTCAACGGCGGATAACCAGGGGCTGGCCCCAATCGCTTTGGCGCATACGGCTGGTATCGCGGGGACCCCGCTATCGGCGCCGAGCGAGCAGATGAAGGCAGGAGCCCAGGAGGCGATCGCCGCGTGGGGGACTCGTGGCGAACGGAATCGAAGATCGGCTGGTGCGCCATCAACTTCTGTCAGTTCGGCCGGAACATCCTTGTCGTAGCGCGAGTCGATCGGCAGGAACCGGTCACCGCGCGACGTCACGGTCGGGTGCGCGGTGGTCGGCGTCCCGAGCGCGCGGGCGAACGCGAGCTGACCGTCGTCGTCGAGACCGTGCTGCTCGCGGAAGAACAACACCTTGTGCTCGAGCAGCGCGGCGTTGATCCGTTCGGCGGTCGACGGATCGACACCGGCACTCAGGTCGACCCCGTCGACCCGGGCGCCGATGTTGGCGCTGAGCTTGACGACGCGCAGTGAAGACACGACAACCTCCAGTCGATCGGTGAACCGAGCCGTAACCCTGCTCGCAACACCGCCGGGCAACAACGGTTTGATTCAGCCCGAACCGAATGACCGCGTTTGAGGGCGATCAAGATCGGGTAACTGCACCGCCGTGCGGGCTCTGTGGGACTACATCACCGCCCATCACGCGCAACTGGTGTTCGACTCGTATCAACACGTCAGCGCGGTGGTGCAGAGCGTGCTGATCGCGACGGTCATCGGGGTGCTGATCGGGGTGGCCACCTATCGCAGCCCGCTGGCGGCCAACCTCGCCACCGCGACCTCGAGCGTCATCCTGACGGTGCCCGCGTTCGCCCTGCTGGGGTTGCTGATCCCGCTGTTCGGGCTCGGTGTGGTGCCCGCGGTCACCGCGCTGGTGCTGTATTCGCTGCTGCCGATCGTGCGCAACACGATCGTCGGTCTCAACGCGGTCGACCCGGCGCTCACCGACGCCGCGCGGGGCATCGGCATGAGCCGGTTGGACACGCTGGCGCGGGTGGAACTGCGGCTGGTGTGGCCGTCGATCCTGTCGGCGATGCGGATCAGTACGCAGATGTCGATGGGTGTGCTCGCGATCGCCGCCTATGTCAAGGGGCCCGGCCTGGGCAACCTCATCTTCACCGGCCTGGCCCGCGTCGGCAGCCCGACCGCGGTGCCGATGGCGCTGACCGGGACACTGCTGATCGTGCTGCTGGCGCTGGTGCTGGACGCGGTGCTCGTGCTGATCGGCCGGCTCACTACGTCGAAAGGTATTCGATGACAGCGCAATTGGAATCGACGGCCACCGAGTCGCGGGCCGGGGTGCGGATCGTGCTCGACCACGTGTCGAAGGTCTATCCGGGTTCGCAGCGGCCCGCGGTCGACGATGTCTCCCTGGACATCCCGGCCGGGGAGATCGTGGTGTTCGTCGGACCGTCGGGGTGCGGGAAGACCACGATGATGCGGATGATCAACCGGCTGTCGGAGCCGACGTCGGGCAGGATCATGATCGGCGACAGCGACGCGCTGTCGATCCGGCCCACCGAGCTGCGCCGCTCGATCGGTTACTCGATCCAGCAGGCGGGACTGTTCCCGCACATGACGATTCGGCAGAACGTCGGGCTGGTGCCCGGACTGCTGCGCTGGGACCGCAAGCGTGTCGACGCGCGGGTCGACGAACTGCTCGAGATGGTCGGTCTGGATCCCGGTGAGTACGCCGACCGCTACCCGCGGCAGCTGTCCGGTGGTCAGCAGCAGCGGGTCGGGGTGGCGCGGGCGCTTGCCGCCGACCCGCCGGTGCTGTTGATGGACGAACCGTTCGGGGCGGTCGACCCGATCACCCGCAGCACCCTGCAGGACGAACTGCTGCGGCTGCAGGCCGAACTCGGCAAGACGATCGTGTTCGTCACGCACGACTTCGGGGAGGCGGTCAAACTCGGTGACCGCATCACCGTGCTGGGCGATCAGTCCAAGGTGCTGCAGTACGACACCCCGCAGAACATCCTGGCCAACCCGGCCGACGAGACGGTGGCCGGGTTCGTCGGCTCCGGGGCGTCGCTGCGCCAGCTCGGCCTGATGCGCATCAAGGACGTCGAGTTGCGCCCGCATCCGTCGGTGCGCGAGACGGATTCGCTCGACGACGCGCGAAAGGTACTGGCCGACAGCGAGTTCGACTGGGCCGTGGTGCTCGACGCGCGCGACCGCCCGGTCAGCTGGGTGCGGGAGAGCCGGCTGGCGAACGCCGCCTCGCTGGCCGAGGTCACCGAACCGCTGGACGTGGTGAGCACCCAGTCGACGCTGGAGGACGCGCTGGAAGCCATCCTCGCCCAACAGCACGCGTCGGCCGTCGTGGCCGGACCGGGCAGCCGGTACGCGGGTGTCGTCACGCTCGACACGCTGATCGACACCATCACCTGGCTGCGGGCCGCCGCCGAGGAGAGCGGAACCGACCAGCCGTGACCACCGTCTCCGCGCCAGCCGAGCGGCGACGGCTGCTGATCCAGCCGGTGCTGGTGCTGGTGGTGGCGGCCGCGGTCATCGTCTGGGCGTTCAACCGCGACCTCACCGCCACCCAGCGGGAGAACATCAATCCGGGCAACATCGTGACGTTGATCTGGCAGCACCTGCTGATCACCGTCGCGGTGACCGCCATCGTGCTGGCCATCGGGGTACCGCTGGGGGTGCTCGTCACCCGGCCCGGCGCCAGGCTGCTGCGTCCGGTGTTCATGGCGGTGGCCAACATCGGGCAGGCGGCCCCGGCGATCGGGCTGCTGGTGCTGCTGTTCCTGTGGACCGGCCGCACCGGGTTCTGGATCGGCGTGCTGCCGATCGCGCTGTACTCGCTGCTGCCGGTGCTGGCCAGCACGATTCTGGGCATCAACCAGGTGGACCGCTCGCTCGTCGACGCCGGCCTGGGGCAGGGCATGTCGCGGCGCTCGGTGCTGACCCGCGTCGAGCTGCCGCTGGCGATCCCGTACATCCTGGCCGGGCTGCGCACCTCGCTGGTGCTGGCGGTCGGGACCGCGACGCTGTCGTTCCTGGTCAACGCCGGCGGGCTGGGCATCCTCATCGACACCGGCTACAAGCTGCAGGACAACGTCACGCTGATCCTGGGCAGTGTGCTGGCGGTGTGCCTGGCGCTGCTGGTCGACTGGCTCGGCGGGCTGGCCGAATTCTACCTCAACCCGAGGGGGCTGCGGTGAGGCGGCTGATGGGTGCCGTCCTGGCGTGCGTACTGCTGGCCGGCTGCGGGCTGGGCGCCGGCGGCACGGTTCCGCTGAAGGTGGGGCCGGGCTCGGTGACGCCGGATCCGGCGTTGGAGGGGGTGCGAATCACGGTGGGCTCCAAGGAGTACACCGAACAGGTGATCCTGGGCTACATCCTCGAGTACACGTTGTCGGCCGCCGGCGCCGACGTGCGCGACCTCACCGGCATCGTCGGATCCCGCAGCACCCGGGAGGCGCAGTTGTCGGGCCAGGTCGACGTCGCCTACGAGTTCACCGGCAACGCGTGGATCAACTACCTCGGCCACGAGAAGCCGATTCCGGACAGCCGCGCACAGTTCGACGCGGTCCGCGACGAGGATCTAGAGCGCAACGACATGGTGTGGCTGGAGCCCGGGCCGATGGACGACACCTATGCGCTGGCCGCGAGCCGGGCGGTGGTCGAGCGGACCGGGGTGCGGACGCTGTCGGACTACGCCGAGCTGGTCCAGCGTGACCCGGGTGCGGCGCGCACGTGTGTGGACACCGAGTTCCGGGCCCGCCAGGACGGGTATCCGGGCATGGCGGCGGCGTACGGCTTCGATCCGGCGCGGGCGCAGACGCCGGTGCTGCAGGTCGGGATCATATACCAGGCCACCGCGGACGCCACCCAGTGCGACTTCGGCGAGGTGTTCACCACCGACGGGCGCATCGCGGCGCTGGATCTCGTCGTGCTGACCGACGACAAGCAGTTCTTCGCGCACTACAACCCGTCGGTCACGATGAAACGTGAGTTCTACGAGGCGCATCCGCAGATCGCGGAGGTGACGGCGCCGGTCACCGCGGCGCTGACCAACGAGGCGATCATCGAGCTGAACAAGCAGGTCGACGTCGAGGGTCGCGATCCCGCTGTGGTGGCGCGGGATTGGATGATTTCGCAAGGATTCGTCACCGCCGGGTAATACCGTCGTTTCCGACATCCCGGCCCCACCGCGGCGTAGTCTCCAGCCATCGGGAGGGTGGGGCCGATGGGGAAGTCAGTCGATATCGCGATCGTCGGCGCGGGCATGTCGGGCATCTGCATGGCCGCCAAACTCCTGGACGCAGGAATCGACACGTTCACGATCTTCGAGGCGGCCGATGACGTCGGCGGAACCTGGCGTGACAACACCTATCCGGGGCTGACCTGCGATGTGCCGTCGCGGTACTACTCGTACTCGTTCGCCCCCAACCCGGACTGGTCGCGGTGGATGGCCCCGGGACCGGAGATCCACGACTACTTCCGCAGGGTCGCCGCCGAACTCGGTGTGCACCAACACATCCGGTTCGGTACGGAGGTCAAGTCGGCGGCCTTCCGGGACGGACGGTGGTGGGTGCGCACCGCGGCAGGGGAGGAACCGTTCGACGTGCTGGTCACCGCGACCGGTGTGCTGCGCATCCCGCGGTATCCGTACCTCCCCGGCCTGGACAGCTTCGCCGGTGCGGTGTTCCACTCGGCGCGGTGGGATCACTCGGTATCGTTGCCGGACAAGCGAATCGGATTGATCGGCACCGGCTCGACCGGTGTGCAGATCACCACCGCGCTCGGCGGGAACGTGCGGGGGCTGACGATCTTCCAGCGCACCCCGCAGTGGGTGGTGCCCACGCTGAACCCGAGCTACTCGCGGGTGAGCAAGGCCATGCTCAGACGCTGGCCGGCGCTGAACCGGCTCGGCTACCGCGGTTGGCAGCGGTATGTGGAGTGGGCGACGCTGGGCCGCGCGACCGTGGAGCCGTGCTGGCAGCGCCGCCTGCTGTCGGCGTTGTGCCGCTGGAACCTGCGGTTGTCGGTGCGTGACCCGGAGCTGCGGCGCCGGCTCACCCCGGACTACCGGCCGATGTGCAAACGGCAGATCATCGCCGCGCACTACTACCGTGCCGTGCAGCAGCCGGGCGTGCGGCTGGTCACCGAGGCCATCGACCACGTCGAACCCGCCGGGGTGGTGACCGCCGACGGGGAGCTGCACGAACTCGACGTGCTGGTGCTGGCCACCGGATTCGACACCCACGCCTACGTGCGCCCGATGCAGATCGTGGGGGAGCGGGGCGTGACCCTCGACGAGGCCTGGGCCGACGGCCCGTTCGCCTACCGGTCGGTGGCCGTACCCGGATTTCCGAACCTGTTCATGCTGATCGGACCGCACTCGCCGATCGGGAACCAGTCGCTGGTGATGATCGCCGAGAACCAGGCCGATTACGCGCTACGGTGGATCGAGTTGATCCGCTCCGGCGCGGTGGCCGCGGCGGCCCCGACCGAGGCGGCCACCAAGCGGTACAACGAGGACATGAAAGCGGCTATGCCGCAGACGATCTGGCTGACCGGCTGCACCAGCTGGTATCTCGGCAAGGACGGTACGCCGGAGCTGTTCCCGTGGCGGCCTGAGCGTCACCGCGAACTGCTGGCCGGCATCGAGCCGCTGGACTTCGAGCTGTATCCCGCCGATGGGTGATCCGGGTCACATCCGCTAAGCGAGTGATCCGTGCCACACAAAATTCCCGCAATACGCCGCTGACGTCGTACGTTCTCCCTATTGCACGTCTGTTCAGTAATGCGTCAGGAAGGAACGACGATGTTCGCACTTCTTGCTGTGGGCGCCGTGTTCGTGGTGCTCGCCGCCGCCGTCGGACGGCCGTATCCGGAGAGCACCTACCAGCGCTGGAACCGCTGACCCCTTCCCCCTCCCTCTCCCGCCGCGAGCGTGCGTGTCTGTCGCCGACACGCCGGGCGTTTGCCAACATTTGCGCACGCTCGCCAGTCGCGGGGTGGCGAAGCACGCCGAAACTACGGAAGTTGACGGATTTCGGCGATCGCGCGTCAACAACCGTAGTTTCGGCGCACATCTCGGCCTGAGCCACGCGCCAAAGCCCCGGCGAGCGTGCGCAAACTGCCGAGATTTCGCGGCGTGTCGTGGACAGACACGCACGCTCGCGGATATGGCGGATATGGGGGTGCCCGGGGCGCGACGACGCTGGGGTAGTAATGGTGGGTGCCTCACGCCGCGACGCCGCAAGCCTCTGACCCGACCGTCCTGCTGCTCTCGACGTCCGACACGGACCTGATCACCGCCAGGTCCTGCGGCGCGAACTACCGGTGGGCCAACCCGTCGCGGCTGATCGACGGGGAACTGCCGGACCTGCTCGCCGACGCCGACATCGTCATCGTGCGCATCCTCGGCGGCTACCGCGCCTGGCAGGACGGCATCGACGAGGTGGTCGCCAGCGGTAAGCCCGCGATCGTCGTCAGCGGCGAGCAGTCGCCCGACGCCGAGCTGATGGGCCACTCGACCACCCCCGCGGGTGTGGCCCTGCAGACCCACATCTATCTCGCCCAGGGCGGCACCGAGAACCTGCGCCAGCTGTACGCGTTCCTCGCGGACACGCTGCTGATGACCGGCTACGGTTTCGCGCCGCCGGAGTCCATCCCCACCTGGGGTGTGGTGGACCGCCCGACCGCCAACGCCGACGGCCCCACCATCGCGGTCCTCTACTACCGGGCCCAGCACCTGGCCGGCAACACCGCCTACATCGACGCCCTGTGCGACGCGATCGAGGCCGCGGGTGGGCGCGCGCTGCCGGTGTTCTGCGCGTCGCTGCGCACCGCCGACGAGGACCTGCTGAAGCTGCTGGGCACCGCCGACGCGCTGATCACCACGGTGCTGGCCGCCGGCGGTGCCACCCCAGCGGCGGTGACGGCCGGCGGTGACGACGACAGCTGGAACGTGGCGCACCTGGCGGCCCTCGACGTGCCGATCCTGCAGGGCCTGTGCCTGACGAGCTCGAAGGCGCAGTGGGCGGACAACGACGACGGGCTCTCGCCGCTCGACGTGGCCACCCAGGTCGCGGTGCCGGAGTTCGACGGCCGCATCATCACGGTGCCGTTCTCGTTCAAGGAGATCGACGACGAGGGCCTGATCTCCTACGTCCCCGATCCCGAGCGCTGCGCCCGCGTCGCCGGTCTGGCGGTGCGCCACGCGCGGCTGCGCGCGATCCCGCCCGCGGACAAGCGCATCGCGATCGTGCTGTCGGCCTATCCCACCAAGCACGCCCGCATCGGCAACGCCGTCGGCCTGGACACCCCCGCGAGCGCCGTGGCGCTGCTGCGCGCCATGCGTGAGCACGGCTACCGGGTCGGCGACATCCCCGGGCTGGAGTCCGGTGACGGCGACGCCCTCATCCACGCGCTGATCGAACGTGGCGGCCAGGACCCGGACTGGCTCACCCAGACCAGCTTGGAGGACAACCCGATCCGGTTGTCCGCCAAGGACTACCGCGAATGGTTCGGCACCCTGCCCGCCGAGTTCGCCGATGCCGTCGTCGAGGCGTGGGGCCCGCCGCCGGGCGAACTGTTCGTCGACCGCAGCGCCGATCCCGACGGGGAGATCGTCATCGCCGCGATGCAGGCCGACAACG
Source organism: Mycolicibacterium phlei (assembly GCF_001583415.1). The sequence continues at coordinate 2,622,296 of NZ_CP014475.1, forward strand.
TGGTGCTGATGGTCCAGCCGCCACGGGGTTTCGGCGAGAACCCGGTCGCGATCTACCACGACCCCGACCTGCCGCCCAGCCACCACTACCTGGCGGCCTACCGGTGGATCGAGACGAAGTTCGGTGCCGACGCGATCGTGCATCTGGGCAAGCACGGCAACCTGGAGTGGCTGCCCGGGAAGACGCTGGGCATGTCGGCGGCGTGCGGTCCCGACGCCGCGCTGGGCAACCTGCCGTTGATCTACCCGTTCCTGGTCAACGATCCGGGGGAGGGCACCCAGGCCAAGCGGCGGGCGCACGCCACCCTGGTCGACCACCTGATCCCGCCGATGGCGCGCGCCGAGACCTACGGCGACATCGCCCGTCTGGAGCAGCTTCTCGACGAGCACGCCAACGTCTCGGCGCTCGACCCGGGCAAGCTGCCCGCGATCCGTCAGCAGATCTGGACGCTGATGCGCGCGGCCAAGCTCGACCATGACCTCGGGCTCGAGGACCGGCCCGACGAGGACTCGTTCGACGACATGCTGCTGCACGTCGACGGCTGGCTCTGCGAGATCAAGGACGTGCAGATCCGCGACGGCCTGCACGTGCTGAGCCAGCGGCCCACCGGCGAGGACGAGGTGGACCTGGTGCTCGCGGTGCTGCGGGCCCGCCAACTGTTCGGCGGGGAGCAGACCGTGCCCGGGCTGCGGCAGGCTCTCGGCCTGGCCGAGGACGGTCGCGACGACCGCGCCGCCGTCGACGCCGCCGAACAACAGGCCCGCAAGCTCGTTGCCGCACTGCAGGAGTCGGGCTGGGACCCGAACGTCGTCGATACGCTGACCGACAACCCCGACGTCGCCGCGGTGCTGCGGTTCGCGGCCACCGAGGTGGTGCCGCGGATGGCGGGCACAGTCGAGGAGATCCCGCAGATCCTGCGGGCGCTCGACGGCCGGTTCATCGCGTCGGGCCCGTCGGGGTCACCGCTGCGCGGTCTGGTGAACGTGCTGCCGACGGGCCGCAACTTCTACTCCGTGGACCCGAAGGCGGTGCCGTCCCGGCTGGCGTGGGAAACCGGGGTGGCGATGGCGGATTCGCTGCTGGCCCGGTACCGGGAGGACCACGGCGACTGGCCGCGTTCGGTCGGGCTGTCGGTGTGGGGCACTTCGGCCATGCGCACCTCCGGTGACGACATCGCCGAAGTGCTTGCGCTGCTGGGTGTCCGGCCGATCTGGGACGAGGCGTCGCGGCGTGTGGTGGACCTCGAGCCGATCCCGCTCGACGAGCTCGGCAGGCCGCGCATCGACGTCACCGTGCGCATCTCCGGCTTCTTCCGCGACGCGTTCCCGCACGTGGTGGCGATGCTCGACGATGCGGTGCAACTGGTGGCCGGCCTGGAGGAGAGCGACGACGACAACTTCGTACGCGCCCACGCCCGCGCGGATCTGGCCGAACACGGCGACCAGCGGCGCGCCACCATGCGGATCTTCGGCTCCAAGCCGGGCACCTACGGCGCCGGGCTGCTGCAGCTGATCGACAGCCGCAACTGGCGTGACGACGCCGACCTGGCGCAGGTGTACACCGCGTGGGGCGGTTTCGCGTACGGCCGCGGCTTGAACGGGGCCGCCGCCAGCGACGACATGAGCCGCCAGTACCGCCGAATCGTGGTGGCGGCCAAGAACACCGACACCCGCGAACACGACATCGCCGACTCCGACGACTACTTCCAGTATCACGGCGGCATGATCGCCACGGTGCGGGCGCTGACCGGTAAGGACCCGGTCGCCTACATCGGCGACAACACCCGTCCCGACGCGGTGCGCACCCGCACGCTGAGCGAGGAGACCACCCGGGTGTTCCGGGCCCGCGTCGTCAATCCGCGCTGGATCAACGCGATGCGCAGGCACGGCTACAAGGGCGCCTTCGAGATGGCCGCCACCGTCGACTACCTGTTCGGCTACGACGCCACCGCCGGCGTGATGGCCGACTGGATGTACGAGCGGCTGTCGCACGAGTACGTCCTCGACGACGAGAACCGCAGGTTCATGGCCGAGTCGAACCCGTGGGCGCTGCACGGGATGGCCGAACGTCTGCTGGAGGCCGCCGAACGCGGGATGTGGGCGGCGCCGGAGCCCGCCACGATCGATGGGCTGCGCCAGGTGCTGCTGGAGACAGAGGGCGAGCTCGAGGGCTGAGCCACGCTAAGTTCGTGGCATGGCCGCCACGTTCGACGATGTCGCGAAGTCCGACTACATCCTGCTGACCACCTTCACCAAGGACGGCACGCCCAAGCCGACGCCGGTGTGGGCGGTTCCCGACGGCGACCGGCTGCTGGTCATCACCCAGGAGACGTCGTGGAAGGTCAAGCGGATCCGCAACACCCCGCGGGTGACCATCGCGCCGTGCGACATGCGCGGCAACGTCAAGGGTGAGGCCGCCGAGGCGGTCGCCGCCGTCCTGGGCAAGTCGGAGAACGCCAAGACCTACGCCGGCCTCGGCAAGCGCTACGGCCTGTTCGGCAAGGTGTTCTGCCTGTTCTCGAAGCTGCGCGGCGGCATGCAGAAGAACGTGACGTTGGAGATCAAACCGGCCTGACCGGCGTCACACCCACCGGCGGAACCGGCGGGCACCGCCCGTACGTTGAGCGCGTATGGCGAAGCGGCTGTTCCTGCTCTACGTGATCCTCGAGATCGCGGTGATGGTGGCACTGGCCGCGACGATCGGGATCGGCTGGACGCTGCTGATCCTCGTCGCGACCTTCTTCCTGGGCCTGGTGCTGGCCGGCTCGCAACTGCGCAGGCAGCTGGTCCGGCTGCGCAGCGGCCTGACCGCCGCCGATGTGCAGGGCGCCGCCGCTGACAGCGTCCTGGTCGCGCTCGGCACCGTGCTGGTCGCGATCCCGGGCCTGGCGACCTCGCTGCTCGGCGCGCTGCTGCTGGTCCCGCCGACCCGCGCTGCGGCGCGCCCGCTGCTGACCGTGCTGGCGGCGCGGCGGATGCCGCTGATCACCGCAGCCGGCTGGGTGACATCGGGCGCGGCGAGAACCGCGGGACGCCCCGACTACATCGACGGGGAGGTCGTCGACGTGATCGATCTCGCACAGCCCGCGGTGGAGCGGTCGCCGGGACCGTCGGCGCGACATGAGAACCTCCCGTAGGTGACCACCCTTCTGCTCAACGGGCGGGTGTACAGCCCCGCCATGCCCGACGCGACCGCGCTCGCGGTGCGCGACGGGATCATCGTGTGGCTCGGCAGCGACGACGTGGGCCGCGCGCAGTACCCGGACGCCGAGGTCGTCGACCTCGAGGGGGCGTTCGTCGCACCCGCGTTCGTCGACTGCCACGTCCACCTCACCGCCACCGGACTGAGCCTGACCGGGCTGGATCTGCGGCCCGCGCGTTCGCTGCGGGACTGTCTGCGACTGCTGGCCGACTACGCCCGCGAGCATCCCGACGGCCCGATCTGGGGGCACGGCTGGGATGAGACGCAGTGGCCGGAGGGCACCCCGCCGAGCACCGCGGACCTGGACGCCGCGGTCGGTGACCGGCCCGTCTACCTGGCCCGCGTCGACGTGCACTCCGCGGCGGCCTCGACCGCGCTGCGCCGGCTGTGCGCCGGACTGTCCGACGCCGCCGGCTACCACCCGCAGCGGCCGCTGACCGCCGACGCCCACCACCGGGTGCGCGCCGAGGCCCGCGCGCGGCTCACCCCCGCCCAGCGCCGGCACGCCCGCACCACCGCGCTGGACACCGCCGCGGCGCTCGGGATCGTGGCCGTCCACGAGTGCGCCGGCCCCGAGATCGGCGGCCTCGACGACTGGGACGAGATCCGCGGCCTGGACCACGGCGTGGAGATCACCGGCTACTGGGGTCAGGCGGTCGGCTCCGCGCAGGAGGCCGTCGCGCTGATCGACCGCACCGGGGCCGCGGGGCTGGCCGGCGACCTGTTCGTCGACGGTGCCCTCGGGTCGCGCACCGCCTGGCTGCACCAGCCCTACGCCGACGCCCCCGACTGCGTCGGCAACACCTACCTCGACCGCGACGCGATCACCGCGCACCTGCACGCCTGCACCGAGGCCCGCATCCCCGCCGGGTTCCACGTCATCGGCGACGCCGCGGTCAGCGCGGTCGTCGACGCGCTGGAAACCGTCGTCGAGCGGTTCGGCGCCCCCGCGGTGGCGCGGTGCGGGCACCGGCTCGAACACCTGGAGATGGTCACCGAGGAGCAGGCGCAGCGGCTCGGCGCCTGGGGGGTGTTCGCCAGCATGCAGCCGAACTTCGACGCGCTGTGGGGCGGCGAGAGCGGGATGTACGCCCAGCGGCTGGGCGCCGACCGGGCCAGGTCGTTGAATCCGTTCGCGTTGTTAGCATCCCGAGGCGTGCCTCTCGCCTTCGGTTCGGACAGCCCGGTCACGGGACTGGATCCGTGGCAGACCGTCCGCGCGGCCACCCGGCACCAGACGCCGGGCAGTGCGATCTCCGCGCGGGCGGCGTTCACCGCGCTGACGCGGGGTGCCTGGCGGGCCGCCGGGGTGCGCGACGGGGTGACCGGCACCCTGGTTCCGGGTGCGCCCGCGTCGTACGCGGTGTGGGAGGCCGACGAGTTCGAGGTCAGCGCGCCCGCCGACGCGGTGCAGCGGTGGTCCACCGATCAGCGTTCGCGGGTGCCCGCGCTGCCCGCGCTGGACGGACCGTCGCCGCGCTGCCGGCAGACGGTGCACCGGGGTCACGTGATCCATGGTTGAGCGGTCCCGGATACGGCGGTTCGGGCGTGCGGTGGTCGACCGGTTGCCGCGGCTGGGCGCCGCGATCGGCGCCGGGCTGCTGTTGTGTCTGAGCTTCCCGCCGTTCGGCTGGTGGTATCTGGCGTTCGCGGCGTTCGCGCTGCTGGCCTGGGTGCTCACCCGTGACACCACCACCCGGTGGGGCGGGTTCGGCTACGGCTACCTCTTCGGCGCGGCGTTCTACCTGCCGCTGCTGCCGTGGGTCGGCACGTTCGTCGGGCCGGTGCCGTGGATCGGGCTGGCCCTGGTGCAGGCGCTGTTCCCGGCTCTGTTCGGGTTGGCCGCCGTCGTCGTGCGCACGCTGCCCGGCTGGCCGCTGTGGTTCGCCGGGCTGTGGACCGCCCAGGAGTGGCTGAAGTCGACGGTGCCGTTCGGCGGCTTCCCGTGGGGGGTGGTGGCCTACGGCCAGACCGAGAGCCCGCTGCGGTCGATCGCCCAGCTCGGCGGGGCGCCGCTGGTGTCGTTCGCGGTGGTGCTCGTCGGGTTCGGTGTCGGGGCGCTGGTCTTCGAGGTGATCGCCTACTTCCGCCGCGCTGCCGCCGACGCCGGCGCTCCGCCCGCGGTGGTGGTGCCCGGGGTGTGTGTGGCGGCGGTGCTGCTCGCGGTGGCGCTGACGTGGCCGAACGTGCGTCATTCCGGCCTCGGCGCCGGCGACGAGCAGCCGGTCACGGTGGCAGTGGTGCAGGGCAACGTGCCGCGGCTGGGCCTGGACTTCAACGCCCAGCGGCGCGCGGTGCTCGACAACCACGTCGACGAGACGATGCGGCTGGCCGACGACGTCCGCGCCGGCCGGGCGCCGCAGCCGATGCTGGTCATCTGGCCGGAGAACTCCGCCGACATCGACCCGCTGGCCAATCCCGACGCCCGCGACCTGATCTCCCGCGCCGCCGACGCGATCCGCGCGCCGATCCTCGTCGGCGGCGTCGTCGCGGTGGACCCCGATGATCCCGGCAACCCGGCCGCGACGAACTCGGTGATCGTCTGGAACCCGAAGGACGGGCCGGGGGAGCGCCACGACAAGCAGATCGTGCAGCCGTTCGGCGAGTATCTGCCGTGGCGGTCGTTCTTCCGCCGGTTCTCCGAGTACGCCGACCGTGCCGGCTACTTCGTGCCCGGTGACGGCACCGGGGTGGTGCGCGCCGCCGGTGTCCCGGTCGGGGTCGCCACGTGCTGGGAGGTGATCTTCGACCGGGCGCCCCGCGAGGCGGTGCGCAACGGGGCGCAGCTGCTGGCGGTGCCGTCGAACAACGCGACGTTCACCGAGGCGATGAGCGAGCAGCAGTTGGCGTTCGCGCGGCTGCGGGCCGTCGAGCACGACCGCTACGTGGTGGTGGCCGGCACCACCGGGATCAGCGCGGTCATCGCCCCCGACGGTCGCGAGCTGGTCCGCACCGCGTTCTTCGAGCCGGCCTATCTGGACACCGCGGTGCGGCTGAAGACCCAGCTCACCGTGGCGACGCGGTTCGGCCCGCTGATCGAGGGGCTGCTGATCGCTGTCGGTCTGGGCAGTGTGATCGCCGCGATACTGCACAATGGAGGCTTTGTGCGTCGCCGAGCGAATCGGGACAACAAAGATAGAGGAGCCACATGACGACGGGCCAGGGCCCGGGGGAACGCCCAAGCCAGCGCACGCTGGTCATCATCCCCACCTTCAACGAGCGGGAGAACCTGCCGCTGATCGTCGGACGCGTCCAGAAGGCGCGCCCCGATGTGCACATCCTGATCGTCGACGACAACAGTCCCGACGGCACCGGCGACCTGGCCGACCAGCTCGCGCTCGAGGACCCCGACCGGATCCACGTCATGCACCGCACCGCCAAGGGCGGTCTGGGCGCGGCCTACCTCGCCGGGTTCGCGTGGGGTCTGGGCCGCGAGTACAACGTGCTGGTAGAGATGGACGCCGACGGCAGCCATCCGCCCGAGCAGCTGTACCGGCTGCTCGACAAGATCGACGAGGGCGCCGACGTGGTGATCGGGTCGCGCTACGTGCCCGGCGGCGAGGTGCGCAACTGGCCGCGCCGGCGGCTGGTGCTGTCGCGCACCGCCAACGGCTACTCCCGCATCCTGCTGGGCGTCGACATCCACGACATCACCGCCGGGTACCGGGCGTACCGCCGGGAGGTGCTGGAGAAGATCGACCTGGATGCGGTCGACTCGAAGGGCTACTGCTTCCAGATCGACCTGACCTGGCGCTCGATCAACAACGGCTTCCAGGTCGTCGAGGTGCCGATCACGTTCACCGAACGCGAGTTCGGCCAGTCGAAGATGAGCGGATCCAACATCCGCGAGGCGATGGTCAAGGTCGCCGAGTGGGGGATCCGCGGGCGCATCGACCGCGCCCGCGGCGTGGGACTCAGCGGCTGACGTTCAGCCGCTGAGCGGCCGGCCGCGGCGTCAGCTGCCTGCGCCGCGGCGCTTGGCGCGCAGCAACTCGAGACGCTCCTTGAGCAGCTCCTCGAGCTCCTCGATGGAGCGGCGCTCCAGCAGCATGTCCCAGTGGGTGCGCGGCGGCTTGACCTTCTTCGGCTCCGGGGCGTCACCCTCGATCAGGGTGCCCTCCAGGCCGTTGCGGCAGAGCCAGGTGTGGGGGATCTCCGCATCGTCGGCGAACGGAACCTCGAATTCCTCGCCGTTCTCCGTGCGGTAACGCGCGATCTGACGCGGCGCCAGGTCGTGGTTACGGTCGGTCTCGTAGCTCACGGCTCCGAGGCGACTTCCCCTCAGGACACGATCAGCCATCGTCAACACTCCTTGATCAGCGCAAATTGGTCTGGAATAAGAACGCAGCAGAATGCCGCACAGTTCCCGACTCGACGTTCGATGATACCGGGAATACCTGGGCAATCGGTTTACAGTCTGCCCTGTGGCACGCCGACTCCGTCCTCAGTCCTGTCGCTGGTGCGGCCGTGAGGTCGCCGACGCCGGGTTGGGCCGACGCCGCCAGTACTGCCGGCGGTCCTGCCGTCAGCGCGCCTACGAGCAGCGCTCCCTGATCAAGGGCACCTCACTGCCCGCCGACGCAGTGGTGCTCAGCGCCGACGAGGCCGCTCAGCTGGCCGACCGGGTGTATCAGGTGCGGTGCGCGGCCGAGGACGTGGCCACCGCCGTGGAGGAGGGCGCCACCGCCGACGAGCTGCGCACGCTGTGCGACGAGCTGCTGCGCGCCGCCAAGGCCGCCGACGGCTGGCGGTAAATCTTCGTTCGTTGAACCTTCGGGCCTGCCGGTTCGTCGTCCCCGGTGACCGATACCGATCACCGAAAGGCACACCCATGAGGACGCACCTCCGCTTCCTGCGCCGCGGGCTCGTCGCGCTGGCCGCGATAGCGGCGCTGTCCGCCTGCGGCGACGACGCCGCGGCGCCGCAGGCTCCCATCGCCCCGGACGTCCCGCAGTCGGCGCAGTTCATCGCCGACATGAAGGCGTTCGACGGGAAGACGATGACGATCGGCATCGCGCTCGCCGACGGTCGGGTCGCCGCGTACGCGTGCAACGGCACCGACGACGAGGCTTGGTTCTTCGGCGACGAGACCGACGGCAGGATCGACATCACGTCGCGGTTCCGCGACACGCTGACCGCGCGACTCGACGGCGACGAGATCACCGGCGACGTCACCATGAACGGTGTCAGCTATCCGTTCACCGCGGCCCCGGTCTCCGGTGACGCCGGCATCTACACCGCCGACGCCGACGGTGCGCGGGCGACGTGGCTGGTCCGGCCCGACGGATCGGCAATCGGCGTGCAGCTCAACGGAATCAGCGGCCGCGACTTCGAGCAGGCCGAGCTGCAGCAGCTCAACGATCTGCAGTTCCGCGCCCAGGTGCGCAACAAGCGGCAGTTGCAGCAGGCCGAGCAGATCGCACGGTTGGCCGACGGCAGGATGAGCTCGAAGATCAACGGCCGCGATGTGACGCCGGTGCGGGTCACGGGCGGTTTCCGGCTGAATTAGCCTGCGCCGGGGACAGTTAGCCAGAATCATCGCGAACAGAACCCTTCTGGCGGTGCGCACCGGTCCGTAGCGTCGTATCACCGTGACGACCGCGCCTGCCGATAACCCCGCGAAGTTCTTCTGGTTCCTGCCCACCAGCGGGGACAGCCGCTCGATCGTCGGCTCCTCGCACGCGTCGTCGCAGCAGTCGGTGCCACCGAACTACCGGCCGCCGACCCGCCGCTACCTGGCGGAGGTGGCCCGCGCCGCCGACCGGCTCGGCTACGAGGGGGTGCTCACCCCGACGGGCACGTGGTGCGAGGACGCGTGGCTGACCGCGTCGGCGTTGCTGGCCGAGACCGAGCGGCTGAAGTTCCTCGTCGCGTTCCGGCCGGGGCTGACCCCGCCGACGCTGGCCGCCCAGCAGGCCGCCACGCTGCAGCGGTTCTCCGAGGGCCGACTGCTGCTCAACATCGTCACCGGCGGCGACAATCTCGAACAGCGCCGCTTCGGCGACTGGCTGGACCACGACGAACGGTACGCGCGTACCAGCGAGTTCCTGCACATCGTGAAGTCGATCTGGGCGCAGGAGTCGATGACCTTCGAGGGCGACTACTACAAGGTCGCCGACGCGCGGGTGTCCGAGCCGCCGGATCCGCTGCCGGGCATCTACTTCGGCGGATCGTCGGAGGTCGCGCTGCCGGTGGCCGCCGAGCACGTCGACGTCTACCTCACCTGGGGTGAGCCGCCGCAGGAGGCGGCGGCCAAGATCGCCCGGGTGCGCGCGCTGGCCGAGGCCCGCGGCCGCACCGTGCGGTTCGGGATCCGGCTGCACACCATCAGCCGCGACACCTCGGCCGCGGCGTGGGCGGTCGCCGATGAACTGGTGGCCGGGCTCTCACCCGAACAGATCGCCAAAGCCACAGCGCTGCACGCCAAGTCGGAGTCCGAAGGGCAGCGGCGGATGACCGCGCTGCACGGCGGGCGCACCGATCAGCTCGAGATCTACCCGAACCTGTGGGCGGGTGTCGGGCTGGTGCGCGGCGGCGCCGGCACCGCGCTGGTGGGCAGCCACGAGGAGGTCGCCAACCTCATCATCGAGTACCACTCGCTGGGCTTCGACGAGTTCATCCTGTCGGGCTACCCCCACCTGGAGGAGGCCTACTGGTTCGCCGAGGGTGTGCTGCCGCTGCTCAAACGCAAGGGCGTGGCCTGATTCCGGCCTGGATCCCCGGCGTGCTCGCTCAGCAGGTGTAGAACTCGCCGATCAGCGGCGGCGCGTCGACCTGCTGCAGGCAGCCGAACGGTTCGATCCCGGCGTCGGAGAACTTCACCGCGGTCTGGTTGGCGTAGTTGGCGCAGAACAGTCCGGCGGTGTCGGCGCGGCAGCCGTAGTCGCCGAACGCCAGCAGCTGTCCGTACGGCAGTTCCGGGCCCTGACCGGCGGTGAACCGGCCCGGATCGCCGTGGATGGAACCGACGGAGACGGTCGGCCCGTCGTAGTCGACCCAGCCGCCCTTCCATTCACCGACGGCGTCCTCGGGCCGCGGCGGCGGGTTCACCAGGTCGACCAGGCAGGCCAGCGCCCCGCCGCTGTACTGGCTGTCGGTCATGCAGGTCGTCTTGCCCGACGGGGTGGTGAACGCGACGTCGTCGCCGAGCTGAGTCAGCTCACCCTCGCGGGTGGCCTGGCGGAACTGCTCGACGTCGATGGGCTCACCGGCATCGATCCACGCGATCACGTCGGCCACCGGGGCGCCCGGCTCCGGCGGCGTGGTCGGTTCGGCGGTGGGCGATGTCGAGGTACCGCCCTTGCTGCTCGCCGGCGGGATCGGCTCGATCCGCATCGGTTGTCCGGCCGTGGTGGTCGAACATCCGGCAACCAGCACAGTCGCGATCAGCACAGCCATTCGCATACCGGCCAGGCTACTGGGCGGACACGCCCCCGCAGGTCAGGCGCGGCGCCCGGCGATTCGTTACCGTCGTGTGATGCACGAGCACACCGTCCGCGCAACGATCGCGTCCGGCACGATCGAGGGGTTCACCCGTGACGGCGTGAACCGGTTCCGTGCCATCCCGTACGCCCGCCCGCCGGTGGGCGCCCTGCGGTTGCGCGCACCCGAGCCGGTGCGGCCCTGGCGCGGGGTGCGTTACTGCCACGGCCACGGCAACTGCGCACCGCAGCAACGGATGTACACCCTCATCGGCCCCGGCAGGTTCCAGCCGATGAGCGAGGACTGCCTGACGCTCAACGTCGTCGCCCCCGAGCAGCCGCCGCAGGCGCCGCTGCCGGTGATGGTGTTCATCCACGGCGGCGGCTACTTCATGGGCAGCTCGGCCACCCCGATCTACGACGGCGCCTCGCTGGCCCGCAACGGCTGTGTGTACGTGTCGGTGAACTACCGGCTCGGCGCGCTGGGGTGTCTGGACCTGTCGTCGCTGTCCACGCAGCGGCACACCTTCGAGGACAACCTGTATCTGCGTGACCTGGTGATGGCGTTGCAGTGGGTCCGCGACAACATCGCGGTGTTCGGCGGCGACCCCGACAACGTCACGATCTTCGGGGAGAGCGCCGGTGCACACGCCGTCGCCACGTTGCTCGCTGTTCCCGCCGCCAAAGGTCTTTTCGCACATGCGATCTCGGAGAGCCCGGCGGCTGGCATGGTGCGTACCAAGGAGACGGCGCGTCAGTACGCGGCACGGTTCGCCGAACTGCTGGGCGCCGACGAGGACACCGCCGCCGACGCGATCATGGCCGCCCGGCCCGCCGATCTGGTGGTCGCCTTCGAGAAGCTGATCCGTCAGGGTCAGCGTGAGATGCTCGGCGCGTTCGCCGCCGGGCCGACCGCCGGCACCGACTATCTGCCGCTGGACCCGGTCGAGGCGATGCGCACCGGACACGCACACCCGGTGCCGTTGATCGTCGGCACCAACGCGGAGGAGGCCCGGCTGTTCGGGCGCTGGCTCAAGCTGCTGCCGATGAACGAGCCCATGATCGAGCGACTGCTCGCCGACGCCGAACCCGAAGTGCGCGAACGGATCCGGGCGGCATACCCGGGCTACCCGAACCAGCGGGCCTGTATGCAGTTCGGCGGCGACTTCGCGTTCGGGGCGGCGGCGTGGCAGATCGCCGAGGCGCACAGCACGCACGCCCCGACCTACCTGTACCGCTTCGACTACGCACCCAAGACGCTGCACTGGTCCGGTCTGGGGGCCACCCACGCCACCGAGCTGCTGGCGGTGTTCGACGTGTACCGCAGCGGTGTCGGCCGACTGCTCACCGCGGTGGGGGACCGGCGCGACGCGCTGCGGGTCAGCGACGACATCCAGGGTCGGTGGCGCGAGTTCGCGCGTACCGGGGTGCCGGGCGCGGACTGGCCCGCGTACACCAGTGCGCAGCGCGCCGTGCGGGTGTTCGACCGCCGCCCGCGCGTCGAGTACGACCCCGACGGGCCGCGCCGCGAGGTCTGGCAGAGCTTCACGCTGGCCGCGGGCTGAATGTGACTGTCCCACCTGGTGGCTCACCCCCGTGTCGGAGGTCACACCGGGATCGGTAGATTCGGGGCACATTCGAGTCACAAGGAGGTGACTGGTGCACACCACCAGCGTCGTCGAGGGTCCCGCTGATCTGACCGTCGAGTGGTTGAGCTCGGTGCTCGGATCCGAGGTCGCGGAGTTCTCCCACGAGCGCATCGGGACCGGCCAGATGAGCGACTGCTACCGGCTGACCCTGCGCTACGCCGACGGGAGTTCGGGGCCGGCGTCGGTGGTGCTCAAGGTCGCCGCGACCGATCCGGCCAGCAGGCAGACCGGCCTGGCACTGGGCCTCTACGAACGCGAGGTGCGCTTCTACACCGACGTGGCGCCGCGCATCAGCGGTCCGGTCGCCCCGTGCCACTCGGCGGCGTTCGACGGCGAGTCCGGCGCCTTCCACCTGCTGCTCGGCGACGCCGCACCGGCCGTCGTCGGCGACGAGATCCGCGGAACCACAGTCGAAAACGCGATGCTGGCGCTGGCCGAACTGGGCCGGGTGCACGGTCCGCTGCTGGGCGATCCCGAGGCGGCGGCGGCCGACTGGCTCAACCGGGAGGCGCCGATCAACCAGGCCCTGCTCGGCCAGCTGTACGCGGGTTTCGTCGAGCGCTACCGCGACCAGATCGCCCCCGAGCACCGCCTGGTGTGCGAACGCCTGCTCCCGGTGTTCGACGAGTACCTGGCCGCCGAGGCCGCCGACGACCGGATCAAGGGTCTGGTGCACGGCGACTACCGGCTGGACAACATGCTTTTCGGCCAGGAGGGTGCCGACCGTGCGCTGACGGTGGTGGACTGGCAGACGGTCACCTGGGGTCCGGCGCTGACCGATGTCGCGTACTTCCTGGGCTGCGCGCTGCCGTCGGAGGCGCGCCGCGAACACTATGCGGCGCTGCTGGAGTCGTATCACCGCGCGCTGGGCCCGGACTCGCCGCTGAGCCTCGACGACGTGCGCGAGGGGGTGCGCAGGCAGAGCTTCTTCGGGGTGGTGATGGCGGTGGTGTCGTCAATGCTCGTCGAGCAGACCGAGCGCGGCGACGAGATGTTCATGACCATGCTGCGACGGCACTGTCAGCACGTGCTCGACGTCGACGCGCTCGCGATCCTGCCCGAACCGTCGGTGGCAGAACCGCTCACGCCGGCCGCCGAGGACGAGGGTTCCCATCCGGCCGGCGACGAGGAGCTCTGGAACGAAAGTTGGTACGTCGACTTCGTCGACCCGCAGCAGAAGGTCGGCGGCTGGGTGCGGCTCGGCCAGTACCCGAACCTGGGCACCACATGGGTGAACGGGCTGGTGTGCGGGCCCGACATTCCGACCTACGCGCTCAACGACTTCGAGGGCACCCAGGCCATCGAGCTGTCGATGGACGCGACCGAACCGCTGCGCACCTACCGGGTGACCATGCGCGGGCGCGGGCAGGCCTACGACGACCCGGCGGCCCTGCTGCGCGACGAGACCGGCAGGCCGGTCGACATGACGATCGACATGGTGTGGATGACGGTCGGTGTGCCGTACCTGTACCGGATCGCCTCGCGCTACGAGATCCCGTGCACGGTGTCGGGCACCGTGACCGTCGACGGCCGCGAGTTCTCCTTCACCGACGTGCCGGGCCAGCGTGACCACTCCTGGGGTGTGCGCGACTGGTGGTCGATGGAATGGGTGTGGAGCGCACTGCATCTCGACGACGGCACCCGTCTGCACGGCGTCGACCTGCGTATCCCCGGCGTGCCGCCGATGGGCGTCGGCTACATCCAGCCGCCGGGAGTGCCGCTGATCGAGCTGCCGACGGTGAGCGCGCAGGAGACGTTCGCCGACAATGGATTACCGGTTCAGACGATAATCACGCTCGGTGACGTGGTCGCGACCGTCGACGCGGTGGGCCACGCCCCGGTGCTGCTGCGCTCGCGGGACGGCCGGATCAGCCAGTTCCCGCGCGCCTGGGTGACGGTCACGACGGCCGACGGACGCGACGGCGCCGGCTGGGTCGAATGGAACCGTAACCAGACCTGACCTTCCCCCTGTCCGCGAGCGTGCATTGCTCCTATGTCAAGCTGCGGCTTGGTGGGGGTTGTGGGTGGCGTGGTCGAGGTGTAGGCGGGTGTAGACGACGCGTGAGAGTTGGCGTTTGAGGCAGCGTAGGGCTTCTTTGGGGGTTTTGCCTTCGGTGAGGCGGCGTCGGTAGTAGCGGGCTCCGTCGCTGTCGGGCAGTCGTAGTTGGGTGATCGCGATGCGGTGCAGGGCGGCGTTGAGTTGTCGGTTACCGCTGCGGTTGAGCCGGACCCGGCCGCTGGTGCTGCCTGACCACACCGGGATCGGGGCGGTGCCGTTATGGCAGGAAAACGCCGCCTCACTGCGGAAGCGGTGCACTCCGGCGGTCTCGGCGACGATCTTGGCGGCGGTCAGTTCCCCACAGCCGGGCAGGGCCAACAAATTCGGCGCCAGCGCCTGTACGCGCTGACCGATGCGTTCAGCCAACTCCGTAATGCGTTCGTTGAGTCCGATGATGTCGGCCAGTTCCTCGCGGGCGATCTCGGCAAGCACCCCGGGCTGGCCGGCCAGCCAATCGGCCAGCCGGGCACACACACCGGCGCGGTGCAGCGAGCTCAGACCGGCCTCCACAGCGGGGTCGAGTTCGTGGATGCGTTGACGCAACCGGTTGATGGTGGCCGTACGCATCGCCACCAGGTCCTCACGGCGATCCACCAGCAGTTTCAGATCACGGGAGGCCTGATCGTGGGCGGCGATCGGCAGATCCGGATGCCGCAACACCGCCCGGGCCACCGCCAACGCATCAATGGGATCGGACTTACCGCGAGTGCGCCCACCGGCGCGGGCCTGCGCCATCAACTTGGGAGCCACCCGCACCACACGCTGACCGGCGCCCAGCAGATCGGTCTCCAGCCGCGCGGACAGGTTGCGGCAATCCTCGATCCCCCACACCACCTCGGCGCCGAACCGCTCACGAACCCACCGGATCACCTGCAGATGACCCGCGCTCGTAGCAGGCACGGTTTTCTGGGCGAGTTTGCGGCCGACCTCGTCAACAACGACAAAGGTGTGGCTGCGCTTGTGCACATCGGTTCCGATGACCACCATGGACACTGCCTTCTTTCCTTCATGGATGGGTAGAAGGTCGGGCCGGCCGGCGGACACATCTCAGTCGGGGGCGGTGCCACGCTCCTATCAAGTCACGCCGGCCGGTCCTTCCCACCCGGTGCCGGCACAACGCACGAAAGCCATCACAGGACAGTGTCTGTAAGAGCCAGACACCAGGCGAGAAGAACCCAACCACCGCACCGCGGCACCCTCAACCCTGACACTGAGTGTTTGTACACGACACGCCGCAGAATTCCCGGCATTTGCGCACGCTCGCCAGCGGCTCAGCGGGGCGCGTACATGATGAGCCCGACGCCGAGCAGGCAGATGGCCGCGCCCGCGATGTCCCAGCGGTCGGGCCGGAAGCCGTCGGCGACCATGCCCCACACCAGCGAGCCGGCGATGAACACGCCGCCGTAGGCCGCCAGCACGCGGCCGAAGTGCGCGTCGGGCTGGAAGGCCGCGACGAAACCGTAGGCGCCCAGCGCCATGACGCCCGCCCCGACCCATAACCAGCCGCGGTGCTCGCGCACGCCCTGCCACACCAGCCAGGCGCCGCCGATCTCGAGGACGGCGGCCAACACGAACAACAGGGCCGACTTGAGCACCATCACGCCCCACAGCCTGCCGCGAACGTGCGCAAATGCAGGAAATTCCGCGGCGTGTCGTGTTCAGACGCGCACGCTCGCGCATTGATGTTGATGGGGCTACAGGTGGGCGCTGTCGTCGTCGAGGTCGTCGCGGCTCAGACCCATCGGGGTGGCGGTGGGCAGGTCGCCGGCGGCGACCACGGTGCGGGTGATCGGCGTCAGCGCCCGGAACAGCGCCTCGACCTCGGCGTCGTCCAGCGCGTCGAGCGCACTGAGCGCCAGCCGGTCGGTCTCGTCCTCGATGCGCTGTTTGAGCTCCCGGCCCGCGCCGGTGAGCTCGTCGCCGTCGAGCAGTCCGCGCTCGGCGAGCCGGTCCTGGTAGAAGCGCCACTGCTCGTCGTCATAGTCGCGGCTGCGCATGATCATCTCCTTGGGCACCCGGCCCGCGGCGGCGTGCAGCAGGTTGCACTCGCGCCCGGAGATCCCGTGTGACACCAGCACCGCGATGTGGCCGTCGCCGCGTTGTTCGCGCAGCAGCGTGGTGGCGTGCCACAGCCGGGCCAGGGGTTCGTCGGGCCAGGTCAGCGCGGCGTTGGCGGCGGCCAGCGGACGACCGTCCAGCGGTGCACTGCGGGCGGCCTTCTCCGCCAGGTCGGCGGCGGTGCGGACATCGTCGTCGCCGAGGCCGTAGCGGCGCAGCGCGGCGACCGCGGACTCCATCCGCACCCGCAGCGCCTCGGCAGGCGGCGCGACCTCCCACGCGGCCGCCAGTGAGTTGGCCACCCGTTCCGGGGTGAAGTTGTAGAACGTGGCGGTCACCACCTGCGGCGGCACCACACCGAACGGTGCCGAACGGGCCGCGAAGTAGCCCATCCAGAATCCCCGGTATCCGAGTTCATCGAGCGCGGTGCGGGACTCCGGCGAGAAGTAGGTGACGGCGTGCACCGGTTCGAAGCGGTCGAAGAACCGGCGGGCGAGGTTGAGGTCTCTGGTCACCTTTCGCAGTTAACCACCGCGAGTCGGTCGACCAGCATTGTCCTCGGCCACAGCCGAAGTCGCCTCGTCGATGATCGCGCGCATGGCGCGTTCGGCGGCCTGCTCGTCGCGGTTGCGGATCGCGCGGGCGACCTCGTCGTGCAGGTCGATGGCGGCCGGGTTGGGCCGGGTGGGCATCATGCCGTGGTGCGTGCGCCCGGCCAGCACCTCGGCGACGACGCCGTTGAGCGCGCGGAACATCTCGTTGCCGCTGGCCTCCAGCAGGGTGCGGTGAAAGAGCTTGTCGGCCTCCAGATACGCCTCCAGCGCGCCGGTACGCCCGTGCACCACCATGTCCGAGACCGCGGCGGCCATCACCCGGCACTGGTCGGGGGTGGCCCGGCGGGCGGCCAGGGCGGCGGCGGCGGGTTCGAAGCCGCGCCGCAGCTCCGACAGCGAGACGAGTTGGGCGGCGCGGTCCCCGGATTCCAACCGCCAGCGAATCACGCGGGGGTCGAACACATTCCAGGCGGTGGCGGGCTGCACGGTCAGGCCGACGCGGCGGCGCGACTCGAGCATGCCCATCGACTCGAGCACGCGGACGACCTCGCGGACCACGCTGCGTGACAGGCCGTGCTCGGCGCAGATCCCGTCGAGGGTGAGGACCTCACCCGCGGGGTAGCGCCCGGACACGATCGCGGTGCCCAGCGCCGTCAGCAGACTCTCGTGCAGCGCACTTTTGGTCGGAGACGCCACCGACACATCCTGTCATAGCTTTGCTGGGCGATAAAAAACCATATGTAATGGTGACCTTCTTGAAATCATATGATGTTTGAGTCATGCTGTGTGATGTCAGCCACAGATGGGTAGGTGGAAGAGATGGCGTCTCCGATCGTCGTCATGGGCGTGTCCGGGTCCGGGAAGTCGACCGTCGGCGCCGCCCTGGCGCAGCGGCTGCGGGTTCCGTTCGCCGACGCCGACGACTTCCACCCGCCGGCCAACATCGCGAAGATGACCGCGGGCGAGGCGCTCAACGACGACGACCGCTATCCGTGGTTGGAGGCGATCGGGGAGTGGCTGGCCGAGCACTGCGGCGACGGCGGCGTGATGAGCTGCTCGGCGCTCAAGCGCAGGTACCGTGACCAGCTCCGTCAGCACTGTCCCGGAACAGAGTTCCTGCATCTGCGCGGCACCCCGGAGGTGATCGGTCGCCGTCAGGCCAGCCGACCCGGGCACTTCATGCCGGCCTCGCTGCTGGCCTCGCAGTTCGACACGCTCGAACCGCTGGAGCCTGACGAGCACGGCATCGCCATCGACGTGGACCGCAGCATCGACGCCATCATCGAAACCTACGTCGCGGCAAGGCAATAGCGACCGATCCTCGGAGGTCACATGGAAGCAATCGACCCGGCGTACGGAACCGCCACCCTGCTGCTGATCGCGGCGGCCGCGGTGGCGCTGCTGCTGTTCCTGATCATGAAGGTCAAGCTGCACGCGTTCGTCGCGCTGGTCCTGGTCAGCGTGCTCACCGCGTTGGCGGCAGGAATCCCGGTCAGCGATGTGCCCAACGCGCTGAGTTTCGGCTTCTCCAACACCCTGGGCTCGGTCGCCCTGCTGGTCGGGTTCGGCGTCATGCTGGGCCGGTTGCTGGAACTCACCGGCGGCGCCCAGGTGCTGGCCGACACGCTGATCGGCCGGTTCGGGGAGAAGCGGGCCCCGCTGGCACTCGGCGTGGCCGCCCTGCTGTTCGGGTTCCCGATCTTCTTCGACGCCGGCCTGGTGGTCTTCCTGCCGATCATCATGACCGTCGCCCGCCGCTTCGGCGGTTCACTGCTGCTGTACGGCCTGCCGGCCGCCGGTGCGTTCGCGGCCATGCACGCGCTGGTGCCGCCGCATCCGGGTCCGGTCGCGGCCGCCGAGGCGCTGGACGCCAGCGTCGGGGTGACGCTGCTGGTCGGGGCGCCGGTGGCGGTCGTCGCGTGGTACGTCGGTGTGCTGCTGGTGTCGCGGGTGATCGGCCGCCGGGTGCACATCGACGTCCCCACCGCGCTGTTCGGCGAGATGAACGGCGGCCAGGACCGGGCCGACGACGGGAGCGCCGGGGGAGCCACCGCAGGTGGGGGAGCCACCGCCACCCGTACCGCGCCCGCGTTCGGCACCGTGCTGGCCGTGCTGCTGCTGCCGTTCGTGCTGATCAGCTTCAACACCGTGCTCAGCACGCTGATGACGGCCGGCATCCTCGCCGAGGATGCCACCTGGGCCAACTACCTCAAGCTGCTGGGCAACACCAGCGTCGCGCTGCTGATCACGGTGATCGTCGCGGCGCTCGTCCTGGGCGTGCGCCGCGGTCACACGATGGACGACGTCAGCACCATCTTCGACAAGGCGCTGGGCCCGATCTGCTCGGTCATCCTGATCACCGGCGCCGGCGGCATGTTCGGCGGTGTGCTGCGGCTCAGCGGTATCGGCTCCGCGCTGTCGGATTCGCTGTCGGGGCTGGGCATGTCGCTGATCGTGCAGGCGTTCCTGATCGCCACCGTGCTGCGGGTGGCACAGGGCTCGGCGACGGTCGCGCTGACCACCACCGCCGGCCTGATCAGCGCCGCCGCCGCGGACGCGGCGCTGGGCAGCTTCCACCTGACGCTGCTGGTGATGGCGATCGCGGCCGGCTCGACCGTGCTCTCGCACGTCAACGACTCGGGCTTCTGGCTGGTCAGCCGCTTCTTCGGGATGGACGTCAAGACCACCCTGAAGACGTGGACGGTCATGGAGACCACCCTGGGGCTGAGCGTCTTCGCGCTCAGCCTGGTGCTCTGGTTCGTGTTCTAGCGCAGGGGGTTTCGGGCCTGGGTCTGGGGGCGGTTGTCAGCCCTTGACGACCAGCGTGCCGCCGGCGAGCTGATCGTGCTTGCCCTGCTTGGTGGCGCTGCCGCTGATGGTCACCCCGATGATGAAGATGGCGATGATGCCGAGCAGACCGCCGACGAAGGGGATGATCGGCAGCAGCGTCCAGGAGTTGCGGATCGCCGCCTGTGCGGCCGTCGGCTTGGCCACCCCACCCGGGCCGGCGACCCGCAGCCCCAGCAGCTTCTTGCCCAGCGTCGAGCCGGTCGTGGTCTCGAGTACGAAGAAGTACACGAAGGTGAGCAGGCCGGTGAACAAGCCCGTCACCCAGATGCTCGACAGGTTGTCGGTGAAGAACGCCAGCGCCCAGCTGGCGAGGCCGACAATGATCCCGTCGATGAACCGGGCGAACCACCGGACCAGGGCGCCCGCGGGTTTACCCGTGGGGGCGCCGTACTGACCGGGATAGGGGGCGTAGTTTCCGCTCGTCACATCAGCCAATGTACCGACGGTTCCGCCCGGATCCCGGGTTTCAGCTCAGCTTGCGCTGCTGGCGCCTGGCCTGCCTCCGGGTGAGCTCGGCCTGCTTGCGCACCGTCTCGGCGACCTCGGGGGCGCGTTCACGCGCGACCTCGGCGATCTCCGCGCCCCGCCTGCGGGCGAGCTCGGCGATCTCAGGCCCGCGCTCGCGTGCCACCTCGGCGATCTCGGCGCCACGTCGACGGGCCAGTTCGGCGATCTCCGGGGCGCGTTCACGCGCCACCTCGGCGATCTCGGCACCGTGCTCGCGGGCCACATGGGCGAGTTCGCGGCCGCGTTCGGCGCCGACCTGCAGACCGTGGGCCACCTTCTCGGCGAGCGCGCTGTCGGTGACCGCACCGCCCGCGGCGGCGCCCGCGGGCAGTGCCGCGGTGACGGCACCCGACACCGCGCCGGACACCTTGGTCGCCGCGCGGCGCCCGCGCCAGCCCAGCGAGGGTTTGCCCTCGGTGTCGACCGCGGCGATGATCAGGCCGCCGATGAGGCTGATGTCGGTGAGGAAGGCGCGACGCTCGTCGGCCTTACGCTGCGGATCGGTCTCCTGCCAGAACGTGTGCGCGCCGAGGCTGCCGGGCACCACGCTGAGCGCCAGCGCGGCCGACGCCAACCGGGGCAGTTTGCCGCTGGCCAACAGCAGGCCACCGCCGATCTGCACGGCCGCGGTCGCGCGGGCGACGGTCTCCGCGTTGGCGGGCACCTTCGCGCCGACCGGGTCGGGGAGCTTGCTCAGCCCGTCGAGTGCGGGGCGCGCCGCGTCGGCCGCCGGTTTGGGACTGGCCAACGCCTCCACGCCTCGGGCGATAAACGCCGCTGACAACATTGGACGCGCGATTCGACGGATCAACATGGCAGGGGTGTTCCCTGACCGCCCGCGTCGCAAACAGCCCGGCGTCAATATTCGTCGCGGGCCCCGCGCTGGCGCAGCGGCAGCAGAAACCAGAACACCGCCAGCGCCACCAGCGCGACGGGCCCCGCGATCCACGCCGCCGTCCGGCCGGCCACCGAGTCGAAGATGATCGTGGCCACCCCGGCCAGCGCGGCAGCCAGCAGGGCCGATCCGGCGATCGCGTAGATGTTCGCCCGGTGCACCAGCGTCTTCATCCGCCGGCGGCGGAACAGGATCCGGTGCATGCTCACCGGGGCGATCAGCAGGATCGTGGCGCCGATCGAGCACACCACGGTGACGAGGTAGACCCCGCGCATGGCCGCGTCGAGGTCCTCGAAGTGTGTGGAGAACGGCAGGATCAGCAGGAAGCCGGTGAGCAGCTGGACACCGGTCTGCGCGACACGCAACTCCTGCAGCAGGCTGCTCCAATTGCGATCCAGCCGTTGGGCTTCGGTCTCCCCGCGGTGGCCGTCCCAGTGCCTGCCGGGGTCGGGGTTGGAGTGCACACCTGATTCTGGCAGCCCGGCGGTGTCGGCGGGTAGGTTCGGTGCCGTGACTCTTGTTGCGGGAATCGATTCGTCCACGCAGTCCTGCAAGGTCGTCGTCTGCGACGCCGAGACCGGCCGGGTGGTCCGGACGGCGGCCGCACCGCACCCGGACGGCACCGAGGTCGACCCGCAGCACTGGTGGGCGGCGCTGCAGCAGGCCGTCGAGGCTGCGGGTGGTCTCGACGACGTCGCGGCGGTGGCGGTGGGCGCGCAGCAGCACGGCATGGTGTGTCTGGGCGACGACGGGCGCGTGGTACGAGATGCGTTGTTGTGGAACGACACCCGATCCAGCAGCGCCGCCGACGATCTGATCGCCGAACTCGGCGGCCAGGACGCGTGGGCCGACCGGATCGGCGTGGTGCCGGTCGCTGCGGTCACCGCGGCCAAGCTGCGGTGGCTGGCCGACCACGAACCGGAGCACGCGGACGCCACGGCCGCGGTGTGCCTGCCGCATGACTGGCTGACGTGGCGACTGAGCGGTTCGACCGATCTCGCGGATCTGTGCACCGACCGCAGCGACGCCAGCGGAACCGGCTACTTCTCCGCGGCCACCGATCGCTACGACACCGAACTGCTCGAGTTGGCGCTGCGTGGCCGCAGCCCGCACCTGCCCCGGGTGCTCACGCCGAACGGTTCGGCGGGGCAGACCCCGGCCGGGGCGGTGCTGGGGCCCGGTGCGGGTGACAATGCCGCCGCGGCACTGGGTTTGGGCGCCGCCGAGGGTGACTGCGTGATGTCGCTGGGCACCTCCGGGGTGGTCAGCGCGGTCGGCTCGGTGGCGCCGCGCGACCCGGCGGGCATCGTGGCCGGGTTCGCCGACGCCACCGGCAGGCAACTGCCCCTGGTGTGCACGCTCAACGGGGCGCCGGTGCTCGCGGCCGTCGCGCGGATGCTCGACGTCGACTTCGCCGAACTGGACAGGTTGGCGCTGTCCGCGCCGGTGGGGGCCGAGGGGCTGACCCTGGTGCCGTATTTCGACGGCGAGCGCTCCCCGAACCTGCCGGACGCGGCGGGCGCCCTGCACGGGGTGACGACGCGAAACCTCACGTCCGCCAACGTGGCCCGGGCCGCCGTGGAGGGACTGCTGAGCTCGATGGCGTACTGCACCGAGAAGATCGCCGAACACGGGGTGACGGTGCGCGACGTGATCCTCACCGGTGGGGGAGCGCGCTCGGAGGCGGTCCGGCGCATCGCGCCTGCCGTGCTCGGCGTTCCGGTGCGGGTGCCGACACCGGCCGAGTACGTGGCGCTGGGCGCCGCACGCCAGGCGGCATGGGTTGTCTCGCAACAGGATTCACCACCGCAGTGGACGCTGGAGGCCACCGAGACCTTCCAGGCCGATCCGACGCCGCAGGTGCTCGAGCAGTACCGGGCGGCCGCGCCGCTGACGCTGGGGCAGTGACCGCGGCCTAGCGGGCCTGCGGCCGGGGCCAGGACACCCGCGGCAGCGGCTGACCCGGTGGCGGGCGCATACGCTCCAGCACCGCGCGCAGCGGCGGCCAGATCGCCCGCCCGCGACGGGTCACGGCGTACGCCGTCAGCAACGGCTGCGGTTCGGGCATCGGAATCACCTTGACGCCGGGTCTCGTCGGCCGGCCCAGCGGCAGCAGACCGACGCCGTAGCCGGCCACGATCAGGTCCTCCACCAGGTCGAGGCTGTCGATCTGGTGGGCGATGCGCGGGGTGAACCCGGCCAGCGCCGCCAGCGTGCGCACCGCGGTCTCGTCAGCGGTGTTGCGGGAGTTGACAATCCACGTGTGTTCGGCGTAGGCGCGCAGATCGGCAGGACCGTCGGGGAAGTGCTCGGGAACGCCGAGCCCCCAGGTGATCGACCACAGCGGTTCGGTCTCCAGCAGCGGGCCGGGTGAGGCCGGGGCCAGGTTGTAGTCGTAGGTCAGCGCCAGATCCAGGTTGTCGTCGGAGAGCAGCTCGAACGCCTCGATCGGCTCGTACTCGCTGATCACCAGCTCGACCCTCGGGTAGGTGTCGGCGAGGTCGGCCACCATCGGCAGCAGCGACACCCGGATGCCGGTGGCGAAGCCGCCGACCCGCACCACGCCCGCGGGTTCAGCGTCGGGGTCGAGGTCGAGCCGCGCGGTGTCGATGGCCGCCAGGATCGTCACCGCATGGTCGGCCAGCCGCCTGCCCGCAGGGGTCAACCGCACCCGCCGACCCTCGGGCTCGATCAGTTGCACCCCGGTTTCCCGGGCCAGTGCGGCGATCTGCTGGGACACCGTCGACGTGGTCAGGTGGTAGGTCTCGGCCACCTCCCGCATGGAGCCGAGCCGCGACAGCGCGAGCAGCAGTTGCAGACGGCGGGTGTCCATCGCGTCGATTGTTCATCAGATGCGAACGTTCGGCTGCGTATTACCCGGATAAGCGAACAGTCGGGCCTGCGAATCGGAATGCTGACGTAGGGTCTATCGCGTGGAGCTGCTGCTCGGAATCGACATGGGTACGGGGAGCACGAAGGGTGTCCTCGTCGACACCTCCGGATCGGTCGTGGCGTCCGAGACCATCCCGCACTCGATGGACCTGCCGCGCCCGGGCTGGGCCGAGGTCGACCCGGACGCGGTGTGGTGGCAGGAGGTCTGCACCATCAGCCGGGTGCTGACGGCTCAGGTGCCCAGCGGGGACCGGGTCGGCGCGATGTGTGTCAGCGGGGTGGGCCCCTGCCTGGTGCTGTGCGACAGCGACCTGCGCCCGCTGCGGCCCGCGATCCTGTACGGCATCGACACCCGCGCCACCGCGGAAATCGAGTCCCTGACAGAGGAGTTCGGCGAACAGAACATCCTGGACCTGGCAGGCACCCCGCTGTCGAGCCAGGCGGTCGGGCCCAAGATCGAGTGGGTACGCCGGAACGAGCCCGACGTGTTCGAGCAGTCCAGGGGCTGGTACGGGTCCAACTCCTACATCGCGGCCAAGCTGACCGGCGAATACGTGATGGACCACCACACCGCCAGCCAGTGCGACCCGATGTACATCACCCGGGAGTTCGACTGGAATCTTCAGTGGGCCAAACGGATCTGCGGACACCTGCCGCTGCCGCGGCTGGCCTGGCCCACCGAGGTGGTCGGCACCGTCACCGCCGACGCGGCCGCCGCGACCGGGGTCCCGGCGGGCACCCCGGTGATCGCCGGCGCCGTCGACGCGTATTCCGAGGCGTTCTCGGTCGGTGTGCGCGCGCCCGGTGACCAGATGCTGATGTACGGCTCGACGATGTTTCTGGTGCAGGTCATCGACGAGTACCACAGCGACCCGGCGCTGTGGATCACCGCGGGGGTGGAGCGCGGCAGCCTCGCGCTGGCGGCGGGCACCTCGACGGCGGGCAGCCTGATCAACTGGTTGCAGTCGGTGACCGGGGGAGCGTCGTTCGACGATCTGATGGCCGAGGCCCAGGCGGTCCCGCCGGGCAGCGAGGGTCTGGTGGTGCTGCCGTACCTGGCCGGCGAGCGCACCCCCGTGTTCGACCCCCAGGCCAGGGGCGTGGTCGCGGGGCTCACCCTGCGGCACAGCCGCGGCCACTTGTTCCGCGCCGCCTACGAGGGGATCGCCTTCGGGATCCGCCAGATCCTGGACCGATTCGACGACGCGCACGCCGGCACCCGCACCGTCGCCGTCGGCGGCGGGTTACGCAGCCCGATCTGGACGCAGGCGGTCAGCGACATCACCGGGCGCTCACAGCTCATCCCGGAGCAGGCCATCGGGGCCAGCTACGGCGACGCGCTGCTCGCCGGGATCGGGGCGGGGCTGGTACCGCCGGAGACGGACTGGGCGAGGATCGCCCGCGAGGTGACGCCCGATCCCGCCAACCGCGAACTCTACGACGAGCTCTACGCGGTGTGGCGCGAGCTGTACCCCGCCACCAGGGAGCAGGTGCACCGGCTGACGACGATGGGCTGAGTCAGCCCATTGTGTACCCGCCGTCGACCGGGATGTCGACGCCGTTGACCATGCTCGCCAGATCCGAGGCCAGCCAGACCACCGTGTCGGACACCTCATGAGGTTGCGCGAAGCGGCCCAACGGAATTCGCGCGAGCATCGGCGCCGCCTTGGCCTCCTCGCCCCACACCCGCTGACCCATCTCGGTGAGCACCACCGTCGGGCACACCGAGTTGGCCCGGATGCCGTGCGGCCCGAGTTCGCGGGCCAGCACCTTGGTCGCCATCACCAGGCCGGCCTTCGAGGCGCAGTACGCGTAGTGATCGGGCAGCGGCGCCAGGGCCGCGGCCGAGGCGACCGTGATGATGGATCCGCCGACCCCGGCCCGCACCATCGCGGCGCCGACGATGGACGCGAGCAGCGCGGGCGCCCGCAGGTTCACCGCGATCGTGGCGTCGAAGAGCGCCGGGTCGGTGTCGGCCACCGACTGCGGATACGACACCCCGGCGTTGTTGACCAGCACATCGAGCCCGCCGAACGCGCCCAACGCCGCCTCGGCAAGCCGCGACGGACCGTCACCCTCGGCGAGATCTACTGCCACCGTGTGGATCTCGACACCGAACTCGCCGGAAAGCGCGGTACGCGCCGCCGCCAACTCGGCCTCGTCGCGGCCGCTGAGCACCAGGGTGGCACCGGCGGACGCGAACGCTCTGGCGATGTCCGCGCCGATACCCTTGGTGGCCCCGGTGACCAGGGCGCGCTTACCGTCGAGGCGCAGCGCTCCCGCATACCGGTCCGGTGTCGTCGTCATGCCTTCTCCAGATGGTTGAGAATGGCCGATGCGGTGGCTGGATCGGTGACGAGCTGTTTGAAGTACCCGCCGCGCGCACCGGCGATGATGGACTCGATCTTGTCGGCGCCGACCGCCACCGCGATGGTGACCGGAATGTGGCGCAGCACTTCGAGTTCGACGGCGATCAGCCGGTCGCTGCCCTCGAAGTCGACCGGATCACCGGCGCGGTCGTAGAACCTGGAGCACACGTCGCCGACGGCCGCGCGCAGGGTGGTCGACTCGGTCGGCACGAACCGCGGGATGTCCGAACGCATCAGCGGGGGAGCGCCAACACCCATCAGCGCGCAGCGTGCCTGCGGCCACAGGTGCAGGACGCGCTGGATGCTGGGGTCGTTGAGCAGCGACGGGTACAGCTCGGGTCCCGGAAGAGCCGGGGCGAACAGGTAATTCGGCCTGCCCGACATCCGGTCGGCGACCAGCCGGGTGATCTCGTTGGTCTGGTACCAGGCCTCGGGCTGGTCGTTGCCGCCGACGGTCGGGGCCACCAGCACACCCGGCAGCGGGGTCAGGTCGTACTGGGCGACCTCGTAGACGGTGCGCCCCGACGACACCAGCAACACGTCGCCGGCCAGCAGTCCGGCCGCCGCCAGCGCGCGGGCCGCCGCCAGCGCGCGGGCCACCGCCGGCGCCAGCACCCCGCCCATCACGTCCACATGAGTGCGGCCGGGTCCGGGAGCCGGCAGCGGCAGGCTGAGGAACACGTTGGTCAGCGACAGCGCACGAGCCAGTCGGTCCGACAGGTCGCCCACGGCCACCTCGGCCGGCGGTACCACCTCGATGCGGACGATGCCGCGTCGCTTGGCCTCGGCCAGCAACCGGCTCACGGTGGCCCGGCTGGTGCCCAGTCGGCTCGCCACCTCGGCCTGGGTCGCGTCCTCGGTGTAGTAGAGCCGGGCCGCCTGATACAGCAGCGACGCGGAGAAGTGTCCGGACTCCCCGTCGGGCACTGAGGATTCAGCGCCTTGAGACGAGGAGGGGCGGGCAGTCCTGGCCATGCCAGGAGTATGCCATCTGAACATCTGTTCGCGGTAAATGTTCTCTGAACAATTGTTCTGGACATCTGTGCATCGCGCCGTTAACGTGACTGCAACCACATCGCGATTTGCAGGCGATGGACAACCGGACAGCGACGTTGACAGGAGTGCTGATGTCCGAAGCGATTCCCGAGAAGATGCAGGCAGTGGTGTGCCACGGACCCCACGACTACCGGCTCGAAGAGGTCGCGGTGCCGGTGCGCCGGCCGGGTGAGGCGCTGATCAAGGTGGAGGCCGTCGGCATCTGCGCCAGCGATCTGAAGTGCTATCACGGCGCCGCGAAGTTCTGGGGCGACGAGAACCGTCCGGCCTGGGCCGAGACGATGGTCATCCCCGGACACGAATTCGTCGGCCGCGTGGTCGAACTCGACGACGAGGCCGCCGAGCGCTGGGGGATCGCGGTCGGTGACCGGGTGGTCTCCGAGCAGATCGTGCCGTGCTGGGAGTGCCGGTTCTGCAAGCGCGGCCAGTACCACATGTGCCAGCCGCACGACCTCTACGGATTCAAGCGCCGCACCCCCGGCGCCATGGCCAGCTACATGGTTTATCCGGCGGACGCCCTGGTGCACAAGGTCTCTCCGGACATCCCCGCACACCACGCGGCGTTCGCCGAGCCGCTGTCGTGCTCGCTGCACGCGGTGGAGCGGGCACAGATCACCTTCGAGGACACCGTGGTGATCGCCGGGTGCGGGCCGATCGGGCTGGGCATGGTGGCCGGCGCCAAGGCCAAGAACCCGATGCGTGTCATCGCGCTGGACATGGCGCCGGAGAAGCTGCGGCTCGCGGAGCGGTGCGGCGCTGACCTGACCATCAACATCGCCGAGCAGGACGCGGAGAAGATCATCAAGGATCTCACCGACGGCTACGGCGCCGACGTGTACATCGAGGGCACCGGCCACACCTCGGCGGTGCCGCAGGGCCTCAAGCTGCTGCGCAAGCTCGGCCGCTACGTCGAGTACGGCGTCTTCGGCAGCGACACCACCGTCGACTGGAGCATCATCAGCGACGACAAGGAACTCGACGTCCTCGGCGCCCATCTCGGCCCCTACTGCTGGCCTGCGGCGATCAAGATGATCGAGTCCGGCGTGCTGCCGATGGACGAGATCTGCACCCACCAGCTGCCTCTCACCGAGTTCCAGAAGGGACTCGATCTGGTGGCTGACGGCAAGGAGTCGGTCAAGGTCTCCCTGATCCCGGCCTGACGGAAGCGACGAGTGATGAGCCGAGAAACACCGCAGCGCCGCCAACTGTCCCGGCGGAACATGTTGGCGGCCATGGGGTTGGCGGGCGCGGCAGCGGCGAGCCTGCCGGTGCTGTCGGCCTGCGGGGTGGGCGGCCGCGCCAGCGCGCCCAACGGCGCCGCCGAGGTCACCGGCGGTTTCGACTGGCGCAAGGCGGCCGGGTCGACGATCAACATCCTGCAGACGCCGCACCCGTACCAGCAGTCGTATCAACCACTGCTCAAGGAGTTCACCGAGCTCACCGGTATCACCGTCAACGTCGACCTGGTTCCCGAGGCCGACTACTTCACCAAGCTCAACACCGAGCTGGCAGGCGGAACCGGCAAGCACGACGCGTTCATGCTGGGGGCGTACTTCATCTGGCAGTACGGCCCGCCCGGCTGGATCGAGGACCTCAATCCCTGGCTGCAGAACGCGTCGGCCACCTCCGCGGAGTACGACTTCGAGGACATCTTCGAGGGGCTGCGCACCTCGACGCGGTGGGACTTCACACTCGGCAACCCGCTCGGCACCGGCGGCCAGTGGGCGATCCCGTGGGGCTTCGAGAACAACGTCGTCGCCTACAACAAGGCGTATTTCGACCGGCGGGGCATCCGGCTGCCGGACAACTTCGACGACTTCATCCAGCTGGCGATCGACCTGACCGACCGGTCGGAGAACCGCTACGGCATCGCCACCCGCGGCTCGAAGTCCTGGGCCACGATCCACCCGGGGTTCATGACCCAGTACGTCCGCGAGGGCGCGGTGGACTACACGTTCGATGGCACCGACCTGGTCGCCCGGATGGACAGCGACAAGGCCGTCGACTTCACCCGCAAGTGGATCGAGATGCAGCACAAGGCCGGTCCCACGTCGTGGACCACCTACGACTATCCCAACGCCACCGGCGATCTGGGTGACGGCACCGCGATGATGGTGTACGACGCCGACAGCGCCACCTATCCGAAGAACAAGCCCGGCGCCAGCGCGGAGGCGGGCAACCTCGGCTGGTACGCCGGACCAGCCGGACCCGACGGCAACTACAAGACCAACCTGTGGACGTGGAGCTGGGCGATGAACGCCAACTCCCGCAACAAGCTGCCTGCCTGGCTGTTCATCCAGTGGGCCACCGGCAAGGAGTCGATGAACAAGGCCGTCGAGGGCGGGATCTACGCCGACCCGGTGCGAAAGTCGGTGTTCGACACCACGTTCAAACGGATCGCGCAGAACCAGCCCGGTTATCTGGAGGCCTTCGAGACCGTCATCGGCTCCTCGAAGATCCAGTTCACCCCGCAGAAGAAGTTCTTCGACACCACCAAGGACTGGGCGGTGGCGCTGCAGGACATCTACGGCGGTGACGACGCGGCCACCCGGTTGCGCAGTCTGGCCAAGACCAACACCTCCAAGGTCAACCTGTAGGAGCCGCCGAGATGACACTGCAGACCCAGCAACCCAGCGCCGCGGAGCAGGTCGGTGACCGGACCGTGGGTAGCCCACCGGAGGTGCCGGACTGGCGGCGCCGGCTGCGCCCGTATGTGCTGTCCGTGCCCGCGGTCCTCATCGTCGTCGGGATCCTGTACCCGTTCGCCGTCGGCGCCTACTACGCGTTCCTCAACTACGCCGCGGTCAATCCCGATCCGCACGTCGTGTGGTTCGAGAACTTCAAATCCGTTCTCGGTGACCAGATCTTCTGGCAGAGCGTCAAGGTCACCGCTATCTTCGCGGTGGTCGCCACCGTGATCGAGACGGTTATCGGCGTCGGTCTGGCGCTGCTGCTGAACCGGTCGTCGCTGATCGGGCGGATCTTCGAACGGGTGCTGATTCTGCCGCTGATGATCGCCCCGGTGATCGCGGGCGTGATCTGGAAACTGATGTTCAACCCGCAGTTCGGCATTCTCAATCACGTTCTGGGGCTGGGTAACACGTTCGACTGGCTGTCGTCGACCAACGCGCTGTGGTCGGTGATCCTGGTCGACCTGTGGATCTTCACCCCGTTCGTGGCGATCCTGGTGCTCGCCGGCATCCGCTCGCTGCCCAGGGAGCCGTTCGAGGCCTCCCAGGTCGACGGCGCCGGCTGGTTCTACATGTTCCGCAAGCTGATGCTGCCGATGCTGTGGCCCTACATCCTGGTCGCGGTGATCTTCCGGTTCATGGACAACCTCAAGGTGTTCGACCACATCTACGTGCTGACCGCGGGCGGACCGGGTGTCGCCACCCGCACGCTGCAGATCGGCGCCTTCGAGGACTCCATCATCAACCTCGACTACTCCCGCGGCAGCACCTACATGCTGCTGCTGTGGGTGATCGTGTTCATCACGGCACGCTATCTGGTCAGCGTGCTGGGCAAGGCGCAGCGCCGCGCTGCCGGAGCGGAGTCGTAATCATGGCGAAATCCCGTTTCACCACAACCGAACTGGCGCCCGGACAGAAGCGCTGGTCGATCGGCTCTGTGGCCGCCGACGTCGGGCTGGTGTTCTGGTTCGTGTTCTCCCTGTTCCCGATCTTCTGGATGCTGATGCTGGCCCTGAAGAACGCCGAGGAGCAGACCACGACCTACTTCTCGTTCAGCCCGACGTGGGAGAACTTCGCCACGGTGCTGTCCGACAAGGGCACCCAGATGACCAGCGTCGACTTCAAGGCGTCACTGCTGACCAGCCTGCTCAACTGCGGCGGCGCGGTGATCGTGTCGCTGGTCATCGGCATCCCGGCGGCCTACGCCGCGGGACGCTGGCAGTACAAGGGCAGCAACGACCTGATGTTCACCATGCTGTCGTTCCGGTTCGCCCCGGAACTGATGGTGATCGTGCCGCTGTTCGTGATCTACAACCAGATCGGGCTGTTCGACACCAAGGTCGGCATGATCTGGGTGCTGCAGCTGGTCACCATGCCGCTGGTGGTGTGGATCCTGCGGTCCTACTTCCAGGACCTGCCCGAGGATCTCGAGCAGGCGGCCCTGCTCGACGGCTACACCCGGCGGCGCGCGTTCCTGATGGTGGCGCTGCCGATCGTGCGCCCGGGCATCGCGGCGGCCGCGCTGCTGGCGTTCATCTTCGCGTGGAACAACTACGTGTTCCCGCTCATCCTCGCCGACACCAACGCCGGCACGGTGACCGTCGCGATCACCAAGTTCCTCGGCGGCGGCGGACAGGCCTACTACAACCTGACCGCCGCGGCCGCCATCATCGCCGCGCTGCCCCCGCTTATCCTGGCGCTGACCATCCAGCGGTATCTGGTGCGCGGCCTGTCGTTCGGGGCGGTGAAGGCCTGATGGCGACCGTATCGATTGCGAACCTGCACAAGTCGTACGGCAAAACGAAAGCGGTGGACGGGATCTCCGTCGACATCGCCGACGGCGAGTTCTTCGTCATCCTCGGCCCCAGCGGGGCGGGCAAGACGACGACGCTGAAGTCGATCGCGGGCCTCGTCGACATCGACGCCGGCACAGTGCACATCGGCGGCAACGACGTCACCCGGGTGGAGCCCTACCACCGCAACGTCGCGATGGCGTTCGAGAGCTACGCGCTGTACCCGCAGAAGACCGTGGCCGAGAATCTGGCCTCACCACTGAAGTCCGGCCGCACCGGCCGCTACACCGAGGCACAGCGCGCCGAGCGCATCGACCAGGTCACCTCGACGCTCGGCATCAACCACCTGCAGCAGCGGCTGCCCCGCGAGCTGTCCAACGGCCAGCGGCAGCGTGTCGCGCTCGGCCGGGTGCTGGTCCGGCCCGCCGACGTGTACCTGCTCGACGAACCGCTCAGCCACCTCGACGCCAAGCTGCGTGCCGCGATGCGCGCCGAACTCAAGCAGCTCGGTGCCATGAGCAACACCACCACCATCTACGTCACCCATGACTACCAGGAGGCGCTGGCGCTGGGTGACCGGATCGCGGTGATGCGCGACGGCCGGCTGGTCCAGATCGGGACGCCGGAGCAGATCTGGCGCCACCCCGCCGACACCTTCGTCGCCAAGGCGCTCGGCCAGCCGGAGATCAACCTGCTCGACGGTGTCGTCGACGACGACCGGATCCGGCTCGGCGACGGCACCTTCGACGTCCCCGTCCCTGCCGGGGCGACCTGTGCGCGGGGCGACCGGGTGCGGGTGGGGTTGCGGCCGTGCGACATCCACGCCGAACCGGCCGACGACGAGCCGCGCGGCCGGGTGCTGCTCGCCGAACGGCTCGGCCGCAACGTCGAACTCACCGTCGACGTCGGCGGCGCCCACCTCATCGTGCTGACGTCGGGCCGCGACGGCGTCGGCGAGGGCGCACCGGTCCGGCTGTCGATCGACCCGGCCGATGTGCACCTGTTCGCGATCGGCGACGGTGACACCCCGCGGCTGGGGAATACCCGTGCGACAGAACTGGAGGCAGCACAGTGAGCCTGACCGCGACCCGGCCCCGCACGTCCGCCGCGACCGCCCAGAGCCTCACCCTGACCAACCTGGTCAAGGTGTACCACGGCCGCGCGGACGTCCCCGCGGTCAACGGGATCAACCTGGCGATCGAGCCCGGCGAACTGGTCGCACTGCTCGGCCCGTCCGGCTGCGGCAAGACCACCACGCTGCGGATGATCGCCGGGCTGGAGACCGTGACCAGCGGCTCGATCCGCATCGGCGACCGCGAGGTCTCGCACCTGCCGGCCGCCAAACGCGGTGTCGGGGTCGGCTTCGAGAGCTATGCGCTGTACCCGCCGATGTCGGTGCGCGACAACCTGCTGTACGGGCTGAAGGCCCGCAAGGTCAAAGGCGCCGAGCAGATGGTCGCCGCGATCAGCCGCCGACTGGAGATGGACGACATGCTCGACCTGCGCCCCGCCGGGCTGTCGAGCGGCCAGAAGCAACGCGTCGCGCTGGCCCGTGCACTCGTGCGCAACCCACCGGTGCTGCTGCTCGACGAGCCGCTGTCGCACCTGGATGCCTCGGCGCGCCAGCGGGTGCGCCGTGAACTGAAGGTGCTGCAGCGGGAGTTCGGCTACACCACCATCGTCGTCACCCATGATCAGGTCGAGGCGCTGTCGCTGGCCGACCGCATCGCGGTGATGGACGCCGGTGTGGTGCAGCAGTTCGGCACTCCGGACGAGGTCTTCGACGACCCCGCCAACCTGTTCGTCGCCCAGTTCGTCGGCGAACCGCAGATCAACGTGTTGCGCGGGGTGGTGCGGGTGCGCGACGGGCGGGCGCGCGTGGAGATCGGGTCCGGCGCCGGCGCCCTCGACACCACCGTCACCGGTGTCGCCGACGGTACCGCCGTCACGGTCGGCGTCCGCCCGCAGGACTGCGCGCTGACCACCACCGGAACCGGAATCGCCGCCACCGTCGCGTATTTCGAGCACCTACTCGAATTCGGTCTCGCGACCACCACGGTCGCCGGTATCGAGGAAGGAGTCATCGTGCAGACCCCCGCGGCAGAACGGTACGAACCCGACCAGCGGGTCACCCTCACCGCGCCACCGGAACGCGTGTACCTGTTCGACTCCGAGTCGGGGGAGCGGCTGCGATGACCCTGGTGTGCAACGACCCGGCCCGCTTCACCGAGGACATGCTGGCCGGCTTCCTCGACGCCAACGCCCGCTACGTGGTCGGCGTACCCGGCGGGGTGGTGCGCGCGCACAAGACCCGGCCCGGCAAGGTGGCGGTGGTCATCGGCGGTGGGTCCGGCCACTATCCGGCGTTCTGCGGAACGGTCGGACCCGGTTTCGCCGACGGCGCGGTCGTCGGCAACGTGTTCACCTCACCGTCGGCCGAGGAGGCCGCCTCGGTGGCACGCGCCGCGCACTCCGACGCCGGTGTGCTGCTGACCACCGGCAACTACGCCGGGGACGTGATGAACTTCAACCTCGCCGTCGAACAGCTGCGCGGCGAGGGCATCGACGCCCACTACTTCGCGGTCACCGACGACGTGGCCAGCGCGCCGCGCGGCGAGGAGGCCAAACGGCGCGGCATCGCAGGAGATTTCACGGTGTTCAAGTGCGCCAGCGCCGCCGCCGAGGAGGGCCTCGACCTCGCGGGTGTGGTGCGTGTCGCCGAGGCCGCCAACGCGGCGACCCGCACGCTGGGCGTCGCGTTCGACGGCTGCACGCTGCCCGGCGCCGATGCGCCGCTGTTCACCGTCCCGGCCGGGCGGATGGGTGTCGGTCTCGGCATCCACGGCGAGCCCGGTGTCGCCGAGGAGGAGATGCCCACCGCGGCGGGTCTGGCCCGGACACTGGTCGACGGGGTGCTCGGCGACCGGCCCGAGGCGCCGGAGCGCCGGATCGCGGTGATCCTCAACGGTCTGGGCCGCACCAAGTACGAGGAGCTGTTCGTGCTGTGGGGCGAGGTGTCGCGGCTGCTGCGCGACCGCGGCTACACCATCGTCGAGCCCGAGGTCGCCGAACTCGTCACCAGCCTGGACATGGCGGGCTGCTCGCTGACCGTGATGTGGCTCGACGAGGAGCTCGAGCGGTACTGGACCGCTCCCGCCGACACCCCCGCCTACCGCAAGGGCGTCTCGGCGATCGCCGCCCCGGTGGGCGAGGCCCGCTCCCGGCATGACGTTGAAACCGCTGCTGCGCCAGTCGCTCTCGCTGAGAAGGCCGACGACGACGGGCGCACCGGCGGACGGCTGGTCGCCCGCGCGCTGACGGCGATGGCCACCATGCTGGCCGACGCCGAAACCGAACTCGGGCGCATCGACGCCGTGGCCGGCGACGGTGACCACGGGCGCGGCATGGTGAAGGGCTCGGCCGCCGCGCGCGACGCGGCCGCCGCCGCCGTCGACGCCGGTGCGGGCCAGGGTTCGGTGCTGATCGCGGCGGGCAAGGAGTGGGCCGCCAAGGCCGGTGGCACCTCGGGAGTGCTGTGGGGTGCGCTGCTCACCGCGCTCGGCACCCGTCTCGGGGACACCGGCACCCCGGACGCGACGACCATCGCCGCCGGGATGCGGGCCGGCTACGACGCGCTGATCCGGCTGGGCGGAGCCGCACCGGGGGACAAGACCATGCTCGACGCGCTGCTGCCGTTGGTCGAGACGCTGGAACAGCGTGCCGCCCACGGCGACACGTGGACCGAGGCGTGGCGGGCCGCCGCCGAGGTGGCCACCGAGGCCGCCCGCGCGACCGCCGAGCTGCGGCCCCGGGTCGGCCGGGCCCGCCCGCTGGCCGAGCGCAGCGTGGGCACCCCCGACGCGGGTGCGACGTCGCTGGCGATGTGCGCCCGCACCGTCGCCGACTGCTTCACCTACATCACTCAAGGAGACAGCTGATGGCTCGCCTGCGGATCGTCGTCGGTTCCGACGACGCCGGCTACGAATACAAGGAGGCCCTCAAGGGCGATCTCGCATCCGACCCCCGGGTCGAGACGGTCACCGACGTCGGCGTCGGCGCCGACGAGGACACCGCCTATCCGCACGTCGCGGTCGCGGCGGCCCGGATGGTCGCCGAGGGTAAGGCCGATCGCGCGCTGCTGGTGTGCGGCACCGGTCTCGGGGTCGCGATCAGCGCCAACAAGGTCCCGGGCATCCGCGCCGTGACCGCGCACGACAGCTTCTCGGTGGAGCGCTCCGTGCTGTCCAACAACGCGCAGGTGCTGTGCTTCGGCCAGCGGGTGATCGGCCTGGAACTGGCCCGCCGCCTCGCCCGGGAGTGGGTGGGCTACGAGTTCGATCCGAACAGCCCCTCGGCGAACAAGGTCGAGGCCATCACGAAGTACGAAGAGCCGGTCGCCCACTGATGACCGCACCGCTGCTCGAATGCACGGGCATCACCAAGAGTTTCGGTGGTGTTCCGGTACTCAAGGGTGTGGACCTGCGTCTGGAGCCCGGCACCGTGACGGCGCTGGCCGGCGAGAACGGGGCAGGCAAGTCGACGCTGATGAAGATCATCTCCGGGCAGTACAGCGCCGACCAGGGCACCGTCACGGTCAGCGGGCAGCAGCTGTCCGCGGGCAACCCCCGCGACGCGGTCAAGCACGGGGTCGCGATCGTGCCCCAGGAACTCGCCTCCATCGAGGACCTCACCGTCTACGAAAACCTGTTCGTTGGACGCGAACTCACCCGCGGCCCGTTCCTGAACCGGCGCGCGATGATCGCCGAGGCCCGCGAGACGCTGGCGGTGTTCGACGTGGCGATCTCCCCGACGGCGCGGATCGGCAGCCTGCCGGTCGGCCTGCGCCAGATCGTGGAGATCGTCAAGGCCGCGCGCACCGGCGCGAAGGTGCTGATGCTCGACGAACCCACCTCGGCGATCTCCGAGCGTGAGGTCGAGGGCCTCTACCGCATCGTGCGCCGGCTGCGCGACCACGGCGTGGCGATGGTGTACACCACCCACAAGATGGCCGAGATCCGCGCCATCGCCGACCGTGTCGTCGTGCTGCGCGACGGCGGCCTGATCCTCGACAAGGGCATCGACGACGTCTCCGACGACGACATCGTCACCGCGATGATCGGCCGCGAACTCGACGCGCTGTTCCCGCCGCGCCCGGAGCCCGCCGACACCACCGTGCTCGAGGTCGACGGGCTGCAGGTCGAGGGCGCGGCCGGGCCCGTGACGTTCTCCGTTCGGGCCGGCGAGATCGTCGGGCTGGCGGGGCTGGTCGGCGCGGGCCGCACCGAACTGCTTGAAGGCATCTTCGGGGCACGGCGCACCACGGCGGGCACCGTCACGGTGCGCGGCCGCAAGGTGGCCCGCAACCAGCCCGCCGCCGCGATCACCGCCGGAATGGCGATGGTGCCCGAGGACCGCAAGCTCGCCGGCGCGGTGCTGTCGATGAGCGTGCTCGACAACGCCACCCTGCCCAGACTCTCGTCGTTCTCACTGGCCGGCTGGCTGCGCGGAAAGGCCCGCAGCACAGCGGTTTCGGAGGCGATGTCGTCGGTGCGGCTGCGCAGCCGCGGCCTCGGCCAGGAGGTCGGCACCCTGTCCGGCGGCAAC
Organism: Mycolicibacterium phlei; assembly: GCF_001583415.1. Next base: position 2,659,894 of record NZ_CP014475.1, read on the forward strand.
CAGCAGAAGGTCGTGCTGGCCCGCTGGCTCACCGGCACCGTCGACGTGCTGCTGCTCGACGAACCGACCCGCGGCGTCGACGTCGGCGCCCGCAGCGAGATCTACCGCATCATCACCGAACTGGCGGCGGGCGGCATGGCCGTGCTGATGGCGTCGTCGGACATGCCCGAGGTCGTCGGGCTGTCGCACCGCGCGTTCGTCATGCGCGACGGCCTGCTGGTCGGCGAGCTCGACCGGGATGCCCTCGACCATCCGGCCGTGCAGGAGTCCGTGTTCCGGCTCGCCACCGCGCTGGAGCCGTCCCGTCACCCCGAACCCGATAGAGAGGCCGCATCGTGACCACCAAGCTTGAGGACTCGTCGTCGCGGGCCCCCAGCGTGACCTCACCGGCCACCGGCGAACCGGTGCGCCTGTTCTCCCGGGAATGGTTCTCGGACATGGCGCTGCGCTACGCGATGGTGCTGGTGATGCTGCTGGTCATCTCCTACTTCAGTTACCGCAGTGCGCGATTCAGCACCGTTGACAACCTGGTCACAATCCTGGTGGCGGCCGCGCCGTTCGCGCTGATCGCACTCGGGCAGACGCTGGTGATCCTCACCGGCGGCATCGACCTGTCGGTGGGCAGCGTGATCGCGGTGTCGGCGATGGCCGGCGCGGCGACCGCGAAGGCCAACCCCGGGCAGGTGTGGTTGACCGTGCTGGTCGCGATGTTCGTGGGCCTGCTGGTCGGCTGCATCAACGGTGTTCTGGTGTCGCGGATCAACGTGCCACCTTTCATCGCGACACTCGGCACGCTGACGGCCGGATCCGGCATGGCGTACGTGATCGGCGGCGGCGCGCCGATCAACGGCCTGCCACCGGAGTTCGGGTCCATCGCCAACACCAAGATCCTCGGGCTGCAGATCCCGGTGCTGTTGATGATCGTCGCCATCGTGGCGCTGGCGATCATCATGAAGCGCACCACCTACGGTCTGCGGGTGTACGCCGTCGGCGGTAACCGGCACGCCGCCGAGATCGCCGGCATCAACGCCAAGAACGTGTTGTTCAGCGTGTACGCGCTGTCCGGTCTGCTCGCCGGGCTCTCCGGGGTGATGCTCGCGTCGCGGGTGATCTCCGGGCCCCCCAACCTGGGGCAGGGCTACGAACTCGACGCGATCGCCGCTGTGGTGATCGGTGGGGCCAGCCTGATGGGCGGCCGCGGTTCGATCTGGGGAACGGCGTTGGGCCTGCTGATGATCCAGACACTCAACAACGGCCTGGACATCCTCGTCGTGCCCGCCTACTGGCAGGACGTCATCAAGGGTGTGCTGATCGTCTCCGCCGTCGCCGTCGACGTGTGGTCGTCGCGGCGCCGAACTTGACCTGTTTTCCGTTGACCTGTTTTCCGAGAGTAGTCCCCACCCAACGAGAGAGAAGGCACATGAGACTGGGCACGAAGATGATCGCGGTGGCCTCGGCCGCCGCCCTGGGATTCGGCATGACGGCCTGCGGTGCCGGCGACACCGAGGCCAACAAGGACACCACCCGCATCGGGGTGTCGGTGTACGACATGAGCTCGTTCATCACCGCGGGCAAGGAGGGCATGGAGGCCTACGCCAAGGACAACAACATCGAGCTGGTCTGGAACTCCGCCAACCTCGATGTGTCCACGCAGGCCAGCCAGGTCGACTCGTACATCAACCAGGGCGTCGACGCGATCATCGTCGTTCCGGTGCAGGCCGATTCGCTCGGCCCGCAGGTGGCCGCCGCCAAGGCCAAAGGTATCCCGCTGGTGCCCGTCAACGCGTCGCTGAACAGCCCCGACGTCGCCGCCAGCGTGCAGCCCGACGACGTGGCCGCAGGCGCACAGGAGATGGAGATGATGGCCGAGCGGCTCGGCGGGCGCGGCAACATCGTGATCCTGCAGGGTCCGCTCGGGCAGTCCGGTGAGCTCGACCGCAGCAAGGGCATCGAGCAGACGCTGGCGAAGTACCCGGAGATCCGGGTGCTGGCCAAGGACACCGCGAACTGGAAGCGGGACGAGGCCGTCAACAAGATGAAGAACTGGATCTCCGGCTTCGGTGACCAGATCGACGGCGTGGTGGCGCAGAACGACGACATGGGCCTCGGCGCGCTGCAGGCGCTCAAGGAGTCCGGCCGCACCGGCGTCCCGATCGTCGGCATCGACGGTATCGAGGACGGCCTCAACGCGGTCAAGAGCGGCGAGTTCATCGGCACCTCGCTGCAGAACGGCACCGTGGAGCTCGCGGCGGGCCTGGCGGTGGCCAACGCGCTGGCCAAGGGGGAGCAGGTCGACACCGAGCCGGTGTACGTCATGCCGGCCATCACGAAGGACAACGTCGACGTCGCGATCCAGCACGTGGTCACCGAGCGGCAGCAGTTCCTCGACGGGCTCAGCGATCTGATCAAGAAGAACCTCGAGACCGGCGACATCGCCTACGAGGGCATCCCCGGCCAGAAGCAACCCTGAGGGACGCGATGACAGAGGCAGCAGTCGACTTCGACTTCGGTCTGACCGGCAAGGTCGCCCTGGTGACCGGCGGAGCCGCCGGCATCGGGGCGGCCATCGCCGCGGCGTACGCGCGCAAGGGCGCCCGTGTGGCGGTCGTCGACCTCGATGAGCAGGGCGCGGTCGCGGCCGCGCGGGCGCTACCCACCGAGAGCCGCGGATTCCGGTGTGACGTCGCCGATCCGGATTCGGTACGCGACGCTGTCGACGCCGTGCTCGCGGCGTTCGGCCGCATCGACATCCTGGTCAACAGCGCGGGTGTGGTGATGCTGGCGCCGGCCGCCGAACTCTCAGAGAAGGCATGGGACACCACGATCGACGTCAACCTCAAGGGCACCTTCCTGATGTGCCAGGCGGTGGGGACGGCGATGCGCGCAGCCGGCGGCGGCGCGATCATCAACATGGCGTCGCAGGCGGCAACTGTCGCGCTCGACCAGCACGTGGCCTACTGCGCGTCGAAGTTCGGTGTGGTCGGGGTGAGCAAGGTGCTGGCCGCCGAGTGGGGACGCGACGGCGTGCGGGTCAACACGATCTCACCGACGGTGGTGCTCACCGAGCTCGGCCGCAAGGCGTGGGAGGGCCCGCGCGGGGACGCGCTCAAACAGCAGATCCCCACCGGGCGCTTCGCGCTTCCCGACGAAGTCGCGGCCGCCGCGGTCTACCTGGCCTCCGACGCGGCCGCGATGGTCAACGGGGCGGACCTGCTCATCGACGGCGGGTACACGATCCGGTAGGTCAGCGCCGGGGGTACAGGAAGATGCCCTCGGCCTCCACGGTGACGCCCTCGGGGTCGAGGATGCGGCCCACCACGAAGGTCTTGACGCCCTCGACGCGGTCGATGTGCGCCTCGGCGCGCAGCGGACAGCCGAGCCGGGTGCCGCGGCGGAAACGCGTGGTCAGGGTGCCGGTCACCGCGGGCTTGCCCGGCTTGTGGGCGGTGGCCCCGAGCACGTGGTCGAGCACCATCGCGCAGACGCCGCCGTGGACGTGCCCGGCCGGGCCCTCGTAGGCCGCGCCGAGCTCGAACTCGGTCCACACGCTGCCGTCGGCCTCGTGGTGCACGACGAGCGGCGGGGCGACCGCGTTGCGCACCCCGATCACCACGTTGCCCCACGCCATCGGCTGGCCGTCGGCGCTGAACCGGACCCCGAACGGGCCGTCGGTCGCCGACGCGTCCAGGTCGGCGACCACCCGGTCCACCGCCTCCTTGGCGGCCGCGATGGTCGCGGCGTCGGCGTTGGTGCGGATCGCCACGTCGACCAGCCTGCGCACCGACTCGGTGAACGGTTCGTACGTCGCCCGCAGCGCCTCGATCTCGGTCTCGGTCACCCGGCCAGCGTGCGCAACCGGCGGATCGGCCGGCAAGCCGGTGTCCCGGCCAGTGGTTCGTCGGCGTGCACGCTGCGCGGCCGTTGTTAGGCTAGACAAATGGCCGAGAGTGTGTCCGACGGGAAGCCGAATCTGGCGGCGACTAGTTGGGCGCTGCTGGGCATGTTGTCCTACGAGCACGAGCTGTCGGGTTACGACATCCGCAAGTGGATCGAATGGAGCATGCGCTTCTTCTACGGCAGCCCAGCCTACAGCCAAATTTACGCTGAGCTCAAAAAATTGGAGAAGCTCGGGTTGGTGACCTCACGGGTGGAGAACACCGGAGGCACCCGCAACCGGCGCCTGTACAAGATCACCCCGGCCGGTCTGGAGGCCGTGCAGCGGTGGGCGAAAGAGGATCCGGTGGACCACCCGGTGCTCAAACACCCCGCGCTGTTGCGGGTCGCCTTCGGGCACATGACCGATCCCGAGCGGCTCAAGGAGATCCTGCAGGACCACGTCGCCTATGCCGACGAGATGGCCCGCAGCGCCGCCAAGGACGCGAAATGGGCGGGTGCACACCCGTCGTGGGCCTATGCGAAGGTGGCGCTGCAGTGGGCCGAACGCTACTACGCCTCTGAGCGGGAGCTCGCGCTGACGATGCTTAAGGAGCTCGACGAGGCCGAGGCCACCTTCGCCGAGGCGGGAATCGAACGGGGCAAACCGATTCCGTGGCCGGCGCCGGACTACTGGTACGAGATCGAGCAGAAGGCCGGCCTGGACGACTGAGCCGGCCGATCCGATCGTGCCGGCCGGCTCGCGACGGATCAGCCTGCTCAGCCCGCGGCGTGGGCGGCGGCGATGTAGCCGTAGACCAGGCCCTGCGCGATCGTGGCACCGGCACCGGGATAGGTGGCGCCGAACACGTTGGCCGCGGTGTTGCCGATCGCGTACAGCCCGTCGACGGCGCTGCCGTCCTCGCGCAGCACCCGGGCGTTCTCGTCGGCGCGCAGCCCACCGCAGGTGCCCAGGTCGCTGAGCACCAGCTTCACCGCGAAGAACGGACCCTTGTCCAGCGGGCGCAGGTTCGGGTTCGGGGTGACGGTGGGGTCACCGTAGTAGCGGTCGTACGCGCTGGCGCCCCGCTGGAAGTCCAGATCCATTCCGGCGACCGCGCTTTCGTTGAAGCGGCGAGCGGTCGCGGTGAAGGTGTTCTCGTCGACACCCATCTTGCGGGCCAGCTCGCCGAACGAGGTGGCGGTGTGCGCGATCCCGGCGTCGTACCAGGACTGCGGAATCGGCATGCGCGGGAACAGTTCCGCGGCCATCACGTAGCTGTTGCGGTACTTCTGGTCGAACACCATCCACATCTCGTCGACCGGGTTGCCCGCACGTTCGCGCTCCAGGATGCGCTGACCGAAGGACATGTAGTCGCAGGCCTCGTTGACGAACCGGGCGCCGGTCTCGTCGACGATGAACGATCCGGGCAGGGACCGCTCGGCCAGCATCACCTTCGGCGGCTGTCCCGGCAGGGGAGCGAACGCCGGGAACCACCACGACTGGTCCATCAGGTCGATCGCGGCGCCGGCGTCCTGCGCGATACGGATCGCGTCGCCGGTGTTGGTGTCGGCACCGAGGCTCAGGTGCTCGCCGAGGCGTTCGGACTGGAACTTCCACCGCATGTCCATGTTGTGGTCGAACCCGCCCGCGGCCAGCACCACCCCGCGGCGCGCGGTCACGGTGATCTCGGCGTCGCCGTGGGTAAGGACGGCACCGGTGACCCGGTCGCCCTCGGTGACCAGCCGCTGCAGCGCGGTGTCGGTCCAGATCGGGATCCCGGCGCGCAGCACGCCGGCGAACATGCCCGCCGCCAGTGCCTGGCCGCCGGCGGCGTACCGGCGGCCCAGCAGCAGGCCGCCGACACCCTGGCCGAGGCGCTTGGCCACCACCGGCAGACCCTTGCGCGGGATCCGCGACATCAGGTTCAGCCACCGGTAGTCCGCGCCGGTGGTCGGCATCGGGATCTTGACCTCCATCACGCCGGGCCGCAGCCGGGGCAGGTACTCGCCCAGCACCGCGGTGTTCAACGGACGGCACTCGCAGGTGCGGCCGACGGCGGTGCCGCCGGGGGCCTCCGGGTGGTAGTCGGAGTACTCCTTGGCCCAGAAGAGCTTCATCGGGGTGGTCCGGCGCAGCAGCTCGATGGTGGCGCCGACGTTCGCCACGAACGCCGCGGTCCGCTTCTCCGGGGAGGTCTCGCCGACGACGGAGCGCAGATAGGTGTTCGCCCGCTCCGCGGTGTCGGCGCCGCCCTGGTTGTTGATCACGGTGCTGGCGGGCAGCCACAGCGCCCCGCCCGAGCGGGCGGTCGAGCCGCCGACGTAGGACGACTTCTCGACGATCAGCACCGACAGCCCGCGCTCGTGCGCGGCCAGGGCAGCGGCCATACCGGTGCCTGCGCCCACGACAAGCAGATCAACGGTGGTGTCGGCCATCGGCAGGCCGGCGGGGATCGTCGCGTTCGTCACGGAGGCCAACGTAGATGGCCCGGACGGCCGGGTGAAAGTGCCGTCCTGATGAGCGGAACATCCCGGGTTCGACGACCGACCGCACTGTTAGAACGGGCACATGACGCTGGATGCCGATACCGATGTTCGACAGATCGAGGCCGCCGCTGCGCCGACGAGATACGCCCGCGGCTGGCACTGCCTGGGCCTGACCCGTGACCTCGGCGATGGAAAGCCGCACGCCATCAACGCATTCGGCGGAAAGCTGGTGGTGTTCCGCGGCGAGGACGGCAAGATCAACGTGCTCGACGCCTACTGCCGCCACATGGGCGGTGATCTGTCCGACGGTGAGGTCAAGGGCAACGAGATCGCCTGCCCGTTCCACGACTGGCGCTGGGGCGGCGACGGTCGGTGCAAGCAGATTCCCTACAGCCGTCGGGTGCCGAAGCTGGCCCGCACCGCTACCTGGACCACCCTCGAGCAGGACGGCATGCTGTTCGTCTGGAACGACCCGGAGAAGAACCCGCCGCCGCCTGAGGTCACCATCCCCCGGATCGAGGGCATCGGGACCGACAAGTGGACCGACTGGCACTGGTACTCCACCGTCGTGAACACCAACTGCCGCGAGATCATCGACAACGTCGTGGACATGGCGCACTTCTTCTACATCCACGGCGGCCTGCCCACCGGGTTCAAGAACGTCTTCGAGGGTCACATCGCCACGCAGTACTACAAGAGCGAGGCCCGCCCGGATCTCGGGTCGGGCGAGGGCGCCAAGATCCTGGGCACCACCTCGGTGGCGTCCTACTACGGCCCGTCGTTCATGATCGACGATCTCGTCTACCACTACGAGCACGGTGACACGCGTACCGTCCTGCTCAACTGCCACTACCCGATCGACGCCAATTCCTTTGTGCTGCAGTACGGGATCTCGGTGGAGATCTCCGACATGCTGCCTCGCGACACCGCCATGGAGATGGCGGTGGCGCTCGGCGACTTCGTCAAGATGGGCTTCGAGCAGGACGTGGCCATCTGGAAGCGCAAGGCGCGCATCGACAATCCGCTGCTGTGCGAGGAGGACGGCCCGGTCTACCAGTTGCGCCGCTGGTACGAGCAGTTCTACGTCGACGTCGCCGACATCACCCCGGACATGACCGACCGCTTCGAGTTCGAGATCGACACCACCCGTCCCCGGGAGGCCTGGCTCAAGGAGGTCGAGGCGAACCTGGCCGCGGGCCGGCTGCCCAGGCTGGTGGGCATCAACAAGTGACCGTCCGGCCCGACAACCGTCTGGCCGACGCGCCGATGAGTCCGGTCGACTGCCGGACCTGTGGGGCGCGGGTGCTGGTCCGCAAGGCCAGCTGGGAACAGACCAGCGTGCAGTGGACCGCCCCCGCGCGCCAGCGCTGTCTTGAGCTGAATCAGTCGGGGGGACAGCGACTTCCACTGTGCCCGCAGTTGCGTACCGCGATCGAGGCGGCGGTGCTCAGCGGGGACCTGCCGGTTCTCACCGATCCGCCCGCCGATCGCTAGGAGAACCGTGTCAGAACTGACCCCACCGCCCGGCTGGGTGGAGCTCGAGGAACTGCGCCGGCTCAAGGCCCGGTACTTCCGTTACCTGGACACCAAGGACTGGGCGGGCTTCCGGGAGGTGTTCGCCGACGACGTGGTCGGCACCTTCGACAACGCGGTGGCCACCGACGGCGGCGACCCGATGAGCCAGACCTGGGCCGGCGCCGACGAGCTCGTCACGTCGATCCGCACGGTGCTCGACGGTTGCACCACCGTGCACCATGGTCACACCCCGGAGCTGGTACTGGAGTCGCAGACCACGGCACGTGGAATCTGGGCGATGGCCGACATCATCGACTTTCCCGGCGGCGCCACGCTGTGCGGGGCCGGCCACTATCACGAGACCTACACCAAGTCCGGCGGAGCGTGGCGCATCCAGACGATCCATCTGACCCGCACCCGGATGGCGTTCACACAGACGGAGGGTGCAGTTGCAGATCAGGGATAAGGTCTTCGTCGTCACCGGGGCCGGCAACGGGATGGGCCGTGAGGTGGCGCTGGAACTGAGCCGCCGCGGCGCCCGGGTCGCCGCGGTCGACATCGACGCCGGCGGTCTCGCCGGGACCGCCGCCATGGCCCGCACCCAGGTGTCCACGCACGTCGTGAACATCACCGACCAGGGCGCGGTGGCGGCACTGCCGGATCGGGTCACCGAGGCCCACGGGCAGGTCGACGGCCTGGTCAACATCGCCGGGATCGCCCAGCAATTCGCGCTGTTCGCCGATCTGGAGGCGCACGCCCTCGACCGGGTGATGTCGGTGAACTTCACCGGCACCGTGCACATGTGCCGCGCGTTCCTGCCCGGCCTGCTGGCGCGCCCGCAGGCCAACATCACCAACATGTCCAGCCTGTCGGCCCTGGTGCCGTTCGCCAGCCAGGTGGTCTACAGCGCGAGCAAGGGCGCGGTCAAACAGTTCAGCGAGGGCCTGGAAGCCGAGCTGGCCGACACCAACATCCGTGTGGTGACGGTGTTCCCGGGTCAGGTGTCGACGAACCTGCAGCAGAACTCGGGTGTGGAGATGCTCGACACCAAGGGCCGCAAGGCGCCGGTCACCACACCGCGGACCGCGGGTAAGCGGATCGTCGACGGTATCGCCAAGGACCGCTACCGCGTGATCATCGGGACCGACGCCCACATGCTGTACGCGATGTCGCGGATAGCGCCGCGGCGCACCGCGCGGATCGTCGCCAAGCAGATCAAGTCCGTTCTCTGACGGGAGTCTTCGATGTCGACAGTTGACGAATACGACGTCATCGTCGTGGGTTTCGGCGCCGCCGGCGCGTCAGCGGCGATCGAGGCCGCCGACCGGGGCGCCCGGGTGCTGGTGCTCGACCGCGGCTACGGGGGCGGTGCCACGGCCTACTCCGGCGGCATTGTCTACGCCGGCGGCGGCACCCCCGAACAGCGGGCGGGCGGCTACCAGGACAGTGTCGAGAACATGCGCCGCTACCTCGAGCATGAGGTGGCCGGCGCGGTGAAACCGGAGACGCTGGCCCGGTTCTGCGAACAGAGCCCGGGTCTGATCGAGTGGCTCAAGGCCCAGGGGGTGCCGTTCCGGGGTGGGGCGGCTCCGTCCTACAAGACGTCGTATCCGACCGACGCCCACTACCTGTACTACTCCGGCAACGAGAAGGCATACCCGTACGTCAACCACGCCGAGCCCGCGCCGCGCGGCCACCGTGTCGTCGCGCCGGGGATGGCCTCCGGGCGGGTGCTGTTCGAGAACCTGCGAAAGTCCGCGCTGGCCAAGGGTGTCCGGTTCGTTCCGCTGGCGCACGTGCACTCCCTGATCCAGGACGCCGACGGGCGGGTCACCGGCGTGCGCTACACGGTGACCGATCCCGGACACCGCAACGCCAAGCGCCACAAGCTGATCACCAAGGCCACCGGGAAACTGGGCACCTGGATGCCCAGCGTGGTCGCCGGCCCGGTCGAACGCGGTGAAAAGCTGCGTGCGGAGGCCGGTGTCGAGGCCGAGGCGCACGCCCCGGCGGTGATCCTGGCCGCGGGCGGGTTCATCAACAATCGGGAGTGGGTGCAGCGGTTCGCGCCGGAGTTCGTCAAGATCTCCCCGCTGGGCACCGTCGGCGACGACGGCACCGGCATCCGGCTCGGGCTCGAGGCCGGGGGAGTGACCGACAAGATGGGCAACGTCACCGCCTGGCGGTTCCTGTCCCCGCCCAGCGCGTTCCTCGAGGGCCTCACGGTGGGCGCCGACGGTACCCGCATCGCCAACGAGGACCTCTACGGTGCCGCGCACGGCAACGTCCTGATGCGTGAGTTCGGCGGCCGCGGTTGGGCGATCTACGACGCCGCGACGTGGCGCAAGATCCGCGCGCAGATCCCCGAACAGACCAAGATGTTCCAGCGGCTGCAGATCTGGTACCTGCTGAGCATCGGCCACAAGAAGGCCGACACCATCGAGGGCATCGCCGCCAAGAACGGCATCGACGTCGCCGGGCTGCGCCGGACTGTCGACGAGTACAACGCCGGAATCCGCAGTGGCACCGGCGATCCCGCGCACAAGGATCCGTCGCTGTGCCCGCCGCTGGAGCGCGGTCCGTTCTACTCGATCAACATCTCCGCCGATTCCTCGCTGTTCTACCCGATCCCGGGCCTGACGCTGGGCGGGCTGGTCATCGACGAGGACACCGGTGCGGTGGTGCACCGCGACGGCGGCGTGATCCCCGGCCTGTACGCCGCCGGCCGCACCGCCGTGGGTGTGTGCTCCAACAGCTACGTCAGCGGTCTGTCTATCGCCGACTGCGTGTTCAGCGGTCGCCGGGCCGGCGCGGACGCCGTCACCCGCAGCCGGGTGAGCTGACCCGCCGAGAAGACACGAAAAGACTCGGCCCCGGAATCCTCGTCGATTCCGGGGCCGAATGCTTGCGTGGCTCAGCTCAGCACGAACGCGCTCAGCGGCGCTTCCTCCGGGTAGATCGCCGGGCCGCCGATGTCGTAGGCGGCGTTGAGCGCACCGATGAACGCCGGGTCGTGCAGCGGGTTGCTCGGGATGTCGAGCTTGGTGCCCCGCTTGGCCAGATCGTCGACCATCATGTCGATCGCCTTGTCGATCGTCAGATCGTCGGAGTGGTCCATGTTCTTCTTGAGCTCGTCGTAGTCCTCGAAGACCTCGGCCGACCAGTGCACCAGGAACCGCAGTTCGTCGGTGTGGTGGCGGGCGATGACCTCGTCACCGTTGCGCAGCACCCAGTGATCGCGCGAGTCCGGATCACCGGCGAACACGGTGTCGAACGCCAGCCCCTTCGGAACCTGCTGCTCCAGCGGGCCGTTGGCCTCGCCGCGATGCACCATCATCTCGTTCTGCACCACCACACCGCGGTTGTACACCGGCGGCAGCACGCGCTTGGGGGCCTTCAGCGGACCGTCCGGCCAGTAGGTGAAGCCGCTGTTCTCGTCCAGCGAGAACCAGGTGATGACCTGCGCCATCTTGATCAGGTAGTCGGTGAACAGGCCCGACTTGCCCATCACGCTGCACAGCCAGGTGGGCGCGTTCTCGTAGCGCACGCCGCGGAAGCTCGGCGAATCCAGATGTCCCGGATCGCGGTTCGCGCACGGGCCGTTGATGTTGAACAGCATCATCTCCGGCTTGGCGTACTCGGCGTTCCAGTACGACTTGGCGTGCTCCAGGAACTCCGCGTTGTAGAAGCAGTCGTGCAGCTCCGGGTAGAGCACGGCGCCGTACTGGGCCAGGTGGCCGCGGAAGGTCGGCGTCAGGAACAGGTCCAGCGACGGCTCGAAGCCCTCCGGGAAGGCGCCGCTCATGGTGGCCATGAGCTCTTCGGCCGAGGCGAAGTGCTGGGCGATGATCAGCTTCCAGGGCCCGTTCCGGCGGACCACGTCGAGCAGACGCTCACGCTGGTCGTCGGTGTAGACGTTGTCGATCTCACGGGGCGGCGATGCGGGGCGGAGGATGTCGGAGAGCTCCATCCGCCGCTCTTCGGTGAGCATCACTGGACTCCTTCTGTCAGTTGTGAACTCTGGGTCGATTCTGTTCGCCCGACACCGTCCGCGGCGGGCAGGTGTCCGGCCACCGGGAGACCGGGTTAGGGCAGGGTTACCGGAATGGGGTTGGCGAACTTCGCCTGCAGCAGCGCACCGATCTCCGCGATCGCCAGACGGCCACGGGCGGTGGCCTCCGAGCGCATCAGAAATCCGTGGTAGATACCCGGATACCGGGTCAGCGTGGTCTGCACGCCGGCGTCGCGCAGACGTTCGGCGTACCGCTCACCCCAGCTGGAGATCGGGTCCAGTTCGGCGGTGACCACGATCGCCTGCGGCAGGCCGGACAGATCGGTGGCGTAGGCGGGTACCCGCCGCCAGTCGTGCGGTGCACCGCCCTCGTCGGCCAGCTCGTGCATGTACAGGATGTCGTCGTGCAACAGCATCGGCGCGTCCTGCAGCGCCAGCACCGACGGGGCCGCCATGTCGCGGTCCAGGCCGGGGTACATCAGCACCTGCGCGAAGATGCGGGGGCCGCCGCTGTCCCGCAACTCGAGCGCCACGGCCGCCGCCAGGGCGCCGCCGGCGCTGTCCCCGGCGACCACGATTCTGTCGGGATCCCAGCCGTACGACTCGCACTGCTGGGCAACCCATTTCGTCGCCGCGAGGCTGTCCTCGAACTGGGCCGGCGGCGGGTTCTCCGGTGCCAGCCGGTAGTCCACCGCCACCACCACCGCCTTGCTGACCGCCGCGAGTGTGCGGCCCAGCGGTTCGAAGGAGCGGATGGACCCCATCACCAGCCCGCCGCCGTGCAGGTGAACGATCACCGGCGCCGGGGTGGGCGCCGTGGCCGGACGGTAGATCCGCAGCGGTACCGGACCCGCGGGGCCGGGCGCCGTGGTGTCGACGATCTCGGCCATTTCGGGCATGTCCGGCGGTGGCGGCGCGGACTCGACCGAGTCGCGCACAGCCTGAAGTCCACGCTGCCGCATGGGTGTCGGGGGTCCGAACGCCGCGACGCGGGCCGCGGCGTCCGGATCCAGGACCGGTCGGTGGCTCATCAGTGCCGTTCCGGGTCGAACCGCTGTTTGGTGCGCAGCACCGGGGCGCGACGCTGCTTGAGTACCTCGGCCCGCTCGGCCATCGCCCCGCCGACGTAGTCGGGCTGGGTGAGCAGGTAGAAATCGCCGGCGGCGGCCTGGTCGAACACCACCTTGGCGGCCTCGATCGGGTCCATCGCGGCGGCCTTGATGTCGAGCATCGCGGCGCGCTGGGACTCCGCGGCCTCGACGTCACCGCCCTCGACGCCGCCTGCCGCCTCGAAGATGTTGGACTTCACCGCACCCGGCAGCACGGCCTGCACCTGGATCCGGTCGGCGTGGCCGGCCAGTTCCACCTCGAGCCGCAGGCACTCGGTCAGCGCCAGCACCGCGTGCTTACTCATGATGTAAGGCGCCTGCAGCGGAACAGCGGCCACCCCGCCGATGGACGACAGGTTCCACACCCACGCGGGTTCCGCGGCCTCGATCATCCGGGGCAGGAACGCCCGGATCCCGTAGAACACCCCGTTGATGTTGATGTCCACCAGCCGGTCCCAGTTGGCGACGGGGGTGTCCCACAGGTAGCCGAACTGTTCGATGCCGGCGTTGTTGACCAGCAGACGCACCGGACCGATCTCGGAATAGACCTCGGCGGCAAGTGCTTCCAGCGCAGCGGCGTCACGCACGTCGCACACCCGGTCGACCGAGCCGGGAAGCTCCTCGCGCAGCGCCGCGATCGCCGCGGCGTCGACGTCGGTGAGCACCACCGTCATCCCCAGCGAGGCGGCGTAGCGGGCCAGTCCGGCCCCGATGCCGTGCCCCGCGCCGGTGATGACGGCGACGCCCCCGCCGAAAACCTCCTGTGCGCCCACGCGTTACGAACCCGCGGCGGCCGAGGCCTTGGCCGCGTGCTCGGCGAACGGGATCGAGTCCTCGGCGTCGAGGACCACGCGCATCGAGGTGAACACCAGACCGCCCTCGGCACGCCGGATGCCGACGTCGACGACGCCGCTGGACACGTCGAACGGAACGTTGTTGGTGACCTGGTTGACGTACAGGTAGAAGCGGGCGTTGGTGACCTCACCGTCGGCGCCGGTGCGGAAGATGTTCGTGGCGTGATGGCGCAGCGGGTACGGGTTCTCGTTGCGGTGCTGGGTCAGCCACGCCAGCGTCTCGTCCTTGCCGTGCAGCTCGGCGGCGAGCAGGTGCTCGAACGGGCAGTTGCCCGAGTCCGACCGGCTCAGGTACTCCATCTCCCCGCCGAGGCGGGCGCCGAGTTCGGCGAAATGGCCCTGGTCGTAGTGGTACCAGAACTCGGCGATGAACTCCTGGACCTCCGACAGCGTGATCTCGTTGCTCATGCCAGCAAGCAAACCGTGCCGCTGTGCGCTTCGACACAGCTCGGCCCGGTCAGCGGAACACGAGTCAGCCGGTGATCAGTTCCCACAGTCCATCGGCGCCGGCGTCGAGCGCGGCGTCGGTGACGCGCTGGTCCCAGGAGCGCACCGAGCCGAACTCGCCGCGCCAGGCCAGCGCGGCCCGGGTGTACTCGTGCAGCCGGTGTTCGACGGTGGTGCCGATGGCACCGAACACCTGGTGGGCGTTGCGCACCACGGCCGAGGCGGCGTGGCCGACGCACGAGCGGGCCACCGCGATCCGGAACTCCAGGTTCGGTGCGGTCCAGTCGGAGTCCACCGCCGCGGTCAGCGCCGCCTCGGTGGTGGTGCGGGCCAGGGTGGCCTCGGCCGCGATGTCGGAGACCATGTGCTGGATGGCCTGGAACTTGGCCAGCGGGCGCCCGAACTGGGTGCGCGACGACGCGTGCTCCACCGCCAGCTCCAGCGTGGTGTCCAGCGCCGCGCACACCTGCAGGGCGCGGATCAGCGCGGACTTGAGCCGCAGCACCGCGACCACGTCGGCGGAGACCGCCGTGCCCGCCAACGCACCGACCTCGGCGGCGACGCTGTCGCGTGGCTCGCCGATCATGTTGGCGCCGGGGGTGATCCGCAGCGTCGAGGTCGGCACGTCG